>CBDFGG010000006.1:0-678843 GCA_965247015.1 Flavobacteriales bacterium | reverse complement strand
ATTACAGTAATCGATACAACAGCACCAGTGATTTCAGGACAAGATTCTGAGACAACACTAGAGTGCAATGTTCAGCCAAGCATCATCGCACCAACAGTAGAAGACAACTGTGACGAGAACGTAGAACTTGTGTTCTCTTCACAAGACTTCCCTGGTGTTTGCGAAAACAGCTATACAACAGTATACACATGGACAGCAACAGACGATTGTGGTAACACATCAGTTCGTACGTTGACGTTCCATTTCCAAGACACAACAGATCCAATGTTCGACACGATGTTGTCAAACATGACAGTAGAGTGTGACATGGTTCCAGCAGCTGCAGTAGTAACTGCATCTGACAACTGTGACGACAACGTTGCAGTGACAATGGAAGAGTCGATGACAGAAGGATGTAACTATGTTATCACTCGTACTTACACAGCGGTAGACAATTGTGGTAACACAAGCGTGATGGTTCAAACAATCAATGTAGTTGATACAACAGCTCCAGTATTGAGCGGTGTTCCAGCTAACGCAACTATCGAGTGTGGTTCACAAATGCCAACAGCATTTGTAACAGCAGAAGACAACTGTGACGAGACACTTCAAGTGAGCATGAATACTCAGACAGTTGATGGCGAGTGTTCTTCACAAGTGATTCGCACATGGTCAGTAACTGATGATTGTGGTAACACAGCAACAGCTACACAAGTGATCACTATCGTTGATACAACTGCTCCATACATTGTATCATCTCCAGTAGCAGAAGTAACTGTAGAATGTGGTAACCCACTTCCAACAGACGCTCCAGTATTTGGTGATGTATGTGATGATGAGTTGACGATCCTTGCGATCAGCGGCGAGAACAACATCACTGATTGTGGTTATGATGTTGAGAAAGTATGGACAGCAGTGGACAACTGTGGTAACAGCTACAGCTTCACACAAGTGATTCATGTGGTTGATACAACAGCACCAAGCTTCGGTGTGATTCCAGCAAACGTAACAGTAGAGTGTTCATCTATCCCAGCACCAGCAATGGTAACTGCAACAGATGTATGCTCTGAGGTTGAGGTAACTGTGAATGACGTTGCATTGCCAGTTGTTGATTGTCAATACCAGATCATCCGCACATGGACTGCAACAGATGTATGTGGCAACTTTGCGACAGCATCACAGACTATTACAGTAATTGATACAACAGCACCAGTAATTTCAGGACAAGATTCTGAGACAACACTAGAGTGCAATGTTCAGCCAAGCATTATCGCACCAACAGTAGAAGACAACTGTGACGAGAACGTAGAACTTGTGTTCTCTTCACAAGACTTCCCTGGTGTTTGCGAAAACAGCTATACAACAGTATACACATGGACAGCAACAGACGATTGTGGTAACATATCAGTTCGTACGTTGACATTCCATTTCCAAGACACAACAGATCCAATGTTCGACACGATGTTGTCAAACATGACTGTAGAGTGTGACATGGTTCCAGCAGCTGCAGTAGTAACTGCATCTGACAACTGTGACGACAACGTTGCAGTAACAATGGAAGAGTCGATGACAGAAGGATGTAACTATGTTATCACTCGTACTTACACAGCGGTAGACAATTGTGGTAACACAAGCGTGATGGTTCAAACGATCAACGTAGTTGATACAACAGCTCCTGTATTGAGCGGTGTTCCAGCTAATGCAACAATCGAGTGTGGTTCACAATTGCCAACAGCATTTGTAACAGCAGAAGATAACTGTGACGAGACACTTCAAGTGAGCATGAATACTCAGACAGTTGATGGCGAGTGTTCTTCACAAGTGATTCGCACATGGTCAGTAACTGATGATTGTGGTAACACAGCAACAGCTACACAAGTGATCACTATCGTTGATACAACTGCACCTTACATTGTATCATCTCCAGTAGCAGAAGTAACTGTAGAGTGTGGTAACCCACTTCCAACAGACGCTCCAGTATTTGGTGATGTATGTGATGATGAGTTGACGATCCTTGCAATCAGCGGAGAGAACAACATCACTGACTGTGGTTATGATGTTGAGAAAGTATGGACAGCAGTAGACAACTGTGGTAACAGCTACAGCTTCACACAAGTGATTCACGTGGTTGATACAACAGCACCAAGCTTCGGTGTGATTCCAGCAAACGTAACAGTAGAGTGTTCATCTATCCCAGCACCAGCAATGGTTACTGCAACAGATGTATGTTCTGCGGTTGAGATAACTGTGAATGACGTTGCATTGCCAGTTGTTGATTGTCAATACCAGATCATCCGCACATGGACTGCAACAGATGTATGTGGCAACTTTGCGACAGCATCACAGACTATTACAGTAATTGATACAACAGCACCAGTAATTTCAGGACAAGATTCTGAGACAACACTAGAGTGCAATGTTCAGCCAAGCATTATCGCACCAACAGTAGAAGACAACTGTGACGAGAACGTAGAACTTGTGTTCTCTTCACAAGACTTCCCTGGTGTTTGCGAAAACAGCTATACAACAGTATACACATGGACAGCAACAGACGATTGTGGTAACATATCAGTTCGTACGTTGACATTCCATTTCCAAGACACAACAGATCCAATGTTCGACACGATGTTGTCAAACATGACTGTAGAGTGTGACATGGTTCCAGCAGCTGCAGTAGTAACTGCATCTGACAACTGTGACGACAACGTTGCAGTGACAATGGAAGAGTCGATGACAGAAGGATGTAACTATGTTATCACTCGTACTTACACAGCGGTAGACAATTGTGGTAACACAAGCGTGATGGTTCAAACGATCAACGTAGTTGATACAACAGCTCCAGTATTGAGCGGTGTTCCAGCTAACGCAACTATCGAGTGTGGTTCACAATTGCCAACAGCATTTGTAACAGCAGAAGATAACTGTGACGAGACACTTCAAGTGAGCATGAATACTCAGACAGTTGATGGCGAGTGTTCTTCACAAGTGATTCGCACATGGTCAGTAACTGATGATTGTGGTAACACAGCAACAGCTACACAAGTGATCACTATCGTTGATACAACTGCACCTTACATTGTATCATCTCCAGTAGCAGAAGTAACTGTAGAATGTGGTAACCCACTTCCAACAGACGCTCCAGTATTTGGTGATGTATGTGATGATGAGTTGACGATCCTTGCAATCAGCGGCGAGAACAACATCACTGATTGTGGTTATGATGTTGAGAAAGTATGGACAGCAGTAGACAACTGTGGTAACAGCTACAGCTTCACACAAGTGATTCACGTGGTTGATACAACAGCACCAAGCTTCGGTGTGATTCCAGCAAACGTAACAGTAGAGTGTTCATCTATCCCAGCACCAGCAATGGTAACTGCAACGGATGTATGTTCTTCGGTTGAGGTAACTGTGAATGACGTTGCATTGCCAGTTGTTGATTGTCAATACCAGATCATCCGTACATGGACTGCAACAGATGTATGTGGCAACTTTGCGACAGCATCACAGACTATTACAGTAATCGATACAACAGCACCAGTAATTTCAGGACAAGATTCTGAGACAACACTAGAGTGCAATGTTCAGCCAAGCATTATCGCACCAACAGTAGAAGACAACTGTGACGAGAACGTAGAACTTGTGTTCTCTTCACAAGACTTCCCTGGTGTTTGCGAAAACAGCTATACAACAGTATACACATGGACAGCAACAGACGATTGTGGTAACACATCAGTTCGTACGTTGACATTCCATTTCCAAGACACAACAGATCCAATGTTCGACACGATGTTGTCAAACATGACTGTAGAGTGTGACATGGTTCCAGCAGCTGCAGTAGTAACTGCATCTGACAACTGTGACGACAACGTTGCAGTGACAATGGAAGAGTCGGTTACAGAAGGCTGTCCTTACAGCATCACAAGAGTTTACACAGCAGTAGACAACTGTGGCAACACAGCTACTATGACTCAAGTGATCAACGTAATTGATACGATCGATCCAGTGTTGGAAGGTGTACCTGCTAACGTTACTATTGAATGTTCTGATGACCTTCCAATGGCTAACGTAACAGCTACAGACAACTGTACTGAAAACCTTGAAGTTGAAATGTCGTCTGAAACTAACACATTCGAGTGTGGTTCAGAAGTGATTCGTACTTGGACAGTATCAGACGCATGTGGTAACACAGCAACAGCTACACAAGTGATCACTATTGTTGATACAACTGCTCCTTACTTGACTTCAGTAGAAGAAGAAGTAATCGAAGTAGAGTGTGACCAAGCAATCCCAGCATTTAATCCAACATTTGGTGATGCATGTGATATGAATCTTGATATCACTTCAACTAGCGAAGAAGTAAACATCAATTCATGTGGTTACGATGTGGTTCGTTCAGTAACAGCTACTGACAACTGCGGAAATGCGATTACAGTAACTCAAACAGTTCAAGTAAGAGATACACAAGCTCCAGTAATCAGCGGTATCATTGATATCGAGGCTGAGTGTGACGCTGATGTAGCAACTCTTGTAACATTAGAAGATAACTGTGATGAGACTCCAGAATTGACTTACGTTGACTTCTTAGTAAGCGGAGGATCATGCCAAGGTCGTATCATCCGTATCTATACTGCAACAGATGATTGTGGAAATACCTCAACATTTGATCAAATCATTTGGTTGTTGGATTCTACAGCTCCGACTGTTGAAGAAGAGCCAGCTGACGTAGTAATTGAGTGTGGAGATGCTATCCCTTCATTCGAGGCGATTTTCTCTGACAACTGCGACGATGAATTGAATATCACTTTCAATGAAAGTACTGTTCCTGCAGAATGTGGCTATGCAATCTACCGTGTGTGGACTGCTACAGACAACTGTCAGAATACATTGGTGGTAGATCAGTTGATCACTATCACTGACTTGACAAACCCAGTATTGTACAATGTACCTGCTGACGTTACAATCGAGTGTGGTAATGACATCCCTACAATCAGCACTGATGTGTATGCAACAGACAACTGTGTTGAAGATGTGAACATCCTCGTAACAGAAGAAACAGTTGACCTAGCTTGTGGATACCAAATCGTTCGCATGTACCGTGCTTATGATGATTGTGGAAACTTTGCAATGGCAACTCAGACAATTACAATTGTTGACACAACCGTTCCAGTACTTTCTGGAAGTGCTCCAAGTGTAAGCGTATTGTGCGGAGATATTCCTTCAGTTCCAGTAATCACAGCCTTTGATACTTGTGACGGTGTTATCCCAGTTCAATTCAGTGAAGTAACTAGCACTGGTTGTCCTTACACCATCACTCGCACATGGACTGCTATTGATGCATGTGGAAATGAAGCTAGCATCACTCAAGTAATCACTGTGACTGATGAAGTTGCTCCACAATTCGTGAACAACCCAGTTTGGATTCAAATTGAATGTTCTGAATTGTCTGGATACACACTTCAGGCTACAGACAACTGTGACAATGATGTTGAGGTGAGCATTATCGAAGAACTAGTGTTCTCTGGTGGATGCTTCGGAAACATTCAACGTACTTATGAGGCGGTGGATAACTGTGGAAACTCAGTAATCTTTATTCAGATCATTCAGTTGGTAGATACACAAGCTCCAGTAATTGAGAACGTTCCTGTAGAAACAACTATCTACTGTGATGCTGAGATTCCTGCGGTTCCAACAAACATCTTCGGAACAGACAACTGTGACACTGATGTTGAGATCTTCTTCACTCAAACTCAAACAAACGAGTTCTGCCCATACGATATCATCCGTACTTGGACAGCACTTGATGAGTGTGGAAACGAAACAGTAGAAACTCAAGTTATTCACGTAACTGTTGAGATTCCTCAGTTGATCAGCGTTCAGACTTATCCTAACCCAACCGATGGTGATTTCACTTTCGAGTTTAGCACTCCAAAAGATGCGATCGTTTACGGTGCGGTGTATGATATGACAGGTAGAGAAGTACTTCCATTGATGAATGGTAAGGCAGACGGCGGAAGACTTTACAAGTTTGTTGTAAATGGTCAGAAGATGAATGCTGGTACTTACACTGTAATGATGAAAGTAGATGGCGAAGTGTTGAGAAACAGAGTAGTTATCACCGGTAAGTAAGATACTTATTGTAAATAATACAAAAACCCCCTTCGAATTTTCGAAGGGGGTTTTTCATTTTTATACCTTAATTTTGTCGACCAATTTTTCGTCATGGCAAAGAAATTAAGCAACGTAAATATTTACAAGTTCCGTGTCATCATTGATACAGAAGAGGACGTGTTTCGAGACATTGAGATTGAAACCGATGCAACATTCGAAACCTTCCACCGCGCGGTATTGGATGCTTTCGATTTTGAAGAGGGAGAGATGGCAAGCTTCTATATGAGTGATGAGAATTGGAATAAGGGTCTAGAGATTCCTCTCATGGACATGGGTGGAGAAAAGGGGAAGAATAATTTGAGTATGGCTACCACCAAACTCAATGAAATGATTACTCAGCCATCCGAGAAGGTGCTATATGTCTATGATTTTCTCAGAATGTGGATTTTCTATATTGAGTTGATGGAAGTCAAAAAGGATAAGCCAAGCACTATTTACCCTCGTGTTGCGATGGTTTTTGGGGATGCGCCCGCCATGGACTCTAAGGAAATGGATCTTTTCGGAAGCGAGTTCGATCAAGATGAGTTCAATGAATTTCACGGAAACGCAAGTGGGGGCGGGGATGAGGAAGATGAGGATGACATGTTTGGCGAGGGTGGTGAATTCTTTGATGCTGATGATTTCGATGGATCTTATAAAGACACCGATTATTAATAAGCTGGACTTGCAATATTTCTGAATTGTTGGGACATGGATTTGAGTTGAGAGTCCTACAAATAATGATCTTTATAGCATGAAATTTAAACAGATTCTTTTATTGGTAATGATTGTAGCACTTGGTGCTGTAGGTTGCAAAAGCGACCAACGCAAGGTCACTTCAGATCTTTTGAATTTCCCGCAGTCTGCCAATGGAGACATTGATGGTCCTCAGCCTAAAATCACCTTTGAAAAGGAGGAGTATGATTTTGGAACCATCGCCATCGGAGAGAAAGTAATATATGCCTACAACTTCAAGAATACGGGTGATGCGCCTCTGCTCATTGCTGACGTAAAGCCTAGTTGTGGTTGTACTTCATTGAAAGACTGGCCAAAAGACCCCATTGCTCCTGGAGAATCAGGTAAGATTACCATCGAATTCAATTCGAGTGGATTCCCAGGTTCTATAACCAAGACCATAGCAGTTAATTCAAATGCAATTCCTAAATCGACCTATCTCAAACTGAAAGGGCAAGTCAATGGCGTAGCTCCCGAGCAAGAGGTAAAACCAGGGATAGACATGGAGAGAACCCAATAATGGGACTTTGCCATTCTCGGTGTATGTTTGTGCAATAATTATAAAGTTAAAATAATGAATTCAGTTATTCTTCAAGCTCAACAAGGCGGCGGATTTGGTCCTCTTCTTTTGATGGGCGGTATGTTTGTGATCATGTACTTTTTCATGATTCGTCCTCAGATGAAAAAAATGAAAGAGGCTAAAAAATTCCAAGAAGCAGTTCAAGTGGGCGACAAAGTAGTCACTGTTGGCGGAATCCACGGTAAAGTAGTAGAAGTAGGTGAGAAAGATATCGTAATGGCTTTGGATCAAGGTCGTATGCGCGTTGAGAAAGCTGCATTAAGTGCAGATAAGACTGTTAGCGAAGGCGCACAGAAATAATTCTTTTGTTGACGGTTATCATAGGTCTTTCTGACCGCCGTCATGATGGGTGTCTGTGTTTCTATGGAGATTTGGGTATAACAAATATCTATCAACATGGCAACACAGACCCTTTATCACATCTCTCACATCACATCAGAGTATGCGGATTGGCTTAGAGCCATCAGCTTTTACAAAGAGGAAATTAGCATTCTAAAAAATAGATTGGCCGAAGTCTCTCTTAAGAATTCCAAGCCTGAAGTCAAGGCAGATGTGGAGCATTATCAAAATCAGTTTATTCTTCAGAATGATAATCTCGATGTTCTTGCGCATGATGTGCACGAACACGAGAAGCACATGAATGCAGACGCAGATCGTCTTGCGCAACATTTATCCAATCACACATTAGCAGAGCATGATAATATGCGCGAACGCTATCAAGTATTGGAAAAAATCATCACCGATTTACGTCACGATTTTAATAAGTTCTTGTGCCGATACATGTAATCGGTATCGTCTGAATACACACCCTAACTAACCACACAAGCCTCTGAGAACCTTTTGGAAATAAGGTTTTCAGAGGTTTTGTTTTTTAATAGATTTTTTTCTCAAAGTATATTTATACAGCTCTATCCAAAGTACTGAAGTCAAGCCAATACCTATACAAATGAGTAATTCATAAAAGGGAAGAATAGTGAATTCAAAGAACTGATTTACGGCAGGAATATATAAGATGATAGCACACACGATTATCGTTATTGCAATGATATAGAACACCATGCGGTTCTTATATTTCAACGTTGTCCACACAGAGAAGAATGTTGAACGATTTACTAATGTCAATCCAATGTTCGCTGTGATGAGTGTGGCAAACACTGTTGTTCTGATAACACTTTCAGAGAAGTCATTCGCTATTCCTCTTCGATAAATAAAAAGTGTTCCTACAGTAATGACAAGGCCTTGAATGATACTAATCCAGAGCTCTTTCCAATTAAAAAAGGTACTGGATAAAGGCTTAGGCTTTTGTGACATAGCATTGGCTTCCATTGGCTCATTTTCATAAATAATGGAACATGTAGGCCCCATAATTACCTCAAGAAAAATGATATGAATAGGAGAAAAAATATGTGTAAATGTCCAGTCAAGAGCAAGGGGAATAAGAACGATGAGTATGATGGGTATATGAATTGAGATGATGTATTGAATTGCTTTTTTTAGATTCGAATAAATTTTTCTTCCCATCGCAATGGCATCAACCATTTTGGAAAGATCATTTTCAAGTAATATCAAACTCGATGATTGCTTAGCGATTTCAGTTCCGTTGCTGCCCATCGAAATCCCGATGTGCGCTGCTTTTAACGCAGGACCATCATTCACTCCGTCGCCAGTCATTGCAACTATCTGTTGATTATCTTTTAGAGTATTGATGATTTTTAATTTTGCTTCGGGAAACATGCGTGTGAAAATACTTGTTTCGGCTACGCATTTTTTAAAAGCGTTTTCATCAAGCTTCATCAGTTCTTCTCCATCAATACTATTTTCCCATCCTTTAAATTCGATTTGCTTTGCGATAGATTGTGTAGTAAGAGCATTGTCGCCTGTGATGATTTTGACTTCAATTCCGGCCTTGTAGAATGACTTTAAGACTTCGCTGATGTTTGATTTTGGAGGGTCGTAAAACGCAACCAGGCCTAGGAAAGTAAAAGGTAGCTCAGTTTGAAGAGGAGGGAAGTTTTGATCGCGGAAGTCACTTTTTCCCACACCTAAGATGCGATAGCCCTTTGACGCCATGGAGGTCATAGCATCTTTAATTTTTGCAAGACTTTGGTCGTCTAAAGAAAGCAGTTGGAAGAAAGCTTCGGGAGCACCTTTTGCAGCAATAATTCGATCGCCTTTTTTGTTTTCAAAAACATGCGTCATCATTGGTGGCTTACCTTCTAATTTGTATTCATGAATGAGCTGATAGTCGGGCCGCAGGTCTAACTTTGTTTTATTACCGTAGATCTTGTGTAGAGCAATTTCCATGGGGTCGAATGGCATTGGTTCGCTTGCCCACATTGAAGTTTCGAGCAATAAATTCGCCGCTTCTGAAAGCTCTTGATCTATCCTTAATACTTCATTGCTGGAGTAGCAGTATATTTCAACTACCTCCATTTTATTTTCAGTAATTGTTCCTGTCTTATCAGTGCAAATTACTGTAGCACTTCCGAGTGTTTCGACGGTTTTCATTTGTTTTACGACAACCCCCATTTTCATTAATCGCCAAGCACCAAGCGCCATAAAGGTGGTGAATGCAACAGGTATTTCCTCTGGCAAAATGCTCATCGCAAGCGTGAGGGAATAGAGCAGACTAGAGAGTATTTCTCGCGTATTAAAATAATTGATGCCCCATACGAGCAGGAACACTGCGGCGCCGAGTAGCGCCATTTTTTTTACAAAATCTCCAATCTTTAATTCAAGAGGAGTTTTGATTTCCTCTATTGATTCTAATGATTTTCCGATTTGACCAATCTTGGTTTGATTGCCAATTTTAGTGACTCTAAAAATGGCTGAACCAGATATAACAGTTGTTCCGCTGAATAATTCATTCTGGTCAGCCTCCATTGATTTGTTGACGGGCAGTGACTCTCCTGTTACAACAGCTTCGCTGACTTCAAAATCATTAGATTGAACAATCATTCCATCCGCAGGTATGAGCGCTCCTTCTTCCACAACGATTAGATCGTCGACGACTATTTCTTCGCTTTTGATTTCTATGATCTTCGAGTCACGGATGACTTTGCTGTTCGGTTGTGAGTATTGTTTTAATTTATCCAGAGCATTCTTGCTTCGCTTGGATTGATAAAGGGAAATAGATGTTTGAAAAATGACTGCACCACAAAGAAAAAGACCATCACCTATGTCCCCAAGAGTGAAATAGATTAATGATGCGGTAAGAAGAAGTAGGAGCATAGGGTCCTTAGCAAGATCTTTTAAGGTCTTGAGGATGCTATTCTCTCTTTTAAATGAAAATGCATTCGAGCCGTGTGCGAGTTTAGAAGCGCTTACTTCTTCTGCTGTGAGCCCACGTAATTCTTCAGGAATAGTATTCATACAAGGGTATCTTAACAGCAAGGATTTATGCTGTTAAGATACCGAAATAAATTGGAATATTTGTTCAGCTATTTGATGAGCTGAAGAAGCTTCGCTTTGTTCTGATAGAATATGGCAAGTAAGAATAGAGCGATGATAATAGCAATAGGAAGACCTTCAGGTGCGACAGTTATATGCGTCAAGAATATTCCACAGAATACTGGGAAAAATGCCATAGCTCCTAAAAGTCTTGTTTTAGGGAAAAGTATGAGCAGTCCAGAAATGATTTCAATAGTACCTACAAGTGGCATGAGCCATTGAATTTCTAGCAAGGCAAATCCGTCTTTTACGACCTCTGCTGGTAAATTTTCTGGAACAGGCATGTAGTGTAAAAACTTGTCTAGTCCGCCATTGATAAGGAGTAGTCCAAATAGTATGGACAGTACAGTCATGATGTGTTTCTTCATAGTAATGTGATTTAGATCGCAAATATACGCAACTAATTAGTTGCGTATATTTTTTCTTTAACTATTTCTTGGTTGACCATTCCACTATCTCTTTGAAGATTTGTGGCTTGAGGTCTTTATAGATTAATTTCTCATTTTCCATCAGTTCATCTTGCAAGAAGTGATTTGCATTTGGAAATACTTTATAGGTGAGATTTTTCTTTTTGTGTCTGAGAAATTCTATTTGCACATAATCGGTATTCATGATGAATGAACCCCAAATGTCTTGGCCACCGGCAATTACATAAATTGGAATTTTTAGTTTAAGCATGTTCTCTAGTGGTGTTTCATCACTAAAGCTAGCCCATCTGTAATACGTTTCTCCATTCCATGTTTTATTGGTATTTAATGGATCATCAAAAAAATTAGCATATTCTCGGAAAAGACTATCGATGTTTTTTTGAGCTTGTTCAGCGCTTTGCTCTTTCATGAAGGCAAATAATCGCTCTTGAAGTACAAAGTCATAAAGGTGATTTAAAGAGTTCGCATTAAGTAGTACTACATGAGTCACTTTTTTATTGATTACAGCAACTTTAGGCGCCACTTGTCCACCTTGTGAATGCCCAACAACAAGAATAGTTGATGGGTCGACATTGAGTTGTTTTAGAGCATCGTTAATAATCAAAGAAGCAGCCTCGGCTCGCCATTCCAAGCTATAGCGCTTTCGGAATTCTTCATTTAATGGATAGGAGGTGGAAAAATTTACTGGATCTTTTTGTACTGTATCGAATAGGGGAATTCCTGGTTTATTGACGCAAATGACATGAAAGTCATCTTTGTATTTTTCTATTTCAAGAAAGCCTTTCCATGCATATGTGTTGATGTCTTTTTGAAAACTAAAGGTTGGTTCATTCCCCGAACCATGAATGAAAAGAAGGATCGGTTTTTTTTGGGTGATAGTAGATTTGAATGTACAATACTCGACCTTACCTAGTTTTTTACTTTGAATTTGAAATATTTCGAATTCACTTTTTAAATCACGTTGAGCAATTGACGCGATAATAAAACAGTTAAATAGAATAACGATGAAGGCTCTCATAGCAGATAAGTGTTTGGCAGCGTAAGATAGTTGTAATTGCATTTTAGGGCAAAGAAAAACCCCACAGAGGCAAAGCCAATGTGGGGTTATATTATATTCCGAAAAAGAAAAATTTATCCTTTTCTATGCTTCTTTTTTGGCTTTCCTCCGACTTCAGCAGATTGGAAAGATTTGCCAGAGAAGCCACCTGAACCGTAGCTCTTCTTCTTTTTAAATCCTCCTGTTCCTTCTCTGCGATCGCCGCTGAATCCACCTGATGAAGGGCGTGATTCGCTGCGGTCATTGTTTCCACGATATCCGCCGTCAGAATTTCCTCCGCGATATCCACCGCCTTCAGAGTTTCCTCCGCGGTATCCACCACCTTCAGAATTTCCACCACGGTATCCGCCGTCACGACCACCGCCGCCGCCGCCGCGTCTTTCGCTGCGAAGACGAGTGCGTGGGATTCCAGCATCCTTATTACCTCTCGACTCCACGCGTACTTGACGTCCACGGTAAGTCACATCTTTGAATGCATCCAATACTTTTTCAAGCACTGTGGTACGCACTTCAACGAGTGAGAAAGTATTCTTAAGATCTGTCCAGGTTACATCGTGCTCTCCGATACCAGCTGTTTCAGCTACGAATGTTTTCAAAGTACCGAAATTGAATTCGTCTACTTGACCCACATTCATGTAAAGCTTCACAACACCATTATCAGCAGCGCGACGATCTCCTTTCTTCTCATCTGTATTCAAGTCTGGAGCGTTGCGATAGTATTCCAAGAATCTGTTGAATTCTACAGATACGAAACGCTTGATCACCTCTTCTTTTGAAAGATCAGCAAACTCTTCATACACTTTTGGAAGATATGATTCGATTGCTTTTTCGTTCACTTCGATTTTATGAACGCCATGTACCAAATGGAACAATTGCTTTTCACAAACTTCGAATGGAGTAGGGATATGACCTCTAGTGAAAGGTTGTTTTACGATCTTCTCGATTTGACGAATCTTGAACATCTCTTTCATGTTGATGATCACGATAGAGATACCTTTCTTACCAGCACGAGCCGTACGACCAGAGCGGTGAGTGTAGTTTTCAATTTCGTCAGGAAGATTGTAATTGATAACGTGTGTTACATCATTCACGTCAATACCACGAGCAGCAACGTCAGTTGCAACAAGCATATTAAGGTTTCTGTTTCTGTAACGCTTCATTACGTGGTCACGTTGAGCCTGTGAAAGGTCGCCGTGCAATGCATCCGCATTGTAACCATCTTTAATAAGCGCTTCAGCAACTTGTTGAGTCTCTAATTTTGTTCTACAGAATACAATCGCAAAAATGTCTGGGTTGTAATCGGCGATACGCTTTAGAGCAAGATATTTATCACGTTGGTGAACGACGTAGTAAACGTGTTCGATGTTTTCATTACCAGTGTTCTTGCCACCAATCGTAATCTCCACAGGAGAAGACATGTAGTTTTTAGAAATTCTAGAAACTTCATCTGGCATTGTTGCAGAGAACAACCAAGTTGATTTTTCATCAGGAGTGCCGCTGAGGATGGTATCCAAATCTTCTTTGAATCCCATGTGAAGCATTTCATCTGCTTCGTCTAGGATACAAACTTGAATTGAAGAAAGATTGATCACACCGCGATCAAGCATATCCACCATACGGCCAGGAGTACCAACAATGATTTGTGGTCCTTTACGCACTTCGCGAATTTGACCATCAATGCTAGTACCACCATAGATAGGCACCACGTGCATACCTGGGATATACTTTGTGAAATTCTGAAGATCCTTAGAGATCTGAACACACAACTCACGTGTTGGACACAGAATGAGTGCTTGCGTGTTACGATTACTTGGATCGATTAATTCAATCAATGGAAGACCAAACGCGGCAGTCTTACCAGTACCAGTTTGCGCTAGCGCAACCAAGTCTGTGTCTTGACCAAGAAGGGTTGGAATTGTTTGTTGTTGAATTGGAGTTGGTGCGACAAAACCTAGCTCTGCTATGGCTTTGAGCACGGGTTGACTAATCCCGAGGGATTCGAATTCGTTCATTTAAAATATTTAATGGTTGTTATTCCTTTTCGAATAGAATCACAACCATCATTTTCCAAAGAACAACCCGGCTAGTAGCGGTACCGAAAAAATGAAAATCACAACTCGCTCCGAAAAGCGGCGCAAATATACGCCTTTTTCGTCGATTAGATTGTTTTCAACTAATAATTAACAATTCTTGATGCTTCAATTACACTGCTTTATCTCGCTACAGCTACTCTAATCACCTTTTGATGACTTGATGTGGTTATCAATAATAAATAGGTGGCAGAAGCAAAATTGGATGTATTTAATCGAAATGTTTCCTCATTTGTGATCATTTCTCCGACTTTACTATACACTAATTGACCCTCAGGATTGAACATTTCAAGTTTGATCATTCCTGAATATCCCGTAATCTTAATATTCAAGTCGGCCCTGGTGGGATTCGGAAAGGCTACCGCTTGCATATCTATTTGCACTTGATTGCATGGCACATTGGTCAATGCTTCTGTGTTTGCATTTATCGAAGTGTTAGAATTGGTTGTTTCTAAAATGGGAGTGTCATTGATCGCAAGAGGTGAAGAAGTTTCATTACTTTCTTCGAGCAGTGGTGTCCAGACATCAGGCGCTGCTGTTTCTGTTTCGGGCAAACAAGCAATGATAGGTTTTAAATATTCAATCAATTCTTTTTGCTTGTGCTCTTTTGCTTCGGCGATTGTTTCGATTGGAATATCTTTTTTCGGAACGCTTCCACCAAAAATAAATGTTGCCCTTCCGTAGTCGCGATTCTTCAATTTTATTTTTTTATCTCCAAGGAAAAAAATGTTTTCATCGCCAGCATACAATCCTCCACCAGCGAAGTTGAGTCCATTCACATCAATGCAAGTGGGAGACATGAAGTGTTGACGACATTGCCCCATTTTCGTTTGATCTAAAAGTTCATCGTCTTTCCAAAGCGAGTAAAGCGCATCATTGTTGTGATATCCTGCAGGGAGAATATCGTTTTTGAATGTCAATGTGTCGTTGAAGGTTCCTACGATATGCATTTCTCCATTATCGTCAACACCCATGGCTTGAGCGATAATCGAATAATTATTTCGGTGATGCACGTAGTGATAGGTATAAGAGATACTACCATCAGGAAACAATTTTCCATGAAAATAATTGGTGCCATTCGGGGATTTGGGTACTACCAATTCCGGGGTAGAAACACCATCACTGATTTCGCATTCGACACTAAACTCCCCACAGAAAAAAACACTTTGATCTTTTGAAATTTCAATGTCCTTTATCCACTGCGTATTATCACCACTAAAATTCTTGAGCCAAAGTAATTTTCCTTCATCATCATATTTCACTAGATAGCTATTCAAACTAATTGTGTTGTTGATGATGGATGTTAATGAATCTTTTTCGGAGAAAACCATATTACCATAGTACGTCCCCCCAATAATGAGATTGTTGGATGCATCAGTGGCAAGTTTCATTCTAGGGATGTAGCTGCTGGATTGGATATAACCGAAGGGACGAGTTTGCAATAATTCTCCAGCTTCATCGAAAACAAGAATGCCATTTCTAGCGTAGTTCTTTTCGGATCGTTTGAATTCAAGAATTGATTTTCCTTTTTCGTCGGTTATCGAATTGTAGATGTAAAGGCTAAGATATATTTTGCCATTTGGTGCTGAAGTAACTGCTATTCCTTCTCCCCATGAGCCAGTAAAGTGACGCAGCCATTTTAGTTTTCCCTTCGGAGAATATCGTGCAACATAAATCCCTGTGGCATAATGGTAGCCATTCGGTTTTATATCGGCCCCTACTTTTTGCTCTTGATCAATGCTGGGGAATGTCATTTTTCCATCTCCGAATCCTGTAACAATTAAATCTCCATTACTTGCGATTTCAATATCTCTTATACGATTGTCATTGATGCTCTGAATGGCTTGTGCCCATTCTGCCTTGCCTTGAGGATTGACCTTTAGCATGAGGGAAAACACATGAGGAGCGTAGGGGAATTTTGTCGAGATACCAGGGATGTCGATGTCATCCGTATAAATGAACGAGAAATAGCTATTGCCTTCATTGTCGACTTCTGTATCGGTAATGTCGACATCATGGTGGCCGTCGATGGCCATGCTCCATTTCATTCCATTGACTTGAGCAGTGTACGAATGAAAAGTGAAGAATAAGATTAAAAGTAAAAAAGCACGCATGCAGTGATTTTTGAGGCCAAGATAGATGTTAATCTTGACTAAAAATCACTGCATGAATCGTGCTAGAAAGTCTTCTCTAAGAAATTAAAATTAATTCTTGATCCAGCGAACAGCTTGATGATGGCTATCAGTGCTGATTTCAAGAATGTATGCGCCGCTTGTGAAATCATTTGTTGGAATTGACAACACGCGCTGACCCTCGACTTGAAGAATTTCATTCGAAACAATTCTACCTGTCATATCGAAAATGCGCAGTTGTGCGGTTTCTGAAACGGGAAGATTAAACCAAAGTATGTCTTCAGAAGGATTAGGATAAACGCTGAGATTGTACAATTCTTCTTCTTGATAATTGATTGCCATTCCAGGTGTTGCAGCAGCTGTCAGGTTATTGAAATCAATCAAACTAACCCATTCAGGACGATCTACAAAAGGATTTCTATTTTGTTGAATGCTTTGAATAAAATCATTTTTCGCGATTTCATAATTATCTGGGAGATCGCTGAAGTGCCAATTAATTAATGTTTGAAGATCTTGTGGGTCTTCATTCAATGCGGGTAGGATAACGTTGTTAAGTTGGTTGAATGTCCAATTGTGACCATTGATCCCATTGTAGCGAAGGGTCATATATAACAATGCACGCGCGGCATCTCCTTTTTGCGCGTCGCGCGGTTCATATACGAGGTTGCCATTTGCATCTAGTCCTAGCATTCCTTGGAGATAGGTACTTGTTGGAGTAACCACTTCACCCAGCGGGTGATTGCTTCTAACACCATTCGCGTTGTTTTGATTTACGGTGAAAAGATGATGTTGGTCGGCATATTCGTTGAGTCCTGTGCTACCGCCGCTAGGCATCCAGCTAACGCACCAGGTATGCTCTCTAGAGAATGGTGATGTGGTGTACCAAACGAATGGAGGAGTGTAGGTATAGATTTGTCCTGAATATGCACATTCTTGCACACGCTGTCCGCCGGTGGTGTCGCGGAATTCGTATTGTGCCACCATCGTTTCATCATATAAATCATAACTCACTTTAGTGTAAGGTGCTTGTACTCTTGATTGCAGTTGTGCAATGAAATTTGAAGCGTTAGGGTCTACAGAGCTGTAGTAAGTATTTTCCATGTTGGCAGGAGTAGTGATACTTCCGCTGAGAGGTGCAGCCTGACGATAGTTGATGCCGGTGCCGCTTCCGATATAAGAGAGTACGGTGAAGTAATAAGTGGTATTTGCTCTCCAACCTTTTTGGCTGATTGAAGTGGCAGTGCCAATAGAACAAACTTTTCCATTTCCAATCGCTTGGCCGAGCGTATAAGTAGTACCATCTACAGGCAATGCGCTGAGCGGAGCGTTTACACTTCGAATGGCAATATAGCCTGCTGGTGTTCCAGTCGCGGCAGTGAATGAAGCCGTTCCCTGGTATGTAGTAACATTACTAAACGAAAGGTTAGTAGGATTTGCAGTAGGCTCTGTGATTACAGCTCCACCATCAAAGGTGAAGGTCCATGATGGGAATGAACTATAACGAGTGTTGCTTCTTGTCCATTTGGAAACGTTTGCAATGTTTGCGAGATGTTGCGCTTTTGTTCCGTTGTTGCTTACTTGATTGTAAAAACCATTATCTACTTCTGTCGAGAAAGCTACTGCTGTACTACCAACTGTAAGTGCGGCAGGACGTCGAGAAGTACTCGCTGAAATACTTCCTGTTACCCACGCTCTGGTGCTTAAACCAAATATGAAAACAGGTGCTGTAGCAGCTCCTTGATATGCGAAGATTTGATCGCCTGAAGTACTGAATGAAATTGCAGTTGGATTTACGCTAATCACAGTCCCTTTATTGATGGCTGTGGTAGCAGTCCAAGTAAAGGTACCTTCGTTGGTTGTCAAGGCGGATCCGTTCCATCCATTATCCGTGAATTTGATTTGTGTTCCAGTTGATAAATCAACGAGAGGCACAAATAAAAATTGATCGGGATCATCGGTATTGAATCCGATAATAGCGATATCACCAGCGGTTAATGTGGTTTGAGAGAATGATGCAAGACTTGCAAATAGCGCAAAGACAAGCATCTTCATTTTGGGAGAAAATGACATATGATGTGTGGTTAAGGTTTTTTCAAATAAAGCAAAAAAAAGCCCTCACATGGAGGGCTTTCTTCATTTTTTTTCTAAAAAAATATTATGCTGTTGCTGTTTCGCCGGACATACGTTTCAACGCGAGTTCTTTTGCGAAATCAACAAACACTTTATAAGCTTGGGTGAAGACAAAACGATCTTCAAAATTCTTGTGAACGATATTTCTACGAGCCATACCATTGATCAAAGTGCGGCGTCCATCAGGATCTTTCAGAGCCTTATTACTTTCTATCAAATCGATGAAAGAGCTGTTATCGAAGTAACGATCAATTTCTTCCGTGGTGAATTCGTTAAACTCAAGTGCTTCAAGGAAATTTCTTCCGTCTTTATCGAGCTCGTAGCTTAAAATAGCAATGAAAATACTCACGTCACGTGAGAAGTTTTCACTTGTTTCTTTGCTTAATAAATAAGCATATTCTGTTTTGAAAACGAGGTCTAGATCGAAAGAAACCTTGAAGAATTCAGCAAAGAATTTTTCATTTTCTTTTAAAGAATTAAAATGCTCTTCATTGCTAAGAATGAATTTACCATTCATTAATTCTTCGACAATTTGTCTATGGTTAGTTGGGTACACCATGATTATAACTTGATTGCTGGTTCAATTTTTAATTTAGGAACAGAGAGGTGAGAGGTAGTCGTTTTAATGTCTACGCGCTCATTCTTTTTAGGGAAATCAATTTGAAGTGATTCATCAAATAAAAGTCCTGTTAATGCAAAGAATTTTTCTGTTTCAATGTGTTCGAAATCCTGTTGAAGTGTCGCATAACACCATCCAAAGAAGTCGTTCACGGGAAGTTGGCTTTGAAGTTTATTCATGAAAACTTCTCTATCAAAAATCCACTTGTCGAAATCTGCATCTGTTTCCTCGTACATCACTACTTCTGCTTGAGAGAATTGCTCGAAAAACTCTCTCACTTTGTAAAGCATGTCTTTTGCGTACGGCATGTTTCTGCTTCCTTTGAGGAGTGGTGGTGTATCCATTTTATATGGATTTCTTAAGAACTCAATCCATCCAGTAAGGATAAGCGATTCAGTGCGGATGCGCTCGAGTAGTGGAAGAAGTTCGTTGGTCAAAATCTTTGATTGACGAAGCAAATCGGTGTTGGTTTGAATCAATTGAATGTACAATTTTTCAAATTCCGAACGATTTGTTTCATCACCAAAATCTAATCTTCTTCTATTCGCATACTCACTAATCTCCATCAATTTATTGGCAACAGATTCAGAGTGATTTACATCGAGAATCTTATTGAGAGGAAGAATGTAGTAGTCAATCCAAAAAGATGCTTTGTGTACTTTCTCACGATAATCTACGCGATCGATGTTCGATTTTAGATCACGTGTTTCAGCAAGCAAGCGGAAAGCATTTCTTTCTACAAGATCCACGAATTCACGGATCTGGTGAGAAAGGTTTTTAATACGCTCTTGTAAAATGTCGCGGTCTTGTTGCTCGTACTTTCTGATTTTGAGAAACAGATCTCCGATCGATCCTTTATACTTTTCAATTGTTTCTGGAAGCAGTGGCTTGAATTCGAAAAGGAGGAATTCCATCAACCTGAAATACACATCGCGCATTTCGTAATCAGAACCAATCGGGCGTATCACACGGTATTCACGCAAACGAGCATTCATGGTATGTCCATGACGGCTGCACACCATTTCGTAAACCTCGCGGGTGATAATACCATCGGTGCTTTGATATTCAAATAAGTCTCTAATCACATCGAAGTACGTGTGAATAAAACTTAGGATGGTCCGTGGTTCTGCCTTTATCATTCTAATCGAATTTGATTATTCTTCTATCAACGTGTATTTCACTTTCACTTCAGGCAATTCAGCTTCTGATGTGGTGATATATTTTTTATAAATATCATTGCGCTCAGCAATGACCAAGTCATTCATCTCTAGGGTGTTCATGTAGCAGTTAATTCGGGTTATCTTAACACACAAATCTACCGATTGGACGCGGGTTTAACAACACTTGTTGATGAATTGAGGATAACTCCAAATCATGATTTCTTGACCTAGGTCAACGCTAGTTGTGCATTTATGCTACATCTTTGTTTTGGAAAGAATTAGTTCTATGAAAAGAAAGGATTTTGTCAAATTATTAACGTTAATTCCTGTTGCAGGAGTCGCTATGAAATTATCTGATTTAGAAGCCATGGCTGCGCCTTTGGCACCGTCGCCATTAATGCCTGTGATCTTCTTCGGTCACGGTAGCCCGATGAATGCTATTGAACAAAATGAATTCTCAATGAAGTGGCAAGAGATTGCCAAGAACATACCTCGTCCAAACGCTATCCTATGCATCAGCGCACACTGGGAAACTCCAGGTACGTTCGTGACAGCGATGGATAAACCTCAGACCATTCATGATTTTGGAGGATTTCCTCAGGCACTTTTTGATGTACAATATCCAGCTCCTGGTTCTTCTTCTTTGGTTGCTGAGACCAAAGAGATATTGAAACCTCTATTGGTAGGAGATGATTTGCAATGGGGTTTGGATCATGGTTGTTGGAGTGTCTTGAAACATCTCTATCCCGCGGCTGATGTGCCGGTTGTTCAGTTGAGCTTGGATTACCGTAAAGGCGAACAATATCACTACGATCTAGCAAAACAATTATTTGAATTGAGAAAAAAAGGATTCTTGATTGTTGGATCGGGAAACATGGTTCACAACCTCGGAATGCTGAATTGGGGAAATATGAATAGTGGATACGATTGGGCCGTAGAAGCAAATGAGAAATTCAAATCATTTATTCAAACCAGAGATCATCAATCATTGCTGAATTATAAATCGCTTGGAACTGCATTCAAAAATTCAATTCCGACACCAGAGCACTTCTGGCCACTGCTCTACATCTTAGCATTACAAGATAATAAAGAGGAACCTCAATTCTTCAATGATAAAACCATGATGGGCTCTATTTCTATGACAGGAGTGATGTTTAGATCTTAATTTATTTTTTGGTAAAATAAAAAAGGCTGTCAATGTTGACAGCCTTTTTCATATTCGTTTTACGGTTACAGATTCGTAAGTTCTTCTCTGCGTACCGCGTGTTGTTTGTCATTAAGATTAATCTTGCCTTTGCTTCTGAAGATGAAGTAGTACTTGCTAAATCCATCGTATGGCTGAGGTGCAGCGAAGATTGGAATGAAGTGGTGCTCTTTACAGAACTGCACCAGCTGTGGTCTGTTGTGTTCGTCAATGGTACCAATCTCGTCAATGAACAATGCGATTCTGTTTTCTTCACTGCTAATTGCTAGACGGTTGATGATTGACATTACAATAACCAAACGGATCATTCTGTCTGTACCATCTGATTCCACCTGCTCTTTCAAGTCAACGCGCTTCACAGTTCCTTTAACGTTCAAGTGAAGTTCGATGTCGAACAAATCAGTGAAGTCAACTGATTTTCCGCTGTCAAGGTATTGGTTAAGAATCTTGAGATCTTCTCCTGATTCAAATTCAAATGCTAACTGTGAAGAAAGGTTTTCGATAGAAGCAATGCGCTCTAATTCATAAAGCACTTTCTTGTTATCAACCAATTCAATTTTCAATGATTCGATGTTAGAAATGCGTGTTCTAGCAAGGCTTTCATTGAATCTATTGTAAACGAATGTCTTGAATTCTTCATAGCGTTTTCTCAAATTGTATGCAGGGTTTGCAAACTGTGTTGAGATACTACCAAGAAGTCCTTCGATACTTCTTTCTTTATCGTTGATACAAGCAATTTCATCTTCGATGAACTTGATGAATTCAGTTTCGTCAGCGATGGCAGAATTTGTTTTGAATCTCAATTGATCGAATGATCGATCTTTTGATGCTTTCAATGTTTCTCTGTCTACGTTCGCAAGGCGAATTTTCGCATAGATTTCATCGAGCGACTCAGTCGTTTCATACTCTGTTGGCGTGATACCAAACATTTCGATTTCTTGCTTGCGCTTTTTCAACTCAATGATACGCTCTTCATTTTTGCGAGTGTCTTCGCGAAGGGTATCAAGTAACGTAGATTTCTCTGCGATTTCTTTTTTGAGTTTTTTCAAATCATCTTCCAGACGATCGCGCTCGTTTTTCATAGCACGAAGCTCTGTTCCAAGTTCGCCAACTGTTTCTTCTAGTTGTGGCTTGGTATCAATCTTCTTCAGTTTATCTTTTACTACATCGATATCCGAAAGAACTTTCTCAAGTTCTTTTCTTGTCTTATCAATGTGAAGAGATACTGCCCAAAGTTTTTCGAGTTCTGATTTTTCTTTTTTCAATTCAGCAAGCTCATCTTTCAAAGCTTTCACTGAAGGCACATCACGGAGCTCGAACTTCTTTGGAAGCTCAATTTCTCCGTCAAAGATTTTAAGTGTAGTTCCTGCTTTGGTTACTTTCTTTTTCACCAACTTGTCTGGCATTGCAGCAAAGTCAGGTGAGAAGATCGTGTTGAGGAGTTTACGTGTATCGTCCTTATCAGTGATATGTTGAATCAACTGATTGTCGTAGTTCTTGATTTGAGCTTCAAGTTTGTTGCAATCACCATCCAATTTCGAAAGCTTACCTTCTAATTGTTTTCCGTTGAGGTTTTGATTCTCCACCATGGTGATTCTCACTTCCGTCTCTCTACGCTTCGCGTCTAGATTGAGAAGTGATTCTTGCAAAAACTTCTTGTCTTCGTAGCTATTGATAAGATCAAGCTGTGTTTGAAGCGCGATAAATTCTTTCTCGCGAATTTCAATTTCAGTTTCCTTCTTACCAATCTCACGGTTCAATTCTTCTTGACGAGGTTTGAACTTTTCATTCACAACTACCAGCGTTGTTTGATAAGTCTTTTCCTTTTCAAGACGTGAGCTATCTAGCTCATTGATGACACCTTGATATTGTTTTTCAAAAGCATAAACCAGATCACTCACGATGCGGTTTTTTGCTTTGTATAAGTTCACTACTTCTCGGAATTCTTCGAAGTCTTTTTGGATGGACTTAATCACGCGAATCTCGTCGTTGATACGTACGAGGTCGTTGATGTCTTTTTTATTTTTCTGAGAAAAATTAATTCCTTCGTTTTCTCTGTTATCCGCGATAATGAGGGATTCTTTCAATGATTTATTGGTGATCAATTTAGAATTGATCAAATAGCGATAAATCTTTGAGAAGTTGTTGCTCAATCCGTCGGTACGTACATTATCCTCTAACCAGATTACCGCCTCATTGCGGCGTCCACGCTGGTAAACCGTATTGAATACTTCTGATTTACTCTTGAAGAGATAAAGTTCTACTGCTTCTTTTTCAAGTTTCTCTTGAACTTCCTCCCAACGGCGAATACGTTGCTGCTGACCATCTTTTTTGAAGAAGTAATCATGGTTGTATTCACCAGTGATGCGGTAGTATTCCAATTCACCTTCGCTATCACGCTTCACCATAATACAGTAGTTCGAACCTTTTTTGATTTCGAATACAATATAACTTTGGTTATGTGTAGGGAAATAGTGGTGAATAGTTTCCTTGTCACCTCTACGTTGACCGGAGAATGACATCTTACTACCGTCCACAACGAACAGGAAGTTGAGGGTATAGATAAGCGTCGATTTTCCGACGTTGTTTGGACCAACAAGTTGAATAGAATCACAATCGTCAAGGCGCATTTCTGCGTTGACGTATGTGCTCGTGTTAATTCCAATGATACGTGTGATCATGGTAAAATTCGTTTAGGTAATTCTAAAAAAGCGATAACACACAAAGCTAACCCCCAATAATGAGGTCAACAAGCGTTGTTAATGAATTGGTGAAAACTAGTGAATGCTCAGCTTTTGCTAGTCACTCGCTTCGCTGCGGCGATGATATCCTTCACACCAAGGCCATATTTTTCCATCAATTGGTCAGGAGTTCCACTTTCTCCGAAGCTATCATTCACACCAACAAATTCAATTTTCGTTGGATGGTATTTTGCTAAGGTCTGTGCGATGATACTTCCTAGTCCGCCAGTGATTTGATGTTCTTCTGCTGTGACCACTGCGCCGGTCTTTTTAGCGCTGTTTACAACAGCTTCTACATCAAGTGGCTTGATAGTATGGATGTTGATTAAATCAACGGTGATGCCTTCGGCTTCAAGAGCTTTAGCAGCCTCAACAGCCTTCCAAACCATGTGGCCTGTTGCGAAGATGGATACATGGTTTCCACTGTGAATATGCCAAGCCTTGCCGATTTCAAATTTCTGATCAGGAGCAGTGAATGTTGCCACCTTTGGTCTGCCGAAGCGCAGGTAAACAGGACCGTGATGCGCTGCAATCGCGATGGTAGCGGCCTTAGTCTGATTAAAATCACATGGATTGATAACGGTCATGTTTGGCAACATCGACATCATTCCAATATCTTCAAGAATTTGGTGGGTTGCACCATCTTCTCCAAGCGTAAGTCCGGCGTGAGAAGCGCAGATCTTTACATTCTTGTCACTATATGCAATGCTCTGACGGATTTGATCGTAAACACGACCCGTAGAGAAGTTGGCAAATGTTCCTGTGAAAGGAATATAACCTCCGATCGTCATACCTGCTGCCAAGCCCATCATATTGGCTTCTGCAATCCCTACTTGATAGAAGCGTTCTGGAAAATCTTTTTTAAACGCATCCATTTTCAATGAGCCGATCAAATCAGCACAAAGTGCTACCACTTTTGGATTTGACTTTCCGAGTTCATGAAGTCCTTCTCCGAAACCTGAGCGAGTATCGTTTGAACCGTGTATTGTGAAATCTAACATGTTATTCTAAAATAAAAGGTGAATGATGAAGGATTAATAGTCGCCAAGCGTTTCTTCTAACTGACCAAGGGCGTTTGCTAGTTCAGCGTCGTTTGGCGCCACACCATGCCATTTGTGCGTACCTTCCATGAAGTCAACACCTTTACCCATTGAAGTAGTCATTAGAATCATAACAGGTTTTCCTTTCCCTGTCATGCTCTTCGCCTTTGCTAAGCCATCCACGACAGCTTGCATATCATTTCCTTCCATTTCCATTACATCCCAGCCAAATGCTTCCCATTTCAATCTGAGATTGCCCAAGTTCATTACCTTTTCAGTTGGACCATCGATTTGCTGACCATTCACGTCGATCGCAGAAATGATATTGTCAACCTTGTGGTGAGCAGCGTACATCGCCGCTTCCCAAATTTGTCCTTCCTGTAATTCACCATCTCCGTGGAGGGTGTAAACAAGCGAAGGATCGTTGTTGAGCTTTTTAGCTTGCGCTGCACCCAGTGCTACTGAAAGGCCTTGTCCAAGGCTACCACTTGCTACTCTAATGCCTGGAAGACCTTCATGAGTCGTAGGATGTCCTTGTAGACGTGAATCCAATTTTCTGAAAGTTGCTAATTCCGCAACTGGAAAGAATCCCTTTCTAGAAAGCACACTGTACCAAACAGGAGAGATGTGACCATTGCTCAAGAAGAATAAATCTTCGTTGATGCCATCCATCGACCATTGGTCCGCTTTTACATTCATAGCGTTGAAATACAAGGCCACGATGTAATCAGTACAACCAAGGCTTCCGCCGGGGTGTCCGCTGTTTACGGCATGAACCATTCTTACAATATCACGTCTCACTTGAGATGCGATCTTTTGTAATTCTACAGTAGTGCTCATTTGGGGAATTTATATTGAATTTGGTGCGCAAATGTACCCTTTTCAAATGGGCGAATAGGGGAGTGTTGGAATCTTGTGGAAATCTCAAACCAAGTTGAGTTCTTTTTCGTATCTTTCACTATGCTTACGAAAATCCTTCCTTTCATTGTGGTTCTTACCTTTATTGGATGCAAGTCCAATAAACCTGTTTCTGAGGCTCAGCCCATTAACATGGAAATGCCCAACTTAACAGAGGTTAAGGGCTATAAGCTCCTTTTCGAACCTGCTTTGATTTTAAATGCGATGCCTGGGGCAAATCAAGACAATGAGCAATATATTATTCTTAAGCTTACTGAAATAGAAGGGAAGAATATTCAATTCGCCTTTGGACTTCAAAACGTGATTCTTGCGCATAGTGGTCAATCTGACACCTTAAAAATATCAGAAATACACGATTTCGGCCTCGAAAGTCCGATTATAGAAGGTGTTGTCCGTGGATTAAAGGTTCCGAAAGTATTAGATAACGTGACACTTGAATTCGCGGAATTCAATTCTGGCGCGGTTCACACGGTATCATACAAGAATGTACGCACATTTACAGCGTACTAGACAAGAAATATTTCTATTTTTTTTTGAAAAGTCTCAAGGTCGTTTTGGCTACATTCGCTAAAACCAATTGCCATGAAAACTAATCTACTACACCGAGCAATCTCACTTTGTGTTGTGTTTCTAATGCTTTGCGTTGGAGCGAGTGCTCAAACAAAATCTACGCCCGTTGCACCAAGTAAATCAACGGTGACAAAAGGTAAAACCAAGACACCTGCTCCAAAACCTGCACCTAGTGCTTCTGCGAAGCCAGCCACTCCCAAGGCTCCATCTTCTAAGGTATCTGGATCAACGAGTCCAAAAGCTCCTTCAAAGCCAACACGCACCACTACTCCAAGCAGCGATCAACAAATTTCAGCACCCGTAGCACCGGATGCGCCAATCGCTCCAAGTTCAGGTCCTGCAGCTCCGCTAGCTCCACAAGTACCAAAGACATCAGCACCATCGAAAGGAGAGGTTTCAACCAACGTTAAAAATATCAATTATGGTTGCGCTCGCTTTGAGAACGATCTTCGTTTGCGTCCCATGCAAATCAATCCATGGTATTGTCCTGAGGTCAAGAATACGGATAGACTTTCAAAAGATATGGCCTTTGTCAGCAATGCAAACTATACGCTGATCATCGAAAATCAAACTGCAGATCTACTCTTCGTTTACTATTCATATTATGATGCAGGAGAAACACCTGCTGGCAATGCTGCCTTTAATTTGGATGTCAACAATCCTTACGGAGAGTCTATAGAAGCAAACTCTACCAAAACTTTTCCCATCATTCGTGACACGTATAGTGTGGTAGTATATCGCATCAAAGCCGATGGCACAGCAGAAGTGGTTGAATCACAAAGAGGCCGAAACCACATTGGTAATGTCTATTTGACCATTCGAGATTAGATTGGGCAGTAAAACATTATCTTTGCCGCCCGAAATAAAATGGTATGGCACTGAAATGCGGAATTGTTGGGCTTCCCAACGTAGGAAAAAGCACCTTGTTCAACTGTCTTAGCAATGCTAAAGCACAAGCGGCTAATTTCCCTTTTTGTACAATTGAACCAAACGTCGGAACGATCACCGTTCCAGATGAGCGTATGAATGCACTTGCAGATCTTATTAATCCGCAACGTATCGTTCCAACCACGATCGAGATCGTCGACATTGCTGGTCTTGTAAAAGGCGCAAGCAAAGGGGAAGGTCTCGGAAATAAATTCCTCGCAAACATCCGCGAAACTGACGCAATCATTCACGTGTTGCGCTGCTTCGATGATCCAAACGTAGTGCACGTTGATGGAAGCGTTGATCCAGTGAGAGATAAAGAGATCATTGATATTGAGCTTCAGTTGAAAGACCTCGAAGCAGTAGAAGCGAGAATCGCTAAAGTGCAGCGCGCTGCAAACAGCGGTGACTCTGCTGCAAAGAAAATTTATGATTACCTGATGCGTATCAAAACCGCATTGGAACAAGGTAAATCAGCGCGTACTTGTCCACCAGAGACAGAAGATGAGGAGAAGTTGAATGGTGAATTACAATTGTTGACTTCTAAGCCTGTATTGTATTTATGCAATGTTGAAGAGGCAAGTGTGGCAACAGGTAATCAACACGTGGAGAAGGTGAGAGTGGCTGTAAAAGATGAGAATGCTGAGGTGCTTGTAATCGGCGCGGCAATCGAATCGGATATTGCAGAATTAGAGACCTTTGAAGAGCGTCAAATGTTTTTGAGCGACCTAGGCCTTGATGAGCCAGGTGTATCAAAATTGATCAAAGCGGCTTACCGCTTGCTAAATCTTCAAACTTATTTCACCGCTGGTGAAAAAGAAGTTCGCGCTTGGACCATCCACAAAGGAGATACTGCGCCTCAGGCAGCAGGCGTGATTCACACTGATTTTGAAAAAGGATTCATCAGAGCAGAAGTGATTAAGTTCAACGACTTCATCAACTTCAAGTCAGAAGCTGCGGTAAAAGATGCAGGAAAGTTATCAGTAGAAGGGAAGGAATATATCGTTCAAGATGGCGACGTAATGCACTTCCGCTTCAATGTATAAGCGTTTTTCCATAGGGTTATTTATTGCATCTGTGCTTGTCATTGCTTGCAATAAAACAAAAGCTCCAGTAGGAGTTTCGGAAAACCGTGATTTGGAAATCATCGATTCCATCATGAGCGCTCAAGAGGAAGCATGGAATGATGCAAGTCTTGAAAGGTTTATGCAAGCATATTGGAAAAGTGATTCCTTAATGTTTATTGGTAGAAGAGGCATCACGAACGGTTGGCAAACCACGCTTACCAATTATAAGAATTCATATCCAGATGCGCTTTCGATGGGGAAACTAAAGTTTACCAATAAGCACATGGATCGATTAGATTCTGCAAATGCTTTTGTAATTGGTCAATGGGAACTCTTTAGAGCGACGGATACTCTTTCTGGACACTACTCGTTGGTGTGGAAAAAGCTGAATGGTCAATGGACCATTGTAGCAGACCATTCGAGTTAATAATAATTTCTATGACAGAAATCGTTACTTATGTAATCATCGGTATCACCGTGCTGGTGTCTATCATGGCATTTAATAATGCTTCGCTTTATCAGCAGCTTATTTTTAATCCATACACTGTAAAGCACAGCAAACAGTATTACCGAATTTTATCTCACACATTGCTACATGCGGATTGGGCGCACTTGGCGTTCAACATGTACACATTCTATTCATTCGGAACTTTTCTTGAAGTCGTTTTTTCCAATCCCAATATATTCCGTCGTTTTTTTCCAGATCATCAGTTTTGGGGAATTCAGGTGGGGTATATCTATTTCATCTTACTTTATTTAGTGGGAGCTGTAGTCGCATCATTGCCTGCCATGCGCAAGCATGGTGATAATTTTTCATACAATGCCGTAGGTGCATCTGGTGCGGTAAGCGCAGTGATCATGGCGTTTATGATCATGTTTCCAACGCTAGAGATTCGAATGTTTTTCGCCATTCCGATGCCTGCTTATGTTGGAGCATTGATATTTTTTGGAATAGAACATTACTTACAAAGAAGAGGTGGAACCAATGTAGCACATGATGCACACATCTATGGAGCGCTTGGAGGAATCGTGTTTATTGCGCTAATTCAGCCTTCTTTTATTGTCGAGTTTTTTACAAAAATTATAGCTTCTTGGATGTAGGAGTTCTACTCCAGAAAGCCAATTAAATTCTGCAACACTATATTTGCGCTATGGATGAGGAACAGCTAAATAGATTGCGCGCACGATTGAATGAAATCCACCGCTGGCCGAGTAAGTACATGTTCAAATTCGTGATGCCAAATGACGAAGAAAGAGTTACCAAACTCAAACTAATTTTTGGAGAAAGCGCAGAATTCAAAACAAGATTAAGCAGCAACGGAAATTATATCAGTGTGACCATCTATGAAATAATGCTCAGTGCTGATCATATTTTTGAAAGATATACCAATGCGGGAACTATTCCAGGCATTATTAGTTTATAAGATATGAATGCTCTAGAAATATTTAAGAACGCTTTACTTTTTTCACTGCTACTCATTCTCGTGTATGTCCTATACAAGCGCATGATAAGAGTGTTGAGTAAAGACCGAATTCAAGCGAAATACCCGAGCATTGGAAACTCTATTATCATGGAAAATGGCCATGGTATTATACAGGTTTCCCTTAAGCTACAAAGCTATCTTATCGTCGAAGTATTCACTGCTGAAGGCAATCAAGTTTTTGTAGTGAGCGAAGGAGATTATCCAACAGGCGATCACCAATTTTCTTTTGAATTATCTAAGCTTTCTTCGGGAAGATATTTTTATAAAGTGACTTCTCCGCATCAGGAAAGTTCTCAATATTTCGACATCGACTAAGCATGAAAAGTTTGCGAATTGTTTTCATGGGTACGCCAGAGTTTGCAGTGGAATCATTGAAAGCACTGGTAGATTCAACGCATGAGGTGGTAGGAGTGGTAACTGTCGCAGACAAGCCAGCGGGAAGAGGTCAACAAATACAACAATCTGCTGTAAAGCAATTCGCATCTGAAAAAGGCTTGCACATCTTGCAGCCTCTCAAACTCAAAGAAGAAAGTTTTATCAATGAGCTTAAAGCGCTCAATGCAGATCTCTTTGTGGTGGTAGCCTTTCGAATGCTTCCTGAAATGGTATGGAATATGCCTCCGCTTGGCACCATCAATTTGCACGGCAGCCTTCTTCCGAAATATCGCGGTGCTGCTCCTATCAATTGGGCGGTAATCAATGGCGAAACTGAAACTGGTGTTACTACTTTTTTCTTGCAGCATGAAATCGATACAGGACGTGTGATCAAAAGAGCTATTCTTCCAATTGGTCCAAACGAAACTGCTGGAGAGCTGCACGATAAAATGATGGTGATGGGAGCGCAAACATTGAAAGAAACAGTGGACCTCATTGCATCCGATAAAGCAGAAGCCGTTGCTCAAGAAATGCTTGTTTCTAATGGCGAAAAGATTCTGCACGCCCCTAAAATTTTCAAAGACGATTGTAAAATTGATTGGACCAAATCAGGCCAAGAAATTCATAATTTCATAAGAGGACTGGCACCATACCCATGTGCATGGACGATGCTAGGAGAGAAGACTTGCAAGATCTATAAAGGCGAGTTCAAATCAGGAATGGCTTCCGATCCCGGAACATTTATAACAGATCATAAATCAACCTTGCGCATTGCTTGCAACGATGGTTGGTACAGCATCCATGAACTTCAATACGAAGGCAAAAAAAGAATGGGTGTTGAAGAGTTTCTCCGCGGTTGGAGAGTTTAGAATTCTAAAACAAATTTCAAATTGATTCGGCGCCCTGTCAAATATGTAGGGATACCATACTGTCTTCCGTTTACATCTTCAATCCATTGGTAGTTGATGGTGTTATTGACACCAAGAAGATTGAAGACTTCTAGTGAAATCAATCCTTTGTCAATATTTCTATTAAACGCATTGTTCTTTTTCTTTTTCAGGAAAAGATCTCTACTGAATCCAATGTCTGTTCTGAAATATGATTTTGTGCGAAGAATGTCTTGATAGCGGTCTCTTGTTGGCGGACCGTATGGAACGCCTGTTCCGAAAAATAAGCTGAGCAATACTTTGTATTCTTTTTTGCGTGGCATCTCATCTAAGAAGAGAAGAGAGAAACTGAATCGCTGGTCGCTTGGGCGAGGAATGTATCCAGGTGTTTGAAGTAAGCTGTCTACTCTTACAAGATCAGAAGTATAGCCTGGTCGAATAGTGTCACCAGCAGCGTTGAAGTACAAATAGTAAAAGTCATTACTTAGATCTTCTTCTGTTTTCAAATACGACATACGCACCCACGATTGCACTCCATCAATGAATTCTCCATTGAGCATAAGATCTGCACCGTATGCATATCCTTTAGCAATATTTTCTGCGAAGTAGCGCTGACGCACGTTTTCGAGTTCGTAAGGAATGAGGTTGTCCAATTTTTTATAGTACACCTCCGCAATCATTTTGATGGGACGATTCCATGCTTGGAAAACATAGTCGGCTCCAACGATGAAGTGAATACTGCGCTGCGCGCGGATATCAGGATTCACAGCTCCATCAAAACCTCTCATCTCACGATAGAAAGGAGGTTGGTAGTAATAGCCTAAACTAGCGCTCAATACCACGTCTTTTCGCACGGTATCAAGATCGCCGTTTTTATCTTTTCTGATTTGATTCCAAAATGGAGTGTAAGAAAACTTTGCGCGTGGACTCACCACTAGTTCATTATTATAACTCCAATGATTCGCACGCACACCTACCGTAGCGCCGATGATCGAATTCGAATCGTTTTTAAAAGTGTAGTTGTCCTGAATAAATGCGCTCGTTCTCGAAGAGTTGACTTCATTAATCGCGCGAATACGATCTTGAATGGCGATACCCTGAACAGGTCGCCCTGATGGATCTGTGTAGCCGATATTATCATTCGGACGAGGTGAGGCATAACCAGCGCTATCGGTAATGCTCCATTCATTCAACTCATCATAAATTTTTTCAATCTGCAAATCTGCACCCCATTGTACAAAATGATTGGTGCGGTCAAAATCTCTGAATCCTCTGTGTGTAAGACTGAATACACTTGCTTCCAAATCATTTCTAGCGTGATCTAAATAAGCACCAACCCCACGATTGGTCAATACTTCGCCAAATTCATCACTGCCTAAATCTCTTTCTAATTCATCCAAGCGATAAGCACCAAGGATGTCGTAATATTCGCTTTCATACGTTTGAAATGCGCTTACGGTAAATCGAAGTTGGGTTAATTCGTTGGGATTATATCTGGTAGAAAATGCACCGAAATAGGTTTCAAACTGTGTCTCTTCTTGACCTTCAAAGAATACAGTCAAACGCAATGCTTCATTGATAGTTCCTACATCTGTCTCTCTCGTTCTTGGTATGTAGTTATAATTATTTCTAGAATAATTTCCAAGGAAACTAAATTCCCAAGGGCCGTATTTTCCTTGGGGGCGATAGGTCAGATAACTCTGAATATCTGTGTAGCGAGGATCATATTCGGCATCTACGTCCAATGAATTGAGAAGATAGGTATTACGCTTATATCGGATACCAGTGTTGTGCGTAAACTTCTGATTTTTGGAAATGCCCTGCACGGTTAGATTGGCTCCCAATAAACTCATCATGGTCTTCACGGCAAATGAATCAGGTCGAGCATAAGTGATATCGAGAACTGAGCTCATTTTGTCGCCGTACTTGGCATCAAAGCCACCCGCACTAAAATTGATGCTTTCCACCATATCCGCATTCGGGAAGCTGAGACCCTCTTGCTCACCGCTGCGCACGAGGAAAGGTCGATAGACCTGTATATCGTTTACATAAACAAGGTTTTCATCAAAGCTACCACCACGTACGCTGTAACTAGAACTTAATTCTGAAGAAAAATTTACAGGCGCTTGAAGCAGGTAACCCTCGATACCGCCTTGTGGGGTAGGCAGTGGGGTTGCTAATTTTGGATTGATACGAATAATCGAAACGGGGCGACGTCGCTCGGTAATGACTACAGGTGCTTTTTCCTGAGTAGGATCAAATGTCACCACAATAATTTTATTCTCATTGGCATCTACACGAACCATCTTTTCTGAAGATGGAATACCGGGGAAATTAAGAATAAGGGTAATGTCTCTATTGGCAGGAATACTAATCTTGAAGCCGCCTTCGCTGTCTGAAAGAACGCGATTGTTTTGATTGGTTTTCTCGTAAATCAAAACGGAGGGTACTGGATTCTTATCTGGATCTTGAACGAATCCAGAGATAGTTCCCGTTTGCGACCATAGTCCTAACGGGCAAAGAATGCACAATAAAATGAGGAGGCGGAAATTCATAAAGCAGTCAAAAATACCCTACAACTGCTAAATGCGACGAAAATTTTATGACTTACTTAAAAAAGATTACCTCTTTTTTCTTTTCATAGTCTTCATGAACTGAGACCATGCGGCTTGACTAAGTAAATTTCCTCCTGATTTGAAGCCATTGTTGTAGCGTGCATCCAAGGTGGATGTAGCGTTTTCGTAGGCGGCGTCGCTAAAGTCGGCAAGGTCATCAGAAATACTCGCAGAGTTGCCACGACGGAAGGCATAAAAATTATCTCCAGGAAGATCGAGGGCTAAAATTTCTTGACGAAGCTTGTGAGGTGCAGGATAAGGAAGGATATAGACGGTTGGAAGAGTGCTCGTGTCTGGTTCCATTAATTGAACAAGTGAGAGCGCTGTTTCTTGCGTCTCTGCAGGAATCACAAATGTGCTTTCTCTAAGACCAATACATCTGAAATGAAGCGTATCGCCCGCCAATACAGGGAGTGTGAAGTATCCTGATAAATCAGAGAATGTTCCGCGATAGTCTCTAGAGCGATAAATACCAACAAACTGTGCTGGATACAACGAGTCTGAAGCGAGGACCACACCCGATACTTGCACTACCTTAGGTTGCTGAACTGGAGCGACCACAGGACTTTGCCCTAGCGCACAAATACTAGCAACAGACAGAATGATTATGGAAAGAAAATACTTCATTTGCAACAAATATAGAGGTCATTTTGTGGACCTCCGTAAATAGACGCTTGGTCTTCGGGTAAAGTTACCATTTTTTTAGAATTGATGCGTCCGAACACGTATGATTTTCGTAGGTTTATAGTATGACAATGATTTTGAGAATTATGACATTCAGATTTACAAAGAAGATATGCCTTCTTCTTTTTCTAGCATTTGGACTTCAGGCTTGTGCTCAAAAGTCTTTTAAAGAAATGGCAGATGATATGGCAGGAGATAGAGCTCCGATTATTCAATTAGCTCAATTTGACAACAATGCTGTAATAGTGGATACTCGAGAGAAAGCGGAATATGATGTATCTCACATTCCCGGAGCTATTTGGGTGGGAGATGATATTTCAAAAATGAATGGCATTTCTAAAGACAAAAAAATAATTGTTTATTGCAGCGTCGGTTATCGCAGTGGAAAGTATACAGCTAAACTGCGCGAGCAGGGTTATACGCAAGCCTACAATCTCTGGGGTGGTATTTTCAATTGGATAAATGTTGGGAAGGAAGTAGAAGATGAGAAGGGACCTACAAATAAAATTCACGGCTTCAACAAGAAATGGGGAAAGTGGGTGAGCAAAGGAGTAGTCGTTTATGAGTAATAGAATTATAATAATGGCCAGACCGGCCGAACTCGGCAAGGTAAAAAGTAGATTAGCTGCCACTCTTGGAGCAGAAAAAACACTCGCTGTATACCAACACTTACTGCATCATACCATTACTACTTCGGAAAAATCAGGCTATTCTGTCATCATCTGGTGGAGTGAGCTCCCCAATGATTATTTAATCATTCCACATAAATTGCAGTCGGGTGAACTCCTCGGAGATCGCATGCACCAAGCCTTTGAGTTTGAATTTGATTTAAATCAATCAGAAAAAGTTGTGATGGTCGGCACCGACTGTCCTGACTTGAGCGAGGATATTCTTCATCAAGCTTTTGATTTATTAGAGGAAAATAAAATTGTACTCGGCCCTTCGGAAGATGGCGGATACTATTTGATTGGAATGAATGGTTTTCATCCAGCACTACTCCAAGACATTGAATGGAGCACAGAAAAAGTATTAGAACAAACAATTGAAAAGTGCAAGAAGTATGAAAAGTCTTTTGCACTTTTACCCACACTAAATGATATCGATAACGAAGAGGATCTAAGAAGAAGTTCTCTTATTAAAACACTAGATTTATGAGTATGGAAGAATTAGAAGAAAGCGTTGAATGGTTGAAGTCGAAGGGAATCAACGCCCCAGAAGTTGGAATCATCCTAGGAACAGGATTGGATGGTTTGGCAAAGCAAATAAAAGTCGAAAAAGAATTTAATTATAGTGTTATTCCACACTTCCCAATTTCGACAGTAGAGTTTCATTTTGGGAAATTAATTTATGGTGAATTAGGTGGAAAAAAAGTCCTCGCATGTCAAGGACGTTTCCATTATTACGAGGGCTACTCCATGCAACAAGTGGTAATGCCGGTGCGTGTGATGAAGATGTTGGGAACCAAGTATGTCTTGCTTTCTAATGCTGCTGGAGCTATTAATTTATCATATAAAAAAGGAGAGTTAATGTTGCTGGATGATCACATCAATTTGCAACCAGACAATCCATTGATCGGACAAAACCTCGATGATCTAGGTCCTCGTTTCCCAGATATGAGTCAACCTTATTCAAGCCTTCTCAATGGTCACATTGAAAGAATTGCGGCTGAGAAAGGTGTGAAGATCAACAAAGGAGTATATGCATCTGTACCTGGTCCAAACCTCGAGACACGTGCTGAATATCGCATGCTGCGCATCATGGGTGCGGATGCAGTTGGTATGAGTACGGTGCCAGAAGTCATCGCATGCAATCACATGTCGCTGCCTTGTTGTTGCGTATCGGTACTTACGGATGAGTGCGATCCCGACAATCTAAAACCTGCCAATATTGAAGACATTATCGCAACCGCGAAGAAAGCGGAGGTGACGTTGACAGAAATTTATGTTGATTTAATTAAATCACTTTAATCGATCTATTCACCCCAGAATTCAAGGGCTAGACGAAAGGTGTTGCAATGAGCTTCAACGATGATTTTAATGTCTTCGCTATAGCCGCCACCCATGGCGCAACATACAGGGATATTGTATTTTTTACAAAAACTAAATACAAGCTGGTCGCGCTGTTTGCATGCCTCAAGGCTAACTCCTAGTCGTCCCAATTTATCTGATGCAAGGATATCTACTCCGCATTGATAGAAGATAAATTGAGGTTGAAATGATGGGATAATTTCACGGAGATTTTTTTCAAGTAAATCGAGATATTCTGCATCCTGAATTTTATCAGGAAGCGGAATATCTCGATCGCTTTTTTCTTTATGCAAGGGATAATTATGTTCTCCATGCATCGAAAAAGTAAATACGCGCGATTCATTTTCAAAGATGGATGCAGTTCCATTTCCTTGATGCACGTCGCAGTCAATAATCATAACGCGCTGCACGAGATTTTTATCCAATAAGTATTGTGCTGCAATGGCCATATCATTGAGCAAGCAAAATCCTTCCCCGCGATCGCTGTACGCATGATGCGTACCGCCCGCCACATTGAGTCCACAACCATGCTTCAATGCATGCAATGCCATATCCAACGTGCCTTGCATGATGATGGCTTCGCGCTCTACGAGTTGTTCACTCAATGGAAATCCGGTCTTTCGAATTTCATTTTTATCAAGTGCGAGGTTTTTCAATTTTTCCCAATAAGAAAAATCATGTACGCGCAATATATCTTCCTCGCTCATCTTTGAAGGGGCGTGAATCATGGATTCATTTATGCTTCCTTCGTAAATCAACTGCTCAGGAATCAGTTCATACTTGAGCATTGGAAAGCGATGTCCTTCAGGAAGAGGATGGCAGTAAATAGGAGCGTAGGCAATTTTTACCATAAGAATAGACGACAAATTTGGACAGGTTTTGTTTACAAGCAATACTTTTGCGGTATGTCATCACTACAAAGTCCAACCCCGCACCCCGCCGCTCAGGGAATCAAAGTGGTAAAGCATGGAATGGGCTTCAACTTCGTTCTCGCGATTATCAAGGGCACCGCTGGTTTTCTTGGGAATAGCTATGCGCTTGTGGCAGACGCCATTGAAAGTGCATCGGATGTATTGAGTTCGATGGTAGTATGGATCGGACTGCGCACTGCGGCCCGTCCTCCTGATGAAGACCATCCCTATGGTCACGGCAAGGCCGAGCCGGTTGCGGCAGTTATTGTGAGTCTTTTTTTGGTTGCTGCATCGATATTGATTGCGGTGGAAGCCATTCATAATATCCAAACTCCGCATCCTGTGCCGCAGTCGTGGACCTTATGGGTCATCGTGGCGGTAATCATTGGCAAAGAAGTGGTGTTTCGTTACGTGATGTCTACAGCGACAGCCATCGATAGTACAGCGGTGAAGGGCGAGGCCCAACACCATCGAGCGGATGCTATCACATCGGTAGCTGCATTTATCGGAATTGCGATTGCCCTGTGGGGAGGCGATGATTACGCGAGTGCCGATGATTGGGCCGCGCTCTTGGCCAGTTCTTTCGTAGCTTGGAATGCATACAATGTTTTTCGCCCCGCCTTCAAAGAACTCATGGATGAGGCTCAGCCCAAGGAATTGGTGGATGAGGTTGTTGGCATTGCTATGACAGTGAAAGGAGTGGAGGCGATTGAGAAATGCTTTGTGAGAAAAATGGGCTTCGATTATTTCGTAGACATCCATGTAGAAGTGGACGGAATGCGCACTGTGACCGAAGGACACGATATCGCACACCGCGTGAAAGACGCCATTATGGCAGCGAAGCCAGCGGTCTATGACGTACTTACTCACATCGAGCCGCATCCGCACACCCATCAGTTATAATATGTCGAGTGTTGAAAAGACGCCCGCCTTTTCATAGTAGATTCCACGCACTACCCACTATATTTGCGCGCATTCAAAACCCGAACGATGAAGTTTGTAGTAACAAGCACAGCCCTTCTTAAGCAATTGCAAATGCTTAGCGGGGTATTAAATTCCAGCAATACATTACCTATTCTGGATAATTTTCTTTTTGAAATAAAAGAAAACGAATTGACGCTTTCTGCTTCTGATTTGGAAACATCTATGAGTACTCGTATGGTGATCCAATCAAAAGAAGAAGGAATGATCGCTATTCCAGCAAAACTTCTTTTGGATATCCTTAAGAGCTTGCCAGAACAGCCGCTCACTTTCAGCGTTGATCCAAAAACATACGGAATCGAAATCTCTAGCGACTATGGTAAGTACAAGCTTACAGGTCAAAATGGAGAAGAGTTCCCTAAGGCTCCGCAAATGGAAGGTACCAAGTCATTGGTAATCCAAAGCGACGCTCTTGCACGTGCTATCAATAAAACCCTCTTCGCTACTGGTAACGATGATATGCGTCCAGTGATGAGCGGTGTGTTCTTCGAAATTCACGAAGACAGCATCCGTTTCGTTGCTACTGATGCTCATAAGCTCGTTCGCTACAGCCGCACAGATGTTGGTGGTGATAGCCCCGCTTCATTCATCGTTCCAAAGAAACCATTGAACCTTTTGAAAGGCTCTATGGGTGCAGCTAAGACTGAAGTGAAAGTAGAATACAACGAAAATAACGCTCAATTCTCTTTCGAGAATGTAGTGCTTCTTTGTCGTTTGATCGAAGGAAAATATCCAAACTACGAAGCGGTTATCCCAAAGGAAAACCCATTCAAATTGACCATCGATCGCTTGGATCTGCTGAGCTCTATCAAGCGTGTGAGTATCTTCGCTAACAAGACTACTCACCAAGTGCGTCTTCGTATGGGCGGAAGCGAATTGAACATCTCTGCAGAAGATTTGGATTTCGCAAACGAAGCTCAAGAGCGATTGACTTGCACCTATGCTGGTGATGACATGGAGATCGGTTTCAACTCACGTTTCCTTCAAGAAATGTTGGGTAACTTGACATCTGAAAATGTAAATATCGAAATGAGCGCTCCAAACCGCGCGGGTATCCTTACTCAAGTGGAGCCAGACGACATTTCTGAAGATATCTTAATGCTGGTAATGCCAGTTATGCTTAACTCTTAAGAGTACAATTGTATTTAACCTTACTACGAAAAGGGCTGTCCTAAGAAGACGGCCCTTTTTCATTTTTATCCCACGTCGTACTCTGTGTCCACTGCCATGAAGATGACGGTGCCGGTTTAGGTGGGTCGGTCGTCGGTTTATTCTCTGTAGAAATATCTTCAACGATCACTGGTATCTCTTCGATATTTTCCTCTTCATCAGGTTCCAATTCAAAGGCAAATACTTTGCGCTGAGGACCTTGTTTGCGATAAATAATTGCAGCTACGACTCCAGCTGCAAAGCCCGCCAAATGGCCCTCCCAGGAAATTTTAGGATCAATCGGGAAGAGATACCAAACCAAAGATCCATAATACATTGCCACTGCAAGCGCCACACGCATCATCATAGGATTGCGACGAATGAGTCCGCTGAAGAATAAAAATGCAAACTCACCATATAGAATCATGCTCGCACCGATGTGTATGGAGGGGCGGCCGATCAACCATAACAAAACACCAGATCCCAGAAATATGGTGAAGAATGTTTTAATGGAAATGCTGCGATAGAAATAAAATAAAAAGCTATTTAAAACAAGAAAGGCAAGTGTATTATGCCAAATGTGACTGAGGCTGCCGTGCAAAAAATGCATGGTGAAAATACCTATTAAACCAGACCATTCACGAGGAAATAAACCATACTCAGTAACATTATAACCCAGGTATTCGTCCATGATATAAAGCGACCAACAAATCGCGAGGAAGAATACGGATACAAAAAGCGCATCCAGAATTTTACTTCCGTCGCTGGTTTCCTTAGCGGAAATATTTGTTAAATCGCTTGTACTCATATAACATTTGATTAGCTTTAACCCACTAAATCTAAGGTGATGAAAAAAGGTCTATTTACTCTAGCTGCATCGATGGTATTAACCGTAGCTGCCGCGGCATCTCCAGATCCAACCAAAAAAGTTGAGCAAAACGATCCTAAAAAACAAGAAGAGAAAAAGTCTTCTTTCGGTTTGACCGAAGGGTATTTTTCAATCTTCGATATTTTTAAGACCGTCGATAAGGTAGATACACTTCGCGCAAATGTGCCCGCACCGCTTAACAAGAGAAGTGCCACGCCCAAGAAGTGACAGAAAGGCATACCGCCTATATTTGTCGGATGCAGCCCATTGATTTAAATCACAACCAACCGATTCCTGAAACGGAATTAATTCTCCGTGCCGATGGTAGTCTTTATCATCTCGGAGTTCTTCCCCACCAAGTAGCATCTAAGATCATCATTGTCGGTGATCCTGAACGCGTGCCTACTATATCGGAATTATTCGATGAAGTAGAATGCCGCAGTCACAATCGTGAGTTTGTGGTACACACAGGCTCATACAAAGGCAAGCGCATCACGATTGTATCCAGTGGAATCGGTGTAGATAATATTGATATTGTCATCAATGAACTCGATGCTGCCGTCAACGTGGATCTTACCACGAGACTTCCCAAAAAGGAATTAACAAGTCTAGAAATTGTACGTATTGGAACAAGCGGCAGCATACGTCCAGAAATTCCTGTGGGTAGTTTTGTCGCGAGTATCAAGGCATTCGCATTAGATGGAGTACCCTATAGCTATCAAATGCAATTGAATGATGATGAGGCCGGCCTTATTCAGCACCTCAAGTCTGAAATTCCCTACCTAAAAGATAATCATAGCCTATATGCCGTTGATGGCTCCGAGGAGTTATTAAATCGCATCGCCTTTGATATGGGTCAAGGGATTACTGCGACCCAAAATGGATTCTATGGACCACAGGGTAGGAGCGTCCGACTTCAATCAAAGGTTGAACCTCTGTTGAAATCGTACGAAAACATCGTGTGGAAAGGAAATAAAGTGACCAATTTCGAAATGGAATGCGCAGGCATTTATGCACTAGCTTCTTTATTGGGCCACAGGGCTTTAACTGTATGTGCGATCCTTGCAAATAGGGCTACAAAAGAATTTCACAAGAACCCGTCAACAAGTGTCGAAACCCTTATCAGGACTGTATTAGAGCGATTTTGAAACAACTGATGTGGATAAGAGCAAACGAGAGCCTCATTTAACGTGAATAGCTGGGGTACTTTTGGATGAAAGCTTTGTATAAAGTGAATCCTATGTACACCACAGAAGTGAATGCGTTGATCTCTCTAATAGAGGATCCAGATGAGATGATCTATCTTCAAGTTCGCAATGAACTGAAGATGTATGGTGAACAAATCATTCCCCACCTTGAATACTATTGGGAATTGAATGATTTTGGTCCTTTATTTCAATCGCGTTTAGAAGAGCTCATTTCAAGTATTCAGTATGATTCGGTCTACCAGCGCCTAAAGGCATGGAAGGCATCAGAAGATCAGGATTTGTTGGAGGGTGCGCTTATTATCAATCGATATGCTTACCCTGGTTCTGATGAAGAAGAGCTCAGAAGAAAGATTTCCCGCATTCGTCAAGATATTTGGTTGGAGCTAAATGATAATCTTACCGCAGTTGAAGTGGTGAGAGTATTCAACCACATGCTCTTTAAAGTGCACGGTTTTGAAGGTGATCGTGATCATTATGATCAGCCTCAAAATAGTTTTTTAAGTGATCTTATTGGAACCAAGCGAGGCAATCCACTCTCGTTAAGTGTGCTCTACGCGCATCTTGCGAAGAGTCTGGACATCCCTATCTACGGCGTTAATCTTCCTAGTCACTTTATTCTTTGTTATTTGGATTACGATCCGGAAATAAAGGAATGGGGCATTACCGAAGAGGATGCGGATGTACTTTTCTACGTGAATCCTTTCAGCGAAGGTACCATGTTGATGAAAGAGGAAATTGATGAGTTCCTCATCAATCAAGGTTTACCTCAAGAGGAGCGTTTCTACCGTCCTTGCAGCAATCAGGATATGATTAGCAGAATGCTCAATAATCTCATTCACTCTTACATCTCTCGAAATGATGAAGAGAAAGTGAGCGAGCTGCGCACGCTACAAAGTATTCTATTGGAAAAAGAGGACTAAGAACAACCTTCAAGAATTCCAGAGCCCGCCCAGAATATGGCTACCAGCCATAGTAATCCTTTGATTAAGAAAAAAAGAAAACCAATAATCCCGAATTTCTTGAGGATGGCTTTCCACTTGGGAACAGGATTGGGTTCGCTATTTTCTTGCATTGCGCTGCAAATGTGAAAAGATTCGCGCAACATTTTTCAAAACTTTTATTAAGAATGACGATTTCGCCCAATCTTTGGCGAATCTTTGAATGACACATCGATCTTATGAAGAAAATTCTTGTTGCAAATAGAGGTGAAATTGCATTGCGCGTGATGCGTTCTGCGAAAGAAATGGGAATCGCTACTGTAGCGGTATTTAGTGAGGCGGATAGAAATGCCCCATTCGTGAAATACGCGGATGAAGCGGTTTGTATCGGTCCTGCACCAAGCAATCAGAGCTATTTGAAAGGTGAAGTTATCATCGATGTCTGCAAAAAATTAGGAGTGGATGGCATCCACCCCGGATACGGATTTTTATCGGAGAATGCCGGTTTTGCGAGAAAAGTAAAAGAGGCAGGTCTCACTTTCATCGGTCCTAATCCAGAGAGTATTGAAGTAATGGGAAGCAAGCTCGCTGCTAAAGCGGCTGCACGCAAATACAACATTCCAATGGTTCCCGGAACCGAAGATGCCATTGCAGATCCAGAACAAGCAAAGCGTGTAGCGAAAGAAGTGGGGCTCCCCATCCTTATCAAAGCAAGTGCTGGAGGTGGTGGAAAAGGAATGCGTATCGTTGAAAACATGGAGGAGCTCGAAGAGCAAATGAGCCGTGCGATATCGGAAGCTCAAAATGCATTCGGGGATGGTTCGGTTTTCATCGAGAGATATGTTGCTGGCCCTCGCCACATCGAAATACAAGTCTTAGCGGATACACATGGCAATATCGTTCATCTATTCGAACGTGAATGCAGCATTCAGCGCCGTCACCAAAAGGTGGTGGAGGAAGCACCTTCTGCAGTGCTAACTCCAGAGCTCAGAGCAGCGATGGGAGCAAGTGCAGTGGATGTGGCTAGAAGCTGTAATTATGTGGGAGCTGGAACTGTAGAATTTTTAGTAGACGAAAATCTCAACTACTATTTCTTGGAAATGAATACGCGTCTTCAAGTAGAGCACCCAGTGACAGAAATGATTACTGGTGTGGATCTCGTGAAGGAACAAATAAGAATCGCTCGCGGAGAAAAATTGAGTTTCACTCAAGATGATCTAAAGATCAACGGACACGCATTAGAGATACGTGTATATGCGGAAGATCCTTTGAATAATTTCTTGCCGGATATCGGAACACTTCAAACATATCAACGACCTAGCGGTCCTGGTGTGCGTGTAGATGACGGTTTCGAAGAGGGAATGTCAATTCCGATTTTCTACGATCCGATGATCTCTAAATTGATTACCCATGCAAAGAATCGCGATGAGGCGATCGCACGCATGGTGAGAGCGATTGATGATTATAAAATCACAGGCGTTCAAACAACATTGAAGTTTTGTCGTTGGGCCATCCAACAAGATGCATTTACTTCCGGGAAATTCGATACACATTTTGTGAAACAATATTTTACCCCAGAAGTATTAAAAGAGGAGATGCCCAAAGAGGAAGTTGTTGCAGCATTGATGGCAGCAGCTCTTTTTGGAAAACAAAAAGCGACAGCGACAATTTCACAACAACAGCCAAAGAATTCTAACTGGAGAAGAGCGCGTTTGGATTAATGGCGAGATAGTTGTAAATTTCGGTGTGTGTTGAAGGAATGAAAAAAAACAGAACCATATCGAATTCAGCCATCGGGATTATTCTATCCCTGCTATTCTATTTGCCTCTTACTAGTTCTGCTCAAGTTGTTCCATCGTGCGATACGATTTACAACAGTTATTTCACTGCTATTTGGAAAATTACGGAAACCGATACATTTGCCGTTGCCACGCTGGCTCCGGTGGTAATCGATAGTCAATGCACCAATCGCAAAAAGAAAAAATCTGTTGATGCACTTCAGATAAAAGTGGCTAAAGTCTATCCGTATGCTAAGGCGGCTGGTGAAGTCATGAAACATTACGAAGCACTTTGTCTGAAGGTCAATGATCCGAAAGCTCAAAAGCAATTGCTTAATCAGGCCGAGGATGAAATGAAGAAGCAATTCGAAAAAGATCTTCGCGCAATGACCGTCAGTGAAGGCGTACTTCTGATCAAATTAATTGATCGCGAAACAGGCTCGACTTCCTATGCGCTCGTTCAAGAATTGAAAGGGAAAATGTCGGCTTTCATGTGGCAGGGAGTCGCACGACTCTTCGGACACAATCTTAAAGATGATTACGACCCTTATGGCGATGATGCCATGGTAGAAAACATCGTTCAGCGCATCGAAGACGGTTCAATCCCTGTAAAGCCCCGTCCTGTAGCCGTCTTCGGCACATCACAGCAATCTCAATAATTTCTCTTTTACCTCTTCTAAGCCATCGCTAGCTCCTTTAGCAATCACTTGCAATTGGCCTGAAATTCCTGCAGGAGTATTCGGGTCGACTATATATTGTGGGATTCCGAGTGGTGTTGAATGTATGAGTCCAGCCGCTGGATATACCTGCAGCGATGTACCAACGATAAGGAATACATCTGCCGTTGAGCACAATTCCGCAGCGGGTTGAATCATCGGTACCTCTTCTCCAAACCATACAATGTGAGGTCTTAACTGTGATCCTTGAGGACATTTATCTCCCCAATTTAATTCGTGGCCATCAATGTCAAGAACAATAGAAGCGTCGCTTGTGCTGCGGGCTTTGGTGATTTCACCGTGAAGATGCATCACATTTTTACTGCCTGCACGCTCGTGCAAGTTGTCGATATTTTGCGTAATGATTTGCACATCAAAATAGGCTTCTAATTCAGCCAAGATTTCGTGTCCCCGGTTGGGAGTAACTTCTAATATTCGCTTTCTTCTTTGATTATAAAAATCAAGAACCAACAGTGGGTTTTTCGCCCAACCTTCAGGTGAGGCCACATCAACTATTCGATGATTTTCCCATAAGCCATCGCTACCTCTGAAGGTGGCAATTCCGCTCTCCGCGCTCATACCCGCGCCGGTCAAGACTACTAGACGCATCATTTGAATTTGAATTGAGAATAGATTTTCAGATTAAAACAATCAATGTCCTTTTCAAGTTCTTTTATCAGAATATTCTCAGCTAGAGGAACCAAAGAATTTCCCGCCACTTCATGACTTTGTGCATGAATTAATTTCCCATTAGAAACGATGTAGTGGGTTACTTCAATAAATCCATCATTATCCAAATCCGTGAACAACAGTGGACTCGAAAAAGCGAGCGTATTGGGTCCACCGATGACTTTAGCTTGCTGTTCAAACAAGTAATCATAGGTGTATGTAAAAGGAGTGAAATAGTAGTTATAGCTATGAATATTGCGAAGTGACTGAGATACGGGGTCAGGTAAATCTATTGCGTTCACCAATTCATCCTGATCCAGTTTTTTATAAATCTGATTTACCAATCCACTGCTTTGTTCGGATTCAGGCAAGCAATAAATGTCGGCATTGTCCAGCATCAAATTTTCATTCACTTGTGCATTGAGGTATAACACTAGAAAGGCAGATTTACTGAGGTATGGTAGTACATTATATTCTTTCCAAGTGCTTGATTTATCTGAAGATAATTTGAAATAATATTTAGATTCAGCAGGAGAGTAGATGTGTAAAAAGCCTTCTTGATCTGAATGGAGTTCATAGGTTCCTTGAAGCATGCTATTTTCAGCGAGAGACTTCGGCAGTTGGAGGGGCTGAAGCACCCAAGTTCGCTCTTGCTTTGTCAGAAGCCCCACCATTGTTTTCATTACCTCCGGATCCTGTGCATCAACATACGTCACTTCGAAATAGGTACTTGCTGGATTGAGCAATACCACATCTATTAATGATTGATTGCTCGATAGAAGAGCGGTCGCAAATTCTTGAATGAATTTTTCTCTTGCATTTGGAAACAATGCTTCAAAGGTGTAATAGTCGATGGGTTGGGTAAACATCTTTCGAAATTTCCCCAAATCATCCATTGGATTTTTTTCAAAAATGAAATTAGCAACTTCATTCAAACCGAATTCTCCACGCTCCAATTTCGCGTAGTTATTGTAAAAAATACTATAACTAAAGCCGCTATCATAGCGGTATTGGACTTGCTCGATGCTTTTTTGACTCTTGCCTAATTGGATTTGTTCGAGATCGTTTAAGAAGTCCTTTTCACGAAGAGGAAGTCCAAGTCGACGGTCCATCTCATCTAAAGAAATGAATGAAATGTGATCAATGATTTCTTTGATTTTATCAAGATTCAACTGATCTTTTGATTCACGCACGGCCTCTACTGTGATGAAGAAAGATCCAATGGTAGTTGATGCAAATTCGATAAAGTAATCGTTGCCGCTACCATCTTCGGCTGTCACTTGACTTTTAAACGAAACACCGTAATATCCCTTGTAATCGAATTCATCGAAAAGAGTGATGTTAGGGTTGGTCAAAACTTGGTTATTGATTTCTTTTTTAAGCGTATCGATATTGGCAGGTACGCTCATAAAGCTTGATCGCACATCATATTTTTTTCCATTAAATAAAACTTCATAGGACATATTCGCGTGCCCCATCATGGGGTCAGGGTTGCTTAGGACTTGGAAAGACAGGTCATTGTTGTTGATGACCGTTACTGGCTCGATGAATATCTCGTTGCTCTGAGAAATGCTGACAACAGGTGTGAGACAAATCACAAAGAGGGATATGAGAAAAATAGAAAATGCTTTCATAGAATACAAACTTAACAAAGTAAAATCCACATTACCTTCGCGGCATGTCAGCCTTTCGCGCATTGTGGAAAAAAGAGCTCCTCTTGGAGTTTCGCCAAAAGCATGCTTTGGCGGGGATTGCCATGTATGTGCTGGCCACTGTGTTTGTCTGTTATTTATCATTAGAGCGTATCGAGAGTGAGCAGGTTTGGGGAGGTTTAATGTGGATCACCGGACTCTTCACTGCATTCAACGCCATGCAGAAAACGTTCCAACAAGAGGGCGGAGGCACGCAGCTCTATTTGTACTCGCTCACTTCTCCAAGGCAAATCATGTTGGCAAAGTCGCTCTACAATGCCCTACTGGTGGCAGTCCTCAATGTCGTGAGCCTGTTTTTCTTTCTGCTTTTTTTTGGAGATGAAATGCTAGGGAAGACTGATTTTTATCAACTTTTTTCAGGATTAATCTTAGGTAGTTCGGGCTTGGGCATCACCCTAACATTCGTGTCTGGACTCAGCTACAAATCAGGCGCAGGCGTTGGATTGGTTGCTATTCTAGGCTTTCCCGTAATCATACCACTACTCATCACCATTGTGAGATTTACAACAGGTGCTATGATTGGCCTCACTTGGTTGGAAAATGGTTTAAATCTTCTCGTCCTTTTCATCTTAAATGGGGCGGCATTGCTTCTTTCCTTGCTTTTGTTCCCCTACCTTTGGCGCGAATAATACCGATGCTTCGGTAACAAGGAAAATACGTATCAATGAAGACATGGCTTAAGATCGTCTGTATAGCACTTTTGGTGTATACCGTGATATCATCTTTGTGGCATCCTTTGGCCCCAGGAGGACTGACGGTGGACATTGAGAAAGTCCAACCCGGACCCAATACCTTTACTTTTACTGGTTACAATACCCACTTCGTGGATGATAAAGCTTCGCTACAAGTCTTCGTAGCAAGCGGAAGCACTTACTTCTGTGCAACGGTAGATCAAATCATCGATAATAATCATGTGAAGGTAACAGCGATACTTCCTGATACGCTCCCATCTAAAGAGATTAGCTTCTATTCGAACACCAATACAGACGGCACAGTTTACATACAAAAACCTATCGATTCTAGATCCTTTGCTTTTGTTGAAGGTTTTGCTTCGGCCACCTCATGCAGTCCTAAGGTTTTAAATGATGGGCATCAGAATTTTGGCTATCCATTTCAAGTCATCATTTTCGAAAGCATTCGAAACCTCATGTGGCACGTGCCGATGTGGTTTACGATGTTTGCTCTTATGCTGATTTCATTTATTCAGAGTATCAAAATCCTTAACCAAGCTGGCCGCGAAGCAAAAGCAGACGTGGCAATGGATTTTTCTAAAATAAAATTATTCGATACAAAAGCTGCTACTAGTGCGGGTACTGGATTAGTGTTTTGTATCCTAGGATTGATTACCGGATCAATATGGGCGCGCTTCACTTGGGGCGATTGGTGGACCAATGATCCACAATTGAATGGAGCGATGGTGGTCTTCTTGATGTATGTCGCTTATTTCATCTTGCGAAATAGTGTTAACGATGAAGAAAAGAAGGCTCGTCTCGCAGCGATATTCAACATCTTCGCCTTTATTTTGTTAGTCGTGTTATTGATGGTGATGCCGCGCTTTGCAGAAGGTTTACATCCTGGTAAAAGCGGCAATCCAGCCTTCTCTTCGTATGACCTAGATAGTTCGTTGAGAATGGTGTTTTACCCTGCTTGCGCAGGATTTATCCTTCTAGGAATTTGGCTTTACAATTTGAATTTCAGAATAAAAAGATTAGAACAAGAGAATGAAAACAATGATTAAGAGGTGGGCGATGTTGAGTGTGATGACACTCATGACTATTCCAGCTTTCGCGGAATCTTCGTTGGAAGAGTATTTTTATGCAAGCGGTAAAATCAAAGTGGTGATTGCGGTTGCATCGATCGTGCTTGCAGGACTTGTCGCTTATGTAATTATCCTCGACAAGAAGGTAAAGAATTTAGAAAAAAAGAAATAAGATGAAAAAGTCAAATATCGTTTTGCTTGTTCTCATCGCTGTAGTTTCAGCCATCTTGATTAGTGTGTACGTTGGAACAGTTCCAAACACCACTTTCGAAGGAGCGAGAAATGAATCTGGCAAGAATGTTCGAATCACCGGTATAGTGGACAAAACACTTCCGATCGAATACGATCCTTTGGCTGATGCCAACCTCACCAAGTTTCATGTGGTGGACAGCACAGGTCATTCAGAAAAAGTTTTTCTTCACTACGAAAAAGGACAGCCAGATGGACTGCAGTTTTCTGAAAAAGTAACCTTGCTCGGAAACTATAACGAAAGCGGCGAGTTTCATGCAAACGACATTCAAATGAAATGTCCTAGCAAATACAACGATCAAAAACACTCTCTCGAAACTGCGCAGCAGTAAGAGCAAGAATAGTACTTCTCCGATATGAATGAAATTCAGTACCTCAATGAGCATCCCATTCCTGGAATGCTCGGAAATTTCTTTGTGGTTCTCAGCTTTGTGTCTGCAATTTTTGCAACGGTAGCCTACTACCTTTCAACGCGCTCTGCAGGCATTGAAGATATTTGGAAAAAGCCCGCTCGTTGGGCTTTTTATGTACATGGTATCTCCGTGATTGGAGTAGTGGGTACATTGCTTTTCATGCTTACCAATCACTTGTATGAATACAAGTATGTATGGGAGCACTTGAACAATGAAATGCCAATGCAATACGTGTTCTCGTGTATGTGGGAAGGTCAAGAAGGTAGCTTCTTGTTATGGACCTTCTGGCATGTGATCCTTGGATTTTTCTTGATCAAATGGTCAAAGGATTGGGAACCTTGGGTAATGGCTATCGTGGCGTTGGTAGAAGTTTTCCTCGCATCGATGTTGCTCGGTGTATTCTTCGGAGAATTCCAGTTTGGTAGCAATCCTTTCATGCTAAACCGCGAAGCGGGAATGAACGTTGGATTGCCGTGGACTATGAACGAAGATTATTTGTCATTGCCGACTTTCCAAAATGGTCGCGGATTAAATCCATTGCTTCAAAACTATTGGATGACGATTCACCCTCCGACACTATTCCTCGGTTTCGCATCTACTCTCATTCCATTCGCCTTTGCCATTGCAGGTTTATGGAGAGGAGATAAATCAGGATGGATTAAACCAGCTATTCCATGGGCATTCTTTGGTGTTATGATTTTAGGCACTGGTATTTTGATGGGCGGTGCATGGGCATACGAGGCGCTTGGCTTTGGCGGATTCTGGGCATGGGATCCCGTTGAAAATGCATCACTCGTTCCGTGGCTTACATTAGTTGGCGCTGCTCACTTATTAGTCATTAATCAGCGCAAGCAAACATCTGTTTTCTCAGCGCTCATTCTCACCATCAGCAGTTTCATTCTTGTATTGTATTCGACCTTCCTCACTCGAAGCGGAGTGCTTGGAGATAGCAGTGTTCACTCATTTGTGGACAGCGGGATTCTCGCTCAATTACTTGTGTACTTGTTGTTCTTCACAGCGCTTAGTACATGGTTGATGAATAGCGATAAAAAATGGAGAACCATTTATCTCGCATCATGTGGTATTCTATTTTTATTGGGTATAGCTAATCTTATGACCTTACCAGACACCCCTCCTGTGGAAGGTGCGTTGCCTGGGGCAGGAACATGGATTCCAACATTGACCCTCGTGTTCATGGTGTTGTCATTGGTTGCAGTTTATATCAGCTACAGAAAAGAATACCGTGTGGCTGCAGAGCAAGAAGAAGCATTGTGGAGTCGTGAGTTCTGGATGTTTATTGGTTCATTAGTATTGACCCTCGCAGCGATTCACGTGACAGTTCAGACCAGCGTGAATGTTGGAAATATATTGCTCGCACCATTTGAAGATACATTCAAATCACTGCACGCAAGCACCGATTGGGGATGGGCGAAACGCTTGTCAGAACACAATTTTGCAGCTCCGGCAGAAAAAGAACGATTCGATACTTATCACAGAATTCAAATACCACTGGCATTTATTCTATTCTTGATTATTGCTATTGGACAATTCTTAAAATATAAAAGCACAGACCTAAAGTTTTTCTTGAAAAAAATATCTTTGAGTTTGATTGCATCATTTGTACTCACCGTCATTCTTGGATTCTTCATTCAATTTGAATCAAACGCGGGTCCATTGTATGCGCTGATTTTCGCAACCTTCTTTGCTTTGATTTCAAATGCGGATTATGCGATTCGCATTTTGAAAGGCAAGATGGATTTGATTGGAGCCAGTGTAGCGCACATTGGATTTGCCTTATTGATTATCGGTGCAGTGATTAGCACCTCTCAGTCATTCTTTATTTCTGAAAATAAAAGAGGTAATGTCACCGAACTCAGCGAAGACTTTGATAATAGTGAGGATATGCTCATTTACAAAGGAGATACGTTGGTGATGGGCGAGTACTTTGTACACTTCAAGGACAAGTACAAGAGCGGCAATAGACTTTATTGTACGATTGATTATTTGAAAAAACTTCCGAAGGAGTATAAGGCAGGTCAGTATGTAGAAGTGCAAGGCAGCACATTCCGTTCGTTGAAAGACCATACCGCATCAGAAAGTTTCTTGCGCGATTGGAGTCAGGATTCCCTTTGGAAGGAAGTAACACCTGCGGAGTATGGAGAAGAAGAAGCACCAGAGTGGGTAGCAGGCGTTCCAGGAGAAAAATTATTTACGCTCGAGCCAACATTACTGTTTGCAAAAGATCAAACCAGTCGTGAGCCAAGCATCAAGCACAGCTTGACTTCAGATTTGTACACCTACATCAAGTACACCGATACAGAAATGAAAGGTGACTCAGCGGGATATCTTGAGCCGAAGGCAGGTATTGTTCCAATCGGCCAGCCCGTGCGACTTTCAGAAACAGTGACTATTCAGTTGGATAGCATGGTAGCGATTACAGATTTGCCAGAAAATCTGCCAGATAATGTGAAATTAAAGCGAGCATTTGGTGTGATGACCGATGGTCAAAGCACTGAGCGTATCATCTTGGCAAGTGTACAAATGGAAGATGGAACACCATTGGTATTTCCAGTGGAATCTCAGAAGTTCAAAATGTTGCTTTCATTGAAAGAAACAAAGGAAGGAGTAGAGTTGACGATGCAGCAGCATTCAAGTGGAGTAAAAGATATGCTTATCTTGTCTGCGGAAATATTTCCACAAATTAATGTGTTGTGGTTGGGATGTTTAGTGATGGTGATAGGCACGACCATGGCCATTAGACACCGCATTCGTTTATCTAAAAATAAAGTCAATGCTTAAATCACTTCTCTCCGTAATTGCCGGCGTTACGGCTGGCGTAGTTGTCATCACCTTGGCCGAAGGTGTAATGGGCAGCATTTATCCCTATCCTTCTGGCATCGATATGAATGATATGGAAGCTTTAAAAGCTTTCATCGCCACATTACCCACTGCCGCTTTCCTTATGGTGATGGGAGGCCATCTTGTTGGTTCTATGGCTTCAGGAATGGTGGCGTCGTTGATTATGAAGACATCCATTCGTCCTGCATTGATTTGTGGAGGAATTTTTACGGGTGTTGGATTCATTAATCTATGGGGACTTGGCGTACATCCATGGTGGATGTGGTCAGAGTTGGCATTGTATCTTCCGATGGCGTATTTGGGACACAAGATTGTGACCAAATAGAAAACCGATCAATCGTTCGGTTTGGTTTGTACGCGAGAGTTAAGAATCACCGATACAATGACCAGTATCATTCCGAAAATACTGAGAAGCACCACCTTCTCGTCAAAGAAGAAATATCCGAATATAATTGCGAAGATCGCCCCGAAATAATTCCACGGGGCGATTTTGCTTGCTACATCACTGTGCAGAGCGAGCGTCATAAAGTATTGTGCTAAGTGAGCGAATACACCCATTACAAACATCCATATCCATTCGGTAGGCGTAGGGGTGGTCCAATCGAATAGACACCAAATACCAGTTATAGGAATAGCTACCATCGGATTGTAAAGCACAATGGTCATCGCGTGATCCGTTCCTTTGCTCTTGATGATAGAGTTATATGCGATTCCAGCGAAGAAAGCAGATGTAACACCGACCAAGAGCCAAAAAGTACTTACACGAGTATCAAAGCCCTTGATGAGTATTGTTCCGATAAAAGCCATCACGAAGAACAACCATTGAATAGTTCGCACCTTTTGGTTGTTGAGTTGGGTAGCGATGAGTACCGTGAAGACAGGAGATAAATATTGAATGGTACTGGCACTTGCGAGAGGCATATTCATTACCGTAGAGAAAAATAGCAATAGCGCAGTAAGTCCCATCAATCCGCGCATAATAAGCCAGAATTTGTTGTTCCCCCAGAATGAAATCCCGTAGTGTTTGACGTAAGCAGCGGCGAAGATGAAAGAAACGATTGAGCGGAAGAGAATCAGTTCATGCACTGGAATATGAGGGTGCATTTTGGCGATAACATTTACGATCGCAAAACAAAATACCGATCCGATCATTAGCATCACGCCGCGCGACTCATTGCTCATGCCGCAAATGTAGTGTGATTATAATTGTTTCACGGTTTTACTGCTTCACTGTTTCACTGCTTAACTGTTTCACTGTTTCACGGCTTAATTATGGCTTTAAATTCAGTGAAACATTTAAGCAATAATGTATTAATTTAGGATCATTATAAAGCAAAAGTATATCACCACTGAAAAAGGCGCTTCTAATATTTATTTTAATTCTTCCATTGACCTGCGAGGCAAAATTGGGATGGTCCTTTGCAGATATTTCAATACTTTCAGGGCAGCAGTATAGATATGGACAACGTTCGCTATGGTCGTTGGAGGTTCAATATGATAGAGTACATAAAAATTGCAGAATGCATAGGAAATATTTTGGTTTTGCAGCCAATTACTCCTTCAATGAGAATTACAGCGAGCGAGGTCTTAAAGTAATGTGGGATCCAATTAATTCTAGTTTTCCTATAAGTCGGATGTCAAGATTTTATCCCTATATATTTGGTCAAGGAAACTATTCGCAAGAGAAATCAAACGATTTATTGACCTCAGAAAACAAGCTTATTAATTCCTACAGCTTTAGACCTGGGCTTGGATTGACGGCGAATTTTAAGGAGCCAAATCTTTTAAGTTTAAGAGCATATATCCAAGTCGGTTATAATTTACCAATCAACCATACACCTAATTTTAAGAACTCTTTGATATTTGAATTTAAGGTAGGAGTTGGTTTACATGCTAGAAGACTAAGAAGACAAAAGGAAGTTGAAGCGGAATAATCGTAAAATAATTGAACAACTAAAAGATCTTCTACCAATTTCACTTTTTCAATTTTCACCGCTTCTGGGGTTACCTGATTAACTAGCATATTTCCGATTAGCAATTCTTCATATATTCGAAAAAAAAAACTAAAATTAAATGAAGATCTTCCTGCTATCGGTACTTTTTTTAATCTCATATATTAATCCATTTGCACAAAATCAGCAAAATCCAGATAATTGGGGCAGAGAAGTATTTAGCTTAATCCAAGTTGGAAAAAGAGAAAGTATTGTAGATTTTTTATTTATTAATGCACCTCAATTGCAGCGCATATTATTAGATGATGCCAAAGCTAAAAATTCCAATGAAGATATAGTTAAGCTGTTGGAAGATGAGACCTATTTTTCACAGTTTTATGCAGCTCAAAAGAATGAATTTACCTCGCGAGTAGAGAATGTCTTAGCTGGTGATATAAAAGTCAAATGGTCGAAAGCGAAATTGGATAGCATTACATATGATTATATTATGCCAATATATAATGGGCCTGACGAAGAGGTATTTTGGCCATCATCAAAATCTTTTGAGATAGATCCCTCCCGACTAAGCATAGCCTCTATGAAATTATTTATTTCTAGAGGCTCTAGGCATTATATACTCTATTTAAAGCCTCTAGCATTGGACCTATCATGGCGGATATTTGAAGGGGTGAGACTTGAGAAAAGAAAATTCTAGTTAAGTTAATAGCTCCGCATGCGCACTAACCTAAATTAATATTGAATCAGGTACAATTCAAAAGCAGAATATTCATGAAAAAAGTAACAAAGATTTATTTCTTATCAGTATTGATGCTAGTGCTACTAAGCTGCGGGAGCAATTATAAATATTGGGATATCTCGGAGTTTAAAATGGATAATCATGCGCTAGAAGATAACGAAGAGATTAAGCTTATTTATACCAGCCGTGGGCCTGATTTCAATGAAGATAAAGATTATTATATTCATGTCGTTGTCGTGTCTCAAAGAACAGGTGATACAATCAATGTTCTTACAACAGGTGATAATGGATTTAAGGAAGGCGATGGAGACAAAATATTTGTTTTCTTAAACGAAAATAATGTAATGACAAGATTCATGAACTTAAATGCGGAAGAACGCGCTGCAACGAAGAATATTAATGAACTTGCGAATAAGGAAGAGAAAAGACTGGAAAAAGTTGCCAGAGATCCAAACTTCGACTTTATCGCAGATAATGATTTCCCAACAATCATAGGTTCTATCGGATTTGATGTCGATGATTTGGATATCCAAGTCCCCAACCAATAGCCTTTTCAGGTATAGAAGTCAACTACTTCACCATTTCACTGCTTCACGGGTTCACTGATTAATTATTGGCTACAAATTCAGTTAAACATTGAAGCAATGAAGCAGTCAATCAATGAAGCAGTTTTTTTTAGCTGTTTCACTGTTTCACTGCTTCACCGTTTCACTGCTTAACTACTGTTTTTGAAATTCAGTTAAACATTGAAGCAATGAAGCAATTAAGCATTGAAGCAGTTTTTTTTTAAGCTGTTTCACTGTTTCACTGCTTCACGGGTTCACTGATTAATTACTGTTTTTGAAATTCAGTAGAACATTGAAATAATGAAGCAGTGAAGAATTGAAGCAGTTTTTTTTAGCTGTTTCACTGTTTCATTACTTCACCGTTTCACTGATTAACTCGTGTTTTTGAAATTCAGAGAATCATTGAAGCAATGAAGCAGTTAAGAATTGAAGCAGTTTTTTTTAAGCTGTTTCACTGTTTCACTGCTTCACGGTTTCAAGGCTTAACTTGTGTTTTTGAAATTCAGTTAAACATTGAAGCAATGAAGCAGTCAATCAATGAAGCAGTTTTACTTAATTGTTTCACTGTTTCATTGCTTCACGGTTTCACTGCTCTACTACTGTTTTTGAAATTCAGTGAAGCATGGAGGCTTTTAAAATTCATTATATTCGTTGGGTAATCTGAAAGTAAATGAACCATCGAATTCTAGCTTTATTTACAATAGCTTTTTTAGGATGCAGTAGGAGCGAGGATTCAGCTGTTCAGGCGGTGTCGCCATATACGCTATTTCGTTATGATGGAGTGGCGGTGTTTGAATATGGAGAACTCACACCTTCTGATCAAGGTATTGAATGTAATTTTAAGTATAATACTTTTGACGCCTGTGCTGAAATCGCAGACTCATCTCACTTCTTTTTTTCTTCAGGCACGCTTTCTTTTAACTCAGACAGCACAATCTCTCTGATATCATCTAATTCCACAAATAGTGTGGAAGTTTTAATTGCGAGGTTCAAAGAATCTGCGCGTGGATTTAAATTGTTTGAAGATGAGAAGCGAGAGATTTTTTACCTGAATGAAGGCAATGTTAGAGGCTTTTTGTCTTTTCCTGTTTATGTTCATTACTACTTTGTTTTGGACCAGGAGTTGGACTCCTTTATCTACGCAATTTCTCCGAAATATGGTATTATGGGAATACACAGAATAATCAAAGAAGGAGATCATTATCGCTCAGGAAGCGCATTTGGCCTATGGTTCGAGTCACATTGTGATGAAATTCAAATACTGCATGAACAAATTTTTTAACTGCATATATATCATCGTGGTTTTACTATTCTCATGTGAATTTAACCATCAAGAATCACAAAAATTTGACGGATGGTCTAATTTGTATAGAATAGACGGGAGCAAAGTCTTTAGATTGACAAATTATAGTCAGCGAGACACGAGCGCATTTAAATTCGAATACAGAAATTTTTTCAATATTCTTGACGATTCAGCTGCTGATGTAGATGATCAAGCTAATCACTTTTGTGACGGAATAATTCGTTTTGGAAAATATAAGGTTGCCATAACTGGAGCGACAATGGATCAGGGTGGTGAGCAGGATGCGTTTGTTCTTTTGATGGCAGATTTCACCATGAATCTTGGGGATTCTGCTACATACATTATAAGAAATAACGGAAAAAATTATGGACAATTAAAATTGGAAGGAATTTATCCATTTCAAAATGATACACTTTATCACTTCAAAGTGTCAAATTATGCATCGTTGAACTTTGGGTATTTTATATCGAGACAAAAGGGTATTCAAGCAATCTATGATAAATCAGTAGTGAATGATAGCCTCATTCAACGTACCATTGGAGATCCGTGCATTTTATCACTAAGCTCAAAGCCCTTATAATCGAAAGAAGCAGATTTTTCACTGTTTCATTGCTTCACCGTTTCACTGCTTAACTACTGTTTTTGAAATTCAATTCATCATTAAACAAGGTAGTTCATCGCATCAAAACAATATGGCCGCGGATTTCTTTCGTGGCGATGAGCTGCTGATTTTGAAGAATAGTATATGTTACCAGATATTGGTATACACCATCCATTGCGTAGTGCGTTCCGCCTCGCACATTTCCATACCATACACTATTTTCATCTTCTGTGCTAAATACTTCTTGTCCATTGCGATCAAAAATTACTACTGAGAAGGAATTTATTTCGCCTTCAAACTCTACTTTCCAAAAGTCATTGATGCCGTCGAAATTTGGAGTAAAAGAATTTGGAGCATAAAGCGTTGGCTCCGGACAATTTTCAACAATATCAATACTCTGTTCATTCAAACATCCTTGGTTGCTAATGCATTGCACCGTGTATTCGCCGGGCTCTCTAACAAGCAGTGAAGGCCCCGATTGATTTGAGTTTAACCATTGCACGTTACCATCTGAAATTGCAGCCAATTCATATCCGCTTGCAGCATATTCTAAACTACAGAACTCTCCTTCTGTCACAATTTGAAGTGTAGGTAATGGTGCTTCTTGAAGTTCAAAGAAATATTGTTCATTGCAATTTAATTCGGTCAATGAAAGCGAGTAGTTTCCAGGTGTTGCTAATTCAATAACCGGTTGATTAGATCCTGTCGACCAAGCAATCGAAAAATTATTGGATACATTAGGATCAAGAATTACTGTATTTCCAGAACAGTAAAAAGTATCTAGTGATAGCTCAGGAAAAATGACTTGCGCAACATTGAATGACTCGGTGCGAGTGCATCCGTCAGCATCGGTTATTTCGATGGAATAGTTTCCTGGGGTATTCACGGTAATTTGTGTTCCTATATCACCCGTTGACCATGCTATATCCACATCGCCGACCACTGCCGATATCACCAAAGGAGTATTGCCGCAAATAGCGCCATCATTAATAATTTCAAGAGGAATAGGTGGAGCAAAAACTAATTCTACGGAATCTCTATAATTACAGTTGTTTAAATCTGTGACTTGAGCCCAGACTATTGGAGTTCCGCTCAAAGTAAATGATGCTGATTGTTGTGTAGTGTTGTTGCTCCACAAATAATTGTCACTAATAATATCCGCTGAAAGTGTAATAGTTTCTCCGTCGCAGGCTGTAAGTTCACCTATAATTTCAAATGGAGTTACTGGCAGTGTTGCAATGACTATTTCATCTGTAATACTGCATCCAGCAGAGTCTGTTACTTCAACAGAGTAGGAGCCAGCTGTGAATACAATTATATCTTCTGTATTAGATCCATTACTCCAGTTGTAAATCAAATTTTCTAGTGGATTGTCGAGCTCAATCGGATTGCCCTCACAGAATGGGCCTTGCGCAAGGATTTCAAAAGTAGATGGGATATTAAGTACTACTTGAATAGAATCGGAAACTAGACACTCACCATTATTATCGAGATCAAAATAAAATACTTCATTAGAAGAATTGCTAAAGATGGGTTGATCGGGAATCGTAATATCTAAATTGGGAGACGGTGTCCAATTGATCGTGCTAAAATCACCTGTGATTGATGTCTGAGCTGTTTCATTAAAACAATTAGAAATAATATCAGGAGCATTGTATTCTAAGGCTCCAGTAGTAATAGTAATCGTATCAGAAACAGAGCAGCCATTGCTTCCAGGTACTAAGTATGTGACAATTAAATCACCATTAAAATTTGGAACAGTGATCGTAGGAAAAGCTGTAGTAGTGCTGCTAAGAACGCCAACAGGTGCATTCCAGAATACTGCATTGAATTGCGAGTTGGTGACTTCATATCCAACTACAAATCCTTCCGAATCACAAATGACCGTATCCTCTGGTAAATCGAATTCTGCGAATAATGCACTTAAGTTCTGCGTATCTGTGTACGAACAACCGGTTATTGTATTTGTCACAAGAACTTCAACAGTATTAAATGTGCCTCCAGCAGGAGATGCATTCACTGTTTGAGAAGTGAGATTATCGAGGATAGGATTAGATGTCCATTGAAAAGTATAGTTATTGGGGTCTCCATCTACAACGACCTGCAGAGTGTGAGGGACAGAACAAATAGTGGTAGTTTGAGGAGTGATCACAGGAGGGCTTAAGCTGATCAGATCAATACTGGTGCTTGCGGTGTTTGAGCAACCTTGAGGACTTGTAACAGTGACTGTAAACTCGGTGTCTTGCACAGCGACTGCTGTTACATTCGCACCTTCAGAGGCACTTAATAGTGTTGGATTATTCCATTGATAGGTATAGAAACCTGGAACGGATGGAACAACCGAGAGAGGCACAGGGAAAGGGCCACAAACGCTTGTGTCATTTGAAATAATTAAATCAAAGCTGGGCTGCACTTCTACTAGAACCGAGTCTTGATAGGAGCAGCCATTAATAGAAGCTTCGAGATAAAAGTAAGTGTCTTCACTTGGTTGACTGGTGGTAGCGGCTGCAGATGGATTTACAACATTCGCAGTTGAGCTCCAAGTGAATCCACTTGTGTTTGTATTAAATGTGCTGAATACAATATTATCCAACCACCAGATATCTTGATTGATGCCAGAAGACTGCGGCTGAATCCAACGGAATCGCGTGGATGGTGTTTCTGCAGCAGGAGGCAATATTACTTCCACTGAAGTAAATGTAGGATAAGCATTTTCAAAGAGACTGATCAAATTGATCCAGTTGGTGCCACCGTTAGTGGAATATTGTAAGAAGACATCTTCTCCAGGCTCAGCTCCATCACAAGTCTGCGAACCATCGCTGATTTGAATTTGAAATTGTACTGAACCACCATTAGACATATTGAAGTCGATTGACTCTAATACTCGAATACCGTTTCCATTGAAGAATAGAGAAGATCCCGCTATGGAAGTACATAGTTCACCAATAGTTCCTCCACTCATCGCATCCCAAAGATTGTTATTCAGCGCAGGTGTATTGAAAAAATCGATGCCTGCATTTTCGCCTGTTTGTGCTTCTAAATTAACGACAGCGCCTTCGCAAATAGCGAGGGGTTGTGCCAGCGCATTGATGGATGTGATGGAGTTATTGAGAACATTGACCTCAACGCTGTCGATGCCAATTGCACAGCCTGATAAGCTTGAAACTTCCAAATAGTATGTTCCAGATTCCCATGGCGCAATAGTACCATTGGGCTCATCATTGACTATGAAAGCTTCCGTTTCTAACCATTGGTAGGTGTATGAAGAACCTGCAGGAGTAACTGTTGATTGAAATGTAAATTCCTCGAAAAGGCATAGGTCGACAACATTCTCAATAATATTCACCGATAACGGATTCGGAGATTCAACCGAATACAGCTCTTCTTCGGGACATCCTGAAAGGAAGTTGTTGCCATGCAAAATATAAATTTGATTTGCGATGGGAGGATTAATTACAAAAGGCTGTCCGCTGAAAATTTCTGTCTCCGGGTCTTCTAATGTAGACCACCAAATGTCGGTGTAGTTTTCTGTTGTTTGTAACACAACTTGGCTCAAAGAACAGAAGGTGGTAGGCACTTCTTCCACAACAGCACTGTTAGCCCCAGTTGAATAAAGATAGCTTTCTGCAGTTCCAATGCCATAGACATTCGCAATGAAGCCTTGTTGACATTCCAATTGATGACTACCTTCTGGAATTTCTATATCTGCAAATGAGAAAGCTGTATTTCCAGCAAACGTTGTAAACGAACCTTGCGGAATGAGTACTCCATTAAAAAACACAGATCCACTCGCATTGGTGGGAATGATAATTTGAACATGATGTTCAGAAACAACTTGCGATTCAATCGTTGAGAACGTCACTTGATTGAGCGTTTGTTGAATCGAATTTACAGTCATCATTGCGGGGTCACCTGATACTGTGCAGCCGCCTCCTTGCATATACTGTATTACACCGATAGGTGCATTGGAAGAAATATAAATGGGGTCTTCGATTCCATTCACTTCTTGAAATTCACCTGCATCCAAATTGAATGCAGCCACACCATCGACAAATACTTGAGTGCCGTTTTCAATCGCCGTCACACGATAAGTGTATTCAGAAACCCAAGTATCAAATGTGCCAAGGAAGTATTCCGTTCCCCAGACGGAGCTCGGCACCATCTGATCAAATAAGTGATCACAGGGTGAACATAACTGCGGAACAAATGAACATTCAGATCCGCCAAATACTGCAAACGGCCTACAATCGCCACTGGCAGCAGTTCCTAAGATTGTTGTTCCAGAGATATCTTGTAAACTTTCTGCTTTCAAGAGATAGGTTTCTCCTTGATTCATTTGAATTATAAATGGAACACCTTGTTGCGGTCCTCCGAGCATATCACAGGCAGGATTGATTTGTAGTTCTGTGCCATCTTCCGTGGCTACAATCAATAGCTCAGAGCGAAGCGTATCAATTGCGTTTTCATGGCCACCATAACCATGAACAAAATAATTGATATCTAAAAATGATTTAGGCAGTATTCGAGTTGCATCAGTGCTATTGTCTCTTTGATTTAAAGCATACACACTGATCGGTGAATCAGAAGTGACATGTACACCTCTATTTGCCACTAAAGCGCTCACATTGTTATTAGCAGTGGCGGGTAGTTCAATCGTGGTAGAAATACCGGGCGAGGTAGAGAAAGTTTGCGACCATCCTAAGAGAGGAATTTCTACGACGCCAGAAGACGGTTGATTCGAGCTTATAAATACAGCCAATGTATTTCCATTGCCTCCAAGATAATTATTCATGTACCCTAACCAGAAGTCAGTTCCAGTTGTGGTTAAAACAGATTGTCCGAAGAAAGTAATATTGGCAAATAGGAAGAGACAGAAGATCAAAGCTGCTCGCAACTTTTGAATCACTGATTTCTGTGGTTCATTTGGTTTCATTTGAATAATCTTCTTATAAGTTGTGACAGAAGACTATTCTAGTTGGTTGCATGTCAGCTGCAAAAGGCGATAATTTAATATTGGAGTAACAATTGAAAACTGGAGATTATTGAAATCCTAAAAGGTGAATTGTCTTGGATAATGGATGTTCTGGGTCGTTATGATTTAAAAAATCAGATGTAAAGATGAATGCTCTTGCAAGGTACTTAAAAGCAAAGCAGAATTGATTTTGAAGCAGTTTTTTAGCTGTTTCACCGTTTCACTGCTTCACCGTTAGACTGCTTAACTTTTGTTTTTGAAATTCAGTGAAGCATTGAACCAATGAAGCAATCAAGCATTGAAGCAGTTTAATAACTCCTTAACTCTCTAACTCACTTCCTCACCTCCTTTTTTAATATTCGAATATTGACATCATTAGCTTGTGAAAAGCCTAGATCATAGCAGAAATAGTAGATGGATCCATTTTGCGAAATTCAGAAAGTTTAAAGCATCGTACCATGTTGAGTTTGACCTATGCTAGTGGTCTAGGGGTAGGAGAGGTATTGCAATTGAGGGTAAAGGATATTGATAGTAAACGGATGTTGATTACAGGTAGAGAAGACCAACTTACTCGAGCGTCCGACACTCCATTTGTTGAGGCATTCCTTCGCTACGCATCTGTTGGAGGCAAGAACAGACATAAGATATATTCAGCAGCTGCTAGGTCATGCAAGTACTAAGACTACTGAAATTTGTACGCATGTCAGTACCAAGCATATTGGTGTGATTCAAAGCCTTTTAGATCAGTTGGATATTTAGTTAAAAGGTGTACTTTTAAGGCAGATAACCGCACCTCAGCTGCGGCAATGAAGCAGTTAGCTGCAACCCCGTGAGGACAAAGCGAAAACCAACAGACAGGTAAATAAAACAAATAAAGCATAACTTTACACCAGGACAAGATAAACAATATGAGTATTCAAATTTTCAACTTAGCCAAGGACAATGTAATTAGTAGCTATGTCGGGCTTGGGCAATCCACCTACGGATTTTCCCTTGATAAAATTTATCCACTAATCAATCGATTTGAAGCTCAAAGAAAATTTCTTGACACAAAGTTCTATGATAGATTAGAGAGGGATATTTTAAAAGGATGTCTAATGCCGCCAATTACGCTCGCCTTTGTTGAACCCAACGTTGCCTTTAAAGATTCTAATGAATTCACGCAATATGTAAATCAGAACATTGACAAAGGGTTCATTCTAGACGGTATCCAACGACTAAGCACGCTATTTAGGTCTTCCGACAAAAAAGACTTTGATGGAAAGAAGGAAATATTTTTCAATGTAATTGTAGCGGACAATAAGGATAAGCTATTGTATAGGATGATTACTCTTAACAATGGACAAAAGGGTATGACACCGCGCCATCAGATTGAAATCTTGACTCAAGAACTTTTTGACTTTAAATCTTTAAAGCATAAAGTTCAAACAGAAAAGGAAAAATCGGAGAAGCCAATAAAAGGTGCTTTCAGCTTAGGGGATATTTCAAGAGGCTACATCGCTTTTCTTACAGCGAATGTTCACAATGAAAATGCCAAAATTATAGATGAAAAGATGGACCAAATTCTTGTTGGTAGAATTTTGGATACTGATATTGACAGTTATGAATTGCAATTCAGCGACATAATCAACTTTTCGGACGAGATTGCAGAAAACGCGACCAACCATGAATGGCTTCAAGTGGCAAATAATTTTATTGGGTTTTGTGTCGGGATACGGAAATCGTTTAAGTATGTATTTCAACAGTCGCCTGAGAAACTCCAATCGTGTTTTGAGAAATTTGAAGTTGCATTTAAGATATTAAACGTATCTAAAATCAACTTGGGGAAATATAGAAGAGAACTGAGTCGATATTATATCGAAAATGCAGAACAACTATTTGATTTAGACAATGAGGCGCTTTCAGAAAAGTTCTTTGAGCAAACTGTAACAGAATGACCAAACCTTTTGAGTATATAGAGCTCCTTGCTGAAGGCTCGTTCAACGAACACACTTCAAATCTTAGTATTACAGTCAATCCTACACCAAAAGTAATCTTACTTCGGGGGCTTGTTGGTTCAATCAGAATAAAACACACGTTTAGTCAGCATGAATTTGACCAAACAACTGACTATTTTGATTTGGGAAACGTAAACGAAGGTGTTAATCCGGTAGAAAGGTTGCGGCTATATTTGTCACAAGAACTTGCGGAAGAGGATATGGGTAAAATTTTCAAGGACAAAAAATTCTTACATCAAAATCACAATTTTTTTCTGAATTTAAATAATGAGTTTAATAACTTCTACTATTATGAGAACAAACAATCTCATACTACAGCCTTCGCCTATTTATACAGAATTCTGGAGACCATATCCTATGCCTTCCCGTTAATCTATGCATCTAAGACAGATGATTTTATTGGCACTTATAATTATCTTAAAGATTTTCTCAGTGGCAACAGGGACAAAGGAGAATTAGGGTTTTTCAAAAGTTTTGTAAAGGTCATTTTTAAAGGAGATCCTTTGACTGAACCTGAATCTTCAATTTCAATTGACATCGTTGTCGACAGAGAAGAGGTTGAAGAAAGAGAAAGACTTCAAAGAGTATTTTTCAATTCATTTAGAAAAGCGTGTCCCGACAATAATATTTATTCTGCTGACACAGAAGAACCAAGGAAAATTTCAGTTAAGTTCTCTGAGTATTCTTCGTTCATAATTAACCTCAGAAATAGGTTCTTTCATCTATTTAGTTCCGGCCAGCCAAATCTTCAAAGTGATGATATAATTGATGCGGACTACTTTTTTAAATTAGTAAATAAGCCGACAGCATATTGGATTTCGCTTGTGCTTTTGGAAATATTAAAGCACAGCATCGAAAAAGTTGAGGATGAAGTTGCGGAACCAGTCAATTTCGTTGTTGCTGAACCCCAGAATATCGCTGTTGCTGAACCTGAAAATATTGAACCTAATGCGGAAGATCAGGGCAGCAGCTAACAAGGGTTTTGCGTCAGGTGGGCTGAAGTGCAAAACTCAACAGCGGTTTTTCAATTAAACATTAGTAGTATTATCAGCATTTGCGCTTCGATTTCCCGCCCGAACGCAAAGCCCCAAAACGTTTTGGGGGAGCTTTCAAAATTGGTTACTCTTTCAGCAATTAGTTCAGACCCCAATAATAGGTTGGGAAAAGAATTGTTTCACTATTTAAACTGGACATCCTCAACACCAGCCACCATCACATCAGGCAAGCACCGCCAGTGAAACAGTGAAGCAATGTAGCATTGTATTAGTGGCCATAGGCCGCTAGCCAATAGCCATCAGCCTCACAAAGTATTTAAATACGCCATCAACTGATCTTTTTTTCTTGTGGAAACTGCTAATTGATGTCCTTGTTTGGTGATGACCATTCCTCCGTCGCTGCGATCGTAGCGATCGATAAAACTTAGGTTCAATAATATTGATTGGTGAATGCGTAAGAACATATGCGAAGGCAATAGCTCCTCATATTCACCGATACTTTTTGAAACCACAATCTTCGCCTTGCCGTCTAAATAGAATGTGGTGTAATTCTTATCTGCTTCACAATAGATGATCTCAGCAACCGGCACAACGTGAATACTATCAAGCGTTTTCAATACAATTTTACTTGAAGAACGATTGATGAGTTGTGTGTTCTCAACTAAGATAGCCAACTGCTGTTCTAATTTCTCCCGTTCGTTTTTCTCTTGCACTTTTTTCAATGCAGCAATTAACTCATCCGGATCAATTGGCTTTAATAAATAATGCAATGCCGAAACTTGAAAAGCTTTGATCGCATATTCTTCATGCGCAGAAATGAAAATGACGGGCAATTGTCGTTCACCGATTTGTTTTACCAAATCAAAACCACTTCCATCTTTTAATCGAATGTCTAATAGGATAACTGCAGGCGTGTGCTTGGAGAGCACTTCTAATGCGCTTTGCACGCCTTCTGCTTGAAGGATTTCATTCACCTCAGGACAATACAAGGACAGCATCTGAACGATGCTTTCTCTTGCTCTTTCTTCATCATCTACAACTAATACCTTCATGCTTTTTACGATTGAAGTGGAACAGTAAAACGAACAGAGACTCCCTGTCCATCATTGCTTTCCATGCTAAATATAATCTTTTCCTTTTTATTTTTATTCAATAATAACAATCTTTCTTTAGTAATGGGAATTGCGTGACTGACGTGATTGGACGGAGTGTGCTGGGTTTCAGTAGAAAGCCCAATGCCATTATCTCGAATATTAATCACCAATGTTTCTTCTTTTACTTCGAAATAAATATCTAATTTTCCAAGATAAGTGATATTTCTAAAACCGTGCTCGAGCGCATTTTCTATAAACGGCTGGGTGAGCATTGGTGGTATTTCGATGTTTTCAGGGATGACGTTTTCATCAATGTGAATCGCATATTCAAAACGATTTTCAAAACGAAGTTTCTGAAGTTCTAAATAGTTTTCAAGCCATTTTAATTCCTTGGTCAGAGAAATATATTCTTCACGTGAATTATCCAAAATAGCGCGCACGAGCGTAGCGAAAGACGATAGAAATTTTCCTGCTTGTCGTGGGTCACTTTTATAAACAAAACTCTGAATCGCGGTGAGTGAATTAAAGATAAAATGTGGATTCATCTGCGTGCGCAGCAAGCGCTGTTCAAGTTGAACAGTTCTCGTTTGTGCAACAATTTTATTCTGACGAAATAATATAAATCCAATTGCGATGATTAATCCGATGGCGATAACTAGGATAAGAATATAATACTTCTGTTGCTGAAGATCCGCTTCGAGTAGTTGCCCCTCGAGTTTTAAAGCCTCATTTTCTTGTTCTTTTTTCTCTGTTTCAAAAATGGTCTTGAGTTCTTCTTGCGCTCTAAGATTTTCTTCATTTAAAATAGAATCGCGAAGCGGAATGTATCGATTGGCGTACATCATAGCTTCTTTGTACTGTCCAAGACCTTGGTGACTTTCAAGCAACAATTTCAAAGCATCTCTTTCAAATTGTGGTGTTTGGATTTCTCGCGCAATGCGCAAATATTCCTCCGCGACTGGAATACAATCTTTATATCTTTTTTGATCGAGATATATCATGCCTAAGCTCGAAAGAGCTTCAGCTTGTTTGTGTAAGCCACCAATTTCAATATACACAGGAATAGCAGCATTTATTTTCTCCAGAGCTAAATCAAATTTTTGTTGTTTACGAAATACATCAGAGAGTATTCTATTCCCATCAGCGATACCTTCTGAGTTGTTTATTTTTTCGAAATATTCAATCGTTTTATTTCCATAGAAGAATGCAGAATCAAGTGCATTTAATTCGAGATGGACAGAAGCGATATTGTAAGAGATCAGCGCCAGACCGTCCGATTCATTTTGCTCTTTGTAAATGGAAAGCGCGCGATATCCAACTTCCAGAGCACGTTTGAAGTCCTTTTGAACGTAATAGATTCCAAGAACATTAGCGAGTGCAGTGGCAATTTGGCTTCTGTTATTCAAGGCCTCATTCGTTTTCAAACAACGGAGTTGAAGTTCTAATGCTTGGCTATAATTACCAATCATGTAGTAAATACTGCCTTTATTTCCGAGAGAATTGGCAAGTCCGCTTTTATCATCAATTTCCGTGAAGATCGTGATAGCGCTGTCCATGTAGGCGAGGGCAGGAGTATTATTTCCTTGGAAAATACGAACGACAGCTGCGGCATTATATAGCGTTCCGAGTTCTTTTTTGAGATTTTCTTTTTTCGCGAAAGCGATACCTTCTAGCGCATAGCGCTCACCCATAGCAAGGTCAATAGATGCGCTTCCCCTGGCAACTTCATTATAAAATATTGCCTTTTTCGACGGGTCTTTTTCTTGACGAAGTTGAGTGATCAGTCGCTCAATATCTTCTTGACTCTGCGCAAATGAATGAGGTAATAGCCCAGGAAAAATTACCAAGGCACATAATAATAGGAAAGCGAAAGGCGTAAAAAGTCGATTCATCGGCTTGGAGTATGAGGGCTACAAGATACGACATACAAACTATTAATATAGTTGCACTTCCACTGTTACACTGCGGAACTGTGAGACTGTGAGAGTTTTGATCGTTATCGACGAAACATACCTCTTTGCGTTCCTTCGCGTTCCGTTGTGTCTTTGCGTTGAGAAGTGTTAGATATTGTGAGTAACCGTGGAAATTTTTAACGCAATGACGCAAAGGTTCGCAAAGATTCGCAAAGAGGTTTGGTATATGAGTTCAGTATGTTATTCAGACGGTAAGCATTTTTTTTCTATGCAGCTTTTTTTGAAGAGAATTGTAGCCATAAATTATTTCTTATGACTGAAAATGAAATTGCCGCTGTAATTGTCGAATGCAGTTTTAACGTACATCGAATCTTAGGCCCAGGTTTACTCGAAAGCACTTATAAAGACTGTTTGCGGTATGAATTAGAACAAAAGGGAATACTCGTAGAATGCGAAAAAGCTTTGCCTCTAATTTATAAGGGTGAAAAACTGAACAGCGGCTATCGGGTGGACCTATTGGTGGAAAATAAAGTCATTGTCGAGCTTAAGGCTGTTGAAGTTCTCATTCCTATATACTACGCTCAGTTTTTGACTTATTTAAAATTAAGCGATCGGAAACTAGGATTATTGATCAACTTCAATGAGTACTTGATTAAAGATGGAATTAAGCGGGTAGTAAATAAACTATAGTTTTAAAACATACCTCTTTGCGCACCTTAGCGTTCCGTTGCGACTTTGCGTTGAAAAAAGTTTGCTTGTATAGACAACCGTCAATGATTTTAACGCAATGGCGCAAAGGATAGTGAAAGATAATTTCTATTATATTTATTGCTCTTTCCTGCCAAATGGAAATGAATAATTTTATTAAATCCAAAACACATGAAACAACTATTGCTATTTGCTCTTTGTGCCTTATCACTTTTAGGTTGCAAAAAAGACGAAGAAGAAACAACTCCCTCTAGTGGAAACAATGGCGGCGGCGGCGGAACGACGGGTAATACAATGTCGATCCAAATGGATGGTCAAACCTATACTTGGAACTTTGGCACCGGTGCGAACTATCAATTCTCAAGTCAAGCTTTCACCATCGGTAGTGCTACTGTATTAACTGTTGGTACATCGATGTATGCTGCCACGGGTAATGTCACCTATGCAAGTGTAACGCTCCCAATAAAATCATTTGACACATCAGTATGGCTTGCTAATCCAACACAAGAATTCATCAATTTTTTCAATGATGATTTTACTGCAGGAGTAAGCCCAACGGATGGATCTATTTTCGTTACGCTTCCCGATGGTAATTGGAGTTCATACAATGCCGCGCAGCCAAATATGTCGGGTGATTGGGTGACTTCATCTTCAGTAGTTACTAGTACCGTCCCCGCTCAAGTTCGAGCGTCGGGAAGTGTTACGTTGCAATTAGAAAATAGCACTACTTCCGAAACGAAAGAAGCTGTGGTGACTTACAATATTCTATTCCAACAGCCGTAGTATTTTAATTTGAGAGTTGAGGAGTTTGAGGAGTTTGAGAGTTGAGGAGTTGAGAAGTTGTGGAGTTAAGGAGTTGAGGAGTTTAATTTTAGTGTGGAACTGCGGAACTGTGAGAGTTTTAATCTTTATCGACGAGACATACCTCTTTGCGTGTCTTCGCGTTCCTTGGCGCCTTTGCGATAAAAAAAGTTTCATCTCGTGAGTAACCGTTGAAATTTTTAACGCAATGACGCAAAGATTCGCAAAGATTCGCGGAGAGTGTTTAGGAGTTTAGGAGTTTTATTTTAGTGTGGAACTGTGATACTGTGGGACTGTGAGAGTTTTAATTTTATTGGATAGTTCCCTTTACTTGTCGAAGTGTAGAGAAAATTTGATCAGTGGATGACGAAAAGGAATTCCAACAATCCGACGTGAGATTTTTATAAGGGATAATCCTATCTGTGTGTACGACGGAGGAACACTGAAAAAGGAATTCACTATCTTTGACTTGAGGCTGATCTAAGAATGTTAGTTTTCCAACAATGACCGAGTTAGCGAGATTCCTTAAGTATAAAATCGTCAATGACCGATGGATTTATTCGGGGCCAATACTGCTTGCTTTCATAGTTTTTTTTGGAGTACAAAATCGCGAAGAGGAATTGGCTTATTCGGATGAAAATCAGGTCAGGTACACCATTGCAAAGATTAGAGATTTTGATAGGTCGCGAGGGGCAAAATGGTTCAACTGCTACTATTCTGATGGAAATGCATACAGAGTAGCGATTCTTCACCTTTCCGGCTTTACAAATCAAAATGAGTATTTAAATAAGTTTGTTTGGGTCAAGTATTCTTTGAAAGATTTAAGTTTCTCTGATGTAATGGACATCGATGTTTATCGAGCTATAGAAGATAGTATACCGGTGCCCCTAACTGGAAAGAGAAAGAATGAGTTCGATAGTTTAATGAAGTCAATTTATTAGCCAATGATGAGTAATCAAGGAGAAATATTTTTTCAATCTAAGCCTAGGATTTTGCACCTGTATATTCTATTTATTTTATTTATTATTATTCCGGTTTTTCTCAAATCTTTGCATTCGTTTCGCTATTTCGGTTCGGCAATCACACTTGTGGGTGCGCTATCCGTGACTACCTTGAAATCATTTGTTTTCACAGGTGAGTCTGTCACCAGAAAGTATATTATTCCGGCTAAAATAGGTTTGATGACTACCGAATGGGATTACGAAGAATTTGAAAAGGCTGTGATTATCTATAAAACAACAAAAAAGGGAGTTGTAGCTAAAGTAGTTTTGCTATTCAAGCTAGGTGATTACGAACTCGAAAATAAACTGCCGCCTGAGTTTACTATCCGGGATGAAAGTTTTTTTTCAGCGTTCGAAGAATTCCTTAAATCGAAAAATATAATCGTGGAAATTAAGAGAAAGTGAATTGAAGATTTTATGGGAAGGAGAAATTTTATGGTAAAGACTAATATTTTACTTTCAGCACTCGGCTTAGTAGGAGTGATTCTTGGTGCCTTAATGATATTCCCTTTTGAGATTTCTGACAAGTTGGCAAGTCCACTTTGTGAAGATTTCAGTTTTAATAGGTTAAATGATTATTCAGAACTTCGGTTGTTCAAGAACTACTATTTTGTCCATGATAAGGACACCGTAAATGTTGAATTGGAAAATTGTGAATATTCTAAATCTCCCAATGGACACTCCTTTTTAGTTTGTGAAAACACTTGTTCATTAAATTGGGTTGATAAGAGTGATTTAATTGATATTTCTTACAATTTTGTTTATCATTTGAATAACGGTGCCTATTCTCAAGTAAAATTGACTGTAGATGTTAATCTGACATCGAATCAATTTCCTATTTATTCAAATGAGGATTTGAAAACTACTTTTAGGAACACGAAACCTAGCGAATGGATAAATGAATTTAATGCACGGAATGCAAGCATTGTTAGAATAAAGGACGGTTTTCCTTGTGATTTTTTTCTATTGAATGGTGAGTACTGGAGACTTATTAAGAAGGAGAATTTATTGGACTTAGATTCAAATATTTGCGAAGCAGCAATGATTTAATTCAAGTAAAATAACCTTCTTTTTTCAAATGTTTTGTGAGAATGACTTTAAAAGTCTTCAAAAAAAAACAGATGTTTCTGAATAAGCAGGTCAAACAAATTGACTTAATGGGTGAAAAATACAAACATTGCATAATACAAGCACGGGTTCATGTAAATGTCTTGGGCGTTATAAATAATCCTCTTTGCGTATCTCCGCGTACCTCCGCGCCTTTGCGTTGAGAAAAGTTTGATCTTGTAGAATACCGTCAATAATTTTAACGCAATGACGCAAAGGTTCGCAAAGGTTCGCGGAGAGAGTTGAGTTATACGATGGGGTGTCCATCAAAATTATACTGAATCATAAATTTGGTTTGCTGATATTTGTTCATAGAGGTGATTCGATTTTTCTATAAATCAATTAGAATAAATGAAAAGTTTAAGACAACTTTTGAAGACCGTATTTGCATGTATGAGCATGACTATGTTGCTGATTACATGTGGGGGAAATTCCAATAGTAATAGGGTTAAACAAATTTCAAATCCTTTTAATTCAGAGGCTAGCTATTTGTTGTCCTTTCTTAATTCGAATATGGATAGCGTTTTCTATCATCATAAAGCTCTGACAGTCTATAAAGATGATTATATTGATTTATTTAAAGCATATGAAATAATTAAAGATTATTCTGATGAGCCTATTGATTCATCATGGTATTACACTGAAGATAATAGATACCATGTATGGAAATCTATTGAACGTATGTTAGCACAAATGTCAAGGTCAGAACTAAAACAGGATTCACTTATTTACTATGATTATTTGAGTAACCCAAGTCCAATAACAGCCTCAATGGACTCGATTTCAGGAAATTTCTATCTGCATAATAAGCGAGATTATTCGGCTTGTTTATTAGTGTTTCACGAACCAGTAAGGTTGTATGATAGATTTTTTTTGTTTGAAACGAAACTTATTAATTTGAAAAGTGATAAGAGCATCATAAGTATTTATGGGATTTATAAGTATGTAAATGAAAATACTTGGATTTACATTGGGAGAACAGCGAGTAGTAAGCAGCTTGTTCTTTAATTTATGTTTGTTGTTTAATTAAGTTGTAGGATATTAATATTTCTAGTAATTTTTCAAGTGAAACATATTTTCAATCAGAATATAGCCCAGAAATTGAAGATTTCATTTAGCACAATTCTCCTGTTTTTAACAAGTTGTGGCTCAATCGAAAAGAAAGATGCTTGTTCTATAAGTTATGTTCATGTAATTCCAAATAATGATATTTCAACAGAAGTAATGGAATATGGGTCAAGCATGGGAAAAAGTGCTAAAAGTCTGAGAAAAGACAGTGTGTTAAATGATTGTCTTAGAAGTGAAATAGAAAAAATATTAAATACAAGTTTTTATGATGTTTACAGCTCCGACTTAACATTCAATAGCAAAGCTATAATTATTTCAAGTTTCAATAGTTCGAAGCAAGTCGCTTATGGAGGCGTTATGAAAGGTGATTCCTTATTGCTGTTTGAGGGCAGGAATACGATTTCAAATGAAATTCGAATCGATAAGGATAATCGAGATATCTATTTTCGAATCTTTAGTATACAAAGGAATGATACTCTGGACGTTGAGACTATACGAATCACGTATGACATACTTGGGCCGAGCTTCATAGGAAGAGATGATGGCTATACAAAGTGGTAGTATCTTAATCACTCTGCTGAATGACTATTGGAGTTTCTTCTAATTGAATGGTTCCACACAAATTTGTAAAATCTTACCTCAAGTTCTTATGCATTTCACGGTCATGATAGTATATTTCACCCAGGTTGGTATCTGGTGGGATTATAAATATCATTTGCACGTTGATTCAATTGGAGAGGCAGGAAACAAGTCGATTACTGAATGTGAAATATGGTAAGAATATGAGATTTATATTATTTATTCTAATCGTACTTTCAATGTTGGTCTTTCTGCAACGGCATCATAGAGATGAGGAGTTAAATATCAAAGAGTTTTTTGAGAAAATTGAGCAACAAATTGATATGAAAACGCTGGATCAGTTCTGCGCTAGTGGGATTGATTCTACTGGTAGTTGCTTCAAATTAATTGAGCGTGAGTTTGAACGGGAATATTACAAATTGGACGGAGATTCAAAGATCATTAGAAATCTAGATACCTTACAAATCTTAACTGATCCAGTCAGAATTAAAATTTTGGAAATTCAATTTTTTTATAATGCGAATCATCGAGTGGCTGACATATACGATATTTATAGCCACATGGTTAGAATGGATGGTTACTACAATTGGGATAGTCTCAATAGACCATAGCTTTTACTAGTAATCAAAGGTCTTGAGAAGTTTGATCTTTCAAATAACCGAGAATGACGTTTATGATCGGGACAATTTTATTCTTCGAATAATTTTTCATTCATTTCCTGCTTCGCAGAATACGTCGCCCCTACGGGGCTACATATCAAGTCATGTTCATATGCGGTCACGTCTGCCAGTGTAACAGTGAAGCATTGTAGCATTGTAACAGTGTAGCAGTTTAATTTGAGAGTTTTAATCTGTATCGACGAGGCATACCTCTTTGTGTTCCTTCGCGTTCCGTTGCGACTTTGCGTTGAGAAAAGTTTGCTTCTATAGACAAACGTCAATGATTTTAACGCAATGACGCAAAGATTCGCAAAGGTTCGCAAAGAGAGTTTAAGAGTTGAGGAATTGAGGAGTTTTGTTTTAGTGTGGAATTGTTGGAGTGTGGGACTGAGAGAGTTTTTTTGTTTTTTATTTTTAGAAAAACCTCTTTGCGCACCTTCGCGTTCCGTTGCGACTTTGCGTTGAGAAAAGTTTGATTTTTGGGAAAGGCTCGAATCATTCTTTCATTTGAAATGATTTTATTTTTCATTCTATTTCTGCTGCGCAGAATTCGTCGCCCCTTCGGGGCTCCGTGAAGGGAGAGGGAGGGCAGATTCCGTGAGTTATTGATATTTCGCCCCTCTGGGGCTGTTGGTCGATGTCTCCTTTGCAGTGCTAATTGAATTTCACTGTTTATTTTTTTCACTGCTTCATTATTTCACCGTTTCACTTTCACTGTTACACTGCTACAATGTTACACTGATTACACTGTCTACACTGAAGTGCTACATATCAAGTCATAATCACATGCGGTCGCGTCCGCCAGTTAAATAGTGAAGCGGTGAAAAAGTTAAGAAGTTCAGGAATTGAGCAGTTTTATTGTTGTTCCAACAATCATCGATACTTTTTGTATTTTATACAATAACTATCGCTCCGAGCGGTGGGAGAGAGACCAAAGCTGAATACTGTTGACTTTGCCAGGGAAGAGATTCGGCATTTACTTGAGCTGTAAATTGTCCTGTTCCTCCAAATGCTGCATCATCTGAGTTGAGCACTTCTTTCCACTCTCCATTATGCGGCAAGCCAATACGATAGTTCTCTCGTGGTACGGGCGTGAGATTCATGGCAATCACCATGCGCTCACTAGCCTGATTTCCCTTGCGGCAATAAATAATCACACTATTCGCATGATCTGAATTGTCTATCCACTCGAATCCTGTGCCTTCAAAATTTTTCGCATACAATGCAGGATAGGTTTTATACAATTCATTCAACTTGCGAATGATATGCTGTATGCCTTGGTGCGGCGCAAAATCCAATAGATGCCAATCCAAACTCTTCTCGTGATTCCACTCGGAGGTCTGCGCAAACTCACATCCCTGGAAAAGAAGCTTTGTTCCGGGGTGTGTAAACATCCACGTGTAAAGCAATCGCAGATTAGCAAATCGCTGCCAATCATCCCCCGGCATTTTATAAATCATTGATTTTTTCCCATGCACTACTTCATCATGCGATAATGGCAACATGAAGTTTTCTGTGAAGGCATACACCAAGGAGAAGGTCAATTCATTCTGATGGAATTGACGATAATACGGATCGCGCTCGAAATAACGTAAGCTATCATTCATCCATCCCATCATCCATTTCATTCCAAAGCCTAAACCACCCGCAAAGGTTGGTCGCGATACTCCCGGCCATGATGTGCTTTCTTCTGCAATGGTTTGCACATCGGGGAAATTTCCATACACGGCTTCATTCATTTCTTTCAAGAAGGATACATTCTCCAAATGCTCACGGCCGCCAAATTCATTGGGCACCCATTCTCCTTCTTTGCGTGAATAGTCTAAATAAAGCATGCTCGCCACCGCATCCACTCGCAATCCATCAATATGGTATTGATCCAACCAAAAGATGGCATTGCTGATCATGATGCTGCGCACTTCTGTACGACCTAAATTGAAAATGTAGCTCTTCCAGTCTGGGTGAAACCCTTTACGAGGATCGGCATGCTCGTATAGATGTGTTCCATCAAATTCATATAATCCATGCGCATCTCCAGGGAAATGTGCCGGAACCCAATCGAGAATCACTCCGATGCCCGCTTGGTGCAAGGCATCCACTAGACGCATAAATCCTTGCGGATCTCCGAATCGTGCGGTAGGAGCGAAGTAGCCCGTCAATTGATATCCCCATGATCCATCAAAAGGATGCTCCATCACGGGCATAAATTCTACGTGCGTGAATCCAAGGTCTTGCACATACGGCACGAGATCTCTCGCAATATCATCATAGGATAAATAGGCTTCTGGATTGTCTGGAGATCTTCTCCATGAAGATAAATGCACTTCATAAACACTAAAAGGTGCATTCAAACTATTCGCTTGATGACGATTCTTCATCCATTTTGCATCCTTCCATTTATAGTCCAACGACCACGAAATACTGCTCGTCTTCGGACGCAGCTCTGCATAATGTGCAAATGGATCGGCTTTCTCCAAATAGCGCCCATCAGGGGCTTTGATGCAATATTTATATAGCTCACCCTCTGTGATGCCAGGGATAAAACCTTCCCAGATTCCGCTGCTATCCCAACGTGGGAAAAGATGATGTTCTTCTTTATTCCAAAAATTGAAATTACCAATCACAGAAACCGAATGAGCATTCGGTGCCCACACGGAGAAGTAAGTACCTTTTTTTCTTTTTACAGAAATCACATGCGCACCAAAATGATTGTAAAGTCTGTAGTGTTTTCCAGCTTTAAATAATTCGATGTCAAAATCACTAAAAAGTGAATGTGCTATGACTTTAGGAGCTTCTGTTTTTTTTGCCATAGTAATGCTTTTTTAGCCCTCGTATTTTTCAAGTTCGTTGATCACTTGTTCGATTCCTTTCAACGGAATCTTAAGCCAGTCAGGTCTTCCGTTGAGTTCATATCCAATTTCATAAATGGCTTTCTCAAGAAGATGGAGTAAAAAGAGAAAATTAATTTCTGCTTTACTAGCGTATAATTTATTGTCTTTTCCAATGGTCTTGTAATAAGTTTCCCAGAACGTGTCGCTGATCAAATAGTACCAGCGATCCGTTGCTTTTTGCAATCTCTTTTCATCCGCATTCTTCGTTTCATTGCTGAAGAAAAGCTTTGCGCTCACGGCATAGTGAAAGGATCTGACGATACCTGCCACATCTTTCATCGGTGAGTGCTTGATCTTGCGATCTGCAATGCTGCTTTCTGGTTCACCTTCAAAATCGATGATGATATAATCTCTATTGTGAAAAAGAATTTGTCCCAAGTGATAGTCTCCATGGATGCGCGTACGCAAGGACTTGAGAGGCTTTGTTTTTACCTGCTCAAAAAATTGCATCACTAGTTTTTGCTTGCGCTTGAGCTTATCCGCCATGCGCAAGGCTTCTTCATCAAGCTTGTCGCGATGTTGCTCGATCATTTTCAAACGACCGTCTAGCAATTCTTTCAAATGCTTGTAAAGCCATTCTCTGTATTCTGGAGTAAATTTTTCTCTTGCGAATGCTTTGTTTTTTGTTTCGGTAAAAAGGGCCAAGTGCATTTCTGCGGTGCGTTTGGCTAATAATTCTACGTTTTCAAATACAAATTCATGAATAGAAAAATCGCCATGAATAAAGGCGGTCAAGAAGTCGTTGAGTTCATCTCCTGTGCTCACCCAATTATCTTTCTGCGCGTCCACTTTGCTCATCATGAGCGCAAATGTCACGGGAGGGGTTTTCTTTCTCGACCAAACTAAACTTCCTGCATAACTCGGAATATTCTTGTATTCCCCCGTTTCAGTAAGGAATCGAAGCATATCTACTTCAGGGTTGGTATCCAGAAATAGCTTGCGGTAAATCTTCATGAAGTATTTATCATTGAAGAAAATACTGCTATTGCTTTGATCGACTTTCGGATTTCTTGATTGAATAAAAGACTCATTTTCTTCAACGAGTTTGCCTTTCTCAAAAGCCAAATGTCCTAATGATGTTGGGATGTCTTGACTTTTTGTAATATGTACAAAAAGTGCTTTGTGAAAATCATCGAGGTAACATGCATCGTGAAGATAAGCAGTACTATCACCAAAGGTGATGTGTGCCAGTGGTTGCCCCGCCTCTGAATTGCTCAATCCTAGCGGAATCATATAAAACTCAGTGGGATGATCTTCGTAGTTGGTTTCAACTACAAAGAAATAATACCTGCAACCATTTGATTCGAAAGGCAGACAATGATCTGTTTTCAAATCTTTGATTTTATAAGCTTTGCCACCAAACCATCGAGCACTTTGCATAATGGGTGGAAGGATGGCTAATAGTTGTTGTTGGGCTTCTTTATCACTTTCAAAAGCCAACCAATCAAGGGAGGTAGAGATAGCAGGAATCATAGGGCAGGGATTATTTTTTCATCAGATATCTTCTATTCTAAATAAATGGAAGGGCAAGCGGTACGGATCAAGCTCCACATAGTTTTTGCTTCCGTACCATGTGTATTTTTCATCGGTGATGAGATCGTGAACCACATAAGCCTGACCTTCATATTTTCCAATAGCATCAAGCGGTACATGCACTAAAGCACTTTGCTTGTTGTAGGCATCAAGATTAGCTACGCACAGGATTTTATTATCACCGTAGACTTTTAGCCAAGCCATCAACTGATCATTTTCAATGAAGCAATTTTGATAGTTATTGGTAAAATGAAACGCTGTGTTCGCATTGCGTTGCTTGTTCACCATCGCAATCACATGCATCAACTTGTTGCGATGATTCCAATCCCAATGACGCACTTCATATTTTTCACTGTCTAAATATTCTTCTTTACCAGGAATGGCGGCATGTTCCAAGAGCTCATAGCTCGGACCGAAAATTCCGTAGTTCGAAGAAAGTGTTGCAGCTAGGAAGTAACGTAGAATGAATTGTGGTTCATGTCCGCTTTGGGTGATGTATGGATTAATGTCGTGGGTATTCGGCCAGAAGTTCGGACGGAAGTACTCTCGCATCGGAGATTGTGTCAGATCATTCATGTACTGAATCAATTCAGACTTGCTATTTCTCCAAGTGTAGTAGGTATAGCTTTGATGAAACCCTTTCTTAGCAAGGTTTTCCATGATGCGAGGACGAGTAAATGCTTCACTCAAGAAAATGACATCTGGATGTTCTTTTTCAATCTCGCTCAAACACCATTGCCAGAAAACAAAACTCTTGGTGTGTGGATTATCCACTCTGAAAATTTTGATGCCAATTCCAATCCAATATTCAAGAATGCTCATGAGTTCCATCCACATGTTTTCCCAATCTTCGTTTTCAAAATCGAGAGGTAATACATCTTGATATTTTTTCGGAGGATTCTCTGCGTATTGAACAGTACCATCTGGGCGCCACTTAAACCATTGCGGATGTTTCTTTACATAAGGATGGTCAGGACTGCATTGAATAGCAAAGTCCATCGCAACTTCTAGATCAAGTTCTCCCGCTTTTTTAATGAAGCGTTTGAAATCAGCGAGCGTTCCGAGTTCTGATAAGATATCCTTGTGTCCGCCGTCTTTAGAACCAGTTGCATAAGGACAACCGGGTTCGTCTGGTCCTGCGTTGAGACTATTGTTTTTTCCTTTTCTAAATGCTTCACCGATCGGGTGAATAGGAGGGAAGTACACAATATCAAAGCCCATTTCTTTTACACGCGGCAATAGCAATTCGCAATCTTTGAAGGTACCATGGTCAGAGTCGGGTTGTGCCGCGCTTCTTGGAAAGAATGAATACCATGCGCTGAAGCCTGCGCGTTTGCGATGTGCTACTACTTGAAGTGTTTTTTCAAAAGAGGTAGCAAATTCTTCTAGTGGATATTGTTGAATGAATTGCTCCAACTCAGCGCTAGCTGCCTGTTGCACTGCATCTTCACCTTGCAATGCAGTGATCCATTTCTTCGCAAGTGTTTTTGCTTTTGCATATTTCGTAGCAATACGTTGGATGTAATCCAATCCAATTTGCAATTGAACAAGTAATTCACGCTGATCATTGTCTTGCATTCTTTTTCTGAATGCATGTTGCCAAGTACTTACGTGATTAATGAATCCACGAATGGTGAATTCATAATAGCCCTGTTTTTCCAATTGAAAGAAAGCTTGGAAGCGATCGTTGCCGATGTGCTTCATGGAAGCCTCAGACCATTTTCTGGCACCAGCCGCGCGATATACGAGCACAGCGCTCACTTCATCGTGACCATCTGTAAATACATCGGCTTCGATTCCCACCCACTCATCTACCACACGTTTCGCGGGATAGAGTCCACCTTCTACCTGAGGTGAAACATTCTCAATGATGACACGACTTTGTCCTATTTTATCGAATGGTTTAGCTATAACCACACTAGATTTCTTTTTCATTATCGTATGATGATTTCGTGGAATTTTTTATCAATAGTAAATTTCAATTTTCCAATCGCGCGGTTTCTTTCACCTATCTGGTGCGACTTTCCGTCGACTACAAATTCTTTAGACTCGAATGGAATACCAGTCACAATGACTTTGAATTTCTCCGCAGAGTCGATGTAGTGACCAAGTGTATTTTGTCTGATTTGGAAATCGTTTTTACTTCCTTTTACTTCAAAACGAATGATGCGATAATGGCTGTTTTTATATCCCATGTTCTCACCATCATCGAGATAAAGGAAGCTTTCTTCTTTACCGTCTTTATAGAACACATGCAATGTGATTTCCTTTATTTTCTTTTCACCTACAAATTGCATTTGTGGCCACGTAGGAATGATTGCACCTTCGCGAATAAAGAATGGAATATGTTGGATGGGTGCTGCAACAGTCACCTCTTGTCCACCTTTGTGATAGCTATCGTTCCAGTGATAATACCAACCTCCAGAAGGAAGATAAACGCGTTTTGTTTTTTCACCGGGTGAGGAAACAGGGGCAATCAATAAATGATCACCGATCATAAATTCTTCGTTGCGTCCGTAGGTATCAGGATTCTCTTGGTCTACAAATACGAGCGGGCGAAGCATAGGGGTGCCGTAACGATAGTTTTGCCAGAAAGTAGTGTAGAGATAAGGAAGCAGTCGATAACGCATTTGAATGAAGCGTTTGCATATTGCTTCATAGAAAGGACCAAAGCTCCAAGGCTCTTGATCAAATCCAGTTTCATTGCTTGCACTGTGTGTGCGCATGAATGGATGAAACGCCGCCATTTGCACCCAACGGGTGTATAGCTCTCCATCAGGCTCTCCGATGAATCCACCTACATCGCTTCCGGCGAAGGATACTCCCGATATGCTCAAGCGTTGACATTGTTGTGATGCAATCCACAAATGCTCCCACGTCGCAGTATTATCTCCTGTCCATACGCTGCTCCATTTTTGAATACCAGCATAAGCACTTCTCGTGATAACGAAAGGACGCTTTGGCATCATGTGTTTTTTCAAACCTTGATACGTCGCTTTCGCCATGAGGTGTCCATATACGTTGTGCGCTTTACGATGACTTACGGATTCTCCATCGTAATCGTGGCGCACATCTTCAGGGAATGTTCCTATTTCAAAAACGGCGGGCTCGTTCATATCATTCCAAACACCTGCCACACCATTTTCGATGAGCACTCCGAAAAGATCGCTCCACCAGTCGCGTACTCTTGGGTTGGTGAAGTCGGGAAACACGCATTTGCCGGGCCATACATCGCCTTCCATCAAAGCACCATCTTGTCTTCTGCAGAACACATCGTTTTTCAATCCATCCGTATAAATGGAATATTCTGGATCCACTTTTATTCCGGGGTCGATGATCACCACCGTCTTGAATCCCGCGTCTTCCAACTGTTTGGTGAGTCCTTTTGGATCTGGAAAATATTCTTTTGAGAACGTAAAACAACGGAAGCCTTCCATGTAGTCAATGTCGAGGTACATAACATCACATGGGATGCCGCGCTTGCGGAATTCCATGGCCACCTCTTTTACCTTGTTATCTGGGAAGTAGCTCCATCTGCATTGGTGATACCCTAGCGCCCACATAGGAGGCAATTCAGGCTTTCCAGTGAGGTTAGAGAACTCTTCTGCTACTTCGAGCATTTTAGGCCCGTAAATGAAGTAATAACACATTTCTCCACCACGTGCCCAGAAGCTAGATACATCGGGACGTTCGTTGCCAAAATCAAAAAGCGTTCGGAAGGTGTTATCGAAGAAAATACCATACGATTTTCCGTGATGTAGACCGTAGTAGAATGGAATATTTTTATAAAGCGGATCCGTATCAGCCCCGTATGCGTAGGCATCCGTGCCGTAGTTCTCAAAACGCTTTCCACGAAGTTGAAGCTCACAAGGCTTGTCACCAAGGCCATAAAATACTTCGCCTTCTTGAATTTTTTTCGAGCAATAAACAATCTTTCCTCCTTTCCAGAGGTAGTGCTGCCAGTGGAAGCCCGCTTCATCCTCACAGATTACCATACCTTGATGATCGGTGATGCGAATAGTGAGATTTGTTTTATTGATAAAGCATTTTACTTGCGTCGTAATGATGGCTACATTTTCACCATCATCAAACGCACTCAGAGAAATTAAACTGTCCTGAAGATCAGCAGGCACGGCATAAGAAAAGTCGCGTGCGAAGCGACTTTCAGGAGCATATCTAAATCGAATGACTTTATCATTCACAACACGAACTTCAAGTTGCGTATCGCTACAATGGAAGTAAAATAAATTTCCTTTTTGATCCCAAGATGTCACAGCATCGGGATAGTATTTTGCTGAATATTTTTCGTTTCTTGCGGAGACTTGCATATGCAGGATTATGTAATTAAGCCAAATATAATAACTATGCAAAAACGTAAGTGTATAATTTACACTTTCTTTTTTGCGAGATATTCACGACTGAGGTTCAGGATATTTGAATATATTCGTTTATACGAATTTTAACCAAAACCAAAATCATCATGAAACTACTTAAGATCTTAGGTATTGGACTCGTGCTACTTATCGCTGTTTATGTGGTATTGTGCATTGTGGGTCCTAAGTCAATGAACACAGAGCGCTCCGTTACTATCAATGCTCCATCGGAAGAAGTATTTGCGCTAGTAAGTGATTACAACCAATGGATGAAATGGTCGCCATGGCAAAAGAATGATCCAAGCATGAAGCCTGAGATTGTTGGAAATCCGGGCACTATTGGTCACAAGATGTCATGGAAAAGCGAATCACAAGGAAATGGAGAACAGAGTATTTCTGATATTGTACCAAATCAAAAAGTGACCAGCGCTTTGAAGTTTGACGGTTGGGATGGTGTTAGCTATGCGACATTTAATATCGTACCAGAAGGAACAGGCACGAAGGTGACTTGGGATATGAAAGGTGACGATGTCGCTTTCATGTTCAGAGGACTTGTATTGGTAATGGGAGGAGCGGATATGATTGGCAAGGATTACGAAAATGGGTTGGCTTCAATCAAAGAAATTTGTGAGAAGTAAACCTGATTGATTATGGATAAAAAAAACCTCGGCATGCCGAGGTTTTTTCTTTTTACATGATTCAATTAAGCGATGCTTAATTTCTTTTCTAGATCTTCTAGATATTTTCTAAAGTGCTTGTCTGTCTCTTGAAGATTGTTTACTGTGCGGCAAGCGTGAAGTACAGTTGCGTGGTCTTTTCCACCGCAGTGTGCACCGATGCTTGCAAGGCTGCTCTTGGTCATCTTCTTTGCAAAGTACATTGCAATCTGACGAGCTTGAACGATCTCACGCTTACGCGTCTTGCTCTTCAACAATTCGATTGGAAGATCGAAGTAATCACAAACTACTTTTTGGATGTAGTCGATGCTCACTTCACGTGCAGTATTCTTCACAAACTTGTCGATCATTTGCTTGGCAAGATCCAAGTTGATAGACTTCTTGTTCAATGATGATTGAGCGATCAAAGAGATGAGCGCACCTTCTAGTTCACGAACGTTGGTAGTGATAGAGTATGCAAGGTATTCTACTACTTCATCTGGAAGGTCGATACCATCAGCGTACATTTTCTTTTTCAAGATCGCGATACGCGTCTCGAGAGAAGGTACTTGAAGGTCTGCACTCAATCCCCACTTGAAGCGAGAAAGAAGGCGTTGTTCCATTCCTTGCATTTCCACTGGAGGCTTATCACTTGTAAGGATGATTTGCTTTCCAGTTTGGTGCAGATGATTAAAGATGTGGAAGAATACATCTTGAGTTTTCTCTTTACCAGAGAAGAACTGAACATCGTCGATGATCAACACATCCATCATTTGATAGAAGTGAGAGAAATCGTTTACTGTATTGTTTCTTACCGCATCGATGAATTGGTGCGTGAACTTTTCAGAGCTAACGTAAAGAACTGTTTTCTCAGGATACTTATTCTTGATCTCGATACCGATAGCGTGCGCAAGGTGAGTTTTACCAAGACCAACACCACCATAGATAAGAAGTGGATTGAAAGCGGTACCGCCGGGCTTGTTCGCTACCGCGAAGCCAGCACTGCGTGCAAGTCTATTGCAATCACCTTCAATGAAATTTTCGAATGAGTAGTTTGGATTCAAGTTAGAATCTACATTCAACTTACGCAATCCAGGAATGATGAATGGATTTTTAATTGGAGATTCTCCAAGATCCAACGGCATATTCACTGGTGCATTCTTAACAGCTTTACGATTGCTGGTAGGAACTTTAATAGTGTAAGGGTTGCTGTTGTTCAGATTGTTTTCCATGATAATGGAATATTCCAATCTGCCATCAGTTCCAAGTTCTTTGCGAATAATCTTTTTAAGTAGTGTAACGTAGTGTTCTTCTAACCACTCATAGAAAAACTGAGATGGAACTTGAATTGTCAAAACGCTATCTTCTAGCTTAACAGGTTTAATAGGCTCGAACCAGGTCTTAAATCCTTGAGGACTTACATTGTCCTTAATTACATCGAGGCAACTTTGCCAAACCTGATTGTGGTCCTTCTTCATGCTAAAATATAAGTATGGTTAATTCGGTTGTTGTAGAAATTGTAAGGCTTAGTCCGCTAAAGTAGTTTATCCGTTCTAATCCTTCGCAAAAGAATGATGAAAAAAGTGAAAAAAAAAAACTGTTTGCTATTGACTTTATAGAAAGTTTGACTATTCAACATTTTTTCACCAACCCCTTGATTCTTCAATATTTCTGACAGGTGTTGACTATCTAGTTTAGGTATCAGAAAATAAACTCTTCTATTTCACTTCCTTACCCCAAAAAGGGTGTTTCCACCCCCTTATCTTGTAGCTTGTGCCTCCGTGGTTATAAACATACAAAAATTAATTGTGAATGGCGAGGTGTGTTTACACAACTAACAAAGATTATAAATTGCGGTATGTATCAAACAGAAACATTTATTCGAATAAGATATGCAGAAACCGATCGCATGGGATATGCATATTATGGAAATTACGCTACATACTTTGAAGTAGCACGTGTGGAAGCCCTACGCCAATTGGGCATCACATACAGAGAGCTCGAAGATGAAGGTATTCTTTTACCAGTGAGTGAATACAGCATTCGTTTTATAAAGCCTGCATATTATGATGATGAAATCATGATCAAAACAATGATCACTGAATTGCCTGGCGTGAGACTAAAGTTCTCATACGAAACCTATTCGGGAGATGTCATCATCAATAGAGCAACAACTGATTTGGTTTTTGTAGATAAGCAAACAGGCCGTCCCATCAAGTGTCCAGCGCATGTGCTTGAAAAATTGGCACCGTACTATCCTAAGGGATAGCAATTATTTTTCCTGAACCTGTTATTGCTTGATCGATTTGCGTAGGGTTGGAGCGTACATAGATATTTCCAGAAAAATCAATTCGACCAAATAGATATCCATCTGTATTGACGTAGATATCGTTGATGGTGCTGTTGTTCACATAAGCTTCATGACTTTGTAAATCGCGCGCATCCATCATTCCCAAGCCTTGATTGAATAATTCGGCTTTGGTTACTTCACCTTTGATGATCATCTCTGAAACCCCTGTCTGAGTATAGGCTGCAAGACTATCTCCTACAAACGCTATTTCTATTTTTCCTGATGCATGTTTGTTTTCAATCTTGAAATAAGTTCCACTTAACTCACCAATCGATTTAATGTCTCCAGTACCTCTATTCGTGATATAGGTAAATGAGGGCGCATAAATTTTTATAGTAACTCTGTTCTTGAAAGAACGCACAAAATTGCACGTATTCTTATTTTCAATGAATAGTTTACCATCGCTTACTTCGGTAATGATTTTTGGTAAAATATTTTTCGGTCCCACGACTTCGATATGGCGGTCTGCAGATTGAATGAGTTCTATAAATAAATAGTCTGTAATTTCTATTTCATTGAATGCATCCAAATCACGACGCACTGTTACTTCTTCACCCGCTTTCTTGAAACAATCAGGCGCAGACTCTTTATCACATGAGGTCAACACCAACATGCAAAGCAAAAGAGTATATGTCATCAGTTGCTTCATAGATTCCATCCTATACCGATTTCAGCATGATCTGCTTTCGCGAAATGTGTTTTGAGTCCTACTTGTACTGTGAGATGATCTTTGATCAAATAACGCAATGAGAATCGATGATACAAACTGCCATCACCAGACCAAGTGTTGAGTACATAAACTCCTTGTTGAATGCGCAATTGAAAATCATTGAAGTGAATACCATAGGATAATACAGCTCCTAGTCGTGCGCTGTCTTTCCATGGCACGTCGGCGCCTACATTGCGCTCTCTTAGCGCTGTGACTGCAGAATTGAACATCATATCCAACCCTAATCCAAAAGAGCTTTTAAATGTTTGATGGCGTTCTTGTAAAAGGTGTAGGGTAACAGAAGGATATTTCTTCTGACCCGGTGGCGATATTTCTTTTGCTCCACCTGTGAAGCCAATCCACGTATTCCAGCTAGGTGAGAAAGGAAGAAAATTGCGCTGCAATTTCAACTCATCATTTCTTCTTTGATGAAGAGAAATGAAATAGAGAAAATTATTTGTTCCTAAATTGGGTAATTGATATGCGCCGTTAGACAAATGATGTAAACGAAGTCCGGTGCGGAGTTCGATGTGCTTCGTTTGTAATACTACAATACCATATTGCAGCATGACAGAAGTATTCAAATGACTTCCAAGAACTAAAGATTGCGTATTTTCTCTCAACTCCCATTTCTTCGTAGCATAACCTGCGCCTATTCCTAAACTCAAGTAATGTTTGAATGAGTGTTTCTTTTCAATTTCTCGAAAGGGATGAAGAGGCAGATGAATCATGTAGGACAAGGCCAATTGATCTCCGAGCTGTTCGCGGTTTCCGGTAGTATTAAAAGCGAGTTCCAATCCGAGCTCGGGATAATTATAAGCTTTATGCCAAGCCTTCGTGCCTTGCGTTTTTTGATTGAATTGTATGGCGGCCCCCACTGAATGCCCTTGAATGAGATGTCTCATTTCTTCGCGGTGTGGAATGATATTTCCACCATTAGCAATAATGGAAAACTTCCCCTTGCCTAGATTACAGGTGTCCAACTGCGCAAATACTTGCACATGAATGAGGACGGTCAAAAGGAGAAGCCAGCGTTGCACGGCTCAAACTTAATTGAAAAAGAGTAAAATTGATTTTCACTACATTTGATTAAAACCAAAAGTCATGAAGAAATTCTTACTCTTTTTCGCTCTCCTATTTTGCGGGGTATGGAGCAATGCTCAGAACGTAACTCCTGTTACCATTGAGCTAGAAACATTTTACTCTGGGCTAAATGGTCCCGTGGGGCTCTATCATTGCAACGACCATCGCTTGTTTATTTTGGAAAAAAATACAGGCAAGATTGAAATCGTGGATACTACGGGAACATATATCGGGACGTTCTTAAATGTTGGCTCATTACTAAGCAGCGGCAGTGAGCGTGGATTATTGGGTTTAGCATTTCATCCCAACTATGCGAGTAATGGATATTTCTATATCAACTACACCAATACATCGGGAAACACGGTTGTAGCGCGCTATCAAGTGAGTGGTAATCCGAACGTAGCCAATGCTGGATCCGCCCAAACTATTATTACGATTAATCAACCTTTTGGTAATCACAATGGCGGACACATCACCTTTGGTCCTGATGGCTATTTGTATATCGGTATGGGAGATGGAGGCAGCGCGGGAGATCCTGGAAATCGCGCGCAAAACTTAAATGATCTTTTAGGGAAAATGTTGCGACTCGATGTCGACAGTGCTTTTCCTTATGCCGTGCCTTCTGATAATCCCTTTGTAGGAGTTGCGGGAACACAAGATGAAATTTGGTCGTACGGACTTCGCAATCCTTGGAAGTTTTCTTTCGATAGACAATCAGGTGATATGTGGATTGCAGATGTCGGTCAGAATGCATGGGAAGAAGTAAACTTTAGACCAGCATCTTCGACAGGTGGAGAAAATTATGGATGGAGATGTTATGAAGGAAATGCAACATACAACACCGCAGCTTGTGCTGCAGCAAGCACGATGGTATTTCCAGTACAACAGTATTCACACAATGCACCCACTAGTTTCTGCTCTATAACAGGAGGAGTTGTTTATCGTGGATCAAAATATCCTGCGATGAATGGCATTTATTTCTTCACTGATTATTGCGCTGGTGTGTTGTATGGTATCACAGGAAGTGAATCGAATGGTTGGACTACTACTAACTATGGTTCTGCTGGTAGCGCTGTTACAGCTATTCAAGAAGATGCAGCAGGAGAACTTTATATTGTAAGACAGGGTGGAGTCATTGCAAAAATTAAAGATGCATGCGGAGAATTTCAACCCACTATTTCTTTGAACCAAGAAGGTTCATTGGAGTCAACTTCTGCTACTTCTTATTGGTGGTTTAATGGCACTACACAAATCCCTGGTGCAACATCGCAAGCTTACGCACCAGCTGCTGCAGGCTTGTATTCAGTGAATGCATCGAACGGAGAATGCACACGATCTTCAAATCAAATTCCGTGGGTCATTCTCGGAGGAATTCCAGGATGTACCTATCCATCTGCCATTAATTACAATACGGATGCATCGGTAGATGATGGTTCATGTCAGTTTGGAACACAAGCAGGATGTCCTGGTGACATGGATGGTAATGGAATTATAACAGTAAATGACTTGATTGAATTTATGGGAATCTTCGGCACACTATGCAATGACTAATGTCTTGCTAGTCGGCGTTTGATTTCTGTATCAATAGCTTGAAGGCTCGCTTCTTTGGAATACAATTTCAGGAAGCGAGCTTTTCCTTTTTCGCCTATTTCTTTTGCAGTTGAGGCATCATGATAAAGAGTGTGCAGCGCATCAGCCAATTCGATAGCGTTGTCAGGTTCGAAGAGCATACCAGCATTTCCATGATCCAAAATTTCTGGAGTGCCGCTGCTGTTGGTACCAATGACAGGAAGACCGAAGCTCATCGCTTCAATGGTAACGGTGCCGAATGTTTCGCCCGCGCTAGCAAGAACAAACGCATCAATGGCGCGATAGAATGTTTGAACGTCTTTGCTATATGGTTTGAAAAAAACACGTTTCTCTAAACCGAGTGATCGCACTTTTTTCTTGAGACTTATTTCATATTCGTTGCCTTCATTTTTGGTGGATTCACCCATTACGATAGCAGAAATATGATCCTTGGAAATTTGAAGTGCGTTGATCAAAGTATGTTGCCCCTTCAGTGGGTCGATACGTCCGAGTATTCCGACCACCCAAGCATCTTGAGGAATGTTGAGTTGTGTGCGAGCTTGTTCTTTTGATAGAGTAGGCGAGTTGAATCGGCTCGTATCAACGCCTAGAGGAATAGTAGCGATCTGACTCGCGCGCACATTTGTTTTTTCCAATACCTGCTTTTTTAAAAAATCAAGTGTAGAAATCCACAGGTCAATCGCGCGAAATCGCAACGTATGTATTGGATCTTTTTTTGAAATGCCAAGCTGCATCGCTTGCTGATAGATCAAAAAATATTTTTTGGAAGAAAGTCTTTTCACCCAACCAAGCAGTGACATATCACGTGTGTCGCGAAACCAAATGATGTCAATTTTATTGGTTTTAAAAAGTGCTTTTACACGAAAGACATTCTTGAAGTCTCCATATTTTTTGTTGTGTTCAACAAGAACAATGGGGAGTTCGAGAGCGATTGCTTCTTTATGGATGGGAGAATCTTTGACGCAAAATAAAATAGTTCGATAATTTAGTTCGGTCATCCACTTTGCATAACGCACAGTGTTCATTTCGAGACCGCCCCAACTTATCGAACTACAATAGAATGCGATATTCTTCATCAATCTTCGTAAACGTCGAGTAACATGAGTGCTTCGGAAAGTTCTCCGAGTGTTTTCATATCACTTTGTTTTTTGGCAACATCTTTTCCTGCGAGATAGACTTCGATAGCTTCTTCCATCTTTCCTTTTTCTTCGAGGAACTTACCGAGTTGGTAATAGCTTGCCAAATAATTCGGATCGTTTTTTACGATTGATTTTAGAATTTTAATGGCTTGATTGATATCACCATTCTTGTGATTTTCTAACGCTGCTGCGTAGTGCAAGAAACTATCCTTTGGATTAGTTTCGAGCATATTCTCAATCATTTTCAATCGGTCTTGCATCATACGTTAAAGGCTTAATCAAATTAGTGTTTCAAAATTACCTTCATCAAAAGGGATAAAGGGTGTTTGTGATAACTCAAAACTTCGATTTTTCAACAGCGTGATGAACCGTTTGGTGATGATGAAATGATTACGGTTTGTAATATTTCATTGCTTCAGGCATAAATTCTTTGAGTGTATTTATGCGTGTTTCATCACTTGGGTGAGTGCTAAGAATCTCAGGTGGAGCTTGGCCTCCAGAAGCAGACATACGTTGCCAGAATCCGATGCTTGCATTCGGATCGTATCCTGCCATCGCCATGAAAACGAGTCCGAGTTTGTCTGCTTCGCTTTCATGATTTCTGCTGTAAGCCAACATTCCGAGTTGACTTCCGATACCATAAGACTGAAGAAAAATGTTTTTTGCTAGATCTGGTTTTTCAGACATCAATGCACCAAGTGTTGCTCCCGCGCCTTCGATTAATAGACCTTGGCTCATACGTTCGTTACCGTGACGTGCAACAGCGTGTGCGATTTCGTGTCCCATCACAACTGCAAGACTTTGTTCGTCTTGAGTCACACCAAGAATTCCTGTGTAAACAACTACTTTACCACCGGGCATACACCAAGCGTTTACTGTTGGATCATCAACAAGATTGAATTCCCATTGAAATCCTTCTACGCGATTTGATTGATTGTTATCTGCAAGAAATTTTTCTACAGATGTTTTGATTTTATTTCCGATACGCTGTACCATTTGAGTGCGCGCGTCAGAAGTTGGAAGTACATAACTTTTACTTAGAAAGTCAGAATATGCAGTTAAACTCATTCCGATCATTTCACTTTCTGGAACGAGGTTCATTTGTTTTCTGCCGGTGATGGGCACTTTAGTGCACGATACTGCATAAGCAAGGCCTAAAAGAACAGCCATTGCTGCAAGAGTCTTTTTCATATTTCGTAGTGTGTAGGGATTACTGGATCTCAGCTGAAAGGCCTCTGTCGAGTAGGGCGAGGCACATAGGCTCTAGTTTTGAAAACTCGCCATTCTTTACATCGCATTTGCCTTTGTAGTGTACAAGTAGAGTGCATTGCTCAGCCTGAATTCTTTCATGGCCGCATACCTGCATAAGCGCATCAATAACGAAGTCAAACGTATTCACCTCGTCATTATGTAGAACTAGCTTGCGGGTATCTACTGCTGCTACGTCTTCAATTACTAATTCTTCTGTTTCAACGCTACTCATATATAGATTGTTAAGCCGTGCAAAGATAGTGAATTTACAAAAACAGTCGCAGGAATCCATTTTATGGTTGAAAAAAGGTCATTTTCTGGGTATAAAGATTTAAGAATGTAATTGATACCGCTTTCAAGAAGAATGAGTGTTTTTTTTAGTCGATGTATTTTGAAGGGCTATCGTTTGTTTTGCAATTTTGGTCGACTTGCATATGCACGGTATTAAAAACAAAGGGTTGATTATCAGATAAATACGTCTAAATGTTTTTTGTGACTGAATTTTAGCCAATCGTGCCCTAAATTTAGTTGGTGATGGACCTTAAGTACCCCGTGCCAAAATCAAACTGAACAGGGTGTTTAGATGCTTTTTGTTTAATTTAGGTCACGAATTGCGTTTGAAGAGGTATAAGAGGTATTGCGTGTTAAATAGATAATGCGTTTTCTTTGTGGTGTTAAGAAACCAATAATTGGATTTTTAACGAACACACTAAAACACTTACTACTTAAAGAGATGAATACTGTTGCTAAAATTCTTGTTGTGGAGGACGACATGGTCGTTCGCACAAGCCTTGAGATTATTCTCAGAGAAATGGGACATGAAGTGGTGGGCTTTGCAGATAATGCTGTGGATGCGCTCGTACTTTTTACCATCAAACACCCGCAGGTCGTGATCTGTGATATCAGTATCAATGGTACCACGAATGGAATCGAACTTGCTAAAAAAATGCACGAGATTCGACGCGCGCCAGTTTTGTTTTTGACGGCATATAACAATGAAGAGTTCTTTAATAAAGCAAAACTCGCTACTCCATTAGCCTTTATCGCCAAACCTATTGATCGTGTCAATTTCGAGCGCTCGGTTTCATTGGCAGTGGAGCACTCACGTGATCTCGTTGGCTTCACTACCGATATTGCTCCAGTTGAAGAATGCTTATATACTAGAGTAGGCAACAGATTAAAGAAACTCTACATCAAGGATATTGAGTTTGTAGAAGTAGATGGAAAGTATTCTGCGCTTAGTGTCGGTCAGCGAATGATCAATTGCAAAATTTCATTGAAAGATCTTTTGGAAAAATTGCCTCGCGATAAATTCATTCAAGTGAATAGAAACTTCGTGATCAACATGGACATGATCGAGGATATTGATATGGCCAATTTCAATGTGAAAATGCCAACGAAGGATGTGCCTATTAGCAGAACATTCAAAGATCAGTTGATGGATCGCATCAAGTTGATTTAAGGCTATTTTATTTTTCCTACTTTCGATTCTCAAAATCGCACTACTATGAAATTTGAAGAATCGATCGAGCAAGGCTTCCATAAAAGCTTGTCACAATTAGAAGGTCATTGGGAAGGCACCAATCGTGTTTGGTTTGAACCAGGAAATCCCATTGATACGGCACAGATATCGGGAAAAATGAGTTCTGTCCTTGGGGGCCGATTTTTGGAATGGCAATATAACACAGCCTTTCAGGGCACTGCCATCGAAGGCAAAATGCTCTTTGGACTTTATTTAAAACTGAATAAGTACGAGCTAACTTGGGTCGACACTTTTCACACGGGCACTTTTATGATGTACGCAAGTGGTATCGCCGAAGGCGATGTCTTCAATGCTACGGGCCATTATGTAGCCGGTGAAAACAATGAGCAAACATGGGGATGGCGAACAACATTGGAAATTATTTCCAATAATGAAGTCATCATTCGTGCATACAATATCACCCCAGAAGGGGAAGAGCAATTAGCTCTTCAATACGATTTGAAACGCTCCTAATATTATTCGCGTCTTGCGCGTTGCATTGGATTTTCCTCGCTTCTTTGTTGTCCTTGCTTGAACAATTCAAACTTAGAAGGTACCACTCGTGCAGGCCAGAAATTGTTGTTCAATTCAACGTCTGCTGTTTCAAGCAGTGGATCTAATGTGATGCTCTTCGCTTCTTTCTCCAATGAAAATACTTTTGTAATACTTGGCTCCGAACGCTTCCATATTTCTGCTGGAATGCGCACTTGACGCTTTGTTCCATCGATGAATTCGAATTCAATAATCACAGGCATAATCAAACCACCAACATTATCTACAGTCACTTCATAGTAGAATTTATCGGCATTTAATTCTGCTTTCTCTTCTTCCGTCAAACGTTTTACATACTCCTCATATTCTTTTACATCAAGTGATGTTACTTTATATGGATCGTAGGTAGTGTAGAAATCAGAGGCCTTAGGATCTGTATCAACCACTGTAATCATTCCTGCTTCTTTATCTCTCATTAATGAAATATCTGCAGGTTGTTCTTCGTCGCGTTGCTTCGCAAAGTCCTTTTCAATTTTAGGATTGCGTGTATTTATTTTGAAGAGCTGCACGTTAGACAGACTCATATCACAATGTTGAGTTCCATAGAACCAACCTCTCCAAAACCAGTCGAGGTCTACACCGCTAGCATCTTCCATGGTGCGGAAGAAGTCGTCCGGGGTAGGGTGCTTGAATGCCCATCTTCTTGCATACTCTTTAAAAGCATAGTCGAATAATTCACGACCCATTACTGTTTCTCTCAAAATATTTAATGCAGTAGCAGGCTTGCCATAGGCATTGTTGCCAAATTGATATATACTTTCCGAGTTGGTCATGATGGGCGACATTTTCGATTTGTCACCTTTCATGTAGTCAACAATATTTCTTGCAGGACCGCGGCGAGTAGGGTAGTTGCGATCAAATTCTTTTTCTGCCATGTATTGCATGAAGGTATTCAATCCCTCGTCCATCCATGTCCATTGACGCTCATCACTGTTGATGATCATCGGGAAGAAGTTGTGTCCTACTTCGTGGATGATCACTGAGATCATTCCGATTTTTGTGTTTTCGCTGTATGTTCCATCTGGTTCAGGACGACCACCATTGAAGCAAATCATGGGATATTCCATACCGATCCATTTGCTGTGCACAGATATCGCCACAGGATATGGATAGTCGATAGTGTGTTTTGAATAAACGTTGAGTGTATGTGCTACTGCACGTGTGCTATACTGCTCCCAAAGAGGATTTCCTTCTTTCGGATAGAATGACATTGCTAGTGGTTTCTTGCCGTTGATCGACACAGATTGCGCGTCCCAGATAAATTTACGGGAAGTCGCGAAGGCGAAGTCACGGACATTTTCTGCTTTGAACACCCACGTTTTTTCTGTTTTGCTTTTTCCTTTTTCTCGCTCTATAGCTTCATCTTGTGTGGCAATAATCACAGGAGATGTCGCATTCTTCGCTTGTTCGAAACGTTTGTTTTGTTCTGCAGTTAATACATCCTTGGGATTTTGAAGCACACCGGTTGATGCAACGATATGATCCGATGGAACAGTAATCGAAACATTATAATTTCCGAAGTTCAAAGTGAATTCACCTGCACCTAGGAACTGCTTGTGCTGCCATCCTGCGTAGTCCGTATAGACCACCATGCGCGGATAGAATTGTGCGATGGTGTAGAGGTAATTTTTATCGGTGTCGAAATATTCATAACCAGATCTGCCGCCGAGTCGGATACGGTCATTGATATTGTACCACCATTTAATTTTGAAAGTATACACAGCGCCCGCCTTGAGTGGCGTCTCAAGATCGATGCGCATCATCGTTTTATTTACCGTGTATTTGAGATCCTTGCCCGATGCGTCTTTCACTTGCTCTAGTTTGAACCCTCCATCAAACCAAGGATTGAGGTCGATGAGATCATTAAGTCCCATGCGCTCATCAATTTTGCTTTGCTCTGTGAGATATCCATCGCTATCCTTCGCCATATTATTTTGATCCAATTGGAGCCATAGATAATATAATACATCAGGAGAATTGTTGTGATAGGTAATTACCTCTTCACCATAGAGACGTTGCGTTTCGTCATCCAGACGAAGCTTGATATTGTAATCTGCTTGTTGTTGCCAGTAGTCTTTACCAGGCGCTCCGCTTGCGGTGCGTTGGTCGTTTGGAGTTGCGAGTTCTGGTCCGAGTTGTTTGAATTTATCTTCCCAAAGAGGATTTTGTGAAAATGTACTCACGCTCAATAGGAGCGCCGCTGCGGCAATGCAAATAGATTTCATAGAAGCAAATATAATTAATCCAAAACTTCTACGCGGCCTATTACACAAGCGTTATTACTAACAATTCAGCAAAAGTATGAGTGACAAAATGCTGAAAGCGATACCGATGATATTGAGCTTTGATAATTTTTCTTTGAAAAAAATAACAGCAAACACAGCGCACACAATGACCACACTTAAGTTATTGAGCGGTAAAACCGTTGATTTAGGCCATATTCCAGCGTTGTAAACCCTGACTAGAAAAAATATTGAACCGTAGTTGACACAACCTAAGAGAATTCCGGCGAGTACTTCTTTTAGTCGTAATTGATAATTGCCTTTGATAAATTTTATTCCAATAATTGTAAAGCCAATGACAGCCGATGTGAGAAATGGTAGGCAAGAATACAAGTCCATTTCACTTTCATTGGTGGGGTAGGTAGAGAAGTGTGCGATAGAAAAATCGACCAAAGTGCCGCCTAACAAAATGATCAGTGGGAAGCCAATCATTTTCCATTCAAATGCTTTTACATCTTTTTGAATGGATACAAAAACAACACCTGCCAGCGCGAAGGCAATTGCGGTCCATTTGAGTAGACCGATATGTTCGTTGGGATCTGTGATTGCAAATAAGACAACCACAAGTGCAAGCGACATCTTGGATGCAATAGTCGCAACTGAAACACCGACGCGTTGAGCAGTAATGGCCATGGTGTAAAAGATGGAGATGAAGAATGTTCCCATACCAATCCCAGCCCATGCCCACGTGGGCCATTCGAGAGCGGTTGTTACCGTAGTAGGGAGATCATCCACCATGGTAAGACCAAGTGTGAAGGCCGTCAAATAGTTGAATACGATGGCCTCAAATACACGAATGCCTTTAATGTCGAACCATTTGAAGATGATGTATATCGCAGCATTCGTGAGGATGCTGAAGAATAGAAATGTCATGTTGTTGCGTAGTAATAATCCAATTGGTCTACGCCCACTTGAATTGATTTTGTGGGAATGAGTTCTAAGTTAGGTGAGGGCATGCCGTTTACCAAATGATGTTGTCCTGTGAACAGACGAACCTCATCCCACACATTGCTTGAAATGAATTGCTGAAGTGTAAATCCCCCACCTTCAACCATTACAGATCGGATGTTGCGTTGATGAAGAACATTTAGTATCGCCCCTACAGAGTCTTTTGATAAATCAACGAATACTCTTTGTGGTATTTCATTTTTATCAGATTGATATTTTATATCCGATATGATTATGAGTGGTGCTGAGTCATGAAAAATTTTATAGCTAGTTTGAATGCGCCCTTGAGGATCTACAACCACTTTAATAGGATGTCTTCCATTCACGAGACGGGTATTCAATTCAGGATTGTCATTGATGACTGTATTATATCCGACGAGTATAGCATCTTCTTCACTTCTCCATTGATGCACCAGCCTTCGCGCGTCGAGTCCAGTGATCATAAAGGATCCTTTCGCGCCATCTTTTCGGGAGATGTCCATAAAAGCATCTTTGCTCTTGGCCCACTTCAGCAAGACGTAAGGTCTTTGCTTTTCAATAGAAGTAAAAAATCTTCTATTTAGAAATCTTCCTTCTTCTTCCAGTATACCAGTTACAACTTCAATTCCCGCGGCTTCTAAAATTTCGATACCCTTACCACTCACGTGTTCGAAGGGGTCTTTGTTGCAAATGACTACTCGGGGAATTCCCATCGACACAATGAGGTTGGCACATGGGGGAGTCTTGCCGTGATGGGCGCAAGGCTCCAGATTGACGTAAATGGTGGCTTGCTTCAGCAGGGATTTGTCTTCAACTGAAGCAATCGCATTTACTTCAGCATGGGGAAATCCCGCTTTATAATGGAATCCTTCGCCTATGATTTTGCCATCTAAAACGATCACAGAGCCTACCAAAGGATTGGGACTTGCAGAGGCAGAACCGGCCAATGCGAGTTCAAAACAGCGCCTCATGAAGAATTCGTGTCCTTTTTCCATTACGCGAAAGTACTATAAATAGGGCGTTTTAAGATTTTAACAAAAAATTTCAGTACTTTGTATTGTATAGTACCAAACAATGTATATATCTTTGCCATGTCATTAACAAGGTCATGCCTTGTTCTATGTTAAAAGAAAACACTTAAAATCATGGATATAGAAAATGCAAAAGCACAGATGCGCAAGGGAGTCCTTGAGTTCTGCATTCTGTCGATTTTGCAAAGAGGTGAGGCGTATCCTTCCGACATCATGGCTGAATTAAAGAAGGCCAAGTTGATTGTAGTGGAAGGAACCCTTTATCCTTTGCTGACTCGACTGAAAAATGATGGCTTGCTCTCTTACAGATGGGAAGAGAGTAATCAAGGTCCACCGCGCAAGTATTACAACCTCACTGACACGGGAAAAGACTTTTTGGGAGAGCTCAAAAGAACTTGGGACGAATTAGCCCACGCTGTCAATCAAACCACTAAAAACAACTAAGATGAACAAGACAATCACTATAAATATCGGGGGGGCAGTTTTCAATATTGAAGAGGATGCCTACGAACTATTGAAAAACTATTTGGATTCGATCAAAGCCAATTTCAATTCAGACGCGAGTGCTGATGAAATCATGGCGGATATTGAAGGAAGAATTGCCGAATTATTTTCTCAATATTTAAATGAGAAGAAAAATGTTATTGTTATCGCTGATGTGGAAGGGGTCATTGAAGTGATGGGGCAGCCAGAAGACTATGGCACAGGCGAGCCTTCTAACAATACCCAGAGTGGTCCACAGGCTGCAGCGGGAAGTGAGCGTTTGAAGCACGACACACGCAGAATTTATCGTGATAAAGACGATGCATATATCGGCGGTGTATGTTCTGGATTGAGTTATTATCTCGGTTGGGATCCGATGGTCTTACGCATCCTATTCATTGTATTGGTTTTTGCTGGTGGTAGTGGTATTCCTGCATACATCATACTATGGGCGGTTATTCCCCCTGCATATACAACCGCAGAAAAATTGCGTATGCGTGGAGAGCCTGTAAATATTGATAATATCAGCAAGTTTGTGAATCAAGAGGCAAAGAACGCAAAAGAAAACATCCAGCGTTTTGGTAACAAAACACGCGAAAGAGCAGAGCACTTTCGTGGAGCAGGAAATGACTTCGGTCGGTTTTTTCGCAAGGCGTTAGGATTGCTATTTATTCTATTCTCCATAGGAATGTTGATCGCAGTGGTAACGGGGTCATTCTTTGCCAACTATGAGATCTTCGGTAACACTACGAATTGGGAAATTGTAAAGCAATTGATTTTCAAGAATGACGGCACACTTTGGATGATTGTGATTGGTATTCTCCTACTTGTACTGTCTCCAATTCTAGCAATCCTTTACGCAGGTGTGAGATTGATTGTAGACAAAGGCCGCACAGTAAGAGGCATTGGATGGTCATTGCTGGCATTGTTTTTCATTGGTGGAATTATGACCGCTCTTGGTGGTGGAAAAATGATCACTGAGTTCCGAAAGGATGGTCAGGTCGTCACTACCAATGCTGTGGAGCTAAGAGCTACTGATACACTTTACATAGATGTATTGCCCGACACCGTATTTACAGGAAGAGAAATCAATGGACACGACGACTTTTTTGATATGATTAAAATTGAAAATGACCGCGTGGTGTATGGTGAACCGATCTCTTTTTACATCGAGACAACTCGCACATCAGAAACACCAAAGTTGATCGTGACGAAATCTTCGCAAGGTCAGAATTTGATTGAAGCAGGCGAGCGAGCTTCACGCATTGAGTACAATTACACGATTGAAGGAAATAGAATTCAATTGGCGCCGCTCTTCCAAACTTTGAAAGACGAACCATTTAGAGGACAGCATGTCAATATTGAATTAGAATTACCAGAGGGAACGATGGTCAAGTTCAACGAGAACATTGGTTTCATCAGTTGGTATAACGAGTATATCGGCGCAATAGCGCGGGTAGGGGAAGAAGGATTGGATTGAAAAAGAAAATCCCCTAGGTAATAGCTAGGGGATTTTTTTTATTAGTTCATTTCCACTTGTCGTGCTACTTTTTGTAGAATTTCAAAGACCGTTTCGGCCATGACATTTTCACTATCAAGTGTTGGATTTACTTCGGTAAATTCGAGACAACAAATTCTTTCATTTTGGATTAATTCAAGAATTAAGTCGGCTGCTTCTCTTTCGTTGATGCCGCCTTTCACGGGTGTACCAGTACCTCTTGAAATGGTTGGATCCATCGAGTCTACATCAAAGCTGATGTAGATCTTATCGCATCCAGAAAGATATTTTAAAAGTTCTCTAGAAAGCTTGGTAACGCCCGTTTTGCGGAGTTCGTTGGTAGTTACCACCTTCACCTTGTTTTGTTTTATCAACGCTGCTTCTTGTTCTTCGAAATCGCGGAGCGTTACGTAGATCAAGTCGCGGTATTCGATTTTTGGCGCGATATCTCCGATGGTCTTTAGCATCTCCCAAAGTTCAATCGTTTCATAATCGAGGTCATTCGATTTTTCTTCGATATTATCTTCATTGAGTGCTGTTGCCAATGGCATCCCGTGAATGTTTCCACTTGGGGATGTATATGGAGAGTGAAGATCGGCGTGAGCATCAATCCAAATTACTCCCAAACGTGACTCGGGGTAGGCCATTTTGATACCAGCTATGGTACCACCTGCATTGCTATGATCACCAGAAAGGATAAGCGGAAAGCGGCTATCGCGGAGGGTGTCTCTTACTGCTGCACCGATACGCTCATACATTTTGAGAACGCTTCGAATGTGCTTTGCATAGCGGCTTCCAGGGTTCCCGTAGAGTGCTTGGTTATCATTAGGGATAACGATGCTTCTATATTTTTTAAAAAACTGAGATCTGAAATCGAGCGCTGCGATTTTGATAGCTTCTACACCAAGGCTTGCGCCTCGTGTACCAGCACCAACCTCGCTCGGCACTTCAATCAGTCGAATATTTTTTGTCTTTTTTGTTGTCATAAAATCTTAATTCTGGGGAAGGATCATTAATCCCCAATATTGAACTCCAAACCTACAATAATTGGAGAGAGGTTGGGCAATTGTTTGTCTCCGTAGACGCTTTCATGCGCAACGAATAGATCAGTGATGCGATACTTGGCTACAATGCTCACGTAATTGAGACCAATTCGAGCGAGTGCTTGAGCTTCGAAAGGATTGACATAGGCTAGCTTTCTGTAGCTTGCTTCAACTCGAGAGGCGCCAACTGTTTTTTTGTCGACACTATCTTCGATGTTCATTCTTCTTCCAACATTCCAATTCGCTTGCGCCCCTAGGTCTAGGAAGATACCAGGCTTATCATTTGGTTTTGTGAAAATGACTCTGAAGAATACATCTCCCATTATTTTGTGAACGGTCAAGCGTTGTTTATCGAGGTCTTCACCGGTCCAAAGAAGTTGAGCAGAATCTTGTTCAAGATGGTAGTTATCTACGTTATATCCTAGAGAATAGCCAATACCGAGATGGTCAGTAAGACGATATTTTTCACGAGAAGTAATACTGAAGCTATTGGAAAAAGCACCAGATGATAGCGCCAGACTATCGTTATCCGACATGGGCACGATCATTCCCAATCCGATATTGAGCGTTTCGTATTTTTTCTGCTGATTGATGAATTCGGATGAAGGTTCCTGATCCCATGGCATCGGCATATCAAGTGGTGGAACAGGCGGCGGTGGCGGTGGTGGTGGTAGTGAGTCGTCTTGTGCTAACGAGCTTACTGCGATAGAGCAAGCAAGCAGGGATGTAATGAAATACTTCATTTTCGATTTTTTGGTAAATATATAAGAATGCACGGCTACCTAGATAAGCGTAGATCGTTACTTTTGCAATTCTTGAAGAGATAATTATGACAACTCCCTTTCCTCGTGTTATTTATGTCTATGATGCCCACTGCGGTTGGTGTTTTGGATTCAAATCAAACATTTTGAAACTCAAAGAAAAGCATGGAAAATTATTGGAATTTGAAGTGTTGAGTGGCAATATGGTACCAGTTGAAAATAGACATCATATCGGCAAAATGGCGGCTTACATTGCCGAAGCATATCATAGAGTAGAAGAGATGACCGGTTGCAAATTTGGCGAAGGTTATCTAAACCATATTCTCCATCCAGAGTCAAGCCAATTGATGCTTTCATCAGAAAAGCCTGGAATAGCGTTGACGGTTTACAAACAGATTTCTCCCGAGCGGTCATTCGAGTTTGCAAGTGCATTGCAAGACAAGATCATGGTGGAAGGAAAAGATTTAGAAAATGATGATGTATATCGAGAGTTAGCATTGCAGTTTGGAATCGATGCTGAAAATTTTGTGGCTGCCATTGCAAATGAAGAGGCGCGAGATATGGCTCATGCCGAATTTGCTATGGTAAAACAACTTGGTATTACAGGCTTTCCATGTGTTTTAGTTCAAACCGACGAACGCAAACTTTACATGATTGCCAGGGGATACACAGCATTCGATGATCTGTCTGCTCGATTGGACAAGGTTTTGGAGGATTTCAGAATCGCGAATAATTAATAGAATCTGCACGTTCGGCTGTTGACATCTGTCTTCGAGGCATCATTTTGGTAAGTAATACGTTGTTATCTTCGGAGGCTAGGTCAATTCATGTTTAAACGAATACTCAAAATAATACGCAATGTGATCATTGTGCTGTTACTGCTAGGAATAGCGGGGTATTTCGCACTTCAAAATGCAGGTGTCCAGACGTGGCTTACACAGCGATTGGCTTCGTATCTCAGCGGTCAGTTAGGCACCAAGGTCGAAGTAGGAAGCGTGGAAGTGGATTTGTGGGCACGACTTGTTATCAAAGATCTCTATATCGAGGACCAGCACCAGGATACACTTGCCTTTATTCCTGAATTGCATTTGCGCAGTTATTCGTTTGATTCAAAGGCAGGAGTGCTCAAGGTTTCGAGTGCTTCTCTGGAAAATCCATATTTCTGTATTCAGCGTCACAAGGAGGATAGCACTCTTAATTATGCATTTATCATTGACTACATAGACGGGCTTTCCAGTGGAGATACCACATCAAAAGCAACCGATATTTTTTTAGATGATATCCAAATCAACAATGCAAGATTTACCTATCTCAACGGTCATCGCCCGCCACGCGGGGTTTTTGGAATCGATTGGAATCATCTTTATCTCGATGGTGTAAACCTCAACATGTCTGATTTTTCATCAGTTGGAGACTCCATCAACGCAAACATTAAGCAAATCGCTGCACGTGATGTCTCAGGGTTTATGATCAAAGAGTTTCAATCTCAACTAGAGATTGTTGGTGGCTTGATCAAACTCAATGATTCATTTATCGAAACCAACGACTCACAACTTAAAGGTGATTTGAGTTTCAATTTTGAATCAGAAGAAGACATTGATTTCTTTGAGACAAAGGTTGAAATGAATCATGAATTCAAGGATGCAGAAATCCAAATGGGCGACTTATCATACTTCGTAAGTGATCTCGAAGGAATGAAAAAGAAAATTATTCTTTCTGGAAAAATTAGAGGCACCGTTGCGGAACTAAAAGGGAAGAAAGTAGAAATTCAGTTTGATGATAATTCATACTTCAAAGGTGATTTCGATATGGACGGTTTGCCTTACATGGATCAGACCTTTATCAACCTTGACATAAAGAAATTGACCACAAACAAGCGCGAGCTAGAGCGAATTCCTCTTCCTCCATTTACAGAAAATACTTATCTAAAAACACCAGATAATTTCTCCACACTAGGGCAAATGGAGTTCTCTGGAAATTTTACAGGATTTATTAATGACTTCGTTGCTTATGGAGATTTGACCACTGCAATAGGTCAACTATCCAGCGATATATCCTTTAGAGAAGATACGTTGGCAAATGACTATTTCTACAAAGGAAATCTTAAGACCGTAGACTTCGATATGGGCCGTTTTTATCAGGATAATAACCTTGGTCCTGTTTCAGCAGACGTAGCGATCGAAGGAAGCGGATTGACTGTAGATAAACTAGATTTACTTTTTGATGGAGAGATATCTTCTGTGACAGCCAATGGCTATCGCTTTACGAATATTATTACGGTGGGGCAATTTAAAGAGCGCTTCTTTGATGGAGAGTTTTCAATCTATGATCCAAGTGTCGAAATGGACTTTATTGGACAGATTAATTTTCGTGAGAAAAAACCGATTCTCGATTTCGAAGCAGATATCCATCACCTCGACTTGAAGCGTGTGCACATTCTCGAGAAATATGATTATTCATCGGTGAGTGGAGAAGTAGTAGTGAGAAGTGAAGGCCTAGACTTTGCAAACTTTGAAGGAGAGATTGATATTTCCAACTTAACGTACTGCGCAAAATCGAAGGACTACTACCTGAATCGATTGAATTTGAAGGCAGAGAGAAAAGGTGATTTGAAGATTTCTTTGAATTCTGATATAGCTCGTGCTACAATTGAAGGCAAGTTTGACTTGGCAGAATTGGGTGCAAGCTTCGAAGAAATTTTATCCGAAGTAATTCCAAGTTATCAGCCCCCTATTCGCAAGCACAGAGAACAAAATTTTAGATTGAGCTTAGATATTCTCAATTTCAGTCAGGTGTCTGAAGTCTTCATTCCTGAATTAAAAATTGCACCTAATACGAGTATTGATATGGTGGTGAATGAACCGCAGTCTTTCTTCGAAACGACTTTGGTAAGTGATGAGATTTCATATCAGGACAATGTGGTGAAGGGAATAGTACTAGACGCTCGACGTCCTGATTCTTCGCTTTACATTTCTTTGATTTCTGATAAATTATCTATTGGAAGCGATTTGGTGATGGATGATTTTGCAGTGGACACACGAAGCGATGCTGACACTGTATACACTGCCGTTGCGTGGGGTAATACGAATACCGTGCATGCGGGAGATATCAACGGAAAGTTGACGGTGCGAGGTTATCAGAATTTAGATTTCCTCGTGGGGAAGAGCAATCTTCGAGTGAATGACCAAGTATGGAATTTACGCGAGAATGCATTTGTATCCATGGATAGCACAGAGATTAAGATATCGCAGTTTGCCATGCAGAGCGGAGGACAAAAAGTGGAATTGGATGGAAGCATTTCAAATCTTCCAAACGAAAAGTTGAATATTAATATCAATGCATTTGACATCGCAAACTTGAATCCTTTCATCGGAGAAGAGCCGAAGTTTTATGGAACAGTCAGCGGTACAGCATCGCTTCGCGATGTTTATCATGATCTCATTTTTACCAATGATATTGCGCTTATTGATTTCAAATTGAACGATTATCTCGTTGGTGATGTGTGTGTAGAAAGTTTATGGGATAATACTTTGCGGAGTTTGAGAATAGATGGAGAAATAGAAAAGAACAAGTTGATTCCTCTCAGTTTTGCTGGATTCTACAGACTCGATGACAAAGAGAGTCCGATTGATCTTGTTGCAACTGTTAAAGATTTTGATCTAGCCTTCATCAATGAATTCCTTGGTGAAGGAGTTCTCGATATTCAAGGTTTTACAAATGGAACAATCGCAATCACTGGTAAGCCGGAGTCTCCACAACTGCAAGGATTGGCATTTTTAAAAGATGCTTCCATCTATGTGGATTATCTCAATGCACGATTTAAGATTGAACAGCAAGTGGGTATTTATCCCGACATGTTCACCTTCGACCACATTAAAATTCGAGATGAGGATAACAATCCTGGATACTTGACGGGGCAGATTTTACATAATGCGTTCGCAGATTGGAACTTCGATATCATTATCGATATGGAAGAGAATCCTATGATGGCCATGAATACCACGCAGGAAATGAATCCAACCTACTACGGAAAGGCTTATACTACGGGCTATGTTAGCATCTATGGTTATGATGATCAATTAGAATTTGATATCAATCTAAAGACCGCACCAGGTACTAGTTTGTCCATGCCGATGTCAAGTTCGGAAGATGTACAGTTTGGAAGTTTTATTCGATTCATACAAAAGGATACAGTGCAAGTTGAGCAACCTTTCGATTTGAGTGGTATTAAATTGAAGATGGATCTAGACATTACTCCAGATGCGTATTTCCAAATCATTTTTGATGCAGCCGTAGGTGATGTGATGAGTGGAAGCGGTCAAGGGCACATCAATATGGAGATCAATAATCTTTCAACTTTCAACATGTACGGCACCGTTGAATTGTTGAAGGGAGAATATCTCTTCACATTGAAAAATATGTTGAGCAAAGGCTTCTCTGTGCGACCAGGCGGAACGATCTCATGGTACGGCGATCCATTCGCCGCCGATTTGAATTTGAAAGCCGTATATAAGGTTTCTGCATCACTCACCGATGTTATTCCTGATGCGATCAGTGAGACAGGCCAACGAGTGCCCGTCGATCTGGTGATGAACTTAACTGGAAAGATGTTTAACCCGGGAGTGACGTTCGATATCGAATTGCCAACGGTAGATGAAGTGACCAAGAGCAGAGTGCAAAGCGCCATCAGTACAGAGCAAGAACGAAATCGTCAAGCATTTGCACTGCTTGTATTACGACGCTTTGTGAGTCCACCGAATATCAATCGTGAAAGTAGCGTGGGACGTGCTTTTGCTGAAAATAGTACCGAGCTCTTATCATCACAAATTTCCAATTGGCTGAGTCAAATCAGCGATGATTTTAACCTAGGTTTTAATTACCGTCCGGGGGATGATATCAGCAATGAAGAAATAGCCCTCGCTTTGAGCACACAGTTATTTAATGAGCGATTGGCAGTGAGTTCAAACGTGGGTGTATCGCGCGGTACAACTAGTAATCAGAATCCATCCAACTTAATTGGAGACATTCGACTTGAATATAAGTTGACACCCGAAGGCAAGATCAGATTGGTGGTGTACAATGAAAGTAATGACTTTCGGATGATCACCACGCAGCAATCGCCCTATACACAGGGAGTAGGGGTTTTATATCAAGAAGAATTTGACACGATTGATGAGTTCTATTGTGGATTCCAGAATTTATTTAGGAAGAGAGAGAATCAGATTAAATGTGGGGAAACTCAATAAAGAAAAAGCCGAGCTTAGCTCGGCTTTTTTATTTCTTACTTTTCTAATTTCGCTTTGAGAGGTTCCCAATAAATTCTTTTCCATCCTTCTGTTAGCCATCCGCTGTGTTCTTCAGGAACACCGAGGTGATTGAAGTTGATGACTGTTATGTCATCTTCTTGAACAAGGTCAATATGCACAGTAGAGAAGAATCCTTGAGGGAAGGAGCGATGGCTCCATGATTGAACGATGGTTTTGTTTTCGATCAGGTGAACATTGTATCCAAAGCTCTCACCATCTGTAACTTCGAAATGACCACCTACTTTTTTCTCAATCTTCGCTGTCATTCCAGTGAACTCCGCCAACGATTTCTCGTTCATCAATGCATCATAGACCTTTTCAGGAGTTGATTTGATTTCGATCACCTGAAAAATATTATCTGTCTTAAGTTTCATGATAAACTCTTTTTAAAGTTAAACATTCATTATTTTCTTGCAGGAAAACAAGTGGGCGAATGTAAAACATACAAAGAAAACATCGAAGATTTTTTCGACAAACGGTCCAACTTTTTTTGCACTAAATAGTGCTAAAGTGTTGTCTTAAAGATAATTGAAGCTTTCGGTTATATTCGTCACGAAGCCATTCCAAGTAGTTGTCAGTGCTCTTGCTAATACAGTAGCTGTAATGCTTGAGTCTGCTTTTAATATCTGGTTCCAAAATCTTAGCTAATTCAAGTGCTTCGAAGAGATCATCTGCATTTTCTTGAATAATAATAGCGTGTTGCATCACAGATTTACCGAGCACATCTTTGGCCTTTCCTCCTGCACGTGTGATTTTGAGATATTCTTCACGAATATCAAAGTCGATTACTGCGGATTTCATAAAACGTTGACGCACCTCATCGGGCATTTCATACTTCAACTCGCGTTCGATGGCTTCATCACTTGTAATGCTTTCAATGTAGGCATGAGGATGTGCAAAGATGTCTTGCCAATCAATGTATTGTTCCCATAATCCGAAGCGACGAGAGTTATTTCCAAGATCAATCACATTGAATGTGGTCTTTCCAGGAATTACGCGCGATCCGCGACCGATCATTTGATGATACAGTGTAAGGGATTTCGTAGCACGATTTAGAATAATCGTTTGAACCGAAGGTTCATCAAATCCTGTGGTAAGAATCGATACCGAACTTAAGATGGCATTGGGTTTTACCTTAAACCATTCTAGTATTTCGCGTCGTTCTGATTCACTGTGCGTATTATCCAGGTGTTTGCACTCATAGCCCGCTTCTGCAAACATGGCTTGTACTTGCTTAGAAGTATTGATACCATTATTGAAGATGAGGGTTTTAGTACCCATCGCCTTTTGTTCGTATGCATAAAGTAATTTCTCTTGCATGAAGAAATTACCATAGAGCTTTTCAGAGCTGCTCACAGTATAGTCGCCATTGATTCCCACTTTCAAAGAGTGCAGGCTAACGTCGTAGCTATACGTGGTCGCTTTTGAAAGGAAACCTTTGGATATCAAACTTGAAATGCTTTCACCAACGATGAGTTCGTGATAGTTTTCATTAAGCGGAAGTCTGATGTTGCTCGAGAGTGGGGTAGCGGTAACACCTAGAATGATGTTATTTTCAAACCACTTAAAAAGCTTTCTAAATGAATTGTAGTGAGCTTCGTCGACGATGATGAGTCCGACTTTTTCCAATTCTATTTTTTCATCTCGGAGGCGATTGTTGAGTGTTTCAACCATTGCCACAAAGCAGTCATACTCTTCTTGATCTGGAAGATCTTTTACTTTTGAGATGATAATTTTATTTCTAACAGAGAATTCATCAAGCATTCTGCTGGTCTGAGCGAGCAGCTCGACTCTATGCGTAAGGATGAGCACTTTCTTGCCCGTTTCCTTGATGTATCGCTTAGCTATTTCAGAAAATATGACCGTCTTACCACCGCCCGTAGGAAGCTGGAAGCACAGATTGTACTTCTCAGGGAACTTACGGATTCGTTCGAAAATCTTTTCGAGCGCATCGTTTTGATAATCGTAGAGCTTCTTGCCTTCCTTAATTTCCAGCAGCTCTAATGGTTCGAGCGTCATTCTTGAATTGAATAAAAACGTGCAAAAATAGCCCCTAATTGAGCTAATCAACTTTTCTTATTGTTAAGTATTATCAACAAGTTGGTTGAAAATTATTTCAGGGCACGTAACGCAGCTTCTCGAGAGATAGTACTTTCGGCTCGAATGTTGCGTTCTCGCGACGATTTAATAAAACATCATGAAGCATCTTTTCCTCGCCGTATTATTCTCAGGTTTAGCCGTTTTGGCGATCGCTCAGCCGAAGCCAAACTATAGCGTAACCAGCAAAAAGGCTATCAAACAATACGAGGAAGCCCTCGCATTATATGATATGAGAGACAAGTCTGGGGCATTGTCCAAATTAGATGAAGTAATTAAAACGGAGCCAAATTTCATCGAAGCGTATTACATGATGGCGCAAGTTTATGATGATCTCGGACAAAGCGAAAAGACCATCGAACCATTGAAGAAAGCGCTTTCGATTGATGAAAAATTTTATACTGATGGCTGGCTGATGCTAGCTGAGAGCCAATTTGCACTAGCAAAATATGCAGATGCTGAGCAGTCGGTGAGTAGATACATGAGATTTCCAAAAGCAACTATGCAATTGGAAAAAAGAGCACAAGTGATACTATCGAGCTGTGTATATGCTAAGGATGCGATGAATAGTCCTGTTCCTTTCGAACCAAAAAATCTAGGCGCAACCATCAATACTGAAATGGATGAATATTATCCATGTATTACAGCAGATGAACAAACATTGCTATTCACTCGACTGGTAAAAGATGATAGAGCATTCAGAGGCATGCAGGAAGATTTCTTTATCTCTTCACGAATGACTAGTGCGACATGGAGCGATGCTCAACCAGTTGTTGAGATCAATACTGTACAAAACGAGGGAGCTCCAAGTCTTAGCGCAGATGGCCAAACGTTGATATTCACAGCTTGTGAAACAGCAGATGGATCATGGGGAGCGACAAGACAGGGTATTGGAAGCTGTGATTTATTTTTCTCTATAAAAGAAGGGAAAGCTTGGTCGGATGCAAAAAATCTTGGACAAGGAATTAATTCTGGAAGTTGGGAAAGTCAGCCAAGCTTCAGCGCTGACGGACGCACACTTTATTTTATTCGCGGAAAGCGCTCTGCGCAAGGAATCAAGGATCAAGACATCTATTATTCTTACATTATGGATAATGGAAAATGGGCACCGGCTCAAAAGATTCCAGGACGAGTAAACACTATTTTTGAAGAAGAGAGTGTAATGATTCACCCCGATGGACGCACACTTTATTTCAGTAGCAACGGGCATCCAGGTATGGGCGGACTAGATATTTTCATGAGCACTCTTCTTCCCAATGGAGAGTGGGACACACCAGTAAACCTGGGATATCCGATCAATACATCGGCAGATGAAAATTCACTTCAAGTGGCTGCATCTGGAAAGTTGGCCTTGTTTGCATCAGAAAGACCAGGAGGTTTTGGAGGATTAGATTTATATTCTTTCGATCTTCACGAAAAAGCGCAACCAACATTAGTGACTTATGTGAAAGGTCTGGTGAGTGATAAGTTGAGCTTCAAAAAACTAGGAGCAAAGCTCGAGTTGATCGATCTTGAAACAGGAAAGCTGATTGCCGAAACGTATAGTGGAAATGCCTATGGAGATTTTCTCCTGTGCATTCCATCAGGAAGAGACTATGCATTAAGCGTAAGTAAGGAAGGGTATTTATTTCACAGCGAAAATTTCTCTTTGAAAAATTATAATAGCACTCAACCTTATGAGTTGAACATTCAATTGCAGAAACTTAAAGTGGGAGCAAACATCGTATTGAACAATGTGTTCTTCGGTAGCAATAGTTTTGCATTACTTCCAGAATCGAAAGTGGAGTTGAATAAATTAGTTTCGTTGTTACAAGCAAATCCTACACAGAAAATTGAAATCGGCGGTCACACCGATAATGTGGGTGCTGATGCAGATAATCAGAAGTTGTCTGAGAATAGAGCGAAGTCGGTGGTGGAATATCTTGTTCAACAAGGAATCGCGGCTGAGAGATTGAGCGCAAAAGGATATGGAGAGACGGTGCCTATTACCACGAATGATACAGAAGAGGGAAGAGCAAAAAATAGAAGAACAGAATTTAAGGTCGTTGAATAATTAGTTTGTGAAAACAGTAACTCCATTCAAGATTTTTTTATTTCTCATAGCAGTATTTGGCTGCTGTGCATTGTTAGCGATTGTGATTCCAAAAGAAGGAATTAAAATCGCTGAAACGTCCTTCAAATTTTTTCATTGGAGTTCGTTGACCGATACAACGAATAACCAACCAGCTATTGAAAATGTGGAAGCTTATCTCGCTTCGCTCGATAGCCTGGCGTCGGATAGTTTAGCCAATGATACACTCAATGTAGATCGCACTCAAAGCATCACATCATTGCAATTTGCGGATGGAAATAGCGCTGCATTATTTACCTTTTTTGAAGCACTGGAACAATTGCAAGGCAAAGGAGGGAATGTCCATGTCTTACACTATGGTGATAGCCAAATCGAGAGTGATCGAATGACTAATTACTTACGAGAAAAATGGCAAAGCATCTATGGCGGGGTAGGTCCTGGGTTAGTTTGCCCCGTTCCAATTACTGCAAGCGCTGCTATTTCTCAATCACAAAGTTCGAATTGGACCAGGCATACTGTTTATGGATTTGGAGATGGAAAAAATGTACATAGTAAGTATGGAATCTTAGGTTCATACGGAAGGTTTACCTCTCCAAGAGATGCGGCCGCCATCAATCCTCAAGATACAGTGAAGGCATGGTTAGAATTCAGACCTAGTTCGATGGCTTCATCTACTTGCCGACAGTATTCGAAAGTGGCGATATACATGGGACATCATCAATATGGTGTTCGTTTGAATATACTCGCGGATGATAGTCTTATCTCAAGTGAAATCATCCCGCCAACTGCGGAGGCTACGAAATATACTTATCGACTAGGCGGCACTCCGAAACGTTTGAGATTAGAGTTTGCGGGTCCTGATAGTCCGGATGTTCAAGCGGTTTTATTGGAAAATGACAATGGAATCCATGTCGACAACATTGCGCTACGCGGCAGTAGTGGAACTATTTTTAGAAAAATTCAAGGCAGTGAATTGGGTAGTCAAATTCGCGATTTGAATACCAAGCTTATTATTTTACAATTTGGAGGAAATAGTGTTCCCGGTTTATCGAGTGCGAAAGGCGGAAAGGATTTTGGAAATTATTTCCAGAGTCAAATTCAATATCTCAAACAACTTCATCCAGAGTCGTCGATATTAGTGATTGGTCCTTCTGATATGAGCACCAGTGTAGATGGCGTATACATGACATGGCCCTATTTGGAGTCGGTACGCGATGGTATGCGTGATGCGGCATTCGCGGAGGGTTGTGCTTTTTGGGATATGTATTCGGTGATGGGCGGCAGAAATTCCATGGTGAGTTGGGTGTCGAGCAATCCACAGTACGCCGGTCCTGATTATACTCACTTCACTCCGAAGGGTGCTCGTAAAATGGCCGAGTTGCTTTACAAGGCCATCGATCGTGAGCATGAATTATGGAAGAATGCAAAAATTAAATAGATTGTAAATTGGTTACAATCTGATCATGGTGATTTGTTGAACAAAATCAATCACCATGAAAAAGGCAAACACAAACACTCCGACATCATTTCAATGGAAGGCTTCACAAGCTTTCATGGATCTATTGCTACAGCAGCGCTTTTTAGAAGTTTTCGAAATGGGTTCTACTATTCGAATGGCGACTGGCCGATATGTGAAAGGCGAGGTTTATCATTTTAGAAAATATGGTGAGTGTCGCATTGGATTTCTCAAGGATGGGAGAGTGCATGTTTTGAATGGACCACTTTCGCGTTGGGAGTTGTTCGATAGTTTGGATCATGAACAACTTCATCTTCTTTTAGCATTCTGTAGTTTGCATGAAGAGCATCAGATGTTTTTCAGAAATCATATGATGGGAAAAAGGGACTATTCACAGGTCTTTGAAGTTTTGCCTCCCTATGATGTGGAATGGAAGATTGCATTTCAAATGGCTTATCAGCAAGTGACTAGCTCGATGGTGATCGCAGCCTAATATTTTTAGCAAGGATAATTGTTAAAAACTTGTTGATAAACCGAAAATTCATCTAATTTTGCGGTCTAACACCATCCTAATGATTATTCATCGCCATCTAGAGCTATTTCGTAGAAAAAACTACGGTAGTCTAAGTCAGCTCCTTTTCTCTTTCCATTTTAGGTCGAATTCAACAGTAGTATTTGCATCATAATTAGTCAGTTGTGTCTTTGAGCTCAAGCGCAAATTGAGGTCTCCAGGTAACCCTCAGAGATTTCTCGCGTAGAAAGCCCATGTTCTACAACCCTATTAAGAACGATGAAGCATTTAAAAACTCTTGATTTTCGATTTAAGTCTCTATTGATCATCCTTTTAGGATTTTTCACGATGGAGGCAAACGCTCAGTGTACCGCTAACGCAGGTCCTGATTTGGATCCGTGTGTGAATACACCTGCGATCAATTTGCCAGGTGGTGGAACATGGACAGGCGCGCCTGGAACCATGCTCAACGGCAATACATTTACTCCAAACACCGTAGGCACCTACACGCTCACGCTGACTATTACAGATAGCAATGGCTGTGTAGACACAGATGATAAAGTAATCATCGTACGTCCTAGACCAACAGTCAATGCTGGACTAGACGCTACAATTTGTCCAGGAGGTTGTCATCAATTAAATGCTGTAGCATCAAGTCCAAATGGACCTATTACTCTTTATTCATGGAGCGGCGGTCCGGTGAACAATCCAATGAGCGCGAGCCCCATTGCATGTCCTACTGGATCAGGAGCGACTTATAGTGTAACAGTAGTCGATTCGGAATCATGTAACTCACAAGATCAAGTAACGGTAGCGATTCAATCTGCAACAGCAGTTGAGGCTGGACCGACTTTGAATATTTGCAGCAACAGTGCGCCAGTGCAATTAACTGGTTTTTCTCCAGCAGGAGGAACGTGGTCTGGTACGGGAGTTAGCGCTTCAGGTCTTTTCACAAGTCCCGGCACTGGTGGTTATTCCTTGACCTACACATTTGTTACATCAACAGGATGTAGCTTCAGCGATTCTCGCGTTGTAAACGTAGTAGCACCTGATATCATTGATGCAGGTATTGATCGCACAGCTTGTGTCGGAACAACTGCTTTTCAATTGAATCCAGTGACTCCAAATGGTACATGGTCTGGAAGTATTTATGTTACGTCAACTGGAGTGTTCACTCCAAGCGTTGTTGGATCATATTCTTTAACATACTCTGTAAATAATGGTCTGTGCACAAGCACAGATCAAATCATGGTGAATGTATTCGCAAATCCAACGGTGGATGCAGGAGCGAATGCATCTATTTGTCTAGGTGGTAGTACTGTTCTCGCAGCTTCATCGATTGGTGGACTTGCACCGAATACTTATTCATGGACTAATATCGCTTCATTGTCAAATGGTGCTATTCTTAATCCAACTGCTACTCCTACAACAACCACGTCATATACTTTAACGGTTGTTGATGCAAGAGGCTGCACGGCTTCTGACTTTACAACTGTTACTGTAAATACTCCTCCTGTAGTTGATGCAGGAAGTGATCTTACCATTTGTAATCAATCTACAGCAGTTCAGATGACTGGTCAAACACCTGTAGGAGGCTCTTGGAGCGGAACAGGAGTTAGTTTGACAGGATTATTCACCTCACCAGGAGTGGGCTCTTATACTTTAACATATACATTCATTGCAGCAAATGGCTGCAGTGCATCGGATACAAAAATTGTAAATGTCATTGCACCAAATGGAATTGATGCAGGAGTTGATCGCACAGCATGTGTGGGAACAACTGCATTCCAATTGAATCCTGTAACACCGGGTGGTACATGGTCGGGTAGCATTTATGTTACATCAGCCGGAGTGTTTACTCCTAGCGTGGTGGGTTCTTATACTTTAACTTATTCTGTAAATAGCGGTGTATGCACATCTACCGACCAAATCATTGTGAATGTATTTGGTAATCCAACAGCAGATGCTGGAGCGAATGCTTCGATTTGTTTAGGTGGAAATACGGTACTTGCAGCATCTACTTCTGGTGGACTTGCACCGAATACTTATTCATGGACCAATAGTGCTTCACTTTCAAATGGAGCTATTCTAAATCCAACTGCATCTCCTGCGACAACGACATCTTACACATTAACAGTAACAGATGCAAGAGGCTGCATAGCTTCTGACTTTACTACTGTAACGGTAAATACACCTCCAGTAGTAAATGCAGGAAATGACCTCACGATTTGTGATCAATCTGCTCCAGTTCAAATGACTGGTCAAACTCCTGCAGGTGGCTCTTGGAGCGGAACTGGAGTTAGTTTGACAGGATTATTCACTTCTCCAGGAATTGGTAATTATACATTGACTTACACATTTATAAATTCAAACGGTTGCAGTGCAACGGATACGAAAGTTGTTAGTGTTATCGCACCTAATGGAATTGATGCAGGTTTAGATCGCACAGCGTGTGTTGGTACAACTGCTTTCCAATTGAATCCAGCAACAGTTGGTGGAACTTGGTCTGGTAGCGTGTATGTTACTTCTGCTGGTGTGTTTTCACCATCAGTTGTTGGTTCTTACACATTAACGTATACTGTCAATCTTGGCGTGTGCACGAGCACAGATCAAATTGTAGTGAATGTATTCGGCAATCCTTCCGTTGACGCAGGGTCAAATGCTGCAATTTGTGCGGGTGCTAGCACTGTATTAAATGGTACTGTAAACGGAGGCCTCGCACCATATACTACTACTTGGAATAACAGTGGGTCACTATCGAATGCTTCTATTTTGAATCCAACTGCTACGCCATCAACGACAACTTCATACACATTGAGTGTGGTTGATGCTAGAGGTTGTGTAGCGAATGATTTCGTAACCGTTACAGTAAATGCTCTTCCAGTTGTTGATGCAGGAAATGACCTCACAGTTTGTGATGTAAGCGCACCATTTCAATTGACAGGACAAACTCCTGTAGGTGGCGCTTGGAGCGGGTCTTGTGTTTCCACTGGCGGACAATTTTCTCCTTGCGGTATTGGTACTTACACGCTTACATACACCTTTACAAATGCATCTGGTTGTGTAAGTTCGGATACACGAGTGGTTACAGTTACTTCATCACCTAGTGTTGATGCAGGGGCTAATATGAGTGTTTGTAGAAATGAAGGATTGGTTGATTTGACTATCGATGCTTCAACCACTGGAACATGGTCTGGAAATGGAGTAGTAGATGCTGCGAATGGAATTTTCAATCCAATTGCAGCTGGTGTTGGAACACACACTATCACCATTACAATTGGAACGGGATCATGTCAAGTGAGTGATCAAAAATCAGTTCAAGTCAAGGCTGAACCAAACGTGAATGCTGGTCCAAATACCGCATCATGTTTTAATGATGAAGAAGTAGAATTGCAAGGAGCAACTCCTGCAGGTGGCGAATGGCAAGGGATTGGGGTAACTACTGATGACGATGATAATGATGGTGATGAAGAATATTATTTCCAGCCTTCAGTTGGTGTGGGAAGTTACAATTTGCTTTATCGTTATGTAGATAATTCAAGTGCGTGTGCAGATACAGCATATCGCTCAATGACAGTGAATAGTTTGCCAAATGCTTCTTTCACATTGCCAGCAGCTACAGGTTGTTCGAATGTAAATATCGTTCCTACAAATACATCTGTAGGTGCAACATCATATTCTTGGAATTCAGGAGTTGGTGCTGATCAATCAGGAACGAACACAGTATTAAACTATAATGCTCCTGGCACATATAACATTCGATTGATTGCAATCACAGGAAGCAGCTGTAGAGATACAACCTTTCAACAAATTCAAATTCTAGAGTCTCCTTCAGTATCATTATCAAGTGATGTAACGCAAGGATGTGCTCCACTTCAAGTCACTTATAATGCAACAACAGGTGGTGATAATTTGAACTATTCTTGGAACTATGGAAATGGAAATACTTCTAACCAAGCATCTCCGATTTCACAGACTTATATTGAGAATATTGATGTTACAAACTACACTGCGACACTAACGATTTCAAACGCTTGTGGAAGTGCAACTGATGATGTTAATATTACTGTTCAGCCTCGTCCTCAAGCGGTATTCACACCAATTATTGTAAGCACAACATGTTCGCCTGTTACTGTGACATTTGAAAATAATTCAACGGGTACACCCACTACTTGCGAATGGAATTTCGGAGATGGTTTTACTTCGAATATGCCTGAGCCAGAAACAAGAACTTATGTAACAGGAAATACTCCAACGACATTTGAAATTGAATTAACTGTTCACAATAACTGCGGTAGTGATATAGTGGTTGAAGAATTGACAGTGAATCCAAACTTGGTTCATGCCTCTATGTCCTCGAACATCAATGAAGGCTGCACACCAGTAGATGTGGAAGTTCAAAACACAGGAACAGGTGGAACAATGATTCAGTATTCATTCATTCCAAATGTGGTGGCAATGGGTCCAACGGCTCAGCATTCATACAATGCAGAAGGTTCATATACCATTTACCAATACGCAACCGATGGTTGTGGTTTTGATACGACTTCAACGGTAGTTGTAGTCCACCAATCACCAACGATCGCTTTCACTGTAAGTGCTGATGAAACTTGTCAATTTGAAGACATCGCATTTGATGCAACCGTAACAGGCGCTTCAAATTTTGAATGGAACTTTGGTGATGGAGAAACATCTAGTTTGCTTTCATTGAATAAAGATTACAGCACTGGCGGAACTTACACTGTTGAATTGTCAGCTGTGGCAGCAAATAACTGTGAAGCACATGCAGAAACGGAAATCATAGTTCATTCAAATCCTGTAGCGATGTTTGAATTAGCGAATAACGAAGGCTGTGCGCCATTTGATATTTGCCCAATTAATTCAAGTGTAGGAGCTACTGCTACAAGTTGGGATTTTGGTGATGGATTCACAAACAATGATCCGCAGACATGCCACACATTTACTAATAACTTAAGCCAACCAATCAATCAGGAAGTAGTTCTTTCTGTGGAGAATACCTTTGGTTGTAGTGATACATATTCAACATTTGTAACTATTAATCCAGTTACACCAACAACCTTTAGCTTACCTGTTGCATCAAGTTGCGACTATCCTGTAACCATTGCTCCAACAGGAGTTACAGCAGGTCAGCAAGCATATTCATGGACTGTGAACTCTGATGTTGCGTCAACGAATGAAGCGCCATCCTTCCAATTTGGAAGTCCTGGGAATTTCTATATTCAATTGACATCAACCAATCAATATGGTTGTGTAGATATGAGTGATGCGACGTTCACCGTGCATCCTCCAGTGGTGGCAGCATTTAGTTCAGATAAAGCAAATGGATGTCTTGACTTGAATGTTGCTTTTGTAAATCAAAGCACCAATGCTACCAGCTTCGTTTGGAACTTCGGTGATGGCGATCAATCTGTACAATCTTCACCAAACCATATGTTCAGTGATCAAGGTGTTTTTGATGTTCAACTAATAGCTACTTCTCCTGAGGGATGCAAGGATACGTTGGTACAACACAACATGATTGAAACGTATAGTTTGCCAGTGGCTGACTTTAGACCGAGTTTGTTAGAAGCTACCATTTTCTATCCAACCATTGATTTCACAAATGAAAGTGAAGATGGCGAAACTTATTCTTGGTCTTTTGGCGACAATTCATTGTCAGAGGATGAGAATCCAACACATGAATTTGTGGGTCCCGGCAGATGGCCTGTGACATTGACAACGACCAATTTGTTTGGTTGTGAGGATAGCAAGACCATTTATGTAACGATCACCAATGACTTCCAAGTTTACATTCCGAATTCATTTACGCCGAATGGCGATGGTTTGAATGATGTATTCAAGCCAGAAATGGAAGGAAAAGAATTCATCAAGCAATACAAGTTTACGGTATTCAATAGATGGGGTGAAGTAGTATTTGAAACGGAGGATCCATCAAGAGCTTGGTTGGGTGATGCAAAGGGTAGCGACTTCTACACCGAAAGCGACACTTATTCTTACCGATTGGTAATCGAAGTAGAGCAGAGCGCTGAGACAAAAGTTTACCAAGGATTGGTTTCTGTTATTAAATAATTCTTATCAAACCCTTATTGGCACTGAAAACCCCAAATTTTATTGGGTAAAACAGAAGGAATAGACTACTTTTGCACTCGTTTTCAAAAAATTACCCCAATAAGGGATTATATAGTTCATGGAAAAAATTAGGAATATTGCGATTATCGCGCACGTTGACCACGGTAAGACTACATTGGTAGACAAAATGCTTCACACAGCCAAATTGTTCAAGGAGCATGAGGACACAGGAGATTTGATTCTCGATAATAATGATTTGGAGCGTGAGCGCGGAATTACAATTCTTGCCAAGAACGTATCGATTTCTTACAAGGGACACAAGATCAACATCATCGACACACCGGGTCACAGTGACTTCGGTGGTGAGGTTGAAAGAGTATTGAACATGGCAGAAGGAGCACTACTTCTAGTGGATGCTTTCGAAGGTCCAATGCCACAGACTCGTTTCGTATTGCAAAAAGCAATTCAATTGGGATTAAAGCCAATTGTTGTAATCAATAAAGTAGATAAAGAAAACTGTACTCCTGAAGAAGTTCACGAGGCAGTATTTGATTTGATGTTCAACCTCGGTGCGACAGAAGATCAGTTGGATTTCCCAACTGCATATGGTGCAGCGAAGCAAGGTTGGATGAGCCATGATTGGAGAGTGAAGACTGATTCAATCGAGCCACTTTTGGATATGGTATTGGAACACATTCCAGCTCCTATTTCTAGAGAAGGTATTCCTCAAATGTTGGTGACATCGCTTGACTATTCTCCATACACTGGTAGAATGGCTATCGGAAAACTTCACAGAGGTGAGTTGAAGCCAAACATGCCAGTTTCATTGGTGAAGAGAGATGGTTCTATTCAAAAAGGTAGAATCAAAGAATTATATGTATTCGAAGGTCTTGGAAAGCGTAAGGTAGAATCAGTTGTTTCTGGTGATATCTGTGCTATCAATGGTATCGAGGAATTTGAAATTGGAGATACATTCTCTGACAACGAAAATCCAGAAGCATTACCAGCGATTTCAGTTGATGAGCCAACGATGAGTATGTTATTCACCATCAACGATTCTCCATTCTTTGGTAAAGAAGGTAAGTTTGTAACAAGCCGTCACATCAAGGAACGTCTAGAGCGTGAGTTGGAAAAGAACTTGGCATTGCGTCTTCAAGAGACAGACAAAGCAGACCGTTTCATGGTATTCGGTCGTGGTGTACTTCACTTGAGCGTATTGATCGAGACCATGCGTCGTGAAGGTTATGAATTACAAATCGGTCAGCCACGTGTACTTGTGAAAGTTATCGATGGACAGAAGCATGAACCGATTGAAGAATTGACAATCGACTTACCATCAGATATGGCAGGTACAGCAATTGAAGCTGTAACACGTAGAAGAGGTGAGATGAAAAATATGGAACCAAAAGGTGACCGTACTATTTTGGAATTTGAAATTCCATCAAGAGGTATCATTGGTTTGAGAAATTACATGTTGACTGCAACTCAAGGTGAAGCGATTATGTCGCACCGCTTTAAAGAGTATCAGCCGATGAGAGGTGAGATTCCAGGACGTAACAATGGATCACTTATCAGCATGGAAAATGGAACAGCAGTAGCATATTCTATCAGCAACTTGCAAGACCGTGGACGTTTCTTCGTTGAAGCAATGGAAGAAGTTTACGAAGGTCAGGTTATCGGAGAACACTCAAGAGATAATGACTTGGTGGTAAACGTTACAAAGACTAAGCAGTTGACGAACATGCGTGCAAGCGGTTCAGATGATAAAGCTAGAATGGCTCCTCCAATCAAGTTTAGCTTGGAAGAAGCATTAGAATACATTCAAGCAGATGAATATGTAGAAGTAACGCCAAAGAGTATTCGTTTGAGAAAAGTTTATCGAAACGAAAACGACAGAAAGCGCTTCTCTAAGGAGTTTGCTCAACAAGACTAAAAGTAAGGCGCCGAATGGCGCCTTAACTTTTTTTTGTGGCCTGATGTGTGAAAGGATTCCTACATTTGAAATCCTCATAAACCCAGTAAATTTTTTATGCAGAAAATTATCTTCTCTATCCTGATTATCGCAGGATTGGCCACGAGTGCAACGGCACAAGTAAAGAAACCTGAGTCGACCACCGATAAATTTGCCTTGTTACTTAATTATGTAGAGCATCTCTACGTTGATTCAGTAGATGCAGCGGCCTTGACGGAAAAGGCTATTGTGGCACTGCTCGAGCAATTGGACCCTCACTCTTCATATTTCACAGCAGAGGAAATGGATGAGTCAAATGAACCTCTTCAGGGTACCTTTTCAGGTATTGGGGTTTCATTTAATATTTTGAAAGACACAATCTACATCGTAGAACCTATCAGCGGCGGCCCTTCTGAGAAGCTAGGGATTAGAGCCGGTGATAAAATCATCAAGATCAACAGTGAAGTAGTTGCAGGTATTGGAATTAAGAATACCGGTGTTGCATCACGCTTAAAAGGACCTCGTGGTACGAAGGTAAACGTTGAGATTCAACGTAAGGGCGTGAATGATCTGATTGCTTATGACATCACAAGAGATAATATTCCGATCTACTCTGTTGATGCAGCCTTTATGCTTGAACCTGGTATTGGATACATCAAAGTGGCACGTTTTGCAAAGACCACTATGGAAGAGCTTCGCAAAGCCATGGTTGACTTGAAAGCACAAGGAATGACTAGTCTAGTGCTCGATTTGCAGGGCAATGGAGGTGGATATTTGAATACTGCTGTTGAGATGGCGGATGAATTTTTATCAGGCGACAAACTTCTTGTTTACACAGAAGGTAAAGCGTTTGAAAGAAAAGATGATAAGGCCAACCCTGCGGTGCAAGGTCTGTTTGAAGAAGGCAAGATTGCAATTTTGATTGATGAGTCAACAGCAAGCGCGAGCGAGATCGTTTCGGGAGCTATTCAGGATTGGGACAGAGGAATCATCGTAGGTCGTCGATCTTTCGGGAAAGGATTGGTGCAACGACAACTCAATTTTGGCGATGGCAGCAGCATTAGACTCACAGTTCAACGTTACTACACCCCAAGCGGGCGTTGTATTCAAAAGCCATATGATGATGGATTGGAAAGCTATTTCAGAGATAAAGAAATGCGCTATTTGAAAGGCGAGTACTTTACCATGGATAGCATTCAAATGCCAGATTCTCTGAAGTATTATACGAATATCAATAAGCGCGTGGTATATGGCGGTGGCGGCATTCTGCCAGACATCTTCGTTCCACTTGACACTACAGAAAGTTCGGATTATTTCTCCGAATTGATCAGAAAGGGTATAAATAACGAATGGGCGCTAGTTTACACCGACAAGAATCGTGATCAATTATTGGCAAAATACCCAACAGTTGATAAATTTGTAGCCGAATTCAACTTTTCAGAACAAGAAATCAAGGATATGATTGCTATGGCTGAAAAAGAGGAGATTCCTTTTAACGAAGAGCAGTATAAAATCTCAGAAAGAGCAATTAAAATTAGGACTAAAGCTTTAATTGCTAGAGATTTGTACAACGGTGGAGCATTTTACAAAGTGATAAATGATCTTAACCCAGCGTTAAAAAAAGCGGTTGATTCATTAAAAGATGGCACCTTTGACAAAATGAATTTACACTACCAAAGTGAGGATTCTAAAAAAGATAAAAAAAACAAAACCAAAAAAAATAAGACAAAATGAGCAACGGAGTTAAAATAGGATTACTAGTTGTAATCGCTGGTGTTCTTGGATTGATCGCGTTCAAGATGTACAGTTCAAGCAATGAAGGCATTTCTTCACGTTCGGCAACTGAAGCTTCAGCAGAGGCAACAGCAGCAGAACAAACAAAAGGAAAGAATCCTGCGGCATCAACTGAAGGATTGTCTTCACAGGCCTTAGCTAAAACCACCATTCAATTTGCACAAACTGAACATGATTTTGGAAAGTTGAAGCAAGGAGATGAAGTGGAGCACAAATTCAAATTCACAAACACAGGTAACGAGCCATTGGTTATTGAAAATGCTAAAGGTTCATGTGGTTGCACCGTTCCTTCTTATCCTAAAGAGCCAATCGCTCCGGGTGGAACAGGTGAGATTCTTGTGAAATTCAATAGCGCTGGAAAGAGCAACCAACAACAAAAGACAGTGACGTTGACTGCTAACACTGAACCACTTCAGACCATCCTTACTATTAAGGCATTTGTTGAAGTAGACGGCGCAGCTGCTCAACCAAAGAAATAATCTTTCTTTACAGAGAGAAAAAAATCCCACTCGAAAGAGTGGGATTTTTTTTGCCTAGACACGAGATTATTTAGATTTTTTTTGTTTTGTGCTTTATGGAGATTCTTATCTTTAAGCATCTTAAAGAAAAAACACTATGAAGTACGCTCTACTCTTACTTGCTGTAGCACTTCAATTATCAAGTGCAGGCCAAGTTTATATCCGTGGTCGGATTCTCGACGTGGCAACACAACAACCACTGGACATGGTGGTGGTTTCTTCGAATAGAAATAAGGATATTGATATCAGCAACGCAGAAGGCTTGTGGCAATTAACTTTTTCAGAGTATGGAAAAGAGGCGGTACGCTTTCAGTTCACGTTGGTTGGTTATGAACGCCTAGATACATTGATTGCAGCGAATAAGCTGACAAAGCCTATTCAAATCAGAATGAAGTCGCTGCCGAATCAACTTCCATTGGTGGTCATCAAACCTGAGGTACCCGATACCGTATTCGCAAGTGAGCGATGGAATGTTGCGGATTTTTCATTCGTGGATAATGGAATGTATCTTTTGGTGTATGATGTTGAAGAACGCTGGAAGACCCAATGGGAAAGTCGTAAAACGTTGTTCTCAGATGCCTATGTCATACATCTTGATTCTTTGGGGAAACAAATTTCAGCGGTTCCTATCCCTGAAAGTGTAGAGGGTTTTTATGAAGATTTTTTGAATGAGGTTTTCGTCATTGGAAGAAATAATTATTATCACGTCCAAAATTCGGATGGACTCTTTCTCACAGAATACAGCAGTGCTGAATTTGATGATAATATTCGTCCGGTCATAGATACCACAGGAAGCAAAGTATTGTTGAGTTCTTATGATCCTACTTTCCCGATGTTCCAATATCGTATCTATGATAAAGCGAGCAAACAGTCTGAGTTGATTTCTGAAATTAAGGATCCTATTGGCTACGAGTTAATGCGTAGTGAGTTCAAGTATCTATATCCGCGAGAGAGAGTTTATGCGATGAACATGGAATTGAAAACAGGCATCGATAAAGAAATTCATGCTGCTTATTTGCGACAGTTTCATTTATCTCCATACTTCAAACCGCTATATGCACCGTTGGTGAAGTCGAAGGATCATTGGTTGATTTTTAATCACCATTATAATCAAATTATGAAATTGGACCGTGAAGGAAATATTCTATCGATGACTCCAATTGCATATCATCGCACCAAGCGTCCTGTTAAGTGGGAGAGAAAGGTGGTATATGACAAGGGCATGGATAAGTGCTACACCATTGTATCGGTGGATGACAATCCGAGCGTGCTGGAAGTAAATCTTGACAATGGACTTTTGGTGAATGAAAAATCCCTCTATTTCAGATATGTTGAGAAGGTGAAGATTCTAAATGGAGAGATTTATTATGTCTATCGACCATTTGAGAGTTCGCAGAATCGTTTTCTATATAAAGAAAGTATCTTTGGTGCACCTTAGCACTAGAATATGACTCATGATAGATATGTTGTCTTAACAGGCGGCAAGAAGAACGCAGGTGATCACTTAATAAAATACAAAGCTTTAAGGCTTTTCAAAGCGATTCGACCTGATCGTGAGGTGGTGGCATTGGATCCCTGGAAGCCTTTATCAACAGAGGATCTTCAATTAATCAATGAGTCGAAGGCTTTAATCCTCACAGGAGGTCCAGCTTTGCAAGGAAACATGTATCCTGGTGTCTATCCATTGGTGGAGGATTTAGATCGAATTAAAGTGCCTATACTCACGATGGGCATAGGTTATAAGGAAGAGTCGGGGCATTGGCACAACACCGCTCAGTATCCCTTATCATCTTCGTCGTTAGCATTATTGAAGCGAATAGAATCTTCGGGTTATAAGAGCAGTGTTCGCGACTACCATACATTGAATGCTTTGCTACACAAAGGGTTCAAATCGTTTGTTATGAGTGGTTGCCCAGCTTTATATGAAGTGGATCAGATAAAACAACCCATTAAATCATCGAAGTCATTTCAGAAGATTGCCTTTTCGCTTGGAGTTTCATTTATTCAAAGCGGTAGCATGCGCGATCAAATGCGCAGTCTCATTTTGGCTATCAAAAATGAATACGCATCATCCCATTTTGTAGTTTATTTTCATCACACCATTGATTTAGATCAACCAAAACAAAATGAAATGGTGAATTGGTTGAAGCAAAACGATGTGTTATTTGAAGATATTTCTGCTACCGAAAAGAAGATGGTAGAAACTTATCAATCTTGTGATATACACATCGGTTATCGCGTTCACGCGCACATTCATGCAAGTAGCATGGGAGTGCCAAGCATCCTAATCAATGAAGACAGTCGAGGCAAAGGTTTTTATACGGTCATGGGAGGGCTTGTATTGGACGGATATTATACGCTTCCTCGCTTCAATAGAGCGGCAGCTAGTACGTTTTATAAAATACTAGGAGCGGTTAAAAAAATCTCCGATAAATTAGGTTTAATTCCTGGGCTCGAAGCCTATGAGCATTTGTCGAAGGATGTGTTATTCATGATGAAATATGAACTCGAGGCTGGACACCCTAGAACCAAGGTCGTGCGATCAAATATTGATATCCACTTTGAAGAAATGAAGAAGTTTCTTCTACAACTGCCATAGGCTAGTTCAATTCAATACCTTTGTCGAAACCTTTACCAAGATGCGTTATCTATTATCCATTCTGTTGTGTGTGCAAATCACCGTTTCATTTTCACAAACAGAACAATCAGCTTTTACATTAACAGGACATGGTGTTGCAACACCTTTTGCTACGGACTACCAAGCGATTGGTATCAATCCTGCAAATCTTGATATCGCATCTCAATACGAGGGAAAGCGCATGGCTCTAGGTGTTGGTGAATTCGGTGTTTCTGTTTTTTCTGGAATGTTGACCAAAGATGAAGTGAGAAAAAATCTTTTTGGAGGTAACTTCGATAATTTAACTCAAGCGCAAAAGCGTGACTACGCTATTCAATTTTCACAAGAAAGAAATTCTGCGGATATCGATGTAATGGGAACGGGTTATTCTTTTCAAACAGAAAAGTTAGGCTCGTTTGCGTTTAGTATGAAAGATAAAGTCGATTATTATTCAAAGCTGGGTGATGATGTTTCTGATCTTCTTTGGTTGGGTTACACCAGTGATTACTTCAATCAATATGTGCTGAGCACAGGTGATACCATTAATGCATATCAAAATATTTCTCCTGATAGCTTGGCTCTAATTGTCGAAGGATTGAATACGCTTAATCCAACCTCATTGGTGAACCTTGTTCAAGGAACAAGCCTGCGTTTTAGCTGGATTCGTGAATTCAATTTTGCTTATGGTAAAAAAATATTCAGTACTGAAAACTTGGCTATTTATGGCGGAGTAGGCTTCAAGTATTTGATGGGACAAGGATATCTTCAATTGGATGCGGCAGATGGAAAGGCTGAGGCGTTCAGTTCACTTTCACCAATTTTCGATATCGACTATGGAGATTTGGTGGAGAATAATCCTTCGGCTTTATCAAGTGACGCGGGAAATCTGACTCCTGTGGGTCAAGGATTTGGTTTGGACTTCGGAGCTACTGTTGTTTTCAAAAATATGATTTATGCAAGTGCAGCAGTAACTGATATTGGGAAGATGAGATGGGATGGAAACGTTTATGCATTGAATGACGTGAACATTTTAAATTTTGCAAATGCAGGTTTGAATAGTGTTGATTTCTATGATCAAATCCAGCAGCTCAATGGAGGACAAGGATTGGTAAAATGGGCCGGTGCGCAATCGATTGAAACTACACTTCCTGCTGTGATGCGCTTTGGTGCAGGAGTTAAGTTGGGAACGAAGTTTCAAGGAGGCTTTGATGTCGTAAACTCATTGAACGAGGAAGTGGGATCATTAGAGAAAGCAGCGATTTCTATCGGAGCAATGTTTACTCCAGTGCGTTGGGTGCATTTCTCTATGGGCTATTTGATGGGAGGTAACTATGATGCGAAGATTCCAGCAGGTATTACGTTTACCATCAAAGATGGAGGATATGAGTTTGGTGTGGCTTCAAGAGATATTATCACTTTCTTCACAGAAAATCAGCCAACCGTATCTGCAGCCGGCGGATTCATGCGCTTTAGATTCTAATACGACTTTCATTAACAGAATTTTTGACATCCCTTGTAAGGCCGGGATGCATACTTGCGTCGTATATTCATCCCATAATTGAACATTATGGGAACCTCAAGAAATGTTTTCTCTGCAGTACTATCGATTATGGTACTTGCCATTACACTTCTCGCCCTGCTTGGGATTTGGGATGTGATTGATTGGAGCTACGTCCAAAAATATTTTTGGAAAAGCGTTCAGTCATTGATTGTTTTACTCATCAGTGCTGTGGTCATTTACTTGATTCAGCAAATGTTTAGAAAAGAACCAACAAATGCAGAGCGAACAAGAGGTTGAAATAATAGTTTAACTTCTAAATTATAGAGAATGAAACCTCTCTTTTTGTTGACGGCGTTAGCCCTTGCATTTACTAGCTGTGGACAGATGAGCACAGCACAACCTAGCAAAACATCATCTGACGAAAAAATAACATCTATGGACAGTTTAGAGGTGGCCACGTTTGGGGCCGGATGCTTTTGGTGTGTGGAAGCTATTTTCCAAGATATCAAAGGAGTGAAAAAAGTAGCCAGTGGCTACAGTGGTGGAAATATCAAAAACCCATCGTACAAGGAAGTTTGCCAAGGAACTACAGGGCATGCGGAAGTTATTCAAGTAACGTTTGATCCAAACCAAGTAAGCTTTGCAAAATTGGTTGAAGTGTTTTTCGCAACACACGATCCTACAACATTGAATCGTCAAGGTGCCGATGTGGGAACACAATATCGCTCTGCGATATTTTATCACTCAGAGGAACAACGCGCTACTGCAGAGCTTGCGAAGGCCGCAGCAGATGCAAGCGGAGAGTGGGGAAGTCCCATCGTAACGGAAGTTTCTGCATTTGATGTGTTCTATGCAGCCGAAGATTATCATCAGGACTACTATAATTTGAACGGCACTCAGCCTTATTGTCAAATTGTAATTTCTCCGAAAATGGACAAGTTCAAAAAGAAATTCGCGGATTTGTTGAAGGAAAAATAGTTCCTGTTTAAAATCATTAGAGATAGAAGTCTCATCCTCTGTTATTTTAGCAGCGGATGAGACTTTTTGCTAAATGGATAAATGACTCGCGCGCTGCCCTGAAGTATATCATACTTGCAGGCATTTTTTGCATGGGATATTTTATTCTTCAAAAACTCCATCACCGCAGTGGTGTTTCCAATTTTGAAGTCTACTACGAAGCGGCAACGCGTCTTTTTCAATCAAAAGAAATCTATGGTGTATCCCTCGATGGTGGAGCGGGCTTCTATCGATATAGCCCCATAACCATCATTTTATTCGCTCCATTCACCCTTCTTCCCTTGGGAGTTTCGAGCGCTCTTTATTATTTCTTGATCCTCTCTTCCGTCATTGTCTTTTCCCTATACATCGTGTATTGGTTGGAAAAAAATATTGGACTGGAAGCGAAAAATAGAGGGTGGCTCTTGGTGTTGGTGAACTTGTTTTTAGTAGACCACATCGAAAGAGAATTACACTTGGGTAATCTCAATGTGTTCTTTCACATGATGTTTTTTGTAGTCTTCATCAGACTCTTTCAAGAAAAAGATAAAAGGGCGGGTATCATTACAGGCATCATATTACTATTTCAACCCGCTTATGCATTGGTGCTGATTTGGGCTTTGCTAAAATCTCGAGTAAAATATGTCCTCATTGCACTAGCGACGTTTGCAATAGGATTAGTATTGCCCATGCTGTTGTTCGGTCCATCCACGGGTTGGCTGCTATTGCAGCAGTGGACAGATGTTTATCTTCATCCAGGTTTTGATATTGCCAATAGTCCCAATACTATTTATGGTATTTACAATATGTGGATTCTTTATCCCATCGGGTTTGAGTCAGGAAAGCCGCTGGTATTGGGCATGTTGATCGTTGTGTTTGGATTATTTTATATCATTTTCCAAAAAAATAAAACCAATCCTGAAAAGCGTCATACTTTTTTCATGGAGTTTTTTATGCTCATTGCTCTCATGCCCAATCTGATTCATACAGATACGGAGCATTTCATGTGGACATGGCCATTGTTGATCTATTTATTCATTCAACTACAAAACTCCAGTCTATCTAAATCACGATGGCAGATTGCACTTTTGGTGATTCTATTTATCCCTCTAGTTGTCAATTCACCAGACATCGTTGGAAGGCAATGGATGCTTATCTTTGATGAAGGCGGCCTGATGGGCTTTGCAAATCTTGTATTGGTTGGATTGACCTATTATATTTTTCGAAAAAAGGTAGATTCCAGCGTACAACTTGAGGGCAACGCAAGTCGTCTATAGAATAACCACATGCCAAATGCGTAGAACCTTTAGCGCTGCAATATTTTTAATGGCTTTTATTTTTTCTGCCTTTGCGCAGACAGATAGCTATTTTGATATTGTTGAAAATAAAGGTCAATGGCCCCAGAATGTGCGCTACGCCACGGATGTAGAGCATGGTAAGATTTTTCTTGAAAAAAATAAATTCACTTTTCACTTTTATGATCTCAGTCCGATCGCTGCGATTCACAATGGAGGCAAAGTACCTGTGCCAGGTGAAAAGCGATTTTCAGGTCATGTTTTTCAACAACAATTTTTGAATACAAGTGAATCCGTTAGACACACGGCGGGCGGAATTCAGAAGGCATACTACAATTATTTTCTTGGAAATAATAAAGAGAACTGGGCAGGCAGATGTCGCGCCTACAGCGATGTCAATTATCAAGCACTTTACAACGGAATCAATCTCCATTACTACGTCGAAGATTTTTCGTTGAAATATGACTGGATCGTTTCTCCCGGTGTTGACCCATCGATCATTCAATGGAAGTACGAAGGCGTGGATCAACCGATGATTGAAGATGGCAGATTAAAGATCAGCAGCAGCGTTTTTACCTATTACGAACAAGCTCCGATTGCTTATCAGATAATTGATAATGTAAAGGTTTTAGTGCCATGTGAATTTCGATTGGTAAACGGAATCGTAAGTTTTAATTTTCCAAAGGGATACAACAAAGAGCAAACGCTCATCATCGACCCTGTGCTTGTTTTTAGTACCTACAGTGGAAGTTTCGCAGATAATTTTGGATACACTGCCACCTATGATAGCGAGGGCAATCTCTTCAGCGGTAGCAGTGCGTTTGGTCAAGGCTATCCTACCACGGTCGGCGCTTATCAAGTCACATGGGCGGGCGGTGATGGGGGCGGGCTTCCCGGAACAGATATGGCCATTTCGAAGTATGACCAGTCTGGTTCGTTTATGCATTGGAGCACCTTTATCGGCGGACCCAATGATGAATTGCCGCACAGTTTGATATGCAATGCAAACGATGAAGTAATTGTCTATGGCACCACTAGTAGTCCTAGCTATCCCACCACTACCGGAGCGTTTGATGCTGTATTTAGCGGCGGTGCCGCTTTTGCTCCGCAAGGAGTTGGAACGGATTACGTGAATGGTAGTGATATCGTGGTGACAATCCTATCCCAAGATGGAAGCGATCTTGAAGCTTCCACATTCATTGGAGGATCTGCTAATGACGGCGTAAATACCGCAGCTGCTCTAAAATTCAACTATGCCGATGAGTTTCGCGGTGAAGTAGATCTCGATAATGACGGAAATATTTTAATTGCTAGCAGCACTTACAGCACCAACTTCCCTATTGTGAATGGTGCTCAAAATATTCTCGGTGGAAATCTTGATGCGTGTATTATCAAACTTCAACCAGATCTCTCAGATATCATTTGGAGCAGCTACTTCGGTGGACCTGGATTTGAATCAGGAAACAGTGTTTCGGTAAATGATGATAATGAAGTTTATCTCTGTGGTGGCACCACAAGTATTACTTATGATATGCCCGCTGGTGCTTACCAGTCCAGCTATCAAGGAGGAAGTGCAGACGGATTTATTGCAAAATGGAATGAAGCTGGTACTTCGTTATTGGACGCGACTTTCCTAGGTGCCAATGAATATGATCAATTGTATTTTGTAGAAGTTGATTCGGAAAATAATGTGGTGGTGTATGGTCAGACGCTGGCCAATGGAAGCACCTTCGTCATCAATGCCGGATGGAGTGAACCGAACAGTGGTATGCTCGTCACAAAAATGAATGGCGATTTAAGTCAGTTGATTTGGTCCACTGTTTTTGGAACAGGAGAGGACAGATGTAATCTTTCACCCGCGGCATTTACAGTGGATGTATGTGATAAAATTTATTTGAGCGGATGGGGCGGTACTACCAATACGAGCACCAATTCAAATACAGATACCACTACGGGAATGACCACCACAGCTGATGCGTATCAATCAGCAACCAATGGTGGTGATTTTTATCTATTGGTGATTGAAAGTGATGCGAGCGATTTAGTTTATGCATCTTTTTTCGGAGGGCTTACCAGCCAAGAACACGTGGATGGCGGTACCAGTAGATTCGATCGAAGAGGAATCATTTATCAAAGTGTTTGTGCTGGCTGCGGCAGCAATGATGATTTCCCCATTTTCCCTATGGGTGGTGTGGTAAGCGCAACTAACAATTCTTTCAATTGCAATAATGGTGTATTCAAATTCAATTTTGAATTACCACTTACCATTGCAGACTTTCAAGTTCCCCCTACAGCCTGCGTCAATCAGCCTATTTCGGTCATTAATAACAGTCAGCTTGGACAGACCTTTGAGTGGGATTTTGGAGGTTTATTTTCATCTTCGCTCTTTCAACCAACTTATTCTTTTCCTTCAGCAGGTACTTATGAAATTGAGTTAGTGGTGCTCAATCCTCAGACGTGTAATCAACAAGATACCATTCGCAAGACGATAGAGATCATCGAGCCATCCACAACCACATTGGAAGATGTTGTTTCTTGTAATGATGAGTTTGTAGAGATTGGTCCGGACAATGTATTTCCAGGAGATACCTATCAGTGGACACCCGCACTTTATCTGAGTGATGATAATGATCCAAATCCGATTTTTATTCCAGGTGAATCGACTAGTTATACTTTATTGATTCAGCACGGAGCGTGCGTGGATACCGTGTTTCAAGATGTCGTAGTATCAGATGTTACTATCACATTACCAGAAGATTTGGTGCTCTGTGATGGCGGGATTCAATTGATTAATGCAACGGTATCTGATGTCAATGCAAATATTACATGGAGCCTAAGCCCTAATCCAAACGTACCGATTTTGGAAGGAGTGGGAGAGTTAGTTTTCAATCCAACGATTCTTCAGCCTGCAACGGTTTATGTCACGGCTGATGTCAACGGTTGCGAGGCTACTGATGAAATGGACATCACTATCGTTTCATTTCAAACCGAGATTGAGGGTGATTTCACAGCTTGCATAGGAGACACAGTGGAGTTGGCAATTGTCAATCCCAATAATACGTTTACATACAGTTGGGCTCCGGAAGAGTTAATCATCACGGGACAAAATACATCTCAAGTGGAGGTGGTCGTGAATGAAACAACCACATTCACGGTTGTTTCCAATACACCAGAAGGATGCAGCGCAACAGATGATGTAACCGTTGATGTGAGCGAGCTACAAGGCATGAATATTAATGCAACGGGAAATCCTACCACCATCATTGTTGGACAAACTGTTCAATTAGATGTACAACCGAGTGGTTTTAATTATTCTTGGGGACCCGTAGAGCTCGTGAGTGATTCCAACATTCCTAATCCAACCACCACTCCCAGCGAAAGCACGACTTACTATGTTACCATTTCAGATGGAGATTGCACTGCGATGGATAGTTTGAGAATTACCGTTCTCGATTTTGTTTGTGGACCTCCAAGCATTTATGTTCCAAATGCATTTACGCCAAACAGTGATAATCGCAACGAAAAGCTTTTTGTCAGAGCATTGAATGTGACGAAAATCAATTTTGTGATTTATGATCGTTGGGGAGAAAAAGTGTTTGAAACGAATTCACAATACATCGGGTGGGATGGCTATTTCAGAGACAAGCCGGTAGATCCCGCAGTGTTTGTGTATTACCTCGAGGCTACCTGCGAGGGCGGAAGTACCTATTTTGAAAAAGGAAATATCACAGTGATTCGATGAGGATACGTTTTCTACATATCATCATTTTCATTTGCTGCACGGTATTATCTCATGCGCAGGATATTCACTTCTCTCAATTTTATCAAAGTCCATTTTCATTGAATCCCGCGCTTACCGGGCAGTTTGATGGGGATTGGCGTTTTGTTGGAAATCAACGAACGCAGTGGCGCAGTGTCACAGTGCCGTATTCCACTTGGGGAATTGCAGTTGACAAGCCTCATTTAACCAATCAAGACATCAACGCTGGGTTATCGATTTTTACAGATAAAGCAGGCGATTCTCAACTAACCACGACCATGATTAATGGCGCGGTATCAAAGGCGCTTGTGTTGCCTAACAGACCCCAAGATCAGTTGACGGTAGGGATGATGTTAGGATTGACTTTGATGAGCATTGATTACAGCGCATTGAACTATGACAATCAATGGAACGGCCTCTTCTATGATCCATCGTTAAGTTCTGGAGAATCTTACGCGCGCGATAGTCGTGCTTACATGAATCTGCACATTGGCGGGCATTACAGAAGAGTAGTGGACGATCAAAAATCGTGGACGCTCGGAACATCATTATTCAATCTAAGTGCACCGAAACAAAGTTTCTTTGACGAGGCGTTTGTTCGACTCGATCCACGTTGGGTTTTACATGGTAGTTATCAGTACAAGATTGATGAAGAGTGGACCATTGAGCCCATGGGCTTGTTCATGAATCAGGGTAAGTTTAGAGAGTTTGATTTGGGAGGCCGCGTTCATTATACCCTTCAGCCTAATTCATGGGCTTATGAGGCCTTGTATGCAGGCGCGTTTGCTCGAACAAAGGATGCTGGCTACTTGTTAGCTGGAATACGATATCATCAATGGGACGTTGGCGTAAGCTACGATATCAACTTGAGCGATTTGGAACCAGCAAGTAATAATCGAGGTGGACTCGAATTCGGTGTTATATACATTATTCCTCCTTCACCAAAAATTGCCCCTGTTCGCAAAGTCTGTCCTGATTATATTTAAGATACGACTTATCTTCGCCGCATGAATCAGAAAGAGAATTCGAAAAGTCCAATCACGATTACCGTGATGGTTATTCTAGCGTTTTACAATATTCTTTATTGGTTTTCGAAATTTTTTATTGCTGATGTTCCAAGATTGTTTGCCAGCTTTTACATCAGTGTAAAGGAACATTGGGGATTATTGACCTTCTTGGAGTTCCTGGCGATCGCTTCCATTTTCGTTGACACCATTAGCAAGTTTGATGTGCTGCAAGGTCGTCAAAAGAAGATTCGCATCATTGTGACAGCCTTCTTTATATGCGCGTTCATTGCTCGATTCTTGATCGGAATGATAGATATGTATATGGGGGGAGACGTACGTTAATTTTTCTTCAAACCGAACAATCGTTCGGCTGCTTGAAAAGGTGTGATTTTTTTCGCTGAAATTTCAGCTTCCATTTTTTCCATTTCGGCAATCACTTCAGGGGATTGAAAATAATCCTGAAGCACTTTATCTGTCAACGTCTCTTTCATCCAAGAAAGATCTTGTGATGTGCGTATCGATTGAAGGAGGCCTCGATCGGCAAGCCATTGATGGTGCTGAGAAATAATATTCCAAACGCGATCCATGCCTTCCTTTGTCAAAGCGCTGCACGCATCCACTTTGGGTATCCATCCCGATTCTTTTGGTGGGTAAAAATGAAGGGCGCTGAGGTATTCAGCCTTCGCTCTGTTTGCGGCACTGATATTTTCTCCGTCGGCCTTAGTAATCACTAATGCGTCGCACATTTCCATGATGCCGCGTTTGATGCCCTGCAATTGATCGCCCGCACCCGCTAACATCAACAATAAAAAGAAGTCAGTCATTTGATGCACCGCAGTTTCACTTTGACCTACACCTACTGTTTCAATCAAAATCACATCAAAACCTGCGGCTTCGCAAAGCAATAAACTCTCTCTTGTTTTTTGAGCCACACCGCCAAGCGTGTCCGCAGAAGGGCTTGGCCGAATGAAGGCTGATTTATTCATCGATAGCTCTTCCATTCTTGTTTTGTCGCCAAGAATGCTACCCTTGCTAATGGGGCTCGAAGGGTCGATGGCCAAGACCGCCAATTTTTTCCCAAAATTTGAAATTAAATAGCTGCCAAACGATTCAATGAAGGTGCTTTTACCGACGCCTGGGACACCCGTAATACCAATGCGTATTGCGTTTCCGGTGTGAGGCAAACAACCATTGATTATTTCTTCTGCTATTTTTCGATGTGCAGGAACTGCACTTTCGATGAGTGTGATGGCTTGAGAAAGGAGATTTACATCACCCTTTAAAATGCCTTCCAAGTAAGCATTTGCGGCCATCGGGGTGGCCTTCTTTTTCAATCCTGCTATGGCTCTATCGGCAGCCTTTTTCTTGGAGTCGCTCATATTTCAACTCAAATAACGGAAAAATAATCCGACGCTCAAATCATTTGATTTTCTTTGTGTCATGATTGTAGACATACTCATCGTTATCGTCTTTGCATTGGCCGGATCGTTCTTGAGTTTTTTCTCAGGTTTTGGATTGGGCACTTTATTGCTTCCTGCATTCATGTTGTTCTTTCCTCCCGAACTCGCCATTACAGCGACGGCCATCGTACATATGCTCAATAATATTTTCAAATTGTACTTAGTAGGAAAATATGCTGATTGGTCGATTGTAAAATATTTTGGTGCTCTTTCGATTGTGGGTGCCCTACTGGGAAGCTGGATGCTTAAGGTGATTCCGTCCGATCACGTTTTAAAATCTTATATTCTTTTTGATAAAACATTTGAAATCACAACCATCAAAGTATTGATTGGAGTCATCGTGGCGGGCTTTGCAATACTTGAAACGAACGCTTCATTTAAAGCTTTGAAGATGGATAAAAAGTGGATGCCCATTGGTGGAGTCGTGTCTGGATTTTTCGGAGGATTAAGCGGACACCAAGGCGCTCTACGCAGTGCTTTCTTGATGAAGGCAGGATTATCTAAAGAAGCATTTATGGGTACTCGCGTGGTAGTTGCTTGCATGGTAGATACGGCGCGAATCATTGTGTATAGCACATTTGCATTCACTGCTGTAGCATCGCTCAATAAATCATTAATATTAATTGCAACCGCTGCAGCATTTGCTGGTGCTTATTTAGGAAACAAGTGGATGCAAAAGAAAGAATTGGATTGGATCAATCGCTTTATCCAATGGACATTGATCATCTTCGCGGCGGCCCTTATCTTGGGATGGCTCTGATTTTTGTTATATTCGCATACCAATGTCCAAACGAATCTATATATCAGCTGCACTGATTACCGCTTTATTTTCACAATGCCAACAGCGTTCGAAAGTAGAGGAGTCCAAAGTATTTGATTTGGGCCGATTAGTGGGCCGTTGGGAATCAACTGACGCACGCACGCATCAAATCGAGGAGTGGTCAGTAGATCAAGGAAAAAATCTCAAAGGAAAAGGATTTGTGATGGAAGGTGCAGATACGAGTTACATCGAATTTCTTTCTATCAAATTTGAAGGAAATGCTCCTGTTTATTCGGCACAAGTTTCGAATCAAAACAAAGGTGAAGCAGTTCCTTTTCGCATGAGTGCTCAGTCGAAGGATGTGATTGAATTTTCAAATCCAGAGCATGATTTTCCTCAAAAAATTGTTTATCGTTTGCAAAACGATTCTATGCTTCAAGCATATATAGAAGGGCCACGAAACAACAGCACCACGCGTGTAACGTTCGACTTCAAGAGAAGCAAATAATTTTTTCTTAGAATTGGAAGTAGATAAACGGTTGTAAATCTGCAGAGATAATCTGATAGCAAAAAACAACAGTCAATACGCAAATCGCTACAATCGCCGCGGTGGGCAGGTTGGCAAATTTCTCACGATAACTTTCTTTGAAAGAACTCGGAAGCCAGTGTACAATCATACCGAATAGAATCACTGCAAATATTTTCCAATACCCCATAATCACTTGTGGAGCGATCGAGAAATCCATGTGATTAAAAATACGATCGAGCATGGTCGTTGCCGAAAGGAATTCTGAAGCAATGTCATGCTTTTCTTCCATCTCGCTCCAACTATTATTTGATCCGGCACGGAACCACACACGGGTGAATGAAATGAAAGAGAAGGTGAGAAAAATCGCCCATGCTCTGAAGTACCACTTGGATTTATTTTCCCATGGAGATATCTTTTTCCAAAGCTTGTAAAAGACTAATCCCAATCCATTCAAACCGCCCCAAATAATGAAGTTCCAACTGGCACCATGCCAGAATCCACCGATGAGCATCGTGATCATCAAGTTGAGATTAGTGGTGAGCCATTTTCCAAACGATTTGATAAAATAGCCAAGCAAACTCAGGGTAATAATAAATCCGCTGCCAATGGCAAGCACTAGAAGACTCTGCGCCAAGAGCGCAATCATCGATACGAAGATGCCTAGAATGATAAATGAGCCAATGCTGCCTCTTTGATTTCCGCCAAGAGGAATGTAGAGATAATCACGCAGCCAATTGCTCAACGACATGTGCCAACGACGCCAAAATTCTCCAACATTCGTCGCCTTATAAGGAGAATCAAAATTCTTGGTAAGATAAAAGCCCATCAACAAGGCGATACCAATGGCCATATCGGTGTACCCGCTAAAGTCGGCATACACTTGCAAGCTATAGCCATAGATAGCCATCAAATTTTCGAAGCCTGTGTAAGAATCTGGTTTGGAAAAAATGCGGTCGATAAAATTGACGGCGATGTAATCGGAAAGGAAAAGTTTTTTTACCAAACCATTTAATATCCAAAACACAGCGAGTCCAAACTCTGCCTTTGTGAGTTTATATTCTTTGTAAAGCTGAGGAATGAAATCGGTAGATCTAACAATGGGCCCTGCTACCAATTGAGGGAAGAAACTCACGAAGAATGCAAAGTCTGTGAAGTGCTTCACTGGCTCAAGTTGTCTTCTATAAATTTCAACGGTATAGCTGATGCTTTGAAAAGTGAAGAATGAAATACCTACAGGAAGGATAATTTTATCAATGGAAAAATGAGTTCCAAAAAAACTATTACTCCAATGTGCAGCAATATCAAAGGCTTGAATATTGGTGCCTACAATTGAATTGTATGCATCAGTAAAGAAGTAGGCATATTTGAAATAACAAAGAATGGTGAGGTTCATGATGATACTCGCCGTCAGCCAAGCTTTTCGCGCACCCTCAGACTTTGCCTTATGAATAATCCCGCCAATGGAGTAATCCCATATCGCCGTGAAGAGCAGCAGAAGGAAAAATAAGTCTGTTGTTTTGTAATAGAAAAACATGCTCACCAAAAAGAGGAAGGCATGTCTTACGAGTCGTTTTTTGTAGATAACACTATCTACAATTAAAACCAGCGCAAAGAAAATCCAGAATAGTCCAGAAGTAAAGATGAAAGGATTTTTCGGGTCGAAAACAAGGAAGTTATGTATCCAACTGAAAATCTGCTCAGCGCTCATATATCGAGAATCTTGGGCTTAGTAATTTGGAAGTAAGAATACAGAATTAATCTTTACGATTGAGTTTCACTCCAAATTTTGTCAAGAGTACTTTTTGTTCTTTGTACAATATCCCTACTGCTTTTTTGAACGTCTTCTTTGACATACGCAAACGAAGTTTGATTTCCTCTGGATCGCTATCGTCTGTCAAACGGATGTATCCGTTATTATTTTCCAAAAACTCCATCAATCGTGCGGTTGCATCCTCGAGGAGTGCTTCTCCTTCTTTGGACATACTCACAGTGATATCCGAACCTTCAATCTTGCGCACATATCCTTTGATCTTATCGCCATCACGAAGCGTGCGGAGCATTTCTTGACGAAACATTACGCCCGCAAATTTTCCGTTGATAATAACACGACGACCGATTTCGATTTTTTCAGCAACAATCAAATCAACTTCATCGCCGCGCTTTAAATCGATATACACATTTTTGAAATGTGCTGATACACGCGTCGAAGCATAGAGTCTTTTATTGCGCGCATCATCTTGCAAAGTGATGAGCACTTTTCTTCCTTCTTCCAAACCTTCGCGCATTTCGCGGCGAGGGATGAGCATATCACGGCGGGTGCCGATATTGATGAATGCTCCCAAATCATTGATAGTAACAATCGTAAAAGAGCCAACTCCGCCTACTTCAATTTCTGGAAGTTGTGTCGTTGCTTCTAATTCACGCATTTCATTATAAAAGGTAAAAACCTTCACTAACGCGCCATCTTCAAGCTTTCCGCGTACATCGCGCTTCGGTAATAAAACAGAAAAGTTCTCATCACCAAGCATATAACTACGCTCATTTGTGTCAAATACTGGCAATTCTTGTATTCTGCCCGCTGCTATTCGCATCCTATCAATTTTGTGCAAAGGTGGTGAGTATCCACGGATGAGTCAAACTTCGAAGCAAGATTTATCAACGAGGCCCTATCAGTCAAGTATATTTGTAGCTCAACAACCTTAACCAGCATGAAAAGATTTTTTACCCTTTTTGTATTATTTACAATAACTCACTTCGCCTACAGTCAATGCTTGGATGGCCAAGTAGAAGTAACATTCGTGATGCACACTGATGCATGGGCTTATGAAAATTATTGGCAACTCGTACCGACAGGTTCTCCATGTGGCACAGATGTGATCGCTGAAGGCGCCAACCTCAATGTAGGTTGTGAAGGAACAGCAGCTGACAACAGTCCTAATGGATATGACAACAATAGCACATATACAGAAGGTCCATTCTGTCTTGATTTTCAATCTACATACGATTTAATTTTTGTAGACAGCTACGGAGATGGGGGATTGGTGATTGAAGTTTTTGAAAATGGACAATTAACACATGTTTATTATGGTGGCGGTACGGGCACTACTTGGTCTTTCCAAGCTGGTGTTACGAATATTCCAACCTATGACCAACCTTGCGGCGCCGCAGAGGTTGTTCCAAATTCTGAAGGTGTTCAACTCAATAATGTCAATGCTATAGCAGCATTCGGAGAAATTGCACCCAGTGATGAAAACTGCTCTGTGTACGGTTTCTGGTGTGAATCTACTTCTTCCAATAGTGTTTGGGCATACTTTGTAGCGGAGGAGGGTGTCAACTATGAAATCACTACTTGCGGTGCACTCGAAGGCTTCGATACACAAATAGCTTTATGGCATGCCACAGACTGTGCTGACTTTAGCACTTTCGAACTCGTTACTTCAAACGATGATATGTTTGGCGGTTGTTCTACTTCAAATGGCTTCTCGTCATTGATGTATAGTGGATGTCTTATCCCTGGAGACACGTACTATGTTCAAGTCGATGGTTGGAATGGTTCTACGGGCATCACCCAGCTCACGGTGAATTCTTATGACGGAGAGGTTACACTCGAAGCAATTCCAAACGACGTAGCATGTCCTGTTAATAAAGGAGAAATCGGAACAGGCTCAGTATTCGCTTATGTCATCGGCGAAGGAATTGTAGGTGATATCGAATGGACCAGCACCAATGGTTACACCAGCAATCAACTAACCATCTTCGATGCTCCAGTTGGAACATACACCCTTAATATGACCACTACTTGTGGGGTTGTGTTAAGCACTGAAGTAGAAATTAACGAACCAGAATTTTGGAATGTATTCGTAACACCCGAACAACCATTCTGTGATCAGAGTGGCGACGGTCAGCTAACAGCAGTGGCAAGTGGAGCCACACCTCCATACAACTATGTGTGGGTAGGTCCTAATAATTATATCAGTGAAAGCAGCATTGCACCAGCATTAGATGCCGGCACTTACATGCTTACAGTTGGAGACGAAAATGGTTGTGAATACACTGTGAACTACAATTTACAACCATCAAACAATTTCGTTGCAGAGCTTGGAGGACCTATCACTATTTGTTCTAACGAACTCTACACATTTACGCCAGCAAGCAATTTTGAATACGAATGGTATGACGGAAGCACGGGAGGGAGTATCGTACTCGATGCTACAGAATGGGGTATTGGAACACATTCGATATTCGCAACAGTATTCACTAGTGATGGCTGTTCTGATGTAGACACTTTTGAGTTTACGGTCGATAGCTGTGTTGGAGTAGAAGAGAATGGTGCAGAAGCAATGCTTCAAATTTATCCTCAGCCAAACACGGGCACCTTCACATTGGTGTTGCCATCTAATCTTATCGGCGGACAGATGACTATCTATGATATGCTAGGGCAAGTAGTTTTTGTAAAAAATACAAAAACCACCGGCCTTCATCAAATGGACTTGAATCTTGCCGATGGTCAGTATATCGTGAATGTCAATAATGGCAGTCGCTCCGCGACGTTGCCGTTAGTTATTGCACACTAGAAAGTCTTTTTAATAATTCGTTGTAATGGTCATCCGTCAAATCAAGATGGGTGACCATTCTTATTTTATCTGGTCCGAAGGTGAAGCATTTGATATCCTGCTTCGCAAGTTTTTGAACCATTTCATCAGAGGTTAATCCATCAGCCACAGTGAAGATGACAATGTTTGTTTCTACTGGCATCACTGATTTTACCCAAGAAAGTTGGATCAATTTATCGGCAATCAATTGCGCGTTGTCATGATCAATTTTCAAACGAGCCACATTATTCTTCAAAGCGAATAGTCCAGCAGCGGCGATGATTCCTGCTTGACGCATACCACCGCCCATTGATTTTCTTCTGCGAATTGCTTTTTTGATGAAGTCTTTTTTACCGATTAAAATACTTCCTACCGGCGCGCCTAGTCCTTTGCTCAGACAAATGCTGATTGAATCGAAATACTGCCCATATTCTTTCGGGGAAATATTTTTAGCCACAAGCGCATTGAATAATCTCGCGCCATCGCAGTGAAAGGCAAGTCCTTTTTCTTTACAGAGCGCGCTGATCTTTTTGATTTCCTCTAGGTCATAGCAAGCTCCACCGCCTTTGTTGACGGTGTCTTCAATGCATACAAGACTTGAGATCGGGCGGTGAATGTCGTCGGGGTTGATAGCGTTTCTAATGGCATCTGCGGTAATACGGCCGTGATCGCCTTCGAGCAAGGCCATTGAACAGCCGGAGTTGAGAGCGATGCCGCCACCCTCATAAATATAAATGTGCGCAAGGTTAGAGCAGATCACTTCATCGCCAGGCTTGGTATGGACACCAATGGCCACCTGATTTGTTTGTGTTCCGCTGCTGCAATAAAGACCAGCCTCCATTCCGAAAAGCTCGGCGCAGTAGGATTGCAGTTCGTTGACGGAGGGATCTTCATTAAACACATCATCGCCTACTTCAGCATTAAACATGAATTCTTTCATGGCAGCTGTTGGCTTTGTAAATGTGTCGCTTCTAAGGTCGATAATCATATTCTTGTAAAATTCGGAGCGAGTTTACACAATAAAAATTCAACAGACGATATAATGTTTATAGTTAAAATTGCTTTTTTTTGTTGAGTGAGAAATTATTTCGCCATACTGGGTTTAACCACGTCCGCAACTGATGCGGATGTTAGAACAGCATACAGGAGATTGGTGAAAAAATACCATCCAGATACGGGGTCGACAGAAAGTGATGAGGCAAAGTTTATCGAGGTAACGGAAGCATATGATTATTTAGTTGATCCTGCACGCCGTCGTCGTCACGCAGCTTACATTGATAGACCAGTGGTTCGACAGCCTTCGGTAGACGAGCTCCGCAGAAGACAAGAGGAATATCAACGTTGGGCCGAGCGAGAAGAAATGCTTGCACGCATTCGGATGAAAAAGCAAGCAGAGCGGTTAGCAGAGGAGGAATTTAAAAACACACTATCATATAAAGCTCTTCGACTCTTCGATAGTTTTTACAACATAGTTTTTCTCGTAGTATGTGCTTCGATGGTGGTGATTCCGATTTGGAAGTACCTTCACCAAGATGAATTGCCGGTAGAGCAGCGAAAGCCGTTCTATTTTTTCATGATCCCAGCTACATTGGGGATGTTATTTATCGGACTAGGATATTATTATTTCTACATATATAAACCAGATGAAAATGAAAGTGAGTAAATGGCTAAGCACGTTGTGCATCATATTCGTAATTGGCGCACAAGCCTTGGCCCACGAGGGAATGTGGATTCCATCCGTGCTTGGATCGGTTCACGATGAAATGGCCGGCATGGGATTGAAGTTGTCAAAAGAAGATCTCTATTCTTTAAATAAATCAAGTTTAAAAGATGCCGTAGTGCTTTTCGGCGGCGGCTGCACGGGCGAGATGGTCTCTAATGAAGGGCTCATGTTTACCAACCACCACTGTGGATACGACTATATTCAGTTTCACTCTTCTGTAGAGCATGACTATCTTACTGATGGTTTTTGGGCGAAGAGCAGAAAAGAAGAGCTCGCTTGTCAAGGTCTCACCGCCACTTTTGTGGTGAGCATGGAAGATGTAACTGCAAGTATGAATGAGAGTGTTCTGTTTTCAATGGCGCTCGCAGAAATTGAAAAATTAAGAGCAGAAAATAAAAAGAAAATTGAAGCAGCTGCAAAGGGAACCAATCTTGACGCAGTGGTGCGTGCATTCAATTATGGCAATCAATATTTCTTGATCGTGAGTAAGACGTATCGCGATGTAAGATTAGTGGGAGCACCTCCAAGTGAAATTGGAAAATTTGGTGGCGATACCGACAACTGGGTGTGGCCGCGCCATACAGGTGATTTCTCTGTGTTTAGAATCTATGCCGATAAGAATAACAATCCGGCAGATTATAGTGCTGACAACGTGCCGTACACTCCGGGTCACTTTTTTCCGATCTCTCTGAAAGGAGTGAAGGAAGGCGACTTTACAATGGTATATGGTTTTCCTGGTAGAACTGAGCATTTGCTGACATCTTACGCAGTGGATTATGTATTGAATGTTTCGAATCCAATGCGCATCAAGATGCGTGAGACATCGTTGAGCATTATTGATGCACGCATGAAGCAGTCGGATAAACTACGCATTCAATATGCAGCAAAGCAAAGTGGAATCAGCAATGCGTATAAGAAATGGATTGGACAAGAAATGGGCTTAAAGCGTTTCAATGCATCTACAGTAAAGGCTACAGAAGAGAGTGCGTTTCAAGAAAAGGTTTCTGGAAATGCGGAGTTGAAGCCACTTTTAGAGAATATCAAAAAGCTTTACCAAGAAAATAAAGCGACCAATCTAGCCCGTGAGGCCTTTGTAGAATATGTGTTTTATGGCCCAGAAGTGTTTGCAGCGGCAAAGAGTATGGATGACTATTTCTATACCTACGAGGATTCCAAAAAGGATGGAAGTCTCGATAAAAAGCGTGAGGAATTGATTGCAGGACTGCGTTTATTCTACAAAGATTTTGATTTGGAAACGGAGAAACAATTGTTTGCCTCCATGACCCCGCTTTACTTGAAAGCAATCGACAGTCGCTACGGCGGTGCGGCTTTCCAAAAGTATGCGGATAAGAAAGGAGACTACAGAGTAATGGCCGAGAAGATATATGCGAAGAGCGTATTGCGCGATAGTACCCTTGCCATTGCATTTGTAAAGAAGTACACACCGAAAGCAGCATCGAAGCTATACAAAGATCCTATCATGGATATCTCTTCTCAGCTTTATGATATTTATTTCAAAGAATTGAATCCTAAAGTAAGAGCCTTCAATGGACAGCTCGATGCATTGATGTCAACTTATGTTCGCGCGAAACAAGAGGTTCTTCCTGTGAAGAATAACTGGAATGATGCTAATAGCACCCTTCGTATTTCTTTTGGTAAAGTAGAGGGCAGTGCACCTCGTGATGGCATGGCCTACACACCGTACACTACTGCTTCAGGTATTTTGGAAAAATATGAAACCAAGAATCCAGATTTCGCGATTCGCACAAAGTTGAGAGACATGATTGCAAAGAAGCAATTTGGAAAATATGCGGAGAATGGAGAATTGCACGTGTGCTACACCGGAAGCAATCATACTACAGGAGGAAATAGTGGTTCTCCAGCATTGAATGCTGATGGTCATTTGATCGGAATCAATTTCGACCGATCATGGGAAAGTACAATGAGTGATATCTATTACAGCCCAGAAATTTGCCGCAATATCATGGTAGACGCACGCTACGTGCTATGGGTCATCGACGAATACGCCGGCGCCGGATACCTATTGAATGAGATGAAACTAGTTCAATGACAAATTACAAATGACAAGTGACAAATAAGAATATGCTTGCGGAAAGCAAGATTATTTGTCATTTGTCACTTGTCATTTGTCTCTTGTTATGAGTATTTCCCTACGAAGTAGATTACAAGCACGGCAACGGCAAAACAGAAAATAGCGAATGTTACTGGTCCGCCGATTTCGTTTTGTTCTGCTTCTTGATGTCCATGGTGATGTTCGTCGTGATTTCCGTGTGCCATAATTTTTTTGATTTTATATGGCCACAAAAATAGAAATACAATTCAAAAATTGACATTCATGGACGAAAAATGGTGCTTTGGTCTAAAAATCATAGTCCTAACTTGCCTTATTGTCATTCTTACACTAAGTTTGTCTTGTCTTTCGGATGCTTCATCGCATTCGAGGGTGATTAGCTCGTTTAATCAATTAGTTTTAAGTGTTTCAGAAATCCCGCGGTTAATCCTGCGGGATTTTTGTTTTTAGGGGCCCGAACTGGGAGGGTATTACTCTGTTTTATGGTAAACTCATTATATTTGAGCACACCTGCAAGTGACCTCCCCTCGATTAATGCAACCTTTTCGTCGGTTGGTAGTCTTGTTTTATAGCCTAAGAGGACAAAGACATGAAACCAAAAAGACTGATCCAAATTGGATTTTTAGCCCTGTTCACAGTTTTGACGCAAGCCGTGTCGCATGCGCAAGTAGTGGTGAACGAATTCTGTATCGCGAATTATAACGATTACGCATTGGGTGCCGAGTTTGAAGACTGGATTGAATTCTACAATCCAACGGCGGCTCCGGTAAATATCTCTGGTTATTGGTTGAGCGATAACATCAACAATCCTCAAAAATTCGAGATCCCCGCAGGAACTACCGTTCCAGCGAATGGATATCGCTTGATTTTGGTAACAGGAACCTTTGAATACGATCCAAATTACTTGGGTCAAATCAATACTAGCTTTAAAATTACTCAGACAGCGGGCGAGCAAATTGTCTTCTCGAATCCTGCAGGTGTTGTTTTAGAATCTTATGATTTCTCTAGCATGTCACCAAATCAGGCCAACCATTCATGGGGACGTCAGACAGATGGCGCGGCTAACATGATGATTTTTACTAATCCTACTCCAAGTGGAGCTAACACAGGAGCATCTGGAACGAACTATGCTGCAATGCCTGTTTTCAGCGTACAAGCAGGATATTACGCAGGTGGTACAAACGTGACCATCACTACTACTGAACCAAACTCTTCTATCCGATATACCACAGACGGATCAATTCCTACTACTGCAAGCACGCTATACACTGGTCCTATTGCAATCAATGCAACGACAGTATTAAGAGCGCTGGTTACTTCGTCTGACGCCAATATTCTTCCAAGCTTTGTAGAAACGAATACCTACTTTGTTGGAACAGATCAACACCAAATCGTTATTGCATCCATCAGCGGAGCGAGCTTAAGCGATGGTAGCTGGTTTGGAGATGAGTTGACCCACCTTGAAATTTTTGATGCGAATGGAAACTTTGTAGTTGAAGCTACAGGTGACTCTAATGAGCACGGTAATGATAGTAATGCCTACGATCAGCGTGGTTTTGACTACGTGACTAGAGATGCCCTTGGTTACGACAATGAAATAGAAGCTCCAATCATCAACACTAGAAACAGAGATGGTTATGAGCGTATCATTTTCAAAGCTGCAGCAAATGACAACTATCCATTTAGTAATGGTGGTGCACACATCCGCGATGCGTATGTGCACCAATTGTCGATTCTAGGAGATTTGAAAGTAGATGAAAGAAGCACTGAATCATGTGTGCTCTATATCAACGGTGATTACTGGGGAGTATACGAGATGCGTGAGAAAGTGGATGATATCGATTTCACAGATCATTACTTTGAGCAGCCAGAAGGTTTCGTAGACTTCCTCAAAACATGGGGCGGCACTTGGACAGAATATGGTGATGGTGCTGATTGGTATGATTTAGTAGATTTCATTACCGCCAACAACATGGCAGATCAAGCAAACTATGATTATGTGGTAACACAATACAACACCAATAGCTTGATTGATTACTTCATCTTGAATAGCTACACGGTATGCACCGACTGGCTCAACTGGAACACTGCATGGTGGAGAGGAAGACACCCAGATGGTGATGCACGTAGATGGAGATATGCTTTGTGGGACAGTGATAATACCTTCGGACATGGAGCTAACTACACAGGAGTAGATAGCACTAACCCAGATGCAGACCCTTGTCAAGTAGATGAAATGGGAGATGTGGGTGGCCAAGGTCACGTTCCTGTATTGAACGCATTATTTGATAATGAGCAATTTTTTGCAGACTATATTCAGCGCTACGCGCAGCTTTCAAATACCATCTTCTCTTGCGACCGTATGGTGGAAGTGTTGGATAGTATGATCAATGTAATTGATCCAGAGATGCAACGTCAGTGTCAGCGTTGGGGCGGCACCTATGCTGGATGGCAGAACAATGTTCAAGAAATGCGCGACTTCATTCTCGCTCGTTGTAGCGATGAAGTTATCGGAGGTATCGAAGATTGTTATGATGTAACAGCTTTCACACTGACAGTGCAGATCGACGGAGTAGGAGTGATTGAAGTAGAGGATTACAATTTGGATGAAACCACTGCTCCATGGAACGGAACTTTCTTCGGTGATCTTCCTATTGATTTAGATATTCCAGGACTTACCTGCGGCACATTTGTAGGTTGGGAGATTGTTTCAGGTACAGGAACGCTTGTAGATCCAGCGGCCCCAGAAACACAATTGACCCTTCAAAGCGATGTTACGCTAGTTGCACACTTTGTAGCGAGTACTGGTGTTTCATCAATTACATATGCATCTCTTCCCGCAGAGGGAGGAGTGATTACAGTCAATGGCACTGCGGTAGCGAATGAAGAAACAATTGATTATCCTTTAGGTGAAACGCAAGCGGCATCTGTAACAGAAAACGAATGGTTCGAATTTGTAGAGTGGCAATCTCCAATTGAGATTGATCCTAACGAAGAAGCCATCAACATCACTTACACTTCGTGTTTGACAGATACCATCTTCGCTGTGTTCGAAGAGATTCCTCACGCAGAACTCACCATTGATGTATTCCCAGTGGGAGCAGGTGCTGTTGAATGGGGATTATTATTATTGCCTTTCTATCCTACAGTGACCACTGTAGAAACGGGCAATTATGATCTTACAGCTGTTGAAATTCCTGGTATTACAACCTTCAGTCACTGGACCATTAATAACAACGTTATTAGTCCAAATGATTTGACGATGGATATCATTTTGAATTTGCAGGTGGATGATACCATCGTAGCTGTTTTCAATGTATTGGAAAGAGTTGATTTGACTATTGATGTAGAACCAGCGGGCGCAGGTACCATCACTTTTGATGGCAATCCACTTCCTAGCTATTCATATACAGAGAACTTGTTGACCGATGTTGATTATGCATTCACCACTACACCAATTGATGAGTGGAGCGCATTTGACCATTGGGAAATAAATAACCACACGCTATCTCCAGATGCGTTGAGCACAGATGTGATCTTGAACCTTCAGGAGACAGACACCTTAGTGGCAGTTTATAATGTGACACCTCACTACGATGTAGTATTGAAAGTAGATCCACCATTCGCTGGTAAAGCATACTTCCACGATGGCACTATGACCGAGACAGAAGCATCTATGGTATTGGAAGGTGGAATTCCAAGAGGCTTCAGAACAGAAGCAAACGAATTCTACGTATTTAAAGGATGGTCTTGGATAACTGCTACGCCACTTGTTCCAGACACTCGCTTCCCATTGACCATATTTGAATTCAATGCACCTGATACGATCATTGCGCATTATGAAAAAGAACCATTGACTTATTATGTGCCTAATTCATTCAGCCCTAATAATGATGGTATCAACGATGTGTTCCTTCCGATTACCAATGCAGTTGATCCAGAGTACTATCACTTGATGATCTTTAATCGTTGGGGAGAAATGGTATTTGAAACAAAAGATTCAAAGCAAGGTTGGGAAGGTGACTTCAAAGGAGGAGAGTACTATTTGCAAGATGATGTGTACACTTATTTCTTGAAAGTAAAATGGTTCCATGAAGAACAGTATGTAGAGAAAGATGGAACGATTATGATGTTTAGATAAACTTATAGTATAGATATAGAAAGAGGCTGTCCATGAGGGCAGCCTCTTTTTTTTTGAGTTAATTTTTATTTTTTGAAACCTTCCAAGGAACGCACCCGTTAAAGACATCAAACAACACTATCTAAAGTTTACGTGAGGGCATTAATTTCCACCCTAATGAAAAATGTACCTAACCTAACTTTAAACACATATGTTGGAGTATTACAAAGCAGTTCTAGGAAATGTAACGTTTGATGCTATGTTATTCCGCAAAGAACTTCGAAAAGCCATGAGGCAGCTCGGAGGTGATGATCGGACTCGGCTAAGAGATTGGCTCAAACAAAGTGGACTAGTTTGAAATGAAATATTTCAGCTAAATTACCTAAGCTAAAAAGGTCGCAATGATACAATATCGTTGCGACTTTTTTGTTTTCGCGTAACTTCGTTTCGAGGTAAACGTCATAGTATCACTAAATCTACTTATGAAAACTTTTTTGCCAATGATATTGCTTGCAATATCATGCCTTTCCCTAAGCGCGCAATCTACTTTCACTATCAGCGGCACCATTACCGAAAAGGGCAGTGGAGAAACTCTTCCCGGAGTGGACATCATTTGTTTCGAACAACAAGCAGGAACCAGTACCAATAATTACGGCTTCTATTCGCTTACTCTCAAGGGCGATACAGCAACGGTGGTTGTGAGATTCACTGGCTATGCTGCACAGAGTTTTAAAGTTTCAAAAACTTCCGGACGCATCAATGTGGAGCTCGAACAAGAATCAAAAACACTGAATGAAGTAGTGATCTCTGCGGAGCAAACTCGAAAGGTTTCGGAAGAAACGCAAATGAGTACGATTGATATTCCGATTTCTCAGATCAAAAAAATACCAGCATTGCTAGGAGAGAAAGATGTCTTGAAGGTGATTCAACTTTTACCTGGAGTACAAAAAGGCGGAGAGGGAAGCAGCGGCTTCTACGTCCGCGGCGGTGGTCCAGATCAAAATCTCATTATTCTCGATGATGCAACGGTTTATAATGCCAGTCACTTATTCGGATTCTTTTCCATTTTTAATGGCGATGCATTGAAGAGCGTGGAATTGATGAAAGGCGGATTCCCCGCACGATACGGCGGTCGATTGTCTTCTGTCCTTGAAATGCAAATGAAGGATGGAAACAAAGAAGAGATTCATGGTGAAGCGGGCATCGGACTTATTTCCTCACGCCTTACGCTGGAAGGTCCTATAAAGAAAGGTAAGTCCTCTTTCCTCGTTTCAGGGAGAAGAACATACATCGATGCATTGATCTATCCATTTTTACCAAAAGATCAAAAAGCAGGATACTTCTTTTATGATTTCAATGCAAAGTTGAATTTCATTTTAAATGAAAAAAACAGACTCTATATCAGTGGCTATTTTGGAAAAGATAAATTCTATTTCCGACCTGATTATGGCGAAGGAAGTAAGGATAGAGGAGATTTGAATTGGGGAAATGCTACAGCAACTGTTCGATTAAATCACATCGTAAATGACAAGGTATTTTCCAATACCTCTTTGATTTTTTCAAAATATAATTTAGGAATTAATTTTCTTGAATCTACAGGTAACGATAGTTTTGAATTGCGCTACAGAAGCGGCATTCGTGACTTTGCAGCAAAGCACGATGTTGATTATCGCCCGAATGCGAAGCACTACATTCGAATGGGAGCAAGCGCCATTTATCACCGCTTTACTCCAAGTGCAATCACCGTAAAAAGTTCTGATGTTTTTGAAAATGAAAGCGAAGTGGACGCATTAGACAATATGGAAGGAGGCATCTACATCGAAGATGATGTAACGCTCACTCCAAAATTGAAAGTAAACATTGGAGTAAGAGGGAGTTTGTTTGTTGCTGAAAACAGAAGCTACTCAGGAGTGGAACCACGCTTCAGTGCACGTTACTTATTAAAGGATAATTTGAGTATCAAAGCAAGCTATGCTTTGATGAATCAGTACTTACACTTATTGAGCAATACGGGAGCGGGCTTGCCGACAGACTTGTGGGTGCCGAGTACATCACGTGTAAGACCACAACGCGCGAATCAAGTGGCGTTGGGATTGGCAAAAGACCTCGAGAATCCGCGATTGACTATTACGCTTGAAGGTTATTATAAGAAAATGCAAAATGTACTTTCATACAAAGAAGGTGCGAGCTTCTTATTGGTCGGAGCCTTCGATGATACACAGAAAATTTCTTGGGAAGACAATGTCACTTCCGGCGAGGGTGAGAGCTATGGTGTCGAATTATTGGTACAGAAAAAGGTAGGAAAATGGACCGGCTGGATTGGGTATACATTGTCTTGGACCACCCTTCAATTCGATGATTTGAACAACGGAGAGAAATTCTTTGCTCGATATGATAGAAGACACGATTTATCTGTAGTAGGAATTTACGAAGTGAATGAACGCATGACCTTGAGCGCTACATGGGTATACGGAACAGGTCAAGCGATTACCTTGCCGCAAGCAAATTACAATGTAGTGCCTCACGATGCTGAGGGACAATTCTTCTTCCAAAATTCTGCGGTGGATTATGGAACAAAAAACGATTTCAGAATGGCGCCATATCATCGTTTTGATATCGCTGCTCAATGGCATAAGAAATTGAAACGTTGTGAGCGCACGTTTGAATTAGGAGTGTACAATTTGTACAATCGAAAAAATCCATACTTCTACACCATCGAAGATAATGGTAATGGAAACGCTGTATTGAAGCAGGTTTCGCTCTTCCCAATCATCCCATCTGTTTCATGGACTTTTACATTCTAAGACAATGAAGAACACATTATATATCGCATTCGCCATTCTAGTATCCATTGCATCGTGTACTACAGATGCTACAAATGTGGAAGTGCCTAACACTGCACCGAAGATCAGTGTGACGTGTTTTATATCAGACGATATTGATACGATTGACGCCAATGTCTTTTGGTCAGATCCTGTATTTTCCAATTCTGATCGTCCTGAATTTCCAACCGATATGGACGTGCGTATCAGCAATGGCACTAATGAAGGAGTATTTACTTTCAATTTTGACAATGGTCGTTATCAATTACCTGTAGCTCAATTTCCATTGGTGGCGGGTCAAACTTATACACTTACTGTGCGTGCAACGGATGGAACAACGGTGAGAGCATCGACCTACATACCGCTTCCTGCGCCCGTAGTAACGAGTGCAACTGCTACTATTACAGAGCAGGAGCAGAGCGGTGGATTTGAAGGTGGAAATTATCTCCTCACTTTTAAAACAACGCTTCAAAATGCTTCCGAAGCATTTGAATATTATCGACTATCTCACTACATCCGTTTTCAAGATCCGGTAAATGAATATGACTACAGCGCGAATTATGGATCAACCTATGTGAATGATGATGCGTTAAATAACAATGCGCTATACTCTGAATTCAATGTGCAGTATTTTGATTTTGCTTTGGAGCAAAGTCAAATCAGCTGTGTTACTTATATCATGAACGCAACAGAAGAATATTATCGTTTTCATCAAACACTAGAGAACCAGTCGCCAGGCGATCCATTTAGTGAACCAACGTTAGTTTTTTCGAATGTAGAAAATGGATTGGGAGTCTTCGCAGGATATAAGAAAGTTCGAGTGGAAGTATTACCTCAATAAAGTAATGTGTCCACGGCGCGAACCAGCGTCGCCATTTTCAGCGAGGTACTTGATGTAGTAGTTGTAGACGCCTTGATGCAGGTAGTATTCGCTATCGCGCTTGACGCCTAGCCACACTTCGTCCATACTTTTTGTAAAAAATACAATATCTCCCCATCGATCGAAGATGGTGATTTCGACGGCAAGGATATTTTGTGTTTCTATTTTCCAAACATCATTCAATCCATCATCATCGGGGGTAAATGCGTTGGGAATAAAAATAAAGTAATCACACTCTTCGATTTCGACATTAATGGTATCACTAGCGCTGCCACAAACGTTTGATACCGTCACTGAATATTCTCCGGAAGCGCGGGGCTCTATAAACGCACCTTCGCTGCCGGTGGACCATTCGTAATCAGTTATATTTTCATTTGCCGCACTGAGGATATAGTCTATATCGTTGCAAATGGTGATATCTTCTCCAAGATAAACAAAAGGAGTATCTATTGTAAATATTTCAACGAGATCAGAGACCACACAAGGACCGTTTGTTACGGTGGCTGTGTAAGTTCCCGCCTCACTCACTTCGATTGAACTAGCAGACTCGCCTGTGCTCCACAAGGCCACGTTTATTGCATTGAGGGTAATGGTATCCTCAGGACAGAGAAATAAATCATCGCCGAGATCAACCACAGGTTCATTAAAAAATGTTAGTGTGACATCATCGCTCGTGCTACAGCCATCGACAGTTGCGGTAGCTATGTAATTTCCAGTGGTGTTGACAGTGATCGTGTTTCCACTTTCACCATTCGACCAATTGACAAAGGTACCTGCGTCTAAAGTGATAGTATTGCTGGAACATTCAGAGAGGTCAGGACCGAGGTTGATGACAGGAAGCACTGTTTCAGTGATGATGATATCATCGCTTGCACTGCACGTGTTCGTAGTCACTTCGACGCTGTAAGTACCTGCAGCGACTTCAATTGAATTGCTGGTTTCGCCAGTCGACCACTGCACGTTATCATAAATCGTAGTTAACAGAAGGGTAGTGGTTTCATCTGGACAGATCGCGTAATCATTACCAAGATCAATCAATGGCAATGGTATTTGAGAAACGATCACTTGATCAGATGCTGTGCAGCCATCGCTATTGGTAGCGTTCAATTCATAAGTACCCACGGTGCTGATGGTAGGAGCGAGGTTATTATTTCCAAAAACAATATTATCGTCGACAAAGACCCACGAAAAATTTTGTTGACCGGTTACTGCACCATTGAGCGAGGCTGAAGCATTTTCACAAAAAGAAAAATCTGACCCTGCATCAACCGTTGGAGGATCTAGTACAATTACTTCAAACTCCCGCTGAATAGGGTTTCCACAAAAGTCGGTGAGGGTCACCGTATAATTCGTAGTGACTGTAGGACTCGCTACTGGATTTTGAATGGTAGGATCAGAGAGTCCATCAACAGGCGACCAACTAAATGTGCTTCCAGGATCTCCTCCCGCATTGAGTGTGATGGATTCTCCCAAACAGACAGAAGCAGATTCAGGAGAAGGAATTATGTTTTCTTGCAAACACACTACTTGCAAATTATTAAAACCTCCTGTCGAACCAGTAAATCCAAAAAACACATTGGGGTTATTGGTAAAAATGGTTCCAAGTAAATCGATATTGTCTGAAAGTCGCAGCACACAGTCGAAGTAGAGTTCTACCGTTTCAGTGATTGGATCCCAAGTGATTTTTACAATGTGATCATTACCATCTTCAACATTCGCATTCGTAGACGAAAGTTGAACCGGTCCAGCGAGATTGTTTGCTGAGGCATGATTGACATCACCACTCTTGAGAAACGCACAATGATCGAATAGCGGATCGCCCATGTTCTGTCCGGTGAATGGATCGGCATTGTTGGAATAGGTATCAAACTCAATTCCGAAGGAAGGAAAGAAGCCTTGGTAGCCCATCCCAGAACCGTTGATTCCAATGGCATTAACACCTTGCTGTTGTAGTACGAACACCATTCCATCAGCGCCGTCGGCATCATTATCTCCGAAGTTCATGTAGAAGTCGAACGCAAACGGTTCATTGAGGTTGAGTGTGTTGGAATACCACACGGTACCATTTTGAAAATTAGCTTCTGAGGTGATGCGATAGCAATCGTTGCCAATGTTTGAAGCATTTCCATTCGTCGAGTACGATTGCCCGAATCCCGCGAGAGACAAGCCAAAGAGCACGATGGATATGAAAATGTGGTTGCGAAACGGCATGCTAAAATGTCAAAGTGTAAATATGACACTATTCATTCAGATTTCGTTGCATTTTGATGTCAAACTTTGCCGTTTAACCCGAATCAAGAGGATTTATTGAATATTAAGAGAATAATAAATGAGTTTTATTTAGTTTAGACCACCAAATAAAAACCAATGAAAAGAGTACTACTATCAATAGTCGTCATGTCTGGATTGACGATGATCGGAACGTCAGCTTTTGCGCAAGCAGAGGAAAAGAGCAAGAAGAAGAAAGGAAAGAAAGGTGCAGAGACCGAGCAGAAAAAAGAAGAGGACAAATTTGGCGACCTCGTTAAAAAATGTGTGAAGTATGATGGACTATTTACATTGTATAGAGATACAGTGACTGGGAAATCGTACATGGCTGTACGCGAAGATCAACTCAATAAGGAGTACATCTATTTCAATCATATTGAAAACGCACCTCCTGGAACAGGCTATTTCAAAGGGTCTTTTGGTGATTCAAAAATTATTCGCTTCGCAAAAAACTATGAGAAGTTGGATGTGATTCAAGAAAATACCGATTTTTATTTCGATCCAAACAACGCGATCAGCAAGGCAAAGGATGCAAATATCAATACAGCGATTCTCGCTTCAGAGAAAATCGAACAAACATCAAATGACAAGAAAACATATTTGATTGATGCAGATGGAATTTTTCTTTCAGAGAAATTTCAATTGATCAAATTCCCTTCGCCTCCTGGCTTCCCGCCGAATCCACTAGGGCAATTGAGCGGAAGTAAATCACGCGTGGCTCGCGTCAATAACTATGATAAGAATACAGAAGTGTTGGTGAATTATGTTTATGAAAATAACTCACCCATGGGCGGAAACAGCGCAATGACTGATCCTCGCAACTTGACCATTACTTATCAGCACACGATTTTGGAAGTGCCGAATAATAATTATGCGAGTAGAAAAGATGATCCACGCATTGGATATTTTTCTACGCAGATCACAGACATGACTTCCTTTGAAGCTGCGCCATATCGCGACGTGATTCACCGTTGGCACTTGGAGAAAAAAGATCCAAATGCACAACTATCAGAGCCAGTAGAGCCTATTACTTATTGGATTGAAAATACAACTCCAGTTGAATATAGAGAAGTGATCAAAGATGCATGCGAGCGCTGGAATGAAGCGTTTGAAATGGCAGGCTTCAAAAATGCGGTAGTGTGCAAAATCCAACCAGACGATGCAACTTGGGATGCAGGTGATATTCGTTACAACGTGATCCGTTGGACCAGTTCATCACAACCGCCTTTTGGTGGCTACGGTCCGAGCTTCGTGAATCCTCGCACAGGACAAATTCTTGGTGCTGATATCATGTTGGAGTGGGTAGCAATTTCTAATCGTGTGAAGTTTGATGGAGTGTTCAGCACATCAGCAATGTTGACAGATGAGAAATTGGAAATGATGCGCGAACATCAGTTGCGCAATCCCATGTTTTGCTCCGCATCAGAAATGGCTTCGCAGCAAGCAGCGTTTGGCTCTACCGCAGCGACTGTGCTTGGTGTAGACAAAGTAGCACAAATGGAAATTGTAAAGCAAATGCTTTACAGACTTGTATTGCACGAAGTGGGACACACACTCGGATTGACGCACAACATGCGCGCTTCAACCATGCAGAGCATTGCGGATATCAAGAATCCAGCGAAGATTGAGAAGGAAGGTTTGTGTAATTCAGTAATGGAATATCCTGCGTTCAATTATCAAAAAGATCAGAAGCAACAATCATTGTATTGCGATGTGAAAGTTGGACCATACGATAAGTGGGTGATTGAATACGGATACAGCGCACCATCGAGTGATCCGTTATTTGAAGAGTTGCGTTTGAGAAAAATTACAGATCGCAGCGTTGATCCAAAGTTGGCGTATGGTAATGATGCAGATGATATGCGCTCCAGCGGTCGCGGTATCGATCCAGATGTAAACATCTACGATTTGAGCAGTGATCCCGTAGCTTATGCAGCAGAGCGTTGTGATTTGGTCAACGCCATTCTTCCAGAATTGGTAACGAAATTCCAAGCGACCAATGAATCGTATGAAGAATTGTTGCAAGCATATTTAGTAGCAACAGGAGAGTATGCTATTCAAACAAGAGTGATGACACGTCAGATTGGTGGTGTGCATTATGATAGAAGTTATTTCGGTCAAGCGACAACAAAACTTCCATTAACTCCGGTAGAAGAAGAGAAGCAAAAGGCAGCAATGGCGGCACTTTCAAAATATGCATTCGCTCCCGATGTGATGAGCAGTGCCAATGGATTGTACAATTATTTGCTCGCTCAACGCCGCGGATTTAGTCACTTCGTTGATAACGATGATCCAAATATTCACCAGCGCATTTTATCCATGCAATTGGAATGTTTGAATCACTTGTTACACCCTAGCGTATTGCTGCGTATTGTGGATAGCAAGATGTATGGCAATACTTACACATTGGATGAAGTGATGACGGATTTGACCAATTCTATTTTCCAAGCAGATGCAAAAACCGCTGTAAACACAGTGCGTCAAAACTTACAAGTAGCATACGTGAATCGTTTGATCAAGATGTTGGATCCACAAAACAATCAGAACATCGTAGTGCGCAGCATGACCTTGTCAGAACTAAAGCGCATCGATCAAATGATGGCCACCGGCTCCTCACCAGACGCCCTAACAAAAGCACACCGCGATCACGTGAGATTGGTGATCAAGTTGGCGATGGAGAATTAGTATTCTTGGTTCTTGGTTCTAGGTTCTTGGAGGAGGTTTGTCCACGGGTTGGCACCACCCTTCGACTTCGCATTTAATCTGCGCTGCGCTTGATCAAATGCTCCGCCCTACGACAGGCTCAGGGTGGCACTCAGGGAACAGTGTTCGCTCGCTGAATGGGAAAAAATAAAAAAGTGAAGGCACTTTGTGCCTTCACTTTTTTATTTTTTCCCATTTCATATACGGCGCAATGGGTCCTCGAGCGTAGAGAATATTGTAATTGCTTTGCAATTACAATAATGAACGGAGCGAGAGGCCCAACCCGTGGACAAACCCAATTCGGAATGAGAATCGAAAATTGAGAATCGAAAATTGAGAATCGAAAATTGAGAATCGAGAATCGAGAACCAAGAATCTCGAACTAAGAACTATGCACCGCAACCCCTTCCGATTTCAGCACTCGAATAATCTCAGTGTGTATGTTGTTTTGGACGGAGGATTTGTCGGTGTTTTTGGTGAAGTAGGTGAGGCGGATGGTGGCGAAGCCTTCTCCGATGTGAGAGATGGTAGCGGATGTGTCTAGGTCGCTTAGGATGCGGGAGTCAGTTTTTGTACTTTTTACAAAAAGGTCTTTTATTTTTTCAAAATCTGAATCTAAAGCGAAGCTTACTTCAATCGCCGTGCGGACGGTGCCGATGCGGGTGTGATTGATGATGGTGTTATTTGATACAGCACCATTGGGCAGAATGATCGTTCGGTGGTCGCCTGTTTTTAGGATGGTATTGAAAATTTGAATTTCCAAAACTTCACCAGTAGTACTTCCTACTTCGATGGTGTCGCCTACTTTGTATGGCTTAAAGAATAGGATTAAAACTCCTCCGGCGAAATTGGATAGTGATCCTTGCAAGGCAAGACCAACGGCCAAACCAGCGGCTCCTAATACCGCTACAAATGATGTTGTATGAATGCCGAGCATTCCTGCTACGGTAATTAATAAAACAACTTTTAATACTACATTGATAAGGCTTCGCACGAAGCTTTGGAGAGAGATGTCAAATTCTTTTTTCTCCATTGCTGCATTGACCAAGCGCATAAGCCAACCGATCGCGTAGAAGCCGATCACCAATACAAGGATAGAAGAAATGAGAGTGGGCATGTAGCCTACAATCGCTTGTAGGATGCGTTGCGAGTATGAGAATATATTTCCTAGTGCCATAAAAAAAGCCGACTAATTCGTCGGCTGTAAAAGTAATATCGAAAAAGGATTATGCTGCAGAAGAGCTAATCACTTTGTATTTCTCATTGAATGCTTCCCAATCCCAAAGGAAATTTCTCATCACTTCATCCAAATTTTTGCAGAAAATTGGATTAGGAGTTTTCATCATTTTGAAATAATCATCTTGACAATCGATGAGATCGTATTTGAAAAATACCGCTTTACTCATTGCGTAAAGTGTATTTTTTGATGGAGCATTTACGCGACACATGAAGCTCTGATATTCTTTCACCTTCACTTTAAATTCTGAAGTAGTGAGATCGAATACAGGAGCAAATTTCTCGATGCAATGATCGATGATTTCTTTGTCTTGCCCGTCAGTAAAGTGTTGTGGAATGTAATTGAAGTTTCCTGCGATCACAATCATAAGGAAACGACCAATATCTTCTGGATTAACAGAAGGTGCAATAACAAACTCAGGGCTATCATTGATGATGCCTGCTACTTCAGGGAACCCATTCTCCACCGTTTCGATGATCGTATGGGTAAATATATGTGCCGTTCTTTCGGGAGTTAACTTCTTTCTTCCAAAAATCGTTAGCATGTCTTCAATAATTAGGTTTACGATTTCTGCCAATTCAAAAGTAGGTTTATCAATGATGTATTAACAATTCGTGAATTCACATATATCAACAGAGTTATTCACTACTTCTTATCTTTGCCGCGAAAACATTCACCGCTTCATCGCTCTTCGAAAGGAGGGAGGAAAGTCCGGGCAGCGCAGAGCGCCACACCCTGTGAAAAGCGGGGGCGTCGATGAAGTAATTCTGAGATGACAGACAGTGCTACAGAAAAGAAAACCGCCTCACTCCGGTGAGGTAAGGATGAAACAGCGGGGTAAGAGCCCGCTACTTTTTTCAGCAATGGAAAGAGTTGGTAAACCTTGTGGGCTGTAAGACCATGTAGACCGGGGATTTGCATTGCTTCGGTGATGCAAATGAAGGGCGGCTCGTCCGGTCTCGGAGGGTAGGTCGCATAGATAAATGATGAAGATATTTTTTTTCGGAGAAATATACAGAACTCGGCTTATAGGTGGATGTTTTCTTTTTTCCTATTTTTGAGTATGAAACCAAAACACGCCGCGAAATACTTAGTCGTATCTATCGCTGTTCTCTCTTCTGGATTGCTCTATCTTCAATGGTCTCCTGCTGCTACACAAGCGGAGAAATATTTCGATCACGGTCATCTCAGATCAATGCTTTTGGACTCGCTCTTTCAAGGCGAGAATGATATGTTTGCTTCTGCAGGTACTTGTGATCATTGCCACGGCGCTGATCCCACGGGCGTTGCAAACGTCGACTTCTTCGGCAATGACGTGAATGTAGTGGATGATTGGAGCAGCTCGATGATGGCCAATTCCGCAAAGGATCCTTATTGGAGAGCAAAGGTGAGTCACGAAGTACTGACGAATCCCGCGCATCAAGCGGAACTCGAATCGGTATGTACTACATGCCATGCTCCGATGGGAAAATATGCGGCAGAAAGTCTTGGTCAAGATCATTACTCTATCGCCGAAATGGTGGAGGACAGTGTGGCGCTCGATGGGGTTTCATGTCTCGCTTGTCACCGTCAGACGCCACAACCAGAAGTAGCATTGCATACAGGCCGTATGTTTTTTGATCCAAATAAAATGGCTTACGGTCCATACACTAGTCCTCTGATTACACCGATGGCGCTCAGCAGTGGATACACTCCAGAGCACGGTGCACATATCAATGATAGCAAACTTTGCGCGGCATGTCACTCACTCGTGACACAAACAGTAGACCTCGCAGGTGAAGCCACGGGCGCGGAATTCGTTGAACAAGCGACCTGGCACGAATGGCTCAATAGCCAATACCCCGCACAAGGAATTTCTTGTCAAGGTTGTCACGTACCTCGTTTACCAAAACAATCAGTACGCATCGCAACAGGATATAACACTCCTCCACGTGAGCCTTATGGATTGCATGAATTGGTAGGTGGAAATGCATTTATGTTGGCGCTCTTGAAAGATAATCGTGAAGCGCTTGGTATCGCTGCGACGGAAGCGGCATTTGATGAAACCATTTCTAAAACCATTACCAATCTTCAAAATAATTCAATCACGATTCAAGTGAATGAAGAAGATCGCGATGCAGATTCAGTTTACTTCAATGTGTTATTGACAAATCTTACGGGACATAAGATGCCAAGCGGTTATCCTGCGCGTAGAATGAGTATGCACGTTACGGTGCGCGATGCTAGCAATGGTGTGCTTTGGCAGAGTGGTGGTTTTGATAATGATTATTACATCAATGGTGAAGATGATCAATTCGAACCACATCATACACATATCAGAAATGAAGATGATGTGCAGATTTATGAAATGGTCATGGGGGATGTCAACGGAAACCGAACGATCATTCTAGAGCGCGGCGCTTCTCATCTGAAGGACAATCGCCTCACTCCGAAAGGACACAGCAGCACGCATCCACAAGCGGATACTACTGAGATTGTATTGAATGTAAATGATCCTGATTTTAATAATGATCCAACCGAAGGTACAGGCAGTGACCGCACTTACTATCGTGTACCGTTGGATGGTTATGCAGGCGAATTAACAGTGATCGTAGAAGTATACTATCAAAGCGTGCCGCCGAATTGGGCGATGCCGATGTTTGATGCAAACACCCCAGAAATTGAAACATTTGAAACGATGTTCAACGCTGCGGACAAAGCACCGGTCCTCATGAAATCAAGTGAAATTGCTTTCGAGGAATACATCAATATTGATGAAAAAGATCAGCGTTTCGGAACGATTCAATGGAATGCATTGCAACACTTATTGACCATTCAATCACAGGAAAAAGCAAATGTCTATCTCTATGATGCGAACGGTAAAATGATTCGTCAATGGAAGGCCAATGTGGGAACGGAGTCAATGCAACACAACCTCGCGAGAGGAACGTATATCGTGCGCATGGTAAGCGAAACAGGAAAGACCATGGTGAGAAAAATCGTCGCGTAAGCGGCGATTATTTCTCCAATAATGAACGCAATACTTCGAGTTGTTGCAAGTAATAATTATTGGTAGTCGCTTGACGAATGTGCGCTTTCTCTCGCTGAGTCAAGTGCCAACTCAATGAAATTTGTGTTTCAGGATCTTGATGCAATTCAAAACTCACCAGATCAATCGCAGTAGGATATCCGCTGCGCAAGTACTCTAGCATTTGATCGTTGTTGTAATCTTGACTCTTGGTCATATTACCATAGATGGTTCCGAGAGGCGCGGTAAACTTGCCGAATAAACTCGTTTCTTTATTTCCCAAATCCATGTATTTTGGAAGATCGCGTGCTTGCACGATGATTACACCGCTGGTATTTTTTTCAATCCAATCTCGAAACGTGTGAAGGAATTGTGCGGTCGTTTTCATTCCAAAATTATCACGCAAACCCGCGTCCATGATTTCCATCTTCGGCTCTGTAGGCATTGATGCCATCGGGAAAATGTAGGGGAAGGTCGCATTCATTCGAAGCGCTGTTACCCACTGCAATCTTCCAGGTTGATGTCGAGAAAAGAATCGTGAATATTCAATGTCTTCTGGTAATGAGTGGATCGTAGATTTTGATGTCAAATAACTCATCGGCTGCGCGCTGATCAACAATCGTCGTCCATCATTTACAATGGTTGGAGACAGCACCATCATGGGAATGATGGCTTGTTGTTCCGCAGTGGTGTAGTCTTCTAAGCGCTTGTCTAGAATGCCGTTGGTATTGCGATTAAACTGAGCCTCGAACGTGGTGGCTCTGTCTTGTGTGTAAGTATTTTCACCGTCTTGAATTTTATTCAAGCGAACAAACCAATCATTCGTGGCAATCGATAATATCACAGGATTCAATAGATCCTTTGCCATGCGCTCGCTGTAGATCGTATCTTGAATATTGATTTGTTTTGTTTGTTGTTGCCACATCAACTCGCGCAGATAGGCAGCACCAAACATTCCTCCGGAAGCACCGGTAAACATGACCGTGTGATCAAGCAAATCATTATTACAAATACTATCAGCATACAAAAGACTACGCATGGTCCAGAAGGCGCTTCTAGAGCCACCTCCAGAACAATCAATCACCACCAGTTTTGGACGAGCCTCGCCGGTTTTCTTTTTCCAGTTTTCTAAAATTTGAATAGTATTGGCAATATCTTTTCGAATCGTGTCTTGCGAAGTACGGATAAGATGCGGATGATAGGGGGTAGGCTCGGTTTGATAATTCATCCCAATAGCTCTACTTTCCACACTGATCCATTTGAATTCGGTATAAAAGAAATTGAGCCCGATAAATAATCCGATGAAAAGGGTGAGTGTCCATCCTTTGATCCATGAGTGCAATACACTCAAGAGCATAATGATGATGGTGAAAAATAACAGGGAACTCGCTGCGGCAGGAATGATACAGTATTCGTAGTTTCTAAAAAATCCAATGACTAAAAAAGATATAATCAATGCTACTTCAAATCGAGAAGCGTTGATGTGATTTTGAGAAAAGACTCTTTCGAGTACCGCTTTATCATAGTGTTGACTGTCGCGGGCTCTAGAGAGTTTGTGTACACTCGACATATACGTTTCAACATGCCATTTGATCGTGCGATTTCTCCAACGCGACCAACGCATTTTAGGATGAAGAATCGATTCAACGGGTGCTTTTTCTTGAGCAAATCTTTTTTGTCCTTTTCCAAATGCACTAGCATCTTTATTGGTCAGCGAGAAATAGAAGTAACTGAGGAGTTGGAAAAAAGTAATACCAACAAACAAACTCACGATGTTGAGGGCAGCTTTTGCCGGCGGTATTAATTCATTATTTACCTGAAATCTAAAACTACAAATCGCATAGACCACGATGAAAATCGCGGGAAGCACGAAATTATTCAGAGAGAATTTATGAAACGGTCGGCTTAGCGTTGCGATGAACGGAAAGCGGTATCCGTGCATGATGTAGGTGTAAAGATTGAAGCCAGTGATGAATCCTCCGAGCGCAAAACCAACGATGCCGAAAGAGAAAAGTCCGCTTGCGCCGCGGTATTCAGGAACTAGAAATTGTTGGGGAACACCAAATTTAGCGGCGATGAATTGCGTAGCGAAACCAAACAACAAGGCCCAAAGCACTAATAGCAAGTGATTTTTCTTGATATGCAGCACCAACAGTTGGAAGGGAAAAAAATATCTCCAGCTCGTGCGTTCTTTGTGTTGTTTCAATCGCTGTTTCTCCATGCGGGAGCGCTTTTCATTTTGAACGAATGTAATTCAATTTAGTTTGTGATATTCTAAAGATAAGTCATCGTACTTTTGCAATCCTTATGGCAATTGAGATAAAGAATAAAAAAGCCGAATTTCAGTACTTCCTCCTCGACGAGTTTGTGGCGGGTATGGTATTGACCGGCACGGAGATCAAGAGTATCCGTGCGGGGAAGGCAAACATTGCCGAAGCCTATTGTAAGATGAAAGATGGTGAGTTGTTTGTGATCAACATGAACATCTCTCCTTACGCCAATGCGGGATACGCTCATCACAAAGAGAGAAGAGAGCGCAAGCTTTTGCTCGATAAATTGGAGTTGAGAAAGATCGATCGCAAATTGCGCGACACGGGAATCACCATTGTACCGATCACTGTATTTATCAATGAGAAGGGGTGGGCGAAAATGAAAATCGCCATTGCGAAAGGAAAAAACTTCGGTGATAAGCGTAATGATTTAAAAGAAAAAGATTTGACCCGCGATCGTCAGCGATCGCTTCATGATTAATGCTATGTCTAATTCCCTCGCTCCATTTCAAGTGTGTGTTTATTGTGCTAGTAGCGATCAGATCGATGCCGCACATTTCAGAGACACAGAGCGCCTTGCAGATATTTTAGTAGAGCGCGGAATCAACGTCGTTTACGGCGGCGGCGGTTCTGGATTGATGGGATGCCTTGCCACCACCATGGTGCGCAAAGGCGGACAAATCAAAGGCATCATGCCTCACTTCATGAAAGATATAGAGTGGGCGCACAAAGAAGTGAAAGAATTTCATTTCGTAGCCGACATGCACGAACGCAAAAAAGCATTTCTCCAAAACACCGACGCGCTCATCGCATTGGCCGGTGGCTGCGGCACCTTCGAAGAATTGTTCGAAGCCATCACCCTCAAAAAATTAGGACTCTTCACCAAGCCTATCGTCATTTTAAATACCAACGGATATTATGATCCTTTGGTAGAAATGCTAGATCGCTCCATCCGCGAGGGATTCATGGGCACCGTTCACGCACAAATGTGGACCGTAGTATCCACCCCTGAAGAAATCGTCCCCGCCATCCTCAACGCCCCCCAATGGTCAGAGGATGCGATAAAGTTTGCGAAGGGCTAACGATTCTCGATTCTCCATTCTCGATTCTCGATGGGGTTTGTCCACGGGTTTGCCCCTCGCTCCGTTCATTTTAATAATTGCTTTGCAATTCTTAAAATTCTCTACGCTCGGGGACCCAGTGCACGCAGGATGGGAAAAAAGAAGAAACATGCTCCACGGATTTGGACCACCCTTCGACTCTGCATTTGATCTGCGCTACGCTTGATCAAATGCTCCGCTCAGGGAACGGTGTTCGCTCGCTAAATGGCAAAAAAGAAGAAACTTGCTCCACGGATTTGGACCACCCTTCGACTCCGCATTTGATCTGCGCTACGCTTGATCAAATGCTCCGCTCAGGGAACGGCGTTCGCTCGCAAAATGGGAAAAAAGAAAAAAAATGGGGCACTTTGTGCCCCATTTTTTTTCTTTTTTCCCATCCTGAGCGGAGCACCTCGTTCCCTGAGCGAAACGAAGCGCTAGCGCAGTGAAGTCGAAGGGGCGATGCAAATCCGTGGAGCGACACCATCAAGAATCGAGAATCAAAAATCGAGAATCGTTCCTCACACCGCCGCTTTCCCCGCTGCGATGAGGAGATCTTTTTGGGATTGGGTTAGCTTTTTGACCTTGGGTCCGATGTTGCAGTCGCTGATGCTGCGGGTGCGGGACCAGTCTTGTTCGGTGAGCATGTAGCGATTCATGGTTTCTTTGATGAGGTAATAAAATGCTACGGAATAATCTTGCACGTCTTTGATGGGCATGTCTACAATCTCGCGGGTCGTGCGGTCCATTGCTATTTGCTCGTTGCTGTCGATGCGGAACCCTAGGGTGTTGGGATTGTTATATGGAGCTTGATCAAAAATGTAGATGGGAAAATTAGTCGTGAATCCACCGTCAACGCAGATGTGATCGGATGCTTTCATATCTTTTAATTCCACCGCTTTTCCATTTTCATCAATAATCATTGGCTCGAAATAATAAGGCACGGCCATCGATGCACGGATGGCATCTGCGATGCGCATGTTGGGATAATTGTATCTGGAAAAAATGATCGCCTCTTGGTGATTCAAACTCGTAGCCGTCACCACCAATTCTTTGAATCGACCGTCTGCCAGGTGCTTATCGTAAAGTTGTTGGAATGTGATGTCTTTGTTTCCCGTCTTGGCAATAATGAGTTTTTCAAGCCAATGCAAAAACGCATCGCCTTTATAATATCCGAGCTTTTGCTTCAATCGATGAATGCCGCCAATAAAGAACCATCCACCATCATTGAACTTCGCAAAGTTGGTCGAACCGATCACATCATAGATCTCCTGCGGAGTATAGCCCACTGCAAGCAATCCAGAAGTAATCGCTCCCGAAGATGTCCCTGCAACACGCTTGATGGTTTTCAATTCCCCACGCGCATCCAATTCCTGCAACGCCCCACAATAAGCGATCCCTCGAATACCCGCTCCTTCAAATACTAAATTCTCCACCTGCGCCAAGACCGCTCCGCACGTCATTAGTAGTAGAATGATTGATGATAGTTTCTTCATGGGGTAAAAATAATTCGAGATTCTTGATTCTTGGTTCTTTGTTCTTGGTTCTTGGTTCTTTGTTCTTTGTGGGGTTTGTCCACGGATTGGGACCACCCTTCGACTTCACTTCGCTAGCGCTACGTTTCGCTCAGGGAACGAGGTGCTCCGCTCAGAATGGGAAAAAAGAAAAAAAATGGGGCACAAAGTGCCCCATTTTTTTTCTTTTTTCCCATTTAGCGAGCGAACACCGTTCCCTGAGCGGAGCATTTAATCAAGCGAAGCGTAGATTAAATGCGCAGTCGAAGGGTGGTGCAAATCCGTGGAGTGCGTTCTTATTATCAGCGTTCGTCAAAAAAAGTTTGTCCACGGCTTTGGACCGCCCTTCGACTCCGCATTTGATCCGCGCTACGCTTGATCAAATGCTCCGCTCAGGGAACGGCGTTCGCTCGCAAAATGGCAAAAAAGAAAAAAAATGGGGCACTTTGTGCCCCATTTTTTTCTTTTTTGCCATCCTGAGCGAAGCGCCTCGTTCCCTGAGCGAAACGAAGCGTTAGCGAAGTGAAGTCGAAGGGTGGTCCCAATCCGTGGCCAAACCCTTTTCCAAGAACCAAGAACCACGAACTAAGAACCAATGAGCGCTACGCGCTCGCGCACCGTCTCTTTATAGTTCATCTCGAAAAGATCAGAGCTGTGGGGGCTTTGGATTTGTTCGCGGGCGCTGTGGTGGTATTCGAAGAGGATATCGTATTGGAGATAGGACATCTTTTCTTTGGTGACGCCGCCGCCGGGCATGATGATGATGCGGTCTTCGGCTTCTTCGGCCAATTCTTGGATCATCGCGGCGGAGGCGGGGTTGATGGCATTCATGCCACCGCTGGTGAGGATGCGGGTGCAGCCGGCTTCTATCACGTCTTCTAAGGCCTCGAATAAATCCGGGGTCAGGTCGAAGGCGCGGTGGAAGGTGACGGGTAAGGGCTCACATTGCTCTACGAGTCGTGAAGTGAGCGCTACATCTACGTTTCCTTCTTTGCTCAAACATCCAAATACAAATCCATCTGCCCCGTGTTGCTTGAACAAGGCGATATCGGCTTCCATCACTTTGATCTCGGTATCGGAATAAATGAAGTCGCCTTCGCGTGGGCGAATCATTACGAATACGGGGATCTTGACGTGTTTTTTTACTTCGAGAAATAATCCGAGGCTAGGAGTGACGCCTGCGGTGTCAAGCGCAGCGCAGAGTTCGATGCGTCCTGCGCCTCCTTTTTCTGCTTCAATGCATGAGTGCAGGGTAGAGGCTACGATTTCAATGAGTGGAGTAGTCATGTGACAAAGCTAATGTAGGTTCAAAAAAAAACCTCCCGGAAGGGAGGTCTTTATTCGGCAAATCAACCGTGTATATTTTATTCTGCAACTGCAGCAGCTGCTGCTGTGTTACCGAAGTATTTTCTTTCTGCGATACGGCTCGCTTTACCTGTGCGCTTGCGCAAGTAGAAGATACGAGCACGACGAACACGACCGCGCTTAGTAACAGCGATAGCATCCAAGAATGGAGAAGAGATAGGGAAGATACGCTCTACACCGATACCGCCGCTGATCTTACGAACAGTGAAAGTTTCAGTAGTACCAGTACCTCTGCGCTGAATAACAACACCAGCGAAAGTTTGGATACGCTCTTTGTTTCCTTCTTTAATTTTATAGCTTACAGAGATAGTATCTCCAGCTTGAAACGCCGGCCACTCTTTTACCGGAGTTAATTTCTTTTCTAGTTCCTTGATGCGATTCATGACGCGGTATTTTTAAATATTCCGTTCGGAAATTGGGGTGCAAACATACGACTTTTCTTTTAATCTCAAAGTAATACTATGAAATTTTTCTATGAAGGTCGTTTGTGCTTCCATCTTTTGTGCGACCAGAGCCAGTATTCGGGGTTTTTACGAATATCTTTTTCCAATCGATCATGCAGTATTTGGGTGAGTTCTCCGTGCTGATAGTCCCCAGGAGTCTCGGTTACGAGCTCATAGGTCATCTCATAATGGCCGCGCTTCACTTTGCGCGCCTCGCCATAAATAATGGGGAGGTTGTAATCTTTTGCGTACTTCTCCGCCCCGAATAACGCTCCTGTCTCTTGACCCATAAAGGTAATCCACACACATTTCTTGGGATTGCTAGGGGATTGATCGAATCCGAAGACCATGGCAATATTCTTATCATGATTGGATCTGAAGTATTCTCCTGTTTCAAGCGTACGCACCAGGTGAAGACCAAATTTGCCGCGGCTATCGCGCATCTTCTGGTCGAAATAATCATTGCGAAGCTTCTTATATATTGCTACCACTTGGTGCTTGAGCTTCTGCGGACCCGCCACTGCCCAAAGTTCCCAGTTGGCATAGTGTCCGCCCGCGAGGATCACGCTTTGTCCTTTTTCAGCATAGCGATTCATCACTTCGAGATTCACGGATACCAAGCGGCGCGTGGCTTCTTCATCTTTTATGGAAAAATTCTTGACACTCTCCACTACCAAATCGCAGAAGTGGCGATAGAATTTCTTCATGATAACCGTTAGCTCGGCATCAGATTTCTCCGGAAATGAATTCTTCAAATTTTTGAAAACCACTTTTTTTCGATAGCCTACTACATAATAGATGAGGTAATAGAAAAAGTTGGAGATCCCGTACAAGACAGGATACGGCAACATGCTGAGAGGTTTTAATAAAAGATAATAGAGTAGTGCAGATCCAAACATGCGGCAAATGTAACCACGAATTCTTAGATCGTCAGCGTGAGTCCGTCGAAGGCGAGGTGCACGTGGGAGGGAAGTTCTTTCGATACCTCTTCATGCAAACCCAATTGATGACTGATGTGCGTGAAGTAGGCCACTTCAGGCTGGAGTTCATCCACCAATGCCAATGCTTCATCTAAGGCATAATGCGAAGGATGTTTTTCGCGGCGAAGGGCATTGAGCACCAAAATTTTGCTGCCTTTGATTTTTTCTTTCTCAGATTCAGAGATATAATTCGCATCCGTGATATATGTGAAATCCCCGATTCTGTAGCCGAATACAGGCATCTTCATGTGGATTACTTCAATGGGAGAAAGATGCATTCCTGCAACATCAAACGGAGCATTACTAATGCGATTCAATTCAATTTCTGGAATGCCAGGATATTTGAAATCGCTGAATGCGTAGGCGAATTCGCGCTTGAGAGCAATCTCTACCGCTTCCGTGCAATAGACATTCATCTTTTCTCTTTGGAAATAATTGAATGCACGGATATCATCTAGCCCTGCGATGTGATCTTTGTGTTCGTGCGTGAATACCACCCCATCGAGGCGTTGCACGCGGGCGCGCAACATTTGTTGACGAAAATCGGGACCTGTATCGATCACCACATTTCGGTCGTTTTGAGAAAGCATGATAGAGCTTCGAAGGCGCTGGTCTCTAGGGTCGGCGGAGGTACAGATAGGACAATGGCAAGCGATAACAGGAACGCCTTGAGAAGTACCAGTGCCGAGAAAAGTAACAGTCATTCGAATTTGAATTGCGGTGTGAAATTAGTCAATCTCTACCTTTGCACCGATGAATAAGCTACAACATCCTAGAAAAGTGCCGTATATGGTCTATGCCGATGCGGAAGGAAACATCTTTGAAGACACCCGTTACGAGGCCGTGGGACGCTCTGGATACAACGTCTATCCCTTAGAACCAGAAGACTTCATTGAGCTGCCTTATGGTAGCGATCTATTCACTTTACCAGGACGCAGACCGTATGGTTTGAATGTTGAGACCGGCGAATACGAAGTACGCGAGGATGTAGAAGCAGTGGCAGCATTGATTAGTCCTGCACATACGCAGACCTTTCTAGCCGCATTTGGAACCGATGAAGAAAACGCACCCACCTTACCATTGTATGCATATACCGTGATCGGATGGTTGGATGATAAATTCTATTGCACCGCAGTGCGCATCGATCCAGATGAGCGTCAAGATTTGGAGAATTTCGATCATGAATTTATTGTAGAAAAAACCAAGGAGCGTTTGGCCAAACATCCAGACAATCGCTTGATTCAGCATCTTGGTCAAAATTGCAGTATTCGATATAGTTGTCCAGCTGCACGCAATTTCTTCATGGGACGATGGGAATGTCCGATTCCAGTGAGTCCGGCGTGTAATAGTAATTGTATTGGCTGTATTAGTTTTCAGCCAGAAGAACATGAGATTTCATCTTCACAAGATCGATTGGATTTCATTCCGAGTGTAGCCGAGATCGTAGAATTTACCGTGCCTCACCTTCAAACCGCAGAGCGACCCATCATCAGTTTTGGTCAAGGCTGCGAAGGAGAACCGTTGCTCGTGTGGCAATTGATTCGTGATGCGATTAAAGAAATTCGCAAGCACACCGATCGAGGAATAATAAATATCAATACCAACGGCAGCAAGCCCAACGCAGTTGATGAGCTATGCAAAGCAGGATTGAATAGTATTCGTGTCAGCACCAACAGTGCGCGCAAGAATATTTATGAGGCGTATTACTTGCCGAACAATTATAAGTTCGAGGATATCCGCGATAGTGCCAAGGTAGTTCGCGCGCATGGTGGATGGGCAAGTATCAATTACTTCACCTTCCCCGGAATGACCGATCAGCAAGAAGAATACGAAGCGCTGCGCGACTTTATTAAGTATGCAGATGTAACGATGATCCAATGGCGCAATTTCAACATCGATCCCGATTGGTACCTCGGAAAACTAAACATCGGCGAATTGCCCGAAGGAATAGGAATAAAAAATATGATGAATTTAATCCGCCAAGAATTTCCGCATTTGGCGTTTGGCTATTTTAATCCGCCGAAGGAAGTGCAGAGCGACTATTTTTTGCGGAGAGCTACACTTGGGCGATAGGAATTGAAATACACTACCACAGTATCTCAGTGCCGCAGTTTCATAGTGTCTCAGTAAAATTTAACTGTGCTAGTGAGATACTACGATACTGCGGTACTGTGATAGTTATTTGGTTCTGATGATAATTTATACTTGTGATTTCACTACCACAGTATCTCAGTACCGCAGTTTCACAGTATCTCAGTTGAAATTTACTGTGCTAGTGAGACACTACGATACTGCGGTACTGTGATAGTTATTTGATTCTGACAATATCGTTGGCTTGTGATTTCACTACCACAGTTTCTCAGTTCCGCAGTCTCACAGTATCTCAGTAAAATTTCACTGAGCTAGTGAGACACTGAGCTACTGCGGTACTGTGATAGTTATTTGATTCTGACAATATAGTTAACTCGCGATTTCACTACCACGGTATCTCAGTACCGCAGTCTCACAGTATCACACTAAAATTTCACTGTGCTAGTGAGACACTACGATACTACGGTACTGTGATAGTTATTTTTCACTATTCTGCTTCGCTGTCGAAAGTATTTTGTTCAGCATTTTCTGACACTCCACACTAAGCGAAATAAGATTTTCTGGTTTCGGTATTTCCAGAGCGGCGGTTATAATATCTGTCCAATAAATAGATTCATTGAGCTCTTTTTGAGCAATTTTTAGTTTATGGATAAAATCATTGCGGCTTTCTGCACTTTGTGCTTCGTGAATATTTGCTCCAACAGAAGTAATAGAACGAAATAATTGCTTAGCAATTTCTGTTTCTTTCTTAGATTTTAAAAACTTACAGAATCGAATCCCTTCGATTGCAAGTTGTTTTGATTTGATGTATATCGGTCCATTCATGCTGCAAAGCACAGCAATCCCAGAAAAAATAAAAAGCATATTTCCGTATATTCTAACAAACATATATTCTGGAATAACATGCGATCCAGTAGACTAAAACTTTCACCGTTTCACAGTCCCACAGTTTCATACTTCCACAGTTTCACAGTAAAATTTTATTGTGCTAGTGAGACACTACGGCACTGCGGTACTGTGATAGTTATTTGATTCTGACAATATCGTTGGCTTGTGATTTCACTACCACAGTATCTCAGTACCGCAGTCTCACAGTATCTCAGTAAAATTTCACTGTGCTACTCAGATTCTGCGGTACTGTGATAGTTAAATAACTCTCTAACTCCCCAACTCCCAAACTCCTATATTTATCCCATGAAAAAACACGTCATTACCCTAATATTTTCCCTCGCGTCATTTGTATTGTTTGCCCAGTGTGATCTTTTGGGGTCCGTGCGGGCGGTGGTGGGGATAGAGAAGGTGCAGGAGGAAAGCGACGCGTATATTCTTACTACGGTGAAAAATACTTCGGGGAAATATTGTTTTTCGTCGTTGGTGGATAGCAACGAAGTATTTGTGGATTATTTGCTGACCAATTTTACCGCGCGCGAATTGAAGAGTGATTTATTGTCGATGGAAGGGAAGGTGCTGGAAGAAGCGTATTACGGGCGATTGCAAGCGGATAGTTTGATTGGCAGTGTGATGAACGAATGGACAGCGAAGTGTATTGATAGAAGTGAGGCGAAGGATAGTCTTAGTGTTGATGCCGTGCTGAATATTGCGGTGAAGTATTTTTCTATCGTGAGAATAAATAAAGATGGTTTTTATGTGGGGAAAGTATGTGTGGGATTAAATGATATCAAGAAGACCGAGGCGAATCGCAATGCATTTTTGGAAGCATTTTGTTTTTCCACGATTTTAACCCACTATCAAGACACAGAAAATAATCTTTACAATGAATTCGGAAAGTCCATACAAGAGCTATATAAACTGAACCTCGGAATAGACAACAACGAAAAGCTTCTCCGCGCCCAAGGCGCGCTCTACATGCTAATGCGCCTTTCTCCCGCTCTGCACAAAACACTAGAAGAAGAATACAAACAAAATAAGTCTCGTTTACCGTTTGTGGTGAAGGAATGGGAATAATAGCACTTAAATTACTATCGAACGTCTCAACTCCTCAACTATCCAACTTTCCCAGGGTTTTTAAATTCAGTTAATCATTGAAACAGTCAAGCAATGAAACGGTGAAGCAGTTAAATAACTCTCTAACTCCCCAACTCTTCAACTCTCCAACTTTTATTAGTCTCCCATCTTATATTTACTAATTATAAGCTCTCGACCTTATACCAACGATGAACGAAAATAAACCGATACTAAAAACAGAGCCGCGCGTTATTCATTATCGCGGGCGCGAAGTAGAAATAAATTTTCATTTCTATCACGATTCCGAACTAGGAATAAATTATACCACCACCGAAATTGATGAGATAAATTGGGGGTTATTGAAGGCGAAGCAAGGGGAGTGAAAAGGATTGAGACAAGGCATTTTCTGCTTCAGGTTCACAGTTCCACAGTCCCACAGTATCTCAGTTGAATTTCACTGTGTTAGTGAGACACTGAGACACTGCGGTACTGTGATAATTAAATAACTCCTCAACTCCTTAACTCTCGAACTCTCTAACTCTTTCCGAGTTTTATTACCTTCGTCTCCTAATTGAATTATAATGACTACGGAGACCATCGACTGGGAATCTCTTCAATCCATCAAAGCAGCAGAGCCGAAGCGAACCACAATGCTGGATATACTTGGTGTATCTGCTAAGGAAGTTTATATCACACAAGCGTACGCGTACTTCTTGAACCAAAGCTCGAATTCCAATCTTCATAAGAAGTTTGCTAGGATTGTTTTTGAAGAGTTAGGTGAAGACATTAAGGATTGGACTGGTTACACTGTTTTACCTGAGGTAACAGTACGTTGTAAAGTTAAAGATTGTAATTCTGACAAGCTAGTCGATGTGGTGTCAAGAATTGATCTTCTAATTATCACTGGCGAAAAAGCCATAATCCTAGAGAATAAGATTTATGCTCGTTTTTATAATTGCTTGAAAAATTACATTCTAGGAGTTCAAGAGACTCTAAAACTTGAAGTTAAAGCAGCTAAGTTTTTATCCCTTTCTAAATATAAGGATGGTTTAACACACTCTCAAATTTGCAAAAAAATGAGAGAAGAATTAGAAACTTCTAGTGAACGAAGTGAACTTTACTTTCAATTTAAAGAATTTATTGATCATATGATAAAGATATCAGACGTCTCAGGAGACAACAAAGATTTAGCGGAATACGCGGACAAAGCAGCGGCTATCACCAATGCAATAGCATTAAAAGAAAGAGCTCAAAAGTATTTTTCAAATTTGATGGTTGGTCTTGTGGAAAGCCTAATTCAATCAATCGATACAGAATTACTTCGTGAACCAGATAGTTCATGCTTCGAAGAGGAGAAGGGATGCTGGATTCAAGTTTTTCCGAAAAAAAACAATAGAGATATCTACTTGACAATAGCATATGAGGAATTTCTGAAGAATGGATCAAATAGTCCTGTTTATGTAATTGTTGAGTCAGCGAATAAGAATGATAATAAAATAGAAGAATATTTTAAGAAAACTGATATTCCTGGATTAAAAGCAGGAAAAGAGCCAGAAAAGGAGCCAGAAAAGAAATGGAGACATTATTTCGTTAAAGAGGTAGCGTTCTCAAATAGTAATGATGCAGTAACTTCTTTTGAAAAAGCACTTTGGGACACTTCTAAGGAATTGTTTGATGAGATAATTAAATTCACAAAAGATCAAGGGGAAGTATAAGATCGTCGTAGAAAGTGATTTTACCACAAATGATAATCTGAAGCGAAGAGGGAAATAAGATAATAGGTACGTGTTTTAAGATTAGTGTTACGTATGCTCAACTACTCAGAAGAAATTGCGCGGATCAAGGTCAATAGATCTGGTGCTGTCATTTCAATGCACAAACCATTGTTATTGCTATTGACCATTTCTGATGTCATTCATGGGAAGGAGAATGAGTTTAAGTTTACTGAAATAGAAAACTCCTTAAAACTGCTGTTAAGTAAATATGGTTTGAAGAATACTCAGGTACTAAGACCAGAGTATCCTTTTGTCTATTTAGGAAGTAGTCCGACTCTGTGGAAGTGTTCAGTGGACAAATCGATGCTGAGGAATCCCAATGCTGTTTCTCGTTCAGAGGCACTTGGAGCGATTGGGAAATTTGACGACAACTTTTTCTCTTACTTGCAAAATAAACAACAAGCCATCGAGCTAGTCTGGCAACTATTGAATGAATATTGGCCAGAAGCCTATCATGAAGACCTGCTGAGCGATTTAGGATTAGATAGTATGCTGCATGAAGTGACAATGCATGAAGTTCAGAAGAAGCGCCGTAGTAGATTGTTTGTTGAAGAAGTATTAGACAGCTACGAAAGACAGTGTGCTATTTGCGGGCAATCCATTCGACTGGGCGACGCACTCATCGGAATAGACGCTTGTCATGTTAAGCCGATTCAGCATTATGGAGATGATCATGTAACCAATGGTATCGCTTTGTGTAAGATTCATCATTGGGCCTTGGACCGGGGAGCGATAAGCATCTCCGAAGATTTCAATTTATTGATATCGCCAAAATTAAATGGAAGTAAGATCAACGAATATTTCCATGAATTCTCGCAAAAGTCCATCTTCATACCACGCAACTCATCATCCCATTTGCATGAGAAAAATGCAATCTATCATAGGAAGCATATTTTTGAAAGAGGAGAATAAATCCTCATTTTCCAGGAAGCTAAGTCTATTATTCAAGTAGAAACCGGTTGTTCTATAAGCTGAAATAGTATGCTTTCATCTTCTGCGCCATCAACAGACGACGCGCTATTAAGAATTCTTCATAATCATCCACAGTCATGGTGAAAATGGAATCGGGAATGCAATTATATCTCAGTGAATTTTTAGTATGAAACTGTGAAACTATGCAACTGTGAGACTAAGCTAGTTAAATAACTTCTCAGCTGTCTAACTCTCCGCATGTCTTTCATAATCTCGTAAATATCTTCCAAAGGCAAATAGTGCTTTATCTATGTCTCTTGAAGGAATGTCTTTGAATTCGGGTAAAAATTTTTCTTTGTAATTATGGAAGTAAAAATCTTCCTTTTTTTCATCGCTTAGTTGAGGAGTCACATTTTTCCATTCATCATTTCCCTGAATGTAAAGCACAGATCGGTGAATGTTTTGATCGTAGATGGGATATTCTTGGGGGCGAGCAATATGACAAGCAAAGATGCGCCAAACAAAGGAAACGTTATTAAGGCTATCATACAACTGCGAAGCGTTCTTGTTTGTATCATTTCTGTACTCGGCAATAGATTTTAAGTGATTTTTCACTTTTGCAATGTATGAGGCTTCTTTTTTTTTGCTAAGGTTCATCCCGTTTTTCCATTCAAACAAAGCTTTTAGAGCTTCTTCGGTAAGCTCTTGATCCATAAGCTTATCGTAATCATGCTTGGATTTGTAGAAATAGCGATGCATCCAGAAATCGAAGAACTTTTGGTAGGGAATTATAGAATTCTGTGATTTTAACAAGTAATATTTCATCAAAAAATTATTATAAACTAGTTGTTGTTTAATGCTGTGATTTCAAATTTTTGGTTCATCAGGATAGTGATGTGACCAGTATTTTTTTTTGAATTCGTCAAGTTCTGCATTAACATTGTTATTGTCCATTTGATTATCAATAGTATCAGTATAAGAGTCTATTTCATTCATTAATGAAGCGTATTTATCTTTTTCACCTTGATCGATTAATTCTTTTGATTTGATTAGAAGAGGTTCAATTTTATTGAGATATCCAATAAATTTGATGCTATTCAATACGACCTTATGATTTATTGACTCCGCGATATTTATAGTGTTTTCATCATCCATTAAAAAGTATAACCTGCTGAAAACGAAATCACATTTATCTTCTTGGGATTCAATTTTTGTTCGAAAGGAATAAAAATCTGGCATTCGATATTCATCTATTTCATATCTCTGTGACTCACACAATCGAATGAGAGTAAAGTGCTCATCCCAAAATTCTAGAATTGCCTTTTTTTGATCATGTTTTTTTTCACGTTCATTACTGAAAAGATAATCTATTCTAGACTTATTGTAAGAATTGATTTTTTCAAAATCACTTTTGACTGATTCTACAGCTTCTGTGATGTATTTGATGTCAAATTTATTGGCCTTTCTTGTTTTATTGCTTATTATAATATTACTTATTAATGATAGTAGAGCAGTGACTAATATCAGAACGATTTCAGTTGTCATAGTTTTGGAATGTTGAATATTTATTTTTGATTTAGGATTATTTATGTAAGTGATGTCGAAATTATTTATATTTCATCAAATTTTAAATTGTAGGTGTACTTACTCTCATAATCTAATTATTCTTAGAATAATATTGAATAACATTACTGACTGTTTTTAAACTACTAATATTTAATACTAATTTTTAAAGATTGATATATGAATTTGTTCATAGATACAAATATTTTTCTAAATTTTTATAATTTATCAGAAGATGATCTTGAATCTTTAAAGCAAATTGCGATAATGATTGAGAGTAAAAAAATCAATCTTTACATACCGGATCAAGTGAAGATAGAATTCTTCAAAAATCGAGACAAGGTAATTTCAGAAGCGCTGAAAAGGATAAAGGATAGTTCTATTTCGCCGAATGCTTCACAAATTGTGAAAAGCCATAAGAATTATAACCAGTTGATAGATTCGCTTAAGCAATATGAAAAAGTAAGGGTAGAAATTTATAAGGATGTTTTTGATGAAGCTAAGCATTCAAAGTTAGCTGCCGATATATTAGTTAATCGAATTTTTCACAGTTCAAAATTATTGGAAAGTACAGAGGACATAATTGAACAGGCTAAAAGAAGACATGATTTAGGTCTACCTCCTGGTAAAGGCAATAAATTTGGTGATTGCATAAATTGGCTTTCATTAAAAATGAATTTAAGTAGTGGTGAAAAATTATATTTTATAAGTGATGACGGTGACTATTCTTCATTGTTAGATGGAAGTGAGTTTAATTCCTTTTTGCTACAAGAGTGGTGGAACGAAAAGAAAGCTGAGCTTATTTACTACAAGAAGTTGTCTGCTTTTTTAAGAGCAAATTTCCCAGATATAAAAATGGCTAACGAACTAGAAAAGGACTTAGATATTCAGGCTTTATCAACAGCTCAATCATTTGCTTCGGCAAAGTCGAAGTTAAAGAAGATCGCTCAGTATGATGTTTTTACTGCTCAGCAGCTTGTGGACATTATTGAAGCTGCAGTTTCGAATAGTCAGATATTTTGGATTAAGGATGATGTCGGGGTTGGAGATATATTGAAAAACATTGTTTCTACCAATATGGAACTTATTTCACCAGAAGTTTTAGAACGATTTCGAGAGGTTTATGGAGGTGTTTCCGGTATTAGAGGAAATAACGGATTTTAGTCATTCGTTCTCATACTTTCTCAGGAGATTTAATTGGGAATTTCGCAAAACTCGTAAAAGACAAAAATTCTAGACCTATTATGGTTAATATTGAGGAAGAGGTTTTGATTTTCAGGTTTTACAGAGAAAATAAAAAAGGTTCTTTACTGTAAATTTTTAAGGAATGTATTATTTTTTATTAGTTTTTAGATTAAGCCAATGATTTCTAAAATACAATTAGTGGTGGAAAAGAACTAAGACAAGGACTAGGAACTGTTTGTGATTTAATAAAATGTTATTCCAAAATTTTTTAGATAGCTAAACTCTCCAGATATGCTCGATATCCAACAAGTTGGTCATATGTTGTTCATTCGCTAGAGTTTTAATAACTGAAATAGTACCCTCATATTTTTCATATGAAGTGATCCTAGAAATTGAGAAATTAGATTCTTCTTTTTGCCATAAATTTATATGGTATTTTCTTTTAATTTCTCTAACGAGAATGTTATCAATTGGAGGATGTAAGAATTTTTTGATTTCTAAGTTTTCAGAATCATTAATGTAAAATAGTGATTTAAGAAATACGTTTAGAGCCTTAGATGCCCATCCAATTGAGAATTCAAGTTCTGAGTTTTTATTATTTGAAACAAAATTCTCATTTTTGATTTTAGGTCGATTGGAATTATATAGGTTAGTAACAGTGAATTTGAATTGTAAAGTAATCTCCTTGTGCCACTTGTCAAATTCAATTTGAGTTCGAGGGATTGCATTCAAATTAACCGTTTGTTTAAGCGCTGATGTTATAGTCCGGGTATCTTTTATATGTTTACCAGATCTCAAAGCCGCAACTGCTGTCCATAGTGCAAAGTTGTAGATTACTTCATCTCTATAAGAATTCATGGGCTATCAAAGGCTATTGTAGTAGTTTTTAATTTTTAATGCAATCAATTTTCTTCTTTCATTCAAAAATTCTTCATAAGAATCAACTGTTAGTTCAAATATGGATTCTGGTATACAGTGTGACTTCAAATTTGCTAATAGTTCAGGCATATTATCGATTGCACCATATTTAAGAGTCTCGCCGTTACATTGTTTTTTTAATTCTTGAAAGTATACATTCGGAGCTTTAGCACCAACAGTAATATTAATTTCCTGCTGCATTAAAACGTAATTGGCAATTTGATTATAATCACTTCGGGACTTATTGTTTGATTTCAAATAACTCTTAGGGAAAATGTGGTGAATATCTCCTTTGTAAAGAAGTATATCAGCAACAGAAATATCTCTCGAAAGAAATCCTTTATCTTGTGCTTTAACTTGGGCTGCTTGATATATATGGAAAACAGGACTGCTAGCTACAGAAGTGTCAAGTCTTTGTATTAGACCGAAATTCCAAAAGGTTTCTGATAGCTCTGCTTGTTCAATTGAATTTAAGTATGTGGAAAATGGTTTGTTTGCTATTTGTTTGATATCATAATCAAAAGTACTTTCTGCAGCACCACCATAACGATTTGTTAGAATGGAGAAAACAAACCATTTCGATACTAACCTACCAATTTCTCCTTGTGGAATTCCATCTTCACGAAGCTTGAGATAAATTATATAAGCAAAATCCAAGGCATTTTTTGATCGAATCATTTCGGGCTGAATGAAACCAGCAGATCGAATGATCATCACGAATTTTTTAAAATAATCTTCCTTCATAAATCGAAGGATGGATGACTTCATACGTGCAAATGTGTCTTCAGCAATATCGTCCTGAAATTCACGTGTTTCAAAATTTCTACCTGATAGTAAACTAACTAAATCTGACATCTTACCTCGAGAAAATTCTGAAGTGAAGGAAACTCTGAGCATATCGACATAAGATGGATCGTACAAATCTTCTCTTTCCTCTTTGAGCCATGCCATTGCTTTAAAATAATCCGTTTGAGCGAAGTCCTTGTCATTATCCTTGATATGATCAAAAAAATGAGGGGCTACAGCCAAGTGACAGAAATAGTCTATCGCCTTTCTAAGGTTTGGACCCTCATATTTTTCATTAGATGCAATTTTACTCATAGCAAAATCGGCTTGAGATAAGACTACACCTTGTGAATTTATTCGGATAAATATTTCGGTAACTGTTTCAATATCCAAATCATGAGCAAGGTCAATGGTTCCAATTTGTTTGTGTTGAATGGCTAATAGATTGCTTATATTTTGTTCAATAACTGTCGGGTCAACTTCTGGGTTAATCTCAAGATATTTTCTCACTACTTGGATTATACTACCTGAATTCAATACTTCAGATACATCAGCAATCCATGATTTATCCTTGCGAATTGCAGGATTTTGAACTTCAAAAATTTCTTCCTTCGGATTGAAGGCAATTCGAATATGTATTTTTTGATAGTTCTTATTGATTACGGGTTCTCCTAGTATTGAAGCTCTGAGTGCTGTAATTCTTTGTTGACCATCAATGAGGATTTTCTTTCCTTCTGATAGCTTTCCATCTTTGAGTCGAACATTAGGGTTTTGCCAAGTGATCACGTAGCCAATAGGATAGCCTTTATATAGACTATCCAGAAGGTCTCTTACTTTAGATGAGTCCCAAACAAATGGTCTTTGTACTTCAGGAATGGCGATTTGTCCATCCTTTACAAAGGCAAGGAAAGTTGAAATATGATGTTGATTTACAGAATATTTTTGGGCTTGCATTTATTGTTGAGTTGAATTATTTTTTATTTCGCCGTAAGTTTCAATGTTTTCAAAAACTGAATTGTACTCTTCACGCGTGAGAACAGTATCATACAATCCAATATCTTCTCCTTCATGTTTATTAATCCCGATATATTCCAAACTGGCATCTTCATAACGCTTGAATTTATAGACGGCATCATTCATTAAAGCAGAGTTAAACACTCCGAGACTTACCAATAATTCAAAGTCTTTTACAGAAAGTCCAGTTACTTTTTTGAAAAGTCCTGGTTCTAATTGAGTAATTACATCTTTCAAGCTTCTTTCTCTATAGTCAGTCAAGTACATAAACACAGGCACGCGAGTAGCAAACTTGATGAGCTTTTCTTGGATTTGTTTTCTTAAGGTTTTGTATTCCTTTTCTTCATCTGAAAGTTCCTTTTTCTCTTTCTTGGTGAGTTCACGGTCGTTGGCTTCTTTCTTTGCTTTTTTAACAGCTTCCGATTTATTGATAATCGTTTCAATGTCCTGATTCAAATTCCTGAAGCCTTCAATGCTCATTAAAGCTTTCATTGCTTCTTCGTTTGCCATCAGTCGGGCAAGGGTGTTATTGTCAACATTAACGAGCAATGCACTTTCCCAACGTCTTGCCAAAAGAGTTGCGGTTGTACCACTCATTGCCATATCTAAAATTCCCGCTGCATCTACTTGTTTCATCGAACTTCCGTCATAAGCCAATACTGGCAGAAAGTTGATAAACTCAGCAACTTTGGTTTCGGGGTTCGATTCGTTTACATTGAGTCGGCAACTGTAATCCGCGATTTGTCTTAATGCACGGTCGGGAGCAAAGTCAAAAACATAACATTCTTCTTTTAGTATTTCCTCTTTGTTGGGCGATTTGCTGTCGGGGTTTTTAATCACCCAAGGCGTTTGCACACGGAATGCTGCTTGAAAATAAGTTTCAGGACTGGAAGAATTACGAAGCATAAAAATGCCTGTCCACGGTTTTATCGATACGCCAGTGGTGAGTTTACCGCACGAAAGCGTAATGGTTTTTGATTCCAATGGATTGTCGGTCATTGCATCTAAAACTGGCGGTAATGCTTCTATTCCAATACCTGCTTGTGTTCCTGCTGCAACCACCACTTTGTAATCGTGGTAAAAAGTATTTTGCCTTCTTTCAAGCAATAATGCCATTGCGTTACACGCTGCAACCGTAGGCAAAAACCAAAAAGTGTGATTTAATACTTTGAGCAACGGAGCGTGTGAGAATGGCAAAGGCGGTTTTTTTGCTCCCATTTTCAAATGGTCAACTGTTGTTTCGTTAAAAGAACCCCGAATTAAATCCAACCATTTTTGTACTTCATCTTCGTATTTGAATCGGGCTTTTCGTCCTGCGCCTTCGGCTGAAAAGAATATGTTTAAATCAAAACCGTCAAACTCGCCTTGCATAGCAATTTGGCGAATGGAATCGGGCAATTGATAGGTAAGCATTACCATTCTTGGTAAGGCTGCATAAGGATTTGGCCCTTTTGAATTATCCCAATTTTCTTTTTCTCTTTGTTCGTCTGAATAAGTCCAATTAAAAATTTGCTCTTCGATAAATTCGCCTGAACTGATTGCCCGAAAAGGAGTGCCTGACAAATACAAATAGTGATTGGTGCTAATTGGAATAATCTTCTCTAAGTGTTCCGCTTTGTCTTCTTCGGCAATACCTTCTTTTTCAATCTTTTTGTATTCTTCAATTTCTTTTTCGACTTCTAAGTCTTTACCGAATAAATCTTTGGCGTTTTCTCTCCACGCCCCAAAATGGTATTCGTCAAAGATTATACAATCCCACTGTGTTGCGTGTACCCATTCGTTTTTAGCTTTAATTCCGCCTGTGTTGGTATTCTTGCCTAAAAAATCCTGAAATGAACCAAAGCAAACCAATGGTTTTTTGTTGTCAAGATCTTGGCTTGATAGTTCATCAGCGTGTTTGGAAATAAATTGCCAACCTTTAAAATCAACGTGAGAAAGTAAATCTTCTTTCCAAGCATCTTCAACGGCTGGTTTGAAAGTAAGCACCAATACTTTTTTCCAACCCATTTTTTTGGCCAATTGATAGCTAGCAAAAGTTTTTCCGAAACGCATTTTGGCGTTCCAAAGGAAGTGTGGCGTTCTGTCTTTGTTTTCTTTTTTGAAACTTTTGAAATAGGCATTGGTCTTGTCAACGGCTGCTTCCTGTTCAGGTCTCATTCCAAACGAAAGCACTCGGTTTTCTTCTGATTTCTCGCCTGTTTTGATTTGGTGAATAGCTCTACGCAAGTCGTTTAAGTTGCATTTAAACCATTCCCCGCTTTCGTTTACTACTTTCCATTCTCTCAACAATCGGTGTACTTCGTGGTCGGTAAAAGAACTACCATCACGTTTCATTGCCGATTCTTCAAACACAATTTTGTGCTGAATGGCAGCCGTGCCCAATTGCTCCTTGATACGTGTTTGAGCATCACGGTCGGTATAGCCTATTTTGAGCAAACCTTTGTGCGTAGCCACACCCACCAACTCATAAGCATAAATGGTTGGATTGGTGGACGGTCGGAGTGGAAAAAAATCTTTTTTACTCATCTACTTCAACTGTTTCGTTTGCACCAATATTCTTTATTTTGGAATCAATAAAATTCCATTCATCATCAGTAAATCCCCATCTTTCGACAAGCATTTTATCGGTGTACTCACCTTCATATTTTCCAAGGTTAGGGATAAAGTGAAATTTATCCTTTGTGACGTGTTGAGATACAACAGTTTGGAGCAGAAGGAATCTCACGATTTTTGTAAATAGATAAGTTTTGAATGATAGAACTTCTTTCTCGGTTGAAAACGCACCCGCAACTATAAAGGATTCAGTACAACATTCACCTGGCTTTGCAATTCTTGTATTTCCATCATAATAAAAGCCTACAGGCTTAGAAAAATCTGTTTGTCCTGCGATTGGTGCTGGTGGCACTAACAATTTCCATTTGTCTAAAAGTTTGTTGTCATCAGAAATGTCACTTTTACTAGCGTACTTCAAACCAATTTTCTGAATAAACCAACAAGGAACACCGCTGTTTTTTGGTTTGTAATTCGTAGGTAGTCCAAATGGTTTTCTTGAAGAAACAACTTCGCTCAATCTTTTACCACCATTTTCTTTCTTCGCCAATACCTTCCTAATTATTGGTATTGCTTGGCTGTGACGAATTAATATTGGAAATTCATCTAAAGCTCTTTCAGATTTGACTTGCTTTCCATCTATGAAATTTGTGACTTCACATTGACCTTTATTATCTCTATCCCATAGGAAGTAACAGATACCACCTGCGACATCAACGCCTGGAAACACATCATTTGAGTTTTCAAAATCAACAAGCTTTCTGATTCTTTTGTCTGCTAACATTTCAGCTCTAAATTCATCTAAACCCTTACCACCTGCATACCAACGTGCAGGTATAATCATAGTCAAGTATCTAGGGTTTAATTTTTTGGCTTGTTCAATAAATTTATGGTATATCGGACTTGCACTTCTTCCGTGACCTGCATCGCTTAATTGATATGGTGGATTTCCAACGATAACGTCAAACTTCATATTGAAAATGTTGTAAGGTTTGTCTGTCCCGAAATCATCGGGATGAGAGTGAATAAAATTGTAAGCATAGGTTTCTAAAGCGTCTTCTCGGTCGTACACTTCTTGGCTAGCACCGCAATAGGTACATTTTCCACTTATCCAAGTATGCTTCATTCGCTGATAACGAATATTTCCTTGTTCATCATAAAAGGATTCGCAAATGGAATATTTGCCATTAGCTGATTTCGAGCAATAAACGCTTCTGCGAGAAAGCAAAGCTGTTAACTCTGTAATGGCAATGCCATATAATTGTTGGCTAAAAATGTGGTTAATACGTTCTTGTTTGTCAGGTATTTGTTTTTCCAAACCTTTCATTAAACGCTTTGCCATTTCTCTTAAAAACACACCGCTTTTAGAAACGGGGTCTAGAAACTTAGCGTTTGGGTTACTCCACAATTCGGCAGGGAGCAAGTCCAAAATATTGTTTGCTAATCCTGGCGGGGTAAATACTTCATCATTGCTCAAATTGGCCAAGCAAGAGAGTACGTCAGGATTATAGTTCGTTTGTATCATCTTCGCCGAGTTTTAAGAAATGAATAAGCGGAAAATCTTTCACAGGTTCGTCAATAGCTGCTTCGTTGCCTTCGTCATTGAACATTGAAAACTGGTGAGTTTTCTCCACTAAAAATTTGAACATATAATCTCTGCGTTTTAGCATCGAGCCGTTTACGGCACTCCATTCAGAAAATACAATCGGTTCTTTGGTAATAGGATTAGTAAAGTCCAAAGCGTCACCCCAAAGTATATTTCTGCTCAAAATAAATTGAACAGAGCGAATACAATCATTTTTCACTTCCTTGAATATGTTAGAATACCAATCCGAATAAATTCCCAGCAAACGTTCTCGGCATTCTTTGGCATTGTCTTCTAATATATCTACGCCATAAATACTGGAAATAGCGATAACGGAATAACGTTCCCATTCAACTTGGCTTTTGCTGTATCGGCCATCCACGATAGTTAATTTTCTTTTCAGTACTTCAGCTAAAAAATTCCCATTTCCGCAGGCAGGTTCTAAGAAGCGAGAGTCTATTCTTTCCGTTTCTGATTTGACTAGGTCAAGCATATCATTGACTTCGCGTTGATTGGTAAATACCTCGCCATGGTCAGTTACACGTTTTTTTGATTTCACTTGGGACATAAATGTTCAAAATGTATACCTATTAATTACATTGTGTATCTGCGTTTCGATAAAATCTAATTTTGACTTCTTTTAAAAACTTTAATCTAAGAAGTGATTCTATCTTAAGTTTTTGCATATTTGAAGGGCTAAAATAGCGGAACTTAGTCTAAAATTGAAAAAGTATCTATAAAACTACTGTCAAACGAATAAATAAGTGCCTAATGCATGAGCTGCATGTTTCAAAAAGGATATAGTCGTTTTTAATAATGAATCACAATTTTTAGGAAATATATTTATGGAATTACTTTATGTATATATAGAGAATTATCGGAATTTGGTGAAGCGGGAGTTTAATTTGTCAGGTAATTTCAAATTTAAACTCGAGAATGAGACTTTACATAACACTGAAGTATCGCCATGTATTCCGGAAGATTTTTTTGGAGAGCGGATTAATAATGTTACCGTTCTCATCGGAGAAAACGGCTCAGGAAAGACTACATTCTTTCGCTTTTTAACGACCCACTTGGTGGCAGGAAACTATGATGGCGTTGTTCAATTTCTTGCAGTCTTCAGAAATGTTGATAATCAATGTCAAGATGATTTGAAACCTGAATTTAAAGTATTAAAGAATGGCTTGGATGAGATTAAACTCGATTTTCAACATGAAATAGTAGAGGAGCCTTTAAGTCAGGTTCATACAATCTCATATACTCCCTACTCAGCTTTAGATAAAGGCGAGAGCATATTGTTAGATCAGATTGGTAATTGGATTAATTTGAGTGATATAGCAATGCTGAGAGGGGACTTCGAGTCTCAAACTAACAAGGATAGAAGAGAATTGGATAATACCAGTTTTATAGAGGTGGCAAATTTGATGAGAACTATGAACATTAAAAGGGAAGTGGAGTTAATGGCAAATCCTATCTATAAAAAATTTCGCATGCCTCATTATATCGCAACAAAAATACGTGTACCTAGCGAATCTTTGGATATAATAAAAGAATATTTTACTAATTACAATTTAGCTACGGAAACGGATCAACGTGGCATTAAAGACTACATTTATGAGATAGAGAAAATAGTAAAAAATAAGAATTGGGATGAAGTTAATCGTCCTGATACACTATTCTTTTTAACTTTAATTATTGAAGTATTTTCATCTGAGGTTAGTGCGTGGTTTCAAAGTGCTCACTTATATCAGTCGGATATAGAAGAACATTATAAATCGAGAGAATTAGTTCTGAACAGTGTTTTGGAATGGCTTAGAGAAGTTGATTTTATTAACGATAGAAAATATAATTGGCTTGATCTTTATGCTAGCATGGAAATCAAGAAATCAATTTTATTCACGACATTTTTGACCACGTTGCGGAGTAACTTGCCTATTTTGATGAAAGTATTTAGTGGGAAAGACTCTAGTCCAGAAATAGAAAATTATGTGGATGGATGGAAGTATCGATATTTATTTTTGACAGATTGCCAGAAGCAGGAGGAAATCTCGGATTTTAATGATTTAGTTAGGTTTTTAAATTCAATTTCTCGTTATACACGCCCGTTTGTTTTTGAGTATTTGGATAGTCATCTGTCGCCCTACATAATGAGTGCTGGTGAATCATTAAACTTAAAGCTATATTCGAGATTACTTAGTTCTCAAGTTTGGGATAATGTTAGAATATCCTTGGATAAAAAAACGCTTGTATTAGCTTTAGACGAGACTGATATGGGGTTACACCCGAGATGGCAACAATCTTTTATTTCTGACCTGCTGAAATTTCTAAATGAATTATTAGCATATCACATGCCGAATGATCAATTGATTAAAGCTCAGGTGATCTTGGCGACACATAGTCCTATCTTTTTATCGGATATACCGAGTTCTAATATTGTTTGGCTTTCAACCAATAGTGATAAATTAAACCCAAAAGGTACTTCTGGATTTGCAGGAAATATTTTTGATTTATTCAATGATAATTTCTTCCTAGATAACACATATATAGGGGCTTTTGCAAAGTCAAAAATTGATAGTTTGATCAGTTATTTATCCGATGAGGGTGAAGGTAACAATAAAGAATGGGACAGAATAAAAGCAAGACAAGTCATAAACTTAATTAGTGAAGATATTCTTCGATTAACTCTTGAGGGATTATTTGACGATAAATTTAGGTCGGACGATCCAGATTGGATTCAAAGGCGCATAGAAGAATTAATCAGACTTCAAAACAGAAAATCAATAAAGTAGCAAGTCATGAGAAAAATTTTCGTGGACCAATCAGTTAAAGATGTGGCTGAGGATTATAAAGCCATAATAATGTCAATGGATAAGAGAGGAGCAATAACTCCTCTTTCTTTGTTGAAAGATTTAAGGGATAATTTGAGTAGGAAAAAAATTACCAGTAAGTCTAAAGTGATGAAATATTTGGATTTATTAATAATTAATTATAATCATCTTCTAAACGCCGATCCGGATCAAATTAAGTTATTTATAAATGATTTTAATAGTATACTTCTTCCCAATGAGATTTCAAAGATTACTATCGGTTCTCGTAAACCTAAATATATTTGGGATGAGATTTTTAAAGCCACGAGATATGACTATGTAAGACAAATTGTCTATCCCCAAATATCAACCAAGATAGGAATTAGAGCGTGTGTTTATTGTAATGCCGCAATAGCACTTAGCCATGAAAGAGTTTTTATTGACTTTAAAAAAAGGAAAACGGATATTGTAACACGTTTCGAATTGGATCACTTTTACCCGAAGTCAGAGTATCCTTTTTTATCTGTAGGTTTTTTTAATTTATATCCCGTTTGTGGGTCTTGTAATAAGTTAAAATCGGATAAGCCTGCACTGTTTGAACTCTACACCTCTGATAAAAGCGATCTTGATGTATTCTATTTTGAAATTGAAAGAACAAGTCTTGCTCGGTTTCTGGTTGATTTCGACCATAATGAGCTTAACATTCGCCTAGACTCGAGCAGTAAGGCCGTAAAAGAAAATCATCAAAATCTTTTTGGAGTAGAGGGGTTGTACAATACGCAAAAGGATATCTGCTCTGAAATCATTATTAGAGCATTAGCCTACCCTAAGAAGTATAGAGCAGTCTTGATTAGTAAGTATCCAAAATTAAGGTTGAATCCAGAATTAGTCGATCGAGTTATAGCAGGAAACTATTTAAAACCTGAAGATACACATAAACGTCCAATGGTAAAATTACATTCTGATATTTGGGAGCAGTTAAACGGAAAAAGAGGATTGTAGTTTATTGTGTTCAAAAACGCGATATTGTTACTCACTTGAGTCCTGTTTGTTATAGGAAGTATGGGCATTGAGAAGAAAATGACTTCTGAGGTTGAAGGCTTAAGGAATAAAACTATACATCAATTAATTCTGTCGGGATAAGCATACTTAGATGTGTTACGAAACTTAAAGTGAATGTATAGTTTTGAGGACGAGGTAAAGTAGTTTTATGTATTAGTATTTGCTACGTTTTTCTTTGAAAAACAGATTAGTTGAATGAAGAAATTTGATCTCATGTTGTTTTTTTTCGTTACTAAAACATTATAACAACTAAAGGAACTACCTATTGGGTACAGACTACGTTCTTTCATTGGGCACGATATCAAAATACCGTCTGGAATATGAGTGTTGCCTTTAGTTTCGATTCTGATTCTACCTTTATCGTAAACAGAAAGGGCTTGTACATAATCATACCAGTGCCCTAGGTGTAGTTCATCTTGATGATTCTTTTTAATTTCCATGATTATTATGATATATAGTCTATTGAAAATATGACCGTACAATATTTATATCAAGAAAGGTGTCATAAATTTGGAACTAAGAATTGATGAAACTAGTTCCTAAGTACCTCAAAGCATTTGAAACCCTTCGGGTTGATCGGACGCATGGGATAGCGCCACATAAACCTATTTTGTTGCTTTCCATTTTGCGGAGTTATAGAACTGGCGCAATTCGTGACCGCCGAATTTATTTGACTCCTGAATTGGTGGCGCTTTTTAAATCTAACTGGACTTTACTAGTTATTTCTAAGCATGATTGCGCTATTTCTTATCCCTTTTATCATCTCAAATCGAGTGGCTTTTGGAAGCTTATACCTCGTAATGATCGTCTTGATTTAGATGCTATAGGAGCGGCAATTAAAAGTTTTAATCGATTAAATGAATCAGTTGAATATGCTTTGCTGGAAGATGATCTTGCGCGATTAATGAAAAGTGAACACGAGAACATATTGTTGCAATCGGTACTTTTAGATAAATTTTTTCCAGACACAAAAGGGAGAATTGTCGGTGCATGGGAAATTCAAAGAAAGCTACTGCACCAAGCCGAGGCGAAGATACTTGAAGAAAGCAGCGCTGATTATATTGCTGAAATCAATACAATGATCGCCACAAAAAATGAGGAGGAAATATTTTTGAGGGGAGGAGTATTTAAAAGGGAAGTTCCGAAGATTTATGATAATACCTGTTGCATTTCTGGAATACGTGTGGATGCGATGACTAATATTTCTATGCTCGATGCGTGTCATATTCGTCCCTTCAGCATCAGTCATGACGATACCATTTCCAACGGTATCAGTTTGTGTCCGAACTTACATAGAGCTTTCGATAGATGCTTAATCTCAATTGATGATAATTATCGAGTTCTAGTTTCTAATTGCTTCACAGAGAGCTCATCAATTTATTCTCTCGCTTGTTTCAAAAATCAAAAAATCAATTTGCCTAACATCAGTAAATATTATCCCGCCACCGATAATCTGCGGTGGCATAGGGAGAATGTATTTATTAGTTAATAGACACTAGCGACTAGTGACTAATTGTAGCTTTGTTATTTAACTTTGAAGAAGGATTTAATTACTCCCTTTTTTGATGAAAAAATTTTTACTTCTTTCTTTTTTGTTCTGCCTGAGTTTTTCGGGTTTTGGAGGTGGAGAGTTGGTGAGGGAGGGAGTTGAGGAGTTGTGTGAGGATCCGATGGCGGTGCCTGTGATAGCGGGGGATCTTAGTTTGTGTGAGGGGGAAGAATTGCAATTGACGAGCTCTGTTGTGGCGGGTGCTATATCTTACCACTGGTCGGGTCCGAATGGATTGGAGGAGTCGGGAACGGTGCTGAGCATTGATATTATCTCTCCTTCGTTTTCGGGCGTGTATGATTTAATGGTGGTGAGAGCAGGAGGGACGATATGCGATACTGCCTATGCTTCGGTGAATGTGATTGTACATCCCACTTCATTCGTGATCAACGAACATCAAATGTGCCCAGGTGATGTCTACGAATACAATGGTGGATACTACACTGCTGAAGGGCAGTACTATGATGTGTTTCAAAATATTTATGGATGCGATAGCACGGTGATGACGGATCTATCTTTCTTTCACATTGATACGGACGCTGAAATTACAAATGTCAACGGCACGTTCGTCGCAAACGCAACTGGTGTCACCTACCAATGGATCGATTGCGACAATGGCGGCGAACCCATTCCCGGCGCCACTCGATTTGCTTTCACTCCGCCCACCAATGGTGTTTACGCAGTGATCACGACTTCTACATTTTGCGAAAATGTTTGGTCTCAATCAGGATGCGAGAATTATGTTGGTATAAATGAAATCACTAGCACGGATATCCAAATTTTTCCTAGTCCCTTTCAAGATCATTTGACAATTAAAAGTCATGAAACAATAGAAGAAATTCGAATAACAGATCTCTCCGGAAGGCTCATCTACCAATCATTCCCCAACACCACCACACATCAATGCAATCTCAGTGATGTCGGTGAAGGATTGTTTATTGTGAGGGTTTTTATGAGGGGAGGGGAGGCAACTCGTTTAGTCACTAGTCACTAAGTTCAGCGTATTGTGACTGTGGAGACCTGATACGATCGTATGTCTCCTTGGCGGGTGTAGATGTTGGCGGTGCTTTTTTTGATCCAGGTGCTGCTGAGATCGATGGCGACGTTGGTTGTTTGTGTGGACTCGAACTCATCGATGGGAACTTCATTCTGTAAGCCTTCTAATACGATGCTTTGATGATAGGCTTGCTGTTTGTCGTAGATGAATTTGTATTCGAGATTTAATTCATTGTTGCGCACATGACTCTCCACCTCACATAATGCATCCGTTAAAACGGGCTCGCCATCTGTTACTTCTACATCTTCGACCTGTGTCTCATATTCAATGGTAGTACCGTCGGCGTAAGGATATTGATAGGCTTGAAAAATGAAATTAAATTGATTTAAGGAGGTCTGCATCATCGAGGGTGCTTCATCACGAATTTTCTGCTTGCTCTTGATGATCATTTCATTCTTTTCTTCCAAGGTCAAATCTTTGCCGAGGTTAGATACGATGGTATTGAACAGCGTGTGCATGATCCCTTCGGCAAACTGGATATACTCCTCTTCATTTTTAATTTTAAATGCTTGCCCTGTATTCTTATCGACTAAAAAACTGTATTCAAAAGATGCAATCTGTTCTTGTAAATCTTCGAAGATATTTGACATAAATTGATTGGGCACACTGAGATCTCCCATCTCTGAACTCATTTGCGGCGGGCGTTTGTAGGTGGTGTTCTTGAAACGAATCTCATAAACAGTATCCTGCAACTCGACCACTTTGATCTTAAAATTAGAAGTTCCCCCCACCGCAAACATGACGGTATCACCACTCAATATATAAACGGTGTCATGCTGACTCACATTCCGAATCGTCCCCACCCGCCAATTAATGTCCACATATTTCACATCCACCTCATCTTGTGCGAAGGTGCCCATTGATAGGAGTAGGATGATGGGGAGGAATAGTTTCATATGGCGAAAATACTATTCGAAATTCGGAATTCGAAACTTTATTTTCAAATCTCGATTCTCAATTCTCAATTCACAATTCTCGAATCTCAATGAGGTTTGTCCACGGGTTGGGGCCGCCTCTCGCTATATTCACTTCACAAATTGCTTTGCAATTTGATCGTTCATAACGCTCGAGGACCCAGTTCGATTGGTCAGATGAGAAAAACGAAAAAGTTGAAAGCCGTAGGCTTTCAACTTTTTCGTTTTTCTCACTTTGAGCGAACTACGCCGTTCCCTGAGCGGAGCATTAGATCAAGCGGAGCGCAGATGTAATGCGGAGTCGAAGGGTGGTGCCAATCCGTGGAGCGAGTTTTTTAAATGAGCTTGTCGAAGCGCCGTCCTGAGCTTGTCGAATAAGGGTGGTCCCAATCCGTGGACCAACCCCATCTATCCCTCTAGTCACTACTCTAGTCACTAGTATCTAGTATCTAGTCACTAATAGCTAAAACATCCTCTTCAACTTCTCCGATACCACTGCTTCTTTGAGTTCGGATTCTAGGGTGTGATAGTGGGTGGGGGGGATGGTTTGGGCGGGGTGGTCTTTTTTTAGATAGATGATCTCGTCGCAGGTGTCGGCGAGGGTGGAGAAGATGTGGGAGGAAACCAATACTGTTTTTTGTTTGGCTTTCAATTGATGTATCACTTCTGTGAGCATCATGTTGCTCTGAATGTCTAGTCCATTAAATGGTTCGTCGAGGATGAAGTAATCATTGGATTGAAGCAAGATGCCGGTGAGGGCCAATTTCTTTTTCATTCCTGTGGAATAGGTACTGGCAAATTGATCGAGGGGTAATTCGAAAAAGTTTTTATCATCAAAGTCTGAAACGATCACTCCGCGGGCGTTGCAGAGGAGTTGTAAATATTCTCTTCCTGTAATTTTTGCGAAGAAAAATGGATCGGTGGGCAAATAGCCCAAGTAATTTTTTAAGGGTGATTGACTTGATGTTACTTCTCCTTCGAAGGATTCGAATCCTGCGATGCAGCGGAATAATGTTGTTTTTCCAGCGCCGTTTTCGCCTACAATTCCATACACTTTGCCAGGGGCGAAGCTGTGCGAGAAATGATCTAACACTACATTTTTTCCAAATGTCTTTTTTAAATCTTTGATGACTATCATTTCAAAATGAAGTGTAAGTTTTTACTAGACTGAAAATAAAAATACGGAATCACAACAATGAGCATGGGTGGGAAATACAAGCTCATCGCGATCAGAACTCCCTGCGGTACGTTCATCTCGTTGGGATAAGCGCTGTATTTCGCGAGGATGATGGTGATGATGTAAACGAATGCTAATCCCAAGAATGATATGATTTTTATATAGTCTTGTGGATAAACAAAAAGCAATGCAACAATCATCGGAACCATGAGCAAACTCGATTGGCGTGTGGATTGAAGGATTTTGTGAAATAAAAAAGAGGATGGCTTTTTTGAATAATTCCAAACAAATATTTCATCTTCAGGCTTGGAGAAAAAGTTGAGAATGAGCAATGTCAAAAAGACAAATGCAACAATTCCCCAATTGCTATTCTGAAAGGAATAAGATCCGATGAATAATAAATATGCCAAGACGATGAGCACATAAGAATTTCGAAATCCAACAATAAATTCAAACGGTCTTTTTGCATAAGGTGTCGGAATCACTACGCTCGTGCGGGTTTTGGTGGTGCTGAATATTAATATGGCTGAAGTCACTAATGCAATCAACGCCTCAATCAATGCACCATGTATGATCATTGAAATCATAAAAGGAAGTGCGATCAATATATTTTCCAACCAACGTATAACGCGGAATTGATTGGCTGGAAAAGTGAGGGCTAAGAACTCGTTTCTATTTTTATTCAACAACCGCATCTGCAACGCTACCATCGAAAGCAGCAAGACTTGGGGCGCGAATTCGGTTTTAGAAAACAACATCTCCGACAAAAACACATACCCCGCCACCACCAGCAACACGGTCAAATAAGGATTCAATCCCCATCCGCAAACCCGCCGCCATATCATTTTTGCCTGTAGTGTGAAGTAGAGCATGAGGCGAAAATACAAATGACAAGAACTCAATGACAAATTACAAGTGACAAATGACAAAAACTCAATGACAAATTACAAGTGACAAATGACAAATTTTAGTGACGAGTGACTAACGACTAGTGACTAGAGTAGTGACTAGTGGAATAGATGGGGGATGTCCACGGATCGGCACAGCCTCATTCGATGAACTCAGGACTGCATTGCGAAATGCTTATTCAAAGAACTCTCTCCACGGTTCGGCACCACCCTTCGACTCCGCATTACATCTGCGCTACGCTTGATCTAATGCTCTCAGGGAACGAGGATCGCTTCGCTTAATGAGAAAAACCAAAAAGTTGAAAGCCGAAGGCTTTCAACTTTTTGGTTTTTCTCATTTAGAGCGAACTACGCCGTTCCCTGAGCGAAACGAAGCGTTAGCGAAGTGCAGTCGAAGCGCCGTCCTGAGCTTGTCGAAGGAGGTGGTCCCAATCCGTGGAGCGAGTGTTTTTAATAAGGTTGTCGAAGCGCCGTCCTGAGTTCGTCGAAGGGTGGTGCCAATCCGTGGCCCACCATCAAAAACTCCTCAACTCCTCAACTCCTCAACTCCTCAACTCCTCAACTCCTCAACTCCTCAACTCTCTAACTCATTTGTCTCTTGTCCCTTGTCATTTGTCATTTGTCTCTTGCTTCTCCTCACTATATTTGCCCTTTAACCACTACCTCTTCCATGTTATTCAATTCTCTCGAGTTTGCGTTGTTTTTGCCGATTGTGTTTGGGCTGTACTGGTTTGCGGCGAAGGGGCAGTTGAAGCTGCAGAATCTATTGCTGCTGGTGTCGAGCTTTTTCTTTTATGCTTGTTGGGACTGGCGCTTCTTGTTTTTATTGGTCTTTTCTATTTGCCTCGATTATTTCACGGGATTGAAGATGATGGATGCGCCAAACCTGCGTATGAAGCGCTTTTGGTTCTGGTTGAGTATCTCCGTGAATCTCGGGTTTTTAGGGGTATTCAAGTATTATAATTTCTTCGCAGAATCTTTTGCTGCGGCGCTGGCACAAGTAGGAGTGGAGGTGAGTCCTTGGACGCTGAGTGTGATTTTGCCGGTGGGGATTTCGTTTTATACTTTTCACGGACTCTCCTATGTAATCGATATTTTCAAAGATCGTATTCGAGCGGAGCGCAATTTTATTGATTACGCGGTCTTCGTGAGTTTCTTTCCGCTATTAGTAGCGGGTCCGATTGAAAGGGCTACGCACTTGTTGCCACAGATTCAACGCGAGCGTGTATTCGACTACTCCCGTGCGGTAGATGGACTGCGTCAGATTCTTTGGGGGCTTTTTAAAAAGATTGTTATTGCCGATCAATGCGCAGCGATTGCGAATGAGATATTCAATCACTCGGGCTATCATTCTGGAGCCACGTTGGCTTTAGGAGCGGTGTTTTTTACTTTCCAGATTTATGGCGATTTTTCGGGGTATTCTGATATTGCATTAGGAACGGCGCGACTCTTTGGAGTTGAATTGCTCCGCAATTTTGCGTTCCCATATTTCTCGAGAGACATCGCAGAGTTTTGGCGTCGTTGGCATATTTCATTGTCTACTTGGTTTCGCGATTATCTCTACATCCCGCTTGGCGGTAGTAAAGGAGGAATGTGGATGAAGATTAGAAATACTTTCATCATTTTCTTGGTGAGTGGATTTTGGCATGGCGCGAATTGGACCTTCATTATTTGGGGATTACTCAATGCCATTTATTTCTTGCCACTGCTGATCACCGATAACAATCGCAACAACATAGAAATCGTTGCTAAAGGTCAAACGCTTCCTTCGTTCCGAGAATTTTTATCCATACTCGTAACGTTTGGATTGACGGTAGTCGCTTGGATCTTCTTCCGCGCGGAGAGCGTCACACAAGCGTTTCAATACACCAAAGGTTTATTCGTGAATCTTAGTTCGTATTTCAATCCGGCAATCTATGTGCAGTACCATGTCGTGTTAGTGTTGCTGGCAATTTTTGTATTCATCGAGTGGATGGGCAGAGAAGGGCAATACGCCTTGGCTTCGGTAGGACTGCGCTGGCCGCGCCCGCTGCGCATGATGTTTTATTACATCATTCTATTCGCCATCTTCTGGTTTGGAGGTGAAGAACAACAGTTTATTTATTTTCAATTTTAATGTAAAATGAAGAAGCTCATCACCAAAACCTTGTACTTCGTCATCCCTGTATTTTGCTTGTTTTGTTTTACAAAATTTTTCTACAACGAGAAAGCAAGTCCAGACCTACTGCGCTTGGGATATATCCCGTACATGGACAAAGATTACAGCCATGTTTTTGATCATTACAGTAAAGAAATAAAATACAGTGTACTCTCGAAAACCAAGCCTAGAGCCTTTGACGTGATGACCATTGGCGATTCGTTTTCAGAACAAGGAGCGGGAGGTTATAATAATATTTTGGCGAAAGATGTTTCTGTGTTGCATGTCGATCGCTCCATTTCTCGCAATCCCATTCAGACTTTAATGGATATGAGTAATGGTGATTTCTTTGATCATTATCCTGTGCGTTATGTGGTATTGGAGAACGTAGAACGACACGTGATTGACAATACGCGAAAGATCAATTTTGATCAACGTTTTGATCGATCGGATATCGATTCAATCGTGCAAAGTCCCAAAGCCAAGGGGGAGAATATCGGTTATCGTTTTTTCTCCAAGGTCACGATCACTTTTCCATTTTATCATTTCCCAAGATTTTTTTCAGAGAAAAATTATTTGTCAAATGATAAAGTCTACAATTATGATTTGACCTCTGATACATTATTCAGCAATCAGAGCAACAAGCTTTTGTTCTACAATCTCGATGTTACCTCCCTCGAGCGCACAAATGATAAAGAGAAATGTCAGCAGTCGAATGATGTGATAAATCAGTTGGCCGATAAGCTTAGAGCCAAAGGGATCGAATTGATTTTCATCCCCGCTCCAAATAAGATGGATGTGTATTACGACTTCATTGAGGAAAAAGCTCAATTCACAAAGCCTCTCTTTTACGACCATTTCAGAACCTTCGAAAAGCGCTATCACTACATCGACGCCTTGTCCATCCTACAAGATCTGATGAAAGTAAAAAAAGACGTCTATTACTTCGACGACACCCACTGGTCGCCTTATGCAGCGGAGGCGATTGCGGGGGAGATACGGAACTCAATGACAAATGACAAGTGACAAATTTTAGTGACTAGTGACTAGATACTAGTGACTAGAGTAGATACTAGTGGGTTAGATGGGGTCGCTCCACGGATCGGCACCACCCCCTTCGATGAACTCAGGACGGCGCTTCGACTCCGCATTATATCTGCGCTCCGCTTGATCTAATGCTCCGCCCTTCGACAAGCTCAGGATGGCACTCAGGGAACGAATAGCTTCGCTTGAATGGGAAAAAAGAAAAAAAGCGGGGCACTGCGTGCCCCGCTTTTTTTCTTTTTTCCCATTTAGTGAGCACGCACCGTTCCCTGAGCGAAACGAAGCGTTAGCGAAGTGCAGTCGAAGGGTAGTCCCAACCCGTGGAGCGAGTTTTTTAAATGAGCTTGACGAAGCGCTGTCCAGAGTTCATCGAAGCGCCGTCCTGAGCTTGTCGAAGGAGGCGGTCCAAATCCGTGGACAAACCCCCTCTATCCCACTAGTAGTTACTCTAGTCACTAGTCGTTAGTATCTAGTCACTATTCTTGTCTCTATTCGTTAGTCTCTAATAACTAAAAACCGCTTATCTTTGTATTTGAGTAATGAGCGACATCAAGGAATATATCGATTCGGGGGTACTGGAAATGTACGTGCTGGGTATTGCTTCTGAGGAAGAGGCGGCACACATTGCGCAGCTTCGTTTGGTGCATCCGGAGGTGGAGGAGGAGATTCGCTTGATCGAGGAATCGCTAGAGGCTTTTGCGATGGCGAGTACAGAGCAGCCGCCCATTACAGCAAAGCCATTTACTTTGGCTATTATCAATTATATCGAACGTCTACAAGGGGGAGAAACTCCTAGCAATCCACCGATTTTACATGCTGGTTCAAAAGCGAATGATTATTCGGTTTGGTTGGATCGTTCGGATTTACAATTGCCTTCTGATTACAATGGAATGCATGCTTGGGTGATTGGTCATAATGATCAAGCAACTACGGCTATCGCATGGATCAGTGATTTTGCTCCGGAAGAGGTGCATGAATCGGATTACGAGAAATTCTTGATTCTTGAGGGTTCATGCGCTATTCATACCGTTGCGGGTGTAGAGCATTTTAATGTTGGAGACGTTTTGATTATCGAGCCGGGTATTGTCCACACGATCAAGATCACGTCTGACATTCCATGTAAGGCCATTTTGCAGCGTCACGCTGCATAAAAAAAGCCCCACCGCTTTCGCGATGAGGCATAAAACAAATACATCAAATACACACTATCGCACGATCAACACTTTTGTTGGTGCTACCGCAGAGTTTAACACACGCATCATGTAGATGCCGCTTTCAAGGCTGCTTACATTGATGATTTGATTTGATTGATATAGATTGGTTTTTAGTGTTTCGCGTCCTGCTTCGTCATAAAGTACAACGATATCTCCTGCTTTCGCGCCCGATACTTGAATCGATTGCGCTGCTGGGTTTGGATAAACAGTGAGTGGAGTAGTGTTCAATTCATCTACACCAACAGTCACTGCGATACATTCTGAAGTTTGGTAACATTTACCCCATCCAAGTTCAAGGTAGAAAGAGCCTGAATAAGTTGGAGTGAAGGTTTGCTGATTAGCGCCAGGAATCGGCTGCTCAGTATCACAATCGTACCAAGTGTAATACACACCATCCACGAATGAAGTCAATACTCCACCGTTGTTTACGATTTCTGTATCCATGAAAGAAACTGTTACTACGACTGTGCTATCACAACCCAAGTAGCCTTGTCCAACATTGGCAGTGTAAGTTCCAGAGAAGGTGTAAACCTCATCGTAGAAATACACAGGATCGTTTGGACTGCAACCGAATAGGAATGCCTCACCTTGTACTGGAGTGATCACGTTTACTGTGAATTCCCCTACTGCGGTGCAGTTTGCATTGATTTCTGATTCTACTTCGTAAGTAGTAGTTTCTGTAGGGTTTACAGAAATGGTTTCACCGGTTTGTCCGTTGCTCCAAGTATAACCATTGCCACCAGATACCGTCAATTGAACAGGATCAAGATCGTCAGCGCAAATAGAGTTATTACCCGTTACAGTCAATGGAGGATTCGTTACGATTTCAACGAGCACACTTGCGCTACCCACGCAGTAGTTGGTAGTGTATTCCACTTCATATTCGGTGTCAGTTGTTGGACTTACAGTAATGCTTGGATTGTCAGATCCATTTGACCACAAGATCGTTCCGAATCCATCAGAAGATGAAACCAATTGAGTAGAAAGTCCTGCACAAATTTGTGTGTTACCAGTAATCGTTACTGTAGGAGCAGCGAATGATTCGATGGTGATACCTGTGCGTGAAGAATAGCATCCGTTGTCAACAGCAGACACATAGAATTCGTGATACACTGATCCCGCACCTTCGTTATCTGGAATAGGGAAGTCGTATGTATTGCCTGTGTAAACGAGGTTTCCATTGATAGGCGCATCGAACCAATAGCAAGTGTATGCTGTGTTCATTGCCATGGTGATGGTTGAGTTTTCGCATGCTCCTGCATATCCGCCAATCACTGATTGAGCGTTGGGTGGAGGAGTACAGAAAATATTATCCCAATGATTGGTGTATACGTTATTGCTACCTGTAGTGATCAAGTAGATCGTTCCGTCTTCAGCAACTTCTGCCTTGGTAACGTTTTCAGGAGCTGTTTCGTCCCACACCCACGTGTTGTTTGACAAGAAGTATAATTCACCTTGATTCACCAAAAGCGCCTTGTCTGTGCTACCCATTGAAAGGTGGTCAGCACTGATGTTGTTGTTGGTGGCAAGAAGAGTAAGACCGTTTGAAAGACGGTATGCTTTGTTGTTAGAAGAAGCAACTATGCCATAAGTACCATCACTCGCGATAGTTGCATAGTTTGCACCTACTACTAAACCGATATTGTAAAAAATATTATCACACTCAGATCTGTAAACGTTATTGTTCAATCCGTTTTCAGAACCTACAGCAGTGCAGTTGTCCGCTACAGAAATATTGCTGAGGTTAGAAGGCAATTGTACGAACTCACCTGCCAGTACATCGAGTTTGAACAGATTGTAAGCTGGAGAAGCGATGTTGCGACGAATCCACATAGCACCGTCTGGTGCGATAGAAGCGTGCGTCACGTTAGCATCAGCACCCACAAGGCCTGTGAGGTTTTGCCAAGAGTTGGTTTCGAAATTGAAACGCAATGCGTCTCCTGCATCATCTCCAGCGGCGCCGACGCCTACTACTTGAGAGTTTGATGCACAGTCGATGTTTGACAATGTTCCGGGAACGTTTGTCCATTGAGCACTTGAAGCAAGCGCCAAGACCATCATTGAAAAGCTAGATAAAATTTTCTTCATTAGTGATATTTAATGAAGCAAAAGTGAATCTATACCTTTAATGTGTCAGGACCGTTTTAACGAAGGGCGGTTATGAATTAACGAAAGGGCGGGTAGCCTAAACAAGCATTTTATTATTCCACCACAATTTCATCCCAAAAAATCCAACTCGGTTCTCCTACAGCATCGTGCCATGTAGGGCAAGGGCCAATGGATTTTGCAGTGACACGTACAAATTTAGCTTGCACTTTTACAGGAGTTTGGTGCGAGTATTCCACGACAAATTCACAGGTAGTTTTCGCATCGATGATTGTTCCCACTTTAGCAAAAGGTTTCCAATTGGTACCGTCCAAGCTCACTTCCATGATTACTTCTTCGGGTCGGAAAATCCATGCGTTGGCATAATGAAAACAACGGGTGCTGATTTTATCAATGCTCTGAACGTTTGCAAATTCAATGGTCGCTTGAAGGTCTTTGCCTTGTTGCGCTTGCCATCTGCCGTCGCGAAAATTAGTTGAACCAAGCACGCCATCTACCAATGCCATCATTCTACCACCGAGGTAGTAGGGGCTGGGCTCGTAATTTATTTTCAGCACTTGTCCCATTGCTTTGTTGGGCCAATAGAGGGTTTGGAAAATAGTGGGATATTCTGCACCTGTGGTGGTCAGCGCTTTTACATATAGCTCTGTGGGCTTGGCAAGTTTGATAGGCTGCGTGTACTTTGTTGTGATTTTATCAGGATGAAATCCGTACAACAATTGAAGCGAACTCGGCTTATTTATGAGGGTCACTTCTATTTCATTATTGGAATTGAGTTCTTGAAATTTCACAGGCACCGCGGCGAATCCATACTTCACATTCATCGCATCCAAGCGCGCGTAATGTTTATCGAGTCGACTTTCAAATTCTACAAATTGACGATTGACATTGTATGACCAAAGCACTTCAGAAAGCGCTTGGAGTCGAGGGTACAGACGTTGTTCTACTACTTCTTGAGGAGCGCGTTCGCTCCACATATTGCATTCGCCACCTTTGATATAAAGTTTGTCAATTGCGGTGATGTCAGCAGGGATTGGATCAAATGAATATACTTTTTCGGTATCAATACTTTCTAGTCCATAATCGAAATAGCAATGGCTCGTGGGAGACATCACCACTCCGTGTTTTTCGATGGCTGCTTTTTTGCCGCCGTCCATTCCTCTCCAACTCTGTACCATAGCGCCATTCGGAATTCCACCTTCAAGAATTTCATCCCAGCCGATGATCGTCTTTCCTTTTGTTGCAAGGAATGCAGCCACACGATTGATGAAGTAAGTTTGAAGTTCGAATTCGTCTTTCAATTTTTCATCAGCAATTCTTTTCTGGCATTTATCGCAGTGTTCCCAGCGATACTTTGGAGCTTCGTCGCCGCCGATGTGGATGATGGGTCCGGGGAAAAGCTCACAGATCTCCGTAAGGACATCTTCCATGAATTGGAATGTGCTATCATTTCCCGCGCAATAAATGTCTTTAAAAACGCCCCATTCGTTTTCTACAGGGATATGTTCTTTCGTGCAACTCAACCAAGGATACGCTGCAATGGCTGCGACACTGTGACCCGGCATTTCAATTTCTGGGATAATGGTGATATGTCTTGCGGCAGCGTATGCGACCACTTCTTTGATTTGTGCTTTTGTGTAAAAGCCTCCGTAGCGTGAACCATCCGCTTCCGTGCGCCATGCGCCCACTTCCGTAAGCAAAGGATATTTATCAATTTGAATGCGCCATCCCTGATCTTCTGTTAAATGCCAATGAAGCACGTTCATTTTATAGTAGGCGAGGAGATCAATTTGTTTTTTGATAAAATCCACCGACATAAAATGTCTGCAACAATCGAGGTTCAATCCACGGTGTTCGAACTTGGGTTCATCGGTAATTTGAACGCAGAGCATTTGATGAGGCAAGCGCAGTTTTTTTTCTTCAGCACTTGCAGGTAGCATTTGACGGAGCGTTTGTGTAGCGTAAAAAATACCTGTAGGATTTGCAGCAGTGATCACGATGCCGCGTGTTTCAACACTGATGGTGTAGCTTTCCTTCGGTGTAGCTTTCAATATTTCTTGATAGAGAGGCGAAATAGGCTGCACATTTTCCTGAGCTTTTTTCGTGTCTATTGGATCATTGGAGGTGAACAGAATAAATGGTTTTGAATATCTCCAAGTCTCTGAGGCCTCTAGTCTGAAAAGCTTGCCAGTGGCGTTGTTTAGCCAGTCAACGAACATCTGTGCTTCTTTAAAGCACGATTGATTTGCAACGATTTCCAACGTGTCTGTCCAGTTAAACGTACCTTGTTTGAGTGCAAGTTTTTGAGGCTGTGGAATAATCTCAAAGGGAGTGCGTGATTGTGCTTGACTTATTGTAGAAAATACAAAAAGTATCAGCAGTAGGACCAGACTTTTTTTCATGGCAAATTATTTTTCAAAAACATCGCGAAGAGGATTCTCTTTTTGCAATGGAATAAAATTCTTGAAGGCACCGAGGAAGCGATATTTTCCTGTTGGAAGCTCAATGGTGTAAACACTGCAGATATAATAATTATCGCGTGTTACAAGATTATCGGTGAGTTGAGAAACAAACTCTGTTCCTTCTTGTACGATGAGTTCGAGATTTGGATTGTCAAGGTGTTCGGTAAATTCGGAGATTAATTTTTCCTCCACTACTTTTTTAAAATCCTCTTGTGTAGGATTTAGGAAAAATGCTGCGATGAGTAAAATGATGAGGGCATAAAATGCAACTCTGAAAATAAATCGAATCATAGCGCTTGTTGTTGGATGATTTCAAAGGTATGCACTGCGGCGATACCAGCGGTCTCCGTTCGTAATCTTGCGTTGCCTAAACTGACAGCCTTAAAACCTGCTTGCTTACTTAATTCTATTTCTCGTGAAGAAAAGTCACCTTCCGGACCGATAGCAATGATGCAGTTTTGGTGTGGGGTAAAAGCTTTTTGAAAAAGAATTTTCGAGAGATCATCAGCGCAATGGGCGATGGTTTTTACATCTGCATTGGTATTCTTTAACCATTCATCATAATTGAGGAGTTCAGTGATCTCAGGAAGATGTGCTTTTCTACTTTGCTTCGCCGCAGCGATAGCCACACGCATTAAACGATCGAGTTTGATGATAGGTCGTTCGCTGTGATCACATTTTATCAAAGAGATTTTGTCGATGCCTATTTCCACCGCTTTTTCAATAAACCATTCCAATCGATCTACATTTTTTGTAGGAGCAATGGCAATTTCAAGGGTTGGATTTCTTGGGGCAATGTATTCTTGAGAAACGACGATGAGTTGTGTACTTTTCTTTAGCACCTCAACAGTGCAAGTGTAAAGTGTGCCTTTGCCATCGAAGCAGGCCACCGTATCATTAGAGTCGAGTCGGAGCGCGCGCATGTGGCGTTGTTCGTCCTCATCCGGTACGATGATTCCATTCACCGGCCCCCCAGTGTGATAAGTCCATATCATATTGCGAAGATAACAACAGCTTTCAGCTGTTGGCTATCAGCTATTAGCTATCGGCTAAATTTTTAAAGTTTTTTCGAGGAGGGCGGCGGCTAGGTCTTTGTCCATGTTGACGATGGGGGTGGTGTAGAGGTAGGGGGGATTGTCGTGGAAATTACTTTTTAGTCCACCTTCGATGATGTTATAGAGCAACGATTTGGTGCGGGCTTGTAGTTTGAATGTTGTCTTGCGAACGAGTTGATCATTTTCCAAAACAAGTGTGTCCTGATAATCTACATCCACACCTCCGTGAACGAGATTTTCTTTCAATAGCCATTCTGCAATTCGATTGATCTGGCTTTCCTCGCGGGTAATAATGTGAAGTGTGATCATAACTTTTGGTTCTTAGTTCTTAGTTCTTTGTTCCTTGTTCTTAGTTCCCTTCGCTATACTTCGCTAGCGCTACGTAACGCTCAGGGCGGCGCTTGGTTCTTAGTTCTTGTCATTTGTTCTCGGCAAAGCCGAGATCATTTGTCATTTGTCATTTGTCACTTGTCATTGATCGCTGTTCGTTCGTCCCCCAATTAGCATTGGGGGCTAGCATCAGAAGGCATGCTACGCATGCTGCCTCATCTATTTTAAATATTCTCAATCACCTAGGATTCGAGAATCGAGAATCGAGAATCAAAAACTCCTCAACTCCTCAACTCCTCAACTCTCTAACTCTTGTCACTTGTCATTGAATGAGTCCAATCTGATATCTTGCTTCTGCGATGGTCATTTCGAGTTTGGATTGGATGTCGATGAGTTTCATTTGAGCGTCGGCGAGGCTTACTTCTCGTTGGTTGACGAGGAAGAGCGAGCTTTCACCGTTGAAGAATCGTGTGCGTTCTGCATCGAGGAGGAGTCGATAATTGTTGACGTTTTGGCGCACGATATTCAATTGATTTTGTAGTTGTGAAAAATTCAAGAACGCTGCTTGTGCTTTGTTTGTGAGCTCTGTTGTTTTGAGTTCTCTTTCGTAAGTGCTCTCGCTAATTTTGATACGTGTGATTTGTAGATCTCCTCTTGCTTCTCTTAGAAAAATAGGAAAGCTAAATGTCATGCCCCACTTGTAATTGTTGGTGCTAAAACCTTGGTCTCCGGAGGTAGAGAAGTTTTCAGCGAGTGCATTGTATTCCAGGTCGAGCTTGGGTTTCAGCTTTTCTCTTTTCCATCTTTCTTCAAAAACCAATTGTGCAATTTTCGCATCGTATGCTTTTAGCTCTGGGTGATTTTGATCGATGATTTCATAAAGTTGTTTGGTATCCAGCGCGATGATTCCTTCCGGCCAAATTCCGAGAGGAGTTGTTGGAGTAGTGTTCTCAGCGATGATGAGTCCAACAGATTCTTTGTCGTCTGTGGCATCGGTCCATAGAAATGATGATAAGAAATAGCGCGCTTTCGTTTCGGTGATGAGTGCATCGATGTATTGCTGCTGACGCAACTGCACTTGCAGATAAGCCTCAACAGTATCGATGAATGGACGGTCGCCGGCAATCGCACGTTGCTTGATGGCTTCAAAACGTGTTGAAGCAAGATCGATGAGCTCAACGGTGATATTTGTTTTTTCCACCGAACTCCACCAATTCCAATATGCACCATACGCCTCGTACAATAGAGAGTTGATGATGTTTTGTCGTTCAGCTGCAGTGAAATCTTGAAAGGCTTCTGCTTGACGAATCGCGGTTCTTCTTTCATCCGTCATTAATCCTTGCAAGAGTGGAAGCGACAGTCCCGCATTGTACAATCCGTCAGAAGGAACTGTAGCGACAGGATTGAGGTATTTACCATCGTTCAATTCATAACCTGCTTTGAAAGAGATGGGGCTTCTTGTAGGAATTTTAATTCCTCCCATCGTTTCAGAGTAATAGGTTGTTTCCTTGTAATATTTTTGATCAATACCTGCTTCCAATTTTGGATCGAGGGCTCCTTTTGCAAGACGCATATTGCTCTCTCCGCGCTCGATTTGGAGTTCTGCACGCTTTGCAATAGGGTGATTTTTCTCTACCCTTTGAATGAACTCATCCAAGGTGAGGGTAGTGATGGAATCCCTTTGTGCTGCGGCATTGGTTATTGTAAAAAATACAATAACTACGGTGCTGATATGTCTAAACAGTGGGTGCATTTATTTCTTAGTTTCTTTCGATGAGTCGGTCGTAGTGTCTTTCTGTAGATTATAAAAATCAGGAGGGAAGCCGTTGAATCGACGCCATAGTTCATACCAGATGGGCACATCATTTAATAATGCAATTCCTTCTGCGCCTGTGCCGACACGGATATTTTTAGGCCATGATAAATCAGTAGTATCTGGAACCACGAGCATTCTATATTTTCCATTTGTAGAAATGAAGTTGTCGATTGCATAGACTTTTCCAGGGAATGTTCCATATGATGCATTGGGCCAACCTGTGAATACAAATGCAGGCCAACCGTCGAAGATAAATCGCACTGTTTGCCCTTTGTTGATCAAAGGCAAGTCCATCGGATCGACATACATTTCCACCGCCATGTTTATATCAGCAGGAATGATGGTCACTACAGGATCGCCTTCTTTGATGGTTTCTCCAATACCATTGGTGATGGCTTTTGTAATATATCCATCCTGTGGAGCAGTGATATAGTAAAATCCACTGCGCATATCATAGTTGACATAGCTGTTTTGAAGCTTGGTCACTTGCGCTTCTGCGTCGTACATAGAAGAAAGCGAAGCGAATTTTTCTGATTCAGCTTTTCCAATTTTATCTCTGAATTCACTGTCGATGGTACTCAGTTCGGTGCGTGCAACAAGAATTTCATTTTGGGCAATGAGCAATTTATTTTCTGCATCGATAGACTTTGCTGTTGCGTTTTGAAGTGCGACTTTTCTTGTTTCAAATTCAGTTTTTGAAATAAGATCTTTCGAGTAAAGTTCTTCGAAACGTTTCATTTGTTCCTTCGAAACTTCTAGATTGTTTTTCGCAGCAAGGTTTTCGATACTATCACTCTTCACCTTGAGATACGCCTGTTTCAGCTTGTTTTGAGCTTGTTCTAGCTTAAAAGCTTTATTGGCAATCAAGGCATCTACTTGGTTATCGAGTGCCTTCACTTTTTCCATATATGAAGAAACACTGCTTTCTTTCGCCTTGATTTGGTTGTCTACATTCTCAAGAAGATTCGGGTCGAAGTATTCTTCCTTGATTTCCGTGATATATATGAGGGTATCCCCTTTTCTCACGAAGTCTCCTTCTTGAACAAACCATTTACTGATCTGTCCACCAATAACACTGTTTACTGTTTGTGGTCGTTGATCAGGATTGAGCGCTGTTATTTGTCCGCGCGATTGGATGTTCTGTGTCCATGGCAAAAACAACAGAGCGACGAGTATTCCAAAGATTGCAAATGCCCATCTTTTCAACGACTTGTGACGATTGCTTGGTGCGATCTCCTTGAATGCTTGGAGATCTGTTTTCATCACTCTTTCTTTAACGCCTTGTGGAGTTGATATGTCTAACATTTTAAAAAGAGTTTATGCGTTGATTGTTCCGTTAGTAATTGTATAATGGTTGCCACACATTGCAGCTATTGCTGGGTCATTGCTCATGATGATAATGGTCCAGCCATATTTTTTATCCAGAATTCTGCTGTAAATAGTATGTCTTTCTTCTGGAGAAAGATTGGTAATACTATCCTCAATCAATAGAATTTTCGGACGTTCAGCAACACAACGAGCCATTAAGATTTTCTTGGTAACACTTGATGCTAGTCGTTTTCCTTCTGGATCAATTTTGGTTTCCAAGCCCATTGGTGAGGTGGAAATAAATTCATCAAGACCTACCATGCGGCAAGCCCACATGACATCATCATAGGTTACTTCTTTAATTCCAGCTTGGATGTTTTCGTAGAGGGTTCCTTTGAACACATCGCTTTCATTAAAGTTGTCTCCGATGATCGCGCGAAGTGCATCCACTTTTAAACTTCTAATTGGAAGTCCATTCAACGTGATGGTGCCTTCGAATGTGTCGAATAGTCCAGTGGTAAGTTTGAACAATGTTGTTTTACCACTTCCGTCAGATCCGGAGATACATATGCGTTCGCCAGATTTTACCTCAAGATTGAAATTATGAATAACGGGTATATGTCCATCGGGATAAGTGAAAGAAACATTGTTGTATTTCATGTCGATTCCACCGTCACATTCCATATCGCGAAGGTCTTTTCCTTCGTGGCTTTCAAGAGGTAGATCGGTTACAGTACCAATTTTTTCCAAAGCAGTCAGAAGATCATAGAATGTATCCATGCTAAGGATTAGTTTTTCCACAGCATTAATAATTAAAACGATGATGATTTCACTTGCTACGAACTGACCAATATTAATTTGACGATCGATGACAAGGATACTTCCAAGGATAATTAGTCCGGCAGCCACCACCACTTTGAAGATGATCATTCCACTAAACTGCCACACCAATATTTTAAAGTGTTTTTTACGAGCCTTTAAATAACCCACTACGAGGCTATCGGTGCGGGTGATGGGCAATGTGCTATCACCGATGAGCTTGAACGTATTCATCGTACGTCCAATTTCTTCAAGCCAGTGGGCTACTTCAAATTTATATTTTGATTCTTCCAAGCTCGTGCGAAGTCCAGATGGTCCTGTAATGCGGAAGATGATATACAATAACACCACCAAGCCAACACCTAGAAGAATAAATAACGGGTGATACAATGCGAGCAGTAGCAAACCGAAAATGATTTGAATCGATGCGGATGAAAAATCAATAAGGATTTTCGAAAGTCCTTTTTGTACGGTCAGAATTTCAAAAAATCGATTCACTAATTCAGGCATGTACTTATTCTGTACTGCTGATTGTTTGATACGCGGCAATCTGAATGCGAAGTCGAACGCCGCCTTCGTGAAGATGCGTTGTTCGATACTTTCCGTGATTGCCAATTGTTTGATTTGAATAAAACCAACCAACGCAACTCCGAGAATAACGAATATCACGAGTACCGCCCATGAAGTGCTGAGTTCTCCAGCATTCAAGAAGTTGATGACAGCTTGTATACCAAGAGGCAATGAAAGGTTGAGCAGCCCGCTGAAGATGGCGAATAAGAAGACATTTTTGAAGTCATCTTTTTCACTTTTGATCAGTTGGAATAACCTTTTAAATGGGGAGTGATTTCCTGTGTTTTCAGCCATTGATTTATCTTATAGAAGAGGTTATACTTAGAATAAATTGTTTGAGAGTGTTTTCATCTTTTGCGCAATCGCTCATTTTTTTTCTATAAAAATGGAAGAACAATTGTCTTTGAGAAGCTTCAATAATGGTTTGTGCCCAGGCTATTGAGTGCTTATTGTTTTTATCCATTTTAAGAATGATCGTCGAGATTCTATCACAAAGATTATGATAAGCAGAGAAGTATCCTTCGAAATCTTCGATGTGTTTTGTATGAATATCAAAGACTTTCCCGAATTCTGCGCACACTACTTTTTGAAGAAGCTCTTCATTAATTACTTGAGCTTTTGAAGCAGAGGATTTGGAAATCAGCACTTCTATTGCACGTTCCATTTGCACGTTAGGTTCGGAGATATTGGCCGTAGCAAACACCACTTTCACTTCTTGATGGCTCCAATACCACGAGCACAGATACATCATGAGTTGGTGTTTATTATGGAAATAGCGATAGATAGTGGTCTCGGTGGAGGCCATTGCTTGAGCAAGTTTTTTAAAGGTAAATGCTTCAAGTCCTTCTTCAGCAAGGAGTACAACGCTATGATGAAGGATTTCCTTTCCAATATCGGATACAGCGGGATCTTTGGCAAACAGGGCCTTATCCAACTGTACGGTATAATGTTCCAGTAGTCTTTGCATGCCCAAATAAACACATACTTTCTCTAAAAGTTCTAAAACTATTGTTAACGAAAGTAAAACTATCCCTTCCGGTAGTCGCTGCGCTCCTGACGGGTAGTCGCTGGCGCTCCTGACTGGTACTTCGTGACTGGTAGTCGCTGGCGCTCCTGACTGGTACTTCGTGGCGGGTAGTCGCTGCGCTCCTGCGTTCTGGAGGCGGGTAGTCGCTGCGCTCCTGACGTGTACCTTCGGTGTTTGGGGAGTTACAAGAATTGGAACAAAGGCTTGACCAGCAGGAGACAGGAGCGTCAGCGACTACCGAGCACCGCAGGTACCAAGCACCGGAGGTACCAGTCACCGCAGGTACCAGACAGGAGCGAAGCGACTACACTATATTTGCGGCATGAGTAAAGAGTTGAAAATTCAGAATTTCGATCCCAATGCTGCGGGATTGAAGGATAGCAATATTTATGGATTGCCTTTTTCGGTGGAAGAATCCGATATCGTATTGATTCCCGTTCCTTGGGAAGTGACCGTTAGTTATGGTAGCGGCGCGGCGCAGGGGCCAGAACATATTTTGGAAGCGAGCTTCCAAGTGGATTTATTCCATGAGTTTTTTCCAACGCTATGGAAAAAAGGAATTGCAATGATCGATATTCCTGAGGAAATGGCCATTCGCAGTAGCGAATTGAGAGGAAAGGCTCAGCGCATTATTGAAATGTATGAAGATGGTATCGATGTAGAAAATGATGCTGAGGCAATTGAAATTCATAAGGAACTCAATGCTGCTTGCGAGAAGATGAACCAATGGGTGGAGGAGCAGTGTTCGCATTATTTAAATCAAGGTAAAAAAGTAGGTTTAGTAGGAGGCGATCATAGCACTCCTCTTGGATATTTCAGAGCTCAGGCGAAGCGTCATGATCAATATGGTATTCTTCATATTGATGCACACATGGATCTTCGTATTGCATATGAAGGTTTCACTTATAGCCATGCTTCTGTGATGTATAATGCATTACAAATTCCACAGATCTCCGGCCTCGTGCAAGTAGGGATTCGTGATTTCTGCGAACAAGAAAATGATGTAGCGACGGGTCAAGGTGGTCGTGTATTCGTACATACCAACGCTTCAATGCGTCGTCGTCAGTTTGAAGGTGAGACATGGAAAAATATTTGTGCGCAAATCGTTGATCAATTGCCACAAAAGGTTCATATCAGTTTTGATATTGACGGTCTTGATCCGACGTTGTGTCCAAATACAGGAACTCCGGTGCCGGGGGGATTATGGTTTGATGAGGCGACGTATCTATTATCTATGGTAAAGGAAAGTGGTCGTGAGATCATCGGTTTCGATCTAGTAGAGGTTGCGCCAGGTGAGGATGATTGGAACGGAAACGTTGGTGCGCGTCTCCTCTTCTACATGTGCGGCCTCCTCTAACTTCGCTTCGCTCGTGGCTGGTACCTGCGGTGACTGGTAGCTTCGCTGGCGGGTAGCTTCGCTGACGGGTTCTGCTTCGCAGAGGATGCTGTTTGGGCAATTCTTGCCCATTTGTTTGGTGTTCTTCTGTTTTACTAGTCACTACTCTAGTATCTCGTCACTAGTAGTTAGTCACTTGAAGTTTGTCACTAGATTAAACGTAGTATGTGAAGGCGAGCCAGAGATTTTTGCGGTCGATGGGGGAGAAGAATGATTGGCGATAGTCGGGACCGAATTCGATTTTTTGATCGTTGGAGAAAAGGTATCCTAGTAATGGAATGAATCGCATTTCGAGTTCGTATTCCTGATTCGAAAATGCGTTGAGGTATTCATTATTCACTTTTAAATACCATTCATTTTTATCTAGCGTGTGTCCTTGTAATGGCCATTCTACGGTGATTCTGTAGCGTCCGCGGTAGGTCCAATTTTCTTCGCGGAGGGTTTGATCTGCCACAAAACGATGTGCGGTGCGCAGTCGTTCGTAGTTTTTTACTACCGTGAATTGCTGAATAAAACGGTGCGCATTTCTATTTTCCTCCAATCGAAAAAGATACCCTGCGGACAAGGTATTTTGCAGCCTAATTTTTCTAGAAATAATATAAGAAAAGTCTGACAAAACGTACTCGAACGAGCGTTCGGTTTTTTGATCTTCTATATCATTATAAAGGAGTTGTCGCGATTCCCATTTGAAGTTGGATCGCCAAAGATCATTGTGCTTTTTCGTATAACTAAACGCAGGAAGTAGGCCGCCGGTGCGGATGTCCTGAGCTTTGGTGCAGATGCTACCGATCACCAAAAGAATGAATAGAAGGTTAATTCTAGTATTCAAGGTGGTCCGTTCTTGGTGTGACTACAACTAGTTGTGAGATGATTTTGCCGTTAGAATCAACGGTCCATTCTTCGAGTCTCCATCTTCCTTCTTGTTTGAGTTTCAATTCAATTTCATATCTAACGGTTAGTTGCCCAGGGGCGAAAGAGAATTTTTCATTAAAAACCACAAGGATGTCACTTTCCTTTCCTGACCATTGTGTTTGAACTCTTGTGATTTTTGATTTCTCATAAACTTCAAGAAGATTACCATCGACTGCATTTATTACATGCTGGGGAAGGTCTTGGTACTTTGTAAGTATTTCAACATCTTCAAGATTTCCGAGGGTGTCGAATTCAATACTGTATTTTGCATTATTGAATTTAAACTTTGCTTCATAAGAGGTGGGAAACATAATTCCTTCCCAGAACCATTTGGGTTTAATCTCTGTGGATATGCTGTCAATAAAGGCCAAGGCTTTCGGAGGGACTTCGGATTTTTTAGCACGGGTTTCGCGTTCCATTTTTTTCACTTGGCCAAAACCAAAAACGGAAATCAGAACAAATCCAAAAGCAATCAAAATCCTCATGCCCCAAAGATAAGCGTTCTCGCCTTCGGGTAGTCGCTTCGCTCCTGGCGGGTACCTTCGGTGCTTGGTACTTCGTGGCTGGTAGTCGCTTCGCTCCTGACTGGTAGTCGCTTCGCTCCTGTCTGCTGCTTGGGGTGTGTTTGCCTATTAGTTTAGTGAGCTTCTGTTTTACTAGTCACTACTCTAGTCACTAGTCGTTCGTCACTAGTCACTAAGTACGTTGAACGTTTTATAGAGTGGGCGGTATTGGGGGTATGAAATTATTTTTGGGGTGTTTGATTTCCTTTTTCTTATTCATGTTCTCTTTTGTTAGCTCTTGTTTTGGGCAGCCGGGGGACCCTTCTATGTATCAAATGAATAGTTGGCAAGCGATACTAAAACAGGATCCTAATAATTGCGAGGCGCGATTGGAGCGGGCTTCATACATCTTTAGAAAAGGGGAGGAGTCTGCGTTGTTGAATGAAATTAATGTTTTGGAAGAATTGGATTTCATTATTTTTCAAAAGCCGAATTTTACTGATGAGCGTTGGGCTGACTTGTATATACTACGAGGAGATTATAAATACTATCGCCTTGGGAGCCTTGAAAGGGCAATGGATGATTATATGCTTGCACTTCGATATTCTTTGAATTTAACGGAGATTAAATTGCGAGAAATTTTTGTTGAAAGTACCGCTACACCAGATAGAGACCCACAATGGGATCTGATGGCCTATCGCATTATTCGTGAATATGTACTTTACAAAAAAGAATGTTTTGAGAATAAACCTCTCAATCATTATTTCTTTTTATTCCAAGAGTTGGTGCAACTTGGGGAGTATCATTTGAGGTTGAATGAGGATGACATAGCAAAGGATATTGCAGATTATTTGACGGAACTGATCCCACGCACTCACACGAAAAATTCAATTCAAGTAGCCGACTATTTTGAGGTGTTTGGACTACAATGTCGGATTGCTATGCACCAGCGCAATCAAAGATTATTTATGCATTACTTCCTTCAATATGTTGGCGCCCCGCATGGACAGTATCACAAGATTGATAAGGATGTGATTGATTATTTTTTTACAGAAATAAAAGACAAGAATTATCTATGGAATATCAGTGCCGCCATTCTTTATTGTCGTGAATGGTACTTGAGAAATGATGAAGTGAAGCAGCAAATAGATATTTGGAAAAATGTAAGATTGTATCTGGAGGCCGCGGAATCACAGGTTCCATTGGATCATTTTTATATGACGGATTTTATTCGAGCAATCTATCAATTCGAGCACATAGGGGATACGCAAGGGGCTTTTATATCCATTTCTAATGCGCTTAACTCGAATCCAGAGGATTTGTTGGTTCACAAATACAAGCTTGAAATCATGCGGGATCAAGATTACAGTGGGAAGCTTTTAACGATAAACGATGCTGTACTTCAAGCACTAGAGGATGAACGAATAAACGCCAATATCTACATGCACTCGATCCCCCAACTGTATCTCGCCTTCGGCGAGATGCTGGGTACTCGCTTCGCTCATGGCTGGTAGTCGCTATCGCTCCTGACGGGTACCTGCGGTGCTTGGTACTTCGTGGCGGGTAGTCGCTGCGCTCCTGACTGGTACCTGCGGTGCTTGGTACTTCGTGGCGGGTAGTCGCTGCGCTCCTGACGGGTACCTGCGGTGCTTGGTACTTCGTGACGGGTAGCTTCGCTGACGGGTTTCGCTTCGCGAAGGGTGCTACTTGTGGTGTGTTTGCCCATTCGTTTAGTGATCTTCTGTTTTACTAGTAACTACTCTAGTCACTAGTCACTAGTATCTAGTCGTTAGTCGTTAGTCACTAGTATCTAGTCGTTAGTCACTAGTATCTAGTATCTGGAAGTTAGGTTTTTCGTGATGCCGAGGAGGAAGGAGTGGCGGATGGCGTAGATGTTTGTTAGTCTTGTCAGAAGGTCGGGAGTGCAGCCTGCGAATAATTTGTACTGGGGAGAAATGGACCATGTGTCTGTGATACGAAATTCATGGTGTAAGCGCATGCTTGCTCCTCCAGAAATATTGTAATGCAGATTGCTTGATTCGTTATCGTAAGTCTCCCGTATAGTCGGTGATTGATACCTTGAACCAACGTATGAGCCGGCGGTTTGGTGATCTATTAAATAGTTTATTTCAAATCCAAAAGCGAAAAAGGTTCTTGGTGTAAGCTTGAAATTGAAAGGATACAGCGCTGCACTAATGGAGGTCTTTTTGTAGGAAATATTTAATTGGTCGCGATATGAAGTGCCGAAGCTATTGGCTGTTACTTCGCCTTCATACTGATCTACTAAAAGCGAAACACGGATATTATTTTTAAGCTTTTTAAATCCGGTATAGCTTAATCCAAATGAATAGCCTCTGCCGCCTGATTCATTAACGGAGGTATTGCTAGCATTTGAAAGTCTGCGGTCGGATGTAAAGCTGCTAGAATTCAACCCACCAGAAAGCTCAAAACTCTGAGCAAACGAAAACTGCGCAACCATCATCAAAACCACGAGTACTCGCTGCGCTCGTGACGGGTACCTGCGGTGACGGGTACTCGCTACGCTCGTGGCGGGTAGCTTCGCTGACGGGTAGTCGCTTCGCTCCTGTCTGCTGCTTGGGTTGTGTTTGCCCATTGGTTTGTTGTTCTTCTGTCTTACTAGCAGTTTGATCTCGGCTTTGCCGAGATCATTTGTAATTTGTCTCTTGTAATTTGTCTCTTGTCGTTTTTCTCGGCTTTGCCGAGATCATTTGTCATTTGTAACTTGTCATTTGTCACTGTGATAGTCTTCCTGCGATGATTTCGTCTACGATGGTGGGGTCTAGTAGAGTGGATGTGTCGCCTAACGAAGATAATTCACCTTCTGCCACTTTTCGAAGAATGCGTCGCATAATTTTTCCGCTGCGGGTTTTGGGGAGTCCGCTGACGAATTGAATCTTATCGGGTTTTGCAATACGACCGATGTGTTCGACTACGCTCTCAATGATTTCATCGCGTGTCTGATTATTATTGTTTGTTTCTAAATCTCCGAGTATAACATATGCATAAATGCCTTGACCTTTGATGTCGTGCGGATATCCGATGACTGCGCTCTCAATGACTTTTTTGTTTTGATTAATCGCATTCTCAATTTCTGCAGTTCCAAAACGGTGTCCGCTAACATTGATGACATCATCAACACGGCCGATGATTCTGAACATTCCATTGGCTTCTCTTCGGGCGCCGTCTCCTGTGAAGTAGAGATTTTTATATGTAGCAAAATAATTTATTCTACAACGTTCGTGATCGCCATACGTGGTGCGGATCATAGAGGGCCATGGGAATTTAATGCACAAGTATCCTTCCACATCATTTCCATGAATTTCATTTCCTTCACCATCCACTAAGATGGGTTGAATACCTGGTAATGGAAGTCCTGCGTGTGCTGGTTTTAATTCGCTGATTCCAGCTAGAGCGGAAATCATGATGCCTCCGGTTTCGGTTTGCCACCACGTGTCTACTACTGGACATTTCCCTTTGCCAACGTGAGTGTGATACCAATGCCATGCTTCTTCATTGATTGGTTCGCCAACAGAACCAAGTGCCTTTAATGTGTGCAGGCTATATGCCAATACGTGATCGACTCCTGAAGCCATCAACGAACGAATTGCAGTCGGTGCGGTGTAGAATATATTGACGCTGTGCTTATCGATGACTTGCCAAAATCTTCCTGGGTCTGGATAAGTAGGAACACCTTCAAACATCACGCTAGTGGCGCCTTGTAGAAGTGGTCCGTATAGGATGTAGGTGTGCCCAGTAATCCATCCAATGTCTGCTGTGCACCAATAGATATCGCTTTCCTTGTATTGGAAAACATTCGCAAAGGAATATCCAGCATAGACCATATATCCCGCAGTAGAATGGACAACGCCTTTTGGTTTTCCGGTGCTACCAGAAGTATAAAGAATGAACAATGGATCTTCAGCTTCAACGATGGTTGGTTCGCATTGATCAGAAACTGTTTTTAATTCTTCATGATACCAAAAGTCGCGACCCGTATGCATATTGACAGGCCATCCCAATCGATCTACCACTAAAACTTTTTCCACAGAAGGACAATGTTCTAATGCTTCGTCTACCACACTTTTCACGGGGATTTGTTTTGCACCTCTGTTGAGTCCATCAGAGGTTACTACCACCGAACATTGTGAATCATTGATGCGATCAGCAACTGAATTAGCGCTGAAGCCGGCGAACACCACAGAGTGAATTGCACCGATGCGAGCGCATGCGAGCACAGTGAAAGACAATTCTGGAATCATTGGTAAATAGATACAGACACGATCGCCTTTTTTCACTCCCATATTTTTGAGAATGTTGGCCATCTTATTTACGTTCTGATAAAGCTCGCGATAGGTGTATCGAAGCGCTCTTTCTTTTGGATCATTTGGTTCCCAAATGAGCGCGATTTTATTTCCACGTTGTTCAAGGTGGCGGTCTAAACAGTTTTCAGTAATATTGAGCTTAGCCCCGTCAAACCAGCGTATATCAGGTGTTTCGAAGTTCCATTTAAGTGTGGTGTGCCATTTTTCTCTCCAATGAAAGTTGGATGCAATTTCATCCCAAAATGCTTCGGGTTGATCTACACTTTTTTTATATGCTGCTTGATATTCTGCTTCAGATGTAATTTGAAAATTCATGGTTGTAATATTGTAATGTTATAGAATCATTTTAGCAAACGCTTTTCCAATAGAACGCGCTTTGAGTTGATCGTGTATTTCGACAAGTATATGCGGATCGTCAATGGTAGATGGAACTGTGTAGTGCTCGCCGTCGGTGATGTGTCGCATGATTCGACGCAAAATTTTTCCGCTTCTTGTTTTTGGTAAACGCTGCACGACGATGGTGTTTTTGAAACAAGCAACCGCACCAATGTTGTCTCGAATGATTTGAGCACATTGTGTTTCTATTTCTTTTTCTGTAATTGAAGCGCCATCTTTTAAAACAACAAAAGCCAGCGGCACTTGTCCTTTTAATTCGTCTGCCATTCCAATAACTGCACATTCTGCAACTGCAGGGTGAGTCGCTACCATTTCTTCCATTTCTCCGGTAGATAGGCGGTGTCCAGCAACGTTGATCACATCATCTACACGGCCCATGATATAGAGATAATTGTCGTCATCCATGTAACCACCATCCCCTGTGAGGTAATAACCGGGGAATTGATCGAGGTAAGAACTAACAAATCGCTGATCGTCATTGTAAAGTGTCGGAAGACAGCCGGGAGGCAAAGGCAATTTAATGGCAACAAATCCTTCTTGTTGAGGAATTAATTTCTCTCCCATTTCATTGAGGATATGAATTTCATATCCCGGAACGGGGCGGCCTGCACTGCCAGGTTTGATGATGGGTTGATCGAGCAAACCAAAGCTAGGAGCCACGATGGGCCATCCACTTTCAGTCTGCCACCAATGGTCAATAACTGGCACCTTTAATAAATTCGAAGCCCAATAATAAGTGGAGACATCGCATCTTTCACCCGCAAGAAAGAGCGAGCGGAGAGAAGAGATATTATAGTTTTGAAGGAGTGAGCCTTCATCATCTTCTTTTTTAATGGCACGAATGGCAGTAGGTGCAGTGAAGAGTACGTTGACTTTGTGTTCTTCGATGACTCTCCAGAATGCGCCTGCATCGGGTGTTTTGATTGGTTTGCCTTCGTATAAAATAGTAGTACATCCATGCATCAAAGGTCCGTATACGATGTATGAATGACCAACAACCCAACCCACATCACTCGCCGCCCAGAATACTTCGCCGGGCTGAATGCCATAGATGTGATGCAGACTATATTTTAAAGCAACAGCATGTCCACCGTTGTCTCTAAGAATTCCTTTTGGTTTTCCAGTTGTTCCACTGGTATATAAAATATATAAAGGATCGATGGCGCGCAAAGTCACGCAATCCGCAGCCGGAGCGTCTTTTACATAATCATTATAATCATGATCGCGACCAGCCATCAATGGCGCGGGGTCTCCATTTCTCTGAACAATCACCACATGTTCGGGCTTGAAAATGGCCTTGTCAATGGCTGCATCGAGCAATGGTTTGTATGGAATGGTTTTATTTATTTCAATACCATAAGATGCGCTGATGATCATTTTTGGTTTTGCATCATCAATGCGAATGGCGAGTTCATGTGGAGCAAATCCACCGAATACCACTGAGTGCACCGCTCCAATGCGAGCGCAAGCGAGCATGGCATAAATAGCCTCCGGAATCATTGGCATATAGATCACTACGCGATCACCTTTGGTCACACCATTTTTCTGCATGGCGCCGGCAAGGCGCGATACATGATGGTGTAATTCACGATAGGATATTTTTTGCTTAATACCCGTTACAGGAGAATCATAAATCACAGCAATACGATCACCATTGCCTTGCTCCAAGTGTTGATCAATTGCTAAATAGCAGGTATTGATCTCACCATCTTCAAACCAACGATAGAAGCCGCGGTGATTTTTTGTAAGAATTTTTTCCGGTGTTTTAAACCAGTTGATGCGAGCTGCTTTTGCTGCCCAAAAAGTCTCGGGAGAGGCAAGACTTTTTTGATATTCGTCGGTGTATATACTCATGGCTGTATATTTTTTTTATGCTAATAAATCATCCACCTTTTGCATCAATGCTCTAGTGCTGAATGGCTTGGTCATGTAGTCATCTGCGCCGACTTCGAGTCCGTACTTGATGTCGCTTTCCTTGGATTTTGCAGACAAGAAAATAACCTTTGTTTGAGCATGATGAGGAGAGGATTTAATAAACTTACAGATGTCGTAACCATCAACATCGGGCATCATGATATCCAACAGCACGAGATCGGGTTGATTGCTATTTAAAAGTTCCATAGCTTCAGAACCGTTGCGTGCAATGAATACTTGATGTCCTCCTCTTCGCATTAGAAAATCTAATGATAACAGGATGTTTGGCTCGTCATCGACAATTAATATTTTAGCTTGCTTCTTCACGTATCTCTATTTTTAATTGTTTTCTGTATTCTCTAGTTGAAGTTGGTCTAGGTTCATTGGGATGGAAAAAGTGAAAACAGTACCCATTCCTTCATCACTTTGTACTTCAATTTTTCCTTTATGAATGTCTAATATTTTTTTACAAATGGCAAGTCCCAAACCTGTGCCCTTAGGCTTTCTCATCAATTGATTTTTCGCTTGGAAAAATTTCTCGAAGATCATCTGCTGATATTCTTTCGCAATCCCTTTACCATTGTCCTTTACAGAGAATATCATGTGGTTTTTATCTGTAGATGCAGTGATATTAATTTCGCCATTTTTTTCATCTACGAATTTTAAGGCATTTGACAATAGATTTAAAATGACTTGCATCAGTTTGTCTTTATCACAAATAAGAATTTTATCATGTGTATTATTCTCAAAATGAATAGTTGTCTTCTGTTCTTTGATGAGTTGGTCGATTGCTTCGAGGCTATCTTGAATAAGTTCGCTCGCAGTCGTTCTCGTCAAGGTCAATTTTTGTCGTCCTGATTCATAGCGCTCGAGATCGAGGACTTGTGATATTAAGCGGCTCAGACGCTCGGTCTCTTTGATGACAATCCCTAGATAATGTTGGCGATCGTCTTGTTCGAGTTCGGGATTATCGTACAGAATTTCATTGAGCGCGCGGATGGAAGTGATTGGAGTGCGGAGTTCATGCGTTACCGTTGAAAGGAAATCATCTTTCATTTGATCATTTTCCTTCAAGCGTTCGTTCATTACAGCGAGTTCGGTCAAGGCACTTTTTAATTCCGTTGATTTACGAGTGAGCTCACGATTGGTGCTCAGGAGTTGCTGGCTTTCTTTGAGAATCGAAACAACTTCATCAATGCGAATATCTTCTTCTGCAACAGCAGATGACATCATCATTCGAGCCGAAGCAGATCCGATTACACCACCGAGCAAACGTTCGGCATAAGCAATGATCCGAGGATCGGCCTGCATCGAAGGATCGGAGATATCGATGTCGTGTTTTTTAGCAAATAATCGTATTACCTGCTTGGAGCGATCCTCGCCAAAGAATTGGGAAAGGGTTTTCTGAATGTCTGGTAACGAAGCTTTTCCCTTAAGTACAATAGTGCTTTCATACACCGCGGAGTATTTGAAAATATCTACGAATACCTCTGCTTGATTTCGTTCGATAATATTTTGAGTGCTGTTGAAGCTCACCGTGATGTATGCAATGATATTGAAGAACATCGACCAAAACATCGCGTGTGAAATAGGGCTGAAGCCTTCAAGACCAAAGAGCGCTGATGGTTTGAGGATGGACCAACCAAAGAGTCCGTCTTGAATCAATGATTGCCCAAATGCAGTATTTCCAATGAGGGAGGGAATTACAAGCGTATAAAACCAGATAGTGAAGCCAAGAAGGATACCGGTGATGGCGCCCTTGCGGGTGCCTTTTTTCCAGAAAATACCACCGATCATAGCAGGCGCAAACTGCGCTACCGAAACGAAGGATATGAGTCCGATAGAAACCAAAGAGTAGTATTGATCGAGACGATGGTAATAGAGGTAGGCGAGGAGTAGAATAAGAAGAATAGAAAAACGTCGGCTGTATAGCGTGATTTCACTGAGATACCTGCCCCACTTATTTTTTAGACGATCGTTTCCAACAATGATAGGAATCAATAGGTTGTTTGAGAACATGGTACTCAAGGCCATGGTCTCTACAATGATCATACTCGTAGCAGCGGAAATTCCACCAATAAAAATGAAAAGCGCCAAAAACTTTTGATCGAAATGAATAGGAATCTGAAGTAAGAAATAGTCGGCGTTGGTTGCCGAGTTTTGGAAAAGTAAAATGCCGCCAATCGCCACTGGCAGCACAAAGAGATTAATCAACAATAGGTAGAGTGGGAAAACCCACATGCTTGTTTTGAGATGATTTTCATTTGTGTTTTCAACTACACTCACTTGGAATTGGCGTGGCAGTAGTGTAAATGCAAGAGCGCTGAGCAACGTGATCCAAAACCACTCACGATAGCCACTTTGTTCAGGCATGAGCAATAAACGCTGCGTAGTTTCTGAGGATAATGCTTGTGAAAATAAATCTCCAAATCCATCAAAGACCCAATAGGTGAGGAAGAAACCGATGACCAGAAAAGCGAGGAGTTTGATGATGGATTCAAATGCGATGGCCGACATCATTCCAGGATGACGCTCTGTTGTTTCGATCTTGCGGGTACCGAAAAGCAGGGTAAACATCGCCATGATGGCCACCACATAAAAGGAGGTATCGTGAAGAATATCATTTGATCCACCCTGATGCACTTGGTAATTTGTGATAATATCGAAGCTTTCGCTGATTGCTTTTAATTGCAAGGCGATATAGGGAATGATCCCGATAAAGCAAAAGATGGTGACAATACTTCCAAGAGAAATATTCTTACCATATCTTGAAGATATAAAGTCAGCAATAGTGGTGATGCGCTGCACTTGGCTGATGCGTATGATTTTGCGAAGTACGATCCACCACAGCGGAGCCATGAGTGTCGGTCCGATATAGACAGCGAGGAAATCAATGCCATCGCGCGAAGCCTTTCCGACGCTGCCGTAGTATGTCCATGCAGTGCAGTACACACCCAGAGACAATGCATAAATCCATGCATTGATCGGATGATTGCCGCTGGATTTTCTCTTTTGCGCGCGGTAAGCAATCAGGAATAATATTCCTAGATAAATAAGGGATGATATGATGACTAATGACGGACTCATCCCATTTTATTTTTAGCTATTCTGTAAAGGAGAATAATTAAAATAAACCATATCAGAAATACATAAAAATAAAGAAGCGGAAAACCAAGCACGAGTTGTGGTTTATTGACCGTCTCGAGAATCGGGATATTGAGTAATACCGCCGCACCGATGGCCAATGCCACTAACTTTTGCTTGGAGTTCCGCTCTTTCATCATATCTATTTAATCCTTTAAATCATATTCTCCTTTGATGGAGTAATATCCAAAGATCATAAATCCAATAGCGATGGGAATAAAGATGCCGATGATGATGGCCCATTGCAGCATATCGTTGGATGTGCTTGTTGGTAATGAGTTTTTCTTCATAGCTTCATAAAGCAAGTATCCCAAAACAGATGGTCCTGCTAGAAACCATACAAAACCTAATATTCTTTTTAATGCGTTCATGATTTCTTCGTGTTAGTGAATGTAAGCATTTTCGTCATCTTGTACATTTTTGTCTACTTTATTTGAAACATAAAGTACACCGATCACAAGACAGATAGTAGCAACGATAATTGGATACCAAAGTCCCGCTAGTGGAGATCCGGCTGGATTCTCAGGTGATTTGGTATATTCAATTATCAATGTGCTGATGAATGGAACAAGTCCTCCGAATACACCGTTTCCGATGTGGTATGGAAGTGACATTGAGGTGTAGCGAATACGTGTTGGGAAGAGCTCAACAAGGAATGCTGCAATTGGTCCATACACCATGGTCACGAATAATACTTGAATAAAGATGAGGAAAATGATGGTCCAATAATTTCCATCACCTACAATCTTTTCCATTTTAATAGCAGGCTTGATAGCGTGAGCACCAGTCGCCACATACAATGTGTCTGATTTGGTTTCTTTGAAAATAGAACCGTCTTCAAAGTACTTTACCGTTACTGTTTTGATCAGCGTGTCCGCTTTGTTTGGAACCAATGAAGTAGTGGTTGCAACTTCGCGTTGTTCTGCTAATTCAACTTTGTTTTTCTCATTCGTAATATCCAAGAAGTGTTGATAGATCGGACGATACAGAAGGATACCGAGAAACATACCCGCCATCATGATCCATTTTCTACCGATGCGATCTGACAGTGCACCAAAGACCACGAAGAATGGAGTAGCAAATGCAATGGCCCAAAGCAGAATCGTGCGTGATTGCCCGAATTCAATTTTACAAATATTCTCAATAAATGATTGCGCATAGAATTGACCTGTGTACCAGATCACACCTTGTCCCATCACAGCGCCGAATAGAGCAAGCAGTACCATCTTCAAGTTTTCTCTTTTGGTAAAACTTTCTTTCAATGGATTTGAAGAAGTCTTTCCTTCTTTTTTCAATTTTGAAAAAAGAGGAGATTCGTTCATTTTAAGACGGATGTAGATCGAAAGAATAACGAGAAGAGAAGATACGAGGAAAGGAATTCTCCAACCCCAATCGTTGAACTTCTCGATACCCATTGTATTTCTTGTGATCAAAATAACACCGAGGGAAACGAATAGACCTAGTGTTGCAGTGGTTTGAATCCAGCTGGTATAGAAACCGCGTTTGCCTACTGGTGAGTGCTCTGCTACATATGTAGCGGCTCCACCATATTCACCTCCGAGTGCGAGACCTTGAATCAATCGAAGCAGCAAAACGAGGAGCGGTGCTGCGACGCCGATGCTCTTGTAGTTTGGAATAAGACCAATAGCGAAAGTGCTACCGCCCATTAATACAAGAGTGAGGAGGAAGGTGTATTTTCTTCCCACGATATCGCCGAGGCGACCGAATACGAGTGCACCGAAAGGTCGCACGATGAAACCTGCCGCGAAGATCGCGAGGGTAGAAAGCAATGCGGCAGAACCTTTATCTTCTGGGAAAAACTGTGCAGCGATGATGGTCGCCAAACTTCCGAAGATGTAAAAGTCGTACCACTCGATGAGTGTACCCACCGAAGAAGCGGTGATCACACTCCAAATACCTTTGCTAGATGTGGTTGTGTTTGACATAATTTCTTGGTTTGAGTTTTATAAATAAACTTGGAATTGAAGCGTGATTTCAGGACGATATTTCACTTGGAAATCTGGTCTTGCGATTTGGCTGAAATCAGGGCGATGTCTATAGTTGACAGTGATTTTAGAGTGATGTCCTTCAAGAAGGAAGTTAGCTCCTGCATCGATCACGTTTACATTGTGATGATCGCCTTCTGCATCTTTAAGCCCTTCAAAGTTTGCGAGCGTGTATGCTGCGTAAGGTTGTAGTCTGAATTTTGAAGAAAGATTTTTTGAAACAAGATAACCGAGTTGACCATAGAGGATATTTCCTGTTCCGATGAGAGGAAGAGCATTACCTCGATAAGCACTCACACCTTCGCCGGTTGCGTTGTTGGCTGCGGGATTCATGATGCCTATTGAGCGAACGAAGTTTGGACCGAAGTCGTAGATGTAGTCTACTACATACGCCGTGAGGGCAGTGCCTTTTTCTTTATCCAACGGGAGATCGATAAAGACATCCGCCGCGAACAAATTCATATCGTGGTAGGTGAGAGAATCGGTGCCGGTCCATTCTGTTTTTTTGGTCCACATCGCTTCTTGATTATTCATGAAGCCGCCGCCGATATTGAATACCTTCTTCGATCCGAGGTAAGAGCCCACTGTGTAAGGAAGTACGTTGGATTCTTGATCCCAGAACTGATAGCTGAGATATCCAGCGTAAATTTTGTTGACGTTGTAAGGGCTGTAATTAGCAGTAGTTGTGGAGATAGCCTTGCCAGTGTTGGTATAGAAAGGCTCGCTGACATTGAGACGGTAATCGATTTTACCGAGTTTACCTTTCGCATAGATCCCGATATATCGTGCGAATTGGTCTGTTGTTTCAATGTTAGACCAGTTGAAGATCGGTGCATCATAAGCGAGGAAGTTGAGTGTGGATGCACTAGACATTCTGGAAACGCCATTCCAGTAGTGAAGCCCGGCGCCGATATCCATTTTAAATTTTGCTTTATCGAAAACCTTGTATTCATTCCAGAGATCGTGCATGAATAGTTGTGGTTTTTTTGCATCAGAGCTTCCGAGGTAACCACCGGTGTAAGATGTCTGATTGTTGATTCCGGCGTGTAGTACGATAAGGAACTTCGGACTGATTTGCGTTAGAAATAGAAAACGTGATCTTCTAATTCCGATGTCGAATGTTTCGTCTTGAGCGACACCTTGTCTTGCCGAGCCTTCGTTGTTTTGATTGTAACGGGCCCATACTTGGTGCCATGTGATGAAGCGCATGTATTTCGAACCCTCTTCATTCAGCTTAAACTTGATGCCAGGTCCGTAGAGTTCATCGCCTTGCGCTTGGGAGAAGAGATGTGTGCATGTGAAGATGCACAGCATTAAAATTCGCGAGGTGAATTTTTTCATGGTTTGGTTTGTTTGGTTAAAAGGTCTTGGTCAATTCTTGTTACCTGTTGCGCACCAGGAGATTAGAAATTGAATGCCCCAAATAGAAGCGACCTTTCCAACAAAACCAAATGTTATATAGTTGAATGTAAAATTATATAGTTATTGTCTAAATCTTTCCCATCGAATGAGCATGAATTTATCGCCCACTTCAGTGATAATAGCACCAGCTCCATCGAGGTGTTTTTTATCGGAAAGATATTGGATTAACTCCGTATGTGTAAGGATGCGGTAGGTGGGGTGGTATTGACTGTTCGACGCTCTGGTGATTCCATATTGTTTTACCCAGTTCATCACAGAGACGTGACTTACACCGAGCAAACGTTCGATTTCGCGATAGGAGAGTCCTTCGATATAGAGTTGAAGCGCCTTGGTGACATAGTACGTATCGATTTTTTTTCCGAGCTTATCGACAGTGAAATAATAGCTACAGTTTTTACAATTGTAACGTTGTTTTTCATTGATGATTCCGCTCTTAATCACCCGATATGATTCACATTTGGGGCACTTTATATCCTTCATAATGTAAATATATACAAATTTAGCATAACCATATTAATTTAGCAAAACTGTATTTTTTTACTCAATAATGTATTTTACTATTTTCGTTTCATGAGAACACTTATAACCTCTTTATTAGTTGCAGCGGTGAGCGTTGCAAATGCACAAGACACCCTCGTTCGAAAGAATGCTGCTGGTGAAAATGAAAAATGGGTCATGTCGTTTGGAGATGACTTTGATGGAACGAAGCTCGATGAGTCGAAATGGCGCATCATTGAAGGTATTCCTCGTGATCCTATGCAAGGCTCCAACTATGTATGGTACTTGCGTGAGAATGTAGAAGTGTCGCAAGGATTGTTGAAGTTGGTATTGAAGAATGACACCATGATTGATCGACCATATGATATATGGATTAAAGATGGTATGAAGCCATTCAAAGGAAATGCGACACATTCGAGCGGAGAAATAAACTCAAAAGAAAGTTTTGGTTTTGGAATGTATGAGATTCGCTGCCGCATTCCGAAGAGTAAGGGACTCAATTCAGCATTTTGGATGTATGGTGAAAAAGATGGAGTGAATAATGAGATCGATGTCTTTGAATATTGGGATGTGAAAGGTCCATTTAAAATGATGTATAGTGAGAAGCGTTTATCGAAATGGCACAATATGACTGCACATTACAAAGGAGGAATGTCGATTGAGGGTTATCTCGGAGAAGACATCTCAGAAGGATTTCACACCTTCACATGTGTTTGGGATGAGTGCAAAATAGAGTGGTGGGTAGATGGTGATTTGAAGCGCACGATGTATCGCTACAAAGGCATGAAGGGAAGAGCAAAGCAATGCGCGGATTTCTTGAAAAAGAAAAAGAAACCAGAAGAAACACCTTTCCCACGCGATCCCATGCAGATTATTACCAATGTATCTGTAAAGAAAACACCAGACGGTCCTGACAAGCCCAACCTCTTCCCACAGTCGATGGATATTGATTATATCAGGTATTATGAGAAGGTGGATTGATTCACGATTTACGATTCTCGATTCTCGAAAAAAAAAATCTGGTTTGCAGCTAATGGCTAATAGCTATTAGCTTATAGCCTAAAGCCACAAGCTTTTTTATGAATGAATTTTATCCCCGAAGTAAGGCAGAGTGGAGGCGGTGGTTGGAAGGACACCATGCTTCTGAGGATTCTGTATGGCTTATTTATTATAATAAAGCTTCAGGTCAGCCTTCATTGAAATGGAGCGATGCCGTAGATGAAGCGTTGTGCTTTGGATGGATTGATTCCGTGCATCGAAAGCGCGACAAGGATAGTTCCATTCAATTTTTTAGCAAAAGAAAAGCGAAGAGTACTTGGTCACGAGTGAACAAGAATAAAATAGAAGTTTTAATTGCTGAAGGTAAAATGATGCCTGCCGGATATGCATCCATCGAACTTGCCAAGCAGAATGGAAGTTGGGAAATCCTGGATGCAGTGGAAGATCTTACAATACCAGAAGAACTTCAAAAAGCTTTTAATAAAAATAAAAAAGCGGAAGAGTTTTTTCACGCTCAAAGTAAGTCCATTCGAAAGGCAACGCTACAATGGTTGATCATGGCAAAGCGTCCTGAAACCCGCGCCAAACGAATCGAAGAGATCATTGAAAGAGGTAATCAGTCGCTGCGGCCGAGGCATTTAACTTGATTCTCGATTCTCGATTCTCAATTCTCGATTCTCGATTCTCGAAATTCCGCTTCGCTTATTCGGAATTCTCGCTTCGCTCATTCGAAATTCCGCTTCGCTTATTCGAAATTCCCCTTCGCTTATTCGGAATTCCGCTTCGCTTATTCGGAATTCAAGATTGAAGATAATATTAAAATAAAGGGCTGTCTAATAGACAGCCCTTTATTTTAATATCAAATTATTGAATCTTGAATAAAGAAAATAAACTTGATGCTAATGGCTCTTAGCTGAAAGCTGATAACCACTAGACATTAGCCGCAAGCTATTAGCTTATTTCCCTTTGTACTTCATTGGATCTTCGCCTTCGTCTACTACGCCCATGCTTGGGATAGAGCAATTATAGATATACCATTTGCCGGTGTAATTTTCGGTGTTGTATTGTTGATCCTTTACATTTTCTGCAAAGTTGATATGGAAAAACACATGCTTTCCCGTTACATATTTGTCTGGATTTTTCCCATCATTATTGGTCAATGTGTTTTTACATACCACGATGAAATCCACGATGCGTCCGTTTTTGACTTGGACTCCTGTCAAAGGATGTGGAATCATGATATCTGAATATTCCGCATGATCAAAGTGAACGTATGCATAAAGCGGAACATAATTCGACATTCCTTCCTTTTCGAGGTATTGCTTGAACACTTCAAGTACTTTTCCCTTTGGTTCAGCGAAAATGCTTGATGCACTCGCATCTCCAGGCCGTGGTAGATTGAATCCAATTACACCTTTGTCCAAATTTGAAATATATTTTTTACCAAACTCGGCCATCTTCTTATGAATCTCAGCAGCGGTAATTTGACTAGCACGCGTTTCTTTTTCTTTCTTGTAAAAAATAACAGGCTCGCAGAATTGTTGAAACGCAGCGAAACAATCCTTCTTCTCAAAATCTCTACCTTCATAATCCTGCGGCATCATGATGAAGATACCGTCTTCAATAAAATAGAATCCAGAAAGGCGCTGCACTTCAGGAGTTGCTTTCGTTGGGCATTCAGCTTCTCCTGAGTCGTTGATCTTTGGTCTGAATTCATTTCCTACCAATGCATAATTAGTGGTTTTCGCATCATAGTCAGGATATAGGCCCATGAAGCCTGCTTTCACTCTCACTTTGTGGGCGAATGATTCGACATTTAAATAAATTGGAGGAACTTTCACCCCGTTTTTTTCTTCATAAGAAAAGCGATGGTTTAAGGAGTAATTCAGACCGTTTTCGCTGTTCTCGTAGTTCAATAAAAACTTTTGTAAAACACATGATTTTCGTTGTGGGGTAACACCTACAATAATTCTATTTGAATAATAAATTCCACTTACATTATTGGGGTCTTTATTTATTGATTTTGATTCGAGATAAGTGTCTGCTTTGTCTTCAGCAGCAGCCTTTAGTTCTGCCTCAGACGGCTTGTCCGTCACTTTAGAAGAGCCACCACCAACACCAGCTGCCGCGGCCTTTTCCTTCAATTTTCCCATTACGCCTTGCGCGTTTGATGTAGTGGCCAAAATTACCAGCACTGACATCATCAACCATTTTAAATTTTGTTTCATTAGATTTAAATTTTGCGCAAACCTATGGCGGTAACTTAATTCTAATAGGGCCTATTTCATGATGAAGGGGGGATGTTTTGTGAAGGTAGATCTTGGTGCATTGTTCTTTGTTCTTAGTTCTTGGAAGATGGTTTGTCCACGGATTTGCACCACCCTTCGACTTCACTTCGCTGACGCTACGTTTCGCTCAGGGAACGAGGTGCTCCGCTTAGGATGGAAAAAAATAAAAAAAATGCAGGCACAAAGTGCCTGCATTTTTTTTATTTTTTTCCATTTAGCGAGCGAACACCGTTCCCTGAGCGAAGCATTTAATTAAGCGAAGCGCAGATTAAATGCGAAGTCGAAGGGCAGTGCAAATCCGTGGACGAACCCCATCGAATTCCGAATTTCGAATTCAAATCAGCGTTGCGGGAATTTCTATGCCGGAGCTTAGGAGTAAGGTTCCTTGTGCGTGATTGTCAGCCTTGATTTCATTGGTGTTTACGATGTAGGATTTCTGACATCTTTTTAAAAATGAAATGTTGCTGATCATTTGTTCGACAAACTTGAGATTTCTACTCAAGGTATATTTTTGTCCGTCCTTCGTGTGAAATACCGAATAAGAACCGTCGGCTTTAACATAAAGAACATCTTTCGCATTGATGTAAGTGATGCTGTCTCTATTCGGGATCGCGATTTTTCGATCGGACTCTGACTCAAGATTTGATTTTAATACTTCGAGTAATTGGGCCTGTTTTAATCGCTGTTTTTTAAATCGATCCAAAGCCTCGGAAAGCTGGGTAATATTGATGGGTTTGAGGATATAGTCTATTGCACTCAATTGAAATGCTTGAATGGCGAATTCATTATATGCTGTTATAAAGATGATAGAGAAGTTAATTTCATCTTCATTAAAAAAATCTAGTAATTGAAGTCCACTAAATCCTGGCATTTCAATATCAAGCAATACTAAGTCAGGACCATACTTTTTAATAGACTTTACGGCAGAAGGCAGGTCAGGACAGTCGTCTATAATTTGTATATCAGAAAAATGGTCTTCGAAAATTGAACGAATCAGCACTCGCGCCCTTTTCTCATCATCTACAATTATTGCTTTCATATCACAAAAATAGAATTATGTCTAAGAAATCTTTTCTTATTTCACGAAACCTAGGACTTGTTTAATGAGAACGGAATCTTGAGCTTAACAAGCGTTCCCGCGGCATTTCCTCTTTCATCGAATAGGGAAATAATTTCTTCTCCGATGGGCTGACTAAGCCCTGTGTTGAGGATTTCAAATCGCTTTTTATTGGCTTGTAAAGCGAATGACTGATGCGTTTTTTGGCGCTGATTATTAATTTGTCTTGCTGCTTCTATTCCAATTCCATTGTCGATGATATCCACCAATAGAATTCCTAACTTCTCCGCAAAGATGAGCTTTAGTTTTTTATCACTCTTCTTATGCAGGAGTCCATGCTTCACGGCATTTTCAACATATGGCTGAATGAGCATGGACGGAATTCGGATAGCATCAGTGTCAATGTCATTAGTGATAATTTCATATTCAAAATCATCCTCAAACCTCATTTTTTCTAGTCTTAGATATAGTGAATTGGCCTTGATCTCATCGGACAATACAACACTTTCTTTATTACTCATATCAAGAATAAGTCGAGTGAGTTCGCTGAAGTCTACTAAGTAGTCAGATGCCGCTCTTTTATCATTGGTGTAGATATAAGACTGAATGGTATTAAGTGCGTTGAAAATGAAGTGGGGATTCATTTGTGACTTGATACTGGTCAATGTCGATTGGTGTAGTGCTTTTTCTAATACTATTTTTTCATTTAAAAGTTGATTCGCTTTTTCGGCATTACCAAGTCTGATTTTATAGAATAGGACAATCGATGTAAGTATTGCTAGTACTGAAAGAGTCATAAACCACCAGCTCCAAAACCAAGGAGTGAGGATCGTAAAATTAATTTCCAATGGCACTGTAGAGCTTACACCGCGGGCATTTACAGCTTTGATTTTTATCTTGTAATCACCAGGGGCAAGAGAGGTCAGAATAATTTTATTTCCATTCGCCTTGATCCAATCACCATCATTGATGCTATAATATCCTTTGGTAGTTTGCAGTCCCTTGAAGTCAAGTATTGCAAAATCAATTTCAATTAAATTTTGTCCTGCTTTTAGTTCATACGTTTGATTAAAATCAATCGGAAGCTGATTTACCTTACTGTTGAGTATTCGCAATACTGGGGGAGCATCATTGTAGGCTGCATTGGTAAGTGTTACTGCTATCAATCCTTTATCGGTAGTAATAAAAGTGGTGTCGCCTTTAATTTCAAAATCAGTGAGGTTATAGCCATTCCAGCCATCGCTAGTCAGGAAGGACTGAATTCTCTTTTTATTGGGAGTGAATACTTCAAGTGCATTGGAGTAAAGCAGGTACAATAGGTTTTTGTAAAGCTTTAGTTGTTTTATATTTCCTTGAAATAAAGAAGATTTGGGAATATATTCTTCTACTTTATCTTTATGGTAAAGTAAGATCCCGTTTGTTTGTGTTGCTATCAAAATGCTGTCACCATCTGCTTTACAAAGGCCGAGCGCATAAATTTTATTATTATTGAAAAGTAATTCGGTTGATCCTTGAGGGGTAAGTTTTAAAAGGCCATCGGTAGTGGAGATAAGGAAATTTTGGGAATCTATTTGTTTGGCGTGTTCGGTTCGGAGTGTTCGGTCGCTTAGTAGAAAGCGATTATTAATTCTTGTTTGAAAGGAATGGTAATAGGGTTGAGCAATTGTTTCTCGTTCATTTTTAGAATATATAGAAACAGTGGTGGCTTCTGCCAGGAGGTATGCGCTAGTATTCAGAGGAGAAATCTCATTGACAGAAATTTCTTTGGTGACATTTTTTCCATTAGATAAAATATGAAAAAACTGGTTGGAGAAGAGTAATTCATCCGTTGCTTCATTATAATACAGTTCTCGCATGGCGTGATTGGTGGGGTCTTGGTAATGGATTATCTTCGTCTTCATCCCCTCAATTTCAAGGATACCGTTATCTGCTGTTCCTACGATGATGTTGTTTTTCTTGGAAGCAATACAGGTCAAATTCTCTTGCTCAAGTGCGATGCGAGCGTTGGGTTGAGTAACGAGTATAAGTCCATTTTGAAGAGTGCTAAACCAATAGTTGTTTTGAAAATCTTTAATACCACCAGAGATACTCTCTTCTTCAAACCAATGCCAAATGAGTTTTAAATTCGTGTCATATATATACACTCCATTAGTGGTGAATACACCTATGTGGTCGTGGCTTATACTCGAAATGTGATTGATGAGTGTTTCTCGTAGTAGTCCATCGAGCGTGGATTTTTTGCCATTAGAAATGCGTGTTACTTCGAAAGGATATAGTTTAGAAATTAAATAATCTTCAGTATTTATAGACAGGTGAAAAAGTACCGATGCAGAGTTTTCAAAGGTTGATTTCCTTATGTCTCCATTTTCTGAAATATGAAAGAACTCACGTGTTTGGTTATTATGAATTTTGAGACTTTCATCATTTCTATTAAATACAGAAATTTGGGCGGAGGAAGTAGGAAATGGAATTCTTGTTAATTGTCGATTATGTGTATCGAAAAATCCGATGTAATCATTTCCACAGAAACCGATTGTGTGACCATTGATTATTACATTTTGCATGAATCGCCCAACTCCTTGAATTTCTGGGACATATTGAAGGCTATCATAAACAGAATGAGTTACAAAAACTTGACCTGCGAAATTTTGACAATAGATTTTTCCTTGGTTTGTTTCTAAAATATTGGTGATGCCCTTTCTATATTTTTCAGGGGCAGAAAATTTTTGAAATGTACGTCCGTCAAATCTTACGAGGCCTTCATCTGTTCCGAGCCAAATAAGTCCTCCGGCATCTTGGTAAACGTCATAGATGGATTGCTTCGCCAAACCATCTGATGTTGAAAAGCGCTTGTACAGTGGGTTTTGGCCCCAAGCAATCAGAACGTGCAGAAGAAAAATTAGAAATAGACAGGTTCGGATGAATATCAAAATTCAGGATTTATATGAGAAACGAAGATACATTTAGTAAGCAGTATTAAAAGAAAGAAACCCCGATCGCCTAAGCGGACCGGGGAATCTTCTATTATCAAGTACACCTAACCTTTCACAAACTTGGTAGAGCCTTGTGAAGTTTTGATAAAGTATATACCAGATGGGAGCGTGTTTAAATCCCACTGGTTGCGACCGATAGTCATTCTCTGCGTCATCACCTTAGCACCTTGTGCATTGATGATATCAATATTTTCATTGTTGAATCCTTCTAAATTTATTACATCTAATACTGGATTAGGATAAAGATTCAAGCTGTGATTTTCAAGTTCATTTATTCCCACAAACGATTGAGAAAAATAGATATTTACAGCTTCTTCAGGAGTAAGTGTACGATTGTGGATATACACTTCATCAATAGTCCCAACGAAGGGTTGATTTTGGATACCGCCGATGGTCATGCCATAGTTGAGGTAAATCACGTTACCTCCTTGTGAACACTCGTTGCCTTGGTTCACAGTCGCCACATCTTGACCATTCAGGTATAGGGCCACTTCTTGTTCTAGCGGATTGCCGTCGTAGGTCATGGTAACTGTATTCCAAGAGCTCAACTGATCTGGCCCTACTTCAAAATTTGCTGTGATATAGCCGTAAGTGAAGTTTCCATTGTTATCGTTATAAAGACCAACTTGGATGTAGTAACCGGTTGTCTTTTGAATGCGGATGAAAACATCTCCGCTGTTGTAAAGATTAGCATAAGAGAAATCTGGCATTTCACCAATGAAGTCGGCGTCTGCTCTAAATTTCAGAGAAACGCTGGCCTGACCATTTGTAGCACCCGCTTGAATAAAGTCGTTGTAGAATTGCAAGCTTTGTCCAGATGTCAATCCCAATGCACTTGTTGGATCCATTTGTGGTCCATTGACAAGTGAAGCATTAATACTGCTTGGTTCTAATCCTTCAGGGATAATAGGATTGTAGGTGTTCGAAAAAGAATGAGCAAACACAATCCCATCTGTTGGAACTTGTGCGCTTAAAATTATTGTTGCAGAAGTAAAAAAGCTTGTAAAAATTAATTTCATAAGTGATATTTTCTGCAATGTTACGGGAGCTCCACGCAGCGGGTTAGGGATGTTTCATGAAAGGGGAGGGATGTTTTGTGAATCGTTGGTTCTTGGAAGCGCTTCGCTCATTCGAAATTCCGCTTCGCTTATTCGGAATTTCGAATCGAGAATCGAGAATCGAGAATCGTTTATTAACGCTTCGCGGTTACATCAAATCGATCGAGGTTCATGACTTTGGTCCATGCGGCGATGAAATCTTTTACGAATTTCTCTTTCGCATCGTTGCTTGCATAAACTTCTGCCAATGCTCTCAATTCTGAATTACTACCGAAGATGAGGTCGGCACGCGTAGCTGTGAGCTTTTTCTCGCCGGTCTTTCTGTCGATGCCATCGAATACTTCTTTGGTGTCGTCCTTCGCTTTCCACTCGTAATTCATACTTAACAATTGAACAAAGAAGTCATTATTCAACTGATCTTTTTTGTCTGTGAAAATGCCTTTGTTGGAGTTGTCAAAGTTTGCATTAAGCGAACGCATACCACCTACTAACACGGTCATTTCAGGTGCTGTCAATCGGAGCAATTGTGCTTTATCAATCAATAGTTGTTCAGTAGATAAAGTGTACTGTGTCTTCAGATAATTTCTGAAACCATCTGCCATCGGCTCGAGTAGATTGAACGATTCAATATCTGTCTGCTCTTGCGTTGCATCCATACGACCAGGAGTGAATGGAACTTCGTAAGTATAGCCAGCGTTAGCCGCTGCCTTTTCAATCCCTGCTGAACCAGCAAGTACGATCAAGTCTGCTAAGGAAATTTTCTTTGTGGTGTTCTTGCTATTGAAGTCTTTCTGTATTTTTTCAAGAGCAGTCAACACACGCGTTAATTGTTGCGGGTTGTTAACTTCCCAGTTGCGCTGTGGCATCAATGCGATACGCGCACCGTTTGCTCCGCCTCTGCGATCTGAATGTCTGTAGGTAGATGCAGAAGCCCATGCTGTAGAAACCATTTCATTAATCGACAAACCTGAGTTCAAGATTTGTGTCTTCAACGCTTTGATGTCTTTTGCATCTACTACTGCATGATTCAATACTGGAATTGGATCTTGCCAAATCAAATCTTCTTTCGGAGCCTCAGGACCTACATACGTAGAGCGTGGACCCATGTCGCGGTGTGTCAATTTAAACCATGCTTTTGCAAATGCTTCTGCAAATAGATCAGGGTTTTCCATGAACTTTCTTGATACAAGATCATAAGCTGGATCATATCTCATTGAAAGGTCGGTGGTCAACATCGTAGGCAAATGTTTTTTATTTGGATCAAATGCGTCTGGTATAGTTGCAGCTGCATTCTTTGCCACCCATTGGTGGGCGCCTGCTGGACTCTTGGTTAATTCCCATTCGTTGTTGTAGAGAATCTTCAAATACCCCATTCCCCATTGCGTAGGGTTTGATGTCCAAGTCACTTCAAGACCTGAAGTGATCGCGTCTTTACCAACACCAGTTCCGTAAGAACTCTTCCATCCAAAGCCTTGCTCTTCGATACCAGCAGATTCAGGTTCTGCACCCACATGCGATGCAGGGCCCATTCCGTGCGTCTTTCCGAATGTGTGCCCACCCGCAATCAACGCCACCGTTTCTTCATCGTTCATACCCATGCGCTTGAATGTTTCGCGGATATCTACTGCTGCGGCTACTGGATCTGGATTACCGTTAGGTCCTTCCGGATTCACATAGATCAATCCCATTTGTACAGCAGCAAGTGGATTTTCCAACTTGCGACCTTCGGAATAACGATTGTCTTCTAACCATTTCGTTTCAGAACCCCAGTATATATCGCTTTCGGGTTCCCATACATCCACGCGGCCTCCAGAGAATCCATAGGTTTTGAATCCCATTGATTCAAGTGCTACGTTTCCAGTAAGGACCATCAAGTCTGCCCAAGAAATTTTCTTGCCGTACTTCTGCTTGATTGGCCAAAGTAATCTTCTTGCTTTGTCTAGGTTGGCGTTATCTGGCCAGCTGTTGAGTGGCGCAAAACGTTGTTGTCCTGCGCGAGAACCACCACGTCCATCGCCCGAACGATAAGTACCAGCGCTATGCCACGCCATACGGATGAAGAGCGGACCATAGTTGCCGAAATCAGCAGGCCACCAATCTTGTGATTGAGTTAATACGGCTTGAATGTCTTTCTTCAAAGCGAAGTAGTCGAGGCTTTGAAATTCTTTGATGTAATCAAAGTCTTCCCCCATCGGATCAGACATCTCTGAGTTTTGACGAAGTACTTCGAGTTTGAGTTGATTCGGCCACCAATCCTTGTTGGTTGGACCTTTCATTGCTTCTTCACGAATTTTTGTGGTTTCTGTTTTAGAGGCAGAACCATGACCCATGGGGCAACCTCCTGCGCTGTCCTGCGCGATAGATGCGGAGGATACGAGCAACGCTGCTGCAATAAGTAATTGTTTCATATAATGTATTTTGTTGTTTTAGATAGAATTCTCGGAGAGAATGCGTGCAAGTATCCGATGTTTTATTGTATAGACAATGAAATAAAAATTTATATTTGCTATTGATGTTATCAATAGTTAAAAAATGAATTTACAGCAGTTAGAATACATTGTGGCACTAGACCGCACAAAGAGTTTTAGTAAGGCAGCAGATGCATGTTTTGTAACTCAAGCCACCTTGAGTACCATGGTGAAAAAGCTTGAGGAGGAATTGGAAATGGTGATGTTTGATCGTAAGGCGAGTCCGATAATCACCACTGATTGCGGGAAGCGGATAGTGGAAGAGGCCAAAAAGATTTTATATCATACAGGACATCTCAAACAAATAGCCTCGGATATGAAAGGCAAGATAGAAGGGGAGTTGCGACTCGGCATCATTCCGACCATAGCGGGCAATTTGCTTCATCGCATCTTGCCTGTATTGATGAAAAAATATCCTTTGCTGAAATTGAATATTCAAGAGATTACTACGGAGAATGTGGTTTCATTGATTAAGAATAGAGAGCTTGATGCAGGAATTGTTTCCACACCACTATCCATTGAGGAGATGGAAGAGGAGATTTTGTATTATGAAAAATTGATGGTGTATGGCCACGTGCAGCATTCGAAGACCAAGTATATCAGGCCGAATGATATGATTAATGAAAAGATGTGGCTACTCGAACAAGGCAATTGTTTGACAGATCAAGTGACCAAGTTGTGTTCACTTTCTCCGAAGCAATTGCATCACAACTTACAGTTCAGTCCAAACACGTTTGATAGTTTGCTCAATATCGTGGATCAAATGAAGGGTTTGACAGTCATTCCTGAATTATACTACCAAGATTTACCGGCGCAGCGTAAAAAGAATATTAGAGATTTTAAATCGCCTTATCCGGTGCGGGAGGTGAGCATGATTTATCACAGACCCTTCGCGAAAATTCGTTTGATAGAAGCGGTCTCAGATGAAATCAAATCCCTCATTCCCCCGCGCCTTCAGACACAACATCTCAAGAACCGCGAGATGATGATAGCGGGGATAGGGAGTTGATTCTCGATTCTCGATTTTCGATTCTCGAGAAAAAATAAGGCTTACGGCTTATAGCTGTTGGCAACTAGCCATTAGCTGTAAGCCCTAAGCCTTCTGCTGTTTCGAGAATCGAGAATCGAGGTTCGTTCTACATCTTCGCTGCCAATTCTAGCGCTTTGTAAAGATTGACTACGGCGCCGGTTTTGGAGAGTTTGCCGAAGGCGATTTTTTTACCTTCTGGATTTTCTTCTGATTCTGAACCTGGTAGTGTTACGTTGGTCTTTTTGTAAGGCACTGCTGATTTCAACAATACTTCTTTTAATTGCAACGCGGTAAGGTTGGGATAGAATGACCATACTGCTGCTGCAACACCCGCTGTAACAGGCGATGCCATGCTAGTGCCGCTTTCTTTTTTATATGAATCACCAGTGTAAGTGCTGTAGATATCTACGCCTGGTGCAAAAACATCCACGCTCTTTTTACCATAGTTGGTAAATGAAGCAGCTAGTTGTGATGGTGTATCACCGCTTGCACCTACTTCAATCCATGTCTTACATGACTTACCGTTGAGGTATTTTTTATTAGGGAAATTATCTGCTTTATCTACATTCTTGCTGTCGTTTCCAGCAGCATGAATCAATAGTACGCCTTTGCTTTCTGCATACGCCACGGCTTCATCTACGATGTCTTTGTTTGGGGAATATGATTTACCAAAACTCATATTGATAATTTTCGCTCCATTGTCTACCGCATAGCGAATAGAGTTTGCAACGTCCTTGTCTCTTTCATCACCTGCAGGTACACAGCGAATGATCATGAGTTTTACATTTTGTGCGATACCATCCACACCAAAGCCATTCACAGTAGCACCGATGATTCCTGCAACGTGAGTGCCGTGTTCGCCTGCTGGACCATCCACGTGATTGTTGCCATAGTTCTTTTCACGCACGTCGCTGTAGTTGTCTCCAACAATTTTACGTGTATCGAGTTCCAAATCATAAGAGTATTTCAAAGTGGACTCCACTTGCTCTTTCCAAGCATCGAGTTGCTCTAGCACTCCTTGCTGCATCAATTCGGTCATCATTTGCTTGAAGCCTTTCGACATTTCATCTTTTGCTTCTACCGCTTGAAGATCTTCAAGCGTATAGTTGTCTTTACCAGTCAACCCTTTCATCATGCCATCTGCCATGCTGTACACCATCATGAACTGGTCGTATTGTTCTTTTTGAGCGCGAGCTTCGGCTGTGCGAGTTGCATAGCCTTCTTGAAATTTGAGGTAGCGCTCGTAATCTTTCTTATCGGCCTTTGAGATGCTTGCAGCATCCTTGCCATCAAAGCGATCTTTTAATTGCTTGTAAACGCGTGTGAATTCGAGGTTGTCTTCTTTCACGTCACCGTCTTTTCCGCCGAGGAAAGACCAACCGTGCATATCATCGATGTAACCGTTTTTATCGTCATCGATACCATTTCCTGGAAGTTCGTCGGTATTGATCCAAAGATTGTTTTTCAAATCGGAGTGGAAGGTCTCTGTTCCGCTATCAATTACGGCTACAATAACAGGAGCTGGTTTTTTGCCTGCAACGAGTTCTTTGTAAGCTCTTGCTGAACTCACTCCAATTTTTCCGTCGGCCATGATGTCCGCGTGCTGCCATTGAAGTGTAATGGGCGCTTGAGGTGCGCTGCTGCCTTTGTCTTGAGAGAAAGTGGGTGCACTGAATGCCAATGCTGCAATAAAGAATGCTGTCTTTATGAAGTTTCTTTTCATTTTATAATATCTTTTCGGTTCGAAGTAAACGACATTTTTTGGAATATTGCCCCCGCTCATGGAAATATTAGTTTTTTTAGATAAAAAAAACCCCCGACGATTCAGGGGTTTATTTTAACTAACAACTAAACTTATCCCGATATTTCCCGTGAGGGAGATATGAGACGGCCCAATTGGACCAATTACAAAGGACGTTATACTTTGTAACAAAATTATCACGCTAGACCAAAACGGATGAAGAAAGTAGCTATAATTGAAGATGATAAAGACATCTCGGATTTGCTGGAGTTACACCTGAATGACCTGCAGTGCGAATGTTTTCGCTTTATTGATGGTAAAAGTGGACTCGATTTTATTCTACAAAATAAAATGGATCTGATCATCCTTGATATCAATCTTCCAGTGATGGATGGATTGGAGGTTTGCCAACTTTATCGTGAGAAAGGGCAGTCTTCACCTATATTAATGTTAACAGCGCGTAGCCAGGAAATTGATAAAGTGATCGGATTGGATATGGGGGCGGATGATTACATCACCAAGCCATTTGGAATCAGAGAGTTTATCGCTCGCGTAAAAGTGATTTTTAGAAGAACAGAGCCTGAGGTGGTAGAGAAGGTAGAAACGATTATTCAATATAAGGCAATGACCATCGATCGCGCGCGACGAGTGGTGATTTTAAATGATGAAAGACTCGAGCTGACGCCCAAAGAATTTGATCTCTTGTACCTTTTAGCTTCAAATCCGGGAACCACTTATGACCGAAAGAAATTGCTCAACTTGGTGTGGGGATATGATTTTGATGGGTATGAGCATACCGTAAATACCCACATCAATCGCTTGCGAATGAAAATTGAAAAGGACTTAAATAAACCAGAATATGTGCTCACCACATGGGGAGTAGGCTATCGTTTTAATGATCAACCAGCATGAAAAAAAGATCTACCCAAAACATTCTCACGTATACCATTATTGCGATTGCACTGATCGCAACTTATGTGACCATCAACAGCTATTACACGCAGCTAGCCATTTATCAAGAGAAAGAACTCTTTAAATTGGATTGTATCGCCAATGCGGTGGCATATAAAATATCAGGAGAGGAACACAGTGGTCTCGTAGATAAGTATCCCTCACAAGCCTTGTCAGATCAAGTGAAGAAGGATTCTACCTTCATGAAGATCTATGAGCAGATGTACATGGCCAAAGAAATGACCAAGGTTCCATCGAGCATGTTTACGGTGGTAAAAGATTCTGCATCCAATAAATTCGTAAAGGTGATTTCGACGAATGATCATGAGTGGCTTTCTGAGTTGAGTGGTAAATCAAGACAACCTGATAGTGTGTACACAAAAGGTGGAATGATCGGTTTATACGAAGCCGAGGATGGCTTGCATCTTGGCGCGCTATCTCCGGTGATGAGCGGCGAAGGCGAAGTAGTAGGCATGCTTCAAGTAGAGGAATCATTCGATTCATTTATGAGCAAAGCTCAAGGTCAGATCTACACCAATCTTATGATCACATTGGTTTTTGTAATAGTCATTGGTATTTTGATGTTTTTAAGTGTGAAAAATATTCTCAAGCGTCAGGAAAAGTTGGCAGAAGAGAAATTAGAATTGGAAAATTTTAGAAGAGAATTGTTGGCCAATATTTCACACGATTTGCGAACACCATTGGCGGGGATTCATGGATATATCGAAACACTTTTGATGAAAAAAGATTCGATAGACGAGGAGACTCGTGAGAAATATCTGAGTACTACCTTACAAGGTACCGATAAGCTGAAGACCTTGGTGGACGAGCTTTTCGAGCTTTCGAAATTGGAGAGTAAAGAAACTACTATAAACATCGAGCCCTTCCACATACAAGATTTGGTACATGATATTGCGAATCAGTTTAAGCTTTCGGCTGCTGAAAAGGGAGTAGAAATCTGTGTGGAAAGTCCTGAGCAGCTACCTTTAGTAAAAGCGGATGTAGCTCTTATTGACCGTGTGTTGCACAATCTTTTGAGCAATGCCTTGAAGTATTGTTCTCAAGGAGATAAAGTAACGATTGGCGTGAGAGAAGATCAAGGGAAATTACAGATTTCAGTCACCGATACAGGAAGTGGAATCGCTGCTGAAGATGTCCCTCATTTGTTTGATCGTTTTTACAAAGGTCGCTCGTCTCAACCCGGCACTGGGCTTGGTTTAGCGATCGTTAAAAATATATTGGTATTGCATGATTCTCAATACCAAGTACAAAGTGTGCTAGGAGAAGGAACACAATTCACTTTTTCTCTAAATATTTAAGTACATTTCGCCCCTGTATAACCAATTTTGAAACTATATGTCATTTCCTACAGACCTGGAAATTGCGCAGAAATGCGACATTCGGCACATCAATGTTATTGCCGAAAAATTAAATATTTCTATTGATGATTTGGAACATTATGGAAAGTATAAAGCAAAGCTTCCACTAAGTCTCATCAATGAGGAAAAGATTAAAAAGAATAAATTAATTCTTGTTAGCGCGATTACACCTACTCCGGCAGGGGAAGGAAAAACTACTACAAGCATCGGCCTTACAGAAGGTTTAAATAAAATCGGAAAAAAGGCTACTGTAGTTTTACGCGAGCCATCTCTTGGACCTGTTTTCGGAATCAAGGGCGGTGCAGCAGGTGGTGGATACTCACAAGTTGTTCCGATGGAAGATATCAATCTTCACTTCACAGGAGATTTTGGTGCAATTGAAAAAGCGAATAATCTTCTCGCTGCATTGATCGACAACAATCTTCAAAACAAGCAATACTCTTTAGGATTAGACCCACGCTCCATTTATTGGAAGCGTGTAATGGATATGAACGACCGTTCCCTTCGTGATATTACGATTGGTCTCGGTGGAACTGGAAATGGAATTCCACGTCAAGATGGTTTCAACATTACTCCAGCAAGTGAAGTAATGGCCATCCTTTGTATGGCGCAGAATATCGAAGATTTAAAAACCAAACTTGGAAATATTTTCGTTGGTTTTACATTCGATCGCAAGCCTATTTATGCTCGTGATTTGAAAGCACAAGGCGCAATGGCGCTCTTGCTGAAGGATGCAATCAAGCCAAACTTGGTGCAGACTTTAGAAGGAAATCCAGCGATCCTACATGGTGGTCCATTTGCAAATATTGCACAAGGAACCAACACCATTATCGCTACGAAAATGGGATTGACCTTGTCAGAATATGTAGTGACAGAAGCCGGATTCGGAGCGGATTTAGGTGCAGAAAAATTCATGGATATCAAATGTGGCTACGGCAATTTGAAGCCAGATGCAATGGTGCTTGTAGCGACAATTAGAGCACTTCGTCACCATGGCGGCGCGAAAAAAGAAGAGTACAACACACCTTCAATGGAACGCGTTACGAAAGGATTTGAAAACCTTGAGAAGCACATCGAAAACTGTCGCAAGTTTGGTTTAAATCCAGTAGTTGCACTGAATCATTTCCCAACGGATAGTGATGAAGAGTTGCAATTTGTGATCGATGCTTGTGCAAAGCTCGGTATCCAAGCAGTGATTTCACGTGGATTTGCACATGGTGGAGAAGGCACGAAAGATCTTGCTGCCGCAGTTGTCGCTGAAGTGGATGGTGGTAAAAATGCATTCAAGCCACTCTACGATTGGTCACTTCCGGTGAAGGAAAAGATTGAAAAGATTGCCAAAGAGATTTACGGAGCAGATGCGGTGCAATACACTAAAGAAGCAGAAGGTAATCTTAGAACCATTGAAAGATTAGGCCTCGCAGGATTGCCAATCTGTATGGCGAAAACACAGAAGTCATTCTCTGATGATGAAAGCAAAGTAGGTCGTCCTCGCAACTTCATTGTTACAGTAAGAGAGTTTGAATACGCAGTAGGAGCAGGCTTCATCATTCCTATTCTTGGTGAAATGATGAGAATGCCAGGTTTACCAGCGATTCCAGCTTCAGAGAATATGGACATCGACGCGAATGGCGTAGTGACAGGATTATCATAATGAAGACCAGACAGTACGAAGCGATCAAGCAATCGAAAGGAGCTTGCACCATGGTGCAAGATCATTTGATGATTGAACATCCGCTGACTGTTATGGTGAATGACGAAATATTTACATTGACAATGCAGACCCCCGGAGATGAGGAATCCCTCATCCGGGGGCTTTTGTTTGCAGAAGGAGTTGTCAAATTAAAAGAGGGACATTTAGAGAGTCAAGTATTAGAGCGCTCGCCTGAAGGACTTGTATCCAAAGTGAATGTAACGGTGCCGGATCATCTTTTGGATAAAAGCCAAATCAATAAGCGGAATCTATTGTCCGTGGCGAGTTGTGGCATTTGCGGCCGAACAGAACTCCAAGATTTTTCTCAAGAAAAAAGAGAAGAAAATATGGCTGAAGAAACCACGGTTTCATTTGAAAAAATGTTTGAAGTAATGCGCGAGCATCAGTCAGCGTTTGATAAAAGTGGTGGATGTCATGCCGCGGCAGCGTTTGACGTTCACAGAAGTTTGCTGAGTGTCAAAGAAGACATCGGAAGACACAACGCAGTGGATAAAGTAGTAGGTGATTTATTAAATCGTGGTGAGCTAAAAGCTGCGCGTTACTTATTAGTGAGTGGTCGTGTGAGCTATGAAATCATCACGAAGTGTTTTACTGCGGGCATACCAGTCTTGGCAGCGGTAAGCGCACCGAGCAGCTTGTCAATTGATTTTGCAAAAGAATTGGGAGTGGCACTCTATGCGTTCTGCAGAGAGGATCGATGGACCCGCTACGCTTAGTAATAGTAGTAGCGCGGCTGCGTAAAAATAATTATAAAAGCGTACACAATGCCTGGTATCCATCCTAGAAGGGTGAGGTCTACCGTGTACCAAAAGAAACTGTTGCAGCAACCTTGGTGAAGGAATACGGAACATGGAGGCAATAGTATTGCCAACAGAATAATGGCTATGAAGATGTAAAGATCCGTATTGTCATCATTGCTTTGCTGCTTCATCATTGCCTTTTGAATGATGCGATGCGCAATTCTGTTTTCGACGGTATATGCTGAATACACGCTAGAGACCTTTGTTGTGGGAGCGATTTGTTTTTCAGCTTTTTTGGAAAAAGTAAGAGCTGGAGAATGGATTACCGGAGGTGTCCATTCTGCCAACTCTTTTTTATCTTTTGAATTCAATATATCAGCATTGAATTCTTTGCTTTGAATGCTATTATTTGATGCTAATTCAGATTCTTTTTCATCAACAATCTTATTTATTGATTCATTCGCTTTCTTTAGGCTAGTGTGCCATTCCACGTGATAACCAGAAAAGTATTTCCGCTTTTCAATGGTACATGAAGAGAGAAGCGCTACGCTAAAAAGGAGGAAGAGAAAATTTCTTAGCATCTGATGATTGGTTGATTAGATGATGTCTAAGATAACCAAAAACGCAAATACCACTCCAGGAACCCAGAAAAGAATGGTCAATAATAGGCTGATCCAACACATTTCATTCCAGCTGCCTTGGTGAAGATAAACCGCGAGTGGTGGAATAATCAGTGCAAGAATAACCAATAGTACCATGTCTACTTGACTGAGCGCCTTGTTTTCAGTTGAGTCAAGATTATCTGCTACAGGAACAAATCCTTGAGTAGAGGTCTTTGATTGTACAGGAGCTTCAAAAGTTGCTGTAGAAACATTTGATGTGCGCGTAGTTGATTTTTTTGAAACGCTCTTTTCAGTTATTGATTTTGAAGTTTCTGCAACAGGGTTTGACACAACAGTGTTAGCTGGTGTAGTTGTAACTACAGATGGCACAGAGGCAGGTGTTTCTACTGGAGCAACGGTTTCTTCTGTGGGTGTTTCAACCTTTGCCAATTCATTTTCATGATTGTTTTTCTCCACCTTTTCAGCTGCATGTTTCCACTCGATGTGGTAACCTGAGTTGTAGCGACGCTTCGTGATGGTGCAAGAGCTCGCAAATACGACGAGAACTGCAATTAGTAATAAGTAATTTTTTTTCATGATAAAAAATGCTTTGAAGTTTGTCTGCAAGTTGGACAAGTATCTTCAAAGAATTACCGAGCACTAGAATTTTTTAACAACAGAAATTCCAACATTGATAGGGAACATCGATTTATCAATCCCACTGGGCACCCATGAGCTCGGAATGAGTCCTGCTCCGGCTTCTAGGCCAACAGTCCATTTTGGATCAAGCATATAGCTTGTGCCAAAAGACAATTGTGGTTGAATCACAAATTGTTTTACTCCTACATTATTAGTGCTAATAATATCCGTGATATCGCTATCTGTGGTGAGATAGCGGCCTGATTGTTTATAGACATAAATCAAGTTTATGCCTAGTCCAGCCTCGAATAGCCATTTATTTTTATTTAAATAATATCCAAATTCTAATGGCACTTGAATCGTAGAGAATGTGTTGTTGTAACGCACTCTTCGCGTGATGGTGCGGTTGACCAATGTATCGCCATAGACTTGGCTGATGATGGCTCCTGTCTGCGCATTGACGACCATGGACAATAGCGTATCTTCAATCAACACTTTATCTGTAGTTGTCTTAAAATAATCAATACCATACTTCCATGTAGCATGTTGTATCCCCGCTTCAGCATAGGTTTTTGACCAGTTGTATTTTCCTGAAACTTGAATATAATTTCCAACAAGAGGGTAGTAGTCAGCCAGGTCTGCATCTTTTGGCGATAACAGATTATATCCCATCACCGCTTTGATCGACCAAGGACGTGGTTCTTGGTTTTCGGCTATCGGCTTTTGGCTATCGGCTATCGGTTCTTGGCTATCGGTTATCGGTTCTTGGCTATCGGTTATCGGTTCTTGGTTCTTAGTTCTTGGTTCTTGGTTCCCGAGTGCTTGCGAAGCAAGTGTATCGAGGGATGGTTCTTGGCTATCGGCTATCGGCTCTTGGTTATTGGCTATCGGTTCTTGGTTCTTAGTTCTTGGTTCTTGAGAAACTTCATTCTCATTCTCATTCTGAATGCTGTCAGCTATTTGTTCTTGGTTTTTAGTTCTTGGTTCTTGGGAAACTTCATTCTCATTCTCATTCTGTTTCTCATTCTGAATGCTGTCAGCCGTTTGCTGTTCGCCGTTCGCCGATTGCTGCTCGCTATTAGCCGCTAGCTGCAAGCCGTTAGCTATCGGTTTTTGGTTCTGGTTCCCGAGTGCTTGCGAAGCGAGCGTATCGAGGGATGGTTCTTGGCTATCGGTTATCGGCTCTTGGTTATTGGCTATCGGTTCTTGGTTCTTAGTTCTTGGTTCTTGGTTCTGGTTCCCGAGTGCTTGCGAAGCAAGTGTATCGAGGGATGGTTCTTGGCTGTTAGCCGTTGGCTGTTCGCCGTTCCCCGATTGCCGCTCGCCATCAGCCGTTAGCTGCAAGCCGCTCGCCGTTGGCTGCAAGCCATTAGCTGTTAGCTGCTCGCCGTTAGCCGCTAGATGCAAGCCATTAGCCGCTTGGTGATAGTAGAAGAAGACAGCTGTGGAGGTGGCGGATATGAAGAGTAGGCTCCAGAAAAGAAAGAAGAATTTACGCTTTCTTTTTGGTGCGGGTAATTTAGCTTCGAGTGCTTCCCATGCGGTATCAGCCGACGCTCCGGGAGGGTCGATGCTGCGAAGTCGCTCGGCAAGCATTTTCTCTATTTGATCGAAGTCATTATTCATGGCTGCGTTTTTTGTTGTGTTACTACCACCTCGTTCGATGCAGGAGAAATCCACTCTTGTAATTTTTGTCGCGCTCGTGAAAGTCTTTTTCTCGAAAGACTTTCATCGATGCCTAATATTTCACCTATCTCTTTATGATCGTATCCATCCACTGTGTGCATCATAAAAACGATGCGGTAATCATCATCGAGCATTGCAATGAGATCGAGTAATTTCTGCTCATCCATTTGTGAAATGGCATCTGCAGGAATGGCCATTTGCTTCACTTGCGTATCATGCAATTGATTGTGTGGCTTCACTTTTCGATTGTGCATCAGAGCCGATCGAATTCCAATCTTTCCTGCCCAAGCTTTTAAATTTCCTTTGAGAGGATCGAATTGCTCGAGATTTTTGAAGAGCAGAATGAAAGCTTCTTGTACTGCGTCATTGAGATCATGTTTATCATGGAGATATCTGAAACAAATATTTTTCATGTAGCCATATAGCAAATCGAAAAGCACCTTTTGGTGCTTGCGATCTCCTTTCAGACAGGCTGAAATTATTTGAGTTATATTCTCCAAGTAGTGTAGCGTTTGAGGTAGAGACACCGCGGCGCTTGCGCCGCGGTGTGCTGACCTCTTAGTAGTGATGACTATTGTGTGGTTACTCGCAAACTTCTACAATAGGCACACAGAATGTTCCGGTGTATTGCACTTCGTAAACATCTCCCACCAGTTGATAGGTGTAAACTGTTCCGGCGATGTTTTCTCCGACCACGTTTCCTGCTTCTGTAATGTCCACAGTAATCCAAGGAGTTTCGTAGGTATAGAGCATTCCATCCACCGGGTAGGTTATTAGATTAGTTTGTCCCATATTACCAATGGCCCAATAGCCATCTTCAACAACCACTTGACCATCGTAAACTTGGAATTCGATTCCTGGCAAACCATTGATGGTGCTGAATCCTGGAACCGGTCCATTGGGGCCCCAATTGAAGGCATCGTCGCAGATCGTAACGACCAATTGAGTTGAGTCTGGCCACAATGCTACATCGCATGTTGGCTTGAAGATCCGTGCTGAAGCCGTTTCGTTGAGTGCAAAGGCATCGCCCATGAAAGTGAGCACTCCGCTGCAGTCATCCTCTTCCTCTGTTACTACAGGAACTATAGGATCGGTGATTTCATTCGTGTTGTCAATTTCTTCTTGTTCACATGCAGTGAGCATGAAGGTAGCAGCGATTGCGATGAATAGCCAGCTAAATTTGATTTTGTGTTTCATAATTGTAAATGAATTAGTAGTGATACTAACCATATGCAGCCAAGACTCAATATGTGACAAGAAGGTGCATTTTTTTTGAAAATAAACTACATTTGTTATTCCTGCATAGAATTTAAGTATTGAGCCAACAGAAATGCATCCTAGCGAATGACAAAATATTATAGTGTGATCACTGGTCACGGTTCTTACATTCCGAACCGAATCATTAAAAATGACCAATTCATTGATCAATTATTTCTCGAGAGCGATGGCTCTCAAGTGAAGAGAAATAATCAGGAGATTATAGATAAGTTCGAAGAAATCACCACCATCTCAGAGAGAAGATATTGCGAGCCAGAAGTGGGAGCGTCGGATATGGCTTATGAGGCGGCTTTAAAGGCCATCGCTTCAAGTGGCATTGATCCTGAAAAATTGGATCATTTGATCATGGCCCACAATTTCGGTGATGTGCGCGGTCCCCATCGTCAAACGGATATTGTGCCTTCATTGGCTGCACGTGTGAAAACGAAACTCGGCATCAAGAATCCTAATTGTGTAGCATACGATATCATTTTTGGATGTCCAGGCTGGCTTCAAGGTGTTATTCAAGGCGATTATTATATCAGAAGTGGTGATGCGAAAGCAATCCTCGTGATAGGCGCCGAGAATCTATCATTAGTGAGTGATCCACACGACCGTGATTCCATGATCTACGCCGATGGTGCTGGAGCTTTTATCATAGAACAAAAAGAGAGCAGCGAGCCGATAGGAATTATTGCACATGCCTCAAGAACCGATGCGGTGGGCTACTCAGCGCTCTTGACGATGGATAATTCATATGAGGAGGAGCAGAACAGAGAAGGTTCTTTGTATCTAAAAATGAACGGACGCCGTCTTTATCAATATGCACTAGAGCACGTGCCTGTTGCAATGAAAGCTTGTTTGGATAAAAGTGGTGTTGCACTTAAAGACATCAAACGTATTTTAATTCATCAGGCCAATGGTAAAATGGATGATGCCATTCTAGAGCGTTTCTACAGTATTCAAGGTGAATCAGAGATTCCAAAGGATATTATGCCGATGACCATTTCGTGGTTGGGTAATTCATCCGTTGCAACATTGCCCACGTTGTATGATCTTATGCAATCGGGTAAGATTGATACAGCTCCTGTTGTATCTGGCGATTATATCATGTTTGCCTCAGTGGGAGCGGGCATGAGTATCAATGCTGTGGTATATAAAGTTTAGAATACCTGCTTACTTTTGCCACATGGAATCGAATCTCACCCGCATCAACAAATACCTCAGTGAAGTCGGCTTTTGCTCAAGAAGAGAAGCCGATCGATTGATTGAAGAGGGAAGAGTAACCATCAACGGTAAAAAGCCTGAGATGGGAACCAAGGTCGGACCTGATGATGAGATTCGTGTGAATGGAAAGTTGATTACTGTTCCAAAAGAGGATCACGTTTATTTGGCTTTCAATAAGCCTGTAGGTATTGTCTGTACTACCGATCAAAAGAGAGAGAAAAATAACATCATTGATTTTATCAATTATCCCAAACGTATTTTTCCTATTGGGAGATTGGATAAACCAAGCGAAGGTCTCATCTTGTTGACCAGCGATGGTGATATCGTCAATAAAATTTTGCGTGCTAGAAATAATCACGAAAAAGAATATATCGTAACGGTTCACAAGCCGATTACTCCTGATTTTATTCGCAAGATGAGCAATGGTATTCCCATTTTGGATACGGTCACTCGCAAGTGTGTTGTAGAACCACTCGCTGCCAATCAGTTCAAGATCATTTTGACACAAGGTCTCAATCGTCAGATTCGTAGAATGTGCGAATACTTGGGCTATGAAGTAACACGGTTGAAACGTGTGCGTATCATCAACATCAAGCTAGATGTGCCTGTCGGTAAGTGGCGCGATCTCACTAATAGGGAATTGGAAGACATCCAAGCGATGACAGCGGATTCTGACAAGACCTATGAGGGCAATGTGTGAATTCTGCAAATCCCCTCTTCATTTCTGTAACATTTTAGTTTTCAGTCAAGACTAGTTTTGAGCACTGGCAGTTTTAGCGACTTTAAGATTTTTTTAGTCGTGTAAAAAGTGCGAGTCGCTCTATGATTGAAGTCTTAAAACGAGGTATTGTTTTACAAAAGCGAGCGATACCTTCCGAGGTGGAGGGGGTGTTGAATCCAGCAGTGATCCTCGATAATGGGGTTGTGCATATGCTCTACCGAGCAGTGGCGCAGGGCAATTTTTCGACCATTGGCAGTTGCCAGTTGAACAGTTCAATGAATGTTGTAAATCAATTAGATCATAGTGTCCTTTCTCCGCAAAGTGCAGATGAGTCGCATGGTGTAGAAGATCCAAGAATTGTAAAGATTGATGATATATTTTATTTAACCTACACAGGTTTTGATGGAGTGAATGCGCGAGGTAAGCTTGCTACATCGCGTGATCTAATTCATTTTGAAAGACACGGTGTCATTGTTCCTGAGGTTACGTATGATCAGTTTCATAGTCTTGCCGAATCTGATCGCACCATCAATGAAAAGTATCGACGCTACAATAATCAAAATCATTTCTCAGGGCAAATTCACGCAGATGAATTGATATGGGATAAAAATGTCATTTTTTTTCCAAGAAAAATAAATAACAAGTTCACCGTACTTCATCGCATTAGACCTGATATACAGATGTTTCAGTTTTATAGTCTCTATGAACTTACACATGACTATTGGAAAACATATTTAAATGAATTTTCGAGTCATATCGTTCTTTCTCCACGTCACGATCATGAACTGAGTTATATCGGCGGGGGATGTCCTCCTATTGAAACCGATGCAGGTTGGTTGCTTATTTATCATGGTGTGCATGATACAGTAGAGGGATATGTGTATTGTGCATGTGCATGCATTCTGGACATCGAGTTCCCAATGGTCGAGATCGCGCGCCTGCCTTATCCTCTCTTTAGTCCAGAGGCAAGCTGGGAAATTACAGGAGCAGTTAATAATGTGTGCTTTCCTACAGGAGCAGTGGTGATAGCAGGAGAGCTCTTTATCTACTACGGTGCCGCAGATCATCAAATAGCTTGTGCTTCTGTCCAGTTAGCTGAATTAGTAGACGAAATAATGAAATATAAAATTTACCATGAGAATGAATGAAAATCACAACGATCAGCCACATCTGTATACAGATCGCAGAATGAATGTCATTTCTGAATATGGCTTTATTTCCGAAAAGCGTCGAGGAGTAATTCCCGAGATCTTAGTTATAACAACATTTCCACCCGTGCAGTGTGGTATCGCATCTTACTCGCACGACTTGGTTGGATTTTTAAATAAAAAATTCAATCAATCATTTTCAGTGGAAGTCTGCGCTATAGAGCACGCGGAGCATGAACATGACTATACTGACCGAGTGAAGAGTTTATTGCATATCAATAGACCCAATGCGCTTTCAGTTTTAGCAGAAAGTATCAATGATAACGACAATATCCAACTTGTAGTCATCCAGCATGAATTTGGCTTGTTCGTAGGGCATGAAGCCGAGTTGGAATTGTTTTTATCAAAATTAGAAAAGCCATCATTGATCGTCTTTCACACCGTCCTTGCCCAGCCTAATAAGGAACTACACAGCCACATTCAGAAAATTCTGGATGTGGTAGACAGTGTCATAGTGATGACGAATAGCTCGCTGGAAATAATAGAAAACAATTATTTTGTTAGTGCAGACAAGGTGCATGTCATTCCACATGGTACTCACTTGATACGTCACATGAATAAAGACGTGATTAAAGAGAAATATCATTTGAAGGAAAATATTGTCTTGTCGAATTTCGGATTATTAAGTTCGGGAAAGAGTATTGAGACCACGTTGCATGCCTTGCCGCAGTTGATTCAAGTACATCCGAACATCATTTTTCTAATTATTGGAAAAACTCACCCAACGGTGCTTGAACAGCAGGCGGAGACCTATCGTGAAGGATTATTCGGTATTGTGCAATCCTTGGGAATTGAAAAGAACGTTCGATTTATTGATCGTTTTCTGCCACTACAGGAGTTGTTGGAGTATTTGCAATTGACCGACATTTATATGTTTACGAGCAACAATCCGAATCAATCAGTGAGTGGTACGTTTAGCTATGCCTTGAGTTGTGGTTGTCCTGTGATATCCACGCCGATTCCGCACGCTATGGAGGTGCTATCAAAAGGTGCGGGAGTGATTGTGCCATTCAATGATTCATTGAAATTAGCGAAAGAAGCATTATCACTTTTGGAAGATCAAGCTACGATGGCGGATATGGTAGGGCTTCAAAGAGAGGCGAATGCTGTGACAGCTTGGGAAAACTCTGCAATTGCGCATGCTCTCATATTTGAGCAGTTGATGAATTCAAATAAATCTTTGATTTTTAATACGCATGATATGAATTTGAGTCATCTCAAAAGAATGACTACTTCTAGAGGAATGCTTCAATTTTCGGTTTACGACGAACCTGATTTTCTTTCAGGATATACCTTGGATGACAACGCAAGAGCTTTATTGGTAGCGGTTGAACATTACAGTTTGACACGTGAAGAAGATGATATTGGTTTAATTGACACTTACTTGGGCTTTATTGAAAGTTGTTATACATCATCAGGAATGATTTTGAATTATATCAATTATAGTGGAGAGTATACCGATCAGAACTATCGTGAAAATTTGGAAGATGCGCGTGGTAGAGCGATATGGGCGCTAGGTAAGACAGTACTTCATTACAAGGAATTACCTATAGATATCATTCGGAAAGCGGATTATCTCATCAAGCGTTTTGCGGATACGATACTGAAAATTTCATCACCGCGTGCCATGGCTTTTACGATAAAAGGAATGAGTTTTTATGTGGAGTATAAAAGAGAAGAAGAGTATTTAACCATCATTCAAATTTTTTCAGATCGTCTTGTAAAGTTGTATTTAGATGAAAGTGATGAAGGATGGAAATGGTTCGAGGGCTATTTAACCTATGCCAATAGTGTGTTGCCTGAGGCCTTATTACGGGCCGCTCAGGCTACAGGGATTCAGTTGTATCGCAAGATTGCACATTCATCATTTTCATTTTTGCTATCCATTATTTATAAGAAAAATAGATTGAATGTGGTTAGTAATGTGAATTGGTTGAAGCGAGAAGAGTTAAATACACAGCGCCTTGAAGGAGCGGAGCAATCTGTAGATGTAGCTTATACAATTTTAGCCTTAGAGTGCTTTCATCAGCACTTTCCAGAGGAACAATTTGATGAAATATTGACCAGGGCTTTTGATTGGTATAATGGAGCAAATCATTTGTCACAGATTATTTATAATCCATGCACTGGCGGTTGTTATGATGGATTGGAGCCCGGTAATGTGAATTTAAATCAGGGAGCTGAATCGACGCTTTGCTATTTGCTCAGTCGCTTTGCGGTGGAGCGCGTAACGCGCAGAAGAAAACGTTTGCAGCGCCAAACGGCATATACAAAAGTTCGCAAGAGCGAGTATGCACAATTGGAATCTAGGAAAGATGTATCAAAAGGCTAGAATTATGTAACATTTATTGATTAAAAAAGAAGTTCATTTGATTATTAAAAAATAAATATTATGCAAGAAAATAAAGTGGGGATGAATCATCATGTAGATGGTGAGACACAGAAGCGCATCGATAATCACAAAGTGATAGCCGAGCATTTGAAAGCTTCATCAGACAATCACTTGGCCGCCGCGAATTATCATTCAGTAGGCGATCATGAGAAGGCAAAGCAAGTTACAATAAAGGCATATGAACACTTGAAGATAGCCAACGATACACAGAAAGAAGATGAGGCTTATCACAAGTCTTAACTTTAAAAGTGGAAAAAGCATCAATTTAATTGATGCTTTTTTTATGTGACAATTGTGTAACTAATACAATTTAGAGTGTAAGATTAAATAGTACAAAAGGTATCACCTTTGAGGAGTAGAAAATTAACTACAAAAACAATTTATCATGGAAAAATTAAGATTAATAATGTTCTTGGGATTAACCACTTTCTTGTTTTATGGATGTTCGGACTCTAGTCAGAAAGTTCAAGGTGCTCAAGAGGACGTTGAAGAAGCGAACAAAGAATTAGAAGTAGCAAAAACAAATTACCTAGAAGAAGTGGCTGAATACAGAAAACAAACAGCAGTGATGATCGCACAGAACGAGAAAAGCATTGCAGAATTTAATGAACGCATTAAAAACGAAAAGGCGGATGAAAAATACAAGTATGAAGCGAAGATCAAGGAATTGGAATCGCGCAATACAGATATGAAGAAGCGCATGGATGATTACAAAGTAGAAAGCAAAGAAAAATGGGACATGTTCAAAGCTGAGTTTAGCAATGATATGGACGAATTAGGACTTGCCTTCAAGAATTTGTTTACATCTGAAAACGAAAAGAAATAAGGAGTATCTAATGAAATATGTAAGTATTATAATAGTATCATTTGTCTTGATAACAGGCAGTGCTTTGGCACAGGATGATACTGGATCGGGATCGGCAAATATGTTCTTTGGTTTAAAGGCTGGGGCAAATTACAGCAATGTATATGACACAGACGGAGAAGAATTTACTGCAGACTCGAAGATCGGTTTTTGCAGGAGGATTGTTTCTTAACGATCCCAATCGGAGAGTTTATAGGAGTGCAACCAGAGATTTTATACAGCCAGCGTGGCTTTACTGGAAAGGGTAGATTACTAGGTTTGCCCTATGAAGTAAAAAAGAACAAGTAATTATGTTGACATTCCATTATTTGTTTCTATCAAACCAATTGAGTTTGTTAGCATTGTGGCTGGTCCTCAGTTTTCATTCTTGGTGAATCAAAAAAGATGAGTTTAAGAATGGGATAACAACTATTGAGCAGGAACAGGATTTTGAGAATGGACAATATTCGAAATAACACTTTATGTTTAGTGGGAGGGTTGGATATCAACGTTCAACACTTGGTGGTAGGAGCAAGAGTGGGTGCAGACCTGCTAAAAAAATGATGGTGATGGTAATTCTAGTACACCACGTTATAAGAACACCTGGGGACAACTTACCGTAGGGTATAGACTGTATTAGTGGTTCTTAAATATTGGGTTATCTAGCCTACGGAATAGTGTCCGGTTTTATTTAAGTAGATGCTGTAAACAGCGAAAAAGAGGGCAGGTTATCGAACCTGCCTTTTTTAAAAACTCATTTTAACGTAATCAAATAATGGAAAACAAAGAATTCGACAAGGCAAAGATTTTTTATCATCGTTGAAATATTGGGAGTATGTGCCAAATTCTGTGGTGATCAAGACCATCATTCGAAAAACAACGGGGAATGTATCTGCGGTATCTTTTGATTCTGGGGAGGCATTAACCGAGAAGACCTCACCCTTTGATACCTTTATACAGATCATTGATGGTGAAGCAGAGATTGTGATTAATGGTGTAAGTAATAAATTGAAAGTTGGAGAGTCGATAATAATTCCTGCTGATGCAAGGAATATCATTAAGGCTAATGTTCGATTTAAAATGATCAGTACGATTATAAAGAGTGGGTATGAGGATATGATTTAGTTTTTACTCATTACTACAAATAAAAAAGACTGGACATGTCCAGTCTTTTTTTATTGCTAACCTTACAAGATGTGTTACTTCGCGTCAGAAGTGCCCTTATTCAGGATTTCAATGACTTCTTCACGTTTTCTTATTGAGACGCACACCGATGCGGTTCAAAAGTTCATTCTCTTTTCCAGCTACGAATTTCAAATCCGCATCAGTTAAGGAAGAATATTTTGCTTTAAGTTTTTTTAGCCTGGGTTTCCCAGTTCGAGGAGATCTTAAAGGAATCTCCTGGTTTTTACTGCTGTTTTTTTCCATTGTAAATTTTGTTTAGGTAATTAAATCTGACTGTCCCTGTAAAGGTGCTGCTCTTTTGATACCTACATGTTACATATGTCAGCGCGATAGTTACATAAGTCTTTGGTATTACAGGTTCTCTAAATTCTCATTTCTCTTCTTCTGAAGCTTAATAAAGTAGGAGGGGACTGAGGCCTGTGATTTTTTTTGAATTGATTTGAAAGATGGGCCACACTGCTGTAGTGTAGTTGATAAGAAATCTCGGTAAGTGAGAGTTCGTGATAGAGGAGTAATTCCTTTACACGTTCTATTTTATTGAGAATAATGAATTGTTGAATGGTAATTCCTTTTACCTCACTGAAAGTGTTGGCGAGATAGGTGTAGTCGTAATCTAGTTTTTTAGATATATACTCCGAATAGTTCTCTTTAGGGAGTACATCGGAGTAATGTATCATTTCAATAATGACTGTTTTTATTTTCTCAATTAGAATGGCTTTCTTGTCGTCCAGTACTTCTAATCCAGAGATGAGAAGTTCCTTTCGTAAGGTTTGAAGCGAGCAAAATGGTGTGGCTTCATCGATCTCCACTAGGCCTAGTTCAAGAGTAGTGTATCGAATCTTTAATTTATTTAACTCATGTTTTACAATGAGTTTGCAGCGTAGGCTGACCATATACTTGATGTATATTTTCAATAGTATCGTTTTGTGGTTCCTCTAAAGGTAGGTTATAATTATCGTATTCATTTTTAAATAATTATGATATATATTTGGTTTATAGTATAAACTACTTTATGTTTGTCGAATAAATCAAAATCGAACTACTATGTCAGATAACGAAATCACACAAGAAAGAAGTTTGGAGATCATTCAAGGAATGATCGCACAAGCACAGAATAGAATTTCAGAAGACGGGTTTCACTTTTTATTATGGGGTGTTTTAGTGATGCTAGCTAGTCTTTCGCAGTTCTTATTAATTCAAAATGGATTTGGAAATGATAGTAACATCGTATGGATGTTGATGCCAGTTTTGGGTGTGCCGATTGCATTGTTTTATGGATGGAAGCAGAGTAAAAAGCAACAAGTTGTGAATGCATTGGATCGAATTTACACACGTGTTTGGTTGGGATTTGGGGTCACATTGGGTAGCACTATTTTCATTTGTGTATCCGCGCACATGAATCCGGTGCCTGTAATTCTTGCGATTGTTGGATTAGCAACATTCATATCAGGCGTCATATATCGTTTTAATCCGTTAATCATTGGTGCGATTGTTTTTTGGATTGGAGGAGTGGTTTGTTCATTTATCAATACCGAGCTAGTCCTGCTCGTAAATGCAGGATGCATACTAATAGGCTACATCATCCCGGGTATGATATTATGGAAAAAGTCAAAAACGCATGTTTAAACCATTAAATCCACTCTTGAACTCAGAGCTCCGACTTGCGGTGATGAGTTTGCTAATAGGGCTTGAAAAGGCAGAATTTGGCTATATCAAAGAGAAAACCGGAGCCTCCGCAGGAAATTTGAGTGTTCAGATTCAAAAACTCAAGGAGGCAGGGTATATTGAAGTAGAAAAGTCATTCAAGGATAATTATCCATTGACTACCTGCAGCATCACAAAAGAAGGCATAAAGGCTTTTGAAGAATATGTAAAAGCGATTCAGAGCTACATCAAGGCCAAGAAACGGTAGCTCATGACATTTGTCAGTTTTTAATAGGCGTGCATAGCTTATATTCGTTATAACTATACCTGAAATCACGCCTATGAATCTCCCTTACTGGCTGCAGCATTCTCCCTCCTTCTATGTTGTAGCAGTTGACATGAATGGAAATTACTCTTATGTCAATGATTTATTTAAAACGCGTTTTGCTTTTTTAAAAAGTGAGTTCCTCGGAACTGCCATCCAGGATACGATTTTTCCCGATGATTTTGAGTTGTGCACAATGGCTGCTCATGAATGCATTGCCCACCCTGGTAAAATGATTGAGGTAAATCTTCGCAAACCGCTGGATGGGAACGGTGTTTTTTACTGGACACGTTGGCAATTTTCATTGATCACAGATGAAAATGGAGCGCCACAAGCTGTCCTAGGTCTTGGGAATGATATCACAGATGAAACCTCCAACAGAATAATTTTAGGGGATGTTAAGAGTCGTCTGAGAAGTATTCTCAATAGTACTTTCGATATGTATTTTTTGGTAGACCGGAATTACAAGATTCTAGAGTTTAACCGCGTCGCAGCTTATATGATTAGAGAGTACTTTGGAAAAGAACTATCTGATAATCGACATATTTTGGATTTTGTCGTGGCTGATCAAAGGGAGTTATTCTTTGAATCTTTTGCAAAATGCTTAGATGAGCAAGTAGTAAAAGGAGAGGCGTTGTACCGAATCAAAGATGTCGAACTGTGGTTGAGTTATGTCTATTATCCTGTTTTTGATGAGCATTTTGGGCTCATCGGCGTTGCAGTTTCCTTGAGGAATATTGATAAGCGAAAAAGGTATGAGTTAAAATTAATGAAGCAAAATAAATTGCTTCGAGATATTGCATGGAAGGAGTCGCATGAGTTGCGAGGTCCATTGTCTACAATGATGGGATTAATTGAACAAATGCGCGATTATAAATTACAAATTAGCGATGATGAAAGAGAACAATATTTAGCGGGAATGCTTGAAGAAGCCCAAAAGCTAGATGAGGTTGTAAGAGAAATCGTTCATCGCACAGATCAAATTGAATTATAAAAAAAAACGCTCCCATCGGGAGCGTTTTTTTTCCTTAATCAAGCAGAGCTTATTTCTTAACAAACTTCTGCTCGGAGTGATTTCCGTTTAATTCCAAACGAATGATATAAAAGCCACTTTCTAGTGCTGCAATATTCAATTCATTCTGGATTAATGTTGTGTTTAAAACCGTTTTGCCCGATAAATCTGTAACAATTACATTCGCCTTATTCCATTCGTTTCCTGCAATGGTCAAGCGATCTGTAGCTGGGTTTGGATAAATGTTCAATTCTGCAACTGTGTTTTCAGTCACATTTGAAACATTTTCTCCTTCTGTAATCACCAATGTTTCGTTGATGTTTGGATTCAAAATTTCATCTGTGATTCCAGATGGCCAACATACTGTCACTTTGGTAATCGTCTCATCAGTTCCTAGTCCGAAGTGAGTATTCAAAGTGCTCATGTATCTGAAACCTTCGCCGCTTCTTACATCGCGAATTTGAGTGAAGCTAGGTGACTCCACAGTAACACGCGCGCCGATTCCATTCTTGTTGCTTTCTGTTCCGATGGTATTGATCACTAGAAAATTATTCTCGTTAGGAACTCCAAGGTGAATAGTGCTTCCAGCAACTACATCTAAGAATCCATCGTTGTTCAAATCACCCATTGGGCCCACTCCGAATGTTACGGCATTTTGACCAAATGTAAAATCACCAAGATTAACCATGATTGTATTTCCTGCTCCAATCACGTCTACAAGACCATCGTTATTAAAATCCGCAGGTGCCCATTCGATACCATTGCTAGGGAAAGTGTCAAAACCTGATCCAGTAGTGATATCTGTGAATGTTCCATCGCCATTGTTGCGCATTACCTTGTGATTACCGTTAATAGATGAGCTGGCTCCAACTACTACATCCATATCACCATCGTTATCAAAATCAGCCCAAGCTGATGACCATGTTTGTACGTTATCAGCCAATCCGATTTCTGCTCCAACTTCTGTGAATGTTCCATCACCATTGTTGCGGTGCATTTGATTGATATTTGCAGGACCTTGTCCACCACGGCATTTAGCGATAAACATATCCATGTCGCAGTCGTTGTCATAGTCGATCCAAACTGAACCATAGTTTCCTCCATCAGGAGTATCACCTAAGCCTCCTTGGTTGTGTTCGAACAATTGCGTTCCATCATTGATGTACCATACATTCGGAGCGATATCGTGACAAACGAAAGCATCTAACTGTCCATCCATATTGATGTCCACAAGATTCGAGCGCTGACAGAAGATATAATTGTTATCGCTTGTTTCATTATATGCACTGCCATCAGCATTTGCCCAAATAAAGCTAGCACCGCCGCCGCCTGCAAATAATAAATCATTGCGACCATTGCCATCCAAATCACCACCACAGATGCTCCACGATGGGCTATGCTGAACGCCGCCAGAAATGGGTGCAGTTGTATTTGAGAAAGTACCATCTGTTTGCTGATATCCAATATTCAAATTATCTCCAGATGTACCTACAAGATCATCTAAGTAATCACCGTTCATATCAAGAACTGCCATTGCGCTGGTGCCTCCATTGATAGAAGTGAAATTCACCAATTGCTCTACAAATACAGATTCTGTAATATTAAAAGTGAAAGCGTTTCCTGTCCAGTAGTTGTCCCATACAATGAAGTACTCTGTACCAGCAGTCACATTGATAGAAGCAATAGATGAATACCCAGGACCGGAATCATCATCACCACCCACGCATTGTAGGTTTTCACAAATTCCTGTATAAATGTGCATACGGGTGTCAATAGCACTTACCGCAGAACTAACTGTAATTCCCATGTCAGTTTCAGGGGTAAATGAATACCACATTGCAGCATCGGTACCCCCAATTGCACCAACACAAAAAGTAGATGGTAGCTGAGTGCCTGTAATTCCAGGAACCGCGGTTGCTCCTAGTGTTACCACTTGTGCTTCAGCACAAGTAAGCTGTGCCATCGCTCCGATAGAGCAAAGGGAGAGCATGAATAGTGAGTAGATTTTTTTCATAGTGTGAAGTTGGTTTTTATGGACATGCAGGTGATAAAGAACTAATGTATTCATTTAAAAGTTGCACCGCTTCTTCATGAACTAAGCTTCGACCAAGAAGCGGCATTCTGAATTGTGGCTCTGTAGTATTCAGGCGATAAGACATCACAGATCGATTCACGTTACCGCGTGCGATGATGTGTGTGAGTGCTGAGTTGACTTCTTCTTGTGGGTCAACACAAACGCCCAGATTGGTTGGATTGATTGTCTCATTATATGCAAGTCGCAGAGGACGATAATCGCAGTGGCTTCCTTCACGATGGCAATGTGCGCAATTCATATCGACATAAGCGCGCACTCTATTCTCCAGCGATTGTGTTTCATCTGTCCAATCAACAACCGTATTGATGGTACCTGGAAGATTATTTTCCAGATAGCCCACTTGAATCCATTTTGAAAGCTGATTCATTGAACCATCTGCATAGGTTAAATTCTTATTGAGGTTCTGTGGTTTTGGCCCGATAGGAGTAGAAATATTGTTTGACTTGTGACAAGTAAAACATTCCACTTCGCTTGGGATGCGGTAGTCTACAGACTTTGGATTTCCGTTTTCATCAACCCACTCGATTTCCTTGATAGAACCAGTCAGGCTATAAGTCGCCTCTGTTTGTTCATCATTCCAGATGTAGTCAGCGAATTTCCATTCACCATTTTTCTTATAGATGAGACGCGTTTCAATAATCTTGCGGGTATCCGACGGCTGAACGTGATCGTAGTAGAAGTTTTTAATCATCACAGTACCTTCTGGAAATTCCAGCACAGTATGATCGCTATTGTACGTTGCCTTGGTACCTTCAGGCATCCAAATAAATCTCTTCTTTTTTGCATAATCAGAAAAGAGAGGAGTGATCACATCATAGGGAAGGACATCCTCATTAGGCTGGAGGTTGGACATAGTGCCCACATAGAATCTGTAATCCGCTAGTGTAGGATAGGGGACAAGCGATAAATCAAAACTTACACCCGTTGATGGTGTTTCTGGGATAGGGGTTATAGGCGTTTCTTCATCGTCTTTTTTACAAGCGACAATACCTACAACAATAGCAATGACGAAAAGAAGTAGAGAACTTTTCTTCATAGGTGAGGCTAAGATTTTTTGGTTTCAAACGCCCTAAGGCTCAACCAAATATAAATAAAAATTAGCTTACCCTACCGAATCGAATAAAAACTTCCTTTACAATTTTTCGAATAAAACCGATTGATTATTTGCCTTAATGATATAAAGTCCTTGAGGATATTTTGTAGTGTTTATTTCAGTGCGCGCATTTGAAATACGAGTAGAATCAACCATTCTACCTGTCATGTCAAATATTTCGATCTGTCCACCAAGCATTTTCGAATCAATAAACACACGCTCATTCGCTGGGTTTGGGAATACAATAAGTGAGTTGTTTTCGGCCAATTCATTGACAGTGTTTTCACACAAATCAGTAGAGAATTGGAATTCGTATGTGCTTCCAAAGTTGGTTGATAAAACAAGCGTTGCATTATTTATAACGTCCCATCCACCACTTAACACGATGTCGTATGTACCCGGTCCGTTGATAACTGGTCCTGATGCGGTCCATTCTTCAGGAACATCTGTAGCACTGATCGTCAATGGGAATTGCAAGTCCGCATTGATGGTAATTTGAAATCCATTGACTTGTGTGTCGCATTGCACGGGAACAATTGCTGGAAGGTCTACAAGATGTGGTTTTAAAATAAAGAAACCGTCGTACATGGAAGTGGCAAGTACAATTCCACTCGGTAAAAATGGGTAATTACTCCATGTACCACTGAAAAGAGCAAAGTCGTTATTAGGAAATAAATCGAAATAGCCAATCTCGTTTAAAATGCTTTGTGAAGTGCGGCTAGCATCGAGGATGCGAACACCGGAGCGATAGTTACTTTCAAATACGAATTGATCTTTGATATACAGATTGTGGTCAATCGATGTACTTTCTCCTTGATAGTAGCCCATGTAAACAGGGTTGTCAAGATCTTGCACATCGAAGATATGCGTTCTTGTATTTACAGTGAAATCTTGTTCATCTAATTCATCATCGAGCAAGAAGTATTTGAAGTCTTTTGTGAACCAGCCTTGGTGAACATATCCAAGTTCTGGATAGTCGAGCGTGCTGATCATTTGGCAATCTGATTTATCATTCACATCAATGAACGTAAGCGCATCTGCGTTGCATCCAACAACTACTTCTTTTCCGATCCAATCTTCATCAGGACCATTATAAGAAATAGCATAACCATCGTGTGTATATCCATCTTGACTAAAGCCACCTGCAATGGTCGGATTGAGTGGGTCATTGATATCAACGATATGAAGACCACCGCTGAAAGTGTTGGTACCCATTGCATATAAATAACCAGAAACAGGATCGATATTGATCGTGTGTGAGTTTCCAAATCCGTCATAGTGTGCTGTTTCTTCAAAGAGCACAGGAGGGTTGGTCACATCATCTAATTGCAATAAATCGAAAATTTGAAGACCATGTCCAGGCGCTTCACTGCCGATATAGCAATAATTACCAAGCGATTCAATATCTCTCCACAAGCTTGCGATAGTGTGAGTAGGCAATAGGCCGAGGTAAACAGGGGTTCCAGGATCTGATACATCGATGAAAGCTGTTCCGTTGTTTCCTCCGAGCAGCGCATATTCTTTACCAGTATTAGGGCTCACCCAACCCCATACATCATTAGTATTCCCGTCGACGCCCACTTCATTGAGGGCCATGAATTTTGCTAGTTCAACGTGATCACAAGGGTAGATACCCGCTGCAAGGCCATCAATACAAGGGAATTGAGCGTACGAGTATGAACTTATGAGGAGAGAGAATGCAAGTAAAGATTTTTTCATGCGCTAAAAGTAGTAGATTTAATGTGATACAGTGATATAAGTCGCACACCCTATCGCGTGTAATGAATTAGCTTCGCAAGATGAAAGAATTTTGGAACGAACGCTTTGGTATGCAGGAGTACGTTTATGGTACAGCGCCAAATGAATATTTAAAAGAAGTTTTAGCGGGAATTAAGCCCGGAAAAATACTTTTCCCTGCGGAAGGTGAAGGAAGAAACGCAGTCTATGCAGCACAATTAGGTTTTGAAGTAGACGCTTTTGATTACAGCGAAGCAGGCAGACAAAAAGCTTTAGCTCTTGCTGAATTGAAGGCTGTCTATATCAATTATCAAATTCAGGATTTTGATACATGGGAACCCACTCCCGAAACGTATGATGTGATTGCATTGATTTACGCTCATCCACCTGTCGGTAAAAGAGAATTGTATCATTCAAAAGTTTTAAAAGCATTGAAGCCCGGAGGAATAATTATTCTAGAAGGATTTAATAAATCTCAATTGGGAAATAAATCAGGCGGACCACAAGTGCACGAAATGCTCTATTCCGTGGATGAATTAAAATCAGATTTCCAATCTCTGCGAGATTTAGAAATCTATGAATTACAAACGAAATTATCTGAAGGCGCTTTTCACAAAGGTATCGCGGAGGTGATTCGAATGATTGGGTTCACAGTTCTTGGTTCTTAGTCTCGGCGAAGCCGAGCTTATTTGTCATTTACAGACTGTAACTTTTTTAGTTGGAAAAGCGTCTGTAAATTGCAATTAAATTAAACACACATGAAACTTACATTTACACTTACAGCGATTTGCTTATCATTCTTGGCGTCAGCGCAGGAATTTCCGGGGACGTTTACCACTTTTAATGAACCGTATGTTGAACTAGAGGGCGGAACTTCTGCTACCGGAACCGACTTGTGGGATGACCCTGAACTCAATATTCCCATTGGATTTGATTTTACGCTTTTCGGTGAAACATTTAGCACCCTTGAGTTTGTAGGTGCAGGTGGCCAACTGATGTCCGGCATCGGAAGCAGTGTTCAAGGCATGTTGCCTTATGCTTCTGATATTATCAATGCGTCTTCAACAGAATTAGTAAGCCCAATAACTTATCTAACAGAAGGGGAGCCGGGCGCAAGAATCTTTAAAATCCAATGGCCAAATGTTAGTTTTTACTACGAGCAAGATGCCAATAATACTTTCAATAATACCACGAATTTTCAAATGTGGTTATACGAGGGAACGAACGTAGTTGAATATCGTTATGGCCCAAACACCATTAAAGAACCTACTCTTGTGCACGACTTCGGCAGACCATTAATTGCTATCGTTCGTGATGCGAATTTGTTTGGTATTTCATGGACATCACTTTGGACACTTGCTGGAGATCCAACAAATCCAACTTTGGTGAGTCATCCAAGTGGTGATTTTGAGTTTTCTCAAAATGAACTTTTGAATTTTGAACCACCAACTGGAACAGTATATCAGTTTGGCGGTGCAGATGTAGTGGAATCTACAAATGAATTAAATAGCAATAACAAAGCGGTACTTTGGCCAACGATAGCTACGAACAACATTCAAATCAGCAATGTGAAAGGCTCTTATCAAATCTATAATGGAGTAGGACAGTTGATTTACACCGACAAGTCTCAAGACGCCATCGAAACCATCAACGTTTCCAATTACGCTGCTGGGCACTATATCGTAAAACTAGAAGACGGACAAACGTTGAAGTTTGTGGTTCATGGTTCTTAGTTCTTAGTTCTTAGTTCTTAGTTCGGCTTCGCCGAGATAATTTGTCTCTTGTCATTTGTCATTTGTCATTTGTCTCTTGTCATTTGTCATTTGTCTCTGAATGGTTACTGCCCAATCGCGAACATCACGAGGCGTTTGTGAAGTTTAGGGACGTGTTTGGACCAATCTGCGGCGCTCATAGTAGTGATGCGCTCGCCATCTAGTGTGATATCTGATGCTACGCAGATCATGGTTTGAGGACCTAAGTTTTTCACCATGTCTTCCATCACCTGATCATTGCGATAGGGGGCATCCATGAATAGTTGAGTTTGACCGAATTTCAAAGCTTGTGCTTCCAGTGTTTTTAGTTTTCTCACGCGTTCTCCACGCTCTTTTGGTAGATAGCCGTTGAAAGCAAAACTTTGTCCATTTAGACCAGAAGCAATAAGCGTCAATAAAATAGAGCTCGCACCTACAAGTGGTACTACACGTATTCCTAGGGCGTGGGCTGCACGTACAACACTAGCACCGGGGTCTGCCACACATGGCACCCCGGCTTCGCTAATCACTCCCATGTTTTTGCCTGCCAACGCAGGTTGAAGGAATGCTTTGAAGTCTTGGTCTTTGGTATGCTCATTAAGCAATTGAAACGAAACTTCTTCGAAGTCTTTTTCATACCCAATGGCTCTCAAAAATCGACGTGCACTTCTTATTTCTTCGATGATATAATGATCGATGGTTTGGACGACTTCTTTGGTAAGAGGTCCAGTTACTTGCTGCACGTTTCCCCCAAGGCTATTGGGAATAAGGTATAATGTTCCTTTGCTCATAATTAAAAATAAAAAGGGACCGTCTCGTAAAGGAGACAGCCCCTAGTAAAATGCATTAGGCATTATTGAATAGGCCTGGCTATGGCTTCTGATCAATAATGTCGTTGATTGTTATTTATAAATCATCAAAATTTACATCTGTAGTAGATGAAGGGGCTTCGTGCGTTTGGCTCGCTTCAGCACCTTCTTCTTCTTCACGCTGGTATGGTCTGCGATCAGACTCAGCAGGACGGTAGTTACCAGATTCTTGAAGTTGTTTGATATGATCAAACGATTCTTGCAGACCGCCCATAAATTTTTCGAAATCTTCTTTGTAGAGGAAAATTTTGTGTTTCTCGAAGCTGAAATTACCATTGTTATCTACACCAGAGCGCTTGCTCTCGGTAATGGTCATAAACAAATCGTTTCCACGCGTTGATTTTACATCGAAGAAATAAGTGCGTTTTCCCGCTCTTACTGAGCATGAAAAAACATCATCTCTGTAAAAATTGCCTTCACTCATAGACAGTCTTTTTTGGTTTAATAAGGTAGTAGTATGCCAAATATAATAGGTTCATTCAAACTAAAAAAAAATCAACCTATTTTTTTTCTGAGCCTATCCCTCATTTCGAAGCGCCGGACTGCAGCGATATCTGTCCTCATGATAATATTCATAAAGGCTATCCAGTAAGGCTCTGCAGTGCTCTGTGCCAATTTCTTCGCTCCATTGAATAAGGCCTTTCGGATAGTTTACTCCTTTGGTCATCGCTAGATCGAGATCTTCTGCGGTGGCTACTTTTAGATAAAGTGCATCGTACGCCTCATTAATAAGCATCACTAATATTCGTTGAAATACATTTTGCTTCAGCTCGGCATCGTCAGAAGGGGTAGGCATTACGGCACCTTCCTTATAGCTATAGTAGCCGCGGCCCGTCTTTCTTCCCAGCCATCCTGCTTCTACATTTTTCTTTTGAGTCAATGATGGTTTGAAACGAGGATCGTAATAAAACGCTTCAAATACACTTTCAGTAACAGCATAATTGACATCATTACCAATGAGGTCCATCAATTCAAACGGTCCCATTTTAAAGCCACCCTCGCGCATTGCTTGGTCGATGGTTGCCATATCGGCAATCCCTTCCTCAAAGATGCGAAGCGCTTCACCATAGAATGGTCGTGCCACACGATTGACAATAAAACCTGGAGTGTCCTTGGCAATCACCGGAACCTTGCCCCATGACTTGATGAGATGATAAGCATGTTGAATCAAGGCCTCATCTGATTGAAGCGCTGGAATGATCTCCACCAATGGCATCAAAGGTGCGGGATTGAAAAAGTGGATACCCATTACGCGCTCAGGCTTGCTGCATGCAGAAGCAATAGCGGTAATGCTCAATGATGAAGTATTGGAAGCTAGAATAGCAGTTGGCTTGCACATTTCATCCAAGGATTTGAAGATCGATTTTTTAATCTCCATTTTCTCAACCACTGCTTCAATAATCAAATCGCAATCGGCGAGGGCTGTCATTTCTTGTGCAATAGAAATGCGTGAACGCACTTCCGTGGCTTGCTCTGCCGTCCATTTTCCTTTCTCGACGAGTTTTTTGAATGTGGATTTGAGGTGTAGAGAAGATTTCTCTAATGCTGCAGCTTGTGTGTCAAAAATGATCACAGTCTCTTTCGAAGTGGCTGCTACTTGTGCGATTCCAGTACCCATTGCTCCGGCACCGATGATTCCAATTTTCATATTTATCAAGCAAAATTTCAGCACGAAGGTAGTACCTTCCACCGCTTTTTACTTTCTTTATAGCTTGATGAAATTTGGTCAGTATATAAATAAGGCATGGTTTGTTACTCTTATGGGGTGCTTCTGCACGTTGCTTTCGCACGCACAAACCCCTGCCGCACTGATCGAGAAAGGAGATGAAAGCTATGCAGCAGGGCAGTTCGAAGAGGCTTATGCATTCTTTCGACAGGCTTATGATAAGGACAGCACGGTCTTCGATCATATTGTAAAATTGGCCGAAGCTACTCGTATGATGAAGGAATATCCCGAAGCGATTCGCCTCTATCAATTGGCCTATGATCGCGATGAAGGTAAATTGTTTCCAGAGAGTGTTTTCTGGATGGCTACACTCAAAAAGATGACGGGCGACCTGGATGGAGCGCTCTTGCTCTTCAAAAAATACACAAAGAAAAACACCAAGATCAAAAAGGGGTACTTCTACCAAAAGTCGCTCAATGAAATTGAATCGTGTACATGGGCTATTTCTTATAAGGAAAAAAAAACCGAACATTCATTCGGTCGTATCAAGTATTCGGATCCGAATAATCAAAGTGAGAATTTTAATTTTGAAAAGGAAAAATCTTTGCTCTTTTCTCATTTCAATCATGACAATAATCTTTGGGAAATACAGTCTGGGACTTGGGCGGATAGCGTAGTTATAGATATCCAAACGCTTTATCAAATCGAATCGGGGAGTGTGGCCAATGTTTGTTTTGACACTACGGGATACGCTTATTTTACGAAGTGTGAAAATGGGCTTTGTCAAATTTTTAAGACAAAATCTCCCGGTCGCAATTTCGAAGAGGCTGAGCTTTTGAGAACCATCGACGAAGAAGGTTTCACATCTACCATGCCGTCGGTTGGGGTCATTGACGGAACAGAGTATTTGTTCTTTGTGTCTAATCGCCCTGGAGGAAAGGGCAAGATGGATATATGGTATGCGCGCAGTTCGAATGGAACCTTCATCAATCCTGAAAATGCTGGAGACATTATCAATACCGTCGATGATGAACTAACGCCATTTTACAGAAATGATCAATTGTATTTTTCTTCAGATTGGCACAAAGGCTTCGGTGGCACCGATATTTTTTCCATCAAGGGAACGCCCGGTTCATGGGGATTTCCAACCAATTTGGGTAAGCCTTTGAATAGCTCATACAATGATGTTTATTATAAAGAGATAAATGACACGCTAGCCTTTTTATCATCCAATCGCCCCATGGAATATCAAGGTGCTACTTGTTGTAATGATATTTTTTACTTGAGAAAAAAATCAGAAAAAGCGAAATCCTCGGAGCCGGGGAAAGAGGAAGTCATAGCGACTTTGGAGGAATTGAATGCCGTGCTTCCGGTGACCTTGTACTTCCATAATGATGAACCGAATCCGAGGTCCTTGGATACGACGACAACGATTAATTATTACGAGTCCTACGCAAGCTATATTGATCGTTTAAAGGAGTACAGCGATGCTGTGACCGCAGGTCTCAAACAAGAAGCGCAAGAAGATGCGATATCAGAACTCAATGATTTCTTTGATTTGAAAGTAAAGAAAGGCTATAGTGATTTGCGTCTGTTTCGTCAATTGCTGATGGCCGAACTCGAAAAAGGGAATAGTGTAAATATTCAGGTCAGAGGCTTTGCGAGTCCTCGTGCCAAAAGTGATTACAACAAACGCCTCACACAACGACGCATCGCCTCATTGGTGAATGATATGAAGTTTGTGAATGACAGTTCATTTGTTCCTTATCTCGATGGCACGGCCTTGAATGGAGCGAAGCTGACCTTCGAACCATTGCCATTCGGCGAGGATCAGAGTGCCAAGGAAGTGAGTGATGATTTAGGAAATACAAAAGCCTCCATCTATAGTCGCGGTGCCCGCTTAGAAAGAAAGATAGAAATCCAAAAAGCGGTGATCATCCCCAAAGAAAAAGCAGATAGCACGTCTATCGGACTGGATGAAGAGTATTTCAATTTTGGAAAGATTGGAAAATTTGGAGTGGTTCATCATGATTTTGTTTTGAAAAATATTACCGATCACACAGTGACTATTGATAGTGTAGTGGCCAGTTGTGGCTGTACGGAGCCTGTGATGAGCACCATGACAATCCCTCCAGGAGAGAGCGCAGTGATGGATGTAGGATTCAATCCTTTTGGAGGAAGAGGAAGGGAAATTAAATTTGTAGTGGTATATATCGCTGGTGAAAAACCAAGAGTCATAACTATTGAAGCTGAAATAGAATAGCTTAGATAGCGATGTTTTAGGAAAAAATGAGTTACTTCAACCCCAAATTCAGATTAATGAAACGTATTTTACTTTTTGCCTTTTCAATTGGCCTTCTCTCTTGTTCGCAAAATGCGAATAGTCAACCAACATGGGAAGTAGGCAACACAACGCTTACAGAATCCGATGTTGTCACAGGCTTAGTGCTTCCATGGGAAATCCTTTGGGGTCCAGATGATCACATTTGGGCAACTACTCGTCCAGGTTTGGTATTGCGTATCAATCCAGCTACGGGAAACTATACCACTATTCTTGATAAATCAACTGTAGTTCCAGAGGATGGATCAGGTGAGCCAGGAATGCTGGGAATGGCTTTGCATCCTGATTTCGCAAACACTCCAAAAGTGTTTATCGTGTACAATTACATGCAAGGAAATCAAACAGTGAAAGAGCGCCTTTCTTCTTTTGATTGGAACGGAACTGCTCTTGTAAACGAGGAATATCTTATCGATAATATCCCAGGATATTGGATCCACAATGGTTCTAGACTTTTGATCACAGCGGATCAAAAAATCTTGATGTCTACAGGTGACACAGGCGATGGTGGAACAAGTAGCCAAAACCTTACATCATTGAATGGAAAAATCCTTCGTATCAACCTTGATGGATCTATTCCTTCAGATAATCCAAATCCAGATAGCTATGTGTATAGTTTCGGTCACCGCAATGGCCAAGGCCTTGCGAATGGTCCGAATGGAATCATCTATGAATCTGAGCACGGTCAGACCAACAGCGATGAGTTGAACATCATCTATGCAAACAGAAACTACGGTTGGCCTACGGTTCAAGGTATGTGTAATACAGCAAACGAACAGACCTATTGCGCAAACAATGATGTGGTGGAGCCTTTGAAAGAATGGTCGCCATGCGTTGCTGTGAATGGTATCGAGTATTACAATCACCCTGCAATTCCTGAATGGCAAAACTCTATTCTAATGGCAGTGCTTGGTGGATTGGGTGCGCAGTATGAGCGTTTATCTGTTCTTCACATGAGCGCAGACGGAATGGCTGTTGAATCAGAGGATACTTTCTTCGCTTCTTTCAACAGAAGAGTGCGCGACATTTGTGTGAATCCAAACAATGGTGCTGTGTACGTTGCATTCAACGGATCACAATACCCAGGTTCTGGTCCAAACATTATTAAGGAATTCAGAAACATGGCTTATGTAGGAGTCAATGAAGTGGCAAAGGTGGATCAGACATTAAGTGTTTATCCAAACCCAGCAAACGATCAGACCACGCTTGAGTTTAGTGATTCTTTCATCGGAACTACTTTCACTGTTTACTCTTTCGGTGGTCAGAAAGTGGAAGAGCGTACCGTGCGTAGCACACGTGAAACGCTTAATGTATCCGAGCTAGCAGCAGGACAGTATTTCGTTAAAGCAACTTCTGATAAAGGTACTGTTACCAAAACATTCATTGTAGAATAATGTCATTTTATATATCTACTAAAACAGCAAAGCACCTTACGCTTTGCTGTTTTTTTTATCTCCTATTATCAAGCACATCTTTTGCTCAAAAGGATGTGATTCTTCTTTACATGCCTGATTCCATATCAAACGGCAGCTTGAGCGAATTGAAAGTGGAAGGGTTTAGAAATGATGCTCGATTGATTTCCACTCCCGGGGCTATTGCGCTCGTGAATCGAAATCAATGGAAGGCCAATGATCAAACGTCCCTTCAAGCTGCACTCAATACTGTTGCCGGGGTTACGCTTGAAAGTCGCGGCTATGGCGGGAGTCAGCGCATCAATATTCGCGGTAGTTTTTTGCGTAATCCATTTGCTGTACGCAATGTCAAACTTTACATGAAAGGCATTCCGCTGTCTTCTCCCGACGGCACCGCTCCACTTGAAATAATCGATGCCTTTGATGTGAATACCATGGAGGTGATCAAGGGTCCGATTGGCAGCGTGTATGGTAGCGGCACTGGCGGTGCTCTGCTTGTAAATCCTCGCCTTTATGTGAGTGCGTTACCGCTTCATTCTGAGACGTCCTACATGATTGGCGCATTCGGCCTGCGCCGCTTTCAGTCTGCCATTGCGTTCAATAAACAAAAGTGGAATCACCGCATATCATACGTTTTTCAGGAAAATGGCGGATATCGCAAACAAGAGTTTAACCGAAAAAATAATCTGACCTACACGGGAGCATACCGAATGAACGATCGGTTGAAGTACTTTGCTTATGCAACATACTTTGACGGTCAATTGGCATTGCCGGGTGGACTCACGGCTGCACAAGTAGAGCAAGATCCTACTCAAGCTAATTTGTATTCTATTGCCAACAATGCATCGCTTTATCGCGAGCGTTTGTTTGGTGGTATTTCACAAGAATGGAAGTTGAATAACAAACTCTCGAATATTACATCCATATACAGCACATATTCGCAGAAATATAATCCGTATGGTACCGCCGCGGCTTATAGTAGAAATGGCTTCAAAGACGAACAATCTTTCGGCACCGGTGGTCGCACCGATTGGAAGTTTGCCGATCGATGGGGAGCAAATATTTCTTACAATGTCAATTTCGGAGGTGAAGTCCAACAAGAGCGCTTTGAAGCGACAGAGTGGACCAATGATGGCGGAAAGCCTGGTGTTTTCAAGTATAAATATGATGTCGATTACCTCAGCTTGATGGGCTTTGTTTCTGCCGATTTGAAATGGAAAAAGACTTGGTTGCTGAATGTTGGCGCAAGCATTAATAAAATGAATCACACGATCGCAGCCACTGGTCTCAACGATTTAAGAGTGGATAGCACTGCGACATGGAATGCAGAACTATTGCCTCGTGTGGGGATTTCATACACACCATTCAATCAGTTTTCGATGCATGGTTCTGTGAGCTATGGAAATTCAAATCCAACCATTTTCGAGCAAATCGAAATTCAACAATTCGGTTCATTGACGGGCTTTGCAGAAAGTATTGGCCTCCGTCCTGAGCATGGGGTGAACTACGAGGCGGGCGTCAAGACAGTACTTTTTAGAAAGGTGAGCTTCGATGTTTCGGCCTACGAGTTTCAATTGACCGACGCCATTCTCCCTTACACGCAAACATTGATTTTTCCTGCTACAGGAAATGAGGAGGAGTTTACCTTGTATGCCAATGCGGGCCGCGTGAATCAACGTGGAGTAGAAGCTTCTCTATTTTATAATTCAGAGTTCAATCAGTCAAAGACACTGTCTAGCTATCAGATTTATCTCAATGGACAATATACAGCGTATACTTTCGAAGACTACACATTGAATGATGTGAATCTGAACGGTAAACGAATTCCTGGAATGCCTGTGAGTACTATAAGTTCAGGAGTAATGCTCGGCTTTTGGCAAGACAACGTAAAGTTGAATTTACAGCACTACTATGTAGATAGAACGCCGCTAGAGAATCAGAACAATGATTGGTCAAAAGCCTATCATTTATTGAATGCACGGTTAGACATTTTAAGTTCAAGGACTTCACGTCAACCAAAGTTGGCGCCCGGATTTTTTATAGGTATAAACAATGCGTTGGACACCAGCTACACGTCATTCTTGCAAACGAATGCTGCTGCCCAACGCTATTATAATCCCGCGCCAACGCGCAATTTCTATATTGGCTTTACTTTAAAATTTATCAATAAAGCGCCTTACTCGGACGTACAATGATTTCTGAAATCACAGAATTACTTGGAGTTTCAATAGCATAGCGAATGGCGTCAGCAATGAGTTCTGCGGTCATTCCGTTAGCAAAATTCGGCTTGTATTCTTTCAAGAGACTGTCATTCTTGGTTTGATCAATGAAGGCAGTATTCACGCTACCGGGGCTGATCGTAGTGATATGAAGTTTGTCTGGAAACTCAATACGAAGGCTTTCGCTGATAGCAAGCACTGCATGTTTCGTGGCGCAGTACACTCCTGAATTGGCAAACACATGATGGCTCGCTACCGAACCGATATTGATGATGTGTCCTTTCTTTTCTATGAGAAAGGGCAGGGCAGCATGGGTGCAGTTGAGTAGACCTTTCACATTCACGTCTACCATTTCATGCCAGTCTTCAATTTTGGCAACACTCAAAGGATCAAAGATTCCTAGACCAGCATTGTTGATCAATACATCAATACTTCCCATCGCTTGAGAAGCTGCATGTGTCATGGCTTTTACGTCTTCGTAATCTTTCACATCACATTGAATGATATGCACACGATCGCCCAATTCAGCTTTGATAGCTTCGAGTTTATTGAAAGAACGGGCAGAGAGAAAAACAGTATGACCGCCTTTGTGAAGCAGTCTAGCTGTGGCTTCACCGATACCAGATGAAGCGCCTGTAATAAGAATATTCATGTAATTATTTTTGGCGAAGATATTCGATAAGAAGCGCCAAAAATGTGAAGAAAATGCAATGAATTAGTTCAAGCAGTGCTGAAAGTCTTTGATGCCCCAAAGGTGAGAGATCACCTGGATATTTTCAAACTTCTTTACATTGATGCGCACTTTGCACTTCTTATAAGGAGGAGTAAATTTCTTTTTCATTCGTTAGGTGGTTTGGTCCTTGTTACGCGACCTAACAAATTTTGGTTACAAAAAATAGTTCTAATGCATCGGAAACACCCGTGTAGCTAGGCGAAGCGAGTCGTTTAATGCTGCTTCTTGAATATTCGGAATCAGTTGTTTTTCAGAGAAGTAACCAATCATATTCTCCATGGGCATGTTGCCTGTCAAATCATCTTTTGCCATAGGGCAGCCTCCCAATCCTTTCAATGCCCCGTCAAATCTTCTGCAGCCTGCACGATATGCGGCATCTACTTTTTCATGCCATGTGTCGGGCGTAGTATGTAAGTGAGCACCAAAGGTCACCTCGGGAAGAGCAGGAATCAATGCCGAGAATAATTCTGTAATCAGCGCTGGTTCCGCCGCTCCAATAGTATCACTCAATGCAAGAATTTCAATGCCCAATTCGCGATGAAGTCTATTACTCCAATGGATAGCAATCTCTGGAGAATAGGAATCGCCATAGGGATTCCCAAAACCCATGCTGATGTACACGACCAATTTCTTATTCGCTCGCACACAGATATCTTGAATCTCTGCCACACGAGTGAGCGACTCTTCAATACTGCTATTGGTATTGCGTTGCTGAAAGGTTTCACTAATAGAGAAGGGAAATCCCAAATAGGAAATCTCCTCATATTCCGAAGCGACTTCTGCACCTCTTGTATTGGCTACAATGGCGAGTAGTTTGGTCTTTGTGGCACTCAGATCGAGTTGGCTCAATACTTCTTTGGTATCACGCATTTGCGGAATGGCCTTTTCACTCACGAAACTTCCGAAGTCGAGTGTATCAAAACCCACTTTCAAAAGTTGATTGATGTAACGAACCTTATCAGCCGTTGGGATGAATTCTTTGAGGCCTTGCATGGCGTCGCGCGGGCATTCTACCAAGTGTATCATAGCACAAATGTAGCGGGATTTATTCATCATTAGTCCAAATCACATAGTCGCGATTGGTTAAAAGATGTTGGTCTTTCTCGGACCACTTTAATCGACTTTGCAAGTAGGCCATTTTCTTATCGCTCCAGTATCCATCCACCAATATTGGGATGTTCAGAGAATCATCACGAACATCAAATTTAAACCTTGCTTTTCTCTCAGCCTTCGGGAATATGAGTAGATCTGGATGATAAAGGTGCTTTGATTTTTTTTGTAAAAATTGGATGTTTATGCGACGGCCGTTTCGTTTCGCGTGTAGCAATAAGCTATTCTTCGGAAGATTAAGCCAAGCGACATCGGGGTAATAGCTCGGAGTAGTGATGTCTTTCATCTGCTGGATAACGGCGTTTTGGTCTACACTATCCTCAGCCATCGCGAAAAACTGAAACTTCCGACCTTCACGAAGCATGATCACCATATCACCTTTGATCTTTCGGATGCTCAGTTCATAAGGCAGTTCTTGCAATCGAATCTGCATCACCGACCATCCCATAAAGCACGCTACACAAGCCAAGGAGACGGTCGCATAGATTTTCTTTTTTCGGACAAGCCATTGGGTAATGGAAAAGAGAAAGATGTAAGAGAAGAGAAAGTGAATTCTATCAAATGGAATGTTCTCAAATAATGAATGAGGCAATCGATCACAGATCATCATCAACTTATTCATGAATGCCGTCAGTGATGTGGAGAGGTTAATGAGCAAGTAAGCAAGAGGTGTCCATGCATGAAATACGAAGAATAGCAAACACACGTAAAGTATCACCGTCGAAATGGGAATCGCTAGAATATTGGCGAGAAGGAAATAAGTGGGAAATTGATGAAAGAATAAAAGGCACAATGGCAGCGTCACTAATTGAGCCGCTATCGAAACAGCACACATCTTCCAAACTTGGATGAGCAGCCATTGCCGTGGCTTATAAAGCAATTCAATCGGTCGTTGTAAGGTCATGATTCCAATCACAGCGAGATAGCTTAAATGAAATCCGAGATTGAAAAGCAAAGAAGGATTGAACAATAAAAGAATAAATGCGGATGCAAAAAGGGTGTTAAATGATTCCTTTGATTGATGAAACTGCTCGCTGATGATGAAGCATGTAAACATCACCGCTGCGCGCAGCACAGATGGTGAAAAGCCCGTGAGTCCTGCATAAACCCACAGCAATATGGTCGGTATTATGAATCGAATCCAACGACTTCGATTTCCACGAACAAGTCGTGCGAGAATAGGGTGGAGCACGGCGTATACGAGTCCGACGTGTAAGCCTGAGACAGCGAGCACGTGTACCACTCCAGCGCGGGAATAGGTTTGCATAAGTTCGCTATCGATCTCTGTTGCTTTCCCCCAGACGAGCGCAGCGAGAATTCCCTTTTCTAAACTCGGTACGTGATACTTATCCATTAAAGAAATGAAGAACTCGCGCGCACGAATGAAGTATCCTCCAAACGTGTTTTCTTTCAGCGCATCCCACTTAATCCACTTATGTTTTTTCGGAGAAAGTGTTCGATAAATGCCTTTGTTTTTTAGATATTGACTATAATCGAAACTGCCCTCCATCCGTGGGGGAGAAGGCTTTGACAGTGTGGCTTCAACGAGAATGATATCATCCACATGAAGCGCTTCCGCAAGAGAATCCTTGTAGAAATACATCATCACTTCACCAGTAGTGGGAAGAAAAACTCCAGTCGAATCACTGCTGTATTGTATTTCAGCAGCAACTCTGTGTGAGTTGTTTTTAAATGTGGGTTTGTCTTTTAATTGAACGATATAATATTGATGTTCTGACGAGCGATGTAAGTAGTGAAAAGGATGATGGGCTGGTTCACAAACAGAACTGACCCACCATCCTGTAAAAAAAAAATGAAAACTATACATCATACCAACACACCATCGAAGGCTCATCATCTTCCAAAAAGACATATATGAAAGGACCGTCCAAATCAGAAGAGAAGACAACATCAAAACAGTCGAAACAACAACATCTAGTTCGCACCAGTGCTGCGCAGCAATACCCATCATAAACGGAATACCTATGCGCATGAAAGGCGCACGAGCGAAAAGTCGTTTCATCGTTTCTCAGTTAAGTCAATCGAACCAGTGGTTGATTACTTCACAAATAAACGATGATCTAAGTCTTTGAAGTGTCTTTTTTTACGTATAAAAAATTCCTTGATTATACTAGCTTTATACAAACCAGAAAGATTGATATCCTGATCGGCTTGAATCTCTAGGCGTCGCTTTTTGTACATTTTACAATAAGTGCCATAGAAATTGAAATGAGCCTTGATCACCGCTGTGAAGTAAGACCAATTTCCTTCGAGTAAAAAGCGCATACCCGCAATGCCATCAAGCAGCATGCGTCGGAATATTTTGAGATGCACGTTGCTCGTGCGATGATTTTTGAGAAGTAGAAATAAATTGTTTCTGAAATTCAAGAAGGTCTTGTATGGATTCATTCGATCCAATGTGCCGCCGCCGTAGTGGTACACTACACTAGATCTGCACGCTCCGATTTGATATCCTCTGTTTTTCAATCTCCAACACAAATCAATTTCTTCCATGTGAGCAAAGAAATCTTCATCGAGTCCTGCCACTTCCATGTATGCAGAACGCTGAATAAACAATGATGCTCCCGATGCCCAGAATACTTCTGTGTTTTCTTGATATTGATTTTCATCTTTATCAAACGCATAGAACATACGACCTGCGCAAAAAGCAAATCCATCTTTATCGATGAATCCACCAGCTGCGCCCGCATATTCAAACCATTCTTTGCGATGAAAATCGAGGATCTTGGGTTGACAAGCTACCATCTTTGGTTTACTGTCCATGTATTCGAGCACAGGTTCAATCCAATTTTTTGTCACCTCAACATCGCTGTTTAGTAGGACGACAATTTCATTAGGAATATGAACAAGCCCTTTATTATACCCACCTGCAAAGCCATAGTTTTTATTTAAAACTACCGTTTTTACGTTTGGATAATTGCTTGCTAGAAATGCTAGGGAATCGTCACTAGAAGCGTTGTCGATCACATAAACATCAGCGATATGCGCACTATGCTCGACCACACTCGGCAAGAATTGTTGGAGGAATTTTTTTCCATTCCAATTGAGTATGGCAATAGCTACACGTTTCACATTTTTATTCTAGGTGCGCGAAAATAGGGATTAGTGTGGATTGTACCACAAATCTTGCAATTCGTCGCCAGAATATGGATCACGGAATTGTTGGTTGCTATTTCTACTCACATCAGAAGGAGTGGAGTTGGTGCGGGTTTTAACCAGGTTTGGCCAATCGTTGTTCTTAGCTTCTTGAGGTACGTCGCTATGCAACAATTCATAATCAGGTCCTAGCGTAGTGTTCACAAACAAGAATCTTCGATCATGTTGTTGATCCTTTGTTTCATAATAATGCCAAATCTCGAAGGGGAAGTAGTCAGGATCGTGTGGGCGTTGAATGCGTGTAGAAGGAGGACCATATTGCAAGTAAACGCGACCGCGGTCTGTTTGCCAACCTTTCTTGATTCGCGTTCCAAACGCAGCCTGCACGTCTTTTACTTGTTGCTCATATACTAAGAAATCATTCTCTGGTTCTTTGCTATTTCTTTTATACCAAAAAGAGTACAAGAAGCTTTGCATCTCTCTCAATTCAGCCGCGGGAAGGGTGTTGTCAATCGTGTTTCGCTCTTGTGATTTAGCAATAGGTAAATGCGCTTGGATCAAATCATAAAGTGTATCTCTACTTGTGAAACGAGCAACAAATGATGATGCAAGCATATCATCAGAAATAACCTGGTTGGCAGGATCAATGGCTACAATGAGGTTTCTAGAGATTGCTCTGCGCTTTGAACAAATTGCTTTATTGGTTTTATCTCTTGCTTCAACAACCACATAATAATCACCAGATGGTACTTTTGTAATATCTATGATATGAAGCTGTGGACTCACGAGAGACGAGGTTTGACGCTTGATGCGTGTTGCTTCAGAAATCTCTTTTCCAAATTTATCTTGTACAGAATAGTAGAACGCATAAGGCTGTTGGTCGCCAAGAATATTGTTTAATTGATAAAGCTCCGTGTAAAAAATAATCGCATCGAGATTGCTAGGAAAGTAACTGCTGATGTAAGGCAACATATCATATCCACTCTTGCTGAAAGCATTTTCCTCAGTAGTAGGAGTGTAGGCACTGACAAATTCGATATCAGAGAAAAAAGCTCCCTCAGACAAGTTATCAATCACGATTTTTTGCGTGGCTCTTTCAGGCTCGGGGAGGTTGGCATATACATCTCGGATCTCAATTTCGATGGTATAAAACCCATTAGGAAGAGAGAATCGTTCAAGCGACATGAAGTCATTTTTTTCATTGAACTTCACGTAAGGTCCGTCTACCGTGATTTTGCGGAAGTCGAGTACATTTTCACCTTGCGTTACGATAAGAGTGAGTTCTGCCTTTGAGTGATAATAGCCGCTATCCGCCTCAGCTTGAGCGAAGGTTGACCCGTCAAATGAAGTGACAAATTCTACATAAGGCCCTTGACCAGGGATGTGAAACACTCGGTAGTCGAAGTAAGCACGAATGGCGGAGGCCGAGAGGCCACCGAACATTAACATGACTGCCAATAGAAAATGAATGCTGCTTTTTCTCATATAACAAATATACAAACAGAGGGCGACAACGCCCTCCATCAATAAATGGTTAGAATAGTTAAGTTTTGCTACAAAATGTAGCGTTCGCGAATGATTTGAAGATGATGAATTTCGTGTCCGAGGATAGCGCTGAAGTAGGCTCTGGGAGAGACTTGCATACCATTGGCATTCCCCAAAACGTCTATCACATGAGCACTAAGGCTTTTCGCGAGTGCAATCGTTGAACCTCTGACGGTACGCATTTCCTCTAATATTTCGCTTATTGGCCGATGGGATGCATATGAATTTTTTACAAAAACATTTTCATCATACCCTGGAAGTGGAGTAGCATCGAGGCGCGCGAACCGCAGTGCACGATAGGCAAAAACACGTTCTGCATCTATCAGGTGTACAAGAAGTTCTTTGATATTCCACTTATCTTCTGCATAGCGAAACAACAATTGTTCTTCTGATAGGGGTTCAATAAATGCGATGGTTTCGATCAATTGTCGTTCAAGTCCGACGATGACATCGCTATCTGATACTTTACTGATATAATTATCCAAGTATCCAAATGTTCCAACAACCTTCTCCATCCCCCAAAGGTAGTCGCTTTCGCTCCAGTAGTCGCTATCGCTCCTGTCTGGTACCTCCGGTGACGGGTAGCTTCGCTGACGGGTACTCGCTTCGCTCGTGTCGGGTAGCTTCGCTGTCCCCCCCCTGGGTACTCGCTTCGCTCGTGCTAGGAATCTCGCTATCGCTCGTGCTCTTTATCTCGCCGAAGGCGAGATGACCTGCGCCGCCAGTGCCGGATAGGGCGTCAGCGCAGCTACCAGTCAGGAACGCAGCGACTACCCGCCAGCGCAGCTACCCGACACCGAAGGTACCCGACACGAGCGAAGCGAGTATCAACAGGGCGGTGTGTTAAATGTGGGACGGGGGTGCTAAAAGACAACGTGTTTAGAGACTAGTTTCGCGGCATAAATTCTTAACTAATGAAAAAAATGTTACTTACACTGGGAGCCTTGGTCTGCGCTTCTAGTGCTTTCTCCACTATTTGGACCGTTAACAATCAATTTCCAGAGGCTGCTGATTTTAGTACCATCACAGCCGCAATCGCCGCAGCGGCAGATGAGGATACGATCTATGTTCAGCCTACACTAGTAGCTTACGATTTTGTTTACATCAATCATCGCGTGACGCTTATTGGTGGCGGTCATGAGTTTAATGAAGCTACAGGGTATTCCTATACACCCGTAATTTCCATTCAAAATGGTGCCTCTGGTTCAGTGATTAAAGGAATGGCTTCGAGCGCTTTGATTTCAGGTTTTGGCGTAACTGCAAATGATGTAACCATTTCTGGATGTAAGTTTATGAATTCATTTATTTTAAACATAACTCCTTCTAATGCTGAGCGAAATAATTGGTTATTTATTGGAAATATATTTATCGAAGAAAGTACATTCATAAGCTTTGCTTCATTTGATTCTGGATTGATAGTTCGGAATAATTTAATTGTAACAAATGGTCCGAGTAATATGATGTCAGCTCCGTTCGGGGCGGTCATAGACCACAATACAATGATATACGCCAACTCACCAAATTTCAGTGGCGCTTTTTATCCTTCGGAGGAAGATTTTATTAGCATTAGCAATAATATCATTTACGGGATTAATTCCAATTCTCCTAGTCCAGTAACTAATTGCCTTTTTTGCAACTTCGATGAAAACCTTCTCTACAATCCAAATGCTACCTTCGGTTTTGATTTTGATAATATAACGGATCAAGACCCCATGTTTCCAAATGTGGAAAATTTCATAGCTACTCTAAATTCAAACGGACCTTGGGATTTATTTACAGATGAGAATAGTCCAGCTTATAATGCAGGAACGGATGGGACTTCTATTGGAATGTATGGAGGTACTTTTCTTTTCAACCGTTATGGATATGAAGAAACCATTCCTCGCATCGAATCGATTACTAATTCTTCGTTAAGCGTACCGGCGGGTGGCCTTCTTACAGTGAATTTAGAAGCTTACACCGGGGGATATAATCCTGCGGAATTAAATACATCCAATTTGACTGGAGTGCGTTATTTCTTTGATAATTACACAGAGGGTTTTGATGGTGGATACTCTATTAATTTTAATTCTGGTGATTTTATCGATGGTCCATTCAGCTTCCCAATTCCCGAATCTTTGGGTTATGGCGAACATACGATGTATGTAAGAGTTAAGGATAGTAACAACAAGTGGAGTCTGCTTAAATCCGTTACTCTTTTTGTTTGTGACATCGAGCCAATCGTTTTCAATGATTTAGCGAATGTCTGTGTTGGAAGTTTAGCAACATTGAGCGTGAATGATATTTATAACACTTATTTTTGGAGCACTGGTTCCGTAGAGAATGTGACGACTGTTGCCACTGGTGGTACTTACACGCTTACAGTGTCGGATGCTGATTGTAGTACAGATGCTTCAATAAACGTGAACTTCATCGAAATTCCACAGCCAGTGATTCAACAATCGGAAACACTTTGTGCAGGTGGATTTACCATTCTTTCCGTGGATGATATCTATGATACCTATCAGTGGACAAATGGATCGGTGGGGTCGACCACCGAAACAGTTATGCCGATGGTTCATACAGTGACTGTTACACTTAATGGATGCACCGCAAGCGCAGAATATACACTTGTCGAGTTTGAATATCCTGATAATACTATCACCGTAAGCGGAGTATTGTGCGAGGGCGAAACGATTAATCTTACGCTTGACGCATCAGTTGAGACTGCTATATGGAATACAGGATCAACATCACTTATCCTTGATGTAGATCAGCCAGGTGAGTACTCTGTGGAGTTACAAGCAAATGGTTGTACTGATTATGCAAATGTGACCATCGATCAAGTAATCATTGAAGAACCAATTATTTCTGCAAATGGAAATACACTTTCTGTTTCTGCTTCTGATGTAACATACCAATGGTATTTTAATTCAGAAATGATTGAAGGTGCTAATGGTCAAACTTATGAGGCAACGGCATCAGGAAACTACTCTGTAATGGTGTCTTTGGATGGATGTACAGAAAATTCAATGGAATTCAATCACATTTACATTGGAGTAAATGAATTTAATTCAAGTGAAATCGTATTGTACCCAAATCCAGCAGTGAATACGATTCAACTCTCAGGACTTGCTACATCATCAATGAAGTGGGAGATTCAAGACATGACTGGTCGTCAATTGATGAACGGAAGTGCTATTCAAAACACATTGGATGTATCATCACTTGCATCAGGATACTATCATTTGATCTTATCGTCAAACGGTGACCGAATTGTAAGAGCATTCTCTATCGAGAAGTAATTTATTTTGATTGTATAAAGTAAAAAACGCTGAGGAAATCCTCAGCGTTTTTTATTTAATAGGATCGAGCCAACATGGGGAGGAAGGAGTACCAACCTGTGCGACCATAGTTTTTTCCCAATCTAATAATGATTAAATTCTTGGCTGGATGGACATACATGTATTGACCTAATATTCCTTGCGCCATGAAGTCTCCATCTTTTGTCGGAAGCCACCATTGGTGCTGGTAGAACCAACTGCTGCCATCCGTTGTATCTACTTTTGTGGATTGTTCAATCCAACTTTTGCTCACAATCTGTCGTCCGTCCCATTCACCTTTGTTGAGCACTAAACGACCAATTTTCGCATAATCGCGCATGCGGGCGTTCAAGCAACAGAATGTTTTTTCCATCCCATCTTTCTTCTTGTCAAGACTCCATGAAGCATCGTACTCCATTCCAAGTGGGGTCCATATTTTTTCTTGTAAGTATTCTGTTACCTTTTTTCCTTTTAAAGCCTTTTCTAATACTAATCCTAGGACTTGTGTGTCTCCACTGGCATAATTAAAAGAGCTGCCCGGCGCAACCTTCGGCTTCATGCGGCCAACATATTTTCTAAGATTGCGACCGTAATAATACAGTGCGGCTTGTCCGAATGGATTGAAATAGCTTTCGTTGAAGTGAATGCCGCTGGTCATTTGAAGCAAATGAATAATCTTTATTTCCTTCAATCCAACTTCATTGAAATCGGGAATGTAAGCACTCACATATTCATCGGTCGACTTGATGAGGCCATCGTCAATAGCGCAGCCAATAAGCAATGAAGTAATAGACTTAGCCATCGAGAACGAAGTCATGATGCTCTCTTCCTCATATCCATTCAAATAATTTTCATAAAGAACAGTGTCATTGCGCACCACCATAAATCCTACAGTGTTGGTTTTTTCCAACCATCGACCAAATTCCATAGTGTCTTTATCATTTAGCGTTACCGTCTTTGGTGCCTTAACGGAATCTGCTTTGTAGAAATGAAAAGTATTGCCCGAAGGCGCGACCAACGGGCGATTTGCGAATTTTTTATAGTCTGTTATATTGGCAAAATTGTATATAAAGAATCTCCCTATGTGGCAACTTGTAAGAATGATTACAAAGGCGCAAAGCAATAAAAAATATCTTCTCATAACCTTTTAGAGTATAGTGTGAAACTAGCGTGGGAACCAGATTCCTAAGATAAGGAAAGTGAAAGATGCAATGAGAAGAGAAATGAGATAGACAATTTGCCACTTAGGCCTGTCCTGAAATTTTTGCTGCTGATTAAAAGGATCGAAAGCTAGCGATATCCCAAAATTCATTGCGACATCCGTATACTCTTTTCCAACGATCCAATAAATGATGGCGATGGTCACAAAGGCGAAGTGCAGGAAGGTCAGGAATTTGTTGTTCATAATGAGTTTTCTTTTTAGGTTTCTTTGGAAGGAGAATAGCCAAAGTAGTTTTTGTAGGCTTTACTGAAAGATGCGAGATCTGAGAATCCTATCGTTTGCGCAATGTGAATGATCGGTGTTTTTTTTAGTAAAAGGTCTTGTGCCAACTGCAATCGAAGTTGAATGACTAATTGGTAAGGCGTAATATTATAAGTTGTCTTGAATGTTCTAATAAAATGGTATTTAGACATTCCTGTTAAAAGAGCTAGTTTCTCAATATCTATTTCTTCCAAATAATTTTCCATGATAAACTCTCTACATTCTTGAAGTTTCAAAAACGTAAGATGATTGGTGGCATTCTTTTTAAATTTTAAATTAGAAAGACCCCGATAGATCATGGTTTGATCCGTGATCATTGCTTCTGCCAGTGAGTAGAAGAGTTCTTCTCTGAAAGAGGTGTGTACGGCTTCAGGACTCCCTATGAAGTCAACTAATTCCGTGAGTGCGTATCCGAGTGTTGTATTTTGTTGTTTGTATTTATTTACCAAAAAATTATCGCTGAATAAATATTTTTTGAAATCAGAGTTGTTTTCAAAATGAAAAGAAGCTACCTCAGAAATGATCTCTTCAGAAATATCTACACACAGTCCCTGAACACCTTGTAAATCGTTGATTTCAATATTAGCAAATGTTTGGCTATTGCCTAGAATATACTCCCCGGCAGAGACCTCGAATTTCTTATCGCCAATGAAATATTTTTCCATACCTGAAAGAACGAGCTTGGCAGCGAAGCCGGAGAATGGTATTTCTGTTTCTATTTTTTGAATATTAGAAACGCGAATAGCATTTTTTTTATCGTCGCTGTAAAGGGTATGGTTTGTCAAGTTCATTTATGGTGTCAATTTAAATACATCCACTCCGATGGCGTATCCAAAAGTTTTATTATCTGTATGATAGATTCTAATTTTATTACATGCACGGCCAAGGTCGATTTTGCTCCAAGATTTTCCTCCATCTTTTGTTTCGTATCCACTGTTTATAGTTCCTACGAAGCCATGATTCTCATCAATAAATCCAATTCCAAATTCTCTGGCAGTTCCGTCCTCGCAAAGAGGTAATTCAATCCAAGTCTTACCCCCATCTATTGTTTTGGCAATATATTGAATGGTGTTAGCAGGGTTGTATGATTGGATGGTAGCGTAGCCTATTTCTTTGCTAGGGAAGTGTACCTTCCAAGTTGTTTCATACGGACGGTCTGATTGATAAACAGGTGTCCAAGTTTTGCCTCCATCCTTGGTTGAAAGGATGAGTGCATTGCTCTGTGCAATGTCTGAATTGCTAGCGCTGCAGGCGATTCCATTCTTTGTATCAAACATATCAATGTCAAACAACATTTTTCCATATTGATCAAGGCTCCACGACTCCCAGCTTTTACCGCCATCATGTGACACCATCATATTAGCAGGAGCGCCAACTCTGCCCACCGCATAGATGTGATATTTATAATCTATCACTCCGTGATTAATGTATTCTTCCTTTACTACATCTATTGCGCAAAGTCCTTTTACATAAGGACCAGAATAGTCGACAGGTTTCCAGTTGGCACCACCGTCGGTGGTCATGTAAAGAGGAATAGTGTCGGTAACATTAGGGAAATAGTCTGTTCCAACGGTGCCAGCAAAGCCGGTGTTGTCGTCAAGGAATGCAATACATCTGAAGAACGTCCCTTTCTTTTCAAGTTGTAATTCCCAATCAATACCACCATTTTTTGTATGATAAATACTACCGAGACCATTTACATACCATCCTGTATTTTCATCGACAAACCAAATATCGTCCTGCTTTCCCGGGTAAGGCTTTGTATTAAGTTTCGACCATTTTAGTGAAGAGGAAGATTCTTTCTTGGGAAGGTTCAATGCAATGCTCCAATCCACAGCAGTTTTACCAACCTCTGGATTATAAGCATTGAATAATTCAAGATATTGTCCAGAGCTAAACTTGTCATAGGCAGTCTTCATATCACCAATTTTCGCGAAATAGTGATCTGTGTCTTTGAATGTTTTGTGCGTTGCTCTTCCTGGGTGATAAAAATTTACGGTGTAAGCAATCTGTGCGTGATCCTCATTCGAGAACGCTTGGAAGTCCGCCTCACCATTCAAGACAAGCACGTGGCCAGTGTTGGCTTTCCATGCATCTAGAAGCTTCATACTCTGAATTTGTCTCCAATATTCTGCATTGCGGTCCCATATTTTTGATTGGCCATCGTACATCCAATCACGGCGTAGAATAGTATCGATTTTTGGGTCTTTTGAGAGAAATTCGAGAGATTCGTTTTGAATAAAAAAGCGATAATTTAATTCGTATTGACTTCTGCAATATTCTTCATATTCCAACGGATCAGGATTTGCGAGCATTGTCTGCACACGATTTAATTCAAGCTGATATTCAAACCATGATTTTGCTGTGGTTCCATAAACAATAGTTCCTTGAACATTTGATTTTGCAGCTACGAGCGGAGCAACGACTCCTCCCATGGAATGACCAAAAATGATCACTTTGGTTGAGTCAACATAGGGGAGAGATTTTAATTTTTTAAGTCCATTATAGAATCCTTCTACTTCATCATAAAGGTCACATTCTTCGCATTTTTTAGTGTTGCGGCTATCTCCTAATCCTGATTTTTCAATGCGAAATGTTACATATCCAGCATCAACATAGGCGTCTATAATTCTTTTATAAGGATGGTTGGCTTCGAGGCCATCGATGGAACTGCACGTATATCCTGGAATGAAGAGCATCGCAGGTAGCTTGCCTTCTTTTTTTGGCTTATTAATGATGGTTCTCAGTTCGCCTGATTGATAAGGTGTGAATGTATAAATGACTTCTGCGTTGTCATCAGTCTCTATGGGGCGGCCAGCGGCTTTTCCTTTTAATGTTATTTTCTTTCCACCACGATTCACCTGCACCTTTATCTCATCTCCGTCAACATAGGAATTTAAAGCATCTCTGAGCGCAGCAACAGAACCTATTTCATTTTCACCAATCTTGGTAATGATATCATTGGCCTGGAGTTTAATATTGATAGAGGTACCACCAATGGTCTGATTGACCTTTACACCAATGGGCTGACGCGCTTTTTCCTCATCGGTCAACTCTGTAAGTTGCGCACCCAAATAAGCCTTGCGACCATTCGACTGAGCAAATGTCGAGTGTGATAATAGCGTGATAGCAATGCTTAGGATGAGATAGATGTGTTTCATAATTTTTATTCTATTGAAACAAAACTAGGCGTGGCCATTCTGAACAGACTTGTCCAAAGTTGCTAATTTGATGAAAGGTTCAAATAGGTTGGAAACGGGCAAATAGCGTGATGTTAAATGAAGCGAAGGCGCCTAGTTCTCCTCAATCTGCTCGAACGTTGCTTTGAATGAATTCAAATATTTCTTGTAAAGAAGATTGATTACAAAAATGGCCAGAAAATAAACGATGATGTAAGCAATAATGAGGGTGATAATAAGTCCAATCAATCCTCCAATGGTCTCTGTACCTGGAATACTGAGGAATTCATATTCCGGATCATTTGTTTTACCAGCATTGTATCCGATGATCATCCCAATAAACATCCCAATCGGCATCAGTGTAGCGATGAGTCGCTTGTAGGCTTTTATGAATGCGGAGAGTATTGAAATAAGTGACTGCAACCACATTTTAGTATTTCCAACGGCATCCTTGTTCAATGACTTTAAATTTTTATAGTGAGGATAAAAGATAATGATCTGAACAATGGTTGTGATCCAAACAATGAGCGAAACAATAATGGAAAACGATGAGATATTTTGAAATAAAAAATTAATAGATAATGCAAGTGTGAGTACTACCGAAATGCCCGTCTCTACAAGCATATTTCGCAGTACCTTCTGAATAGCAGTGGTAGTCTTTTTTTCAATGACCGAATGAAGTTCCTCTTGTGACTTAGGCTTAAGCTCATTCACTTTTGAATTCAATATATTTTTAAAATCGTCTAGTTCCATTTCATTTGTCTTTAACCATGATTTCTTTCAAGTTCGCTTTTGCTCTGCTCATTTTCACTGCCACATTATTTGGCGTGATACCAAGCATTTCGCCGATGGTTTTATAGTCGAAGTCCTCGAGATAGAGGGTAATCAATGCCTTGTCCACTTTATTTAAAAGCTTAATAGCATTATACATTTCAGCAAACGCATCTTCTTTATCCGCGGTTCCCCATGGATCATCAGCAACGGACGCTGAAGAGCCCGACCAAAAAGAGAATAAGTTGTTCTTTTTATTTTCTTTTTTGAACCAAGAAATAGCGGTATTAAGAGACACTTGATAAAGCCAAGTGCTAAATTTTGATTCTCCTCGAAAATTACCAATCGACTTCCAAGCTTGTAACACGATCTCTTGAAATAAATCCTCACGATCCTCTGCGGAGTGGGAGTATAGCAGACACACCTTGAATATAATTCCTTGGTGTGTCTGAATTTCTTGAGTGAATTGTTGTTCTGAAAACATGGTATGTGTTACCAAATGTATTATTGAATTGGCTTCACGGTGTATCCTCCTTTTCGAAGTAGCTCTAACAGGCCTTTTTCCCCTGCTAGGTGGGCTGCACCTACGGCGTAGAATGTCGTAGCCTTTTTCGATTGAGCGATGATTTGTGGAATCCAATTTTCATTGCGATTGCCAAGCAATAGATTCTCGAGATTACCTTGGCTGTATTCCGTTTCCTTGATCATTTTGTAAAGTCCGGTAATGTCTTTTTTTCTGTACAGATCAAGCATTTTATTGGTTTCGTCGGCCATTTTATTTTCATCTAAAAGGTATTCTGAAAAGAGCCTGCTTTGCATCGCGTATGGAATACTGTCGAACACATCGAATTGAGATTCGATGGTCTCCAATCCATGCACTTCCTTTTTTTGATCAAGAGCAATTTTCATGAGTTCTAATTCCCAAGAAGCAGGCGTACACTGCATGACAGAAGGATATATCATAGAGAGCAAAAGCATTGGCTTGTAATTATCCACTGCAGCAGCAGGAGCGCCAATTTTTGCTTGCAGTGCCTTGTCAATATTGGCAAAGGTTTCTGGAGAGAGATATTCACTCATCTTGTGGCCGTCCTTCATCAGCATTCCACCTTGCATCTTTGAAGCAAGTGTCGGATCATCCATGTCAAGCTCTAGGAACATCGATTCTGAGACTCCAATGGCCTTTTCGATAGCAGGAGTGATCACTAAATCTTCTGGACAAATCAAGTGGAATGTACCATAGAGATAGGAGGGTTGTTTTAAATCCTTTCCTGAGATTTCCCACAGAAGACTTTTCTCTTCAGGCTTTTGAGCAAATAAAACAAGACCTATAAATGTGAAGGCAATGGTGGTGATATACTTTTTCATTTTTTTGATTTTGACATATATGTATATCATCTTCAAAAAATATTACACTTCATCGAAAAAAAAAAAGCTCAGAAACTTGAAAAAAGTTTCTGAGCTTTTAAAATAGCTTTGAAAATTATTTGTGTTACATTATCACAAGCCTTTCTGTAAGCTTGTATCCGGCGCTTGTCTCTACGCTGACCGTGTAGACTCCTGCTTTCAATTCTGGTAGTGCGATCTGTAGTGTAGATGTAGCATTCGACTGAAGTTGATAGCATATTTTACCTTGCATATCATATACCACGATGGTTTCGATTTGCTCCATTTCTGTGCTCAGTTGAATAACACCATCCTCAGCTGGATTGGGGTAGATGGAGAGTTTTGAATTATTTTGAAATTCTGAAACGCTTTCAAAATCAGATGAAAGATGCTTGGTAATAGCAACATCATTATTACTTCCATTGTTGCCGCGACCTGCAAGAAATATAGATTCTTCCACAGGATCCATAACCATGGCATTGGCATCATCAAATGCTGTCATGATAGAAGTTAGCGCAAAGCCATTAGTAAATTGTGGGTTATTTTCGCCATTGGCTGTAGTGATGGATGCTAGCAAGAAATCACGGTCATCGAAGAAGAAACCTCCTGAAGTTCCGCAAGCAAATAAATTATTATCATCGTAAATGATGTCATTGAATACATCTTGTACATTGAGATCAAAAGAATAAATACCGTTATCAGCGAAGTCTGTTCTCAAGTCACCGTCAGGATTCATTCCCACGATAATGGCATCAAATGAAAAATCGGGGAGGGTAGTGAATCCAGCTAAGTAAATATTGTCGCTATTATCTAGTACAAGAGCGTTGGCCGCATCGATATAGGTTCCTAGAGGTAGAACAACAGAACCGAAGTCACCAAATCCAACATCGAGCGCACCAATGTCTGCGAATCTTACGAGTAAAACATCGTTGTCGATTTGACCTTCATTGGTGATACCATTGCCATAATAGCCGCATGCTAACAAGTTTCCTTGACTGTCTGCTTTTACATCATAAAATGTATTGTCTGTGCTTGAGGCTGGGGCGAGGTTTGCTCCATCGATACCAAAAGACGTATCAATGTCGCCGTCTGCAGTAAGACGCATGATAATTGGAACTACAGCGAAGTTGGGAAGCACAGCGCTTCCGACGCCCACAATTTTATCTCCAGCAACAAGCGTTGCTCCATAGCAAAATTCGTCACCTGAGTAAAAATCGGCAGTACGAAAACCATTATCTCCGAAAGAAGTATCGATAGTACCGTCCGTATTTAAACGAAAGAAGAGCATACTGAATACATATTCTGCATTTGCAGCCGCTCCGCAGACCACGATTTTACCATCTTCTTGAATAAGCAAAGCATAGGCATAACTTTCTGTATAATCGGTGATGATTACATGACCATTGTCGCCAAAACCTGTGTCGAGTGTGCCATCGGCATTGGTGCGTAATACGAGCAATCGACCTGCAAATGCTTCTGACAAAGCGGTTCCTGCGACGATTATTTTTCCATCGTCTTGCAACGCGACTGCTTGGATGTTGTCTTGAAATCCAAAATCCTCGATGTAACGTCCATCTTGTCCGAAGTCGAGGTAGAGATCTCCTGCGCTCTGAGCTTGTGAAGTGAGAGAAAAAATTCCGAGTGCAATGGATGAAAGTAGTAGTGGTATTCTCATGTATTCTATTGATTTAGAATGCAGAGATACAAAAAAGTCGCATACCCTCGCTAAAAGCAAATGGATATGCGACACTATAATTTTTAATTTTTTTCTTATGAAAGGTTTGGTTGCGGCGTGGTGCGCAGGTAAGGCTTGATCACGGTATGTCCTTTTGGAAATCTAGCAGGAATATCTTCGGTTTTTATGGCGGGGGCTATTACTACGTCTTCGCCTTGCTTCCAATTGGCTGGAGTAGCAACGCTATATTCAGCCGTCAGTTGAAGTGAATCAATTACACGCAATATTTCATCAAAGTTTCTACCTGTTGAAGCAGGGTAGGTAATAAGCAGTTTCGCTTTTTTATCTGGACCGATGATTACCACAGATCGAACAGTGAATTTATCTGATGCATTTGGGTGAACGAACCCAAAGAGATTAGATACTTCAAAATCGGGGTCTGCGATAATAGGAAAATTTACTACCGTATTTTGAGTTTCATTGATGTCTTTGATCCAATCGTAGTGTGAATTAATCGGATCAACACTGAGTGCAATTGTTTTCACATTACGCTTGGAAAATTCATCTTGCAAATTCGCGACAGCACCTAGTTCGGTGGTACAAACTGGAGTGAAATCGGCTGGGTGTGAGAATAAAATTCCCCAACTATCACCAAGCCATTGATGGAATTGAATGTTGCCAAGCGTTGTAGTAGCTTGAAAGTCTGGAACGATGTCCCCTAATCGAATTGACATAGTATTTGAATTTTTGTTTGGCGCAAATCTATATCAAAAAATCAATATCCTACTAAAATGGTAGGAAATCACTTTTTTTGTGATTTTGAAGGCTTCTTTGAAGCAAGCTTTTCTTCTTTGTTAATCAGATCTTGAATGGATGTATTATTTAGAATCTTAAGATTGGCGTCGCGCACTTCTTCCATCACAGAATGAATACCGCAAAGCGATTCATCCGGACAATGCTCGCACGACTCATAGTAATTAAGACTCACACAAGGCACCATTGCAATAGGACCGTTGGTAGCGCGAAGTAGTGAGGCAAGATTGATTTGATCGGCCGACTGCTGCAGATAATAGCCCCCGGAACTTCCTTTTTTGCTAACAACATATCCAGCTGTTTTGAGATCGCTCAATATCGCCTCCAAGAATTTGTTGGGGATATTCGAAGCCTCAGATATCTGTGCAACGCTCGATGGCTGCTGGAGTGCAGTAGTTCGAGCAATGTGCATCAAAGCCTTGATCGCATAACGGGTCTTTCGATTTAGCATGAAGCAAAAGTAATCAATCCACACGCGAAGATGATGCCCGCTTTTTTCTTAAATCATACTAAATTAGTAGGAGTAATAGGATATTGTATATTTTTGTCGCCTTTCAACACTTACTATGATTGTCAATTTACAAGAATATACCTCCTTATTTCAAACACCAGCAAATATCGAAGCTGACCTGAAAGCGTTGACAGATAAGGCAAAAACTAAGATTACATTATCGACCAGTTTCAGTAAGGAAGATCAAATTATTTCACATCTCATTTGGTCTCAAGCGTTGAATATGGATGTATTTACGCTGGATACAGGGCGTTTATTTCCCGAAACTTATAGTGTTTGGTCGCGGACCTTAGAGCGATATCAATCTACCATTCGAACCTTTCAGCCGCATCAAGAGGCGCTTGAAAATTACGTTACTGAGCATGGTCCGAATGCCTTCTACCAATCTGTAGAGCTACGCAAATCATGTTGTCATATTAGAAAGGTGCTTCCTTTAAAAAGAGCTTTGCAAGGATATCAGATCTGGCTCACAGGTATAAGAGCTTCGCAATCTCCTAATCGAAATAATTTCTCACCCGTGGAATGGGATGAGGTGAATCAAATCATAAAAATTCATCCGTTGTTCTTCTGGACCGACGAAGACGTATCACATTTTATTTTAAAAAATAATATCATTTATAATAGTCTACACGACAAAGGTTTTCCAAGCATCGGCTGTGCACCCTGCACCAGAGCTGTGAAGGAAGGCGAAGATGCCCGCGCCGGAAGATGGTGGTGGGAAGATCAAAGTAAAAAGGAATGTGGACTTCATCAATCATAGTTTATGGATCATTTAGATTTTCTAGAAGCAGAAGCGATGCATATCATGCTCGAAGTGGCAGGACAATTCGAGCGTCCTGCACTTTTATTCAGTGGGGGCAAGGACAGTATAGTGATGGTGCATCTGGCAAAAAAAGCATTCGCACCAGCCAACATTCCGTTTCCGCTAGTACATATAGATACCGGTCACAATTTTCCTGAAGCACTTGATTTTCGCGATAAGCTAGCGGAGCAAGTACATGCTCAACTCATTGTTCGCAAGGTCGAAGATTCTATTGCAAAGCACCGACTCACCGATCCTAAAGGAAAGTTTCCTTCGCGCAATGCCTTGCAATCTTACACGCTGCTAGATACCATCGAAGAGTTTTCGTTTGATGCATGTTTGGGCGGAGCGCGCCGAGATGAAGAGAAAGCGCGGGCCAAAGAACGCATATTCTCTGTGCGAGATGAGTTCGGAACATGGGAACCTAAAAAGCAACGACCAGAACTTTGGAACATCTACAATGGCCGCATTTCGAAAGGCGAGAATGTACGTGTCTTCCCGATTAGCAATTGGACCGAACTCGACATTTGGAATTATATCGCCCGAGAAAATATTGAGTTACCTTCCATCTATTTCGCACACGAGCGAGAGGTCATTCAAAGTGGCAAACAATGGTTGGCCACGAATGAATTTGTAAACATCGAAAACGATGATGTCGTAGTTACAAAAAAAGTTCGCTACCGCACTGTTGGAGACATGACGTGTACGGCTGCAGTAGAGAGCAATGCAGAAACATTGCAGGAAGTAATCGATGAAATTACGGCAACAAGAATCAGTGAACGCGGCGAAACCCGAATGGACGACCGGATGTCGGAGGCAGCGATGGAAGACAGAAAGAAGAACGGTTATTTTTAAATCAATCAACGAATGGACATTCTAAGATTTTTGACGGCGGGCAGTGTGGATGACGGAAAGAGCACACTCATCGGCCGACTATTATACGATAGCAAAAGCATATTGGTAGATCAATTGGAAACCTTGCAGCAACAAAGCAAAAATGTTGCGGAAGGCGAAATTGATCTTGCACTTCTCACAGATGGTTTACGCGCCGAGAGAGAACAAGGAATTACGATTGATGTAGCCTATAAGTATTTTACGACGCCCAATAGAAAATTCATTATTGCCGATACTCCTGGGCATATTCAGTACACGCGAAATATGATCACGGGCGCTAGCACGGCGGATGCAATGGTCATTCTTATTGATGCCCGCAATGGGATCATCGAACAAACCAAGCGACACAGTTACATTGCCGCAGCGTTGAATATTGAATACGTTATTGTAGCTATCAATAAAATGGATTTGATGAACTACAGTAAGGAGCGTTACAAAGAAATTGTTACGGAATATGAGCAGATAAAAAGCACCTTAAAACTTGAGAATGTTCGGTACATCCCCATTTCAGCGCTGACTGGTGAGAATGTTATTCATGCTTCGTCTCAGATGTCGTGGTATCAAGGCGTTTCACTTTTGACATTATTAGAAGAGTTGCCAGTGCGGAATGCGAGTATAGATAAGCCCTTTCGATTTCAGGTGCAGTATGTGAATAGACCGCAAACAAAGGAATTGCATGACTTTAGAGGTTATGCAGGAAAGGTATTAAGTGGAATCATCAGTAAAGGCGATGACATCACCGTTTGGCCAAGTCAGTTGAACACACGTGTCGCAAATATTTTGGTGGCGGGTGAAAGTGTATCGAAGGCACAGGAAGGTCAAGTGGTAACAATAGAGCTCGAAGATGATGTCGATATTTCCCGAGGAGATATTATTACTCTATCAACTGCTCACACGCAATTGATGAATGAAGTGGATGCTTGGATGTGTTGGATGGATGAGCGCCCGCTGGTAGTCGGAGGGAAGTATTTATTACAACAAAACAGCAAGCAAGTACGATGCGTGGTAAAAGAAGTTGTATCGAAAATGGATATTCAAAATCTGGTAGAATTATTTGAAACGGATCAGGTTAAATTGAATGATTTAGTACATGTAAAAATTAAAGTACAACAACCACTTTTCATTGATAACTATTCTGCTAATACGGGCTTGGGACAAGCCATTTTGGTCGATGAGACTGCCCATGGAACCGCTGGGGCATTAATGTTTATTCACGAGTAGGATGCGTTCATTTTGGAAAAACATAGTCATTACCCTTACCATTGGTTTTGGCGTTTTGCTAGTGTGTTCGGCCATCACATATGCCTTTCCCGACAACGGTATTATTGACGAAACATTCTATTGGTGTTTGGCGGCGGGATTCTTTGCACAGCTAGTGGATGGGATGTTGGGAATGGGGTATGGAATCGTATCAGCTTCTTTTTTATTATCATTCAATATTAATTTGGCTTCCATCAGTTCGAGTATTCATACTTCCGAAATATTCACTTCTGCCGCTAGTGGATATTCGCATTATAAGTTTGGTAATGTAGATATGAAACTCTTCAAAAGGCTTGTCATTCCTGGAGTGATAGGTGCTGTGCTTGGAGCAGCTTGTTTGTCCTATTTTGGAGAAGCTTACGCGTCGTGGGTGAAACCCGTTTTAGCGATTTATATTTTAATTCTAGGAATAAAATATATTTTTTTATTCTTCAGAAAAGTTTTTATACATCAAGAAATAAAGCACGTGGGACGCTTAGCAGCTACCGGTGGATTTCTTGATTCTTTTGGTGGGGGAGGTTGGGGGCCATTAGTGACGAGCACATTGTTACGCACCAGTAGCGATCCGAAATCGATCATAGGTTCAGTAAGTCTTACCGAATTTTTTGTGACATTCTCAAGTGCGCTCACCTTCTTTGCCTTTATCGGCATCGCGCATTGGAACGTGATCATAGCTCTTATTATCGGCGGTGTTTTAGCAGCACCAATAGCAGCGCTTTTAGCCGGCAGACTAAGCAAGAAGGCCAGTTATCTCCTCATCGGAATTCTCACCACCATTTGGAGTCTAAAAATCTTGCTTCCTTTGATTTGATGCTCGATTCTTGATTCTCGATTCTTGATTCTCGATTCTTGATTCTCGATTCTTGATTCTCGATTGTCGATTCTCGATTCGGGATTCGAAATTCGGGATTCGGGATTCGAGAATGAATGATCTCTCTCCGTCTTCTAATCACTCTATTCATTTTCTATCTTATTCTCATTCTAAATTTCGATTCGAAATGCGGGAGTTATTATTTCAATTTGTCAATGCTTCTCCAAGTCTCGAATTACGAATTACGAATTTCGAATTTCTTTTTTTTTGAAAAATTGTTCCGCGTACGTTGGCCGATAGCGGTGGGAGAGCGTTTCTGCTCATCCTCACCACTACCACCCTCACGATCGGCACCGCCCGCGCCCTTAATCATCGGTTCTCGATTCTCAAATCTCGATATTCGGGATTTGAGATTTGAAATTCGAGATTCGGGAATTAGGATTTAATTTTTTTGAAGCGGTTCTCTGTAGAATCTACGAATCAGTAATCATTAATTTTGATATATTTGATTTAAACTATAAAACTTAATTTGATGACCGACTTTACTGAAAAAGAAAATTCTCCGCTCCTCAAACGATTAGCACTACTTGGTACAATCATTTCAGTTTTAGGAGGTGGTGTCGCATTGTTTAAACAGTTTAAACCTGAGTCTAGCAGCCCTAACCTGAGGGGTACTTGGAAAATTAAGGTTAATTGCGAGTACGATAATCTAAATAGATATACGGGAGACGAATATATTTATGAGGTCTATGTTGATCAGAAGGATAATTTTATTAGTGGAAAAGGTGAGCAAACATTGTATAATGGCAAAGTTGCTGCATCACATTTTAAGCTCGAATGGACTGATACAGAAATATTAGGAGACAGTCTGTTTATTCGATATGACCTCAAGGCAAATAGAGATGTTTTTGGTCAGTTCAAATTGAAAATTGATCCAGAAAATCCCAAACGTCTTTTCGGGACTTATAATTCAGCAGCTGCGGACTCCTATGGCAGTGTTGAGGTCTATATAAAGTAGGATTTTGAAGAAATTATCATGGGTATTTACAGAAGGTCTGTAGGATAAAGTATTCAAATTGATTTAGAAGATATATCATTCTTAATAGTTATTTCTTCGGGCATACCAATTTGAAATCTGTTTGTGCAATAGGGAAAAATTGTTTAAATATGATTTTCTTTCAAAGTCTCGGGGTCCTTTATCTATATATTTGATTTGAAATCTTATAGATTACCATTCCTGAACTTTCTTTCATCTAACACTATTTATGGAGCCTGTAACTACTTCATTAAAATTAATTCCTATACTAGAAAGGACTTATCAAGCCATCGTTTCATATTTGAAAGGTAAAAAGAGGTTAGAGTATGACACAGAGGAATTACTTTCTTATTACCACAGATTGGAAGATACCGGTACTCTACTTGAGGATACCAGATTTAATATAAGAACACCTTATGAGGTTATTTTTGACTATCGACAGAATTCTCAGGTTTCATGGGGAGTATATACATTCAATGGGACATATAAGTACCCCGCTTTATTTGCATCATTGAGAAAGAAGATTATAGAAGAGCTAAAGTCTAAAGGAAAACTAAATAAAGGCGATAATCCAAGCATTCGTATATGTGACTATTCAGTCAAGGATGGTCAGTTATCTATAATAGTGCAAAAGGCAAGGTACTTCGATCAGGTTGGAACCAACCTCATCTTGGATAGGCCATTTAAAAGAGATATGATAGAGGAGGTTCAAGCAAAGAATATGAGAGAATGGGATAGAGTTCAATCCAATTTGAGGAGTGGAGATCTTCCTTCATTAAGTCAATCAAGATTAGCGAATACAATTGGAGTTGGAATGGGGATTAGAGCCAAGAGAAATGATGGTGTAGAAGTTATTGTATTACGCAAAAGAAGTAAGAACGTTATGATTGGTGAAAGTAAGTGGGGCCTGCCGCTATCATTTGCTTTGAGCTATACAGAAGCTACACTTGAGGAAAACGGAACAATAAATAAATTGATTATGGGGGATCTTTTGGTCGAATTATCTCAAGAGCTTGGTATCGAGAATGAATCCTATGATTCGACTAAGATCGTACCTCTAATGTTGTGCAGAGAATTAGTAAGAGGAGGAAAGCCAGAGTTTTTTTTAGAACTTGAATCGTCGATATCGTATGAGAATCTAACAAAGAAAATCAAAGAAAATGAAAGCCTAACACCAGAATTTACCAATGAAATAATTGGTTTAACAAAACAAGAGCTTATTAGTGATTCAAAGTATCACAGTTATGCTGTGCTGGCATACTTGGCACTATCAAAATAGTTTTTTTTTCAATTTTCTTAGGCTAAATAGCCCGCAGATTTGACTCTGCGGGCATTAATGTAGTTCGGCGACTTATTTATTACTTGCTTTCTTTTCCTTGTTAACTTTCGTGATGCTGTATGAAACCATCAAGTAGCCACCTGTGGTCCATATTCTATTGTACTCAATCTCTGATTTTTCTTTGTATGAAAGATTTGGATCTCCATAGATGAGATCATTAAATCGATCAACTCGAGTGGTCAGGATTCCGGCACCAATCACAATTGGATGACTCATGCCAAATGAAAGATTGACTCCGCCTAAATAATTTTGACGAGGTTTTTCTTCAATACTGAGACCCGCGCCAAAACTAAATCCACAACTGAAGGATCTCGTGACTTGGCAGTTTAAATTCAAAGTACTTGCTAAGCCCATGAATCTATTTCTCTTGTCATTTCTGACTAGTTTCAATACAGTGGTATCGTTTCCTAAAAGAGTGCTTTCAATTTGATTTTTCCACACATATCGCTGATCAGATAGGGATTTTCCAATAGTGATAAATGGACCAGTGCTAAACCCAACATTCCAATGCCCTTTTTGGAAGACGCTTATCGAATTAGATTGATTATAAAATGGTATTTGTGGTTTTAACGTCATTAGAGTATCGGCTAGAGGGGTAATACTGATAGCTAAATCTGTGAGAGAAGTTGTAGGAAAGTATATAGGCACTCTATATATATAATTCTCTGCAGTATAATTTCGAGCAAATAAAATTAGGTTGATGATGTCTTCATTGTTTAAGGCAAGAATTTCCTTAGAGGTCAGCTCAACTTCTGCAAGTTCAGTTTCGAATTTTTTTAATATTTCATTCGCAAGTTTGATTTCGTTTTCAACTTCGGAGCACTTCAATTTTTTGAGTTCTTCTTGAAGCTCTTTCTTTTTCTTATCGTCTTTTTCTTCTTCTTGTTTTTTTGTGAGTTCAATGCATTTCGTATTTGTTTTGATCAACTCTTCAATTTTTGATTTCTGTTTAGAAATCTTAGATTTTATTTCAAGGGTAGTTTTCTCAAAAGTAGATTTATAGTCATCAATTTTTTCTTTAATAGCGATGAAGTCAAGATCCTCTTTTTCATCACAACAAGGACGACTGACTTCACACTCACTCAAGGCATCAATCTGTTTGGACAACAGAGAAGACATAAGCGCAAGAATTTCCTTTCTGTCCTTTTCAAGTGATGGTTCTTCTGTTTTTTTAGGTCCGCTATTAAGAAGATTCAATAAATAACTTTCGAGAGTTAGAGTTGGAACCCCAAACATCTTGTTTAAAGTACCCAAATATCCTTTGCTATTTTCTACAATAAGCTCGTTGGTGTAAGAAGGCTTGAGCAGTTTGTCGTATGTGGATTCTTCTTCAGGTAAATTGATGAAATATGAAAGGTTTTCATTCTTTATCTCATCAGAGTCAAGAGTTGTATTATTGAAAAAGAATTCCGATATCACATAGTTATTGATTTCACTGGATACGGATATTTTTTTGTTATCGAGCCCTTTTTTTATCTCATTGAATTTTGCTATTAGATTTAGCTTATATAGTTCAGTAAATTCCTTTTGAACCTTTACATTTTTTAAACTGTCAATCTGTAGTTGGTTTTTTATATTAAATGGTGATTTTTCTGCAATAGATTTTAGTCCTTCTATATTTATAATGCTTGAAGTGTCCGACTCCGAGAATTTTTTATTATATAAGTTGATCAAGTCACTTTTCATTTTTGTAGTTGAAGTGGGAATAAGAATAGTCTGAAGTGTCTGAGCAAGAATATTTTCTTTATCTAGTGGTTGAAATTTCAAGAAAGAATCATTTGTATCGTTCACTAGAAAGTATTTTGTAGGACTATTATTTTCTATATTTTCAAGTGAGGTTTGAATCTCATTTTCAATTGTAAGTGATGTTTTCAACTTGGTAAATACTGTATCAAGACTAAAAAGATTTTTTTCAGTTGTTATTTTAGTAAGTGCCAAGATTTCTGCCTCGTCAATTTTTTTTGTTAGTGCGTCGAATTCCTTATTAATCGGTTCGAGCAAGTCTGTGGCGAGATCCTGTGCAGTTTTAGCTTTTAATTTTGGGAGATTGATTTCAGGAATCAATTGGTCTTTAAATGAAGGAAGAGTTTGAATAATATCGCTCAATGCGGTAAACGCCTCTTGTAGCGGATCTGCTGTTTCTTCTTCATCAACTTCAGCTTCATCTGTTGCGTCATCAGCTATTGACGCAGATGAATTGCTAGAAATAGGTATCTCAAGTCCTTCTCCCAGCATTAATGAAGAGAACATTGCAGGCACTTCGGAAATATATTTCAATTCAGCTACATCAACTTCGACATTGTAGATATATCTATTTACATTTTCTATTTGTAGTATGATGCTTTCATCTTTTTTTAATTTCAGGTCATTAAGGCTAGTTACTATTGTATCATCAAAGTAGAACAGTTTGCATTCAAAATCATAGATGAGTTTTTTTACATTTTTGTTTTTTATACAATCTTGGCAATTGTTACAATCGGTATGAAGATTATGGCAGTCATTAGGAGTCTGCCCACTAGAAATCTCACTAAAAGTTAGAAAGGAGATCAAAAAGCTCATGATATAAATCGTTCTCATAGTATTAGTGTATTTGGTTTGACAAACCTAGACCCCTCTATTACACCACACTAGGGTATTTTAACCCCTATTAGACTTGACTCTTGTCATTTGTCTCTTGTCTCTTGTCATTTGTATCTAATAAGAACTTATCATTCTTCTTGCTTCCTCTTTATGAACTGGTGTGGTGGAATTTAGCACACGCTGAAATCCATTTTTCGCTGCTTCATAATCTCCTAATTGATGAGCAGTCATTGCACCGAAAAATTCAGCATTGACATCTTCGCCATGTTCCGATAGCATCCAATTAAAAATGATACGACAAGAATTAAATTCTTTGGCATCATATAAAGCAAGAGCTTTGGTTAGAAAGTCGAGATAGCTGAGGCCTCCGGATGATTGTTTATTTTCAGATAAGATGAAAGACTCGATCTCTGGGAAGTCGTTTTTGAATATTTCTGAGTAATCAAGTACTTTATGATTCCCTATATACTTCAAATCTACCCCGATATATTTGTATTCATCGGCTGTTACTGTTCTTGATGCGGTCTCACTGGGCATTTCAGTTTTTTCTGTATCCTTACTATCTTCGACCATTGGATCCTTTTCAAGCCTTTCAACATTGGTGGCTACATTATTTAACTGGACCTCTTTATTGAGCTGTAATGGCGTTTCATTTGCTTTAATAACAATACTTTTTTGTGTTGTTTCTTCACGAGTGTTAGCAATTGGAGTAGAAGCGGAAACCGGAACTTCAATATAAATCAAAGAAGCTATGACCCCTCCAAAGATGAATGCATCTGAAATCATTGCTATAATCCATCCATTTAATAACCACCATGCTTTTGGATGAGTAGCTGTAATACTGTGGATTTTGGTTTTGAAAACATGATCAGGTGACGGAAGAGGCTCAAATGAAGGTACTGCCTCATATCCCTCCATAGCTTCAGCTAGTGATGGATCATTGAGCGCGAGCGATTCTATTTCATGACATCGAGATGCAGGCAATGTCCCTAAATGGTATTGCTCCAATTCACCTAGTGTTGGATATTTCGTAGATGTCATCATATTACTTTTTTCATTTGTAAACGAATATTTCTCCTGCCGTTCTGAATGTTAGATCTCACTTCTCCAATTGGTATTTTCAATAAATCAGCTATTTCTTTATAACTCATTTTTTGTAAATAGAACTTCTCAATACAGGTGCGTTGGGCACGGGGAAGAGCCTCTATTGCATTCCCCATCTCTTGGATAAGCTCCTCCACTACGTTGTTTTCATCTTCAAAAATTTCGTTCTCTTGCTGTTGGGATTGAACATATATTGAAAAACGCTTTTGTCGTTGAAGTAGATTAAGACATTTATTTTTAGAAATTACATGAAGCCAAGCTGGAGTGTTTTTTACTTCAGACATCTTCCATTTTTCAAGCATATCTGAAAAAACTTCTAAGGTAATATCCTTCGCATCGTCGCGGTTACCGAGGTATTTAAGACAAATACCAAAAACAATATGGCTGTATCGCTGGTAAATTTCAGACACTACTGCAACGTCATTGCTTTTGCAGTAATATGCATGCAATTCCAGATCAGTCATGTGTTTGAAGCTATTCATTTAAATATATTGACAAATTAAATTTACAGAATTATTGTTGCGATTTTACAAGTCTGGTGCAGCTACCACTATTATTCTTTAGAATATACACACCATGAGGAAATGCAGTTAGATCAATCATGCGTGTGAGCTGAGTTGATTTGAATATTTCTTGGCCTTGAATATTTAAAACAACAAAGTCTTTTATCTCATGGGATAAAACGAATATACCTCGGGATGGATTAGGATAGACTTGAATGAAGTCATTCTCAGGAACATTACTTAGTAGAACTATTGGTTCACTTGGTTCAACTAATGATTCAGTCGTGTTTTCGCTTAAAACAATTGAGTTGTCCACGGATAGAGACGCTAAGAAAGGATCTATGCTACCTACTTGGTATTTTACCAATACAGAGGTTTCCTCATCCTGAAATAATTCAAACGGTGGTCCGGTATAAGGGTTAAAATTATTAAGACCTGGAGAACATGATTGCACACTAATCAGTGAACCATCATCATAAGGTTCTAGATTGTTACTCGAACAGAATCCCCATATACCGGGCAATTCTGTAGCTTCGAAAAGTTCCCCTTCGCTGTTTAGAAAAACAAGCAAGTTTTTGTTAATGAATTCACCGCCTTGCATGTTAAGAATGGCCTCTGATGGATCGACGTCTAATGTGCCCGCATGATTTAAAAACACCACTAATTTTTCATCAATAATTTCTAGATCGCGAATATCAATTCCATTGTCATGATATGAATTGTTATAATCAATTGCTTGAAATGGTTTTGCCCAAATAAGCTCACCTAGTGCGTTTACCTTTACAAGGATATTATAGGAATAGTCTTCGTTCAAGTTAGAAATGGGTAACTCAGAGCTATTGTACATGATAATGCCGTTACTCCATGATTCGAAAGCAAAGTAAATATCACCGTTTTGATCGGTTGCGATCGGACAACTTAAAGATTGAGGAAACAGTCCTGCTGAAGATTCGAACTGTTTCGTCCAAATAGGACTTGCCTCGCTACTAACTCTGTGAATTGACCCAACATGTGTGACAATGATGTCTTGATTTGATTGAATGTTTAAATCTAGGGTGTACATACCCATATTTGGATATGTAAGATGCCAGTTGATATAGCCTAAGTAATCAAGTTTTGCCAAGAATGTATTATTGCTGCCATTCAAATTTTCAAAGTTAAATTCAGGTATAGATTCGAAGTAAGTGGAACCTGAATTATGACCACCGATGATGATTTCATTACTTGCATTTATTTCCATATGAGAAATATGATACTCAGAATAAGAAGGTGCATTCGCAGCTACTAGCCATTTCCTAATCCACATTGGATCTCCTTGGTTGTTGAGCTTTAGCACAAATGCAGCGCTGAGTTCATGATAGAATTCAAAATCGATATATGAATCTTCAGGCGTAAAGTTTACTTCTCCTTGCATATTACCCGCGATAAGAATGTTTCCAAATTGATCGGTTGCAATTGCAGTGGCGAGAATATTTCCTTCAAAATAATTGTTCCAGATCGTGTTTCCTTCAGTGTCATAAAGTGTCACACTAGTTTGGGGCACTGAAGTGGTATTGTTCTGAGGATAGAAGTAGGTGGTACCTAAACTGGCAATATTACCGTTCGGTAGAATACTGAAGTCTGATATCCCAGCTTGATTCAATGGAATATTTTCAGAAGCAGGCGAGGGGTTTTCCCAAGCCGTAGCCCACTGTGGTGATAGATACTGCCCAAATGTGTTTTGGCAAAATGTAAACCCGAAATAAAGAGTTAGAAGAAGTTGGCTCTGTCTCATGGTATAGGTGTTTTCATGTTCTATACCTCTATGACAATCGACATCCTCAAATTACACAAATGACCTCGGCTGCGCCGAGAGCCGGGTACCTTCGGTGACTGGTAGCTTCGCTGACGGGTACCTTCGGTGACTGGTAGCTTCGCTGACGGGTTTCGCTGCGCGAAGGGTTCTGTTTGGGCAATTCTTGCCCAAGGCTTATGAGCTTTTCTGTCTTACTAGTCACTACTCTAGTAACTAGTCGTTAGTCACTAGTAACTAATTTGTCATTTGTCACTTGTCATTTGTCATTTGTCACTTGTCATTTGTCATTTGTCATTTGTCATTTTTTTCTGGTCTTTTTTCACTACAATTTTCTCCTGCCATTCATGCCTCTTCTTTTTATCAATGATTCTCAATTTTAGAATGCTAAGTATTTAGTTGAATAAAACTGAACTCACCGAATGAACATTCGGTGGAGGCGGGGGTTATGCTGCTTTTTATTTTAAATAACTGAAAATAAGCAGGTTGCGCGTTTGGTTCGAGAACTTTGTGATGAGCTACTAGTTGTTATGACGTCAACTTTAACAAACCATTAAAATCAACAACTATGGAACACATGAAAGTGGCAGCGGACAATTACGTTGCTTTTACATTCTTTATCGGTACGATGGCCATGATGGCAGCGGCCGTTTTCTTTTTCTTCGAATTAAACAATACGAGTCCTAAATGGAGAACCTCTGTATTGGTATCAGGTCTTATTACATTCATCGCAGCAGTGCACTATTATTACATGCGCGGCTACAATCTCGAAACAGGAGATTCACCTACATTCTTTAGATATGTAGACTGGATTCTTACTGTGCCATTGATGTGCGTTGAGTTTTATCTCATCACAAAGAAAGCAGGTGCGAAAATCACGCTTCTTTGGAAATTAATCTTTGCTTCATTGGTAATGCTTATCACAGGTTATGTGGGCGAAGCAATTTATCCAATGGAAACACAGAGCTGGGTTTGGGGTGCCATCAGCGGTATCGCTTATTTCTACATCGTATACCTAGTATGGTTCGGTGAAGTGAAAAGCCTTGCTAGCACAAGCAGTCCTGCGGTAAACTCTGCAGTGAAAGCATTGGGTTGGTTCGTACTTGTTGGATGGGCAATCTATCCACTAGGTTATGTACTTGGTACAAAAGGTGGCTTGTTCGGAATGCAATTAGTTGCAGATCCAGCAGCAGCTTCTCATGCAATGGACATCGTTTACAACATCGGTGACGCCATTAACAAAATCGGATTTGGATTAGTGATTTATGCTCTTTCTCGTAAAGAAGCATAAGGTTGTTGAAGGGTACTCAGTGAATACTGAGTGCCCTTTTTTTCTTTTACATCACCACTTTGAATACATCAGTAAAATACTACGAATGGATTGCAATACTTGCATTGCTCGTAATGCTGTGCATTCATTATTTTATTCCTGATAGAGAATTTATTTCTCAAGCATTAATTGTAGCAGGATTTATCTTTCCTGGTCTTACACATGGCGCGCTAGACGCGCATTTGATTCGATATCAGTTTCCAAAAGCAAGTCTGTCCAAAATTATTGTTGGATATGTTGCCATTAGTTTAGTCATCGTGGCACTTTGGTTTTGGAGTTCTTTTTTTATCCTACTCTTCTTTATCGTCTATTCATCTTTTCACTTCGGTGAATTAGATCTTCAACTGACCAAGCACAAGGGGATATTCCATCAGATTATTTATGGCGTTCTTTTATTAAGCGTCTATTTATTATTTCATGCTAATGAAGTATCGCAGATATTGGAGCACATGCTCGGCGTTAACCTTGCATCCATTGACTTGACATGGTCTGCCAATGCAGGATTTATTTCTTTCATTACATGGGGACTCTATGTATTTCAAGGGGCAAAAAGCCAATATCGATCACGCTGGTTCATAAGAGTAGCCTTGGTTGGAGTAAGTCAATTTTTACCGTTGATACAGAGTTTTGGGATTTACTATTTCATCATTCACAGCTGGCCATCGTTGGTACTGATCAAAGAGTCATTGAAGATCTCAATGATTTCGGTGATCAAGCTTTCGTTACCATATGTGCTGATCACGATTCTATTTTGCATCGCACTTATCATGTTCTCACAACAAACGGAGTTGTCGATGGACTTTATATACGCGGCGCTATTCATGGTAATCTCTGCCATCAGTCTCCCCCACACCCTCGTCATGCACAAACTGTTCTCGGCTTCGCCGAGAGTCGGGTAGCTACGCTGCCGGGTACTCGCTGCGCTCTTGGCGGGTAGCTGCGCTGTCGGGTTTCGCTTCGCGAAGGGTTCTGTTTGGGCTGTGCCGCTCATGTGCATTCGCTTTTTTCTGTCTTACTAGTCGGTAGTTCTTGCACAAGTTTGTTCTCGGCTTTGCCGAGATCATTTGTCATTTGTCATTTGTCACTTGTCACTTGTCACTTGTCATTTGTCTCTAGTCCTTCGTAATTAGTTTTTGCACACTGCGCTGATTGTTTGTTTGAAGAGTGATGGTGTAGGTATCTGCTGGTAAATGGGGAAGATTGGTGGGAGTGAGAATGTGCTTACCATTGGGAAGCTGATTAATTTCTTTTTTGTAAACCAATTTCCCATCACTAGAATGAATCAGTAATTTAACATCACTAGTTTCTTTTAGGAGAAAATTCACACTAAAACCTTCGGCTGATGGGTTGGGATAAATTTGAACGGAAAGTGAATTAATACTTTCCATATTTAAATCATCTATTGAAGAGGTGTTTTCTTTGATGACATAAACCCTGAAAATAATATTGCTAGCCTCACTTTGAGTTCCTGTATTTGTAAAGAAAATATTCTTATCAGTACTCGCAATCCCCCCATATATAAAGCCTACGAGTGTACTGTCTTGTGTGAGTTGATCAAATTGTATGACATTGTTTTGGAAATGGGGAACATCATTTAATAAAATAAAATCAGATCCTGCACCTAAGAAATCGGGCATTTCGATGGGAAGTTTATACTCTGTCATTTGTCCGCTTGCGTCTCTCGAAACACGTGCAATGGTTTTTACAAATGGAATGTTATCATCCTGAATCACGTTGCCATTTTCTTCGTAGTATTGAGCAATTCCTCCAAAAAATACATTATGCATTTCATTGCTTTGCTCTGAATACATCGGTAATACGGGACAGTGGTAATGATTGTAGTACTGAGTAAAATTCTCATTCATTAAATAACCATTTTCATCAATATTTATACTATGTAAAAATGGGACATCGATATCTGGCTGAAAAACTCCCGAAAAGGCTGTGATTCCCTGCTCTCCATTAGGTAAAATTTGCGGCACTGCATTGTAGTCGCGACGATGCAGATATTCTGTGTCTACTATTTCGGGGTAATGAGAAATAGAGATATTTGAACCATCATCTGTGATGTCAAACTTTCGTATCGCGTCTGTATACACTTGGGTATATGTTGGATTACCCATCGGGTTGTAGTTGCCATCAAATCGATTGCCACCAACTAAATAAAAAGTATTGTTCACTTTTTCAAGATGCCCTCCCGTCACAGCAAACTTCTCATCAGAAATTTGTCGGAAATATCCAGTAATATCCCCATTGCTTACAATAGCATCTATCAACTCAGAAACATTGACCGCTGTCATGTAAGGAAATGTCATCTTAGAGTTGCTTGCATTATCGTATCCATAACCTCCTAGCAGATATAGAATATTACCTTCTTGATAATACTCCATATTTGTAGAACTCAATTGCTCTTGTATTTCCAAAGGGAGCGATGAAATATTAGCCGACCAAACATTTTCATTGATTGGATCAATGACGATTATTTGATTGTTATTTCCAGCAATGTCAAAAGCTGCAAAAGGTTGTCTTCGATGCAAACCATCTAGTCTTCCTCCAATTACTAACCATTTATTATCAGCTTGTCCATGGGCATAGGACTGCAGTCCTCCAAGATTGGGGATAGTAAATGGTTCGATATAAATTTCAAAAGGGGAGGATTGTGCTAGTGAAAAATAGGAAATCACAAGAAATAGTAGTGTGGTAATTGGTTTCATGGCGGTGTCAAAACAATTTGTCTGACAAACCTAACCCTCACCATCCCCAATCTCCGTGACAACAGTCACCTTGGACCTCGCTGCGCTCGGTGTCACGTAGCTACGCTGACGGGTACTCGCTGCGCTCGTGGCGGGTAGCTGCGCTGTCGGGTTTCGCTTCGCGAAGGGTTCTGTTTGGGCTGTGCCGCTCATGTACATTCGCTTTTTCTATTTTGCTAGTTGGTCGTTCTTAATTTGTTCTCGGCTTTGCCGAGATCATTTGAAGTTTGTCACTGTAAGTTTTTTCTTCTGCTCGTTGTGTTGGAGAATGTACATGCCGCTTTGATAGTGCGATACATCTATGTACAGAAGACTTGAATAAGGAGGGAGAATTTTGGAGTCGACGATTTGTCCGAGAGAATTATAAATATTAATGGTGCTTTCGGTAGGAAGATTTTGACTCATTCGTACCATCACGTTGCTATTTGTAGGATTGGGATAAACCGATAAAGTATTATTGGAGATATTGAACTCGGAAGTGTTTGTAGACACCGATGGAACACATGTTTCAATATTGGTATTGAAATATTCTTGGACAATAGGAATAGAAGCGAATAAGGTTGAAACAGCATTGTAAGGATCTTCTGCTTGAGCAACGGTTGATTGTGTTGCAACAAATGCTTCATTATAACAAAAAGATTCTTCTGCATTTAATGTGATCGAAGCATGTCCTGCAATCATATTATAATTTTCGCTGTGGTAGTTTGAAAGATTGGTCCAAGCATCACTTGAACTATCCCATGGATCGCTTGGGTAAACGAAAGAGGTAGGAGTTGGATCACCATTATCGGGATTATATCGCCCTTGCTCTCCATAGTTTAATTGTTCTCCATCCTTCCACCGTCCATTCATAAAATGCACATATTCCTCTTCGATTACTGGAACCCTGCCAACTGTGCCAAGGTTGTCGTTGATGTTTATAGAGCTTGTCAAAGGAAGGTTAAGGCTCACATGTGCTACTGCTCCTCCGTAATCTCCAAAGTCGAGAGGGAAGTCATACAATGGGTTCGAAACATCATTGCTGTACGCATAGGTGGCATTCAATGTCGCTTTAGTAGCAAGCCCTGCAGTATTCCATCGACCGGTGTTATAGTTAGTGACACTTGCTAATTTAAGTGTATAGTCTTCACTCGAACGATTGATGATTTTCGTTTGTGTAAATAGTGTTTTCTGCAATTCAATAGGTCCTTCTAAAAAGAGGTATTGAAATATGTGAAATTCCAAACCTAAAGAATGAGGCAGAATTCCTTCGCCATCAAGGTATCTGGGGAATCGAATGTTGTGACCGTCATGGATGATATAAAAAGAGGAAATATCTCCAAGAATTTTAGGATAATCTCCGAGCTCAGGATGATATTCATTGTCACCATCAATATCTACAAAAGGTGCCAAATAATAACCTTCTCCATTAGAAGAATTGCCATGCGCAGGCCAATTCAGGATATCATCCGGGATGGTATAGCTTGGACTAGTTAAATTTTGAATATGCTCTTGAATTTGTGTTTTTGTTACAATGTAAGATCGCGCATATTTCAAAAGAAAATCGATTGATATCTGATCACATTGCGGTCCGAAGAAACTATTTCGAGATGTGCGATGTATGGGATTTGCCATCACAGCTTCTGTATCATCGGATACACCATGAATCCATAGATCAGTGCTTTTGTATAAAGAGGCTAGAGTTCCATCAGTTTTCTTATAGAAAACACCGGACGGACCAAAGACATCAGGACTCTCTGTATGTGCCTTGGGGTAAGCATCTACATAAGCCACGATAAAATCATTCTCGATTCTTCTGCATTGATTGGTAGGAGGAATGACATATATGCCGCTATTGTTCGGAGTCACCATTATCGCGTAATTCAAACCATTAAATTCAACTTCATTGGTGATACCACCGTTGTAAGATTCCTGATTACAATCTCCAATAGGGAAAATGAAACCCGTTGGCAAAGTGAGGTTTTGATTACCATGTTCATACAGGTAGTACTGACCACCCGCATATCTCACTTCTCCTTTCATAGCACTAGTTTCCCAAGTCAAAATTTCTTCATTTGTACCTGAATTCGAATACTCAATTAAATAGGTTGAATTATTGACAGCATTGATTGGTCTTGCTACCGCGAAAAAACGATTATTCGCTTCAGAGATTTGGATATACCGATGTGCAGCACCTCCAAAATTTATCCAAGAAAAATTATTCCATATAAATAAATTACTATCCGCAACGGCATATAATTCATCGTTGAATATCTCTATATCTGTAAACTCCATTTCAGGCACAGAGGGCAGCGTTTCCCATGTGTTATCAGCGCGGTGAAAAATATCATTTCCAATCAGTGAGTAGTAGCCGCTGGATGACTCGTGGATATTTTGAATGATGCTTACGTTAGGAATTCCAAAAGCTTCCCACTGTCCATTTATCAAGCGCGCAGCGCCATTGTGCGAAATCAAACGACCGCATACAATGATGTGAGGTGATACATCGACAATATTGAAAACGGCAGCATTGGTTTCAATTAAAGGTGGTGAAAATGATGTGATTTCTTCACCATTAAACCAAGCGAGATTGGAAGTAACAAGATTATCAACGGAATCAAAATCACCACCAAATAGTATCGCGCTGTCGGTCGCTGCAAGGGTGTATGTCTGTGGGACATTTAAAACCTCTATAGTTTCATCGCCAGAAATCCAAGCCGGGATAGGGTGTTGAGCCCACGCACTGAGAAAATAGAATGCAAGTACAAGAGAGAGTAGTGTTCTTCTCATAGTTGGTTGGGCTTGATTTAGTACACCAAAATAAGAACTATCACGAATAATTCTATTCTTTTTGTCTCAATAATAACCCATTTATTCTCGGCTTCGCCGAGAGTCGGGTAGCTGCGCTGACGGGTACTCGCTGCGCTCGTGACGGGTAGCTGCGCTGTCTGGTTTCGCTTCGCGAAGGGTGCGGTTTGGGCAAGAATTGCCCAAGGGTTATGCGTTTTTCTGTCTTACTAGTCACTACTCTAGTAACTAGTCGTTAGTCACTAGTAACTATATTTGCTTCATGTCTACTCCCAACAATAAAAGAAAGAAAATGGTTCCGGTCGCTATTGCGGCGATTGTGCTATCTGCGATTACATTGTTTTTTTTGAAGCAAGAAAAAACAAAAGATGTACAATCAGAAAAGCCAGGTGTTGTTGTGCCCATGGCTTATGCTGAATGGGCTCCAATTTTTGGTGATGTCAATGCTCCAAAACAAGTACTCATTTTCTCTGATAATACTTGTGGATTCTGCAATAGATTCTGGTCTGAGCAATTTCAAGAAGTAAAAAAACGATTCATAGATACTGGAAAGTGCTACTTGATTTGGTATGATGTGAGTTCTGCGAAAGATGAATTGCCTCTCGCGGCATTCCTTGCGGGAGCGCACGAACAAGGGAAGTCTGAACAAGCAATAGATCTATTATTTAAAAGAGGCTCGCGTGTGCAACAACCAGAGTTTAATGCTGTGGCAGTTCAATTGGGAATGGATACGGTGGCTCTTGCTAATTATTTAGCGAATCCACTCTTGAAAGATGGAATGAAAAAGCACTTCGAATACGGGAAACTTTGCGGAGTAAAAGGCACTCCTAGCTTTGTAATTCAAGGAAGATTGTATTCTGGTTTCATGGATGTAAATGAGTTCGAACGCAGATTAGCCTTCGAAGAAGAGAAGCCCGAAGAAGTTCAAGGTGTGAAAGGAAAAGCGGTAAGTGCTTTACCAAATGCCCGGTAGAAAACGGTATTTCACTTTCTCACAATAGGCACGATAATCTTTGTCTTGCATGAGATGTTTTTCCTCTGTCAATGCACGAGCAATATAGATACCTGTCCATGCGATTGCAGGAATGATTAGTGCCGGGTTGTAGATGATGGCTGGAAATGATCCTATGATCCAAAACAATGTTTTTGAAGCATAAGCAGGATGTCTCATCCACGCGTAGACTCCAGATTGTACGATTCCTCGATTGGTCATGTTGGATGCTTTCGTCCAGAGACACACAGAGGCCGCGGCATAGACGGCAATTAGCACAACCATTACCAATCGACATATCGCAGTAACCACTTCATTATTCCATACAGGCGATTCGCTGGCATGCCAAGAGAGATAGGGCGCTACATAATTGATCATGGGCTGATAGCACACTAAAGCAAAGGCCCAACCGTACCAGGTATGATCCACAGAGCGCAAAGTGTTTTTCAAAAATTTTGCTTCGAATAAATATCCAAACAGAAAAACACTTGTATCGATCAAGAATAGTAGACTAATCAAAAAGGGATAGAGCACATTATTCCATTCTGGGAAATGTATTTCCGAAAAATTTAGATCTTGAACGAGCAGCCAATTTCGCAGAACGAGCGTTCGGTTGTTGAAGAAAAACTCCAACATCAAAGGGAGCCACACGAATTTGACGATAGCGAATCGAAAGTAGTTCCCTGTTTTTTTTCCAAGAAAAAAATAGGAAGGTCTTACGAATGATCGTATTGCCTTATCTGGGGCGGATAGTATGCGAATGATTGCATAAGCCACACGATATCCCATGGAGAAAGTGGGAGTGTGGTAGGTATTGGAGTAGATAGAATAACTGCTCCAAATCACCCATGCCCCTAGGAGCGTCCATGTGGCAAGATTGGAAAGAGGAGAGATGAAGAAGAGGTACAATAAAAACAAAAGCCCCATCAGGGGCGTTGCCCACAGATTCCATTGACCTAAAAGAGCTTTCTTTTTCATCGATCGAATCTATGTGAAATAATAAACCCCAATAATGAAAGTCATTTCATTATTGGGGTGAGAATTCTTAGTAAAGTTGGAAGGTTGAACATCCACCTGCCGTTACATTGATGGTAGATGGACCCCAAGTGGTACCACCGCATTCGCCATAAACGACGTGGCTTCCCACTGATAATGTTTGTGTAACTGCACCTGATGCACCGCAAGATGGAGTAGAGTTATAATAGCTGCTCAATCCACCAGCGTACGATCCATCGATGTAAACAGAGATAGTGCTACCTGAACCAGCTGGGCAAGGAGATGGGTTAGAATTCCACACCATCAATTGACCGCTTGATGAACCACCAGAGCTGCTAGTTGAAGAACTTCCGCCTGAAGAAGAAGAGGTATATCGAACGCCACAATCTGCACAGTCAGTACCTAGATCACATAAATCATAAGCTGCTCCAGGACCTCCATCATCACATTCGCCATCATTAGCGTACGGGCATGTATTAGTGCAAAGAGCACCAGAACCGCTGCTAGAGCTAGTGCCGCCAGAAGAAGTGCCGCCGCCAGAAGAGCTTGTAGAAAGCGCTGTATTGCACCATTCGCCAGACCAACCGGTGTTGCACACGCAGTCGCCTTCGACGCAATATCCATTGCCACATTCATCATCACATTTGCGATTGATATCACAGCTTGCGAATGCAAGTGTCATCATAAGGAGCATGAGTATGCTCTTGAGGGAGTTAGATTTGGTGAAATACATCATTAAAGGTTTAGGTCACAAAGATAATATACAGACCTTGAATATTCATACTAAGATTTAGGTAGGGGTCTAGGGTATTCTTACGGGGGTATAAGTTTTTTGTAAACCATAAGTTTCGTTTATGATTTATATGAAAAAGATAAATAAAAAGATATGATTACAAGTACTCAGATTTGTGGTCAAATATGAGCGTATGAAGTCTGCGAAGCACTTAAAATTAATAGATGGCACCTTTGAAGCGAAGGATGCGTTTGAAATATTGATGAATGTTTATTCTAGTAAAATTCATTTTCATCAATTGAAAAATATACAATCACAAGAACACGAAGGCAAAGACTGCAAGAAATCTAAGCGCAGAATTGAAGAGTTAAAGAAGAGCATAGACAAGGCCTCAAAGGCCATTGCAGCCGCGGAAGTAAAGGGCAAGAAAATTATTCTAAAAGCAGATATTTCTTTATCTATTTCTGAATAATCAACTTCTCAGTTGCCTTATTCGTCTGCAGATAGTATATACCATCAGATAAATCCGTGAGGTCCAACTGCGTTTGACCTTTGGTGAAATTACCAGAGCGAACAATCATTCCTTGTGCGTTGTAAACATTGAAAGGAGATGTGGCGGACACATTTATCTGAACACGACCGTTCGAAGGATTAGGGTATATCGAAAATGATGATTCTTCAATTTCACTTACACCAACTTCGAGCGGCGCAGGGTGCGACCATTTGTAGAAAAAACGCCAGATTTCGATCATTTCAGTAATATCATTGACAGGTTCATAGAGATAGATATGATCAGCTCCGTTGAATCTCCAAAGCTCTAATGCACCTTCAGTGTCGCAATTTGTATATACAAATCGATCAACAGTGATATCATCATCAGCCGTGTCTGGAATACCAATAGAATCAGGTTCAGCATCGCAGTTATGTACATTCTGCCAAAACTCCACCGTTTGAGGCACAAGGCTGAGAGAAGGTAATGCGTTTGAATCATAAGGCACCGTTCCATCGGCAGTGCCATGGAGGTGAATCACAGGAGTAGCATAACTTGGATTACAGTTCGTGAGATCTTCAGTAGACATTGTTCCCGCCATGCATCCGATAGCAGCAATGCGATCGTTGAGCGCACAAGCCGCAGTGTATGACATGATAGACCCCATGGAGAAACCAGTCACATAAACCCGCGCGGGATCTACTCCGTATTGCGAAATGTATTTATCCATCAACGCAGAAAGCAGTCCTACATCGTCAGCGCCAGAGGCGAGGAGCGTACCATTGTTCCAAGCAGGTTGACCAATAAAATTATTGAGACCTTGCGGATAAAGAGCAATAACGCGAGCAGTGTCAGCCAGATCATTAAATCCAGCTCCGGTGAAATCAGTGTTCGATTGACCGAGTCCATGAAGAATAATCACTAGAGAGTAGTCCTCTTGCGATGCATTAAAATTAATAGGAAGGTATTCAATGTATGCACGTGTTGCATTTCCGATGGTGATGGTTTGATTCGATTGCTGCGCCACAGCAAACAAAATCGAAAATATAAAAACACAAGAAGCGTATAGTTTCTTCATAGGAGTTGATCGTTTGGTATTGTCCTAGCGAAGTTAGTGAAAAACGATTCTCGATTCTCGATTCTTGATTCTCGATTCTCGAGATTCGAGATTCATGTCTGTCCATGTTTCCACCAATTTCATTGGTGGCTAGTTTCATAGTGCATGCTAAAGCATGCTTTCCCATGAATTAAAGTTTCACTTTTATAAGAGTAAAACTCTTATTGACAAGACAGCATGCTTTAGCATGCTCTCCTATAATAGCCCCCAATTAAATTGGGGGAAAACGTTGATGTTGATTAAACAGGATTATTGAATTTCGAATTTCGAATTTCGAATTTCGAATTTCGAATTTTCCGAATTCCGAATTTTCGAGAATCGAGAATCAAGAATCGAGAATCGTTATCTCAATCACATTTCCATTTGTAATAGGCAGCAGAGAAACAGCATCTTTCGTATGGATTTCAACGAGATCTCCGGGGGAGATTTTAAATTCGTTGATCATATACTCACCATCTACTGCGTAGATAAAATGATGTGATTTATTTTCTGGAGAATTAAATTCCTTTGTTGTTGTAAGATGGTGATGAACAACAGCAGCGTTAAATGGCGATTTAAACATCACATTAAAGTCTTGCACTTTTCCCTTACTGCGGGTGTTCCAAGAGCCGTCGAAAATATCTTGATCAAATGGTTTTAGTTCTTTCGTGTATCGACCTTCATGAATCAACGTAAGATCACCTTTGAGAGGCATGAGAATGCGAGTGAGTCCGCTGAAATCCGAGAAGGTAGTTTCATCCGCTTCGACAGTAGCAGTGCTAATGCGGAAAGAGAAGTTCCTTGTTTTGAAATCACCATCCGCGGGATAGACGAATACCTCCGTACTAGTTCCACTAGCCCACGCAATCGACTTGCGATTTGCCGCGGAGTGAATAGTAATCACAGAAGGTTTTGTATTGTTGGTCATGGGGAGTAAAGGTATTATTTCTTACTACGCGAATCTCACTACTCGATTCATTCTCTATTTCATTCTCATTCTCATTCTAAATCCTCTCTTTCTAGTACCTCATAACTCTATTCATTTTCTATCTCATTCTCATTTTCATTCTGAGTTTGAAAGAGTGTGGTGGTTTCCAAATAAAGGAATCGACTTAGCGTAAGCACTGCTATCAAAGCAAATGGTATACAGAATGAGCCCTTCGATAAGCTCAGGGACCAAATGAGTAGGAGAATGAGAATGAATAGAGTTGAGAGAGCGAGACTTCGCAATTAGCAAAACCAGACCTGTTTCATACTATAGTTTTCTATACAGTAGACTAAAAGCAAATTTGTATAAAACAAAAAATCCTCACAATGTGAGGATTAATTTTTTCTGCGGAGAGTGAGGATTATGAACCTAACCTTCCAAAGCCGTGTATATCAATTACCTATGCCGTTGCTGTCGTAATGGGGTCACGCAAATGGACGACTAGAATGAAGGGGAACGTTTATTCATTGAGTCGCACAATTTTACGAAGAGACAAAGATAAGCATTCGCAAATAGTGTTGCGGACTCCCCTGAATTTTTTTTTAAAAACTCATACATCATCTATATGAGCTAAATGAATCAGGATTTTGAGGGCACTCGTATATCAGAAAGCATTTAATCATTTCCTGCAAGAAAACTTATCACATGACTTTCAAAGTTTAGAGTACCCTCATTGTCCCTTTCCAATCGAAAAATAAAGTGCCGTTGTCAAATTTTACGACACTTCAAACCAAAATAAACATCAACTACAAGTTCCAATATTATCTGACCTTAAAATGCAATTCGGGTCAAATTTTCATGAATGCCTCAATTCACCTGAGGATCACTATATACCGTTAGTTCTCACTTCTCAAAATTTGTTAGGCGCATACTTAAAAGTATCACCAACAGCGTAACCCCAACATCTGCGGCTATTGCCAATACCAGATTTCCAAAGCCCATGAAAGCCAAAACAATGAATAACGCTTTCACCGAAACAGCGAGAATAGTATTCCTTTTGATGACTTTTATAGTCTTGCGTCCAAGCCTTATCATCTTGGGTAGTAAAAGAAGGTTGTCATTCATTAGTGCTATATCTGCTGCTTCTATTGCGATATCACTTCCCATCGCGCCCATTGCAATCCCAACAGAACTTTGAGCCAAAGCTGGAGTGTCATTCACTCCATCGCCGACCATTGCAACCTTCCCATGTTTGTTAAGAAGTTGAATTATTTTAGTTGTCTTATCCTCAGGTAGCAATCCTCCATATGCCTCCTCTATGCCAACTTGTTTTGAAGTCCATTGCACGGCTCTCTCATTATCTCCTGATAACATAATAGGAATTACTTCAAGTTCTTTCAATTCATTAATCGACTTTTCGCTTTCCTCTTTTAATGTGTCTGTCAAGCCTATTAAACCAATTATTTCAGACCCACGGCTTACTAATACTATTGTTTTTCCGCTTCGCGATAGACTTTGGGCATAATCCAATACTTGTGGAGGTATGATTATATGTTCTTGTATATAATTTAACTTACCAACCATAACTCTCGATTGACCGCAAGTGGTACAAATTCCTGAGGCGCCCTTACCTACAATGCTTTTAAAATCATTAATTTTATGAGGTTCAACTTTGCGCTTTATGGCTTCGTTGAGAATGGCAATGGCAAGAGGGTGCTCCGAAAAAACTTCTATTCCTGCTGAGCAACCCAAAAGTTGCTCTAAGGAATTATTGTTGAACATTCTTATATCGGCTACTATAGGTTTGCCCGTGGTAATTGTTCTGGTCTTATCCATCGCAACGGCCTTTATTTGTCCCATAACCTCAATGAACTTCCCTCCCTTAATCATTGCACCCTTCTTGGAAGCGTTGCCAATAGCCGCATAAATAGCTACAGGAGTGGATATTACCAAGGCACAAGGACATGAAATGACCAAAAGCGTGATGGCCTGCTTTAACCAATGACTGGAACTTTCACCAAAAAAGAATGTTGGAATCAAGAATAGAAGTAAAGATAAAACAACAACCGAAGGAGTATAAATTCTCGAAAATTTTTGAATAAATTTCTGTGTTTCTGATTTATTCGAGGCAGCTTGAAATGTCAATTGTGCAATTTTTGAAAATGTTGAGTCTACGAAGCGTTTTATGGTCTTGATTTCAATGTAACCTTCTTGATTCAAGGTTCCTGCATAGACAATATCTCCTGTTTGTTTGAACTTTGCCATAGGCTCTCCAGTAATAGAAGCTTCGTCGACAGTAGTTTGGCCAAATAAAACTTCACTATCAATTGGAATCATCTCAAAGGGTTTAATGATAATTATTGAACCAATAGATACGGATTCAACTGAGACGGTAGAGTTTGTTCCCTTAAGGCTTACAGATTTTGGAACAGAGTTGACTAAACCTTGTAGAGCAGATTTACTTTCTGATAAACCTAGTTCTTCAAGTCTTTCTCCTAATGTATAAAGCACTATGACAACTGTTGCCTCTGTATATTCTCCTAAATAGAAAGCTCCAATTACCGCCAAAAGCATGAGAAGATTTATGCTTGAAAAATTTATTTTATACAAGGCTTGGAATCCTTTGATTATTACATGTCTGCCCACGGAAATTATAATCAAAAGACAGATGCCGATTAGCAAAACAGAAGATTCTAGGATGCCTAGCAGCGATACTGTTTCTAAGGAAATTGAAATGATAACAGAAACTAATAACCATCTAAATTTATTATCTCTTAATGCATCTTTCATGTTCGTTTATTTTAGATTCATTACCATCATTTAGCGAACCAATGTGATATTACCTGTTCTTTCAAAAAGTTGATTTTTTTTCCTTGCGCTAATCTGGTATGTGTAGGTTTCTGAGGTTCCTAAATAATTTTCTCCTCCCTCCCAAGCTTCATTTCGATTGTTTGAATGGAAGACGAGCTTGCCCCATCGATTATAAATGTAAATGGAATAATAGTCCAATTCAGGCGTAATTGGCATGAAGAAATCATTTACTCCGTCATTATTTGGAGTGAAACAGTTTGGGACATAAATAAAATATCCGATTGAGTCCTGAGCTAAAGTGAGTGTATCCATTCCAACATTTTCTTCTTTAATTTTAACTATTACGGTATCTTGGGTAACACAGCCCCACTCATTTGTTGCACTAACAGTATATGTACCTGGTTTGGAAAATATTACACTATTGGAATAAATGCTATCATTCCAAGTTACCGTACCTCCTGAAAATGCCGTTAGAATTACTGTATCCCCTGAATTTATTGAAACCGGTGACGATGGTGTTACAAAAAGATCAGGAGCCGGGTAAACTATCACATTCACCGTTGAAGGCTCGCTAATACAACCATTATCAACCGCAACAACATAGTAGGTTGTTGTTCCAATAATATTCAAGGGCGTACAGAAACTACCAACTCCAACAAGATTGGTATAATCTTCGTCCAAATACCAAAAAAGCTCACCACCAGATGTTGGAAGTGCTGCAATATCATAAAATTGACCATTTTCACAAAAATCATTTCCCGGTTCTGCATGCGGAGCGGGAAAGTATCCGCACGTATCCGCTATATTGAATCCGAAAGAAAATGTGGATTTTAAAATCAAACAGGTCAACAATATCGCTTTCATTTGGAATTTGTTTCGAAAAACTTCTAATTAATGACTCTCACCTTCCTTTTTTACCAAATCCTTCTGACAATTTGGGCATTTCCCCATTTCATGTTCATGAACTCCTGGATGGTCAGCACATGTGTAATAAGTTTCATGATTATGTCCTTCGTGATCATGAGATTCGCCTTCTTTAAGGACTAAATCCATGTTGCACTTAGAACATTTTCCTGCATCGTGCTCATGAACTTCAGGATGGTGTTCACATGTATAATAAGACTCATGTTCATGCCCAGAATGCTCTTCTGTTCCATGTACATGTCCTTCATGGTCGTGTTCTTTGTTTTTTGTAGACTCGTTGCTCTGTGGATTACTCGAACATGACGCAAAAATTATTGCGCTTACGAATAAAATTGAAAAGGTGATTTTTTTCATTTGACTTTATTTATTTTAATGAGAATGTGCTTCTCCTTGGTTAGTAATTGCAGCTAAAACGTAGAAGGCTCCTTTTGTAACTACCCTTGCATCTTTTGGTATTTCTTGCAACGGAGTAATCTCAGAATAACCTCCTGCAACAGAGCCCTTCTTGACTGCAATTTTCAGAAAGGCTAAACTTCCCGCTTCCGGTTCTTTTTGAACTTCTTCATGAGAATCTTCGTGTTGATGGTCTTCGGTATGTTTGTGCTCCTCCTCATGCTCGTGACCTGAGTGAAGCAAATCGTGTTGCATAGATTCGGAGTAGATGAATATATAATCCCCGCCTTGATAGTTTACAACAGCCTCTGAGGGCACGCAAGGAGCTACCTTATCCGTTAATGCTAAAAACACATTAGCATTCATTCCATCGATTAGTCCATCAAAAGAATCCAGAATTTTGGCTCGAACTTTAATTGCCTTTGATTCGTTTTCAAATGTGCTACCAATGTTGTTCACTTGCGCCCTATATGACTCACCGGTCGCACTGGTCAGGGTAAACGTTGCAATTTGATCAATTTTAATGTTTCCTAGATCTTGTTCGAATACAACGATTTCCAAGACTGATTCAGAATTATCTATAATTTTTAAAAGTGTCGAAGCAAAAGAAACGCTTGCCCCGATATTGACAGAAATATGTGAAACAACACCAGAAATAGGAGCTTTAATAGCGATTACAGATTCAATATTGTTCTGAGAAAGGCCTGAGGTATTGATACCTAATAGTTGTAATTGTTTTTCAATTGAAGCTAATCTTGCCTGGCCTGAGCGGTAATCAGCCTCAGCCTCTTGAAAAGCTTTTTTGGCATTGACATTCTCTTGAGCTAATTTATTTTGTCGAGCATATTCTGCCTCTAGGAATACAAGCTTAGACTTGGATTCTAAATAATCTTGTTGAAGACGTATAAAAGAGCTATTTGAAACAGTAACCAAAACTTGCCCTTTCGAAACTCGCTGTCCTTCATTCACGTTGATTGTTTGAACTAATCCTTCGGTTGGAGATGAGACATCTGCTTTGAACTGAGGAGGGACTGTTATGATCCCTGTCAATTTCAAAACATCAGCGATACTTTTAGACTTTATACTATCCAAAGTTAAACTTAAGGAAGTCATTTGAGCTGGTGATAGCACTACACTAGAGCCTTCAGCTCCTCCACCATGTCCGTGATCATGTTCATCTTTATTTGATGTTGAACTTCCTCCACAACTGTAAAGGAAAACGATGACTATTGCAATTGGAATGATTTTCATTTTCGTATTTTATTTACCAATAAGAAACAAAATGTCAATTATTGATTGATTGTATTCATTTTTCGCTTTTGTAAATTCTGTTTTAATGGATAATGCTCTGTCCAAGGCTGATATAAGTTCAAAATATCCGATCTCTCCAGCCTCGTAGGCCAAAATGGAATTCTTGATGAGTATTTCGGCATTCTTAAGCGCACTTTCATTAAAATACTTGAGTGTGGCCAGACTTCGCTCATAATTATTGAAGCGGACTTGATATTCATAGCTTAAAACACTTGAATAACGCTCCACTTCCATTGAGGCAATTTCTGCTTGAATTTGCGCAGCCTTTATTCGGGATGATTGAGGCTTTGCCCAAATAGGAATAGCTACTCCGACAGAAAAACCTTGAAATCGAGTTGACGCATTAGCAATGGTCTGACTGTTTTCAAAATCAACGGTGCCAAAAAGAGATTGATTAAAGTAACCAATGGAAAATTCAGGATACATTTTTGTTTTCTCAACTTTCACTTGAGCTTCTGCAAGCAAAATTTGCTGTTGCAAAATCTGTAACTGAGGATTTTCATTTGATGCTAATGTGTCGAAAACCATCATCACACCTAGGGCATCAAAATCTGATTTAGCTGTGGTGTAGAATTCATTTGAATTCAAAAGCATGTTTAATCTGGCTTCTAGATTTTGAATTTCAGTTTGATTGATAGCCATTCCATTTCTAAGTTCTGAAACTTTTGTTTGAGCAGAAATAAGTTCAAGATTAGAAATTTCACCTGTGGAGAATCTTAGCTCGGCATATTTCAAAAACCGCTGGTAAATGCTGTCTTGAGAAAGTAGTAACCGGCTAAACTCCTTTGAATAATAAAGAGCGTTGTACACCTTTCTCAATTCAAATCTCAAGTCATTTTCGACCCAAATTTTATTTTTTTGAGCTTCCGTCGTTGCAGCATCATACAAATTAGCTCTTGCTTTAAAAAACGTTGGGAATGGAATTGTTTGGCTTAGTGCGAAGCTATTATCATTATAAAAGCTATTGTATTGACCATACATGAATGAAACGTTCGTGTTCCCAATGTCGCTAGATGTCTCCCGTATTTGTTTACTAAGATCAATTCGTTTCTCCGCAGACTTGATAAGATTGTTATTAGAAAGCGCCAAGTTAATCGCACTATCCAATGGAATTTCCTTAGATTGTTGAGCAACTACATCACCTTGAAGGAGAAAAAGTGCAATCAATACACTCACGCCTTTAATGATTTGAGATGACTTTTTTGCTCCTTTGAAATTATTGAACAAAATATACAATGATGGCAAAACCACTAAAGTTAAAATAGTAGCGGAGAATAAGCCACCAATCACCACGGTAGCTAATGGCTTTTGTACCTCTGCTCCAGCACTACTGCTAAGTGCCATAGGTAAAAAGCCAAGTGAAGCTACAAGTGCGGTCATTAGAACTGGTCTCAATCTGCTTTTGGTGCCTTCAATTACTCTTTCATATAGATCCAAGCCTTTTGTTTCTAATTCATTAAACGTACTAATCAATACGATTCCATTTAAGACTGCCACACCAAAGAGTGCAATGAATCCTACACCTGCGCTAATACTAAATGGCATTCCCCTCATCCACAAGGCAAAGACACCTCCGATGGCGCTAAGTGGAATTGCAGAATAAATTAGCAACGCTTCTTTGGTAGAATTGAAAGTAAGATAGAGCAACAAAAAGATAAGAAGTAATGCAATCGGTACTGTAATCATCAATCTGTTACTGGCTTGAACTAAGTTCTGAAATTGCCCACCATAGGTGATATAATATCCTGGTGGAAGCTTTAACTGATCATCCATTTTCTTTTGCAAATCCTGAACTACACTTTGAACGTCTCTTCCAACGACATTGAATCCAATCACTATTCTTCTTTTCGCTTCTTCTCTCGAAATCTGTGCAGGTCCTAATTCGATCTGTATAAGTGCTAGTTGCTCTAGCGGAATTTGACTTCCACTTGGCAATGGGATTAGTAATTTTTTTAAATTATCAAAATCTGTTCGAAGGTTCCTATCCATTCTTACAACAAGGTCAAATCGTCTCTCATTCTCAAAAACTTGCCCAGCAACTTCACCCGCGAAGGCCGCCCTTACAATGCGATTTACCTCTGAAATATTCAAGTTGTAAAGAGCTAGGTTTTCTCTTTTGTAGTTGATTACTATTTGAGGCAATCCATTTACACGTTCTAGTTGAGGTTCACTGGCCCCTTCTACACCCTGTACTAGCGACTCTACTTGTTCACCGAATTTTAGAAGACTATCCAAATTTTCACCAAAAATCTTTACGGCAACATCCTGTCGAACTCCGGTCATTAATTCATTGAATCGCATTTGTATTGGCTGAGTTGCCTCGTAGAATACACCAGGAATAACCTTCAAAGCCTGCATCATAGTGTCCATCAATTCTTCTTTGGTATCAGCTGTTACCCAATCTTCTTTATCTTTCAGAATGATCATCATATCTGTTGCTTCGGGAGGCATCGGGTCTGTAGGAATATCCGGTGCTCCACTTTTGGCAACAACTCGTTTAACCTCTGGAAAGCTCATAAGAATTTTCTCTACACGAGCATTATTTTCTATGCTTTCATTTATAGAAGATCCTTGAGGAAGAATACTGTGAAAAGCAAAATCACCTTCTTCGAGGGTCGGAATAAATTCACCCCCGAGTTTAGAAAAGACAAGAACACTCGCAAGAAATAATGCCAATGAAACCGCTACAACGGTCTTTTTCTTTGTAAGTGTCCATTGAATTACTGGAAGATACTTTCTTTGGAAAAATTCCATCATACGATCACTGAATGTTCGCTTATTTTTGATGTTTCGTGATAAAAATAAGGAACTCATCATTGGAACATAGGTCAAAGAGAGAAGCAAGGCTCCAAAGATGGCAAATCCAACCGTTTGAGCCATTGGACCGAACATTTTTCCTTCAATACCTACCAAGGTCAAAATAGGAAGATAAACAATTAGGATAATGATTTCTCCAAACGCCGCTGCACTTCTAATTTTCGAAGAGCTTTCATAAACAGCCTCGTCCATTTCCCTTTTTGAAAGTTTTTTACCCACATAATTAACGACTAGAAAATGCATGGTAGCCTCTACTATGATGACAGCTCCATCTACAATAAGACCGAAGTCAATTGCACCAAGTGACATGAGATTTCCACTCACCTTAAAAATATTCATCATAATAATTGCGAACAACAACGAGAGCGGAATAACGCTAGCCACAATAAGCCCAGCTCTTAAATTGCCTAGAAAAAGAATAAGTACAAAAATTACAATAAGAGCGCCTTCGATTAGGTTTTTCTTAACTGTACCCATCGCTCTGTTAACTAAATTAGTTCGATCCAAGAACGCAGTTACCTTAACACCCTCAGGTAATGACTTTTGGATAACAGGAAGCTTTTCCTTTATATCTGATACAACTTGTGCACTATTGTATCCTTTAAGCATCATGACTATTCCACCTACTACTTCACCGTTTCCGTCGGCGGTCATTGCACCGTAGCGTGTTCCACTTCCAAATTGAACCTTCGCGATATCCCGCATGTATACAGGAATTCCATCATTGTTCTTTACAAGAATGCCCTCTATATCATCCAAGGATTTTATTAATCCTAAACCTCTAATAAAGTATGCATTTGGCTTTTTGTCAATGTAACCACCTCCTGTATTCTCATTATTACTCTCTAAAGCATTGAAAACATCTATGATAGAAATATTCTTACTTTGAAGTAAAACAGGGTCTATTGCGACTTCATATTGTTTGGATAAACCACCAAAACTATTTACTTCTGCAACACCTGGTGTGCCGAGTATCTGTCGAGAAACAATCCAATCTTGGATTTCGCGAAGTTTCATGGCGTCATACTTATCTCTGTACGCGCTATCAGCTTCTACCAAATATTGATACACCTCTCCAAGTCCTGTGCTGACTGGAGATAATTCCGGAGTTCCTACTCCAGCAGGAATAAATTGTTCAGCCTCAGCTAGCCTTTCACGCACCAGCTGTCTTGCAAAATAGATATCTACTTTTTCCTTAAAAACAATTGTTACAACACTCAACCCAAATCGAGATATACTTCTTATTTCTTCGATATCTGGAAGTGAAGCGACCGAACGTTCGATAGGGGCACTGACGAGTTGTTCGACCTCCTGTGTCGCTAATGTTGGTGTTAGAGTAAAAACTTGTACCTGATTATTTGTGATGTCAGGCACAGCATCAATAGGTAATTGAGTAAAGGAATATAACCCATAAACAATAATACCCAATGTCATCAACGAAATGATGAATTTATTCCTTATCGAGAAGGAAATAATTTTATTGAACATATGTAATAAGCGCTACACGGAGAAGGAAAATATTTCCCACCGTATGAATTAAACTATGTGAAGTTCCTTAGTACAGAAAAGCACTTTGGATAACGGAGAACTCCGTTAATATGGATAATTATAATTTAGGAGGCTGCCAGAAACTCGGTACAAAATTGCTGTGCAGATTTTCCGAGAAAGAGAAGATTTGAATTGATGACACCTCAATAAAAGTAGAAAATTGTGTTTCAATTTTCTCAGTAAGTTCAACTCCTTTTACACAGGCACAAACGCAAAACGGAGAGCACCGCTCGTCCTCTTCATGCCCTGAATCGGAGTTATGTTCAGTGGAAGAATGAGACGAATAGTTCTCCTCATGAGAATGCTCACAAGGGATCAAACACATGATCATTACATAGACTGCTAATATCGAGGCAATTATTCTCACTTGTACAAAGATAGCATAAATCTGATTTGAAATACGCTTCTACCACTTTAAAAGAAAATAGGAATTCAAGAATCGCTTTTGAAAATTTCTTGGCGAGATCAATATCAGAAAACCTCTAATTCCAAAATGGTCGCGATTTCTCATCCGAGCGACGTTGTTATATTTTAGTTAGTTTTGTTCTATGAAAATACATGTTTTGATACCAAGAAAGTTGAAAATTGAGGTGGATAAAGAATTGAATCTTTCGAATCTGGCGTATTCATCCGGAAATTTTAAAGAATCCTTCAATCATTTAGAAAGAGCTCATGTACTTGGACAGGCATGGCCTATTGAGCATACTATTGTTCATTGGAAAATGTTTGTCTTTGCCATCAGAATAAAGGATAGAAAAGAGATTTTAGGTCAAATACCGAGACTTCTTATAGGAGGATTAAAATCGTTTATCGGTGAAATACCAGTCGGAAATACAGGAGGATCAAATGTGCCGCCACTTTCTCCTATGGAAATTCCAGCTGACTTGAAGTTGATTCTTCGAGATTCAAAAAAATAATAGTGCACTCCCCCCGAATCATGTATCTAGTGCAATAGTGCAATCCCTATATATAGGGGATTGCACTTTTGCACTACTGATTCTATTGCACAATTGCACTGAAAAAAATTGAAACGATTTCTTTCTCCCTTCGTTGAAAGCAACCGAAAAAATTATCAAGTTTATGCATCAGGTCTTCAGTGAAGTGGTGAAAGAAATTTCAGTACGGAAGGTTGAAATGAAGATAAAATCCAAGTCTCGGCTTAACCTATTTGAAACCGAAAATTCTACACTCTTTAGTATCAATTCATTTATTCACCCATACGACTATTGGGTTCATCTTAATCAAATTTCAAGTAGGGTAAAGGAGCAGGTCGAATCGGATTATTCCAAATATCATAACATGATAGATTCGCTCGATTTTCTTGAATTCCTTTATTCCGATCTTCGAGGTATCAGGAGCACTTACCTTCCTGAGGATCAAGCATTGATACTTGACAGTATTCAGGTTGAAGGACTTCTCAAATATCGAAGCGACATCAAATTACTAGATGTCCTTAAAAAAAAATGCTTCACTTTTTCGAAATTCAGAAGATGCTTGTGTCTTCATTAGAAGAGTTTTTATCCCGAAAAATCAGAGCATTACAAAACAGATTCAGACTTCTCCGAGATTCGATTGGTTACCCCACTACTAAATTCCCGAATGAATCTGCACAGAATTCGGAGTCTCATCCATATCCGGATGCCCCGCAACTTGTTTGGAATAAATCTGATACCGACCTACTCGAGTTGACCACTGCTCTTTACGAGACAAAAGCTATTCGAAGCAGCTCCGGCAAGTTCAATAAGAAGCACCTGCTGCAAACTTTCGAAAAACTCTTTCATCACACGGTCAAAGGAGCTGGTTCTAAATTAACAAAAGCTCGTGATCGAAAAACTGAAACCGCGGTATTCATGGAGGAGCTAAAAACTGCATTTTCCGATTACGTGTCAAGAAAAGACAATGACCTAGGAAGTCGTCGAAACTGATACGACATTAATTGACTCTATTTCAATTTCAGTTGAGAAAATCTTATGCAGGCTGCTAACAGCCTGCCAACGGTTTTAAATCAAGTGAAATAGTCTTGCACTCACAATTGAACCACATGGAAGTCATAACTATTCAATCAGAAGCTTTTCAGCAAATCATGGCCACTCTGAAAGATATTCAGAGCAAAGTTGAAAATATGCAAAGTCGAAAGAAGCTATTGGAGGACGATCTCGTTGATACCTTCGAGGCCTGTCGTATCCTAAAGATTTGCAGAAGGACACTCGAGAGATACCGTGACTCTGGTGACTTGCAGTACACCAAGGTTAAGAGACGGATTTTTTACAGAGTTTCGGATATCGAAAATCTGATGATGAAGAATGTAATAAAACCGGAACCGAGTATTCTCTAGTCTAGGCGGTATGTATGGCGTTAACCAAAGAAGAGATTCTTCAAGCTACCAATGGAGGCTTGGATGTATTCCGTTATTTCATTCCAGGAGACTGGAGAGTAGGCAAAAAATTCCTTAATCCTTTCTACGATGATAAGAAAGCATCATGTCATGTTTACTTCGACACGAAATCCAAAATATATAAAATCAAAGATTTTGGAGAGGTAAGTTTTTCTGGAGATTGCTTTTTTCTTGTAGGATTTTTACACCAAAAGAACTGCTTTGATAAGCTTGAGTTCATTGAGATTCTAAATTTGATCGATCAAGCTCTTGGACTAATGCTTGGAGAACAATCAAAGCCAATTGCCCGTCCAAATTTTACTCGAAAGCCTTCGCCCCCCATTGAGGTTAAGAGAGAAAGTGAAGTCGAGCAATTGGCCCCTTTGAAATTTGAAGTCCCTAAAATCAAAGATTTCGGTGAGGCCGAGTTAGATTTTTGGAGGCAATATGGAATCTCAATAGAAATCTTGAAACAGTATAGCGTTTGCTCACTTATTGAGATTTCTGGAGTCTCAAAAGAAGGTAAACCTTACACTTTAAAAAGCACTAGCTCAGAACCCATATTTGGTTACTTGGGAAAGAACTACATGAAAGTGTATCGTCCAAACTCGGAACTGAGATTTCTTTATTCTGGTATCAAGCCTGAGGGCTACGTCTTTGGATTGGAGCAATTACCTACCCGTGGTGATGTACTCTTCATTACTGGTGGTGAAAAGGATGTACTCAGTTTGGCTGCAAGAGGACTACCTGCGATTTGCTTTAATAGTGAGACAGCCACAATTCCGAAGAACATTGTTAAAAGACTTTCGTTTCGATTTAAGCACGTTACATTGCTCTATGATGTCGATAAGACTGGACTTGAAGCCTCTATGAAGCATTTAGAGAGCTTCGCCGCTTATGATATTAGAAGGCTTGTGCTTCCATTGGCGGGAACTAAAACTGAAAAGGACATTTCGGATTTCTTTCGAATAGGAAAAACTAAGGATGACCTTATGCGCTTGTTCAGTGAAATGCTCGACAAGATTTACGAGGAAACGATGTCTGTCCTACAATCTTGCGAAATAGACTTTGATAATCCTCCAATTAAACCTGAGCCATTAATCACGATTAACGAGGTGACCATTGGTGCACCAGGGAACCTTCTTTGCATTACGGGTAGTGAAGGAAGTGGAAAGACAAATTATCTAGGTGGAATCATCTCAGGCGCCATTTGCTTGGAAGAAAAAGGAATTGATACTCTGGGAACTCAGATCAAACAAAATCTTGATCGAAAGGCCGTCTTAGTTTACGATACCGAACAATCCGAAGATCAGCTCTACAAAAATCTAACTTTTATCCTAAAACGATCCAACTTGCAAAAGCCACCGGATTGGTTTAAGGCTTATTGTATGGTCGGACTCTCACGGAAGGATCGAATGCAGAGCATTTTGCAGAGCATGGACAAGTTTTACTATCAATTTGGAGGAATCCATATGGTAGTCATTGACGGTATTGCGGATTTGATTGACGGAGTGAACGATGAGGAGAAATCTGTTCAGCTTGTTGAGGAGCTATTTCGACTGGCTGGTATTTATAAAACCTTGATCGTGGTTGTTCTTCACCTCGCTCCTTCAGGATTGAAGCTTCGTGGTCACTTGGGGTCGGAGATTCAGCGTAAGGCAGCAGGTATTCTTTCTGTTGAAAAGGATGATGACAACAATAGCAGCGTAATCAAAGCTTTAAAAGTTCGTGACGGTAGCCCTCTTGAAGTGCCACTTGTTAAATTTGGATGGGATAAGGAGAAAAATCATCACGTTTACCTCGGTGAAAAGAGCAAAGACTTTCAAGAACAACGGAAAGTGGACGACCTTACTGACATCGCCCGTGAAATCTTTGGCCGAAAGTTCTCCCTAACCTACCAAGAGCTCGTAGTTGCCCTAATGGATGCCCTATCAGTCCGTGATCGCCAAGCCAAAAACTACATTAAGTACATGAAAGACAACAAAATCATCGAGAAAGGTGGTGAAAATGGTGCTGAGTTGGTGTTGATGGACGCACCTTTCTGAGATTTTACAATTGAATTACCGTTTTGCCCTCGAATTCAACCGTTTTTTGCCGAAAATTGACCATTTACCTAAAAGTTAACCAAAGAAATACTGTCAATTCCGGATTTTTACATGAGAACAATTTTATCTAGAGCATTTCTTCTGTTGTGCATGAAAATTCGCTTGGCTACATTTGACCAAATTGAGATTTGCTTTTGAGTCTTTGCTTAGTTAGAAGGAATGAAATGAAAAGGATTAAGAGCAAATTGAAATATTAAATTCAATTGATTAGGCAAGTTAGTTATGGCACTAAGCTGGAATGAAATAAAAGACCGAGCACTAAAATTCTCAAAAGAATGGGCTGATACTTCTAATGAAGAAGCAGACGCAAAACCGTTTTTAGTGGAATTCTTTAATGTATTTGGTATTACGAGTAAACGAGTTTCAACCTTTGAACACAAGGTTAAAAAACTTGATGACAGAGATGGATACATTGACTTACTTTGGAAGGGGACAATTTTAATTGAAATGAAAAGTCGGGGCAAAAACCTTGACAAAGCTTTTGGACAAGCTAAAGACTATTTACACGGTCTGAAAGAACACGAATTACCGAAATACATTTTAATTTCTGACTTTGAAAATTTCCGCTTATACGATCTTGAAGAAACAAAGACATTTGAGTTTAAACTCAATGATCTCGTAAACAATGTTCAGCATTTCGGTTATTTACTTGGATATCAAAAGAAAGTTTACAAAGAACAAGATCCTGCTAACATCAAAGCAGCCGAACTAATGGGTAAACTTCACGATAGACTTGAAGAAATTGGCTATACAGGGCACCCTTTAGAAGTTTACTTGGTTCGCTTGCTTTTCTGCTTGTTCGCTGAAGACACAACCATTTTTGAAAAACAACAATTTCAAGAATACATTGAACAACGAACCAATATTGATGGAAGCGACCTTGCAGCTAAACTGCAAGAACTTTTCCAGGTACTTAACACACCAAAAGATAAAAGATATAAAAACATCGACGAACAACTTGCCGAATTTCCATATGTGAACGGGAAGTTATTTGAAGAAAACTTGCCAACAGCAAGTTTCGATAGCAAAATGCGTCAAGCTCTCCTGGATTGCACATATATCGATTGGAGTACGATTTCACCAGCGATATTCGGTTCAATGTTTCAAAGCGTAATGAATCCGAAAGAGAGAAGAAATCTTGGAGCACACTATACTAGTGAAACCAACATCCTTAAGCTTATAAAACCACTTTTTCTCGATGAACTTTGGAAAGAATTTGAGGCGGTCAAAGGCAATAAAACAAAGCTTGCCCATTTCCATCGGAAACTCAGCACTCTGAAATTTCTTGATCCCGCGTGCGGGTGTGGTAATTTCTTAGTGATCACCTACAGAGAACTTCGATTGTTAGAGTTGGAAATTCTGCGAGAACAGTACAAAAAACAAATAGCTACGAGCATTGAGAGTATTCTTTGGATTAATGTCGATCAATTTGGCGGGATAGAATTTGAAGAATTTCCGGCGCGAATTGCAGAAGTGGCCATGTGGCTAATCGATCACCAAATGAATATGTTGGTGAGCAACGAGTTCGGACAGTACTTTATTCGGTTACCTTTGAAGAAGTCAGCTAAAATTATTCATGGTGATGCACTAGAGCTAGATTGGGAGTTAATCTTTTCAAAGAATGACTTGTCATATATTATTGGTAACCCACCATTTATTGGTTCTAAGATAATGATATCTAAACAGCGCGATCAAATCGTAAGGCAATTTGACAATATTCAAGGAAGTGGTTTACTCGATTATGTAACTGGATGGTATATAAAGTCTGTAAAGTTTATCCAGCGAACACCGATCAAAGTTGCGTTCGTTTCAACGAACTCAATTGTTCAGGGAGAGCAAACAAGCATTTTATGGGCTACATTAATGCAAAGGTTCAATGTGAAAATTCACTTTGCACACCGTACATTCAAGTGGAGTAATGAGGCGAAAAGTAATGCAGCAGTCTATTGTGTAATTATTGGATTTGCAACTTTTGACACGACAAATAAGAGCATTTTTGAATACGAAAATATTAGTGGTGAGCCTCATGAAATTAAAGTAAAAAATATTAACCCCTACCTAATTGACTATAAAGATTTATTCATTCTCAAAAGAAGAAAACCAATTTGCGACATTCCTGAAATATCTTTTGGAAGTATGCCAAATGACGGCGGGAATTTCATTTTTAGTGACGAGCAAAAGGAGGAATTCCTGAAGTTAGAACCAGAGGCTAAAAAGTTCTTGAAACCTCTATTAAGTGCACATGAATTTTTGAACGGTCTAGAACGTTGGTGTCTATGGCTTAAAGAAGCGTCGCCAAAGGAAATTCTGGAATTAAAACATGTGAAGGATAGGGTAGAAAAGGTCAAAGAACATAGGTTGAATAGCAATAGAGCAGCAACACAAAAGCTGGCAGCCTTCCCTACTTTGTTTGGAGAAGATCGACAACCTTCGAATAGGTTCGTGCTTATTCCACGTCATTCCTCTGAAAACAGGAAGTTTATTCCAATGGGATTTTTCAGCGAAGATTACATAGCTAGTGATAGTTGTTTGTTTATTGAAGGTGCGAATCTTTACCATTTAGGAGTACTCTCTTCAACTATACATATGGCTTGGGTAAAGACTATTTGTGGAAGGATTAAAAGTGATTATCGATACTCTAATGAGTTGGTTTATAATAATTTTCCGTTTCCGGAAAAACCTGCAATCAAACAAATCAAGGCTATTGAAAACGCAGCTCAAAAAATATTAGAAATTAGAGCCCAATTTCCCGATAATTCACTGGCGGACCTTTACGACCCTTTGACAATGCCACCTGCCTTGATAAAAGCGCACAACGAGTTAGACAAAGCTGTTGACTTGGCATATAGATCGCAAGCTTTTACAAGTGAGGCAAACAGAATGGAGGTTTTATTTGGGCTATATGAAAAGTATACGGCTAACTTGTTTACTAAGGAAAGGCAAAAAAAACTAAACTAACAAAAGGCTCTTAATAATGAAGGAAATATTCTTTTACAAAGGAAACGACAATACACTTGCCAATATAAAAGGAAGACCTGATGATGCAAGTAGTGAAAGTCAAGAAAGTGCTGATTTAAAAGCAAAGACTAAGAAACTGCAAGAATCTTTTTTAAAGGTTCTCGATAATAAAAATTTATCGTTTCTTCTTGGTAGCGGTTGTTCATCTTATAAAATAGAAAATGAAGGCTTTAAGGAAGTTGGAATCCCTGTAATGGCTCCACTTGCAAAAGAATTTTATTCACTGACAGAATTTATAGAACCAAAAAAATGGCTTAAAACAGAATTATCCATAGACATTGAACAAGATAACTTTTCTACTAACCTTGAAACATTTTTATCAACTCTGCACAGCTTGTCATTTTATCATTCAAAGACTAGAGAAAATTCAAAAGAAGAAAAGCCATTTGCCAAATTAAGCAATGAAAACAAAGTAGAATTTATAATAAAACAAGCACGTAATTTTTTATTAGATAAATGCTTGAACGTTGAGAATGCAAATTCAGAAGAAGGAAAGGTAAGCATTGACAAACCTTTAATAGAAACTTACAAACAATTTTATAGAAAGCTCCTTTCAAGGAATGCTACTTTACCACGACTAAATATTTTTACGACCAACTACGACTTGTATTCTGAAAGAGCAATGGATTTGCTTGGTATTCATTATGTAAATGGCTTTACAGGCGGCATTAGCAAGTTTTTTAATCCTGCAATTTTCAATTACGCTTTAGCTGAAAAAATGGATTTATCACAATCAAAGTGGAGTGTAATAGATAACTTCTTTTACTTGTATAAAATTCACGGTTCAGTTAACTGGATTGAAGCAGATGGAGAAAATAAACTTTTCAAGGTAAAAGAAATTCAAGAACCAACATTAGAAGAATTAAGGGAAAAGGAAACGATAATGATTCATCCCACACCGTTAAAATACAATGCTAGTCTAGGTAGTCCTTACTCTGATTTGTTTAGGGAGTTTCAGAAAAAACTGATGCAAAACAATAATATTCTTGTCACCATCGGCTATAGTTTTAGCGATGAGCATATCAATAATTTGATTTTCCAAGCATTTACAATCCCCTCCTTTCGTTTAATAGTAATTGGAGAACCAACAGAAAAGAATACAATTGGTAAACTACTTGAGTTGAATGACACTAGAATTTGGATAATCGGAGAAAAATGGCCTGATGACAAAAAGGATTATACACCGTTATACTTCTTTAAGAATTTTGTAGAACACATCTTACCCGACCTGACTGCTGAAGACTTAGACCACAAAATGGAAGCAACAATCAATAACTTAAAGAATCTCTTAAAATGACCAAGGAAGATAAACAAAGAGTTATTGGTAAAGTAGTAGCAATTAATTCTGACCGCTTTTCGGTTGAACTTTTAAGTGGTTTAGAAAACTTCAACGTCAGTGGTTTTGATGACATTCATTATTTCGCGCAATTGAACAGTTACGTTATTGTTCCTTATCAGAATTATTATATAGTTGCGGAAGTTTCAGGTGTGCGAGAAAAAGACTTAAATGTTCCTTTCTCAAATCCCACGGACCAAATACTTAGCAAAATTCAAGCAGGTAAATTCTTAGAAGTCTTACCGATTGGAACTATCAAAAATGCAAAAGATGATTCATTAAATTTTGAATTTGGGGTAAGTGTTTATCCAACTCTCTATTCTGATGTTCTTTACATTAAAGAAAAGGAACTTGATACCATTTTCAAAACTGAAAACATAAAAGTTCAAATTTGTAAAGATTCAGACGCATGTAAAAAAGGTAAATGTGATTGTAAATTCAGATATACTTCTTTGCCCATTGGTAAATCAACGATTTTTCCTGATTATGAAGTAAAACTTGATATTGATAAGTTTTTTGGAAGTCATTCTGCAATATTAGGGAATACTGGTAGTGGAAAATCTTGCACAATTGCTTCTATGTTACAAACGCTTTATAAACTTGAAGATAATAGTGCAACAGGTAGCACGTTTATTTTCTTTGATGTGAATGGTGAATATAAACAAGCATTTGAACAGTTAACGAATAAAAATACAAATATTGAAGTAAAGAATTTCTCCATTGATTCAAGTTCTGGAACTGAAAGATTCATACTTCCTCATTGGTTTTTGAATGTAGATGAATGGGCTTTATTGCTTAAAGCAAGTGAAAAATCACAATTACCGCTTTTAAGAAATGCCCTTGGCTTTACTCAAAACCTATCTCAAGAAGCAATACATCACATTCATGCTTGCAGCATTATGTATGTTTTTGAACATTGGGAAAGCCCTGTTGCTAAAAGACAAAGAATAATTTCATTATTAGAAAAAGCGAAATTTAATCCAACAGTTAACTTTTCGACTTTTGATGCGAAATTTGGTAATTTCCCTTCTACTACTAGTGAAGAAGCATTTAAAGCGTCTGTTAGAAGCTTTATAAAGGAAGATATAGTAATTGACCCAAAGTATGACTCACAACAATTTGATTTCGCGGACTTGGGGCTTGCTATTGAAAGTGCAATTCTATATGAAGAATATCACGGAAACAAGCAAATTCGTGACTATTGTTCTTCGATGGTCACACGCTACAAAAGTATTCGTGAAAGAGACGATTTTAACTTTCTTACTAAGAGTACTACGAAAATTACGGAAGCCGAATTCTTGAATGATTTCTTGGGTGTAGAAAAAGGAAAAAAGAAAAATCAGGTCATAATTATAGATTTAAACTCTGCTAATGATGAAACGGTTGAAGTAGTTTCCTGTGTCTTATCAAGAATGATTTTTGAAAAGTTAAGAAACTCAGCAAATAGAAATGAAATTCCAATAAATCTAGTTTTAGAGGAAGCTCACAGATATATCTCAACTGATTCAGGGAAAGTATTTGATGGTGCTAATAAAATATTTGAACGCATCGCTAAGGAAGGAAGAAAATACGGTGTGTTTTTACTTGTTTCATCCCAGCGACCTAGTGAACTTTCAAAAACAGTTTTATCACAATGCAGTAATTTCATTGTTCATAGAATACAAAACCCAGAAGATTTATCGCACATTAGACAAATAACACCGCATATTTCAGAAACCATTTTGCGGAGAATGCCATCAATTCCGACACAACACGCTTTAATATTTGGTCACGCAGTTAATTTGCCGACAACATTCAAAGTGAATGAAGCAGACCCAAAACCTAAAAGTGACAATAATAGGATCAGTGAAAATTGGTTTAAAGAAAAAGGATTTGAACCTACGTTATAAATATCAACCGATAGATTCAGGAATATTTGAAAGAAGTGAAAGCAAAAGACAAAGTTTTCAAAGTAGCTTTTCCTTTATCCTTTTGAAAAAACTTTAAAAAAAATCCCATACCTTTTGAAAACAAAAAAAAGCCACAATTGAAACAAACACATCAAGCAAAAAACAGCAAATCTTCAGTGGTACAAATGGCTTAGACGGGGAAAAGCAGGGCTGCAACAAATAACTTCCCATTATTATAAGGTGGATTAGTATATAGGTTAAAAATATTGTTTAAATTGAGCATCACAACGATAATTATTTAACAGCTATTCTTGTCAAGCCCTGAATTTAAGCGGTGAAAGTTAGTAAGTTACTGTTAAGTCTTGAGTAGCTCTAAACTAAATGGAATGTAAAGCGGATATTAAATAATAGATAAAATGACAAAAAGACCTATAATTTCTGGATATGCTGGATTTTGTAAAAATCCAGACGGAACTTTCGTTTGCGGAGGAGCTTACGATGGCTTTTGTAAAAATCCCAATGGAACATTTGTTTGTGGAGGAGCATACAACGGGTTTTGTAAAAACCCCAATGGATATTTTATATGTGGAGATGCCTATACTGGCTTTTGCAAGAATCCTGATGGAACATTTGTTTGTGGGGGGGCGTATAATGGCTTTTGTAAAAATCCTAACGGGTACTTTGTTTGTGGTGGCGCGTATAATGGATTTTGTAAAAACCCAGACGGAACTTATGTTTGTGGCGGTGCATATACCGGCTTTTGCAAAAACCCCGACGGAACTTATGTTTGCGGAGGTGCATATACTGGCTTTTGCAAAAACCCCGATGGAACTTTCGTTTGTGGAGGAGCGTTTGATGGGTTTTGCATTAATCCAGACGGAACTTTCGTTTGCGGAGGAGCTTACAATGGCTTTTGTAAAAATCCCAATGGAACATTTGTTTGTGGAGGAGCATACAACGGGTTTTGTAAAAACCCCAATGGATATTTTATATGTGGAGATGCCTATACTGGTTTTTGCAAGAATCCTGATGGAACATTTGTTTGTGGCGGACAAAAAAGATGGAATGATTAAATCATCAAATCAAAAATTGTTTGAATAGAAAGTATTTACTAAACGATTCCAAAGAACTATTAATAGAGGACTCGAATTATAATTAGCGGCAGGCTCTCAAAGTCTGTAAAGTTGTAAAAAAATATAAAGTCATTTCAAAGATGAAATAATTTGAATTCGATGAGAATCTAGGTTTCCTATATTTTCATCTTCCCTCCAGCGCTAAACCTCCCAGTAGCCTTGGCTTCGCCCTTGGCAACTTCGATGATAACATCAACTTCGTGAGCGTGGGTGTTCGTTCCCTTGAAGCGGCCTTCTTTGGTAGTGTGATAGATAAAAATGAATGAGGTTTCCGGGTGCTGTTTACGAAGTAGTTCTATGTCCGGAATGTCAATACCCGCTTTTGAAACGGAGTCGATGAATACAAACTGATACATGTTAACATCGGAAGGAATCCGATCGGTGATGAAGAGATTGGGGTGTGATGCATTGAGTCGATCAATCTTCTCTTTCAACGTGTAACCAAAGCCTTCTTCAATGGCGCAAAAAAGTACTTTGCCGTGATTGCTGGCCAAGTGCTTCGCAAAGTCCAAACACAGGGTGGATTTGCCCGATTTTGGGAGTCCGTAAACCATTGCAGAAAATCCCACTGATGGATCACCAATGAGCTCTTTGTATTTGCCTGTCAGCCCAATGGTTTGAAACTCCATTGCAAGGAGCTCACCAGAGGGCACAATAATCGTTTCATCTCCAAAGTCCTCTTCCTCATTGGCTCCGTTTAGACTTTTTTTTTGACCGAATAAATCTTCTCCAACTATACCAAGAAGCCCGTTGAGCTCTGCCTTTGCTATAGAAAGAGAGCTCGCATTACCTTCAAGGAATGACTTTAAGTTTTCATAAGCATCATTTAGCTTTTTGGCATACTTGTCATTTCGAGAGATTTTACCGCCTTTAACGGCTTTCTCCATGCGATTCATCAGGCGCTCAGCTTTTTCCTTTATGCCCACCTTTCCATTCAATCCAACATAGGCTTTTAGCAGCGCAATTGACAACATGCTTTCCTGGCTATTTGCAATTTCAAGATAGCGTTTCAGGTTTTTCGCGTCGATCTTGATCTCAGCCATGTCTCCCATTTTCTCATAAGCTTTGATGAGTTGGTCCTGCATCAATGCAATTTCCTTTGCGAATGGTGAATCCTTGCGAATCCTTCTTTCTAAGATGGCTCTTTGAAGTCCAGCAAGTAGGTTGAGTATTTGAGCTTGTGTCCTCACCTTACCGTGCATGTTCGCGTATCGTTTGATAAAATGAACATCGGTATCGATTCGTTCAACAAGGTCCGCTTCGACTTCCTCTGGCTCTTCCTCATTGGTGCTAGTTCGCACTAGGACCATGTCATTTTCTTCAATGAAAGATTCAGCATCTTCAATCGAATCGAATTTTTCATTTGCAAACTTTTGATCGGTGGCCACATCCCAAACGATAAACTTGGATGAGTTTGTTGAGGCAGGTCGAATCTCGACTTTATTCCCAGAATAGTTCTTCTTTGTAGTCTTTTTATTGGGCGCGGGTTTTGGCTTCGGAGTTGGCTTTTGCTTTGGATCAGGTTTAGCGGGCTTGTTTGGATTTTTGGCCAAGTAATCACCTAACTTTTGGAAGTAGGCTTCCACAACCCTTTTAATATTCTCATTGGAGTTATATGCAGACCAGTTGTTCTGAGCAGCCCCTTCGACAAGTTTATGACCTTTGATCAATGCTTCGGGCATGGTTGACCAGTTGATATTTTGAGCTTCTGAAAAGTAATTTTTGATATTGATCATTGTGTGTTGATTGAATGGTTAAATAGAGAATAGTTCAAGTTCGACTTCAAGCGCAAGTGCTTCGAGCTCGAGTTCATTAGAGAAAGATTCTGCGGCCTCTGGCTGGGGAACTCCAGCTTGCCTAAACTCGAGGAGGTAATTCAGTCTTTCAAATTCCTCAGCGCGGTTGACAGCAGAGCGACCTTCCACCTGCAGCGCAGATTTCTTTTGCTCGATTTCAGCTCTCAGATCGCTCCAGCGCGATGAATTCTGTTCTCCCTTATAAGTTTCCGCCCGAAGCTGCAAAGCCGCTTTATCGGCTTCGTATTGAGCCGCAACGGGTGCTAGATCACTCGTAAGTGAATAGCCTTTTGGTTTCAGAATCGTTCTTTCCGTTTTTCTGACTTTGCTGACGTATTCTTTGAAGTAAGAAAGGAAGTATTTAGCAGAAAGGTAAATACCAAGGACAGGATAGCTATTCTCGATCTTTCTTCCAATAGATAGTATGTCTTTGTCTTGTTGATCGCTGCTGTTTAGTACGAGTTCGATCTCCTCTTTTAATTCCTTGGCTTTCTTTATTTGCTTGCTCTGAATTTCTCCGTCCTCGGCTGCTTTTGGAATTTCCTTCAGGAATTCAGAATTCAAAAGGGTGGTGTGAAAGGTGCGAATGGTTTCAAGGCTTTTCTCACGATAGGTTTGATAATCCTTGATGTCGCTTTGAACCTCCTTGATTGCTTCAATGGCATTGAGCAGCTTTCGATACTCGCGATTGATTTGTTCTTTCTCTTGGTCAAAGAACATTTTCACAAGGCGATCAACGTCAGTGATGAGTGCGAGTTTGATTTCTTCAGGATCAAGACTTTCGAGGTCAAGTACATTGCCGCGATCACCACGGAACCAAATGTCATTGATGCGTGAGGTCTTTTCTTCTAGTTTCTGAAAGACAAATACGTCCATTGAATCTTGTATAAGCGGCATTACAATACGGACGTAACTGAACTGATTGCCCTGTCTCCATATTCGCCCTTCGAGCTGTCGGATGTCTGTTGGATTCCATTCCGGATAACAGTTGTAAATAACAGTTCCGCGTTTTTGCAAATCAATCCCTTCGCGAATGGTGGCCGTTCCGATGATGATCTTTACAATTCCATCAAGGAATGCTTCTTTGATTGTTTCTTTTCGAGTATCGTTGATCTCCGATGAGATGATTTCAACTTCATCTACCTTCGTTCGGTCATAGATGACTCCGGATTGATACCCGATTTCCTTTTCGAGATACTCCTTGATTAATGGAAAGAACTGCTTTCCTCGGTTCATATAAATCACTTGACCAGATACCGCCTCCTTGTGATCCTCATGCCAAGACTTAACCGATTTGATGCACTCCATCACATACTGAATCTTTGGACTTTCCTCTACAAATTCTTTGTAGTTCTCTGGGTTTCCTTTGAGAATAAAAGGTGACAGTGCATTGTCCAAACTATAAGCAAGTGCCCTGAAGAGATTTCCCATATCAAGTTTGCCCTGAGTTGAACTCTTGGCCAAACTCACTATACTATTCTGATTCTCCCTTTGCTTTGGGGTCATATTGATATAGGTGAGCACTTGCTTGTCCTGAGCAAGTCTCACTTTGGAGTTGTTGAAGTCATAGAGAAGTGGAAGATTGATTTTCTTCGGACGTACAACACCCGCTTCCTCTCCAGTTTTATAGAGAATGTGGTTGTAGATGAGCTTTTGTAAAATCCTACGATTGGTGAAGCTCTTTATGACTTCTTTCTCGACAATTTCCTCTTTGTAGTTGGCTGTCCATTCAACCGTTGGAAGTACGAACAAGTCAAAGAAAGTGTCTAGGTTTTCAATGCCATTATCTCTTAATGAATCATAGGCCACAAGCGATAACATCGAGTATATCTCTAGTGGTGAGTTCGAGAAAGGTGTTGCCGTTAGTAGCATGGTGTTTCTTCCAAACTTTCTTTGAATGAAGTTTAGAATTAGAAATGCCTTTTGCCCAGTTTCAGAAGTAGCAGATTGGATGTTGTATCGCTTGTTTCCATCTTCGTCGGCTTTTACTTGAGAAAACACATTTTTGCATCTGTGTGCCTCGTCAATTACCGCGTAATCAAAACCAAGCACATCTACGTCGGCGATTGTATTTTTAAGACCAATACCAATCATTTCACGGAACTTCTGGTATTCGATTTCTTTATCCCTGTGTGACTTCTCTTTTGATTGGCCAAGAATGTTTACAAGCTCAGTAAATAACTCATCAGAAACGGATTCACCGAAGCCAAGTCGTTTAAAGCCTTCGTAGGTAACCATCGTGATACTCTTTTCCGGTACCGCGCTGCTAAGGTCAATTTTCCCAACGATATCCGTTCCCAAGTTGTACCAGTCGTTGACTGTTATTCCAGTATGCGAGAGAACGCCCGAAACAAACTCACCTGACTTCTTATCGGTGAATCCGATAATCTCATTCATCCATTTCTTGTAGGTCGGTTTAGGAACAACAACCAAAGGGCGCTTACACTTTCCGGAGTATAGATTGTGTGCAAGATTGACAATGGCGGTCATAGTCTTTCCTACACCTACGTCAAAGGCGTTAATTCCTGATCCCATTGCCTCCATGAAGGCGACACCTTCACGTTGGATATCGGTGATCTGTAAAAGTCCTGATTTGAATCTCGCCGAACATTCAAAGCCAATTGGAACTTTGGAATAGTTGATGTCCGACTGTCCGTTGTAAAGCCTGTTCCAAGAATAGTCCAGTCGCTGTTGATCTTCAAAAGTGAGCACTTCATGCAAGAACCTAGAGAAAAGGCGTTCACCCTCAATTCTTGCATTCGCTTTGAGTTCTGCCTTTTCCTCCTTGCTCATTTTGTCATCACGGAGAGCACGGTTTGCGATATAGTAGTCAGCAATGTCAACAGAGGTGCTCTTTTCAAAATCAGAGTCCGCATTGAGCGTGTATAGCCACTTCACAAAAACTTGTTGAAGCGTGTACCTTGTTTCCCCATCGAAACGAATGTTGATCTTTTCGCGATCCTTCTTTCGTTCAAGCTTTCCATTGACTTTCTTAAGTTCTTCGGCATTTTCAAGCTCCATGAATTCCTCACGGACCTGAGTAACAAAGAATATTGTCGGGTCCTGTGCGAAGTCTGAAATCGCTGTAATGATTGGCCTTTCCTTGGGATCTGCATTACCTACTGATAGTAGTTCGGGTTTGGCTTGGGTAATCGCTTTCAGATGTTGCATATATACTTCTTCACCCCAACTTTTGATGATGTCTTCTTTGTCCTTTTCCAGTTGGACTTCTCTGTCATACATGTTGCCATAGGTATAGATTGGAAAGGGCAGAAGTTCTCCAGCCTTATAGAACAAAGCGCCTACTCGAACGAGGATGAAAAGTTCATCTTCCAGAGCTTTTCCTGTAGATTTGATGTAATACTGTTCCCAACCTTTCATTGGAACAAAGAGCTTTCTTTTGTACCACACCCATGCTTTTATTTCTGCTTCTGATATGCCCTTGTTATACTTTGCAACAACGTCTTGAAACTTGAGAACCTTCGCCTCCGAGTCTCCAAGTCCAGAAAGTTCATTGGCTTCTTTTAGAATTCGTCCAATGAGAGATTGTTGGTTGCGCATCTGCGCTATTAAGTAAGGACTCAACTGTCCAAGCCCTTGAATGGAATCTATTCCGGATAAGTAATTCATAGGTCTGTTATTTGAAGCTCTATTTCAAGAGCCAGTGCTTCTAATTCTAAGGTTCGTGAAGAGGTTATTCCTCGATTTTCTTTCATAAACTTTATGATGTGAAGATTCGCTTCGGTCACTTCCATATAGTTGATGTTCTCAACCATCCAATCGCCTTCGGTAATTTGTAGGTTATAGTCAACTCCTCCTTGATAGAGGCGAATTTTAAAGCGATCATTGGTGTACTCCACATCAAAATCGGGATCGCTCGCATCGAAGTAGCTAATTCGCCATTCAAAGGGTACAGGAAGGATCAAGCGACCTTCTCCAAGTGCGTGCTCAATGGTGTTTACAATCCACGTTTTATCGCCCTTAACAGAAAGTGGAAATTCACGAGAGGTGGTGATGATTTCTTCACCACATACTTTTTCAGGATGAGCAGAAAACCAATTGTTAAAACTGCATTGTTCTATGAGTGAAAGTTTTCCAGAAGGAAATTCTTTCTCTTTCATGCGAGCCTCACAAAGCATTTTTTCTTGCGCCTTGTTTCGCATGACTCCATTTCTAAGCAATGCGATATCAGGCGAATCAGCAGAGACTTCTCGAATCGCTTCTCTGAATATTTCGAGACGTGCTCTCCAATATTGAGGTCTGAATTCAAAGTCCATACTCAAATGATTTGATTCTTTCAAAGATGAATTCTGCGATGTCGGGAATGATGGAGTTCCCGAGAGCTGCAATACGCCCGGCATCGTCCAATTTTCTGGAAATCCCATCATGTATTCCAAAAGATTGGGGCAAAGTCTTTTTCCCGTCAGAGCGGCGTATTGTTCGGCTAAGTTTCCATTTGGATGATTGTGGAATCTGTTCTCTAAACTCGTTGCTGAAAATGATGCCCTCGTGTTCCCGTCCGAGGCCGATGGGGTAAGCCACAATCCAGAGTCTTTTGCGAAGGTGGGGTGCTCCAAACTCGGCAGCTGATATGATTGTCCACTCCGCATCATACCCGAGGACGGCAAGGTCATATAAGACCTTCTCAAACCCTTTTTTTGTGAGTGCTGGGACATTCTCGATGACTACATACTTTGGTTTGACAATTGAAATGATTCGAGCAAAATGCGCCCATAGCCCACTTCGCTTTCCCTTGATACCAATCGCTTTATACTTGCCGCTAGAGTTCCAGGTACGCGCGTTAGAAATGTCTTGGCAAGGAAAACCACCGGAGATGATATCCACCTTCGAAGGATTGTTAAACCTTGTGATGTCAGGGTGAAGTTCTGATTCAGGGAACCGCGTTTGAAGCACCTTTTGACAATGGGAATCAATCTCGCAACACCAGATGTTTTTGAAACCAACATTTCGTGCTGCAAGGTCAAACCCACCAATGCCACTGAATAGACTTCCATGCTTCATTAGACCATTTCAAGTTCTTGTTCAAGTAAAGGAATCACAGCCGCAGGAACCATCTGGTCATGGATCACCTTGCGGATTACCATTTCCTCGACTTTGCTGTAACCATAAACACTATTAACCAAAGCAAAGAGGTTTGGCGCGTTCGCCTGAGTAACCTTCTTCAACTGTTTTAAAATCTCCTCACGAAGTTGATTAATACTTCGAGAATTGACCAGATCTGTGCCCTGAAGGCTGCGATCCCCTGTATCTGCGAATGAGAAATGTCCTTTATCTGTGACGATGATGTGATCGAGCAATGCAACATCAAAGAGTTTTAGTGCCTCCTTCATGCGCTTAGTAATGGCCTTGTCGGCCTCGCTTGGTGTTAGATTTCCACTTGGATGATTGTGTGAAATAATGACTGCCTTTGCGAGTGTTTTGAGCGCGACTGCTGCGACGATTTCAATATCAACGGGTGTTGAATTAATCGTTCCAGTGGAATGATGATAATAACCAATTATTTTGTTGGCTTGATTAAGATACAATGCAATAAAGTGTTCCTGCACTTCAATGCCTTTTAGAATGATGTCTCTGATGAATTGAAAAGCATCAAACGAGGAGGTCACATTGCCAAAGAAGTAACGTTCTCCAGTAAAGGTGAGTTCGATCTCACGAACTTTAAACTCTGCATCGAGTTCTTCGATCTTGCTTTCTAGGTCCGAGTATGCTTCTTTTTCAAAGACAATCCTTGGTGGAGTATGGTTAGTTTTATAGGTCATGTCTATTTCCTTCTGAAAATGAGAATGTCTGTGGGAACTTGTGAAGCTTTGAACACGGGCGGCAAGCGATAAGCATCGACAAAATCTGCGATCTCTTGTATCTCCAATTTTTCATCATTGTATGAAATCCCATTTCTCATAAAATTGCTTGAAGTGAGATACACAAGAAGTCCTCCTGGTCGTAGTAGCTTCAATCCATAATACATGAAGAAAAGTTCGATTTGTCGCATCTTGGGCTTGGAGAAATAACTCGAGTATTTGTTCTTGTACTTCCCGTAAGGAGGGTTTCCAAGTACAAGTGAGAAAGGATACCCATCAAGCCAAGTAAGCTTGCCTTTGAGTCTTTGAGTAAACCTAGGAGGTTCAAGGAAAGCTGTTTCAAAATAGCCTCCGTAGATTTTGGCATTCGGATAAGTAATCTCTGCTATTCTTTTTGATAGTGGATTAATTTCAAATCCATAACACCTCTCTTTGAACGGGGCAGGACCAAAAAACCTTCCAGTGGCCAGTGAAGGTTCTAGGATGTTGCCTTTTGCATCCCATCCATGACGCATGGCAAGTTTCCACATCAGTTCTACGATATAATCTGGAGTATAAAACTCATATAGTATTCCCTCTCCAGAAGCTCCTTTAGAACCTTGGCCACCGTCTCCTTCGTATTGTTGAATGAACGCAATATCGGAAGGGGAATATCCTTCGTTTTTCGAGTCTTTTTCTTTGATAAAAGCCTCTATTTTTCTATTGAGTTGATATTGGTTCATTTCTCTTTGAGAATCTCTATAATCTGCGTGTAGGTGATTTTTGCATTCGGGTTTTTAAGTGCAATGCGCTGCTCTAATTTTCGAGGTGAGAAAATCCAAAGCCAAGGTTTTATTCTTTTCCCTTTATACACCACCTGAATGAGTGTGTCTTGCATTGCGATAGATACATGCTGATGCTTATTATCCGAATATCCTGTGATGTTGTACCACTGATCATTGTATGCAAATGATTTTACTTGTACGGTATCGAATATCACACTATCCCTTAGTTCGGTTACAATTTGCTTTTCCGAATTGTAGGAGGTTGTAAGAATGGATTCAGCTCTTTTTGGCTTCACTTTTAGATTTCTTATCTCATCAACAAGGTTTGGATAGAGATCAGCCAACTCAGAAAGTTTGAGATTATAAACCCCATTCTGATAAGCGATTTGACCAGCCCTTGTTTCAACCTCCATCAAAGCCTTCACCTCAGCTTCAAGATTTGCCTTTACGCGGCTATTCTCGTTTTTCAGTTGATGCATTTGATCCAGGCACCATAGTACCATCAGGAAGGACAGTACTACGTATGCGAATACCAGTGTCTTCCATAGCTTGTTGTGAAGTAGAATTTGAAGAACGCTTTGCATAGTATGAAGGTCTTTTTGTTTGTGCCCAGATGTAGGCAGAAAGAATGGTCATGATTCCGGCAATAGCTGTGGTAGCTACTGTTTCCGAGTGGTTAAAAGTGGCAAAGGCCGCAAGTGTGCCCAGAAGCACAAAAGCTGCAACAGTAAGTTTTAATCTAGTCTTTGTTCTCATGTTGGTATAGAGTATTTGTTAGCTTAGTTGTCTGTCCAAACTCCGCCCTTGTAACTTTGCATCGTTGGTGAACCTGTAGTTGGATGTTTGCCTATTCGCATATTTCCCTCTGCATTCAATACTGCTGCATTCTTTGTCCAGTAAATGAATCCTCCCTCCATGCGGATAAATGAAGTAGAACCACCCGGTTCCGTATTTCGAAATGTGGCAGGGTTCATGAAAGTTTTCTCACCTGCGATGTTTTGATTGGTGCTATTGTCAACAGCATCCTCAACTTGTTTTACTTGTACTTTTTCCATTTTCTTTAAGTGGAGTAATAAATGATTATACTATCGGTGGCGTCTATTGGATAAGGGACGGAGAACTCTACAATATCTGTCCCGAGCTCAGCGGTTTGTTTTGTTATCAAAACACCATTAACGAATACCTGAACATCTTGATCGTTGGCAACTGTACCGCTGAGTTGCAACTGTATTTTGGTGTTAGGATGGGAAACTATTCCCTTGATTGTTTCTTTTACCCTTGACGAACTCTTTGCACTTGCTGCCGCCGCGGCCTCAAGTTTTGCCGCAGCCGCTAGATCACCCGCATCCTTGGCCAACTGTTCAACGGTTGCTATCTTGTCAAGCTCCGTTTGAAGATTTTCTACTTGTTTGATTTTAATCAGTTCGCCCATTTAGCCTTAGCTGATTTTCAACCATTTCACAAGTATCACATCCTTGGCCTCAATGGGAAAACTGCCATGCCAAAGAAGCTCTCCACCAGCCACATGAAAGTCTTTTGTTTGACCATACTGATACAAAATCCCGTTGATTGTCAAAAACAAACCAAGGGTTTCAGTAGATGAAGTAAACGGGAAAGAGCTTGCGCCATTGGTGGCTGTCAATTGGACCTGAGCCCATTCAAAAGTTGGGGGTGTAAAATCACCGCCATCGGTAGCCTCAAAAGAGCTTATGCGATAGACCTCTCCCTTTAGGAGAATTTCATCGTTGATTTTATCACCGAGTATTTCAAGCAGTTCTTTCGTGCTGAAATGTTCGACTTCCGCAGTTCTTAAATGTCTGAGTGTAAATCCCATTATTTCGATTTTTTCGAATTATTTGGAGCAATCAGGTTTTTCCAAACCCATCTACCACCGAAGAATATGGCTGCTGCTCCAACTAAGCCAATTCCTCCCTTTGCTGCGGCTGCTGGGGTTATATCAAGGCTTTTTTTTTAGCAGCCTCGATAATGCGATCATATAATTTGATGATCCCGTTCTTGTAGTTCTCACGGTTATCACCGTTCTTTTCACTGATGTATGGAGAGTAGGCGATACGCTGCGCATAGGTCTTATAATCCTTTCCTGCGGCATGTGCAGCCTTGTACTTGCTCTCAATCAAACGAGCAAAATCCATGAAGCTCTCCTGAGGACTCTTGTACACTCTGAACTTGAGCTTGTATTTATTTTTCGCCTCATAGAATTTTCCATCCCAAAACTCATTGGGTTTACCACCTGCAGTGAATCCAAAGAAGTTGTTGTAATTCTGAGAAAGATTGGAAGTACCCCAGCCGCTTTCTTGCGCCCCTTGCGCTAAAATCACAAAAGGATCCATATTGAACCTTTCACCTGCTGCTTTTGCATAGGGCAAGTATTTCTCTACATAGCTTTCGCTTTTATCGCTCATTGCTCTTGAATTTTTATCTGATTGGCGTTGACCCACCTTTCGGTATTGTCAACTGTTTTGAACTTATAGAATTTTCCCTTTCCAGTGTCGAGGGTCATAATGAGACTACCCAGCAGTGTATTCGGTCTTACGTGAGCAATCACTTTGAACTTCTCGTCCAGTACTTGTGAATGAGATAGTGTTAGAAGTCTTGAAAAAGACATCCCTTTAACGGATTTGTCCCCACCTTCGAAAAAGTCGAGAGGCTTCATCCACGGAGTCAGTTTGAGGCTGTCAGGATAGCGATCAAACATTGATTTGTAGTATTCGAAAATATCAACGTAAGTGGAAGAAGAGCTCACCCAAAAGATGTACTTCTTCTTATTCATGCTTCGTAGATTCGATGGTGCTTTCTCACCATTCACCACATACCCCACCTCAATGAATTTCACATTGTTTACCTCATCAAAATGTTGTTTGCCCGTAGCATAACCAATAAATTCTCCGGCCTTTGCTCTACGAATGATATTGTTCTCAGAGAACATTTCATAGAAAGCCCCGTGATTGGATGCGTCCGGAGTCTTACGAATGGTGACTTCCTTTTTGGCCACCACTAAATTGGACTTCTTTGCAAACTGCACAGGCGGTGCGCTCCCATTCTTGGTGGACTTCTTAGGATTACTGCTAACTATTGTAAGAAGTTTAGAATAATCGTCAGAAGAGAGTTCTCTTTGTAAATCGTCCAGTAGATTACTCTGATATAAATCCTTGTAATTCTTGGATACTTCATCAAGGTCAGTTATAGATCGAGCGGTATCGAAAATGAGTTTCTCATTTGTGCCATCTGTACTAATCAACCAAGAAACACCTGATGGATTGAGTCCAGAGCGAAAGTTCATAGCTTGGCGAACCGATGGCTTATCATCAGCCTGACTTTGAGCAGCATTTTTACTGATATCTCCGATAACCTTTTTACCAAAGCGATATGCGAGATAAGTTCCACCCACGATTAGTAAACCGTTGATGATCTTACCCCGATTGTTGTTCACTGCTTCTATGACTTTCTGCTGAATAGGCATTTTATAACATCGATCTAATTTTCATTTGAACCAAAGGCATTTCAACCTTCTTTGCAATAAGAGCAAGTTCTTGTGGCTTAAAAGTCTTAGCGATGGATTCAAGTGCTTGTTTCACTTGTCGCGCTTCAATGTCATTTCTCACATTGATCGCTACGCTGATTTCGTTGCTAGGCATGTGCTGTTTGTTGTGGTTCTGCGGTATCGGTGATATACCTTAGAATTTTTTGAATATTGTTTTTATCTTTTTCAAACTCTATAAAAAGAAGGTAGAGCGTACCCAGTTCTTGGTTGCTCAGAGTCGCGCTGAACTCTCCAATGAGTTTGATAATGCTTTGTCTTTGATCTGGTGATGAGCTCGAACCCTCTTCAATAAGTTCCTTTTCGTCTTCCTGTCCAGCGAGAAAATTCATAGCCTCAGCTACTGGAGTTCCCGTGAAAAATTTTGCAAGACCAGGCATCGCCATTCCAATGATGCTCGAATAGTATTCCACTTGTTTCTTTGCATCTAGTGTGGTTTGTAAATCGGCAACTTGAAACTGTAAATCCGCATTAAGTTCCTTTTGCACCTGAAGCTCTGCTTGCAGTTGTTCAATAGCCTTTTGCCTTTCGAGTTCTGCAAATTTTCTTTGTACAAGGTCATTCACTTCCGCTTCACCAAGTCCCGAAAAATTGGTAGTAGTTCGGTGAATTTCCTCATCCAATTCATTTACCTCAAAAGTCTTTGCCCAAATCAAAATACCTTTGTTCTGGTCTTTAAATTCAACCTTGACTTTATCTGGATTTTCGCTCTTGTCATAACTTCGAACGAGCTGAGAAAAATTGGCTACCTCAGCATGTTCGATTGCATTGAGTTTCTTGCCATTTCGATAAAAGGTAGCATTGAACACAACACTAGAATAGCCTTGCTTGGGAAATGTGTTGATCATTTTCCTGCATACTTCTATCAAATGATATATTCTTCGCTTACTCAATTTCTAAAGGGTGATTTGCACAAACTCAATGGTTTTCTTTTTAGCTGGAACTCCCGGCAGTTGAATTACTACAAGACCTGAAAAGTCTTCAATGCCTTGCATCTCGGCTACATCTGTTGGTATTACCCTTGATCTGCATTCTGAAACGATCACTGTGCCAACGGGAAGTTGACTTGGCTTAATAAGAAAAAGGATTTCATTATATGCCTTCATTTCATAGCGCGTCAATCCAGGTTCGAGGCTCAAGTATCTAAACTGTTGAAGTTTAGGCACGAGACATCGCTGCTCCAATTGGAGATTGATATGATTTAAGTAGTCGTACATTCTTTGGCTTCAATGCTTACTTCCAATTCGCAGCGCAAGTAGATGGATACCACATATGGCTTGAAATCAGAAACCGAAACTTGCTTTGTGTCCATGTAATACCCAGTCACAAGCTGCCCGTTTTCAAGTGGAATATTGACCTCTTGATAATCTGGTAGCTGTTCAACTTTGGATTCAAAACCAACCATCGCATTGATCAGAAGCTGTTTTCTGCTATTGAATTCAAGTGCAAGTAATCCTATTTCGTTGAGATCGTTTGCAAGTGTTAATCCTTTGGTGTGTCGGGCAATAAAGCCAGTGCAAACCTTCAAATGGAGAGGCAGCTTGTGGCTTATCTCTGCGATCTGTCCTTGCTCGTTGACTTCTAGTTGAATGATCTGGTATCGAATTTTTGTGGCCATTATGAAGTCGTTTTTGGTTCATCATTCACAAGCCACAAATAAATTTTCGCCTCATAAGGGAATGATGATTGATCCATCGTTCCTCCATCAGTCACGCGACCTTCAATAGCAGATCCTCCAGCTTCGATATTTTCCTCGAAAAGAAAGAACTTCATGTTAGGAGCTACTTGATGTCCGCAGGTAATCAACCTCATTTCATGAGCATCATCAAAAATCTCCGTTCCGTTGATCTTTAAGCCAAGAGTAGTTCCAACAAGCACATCGTCATTAGGCATGGAGATATGAATGCCGCGCACACGCGCAAACTGCTTGTCAGTTTCACCACTGAAACGCACGGACTCACCGGGGTCTTTTACCTGAACTCGTACTTGTTGGAACTTGTGATTTTTCATAATGAAAAGGAACTTTGGAATTAAGCCTTGATTACAGATGTACCGCGAAGGATGGCCTTCAAGTAAGTATTCGCTGGCGCGTTTGTTCCCCACTCAAGGTTGAATTCAATGGCCTGTTGATCCTTGATCACCTTTGGGTTGTCAAGCACATATAGACCCTTGAAAATGTCTCTTCCTTCGGTGAAGAACGCCTCATTCGAAGTGTTTGGAACAAGCACTGTTCCGTTCGCCTTGAATTCAAACTCACCATTTCTTACGTAGTCAGGAATGGTATTGAAGTTCACGTCTGCTGCCGTTTCGTTGCCCTCGGCAACACCCGCCATAAGCTGAATTCCATAGAGAAGGAAGAAGTTTCCTTTCTCCAGCTTTCCAGAGGAAATATTCGAGATACCAACCACTTTGTTGTCGTCGTCCTTGAACATTTTTACCACTTTACTACCGGCTACCGATTTTACGACGTAGATAACCGTGTCCACCGCTTGCAAGCTTTGACTTGCCAAACCCTTTTGAATTTCGGTGGGTAATAGGTGAATACGCTTTTCAAATTCAGCGCGGCTGCGTGAACTTGTTGCAGTGGTTTGAACACGCGACTGCATTTGCATCTTTTTGAAGAATTTCTTCTTGGTTTGAGCAGGAGCTGTATCCAATGCTTCCAAGAAGTCATCCTCTGTGATAGCCCCGAGCAAATTGTGCTCACTCTGTTCGATTTCTCCGAGTGTAAACATGATGTTGTTTTTGTTGATTTGGTTTGACTTAGATGATTTCCATGAAGGCACTTTCTGCTTTACGCTCACGCATACCTTCCATGCTTTGAGCACGCTCGTTTTCGTCCTCTACATCCATCGGATTAGGGTAGGGCATGTAGATCGCGTTCAGCTCAGGCAAGTCCGGATTGTATCGTTCCACTTGAAGTTGAACTGGATCACGGAAGACTGTTGGTTCGTTTGCTCCAAGACCTTTAAAGTCTGCGAGCCCAGCAAGAAGATCTTTCTTCAAAATGACCTTCACGCCGCTGAGTACACCTGCCGCGCCGACACCTGTTGCGAGCATCTTCATGTTTTTGTCTTTGAGCATGATTGCTCCAGCAGTGCCTGCTGCAATTAGGACTACAGGGCGAGCCAAAGCTTTAGCTTGAAATCCTGTCGCTGCTGGATCGACTTTGAGTACTTTGTCAATGAGCCTTCCGCCCACGGAACCCAGAACTACACCGCCTCCGAGCATTGCCAGCGTTTTTACTTCTTCCATAACCGCCTGGCTGCTGATCTTGGAAGGGGCTTTCTTTTGAGTTGCCATTGTATTGACTATTTATGGGTTGACTAGAGAAGTTTTACTGCCTTTACAGGTAGTTTTTTATTGTGACTTTTCGAAGCACTAAGGCGCTTCGTTTTTTGATGATATGAGCCTTTATTTGCTTTGTAACCAGCTAGATTGTCGGTCTTCTTTTTCTTAGGTGAAACGAGTTTATAAATCCCAAAAGCAAGCAGTCCGCCACCTATGACCGAAGGGACCGGATTTGCTTTAACAAATCCGACAATTCCACCTTGCTTTTGCGGTTCACTTCCACCTCCTGAAGGTGACTCTGAACTCCCGCCTTGATCGGAACTTGAATTTTCTAGCTCCTTCATTGCCTCCATAGCAGCAGGATCGTTGCTCAACTCGGCTGCTAGTGCCTCTGGATCAATTTTCTCATTCGCATCGATAAGGCCAGACTTTTTAAGAATATCCACAGTAGCGATGATGATCGGAGCTGCCGCTGCAATTGTCGCTGCTGTAGCTGGATCGCCTAGGCCGTTGAATCCTGACTCAACTACACCATTTAGATTACCAGCCTTGCCTTTTAAAATCGCGTTCTTCAACGCTTCTCGCTTGCCTTGGAGTTTGTCTGCAAAAAGCCTTTCAACCTTTGCTAAAGCATCCTTGCTCTTGTTCCATTCAGCTTCACTCACTCCCTTAGCAGCCGCTTGCTCTTTTGTAGCATAGCCCCATTTTAGTTTTGAGGCCATTTTATGAAGGTTAAGCTTCATGGCCACTAGAAACCCTCCGCGCCCAGCAATGGACAAAGGATTAAAGCGAACAACTGCTTTTGCAGCCTTCTTGATTCCTTTTCCAACATCCTTTACAGCAGCTTTTACTCCTTTGAAAAAGCCTTTCTTGCCCGGACCACTGAGAACGAATTCGTCAGAATCGAACACATCGTCGCCCAGGCCCGAAAAGCCGTTTCGCTGATTGAGTTGCTCCTCGTTTTTTTCGAGAATGGAAAGAGCATAATTGCGTTTATCTGTATTCCAATATTGGATCGCGTAGTCAAGCATTTTGAGTAAAGCCTGAGGATCATCTATGGATGAAACCATACGAGGATTCTTGCGAATGCTATTGCGAGTATCAACAAGATGTTGATAGAGCTTATTCAGCTCTGCTTTTTTGTTAGGCGTAGCACCTAGGTCTGATCCTGTTAGTCCGGGAGCGAGTACTGCATTTTCGAGGTCGCTGCCTGTTCCGCTAAGAACCGCTACGTTGATTCCATTTAAACTCATAGGATAATCCATTTTTTCTGAATAAGGCTTCTCATAATCAAACTGAGAAACAACTGCATCAATCGTGTAATGCTTCCCTTTGCCATTAGGTACAATCACATACACATGCTGCCAGTGATCTGCTGAATACTTTGTGATGCGAAAACTGTGGGGAACTTTCAAATTGGTGAGCACACTTGACGCGAAAATGCTCATGCAATCACAGTCTACTCCAGTCTTTCTTTCCGACCAAGAACGTGCTGGTCTGCGAAGCTGCTCCAATCCCTTTTTATCCAACTTGTATTGGATATTTTGGTAGATGAAATCCCAAATCTTACGGCAGGTATCTCCTGTAGAATTTCCTTTGAGCAATGGAGCAATGCGCGAAGTATCTACAAGATACTTGTGTACCACTTTCTCCATAAGATCAACGGTATCTTGCACCTCACCATCTTTGATGATGATGCGATCACGCTCATCCGGTTTTGGAAAATACTTATCGTACTCCAAACCGCTACGAATAGGGCGAGGTCCTGAGGTGATCTCAACCTGATTTGTTATGCTACGGGTACTTTCCATTACAGAATTTTTTCAGGTTTAGATTGATAGAAAATCCCGTTAGCATAGGTAGAAAATGTCATTTCCATTGGAATACCCAATACTTGAAGCAAATTGGTTTGTTTACCCGATTTGTGCGCTGCAATGATCTCCGGTATCTTTTTCAAAATACCAACTACGAACGTGCCGATGACCGTCCAACCAAGAGTCAGCTCAATGGTGTCTATCTGGGAGACGTTGAGGGGCTCTATGGTGATTGTTTTGTTTTCTGATGCGGACTGAGTTAAGAGCTTACCGTTGGTAGTGAGTGTTACTACAGGCTTTGTGATAGTAATACTATCGCGAGTTGGGTTATTGATGGATACTTCCGTTCTAAATGACATCCCCGTGAGACTTACCTTATGGATACGAGGATTTACGAGGCGTGTTGAAATGGAATCACTCACATTCTTCATTCGAAGAAGTTGAATGAGACCAAATGCGCCAGCACCGATCAATCCTATGCCCACAAGCTTATTCATCTACTTTAGGGCTGTTTTGATTGCTATCCTTAGACTTGAACTTAGCTGCGAGACGATCAAGGCCGAGCTTAACAAAATATCCTACCGTTGCCGAAGCAGCAGCATAGAACATGACATTGGAAAGTGTACCGAAACTGATAGCCATTAATACTGGCTTTGCCGTGATGGCCTTCACCACACCCCCGACCATGCCGGAAACTGTTGTAAATGTGCCTGTGTCTTGTGTGGGGTGCATAATTCTCGTCTGTTGAGGAGACAAGATTCGGGACACTCTTGGAAATGAAGTTTCCGTTTGTTTCTATCCACGCATATATCATTTCGAAAGACTCTTTCTAATTCCAGTAATACCGAATTTCTATAATCTGACTATTGTGCGATTTACAGAAGAGCACACTTTAGTTCCTAACTACAAATCTTTTCTGGTTCGAAGTTATCCGCAGTGGTTCACTTTAAATACTTATCAGAGAAATGATAGCATTCTAAATTCATTTTTTTCAACAAACGGTGAAGCTGTAAAAACTTCTAGTAGTTTTCAGCGTTGAATAACATCTGGTAAAGTCAGCTATCATTTGATGTAAAAGGTGAATGCAAAAAATTAGTCCTCTATATCCGACGAACTTAATGAATAACTTCTAAAACATATTCTTTCTATATATGAACTCATCAGAAATTCTTACATCTACACTTATAGCCTCAGTTGTTTCTGTTCTCATCAACTTTGGAGTATCCAGAATTCTGAAAAAAATTGATTTTAAACATGAGTATTACAAAAAAGTAATTGATAAGAGAATAGCCGTTTACGATTGCATTGAAGATCAAATAATGATTTTGAAGTTATCGGTAATTGATGTGAGAGATCTAAAGGTCTATCATAGAATCTTTTCCTTAGGAGAAAAACTCTATGAAGAATCAACGGAGCCCATAAGCAAAGCAAGTTTGAATAGTCTTTGGATCAATTTAGAAACAAGAGAAAAAGTTCTTGAATTAAAAAATTTGCTTAATGAAGCCTTCTTTGAAGGAATTCATGACGATAAAGCTTTAATTAGTTATGGCAAAAAGCATTACGAAAGGATTTATACTTTGAGAGATGAAATTGAAGTTCTTATACAGAAAGATATTCTGGAACTATATGACTTTTCTAAGCTTAAAGTAAAAGTTGATCCCAATCCAACAAGGCAGGGTTTTCTAAAATAGTACTAGCGATTTTAATAACTTTTAAATCATGAGATACGCAATAAATTCCCTTGATGAAAAAATTGAAGTCACTTATTCTCGAGAAGAAGCAATTTGCCCAGACTGTAACTCTAAAGTTTTTGGAAGAGATGGACGTGTCAAATCTAAGTATTGGAGCCATTCAAAAACTCCTGATTGCGACAAATGGCATGAGCCAATTACACAGTGGCATATAGACTGGCAGAATAAATTCGACAAAGAATATCAGGAGGTTAGAATGGAAGATAAAGCTACTGGTGAGATTCATAGAGCGGATGTGAAGCTACCAAATGGCACCGTTGTGGAGATTCAGAATTCACCAATCAAACTGGAGGAGATTGAAAAGAGAGAGTCTTTTTATGGTCAAGAGAATATGGTGTGGATTGTCAACGGAAAAAATCTACTGCAACATTGTAAGTTGTTTTTCAAACTTATTCCAAGACAAAATTATCTTCAAATATCAATAGCCGAGCACCTTCCCAATCTTGATGAATATGACATGGATGAATTCAGAAAAAAGCTAATGAATAGACCAGAATATATTGCGATGAAAGAGATTGATAAAAACTGTAAAATCAATGAAGAGAATGGCTATTACTTAACCATTGATTTCCAAATCAACAGAGATTTAAGAGATATGGTTTATTTCCTGCAGCGAAGTGTTCGTGAATTATTCATCTCTCAATTTGGGTTTGATAAATTGAACTTTTATTTAGAGAATTTTCAGATTTCTTATGACTATCATCTAACTGATAAGTTTGAGTCAATAAGACTCGATAAGAAGCATTGGAGAAAATTTTTGGACTATATGAGCTTTCCAGTTTTTATTGATAATCTTGCTGGTTTGAAGAGTGATTACATCTACTATCTTCAAGGTAATCAAATCATTTCAAAAAGTGCGCTTGTAGATCAAATTCTTCTCAATAAGAATTGGGCAAACAGAAAAAATAGATTTAATTCTAATTTTTAGTAGTCAATGTTGGATTAAGGCTTTCCTAGTATTTCTGTAATGATTTGAACTTGTTTTGGAGTCAGCAATCTTTGGCCTGGCTTAAATCCTGTCTCTAAAAGTTCGAATTCTAACTTCTTGTTCAGGACTATCCAGCGGCGAAGCTGAACGCTCGCACTTTTCTTAGTTATATGAGGAAAGTATAACTGCGCCAATTCGCTATACCCGTAAGCCCTTATTTTAAAAATATCTTCCATAACACAAAGTTCAGAAATGAAAAAGGGAGAACGCAAATTCTCCCTTTACCCTTAGCGCGTCTTTAAACGGCATTTTATACATCTTCGTAAACAAAGGGAACAATTAGCTCACCATAGCCAACTTTGATTCCAATTTGAGCGCCAATTGTTCCATGTCTTCGCCAACCTTTTGATCGACCACGCGGGCGTAGTGCTGGGTGCTCTTGATATTCTTATGTCCAAGCATTTTACTGACGGATTCAATTGGGACTCCATTCATCAAAGTAACAGTCGTTGCGAACGTATGCCTTGCGACGTGAAAGGAGAGGCATTTATCGATACCACACAGGTCCGCAATTTCTTTCAAGTAAGCATTCATTTTCTGGTTGCTAATTATTGGTAGGATAGGCGCATCGATTGGAACGTTATACTCCGCATACTTATCGAGAATTTGCTCTGCAACATCAAGCAGTGGAATGTGAGCTCTAACGCCCGTCTTTTGTCTTCTAGTACGTATCCATAGCTTGCCGTTAGGACTTCTTTCTAGCTCACTACGTTTCAACTTATGAATGTCCGCATAGGCAAGTCCTGTATAACAAGAAAAAACGAACATATCCCTCACATGCATCAATCGCTCAATCTTGAATTGTTTGTCCATCAGTGTAAGTAGTTCGCCCTCGGTCAAGTAAGGTCGATCCACTTCTTTAAGAGAAAGCTTCAACGTTGCAAATGGATCCTGGACTAACCAACCGTTATGCTGTGCTCTTTTCGTAATCTTCTTGAAGTTTTGCAAGTACTTGACGGTAGTGTTGTAATTGCATCCTTTCTCTACTTTTAAAAAGTGCTCAAACTTGGTCACGAGATTTCTATCGACCAGCTTGATTAAAATATCCTCCGCCTTCACAAACGTCCATAGAAACTCTCTCATATAGCGAAGACAAGTAGAATACTTCTGGTAATTGGCATAGGAAGTTTCTCTTCCTATCAACTCCTTCAATTGCAGGTTGTGTTCCTCCCAAACTTCAACAAGCATTTTACCTTTTGCAGAGTTGATGTTTAGAATTGCATCACGTAATAATTCCGGACTGAGTTCATCTCGCGTAGTGAGAAGTTCGTTGTGTTTTTCGTAAGCCCTTACACGAACAGCATCAATATACTTGTTCATGCTCAATGCTTCATTTGACTTACCCTTGGCCACCCCCGCAGCGGGTTCCCATATCTCAGCATTGATGCTGCGCTTTAAACTCACTGCCACCGATCTCCCATTGAGTGTAATGCGAAGCATAACTGGACACTCTCCATTTCTTTTTTGTTTTGATCTGTTGATGTAAAAAAACAGATTGAATGAATTTCTTGACGACATAATTGTATGTTTTTATGTGCGCCCCCCATTGATGTTACAAAAGTATTAGACCGTTTAGACTTGCGAAAGCGTAATAAATTGACTTAGTGCGACTTGTCCGCTTTCGCGTGACCCTTTTTGCATTTTTCAAAAAGGGGTCACGCTTTTGGAAAGAAACTATGCGCTTTTTGACGTTTTGTGTCGTATCGACAAAAACAAAAAAGCCGTGAAAGTCAACTACTTTCACGGCTTTTCGCATTTGAGTATTCTCTCGAAGCGGAGAGTGAGGGATTCGAACCCCCGGACCTGTTACAGTCAACAGTTTTCAAGACTGCCGCAATCGACCACTCTGCCAACTCTCCGCGGCAAAAGTAGTCTTTTTTTCTATTTTGCAAACTTTCACAACAAAAATATTTTATTGTCTTTATAATATATTCATAATCAATCCGTAAAACTTCCTCCTTTCTACCAAATATTTCAGTAATTACAGTGATTTTCGAGAATTGGAGCTGAGTAAAGAGACAGTAATAGCATCCCTTTTTGTGTTTTTTCGAAAATCTCCTTTGGATTTTTGAAAGTCTAAATGGATTGATGATCTCTCTTCGGTATTGTTGTAACTTAGGATCATAACTGTTTAAATGAAATCAATAATAGTAGTCCTACTAGCAATCCTTATTTTGGCATGTTCACAAAAGGACAAGGTCGCATACACTATGCCTGATGAAAAGGAAATTAATGATGTCGTTGAAACAATCCTTCTTCAAAGTATAAACCCCATTTTCCTTGATCAATCTGTTATTGACACTACTTCAGAGTTCGATGGAGATAATTCCAAACATGAGGAAAATTTAGCAAGACTCATCGTAGAGCTGGAGAAATTTACTGTTGTCAGGTTTGATGTAAATTCTGAAAATATAATACCAGATCCTCCCCATAGTATTCCTTTTCTTACACTAATAGAGTTTAATCTTCCGAACACTTCAAAGTATTTTACCCTTTCTGACTCAACGTATATCCAATATCAGAATAATCAATCTCAACACTTCGCATACACCGGTGCTTATCTTAAACAACTTAACATCGTGAAAGCATCAAAATCTTCCGAACTAGAAAAATCATACTATGGCATTTCTATTCCCATTTTCTCAATGGATCAAAAAACAACCTACGTTGAAGTCACTTATCATTGTTCAGAGTTTTGTTCTGAAGCCTATGGTTATATACTCGTAAAGAAAAATGATTCATGGACTATCGCAAAGAAGAAATTAATTTGGATATGTTGAAGTGACTCTTTTCAATTTTAGTTCGTATTTTGTAGAAAACAGATAATCTCATCTTCCAGCGAGTGTAATTAATAAAGAGATCGTGCCAAAATTATAAGTATTATCAATTGCATTCTAGCCAAGAAATGTCTCCATTCATTTTCAAAGAGGTTTAACCGAGACTTTGATTTTATCTTCATTTCAACCTTACGAACAGAAATCTCTTTCACCACTTCACTGAAGATTTCGTGCATAAAATGGAGTAATTTAATACAACATTTTGAACGCTGTTCTCAAAAAAATAGTTGCAAAATTTTCAGTGCAGTTGTGCAATTGAATCATTAGTGCAAAAGTGCAATCCCCTATGTATAGGGATTGCACTTTTGCACTGGATACATGATTCGGGGGGAGTGCACAGGCTGCACTGATTTTAAAATATTGAAAACTAGAATTAAGTAGGTAAGATCCCATTATCTTAATTCATATGGTTTTATATTTTTGAGTCAAAACAACCCTATTCAAAATTTCTACAAAATTTAAACAGTAACTTTTCAGAATGAAAATATTGATTATCGAAGACGAGAACGAACTAGCAAATAGCATTTCGGAATACCTGTCAGAAGAAAACTATCTGTGTGAGTTTGCCAGAACATATAATCAAGCATTAGAGAAAATCGAATCATATCATTACGAATGTATAGTGCTTGATTTAATGCTGCCTGACGGTAATGGAATGAATATACTTGAGGAACTGAAAAATCAAAATAAACAAGAAGGAGTAATAATTATTTCCGCAAAAAACGCATTGGACGACAAAATAAAAGGGCTTCAAACTGGTGCAGATGATTATTTGACAAAACCATTTCATCTTTCGGAATTAGCAGCAAGAATATACTCCATTATTCGAAGAAAACAATTTAGCAATTCAAATACTGTTCGACAAAACGAATTAGAAATAGACTTACTTGCAAAGACAGTTTCAGTTCACAATCTCCCCGTAATTCTCACCAAAAAAGAATTTGATTTGCTGCTTTATTTTGTTGGGAATAAGAACAGAGTAATTTCAAAAAGCATATTAGCCGAACATCTTTCAGGAGACTTTTCAGATTTGTTGGACAATCACGATTTTGTTTATGCTCACATAAAAAACCTAAAAAAGAAATTGAGTGAAGCTGGCTGCGATAGCTATTTAAAAACGGTTTACGGAACTGGTTATAAATGGAAAGAATGAATAAATTATTAAACAAATCACTTAAATCATTTACCATATATGCACTTGTTGTTTTAGCAGCAAGTGTCCCAGCTTATTATTATTTAGTCGATAGTATTTGGTTAAATGAATTAGATGAGCATAATGAAATTATAGCTGAAAGAACTGAATATGAACTTAATCATTTGGGAGTAACAGAAACTGAATTAGATCAAAGCATCATTCTTTGGAACAAAATTCAACCTGGAACGAATTTACAGAAGATAAATAAGCACCAAACCAGAAAGGATAGTACCTATACTGTTTTAAGAGAAAATCTCTATGTGAAAAAAAAAGAAATAGACCGATTTAAGGGATTATCAAGAGTGATTGATATAAATGGAGAAGCATATTTGTTAACCGTTGAAACCAATGTAGAAGAAAGCGAAGAAACCGTTGTTGCTATTGCGATGCTCACATTGTTCTTTTTCGTGATTTTAGTGATCGGCTTTCTCATTCTCAATAGAAAATTATCTGTGAAGCTTTGGGAACCTTTTAAAAAAACATTGAATAAGCTAAAAGAATTTAATCTAAACTCACAGACCAGTATAAAGTTTGAAAACTCGAATATTATTGAGTTTCAACAATTAAATGAAGTCTTAAACAAGTTGATTGAACATTCCATTTCAGTATATAAATCCCAAAAAGAGTTCACCGAAAATGCTTCGCACGAGTTGCAAACACCTTTGGCAATTATCAAAAATAAATTGGACATACTTTTACAAAAAGAAGCTTTAACAGACAGACAGTACCAAATTGTTGAGGACATAAACAAAACATTGACAAGGGCTTCGCGCATAAATACAAACTTATTGTTACTTGCTAAGATAGAAAACCACCAGTTTGATGAAAGCGAAACTTTAAACTTGAGCAACATAGCAAATGAATGCATTGAGCAATTACAGGAACATTTTTCAAGCAAAGAATTGAGTATTCGGACTTCAATAGAAAAAGATTGTGCCGTTAGTGGGAATAAAGTTTTGGTTGAAATTCTGATTAATAATTTACTTTTCAATTCAATTAGGCATAACTCGCAAAAAGGAGTAATAGAAGTCCGGTTGAACCCATCAAGTTTTATAATAAGCAATTCTGGAAAAAGGCCATTAGCTAATCAAGAACTATTTAAGCGCTTTAAGAAAAGTTTAGGAGAAACTTCGGGTAGCGGTCTTGGATTGTCTATTGTAGAAAAAATATGTAAAAGGCATCATTGGACTTTAAATTACGATTTTCAGGACGAAAAACACACATTTAAAATTAACTTCCTAAGCTATTCAGAATTTCTTCAAAATCGTACTAGAATTTAGCAGATGAACACAAAATTATTCAATTTATGTATCGTCTAATTGTGACCTTGCTTATTCTGTTTTCAATGACATTCGTGAAGGCTCAAGAAACGGATAGTCTCGCATTTATCAAATCAAAACGAATGTCTGATGACGATCTGGCGAAGAAACGAGAGGGGACATTTTTTACAGGTATACCAGATTTTTCCTCCGACCCAATTACAGGTTTCGGCTTTGGGGTGAGAACTAATACTTATTGGAATGGAGATCGTGATAATCCATTGTTTCCCTACACACCCTATTTAGCAAAACTGAAAGCGAATGCTGCATATTACACTTCTAATGCAAGGGAACTAGTTCTTTCTCTTGATGTTCCCTATTATAAAGGAACTCGCTGGAGATTTAAGGTAGACTTCAAAGCACAACAAAATCCAGCAAATCTTTATTTTGGGCTTACAGAATCCACTCTGCAAGAACTTCGTTTGCCTTCTAACGAGAACTTAACTTTTTCAACCTATGCAGCTTTTGAAAGTGCGAGAAAGGCTTTGAGACAGGGTGGTATTGGTGAAGCTAGTTTTGTTACAGATGCGCTTTCAAACCGATTTAGAGAAACAGAGTACATGCTGAATTTAAAAGCCGATTATGCTCTTGGAAACGGAATGTGGCGGATAATGGGAGGGTATGAAATTCAGCATTTGAGTTACATAACTTTTGAAGGCGAAGAAGCGGAGGCAATAAACCCAGTTACTGGTGAGAACTCAATAGCTCCAAATGGTACGTCACTTTTAAGACGAGATTTTGAGGACCGACTAATTTCTGGTCTTGAGGGTGGGTGGGTTTCAATTATTCAGACAGCGCTGATTTTTGACACACGAGATTTTGAACCTGACCCAACAAAAGGTTATTACTTTGAAATAGCAAATGAATATTCTAGTAAGTATATCGGTTCTCAATTCGGTTTTAATAAACTATTCATACAAGGACGTGGCTTTCAAAAAATTCCAGTTGGAAAGCGAACTGTATTGGCTGGACGATTTGGTGCAGGAAATATTTTTGGAAAAGATGCACCATTTTTTGAGTTCCAAGACCAATGGAGTCCTGAAGGTAGCATCAACGCTTTAGGAGGCAGACAATCAATGCGAGGCTATCGAGCTAACAGATTTTTAGCTCGGTCTATGTGGTTCATAAATGTTGAGTTGAGAGTAATGCTTATTGAAGCCAAATTTGGAAAACAAAGATTAGCCTTTGGTATTGCCCCATTCTTTGATGCAGGAACGGTAAGAGATCGTTGGCAAGAATTAAACCTCAACAGCATTAAGTATTCCTATGGTGGCGGACTTCGAATTTCATGGAATCAATCTACAATATTATCTTTTGATTATGGGCATTCAAAAGAAGACCGACTCATTTACTTTGGTATTGGACAAGCATTTTAGAGCATTTTCAATGAACGAGGTGAAATCACCGATGTTGACATTTTTTTTGGACGTTCTATACGAGATAATAGTACTTTGCTGTCCTTGTCACAGCGCGAAATAATATGACTTTTTGAACAAACGTTCCCCATCCAAATAGTCATCCATTTGCGTGACCCTTTTACGACATCGGTAGTGGAGTAATTTGAAATACACGCCTTTGAGAGGTTAGGTTCATAACCCTCACTCTCCGCAGAAAATTCAGTTGGATTGCGAGCACCCAAATCAAAATAGGACGGCCATCATTCTTGGTCTGATGTCACTCGACTTTGGTACATACTATTTTTAACGAGCGCTTATTTCACAGCGGATGAAACACCCTTATGCTTTTTCAAATGCATTAGAGCTGCAATAAAAAAGCCGCAGCCTGCGAGAAGCGTAACATAGGGCAGGAGCGCTTTATCTTCTTGAAAGTATATGTATGAAGTTAAAAAGAGCGCGATGCTTTCAAAAAAATGAACAATAGTTTCAAATAGCGCTCTTGATCTTTTCAAAATTTTTACAATGATGAAATAAATAAGAATGACTATTCCCATCACTAATATAATCCCGCCGATATTGCTATGGTGGTGTTGAATCTTGTCTATCCCTTTCGAGATGAGAATTAGTGCAACTAAAAAGTGTTGAAACGAAGCTAGTTTATTTCTCATTCATTAAATAACATCAAGTGATGAAGGTAAAGATAGGGGTTTTGTGAAGTGAAAAGGTGATTAGCAGTCTATTTCCTCAACCTTCAATGCATTCTATTATATTTGGCGAGATATGAATCCAGTGGCTTCTATATTTAAAAATGCTCCCGAGCAATTTGCCAAAAAGGGGCAAGTTTTGGTGCAATCAGGAGAACTCGGCAACGAAGCTTTTTATGTCAAAAAGGGATGCTTGAAAAGCTACATCATGGATTCAAAAGGAAAGGAACACATCTATCAATTTGCACCTGAGGATTGGATCATCAGTGACCTTGAGTTCATAAGTAATGGTGGAAAAGCAATATTAACGATTGAAGCAATAGAGGATACTGAATTCCTTTCTATACCAACTAATTTGTTGACGACAGTCACAAAGTATGACGAAGCACTAGTACAAGAGGTTTTACAAAAATTCCAAAAAAGAGTCTATACACTTCAAAGAAGAGTTCTTCAATTACTTGCGCAATCAGCAGATGAACGCTATATTGATTTTATAAAAATGTATCCAAGCTTGCATAGCCGCATTCCACTAAAAATGATCGCTTCTTATCTCGGAGTTACACCAGAAAGCCTCAGTAGAGTTAGAAAGGAATTGGTTAAAGGGAAATAATCTATTTCTTATCATACATCAAGTATTGCGTTTTTTCTATTATTCATTTTTGCAACGTAAATTTTAAATACAAGCAAAATGAAAAAGTTACTTTTCCCTGCCTTACTGGCAATTATTATGTGTTCATCTGCATTTACTTTGGTGAACAGCACTTCTTGGAAGATCAAAGAAGATTCTTATTCTGTAAAATTTGTATCAGATAAATTTGAAGGTGTTTTCAAAGGCCTCAAAAGTGAAATTCAATTTGACGAGTCCAATCTCAATACAACGGTCATTAAGGCTTCTATTGATGCGAAATCGGTCAATACAGGCAATGGCATGCGCAACAAACACGCGCAACAAGGTCTGGGTGCAGAACAATATGGTATCATTCGTTTCGAGTCAACGAAAGTAGAGAAGAAGGGGAATGGATTTGAAGCGATAGGTAACCTCACCATCAAGGATGTGACCAAGCAGATAAGGTTACCTTTTACATTTTCAAAAAGTAACGATGGCGGTGTATTTGAAGGAAAGTTCAATGTGATTCCTGCTGAATACCATGTAGAAAAAAGTGGCACACCGCAGCAATTAGAAATAGTACTTCACATTCCTGTGACACGATGAGCTGGAAGTCAACCTTTCTTCTCGCTGTGATCGGAGCAATCATGGCGAGCTTAGCTTCCATTATTTATTCAAAAATTTATAGTGAAGCCTTTTATGTTGACTTTTCGGGCGTTGTTGGCGTTACAAATATGATTGCATCTTGTTTTGTTGGATGTGTCTTGATGAGCGTTGGCTACAAACTCATGGTGAACTGGAAAGGTCATCGCGTAGTGGGTTGGTTAAATTTTGCCTACGTTATTATAAGTTTCGCTAGTATTGCTGGTGTGCTTGGTTTCAATCTTCCATTGGATGTTGAATTTCCCGAAATGTTTCCAGGATTGGTGATTCCCATGCACTTTTTTCCTGCATTAGCAATCCTGTCTATCCTACCATTCTTTTTATCAAAAAGTATTTAAATCATGAGCGATCAAATACAACTCTATCCATATTCAAAAGCTTGGAATATTACAATCTGGATAGCACAGGCCTTGTTGTTTCTCCTATATATCATGGCAGGATCGAATAAGACATTTCAGTCAATAGAATTTCTCGCAAACATGTTGCCGTGGGTATTAGATTTTCCAGAATTCTTGGTTCGATTTATTGGCATTAGTGAATTATTAGGAGCAATAGGAGTTTTGTTGCCTTCCATTGTTAGAATAAAACCTCGATTAACGGTATATGCCGCGACTGGGTTGGCGTGCATACAATTATTCGCCATTTTTTTCCACCTTTCTCAAGGTGAGTATGGTGTGATTTTAGCTAACATCATTTTCATGCTGATAGCTGTTTTAGTAATCTGGGGCAGAGCTAAGAAGGTTCCGATTTTTTCTAAAAATTAAATTCATGAAACGAAAGAGATTCTTGTCAGGAATGATTGGAGCGTCTGTGATTTTCAGCTTAGAAGGTCTTTCTTCAGTCGTTTCGGGAGTATTAGATGATAGGGCTAATAATAGAAATGATATGGAAATCGCAAAATTTGGTGTAGTTCATTTGAGATGTACATCATTGAAAAATACCATTCAGTTTTGGACAGAAGTGGTGGGGATGCAATTACGCTTTCAAAACAATACGAGAGCAGAGTTTGGCACTTCTTCCAAAACCTTGGTGTCAGTTATTCAATCTGCTACCATGCCCAATAGTGCTAATTACAGCGGCATGTATCACTTTGCGATTCATACTACAAGTGAATTGGAATTTGCTAGAATGTTTAATCGTTTGCGGTACCAAGGCTATCCTTGTTCACCAACCGATCATACCATGTCGAAATCGGTTTATTTAAGTGATCCGAATGGAATAACAGTAGAGTACACCCTCGAAACCCCGGAAAGATTTAAAAGAGTGGATACGAGCAGAGGACTTGCAGTGGAGGATGTTGATGGCAAATTGAGAGGAGCTGCTGAACCGTTAGATGTGAATGCTATTCTGGAACTAATACCAAAGGGCGAAGGGCCACAGCCCATTTCAGAGCAATCATATATCGGTCATATCCATTTATATTCAAAAAATGTCGAAGCATCTAATGAATTTTACCAATCACTTGGGTTCAAAGAATTTAATTTTTTGCCGTCATTTAAATATGCTGACGTAGGGGCGGGTGGGGCTTACCAACACCGAATAGCCATGAATAGTTGGCATGGCTATGATAAGTTACTTTTGCCAGAAGCACATGCTGGACTTGATTACTATGAAATCATTTTTCAATCGAAAGATTATTTTGAGAAAGCAGTAAAAGTCACAAACGCAACATCCGTAGACAACGTTGCAATCCTCCAAGACCCAACAGGAATTAATATTCAACTAAGTTTACTTCCGGGTTCTTAGTTCTTCTTCACTTGTCACTTGTCACCCCAATTAGCATTGGGGGCCAACATTAGAAGGTATGCTCCGTTTGCTGACTCATCAATTTGAAATATTCTTAATTAGGAAGGATTAAAGAATCGGGAATTGAGAATTGATTTTTCCCAATCTCCAATATTTTGTCCATTTTCAAATGATCTTCTATGGATTCAACTACCTTAATATCTATTTTATTTCCGTTATAATGGTTAACAATCCCATCTGGGTAGTATATACCGACACTACTGAATAAACAAGTATAACCTCCGTATAGTGGAATGCTCACTACATCACCATTCGCACCCGCTGTATGAGTGCCGACCACAGTTACACGAGGATTAGTTTGCATTGCCATTACTGTATATTCTGAAGCACTTACAGTCTTATCTGAAACTAGGACTACTACTTTCTTTTTGTACCTGCGACCAAACAACGAGGTTCTAATCTTTCGTTCATAAAAGGAACCAGGATAAGATGGGTCAGACATCCTATTGGTTGAGAAATGTTTAAATCTTGATGAAAATTGAGTTGAAATGATGTAATGCAAGTTCTTTGGATAGCAACGCATGTCCAATATTATACCTTCATACTTATTTGCTTTTCTTACGTGCTCATCAAATTCTTTCCAAGTGCAATTGTTGGGCATCAAGTAATAGTAATTTCCAAATGATTCGGAGAGACAGTCACTATTTGAATTTGGGTATGAAGCTGGATTCTCACCAAAGAAAACATGAATTATTTTCGAATCAGATTCACTCAGAAGAGTCCACTTTTTAGATTCCTGATTGGAACGAAGTAGAAAAGTGAGCATTCTAGTCGTATCGCTGAAAGATAGCGAAGCTAATTTTTTTGCGCTATCAAGATATGTCTCAAGTTTAATCCCATCAATTTCCTTTACAATGTCTCCCACCTGAGCACCAGTGTCAGATCCTTCTTTTACTTCAGAAATAATAATATTGCTCCCAACAGCAGCAAGTTTTATATCTTGTAGATATAGCCGACCAAAAATATCTTTCCCAAAACTTAGAGGAAATATATTTATAAAACTATGACTGTCATTTATTCTAGAATTTATTCTTAACATGGCTTTATAAAAATCAACCTCAGATCGCGAAGCGCTGAAAATTGGAATCATTTCTACCAACGTTTCGTCCCATGGATCCAGTAGATCAAGGTATGGATTAAAGTATTGCATGATGGTCCAATACCGCGCTAAATTTAGAAGTCTATGATATTTATTACTATAATCAAAATCCAATTTATTAGGATTTACGTGACCGGTTACACCACTATACTTCTGGTATAAATAACGATTGGGAAAAGGCTTTTTTATATGTACTAGATGATATAAATAGTCCTTGATAGTATTAGAAATAAGTTTTTCTTCTCCAATCCACGAGAGTCTTGGTGAAGCCTCTCGAGAATCCTTTTTTCTTCGCTCTTTTCGTGTTGTAGGTAACTTGGAAATTAAGTAATCACAGGATAATTCTACAGATTTAGTCTCATCATATTTTTCAAGAGAAGTAATTAGTTCTTGATCCCAATTAATGTCCGATTTTAGTACATACGGACTGTTGTAATTTAAGAATCCCCATACTTTTATGATACATGCAATATCATGGCTTTCATCATTCCCAAAAACAGGAATCTGAGATGTGAAGAAAATCAATAGCAAACAGATTTTTCTAATCATTTTTATTCTCGGTTCCTAGTTCTGCACAAACTTAACCATTGTCATTGAATCTCACCGTTTGTCCCCCCAATTAACATTTGGGGCCAGCATCAGAAGGCATGCTCCGCATGTTGTCACATTTATTTGAAATTTGTTCTCGGCTAAGCCAAGATCATTTGTCATATGTAATTAATATTTGTCACTTGTCATTTGTCATTTACCAGTTATCTTTGATTAAATGAAACCCTATAAACTTTTTTTTCTATTAATCATCATTTGCATCGCCTGCAAAAAAGATCCTAATCGTGGTGACGAGCCACTATGTAGTCTTCGATCTGAAAATAATTCTAATGCTTTGAGGCTTCGAGGTTTTTACTATTATCAATCAAGTTTAAATCCAGAAAGGGTCTCAATTTACATTTTAAATTCAAACGGAACTCTCGGCGATACGGGTATAGAGCTACCTCTAACAAATGCTCAGTCTAAATTTAACTCGGCTTCTTTCTTAAGTTATATCTCAGATAATAAAAGTTACTGGGGCGTTTATCATATTGATGGAGCTAATATTAAGATAGATACATGGCATGCCAACAGCAACGGAAAGGACTTTGGATATAGATGGTCAGGAGATATACTTTCTGATTCAAGTTTTCGCATAACAAGTAGCGCTTTATGTGACGGTTCGGAATATACTAGCTTAGACAGGCTATACTACTTTTATCCTCTAAGTAACAAACCAGATAGTGTGACCTCTCTGATTCCCTAAGAGTTCTTTGTTCTTGGTTCCCTTCGCTATACTTCGCTAGCGCTACGTAACGCTCAGGGCGGCGCTTGGTTCTTAGTTCATGGTTCTTTGTTCTTAGTTCTTAGTTCTTAGTTCTTTGTTCTTTTCATTTGTTCTCGGCAAAGCCGAGATCATTTGTCATTTGTCCCTTGTCATTTGTCATTGAATTTCGAACATCCTCGCCTTGCGCTTGTTTTACACCTGTATGAATGACAAAATCATAGAGGTCACGCATTTAGCGAAACGCTTTGGTGCGTTTGAAGCGGTACGAGACGTAAACTTCACTGTCTACAAAGGCGATGTATTCGGATTTCTTGGACCCAATGGTGCAGGAAAATCAACCACTATTCGTTGCATGCTGTCGCTCATTTCTCCCTCTCGCGGTGAGGTGAAACTGTTTGGAAAGCCGCTCGCTGCGCATCGCAGCGAGGTGCTCCGCAAAGTAGGCAGCATCATCGAAAAACCGGATTTCTACAAATACCTCAGCGCCGAAAAAAATCTCGAAATATTTTCTCGTGTCTCTGGCGGAAGCACCAACAAAAAGGATATCCACAGAATGCTTGATTATGTTGGATTAAAAGGTCGCGAGAAGGATAAAGTGGCGGGCTTCTCCCACGGGATGAAACAACGCCTTGGTATCGCTCAAACACTCATTCACGATCCAGAACTCATCATCCTTGATGAACCTACCACTGGTCTTGATCCTCAAGGTATCATTGATATCAGAAATTTAATTCTTCAGCTTCGTACAGAGCACAACAAGACAGTCCTTCTTTCTTCGCACATACTTTCTGAAATTGAGATCATTGCCAATCGTATGGTGATCATCAATAAAGGAAATTCAATCATCGAAGGTGAAGTAGCCAATCTGCTAAACGAGGAGGAGCTTATCGCTAATTTGGAAGTGGATGATGTGGCGCAAGCCACGGCAATTATCGCCGAGCACTTCCCCAATGCACAGGTCGTATCGAGTAAAGGGCAATTCCTTCAAGTCTCAACAGACCGAGAGCTGGTGCCGCAAATGGTACAAGCCATGGCAGCGCAAAATATCAAGTTGTATTCGCTGGAATCGAAAAGAAAACTGGAGGATTATTTCATTAAAATGGTTAAGAACTGATGTTATTCAAAAGCACATACAACGAGTTTATAAAAATCGCTGCGAAGCCGAGAAGTTATCTTGGACTCGTAGCTATTACTGTTTTGGTAGGGGTGATTTTATTCGCATTAAAAGCAGATGGAATGTCCTTTATCTCTTTTGTCACGGCGTCGTTTGAACAAACGCTTTCTTTTGAGGGAGACATTCTCAATGGAAATTTGGTGGCTTTCATCGTGCTTCAAATGCTGGTTATACATATTCCTCTTTTAGTAGCTCTAGTAACTGGTGATTTGGTTTCAGGAGAAGGAGCCATGGGAACCATCCGAATGCTCGCAGCGAAGCCTATTTCAAGATCAACGCTTTTAATGTCGAAGTTCTTGGCGGGCGCTGTGTACACATTACTCATCGTGATTTGGCTCGGCATCATGGCGGTGGTAGTGGGGAAGTGGATGTTTGGACCAGGCGACTTGATGGTGCTCAATAGCGACGGACTTGTGATTCTCCAAGATGCGGATATCAATTGGAGATATGTGGGTGGATTTGCCGTCGCATTTCTCGCTCTTCTAACGGTGTCGTCTTTGTCGATTTGTCTTTCTTGTTTTTCAGATAATTCTATTGGACCAATAGTGATCACGATGGCGATCATTATTTTATTTACGATCATCGGAACCCTTGATGTGACGATCTTCGACAACATTAGGCCTTATCTCTTCACTACGCACATGGCTTCTTGGCGCAGCTATTTCGAAGATCCATTGCCAGTGGCTGATATCTACAAGTCTGTCATCATTCTCTTAGTGCACAACGTTGTTTTGATCGCTGTGTCTTTGGTTAAATTCAATAAAAAAGATATTATATCATGAAAAATATATTTGCAACATTCCTCGGAATGATGCTGCTTTCCTTCAGTTCAAATGCACAAGATGCAGCCAAGACGATTGATGAATTGGTGCTGAAGATGAATAAGATCAAGGATTACACGGTGGATGCTGTGATTACGTCTGATATTCCAATGGTGAAGATTTTGCCTTCAAAGGCTACCATCTTTTTTAAACAAAAAGATAAATTTAAAATCGATGCAAAGGGAATAGCGATTGTTCCTAAGCAGGGATTCACCGATATTTCAAAGATGTTGTCGAATAAAAATAATTATTCCGCCATTTTCATGGGTAATGAAAATATTGGTTCGACTAAAACAGAGGTTATTTCTATTTTTCCATCAAGCGATACCAGTGATATGATCCTTTCAAAATTATGGATCGATCCAGTAAATGATATTGTGCTAAAGTCACAAACCACAACGCGTAGCAGCGGAATGGTCACAACGGCATTTACGTATGGTAGTCAACTCAAGTGGGGCTTGCCAGATAAAATGATCTTTACAGTGGATGTAAAGAAGTTTAAAATCCCCAAGGGCGTGGCAACGGATATCAACAAGAATTCATCTAAGAATGCCAACGAACCAGAAAAGAAAACAGGGACGGTGAAGATTGATCTAACGAATTATAAAGTGAACACTGGTCTGAGCGACACAGTGTTCAAGAAATAATTCTAATTTTTATTTTTTAATAGAAAGCGCACCACTAGGGCATTTCGCCACGGTGGCAATAATTTCTTCAGAAGTTCCATTTTCCATTTTAATCCAAGGTTGTGTTCTGGGTTGAAACACAGCCGATAGATTTTTCACACAGTTTGCGCTATGAGTACATAGACCAGATTGCCAAACAACAGTGACCTCGCCGTTGCTATATTCTTTTTTTACATTATTAATATCCATGTTTTTTTTCGATTAAAATTCGATATGATTGGTATTGATGATAATTTCTCCTACAAGAATTTTAGACACAGGACACTTCTGTGCAATCACTAATAATCGCTCCACCTGATCTGCTGGGCAGTCATCTCCAAAACTTATTTCTCTTTTGATTTCTGTTCTTAAAGTGTCACCTTTTACTTGACGCATGTTGAGTTTCACCTTGATTTCGGGAATCATCCATCCTTTTCTTTCGATGTACATGCGCAACGTCGAAAGCGTGCAACCCGCGAGGGAAGCCAGAAGGGTAGTGTAAGGATCAGGGCCAAGGTCCTTTCCCCCTTGGTTTTCGGGCTCATCCATAATGAGTATACCATTGCGCCAAATAATCTCAGCATAGTACAGTTGAGTTCCAATACTCCCCGTAATATCTTTTTCTAATAAATCCATCGTAATCAAGTATGGTATCGAAGGTACATCTTTTTCTAAAAGGATTACAATTGATGCTGTGCGCTTATCACATATTTCCTGCGATTATCATAATCTTATCTTGTTGTGAAATACAGACATGTAATATTGCTATAAATAAATAAGAGTATGTCAAGATATTGGTTATTTCAGTTGATTGGATGGACAGGAATGGTCTTGGTTGAGATGTTCAATTATGGTGTTGCAGTTCGCTGGAATTATGATTGGAGATTTATCTTGTTCTTCATGGCATATCCTGTTTTTGGGATCATTACCAGTCATCTGTTGCGTAAGTCACTTCATGCAATGGATGTATTCAATGAAAAGAAACCACGAGTGCTTTTCTATGCTATATCCTCTTTTGTGATCTGGACGCTGGTACTTGGATTTGCCGTTCAAATACCGGAAATAATCGATGATGCAAAGAGCTTCTTCGAGATGAACTCTGTAGAGATAGCCTTACTCAATTTAGTAAATCTCGCGCGATATACTATCGTATGGATCACCATCTATTTTCTTTACAAAGTACTGAACAAGGCTTCAAGTCTAGAACTTGAAAAACTTGAGTCCGAAAAAGTGGCGAAAGAATTTGAGCTAAGTCTTCTAAAAACACAATTAAATCCACATTTTCTATTCAATGCATTGAATAGTATCAAGGCATTGGTGATTATTGACAGAGAAAATGCACGAGACGGAATTGTGAAATTATCGGAGATATTACGCTTTTCACTCACCTCATCAACGAAAGAAACAATTCCAACTTTTGAAGAGTTATACATCGTCCAAAAGTATTTGGAAGTAGAGAAACTAAGATTTGGACAACGACTCCACTTTAGCATAGAGTGTGGGCAGGAAGCGATGAATGAATCACTCCCTGTAGGTGTTATACTCTCACTTGTTGAAAATGCTATAAAACATGGTGTTTCTAAATTGGATGGGGATACTGAGGTGAGCGTAAAGTTTTTCAAAAATCAAGATGGAATTGAAATTGTTGTTTTGAATACAGGAAGTTTGAATCACGTGGAGTTGAGAAAAGGCATTGGGACTCAATTCGTACAAAAAAGATTGGAGTCTGTATATAACAGTGTGCAACTTGAAATGCAGCAATTAGGACATTTAGTGAAAGTAAAAGTACATGCTCAGAATGCAAAAGTATAAAGCTGTAATTGTAGAGGATGAAGAGCTCGCGGCACAAGAGCTGAAGTTTATGCTTTCGGTTTATTCATTTATTGAAGTGGTAGAGGTATTCAATCAGTCCTCCCTTGCGGTTAAGAGAATAGAAGAAATAAATCCAGATCTTATTTTTCTAGATATTCAAATGCCCATTTTGAATGGGTTTGAAATGCTCGAAAAATTGGGGGTAGTACCAGAGGTCGTTTTTGTCACGGCATTCGATGAGTATGCGTTAAAGGCTTTTGAGGTCAATGCCTTGGATTATCTGTTAAAGCCTATCAGTAAGTCGCGACTAGATGTTACGATGCAGCGGATTAAAAAGAAGTGGGAACTGAGGTTAGAAGGACAACAGGATAAGAAGCTTTTCATAAAAAGTGGAAATGAATGGTTCTTTTTATCTGTGCATGATATAGAGTGGGCGGAAAGTATAGGGAACTATGTCAAAATTTACTCTACAAAGGGAACTTCTGTGCTACACCGAACGCTTCAATCATTTCAAGAAATTTCTTCAGAAAATGAATTTTTTAGAAATAATAAAAGTGAAATATTTAATGTGAGATTTATAGATAAGGTTCTTTCGGAATCCTCTAGACTATATGTGAAGTTGAAATCGGGAAAGGAACTAGATTTTAGTCAAAGACAAGCAGTAAAATTTAAACAACTCCAAGAAATAAATGCTCAACAATAAGCTCACTTCCATCATTCGTTTTAGTTGTCTCGTATTTGCCTTGACATATTTGCCTTTATTTTGTCTTGCACAAAAAGAAAATAATCAATGGAGATTCACAAGTGGCGGCGCCATTGACTTTAACGGAAATCAACCCGTTGGAGTTTCGGGAGCAGCCATCAATACAATAGAAGGGAGTGCTTCCATTGCTGATCCTGTAACTGGAAATTTACTTTTTTATACGAATGGTGTAACTGTTTGGAATGCTCAAAACGATGTCATGCCAAATGGAAGCGGTCTTCTTGGTGGAAGTATTGAGTTATCAAGCACCACTGCCGCTGTGATAGTTCCTAGACCTGGGAATGATCAACAGTTTTATATCTTCTGCATTGATGAACAGTTTGGCTCGAATGGTTTGACATATAGTTTGCTGGATATGTCTTTAGACAATGGCTTAGGAGATATTGTAAATACTGAGAAGAACATTTCTCTTTACGATACAACTTCAGAAAAGCTCCAATATGTGCCAAATGCAAATAGTGATGGCTATTGGGTGGTCACTCATGGAAGTTCAAATCCTATTTTTATTGCATTCGAAGTAACGAGCTCCGGAGTCAACTTGAGTCCAGTTATCAGTAATGCTGGGTTGTCACATGGCAATGGTTCAGGTTACATGAAGATAAATGGCGAATTCAACAAAATAGTACAAGGCAATTTATTTGAAGGAGTTATTGAAATGTTTGATTTCGATAACAACTCGGGAATAGTGACAGAAGATGTAAGTTGGAATTTCAATTTCGGAACTCCTCAAGTTTATGGAGTGGAGTTTTCGCCGAATTCTAGTTTAATCTATGTCACAAATTTTCAAAGTTTGATTCAGTATGATATTTCTTCAGGAGTGCAGCAAACTATTGAGGATTCAGGGGTAGCTATTGAAGTTTTCACATTCGCTAGTCCTGCTGGGCTTCAAATAGGTCCTGACGATAAAATTTATCTTAATTACGGGAGTATTGGTGTAATAAATTGTCCGAATCTTCCCGGGTTAGATTGCGGTTTTGAAGAAAATGCGATTCCAACATTGACAGGCGGCGGTGGTTATGGACTTCCCACTCGCAACTACTTTTTGAATGCCACGCTACTCGCTTCTTCTATTACTACGAGCGGTGATTGTGCAGACGTCCTGTTATCTTTTACACTCACCAATTTCGAACATTTTAATGAAATAGATTGGGATTTTGGTGATGGCACAAGCTTAGAAAGCACTTCAAATGATGTGTCGCATCTTTTTCAAAATGAAGGTGAATATGTAGTCACAGCAAGCGTAATCACGGATTGTGGAGTGGTTGTTTTTTCAAATTCATTTGAAATTATCAATTGTATTGACGAACTTATTTTGGGATTTGATTTACAAGGAGACACTTGTAATACTGCAGAAGCGTTGCAATTTGTGCCCATTATTTCGGATAATATACAGAGTGTAACGTGGAATTTTGGAGATCCAGGTTCCAACGCCTCTAATGTGATTAGTAATAACGGAAATGATCTTGGTATTGCTGTGCAACATCAATTTACAGCACCTGGGGTTTATTCAGTTTGCTTAACTTATTCAGATAATGCAACGTTGGATACTACTATTTGCCAAGAGTATCAAATTGGACTATGCTGTGAATTTCAATTGGATATTGATGGGGAATGTCTAACAAATGAGACCATTCTAAATATCATAGGAGATGGTGCTATAAATAATGTTCATTGGATATTGGGAGATGGGGGAGAAGTAAATACAAATCAAGCGTCAGAATTAAATTACATGTATACAAATGTTGGAGTATATAATGCTGAGGTTAGTTTTGAGACTTCGTGCGGAATAGAAACTCTAAATGCATTAGTTGAAATTAAAGATTGTTCGGTGATTCCTTGTGATGTTTTTATTCCCAATGTCTTTACACCCAATAACGACAATTTGAATGAGCGATTTCAAGTTGTTTTGGCATGCGTACCATCGGACTTTGAACTAGTGATATTCAATCGTTGGGGACAAGTTGTATTTGTTTCAGAAAAATCCACGGAGGGTTGGAATGGTGGAATCAATGGGTACTATGCCCCTGACGGGGTGTACGCGTACATTGTCAAGTTTAAGGATGAATTAGGTTTAGATCAAAGTAAATCGGGTTCGTTTACCCTGCTCAGATAGTTGAAGACTTAAGACTTAATATTTTCTTTTTCAATAATCGCGAAAATTCTTCGCGATTTTTTTTTGTGTGCAATAAAAAAATCTTTGTGTAAAAATTACACTTTGCTTTTTTATTCTATATTTGGTTCAACCAAAATAACCAACCATGCTCGCTTTGAGAAAATTCGTCCTTTCAATAGGGGCTTTCTCTGTTGCCTCGTTCACCTTTGCTCAGACCATGAGTGTCGGTGGTACGGTGTACTCCGGAGATGATAATGCTCCGATCATTGGAGCCGTAGTCTCTATTGTAGGTTCCAACACGGGTGCTACTACTGATCTGGATGGAAAGTATTCTTTAAATGCAACTCCTCAAGATTCCCTCAAGTTCTCTTTTATCGGTTACATCCCGCAAACGATTGCGGTCGGAACACAAACGGTGATTAATGTAACGCTTCAACCTAAGTTCACTGAAGAGATCGTGATTGTGGGTTATGGTGTTCAAAGAAAGAGTGATTTGACTGGCTCGGTTTCTTCTTTAAAAGGAAAGGATATTACTAAAGTGCCAAGCATATCTCCAGAACAGGCCTTACAAGGTCGATTGGCAGGGGTTCAAGTGAATAGTGTAAGTGGCGCTCCGGGAGCTGTACCTGTGGTGCGCATTCGAGGCGTCGGTACTCTAAATAATTCTGCTCCTATTTATGTAGTTGACGGAGTAATCTTGGATGATATCTCCTTTTTGAGTTCAAGTGATATCGCGTCGATGGAAGTGTTGAAAGATGCAAGCGCTACTGCTATCTATGGTTCAAGAGGAGCCAATGGTGTTGTGTTGGTGTCGACCAAACGTGGTTCTATTGGAAATGGTAAACCAGTGGTTTCTTTTTCTACGGAATATAGCCTACAACGCTTGCCAAGAACAATTGATTTATTGAATGCAAATCAATTCACAAATGTGTTGTTTCAGTTGAGTCCGGCGACATTGCCAGACAATTTATATAGCACCGATTGGCAAGAAGAAATTTTTGAGGAATGGTCTCCGATGTACTCGGTAAATACAAGTGTAACAGGAGCTACCGATAAGCATCAATATTATTTTGGTATCAGCTATTTTTCTCAAGATGGAATCATTAGAAAATCAGACTATAAGCGCGTATCATTGAAAATTAATGATAGCTATAAATTAAATGACAATATCACTCTTGGCGCCAACTACACCATTTCACCTGATTCAAAAACGAATGAAGCGAATGTAGTTGGAATGGCCTATCGCGCATGGCCTATTAGCCGCCCGTACAACGATGATGGAAGTTTCGCTGAGGTCTTTGGAGCGGGCAATCCACTTGCAGCAATTGAATATAATAATTCCACAACAAAGCGCTTCCGCGGGGTAGGTAATTTATATGCTGATATTAAATTCCTGAAAAACTTTACTTTTAGATCAAGCTTTGGACAAGATTATTCCACGGTGAATGATAAATCATTTTCGCCTGCATTTTTCGTGAGTTCAAGTCAGAGCAATGCGCTGAATGATTTATCTATAGCAAGAACGCAGTACTTCACTTGGCTTTGGGAAAATACTGTTAGCTATCAATACACGAAAGGAAAACACAGAGTGGATGCGCTTGCAGGATATACTGCTCAGAAGTTTATAACAGAGCGAATCTCAGCGAGCACACAAGATCTATTAGGCGACGATCCTGCACTTTGGTATATCGAAGCCGGTAATCCAGAATATCTAAATGCATCAAGCAGCGGCGAAATTACCACGTTGCTTTCTCAATTGGGACGAGTAAATTATTCATTTGATAATCGCTATCTCGCCACTGTATCGATTCGTCGAGATGGTTCTTCAAAGTTTGGAGAAAACAACCGTAATGGTGTTTTCCCTTCTGTAGCACTCGGTTGGAATATTCATAATGAAAGTTTCTTCCCAGATTCTAAAGTCATCAATCGATTGAAGCTACGTGGTAGCTGGGGAATTATTGGAAATGAAAAAATTCCATGGTCTCGTCAGTATTCGTTAATCAGCAATAATCAAAACGCAGTATTCGATGAACAGCTCGTTCAAGGTGCAACATTTGGTGTGAGCGGAAATCCTGACCTTCGTTGGGAAGAAACTACTCAAGTGGATGTGGGCTTAGAAGTAGGGCTTTGGAACGATAAATTACAAGTAGACTTAGATTATTACAATAAGACCACGGATGGAATCCTTGTTGATTTGATCACTCCCGGTCACTTAGGTAATGGTCCCTTTACAACTGTTACTTACAATGCGGCAAGCGTTCGCAACAGTGGATTTGAATTACAGTTGACTTATAATGATGCTATCGGTAAACTAAACTATCAAGTGAATGCAAATGCTTCAACCATTAAGAATGAAGTTTTGCAATTAGGACCGAATAGCGATGCCGATGCCTTCATTGCATCTGGATCTTTAGGAAATGGTCAGTTGGTATCCCGCACGGTTGTAGGAAATGCAGTGGGGGCGTTCTACGGCTATGAAACCGATGGTGTGATTCAAACGGCAGCCGAATTAAATTCTATTCCGATATTATCTGGACAAGGAGTAGGCGATCTCAAGTATGTTGACCAAAATGGCGATGGAGTAATTAATGATCAAGACCGTGTCTACTTGGGATCATATATTCCTAAGATGGTGTATGGTTTTGGATTGGAATTAAATTATAAGAATTGGGATATGTCCATGGATTTTGCCGGACAGTTTGGTAATAAAATCTATAACGGAAAAATGGCTGTTCGTCCAGACTTCTACAATTTCGAATCCCAGGTTTTAGATGCGTGGGATGGAGCAGGAACAAGTGATACAGAGCCTCGCCCTTCATTCGGAGGTGTAAATTATGAAGTGTCAGATTACTTCGTACAAGATGGAGGATTCTTCCGACTCAGAACATTATCTATAGGCTATGATTTGAAATCAGCATTGCCTGAAAAATGGAAGTTCAGAAACGTTCGAGTTTATGCTCGTGCTACGAATTTATTTACTCTCACAAAATACAACGGATATACTCCAGAGATTGCTAGCACTGATGCTACCTCTTCTGGAATTGACTTAGGTGTGTATCCATTGACATCAATTTATTCACTTGGTCTAAACTTCAATTTTTAATTAATTATTATGAAAAAATTGAACAACATAAAGAATTGGGGAATGGTGGTAGGCCTTTCTCTTCTGAGTTTACAAGGATGTAAAAAGGACTTTTTAGATGTAGCACCTCAAGGCTCATTGACAGAAGCATTATTCCCCGAAAGTGCAAGCGATGCAAGGTTGGCTACCAATGGCATCTATGCACAGATGCGCGTTTGGCAGTATCATACAGGAGGATTTCCAATTCTAGATATCATTTCTGATGATACAAGAAAAGGGAGCAGTGCTGGCGATGCTGCCCGTTTGTTGCTCGTCGATAATTTTACTTTCAGCAGCACTGCAAGCGATATTTATCCATGGTACAGCGCCATCTACCGCGCGGTGAAGGCTGCGAATGTGGTGATAGAATATGTTCCAGAAATTGAGATGGACCAATCATTGAAAAATCGCTACATCGCAGAAGCAAGATTTTTAAGAGCGATGTTTTATTTCAATTTAGTGCGTGCTTTTGGTGATGTCCCTATGGTCACAACTGTGAATGCTGATTACACGCTTGCTCGCACACCGGCATCTCAGATTTACAGTCAAGTGATCATACCAGATCTACTTTTTGCAGCTGATGTTTTGCCAGAAAAGGCACAGTACGCTGCGGCAGATAAAGGAAGAGCTACAAAAGGTGCAGCGAAAGCTTTACTCGCAAAGGCTCATTTGTACCTCGGTAACTGGAGCCAAGTCGTTTCTTATTGCAATGAAATTGAGAATTCAGGTCAATATGATTTAGAGCCAAATTTTGCTGACATCTTCGGATTGCAAGGTCAACATGGTATTGAATCGATCTTTGAAATCGGTGCTTTACCAGACGGAGATTTAATTGATGGTGGCAATCAGTTTGCAAACACACAAGGTGTGAGAGGAACACCGAACAAAGGCTGGGGTTTCAATAGACCTTCTATGTCATTGATCAACGCTTTTGAGGTGGGCGATGTGCGTAAAGACGCAAGCATTATTTTCCTAAATGAAGTATTGGATGGTGTTTTGATTCAAGGCGACCAAGCGACGCCAGATACTTCTTATATTTCAGGAACAAATGACATTTTGGAAATCGAATGTTACAACCAAAAAGTTTGGGTGCCGGGAACAACAGACATTGAGCAATGGGGACACAATGTTCGCGTGTTGCGATTTGCCGAGGTACTCTTAATGAAAGCAGAGGCGATGAATGAAATGGGTAATCAAGGCGGTGCGCTGGTGGAATTGAATAGAATTCGCAACAGAGCGCAGCTTGAAGATTTGCAGGCAATGGGTCAAGTGGAAATGCGCAATGCGATTATGCAAGAGCGCAGAGTAGAGTTGGCAATGGAAGGCAATAGATATTATGATTTGATCAGAAAAGGAATGGCTTCTCAGTTCTTAAGTCCGTTGGGCTATGTAGAAGGAAAGCACAATTTATTTCCAATTCCTCAAACAGAAATAGATTTATCAGGTGGAACATTGACACAAAACCCGGGGTGGTAACATCAAGGGTTTGTTCGATATATTTTTTAATCTTAATCAATCAAAATCAAATTTTTTAAAAATGAAAAAGGTAATGTTTCTTTCAGCCGCTCTTTTGACGGCAAGCGCATTGGTTTTTACGGGATGTAAAAAGGATGAAGAAGAGGAGGCGGTAATCACTCCTCCAACTCCAGAAGCAACAGTTCCTCAGAACGGAGCTCAACAGCTTTATCTTCCTTTGAATGGTAACGCATCAGCTTCAGTAGGTACAGCTAATTTGGTTACAAATACTGCTACTTATGGTGCTGACAGATTTGGAAATGCTAACAGTGCTGCAATTTTTGATGGTAGTGCTACTGCTGGTGCAGGTTCAATCATTGAAGTGTCAGGTGGAAATTTCATTTCTCCTAGCATCACAATTTCTTGCTGGTACAAAATAGATCCAACTACTTTCGGTCCTGGTAGCCGCGTTATGTTTGGTCTTGCAACAGAAAGAGGTTATTTCATGGAAGTAGCTGGTGACCAAGCTTGGACAAAGTTTGCATCTAGCCATGCTTTGAGCCCAGATCCAAACAACCACTATTTCGGAACTGCTTGGACAGATCCAAACGGTGATGGTTCAACTAACGAAACAGTTCTTTATGACTACTTAGGTAGCATTGCAGATCTATTCGGTGGAACTGCTTGGCACCAATTGGTGATTACTCACGATGCAACGTCTGCTATCAAAACTATCTTTGTTGATGGTACTAAAGTGATGCAAGTTGATCTTGATGCGAATACTACTGAGTGGTATTTGAGCGGAATGGGTATTGCTAACCAAGCTGATGGAACAGGTGAAGCAGTTGCTGGTATCGTTCCAAACTTGACACTTGGTTATTTCTGTTCACCTTCTAACACAGCTACTGGATGGTCAAACTATGCTACTGCTACCAACACTTGGAAGGGTATGATGGATGATTTCCGTATCTGGAACGTTGCACTTTCTGAATCAGAAGTTGCAGCCCTTTATGACTTTGAAAACTAAGATTAGTTTTTAATAAATAAGAGAGAGGGCGATCCATTCACTAGTAATGTGATTGCCCTCTTTTTTTTATAAATTTATCAGAATGAAAAAAAGTATTATTTGTCTATTCTTATTCGCTACCGCTTTATTTAATGCGGGGTGCAAAAAGCCAGATGAGCAAGATTTAGCATTTATATTAAATAGTATAACAATTGGTACTTCTGCAGTTCAGCTTTCCGGTCCGATCACTACGAATGTGCCGGTCAATGCTCCAATTCTTTTGGGGTTCAATCAATCTGTTGTTCCCACATCAGTTCCCTCTTCTATCAGCCTCAAAAAGGGCGAAGTAGAAGTTCCTATCGAACACGCTTATCTCGATAACAATAAAACTGTTTCGCTGCTTCACAGCGAAAACCTAGAATTTAATTCTATCTATACCATCACCATTTCTTCAGAATTGAAGAATGCCAACAATGAAAGTTACCCTGGGAAAACAGTGTCATTCAGCACTGAACCAGCCACGATACACATAGACAGCATGTTTTTTGGAAACATGAATGTCACTCCTCTCAATAATATTCAGAATGTAAATAGAAGCTTTGTAGCAACGGTTTATTTCGATGCTCCCGTTGCACCAACTTCAATCAATGCTGTTTCGGTGCGCATTGCTCGACCAGGAACTACTGAAAGCATCACCACCAATCTATCAGAGAACGGTCGTGTACTTACCATAACTTCAAACAATCCACTGCTGCACTTCCAGCGCTATCAATTAATCATGCAAGGAATCACTGGAGTGAACAATGAAAATTTTGTAGCGATCACTCGTACCTTCTTCACAGAAATTGATGAAACTCCAAAGTTTCCATTGGTGTCAGATGAACAGTTGATGACCATTGTACAAGAACAAACGTTCAAATATTTCTGGGACTTTGCTCATCCTGTAAGTGGACTGGCACCCGAGCGCGAGTCTACACCAAACGTGGTAACATCGGGAGGTTCAGGCTTTGGAGTAATGGCCATTATTGTCGGAATCGAAAGAGGTTTCATCACCCGTAGCGAAGGAGTAGAGCGATGGAATACGATTGTAAATTTCTTGAAAAATGATGCTGATCGCTTCCATGGTGCTTGGCCTCATTGGTTGAATGGTACCACAGGACAAACGATACCATTTTCACCTCAAGATAACGGTGCGGATCTCGTGGAGACATCCTACATGATTCAAGGACTGCTTACTGTTCGAGAGTATCTGAATCCAAGCGATCCTCTCGAAAATCAAATCATTGAAAACATCAATACACTTTGGGAAGAAGTAGAGTGGGATTGGTTTACGCGTAATGATGAAGATGTACTTTATTGGCACTGGTCGCCTAATTTCGGTTGGGCAATGAATCATCAAATCAAAGGTTATAATGAATGCTTGATTACTTATTTCCTTGCTGCATGTTCACCGACACATCCTATCGATGCAGCAGTGTACCACAATGGCTGGGCAAATAGTTCTTATTTCCAAAATGGAAATACCTATTACGGAGTTCAATTGCCGTTGGGTTATCCCGCGGGCGGTCCACTATTCTTCGCGCATTATTCATACCTCGGTCTCAATCCAAATGGATTGTCTGATACCTATGCTAATTATTGGACACAGAATGTAAATCACTCTTTGATCAATTACAATTACTGCGTGTTGAATCCCGGTAATTATGTTGGCTATAGCGAGCGCTGCTGGGGACTTACAGCAAGTGATAACTTTGAAGGTTATAACGCACATTCTCCCACCAATGACCTCGGCGTAATTACTCCAACAGCTGCATTATCTTCTTTGCCTTACACTCCAGAACAATCCATGGAAGCGATGCGATTTTTCTATTATACCATTGGAGATAAAATTTGGGGGGAATATGGATTTACCGATGCATTCAGTGTTTCGAATGGATATTATGGTACATCATACCTTGCCATCGATCAAGGTCCTATCGTTATTATGATAGAAAATTATCGCACACAATTGTGCTGGAATTTATTTATGTCCGCACCGGAAGTATCGGTTGGAATGAATCTACTTGGTTTTACGAATTAAAAAGTTGATATAAAAGATGAGAATGATTAAAACAGCATTGTCTGTATCTGCTGTCAGCGTTGGTATTTTGGTAGCATGCGCTCAGCGTCCTGTTGCTTCTGGGCAGACTACATCTGTAAATGAAGCTGCAATACAGAAAAGTATCAATGAAAATATTAAAGCACAAATGAGAGAGAGCTTTATTGACTCATTGATGAAGCAAATGACGTTGGAGGAAAAAATTGGCCAACTTAATTTACCATCCATCGGATTTGATGTGACAGGTCCTTTACTGAGTCAAGATGTGGAGGGGAAAATTCGCAAAGGCATTGTGGGCGGGGTTTTCAATACCTATACGCCAATTGCAGTGCGCAAACTACAAGAGATTGCAGTCAATGAAACACGATTAAAAATTCCATTGATTTTTGGATATGATGTCATTCACGGACACCGCACCATTTTTCCGATTCCGCTAGGACTTTCTGCAACATGGAATTTGAAAACGATTGAGAAAACGGCCAGAGCTGCGGCGTTAGAAGCGAGCGCAGATGGCTTGTGTTGGACGTTCAGTCCAATGGTAGATATCGCTCGCGATCCACGCTGGGGCAGGGTTTCAGAAGGTGCAGGAGAGGATACATACCTCGGCTCAAGAATAGCGGAAGCTATGGTTCGTGGTTATCAAGGCAAGGATTATTCATCTGCAACATCGATTATGGCCTGCATTAAACACTTTGCATTGTACGGCGCTGCAGAAGCAGGACGCGATTACAATACGGTGGACATGAGTATGCAACGCATGTACAACGAATACTTGCCGCCTTACAAGGCAGGTATTGATGCAGGCGTTGGTTCGGTGATGAGTTCTTTCAACGAAATCAATGGTGTGCCTGCAACAGGAAATCATTGGTTGATGAATGATCTACTGCGCAAGGATTGGGGCTTTAAAGGATTCGTTGTGACGGATTATACTGCGATCAACGAAATGATGGAACACCGCACAGGAGACGCTGCGCAGGTGGCGCAACAAGCGATTCATGCTCCCGTCGAAATGGATATGGTGGGAGAATTATTCATCACACATCTTCCACAATTAGTAAAAGACGGTAAAGTACCCATGAGCGAAATCGATAACGCTTGCCGTTTGATTCTGCGCGCAAAATGGGATTTAGGATTATTTGAAAATCCTTATCGCTTTGTTGATGAAGCTCGCAACAAAACTGAAATGATGAGTGCCGATAAATTGGAGTTGGCGAAGCAAGCAGCAATCGAGAGCTTTGTTCTTCTGAAGAATAAGAATAATGTCTTGCCTTTATCTAAGGATAAAAAGATCGCATTCATCGGCCCGCTCATCAAGGATCAGCGAAACTTGATTGGAAACTGGAGTGGTGCTGGAGATTGGACCAAGGCGGAAAGTATATGGATGGCCGCTACTAAAGATGGTTGGGCAAAAGAGTCACAATACGCAAGAGGCTGCAATATGCTCGAAGATGAGGAACTCATCAAGCGCTTGAATGAACATGACGGTCGCATTGAACGCGATGCAAAATCACCACAACAATTAATTGACGAGGCAGTGGCGCTTGCTAAGCAATCGGATGTCTTGGTGGTAGCGCTGGGCGAAACATTCGGAATGAGTGGGGAAGCCGCAAGCAGATCGGATATCGGTTTGCCAGGCAATCAAATGGACTTATTGAAGGCGTTAAAGACTACAGGTAAGCCAATAGTACTTGTACTCATGAATGGTAGACCACTTACGCTTTCATGGGAAGATCAAAATGTTGATGCGATTTTAGAAACTTGGTTTGCGGGCACCAAAGCCGGCGCTGCAATTATGGATGTATTAAGTGGTGTTGCCAATCCAAGTGGTAAACTCACCATGACCTTCCCGCGCAATGTTGGTCAGGTTCCGATTTATTACAATGCAAAGCACACAGGAAGACCAATGTCGTTGACCAATAAGTATTCTTCGAAATATCTTGACGTACCGAATTCTCCGCTTTATGTTTTCGGACACGGATTAAGTTATTCTACATTCAATTATTCACCCCTTCAATTATCTGCAAATACAATTTCAGGTAATCAAAGAATCAAAGCGACTGTAACAGTAGCTAACACATCTTCAAGAGATGGTTTCGAGACGGTACAATTTTATGTACATGATAAAATTAGAAGTCTAACACCTCCAGATAAAGAATTGAAACATTTTGAAAAAGTATTTTTAAGAGCAGGGGAGAGCAAAACAATTTCTTTTGAAATCAACAGAGAGATACTTTCATTCTGGAACTACGATTTAAAATGGGTTGCTGAACCCGGAGAATTTGTGATATTTGTTGGACCGGACTCCAATACCAATAACAGCAGTGTACTTACACTTCAATAAGATCAAATGAATTTATCTAGAATAAAATGGATAGGAGTGGTGTTGCTTACAAGCAGCACCACTTTTCTTTTCAGCCAAAACGAAAAGAATTTAGGAAGCTATAAAAAGCATAGTTTCAATAATGGCACCTTGACGATACAAACCGATCAAGCTTACGTCTCAGTAGAAGTCATCAATGCGAGCTGCGTTCACTATAGAATCACAGAGGATGCACCGTCAGCGGATTTTTCATATAGTGTACTTCCTTATGCTTCGGATAAAAATATCAAATGGGAGTCGAGCAAGGCGGTTCTTTCCGCAAGCACTTCTGAGATTGATATTCGAATTTCAAAGAGTCCATTGCATCTTTCTATTCGAGATAAAAAAGGAAAAATCATTTTTGAAAATGACTCCACCTTCACCACCACCTGGACGGGACCAGAAATCACAACGTACAATCGGTTGTTTCCGGATGAGCGTTTTATTGGATTAGGAGAAAAAACAGGAGGACTCGATCGCCGAGGCAATGGCTACACCAATTGGAATACCGATGCTTTCGGATACACGCCTGATACCGATCCATTATATGTTTCTATTCCATTTTACATTGGCTTACATGATAGCCTTTGCTATGGAGTTTACCTAGACAATACCAGTAAATCACATTTTAATTTCGGAGCATCCAACACGCGCTTCTCATCATTTAGTGTAGAATCTGGGGAGATGGATTATTATATTTTTTATGGAAAAAATGTGGCATCCATTATCGAGCAATACACAGCGCTAACGGGAAGAACACCTATGCCTGCGCAATGGAGTTTGGGCTTTCAACAATGCCGCTGGAGTTATTATCCGGATACAGAAGTATTACAAATTGCTGAAACATTTAGACAAAAGCAAATTCCATTAGATGTATTGTATTTGGATATTCATTACATGGATGCCTACAAAGTATTCACATGGGATAAGAATAAATTTCCCAATCCAAAAGCTACTGTTGGTGCGTTGAAAGACATGGGAGTGCGCACCACACTCATCATTGATCCTGGAATTAAAGTAGAGAAAGGATATAAAGCATTTGAAGAAGGGTTGTCAAAAAATCATTTCTTGAAATATCCAGATGGTACGTGGTATGAAGGCAGCGTGTGGCCGGGCTTGTGTCACTTTCCAGACTTTACTTCGCCTGCTGCAAGAGAGTGGTGGGGGCAGTCATTTCAAGGATATGTGAACGACGGAGTGATGGGGTTTTGGAACGATATGAATGAACCAGCAACGTGGGGCCAACGCTTTCCGTCCAATGTTCAATTTAATTATGACGGTCATCCAACAACGACCATCGAGTCGAGAAATATCTTCGGAATGCAGATGGCGCGTGCGACTTATGAGGGCACTAAGAAACTGATGAATAAAAGACCACTTGTCTTGACACGAGCAGGGTTCTCTGGAATTCAACGCTACTCTGCTGTTTGGACGGGAGATAATACGGCCAACGAAGATCACATGCTTCTAGGAGTGCGCTTATTGAATAGCCTTGGTTTGAGTGGTGTAGCTAATTGTGGTGTGGACGTGGGAGGATTTAATGGCGACGCGAGTGCATCGCTCTATACAAGATGGATGACCATCGGCGCGTTTTCTCCCTTCTATCGCGCGCACAAAATGATCAATATGAAGGAATCGGAGCCATGGAGTTACGGTGAAGAATCGGAGGCTATTGTGAAGTATTATATTCAGTTGCGATATAAAATGATGCCTTATTTATACAGCACATTTTATGAAGCAACAAAGACGGGAATGCCCGTCAATCGATCATTAGCGATTGATCATAGTTTCGATTGGAGAACTTATTCAGGAGCCTATCAGAACCAATATTATTTTGGAGAGTCTTTTTTGATAGCACCAGTTTCAAGTACACAGCAATCTACCAAGGTGTTCTTGCCAGTTGGAGAGTGGTATGATTTCCATAATGACGTAAAACATCAAGGTGATCAAGTTGAATGGGTGGAGAGTCCATTATATCGATTACCCATATTCGTGAAAGCAGGAGCGATAGTGCCGATGCAGAAGGTGGTGCAGTCATTTAATGAACCAGCGGGAGATACACTGTTCATTCATGTTTACAAGGGCGATGTGGTAAATAGTTTTGTTTACTACGAAGATGATGGCGAATCGTATGCCTTCGAAAAAGGAGAGTATTTCCAGCAAGAAATTATTTATGATGGAAAAAAGAACGAGATTTCTTTTGGCAAGGAGAGTGGAAGTAGACCATCAAAGTTTAAAGTAAAAACAATTGTGCTTCATGGATTTGAAAAAGGCAAGTTGCCAAAAGTTGATGGCAATATTCTTACTTTTAACCCAGTAATGGACACTATGCTATTTCCTGCTGCACTGTATAGCAATGAACTATACTATGCTCCGAAAGAAGAAGTGCGCGTATTCAAAAATTAATACGACCGTATGTCAAAGACGAAAACGTTGCCTAAGCTGCATTCCGACTTCTCAGTGGATTGCGTGATCTTTGGATTTGATGAAGGAGAGCTGAAGATATTATTGATTGAAAGAAATGCTGAGCCATTCGATAAATGGAAAGCATTGCCTGGAAACTTAGTGAAAGACGATGAAGAAATAGATGAAGCAGCGGAGCGCGTGCTCTATGAGTTGTCAGGACTAGAGAATGTCTTCATGGAGCAATTCCGCACCTTTGGTGGAGTAAATCGCCACCCGCAGGGACGTGTGATTACTGTAGCATATTATGCCATCATTCAAAGTTCGTCACAAGGTTTACATCCCGTTACGAATTATGCAAAGGATGCCTTTTGGTGGCCGGCACACGATCTACCCAAGCTTGCATTCGACCATACCGAAATCGCGGAGGCTGCCATTGAGCAGTTGCGATACAAATTAAAGCACGAGCCTATCGGTTTTGAGTTATTACCAAAAGAATTTACGTTTTCACAGCTGCATCACCTCTATGAAGTGATTTTGGAACGCCCCATTGATAAGCGTAATTTTAAAAAGAAGATCATGAGTTTTAAAATCCTCACCGATCTCAAAAAGAAGCAAACCGGCGTCCCCCACCGCGCCCCTTGGCTCTACACCTGGAACCACAATAAATACGAAGCGCTAAAGAAGAAGGGGTTTGTGTTTGAGCTGTGAAAAAACGATTCTCGATTCTCGATTCTCGAATTTCTATTGAGAATCGAGAATTGAGAATCGAGAATCTAAAAACTTAATTTTCATGAGTGAATCTAGTTCTGGAAGCGGTATCCTAAAAATGATCTTCGTAATCGGCGCAGCGATCGTGGGGATGCTTCGTACTTGCGGCCGATTTGCGGATGATGCAATCGATGTAGGGCGACACTCCGATGAATTTGTCGATATGAGCAGATCGGGTGGACGCATGGATAATGCCGCGCGATATACCGACGAATTAGTCGATGGTCGTCGGATGTACCGAAATGCGAATGCGCTGACCACAGAAGAGTCTGCTATTGTCAAAATGGGAGATGTCGATGCTAATCTCGTGCATACACTAGAAGAGGGTTCTTCACTTAAAAAGTCTATTCAAGCCACCAAAGGCATGTCTCCGCAAATGAGGATGCAAATGCTTTATGTAGAATATATGCCTGCAAGCGTTCGAAATGTAGTGACAGAACCGGGAGGAGAAGAAATGTATTTTCTGATGATGGGGAAACGCTTTTCGGAAGAAGAGATGTACGTGTTGCGAGAGATATTTGATCTGAAAATAAAACCCTCGACTAAGTTTGATGACTTTGTCTATATCCGTGATACTCCCAAGAATTACAAGGCTACCGATGACATTAATGAATTAAATAAACGTGCTTTTGAAGATCTTACGAAGCAAAAGGAGGGCATCAAAGAAATCGAATTCACAACAGTAGAATCGAGCACGCCACACCACTCCATTACCAATGATGAAATAGAACGCATTGCGAAGAGAAAGAAGGTTATAGTAGAAACGAAGATAGAGAAGTCTACAGCAAAGAAATTATACGATGGGGGTTTGAAAGTGGTCAAGACCGCAAAGATTTTTATTCGAGCGACCAAGCTTTTCAGAAAGGATTTTGAAGTATTCATTTATTGTCCAGCAGACGATGAAACCTTCATGAGTCATTACAACGTGAATTTAGAAGAAGCGCAGAGCATGCGCCGAAGCATGGCATCGTTGGATAAATTGAATGGAATTAAATTAATTGAGCATATTTCAGAAATCAATAAAGAAACAGTGAGTTCTAATCTCGCTGATGCGAAATTGCGAGTGCTCATTGCCAACACTGAAAATTTCAAAGGCAATGAATACATGTATATTCAGGAAACCCGAACGATTCGGATGTCCATTCAGTGTTTTAGTCTTGATCAATTAAATACAGAAAGCAGAGGTTTTGTATTTCAGGAATTGGCCAATGCATTTTTGCAAACGAAGAGTCCAGGTTCACAATTGCTAAATGATTATCTAGATAATCTTGGAAAAAAGTACAGTGAATTAATTTACACCAAGTCTGATAAGACCATCAGCGCCCAAGTCCTTCTAGGCTCCGCCCCCATAGACGACTCCTTCGGAGTGAATTATTTTAGGTGAGGGGATGTTGGATCATGATTCTCGATTCTCGATTCTCGATTCTCGATTCTCGAGACTCTATTCATTCTCATTTTCCTACTCATTCTCATTCTGTAATGTGTATTGATGCTCAATTCTCGAAAGTCAATTCGAAATTCGAAATTCGAAATTCGGGATTCGAAATAGATTCGCAATTCTGGATTCTGCGTTCTTGGTTCTTGGTTCTTAGTTCATGGTTCTTGGTTGTTTGTTTGTCCATGCCTAAATGACGTTGACCGTTTTATTGGAACCTAATCTTGGATTTCCAGAGATAGATTTAGATTCTGAGGTCTTGTTTTGGCTCAGATAGAAACGGGCTCAATGCCCTTTTTATCTGATCTTTCCTTCGATGAGTTTTTCATCTTCGGTCTGTTTTGGCTTTGTAAAGAAAATAGTTTTTTCTCAAAGTTTACAGGAGTTTCTAATTTCAAACTCGAATGAGGTTTTCCTGAGTTGTAGGATTGCACTGCGCGGTCAACAGATTTGGTTAGTTCAGTCATGGTGTTGATGGACCAATATTTTAAATAGCTGTTTTTTATTACCCCATTTATTCGCTCGGCTTTACTGTTTTCATATACTGTCTCAGCCATACTGCTCTTGATCGACAGCGCTCGAAGCAGTTTGATAAATCCTTTAAAATAGTATTGACCACCACCATCTGAGTGAAAGATCAAATCAATCGGTTTGTTCTTGCTGCCATATTTCCTTTGTTTTAAAGCCATTTGTAGTGCTGGTATGGTCGTATCCTCTGTTCTAAGTGTCTCCGATACAGAATGCCCTACTATCAGCCTTGTATACGCATCCAAAATGAAGGTGATGTAGTAGAACTCATCGTTTATTTCAAAATAGGTTATATCGCTTACCCAAAGCTGATCATATCGAACTAACCTCAGGCCCTGTGTTAGATTATCAAACTTGGTAACACCTCGGCTATCTGTTGTTCGTGTATACTTTCGCTCAATCTTCACTCCATATCCCATCGATTTAAAATGTTGTTCAAAACGATCGCGTCCAATGAGCTTTTCAGGTAGCTTATGAAAGATATAGCGCAACGCCATTGCTGGATGATCCTCCCTGATATCTCTTACAATTAGTTCTAGTTGTGCTAGGATCTCACATTCTTGATCTTGTCTAGCAGTCCATTGACTAATTGCTTGCTTGGTTGTTCCTAATGCTTTGTACACGCTATTGTAGGACATTCCAGCGACTTTGTACTTTTCTTTTAGCCTCAAGACGGTTTGGTACCAAGTTTTTTTTTGATGTCGATTTTATAGATTTCCTCGGCCAAATCGATCATGGTGTCTTTGAAGTCCAATTGAACTTGCTTTTGACCCAAACGCCGCTCCAGATCAGCGATTTGTTTCTTGAGTTCAATGATCGTTTGAGTGTCACTTTTTGACTCAACAACCATCTTTTCGGTCTTCTTTTTCATAGTGGAATATTTTAAAATCCATTTTCGAACAGCAGTGCCGGAGACTTCATACTCCTTACAGATCTCTGCAATTTTACTAATTCCTCGTTCGATTTCTTGAACTTTTTTGACTTTAAATGATTCCGAAAAATAACGATTTTGACGCTCCTGTCGCGTCATTTTTGTGCTTTTGATACTTGTCATCCTATTACCATTTTTAAAGTTGTTTTTACTTCAAAAACGGTCAACTTATTTCAGGCATAGACAGTTCTTAGTTCTCGATTCTCAAATTTTCGAATTCCGAATCTTTGAATTTCGAATCTTTGAATTTCGAATTTTCGAATTCCGAATCTTTGAATTTCGAATTTTCGAATATCGATAGGGTTTGCGTTAGGGATTGTAGCGGAAGTCCTTTTTTGAACGAAGTGAAGAAAAGAATGTAGCGGAAAGCCCGGCCGAAGGCAACGCCCAGAAAACAATGCTCGATTCTCGAAATTGCTCGGTTCAATGGGAGTAATTGCTAGATTATTTTATTGAGTTGGATTGTGATGGATTTTTATTTCTTAATTTCAACTTTGGAATCTTGTTTTTGAATTGAGATTATGGTGATTAGTATTTTAATTGGTTTTCGGAAAGTAAATTAGATAGATAAATAAATGAGAGGAGCAGATTTTGAAAATATAAACATGAGAGCTAGAGTAGCATTCATGATAGCTTGTACGGAAAATTCCGTTCAACATTTGGAATTGACACACCCACGCTGGCAAATTCTAATTGAGGGGTTATGGGATCGATTGGGGGGGGGGCTTTTTACAGATCTCGAGCATTTTGTAAATTACCGTACTCCTAGTTTTTTTGAGGATTTGGAGAATTATCATGAATACCTGCAAGATTTAGGTCAGGATGAAGACCCATGGGGATTATCTGAGCAAGAATTCAACGACTTAAAAGAGATTTTTAATATTCCATGCATACCAGCCAATATAGTTGAGCATATTAGAGATATAAGTTGGTCTGGCATATATGGCGAACATTTGCCTCTGGAGGACTATGAAACCTTAGATGCTTGTATAATTCTTTTGGAGTCGAACGGTATGCCATTGCCTCCTTTTGAGAATTTCGTTCCTTTTATATGGACTGAAGAAACTTCACATTCGGGAATTTACACAAGAGCAGACTTCTTTCCGATATGAATATTACGGAATTTTCTTATTTAGACAAGCGCTTTGGGATGCGTGAGTACTTCGCGGAGGTAGTTGCTCAGTTGCTTTGTGAATCTATGGAGCAAATGAACTTAGATAGTTTTTCAACATCATTGCAAAGATTTTATCATCATGTAACAGCGCAAGATTAGGTTGGTATTCCGGTTGGTTAGATTTTACTCTGGATGCTGAACTGCCAACTATTACTGAAATAAATGAGTTACGTGATGTTTGCGCCCATGTAATTAATAGACTTAATACATTTGGCGAATATATTTCAATTGATTATTTGAATGCGATGGAGTCTAACAAACCTGATATCGACGCCAGTTGGAATTGGCCGAGACCAATAAAAAGTAGCAATATGCAAGCTATCATGTTTTTACTACAGGAATTGATTGCAGGTAGTTGTGAAATTGATAATTACGAACTCAACTTTACAGGTTGGACTCCGAACCCATTCGGCTATAATTTGCCATAGTATTTATGGTGATTGGATTTTGATTTTTTGAGATTGGAAGATTTTAATTCTATGGAAACAATTGAATATCGTAGTGACGATAATAAGCGACTTTCATCTGAGCAAGTCCTTAAAAATAAGGCTTATTATGAACTTTATAAAGTCGACGGTTATAGAAGAAGAGAATTGTTTTTTAAAAATGGAGAATTACAACATGTTGAGTATTACGCCTCAGTTGATGAGTCTGATGTTGGTGTATTGAGTTTATATGCAAACGTGATTGTTTGTATATATAGGTTAATAACCGAAGTAAATGGTTACAGAAGGTATGATGGAATAATTTATTCTCCGGAAGGCGTGATTTTACAGAAAGAAATTATGATCTATAACTCTTTTGACCAATTTGTTTATTCAGCAAATATTAATACGTTGGATGGGTCTTTGTCTAATGTAACAAAATGGGCTTATGGACCCGAAGGAGAACTTGATTATGAATTTGATTATAATAATACAGGTGATTTTATAAAGTGTCATATTCATAAAATAGATGATGAAAATCCAAATGGTTATTTTAAGCCAGAGGATATTGGTGTTCGAGCGGATGTTTCTTTCACTTGGGAGGGGAATGAATACTACCAACATGCGGAGCCGAAAATTCCGGAAATAATATAGTTTAAAGTTATGCAAACATTAGATAAAGTTATTATCGTTGATGTGGAGAGTACTTGCTGGGAGGGAGGGATTCCTGCTGGACAAATTAGCGAGATTATTGAAATTGGAATTTGTACGTTAGATCTTCATACTGGAGCTATCGAGCAAAACCAAGGGATACTTATAAAGCCACAAGACTCAACGGTGAGTGATTTCTGCACTCAATTGACTACAATCACTCCTGAAATGGTCGAAAAGGGATATTCTTTCGCAGAGGCATGTGGAATACTAGAAGCGGAGTATTCATCCAAGAATCGTGTTTGGGCTAGTTATGGGGCATATGATCAAACGATGTTTTCGAATCAATGCAACAGATTAAAAATTCCCTATCCATTCAGCAATAAACACGTCAATGTAAAAACGCTTTTTTCTTTGAAACAAAGATTGAGTCGTGAGATAGGCATGTCTGGCGCGCTGCGCCAACTAGGCATCGAACTAGAAGGCACCCACCACCGAGGTGTGGATGACGCGAAGAATATTGCAAAGATCCTTCGCTCCATCCTTGCAAAATAAATGGTCATTCTCAATGATTATTGAAAGATTAAAAGTTCGTTTATTTTCATAGCTAATAAACTATTGATATGACGAGATATGTGCAGATTTTATTTGAAGAAACTGAAGCGGTGCTGACTTTTGATGGCTATTATGTTTTAATACCCTTTGGAACTTTAGGCATTCTTTTGAAATACATTAGGGATATAGATGTGGATAAGGCAATTCTGTTTCATGATCTAATATTGACAAAACATGAATATAATGAAGTTCATGGAATAGTTGAACAGGAAAGTGAAGAGGACAGATATTTATGCCATTTTGATCCTGTGAAGCTTCAGGAATGTATTGATTTTTTTGATAATGTTTTGATTCCATCTCTAGAGCAACTAACAGAGCCATTACTAAATAATTATGGTGGAGAGGAAGAGTTTATTGAAAATTTTGATGATCTTAACAATGATATTCCGAATTTAATATTCTCAATTTGGAGTGGAGATGCATTTAATGACAGTCCAGATGATTTAGTTAACTTCTACATATCAAGCCTAAAACAATTATTTGCAAGAGCCATTTTAATTAATCAACGATATCTAATTATGTCAAATTAATGGTTGCTACAATTGGCAAGCAGCGCCTAGAAGACGATTCTCGATTTTGAATTCTCGATTCTCGAGACTCTATTCATTCTCATTTTCCTACTCATTTTTATTCTGTATCGGTTCCTGAGCTTGTCGAAGGTTTTCTCCCGGACAGATTTTAATTGACTAGGATAATGCTCACAATGCTTAAGAAATTCACATAGGTATTCGAGACGATGGAGAGATTTTTTCATATTTTCCCTTTATAAATGATTAGCAAAATGCAACACAATGAACTATATTTTTAAAGTCCTTGATCAAAGAGGTGCAAATGGAACATATTATACAAGACCATTTGTTGTATTTATCGATAACATTCCTAATTTATCTAAATTGGCGGATGACGTAAGTTACCATCTGAATGTTAATGATATTGATATTATAATAGAATCACTACAAGCTCAAATTAATTCTAGCAGTTTAGAATCATATATTTGGGGAGATGAAATATACAGTGTAATTTGTGACGGTGAGTATTGCAGGTGTCATGACAATTACGACTCGACCCCAGAGAAATTAGCGGACGCTGAGTTAGTTTTACCAACCAACGAAGTACTGCAATTGATGATAGACTGGAGGGCATTTGTAGTAAAATGGCGCGTTGAGTATCTCGGTCAAGATCCGAATTTATTCGTGTAAAAATTAGTGAGAAATAGAACTTATATAGAGGAGGTCAATTCGGAATCGTTTTACAGTTTTTTTTATTTTATTGAGTTTCGAAGCATTGGCGAGACAAAATAGAAACGAATTCACGTCAGTATTATCGAAAAAACGAATACTTACTACGTGATGATTTTTATTTTTATGTAGGAGAAATTTTAGTGATTCTAAAAGGAGATCGAAGTGGAACTTTCTTAAGAGAAATAACAAATAAATACATATGCAACAGTTAACAGTTAGTACTACAAGACCAGAGATGTTGGCAACAGAGGCAGATTTAGTTGAATTTGAGGAAAAGTTTAATGTTACACTTCCAAATTATTTAAAGGAGTTCATAATGCAGTATGGAGGCCAGGGCATACTGGAGAGATATTTTATCTTTGAAGATGGCGATTGGGGGCGATTGGATGGGACTTTGCCACTATTGAACCGACATAGCGGCTCTTCTATAGAGTTCCTTAGTTCAGCATTAAAAGAGGTCTGGGGTGAAGTTCGTTACATAGGTTTTGTGACATGCGCGTCACTAGTACTTTATGTTAAAATTGGTGGGGACGACGATGGTGATATATATTATTGGACGGAAGATCATGATGTTGATGATTATCTTCTTCGACTCGATAATTTCACATTCGAAAGCTTAATTAATAGTTTAAGTGCTGTGCACCCTGATGAGCAAGATCCAGTTTAAATTAGGCGGGGCTTAGTTCTTGGTTCCCTTCGCTATACTTCGCTGGCGCTACGTGACGCTCAGGGCGGCGCTTGGTTCTTTGTTCTTTGTTCATTGTTCATAGTTCTTGGTTCTTTGTTCTTGATGGAAATGATTATTACAAAGACTTGAGAAGTTCCCTGAGTAAATTATTTGATGACCTGATTTTGTCGATTGAACAGCTGAAGAAGTTTGAAATGAATATTAAATTATAAGAATTGAATATCGATTTTGAATGAATATTACTGAATTTTCTTACCAGGATAAATCAATCGCAATGCGGGAATATTTCGCAGAAGTGGTTGCTCAACTTATTTGTGAATCAATTGAGCAATCTGAATTGTCAAATTATTCTATAAGTATTCAATATTATTATCGTCATTGTAATTCAGCTAGATTGGGGTCAGATTCAGGTTGGTTGCACTTTACTCTTGATGACTATCTTCCAACTGCAAGCGAAAAGATGGAGTTACACAATATTCTTAGTGACGTAATGTCAAGACTTTTGACTTTTGATGAATATTTATCTGTTGATTATTTGAATGCGATGGAGTCTAACAAACCTGATATCGACGCCAGATGGAATTGGCCGAGGCCAATAAAGACAAGTAACATGCAAGCTATCATGTTTCTACTTCAGGAATTAATTGCAGGTAATTGTGAAATTAATAATTACGAACTCAACTTTACAGGTTGGACGCCCAACCCATTTGGGTATAATTTGCCGTAGTATTTATGGTGATTGGATTTTATGCTTAATTTCAGTATGCGCAGTAAATTCTCGAAACCCAATTCGAAATTCGAAATTCGGGATTCGAAATAAATTCGGGAACGAAGTCACGTTAATATTATCGCAAAAAACTAATACTTACTTCCTGAGGATTTTTACTTTTATGTTGGAAAAGTTTTAGTGACTTTGAAATGAGAGCGAAGTAGAACTTTCTTAAATGAAATAACAAATAACTACATATGCAACAGCTAACAGTTGATATTACGAGACCAGAAATGCTGGCAACAGAGGCAGATTTTATTGAATTTGAGGAAAAGTTTAATGTTACACTTCCAAATTATTTAAAGGAGTTCATTATGCAGTATGGAGGCCAAGACATACTTGAAGAATATTTTTTCTTTGAAGATGGCTCATGGGGGCGATTGGATGGGACTTTGCCACTATTGAACCGACATAGCGGCTCTTCTATAGAGTTCCTTAGTTCAGCATTAAAAGAGGTCTGGGGCGAAGTCCAATATATTGGTTTTGTAACATGTGCGTCACTAGTACTTTATGTTAAAATTGGAGGGGACGACGATGGTGATATATATTATTGGACGGATGGTCATGATGTTGAGGATTATCTTCTCCGACTCGATAATTTCACATTCGAAAGTTTAATTAATAGTTTAAGTGCTGTTGACCCTGATGAGCAAGATCCAGTTTAAATTAGGCGGCGCTTTGTTCTTGGTTCCCTTCGCTATACTTCGCTGGCGCTACGTGACGCTCAGGGCGGCGCTTGGTTCTTTGTTCTTTGTTCATTTATTCTCGGCTTTGCCGAGATCATTTGTAATTTGTCACTTGTCATTGAATTGTTGTCATTTGTAATTGATTATTATCTTTGATAAAATGAAACTCTTCAAACTTCTATTTCTATCGCTCATCGTTTGCGCCTCGTGCAAAAAAGATCCCAATCGGGGTGACGAGCCGCTTTGTAGTGAAAGATCCGTTAACAACTCAAACGCATTGAGACTCGGTGGGATTTATTATTTTGAATCATCTGGTAATCCGGGGTATGCGTATTTGTTCATTTTAAATGCAAACGGAACGGTGGGGGATACAGGCATAGAGATGCCTTTAAAGGACGCTTCCAATAAATTCAGTTCTCCGTCATTTAGAAACTTTATGTCAGACAATAAAAGCTACTGGGGGTGAGGGGTTAGGGGTTTGGAGATAGGGGAAAAGGGATAGGGGTTTGGAGATAGGGGAAAAGAGATAGGGGTTTGGAGTTGGGGGATTTTAATTTTTCAGATTAGAAGATTTTAATTCTATGGTAACAAAAGAATATTACAGCTTTTTAGGACATAGCTTGACCTATGAGCAGACATTAAAAATTTCCGATTATAATATTACTGTGAAGGAGGGCGGAGAGCGAAAGCGCATTGAGCTATATAAAAATGGTATTTTAAGTGGAATTTATTATTTCAGGGATTCCAATGAAGATATTGAATTGATAAAAGAAAGATATGCCGGTTGCTCGGTATGTATTTTAACCAAAATGATTGACCAGAATGGATTCACCCAATATTGGAGTGATTCGTGGAATAATGATGGAAGTTTTTTGACCTCTCGAATCGATGTTTATGATTATCTTGATCGACAAATCTATTGGGAAATTATTGGTGAAGATGGTACTTCCATTGAAGAGGTTATGAAGGTAAAATACGGAAGTTCACAAAGATTTTTGTATATGTTTCATTACAATGAGGATGGCACATTTGAGTCTGCTACTATTGATTCAGATATTGATTATAAAGGTGGGTCTTTTTATCCAGAGGATATAGGTGATCCAGATTTGGATTTTACTTGGGAGGGGAATGAATATTACCAACAAGCAGAGCCGAAAATTCCGGGAAAAATTATATTTTAAAATATGCAAACGTTATGAATTCTCAATTCTCGACGCTCTATTCATTCTCATTTCCCTACTCATTTTCATTCTGTATCGGTTCCTGAGGTTGTCGAAGGGTTTTTATCGAACAAAATTTAATTGACTGGAATAATGCTTCCAATCCCATAGAAATTCACTTTAGCATTGGTGCAGACGGCACAATTTGGTCATATTTTCCATACATAAAAGACTAAATTCAAAAACATGAATTATATATTCAAAATTCTTGAACAAGAAATGCCTAATGGATCAAACTACACTCAGCCATTTGTAACTTTTCTTGACAATATTCCAAATTTTGAAAATTTAAGTGACGATTTAAGTAATTTGGATGATGTTGACTACCTAAATGAGATTGTCACATCACTTCAAGCACTTATTGATTCTACCGAGACTGAACCTTACGAGTGGGGTCATGAAATTTATGAAATCATATGTGACGCTGAATTTTGTAGATGCCATGAAATATATCTTGCAACCGGTGCAAATTTGGCTGTACCAGAATTGGTACTTCCAACTGCTGAGGTTTTGCAATTAATAGTTGATTGGCGTGCCTTTGTAATTCAATGGAGAATTGATTATCTCGGTCAAGATCCGAATTTATTCGTATAAAAATTAGTGAGAAATAGAACTTATATAGAGGAGGTCAATTCGGAATCGTTTTACAGTTTTTTATTTTATTGAGTTTCGAAGCATTGGCGAGACAAAATATAAACGAAGTCACGTCAGTAGTATCGCAAAAAACTAATCCTTACTTCCTGAGGATTTTTACTTTTATGTCGAAAAGATTCTAGTGACTCTGAAAAGAGACCGAAGTGGAACTTTCTTAAGAGAAACAACAAATAAATACATATGCAACAGCTAACAGTTGATATTACGAGACCAGAAATGCTGGCAACAGAGGCAGATTTTATTGAATTTGAGGAAAAGTTTAATGTTACCCTCCCAAATTACTTAAAGGAGTTCATTATGCAGTATGGAGGCCAGGACATAATGGAAGAATTTTTTTTCTTTGAAAGTGGTTCTTGGGGACGTTTGGATGGGATACTGCCACTATTGAAGCGACATGCTGGTTTTTCTATTGAACACATGACTATTGAGTTACAAGATTTATGGGATGAGGTGCGTTACATAGCATTCGCAACATGTGCGTCTCTTATACTTTATGTGAAGATTGGAGGGGAAGATGACGGTGATATTTATTACTATACAAGTGGCAATGATGTTGAGGATTATCTTATTAGACTCGATAATTTCACATTCGAAAGTTTAATTAATAGTTTAAGTCCTGTGCACCCTGATGAACGAGAGCCAGTATAAATTAGGCGGCGCTTTGTTCTTGGTTCCCTTCGCTATACATCGCTGGCGCTACGTGACGCTCAGGGCGGCGCTTGGTTCTTTGTTCTTAGTTCATTGTTCATAGTTCTTGGTTCTTTGTTCTTGGTGGAAAAGAGTATTACAATGACTTGAGAAGTTCCCTGAGTAAATTATTTGATGACCTGATTTTGTCGATTGAACAGCTAAAGAAGTTTAAAATGAATATTACTGATTTTTCTTACCAAGACAAATCAATCTCGATGCGAGAATATTTCGCCGAAGTAGTTGCTCAACTTATTTGTGAATCAATGGAGCAAAATGGATTGTCAAATTATTCAATTAATATCCAAAGATTTTACGTTATATGTGACTTCGCTAGACTGGGGTCAGATTCAGGTTGGTTGCACTTTACACTCGATAGCTATCTTCCAACTGCAACCGAAAAGATGGAGTTACACAATATTCTTAGTGACGTAATGTCAAGACTTTTGACTTTTGATGAATATTTATCTGTTGATTATTTGAACCAAATGGAGTCGAATAAACCTGACATCGACGCCCGGTGGAATTGGCCTAGGCCAATAAAGACAAGTAACATGCAAGCTATCATGTTTCTACTTCAGGAATTAATTGCAGGTAATTGTGAAATTAATAATTACGAACTCAACTTTACAGGTTGGACGCCCAACCCTTTCGGCTATAATTTGCCATAGTATTTATGGTAAATGGATTTTGATTTTTTGAGATTGGAAGATTTTAATACAATGGTAACAAAAGAATATTACAGCTTTTTAGGACATAGCTTGACCTATGAGCAGACATTAAAAATAACCGATTATAAAGTTATTGTAAAGGAGGGCGGAGAACGAAAGCGAATTGAGCTTTATAATCATGGTATTTTAGATGGAATTTATTATTTCAGAGATTCCGATGAGGATATTGAAGTAATAAAAGAAAGATATACGGGTTGCTCGGTGTGCATTTTAACCAAAATGATTGACCAGAATGGATTCACCCAATATTGGAGTGATTCGTGGAATGATGATGGAAGTTTTTTAACCTCTCGAATCGATGTTTATGATTCTCTTGATCGACAAATTTATTGGGAAATATTTAGTGAAGATGGTACTTCGATTGAAGAAGTTATAAAGGTAAAATACGGAAGTTCAAAAAGATTTTTGTATATGTTTCATTACAATGAGGATGGCACGTTTGAGTCTGCTACTATTGATTCAGACATAGATTATAAAGGCGGGTCTTTTTATCCAGAGGATATAGGTGATCCAGATTTGGATTTTACTTGGGAGGGGAATGAATACTACCAACATGCGGAGCCAAAGATTCCGGGGGAAGTAGTAGTTTAGAAGATACAAATGTTATGAATTCTCAATTCTCAATTCTCGATTCTCAACACTCTATTCATTCTCATTTTCCTACTCATTCTCATTCTGTATCGGTCTCTGAGCTTGTCGAAGGGTTTCTATCGTACAGAATTTAATTGACTAGAATAATGCTCCTAATCCCATTGAAATTCACTTTAGCATTTGTGTAGATAACACAATTTGGTCATATTTTCCTTTCATATCAAAACAAATTGAATAATCATGAATTACATTTTTCAAGTTACCGAAATGTTAGAACCTAATGGTTCCAGCTACACATGTCCGGCAACTATTTTCTTGGATGATTTTCCTAACCTCTACAAGTTTCAATCAGATGTGAATTACTTAGACGGGGTTAGTTATTTGAATGAAATAATTGCGGCGCTCCAGAGTCTCTTGGATTCTACTAGTGTTGAGTCATATGAATGGGGTGGTGAAATTTATAGAATTATTTGTGATGCTGAATTTTGCAGATGTCATGACAATTATGACTCGACCCCAGAGAAATTAGCGGACGCTGAGTTAGTTTTACCAACCAACGAAGTACTGCAATTGATGATAGACTGGAGGGCATTTGTAGCGCAATGGCGCGTTGAGTATCTCGGTCAAGATCCAGGCTTATTCGTGTAAAAATTAATGAGAAATGGAACGTATTTAGAGTAGGTCAACGCGTAATCGTTTTGCAGTTTTTTTGTTTTATTGTGTTTCGAAGCACTGGCGAGACAAAATAGAGACGAAGTCACGTCAGTATTATCGCAAAAAACTAAAACTTACTTTCTGAGGATTTTTACTTTTATGTCGGAAAAGTTTTAGTGACTTTGAAAAGAGAGCGAAGTAGAACTTTCTTAAATGAAATAACAAATAAATACGTATGCAACAGCTAACAGTTGATATTACGAGACCAGAAATGCTGGCAACAGAGGCAGATTTTGTTGAATTTGAGGAAAAATTTAATGTTACCCTTCCAAATTATTTAAAGGAGTTCATTATGCAGTATGGAGGCCAAGACATCCATGAAGAATATTTTTTCTTTGAAGATGGCGATTGGGGGCGATTGGATGGGACTTTGCCACTATTGAACCGACATAGCGGCTCTTCTATAGAGTTCCTTTGTTCAGCATTAAAAGAGGTCTGGGGTGAAGTTCGTTACATAGGTTTTGTGACATGCGCGTCACTAGTACTTTATGTTAAAATTGGTGGGGACGACGATGGTGATATATATTATTGGACGGAAGATCATGATGTTGACGATTATCTTCTTCGACTCGATAATTTCACATTCGAAAGTTTAATTAATAGTTTAAGTGCTGTGCACCCTGATGAACAAGAACCAGCATAAATTAGGCGGGGCTTTGTTCTTAGTTCCCTTCGCTATACTTCACTGGCGCTACGTGACGCTCAGGGCGGCGCTTGGTTCTTTGTTCTTAATTCATTTATTCTCGGCTTTGCCGAGATTATTTGTAATTTATCACTTGTCATTGAATTGTTGTCATTTGTAATTGATTATTATCTTTGATGAAATGAAACTCTTCAAACTTCTACTTCTATCGCTCATCGTTTGCGCCTCGTGTAAAAAAGATCCCAATCGGGGTGACGAGCCGCTTTGTAGTGAAAGATCAGTTAACAACTCAAGCGCATTGAGACTCGGTGGGATTTATTATTTTGAATCATCTGGTAATCCGGGGTATGCGTATTTGTTCATTTTAAATGCAAACGGAACGGTGGGGGATACGGGCATAGAGATGCCTTTAAAGGACGCTTCCAATAAATTCAGTTCTCCATCATTCAGAAACTTTATGTCTGACAATAAAAGCTACTGGGGAGTCTATCACATCAATGGCTCGCGAATCCATATAGATACTTGGAAGGATAAAGGTGATACAAAAGATTACGGCTACAGATGGTCCGGTGATATTCTCACTGATACCAGTTTTCAAATTACTAGCGGCGGTTTCTGTGATGGCAGTAATTCTATAACAATGAATAAAATTTATTACTTCTATCCCGTGAGCAATAAACCAGATAGTGTGACGTCGCTCATTCCTTGAACACGGGTAAGATTTAAGATCTCAGGGATACGAGATAAGGGTTTGGGAATTTTACTTGGGAGGGGAATGAATACTACCAACATGCTGAGCCGAACAATTCCGGGATGAATAATAGTTTAAAATATGCAAACATTTGATAAAGTTATTATTGTTGATGTGGAGAGTACTTGCTGGGAGGGAGGGATTCCTGCTGGACAAATCAGCGAGATTATTGAAATTGGAATTTGTACGTTAGATCTTCACACGGGAGCTATCGAGCAAAACCAAGGAATACTCATAAAGCCTCAAGCCTCAACGGTGAGTGATTTCTGTACACAGTTGACTACTATCACTCCTGAAATGGTCGAAAAGGGAATTTCTTTCGCGGAGGCATGTGCAATACTGGAAGCGGAGTATTCATCCAAGAATCGTGTTTGGGCGAGCTACGGGGCATACGATCAAACGATGTTTTTAAATCAATGCAGTAGATTAAAAATTCCCTATCCATTCAGCAATAAACACGTCAATGTAAAAACGCTTTTTTCTTTGAAACAAAGATTGAGTCGTGAGATAGGCATGTCTGGCGCGCTGCGCCAACTAGACATCGAACTAGAAGGCACCCACCACCGAGGAGTGGATGACGCGAAGAACATTGCAAAAATCCTTCGCTCCATACTTGAAAAATAATAGTCGGGGAGCGATTCTCGAAACTCAATTCTCGATTCTCGAAAGTCAATTCGAAATTCGGGATTCGAAATAAATTCGCAATTCTTGAATTCCAGGTTCTTGGTTCTTGGTTCCCTTCGCTATACTTCGCTGGCGCTACGTGACGCTCAGGGCGGCGCTTTGTTCTTAGTTCATTTATTCTCTGCAAAGCCGAGATCATTTGTCATAAGAATACAACCTAAATGTGTATTTATCGTATGTGTTAACCTTGTCTTTACATATATTTACAAGACAAGAAACCAACTATGAATCGTTTGTACTCCCACGTATCCATCGTTTTAGCATTCATCACCATCCTCTCCTTCAATGCCAGCGCGCAAATCGTCATCAATGAAGGCTCTAACCGCAACTTCCAAACTGTAATAGACGAAGACGGTGAAGCGGAAGACTGGATCGAATTATATAATTCAGGAAATGAAGCGGTAGACCTTTTTGGATACCAACTCACCACGGAATTGGAAAACGAAGAGGAAGAAGAAGCTTGGACCTTCCCAAACTACACGCTACAGCCTGGAGAACATTTACTCGTTTTTTGCAGTGAAAAAAATAGATTCTTCTCACCACCATTCGAACAAGTAGCTTTTATTACAGATTACACTCCTTTCGTGGGATGGAATACACACGAGTTTAGCCAAGACTTTATTTGGGACGGTGTTTCAGATATTATCGTAAACTCTTGTTCTTACAGCAACACGGGCTACATCTCAAATTCTGTTTTTAATCAAACAGAAACGCCTTACATCTCTAGCACTGTTACGTACAATGATGGTAGCGATGCCTCTTGTTTTGGACTCGGAGGTGAAGTGCATGGTGCACGACCAAACATTCAATTAAACGGAATCAGCATCGGTGAAGGCACTATCAATAACAATACTACTTCATATCCCGCACCTTATGGCAACTGGTACTGGGCGGCACGCAACCAGATGCTGTATAAAGCTTCGGAGCTTCAAGCGGCAGGACTCACAGCGGGCCCTATCAGCAGCATTGCTTGGGATGTCACTTATACAGACAATGTGCTCTACACATATGTCGACATTTCTCTAAAGCAAATAAGCATTGAAGCGCTCACACCGACATTCATCAATAATAGCGGAGTTTATTTTCACACCGATTTTAGAATCGCTTCAGAAGGTGAAGTGGTTTATTTAATTTCCCCAGAAGGAAATGTGGTTGATGAATTAAACGTAAATGTTCCGGCGACGGATGCTAGCGTTGGTCTATTTGAAGATGGCAACGAACCCGCTGTATTGTTACAAAATCCATCTCCAGGAGAAACGAATAACAATAGCGCTCTCGCTGTGGGTGTGGCATCAGCTCCATTGTTTTCTATGGACTCTGGTGTTTATCCATCATTACAAAATGTTACCATTTTCGATTTGAATACAGGTAACTCTCAAGTGTATTACACCACCAATGGCGAAGAACCAACACAGGAGTCTACGCTATATGATGGAGAGAATATTCCTGTATTTCAATCAACGGTCATTCGCGCGCGCGCCTACAAAACAGGAATGCTCCCAAGCGCGATCACTTCTGCAACGTACCTCATCAACGTGGATCACACTACTCCAATCGTCTCTGTGATGGTTGATCCAGAACACCTCTATGGTCCAGAAGGTATCTTCGATAACTGGGGACTAGACTGGGAGCGTTATGCGCAAATGATGTACTTCGATTCTACCGCAACGCATCCATTATTATTCGAAAGACAAACGGCCATGCAGATTGATGGTGGAGCAGGAGGAAGCCGCGCACATCCACAACACTCGTTCAGATTAGAGTTGGCAAAAGGATCATTAAACGAAAATCCAGTATTGTTGCCACTTCTTCCCAATCGCCCGGAACGAGAGCAATATAGCCGACTCTATTTTAGAAACGGAAGCAATCAATGGCTCACCATGCCTTGGAAAGACGCATGTCAAGTGGAAATGATGACGGGTGAATCAAAAGGATACTTCAGCGCAATGAGACCAGTAAGCGTTTACATCAACGGTCAATATTTTGGATTGTATGAGATGCGCGAAAAGCTGGATGAGGAAATGTACACCATCTATGATCAGAGTGTTCCAGATGATGTCATTTCACTGAGCTATTGGTACCAAAGCCAATTGCGCGCTACCAAAGGTGATCCTTTGAATTATTGGTTATCAGTGGGTGAGTTTTTCAATCTTGATCCTGCCGCTCCAAACTTCCTCGAACAAGCAGATGCCATCTTTGATATGGAGTATTATGCAGACTACATCATCGGTCAAACGTGGATCGGAAATGCCGACTGGCCGCAGAATAACATCAAAGCACATCGCTCTGATTCTACATTGAATCGCTGGAGATTCTCTACCATTGATATGGAATTGAGCCTCGCCCCAAATGGATGGACCGACTGCTTCTTTGAAGGTTTAGGTCAAGTCTACGGCGCAGGTCAAGATCAGCCATTCGTTGGTCCTTGGATCAGAAGCATGAACAATGAAGCCTATCGCGAATACTTTATTAATCGCTATGCAGACTTGCTCAATACTTCATACCGCATTGAAAGATTGCTAGCGATGTCTGATAATTATTTCGAACGTTGGGCACCTGAAATGCCAAACGAATATCAGCGCTGGGGAGATCCAGGAAATGTTAATGGTTGGATGAATGATCTTTATGATCGTCACTTGGCATTCCAAGCTGACCTTGAATGTAAATCAGGAATCATTCGTGATCAAATTCAAAACAGATATGAATTAGATGGTCAGTTTACATTGACCCTCGATGTGGAACCAGCCGGTGCGGGTTATATCCAAATCAATACTATTACTCCTCAAGATTTGCCTTGGGATGGTATATACTACAATGGTGTGCCTATCGAAATCACAGCGTTTGCAAATGATGGCTACGAGTTCCAATTCTGGGAAGACAATCCATTTATCGGAAACGTAAATATTCCAACATGGTCTGGTCCTATCAATCTGGAGGAAATCAATTTCACTGCGGTGTTTGAAGCGGTACTAGGAGTAAATGAAACTGCCGCAAATACTTCTTCGGCGACATTGTATCCTAATCCCGCTTCTTCTGTGCTTCAATTGGAAAACAAAGACAAGCGCATGAGTGGCTATGAGATGTATGCAAGCGATGGTCGATTGATTCACAGAGATCAAATGGGATTGTCACAATATCGCTGGAATCTGGATGTGTCGGGCTATTCAAAGGGAATCTACACCATTAAAATAAAATACCTCGACGGTGACGCCGAGGTATTAAGATGGGTGAAGGATTAATTCTTTTTATTGGATGACAATCTGCGCTGCAGGAAGTCTTGTGGTGCCAGTGGAAAATTGAAGGATATAATTTCCGGTATGCAATGTTCTAATGTCCATGAATGAAATGGTTGTTCCAGGAAGGATCGACGCCGTTTGTACTGTCTTTCCTTGAACATCCAATAGTGTCACATCAATTTTTTCTTCTACCAATTTATTAGATTGAATGGTCAAAATTTCTGATGCTGGATTGGGATATAAATTCCATTGCAAATCCTCGATTTTCAAATCAGAAACTTCTGATACTTCTGGAGTATAAGTAGTGGTTGCTTCATTAATGCTATTCACTTTTAAAGCCACTTTGTTGCCATAAAAAGTTGGACCCACTGCATAAGGATATGCAGAGTTCCAGTTTTCATCGACGGTACAGAAGTATGCATAAATACCATCAGGATATTCAGGGGTGACGCAGAATCGCCCGTTGTGCTCATCGAGATAACTGGGGTCTTCCGGATGAGAAACAAACTCATAATCCTCACGATAACGTCCCAATGGATAAGTATCGCTTACCGCAGGACCATCCGTCACATCGGTGCCATTGGCGTAATTCGTACGAACAGTAATATCTCGAAGTTGATAGCCCGATTTTATTCTTACAATGTCGCCACTACCATCCACTCCGGCATAGCCGTATGCACCATAGATAGGATAGCCATCGTAGGCAAATCCGAGGAGAGGCGAATGTTCATTCGGGTTGATCACATAAAGACCGTCAGCATCGTATAGATTGCATACATCGGAAAGCTCTACCAGATCGAGATCAAAGGCTGAGGGGTTTTGATGATGGTGGTAATTGCCCATCGCAGGGTGACCCTTTGCGCAATCGAATCCTTCACGTTCTGCAACCACCGCATCACGATTCCACACGCCTTGTCCGGGAGGTCCCATAATAGGGCCGCCGCCTTCTGCTTGAGAATTATTGTTCCATGATACGCCATCACGATAATCAAACAAAGCAACACCATTGATGAATACACCGATGTTCCCTCCATTTGTTGCAGTAGGTGTGCCTGTGTTGGGAGTTGGTGTGAGCGGAAATTTGAAGATCGCATTTTGATCGGTGGCCAATGAAGGATTGCCATCCATGAAGGGGCCTGTCACATAAGCAGGAATTCCATTGGTGGTCACATACACCCAGGTGTCGGAGTACTGCACGCTTTGTACGTTCGCTGCCACATTATCCTGAATAGGAGTGCTGTTGCCTTGAACATAGTGGCGACCCAAGATGGTGGTGTTTTGCAACCATTCTGTAATTGCAGGATTGGTCTGTGCCTCGCTCTGCAATGCAGCGAATCCGCATGCAGCGAAGAGGAATAATTTAATTTTCATAGAAAGAGTTTTTTTGGTAATGATGCGATTTATCGAAGACGAATGACGGATCATTCAAGGTGATCAAGAAGGCTAGCAAATCACGCTTTTCATTTTCTGTCCATTCTTTTTTATCTAAAAGATTACTTTTTGTATAAAATACAATAACCTCACTTAATTTTTTAAAACGACCATCATGCATGTATGGAAATGTATAGTCGAGATTGCGCAGGCTAGGTACTTTGAATTTCATTGAATCTGCTAAAAGCCCCGTGATTTCTTGCCTTCCTAGATCTTGAAGATATGGATCAAGTGGTAATTCGTTTCGTTCAAATTCTTGATTCGTAAATAGTGGGGCAGTATGACAACGATTACAATTTTCTTCAAAAAGACGTTGGCCAGCTAATTCTTGTTCTGTAAAAAAAGCATCACCTCGTTGTACTTGATCATATTTCGAATTGGTCGAGACAAGCGTGAGTTGAAATTGCGAAAGCGCTTTGAGTATGTGCTCTCCTGTGATTTCTTTTTCTCCAAAAGCATTTTCAAAAACACTTGGGTAGAGCGGGTGAGCATTGAGTTTGTCGACGAGCGCATTCATGGAGAGCCCCATTTCTTTGGGGTGAGTGATAGGAGCAAGGGCTTGCACATCGAGGTGATGCACCGCGCCATCCCACATAAAGCTTTTTTGCCAAGCAACATTGAACAAAGCGGGAGCATTTCTGCGGCCCACTTGATCATCCACACCATGACTCAGCGCATGATCCACGTGAGCGAACGCGTGATATGGGCTGTGGCAGGATGCACAAGAGATGGTATTATCCTTCGAGAGTTGGGGCTCGTAGAAGAGGATTCGACCTAGCTCGATGGTTTCTTTATTAAGAGGGTTTTGGTAAAAATTGTACGTCGCACGAGGGAAGTATTCCGGAATCGGCAGCGTTACCATTGTTCGTTCAACGATTGCGGACCACATCGTGAAAGCCATAAGTGCTAAGAGTACTGTTCTCATGGCTGAATGGTAATAGTTTCTTTTAAATGCTTGGCGAGGGCATGTGCGGCAGGACCGGGAGTCATGATTTCACTTTTTCCAGTAAAATCGATATAGTCCATCCATTTCAATACATCCATTTGAATCGCAGAAATGCCTTTTTGATTCAAATCGAATTGGAAGTGTTGAATCGTTTCGAAGGGGGAGAGATATCCTCCGAGATGATATTGGAATGAATGGTCATGGTTGCGACTCAGGCTCGTTTTTCCCTCCATTTTAAAATTGATGTAGCCGCTGTGCCACGCCCAGTACATTCCATGCATGGGGTCCAATGCTCCGCCCCGTGCCCCGTCCACATTAGTGAGACTATCCGTGCCAATAGAGAATTGAATCGATTTTATTTGATCGACACGAGCAATCGGAAAAGTAATTTTATGACTACTTGGATCATTTAGATCAATGAAGAAGAATTCGTTTTCCGCACGATGGACACTGCCGTCAATAGCTACCACCGTCACATTCGATATAATACATTTCAAAACATCAACCCGAATCGAGTCAGATGTAGAAGTGGGCAGATGATAGTACTCGCCAGGTGTAATCCTATCGTTATGGAAATAAAATTGAAAAGGAATGTCGATAGAGCCAGTGCTCTGTCCAAATAAGGAAGAGCTCAACCAAAGCAGTGATATGGTGATTAAAAAAGGCTTCAAGAAAAAGGTCTATCTCTCGATAGACCTTGGATGTTTGAGAAGGTTTAATGTGAAAACCAAAATACTATTTCAACCAAATTTTGGTCAATGCAGTATGATAAATATTAGCGTGATTTTTTTCAGGGAAATAATAAAAGTGTCCGTCGAAGTTGTTAGACTTTCCTTTTTTCACATATCGGAAAAGTCGACGGGCATCTTCTTCCATTACTTTGCCTTCCGCACCCACTGCGATATGTACGTCTATCACACCATTGATGCGCATTTTGAGCATGGCATCGGCATATTTAAACAATGATTCATTATCCCACCACAAGCTTGGACTCACGATCACATAGTCGTCAAACATGGTTGGTTTTTTCATTAATATTTCAGCGGCAAGTAATCCTCCAAGTGATTGTCCTACCAATGTCTCGTGAGGATTGTCGCTATACTTTTTTGCAACGTATGGCTTCAATTCTTTTTCAATGAATGAAATAAATTTTGCCGATTTACCAGAAGTTGGATTGTTGATACTGTCTGTTTTGACAGTCGTCGGGAATGTGAAATCCCTGCGTCGATCTACATTTTCAATTCCTATTACGATACTATGGGGAAGAGCGCTAACCCAGCTAAAATTGCAGAACTGCACGAGACCTGCCACGTGAATGAAGTCTTCATCTTTACTGCCATCCAAGAGGTAGATCACTTGGCAAAACTCGAGTGAATCCTTTGGAACATCGAGGGGTAGATAAACATTTATTCTACGATATTCTTGTAATTCTTTGGAGTAAAGAGAGTCAACAACTCCAATAGAGAAAGGCTTTTGGGCAGCAGCCATTAACCCTATGAGCAATAAAGTAGTGGTGAGGAATGATTTCATGACACAAATATAAGAGGGGAGAGCTTCGCTGAAATAACATTCTTGGGTTTCGAAAAAACAATTCAAGGGGCTTTTTCAACGATTCATCCCCAATAGAAGTTTGTTTCTTATGATCAAGGTTAGTTTAGCAATATGATGCAACTGATATATGAATTAAAAGATCGAAATGAGATACTCTTCTATTTCGGGCTGGTGTTTGTTGTTGGCGCAGCCGTAGCGGGTGTAATGGCAGCCAATAGTAGTGTACAGGTATTGGGAGTTAATGTTTGGTACAAGCCATTGAAATTCCTTTTGTCATCTATTCTTTTTGTCTGGACCATGGGGTGGTTTTTGGGCTACTTACCGAATGATCGTTCGATCAATATTTACTCCTGGGTGATGGTCGGACTCTTTTTATTTGAAAACATTTATATCTTCTTTCAAGCGGCTAGAGGTCAGCAATCACATTTTAATGTCAGCACACCATTTTATTCCTTTATGTGGGGAATGATGGGCTTAGCAGCGACATTGATATCGGTGGCAACAGGCATCATCTCTATTAAATTCTTTCAGTTTACACCAGAGCAAATTAATATTGGATTTTGGTGGGGAATCAGATTGGGAATTATTTTATTTGTTATTTTCTCCATGGAAGGTATAGCGATGGGTGCACGCATGTCCCATACAGTGGGCGCCCCGGATGGAGGAGAGGGTATTCCATTTTTAAATTGGAGCAAAAAAAATGGCGACCTAAGGGTCGCACATTTTATTGGAATGCATGCTTTACAAGTGGTTCCATTCTTATCCTTTTTCTTAACCAAGAATATCACCGGAGCCATCATCATCGCCACCCTCTACGGCGCACTATCAGTCTACACCTTTGTGAGAGCGTTGATGTGATGAATTAGAAGATCTGGATTTTTTTGGTGACTGAAGAATTTGAATTTGTTATTTTAATAAAGTAGTTTCCAGAAGGTAGGGTCACCTCTTGTCTGCTAAAGTTTGGTGACAAGGATTTCACCATTTGGCCTAGATTATTATAAATTTCAAGTTGATCTATTTCAAAATCTATTTTTTTATCAATAACGAAAGTACCATTTGAAGGGTTGGGATAAATACTAATTCCACTTTCAGAATCATTGATTTGATCAACGCTTGAGATATTATCGATCGTTGCAGAAGCGCTAACGACGCAGCCTTCTCCATCGAAAACAAGAGCATGGTAAAGACCAGGATTTAATTGGTCCAATTCAAACATTTCAGTAGGGCCGAGGTAATCTAAATGACTCCAAATTATTTGATAAGGAGGCACACCACCCGTAACAACAGCGTCGATAGAACCATCCAAGCTTCCTTCCGAAGCAGCTGCTGTGGGGGTCAGTTCTACGTCTAGGGTGCTGAGAGCTTCGACTTCTATTACATAGTTTCCTGTTAATCCATTATTGTCAGTTACACTTAAAATATAAGTACCAGCATTTAGATTATTCAGATCTTGAGGTTCGATAAATGATTCTAGATGTAACCAATCATAAGTAATTGGCGGAACTCCTTCTACTAATTGAAGATCAATGCTACCATTTTGGCTATTTGCACAGCTTGGGGAAACTACTTCTACTTCAAGTCCTACACCTGTGTAAACAGTGTTTACATAAAATTGTCTGCTAGTCTCGCAGCCAATATTGTCGGATGCTAGAACACTATATGCACCTTCGGGGAGGTTTGTCAACAAATTTGCATTAAAATAATCAGGAAAATCAATCCATTCAATAGTCAATGGAGGATTATTTGTGAAAACATTAATTTCAATTTGGCCGACGGAAGAATTGTAATTGACGGTTGGTGTGACATCACCGCCAATAAAAAGATTTGAGCGAGTTGAAAAAGGATATAATTGGGTGACTTGCGTTCCTAAGTAATCTGTGATGGTGAGGGAATATTCACCTTCCATGTCGGGTATCCCAACATAAGGGTCATTAAATTCACCCGAGATATGAGCCCAGTCATATGTATAAGGACCTATTCCTCCTATAGGTTCCGGATCTACATATTGACCTCCAAATTCCATACACGGATCTATCATAACATCTCCACCTACTTGAAGAGTTGAAGCACCAATGTGAGGTATAAAGATACAGTCACTAAGAGAGCAGCCCGCTTCGTCTATTATTTCGTAGCAATATTCTCCCGAGTCTAAACCCACTAATTGAAATGGTTGGTTTTCTATATCAAGATGTTCCCAATAAATTAGGTAGTTTCCACTTCCTCCTTGTGGTGTGATGTTCACGCTTCCATCAATAGTTTCGAATACACTTGGAACGATAGTCTCAAAAGTAATTATAGGGGCTATAGACGAAATAGTAATAAGTCCATCAATGCTGTTGTTATCGCTATCAAAGATGGTAAAATCATAATTCCCCGTCGACAGATTGTATCGGCTAAACTCATTGATGTTCGAATCGGAGTCATTCCAAACTATAGAGTAGGGGGCGACGCCACCTTGTACTTCTAAGTTTATCGATCCATTATTTCCATAAATACAATTATTGTTTACGGAATTATAAGAAAAGGATAACTCATTGGGTGGCTCTATATTTACACAGTAGTCTTGAATACATCCATCATTAATAATTATTGAAAAGCAATGTTCACCAAATGATAAACCAGTAATGGAATTGGTGTTAAATGCATATGGAATTAAATTATATCCTGTGCCTTCGTTAAAGACATTCAATTGAATGAATCCATTATTCAAGTTTTCGTTATTCGGTAGAAATATCTTGGGAAAAAGATAAAAAGAGTCTCTTTCTTCGATTCGATAGGTTGTATAGTATTCAATTGTTTCATCTATTAACACAGATATCCCATAATTGCCTGTTGATAAGTTCGATCGTTGTAAAATGTTTGTTTCACTTGGTCCTAAATCGTCCCATATCACCGTATACGGTAGAGAGTTACTATTCACACTGACTGTAATTTCTCCATCTTCAGAATCTGGACAGATATACGGATCAAATGAAACATTGATAACAGGCGCGCTCAAATTGGCAGAGGTAATGCTAAAGATTTGTCTACCGTTAGTGAATAGATTGAGAGGAACAACCATGATATAAAAAGATTCCCCAGCTGAAAGTTGAAGTGTAGCAACTTGACCAATTACATTTGTTCTACCCAAACAGGACCATTCAGTTAGATTACAAGGATCGCTTGTTCCGTCCAGAAAATAGTATGCGAAATAGGTATTCACAGGACCTGTCTCTTCATGAACTTTTAAATTATGAGTACCAGAGTTTAATGTATTGAAGTGATAGATCTGAGGATTACCAGCTCTTCCTACAAATGGTGTAAAGCTAGTACAATTACCACTGGTCATAAATGGTAAAAGCGGATAAGAAGAGCTATTCCGATAAAGGGCATTTTGAACTTCTGTTGTCGTCTCAATTATGTTTTCACATGTCGAATAAGTGACTTGTTCTAATACAAAGTAAATATTATTAAAGGAATTGTCTGAGTTTACGATACATAAGTTTAAAATTTCACCTTGATTTAAGAACAAATTCAATAAGTAGCTATTATCAGAAGCACCGGAAATACTTGAGCATTCCCAATTTAATATTTCACACACTGGTAATTCACCAGTAGAAATATTATAAAGTATTTTGTAGCTTGATGATGCGGATATTTGTCTAAAGCTGTAATATCCATCTTGAGGAGAGATAAATTGAAAGTATTTTTCTCTCTTATTAGCACCACTTCCACAGGGCGTAACAATAAAGTTGGTAAACTCACCATTTGGGATAGATAATTCAATTGTTTCATTCAGAGTAATATCATCTACGAATTGACATTCTTGACGATACTTTTTTATCTTAAATGTTAGGTCATGCTCTAACTCTGATGATTTAAGTCCTATGATAATTTCAACACCAGCAGCAAAATATACTGGGCCACCTTGGAGCTCATATCCGAAAATGGAGTTAACCTCTGGCCAGCAGTCTAAATAAAAACTATTGAGGTTTTCTGGAAAAAAATTGTAACCAAAATCAAAAGATCCGGGATATGGTCCTTCAATTTCTGTAAAATAGTATCCTGACTCTTCTGGGGTAAATCTGTAAAATGAAGTACTATTTCCAGAAAAATTACAGTTGAAGTCATCCGAGTTGCCGTTAAACATATCACTGCTTATGGAGCCAGTGGCGTGCACTTCTTGCTCTGTAAAAATAGTTTCAATTTCAAAAGGCAAAGAAATTTCGGAACTGTATTCTATCGTGAATGATTGATATGTTGGCGAGGTGCTGATATCTGCGTTCAGTAGAAAACATCGAGTTTGATTCGCAATCATATGGAAAGTTTCAGTTTCTCCTTCTGTATTCGTGCTCATTAAGCAAGTTCCAAAAGCATTAGAGCTGAAAATTTCTAAATCGAAGGACATCCGATAGCTGACATTGTTAGAATTGAGAACACTATCGGTACGAATTCTATAAATTCCACTATGTGGTGCGGTGAATAAATACATCTTCTCTTGACCTCCTATCCCTTCTGTTTGGTCACAAAAAACATTTACATCATTGGGGTAGCGAACACTTCCAAGGAGTGTGTCAGTACTAAAGCTCATCTCTTGATTTAGGTTTATTTGCTGCATAGTTTGGAAAGCAAATGGTGTTGGCCCTACCAAACGTATGGATTGATTATATTCAAAGGAGCCATTGGTAGAATTTGCAAGTAGTAGAAGAATTTGACCTTCATACAGATCTATAGATGCCATTGATTTTGGCGTAGTTGAGCTGCCAAGACAGTCCCACCCAGAAGCATTACAAATACCTGAGTCCCCTAATTTGTAGAAGTAAATAATGCTATTAGCTGGTGTACTACTTAAAGTTTGCAGATTATAAGTGCCGGAAGACGGAGCCTCAAAACGATACATTTGTTCTTTACCACCAACGCCCAATATGGAAGAACAAAATCCTCCAAGTGTATTGGGATAAAATTCATTACCATCACCTAAACCCGGAGCAAACAGATATGGAGTATCTAATTCGATATCAATCACTCCTTCACAAACTGAATTTTGAGAATACAGTTGGGTTGAAAAGAATAGGAGCGTGCCGAGTATGATAATACTAGAAGTTTTAGTTTTCATTTTAATGAATATAGATTTTTTTTGTCGTCAGTTTATTATCGAGTTCGTAAAGTATTATATAGATTCCTGGAGTAGCGAACACTTCAATGGTACTTTTGGGACACTCCTTCTTAAAAATACTTTGACCTAAATTGTTATAAATGATAACATTTTGAACGTTACTTTGGAATTCAACTGTCATGACTCCTGCAAATGATTTTATAATCAAATCATTTGAATCGACAAGTAGATCTAATTCACCAATAGAAACAGTTGACTCAACCTCGAGATTAATACATTCCACTTCTTGACAGCCATAAAAATCCGTAACAGTGACACAATAGAAGCCTGGGAAAATATTTAATCTATTTTGCCCTTCATTGCCACTGATTAGGTCAACCCAGTCATATGTGTAGGGTGATTGCCCTACTAAATTTTCAATATAAATTGAGCCATCCGCAACGCCTATTTGACTCGGCTCATTAACAATTAAATCAAAATTAACGTTTAGCAAATTATTTATGTCAAAAGAAGTAGTTAACTGATTGCCTTCACCATCCACTAGTGTTAATTCATAGATTCCTTGTACTAAGCCTTCTCTATTTTGAATATTACTTCCTTCTTGTAAATCGGACCAAATAAAAGTATAAGGAGGTGTTCCTAATTCAATATCTATAACAATACTGCCAGAAGGCACTCCTTCACACAGCGTGTTTTCAACTGATGAACTAATTATTAAAGGAAGTGTGTTTTCATCTACAATATAGAAGCACTCTTCAGTATTACAATTATTAGCATCAATGAGATTGACACAATACATTCCAGGAGCTAAGTTGGAAAGAGCTTCGCCATACTCTATAGGATCAGTGTCCCATTCAAAGTAATATGGAGGTAAGGCATTGGCAACTTCGATATTTATTTCACCATCATTTGCTCCTAAGCTAGACTCATGTGAGATTACTGCAGTGATTGCTATTTCATCAGGATCAGGAACAATTACTTCTATAGTAGTCATGATGACGTTTGCGTCTGTGACGGTTAGATAATAACTACCTGCAAACATGCCTGTTCTATTTTGGGGGTCGTCATCATCAATCAAATCCTCCCAATCGAAATTGAAGGGTGGAGTTCCACCTGTTACTTCCACAAAAACAGAACCACTGCTCTGTCCAGCGCAGACAGGAGCAGTGGCTGTATATTCTATTTGAAGCCAACCTCCACTAAATGACATACTCTCGGTTTGCGAGGATGACAGAAAAGGCTTAGCTAAGAAAATTAAAATTACAAATAGTTTAATAGGGTTCATAGTTTTTCACAATGAAAATCAAAAATAAACCAAAGTGAATTAAAATGAATCATTTCTATCCTATTTAACAATAAACTTCGTACTAGAAGTTTGGGTTTTATGATTTAAAACAAGCGTATATACACCAGCTGACAGCGTTTCAATATTTATTGTTGATGTAGTATTAATTCTATTTCCAGAAATCACTTGACTTCCGAAAGCATTATAAATAGCAAAGTGGTCGGCTTCTACATTTCTAGGTAGTCTAATAAACACACTCGCCGGATTCGGAAACACTGTCAACACTGGAAGCTCGGCAGTGATCTCATGAGTGCTGAGCACATTATCTGCAAAACAATTTCCATCAGTTTCATTGTAAATCAAACGAATGTTCTTCAAACGCTCGTCCATGGCCTCTAGCACTGTTGCCTCTTCATCTTGACTATCTCGCACAAAAACATAGGCGATGGAAGCACCAAACTGTTGGCCTGGCTGAATGGTAAATGGTCCCATCGAGCCAACTGCCTGAATATCGCGAGCAGGTTCCGTTGTGTCTTCTTCATTCCATTCAATTGTTAAACCTGTACTGGTCGCAGCGTCCAATGGATCCGTATTTTTTGGTGCATGATATCGTGAAGTAGCTTCTTCTGGATCGGTCAAGAAAACTTGGGCTTGACCATTTATGAAAATACTTCTTTGATAATTGTAATATTCTGGAGCAATTTCAGGGATACCATTCATAGGATTAGGTTCTGAAGAAATGGAAATGGTATTGGACAAACCGAAGGTTTCATTATCAAAAGCCCCATCACCAAAACCAAAGCCTTGTGGACCGTAGCTTTGTGTTTCTCCAAAATGAACCTCATCCAACGGTTCATTGTCTGAAAGGTCAGCATCCAAAAACGGTCCAGATAGCACCATCATACCGAAGGCAGCCAAGTCTTCACCAAATCCAGGATTACCGAACAATACTTCATCATCTGCATCTCCATTATAGGCTACCAATGCGCCGCGCTTTACATTGGTCATCAAACGATCGTCGAGGTGATTTCCAAGATCAAAATCATTCCAAATTCCAACGTAGCTATCCTTTAGTGTTTGCGAACTTCTATTGATGAAAGTATAGTTCAGAAAGAATGTGTTTTCAAGATCATTGTTTCCACTGTTTTCATAGCTGAATACCATGAGGTGTACTTCCATTCCAATGGGTTGACCAAGACTAGCCAAGTGTACTGTCATATCATTGAAAATGACATACGCGCACTTATCGCCGCAGAATTCAGGATGATCACCATTTTCCGGAGCATACACACCATCTCCATCATAATCGAAGAATGGAGCTAAGAAAGGAGCAACACCAAGATCAATATCACCCATGGCTGGCCAATCGATAAAATTTTGAGGAATGGTATAACCATTTGGAAACGCTTCTTCCACCGTACCGTTTTGAACGGCGTCAAAATATGCTAAGTGCGTATCCACTTGCTCGCGCGCTGCTGTAAATACGCGGTTATAAGTTTCTCTAATCTGTTCGATCTCTTCAGAAGTTGCATCAAGAGCAATAGGTCCGGGCACAAAGTCGCCCGTCGTTTCTGTATACATTTCTGCGGCGAACTTCAATTGTTGATCAGGAGATAATCCACCGATCCATAGGTTTGCTGCATAGACAAGCGGAATATTATCATCACTGTAGGTTAATCCGGAAAAACTTGGATCAGCAGTGTGAAATAAATCTCCTGTACTAGTAATTGGAAATGTGAATTCATTAAACTCTAAGTAGTCATAAGCCTGCGGGATCTGGGCTTGAGCTACGAGAGTTGATACGAGTGCAAGAATGAGCGAGTAGATTTTTTTCATAGTTGTGTGATATATATTTCGAAGCTAGTTTTTTAATCCAGCTTCTCCTAATATTCACCCCCTAATCAAACGCTATTCTATACAGGTCATTCTTCAGGTATTAATCCTTAAGAAATCTTGAATATGCTGCTTTCTGGCTATCATTATCTATCAATGAAATGATATAATATCCAGATGCAAGTTGAGAAATATCGTATTCTGAGTTTTCTTGTTGGTATGCTTTCTCTAGCACTTTCTTCCCTTCGGAGTCAATAATTACAATGTATCCGGTTTTAATCTCACTCTTAATTCTGATTTTGTCTTTTGAAGGATTAGGGAAAACAATCAGACCGTAATCTATTACACTTTCTTCTTCATCAATTACAGTAAATGTTGGATTCTTCGAGTAGAGATAGCTCGTCAAACCAGCCTTACTACTTTGTGCTAAATCAATGAACTCTGGCTGAAAATCACACGCAGAGCCATATTCATCAGGTGATTCAATGGAAGCCAAATACGTGGCATTATAGATTGCGATGTATATTTTTCCTGTTGGTGTAAGTTGTAAATATCCCGCATCATAAGAATCACTTGTACCATTCACCTGTCCTACAAGAACTCTACTTCCTTCAATAAGATCTTCTGACAATAGGCTTAGATCATATTGATGAATACTTTCTGATTGACTTCCTCCCCAATGCGAAACGTATAACTTATTTCCATCAGGAGAAAAGCAGGTTCCCCATGCTTGCTGTTCATTGAATTGATACATCAGTTCAACTTGACCGTTTGAATCATCAAAGTTTAATACTTCAATTTTTCCAGCATCAAAAACGGCCGTTGCAATTTTACTTCCATCTACGCTCACTGCGATTTGTCCAGCGGCATTATAAGTTCCATTAGTACCGCCAGAGTGAAGCATGCCAGTGATCGAAATTGACGGCTCTGTATTTAGTCCGTTTTGATTGATCAAAAAACTATGGAATTCATTCGTGTTGAAAGGGTGTGTAATCAACCAAACATCTAGATTATTTGAGTGCTTTATGGCAGCAATTTTTTCTGTCGCATTGTCCAATAGAACTTCATTCTTGATTGAAGTCACACCACCGAGCCCGCCATCCAAGGACATATCAATAACACTATATCTCAGGCCTTGGTTGCCAGCCCAAGCGTCAGAAGTAAACAAATAATAAAGTGTATTTATTCCAGGTTGTTTCAGTGCGAATGCAGAATTCCCTCCTGAAGAGTGACCTAAAAGCCCCGTGCCATTTACCATCGCTTCATGATTGGCATTATAGACGGTAGTACCATTGCAGTAAAAAAGAAGGTCACCAGTTTCAGGATCTGAAACAGTTGTCGAGTTGTCGAGGCATTGAAAACTGTTTGAAGTAGCAGATACCAAAGGACTTCCCGAGTTAAAATTTATAATATTGCCAGCTCCGAAAATCCAATTGTTATTTTCTTTTTGTGCAATAGAATTTAAAGAAAGAAGAGTTAGAATAGTAAGTTTAATAAGTTTCATTTAAATAGTTTTTTCAAATATATAATTCACTTCCCTTTCCTCCAAATAACTCCGTCTATAAGATAGTGTGTGATCTGGGGTAGGGCTAGCAACGGAACCACAAAAGATTGCCATTCGGTAGTGCGAATAGCGGGAAGGAAATAAATCCATGAAAAAATTGCTTCGTGATCACGCCAATGTAATCCATCCCACAGTGCCTCTTCGATAAAGGCAAATCCCAGAAGGGACGCCAGAAAAATAACCCAGCCCAAATGTTTCCATTTCAACAATAGATTTTCACTTGCATCCGTGTTCGATTTTTTCTCTGAAAAATAAATCAATGCCATATATGGAATGCCATGGCTAACCACATTGAGCGCAGTGAATGCGAGGTCGCTGTTGTAGTAAACAATTCCGAAATACCAACTCAAATAAGTGCCTGCGATAATGAGATGTTTGGGTAGGTTAAATGCTCCAAATAAGAACTCTCGAATCATCAAGATAAACCACAGCGCAATGATTAATACATAGAGCACAAGGAAAAATAGTTTTATTTCGGCGGTGCCGCTCCAAGAATAAAAATCTTCTTCTATAAACCAATTGAATTTTCTATCGGGGGTTAAATGCCAAAAAGCAATAGGATAAAGGGTTCCCGCATATATGATCACTGATTCTAATCGTTGCACTATGGGAGGAGATTGATCAAAACGCGCATAGCGTTTCATAAAACCATATTGCTGTCGAACAAAGTGAAACACGGCCAAGTAGGCCAAGCATGTCCAAAACCACTTGGCTCCAAAGCTGTAAATTAAAACGGCTCCAACAAAACCAATCACAGGTAAGAAATATAATACTCTGCCATACTTCTCAACTGCAGCTGATTTAAAATAGGTACGGTACAATGTGCTGTATACATGCGAAACATCTATTCCTACTACCAGTAAAAGCCATACCCAAGGAGATAATTCTGTGGACTCAATCATCGATGCTGGCAAAGCCATGATTATTGCCAACACCAAAAAAGGAGGAAGCAGAATGAAGACTGCATCTTCTTTCTTGCCACAAAGGGTAGGGAAGAATAGCTTGCTCATACTTCCTTCGAATTTAGAATGTGATTCACAGCGCGCATGGCATTGTCAAATGCTTCTTCAAATATCGAAATTCCGCTCACATCGGTATGAACGAATTGTACCCGTCGACATTCGTTCAATATTTTATTACGAGAAATTCTGTGCCCCCATAGTTCTCCCACGGTTGGACGGGCCATAGCATGCCCCCACAATTGAATTTCAACCTCGTCTACAATTTCTCTGATATCGGGATGTACTTTTTGTAATTCATACAATAAGTCCTCAGTCAATTGATCCGCATTTGCTTCATGAAGCTTCTTTCTAGATGCTTGAGGATCGCTGTCTGCGAATGCTTTGTAGTAGGTCAACACCAATTCTTTTGTGCGTGATTCAAGCTTTTGATGATTCGAGTTGACATACCCCAAAGAGTCGGAATAAGCAATGACGTTATCCCATGAAAGGGGCGCTCCAAGTTCTGGTATTGGCATTTTATTGCAATATAAATTTGCCACCATCCATGGAGCATACGTTTGCTTTTCTGTTTTTTGATAAATGTTCTTGGCCCAATCACTCTTCATGTATTTCAAGAGAAATAGGGGCAGCGCATAAACCACTTGTTGTGCAATGACTCGTATGCTTCTTTGTTGAATATCATCAAAATATTCAACGATTACATGTTCTTGCGTTTCTTGCACATCATAGATAATGCATCCCGTTTGAATATTTTCTTTGAGAATAAATGACGAGAGTTTTTTTACTAAAAAATAATTACCCTCCGGCCATGTCAAAATCTCATCACTTTCTGCATTACTTGCTTTTGCTTTTCTACTGGAAAAATAATGGATGCCGGCCCAAGCAGAAGTGTCTTTAGAACTAGTGCCGTAGTCATCTCGACAAGAGTAATCTACAAACCAATGCAACGGTGCAGTCTTCCAACCATTGCTTTGCAACCAATCAAAGAATGAAATATTATCAAGATGAATATAATTTTCATCCGTACTGCATTGCGAAATAGGAATGTCAAAAACATAGCGATTATCGCTCCCTTTCAATGTTTTGTAATGTTCCATTTGATCTAAAAACGCCTTTATTTCTGAGCGTTCTTCTTCACTCAACGTTGCAAATGGAATCAATCCCTTTTGCCAATAGCCATCTAAATAAAGGCGTTCATCAGGATCAGCGCAGAGGTATTCCTCCTTGTAATGTGGCAGCCCACGTTCATCGAAATGTGTGATGATTTTTTCTTCATGTAAAAAATCAATCAGTGCCTGATTGTGATTATTTGCAATGGGCAAATAATGCGCACCAAGCGGATAAGAAGTCACTTCATTTTTTCCTCCCAACGAATTGCCTCCCACGTGGTCATGCAACTCGAGTAGACGATAATCATTTTTTCCTTTCTTAGAAAGTCCATATGCAGTAGCAAGTCCAGATACACCGCCGCCTAGAATTAAGGTGTTGATTTTTATTTCTTCAGAAAAAGCTGGGAACGCTCCACTGCGCAAACGATGCCCTCGATTGGAATGATCGAGCAATCGTACAACGGGTTTTTTGTATTTTTTACAAGAAGTAAAAAACGAGGACGCGATGAGTGCTCCTCCGGTAGCTAGAAGGGTTTTTTGAATGAAAGATTTTCTGCTAAAACGATTAGTCATAACGCCCCCATTCCTCTTCAAAATACTGAACGAGTATTTGATTATTGAGCAGGTTTACTTCTGTTTCTACTTGGCTCATATCAGGAGCAAACTGCTGCATTTGCTGCCAAGTTTGAGAGTTTATAAAGCGCAAAGGAATATTTTCTTGAATAAACGGCACCGGCAGTGGTTGATGGCTCACCAATAAATATCCCCATTCACCAAACGATGGAACATAAGCATGATAGGGGACGGTTGCAAAACCTGCTTCTCTGCAGGTGTGCTCAATGCACCAATATGATTTTCTAGCGAAGTAGGGAGAGGTAGATTGTATGACAGCCATACCCTTTTCATTCAATGCACCGCGAAGTGTTTCGTAAAAGGCCAAAGAATAAAGTTTGCCAATTGAAAAATTAGAAGGATCAGGAAAGTCAATAATGATGACATCAAACTTATTGGTATTTTCCTTTAACCACATAAATGCATCACCATTGATCACATCTACTTTTGGATGAATCAAAGCACTGTCATTGAGGGCGAGCAACCTTGCATCTGTTTGAAATAGCTCGGTCATTTCTTGATCAAGATCTACCAAAGTGATGTTTTCTACAGAAGAATATTTTAATAGCTCTCTTGCCGCCATTCCATCACCACCACCGAGTACTAAAATATTCTTAGGATTCACTACAGCATTCATTGCAGGGTGCACCAATGCTTCGTGATATCGGTATTCATCTAATGAAGAGAATTGAAGATTGCCATTTAAAAACAAACGATAATCGCTGTTTTTATTAGTGAGAATTATTCGCTGGTATGGCGACGAAACTGCAAATACAATACGATCTTGGTAAGTACGCTCTTCAGCAAATTGAGTGATTCTTTCGGACCACACAAATCCAAATAATAGAGCGGCCAAAGCCACCCATGCGCTGGTTTTTAGGAGTTTCAAACGATAACCACCACCAGTAGTAACGTAGCATAGTCGCAATGCAACAACAACATTTAGGATGCCGAAGAAAAACGATGTTTTTATCAAGCCTAAATGAGGCACCAACAGCAAAGGAAAGACGATGCTTGCGAAGAGCGCTCCGATATAATCAAAAGAAAATACACGCGACACCAGATCACGGAATTCGTACTGATCTTTCAGAATCGCCATGAGTAGGGGGATTTCAAGCCCTACCAGTGTCCCGATTAAAGATACCAATCCAAAGAGGATAATGCGAAAAGAATCAACTTCATTGAAAAGCAAGAAAAGTATGGTAGCGCTTGCACCACCTATGATTCCAATGAGAATTTCTATTCGAATAAACCAAGCGATGAGATTCGTGGTGAAATAACGTGATAGGAATGAACCTATCCCCATGGAGAAGAGGTACACGCCTATGATCATACTGAACTGCGTGACGCTATCACCCAACAAATAACTTGCAAGGGTTCCCGCTACGAGCTCATAAATAAGTCCACATGTGGCAACTACAAATACAGAGAAAAATAGAAGTAATGCAAAGCTGTTTTTCTCTTTGAGTTGCAGACTTGGTTTATCCATGTAAAGCCGCTGAAATAATCATTGCAATGGCAATCATAAATGCCCCGGCCATTATTGCTAAAGCACTATTCTTGTTATGAATGATTTCTTTCCAAAGATTTTCTGGAGTAATTTTTTCAATAATCCAAAAGGTGATCACGAGAATAGCGATTCCAATTAATGAAAAGACTACGGATGCTAAGATGGGTTTAGATTCTAACATAGGTTTTTTATTTATGGTAAAAAGTACTGGTGGAGCGACTGCCTTGTGAGCCGCGTTCTTGATCTTTTGAGTTGAAATTCATAATGCGAATTCCATTGAGTTCAACGGTGAGGTAAGTAATGTATATGCACAAAAGAAATGCACCGTATATGATGACAGGCGCTTTCTTCGGCGGAGGGAAGTTCATCTTTGGTTTCATAGGTCAGAGTTTAGCCATCGTTTAGTTTCAAAGGAACTCGTTCGGAAATAACTAATCACAGGAAATACAAGTGCTCCTAGCAGCAATACGATTAGATTACTGAATAGCGATGGATGGATATTAACTGCAACAGTGACATCTTGGGGAGGTTTATTAGCGCCTGATTCTCCTGATAAAACGATGCTATAATCACCTTCTTTCAAATTATTGATAACCGTACGCTCCCAATTCTGTCCCTCTGTCCAAGAGCCATCCGAAGATGTACCTTTATAAAATTGAACTTCTTTCCAGAAGTCAATTTTCTCGCCCGTTTGCTGATGCAAAAGATATCCCGAAATGAACACCCAATTATTACTGACATCAGAAGCGAAGTACAATTCTACAGCAGTATGATTATCATCAATATGAAAGGTCTTCTTGATTAGTTTTTCTTCGCTTTCCACTTTAACGTTCAAGGAATCTCCTAAAAAAGTAGTTGTAATTGCATCACTCTTTTGAAGTTGGGTGGTGATTTTGAATCGAGTGATTTCCGTATTTCTCGACCAGAGTAAAATACCAGTGAGCAACATGAGTCCCACAAAACCCACGGTGAGTGCGGCCAGTGGACCGCGATGTATCCATTCTTTTTGTGGTTGAGCCGCGCCCACTCCTTTCTGAGCGGGGAAAATATGTTTTTTTGCTGTCCCATCCATTAATTCTGTAATGGAGATGTAACGGCCAAAATAGCTCGTGGTAACTCCTAAACACTCTTCTTTACTAGCGATATAAGGAGGACTGATATATTCATTGTAACGAGCATCTTTAAAAGAATCTGTATGTAATTCACCCCATTGAGCAATGGTATCCACCGTCATATTGGCGAATCGCTTGAATTGGATTCCATTGATGTCGATTGTTGCAAAATTTTTTCCAGGAAACACAAACTCCGTTTCCTGCATAAAGTGCCAGTGACCATCGCTGCAACTGAGTGATGCACTTGGGTGATCAGGATGGTGGAGTATATACTCCTGCCAATACACTTGATGAATATATAGGCGCTTCACGCTTACTCCCAGCACCAAATAAGTGATGCCCTCAATGGAGATTTGATCGCCAGGTGCAAACACCACTTCCGTCGGAATATCGCCTTCCGAGAATATGCTAGGCTTTTGTTCTCTGATATCGAGCAAGGCCCCGCAACTTCCACAACCTACATATTCTGATAAATCAGGAGTGAACAAAGGGATAGCTGTCGAGCACTTTATGCAAGTGATATGCGACTTTGGTGAGAAAGAGGTGAACGTGCTCATCGACTTATTGTATTTTTTACAATAACTGTCGATTCGAAGTAATTCTTGATCGCTTCGAAGATGGCTTCAGTAATGTGGTTATTATTTTTCTTGAAGTTGGAAAGAAAAACATCAAAAGTCACCTTGCCGAATTCAGGCCAAGTGTGAATAGAAATATGCGATTCTGTAAGACAGATAGTTGCTGTGAATCCAGCACCATCGAATGAATGATATACTTCGCCAACTTTCGAAAGACCATGCTTGGATATTTGTTCATCAATGAATGTGCGACATACTGCGTGGTCGCGCATTTTGCTCACCGCTGTGCTCTCTATATCTCCAATTAAATGTAAACCTGGTTGGTAGGATAATTCCAATTCTTCTAAGATTTAGGTCGTGAAAATAATAAAATTAGACTTTCGATAATATCTTCGCTGCATGTCCAGCCCTTCTTTTATCAAATTATCCGAACTCACTGCAAAAATTGAGGGAGTGATACGTCAAACCATCGGGGCAGAGCAGCATTGGATTGTGGCAGAGATATCTGGACACGCCTTTTATGCCAAGAGCAATCGTCACTATTTTGAATTCATTGAGAAAAATGAGAATAGTGCAGATCCTGTAGCAAAGGTCAAAGGAATCGCTTGGGCCGCTGGAGATGCAAGTATTCAAGCATTTACAGAAACAACGGGGCAAGTATTTACCAATGGAATTCAAGTGCTCGCAAAAGTGAGAGTTGAGTTTTCTGGTGCATACGGAATGCAGCTTATCCTTCTAGAAGTCGATGCTTCATTTACGCTTGGAAATATGGAACGCCAGCGCCGAGAAACGTTAGAGCGATTGGTAAGAGAGAATGCAGAATTTATTTCGAAAAAAGGCGAAGAGTATTTTACAAAAAATAAATCTGCTGAATGGGGCAGGGTGATTCAACGCATTGCTGTGATTGGTTCTCCTAATTCTAATGGGTATGCGGACTTCGAACATACGCTGCAACGAAATAATTTTGGATATAAATTTCATGTAGATATCTATCAGTCTTCTGTGCAAGGCGAAATGGCAGGGAGAGAAATTGTAGATTGTTTGAAGCGTATTTACACTTCTGAAGTGCAATATGACACAGTCGTTTTGATCAGAGGAGGCGGAGCAAAGACAGACTTTATCGTCTTCGATCAGTATGGACTTTCGCGTGCTGTTGCAAAGTTTCCAATTCCGATTATCACAGGGCTGGGTCACCACAAGGATGTAAGTATTGTAGACATGATGGCGCATACCAGCATGAAAACACCCACAAAAGCAGCAGAATTTATTTTGGCCCACAATAGGCATTTTGAGGAACAGATTATTCAATTTGAGAATCGCATCATTATTAACACACAGCAATTATTGCGAGATGCAAACAGTGATTTGGAGCGATTGCGCAGCAGTGTAGCTCAGAACTCCATGCAAGGACTCAACGATTTTTCCAAGAAAATAATTGAATTTCATAACGTGTTGCAAAGAGGAGCTTTGAGGTTGTTAAGTCAACGCAATCTGGAATTAGTGCAGCAACAAAATGTGATTTCAAACCGATCACAGATGTTGGTCAAATCAAATCGTGATCAATTGAGAGTGTCGCAAGATGCCATCGCAAGATCGAGCCAACAGTTGATTCAAAATGCGCAAAAGAATTTAATTAATTTTGAAGCAATTGTCCGCATCCTCAGTCCTGAAAATACTTTGAAAAGAGGCTATGCACTGGTAAGTGCACAAGGGAAGATCATTACAGATATACAGAAGCTAGAGATTGGAGATCTTATTTCCATCCAAACGCATCAACATGAATTAGAAGCAACCATCACATCTAAAAAGAATAGAGATGAAAGAACCTGAAAATTATAATACAGCGTACGAAGAGTTGAAGAAGATAACCGAAGAGATCGAACGCGAATCAGTAAGCGTAGATGTGCTTTCGGAGAAGGTAAAGCGCGCCAGCTATTTAATTGAATATTGTCAAAATAAACTACGCGTCACCGAGCAAGAAGTCTTCAATATCATCAAACAAATGGAGTCAAGAAACCTGCCGGAATAGAACGATTCTCGATTCTCGATTCTCGATTCTCGATTCTCGAGATTCGAAATTCGAGATTCGAAATTCGAAATTCGCAATGCGAATTGCGGTGAATGAATAATAAATTTCGAATAATGAATTGCGAATTGCGAATATTGAATTCCGAATTCCGAATTGCGAATATTGAATTTCGAATTTCGAATTCCGAATAATGAATAACAAATGTCATTATGAACAACGAAATAGTCATCAGGAACGGGGAGGAGGAGAAGTTTCGGAAGGATCAGAAGAAGTATGCTGATGCTTTGAAGCGACTGCTGAAGACAGAGAAGGAGTTGGAGAAAGAACGCGCGCGACTCGATTCTCGTTTTGAGAAATTAGTATCCGTTTGTCAGCCCGTTTTGGATGAGATATTTTTCACACAAGTAGAAATTGTAAAATTACTTGAAGCATCTGTTGATGAGGAGAAGTCAATAGGGATGCAGCGAGATTATTACTACAAAATTTCTGAGCTTGCGTCGAATGTGCTTCGCTCACCGCATTCATTGAGTCATGAAGTATGTGAGGCATTGAGTGCTTCTATTGAAAATGCGCAAGCGAAGATTGAAGAGATTAGTAAGATCCTCAAAGAAGAAGAAAAGAAAAAATTGAATCTCAGTACAGAAGATCAGTTAGCGATAGTGATGGAGATTCTCGAGGAAGCAGAGATGGCGTGTGCCATGCATGGTATTCATGTAGATTTTTCAGATGCCGATTTGACAATGCATCCGCAGGATTTTGAAGAATGGATTCGTGTAAAAGTAAAAGCAGCCTTTCAAGAAAGGGAATCGCAAGAGGAGGGTAATGGTCGACAGTATGAAGAGTTTTTCAAGAAATCTGAAAAAGAGAAAGTAGCAGCAACACCAGAGTTGAGCGCCTTGTATAAAAAGTTGGTGAAGTTGATTCACCCCGATCGAGAGCGCGATGAAAAGGTAAGAGCATTGAAGGAAGAAGCCATGAAGAAACTCACGGTGGCTTATGAAAAGAGAGACTTAATAGAATTGCTTCGATTAGAATCGGAGTGGGCGAAGTCCTCTGAAGCGGTTGATTTTACTGCTGACCCGAAAGAGATCAAAAATCACATTGGATTATTGCTGAAGAAAATCAAGTCGTTGAAAATGGCCAAGGACCAATTGATTCATGACAGCAAGTATTTTAAATTACGATATATCGGGGTGACCTATTATGGGGTATATGACGCTAAGCCCAAAGAAGTGTTGCAGTCGCTAGAAGAGCAGAAAGCTCAGGTTACAGAGTTGCTCCGCATGTTGAGCAACCCCAAATCTCGCAAGCGCGCATTGAAGATGATGTGAGGTTAGGGTAAACATCTTTTCGTTGCTATTATTGAACCGTTGAATCTAGTGGTTGTTTGAAGTGTTGACAATGAAGAATATCCTGCTTTTTGTATTTTTTACAATAACCAATGCCACAGCTTTAGCCCAAAGCGACACCCTGACCTTTAAAAAAAAGGTCTACAATTATGCCTATCGTTTTCTCAATGATAGTGTGGACGCAGGGAAGCCAAAGTTTCTTCTATATCCTGTGGTGGCCTACAGTCCGGAAACGAGTTTGGAACTCGGATTCTCTGGACTCTATCTCTACAATGCAAAAGGAGATTATATCAATAACCGATTAAGTGAGATTCAGGTATTTACTTTTTACACCCTGAAGCAACAGTATGGCGCATGGTTCGATCATTTTATTTATGGTGATAAAGACAATTGGTTTTTCCTCGGTAGATTGAGGTTCCAACGATTTCCGTTGTTCTATTATGGATTGGGCCCTGAAGCACGAAAGGAAGATGAAACAGTACTCAATGCAGATTATACATTAATCAAGGAACGCGTGCTTCGAAAAGTGGCGACAGATTTATTTGTAGGATTAGAGATCGATTATCAGCGACTCTACAATGTTAGTTTTGCTGATGAAGGAGAACATCCCCACACGATGATTCGTGGTGCAGATGGCACCTCGAATTTAGGTCTAGGCGCGGGGATTGTTTTCGATAACCGCAAGAATGCATTGAATGTGCGACAAGGAGCCTTTGCAGAGCTCGCTTATATTCATTATGATAATGTATGGGGCAGTGAGTATGGCTTTAATACCGTTCAAGCTGATTTACGTTTATTCAAATCCATTCGACAAAATCAAGTGCTCGCATTTCAGATGATCGGTTCATCGATGAGAGGAGAGGTGCCGTTTAATCAGTTTGCTCAATTAGGCGGAGACTCCCATGGTAGAGGATATTACACAGGTCGATTCAGAGATAAAAATTATTTTTCTACACAGGTAGAATATCGTTGGTTGCCTTTCAAAGGCAGCAAGAGATTTGGGGGAGTTGCATTTGCGTCGATAGGAACTGTGGCTCCCGAGGCCTCCATGCTCGCCGAAAAGCAATGGCACCCAGCAGCAGGATTGGGATTACGATTCTTAGTATTTCCGAAAAAGGATATTTTCATCCGCGCCGACTTCGCCCTCACCCCCGAGGGAAATGGAATCTACTTGTATACGGGGGAGGCGTTTTAATTCTCGATTTTCGATTCTTGATTCTCGAAAATTCGAAATTCGAAATTCGAAATTCGGAATCGAATAGACAGCATGCGTAGCATGCCTCTTGTAATAGCCCCCCATGAAATGGGGGGAAAGTGTTTGGAGTTAGGGATTTGGAGAAGTTTGAGAGTTGAGGCGTTTTTGAATTTCGAATTTTGAATCTCGAATTTTCAAGAATCGAGAATCGAGAATCTTTCACTATCTTGCATCAACTGTTTCAAAATTACGAGCTTGAGAACACTCTTTCTTTTCAGTTTAATTTTATTGCTTGCAAGTTGCTCTATTCAGAAGCGTCACTATCGACGGGGCTATTATATCGATTGGTCTCAAAGGACAGAGAAGGCCACGGTTGATGGGCATTTCAATAAACTTGAAACAGATTCTGTCTTGCCTGAATCTATAGTTGAATCAGCTCCTGAATTGTCTCAAAGTGTTGGGGGTGTTGGCAAATGTGACACCTTGTACAATGTGAAAGATGAAAAATTCATCATCAAAGCTCTTCGAATCGATAGTCTTGAGCTGACGTATCTTGATTGTAATAATCCGGGTAGCGATACGCTTAGACTTAAGTTAAAGAGAGTAGATAAAATTGTTTATGCGAATGGCATGATTGACTATTACGAGTTTCCGAAGCCCCAAGGATATGCGAATGTGAGAGAGTCGGTGGATAAAAAAAGAATCTCTGTTTATCAATTGGAAAGAATAAATAAGAGGGCGAAGAAAGCGACTAATCCATTTCTCGCATACGCTATTTTTTTAATGATAGCTTCTCCGATTGCTTTTCTCAATTTCGGATTTATGCTTCTGATTTTCGGATCGGCCGGCCTATCTCTGATCAAAGCTTATGAATTGACTAAGAAAAATGGAGATAAGTATAGTGGAAGCGGAAGCATTGATTTTTTCGCCATTCTACTTTCTGCACTATTACTGATTACAATTTATCTCTATACGAGTTTATGAAAGCTATTTCTTCAATCATCGGCATAATCATAGTTTTAGCAATGTGCTCATTTATTTCTTTTAGTGGAAATAATAAAAAGAATATTTCTTCAATTCGTCATATTGCACAAGCTGACACGAATTACTATCAATGTGATACATTATACACAGCAAAAGGTGATATTCGATTGGTTCAATTTGTAAAAGCAGATGGTAAAGTAGTGGAGTATAAGTCTTGCTACAATCTAGACGGTCCTGTATATGTTATCAGCGCGAACAAAGTACAATGTGTAAAAAGCGCTGATGGCACCATGAAATTTACTCGATTAGCCCCCGGCGAAAAACCTCGCTTCGCCGCGCCGGAGTGAAAATTCTCGATTTTCGATTCTCGATTCTCGAATCCCGAATCTCGAATTTCGAGTCCCGAACTTTCAAGAATCAAGAATCGAAAATCGAGAATCAAGAATTGGTTTATATTCGCTTCGAATAAATGAAACTATGAAGATTAAACTACTTGGGGCTGCGGTGGCGGTCTCTTTACTGTGGGGGTGCCGATCGGAAAACCTTCGAGATATGTCAGACTACACTGCGGCCGCAGATGTTTGTTTCAATGATCAATTCGACCAAGGCCTAGAGCACGCTACCGATTGCGGTGGAATTTGCAAGCCATGCGAGCTCACAGATTTTAGCTGCATCACTCCTAATCTCATGCGCTATTTCGGTATTGATTACACTTTCGAATCTGGTTCATTTGCTACAGCATCAAAGCAATTCAATCTAACATTCCCAGGTGGGCAATTGATGGTCATCAAAGTGGGAGATCTTCCTACAGCTGGCGAAACAAAAACATATACTGCACTTCCATTTTCCGCAACCGGTGATGTTTCAGGAACTGATTTTATGATGGAAATAACACGTACTGTTAATGGAACACAAGTGGACAGATACGTTAGTATGATGAACTCGGGTACTGTTGCTATTCAAAATACTCCAGAAGGCTGGACAGTCAAGGCTTGTGGTGTCATACTCGATGATATCAATGGTGCAACAAATGCAACTGTAAACCTTTTTGTAAACCAAATCTAAATCACTAAGAACATGAAATTAAAGACCATTCTTTGTGCTTTGGCTATTGGTTCAAGTAGCATTGCACTAGCGCAAGATTCAACTGGAGTAGACCTCAATACCGCTACATTTAGAGTGTTGACAGATGATCCAAAATTGCCATTCGTTCATTGGAGACTTCCAGGCATTGGTATTTCTTATGGAGCTCACAACACATCTTATCTCACTACACAGTTTGGAGTGGATTGGCAGTACAGTGAAAAATGGTTTATGAGTGCCACAGCAAGCATAAATCTCTTGGATCGTCAATCTCCCAATTCAGTTGAAAGTGGAGATGCTGTGGAAGGCAATTTTGTTCAATCCATTTACAAGCCTACTCCTTCAAATTATGTGAGAGCGGAGGCGATCTATTTTATTACTTCTAAAGAGAAAACGAATAATTCAAAAGTGATACTTGGTTATTCAAATAAAAAGAAGTTTACCAAGGATGGAGCGCACAAGGTATTGTGGAGATCGGGATTAAATTTTGGTCTTGCAAAAGGAACAACGTGGTATCATTTGCAAGGAGATAAATTCTCATTGGAGGAAGGAGAAATTGACGCGGTGGATCAATCATCTTATCTCAACTACACGCACCTTCGTTTAGGCTGGGCATTCAATCGTTCGGTGAATTTCCAGACAGAATCAAGTGCCAACTATAACCAAGAGCGTATGTCAGGAAATTATTTTTATGCGAATGTGTTGATTGCAATCCAACAGCGTTTTGATGAGGTTTACGCGTATGACACGACGTTTAATGGTTCATCTATACCCGCATATGCAAAGTATGATGTCAATGAATTTAACGATATGTCGCCTATCGGATTTGAAGTTGGATGGAAGTTTATTCCCGTCAATGGTGGATTCTCTTTCCATGCAGCAGCAGGCACTTTGCCAGGACTCAAAGGTGCAAGCAATCCCTATTTCGAAACCGGCGTAGCATTCTCAATCGTTTCGGGGTCGTAGTGCTTGGTTCTTAGTTCTTGGTTCTTGGTTCTTGGTTCTTGGTTCTTGGTTCTTTGTTCCTAGTTCTTGGTTCTTGGTTCTTAGTTCGAAATTTCCCCCAACCCCCAACCCCAAACCCCCAACTCTAAACCCTTAACCCTTTTACCAATAACTGATGAAAACACTGAAGAAAATCCTGAAATGGACAGTCTTGTCCTTGCTTACACTTGTGGTGGTTGTGATTGCACTTATTTATGTGCGACAGAGTAAAACTTATGATGCTCCATATCCGGATCTTCATGCCAGCACCGACAGTACAATCATTGCTAGAGGAAATTATTTGGTCAATGGCCCTGCACATTGCAGCCATTGTCATAATCCGGTAGAAAACTGGGATAGAATCGCAGCAGGCGAAGAAGTGCCGCTTGAAGGCGGGTTTGTATTCAACCTACCTATTGGAACTATAATTACTCCTAATTTGACCCCTCACGCTACAGGTATAGGTAAATGGACGGATCCTGAAATTGCACGCGCACTGCGCTATGGTGTTGGTGCTGACGGAAGAGCACTGCTCGATATGATGCCATTCCACAATACAAGTGATGAGGATATCATTGCGATTTTATCCTATCTAAGACAACAACCAGCTATTGAGAAAGTAACTCCACCCAATGATTGGAATGCGATGGGGAAAGCAATCTATGCTTTTGTAATGGAGCCTGTGGGACCAGAAGGAGGTGAAGTTCCGAAGTCTGTAAAAGCAGACACGACTGCAAAATATGGGGAGTATCTGGCTAATTACGTTGCAAATTGTCGTGGCTGTCATACAAACAGAGATTTGAAAACAGGTGCTTATGTAGGGGAGTATTATGCGGGAGGTTTTGCTATGCCATCTTCAACCACTCCTGGAATTATTTGTGTGACTCCGAATCTCACTCCACATGAAGGAACTGGACGTATAGCTAGTTGGTCGCAAGATCAATTTATCAAACGCATGAGAGCGGGGCGAATCATACCAGGAAGCGAAATGCCATGGGAACCATTTCAGAAGTTTTCGGATAATGATTTGAAAGCAATCTATGCTTATCTACAAACATTGCCAGAAGTCAATAATGATCCAGGTCCAACGGTGATAAAACAATAAGCGAATCAATAAAGAATAAAAAAGTCCCTCCGAAGAGGGACTTTTTGTATTTTATACAATAAGTAGATTACTTTTTCAAAGCTGCTTTAAACTTCGTTGCATCAAACGCGTTTTCAGCTGTTCCTTGACATGAATATTGGATGTTGCCATTCCATAGGTAGAATACTGCTGGAGTGTCGTCATTACCCATCAAAGTCCAAAATTTAGGGATATCAAGTACTTTATGTTTTGCTTTCAATTTTGAAGTAGACAAGAAATCAGGGATACGTTCTACTTCTTCATCCATGAATAAAATATAGACGTCTGGGACTGACATTGACTTAGCGATTTGAGCTATTTCAGTAGCTGTTGCTTGACAATGCTCGCATCCTGGAGCAAACATGCAAACAATCTTTTTCCCTTCATCTAAATTGACAGCTTTGCCTCCAATATTTTTGAATTCGGCAAATTTACTCTTAACCGCGGCGGGACCTGGGTTTTCAGTTGGCACTGTTGATCCATTTGTATTTAATGTGTCACCGCTAACTACAGCTGTTCCAGTTGAGTCAGCCGGATTTGCTGAGTCTTCTATGACTACTTCTTGTGTAGTATCATCTTCGGTGGTTCCCGAAGAAACTGGGAAAGCAACAAGCATGAAAATCATTGATAATACGACAATTCCAAATGGAATTAGGAACTTATTTTTTCCTTTCTCATGCTGTTTTGTGGTCACAAAAATGTATGCGATGATTCCAATGGTAATGATGTTTTTGATCAATGCTTCTAATGGAGTCATTGGAATCAATTGTCCGAAACATCCGCAATTGCCGCCTTCTGTACCGTGAAGAGATATTTCATAGGAAAGGTGGATGCAAAATGCTACAAGAAGGAGAACGGTCACAGGAATGACTAAAGTGCGCAAAAAGTGTTTTTGCATAATGCCAATACCAATGGCCAATTCAAGTCCGATGATAAATCGTGCGAAGTAGGGAGCGGTTTGCCAATCTGCAAATCCGAGATCAATGATTTGTTTCTCGAACATCCAAAGCGGAAACATTTTCGAGACAGCAGATACTATGAATAGCAGCGATACGACGATCCGTGCTATGAGTGGTAAGTATTGTTTCATAATTGATTTTATAGTTGGGACGAATTTAAGCCATGATCAATGTACAAGTCTTAATGGAATGTGAAAAGTCGAATTTTAGCATTTTTATAACGAAAAAAAACGTCTTGGTCTTGCTTATTTAGGTTTGTGCCGAAATCGAGAGCCATTTTGAAACCATAGAAATACCCATCCCGTTCTAGATCTATCCCTACCCTTTACCATAAATGATTGCATTAAGGTTTGTCTAATTCCCTCTTCTAGTAAGAATGGAAACCAAAAAACCTGTGCCATGAGTAAAATTTACTTTTTCTTTTTTCTCGTACTGACCTCCCTCAGTATCGAAAGCTCTGCCCAAACAACAAGTACTAACAATAATGCTTTTCCAGGATCTTTTCTGAGAAGGGAATTGTCAATTCTTTCTGCTGAGCGAGACTCGAGCAACAATTCGCTGCGTTCTGGTCAATGTGGAAATGATGATGAGGATGACAACGGGGGTAATCCCTGGAATTGGGGCTGGAATGGAGGCAACTGCTCTTCAGGAAACAATCATAATGATAATGGCAACGGCGGCAATTGTTCTGGTGGCAATGATCACGACGATGATGACAATGATGACGATGGAGATGATGACGGCGAGGATGATGACGATGGAGACGACGATGGAGATGATGACGGAGAAGAAGATGATGATGACAACGACAACGGCGGCAATTGTTCTGGTGGCAATGATCACGATGATGATGACAATGACAACGATGGAGATGATGACGGCGAGGATGATGACGATGATAATGGCAACGGCGGCAATTGTTCTGGTGGCAATGATCACGATGATGATGACAATGACGACGATGGAGATGACGACGGAGATGATGACGGAGAAGAAGATGATGATGATAACGACAACGGCGGCAATTGTTCTGGTGGCAATGATCACGACGATGATGACAATGACGATGGAGACGACGATGGAGATGATGACGGAGATGATGACGGAGATGATGACGGAGAAGAAGATGATGATATAGATAATGATGATAACAACGGAGGGGAAAATGGAGACGAATCAGAAGACGATGAAGAGAATAATGATGGCGACAACGATGACCAAGAGGAAGATGACAATGACGGAGATGGAGAGAATGGTGGAGGAGATGATGAAGGAGACAATGATGATGACGGAAATGGCGAAGAAAACGACGAGGAAGAAGACGATGATGCAACTGATGACAATGGTGATGATAGCGATGGTGATGGCAATAATGGGGGTGATGACAATGGCGATGGTGGTGGGGAACCTATCGGATGCCTCGGATACCAATGTCCCGCTGACTTCTTTGGAGAATGCGGACAGTCAATAGATCCCTCCAATACAGGCGCTCCTATTTTCAATGGAGGATATACATTGATAGGTTATACAGACCAAATTGTATCCCCAAGTTGTCCCCTGATAATCAATAGAACTTGGCAGTTTATTGATTGCAATAATCTTAATTTAATATGCGTACAATCGATTACAATTGAAGACAATATTTCGCCAATTCTCAGTGTAGAAAATATCATATCGAATAATTGTGAAGACGCATCTTCATTTAATATTCAATGGACAGATTGCAGTACTGATGTGGTTATAACAACGACAGAAATTTCAAATCCAAACAACCCAACAGATTGTAATATTGATGGTTTCAGAACGCAGACACAAGGAGGTTGGGGCTCAAATCCAAATGGCAATAATCCTGGCGCATACTTGCATGCCAACTTTGCAACTGCTTTTCCTTCAGGTTTAACTATCGGCTGTGAGAATACGCTCGTTTTAAATTCAGCAAGCGCAGTCACTGCGTTTTTACCCAGCGGATCAACTCCAAGTGCACTTCCAAACGGAAGTTTGGTGAACCCAGGTGGAACCTACAGTAATGTTCTTGCAGGACAATTAGTAGCGCTCACTATTTCGCTTCAATTCGATTTAACTTTCCCTTCATTTGGTTCTTCTGATGCTTGGTTGGGAGATTTAGTAATTGTTTCAGGAGATTTTCAAGGATACACAGTATCACAAATCGTTACGATCGCGAATGAAGTCATAGGAGGATGCTATACGAACTTCAGCTTTTCTCAAATTAATCAAGTACTATCATCCATCAATGAAAATTATGTGGATGGTTCCATCAATAATGGATTTGTAGAATGTCCTGAATTGAATGAAACTGTAGGCAGTCTTCCTAATGGAACAAGCGACTGTGCCAGCGTAGATTATTACACTATTATAGCAACAGATGCATGTGGAAATAGCACCACTCAGATTGCTACAATCATATTTGAAGATACGACTGCTCCGGTATTTGATGATGCACCAATTCAGGTTACCATTTCATGTGATCAGGAAATTACTCCCATCACTGCAACTGATAACTGTTCCAGCAGTGGTGTGAATATTACATTCACGGAGAGTGAATTTAGTGGTGGATGTCTGCCAACCATTGAGCGAGTTTATACAGCCGTTGATGCTTGCGGAAACATCTCAACATTTACGCAGTATATTACTGTTGTAGATAATCAAGCACCAAGTATTAGTGGCCTTGAATTATTTGTGGCTCTGCCGTGTGGTAGTGAAATTCCGAGCGATGAACCTGTGATCACAGATAATTGTAGCGATGTGGAAATTGAATATACAGAAGAATCTCAAGGCAATGCTTGCAATCAAACAATCATTCGCACTTGGACCGCTATAGATGCTTGCGGGAATAGTGAAACATTCACACAAGTCATTCAAATATCAGATGACACATCGCCCGTATTCACATACATCCCTGAAGATGTGACATTGTATTGTGGAAGCGAAACTCCTATTGTTAATGCTTCTGCAACGGATAATTGTGGACAAGCATTTGTCACTTTTACAGATCAATATCAATCGAGCAATGGTGCATGCCAACAAATCATCAGAACATTTACAGCAACGGATGTTTGCGGCAATGTTTCTTTAGCAACTCAAGTGCTTACATTCATTGATGATGTGAATCCTGTGCTTAGTATCTATCCAGAGAATTATATGGGAGTCTGTGGTGAGAATATTGAAATTCCAATTATTACAGCCACTGATAATTGCTCTACAAATATTCAAGTTTATTTTTCTGAGTCAACAGAGAATGTGGGATGTAGTGTAATTATTACTCGCATCTGGAGCGCGTTTGACGATTGTGGTAATACTACCATTCATGAACAAATCATTGAGCTAGTAGATGACGCTGCTCCTATAATTACTCCTGTTAGTGAGGTTACTTTATCTTGCAATCAGTTACCCAACCTTACGATTGAAGCAATCGATGCTTGCGGTTTCGTGGAAACAAATTTTGTAGATGAGACCATTGGTACGGGATGCGCTTATGACATTCAAAGAACCTGGACTGCTTCTGATGCATGTGGTAATGTGAGCCAAGTGCAACAATTGATTCACGTTGTAGACAACCAAGCACCGGTATTCACATTCGTTCCTGCTTCTTTCAGTTTGGCTTGTGGCAATCCCCCAGCTCCACAGAATCCTGTGGTAGTGGACAATTGCACGAATGGAATTGTACCGATTCTTACAGTAGAAATTTCAGGAACTCCTTGTCAGCAAATCATCACAAGAACATGGAGAGCTTATGATGCATGTGGAAATATGGCTATAGCTACACAAGTGGTGACCATTGCAGATAATGTTGCACCTGTGCTCGTAGGTGTTCCACCAAGTGTTACACTATCATGTCCTGAATTACCAGTTGTTCCAACGGTCACAGCAAATGATAATTGCTCTGGTCAAGTGGATGTTACTTTTACAGAAACCACCACTGGTGAAGGATGTGGATTTCAAGTGACGCGTGTCTGGAGAGCAGTGGATGCTTGTGGTAATGAGCGTTTGGCAACTCAGAATATTTATGTAAATGATAATATCGCTCCTTCATGGACTGGAGTGCCAGCAGATGTGACTATTAATTGTTCTGATGTTCTTCCAGAGTTAGCCAATCCAACGGCATCTGACAATTGCACAGAAATTCTTGAATCATTCTATTATGAGTTCGAAGAGTCTACATCGTGTGGAAGTATACTTCATAGAAATTGGGTGGCTACTGATGCTTGCGGCAACTCGTCAACAGCAACGCAGCGCATAAACATTAGTGACACTGTAGCACCATGGTTTACTAGAACGCCTCCAGCTGAAGTAACTGTAAGCTGCGGAAATATTCCTGCTCCTATAGAAGTGAATGCCGTGGATAATTGCAGCGCTGTTGCTATTTCAATGACAGAGCAAGTATTGACAGGAGGTTGTCCTTATATCGTTCGTAGAACATATAGTGCAGTAGATGCTTGTGGTAACACAGGAACCTTTGTACAGAATATCCAAGTACTTGATGATGTCGCACCTATTCTGAATAATGTTCCAGGCAATACAATCATCAATTGTGGCGAAGAATGGCCATTGTATGATGTAACTGCTGAAGATGATTGCGCAGGTTTGTTAGAAGTAGAAATAAATGAGACAGTAGAAGTCATCGATTGCTCAGAAATCTTAACAAGAGTTTATACAGCAACTGACTTATGTGGCAATGAAGTTTCAGCCATTCAAATCATTGAAAAGCTTGATACGACAGCACCTATACTTTCGGATTTTCCACAAGATTTATATGTGACATGTGAGAATATTCCAGAGGCTGCCATTCTCACTGCTGATGATGCCTGCCAAGGGGCTGTTGCCGTGATTTTTGAAGAGAGTGTTCAATCGGTAAATACTGAAACTTCAACATGTGTTCTCACTACAGCTGAGGCTTTCTTTGGAGATATGGCGTTGTGGCTTCCTGGCATTCAAGGGTTGAGTGTGAATTATATTTTCACCCCAAACAATGGAGCATTGACTATCAATGAAGCGCTTGGAACTGCTCATATTACTGGAGAAGTTCAAAATTCGACCAATCCAGATCAAAGATGGATTATTGATTTCCATTTGAACAATAAGAAAAACTGGACGGAGTGGAGTGCTCAAGGAAGAAGCTACAAAGATGATTTCAATATTGCTGGTGACAATTATTTGAATTGGGATTACTATGAATTAGACCCAAGTTCACAATTGATCGGTGCCGGAACACTTGCAGGCTCTGTTCTACAAATCACACATGCGCCGTTAACTTATTACTATGGCTTCCAAGTAGGTGTTGCTGCAAATAATAGAAATACTGAATATGGAATGAGTGGTTGGATTTATTACAATGGAACAGTAAATGGAACTACCGTAAGCGGACATGGCGACTTCTTTGCGGAGAACAATTGCTGTGAAGAACAAATTATTGAACGCACATGGACTGCTGTGGACTGCGCAGGTAATACTCAATCGCATATACAAATGATTTATGTAAATGCAGCGACTGTAGCAAGTCAAAGCATTGTAGTAGAACAACCAACATTAAAAGTTAACCACACTGTTGATCAAAATTTCACTCTGAAATTTACAGTGCCAAGCACTAATGATGTTATGATTGATTTATATGACGCATCTGGTCAAATGATTAGAAATGTATATAACGGATTTGCTGAAGGGGATAAGACATACGAGGTGACAGTGAAAGCACCGAGTGTGGAGAATGCGATGTATTTCTTCAAGCTAACCACGGAGAATCACACCATCATGCAACCAGCATTGATGTTGCGATAATTGTTGAATTGGAAAAAAAGGCCTTCGGAAACGAAGGCCTTTTTTGTTTTTGACAACTCATCTGCACATTTTGACCACTCATCTACAATTTCGATTTCTGTACCTGTAACCATTTCATCTTTGCTCCGGATCATCGGTCTTGAAAGTTGATGAACTTTCCCTTTTAGGAGACATGTAAGTATATAGTTGGTAGTTACTAGTATATGTAGAGGTTAAAATTAAATGTTGAATCCTAGAAGGACCGATGAATCCGCCATTAATGATTATTACAATGAATAGATTTTTCTTGTTCTTTATTATTTTGATGACACCAGCGATGCTGCTCTCTCAAGACAAGTTTACTGTCAGTGGAGTTGTGAAAGACGCTTCATCTGGTGAAACTATGCTAGGCGCACCAATCGCGGTGACTGAGATTCCAGGAACTGGAGTATTAACGAATGACTATGGATTTTACTCCTTGACCTTGCCGAAAGGAAGCTATACGCTGGTGGTTCGTTACCCTGGATACCAAGTAATCTCTTTGAAGGTAGTATTAGATAAAAATCAGGTGCTCAATGTAAATCTTGAAAGTGCGCTTTCAGAATTAAAAGAAATAGAAATTACAGCTACCAAAGAGAATGATAATGTGACAAAGTCCCAGATGGGCATGGAGAAATTAGACATTCAAGAAGTAAATAGACTACCCGTTCTATTTGGAGAAAAAGATATTTTAAAGTCTATTCAATTGATGCCAGGTGTAAAGTCTGCAGGAGAAGGAAACAGTGGTTACTTCGTTAGAGGTGGTACAGCAGATCAGAATCTTATTTTGTTGGATGAAGCATTGGTGTATAATGCATCACACTTACTTGGATTTTTCTCCACCTTTAATTCAGACGCTATTAAAGATGCTGTGCTGTATAAAGGAACCATGCCAGCGCAATATGGCGGTCGTATTTCCTCGGTACTGGATATTAAAATGAATGATGGAAACGCTCAACAATGGAAAGTAGGCGGAGGCATAGGTCTTATCTCGTCTAGATTAAATGTGGAAGGCCCTATCAAGAAAAACAAAGGTTCGATATTGCTTACGGGACGTCGAACCTATGCGGACGTATTCTTAAGGGCTTCAAATAATGAAGACTTGAATAGTTCTCAACTTTATTTCTACGATCTAAACTTAAAGGCAAACTATCAATTAAATGATAAGAACAGAGTTTATCTTTCCGCATACGACGGAAGAGATAAACTAGGAATTGCTGAGACCTTCGGTCTCGATTGGGGTAATACAACTGCTACATTGAGATGGAATCATATCATTAATGAAAAGTGGTTTTCAAATACATCATTCATTTATAGTAATTACAGCTATAATATCGGACTAAGCACATCAACTTTGGATCTTGACATTTTATCGCGAATCAGAGATTTCAATTTAAAGCAAGAATGGCAATTCTTTGCTTCTCCGAAGCATTCCTTTAAGGCAGGTTTCAACCTTGTACACCACACCATAACTCCAGGTGAAATTGATGCGAATGACTCTTCAGGCATCGATGATAGCGGTGATTTTCAAAAGAAGTATGCTTTGGAAAACGCTGCGTTTGTTGCCGGTGAATCAAAACTTACACAAAATATTAATCTTAGTTATGGGGTGAGATTGAGCACATTTAATCTTTTAGGTGGAGATGGCGAGTTTTATAATTACAGTCCTGAAGGGGATATAACTGATACGCTATTTTACAATCGAAACGATATTGTGAAAACATATGTTGTGCCCGAACCTCGACTTTCTATGAGTTATGTGGTCAATGAATCAACATCGATTAAAGCGGGTTATACAAGAAGTTCACAGTTCCTTCATTTGATTTCAAATTCCACAGCAAGTAATCCAACGGATTTATGGATTCCAAGTAGTCAAAATGTGAAGCCTCAAATAGCGGATCAAGTGGGATTAGGAGTATTTAAAAATATCAGAAATAATCAATTTGAAATTAGCATTGAAACCTATTACAAGGACATGCAAAATCAGATTGACTATCGGGATGGTGCTTCAACACAAGCAAATGAATTGGTGGAGGGAGAATTGCTATATGGCCAAGGTAGAGCATATGGAGCAGAATTTCTGATTAAAAAGAAGAAGGGTAAATTGACAGGATGGATAGGCTATACCCTTAGTCGCACAGAAAAACAAATTGACGGAATCAATAACAACGAGTGGTATGTGGCAAGACAAGATAGAACACATGAGCTAACCGTTGTAGGAGTCTATGATTTGAGTGAACGAGTAAGTATGAGTGCGAGTTGGATCTATTATACTGGTAATGCTGTTACTTTTCCTAGTGGCAAGTATTCTATTGATGGACAAAATTATTTGGTGTACACCGAGCGCAATGGATATCGTATGCCGGCATATCATCGACTTGATCTTTCCGTAACGCTTTATAATAAGAAAAAAGAAAACTTTGAGAGCAACTGGAATTTCTCACTTTACAATGCGTACGGAAGAGAGAATGCCTATTTCATAAGCTTTAGAGATAATGATGATGATCCAACAAGAACATCAGCATATCAAACCACTTTATTCAGATGGGTTCCTTCAGTGACATATAATTTTTTATTCAAGTAAAATGAGAAAAATATTCTTTTTAATCTCCATATTTTCTATTTCACTAATCAGTTGTGAAAAGGAAATTGATATTGATTTGAACGAAGCGGAACAAAAAATTGTCATCGAAGGCATTGTTTCAAATCAAGAAGGAAAATCATTTGTGAAACTTACTAAGAGTATTCCATTTGATGAGTCTAGCGTTTATCCTACTGTAAGCGGCGCTACCGTGGTGGTAGAGGAGACTTTTAATGGTTTAGTGACCACCTATAATTTAGTAGAAGAAAGCGCAGGTCGCTATTCTAACAATAATTTAATAGGGCATTCTGGGGCGAGCTATCAATTAAGTGTCATTGCAGAAGGCAATACTTATGAAGCATCAAGCACGATGCCTACCGAGGTAGGTATCATTGATTATTTTGTGGAAGAATTCTTTGCAGATCAATATTTCCCGAATGTTGTCTTTCTTGATCCAGCAGAAGAGTCAAATAATTATCGCTTCAAGTTGTGGATCAATGGCGAAGTAGTCGAGTCGATTTTTCTTCAGGACGACACGTTTTCAGATGGTACAATCAATACTTCAATTTTAGGAGATGGTGAGAATGATGTTGCCATTGGAGATACCATAGATATTGAGCTGCGCGCAATTGATCGTGCGACTTATGATTATTTTTTCGCTTTGAGTCAAAACGTTTCAGAACAGACCGCAGCCCCTGCGAATCCTATTACGAATATTAGTAATGGCGCATTGGGCTATTTTTCAGCAGAGGCCTCCAGTTCAGTAAATTTTATAGTGCAGGAATAAAGACGTTCTTAAACCAAGATATCATTCATTGACTTTTTTGGTTCTGGGATGTCTCGTTGATCAAACATTTCAAGGAGATCAATTTCAATCGCTCGGCTCATGGCGGTGATTGGCACGTCATTGGCGCTTCCTTCAAAAGGTGATTCTGTGGACTCTCCAATTTTTTCCATCGTCGTAAAAATCCATGATGACAACGCACTAAATGGAATGGATAACCAAATCATATTTTCTCCTAACTTTTGAAATTCTTGAAGCATACCTAGTGGAACAAGAATGATGAAGATGCGAATGAAATATAAATTCAATGTGGCAAATTGACGAGGGTAGGGGAAGTTCTTGATTCTCTCAGAAACACCTTGCTGATTTAAAAGCTCTACGAGTACTTTCTCCAATTCCATATGTCGGAAATCATCGATACAGTTTTCTTTTTGAAGTTTTCTAAGGTGTTGTGATTGAAGGGCGATGATTTGCGCTGGTTTGTTTGCCTTTTTCATCACCATTTCAAACTCTTCTTCTGATAGATAATTTTTCAAAGTATCAGCAAGCTTTGAATTATGTTCTTCTACCTTAAAATATTTTTCTCTGTATTCGGCATTATGTTTTTTGTAAACGGCCTCCCAACTTTTAGCCTCTCTTAATTGAAATCGAAGGGCAGTCATCCAAGCCACATGTCTGCGAATAAGAATCAATTTCTCCTGGTGAAGTTCATTTTCAGAGAATGTGCCGCCATGGATAAAATCATGAACCATGATGCCCCACGCTCTGCTTGTATTGACAATTCCACCCCAAGCTTTGCGCGCTTCCCACATGCGGTCGTATGAGGCGTTATTTTTGAATCCGACCACAAATGCCACTGCAGTACCCAGCAATGCAATCGGAAGCCAGGGAAGGGCCAACCAATCGCACCCAGTGTATACATACAACACTGTTGGGACCGTTGAAATGAGGAGAAGAGAAAGGATGTCTCTTCGTGTCCACATGATCACTTGAAAGAGACTGAAATTTTTTCCTGAATGCATATTCAATAATAGTAAAAAAAAAGCGGCCTGAACATCAGGCCGCTTTAATATTGTTAGATCAAAAAGTGATTACCACCAAGCGATCATGTTGTTGTAAGTTACGCTGTTTGGTTGACCGTTACCATAGGCAACACCCACCGCACGAGCAGCTTCAACTACTGCGAACTCTAGATCTTGTTCGCGAAGGGTATAAGCCCATTCACGTTTGTCAAGTTCACGAACACGCTTTTCAATTTCTGCAAAAAGTGATTTTACTTCACCGTAGCAAGCAGCTTGTGGTTCGATAGTAGCTAGAACTTGAGCAGCTCTTTGTCCTCCCTCGTAAGAGATTGAAGAGTTCCAAATTCCTTTTGCTTCTGCAAGTTTCAATTGACACTCACGGTCAATTTTACGCTTGAAAAGTGGAGCTACAGCTTCATTGCATTTATCGAAACATTCTTTGCAAACGTTTGGTACTTGCACCAATTTGAAGATTGCTTCATCAAACTTATTTTGATCAGCAAGCGTTTGAGCTTCTTTAATGATGAAGTCACACTGCGTGTTATAATAAGTGATGATTTTGTTTTTACCTTCTTCAAGAAGCGCCTTCAACTTAGGATCTGCAGATTTGATGTTACGGAAAGCAGCGATGTAAGCCTTTGTTTCAGTTTCACCAACACCTTTTACTGAAATAGCTTGGTTAGCGAATAAAGTTCCATCGATACCATCACCTACATAAAATACTACAGAAAGATTTAAATAAACCATTGCTGGGGCAGTAGGCGTCATACCTGTTTCTTCAACGATAACATTTGGAGTCAAAACGAATCGTGGATTCAAATTGCTACCACCCATTCCGTTGCTAGAAGTGATTTGGCTGAGCTTTGTTTCAAGTACAGACTTAGCTTCTGATGGCATCTTCACTCTATCAGAAACAACGCTATTCAAGATAATACGACCTGAGTCGTCTTGCTTGCCTTGGTTGTTTTGTGCAAAAGAGAAAAGAGAAGAAAGGATAAAAATCCCGAGAATTAATTTTTTCATGGTGTGATTATTTTTCTCCAACGGTGATTACTGCTTGACCAAGACCTTTCATGCCTAGTTTTGATTCAATCTGATACTTTTCTTTCAACATCTTTTGAAGTTGACGAGCCCAAGCTTTTGTATCCAATGCTTTCTGATTTGCATCGAACAAAGGAATTCTAACTTGTTCGAACAACATCATATTTTCAGATGCGTCAGTTTGAGAGTATCTGTGATTTACTGTGTTTTCATTCACCCAAGCATCAATGATTTCACCTAGTGTCATGTCACCGAATTCAGTATCCAAGTCACCATCCATAGAGTTCCATCTCTTGATTCTCAAGATTACTTCACGACCATTCGTGAACATATCTTCGAAGTGGCCTTGAAGTTTCACGTTGAAGTTGTCGATGTGAGCAAGAACTGCTTCTTCAAGAAGAACTGCTGTTTCAGAAGCGAATGATTGAGCACCAGTACCAGAAGCACCTGCAATCTGCTTGTCTGTGTATGCATCCAAACCTTGAAGGTTGAAAGTGATTGAACGCTTTGGACCTTGAACATTCACTGTCCAAGTTAACTGCATCCAAATATCTGCTTTTGCAGTTTTCTTCAACTTGTCGATTGGGCTTTCAGCAACACTTTCTCCTGAAGAGCTTGATGCCAATGCATCTTCAGCTGCTTCTTGACGAAGTGTTTTCATTGCAGATTCCAAGTTTTTCAAAGGAAACCCTCTCTCAGCCATCAACTCATTGATTTTGCTGATTACAAGAAGAAGGTCTGTATTTTCTTGAAGTGCTCTATAGTAATCTGGAACTTTGTCTTTACGTCCTTGGTTATCGTATTCCAACATGTATCCGTTTTGATTGCACCATGCATCAGAAGGAACAACCATGATGGTTGGTTTTTTAGCTTGTGCAGAAGCGTTCACTTGAACTCCAAGGAACAAGCCTACCATACCAGCTAGTAATAAAAACTTTTTCATATTATAATTATAAGGTGTTTAATAGTTTATTTAATGATACCCGCTTCTGTAAGTCTTGATCTAAGACCTGGAACATCGATGCGAATGATAAATCCGTGAGTTACAGATTCACGACCTTTAGAACGGTCACGAATAATTTTCTCACCGATACGCTCATCTTTTACGGAGATGAACTTCTCGTATTCGCCTTTATCCACGAAGAAAGCATTGAAGAATTGTTGGTGCTTTTCACGAGCGTTTACTTCACCCACTAATGGACGAGTTTCGCATTGTGCTTTGCCTTCACGAACTCCTTTGAAAATAACATCATTGATGGCATTTTTCTTTGCTTGATCTACTGCATCAAAGCGGTTACGGCCATTGCCCCATGCCTTTACAGTTTGTGAACCATCTAACTCAACGCCCATGCACTCAGTCTTGAGTTCGTAGTTAGCGGATACGCTGTTTTTCTGACCGCAAGAGCTAAGAATAACTGTTGCAGCGAAAAGAATAAAAATGATTGATCTCATTGTTTTATAGATTAGAATCCAGCACCTAATTTCTTGATGATACCAGCAGCTTCAAGATCCTTACGGAGTTCAGCTACGTTAACGTTTACAACAACGCCAACTTTGTATTCTTTACCTACTTTCTGAACATCACCAGCTCCGATTGCTCCGTCAGTAGTCATAGAAACGAATTTCATGTACTTACCACCGTCTTCGAAAAATGGTTCAAAGAAATCTGCTTTTTCATTTTCAATGTTTGGGCTGTCAGCAAGAGGACGAGCACCTGGAACACCTTGCTTACCTACAAAGCCTTTGAAGATAATACCGTGAACAGCATTCTTTTTTGATTGCTCAGAAGCAACACTAGCTTTTTTAGAATACGACCAAACCTTGATCTGGTAAGTACCTTGTGCTCCAGTCGAAAGTACTTCGATTTCGTAGCGCCAAGCTTCAGTTTGTTTGTCAGCTTTTTTCTTAGCTTGTGAAAAAGCTGATACAGATAGGCAAAGGCCTAAAAATAAAAGAAAGAAATTTTTCATTTTGTGGGTTTATTTGATTTGTCTAATTAACATTCCTGCGTAAAGATTCTTACCTCCTTTGAAGTAAGTTCTATCCAAATTTGGATCAGAAGAAGCTTCTTCTTCTTTTCCTTTTTTCTTCTTGTCTGATTCTTCTGCTGTTGCAGTTTCTGCACCTTCTGCTGGAGCGCCTTCTACAGGTGCTACCTCAGCTGTCGCTTCTACTGCTGCTGGAGGAGGGGTAGTGCCCGCTACATAACGGTTATCCCAAATCTTTTTCTTGTCTACAGTAATAGTGCCAACACGAACATATTTGGTTGCACCCGTAGCAAGATCAACTGTTTGCTCTAGTACTTCAAATTTCTCGCCGCCCTCTAGACCTTCTTTCATACCGATTTTAGCCGTCACAGGCTCACCAGTCAAAAGTGGAACTTTTGGTTTGAATACTTCATAAGCTCTTTGAAGTTTACCGTATACGTTATCTACTGCGCGAACAGTCGCTTCTTCGATGTATTCAATTTCAGTGCGCTGTTGCTTTAATGAGAATGTAACAAGTGCTTTTGATTTTTCAGAACCGATGTACTTCATTTTGAAAAGATCATTGGTGAAGAAAGCCTCAGCTCTTGCCGCTGCATTTGCATCTCCTTTGTTTACCCAGTAGTCATTATAGAAAACAGCTTCAGTAGAATCATTCCATTCCAATTGGAAAAGGTATGAAGTAGCGAATACACTATATCCTTCTTTCGTTTTTTCGTACGTGAGATCAGCAGCTGCAATAGCAAGTTCTCCTGCTAGACCAGGCATTTTGGAAGCAGCAAGTTTCGCAGCATCGCGGATGATGCGCGCTGGAACTTCATTACTGATGAAGTTCAAACGATTTACAACTACGAATGTGTTTTGAATTAATTCAACACCCGCATCTGCAACTGAAGCAAGACCTCTTGCACTTCCTCTTGCGGTAGCTACATCTAATTCAGATGCATTGTAAGAACCGCGCTCAGCAATCATCGACATATCGAATGATCCATCTTCAGGATTACGCATGAACCAATTTGCTACCATTTTATGAGCGACTTTTTTGTCTTTCATAAATTTTTGAAGCATGAATGGCATATCATCCGCTAGAGGATCTGAGATACCCATTGTAAGATCTGCTGCTAAATCTGCACCAGCACCTGCTTTTTTAATACCCAATGAATCGCGCTCAGCATCTGTTAGAAGATACTCGCTTGGAACAAATGTGTTCACATCCACAGCGTGATTGTTATACTTGTCAGGGAATGGAGCCTTGCGATAAGAAGCAATGACTGTATCCTTCATCGGGAAATTGTCTGACTCACTTAAAATAAGATGGAGAGAACTTCTGCGATACTTGATGGCCTTGCCATCTGTTGGTTGATCTGACTGCGCTTTTGAAGCAACACTCAGTGTTAGCACTGCGCACAGCAGTACGAGGTAGTGATTCTTGATTAACATAAGGTTTAGATAATAAGGCCAAACATAGTTAAAAACCGTTAAGAAAAAATAGGTGTAATCCCTTAAACTTGCTCATTAATCGATACTTATAACCATTTTATCGACACTTATATATTTGTGCTTTTGCTAAATAATTGAAAATGAAGCTATTTGTTTTTTAGGGTTCAACGCTTACTCAATAATTTGGATTTCAAAGAAATATCAACATTTTGGCTTGCGACTGTTGGCCAAAGGCTGTTGGCTATCGGCTACTGGCTCATTGCTAGACTCATCTATAATGTTGAGAATCGAAAATCGAGAATGGATAATTTTACTTGTCTACTCAATTTTTTTGTTATTTTTGGGTCACTTAAAATGAATTGACATGGAAACGTTTTCCAAAGAACGAAAGATTTCTATCCCAAAGCATCCAATGTTGTGGTGCTCAACCATCGCTCCTTTATTCATAATCACATTATTCGCTATTTCTGTTTTGTCATCATGTGCTAATGAAGACAAGGGTGTTCTGAAAGATGCCTATGCTTTTTATGATCAAAAAAACTTTTCGGCGGTGCTTTCAGAAATTGATAAGATTCTTTTAGAGGATGAAAAAAATGCGGAAGCCTATGTGCTCCGAGGCAATTGTCATCTCGAACTTGCAAAAAATGCCTACAGAATGAATGATCAATTCATGTTGGTGACTCACTACGAGGATGCATCTTTCTCATTTGGTCAGGCTATCAGATTGGATGGAAACTCGCAAGCAGCTTACTTCGGGAAATTGACAGCTCTAGCGAATATTACCTTTGAAGAAGAGTCTCCAGTTCTCATTCAACAAGCAAAGGAAAAATTCCCTGATGCTAATTTTACTTTCAAAATATTTGAGGGTATTGAGAAAAATAGAACGGGTGATAGAGTAGGAGCGATTACTGATATAAAGACAAGTATTGAAAGCGGTAGAATTTCAAATGAAGAAAAATCATTGGCTCTGCGAGTACTAGCATCTATCTACATGAATATGGAAAATTATGAATCGGCCCTTCAAACACTTAATGATGCCATTTCCCATAACAGCAAGGATGATATTGCGTTTGCGATGAGAGGTGAGTTAAATGATATGCAAGGCAAGGATGTCGATGCATGCACCGACTATAAGAAGGCTGTTGATTTAGGATACATCGCTAAAAAGGAAATGCTTGCGTATTGCGAATAGGTTCAGTACAACTCATCGTAATGTAGCATTTTTGCAGTAGCCCAGTCATCTAACGCGGCTTCATTATTTCCCATACTTTCATAGATTAACGCTCTATTTCTATACGCATAGGCATTGGAAGGGTCCAATTCTAAACTATGATTTACATGCATTAATCCCTCAATTGGATTTCCCATCTTCATTTCACAAAATCCAATGTTGTTGTGGGGATAAGCAAATGTTTCTTCTAATTCAATGGAAAGTCGAGACCATTTGATGGATTCAACATACATCTCTGCTTGTGCGTAAAAGAATCCAACATTGTTGGTGATGATGGCTGTTTCTCCAAAATAATTATACATCCGCATCATGTGATGTATTGCCTCTTCTTGTTGTCCCAGCTCCGAAAGAGCGGAGGCTAGATAGTATGTAGCAACTTCATGAAGGCCAAACTCGCGATCGAATTTTTCTGCATATTCCAAACATTCTTTATACTTCTTCATGTCGTGAAGAATGATCACAACATTGATAAAATATGTAGGATTGAGAGGAGCCAATTCATGTGAAATGATAGCGTGTTCGATGGCCTTATCGAATTCTCTTAGCGCATGATAGCTGCCAGACAAGGTCGCATGTGTTTCGTCGTCATTGAAGTTTTTTTCTAAAGAAAAATGTAATTGAGATAACACTTGAGCATTTGGTAGCTGCGCATTGCAAAGCGCCATATAACGCCATGTTTTGTGATTATCTTGATTTAATTCAATTGCTTTATTAAAACTTTCAATTGCGAATAAAAACTGGGAATTATTATAAAACGAAATTCCTATCTGAGTAAAATCCATCATAAGGGGCCGAAGGTAATGAACATTTTTCTGGAGCAATTGCTTTGCAAATTATGGCATCAATCATTACTCGTCAACAAATAAATGAAATGGAACAGCGCTATCGCGCCTCCTTCATCAATAGCTTAGGTGGATTTAAAAGCACGCTTCTTGTAGGCACACGCAGTGCTGCTGGTCAAGAAAACTTAGCCATTTTTAGTTCCTTTTTTCATCTTGGCGCAAATCCTCCGTTGTTTGGATTAGTGGTGCGACCTGACGTTTCCAGAAGACATACGCTTGAAAATATAATTGAAACGGGCTTTTTTACACTCAATCAAATTACCCCAGATTTTGTTGAGGCTGCCCATCACACATCGGCCCGTTATCCTGAAGATATTTCTGAATTTGAAGCGAGCGGTTTACATCCTGAATACCTCGAAAATTTCCAAGCTCCATCAGTAGTGGAAAGTATCATTAAATGGGGATGTGCTTTTAAAGAACGACATGATATGGCAATCAATGGAACGAGCATCATTGTTGGAGAAATACTATGGGTATCTGTTCCCAATGAATTGATCGGTCAAGATGGATTTGTCGACTTAGAAGCTGCGCAAACCGTGACATGTAGTGGTTTGGATCGTTACCATACAACAAAACATATTACGAGATTGCCTTACGCAAAGCCTACCTCAAGATAACGATGTGACCAAATTTTTCAATCACATTTCCATCGAAGAGCACACCTGTGACTCTCCAATTGAAGACTCCATCTTGAACGTAGTATTCCGTTTTTCCTCCATCCCAACAAGAAATGAGATCGGATTTTTCGAAAACAACATTTCCCCATCTATCGAAGATCGTGAATGTGTAAGATGCTAGACAGTTGCTCACTACACAAACAACATCATTCAGTCCTGAATTATCAGGAGTAAAAGCCGTTGGTACAAAAATGTCATCACATGAATTATCGATAGTGACTATTACTTCATCGCTTACAATACAGCCTTCTTCTGACTCGGTAGAAACAGTAAATGTTACAGGGAATTCAATCGTTCCAGAAGGATCAGGACAGTCGCTGCAATCCAAAAAGTCTGCAGGGATCCATGTGTAAGTTTCGTAGTTTCCCGAAACCAAAAGATCAAAGGGCTCACCGGGTAATACTTCAAAATCAGGTCCAGCACTTATTGTATCTGGTACAATAACTACCACTTCAAAGCTCGCAAGCCCTGTGCATTCAGATACGGCACCAATCACTTCGTAAGTCGTTGTGATTTCAGGAGAGTTAGTAATTGTAGCTGAAAGTTCACCAGTGCTCCAAACATAGCTCGCTGCTCCACTTGCCGTGAGGCTCACAGACTCACCGAAACAAATGGTGTCTGTTCCTGCTATTTCAATAATAGGATTCGCAATCGTGCTAATGGTAATACTGCCGGTGCCTTCGCATCCATTTGCATTTACCACAGTAAGGTCATAGGTTCCAGCAACAGTAATATCGATAGTCGTGTTATTACTCCCATTTGACCAATCATAATTACCTACAGCCGTAGATGATAATGTGGTGCTACTTCCTTCACAAAAATCAAGTCCGCTTGTGGTTGAAATATTGACGGTAGGGCTAGCATTGAAAACTACATCAATTGGTGAAGGCTCGCTTTCGCATCCGTCTAATTCAACAGTTGCATAATAGGTGGTTGTACCAGCGATTTCAGTTGGAGTAAATTGGGCTGTTGTGGAAAGAATATTCGTTAATGCAAGATTGCTGTACCAAGCAAAGTTGCCGGCAACTGCAGCAGTAGCGTTGAGAGGGGAGATATTGTCGTTTATACAATAAGTAGTGGTGCCCGAAATAACTGGAGGCTCAGGTTGCACACAACAAGCAGTTACCACTACTGTATCAGTTAAGTACGTAGACTCTTCAAAGTGACAGTAGTCTCCAACGGTGAAGCTATATGTGCCAGGCTGAGTAATATTGATGACTGGTCCAGTAGTACCATCGCTCCACACATAACCAGGATATGTAGGAGGTTGAAACAATACTTCATAGAATGAAAGATCAATGGTGATCGGGCCATCACACAAACTAATTTCTTCTTCTTGAATAAAATTATAAGAGCTCCCACCAGTGAAAATAGGATTCACAGGAGTGGTTGGAATTGCCAAGCAACAATTTCCGCCTGCACTAACATCATAAGTTCCGGTAAAACAGCTATAGTCCGTGAAGTGAGAATATAGGCTCGAAGTTGGGCCAAATTCATTGAGAAAAAATTGGACAATTTGTTGGGATGAATTTTCCTCCTCCAGCATTGGAGCTCGAACATTCACCTTCAGCACCAGTGATACAGTTGACAAGGGCAGGAAAGCCTGGTGCGACCGGCTCTCCGAGATATGGTGATATAGCAATATCACCGTTGATTCCAGAGTAGATAGAAACGATGGAGGGATCTACACCATTCACTTCAGTGGCGGCAATGGGAGCGCCACAACCACCTCCGCCGGGAGCGTCAAAGCCAGCATAAATCACCTCGGTGATATTTCCTGCAAAGGAGCCTGTAATATTGATTTGACTTGCTTCATAGCTCACCACACCAATTTTTAAATTTGGAATATCTTGATCTACGTTGATATTGAGCACACCGCCTTCATAATTGGAATATATCACTACGTTGCCATCAGGATTGCAACCTGGGTCTGGCTCACCTGGCTCGATACAGCAGTTTCCTCCGTCTGAAATGGAGAGTGTTTCATTTTGCCAACATTGATATTGCGTGTTGTGATAGTACAGTTCACCGCCTAAAGAATTTTGAAAGTAATACACAATTTCATCTGGAGTATTTACCCCACCTGCGTCTGTAAGTGTATCGCAACCACCCGCCGCTCCAATCATGATACCGCCCCAGTCACCAGCACCGTTTCCATGCGCTGGAGTGTATCCAACACTAGGTGGGTTTTGAGGAGGGTTCACAGTTACAATACTAACTGGCACACCAATAATGGAGGTAGCTAGATTCCCTTGACCGCAGTTGTTATTATTCTGATTCGAATTAAAACCAGCGTATTCAACTGCAACAACATTGCTTGCAAATGGCCCTGCAATAGTAATCTGCGCAGGTTCGTATGTGGTGATACCAATGACCAGATTTGGAATGTCTTCATCTACATTGATGGTCAGTATGCCTCCATCATAATTAGAAAATATAACCAAATTACCCGTTGGGTTACAGAATTGCTGAGCTATCGCTTGGAGACTGAATAGAGTACTAATAATGAGGATAAGAGAGCGCATTATTGCCGTTTAGTTGAGGAAACAAAAATACTTCGTGAAAAGTTGCGGCAGTATTAAATATTTTGATTCACAATGTCCTTTTCTGAATCGGTCGCCATAGATTTGACCGAATAATAGAGGATTTTGATCATGATTGGAAGAAAAGCGAGCGTTGGAAAACAATTGATGGTTAGCTTGGCGTCCATCGCCCTGGTGAGCGTTTTTTGTTTCCTATTTCTCTCAGGTCAAAATTATAAAGTTGTTGCTATTGTCCTGCTGGGAGTCGTTTCTGTGCTCGCGCTGTTATTTGATATAATAGCAGTTTTAGTTTCTTGCATTTTGAGTGCTTTGGTCTGGAATTTCTTCTTTATTCCACCATTATTCACGCTGCATATCACAGATCCTGCTGATAATGCCCTTTTTTTCATGTACTTTTTTATTGCATTGGTAAATGGTGTTTTAACCTACCAAATCAAACAACAAGAAAAGAAAATTAGAGACAAGGAGGAAAAAGAGGCAAGTCTTCGATTGTATAGTACCTTATTTAATTCTCTTTCGCATGAATTAAGAACGCCGATCTCAACGGTCATAGGAGCTACCGATATGCTGAAAGCATCAGATGTGAAATTTTCTGAAACTCAGAAATCAGAATTGATCCATGAGATTTCAGACGCCGGAATCAGGCTCAATCGTCAGGTAGAGAATCTGCTAAACATGAGTAGGCTGGAATCGATGGTAGTCAAGCCACGCCAAAAGTGGATTGATTTGCAAGAATTCTTGCATCAATTATTGCAACAAGACTTCTATCTTCATCATCAAAATCGTCTTTCTTGGAAGTTTGACGAACAGCTGCCGCTTGTAAAATTGGATGAAGGACTACTCTTTCAAGTATTGGATAACCTGCTACATAATGCAATAAATTACACCAATGATGAGGTGAATATTACATTCACTATTGGCGAAAATAATATTCTCCAAATTCTCATTGGCGACAATGGCCCTGGCTTTCCAGAGAACGAGTTCGAGCGTGTATTTGAAAAATTTTATCGATTACCAGGAACGAAGAGTGGCGGCACTGGATTGGGGTTGTCCATTGCAAAAGGATTCGTAGAAGCTATGAATGGTACCATTCATCTCGAAAATAAAACAGAGGGTGGAGCGCGATTTATAATTTCTTTTGCAGCTGAAACTTCTTTCTTGAATCAGTTGAAAAATGAATAAGCCTTGCATTCTTGTTATTGATGATGAGCCTGCTATTCGCAAGCTTCTCTCCATTTCTTTGGAAAGTCAAGGTTACAAAGTAGCACTAGCCGAATCTGGTCAAGACGGACTTATTGCAGCAGCCAATCACCCGCCAGATCTCATATTGCTCGACATTGGTTTGCCTGACAAAAGTGGACTAGATATTCTAGAAGACCTGAAGGTTTGGTATCACAAAGCTGTTATCATGCTATCCGTTCAAAGCGATGAAGAAAGTATCATCAGGGCGTTAGATCACGGTGCAAGTGATTACCTAACGAAACCATTCAGAACAGGTGAGCTACTCGCTCGGGTAAGAGCGGCCATCAAACGCAATAGTTCGGAGGAGGCTTCTAGTCTCGTGGAGGTGGGTGATATTTCCATTGATCTTTCTCTTAGATTGGTAAAGAAGAATCAAGAAATATTGAAACTGACTTCAACGGAATATCAATTGATTTCACTGTTTGCCTCCAATATTGGAAAAGTATTGACCCATCATTTTATACTCAAAGAAATTTGGGGAGTGGGTTATCAAAATGAATCTCAATACTTACGGGTTTACGTGGCCCAGCTCAGAAAGAAGTTGGAGGAAAACCCCAATGCGCCAAAATATATTATTACTGAAAGTGGCGTCGGATACAGGTTTGGTTGATTTCTTTATAAAATCTTTATACCACTATTTATCTTTTAATATTCTCTTGATATCGTGAGAAGGAATTTTGTGCCGTTCAAAATTTTAATAGAATGGCATCTAAATTATCCTCCAAAATTTCCGCAGCCTCGCTGCTTGTTGCACTCGGAATCATTTACGGCGACATAGGTACAAGCCCGCTTTATGTTCTTAAAGCAATCGTTGGTGAAAAGGAAATATCTGAACAACTTGTTCTTGGAGGTCTCTCGTGTATCGTTTGGACACTTGTATTCCAGACGAGTATCAAATATATATGGCTCACTTTGAAAGCCGACAACGAAGGAGAGGGAGGGATTTTTTCTCTCTATGCATTAGTCAGACGTTATGGTAAAAAATTAGTCATACCAACCATCCTAGGAGCAACCACATTGCTTGCTGATGGAATCATTACACCACCTATTTCTGTAGCTTCTGCTGTGGAAGGATTGCAACTAGTGAATGGTCTAGAATCAATTCCAACCGTTCCAATCGTTATCATTATTCTAAGCTTACTATTTTTCTTTCAAAGATTTGGAACTCAGAAAGTGGGAAGCTTTTTTGGACCAGTCATGGTCATTTGGTTCTTGATGCTATCAATTGTTGGAGTGTCACAACTCGTGAACGCTCCAGGAGTTTTAAAGGCATTAAATCCAGTATACGCTTACAATTTGTTGGTAGAATATCCTGAAGGATTTTGGTTGCTGGGTGCGGTGTTCCTATGCACCACAGGTGCGGAGGCATTGTATTCCGACCTTGGTCACTGCGGCAGGCCGAATATTAGATACACGTGGCTTTTTGTGAAAATAAGTTTACTACTGAATTATTTCGGACAAGGCGCTTGGCTTCTATCACAAGGCAATCCTTTTCTTGAAGGACGCAATCCATTCTTTGAAATGATGCCATCATGGTTTCTATTACCTGGAATTCTCATCGCCACAGGTGCGACCATTATTGCCTCTCAAGCATTGATCAGCGGTTCTTATACATTAATCTCAGAAGCTATCAACTTGAATTTCTGGCCTCGTGTAACAGTCAAACAACCAACTGAAATGAAAGGTCAGATTTATATTCCCAGTGTAAATACTATTTTGTGGATAGGCTGTGTAGCGATGATAGTGTACTTCCAATCTTCTACGCATATGGAAGCGGCTTATGGCTTCTCCATTACAGTTGCTATGATGATGACCACTATTTTGTTGGGATACTTCTTGGTGTATAAATTAAAGTGGAATAAAATCTATGTCTTTGGATTACTCACACTTTTCAGCGTGGTAGAACTTTCATTTTTCATCACCAACGTAGCAAAAATCAAAGAAAGATGGATGTTTCTATTTTTTGAATTATTCATTTTCCTAATCATGTATGTATGGTATAAAGCAAGAAAGTCAACCAATAAAATGACTCGTTTTACTGATTTAGGCCAGCATGTAGGATTGATAAAAGAGCTAAGTGAAGATGATTCGATTCCTAAGTTTTCTACTCACTTGATTTATTTAACCAAAGCAGATAGAAGACATGAAATCGAGGAGAAAATTATCAAATCAATTTTTTCTAAAAAGCCTAAAAGAGCGGATGTGTATTGGTTTGTTCACCTCAACAGAACCGAGCATCCATATACCTTGGATTATGATGTGACAGAGCTGTTAGATGATAAAGTGATCAAAGTCAATATCAATATTGGATTCAGAATTCAACCAAGAACGGAATTGTATTTTAAAAGAATTGTACAAGATCTCGTTCAGCAGAAAGAATTGAATCTTCATATACGTCCTGACGGTTCGACGAAATACAACAATGAACCGGATTTCAAATTTGTGATTATTGAGAAATTCTTGAGTGTAGAAAATGATTTTAGCTTGAGCGATGGTCTTTTATTGCGAAGCTATTTTATGCTAAAGCATCTCGGAGTAAAGGATGAGAAGGCTTTTGGTTTAGAAAAAAGTGACATGGTCATAGAGCAAGTTCCGCTCATTTTTCATCCCATTGAAAATATAGATCTGTGTAGAAAACAAAATTAATTTTAATATGAAATATTTAATCATTGCAATGCTCAGCGCATGCAGCCTGTGGTCTATTGCCCAAGAAAATGACTCTCTTTCTGATGAACCGTTTGCCTGGGGAGATTTTTCTTGGCTACAAGGAAACAACCGACAAAAAGAATCTTTACTCAGAAGCAAATATTTTACTGGAGGAATTACCATGGATATGAATTACAATTATTCATTTCATAATCCGATAGACCATACTACAACAGGAAGTACAGCTACCTTTCGTGCGAATGAATTTAATCTCTCGTATATCGAAGCAGGAGGAGAAGTCTTTGAACCAAAGTCTGGTGCTCGAGGTAAACTAATGCTCCAATTTGGAACAAGAGCAACAGGGATTCCTAGAAATGACAACACTCCATTGCGCGGTCAATATGACCTCTACAATGCTCTCCGCTACGTAACAGAAGGCTATGCAGGTATTCATTTAAATAAAATGAAGGGAGTAAATATTGACTTCGGGATCTTCAAGTCTTATGTAGGGCTATTATCTTACAACAACTTTGAAAACTGGAATTATCAGCCCAGCTACACGAGTGATAATACACCTTGGTTTTTCACTGGTGCAAGGGTTCAAATGTTTCCAACCACAAAGTTGAAAGTAGAGTTGTGGTTGGTGAATGGATGGCAAACCTATGGAATGTTCAATGAGGCTCCTGGTCTGGGATATCAAACCAATTGGCGTCCTAAGGAATGGTTGTCCTTACTATCAAGCAGCTATGTAGGATGGGATACCGCTCTCAATAAAGAACGCATGAGATTTCACACAGACAATAGTGTTTTGGTGAGATATATTAATCGTCCAGGAAAATCGGGAATCACAAAAGCTGCTTTTTCTGTGACAGGAGATTTAGGATTTGAAAATGGTGGTGGAGTGGTTCCTTTCAACGGTGATTCAATCACCCCAGCACAACATTTTATCAGTGCAATGTTTTACAATCGTTTTTGGTTTGGAGCCAAGCAGCAATGGGCTTGGACTTTCGGCGGTGGCTTTATAAATAATCCAGGAAGGTATCTCGCATTACTTCCAGCCGGCACGGGGGTACTCACTCAAAACCCAGGCGATCAATTAAAAGGCTGGGATGGAAGCACAGGAGTACAGTTTATGCCAAATGATTATATGACTTTCGGATTGGAGATTGTTCACAGAGAAATGAATGTTCCATATTTTACGGGTAGCGGTGGCGTAACATCTCCGAATGGTTGGAATGCGCCTATTGGTGATCCATCCGGATATACAGCAGACTTAAGAACTGTAGAAAACCGAATAATATTTTCTACCATCTTTAGATTCTAGTTCTGAATTAGCTGATAATTCCCACTTTTTTCATTAAAAAAGTAGCACTTTTATTTTGACATATACCTTCTCTTAAGACATAATCGAAGTAAAGGTCATTCTCTTTAATCTCCACTTCAAAACATTTATTTCTGAAATAATCGGAGAATTGAAAAGTGAGTTGACACACCTCAGTATCATGAGTAGCGATAATACCTGTGGCGTTTTGGTCTTTTAACTTCTTAAGCAGTTCAATCGTTCCATTTCGCTTGTCATCAGAGTTGGTACCTCTTAAAATTTCGTCGAGGATAATGAACGAGCTCTGCTCATTCATTTTCTCGACGATCATTTTTATTCTATTTATTTCCGCGAAAAAATAACTTTGACTATCAGCAAGAGAATCATCTAGGCGCATGCTGACAAGTATTTGTCTGGGCTGAAATTTCGCAGCCGTTGCAGCCACTACGCTTCCACAATTGGCTAAGACTAGATTGACACCAATGGTCCTGAGAAAGGTTGATTTACCTGACATATTTGAACCTGTGAGGATAACGGTGCCAGACTTATTGTATGAAATACAATTACTAACCCTGCGCTGGGCGGGCAAAAGCGGATGAGCCATGTTTTCAAACTCAATCGTACTTTCATCGAAAACAGGATATGCAAAATCAGAATTGTTATAACTGAATTGCGCAAGACTATGTAAGGTTTCCCACTCTGCAATTGCCTCAAGCCATGTGTTCAATTTTACTTGATGTGTTTTTTTCCACTTCAAGTAGGTGTGGTACTGATGAAGGTGATAGCATGTCAGACCATTGAAGATAGTAGCGCCGACGAGGTTTTGAATGGAACTTAAATTATTGACGAGGATACTTAGTTTTTCAATGTTCTGTGAGGCCAGATCATTTTTCCCTTTCAATTTTGATTGAAGTCCTTGCAGGATTTCTGCCTGAAAAGGATGATTTTCAAGCTCTTCAAAAAGCGGGATATAATGATGCAGGGTATCTTTTATTTTATCAAAAAGACTAACCTCTTGGAGTATTTCTTTTAATTTAAATCCAACTACACTCAACTGGAGGAGGAATACAAAAATGGCAAAGCGTATAAAAAGAAAGTTAGAGGTAAGGATGTACGCAGAAATATTAGCCGCTAAAAGAATTGGAAGGAGAAAAGAAGCAATTCGAAGCACAGTCGATAGTGATCCCGTTGAAAGGGAGATCCATGATTTGATAGAACGATTATTTTCGGAGGTGTCATTTACAAGTTGAGCATATGCCTCCACATGTTGTCTCCATTCTGACTGCGGCGTCAATTCTTGAACAGCAAGTTGTCTTTTCTGGATCACACTCATTTCCGATTCTTTTGATAAATACTCCGCTAGTATTTGTGCCCCTTGAATGGTGTGTGTTCGATTTAAATGTCCAAATAAACTATTGCTCCCAAAGATGTCGAGATCTAGACTGTAATTATGATTTTCGGTAAGAAAAGAAGCGCCACCATCAAAGACGTTTTTTTGACCATCAAGAAAACGTATTTCCTTAGCACAGATAGATACTCTAGCGCCATAATATCGTTCTAATGAAGTAAGCGCTTTTTGTTTTTTTACTAAAAAAATAAAGGAAACGATGCCAACTAAGATGGATAGCCAAGCTAGATTATTACCAAATTTGAAAAGAACATATGCTCCAAAAATCGCTAGGAGTGCAGCGAGGAGACGTAGGTATCCAAATTGTCGTACTTTTTTCTGAGTGGCCTTTTGAAGGAGAAGAAAGTGATCATAAAGATTTTTATATGAATTCATTTCTTCTATTATTGACCCGTAATTTTTTTGAAATAGTCTTTAATGCTATCATCTTCCATGTCTTCCATATCACTAAGCTCGATTTCGAGTGATTTAGTACTTTGAATGAGTTCAATGAGTGATATCGCAAGTGACGCTATAAATAACACAAGAGAGGTGGCAAACATCCATCTAGCGGTCGTCATATTGTTGACATAGATTTCGTACATACTGAGTATGGCCACCAGAATGCTTAATACACCCAGTATTTGCATGTTTTTAATCAATCGAAGTCGGAACTTCAGATTTTTTATTTGAGCATGAATTCGAGGATTAGTAGTACCGTCCGAATTTTTATAACGGTCGTGAAGTGCTCTGACAACATTCGCTAGGGCTAAGAAGCGATTGGTGTATGCAAGCATGATCAAACTAATGGCAGGAAAAAGTAACGCCGGAGTATTGATGGTGATATCCATGACTGCAAAGTACAGTCAAAGAAGAAGACAACACTATTTTTTAGGACATTTTTTGCAGCGCTTGCCGTGCTTCCAATTTTTGCAGCACTTTTTATCCTTGCAGAATATTAATTCTCTCAAGGGGCATTCGCCAATTAATCTAGCAGAAGGACTGGGTTCTGTCTTCATGATGAAACAAAAGTGCGCTTCATTAGAGACATGGGCAATACCTCAAATGTGGTATTATGCTCCCTTGGTAAGACCGAGCTCTAATTTTCTTTTCTTGATAAGCTCATCCACGATGATCTCTTTTTCCATTCCATTAGTAATGGTCACCAGCGGGTATTTTTTCTTTTTGACAAAGAAATAGACCACTGTACCTTCCGGAATACTCACTCCGCTTTCAGAGAATGGGTTTAAGTTAGGATTCATCACGCCTGGTATTTCTAAAGGAATACTCTTGGCAGAATTATTTAATAATTTCAAAGGAACCCAATTGACTGCTTTCTTTGTAAAAGTTTCGGTAGCTTGTTCCAGTGGGGTATGGCTTTTGCTTGGGTAGGGTTGACCGAGAAGTGCGGCGGTAAGGAGGATAATAATTGTTTTCATTAGTGATTCATTTAGGTAAATAAAACCCTCCGTTTGTCACAAAGTTCATCGTTATCATTTTTATTTTAAATATTTTGCGAGCATGAAAAATATATTGACGCTTTGTTTTCTTTCAATACTAACTATCAGCACTTTTGCTCAAGAGCAATTCGGCAGACGCGATTCGTTGCGAGGTGGCGAACGTTTAGAGCGCACATGTTTTGATGTTCGATATTATGATCTTTCTATAAATCTTGATATTCCATCACAGAAAATTTCTGGAATTAATAAAATTCTGTTCGAAGCGATTTCGAATACCAATCGTATTCAATTGGATTTATTTGAAAATATGACCATTGAATCCATTACTCTCGAGGGTAGATCGCAAATCTTTACGAGAGATTTTGACGCTGTGTTTATTAATCTTGATAAAACCATTTTAAAGGGAGAAAAAACGGAATTAATCGTTGCATATAGCGGAAACCCGCGCATTGCTAAAATGGCTCCGTGGGATGGAGGTTTTACTTGGTCTACCGATAAGGAAGGAAATCCATGGGTGGCTGTTTCATGCCAAGGCATTGGAGCTAGTTTGTGGTGGCCCACCAAGGAAGTTTACAGTGATGAACCCGACAGTATGCGAATTCATTGTCGAGTGCCGTCATCTTTATATGCAGTTTGCAACGGACAAGAAGAAAAGGCGACGCAACACAGCGATAGCACTACGACATACAATTGGAAAGTCTCTTATCCAATTAATAATTACAACGTAACACTTAACATTGCTAAGTACATTCACTTTGATGACACCTACATTTCTCCAGACGGTGAGCGTTTGGCTTTGGATTATTATGTTCTACCTGCGAGTTTAGACTTAGCGAAAAAGCAATTCCAACAAGTGAAGCCTATGTTGGCATGCTATGAGAAGTTTCTTGGAAAATATCCTTTTTGGAATGATGGTTACGCACTGGTAGAGACACCTTACTTGGGAATGGAACATCAAGGTGCGATAGCGTATGGAAATAAATTCAAACGTGGATATATGGGAATGGATCGTAGCGGACAAAATCTGGACTTCGATTATATCATTATTCACGAAACGGGGCACGAATGGTGGGGAAATAGTGTGAGTGCCCAAGACCTGGCTGATATGTGGATTCATGAAAGCTTTTGCACGTATACAGAAGCGATTTACGTGGAGTGTATGTATGACTACGCTACCGCCATGAAATATGTGAATGCTCTGAAGTCTAGCGTGAGTAATAGCAGTCCAATGATTGGTATTTACGGCCTCAACAATGAAGGAAATTCAGACATGTATGTGAAAGGAATGTTGTTCTTGAATACCCTTCGACACCTCGTTGATGATGATGAGAAATGGTGGGCGATGATTAAAAATATGAGCGATAAAGAATTTAAAATTCGCACCACTAATTATGATGAAGTAGTGGCCTATTTTTCAGAACAATCAGGGATGAATCTTTCGAAAATATTCGAGCAATATGTTACAAAAAAGAGTCCTCCTGTTTTGGAATATGAGATAGAAAAGAAAAATGGAAAGACTATTTTAAAGTATCGCTGGAAAACCGATGTAGCGGATTTTGTAATGCCAGCAATACTTATAGTTGAAGGCAAGGAAACCAGACTTTCACGTGAGGCCGGAACGAAAACCCTTGTATGGGAAGGAAATAGAAAATTGGAATTCGATACCACTCGTTTCTATTACGAGCTTCGTGAAGTAGAGTTTTCGAAGAAAAAATAGATCAGCTTGCCTTTCTGCTTTTTTGAATAGCATCTGCATTGGATACTGCCCATTTTGAAAGTTGATCCACCTGTTCTAATAAACCAATCCCCAGTGGAGTGAGAGTGTATTCCACTCGGGGTGGCACCTCTGCATAAACTTTTCGACGGATAAATCCATCTTTCTCTAAATTTTTCAAAGTGACTGTGAGCATGCGCTGAGAAACATCTCCGATAGACTTGCGCATTTCGTTAAAGCGCATAGTACCGTTAGCGCCTAAGGCCAAGATTGAAAGAACACTCCATTTATCAGAGATACGATCTATAACATCTCTCACTGGACAGAACTGATTCTTTGTCTCTCGAGCAAGATTGAAAATTTCTTTAAATTTTTTTTCATCAGCACTTGTCGACTTGGCGTCAATGGTTACAACCTTGTTACTAGATACCTTCTGTGTGCCCTCTTTTTTCTTCATTGGTTACTATTTAGCTTTGAGTTCTCAAAAGTAACCATTAAAGTAAAATAAAGGGAAAAAGTATGAAAATTTTAATTACAGGTACTACAGGAACAGTTGGTTCAGAGTTGTACAGAAATCTATCGGCTGGTGAAGTGTCATTCGTAGGCGGTGTGAGAGATATCGCTAAAGCATCAGAAAAATTAAAGAGTGAAAAGAACTTGGTGAGATTTGATTTTACAGATCCATCTAGTTTCGAAGGAGCCACAGAAGGGGTGGACCGAGTGTTTTTGATCGGCCCGCCAATGGTGATGGAGCTCGATCAACTATTCAAGCCATTTCTTCAATTCTTGAAAGAAAAAGGCATCAATAAAATAGTGTACATGGGAGCAATGGGCTTGGATAAAGTTCCATCTATGCCTATTCACACCAATGCCATTCAATTGTTGAGTGATATGGGGTTCACATATTCCGTAATTCGTCCAACGTTTTTTGCACAGAATTTCAAAAACTACGAAGGAGACAATATCGAACGCTTCGGTATCGTGTATGCAAGTGGGGGAGATGGTAAGGTATCATTTATTGATGCACGTGATATCGCATCTTCAGCTGCTGCCGTCTTGACAAGTGATGAGAAGTGGGGAATCTCTGTGGATATTACAGGCTCTGCATTATATAGCTACAGTGATGCGGCTGATCTACTTTCAAATATTCTTGGTAAAAAAATAAGCTCGCCTAATCCAACACCGGAAGAGTATAAGAATACGCTTATCCAAGCAGGAGCTCCTGCTTTTGTGGGTGATTACATGAACGAAGTGTATGGTATGATTAGAGCTGGTTACACTAATGTGGTAACCAACGGTGTGAAGGAATTGACGGGTAAAGATCCGATTCCTTTTGAAGAATCATTGAGATATATTTTCAATTAATAGCTCCATTTTTTAGTGAAGCTATTATAGAAATTGACTCCCAACTTGAATTCAAGACGAATATTTTCGATGCTTGAATCACTAGTTGCACCGAATATTCCGAATCGGAAAAGCTCTTTTCTGATTCGGACTATTCTTTCTAAGCCAACATATACTTCAGCATGATTAAATTGTTGGTCGGGTATAGACAAGAATCCTGCGCCCACCGCTTCTGTTAGTTTTAATCGACTAATAAGTGGGATTTTATTGAGTAAAATTCCATTTAAATGATGAAAATAATTGGCTCGAATAAATGGATTGGGAGTCGATAATGTTGGTCCTAACAATTGAAAAGATCTGAGAGGGTCGCTGAAAAAGAAAAAATCTGATCCTCTGAAAAATCGGTGTTCGAGTATTCTTAGATTTCTTTTATTGATAAACGATCCCATCAAGAACGACCATTCAGCTGTTCCCCATCTACCAAGCTCTACATCATGCGTTGCGCTAAATTCTATGTAATCAAAATTCACCTCACTTTTAAATAGTCCAGGAATTCCCTTTCGATAAACCATTCCTATTTCTGGATATTTAGTACCAAGAATTATTTTCTTATTTTTCTTAATTATATATTTCTGTTTAAATCTATATTTTAAATCAAGTCTAATTTCAGATTTAAAATAGCGGTCGAAATCAAGTGGAGCGTTAAGTTCTCCAAATATTCTTGCCGACCAAAGGTCTTGAGCAAGATTGGAAATAGGTTTTTGATCAGAGAATTCAAATGAAAGTTCGGCAAAGAGTCCGTTGATGACCTCCATGCGTTGGGCCACGCTTATACTTTGTGTACGCACGTAGTTACTTCTACTAAAGATAGAACCAAGTGACGCGTAACTATTGATCATGTCATAGTAATCTCCAAACCGAACGAACGTTCGAACGAATTTCTTTGGAATGTAAGTAAGTCCAACACCCATTTTCCCCCGAATATCTCGGTTTCTAAAGCCATAGTCAAGCTCTGAGGTGGTCTCTAGAGTGTAGGCATTAGCGAACTCCTTTTCGAATGATCCTCCTATTCTATGGCGGTAACCACCAATCCCCACAGGATTGACCTGCATGATGAGAGGATAGATGTAGAATTGATAGTTTTGAACTCGATTTCTATATCCGATTCCGTAGAGAATGAAATCAAGAAAACGCAAAGAGTTGTAGCTAGAATCTTGCTCGAAGAGATATTCTTCTGAATTATATTTAGCTTGAAGACTATCACAAAGAGCGATGTATTTTACTTCAAGTGTATCGAAAGAAGTCGCTCTTTTATTGATCCAATAGTCTTCTTCGACATCGAAGGCTGTTTCTTCATAGGTCTGTGTTTCATCGCTAAAAGTCTTGTCAGGAAAGGATTCTGGGAAGTCAATATTGGCATGATCTATTGTGACACTTCCAAAATAGGTGCTTCTTCCTTCTTTGATTTCGTATTCAATTTTTCTATTTTGAGGAAAAAAGACAGAAGGTTCTACTTCTTTTAATTCTTGCTCTAGTCGAAACTTTTTAAAGAATTTCATGGAGCGAGGGGTGGCCTCTAGGTTTACATAAACAAGCGCCCATGTGTTTTCTTGTATATGGATGGTTCCTTCGAATAACGCCTCCGATTTGAAGAAGGGAGAAACGGTAATTCTGTAGTATTTAACGGAATCTCTTGTAAACGTACCTGCCAATTCAAATCTGTAATTGAGCATAGCTGTAGGAGCAAGAGGGGAGAGGTATTTCTTTTCAGCAAGCCCAGGTAAATCCAGTAAAGGTTCATTCAAATCATATTCCAGGTAGGCAGAATTTGAGTTCAATACATACGTATTACTATACATCCATTGTTGAGGAATGATTTCGTGTTCGCCTAAGTCCGGACCGACAGTAACTGAAATACCCATATTATTCGTGGGGTATTTAGAGTAATCCTTGACTCCAGAGATCACTTGCTTAAATCTATTCGAGCCATCCGATACAATGTGAGAGTACGTTTCTTGTAAATGATCTTGAATGTAGATGTAAGGTCTATTTTCGGGAACACTATCCTTGTTCTCGTAGCGCGTGGTATCTGGGCCGTACTTGTACAAAGATGTTTTGACGTACGCGTCCATTTCGATCTTTTCGTACTTCTCTCGAAAGCTGGATGCCGCGTCAATGGCTTTTTCCATAACTTCTTTAGCTACATTTCTTGAATAAGCATAGATTTCGACAGAGCTAAGTTCAGTGGAGATTTCTTCTAGTTTAAAATGAAGAGTGATTTTCTTTTCATTTTTAACGATTAGCTTTTGACTTTGCGCTCCAAAACCAAAGTACTCAGCGGTAATCGTGTATTCACCAGGGACCAGCTCTAATTGGTAATGTCCTGTAATGTCTGCTCTGGTCATCACATTGAGCGATTCAACTCGAACCACCGCATAAGGCACCATTTCACCCTCAATTGTTTTCACATCACCTTGCACAATAGCAGCCCATGAGCTCAGAAAGCTCATGAAAAAAAGAATGCTCAGGCTAATGATTTTTGATTTCACTAATGAAGGGACGGATAAGTGAAAACAAAGTTACATGGTGGTGGGGCGAATCAAATTCATCTCACGCAATTTGTTTATAACCCCGTTTAAAAAGTCGCTAAATGACTGTATCCAAATCAACTTATCCCTCGTAGAATAAAATACTTTTGAAATGGAGGGGTATCACTTTGAGCTCCTCCCATGAATTACATAATGAGATGCAATTGAACGAATTAACATTCGGCCTAACCACCAAAACTAACATTCTGAAAATCGGAATCTTGAGTTTTGTTTTGGCCCTCTCTTCTCCAGTTTTTGGAAAACACTTCGATGCTTATTTTTCGAAATTCGAGTTAGCACCGAACCTTTCACTGGATATTCAACCCAATAGTTTATCGAACTGTGGATCATTCACTGCGGCATTGACTATCATCAATTCCGAGCCGAATGTCAGCTACCAGATACTCAATGCGGGCGTCCCATCAGGAACGCCTGTTTTAGGTAATGGGGGAAACATAGTAGTAAGCTCGGGAATAATTTCGGCAAATACCACCCTTACGGTTCAAGCTACTGAAACATTCGGAGCGATGATTTCGGGTATTCTCGCGGAATCAATTCCTGTTTCCATTTCTCAGAATCCAACAACAGCTTTTGCGGGTAATAATCAGGTTAACTGCGGACTTTCAATTGCACTCAACGCAAACAACCCGGTGATTGGTACAGGAACATGGACGCTACTTTCTGGTCCGGGGACTGCCGTTTTTGCAAATCCAAACCAACGAAATTCAGTAGTTACTGTTTCAGATCAAGGTTCTTATACTTTCCGTTGGACCATTACAAACGGAGTTTGCCCGCCTTCTACTTCAAATGTTACCATTACTTTCTTTGCTCCTCCGACGCCAGCCAATGCTGGAGCAGATCAATTGGTATGTGGATTGACCGCAACCATGCAAGGTAACATGCCAATTAGTGGTAATGGTGCTTGGTTCTTAGTTTCTGGTCCTGGTGGTGCATCTTTTGAAAATAGCACCGATCCAAATACATCTATGACCGTCTTCGTGACGGGGACTTATGTGGTTCAATGGATCATCTTTAATGGTGTATGTCCTTTCTCAAGTGATCAAGTTTCAATTACATACACTACTGATGAAACGCTAGCTGATGCAGGCACTGATCAAACGTTGTGTGCGCTTTCTGCAAACCTTTCGGGTAATGATCCTGCCGGAAACACTGCCTTTTGGTCTGTTGTTAGCGGTCCAGGCGTTGGTACATTCGGAGATGCATCTGCTGCCAATACCACTTTCACGGCGAGCATTGCCGGTACATATATCCTTTCATGGAATATTGACAACGCCCCTTGTCCCATTTCTACAGATGAAGTGGAAATCGTTTTAACTCAAACAACAGAAATATGTAATGGTGTCGATGATGACTGTGATACTTTAATAGATGAAGACTTTGATCTAGATGGCGACACCTTTACATCATGTGGTGGAGACTGTGATGATAATAATAATACTGTATATCCAGGAGCTCCAGAATTATGTGATGGTTTAGACAACGATTGCGATTTAGCAATTGATGAAGGTGTTACGACCACCTTCTATGCAGATTTGGATAATGATACATTTGGTGATCCACTGAATACCATCGAGGCTTGTACATTACCGATCGGATATGTAACTGATAATACTGATTGCGATGATACCAACGCAGCTATCAACCCTGCTGCCACTGAGATATGTGATGGACTAGACAATGATTGTGATACCCAAATTGACGAGGGGGTTCAAACCACTTTCTATGCAGACTTGGACAATGACACTTTCGGTGATCCATTGAATACCATTCTTGCGTGTACCCTTCCAGTAGGCTATGTGACCAATAACGGAGATTGTGATGATACCAATCCTGCTATTAATCCATTAGCGACGGAAGTATGTGATGGAGTAGACAATGATTGTGATACTCAAATTGATGAAGGCGTTCAAACCACCTTCTTTGCGGATACAGATGGTGACACATTTGGTGATGCAGGCAACACTATTCTTGCTTGTACCGCACCTCTTGGCTATGTGTCTGACAATACAGATTGTGACGATACTGATCCAACCATCTTCCCCGGTGCAATGGAAATTTGCGATGGATTAGATAATGATTGTGATTTAGCTATCGATGAAACGGGAAATATTGTTTTCTATCTCGACGCTGATAACGACGGCTTTGGTGACCCATTGAATACAACCATGGCTTGTGTTCCTCCAGTTGGCTATGTTGCAGACAACACTGATTGTGATGATACTGATAATACCATCAATCCAGGCGCTACAGAAATATGTGATGGTATCGACCAAAACTGTAATACGTTAATTGACGAGGGTGTGCTCATTACTTTCTATGAAGACCTTGATGGAGACAATTTCGGTAACCCATTAAATACAATTGATGCTTGCACAGCACCTGTTGGTTATGTTTCTGACAACACTGATTGCGATGATTTAGATGCAAACATCAATCTTGGCGAAGCTGAGCTTTGTGATGGTATTGATAATGATTGTGATATTTTAGTGGATGAAGGAGTTCAATTAACCTTCTATGCAGATAATGATGGTGATACGTTTGGTGATCCTCTTAATTCGATTTTAGCTTGTACAGCTCCATTGGGATTTGTATTAGATAATACAGATTGCGATGATACAAACGCAGCAATCAATCCAGCTGCTACAGAAATTTGCGATGGCATCGATAATGATTGTGATACAGATATTGATGAAACAGGTAACATTCCATTCTATGCTGACGCAGATGGTGACACGTTTGGTGATCCAGGGAATATAGTCTTCGCATGCGTAGCTCCAGTTGGTTTCGTGTCAGATAACACGGATTGTGATGATACAGATGCAAATATTTTCCCAAATGCAAATGAAGTTTGTGATGGCATTGATAATGATTGCGACATCGATATTGACGAGGAAGGCGATATCATGTTCTATTTAGATGCTGATGGTGATGGATTCGGAGATCCAAACAATACTACTCAAGCGTGCGTAGCTCCAGTAGGTTTCGTTTCGGACGATACCGATTGTGATGATACAGATAACACTATCAATCCAGCTGCTGCGGAAATTTGCGATGGTATCGACCAAAACTGTAATACTCTTATTGATGAAGGAGTATTGATCACTTTCTATGCAGACAACGATGGTGACACTTATGGAGATCCATTAAATACAATAGATGCATGTACACAACCAGTGGGTTACGTTACTGACAATACCGATTGTGATGATACAGATAATACTATTAATATAGCAGGAACAGAAATTTGTGACTTAGTCGATAACGATTGCGATACACAAATTGATGAAGGAGTTCAAACGGTGTTCTTTGCAGATACAGATGGTGATACATTCGGAGATCCACTCAATACGATTCTAGCATGTACCGTTCCTGTAGGTTATGTAACTGATAACACTGATTGTGATGATACAGATGCTTCCATTAATACAAACGGGACAGAAGTTTGTGATTTAGTAGATAATGATTGTGATACACAAATCGATGAAGGTGTTCAAACCACATTCTATGCGGATGCTGATGGCGATACATATGGAGATCCATTAACTACGATATTGGCTTGTACTGCACCGATTGGTTTCGTTTCAGACAACACCGATTGTGATGATACCAATCCTTCAAATAATCCAGCAGGAATTGAGGTTTGTGATTTTGAAGACAATGATTGTGATACTCAAATAGACGAAGGCGGAACAAATATTTTCTACGCAGATACCGATGGAGACGGATTTGGGGATCCTGCTGTTACCACACTTTCTTGCTTCGCACCTATTGGATTTGTAGTTGACAATACCGATTGTGATGACACAGACAATAGTATCAATCCAGGAGCGGCTGAAATTTGTGATGGTATAGATCAAAACTGTAATACTCTTATTGATGAGGGCGTATTGTTAACCTTCTATGCAGATACAGATGGCGACACTTACGGAGATCCATTGAATACAACATTGGCATGCACTGCGCCGATTGGTTATGTTTCAGACAATACCGATTGTGATGATACAAATAGTGCTATTAATATAGCAGCAACTGAAATTTGTGATGGCATCGATAATGATTGCGATACACAAATAGATGAAGGAGTACAAACCGTATTCTTCGCTGATACCGATGGAGATACTTTTGGTGACCCGCTCAATACAATATTGGCTTGTACTGTTCCTCTCGGATATGTTACAGACAACACAGATTGTGACGATACAGACGCTTCTATAAATACAAACGGAACAGAAGTTTGTGATTTAGTAGACAATGATTGTGACACTCAAATTGATGAAGGAGTTCAAACAACATTCTATGCAGATAACGATGGTGACACTTATGGTGATCCATTAAATACAATTCTTGCATGTACGGCACCAACAGGATATGTATCAGATAATACCGATTGCGACGATACGAATGCAGCAAATAACCCAGCAGGAATAGAAGTATGTGACCTGGCGGATAATGATTGCGATACACAAATCGACGAGGGTGGAACGAATATATTCTATGCTGACACAGATGGTGACGGATTCGGTGATCCTGCCGTAACTACTTTGGCATGTTTCGCTCCGGTGGGCTTTGTATCAGACAATACGGATTGTGACGATACAGATAATAGTATCAATCCAAGTGCTATTGAAATTTGTGATGGTATCGATCAAAACTGCAACTTCGCAATTGATGAAGGTGCATTCACAACTTTCTATGCAGATAATGATAACGATGGCTTCGGAGATCCAAACATTACAGCTCTTGCATGCTCAGCACCTGCTGGTTTTGTGGCAGACAATACGGATTGTGATGACACCAATAATGCAATCAATCCTTCAGCAACTGAAGTATGCGATGGTGTAGATAATGATTGTGACACCCAAATCGATGAGACTGGAGCGATTGTATTCTTTGCAGATACTGATGGTGACACATATGGTGATCCAGCGAATACTATTTTAGCGTGTACACCTCCAACAGGATATGTTGCGAATAACCTAGATTGTGATGATACAAATGCGGCGATTTCTCCAGATGCTTTGGAAGTATGTGATGGAATCGATAACAATTGCGACACACAGATTGATGAGACAGGTAATATTGAATTCTTTGCGGATACAGATGGCGACACATTTGGAGATCCACTCAATTCCAGCTTCGCTTGCACTGCTCCAACGGGTTATGTTAGTGACAATACAGATTGCGATGATACGAATGCAGCAATATTCCCTAATGCGACAGAAGTTTGCGATGGTATTGATAATGACTGTGATCTAGACATCGATGAAGAGGGAGATACTATTTTCTATCAAGATGCCGATAATGATGGATTCGGAGATCCTAATAACACCACACAAGCTTGTGTAGCACCGACTGGTTTTGTCTCTGACAACACTGATTGTGATGACACCAACGATCAGATTTTCCCTGGTGCAATTGAAATTTGTGATGGTATTGACAATGATTGCAATCTCATTTTTGATGACGGTTTTGCTACAACAACTTATTGGTTAGATGCTGATGGTGATGGATTCGGTGATGGTAATAATCCAGTTGAAGCATGTGTTCAACCAGTAGGATTTGTGGACAATGATTTGGATTGTAATGACAACGATAACACGTTTTTCCCTGGTGCTGCGGAGTTATGTGATGGTTTAGATAACAACTGCGATTCATTCATCGATGAAGGACTTTCACCACTTGAAATCTTCTTTGCTGATAATGATGCAGATGGATTTGGAGATCCAAATAATACCATTGAAGCATGTGCAATGCCTCCAGGATTTACAACAGATAACACTGATTGTAATGATAATAACAATGCAGTTTATCCAAACGCTCCAGAAATTTGTGATGGCTTCGATAACAACTGCGACACTCAAATAGATGAAGGCTTCCCATTAGAAACATTCTATCTCGATAATGATGGTGATGGATATGGTGATCCAAATGTTACTATTCAGGCATGTGTTGCACCTCCTGGATATGTTTCAGATAATACGGATTGCGATGACAACGAACAATATGTTTATCCTGGAATGGTAGAGTTGTGCGATGGACTTGACAATGACTGCAACACTCTAATCGACGAAACATTTGTTCCAGATACTTATTATGCAGATACTGATGGTGATGGATTTGGAGATCCAAACGTGACAATTTTATCGTGCGCGCCACCTGCAGGATATGTTTCAGACAATACAGATTGTGATGACACCAACAATAATATCAATCCTTCAATTCTTGAAGAGTGTGATGGTGTAGATAACAACTGCGACACACAAATCGACGAAGGCTTTACCACATTCACATTCTTTGCTGATGCTGATGGTGACGGATTTGGAGATGTAAATGATTTCGTAATCTCTTGTTTCCAACCAACAGGTTATGTTTTTGACAGCACTGATTGTGATGACACGAATAACAATGTATTCCCAGGAAATACAGATGTATGCGATGGTATTGATAATGACTGTGATGTTGACATCGACGAAGACGCAGTATTTGTAGACTACTTCGCGGATATCGATCTTGATGGATATGGTGATCCGGCAACGCTGATTAGCTCTTGCACTCCAGTTCCAGATTTCGTTACCAATGGACTCGATTGTGATGATACCAATAATGCTATCAATCCAGATGCAATAGAAATATGTGACTTCATTGATAATAACTGCGACACTCAAATTGACGAAGGATTATTTGAAGGGGATTGCGCAGATACTGATAATGACGGTGTGAAGGACGGTCAAGATATCGATGATGACAACGACGGTATTCTTGATACTGTTGAAATGGCTACAGCACAAAATGGTGGTGATACTGATAATGACGGAATCATTGATGCATTGGATAGCGATAGCGATGGAGATGGAATCAATGACGTCATTGAGACCAACGGTGCGGATGGTGATAATGACGGATACATCGGAACAGGACCTATCGTTGATGCGAATGGAAACGGTCTAGACGATAGTATAGAGACCAACGGTAATACACCTGTAGATACGGATGGCGATGGACTGTTTGACTTCCAAGAATTGGATAGCGACAATGATGGCGCAACTGATGAGGATGAAAATGATCCTAATAATGATGGAGTAGGACCAGACGATACAGATGGTGATGGTATTCCAGACTACCGCGATGTGGATGATGACAACGATGGTTTGCCAACATCAGAAGAATTGGATTACAACGGCGACGGAGTGACTCCTGATGATTGCAATTACGATGGTATTCCAAACTATCTAGATAGTGAGCAATGCGACTTATTTATTCCGGAAGGATTTTCACCGAACGGAGATGGTGTAAATGATCTCCTTGTGCTTGAAGGATTGAAAGGTGGCACTGCAGTTAAAGTTCAATTCTTTAATCGATACGGTTCACTGGTTTATCAAAGTGAAAACTATGCGAATGATTGGGACGGTAAGTCTACAGAAGGCGCATTCACAGGCGATCTGCCAGCAGGAACATACTACTTCATCATTACAGTAGAGGGTGTGTCTAAAGAAAATGTAGGATTCATCACATTATGGCGTTAATCATGAAAAACATGAAAAAAATAATTCTCAGTTTGTTGGTAGCCTTACCATTTTGTAGCGCTGCACAACAAGACCCACAATACTCCATGTACATGTTTAATGGCCTTGCCATTAATCCTGCATATGCTGGTAGTATGGAAGGCATCAATGCTTCAGTTCTTTATCGTACTCAATGGACTGGCATTCCCGGTGCACCAAAAACTTTGGTAGCAAATGCTCACAAGAATTTTTTCCAAGAAAAAATTGGTGCAGGCATTTCCTTCAACAACGATCAAATTGGAGTATTGGATAGAAACCAAATCGCACTTGCGGGCTCTTACCATTTGCATTTGAAGAATGCGAGAATATCCTTTGGTATTCAAGCAAACTATGCTCAATATTCCGTTGGTCTAGCAGGTGTGCAACACAGCTTGGATGGATCGTCAGATCCGACGTTTAGTGCCAATTTAAGTTCTTCAACATTCAATGTTGGCGCGGGAGCATTTTATTATTCGGATACTTTTTATGGTGGAATTTCGGCTCCAAGTATCTTGAAGAATTCTCTATCTGCAACGGATATTGCAGGTAGTTCAGAGGCTCTGGAGGTTCCACATCTATTCTATCAATTGGGATATGTTTGGGAAATTGATCCTTTATTTACCCTAAAGCCAAGCGTTCTAGTGAGACAAATTGAATCTGCTCCATTCATTGCTGATATCAATGCAAATGTTTATTACAAGAAGATGATTGGTGTAGGTCTTGGCTATAGAACCAACGGAGCTGCTATTGCAATGTTGGAATGTCAAGTGCATCCATTTATCAAACTTGGTTATGCTTACGATAGAGAACTTTCAGACTTGGGTACATTGGTAGGGCACACACATGAAGTGATGTTGCGCTTCCAAATGGGACCAAAGGGTGCTCAAATTTCTCCTCGTCTATATTGATCTCTTCTCTTAATCCACCTATCATGAAATCATCATATTTAATCATACTAGTAGTTTTCTTAATGGCATGCGGAAGTTCTGCACGACTTAAGTATGCTGAAAAACTATACAATGAAAAATCATTTGCGGAAGCAGCAAAGGTTTGCGAGTCGATCAAAGGAGAAGATGCTCAGAAGTATCGCATTCTTGCATTGAGCAATTTCAATATGCTTAAAATGGACAAAGCAGCTGAGGCTTTTGCCAAGGTTCCTGAAGAGACTATGTCTGCTGATGAAAAATTAATGTATTGCGAAGCATTAAAGCAAATGGGTAACCTAACTGAAAGTGTTAGACTCGCCCAACTTGTCTCGGCTGAGGCCGGAGGAAGAGAGGTGCTTTATCAAAATCCATTGGTGAAAGAAGCTAAGACAGAAATTAAAGTTTATGCAGAAGAGTTTAATTCGCTCGACGATGAAATGACTCCATTTTACTACGTAGGTGGGATGTATTTTATGTCGAATCATGCAACTAACTATTCGCCTTCAAGCAAGTTCAAGTGGCATGATAAACCATTCCTTCAAATTTCTGACAGCAGTGGATCTTATTCGAATGGATTCGCAGCAATAAATTCAGCAATGCACGATGGTCCTGTGACAATCGCTGAGGATGCGGGTATCATGGTGATCAATAGAAACGTTGCTGCAAAAGGAAAGAAAGTACCCGCACATTTGAGCCTTTTCGAAAAGCGCACATCCACACTAAAGGATAATAAAGTCACTGAGCTTTCCTTCTGTGATAAGAAGTCTTCCTATGCGCATCCATTTTTTAATTCAAAAACAAATCTTCTTTTCTTTTCTAGCAATAAGCCTGATGGAAAAGGCGGAATGGATTTGTATTCTGTAGTAAGAAATGATGACGGTACTTATGGCGAGCCTCAAGCAATTGGTGGAAATGTCAATACATCAGATGATGAGGTTTATCCAACATTAGTTACAGATAGTATTCTTGTTTTTGCATCGGATAGAGCAAGTGGTTTTGGAGGGTTGGATCTTTATTCTTGCTATATGAATAGAGATGGCGCTTGGTCAGAGCCTAAGTTGCTTGACCTTCCACTTAATTCTACCCGTGATGATTTCTATTTAATTAATTCAATAGATACAAAGGGAAAATACTTCGTCAGTACTAACAGAGATGGCAACGATAATATCTACTCTGTATTCATTGACAATAGCCTCGTTGGTGACTGGGAGGTACAATTAACGAATGAAACTTCCGGTGAAATTCTTAGAGGTTTAGAAGTAAAAACACAATATGATTTGACTTCTGTTTCTTCAGAGAATTTGGTCACTGATGATAGTGGTTTGATCAAGGCAAAAGCGGAGGGAGGAACACTTAATATCGTTGCTGCTGGATACAAGCAAGCACAGATCAACTACGAAGCACCAGCTCATGCATATTTCAGAAGTGTTAGACAAACCCTAGCAATCAAGCCAATTACGACATTGGATGTAAATGGTGTTGTAAAAGATCTACAATCGGGTGAGGGCATAGAAGGTGTAACAGTATTCTTCAATACACCAGCTGGTCGCGACTCTCTTACCTCTGGATCAGGAGGTTCATTTACACAAGGAGTAGATTTAAAAGCATTATCAGAAAATTCACTTTTTGATATCGAACTTCGCAAGCAAGGTTACGCACCTAAGAAAATTAGTGGTGTAAAGATTCAATCGGATAATTCTCAATTTGATTTGAATTCCGTTTGTGAATTAACTATGAAGAAAATCTCTGTAGGAGATGATCTTGGAGCATTGTTAGCCATTCAGCCAATTTATTTCGAATCAGCAAAGTGGGATGTGACAGCACAAGGTGCAGTGGAGTTGGATAAAATTGCTGAGATTCTTATTAATAACCCAGATATTAAAATCGAATGTGGATCACACACCGATTGTCGTGGTAACAAAAATGCAAATGCAACACTCTCCACCAAGAGAGCGAATTCAACTGTAAAATATCTTTTGAATAAAGGTGTGACACAATCGCAACTTAAATACAAGGGATATGGCGAAGAGGTTCCTGTTAATGGATGTATTTGCGAAGGAGCAAAACAAACAACATGCACCGAAGAAGAGTTAGCATTGAATAGAAGAACTGAATTTAAGGTTTTACAAAGAGATGAAACTATTGTTGATTCATCACAGCCTGTTGCAACTTCAGATTCAACTAAAGTGGATTCTAATCCTTCTACAACTGGCAATTACAACACTGGAGGTTCAGGCATTAGAGTAGAAGGAGAGCCTATTGAATTATCTGCTCCATTAGTGTCCGATAGATTCAACTTTGGAACGAATATTCAATATGCATCCAACGAGGCTATCACTCAGAATAAATCTCTTCCGGCAGGAAAGCTTTATATGATTCAAGTAGGTGCGTTCCGCGAGGAGATTGATGTTGAGATTTTCAATGGAATGGAACCAATCTACGCCGAAAGAACAAAGGCAGGATTCACGAGATACTGCGTAGGCATGTTTACTACCTATGCGAAGGCAGAAGCGGCGCTGAGCTTACTTCAAAAAAGAGGCTTTGTTGACTCGTTTATTGTAGGATATAAAGAAGGAACAAGAGTGCCTGTTCAAACGATTGAAAAGTAATTCCAATCAATATTAATCGTCAAATTGGAACATCTTATAGCTCAATTGGTTATATTTGATTAAGCTAAACTTAATTAAATATAACCACTATGAGCATACAGTACGTGCCTGAGGTCTTCTTTGAAAAAGAAGAATCTCCTGTTCCTGAGGTGCTCCTGCATGAATATTCTCTTGAAAAAGAATATTCTAGAAGCCGCGTTCATCTCTCCCGAAATGTCTTTAGTATGCTGCTTGAAGGTCAAAAGGAATTACACCTTCAAAATGAATCTGTGCAAATGGATTCTAGCAAAATCATTCTTATTGCCAATGGCAATTGTTTGATGAGAGAAAAATTGGCTCCAAGGCATGGTTACAAAAGTTTGCTCTTCTTTTTTTCAAATGATGATGTGGAAGAATTCCTAATCAAATTCTCTCTTCATTATAAAACCGACGACATTCTTCTAAATTACCCGAATAAGGGCTTCTTTGTTATCGAAAAGGACGCTTTCATCAATAATTATATATCATCAGTGCAGCTGCTTTTGAGCGTCAACTCTCATTCGCAAGTAGCAATGCTAAAAGTAAAATTGTTTGAGCTTTTTTATTATCTCTATGAGAAGGAGGGAGAGCACTTTGCTTATTTTCTGAGAGGACTACTGGGAAATAGACATGATACTACTTTCAAGAAAATCATTGAAGGAAATGTCTACTCTAATCTAAGCATTGAAGAAGTAGCCTTTCTGTGCAATATGAGTTTGTCTTCATTCAAAAGACATTTTATTCTAAAGTACGGAATGAGCCCTGGTAAGTGGTTTCAAATTCAACGACTGACAAGAGCAAAAGAATTACTAGAAAAAGGAAATGTAAAAGCTTCTGAAATCTACACTGAGTTCGGGTATGAAAACCTTTCGAACTTCAGTGCAGCTTTCAAAAGCATTTTCGGGGTAAGTCCCCGGCAAGTCAACACAAACTAGTCCACAACCACAAAACTCTTCGTTGTCATTTTACCACTATTACTTCTGAATTGTACGTGATAGACACCCTTTGTCATAGGAGGTAATTGTAAAAGGGTGGCGCCTTCTACAATTCGTGCATTGTAAATTCTTCTTCCAACACTATCATACACTACCACTTCTCCAAATGGGGTTGATTGGTTGAATTGTAAAGTATTTGAAATGGGAGCATAGAAGTAATCAAATTCTTCTGAATCCAAAGTGTCATCGCTCAAGACCGCGCAATTGGCATGAAAACCATACAGGTTTGATGTCGATACTGTACCCGTCAAAGTAGTTGTTCTATCTGGACAAATAGCATAAATCATGGGATAGTAGATCACTTGAAAATTACTGATGATCGTAGATCGAGTCGCGCCTTCAGGATTAAAAACGGGATAATCAACTCCATTTAGCCAATTGCCTTGAGTGATTCCGCTAATCCCCGCTAATTCGTTATATCCGTTGTTTGGATCGTATTCAATTGCTAAAACAACCACATCTTGTGATACAGTGCCATTCGGCCCATGCTGATTGTGTAGATTCTTGTAATGCCCCGTATTGTGATAATTCCAGCATGTAGGACAGTGTGCAGCGAAGAATTCGATATAAACCGTTTTGCCTTGATCTAAATAATCATACAACGTATGGTTTAATCCGCCTATATCTGTTAAGGTAAAATTCGGAGCAATGCTGCCGTCTTCTAATTGCGCTGACCCAGCAAGTGGGAGCAATGCAATAAAAAATGGTATTATTCTTTTCATCATGTTTTTTTGAATAGACGAAGGCAAACTGTAATCCTTACAATGGTGGTTCTAAAATCAGGCAATAGGTGATTAATCCTTTCATTTTAATTTCTTCATAAACTCGAAAGCCCATTCGAATATATACATCGCGATTCTGGATCATGGTTGTCTCCGCGAGTACCGGCAGTCCTGTTTTTGATGAAGCGCTGTAGAGCAGATTTCGCAACTCGACCGCAGTGGCCATCGTGCGCGCATCTGGCTCTACTCCTAAATACCAACAATGAATATGCTCACCAAATTTTGATCGCGCCTTCGATACTAAATTGGCTCGCTTCAGAACACGAAAGGCCCGAATAGGCCCAATCGCAAGAAGTCCGAGACTGAGCTCATCCCATACATTATAAATCCAACAAACAGGAATCGTATTTAGATAGAAGCAAATAATTCCTTTCTTATTTTTAGATAAATAGACACCACCGCGCCTCTCGCAAAAGTCGAACATAAAACGCGCAAGTGCTTCTTTCCGAAAGGAATATCCCCATCCATTTTTACCAATACTATAGTGAACAGCGTCATTACCGTCGAAGCTGTTTCTCATAATTCGGATGGCTCTTTTTCTTTTTTCCGAAATCTCCATTATTCCTTAGGAAGTGTGCGCGGTCCAAGTTCTATAAGATCGAGATTTTCAATTCGACCAGCGTTGATTTCAAATCTAAGTATCGTTCTCATCTTATGAAAACCATGACGACCTGCCGCACCAGAATTCATGTACAAACTTTTATGTGTTTGATCCATTTTTACCAAACAAATATGGGAGTGCCCACAGATAAATAATTTTGGTGGTCTGCTCTTCATAATGGGGCGAACGGGCAAACTATAGTTTCCAGGTCGACCGCCAATGTGCGTCATCCAAACATCAACGCCCTCACAATTCCAGCGCAAATGTTCGGGACACTCTTGACGAATTTTATGATCATCTATATTTCCATAGACGGCTCGAACCGGTTTGAAAGCTTTCAACTCTTCAAGAAGACTCATACTTCCAATATCACCCGCATGCCAAATCTCATCACAGTTTTCAAAATGTTTTAAAGCCACAGGATCTAACCATCCATGTGTATCCGAAATTAATCCTATTCTCATAAATTAATTGGGATAAATAGGATAGAGCACAAGGTGGTCTTTTGCTTCCTCAGGAAAAATTCCAAAGCGCTGCGTTCTAAATTCTTTATTGCGATACAATTCATTTTGATCAGAATAATGCTTACTAAACAAGTGTCCGCTTTGGCCGCAGGGCGTGACGTTTAAGGCACTATCGACATGAGCAAAGTCTACAATGATTCTCATCTGAGAACCAAAATACACTTTGTATTCTCCATCAGGGTTTAACAAGAATCCACTTTGCATAATGGTTTCATTACTTCCTTCTACAGCATGCGGTCCAACATTAAATATTGGTCGAAGCATAGCCACTTCACCAAGAGGATGTTTCAGTTCCAAGGTGCAGGCTTTTCTCCAATTCCAAATTTTTGGATTATCACCAAATTGATTTTGTAATTCTGAAATACTTTGCTCAAATGCTTTTACAATAATATCCTTCCGTGTTTCCTTTCTATCCTTAGTATTCACATCATCCCACCATGGAGAGTCAACAATAGTGATCAATTTAGATTGAGCGCGCTGAATTTGGTGCGTGCTTAAAAAGAGTTTAAAGTTAGCTTCACCAAACTCATCAGCGCAGGCCATTTCGAGATAGTGATAGAGCATTTTAGTAAAGAAAGTAGAACCATAAGATTCATCGGTGTACGCACCATCCCAATCAAAAAGTTCAACATATTGAGCATATTCAGAATGATTATTTAAATCTAAGCTGTCATTTAAAATATTATAGAATTCACTCATTACTTTTACGTCTGCATCACTAGTAATATCGGTCATCACCGACTTCATAGATTCTAATGTAAAATCAGACGTTTCAGAAAGAAGTTTGCTAATTCTCTCTCCGCGATATTCCGGTTTGTAATATCCAGGATACCACATATAAGAAGTGTCATTTCGATTGCTGGTAGGATAATGCTTCATCTCTGGCCAGTTATTCGCGCTGTAGATAAAACCTGATTCAGGATTTATATTTCTGGGATTTTCTGAAAAGGAAAAATAACCTTGCCAATCGTCATTTCCATTGCTGCCATCCAAAAGACTCCAAGGATTCACATGCTCGGGTCGCTTGACCAGTTGTGCACATGCCCACCACGCAATATTTCCTTTTGTGTCTCCATAGTTAACGCTTAGACCGGGAGCATGAATTTTGGATATTGCAGTTTCAAATTGCTTCATCTCCGTAGCATTATTCATTTCATAAAATGCTTCTACTGTTTTATTCTCGACCATGGTGTAAGTCCAAGAAATAGCAATCGGACTATCTTTTTCTGACATTCCATCAAATGCCCCATTCACAACAGGTCCATGCGGAGTGATCGGGATTTCGAGCTTTACATCCTCTTTATCTTTTACTTTTATGGTTACCGTTTTCTTTGATAAAGGCACCCAATTGCCTTTACTCATGACTTTGTCTCCTTCTATTTTTTCTTGGAAAAAATCCATGTCATCATTGAGAAGCATTGTTAGACCCCACGATTGTTGGCTGTTTCTGCCGACAAGTGCAAATGGAACGGCTGCCATAAAATGACCGTATAATTCAAAGCCTGGACATTTTAGATAAGCTTCATACCATGTCTGTGGGATGAGGTAGCCAATGTGCGTGTCATTACAAAAAATAACTTCTTTGCTTTTCGTTTTGGAACCATTCACCACCCAAGAGTTAGAACCTTCTAGGGGAGAAAAGGGAAGGAGTTCGAATATGTTATTCAACTCATCACCAATCATGCTGAGTGCTTGCGTTGATGAAGTATCAGCTATGGCTGATGGGCGAGCATCAAATACCGGAATAGCATTGTCTCCCGTCTGATGCCACAGTGCGATATCTCTTAAATATTCATCACCATAGAGGGTTTTAATATGATTTACCACCGGCTCTGTTTTTTGAGCTTGGGAAAAGCTAAACGACATAGCTCCCGTCACATAAAACACATCTTCTATTGTGAAAACATGAGCAGGAATTCCAATGATGGTGAATTCAGGAGGAAGGTTTCCTGATCCAACGAATTCATTAATTCCTATGAGATAATTCGTGAGATCTTTATACATCTGTGTCTCTTTTCGAGAGTTCATGTAGGCTGCAGATGCTCGAGCATAATCAGGAAGTCCTATTGTGTGAAAAATACGGTCAACTTTAACCATAGGTTCACCAATTACCTCGGCCAATGTCCCGCTTCCCGCGCGTCTAAGAAGTTCCATTTGGAATAAGCGGTCCTGTGCATGGACATAACCAAAAGCTTTATAAAGATCGGCCCTGGTTTTAGCTTCGATATGAGGAACGCCTACTTCATCGTAGTACACGTTTACATCCGCTTCAAGACCAAGTACACCGAGCTTTCCATCATAGGTCGGTTTGGTGCTATTTCCTTTATAATAAAGAAATCCAAAGGCAATTAGAAGGATTGCGACGATGGCAATGAGAATTCTCCAGATCCATTTCATGCCCGTGAAAATATGATTTTTGTTTGAATTAACGAATTGTTAGCTATTCAGAACCATTGTGCACGACATGGAACTGTATATTTGTTGGAACAACAACTACCTCTATGACACGCATTAATGACGATCTTTTCACTGAAAGAAATGAGTATCGCCGTCACATTCTCCTAGAAAGTGAAGCATCCATCAATCCTTGGGAACAATTTGAATATTGGCTAGAAGATGCACGCCGCGAGGGCATCAAGGATTACAATGCGATGAATATTACTACCATCAATGAGCAAGGTTTCCCAAACACCAGAGTGGTTTTGCTGAGAAGTTTTGATTCGAATGGATTGGTTTTTTTTACCAATTATCTTTCTAGTAAGGGAAAAGATATTGAAGGAAATGATAAAGTGGGTGTCAATTTTTTCTGGAACATTTTAGAGCGTCAAATCCGCGTCCATGGGGTGATTCGTAAGATTTCTGCTGAAGAAAGCGATGAATATTTCGCAAGCAGACCTCGTGAAAGTCAAATTGCGGCTTGGGCATCAATGCAATCATCCACACTGCGCACACGCGAAGAATTGGAGAGCGCAGTGATAGAATATACTGCTAAATACGATGGTCAAACGGTGCCTAGACCCGAGCACTGGGGCGGCTTCCGCATCATCCCACACTACTTCGAATTCTGGCAAGGTCGCCCGAGTAGATTACACGACAGACTCATTTATAAAGTGGACGAAGACTTCAATTGGTTCATCAATCGCCTCGCTCCTTGAGAATCTCTTCGTAATTTTGCATTATGAAGTTCAAAATCGGAGATAGAGTAAGATTCTTAAATGATGAAGGTGAAGGGAAAATCATTGATTTCCCTAGCGAGAATATTGCATTGGTAGAAGATATCTCTGGATTTGCCTATGAGCATGCGGTGAAAGAGCTCGTTCATATCATGGGCTTTCAAGTGGAAAGCAAGAAGTACGATCAGGTTAAACCGGATTTGAGTTCATTGCTTGAAAGAAACATTGACTCGGAATTGGTGAAGAAGGCCAATGCTGATTTCAAATCCATTTACAAGAATAAAACACAAGGCGAAACAGTTGTCAAAGGCGAGTTGATGGAGGTAGATCTTCACGCTCACGAAATTCTAGATTCTCAAAGAGGATTAACAAATGGAGAAATCGTAGTAGCTCAAATTGAGCACTTCGAACGCATGCTCCGCAATGCAGAAGAAAAGAAAATTCCGCGCGTTGTCTTTATTCATGGAGTAGGGCAAGGGGTGCTAAGACAAGAAATTCGAAAGATTCTCAACGATTATTATCCTCATTGTGAATTTATGGATGCGCCTTACCACACCTACGGTTACGGTGCAACGGAAGTCCGCATCCATCCTCAAAGAAAAATGCGTTAACGTCGTCTTCTTCGAGTACGAGGATCTACATAAGGTCGTTCATCATCTTCCGCAAATTCACTAATATCAATTTTTTCGTGCAATTCGAATTTGCCTTTTTCTAGTTGATATAAATCGTATGTACCATCGGGACCGTAATCGGCGTAAACACCTGTCATCATAGGGTTTTTCGGCGCAAGATGGTCCATCACGATGCATTTCTTCTTTTGATAATATTTGATAGACATGCTAATGTCGTTGCTGTATTCATAGATCAATCGCTTTTGAGATCCTAACTCTGATTTAAAAATCGCTGCACCGATTCTCACTTTAGACCCAGAGAACTCAAGAACATCTACCATTTTTCTTGTGGTCAAATCATCCTTTCCATCCCAACCCAAGACAATGTATGAGTTGTTCTTTTTATCTGTTGAAAGAGGAATAATTTCATAGTAAAGAGCCCCCATCCACTTATCGGCATTGAGAATTTTATTCTCAATCTTATCTACTTCTTTTTGGTTATCTATTAATTCGAACCATTCAAATTGTCCCGTTTTTATATCACGATTTAGGACAAAGCAATAATACTTGTACGTTCCATCTTGCTTGGGTTGGTTCCAATTAAAAAGTCTGACACGCCCATCAGAACTGGTGATGCGTGACATATTTAATTTTTCAAAAGGGTAAATAAATGTTTCTGGATATGCGAATGATTGAATAAATAAGTTGCGCATTTTTTGACTTGTAGAATCGCTGAGTGCATCATTCTTAGATGATGCTAAAATTTTATAGTAACGCGAAAGCGAGTCCTCAATAGCAGCTACATCCTGCGAAAAGGCAGATGCACTAGCGCCTACCAATAAAATGAACATCAACAAAAATTTCTTCATATTCTTCTTACTTAACAATTAGAGCAAGGCTTCATATATCCTTTTCCAGATTTGGTTCTTGGGAAAATCCAGACGACTTCAATTCCTGTTTCCCATAACCATACCACTTGAGCTTTTTGAAACAAGTTTGTTTCATTACCGCCTTGGATGGCACTTGGAAATTCTTTCAACGTAACGTTGGGTGCATATCGTACACCTACTTGTGGTGTTACGATAAATTTCTTTGCAATCATAAGCGCGCGATATCCCATTCCAGCCCCTACACTAAAGGACATGGAAAGATCTTCAGATCTCTTTTCAAATTGATCGCTATATATAATGTCACCCTTGCTTACATGTGGATCCCATAAGTGAATCGCAGGACTGATATACATATGAAAGCGAGTGCCAAGAGGACCGGCGCTCACATTTTTAAATAGTGCGCGAGGATTGAAATTAATATCACACTGCAAAGAATAATTTCGAAGACGAACAAACATGTCCTCGCCATTATTCGCCGCGCGACTCGTGAATTGATGCATGCCTAATTGCGGATGCACATACAAACTCTTGATAGCCTTCCATCGAAAAATCCAACCCATACGTGCTTCATAGCCGTGAACGAGAGGTGAAAGTTCTTTTTTATTCCATGGTCGCGCGAAGTTGTAATTGAAAAAAGATTCATCCCAATCAGGGGCAAATAAATAATTATAGCCTAGTCGAGCACTCCATTGCGCCTCAACGTTAATGGAGATGAAAGCAATAAAAAGAATGATGCTCCATTTTTTCATGCCGACTCCAATATTTGTTTCACACTTCTGAATGCCGCTTCCATGGCTCCATGTACGGTACCGTGGTGTCCACTCGAATGACTGGCTTCGCCTGCAAAGAACAATTTGTTATTGACAGGCTCTGCAAGTTGGCCTCTAATATCAGGTGTCAAATCAACTGGAAAATAGGAGTAGACACCTCTGATATATTCTTGTTCAGACCAATTAATAAATCGATGGTCTATAAAATTATTGGTGGCAATATTTCCGCCGAACATTCCATCCAATTCTGAAAGAATAGCGGGGATCATTTGTTCGCCGAGGGCAATAAGATTTTCGGCAGCACCTCCATTTACAAAAGCGGTAAGAATATTATTCTGCGCACTTCTTCCTCCGACACCTGTTGCCCAATACTCTGGTACGATAGTTCCTCCATAGATGGAGGCTAGATCATTTGGCCAAAAGCCTTCACTAAATTTCAAGATTATTTTCAAGCCTTTGTCCATTCCAATACTATTGATGGCTTGCAATTGAAGAGGAGGAAGGTTAGGAGTAAAAGTGACCAGCTGATCTTTCAATACTTGAATGGACGAAGTCACGATCACGCGATCCTTCAGGTATTCTTGTCCATCAGCATCGTAAAGTTTCACTTTGCTATCAGCATAGTTGATATGTGAAATAGGCGTGTTGTATTGAACAAATGGAAGTACACTTGAAAAGGCATCAAGCATTATGGTTTTAAAATCGGGAGATTTTAATAAAAAATCTCCTTCGCCTGCCACCCAAGATTGCTCAACGAATGAGAGTCCTGATACTCCAATTTTAGAAATATCTGTTCCATTTTCGTTGCCTACCCAGCCATTCCAAATAGGAATAAGATCTTCTGAAAGTCCATTTAAGACAGCATATCCAAGGGCGGAAATATCGGAAGATGAATATTCTTCTAAGCCATTTAACAAACTGATAATCTCAGCATATTGACTTGTATTTTCAAATGCTGTTTCTGTTATGATCTGACCATTCAAGAAGTAATAGTCTTGTAGTTCAGATGTTACAAAGTTGTTTGAACCATTTCTTACGAAATCGTACCAAATAGAATTATTGCCATGAACATATTCAGCACCTAATTCTATTTTGAAATCTGCAAAATTATCGAGCGTTCTAATTCTACCTCCAAAGTCGTCTGATGCTTCGAAAATTTGAACATCAATTCCTCGCTGTTTTAATAAAAGTGCAGCGTATAATCCACTGATACCCGCGCCTACAATACCAACGCTTCCTTTAAAATTCGAGTCTTCAAAGATATTTTCCCGCTTGCAAGATGCAAGAAAAGAGGGCAGAAGAGCGAGTCCGCCGCCGGCCATCAAGGATTTTATAAGGAAGTCTTTGCGATTCATTGGTCTTTATGGAGTTGTTCCATTTTATTTCCAAATGTCCAACCTATCGTCGATGCTCTGAGTTTGGCGTCATTCGCTTTTTCACCAATAAAATGTTCATCTACTGTTTCATGAAACAGCTTCACCCATTGATTGAAATGAGATGAATCAATTTTAAGGTGGGTGTGCTTATCGAAAACATTGGTGGTGTATCCTGGTTGATCGAGCAAGACAAAAGCCCAAAACGCGATCATTCTTGGCTTGTGGGCTTCAAAGTCCATCCCTTCAAAATGAGGGGCAAGCATGGGATCTTTGAAAGCCTTGTTATAAAAGGCTTCTACGAGAAGCGTTACATCTTCTATGTCTTCAATTTCCTTCATACTTTTTTTAGAAAAAAAGAATTACTGTTTTTTCTTTTTGGATGGGCGATAGACCACCCCGACATGCAAACCGACATAAGGTTGACGGAAATTCCAGTTGGCGAGAGCTGTGGCAGATGCTCCCCAGTTTTCATTGAACAGTAATCCTACTTCAAGTTGAACTGGTACACCTATCGTGACTCCCGTTAGCACTCGTACGAGAGTGGTGTCCTCAATATCATCAGCATATCGACGAACATTGAGTCCCATTCCGCCGGCAATGCTTGCATACCAATGCTCACCACCATAGCCTTCGCCCCACATCATTCCTGCTTCGATGATTTTATTTTTCTTAGAAGTAACAGAATCAATCGCCGATTCAATGAATTCCTGAGAGTAGCCGAGACGCACAGCTGTGATAAGAACGTCGGATCTTTTGGAGTAAGTGGTAGCTATTTGCCACGAGATATTGTCTGCTGTATTAGCACCAATAGACGAATTGAGCCATTCCTTATTAGCTAATGGATTAGATTTGTACTGCCCAATCGCTAGATTTGAGTACAACGAAGCTAAAAATATTAGTAGGTAGATTGGTTTCATTCGGGCTTTAAACAAAGCAAATTCAAATTTAGTGCGGAATTGCCGAAAATTTACTACTTTTGCACCCCAATTAATTATTATTGTTAACCGGGTTTCGTACCCACCAAACAATTTACTATGCCAGTAAAAATTAGACTACAACGTCACGGTAAGAAAGGAAAACCTTTCTTCCACATTGTTGCCGCAGACTCTCGTTCACCACGTGATGGTAAATTCATCGAGCGTATCGGTAGCTACAACCCAAACACCAACCCTGCTACAATCGTTCTAGATAACGATAAGGCGCTTGATTGGCTTCAGAAAGGTGCTCAACCAACTGAAACAATGAGAGCAATGCTTAGCTACAGAGGTGTTCTTTACGCATTGCACCTTCACAAAGGTGTTGCTAAAGGTGCTTTAACTCAAGAAGAAGCAGACAAGCGTCTTGCTGCTTGGAGAGAAGGCAAAGAGCAAAAGATTCAAGCAAAGCGTGATGGCCTAGCTAAGAACAAAGAAGAAGCTAAAACAAAGCAATTGAAGCACGAGCGTGAAGTAAACGAAAATCGTTTGAAGTCACTCGCTGCTGCCGCTGCTCCTGCTGTTGAAGAAGCTCCAGCTCCTGCACCTGCTGCAGAAGAGACTGCTGCTCCTGAAGCTGCAGAAAGCAATGAAAATGCAGAAGCATAAAATTGTTTTCTTTAAAAAATTAGAGGCCTTTTCTCCTGAAAAGGCCTCTTTTATTTCTAACTTTTTTTCCAATGATTCCAGATAAATCAGAACTTCATCAACTCGGATATTTTACAAAACTCCATGGCTATAAGGGAGAACTCACAGCATTCCTTGATACAGAAGACTGGAGTGATTACGAAGATATCGAAACGGTATTCATTGAATTGAAAGGTCAACTTGTGCCTTATTTCATCGAAACTCTGGAGTATAAAACAAATACTTCAGTAAAGGTGAAACTAGAGGGGATCGACTCTGAAGAGTTGGCGAAGACTTTAGTGAAAGCAAGAATTTTCATCAAGAAAGAAGAGATTTCTGAAGAAGATGAAACGCGTTTGGAACTTCGCGCACTACAAGGATATCAGGTGAATGATGCAGTGAAAGGAGATATTGGACATATCGAACAAGTGCTTGAATTGGCCGGTAATCCTCAGTTGGAAATTAAATACAAGAATAAAATCATCTTGCTTCCTTTGCATGAAGACTTCATCAAAGAAATTGATCACAAGAAAAAATTAATCAAAATAGAAGCGCCAGAAGGATTGATAGACTTATATCTCTAATCATTCTTCGGTAGTCTCTTTGAAGACAAAAACGACTTCATTGTCACGCTTCATATAGTAAGTCTCGCGTGCAAATTTTTCTAAAGAAGCTTGGTTATTTTTCAAATCTTCTAATGAAATTTTTGCTTGCTCATTCTTCTTTTCGAGTTCCTTCACTTCCTTCTGAAGAGAATACAACTCCATTCTGCTTTTGAAGACATAGAATAAGTCTACCTCGTTGAAAAAGCATACCCACAGCACAAAAATGGTAAGGCTGATGGCATATTTATTTTTGAAAAATCTTACAATGCGCTTTTTCATGACACAAATGAACATCGAAAAAGGAAGATTTTGAAGTGCGCCAAAAGCATCTTATAAACACCATTATTAAAAATCTCAATTTAGCTTGTAGCTCTTAAAACTATTCGGTAGGATAGGTGTTTGAAAACTACGCTTCTATTAGCTTTGTCACATATATATGAATCATTTCGATCAGCAAACCACTCAGGACCTAGAATTTGATGTATTAAGGAAAATACTTCATGACTATTGTGTGCAGCCAACTGCGCGCGCGAGAATGACTGATCTATCCCCACTTATTGATCATGCAAAACTTCTTATTGAGCTCTCCAGACTAGAAGAGTTTGTGCGCATCCGAAGAGAAGCCGTCACATTTCCAGCAGCAGATTTTGAAGAGCTTAATCAAGAAATCAAGTGGCTTCAAGTAAAAGATAGCACTCTTACAGAAGAAGGGTTCGGTAGAATTCATAGAGCAAGTAATCTTACCAACGAGATCATCAATAGCCTTAAAGAGCTAAATGAAGTGTTTCCTCAATTGTTCGCACTCACTGCGGAGATAGAACAAACAAAAGAGCTTTGCGAAGCAATTGAAAAAGTATTCAATTTAAAATGGCAAGTGAAGGATGATGCCTCGGCTGAACTGCAATCTATTAGAAGCTCTATTGGTGCTGTAAGACGACAAATAGCAAAGAACTTTGCGAAAGTTCTAAAAGATTATAATGGTAAAGGATTCCTTGCCGATACAGGTGAAGCCTACATCAATGAGCGACGGGTGCTTGCTATATACAGCACCCACAAGCGCAAAGTGAATGGGGTAGTGGCCGGCAGTAGTAAGACAGGCAACTTGACGTACATCGAACCAGAAGTGAATATTCAACTCAATTTTGAATTGGAATCACTATTCGATGATGAGCGAAGAGAAATCAGAAAAATTCTACAACAGCTTACCAACGAAATCCGACATCGATTGCCACTAATCGAACAGTATCAAGCATTGTTGACGGAGATCGATTTTATTCAAGCAAAAGCAAGACTTGCTTTGGATATGGATGGCGTGTTGCCCACCATAGAAGAAGAGCCGGTCATTGATTTGGTGAAAGCTTATCATCCCGTTCTATTGCTTAACAATAGAAGACTCGGCCGTGTCACGTATCCTCAGACACTCACGATGGATAAGTTTAGCAGAATGCTCGTGATTTCTGGACCAAATGCGGGTGGTAAATCCATTACCATGAAGACCATTGGTCTTTTGCAAATCATGCTACAAAGTGGATTGCTGCTACCAATTGGTGATAAAAGTAAAATGTCACTCTTCCATGCAGTACTAACGGATATCGGAGATAATCAGAGCATCGAGAATCAGCTTTCCACCTACAGCTACCGTTTGAAGAGAATGAATCATTTTCTTAAAGTAGCAAACCGACGAAGTCTTGTATTGCTGGATGAATTCGGAACAGGTTCCGACCCAGATTTAGGTGGAGCTTTAGCAGAAGTTTTCTTCGAAGAACTTTACAACAGAAAAGCCTTCGGTGTCATTACTACGCATTATAGCAATATCAAGTTGAAAGCAGCACAACTGCGCAATGCAGTCAATGGATGTATGCTTTTTAATACAGAAACACTCGAGCCAACATACAAGTTGAGCATAGGTCAACCGGGAAGCTCATTTACTTTTGAAGTGGCAGAAATCAATGGTATTCCAATGAGTATGATTGAGGCAGCGAAGTCAAAATTGAGCACACAAAAAGTGCAAATGGATGAGTTGCTATCTTCTCTTCAAGTTGAAAAAACGAAATTTGAAGAGCTATCTCGAAACGCCGATGAGGCGGGGCAATTGGCCAGCCAAACCATCAAAGATTTTGAAAAGAGAAGAGAGAAGTTTGAAGATAAACTTGCTCGCCAACAAGAAACTATCGAGCGTAACAATAAGTATCTAAATCATGGTAGAAAAATGGCTCAGTTCATTGAGTCATGGAATCTGCGCGCCAAGAACAAGGAGCTCCTGGATGAGGTCAAGAAATATGTAGTCGTGGAAAAATCCAAGATTGATGAAGAACGCAAAACAAAAGCGATTCAAAAGAAAATAAGCCAAAATAAAGAAGTCAAAGAAGAAAAGAAATCAAGCCGTGATCGCATGAAAGTAGGCAGCCTTGTTCGACTTGAAAACACAAAACAAACGGGCGAAGTACTTGAGCTCGAAAGCGGTCAAGCCATAGTTGCATTTGGTGTTTTTAAAACGAAAGTGGACGTCTTTAAACTAGAACTTATTCGCGAATAAACGGAATAGCAACTCCTTCTTCTACTAATTTTATTACATACATTCCTGAAGAAAGTGGACGAATATCAATGTTTCCATTGGTTTGCATTCCTTGAATAAATTGAATGTTGCTGCCATTGATACTGTGCAATTCTATTTTTCCTTGATATGGTTTTTTATTCCACTCTAATCGAATGAAATCATTGGACGGATTAGGATAAATAGAAAGAGCTGTCAATTCTATTTCAGAGACATTGACATCGATGATGGCACCTTCGTAATCGTAAGTACAGCCGTTAGCATCAGTAATTAAACAAGTGTAAGAACCTTGTCCAAGATTTTCTGCCAACGCGTCTTCGTCTCCATTACTCCAAAGAAAAGTATAGTCTGGAGTTCCTCCAGTAACGGTCAATTCAATAGAACCGTTGTTTCCATCTTCAGCATCATCAATTAGATCAGACACTTCAATCAATGAAGGTTCAGTGATGATGAAAGTTGTATCCACCATACACAAATTTTCATCCGTTGCCGTGAAGGTATATTCACCAGCCGCGAGCGATTCTGGAAGGACTGTTCCGAAGTCAAAGCTGTAAGTGCCGGTGCCACCAAACGCACTCAATAAAGCACTTCCATTATCCAACCCAAAACATGTGACATTCGTAGTTGTCAGTTCCAAGTACAAAGAATCAGGATTTTCGATGGAGAACATTCCTGCAGAGATGCAATTGGTTGAGCTCGTGGCAACATAAGAATATTCACCTGGACCAAGATCCAATCGATTGGGCTCGGTACTTTCATCTTCCCAAACGATGCTGAATGACCCGTCATTGGCCTCCGATAAAAGGATGCTAGCATTGGAATCATTGTGACAGTTCAGTGGAGTAATTGTCGCATTAAATTCATTAAAGACACCAGCAAAGATTTCTATTGAAGCAATGATGGGTAGGTTGAATTCATTAGTTACAATCACTTCATATACTCCGGGTTCTGTCACTGTACGATATCGGTCGGATGTATTATCAGACCATGTATAGGAATTCCATTCTCCAGCGTCTAGTACAAGTGACTCACAAATGAACTGATCATTGGTTGTTGTGATTTCAGCAGAAAAAGTTTCACCTTCAGTGAAGTCATATCGTTGACCCGCTTGAAGATTATAATGCATCTCAACTATGCCTCTTGGCCAATGAATCTGAATAGAGTCAATTTGCGATGCTTCTGAGATTCCGATGATTTCGGTGTGTGCACTTTGAGATAAAAAGCCTCCACCAACTGAGGTGAAATATCTCTTCTTCACACCTCCAACCCAGTAGTCAACAGTAGAGCCTATTGCATCTCGATTGCTCACAACACCAGTTAAATCTACTTTTACATAGTTTCCACCTACACCATTATTTTCCCAAAGTCGATAGCTATTTTGACTACCCACTGTGGAGTGAATGAGGTCGTAGAAACCATCATTGTTGAAATCACCTTTTGCATTACTGTATGCGTTGGTTAAATCACCTTCAAATCCGATTTCGTTGGTTTCGGTAAAAGTTCCATCGCCATTATTAGTGAAAAATGGATTTTGATTATTGCTTCCTTGAGTGGTGACCATGTGGGCATCGTTGTCGCCATCATTATCATAATCCACCCAAGTCACTCCCCATGTCATACGATTGACTTCAAGACCCGCTGCCGCCGCCTGATTAGAAAATACGCCACCTTCATTGATCAAGTAGTAATTACCATCAGCAACATTGGAAACGTAAATATCCCAGTCCCCGTCATTTTCAAGATCATCAATTGAAATACACATGGCCTCGATCATGATGTTGGTGCCCGTTTCAATACTCACATCAGTGAAAGTGCCATCTTGGTTGTTGAAGTACATGAAGCTTTGCTGATCAAGGTCATTGATGACATATAAATCCAACCAGCCATCTTCATTAAAGTCCTGCCAAGCCGCTTGAAATGAAAGTCTACTTCCATTATCGACACCAGCAGTAACAGAGACCTCTTCAAAAGTCCCATCTCCTAGATTATGAAATAACCAATTGGTGATGCCACCACCAAGGTTGTAATTGCATACATATACATCGAGATGTCCATCTCTATCATAGTCACCCCAAGCTTGGCCGTATGAACGAACACCACCAAAATTTGGCATATTCAATTGAGCTGTGACATCAGAGAAAACGGGCCATCCATCATTACGATAGAGCTTCGTGTTGTTTCCAACATTGCGCGCTTTTGTGACAAGTAAATCTGCGTCACCATCATTATCATAGTCCACCCACGATGCTTGGCGCATATCGAGTGTATTTGGAATAATTTCTATTCTATTGAAACCAGTACCAGTGCTTTCATAAAAAATCAATGAATCACTGGCTGTACAGAACGTTAAATCATCAAGTCCATCTTTATTGAAATCATAGAAAGTAACACCAGCTCCATGAAGAATACCGCCGGTATTAAGAACATTGATGTTGTACTCGGAATTTGCAAAGTTGTATCCTTGTGCAATTGCAAAGGATGGCAGAAACGCCAAGAGGAAATAGATTCTGTGTTTCATAACTGCGAAAATACGAAGCCCACCAAAAAGGGTTACGCTAATTTTTGCAAACCTAGCGATTCAGCTTGCTTTAGCATGTAACTAAAAGCACTGTCGAAGTCGTTATGAATATCACCATCCAAGATAGCATCTTTGATAGCGTTCTTGATGATTCCTACCTCACGGCCAGGCGTAAGGCCGAATGTAGACATGATAAGTTCACCTGAGATAGGTGGTTGAAAATTTCGAACGTGGTCTTTTTTCTCAACTTCTATGAGCTTTTCTTTTACAATCTCATAGTTGTTGAGATAACGCTTTACCTTTTCTTCATTCTTAGAGGTGATATCTGCTTTGCACAGCAACATCAAATCATCGATATCATCTCCTGCTTCAAACAATAGTCTTCTAATCGCACTGTCTGAGATTTCCTCTTTCGTAAGTGCTATAGGGCGCAAATGGAGTTGTACCAGTTTTTGCACATACTTCATTTGATGATCAAGCGGAAGCTTGAATCGATTGAAGAGTTTTGGAACCATACGCGCACCAAGATCTTCATGACCATGAAAAGTCCATCCGATACCAGGTTCAAAACGTTTGGTCGGTGGCTTAGCGATATCATGAAGTATGGCAGACCAACGCAGCCATAGGTTATCCGTTGATTCGCACAAGTTATCCAACACCTGAAGTGTATGATAAAAGTTATCCTTGTGACTTATTCCATCGCGCTTTTCAGTACCATGCAGTTTTACCATTTCTGGGAAAAATTGATGGAGTAGGCCTGTTTCAAACATCATCTTGAAACCCTTGCTTGGTCTGCGTGTCATGATGACTTTATTCACTTCCGTCATGATGCGTTCCATACTGACGATTTTCAAGCGATCTGCATTTCTTGCTATCGCTTGAAAGCTGTCGGGATGAATAGAAAAACCAAGTTGAGAAGCAAAGCGAATTGCGCGCATCATTCTCAATGGATCATCGCTAAATGTAATGTCCGGATCGAGTGGGGTGCGAATGATTTTATTTTGAAGATCTGCATATCCATTGAATGGATCAATGAGTTCTCCAAAATTATTTTCTTGAAGAGAAATAGCCATCGCATTGATGGTAAAGTCTCTTCTGTTTTGATCATCTGTAATTGTACCTGGAATAACGTCAGGCTTACGAGAATTTTGATTGTAGCTTTCTTTTCGAGCACCTACAAATTCTAGGTCGTAATCTGCAAAATGAAATTGAGCGGTTCCAAAGTTTTTAAAGACGTTTACTTTCTTTACACCAAGGTGCTTTGCCACTTGGTTAGCCAGAGCAATTCCGTCACCATTGGTCACGAAATCGTAGTCTTTATTCGGTCTTTTGAGCAAAATATCTCTGACCATACCGCCAATAGCAAACACATCGGAATTAAGCTCTTGCGCAGCTTTTCCAATGGTTTTAAACATTTGAGGCTTTATGTGAGATTTGAGATTCAAAATGAAAATGCGGGCACAAATGTAGCCTTTTCTAGGCAATGTCTGTGATTAGCGACTAATAACAACTTGGAAAGGCTTAGTATTTATAAGAAAAATATACATGCCATTCTGAAGACCAGATGTATCCAATGACCTGATTTTTTGTTTTGACAAAACAAATCTTCCCGTTAAATCATACACTTGAAGATCCTTTATTTCACTCGTGAAATAAATAATGTCATGCGCTGGATTGGGGAATAATTGAAGTGATGAAGGATTTTCTTCTTTCACTGAAACAATCATATTTGGTGCATCGGGTGTTGCTGGGTTAAAGTGGATCCATTCAGCTGAGCTTTCGGATTCTCTGCCATAAGATTCATCTGCGATGCAAGCAGGAACGTAAATAGCATCAACGATTCTAGGCGCATTGCTCTCGTATCGAATTAACCAAATAGTTTCTCCGTTGGCACTTATCTGAAAATTGGTATGAGAGGTTCCTTGCTCAGGTTGGTCATCTGCCCAAATCACTTTGAAATCATTTTGAAATAAATTAAGAGCTGGAAGTTTCCATTTATTCCAATTATTGATTTCATCGGTTAAATAAAATGGACTTAGGTTTACATTCAACGTTCCTGAATTATACAATTCAATCCAATCGTTGTATTCACCTAGTTCGTCTGTCACCGTGCTTAAATTATTGGGCATTACCTCATTTAATTGAACAGCGGTAGGGGAGTTGGTGAGCCATTGAGTCATAGGACTGCATGGGTATAATTGCTCATTTCCATTAAATAAATAACTCACTTGATAACTGAGCTTATCGCCATTTGGCGCGTCAAAACCAACAGTGAAAATGTGATCACTCGCGATCAAATCTGGAAAGATGCCATCATCATGAAAGGCATATTCAAGAGGTGTAATATTATCTAAAAGTACTTTTAAAATTGGGTTGGATAAGCCGCTTGCTTCGCATGTCACCACCACAAAATCTTGTGAAGGACCATTATTTTTCAAGTTGCTCACCAATGGCTGAATTTGAAAAGACTCCACTTGGGAATTGGCAGTTAGTTTTCTTTGATTAAAAAAAGCACCGAGTGAGTAAGTGATTTGATTTCCCCAAGCTTGTGTGGGAGCTTCTAAAAATTGATCGTAAGTGAATCCATAGTCTAGCGGGAAGTATGGATCTTCTTGAACCGTTTCAGAAATGAGATTGTGATAATATTCCACCTTTTCATTTAGCCAATTCGATTCAAAAAATTGATTGAGATATTGATCAATAGCCTGGGAGTATAGGTCTCGATACTTCGGATTATTCATGAACCTTTCGTATAATGGACGATCGCTGCCACCTTGTTCCCAATCATAAATATTTCGTGAGGCCCAATCCTGATTCACCCAATCGATACCTAAGGTATTATCGAGATCGTATGGTATCCACTTCATCAAGCCAGTGCTCTGGTCGTGATAGAGGTAAAAGTTATTTTGATTAAAAATATAGCCATCCCAATGCCCTTGGAGAACCTCAAGTGCAGTGTATTTGATGTACGTTTTGACATCAAAAACAGATTCGATTTCACAAGCGAATTGGCTATTGCTAGAATTATCTAAAGCCGCTATGAAGTCTGCTAGATCTGCATAGTTATCTTGCCACAGATTTGTTTTGAGCTCGTAAATTCTTCTTCCAAAAACCTCCACCTTGTAATTGTCATCATTGGAGCCGAGGTAGGTAAGGTCGGCAGGGTAGAGGCACTTGAATAAATTACCGTCCCCTTCATTGTCGAAATACGTTGCAGCGAAATTTTCATCGATGTGCTCAACATTTAAGTACAATCCCCTGAATTCATCGTTGATGTAGAGCTTTGTAAAGCCAACACGAGAACCGACTAAACCCGCTTCCCGCATCATATCCCAGCATAGTTTAGTGCGAAGAAGGCTTACGTCATTGTGTTGGCCGTTTAGGTTTAACTTTTCAAAGCCATTCCATTTTTGACTTAAGAACGTATTGAATGAGACTTTAAATGATTTTTTAGCCGCTGTTCTGCTGGTATTTCCTCGAAGTCGGAATCCAATGTTTTCTACAGTATCTTGTAATGAGGCACTTTCGAAGATGAATGTAGCAGGAAATTCGTGATCACTATAGAGGTTTTCCTCAGCTAGAATAAGGGCTAAGCTGTCTGGATGAATTTGAATTCTGATAGTAGTAATCTCATCTTGAGGATAGACTGGCTGAAAACTGGGCAAAGTTTGGCTAATTACTTTTATTTGAGTAATTTGGAAGAAGGTAAAAAAAACGATACTTAAAGTAAAAATCCTATTCAATTATCCTATGTTATTGTCTCACAATAAGTTGTGAGTATGGGTATTCAGGTTTCAGCACAAAGTGAGAGAAACTTGTGCAATTACAAATGTAGGTTAAACCAATAAATTAATGAGACTTAGACAACTGTTCGTTAAATTTTAACATCATGTTCATGAGAATGCCGTATGAAGCGATTTCTGTATTTTCTTTGGCATCCGCAATTTTTTTAGAACCAAACCAAATGAAGAGAATTCTATTTTTCCTTTTTCTAGGGATATCCTCTCTTGCTAGTGCTCAGCATACAGCAACCGTAGAGAAGGCTTTTGAAAAGAATCAAAGCAAATCAGAGGTTACATTATCAATCATTTTGGATTCAGCACTAACCGAATCGGAAATGAATAGTGTTCAGCAATGGGCTACCGATAATGAAAGTATTTTGAAATTATCTGTCGTAGACAAAAGAGTCCTACTTACAACTAGTATCGAGAAATTGGAAAGAAGCTACGTGCTGAAGCCATTTTACATGATGAATATAGTTGATGTTATCGTCGGCAGCAAAAAGTTGACCATCGAAGAATTCCTTACAGCCAATAACCTATAACCAATCTTATTTATGAGAAGGTTTTTAACTCTCTTATGTCTTGTTGGAATGAGCCAGTTGTCGTTTGCACAACTGACTGCAACAGGCTTTGATTCTCGCTCGCTCACAGCGTATACCAATGGAGCATCCAATGACAGTATCTATTTTTATTGTGATGGGGCACTAGGTTCTTTAACAGCCACATCTACTTCTGGAACTGCCCCATTTGATTTTGCATGGCAGCAATTCAGCACTGTTGTGAATGGCTACGAGGCGTTTTCGACAGAAAACGATGTCACAACATCTACCATTTCTAATCTTCAGCCGGGAGGCTATCGTGTGACGATTACTGACGCAAACGGAATTATCGTTGGATGTGATAGAGCTTGGATTGCGCAAGTATTGTCTAATCCAAGTGTGAATGTAAACCCTATTCCTCCGGGATGTGGAACAGTTTCCTTGAATGGACAAATCACGCACGCAACGGCGACTCCATACTACAACCCACCGCCCGATCCAATGATTATTAATGATGCAACTCAAATCCAAGTTTGCTTTTCAGGTAATCACACATACGTATCTGACGTGGCGTTTTACTTTGTTGGTCCAACTACTTGTGGAAGCCCAACGATTTTGCTTTCACCTAGTCCAGGTGTTTGTAACGGTGGTGATAATATCAATAATCTTTGCTTTACAGATCAGGCTGCGCCAAACTTAAATGTCTGTACAGCTCCAGCTCCACTAACAGGTACATATGATTCATATGGCACAGGTAATACACTAATCAACTGGGCTCCATTAAATGGATGTAATGCTGCGGCTTCAGGTTGGAGAGTGCAAATTTATGACTGTGTAGGAGCGGATACAGGCGCACTCACAGATGCAACGATTACATTTACGGGACAAGACGGTTGTGGAAATCCTCAATCAATTATTTATTCTACGCCTGCTGGCTTTAATTCTCCGATTGCGGATAATAGCTGCACTGCAGCATCAGCTTCTGTCTTCACAGTTCCTACTTTCTCAACCGCGGCAATTCCATATACGAATGGACATATCTGGACTGCAAGTCCAACGATTAACATTCCTAACGCTACTACCTCTCTTACTCCGGTTGTTAACCCAGGTCCTCAAGTCAATACAACATTCACATTGACCATCACTGGTAATGGACCTGCTGCAGCTTGTGGAGGAAATAACTCAGATTCAGAGGAAAGAATTTTCTCAGTTCCATCTACACCTGAAATTACATTCGCTCCTACAACATATTGCATCGGAGATCCTGCAATCAACCTAACGGCTACACCAGCTGGCGGTACGTGGACAGGACCTGGTATCACGAATGCGACGACTGGACTTTGGAACCCAAACTTTGCTGGAGCAGCAGGTGTGAAAACACTAACGTACACTATTAACAGCGGAGGTTGTGTTGTAACTGCTCAAGTTTCAATCACACTTCAAGCAAGCGCAAATACCACCATCACTGATCCTGGAGCGCTATGTTTATCAGGTGCTGTAGTTGACCTCAATGCTCCAAGTGCCGGTGGTACTTGGTCTGGTTCCGGAATTGTAGATCCTGCTCAAGGTCTTTTCGATCCTTCTGTCAGCGGTGCAGGAACTTTCACGGTTACATACTTTATTCCTAACGTGTGTTATGGAACTGGTACTATCGATATTACAGTAGCTGAAGATGGTGCCTCCATTGTAAATGACCCTGGTCAAATTTGTGAGGGTGGAGGTAATGTTATTCTTAGCGGTACTCCAGCAGGTGGAGTATGGTCTGGTCCAGGCATCGTCAACGCTAATACGGGTGAATTCGATCCTTCTTCAACAGGAGCTGGATTATTTACAGTAAACTATGATTTCACTAACGGATGTGTAGAGTCTTCTACCTACAATGTGGAAGTAGTTCCTTCTGCAAATACAAGCATTGTTGACCCTGGATACATCTGCTATATTGATGGTATCGTGGATCTAGCATTGACCAATGAAGTAACAACAGGTCAGTGGAGCGGAAATGGTATTATTGATGCAACAACAGGGGCTTTTGATCCAACGGTTGCTGGTTCTGGAACACACACTATTTCTTATACCATTCCTGGCGTATGTGATGGTAATCTATCCATTGAAGTAACAGTTTCTCCAAATATCATTGCTGACATTACAGGCCCTTCAGATGTTTGTATTACTTCAACACCATTTGATTTCACATCAAATGTGACAGGTGGCACTTGGTCTGGTCCTGGCATCACAAATGCTGCTAATGGTACTTTCAATCCAACTACGGCAGGACTAGGTACTCATATCATTTCTTTAGAAACAAATGATCCTTGCATCGCCAATACTACTTTTACAATAGTAGTAAGTGAGTTTGTAGACGCAACGATTACTGATGTGGCTCCAATTTGTGAAGACGCGGCTTCTTTTCAATTAGTGGCTGTTACACCAGGAGGTACTTGGACAGGAACTGGAGTAAGTGCTTCGGGACTGTTCAATCCTAACTTGGCAAACGTTGGTAATAATACTATTACATACACAATTACGGGTACTTGTTCGGGTTCTGATCAAACAACAATTGTTGTAGCAGGTATTCCAGCTATCACGATCACTAACCCTGGTCCGATCTGTATCAATGATGCTCCTGAGCAAATCACGGCGACACCAATTGGTGGAGTGTGGTCAGGAGTTGGTGTAACACCAAATGGTGTATTCACTGCAGGTACAGCTGGTGTTGGAGCGGAAACATTAACCTACACCATAACTGGTGTATGCTCAGCATCTCAAACAGTTAATGTCAATGTAGTAGCATTACCAGTGGTTTCAGCTGGTGCAGATTTGGAAATATGTGCAGGAGCTACTGTAACGCTTACTGCAACGGGCGCGGCATCTTATGTTTGGACAGGTGGAGTATTCTCACCAACAAGTGCAACAACCCAAGCTCAGCCTAATGTAACGAACACATACACTGTGACTGGAACAGACGCAAACAACTGTTCAAACTCTGATCAAGTAACAGTGGTGGTAAACCCATTGCCAGTTGTAAATATTTTAAATAACAACCCATTCATTTGTGAAGATGGAGAAGTTGAATTAGTGGCTACTGGACTCACAAGTTATCAGTGGTCTCCAAGTGCCGGATTGTCTACTGCTTTCGGTTCAACTACTACTGCATCTCCAGCGACAACTACCGTTTATACGGTAAGTGGAACAGACGCTAACGGATGTGCTGGTTCTGATCAAGTAACTGTAGGTGTTACAATTATCAATGTAACAATCAATCCATATTATGTGGGTGCAGGAAACGTGTTGACTCCGAATCCTTCAGGATCGTCATACGGTGGCATGTTACCGTTTACCGCTGCATTTGATGTGAATTCTAATGCTGATTCATTCGAATGGGATTTCGGAAACGGCGACACGGATGAAAGCTTTAGTCCCGGTCAAGATGTATTCACTCAGTACACTGAGGAACAAATCTTCAATGTAACAGTTACTGCTTTCCTTGATGGCTGTAGCGAAACAAATACATTCTCAGTAGATATATTCGGTATTTCAAGTGTTCTTATTCCAAACATCGTAACGAATAACGGTGACGGAGAAAATGACGTTTATAAAGTACAAGGTATCTTCTTGAGAGAATTCAGAATGATGATCTATGATAGAAACGGACAATTCGTTGCGGAGTTGAAAAATGAAAATGACACATGGTCTCCAAAAGGTGATTTCAATGACGGAACTTATTTCTACTTCTATGAAGCAACAGGAAAAGATGGTAAGTCCTATTCTGGAGAAGGCGCAATTCAAGTATTGAGTGGAAAATAATCCAACTCAAATAAGACATAAAAAAACCTCGGAACTTCCGAGGTTTTTTATTTTATAAAGCTTTTAAAATATTCTGTTCAATTCTGTGATGGGCATTGCCGTAGTCTTGCGGGACGAATTTTTTTCCAGTTACCAATTCAAATAACTCAATATAGCGATCAGAAACCTGTTGCACGAATTCATCTGACATCGTAGGAACGGTTTGTCCTTCTTTTCCCATAAAATTATTTGCAATCAACCACTCACGAACGAATTCCTTGCTCAATTGCTTTTGCTCCGTTCCGTTTGCTTGGCGCTCTTCATAGCCTTCAGAATAAAAGTAGCGAGAGGAATCAGGTGTATGTATTTCGTCCATCAAAACAACTTTGTCATTTGATTTACCGAATTCATATTTGGTGTCCACCAATATCAAACCTCGATCTGCGGCGAGCTCAGTGCCCTTAGCAAAGAGTGCACGAGTATATTTTTCAAGAATTACATAGTCTTCTTCTGATACAATTCCTTGACGAATAATTTCTTCACGAGAAATATCCTCATCATGTCCTTCTGACGCCTTAGTGGTAGGTGTAATAATAGGTTCTGGAAGACGATCGTGTTCTTTTAATCCCTCCGGAAGTGGTACTCCACAGAGTGTTCTGAGGCCGCTCTTATAAGTTCTCCAGGCATGTCCTGTGAGATAGCCTCGAATCACCATTTCAACTTTAAACGGCTCACATCTTTGGCCAATCGTTACGTTGGGGTCTGGAGAAGATATTTTCCAGTTGGGTACTACCTCTGAAGTAGCGTCCAACATATGAGCGGCTATTTGATTTAATACCTGCCCTTTAAAAGGAATAGGGCGGGGTAGAACCACATCAAAGGCAGAAATGCGATCAGTAGCAACCATGACGAGGATTTCCTCGCCAATGGAATAAACATCCCTCACTTTGCCATGATATACATTGTGCTGTCCCGGGAAATTGAAATCCGTCGTATAAATTGCTTCCATTATCTTATCTAGGGCGCATTCCGCGCATGTTTTTCATCATGCTCATCATCTGACTCTTGTTAGTCAGCATCTTCATCATTTCCTTGGTTTGGTCGAATTGCTTCAAAAGCTTATTCACTTCATCGAGTGATCTTCCCGATCCTGCGGCAATTCTTTTCTTTCTACTCATATCTAGAACAGATGGAGCTGCACGTTCTTTGGGAGTCATAGATCTAATAATCGCTTCAATGTGCTTGAAAGCATCATCGCTGATTTCAACATCCTTTAGAGCCTTTCCCATACCAGGTAGCATTCCCATCAAATCCTTCACACTACCCATCTTCTTAATCTGTTGAATTTGATCTAAGAAGTCATTGAAATCGAACTGATCTTTTTTGATCCGCTTCTCGAGACGCTTGGCTTGTTCTTCGTCATATTGTTCTTGTGCTTTTTCAACAAGAGAAACAACGTCACCCATCCCTAGGATACGGCTAGCCATACGTTCTGGATAGAACACATCTAGCGCATCCATTTTCTCTCCGGTACCTACAAATTTGATAGGCTTATTCACTTCACTCTTGATCGATAGTGAAGCTCCACCACGTGTATCACCGTCTAATTTTGTGAGAACGACACCATCAAAATTCAAGCGCTCATTAAAGGTGCGAGCTGTATTCACAGCATCCTGACCAGTCATCGCGTCGACTACGAACAATGTTTCAGAAGGATTGATAGCCTTCTTTACATTCTCGATCTCCGTCATCATTTCCTCATCAATAGCGAGACGACCCGCGGTATCGATGATTACGACGTTGTGCCCGTTTTGCTTTGCAAATGCAATAGCTTGAGTCGCGATGCTTACGGTATCTTTATTTTCTTTTTGGCTAAATACAGGAACGTTAATCGATTCTCCTACTACGTGAAGCTGGTCAATCGCCGCAGGACGATAGATATCACAGGCTACTAGGAGAGGATTCTTTCCTTTTTTAGTCTTTAAGTAATTGGCTAATTTTCCTGAAAATGTGGTTTTACCACTACCTTGAAGACCGCTCATCAAGATGATCGCCGGATTGCCTTGAAGATTGATGTCCGAAGCATTGCCTCCCATCAACTCTTTCAATTCATCGTGAGTGATTTTTATCAACAACTGACCAGGACTAACGGCCGTTAACACGTTCTGTCCCAGCGCTGTTTCTTTCACTCGTTCCGTGAAATCTTTCGCTGTTTTAAAGCTAACGTCAGCGTCCAAAAGGGCTCTGCGAACCTCTTTCAGCGTTTCAGCTACATTGATTTCTGTAATCTGTCCTTCGCCTTTTAAGACTTTGAACGCTCTATCAAATTTCTCGGTTAAATTTTCAAACATATCAGTAAAGCTCCTTTGATAAACAGGAGTGCAAATGTAATAGCTGATTCACTGAAAACACTTTACTTTGTTTGAGGAATGTATCTTTTTAGGTCTTCCTCCGTAGAAACACCCTAAGTGATTAATAAAAGATCAATATCTATGAAGCTCCGCCCAGCATTCATTGGTACTTGGATTGTTTTAATTGCCATGCTTTTTACACAGTATGGATGCGAACAACCCACCAATACCAATTCAAAAGTCCCACTCCTCGATAGCAACAGCGTGTCGGGTTCAGGTACCATCAAATTAGATGGACAAATCATCTCAATTCCAAGCCCCGCACAACTAGCTATTTTAGTTGAACAATCGAAGGTGCCTTTCAGGAAAGAATTGCTGCATGATCTTGCTAAAAGAGAGAAATATCTAAGCGAGCAGAAGAAGGCTTTAAACCTTGGAGTTTATGGCGCAGACCTAGCATATATCGCAAACTATCAACAAGGGCAGATTGCCAATGATTATTTCGATGCCGTGGGTAAATCAGCCGGTGACTTAGAAATTTTGGATCATATAGACGGAAAACTTGTCTCAAGGATTTCGAATAATATCTCTGAAAGAGATAGCGTGCTACGATTGAGTGCCCAATTCTTCCAGTCTGCAGATCGTTACTTAAAGAATAATGAAAGAGCTGATCTTGCAGGTTTAGTCCTTCTCGGAGGTTGGGTCGAATCTTTGCACCTCGCAATGGATGCGGGTGCTGTTAATGATGACGTTAGAAATAGAGTAGGTGAGCAAAAGCATGCGTGTGAAAGTTTAAGTGAACTTCTGAATAAATTCACGGATCCTTCCATGACCGACCTTCAGAAACAGCTCAATGACCTCAAGTCGATCTACACCAACTTCACTCCCAAGTATGTCTATGGCAAACCTATCACGGATGCAAAAGAAAAGACAACATACTTCACTAGCAAGAGCACTGTCATGCTTTCTGTAGAGGATCTTGCAAAAGTGAAAGAGAAAATTGAAGCAATTCGTCTAATCATTACTCAATAACTAGCAAAATGAAAAAGTCGATTTTAAGCCTATTGATTGTTATTTCTGCTACGCTTGGTTATTCGCAGTGTGATAGCCTTGCTGGAATTTGTGAAAAACACATCACGAAAAATTATATCACCGATGGTCAAGCCTACAGAGCATTGCTCAATGGTACTGAAGTAGCTGAATTTAAAACTACTTTGTTCGGAGGAAATACTTACAGAATCGCTGCTTGCAGTGGAACTGACGATGGAAATTTGATCTTCCGAATTTATGATCAAGAGAAAAATTTATTGTTCACCAGTGGAGAATTTAGCAATACCCCTTATTGGGATTTTGTGATCGAAAACACAATGGTCGTAACGATTGAAGCCAATCTGGATAATACGAGGTCATCCTCCGGGTGCGCCGTTGTAATTATTGGATTTAAAAGATAATAATCAAATCATATATAAAAATATTACTCTCATAAATTATGAGTGCAGGAATTCTACGTGCCTTAATGCAACTGTTTGCAATTATCGCCGGAGCTAACAAAGCTTCTGGTAGAGAGATTGTTGCAGTGTTTTTAAGACAGCAATTGAATAAGGAATTGGTCAATAAGTACCTCGAAGACTATGAGAAGTACGCTGAAAAGTTTCACCAAGGAAAATCTTCAGAGAAGCGTACCTCTCTCGCTTCTGTGAAGGTTTTAAGGATTTGTGATCAAATCAATGATGAACTTCAGCAGAAAGAAAAATTCTTCGTAGTCGTAAGATTATTGGAATTCATCACTGAATTCAGTGAAAAAGGTGAACAGGAATGGGAATTTATTGAAACCGTAGCAGAAGCATTCAATATTGAAAAGAAAACATTTTCTCTTATCAAGGAGTTGATTGAAGCTAGTGAAGAAGGGACTTTCGAAGATGAAGCCTTCCTTGTTGCAAAAGCGTTAGGTCATGCTCATAACGAAGCAGGAAAGCTTTCTGTAGAAGGACTGAAAGGTCAATTGGTATTTTTGAGATTAGAAGAAGAAAACTTATTCTTCGTTCGCTATTTCGGTAGTGATTCACTTTTCTTGAATAGCCAAAATATCATTCAAAATCGTACTTATGTATTTGCGCAAGGAGCAAATATTCGAGGCAGCAAAATCAATCCTGTCTTCTACAGTGATGTACTCCATAAATACTTGAAATTAGAAGGCGGAAACCGCACCGTTTATCGCGCGGAAAACGTTTCGTATTATTTCCCGAGTAACAAAAAACAAGCGTTACATCAGTTCAATCTTCAGGAACAAAGCGGGAATCTTGTTGGAATTATGGGAGGAAGTGGCGCTGGAAAAAGCACGCTTTTAAATGTCCTCAATGGAAATTATACTCCGACCTACGGCAAGGTAACCATCAACGGACTTGATATTCACCACCAACCAGATGAAGTGTCTGGTATCCTTGGATACGTAGCACAAGATGATTTATTGATTGAAGAACTTACCGTTTTTCAAAACTTATACTACAATGCTAAGCTGTGCTTTAATGATAAGACAGATGAGCAATTGGAGGCCATGGTCTCCCACACTTTACAGTCTATCGGTTTGTATGAGTGCAAGGATCTCAAAGTAGGTTCAGTACTTGAAAAAACAATTTCTGGTGGACAAAGAAAACGTCTGAATATCGCGCTCGAGCTCATTCGTGAGCCATCGGTTCTTTTTGTAGATGAACCTACAAGTGGACTGTCCAGCCGTGACTCAGAAAATATCATGGACCTCTTGAAAGAATTGACTCTGAGAGGTAAATTAATATTTGTGGTGATTCACCAGCCATCAAGCGACATCTTTAAGATGTTTGATAAATTATTTATCCTTGATAATGGCGGTTATCCCATCTATTATGGCAATCCTGTTGAGAGCATTATTTATTTCAAAAGACTGGTCAATCAGGTCAACCTTTCAGAAAGCGAATGTCCTCAATGTGGTAATGTAAATCCAGAGCAAATCTTCAACATCATCGAAGCCAAGGTAGTGGATGAATATGGTAATGAGACTGAGCACCGCAAGATTTCTCCGAAGGAGTGGAATAACTTCTACAACGTAATTATTGGAAATCACTTAAGCAAAGAGGAGGATTTCAAAGATCGTCCTGAAAGCTCTTTTGCATTGCCAAGTAAATTAACACAGTTCAAGGTGTTTTTAGTAAGAGATGTGTTGAGCAAGATTGTAAATAAACAGTACATGCTCATCAACTTCCTAGAGGCTCCTGTTCTAGCATTTGTGCTTTCTTTATTTATCAAGTATTACCCAACGGTGAAGGGTGGTGGAGAGGTTTATTCTCTAAGAGAGAACCTCAATTTTCCTCAATATCTTTTCATATCAGTTGTGGTGGCACTTTTCTTAGGATTGACTGTCAGTGCTGAAGAGATTATCAAAGATCAGAAGATATTAAAACGAGAGAAATACCTGCACCTCAGCAAAGGAAGCTATCTGTTTTCGAAGATTGGAATTATGTTTTTCATTTCTCTAATTCAAAGTTTGACTTTTGTTTTAGTGGGTAATTCGATCCTTGAAGTAAAGGGAATGTTATTACCGTTCTGGATGGTGCTCTTCAGTACCAGCTGTTTTGCAAATGTTCTAGGATTGAATATCTCTGCAACTTTCAATAGCGCGAAGGTGATCTACATTATCATTCCTATTTTGATTATTCCGCAGCTTTTATTCAGTGGTGTTATTGTGAGATTCGATAGATTATTTCCAGCTATTTCAAGTCAAAATAGTGTTCCGCTGATTGGAAATGTAATGACTTCACGTTGGGCCTATGAAGCCATGGCTGTGCATCAATTTAGAAACAACGAGTTCAATAAAATTTTCTTCGAAACAGATCAAACAAGAAAATACTGCGGCTGGAAAAAAGACTATTGGGTAAAAGAACTGAACACAAAAATTGTTGAAGCACAGCGACAACTTGAGAGTGGCGGCAAAGGAGAAGCTTATACTTACAACTTAACGATTATTCGAAATGAGTTTGATAAGGAAATAAGACATAATGCAGCGTTTAAATTCCCAGCGGTAGAAAGTTTATATGAAGAAAAAGTAACACTCGCTATTCTTCAAGAAGCTGAACAAAAGCTTCAAGAATTAGAGCAGTTTTATATAAGAGCATATAATACAGCCAATGGTGCTAGGGAGAAGCAAATATCTGCACTCACAGCCACTCCGGAGATGAGAGAGCAATATCTCGCATTACAAGATGATCACTACAATGAAAGTTTGGAGGATTTTGTAACCAACAAGAATGATTTGAAGAAAATAGTGGAGTATGAAGACCAATTGGTGCAAAAGCAGAATTTAATCTACCTTACTCCGGTAGATGCAGGTCTTTTTGGAGCGCATTTTTATGCCCCATCCAAACCACTTTTTGGAAAACAGATTACAACGCTATCCGCAAATATTTTGGTGATTTGGATGATGACAATCTTCCTGGTAGGAGTGTTGTTTGTGGACGGTCTAAAACGAACCTTTACATGGATCGGTTTTAACGCAGAAAAATTAGCAGAGAAAATAGGCTTGAAGAAAAAAATGGAGATCAATTGATCTCCATTTTTTATATCGGATTATTTTAATTCTTCGACTTCAATCATTTTGAAAGGCACATTGATGATTGCCTCGTAATCTTCTCCTGCCTCTAGCATATCCTCGTCATCCTGCTCGTAATACCAATTGATGACCACTTTATTAGAGATTGCTTCTAATCTTTTGAATAAATCCAAAAGACACTTACTAGAACTCGTGTTGAAATATTCAAGTTGAATATGCACGTTCGTGTCTGGCTTGCTCTGAGCAGCATATTTTTCTACCCATTCAATCAGAGGCTTGTAAAATTCTAAAGAGTTTTCAGGAATTGATCTTCCTTTAATTTCAAGAATTCCTTCAGCTTCATTGAAGTTTACAGAAGGGGTTTTTGGAGAAGGCTGTAAATTAATATTTTCCATATGCTGTCTTGTTACGCGATGCAATTTGCACAATCTGAAGGCAAATGTGCTAAAAAAAGTATATAAGTATTAACAATCAACTCGTTTATATCTTCGCACTCTCAAAAAAGCGGTAATGCATAAGACAAATAACAGGAATGAATGGTTCAAAACCTGGTTCGATTCCCCTTATTATTCTATTCTTTATAAAAACAGAAGTGATGAAGAAGCCGCGTCATTCCTAGATAATCTGACGACTAAGCTCGATTTACCTGACAGAGCCCGAATTCTAGATCTTGCCTGTGGAAAAGGCAGACATAGTATTTATTTACACAAAAAACAGTTTAGAGTTGTAGGCATTGATCTATCCAATAATAGTATTGCACACGCAAAAAAGTTTGAATCTGAAGGATTGCACTTTGAAACGGGCGACATGCGTCACTTCGATCTTTCTTTAAAGTTTGACGCAATTCTTAATCTCTTTACCAGCTTTGGCTATTTCGATTCTTTGGAGGATAATCTCCTAGTACTTTCGAATATTAAGCGTCACCTTCAAGTGGACGGTTACTTCGTCATGGATTACTTTAATGCAGTTAAGGTCGAGGAAACATTAGTGCAGCATGAAGTGAAAGAGATGGATGGTTATAGATTTGAAATATCTAAAGAAATAAAAGACGGCCAAATCATTAAGACGATTGCTTTTGATGCAGAGGGGCAGTCCTTTTCTTTTCAAGAAAAAGTGCAACTCTTATATACCCAAGCGATCAACGATATGCTCGCCTCCTCAGGTTTTGAAATACTCCATACATTTGGCAACTATCAATTAGATGTATTTAATTCAAAAACTTCTGATCGATATATTGTTATTGCAAAATTGAAATGAACGATTCCCCATATTTCTATATGCTCATTCTCTTCTTAGCGGCAATGCTTGGAGGAGGAATATTTTTTCTTACTAAGAAGCAATCATCTAACAGTATTAAGCTTCTACTGAGTTTTAGTGCGGCATATCTTCTAGGTCTTACGCTACTTCACCTTTTCCCAGAGTTATTTGAAAGCGGTATCGAGCACGCTGGATGGTATGTGATGGCCGGCTTTCTTCTTCAAGTGATATTAGACTTTTTCTCTCATGGAGTGGAGCATGGTCATGCCCATTCGCATGCACATGCGGGCACACGATTCTTATTTACTGTCATGGCTTCCCTTTGGGTGCATGCCTTTATTGAAGGTATGCCTTTCGGAGGAGAAATGGTAGGACACGTTCATGATCACAGTCATCATGGCCATAGCCACGGACCTGTAGGCGATGATCACCGTGGTTCATTATTAATTGGAATTTCACTCCATAAAATAACCGAATCGCTTGTTTTCGCAGCACTATTGATCAACAGCGGAGTAAAAACCTCACGAGCGCTTTTTTGGGTGATTGTCTTCGCGATGGTGGCCCCAGCCGGAGCGCTTGTTCACCATTATCTCATCGATTTGAATATCGAAGGAGTTGCTACTCTAACACCAAAAGTGACAGGGATATTGATAGGAATCCTTCTCCACGTTTCAACGACTATTATCTTTGAGAGTGAAGAAGGACATAAATTTAATTGGATGAAATTTGGGTCTATTCTCGTCGGAATTGCCCTTGCAGCCTTGGTGTCTTAATTATTCCCAAGTTACTTTTACAGTCTCTCGCACACCTGCACGTTCGATCACAACATCTGTGCTCTGACCTTTTTCGAACTTACTCAATGCATCCATGTAGCTGTACATATCAGAGATTTTATTTTCTCCGATTGAAATCACTACGTCGCCTTGTTTCATTCCTGCTTTAGCTGCTGGTCTACCTTCTTTTACACCATCGATTCTCATTCCTTCTCCACTGTATAAATAATCAGGAACAACACCTAAAGTAACTTTGAAATCTGCTGCTGAAGCAGTGCTTTCATCTTTGGTTTTTTGAAAAGTGAGCTTGCTTTCTTGATCAAGCTTAGCCACCACACGATAGGTGTAATCTGTAATTTCTTTTACCCCGGCATAATTAATTTTATCTGCATCATCCGCTGGTTTGTGATAATCTTCATGCTGACCTGTGAATAGGTGAATAGCTGGAATACCAATATTGTAAAATGAAGTGTGATCGCTAGGTCCGACGCCGCTTTCAGTCAAAACCAAACTCAGTCCAGTGGTGTTTTCACTTTCGAGGACAGCCTTCCAAACAGGTGCTGTTCCTATACCACTGATCGCCAAAGATTTTTCTTTATTCAAACGACCTACCATATCCATGTTGATCATGTAATTGATGTTTGATACAGTTGGATTTTTGGTGAAAAAATTACTGCCCCATAATCCTTTCTCCTCACCGCTGAAAGCAATGAATAGATAGTTGTTGTTTTTTAAATTCGATTTTTTCAAGCGATCTGCTACTTGAAGCATGACTGTTACACCGCTAGCATTATCGTCAGCGCCATTGTGGATGGCTCTTTCTCCAGTATGAAGTGAGTTTTCATCTCCCCATCCAAGGTGGTCATAATGGGCACCGATCACAACGGTATTCGCAGCCCCATTATCTAAAAATGCAATGACATTTTTACCCGAAATTTCTTTTACCAATCCCATCCCTAATTTCACGCTATCACCCACTTGATGCTTCTGAATAGGAGGGTGAGGAGTGAAGGTGAATGTTTGGAACCAAGAGCCATTCTCACCCTTTGGAGATAGTCCCATTTTTGTGAACTGAGAAACGATATAGCTCGCGGCCTTTTGCTCTCCAAGTGTTCCCGTACCTCGACCTTCGAGAGAGTCGGAAGCTAAAACACCCAACATTCTTTCGGGAGTGTCCACTTCCTTATACTGAGATATTTCCTCATATTTCAGTCTGTTTATGTTCGTGCATTGAAATGCTTGAGAAAAGACGAACACAGAAAATACTGCTAATGCTGCAATTGAATATGATGATTTCATGTCAAATCTTTATAAATGTGGTGCAATTTACAATTGTATGAAGATTGAAGTGTGCCTAATATTACTTTTGCCATCCAATATTTCAGAATAAATGAAAATTTTCGCAATCACTGCCTCTTGTATCATCGCCCTTGCGTCGTGTCAAATGAAGGCTCAAGAAGCTGCAAAAGGTGCTTCATCTATCGGTTCTTCTGACGAACCTATCCATTATCCTAATGAAAAATACTTCACAAATGTGAAGCAATTGACATACGGTGGTAACAATGCAGAGGCTTATTGGAGTTTTGATGGTAAAAAACTCATTTTCCAAAGTGATAATAGAAATTGGAATTTGGGTTGCGATCAAATTTTTATGCTTGACATTTCAGCAAAGCCTGATAGCAATAAACTTCAAATGATTTCTACGGGAAAAGGCCGTACAACTTGCAGTTGGTTTATGCCTGACAACAAATCAATTTTATATGCAAGTACTCACCTTGGTGGTGATTCTTGTCCTCCAGTGCCAGATATGGGGCGTCGCTATGTTTGGCAACTTTATCCGTCTTATGATATTTTCACTGCTGATTTGAAAGGTAACATCAAGCAGCAGTTGACTTCAGAGCAACGTTATGACGCAGAAGCGACCGTAAGCCCAAAAGGAGACAAAATTATCTTCACTTCACTTCGCTCTGGTGATTTAGAACTTTACACCATGAATCTCGATGGAACAGATGTAAAGCAAATTACTTCTGAACTCGGATATGATGGTGGTGCATGTTTCAGTCCTGATGGTACCAAGATCGTATGGAGAGCGTCAAGACCTGCATCAGACCAAGAAGCTCAGGCCTATGTGGATTTGTTGAATCAAGACATGGTCGAACCAAACAATTTAGAAATATGGGTGGCCAACGCAGATGGTTCAGATGCACATCAAGTTACCAATCTTGGTAAAGCAAACTGGGCTCCTACATTCACTCCAGATGGTAAGAAAATTATTTTTTGCAGTAATTATAAAAGCGAAAGAGGATTTCCTTTCAACTTGTATCTCATCAACCTTGATGGAACAGGCTTGGAGCAATTGACATATGATGATCAGTTTGATTCTTTCCCGATGTTTTCGCCAGATGGTAAGAAATTCGTTTGGTGCAGCAATAGACACAATGGTAGAACAAGAGATACCAACGTCTTCATCGCAGATTGGAAGAATAACTAATATTATTTCACTTTGTAATACCACATCACCAGACGCTCAAACCAACGGTCTGGAATGATGTCCCGAACTAAGACACTGAATTTTTGAAATGGAGTGGCGACCTTGTATCGCAAGCGTGGCCATCTTTTTTTCATGACAGATAAAATTTTGTATCCAATAATTTCGGGAGTTGGCGCCTTGCTTACTTCGTGATTGACTTGCGATTGAATTTTATCTTGTAGCTCACCGTATTCAGCAATTGATGTTTTTGCAACCTTTCTCGTTTGATTAATGTTCGTTTTAAAGTCACCAGGCTCAATGATGATGACCTTGATACCAAAGTCGCACACTTCTTGACTAAGTGACTCTGAAAGTCCTTCTACGGCGTATTTACTCGCGCTATAGATGCCTCGAAAAGGCAATCCCATCAATCCAGCAATAGACGTGATGTTGAAAATATATCCTCTCTTTTGTTCCCGTAGCATAGGGATGCTGTGTCGACATACATTGAGAACTCCGAAAAGATTAGTATCAAAAATTTCTTTCGCTTCTTGATCGCTGACACTTTCAACTGCTCCTAAGATTCCTAATCCCGCATTATTAATGACTACATCGAGGCGATGTTGGTTTTCCTTAATGTATGAAATAGCGCGAATGACGCTCTGTTCATTCGTTACATCCATTTTTAATTGAATAATTCCATTGATAATCTCGCCATCGCTAGCCCTTCTGCTAGCTCCATAGACTACAAAGCCAGCTTGGTAGAGTACCTCAGCTACAGCTTGCCCAATCCCACTGCTCGCGCCTGTCACCAGAGCTACTTTTTGCATAGAGTTGATTTATGACACAAATGTATCATTCCATTGAAATCTGCAACATCTTTGCGCCACTAAATATTGGTAATGTTTGATTTAGATTTTTTTGAGAAAAATGGCTTTGTCGCAATCGATCAGTTTATCGATCCATCAGAGGCTGCGCGAATACGAGAGCATATTGTTGGTATGATCGATGCTGATCTCATGAAAAAGGCAGGAATAGGAAAGGAGGGGTCCTTTGAGGTGGATAATACAAAGCGTGGAGATTTTATCCATTGGATAGAACCCCAAGATGTTTTTGAAGGGACATCTGCATTTTTGAAAAAATTGGATGAACTAATTCAAGAATTAAATAGAAATTTCTACCTCGGTATCCGCGACTACGAAAGCCATTATACACAATATCCTCCTGGTACTCGTTATATGAAACACAGCGACCGACACAAAGCAGGGTCCAGCAGAGTGGTGTCTTTTGTTTTGTATCTCAATGAAGATTGGAAGGAATCAGATGGAGGACATCTTAGAATTTATCAAGAGGATGAAAGTTATATTGATATTCTTCCTGAAAATGGACGTCTCGCTATTTTTCTAAGCGATAAGCTGCATGAAGTGCTTGAAACCAAAAGGGTGCGCAATAGCATCACAGGTTGGATGCTCAATGAGAAAAAATGGATATAAAAAAAATCCTCTAGCGATGTACTAGAGGATTTTTAGTTTTAGGCCGCCATCCAAGGCGGTGTAATCTTATTCGATTTGGCCTCATTCAGAAGTTCTGAATAACGCTCTTCTAGGTGTGCGTGGTGCGATGGAAACATGCCTTTGCTACGTGCCATTCGCTCTTGAATGTTGTGAAGTGCATTCACTAATGACTTCATTTGCTCTAATTGGATATTGCTCATATTAGTGTGTTGTCAGGTTATTTGACACTTTCTACGGACGCAATTCCCAGAGGTTTCATTTTTTTAATTCAAATCTGCAAACCGAGCTACAAAATCATCGCGTTTCTTTTTAGATGCAATATGCTGGTAGGTATACTTCACGTTGTTCTCTTCAAACTTACGCTTGTCATCTTTAACAGCAGTAATGATATTCAAGAATTCTTTATCACCACTGATCACATTCATGATACCTAGTTTGTATTCGAAATAGTACCAATTGCCCGCATCCAGTTCAATGTAAATACGCATGACATCTGCATTTCTTCTGCGCTCGATTTCAATCTTTCCTTTTACATATCTGAACAATTGCTTTTTGTCCATACTAGCAATACCGATTGGACCAACCGTGCTGAAAGTTTCATCCACAGCATTCCATGCCCACTTCAAATCTGCAAAATAGAAAGTGCTTTGTAAATCTTCTGGCACTCTTTTCAGCTGTCCGCTCAAGTTGAGTTCTGAAATCAACTTATCGGATTTTTCTGTACCTAAAAATTCAATCAACCCTTTTTCATATTTGGTCTTTGCGATATCAACAGGCAATAAGTTAGGCCACTGCTCGATTTGCTCGTACATTCTTTTCAATGCCGCTTCTTCAAATGGGAAATTGATCAAGCTGGTTCCTTGAACATCTAATTCTGCTTTATCAATCTTGTATTTCATTTCTCCGGCATTTCTAAACTTCACCATTCCGTAATCTACATTGAATGTAATTTGTCCATTGCCTTCGAGCTCACAAGTGTTGGTATTAAGCGCTACTAGGTTGCCAGGAAGTTTTGACTGTTTGATTTTTTCTTTAGAACCAATTAAATACTTTCGAGATACTTTATCAAAGTATAAGAATCCTCTTGATTCAATCAATCCAAGATCGTCTTGGTCGATTCGATTGCTCAAGAAAGTAGGGTAGACGTCCATCGGGGTATCATCCGTCACCATAAGTCCTACACCCAACTTGGAGTAGTCCATATCCCGCATAGAAGTGTCCACCGGAATGTAAATGTCGTTCGGATTAATCTCAGAGTTAAACTTGAAGTAGGTGCGTTCTAAAGCGGTGCAATTATGTAAAATTTTCACACCACCATCAAAGGTTAAGAACTGATTATTCGCAGCAAGAGAGAATTTGCCATAATATTCATAGGCAGGTGACAAGAAGAATTGATCTTCTAGTTTTATTTCTCCAAATCCTATTGTTTGCCTACTTGTATCTACCTTGATATCATTGAGTACAATAGTTTGTTCTTTTTTATTTTCGTCAACATACTTGATACTTCCTTTTCCATAATATTTATTGCGACCCTCAATTTTCAAATCAGCACTGAAAATTTTATGGTATTGGGTAACATAGTTTGAAAGAATCTGCGCACGAGTCAACTCTTGCATATCCGCATACTTTTCAATCACCACTTTACCACTATCTGGTGTGATTTTGGAGTCAGCAACGATGATGTATTGAATCTTGGAGCATGTAATGGTACTTCTTTTCAAATCATATTTAGCACGAGTAGAAAGGAAGTTCAATGAGTCTTGACCGGCCGCAACGCTGAAGAAATTGCTTCGTTGTTTTTCTTCTGATGTGTCGATCACCAAATCTTCCTGAGCCTTACGTGATGAGCTCAAATCCATTTCGTCTCTGTCCATAAACCAAGTGAATTGGTCCATATAGCAAACGTATTGATTCGTAGGGAACTCAATTTTTGTCTCACCACTATTACTCTTAAACAAACCTTGTCGTTTGTCAAAGTCCACATTAGCATTCACGTTATCTGTTTTAAAAGCAAGCCCTCCAACATCTTCACTCATACCTTTTAATTGGAAGGCACTGGTGTCTGCAAGAATTTTTCTTCGCGCATAGCTAAAGTCACCCGAACTTAATTTGGCACCGCTAAACTTCATATCACCTTCGCCGCGCATACCCGCAGGTTTCAAATGAAGTGTCCCTTCAAGAGTCGCTTCATTTTCAAAGAAATCAATCGGCGTTTTTAAGCTGGAAATATCCAAGCGATCTTTTGTAGGATAAAAGGCGAGTTGTGTGGTATCGCAATTGGCTTTTGGGACTTCCACTTTCGATATCTGCTCGCGATTGGTAAACCGTCGCGTTCGACCCAAGGTGGAGTCTGGAAGGAAAGTAAATTCATCAGAAGTAGAAGTAGAGGTGAGGTAGTTCAAATCACCGCTACCCTTCAAGCCAGAGTAATCGAGTTTCAAATCAGCAACTACTTTTGCTTTCCCACCATATGCTGGCAAGCCGCTATCACCTGTTCCTTTTTTAAATCCAAGAGAATAGTCATCCATCAAGACAAGTGGTTCTTCAATATCAGGGAAAATTCCGCTGGAGACGAGGGTACCGTTGAATTTCAAATCCTTTTTGGTAAAGTTGTCAAGCGAGTCGATCGTGAACGGTTGAACTTGATAATAGAATTTTTCTCGAGTATAAACGCCTTTCTGCACAGCCTTATCATCCCAATAGACATAAGACAGTTTTGTACAAGTAAAAATAGGATATTGCGGATAGGCATAGCTATGATATCCACCCTTATTGGTCGGACTATCGACTCGAATTTCTCCAGCGATATCACGAAGTACAGACTTCAATCTTCGCTTATTGTAGTTACCATAAATGTCCTGTCCACTGGTTTCGTCTTCCACATAAATTCTGCAACTATCTACTTTGATCAAATCAAGTTTGAAAGTTTCGTAGGTAAATTCATATTCAGATCCAATGAATTCGAAATTACCGGCGAATACACGGCCTCCAAAAGTGAAGTTTCTGTCTTTGCGCAAGAGTACTTCACCATTTCTTGGGTAAATATTCACACGCTGTGAATCGGATAGCTGGAAGGTTTCAACTCCTTTTAATAGCAAGTCGTAATTCAACAAACTTAGATTTGCATTGCTTCCATCCGGAACTTCACTATTGAATTGAATAACGTCATAGTCTTTTTTACCAATATTATTTTCGATATAGTAATAAAGCTTTGGACGAACTTTTACTGTTCTCGTGTTGAGGTCATATTGTACAAACCCCTTATTATTCAAGTCAATCAGAGTGATATGCCATTGCTCCTCTGACATATTGTGAAACTTTGCAAGGTTGTAAGCAGAGAATTCTTCGACTTTGTTTGTCTTGGTGTAATCTTTAATTTGAGACAATGGGTGATTGTATGAAATACCCATCATTGTATCGTAGCGTTTCTTTTTAAAATAAGCATTCGACTCGAACGCCGCATAGTGTTGCGAGCTTCCTTGAAGTGATCCCAGTTTGATTTGTGGGTCATCAATATTCCAATAGAGCGCTTCAAAATACATATCTACATTGTGATATGTATTCTGGAATGGAGATTTCGAAACCCCTTCTTCAGATCGAAGCAGTACGAGTTGTCTTGTTTTTTTATCAAATGATAAATTCAAATCAGGGTGCGTAATACTATCTTCTTTGATGTAAAAAGTAACCGCTACGTGACCACTCACGATGCGGTCTGGTTTGATATCGAATTCAAGTGCACGAACAACCAGGAATTTTTTAGAGTCTTTGTAGAAGGTTAAAAGCGCCGGTTCATCGACTGTTCCAGAACCTGCAAGTTTGGTTCCTGCAAGAGTAAAACCACCATCGAAGTCTACCTTGTCTACGATGTTTTGAATTTGGAGTCGCTTGTAATAAGATTCAAATTTCGGGTAGGTAGCGTTGTCAGCAGATTTATCTGCAAGAATTTTTTCGGTGATTTGACCAATCAAAGGCTTATCGAAAAATTCGTTATAAAAGGTAACAGAATCAATTACGAAAGTGGCTCCTTTGATACGAATGTTGTAATCATTTACTTGCGCATAGGTCTTGTTTGGATCAAAGCCCGCTCTCTGCCATGTCACTTTACCATCATTGCCTATGAAACGCTCTAGAGTAGGGTAATAAGAGCCTTTGGTGCTGTAAATAACACTGCTGTCACCTTTGGAGTAACATTTCAAATCAAGCGCAGGAAAATCGATATGAGGAATAGAGTCAAACACGAACTGATAACCAGGACTGCTCGATTGCCATTTTACAGCTTCGCTTTTGTAGAAAGTTCTTTCGGTAAAAAGGCCGGCAGAAGTTTCAATAAATTCAGGAACGAATTTCTTAACCTTTTTCTCGGCCATCATCTTACTGAGAACGGTTTGCCATTGAATGAAGTCGGCTTCATTTTTTCCAGATTTTGGAAACGCAATCAAAGCGATCACGTAGTTTTCCATATCAGGATAAACCTTGTTTTTGTTTTTCAAGAAATTATCAAAAGTTTCATAGATCATTTCTTGCTGCTGAATAGAGAATGCCGGGGCATCGATCCAAATTGGAGCGAATTCTTTTTCAACAAATTCTTTTCCCGTTCCCTTTTTAACATCATTAAAGAGCTCTGTAAGCTCTTCAAGAAACTTTTCGGGCTCATGTGTAAACTTGTCAATTCTTTGAGCAAAACTTTGACTTGATTGCCCTAAAATCAACAATAACAATAAATTACGTAAGTATTTATTCATGATTTTTTCCTTGCATTAAAACGTGGTCAACGATATTCACAATGTTATAGTGTACGGTGAATCAATGACTTTGGCATATCAAAAAGTTACCCACAAATTGAAATGAAATTCTTCTAGAAAGTTATTATCTAAATTCGTTGAAATAAATACGACAAAAATGTTGGTGTAATTTGTACACTTTCCTTTATTTGCGCCTGAGATAAGTAATATTATGATCAAATATTTAAAAACCGATCCTTGGCTCATCATTGAAGAAGGATTCGAACCTAAACATCACCGTAGCTCTGAAAGTATTTTCAGTCTAGGTAATGGAACCTTCGGACAACGAGCGAATCATGAAGAAAAATATAGTGGCCCAACACTTCAAGGCTCATATGTTGCCGGTGTTTACTACCCTGATAAAACAAGAGTGGGATGGTGGAAAAATGGATACCCTGAATACTTCGCGAAAGTGCTCAATGGTACCAATTGGATAGGTATTGACATCACTATTGATGGCGAGGAATTAGATCTTGCAAAAGTAGAAGTAAGCGATTTTCGCCGTGTTCTCAACATGAAGGAAGGAACGCTGACGAGAACTTTTGTAGCACAACTAAACCAGCCTTTGCTTGGCAATAGAGATGGTGGTGAAGCAAAAATGATCAAGGTAGAAGTTGTTCGCTTCTGTTCAATGGACGATTATGAAACTGCTGCTATAAAATATTCGATCACCCCTCTAAATTTTTCTGGTGATATTTCATTCACCCCATATCTCGATGGTGATGTGAAAAATCATGATTCGAATTATGATGAAAAATTCTGGACAGAGGTTTCGAAATCTGCTGGTGAAGGAGAGGGTGTTTTGGTAACGCGTACCAAGAAAACAGAGTTTGAATTGGCAGTGGCCATGCAGTGCTCATTGAATAATGCACACTGGACAAAATCTTCTGAATATTCAAAAGTTTCTTCGAATGCTACAGTAAAAGTGGATAGAAACTCCACAGTAGTGTTTTATAAATACGTTGGTATTGTAAGCTCCTTGAATTATGATGCTGCTAAATGTTCAGAAGCAGCTATCATTGCGGCTAAGCGTGCGAAGACAAAAGGTTTTGATGCGATGCTCGCGGCGCATATTGAGAAGTGGGATCGCATTTGGGAGCTTGCTGATATTCGAATCGATGGAGATGCTGAAGCACAGCAAGGAATTCGCTTCAATATTTTCCATTTGAATCAAACATATACTGGTGAAGATGCACGATTGAATATTGGTCCAAAAGGCTTCACCGGTGAAAAGTATGGCGGTTCTACTTATTGGGACACGGAAGCATATTGTATCCCGTTCTATATGGCCACAAAGGATCAAAAAGTAGCGCGTCAACTTTTGGTGTATAGATATAATCAACTAGGGAAGGCCATTGAAAATGCTGAAAAACTAGGCTTCACAAATGGTGCGGCACTCTATCCAATGGTAACCATGAATGGAGAAGAATGTCACAATGAGTGGGAGATTACATTCGAAGAAATTCACCGAAATGGAGCTATTGCATTTGCCATTTTCAATTACATCAAATACACCGCTGATGATACCTACATGGCCGAGAGTGGCTGGGATGTATTGCTCGGAATTGCTCGTTTTTGGTCGCAGAGAATTACTTGGAGTGAAGAGAAACAGCAGTATGTAATGCTCGGTGTAACTGGACCAAACGAATACGAAAACAACGTCAACAACAATTGGTACACCAGTTATATCGCTACATGGTGTTTGTCATATTGTTTAGAAGGGCTAGAGTGGTTGAAGAAAAATGATGTGGATGCTCTTTCTACAAAAATTAAGAAGTACCAATTTGACGAAAATGAGACGACACGCTGGAAGGATATCATTGAAAAAATGTATTATCCTAAAAAGGCCAACACAAATACCTTCCTTCAACAGGATGGTTTCTTAGATAAAGAGTTGAGAAGCGCCGCTTCACTTGATCCAAAAGAACGCCCCATCAATCAACATTGGTCGTGGGATCGTATTCTTCGTTCATGCTTTATCAAACAAGCTGACGTGCTTCAAGGATTGTATTTATTCGAAGATCATTTCACTACAGAGGTCATCAAAGAAAACTTTGATTTCTATGAGCCGATGACGGTTCATGAAAGCTCGCTTTCTCCATGTGTACACTCTATTCTTGCTGCCAAGCTGGGCTATGAAGAGAAGGCGTATGAGATGTACTTGAGAACAGCTAGACTAGACATCGATGATTATAATCACGAAGCTCACGAAGGACTTCACATTACTTCGATGGCAGGCACATGGATGTCTGTCGTGCAAGGTTTCGGTGGCATGCGTTTAGAAAACGGTGAATTGACATTTAATGCTATGCTTCCAAAGCAGTGGACAGGATTTGCATTTAATGTTCTCTTTAGAGGAAAAAGAGTTCACGTGGAAGTGACATCAGAAGGCACGAAAGTCACAACGCACTAGGCTTACAAACATTTATAGAAAATAAAAAACCTCGTCAATGACGAGGTTTTTTTATGTTTTCAAAAGAAGGATTATCCTCTTTTAGCTAGTGGCACATATTCGCGAAGACCAGCACCAGTGTAGATTTGGCGAGGGCGACCGATTGGTTCACCTTGTTCAACCATTTCTTTCCACTGAGCAATCCAACCTGGTAGACGACCCAACGCAAACATTACAGTGAACATCTCAGTTGGGATACCGATTGCTCTGTAAATGATACCAGAGTAGAAGTCTACGTTTGGATACAGCTTGCGCTCTACGAAGTATTCATCTTTCAATGCTACTTCTTCTAATTGTTTTGCGATATCCAATACTGGGTCATGAATACCCATTTTATTCAATACATCATCACAAGCCTTCTTGATGATTTTAGCGCGTGGGTCAAAGTTTTTGTAAACTCTGTGTCCGAAGCCCATCAAGCGGAAACTGTCGTTTTTATCTTTTGCTTTTCCAACCCATTTAGCAACATCACCACCGTCAGCCTTGATGCGCTCCAACATTTCGATTACAGCTTGGTTAGCACCACCGTGAAGTGGACCCCATAGTGCAGCGATACCAGCTGAAATAGAAGAGTACAAGTTGCTTTGGCTTGAACCAACCATTCTTACTGTAGAAGTAGAACAGTTCTGCTCGTGGTCAGCGTGAAGGATAAGAAGTTTGTTCAATGCATCATCTACTACTGGATCTACTTCGTAGTCATAAGTAGGAAGAGCGAACATCATATGAAGGAAGTTCTCTGTGTAAGAGTAACTGTTCTTAGGATACATGATAGGGTGACCAATGCTCACTTTGTGCGCTTGCGCAGCAAGAGTTGGCATTTTGGCCATCAAACGATGCATTGTCATTTCGATATCCTTGAATGGTCTGTTTGGGTTCAAAGATTCAGGATAGAACGTAGACATAGATGCAATCATAGAAGACAATACTCCCATTGGATGCGCTCCAGTTGGATATGCTTCATAGAAACGCTTCATATCCTCATGCACGAGGGTGTGATTGCGAATGCTTTCGGTGAAATATTTTAATTGTGCTTCGGTTGGAAGCTCGCCATAAATCAATAGGTAAGAAACCTCAAGGAATGTAGCGTATTCTGCGATTTGTTCGATTGGATAACCGCGGTACCAAAGAACACCTGTTTCACCGTCTAGGAAGGTGATAGCGCTTTTTGTAGCACCAGTATTTTTATAACCACTATCTAAAGTGATATAACCAGTTAGGTCGCGAAGTTTGGTAATGTCAATCGCTTTTTCGTCAGCAGATCCTGTGATTACAGGAAGCTCAAATTCTTTACCGTCGAGAATTATTTTAGCAGTTTCACTCATGGGTGGTTTCTATGATTTGTCCTTGAAAAATTCGGCGCAATGTACTATAAGAGTGCGATTTTGCCAATGATTTTTACTAGTATAATTTATTATTTGTGCAATAAAACGTTAAACGCCCTGAAAAGTTCGGTTTTCAAGGCTTTTTTATGAAAAAATGTAGGGAGATAATTGGATTCCTTGTAAATACTAGAATGGGGTATTTTTTGTACAAAAGTCACATTTGTGTCATTCAATAATCAGTACATTCGTAGCCCAAGGAAAATTTTTAAATCAAATACCAAAACAAACCAATTCATTCACATGAAGAAAATTTACCTAGTAGCTCTCTCCCTCTGCCTCTCGGTAGCTGGGTTGAAAGCACAGACTTTTACAGAAGGTAGTGTAGGTGGTACCAATCGCGCCAGTGGAAACTGCGGCGGGGTACAAGACGTCAACAATGATGGTTATGTAGACATCATCATTCTTGATCAAAGCAAAAACTTAGTCGTAGCTTATCAGCAGGCTGACGGATCTTTCACCAGCTATAGCTATGGCACGGTATCAAACAGTTCACAATGGGGTATGACCGTTGGAGACATTGATAACGACGGATGGTCAGACGTGATGGTAGGTGGTAGCTATGATGGTGTTAAAGTCGTAAACATCGACGGATTCACATCATACACCATGGAAACATACGGTTGGGCTGACATCTTCATGCAAGCTTGTAGCTTCGCAGATGTTGACAACGATGGTTTCATCGATGGCTTCGCATGTCATGACGATGGTCACAATGTAATTTTGCATAATGACCAAACTGGCAACTTCACCAATGGATCTTCAATGATCGATATGGTATTCTATCCAGAAGTGCCAGGCGGAAATGACAACAGTGGTAACTACGGTGTGGTATGGAACGACTTCGATCGTGATGGAGACATCGATTGCTTCATCGCAAAATGTCGCCAGTTCATCAACGATCCTTATGATCCACGTAGAACAAATGTTTTCCTCGTAAATGACGGAAACAATAACTACACTGATCAAGCAGATGAAAGAGGTCTTATCAACCTAGAGCAATCTTGGACAGTTGATTTTGGTGATGTAGATAATGACGGCGATTTCGATTGCTTCCTTACTACTCACTCAGGTACTCTTGAGATTTATGCTAATGACGGTTTCGGATACTTCGACAATATCACAGCAGGATCAGGACTAGAAGTGAGTGGTTTCTTCCTTCAAGGAAAAATGGCTGATTTCGATAACGATGGTTACCTAGATGTAATTCATGCTGGTGGTAATGAAGGTTACTATCACAATAACGGTAACAGCACTTGGACACTTGTTCAAAACACATTCGATGCGAATGATGTAATGCACAGCTTCCAAATCGGAGATATGAACCATGATGGTTTCTTGGATCTTTACGCGACATATGGTAACAACTATGTTACTCCTGATAACAACAATCCAAACAAGCTTTTCATCAACAACACCAACAATAACAATTGGGTTGTTTTTGATCTTGATGGAACAATCAGCAACAAGCAAGCTATCGGTGCTGTTGTAGAAATTCACGGTTCTTTCGGAACTCAAATTCGTGACGTTCGCTCTGGTGAATCTTATGGTATCACGAACACCAACCAAATTCACTTCGGTATTGGTCAATCAGAGTCTATCGACTATGCTTTGATTTACTGGCCTGCAGGTGGAGTTTCTGTGATTGAAAATCCTGGAATCAATACATTCCACAACATCACTGAACAGACTTGTCCAAACTACGAAGTAGCTATTTCTGTAGTGGGTTCTGGAACAGGTTGCCCAATTGATCTAGCTTCTACAGGTTCATTTAGCAATTATATCTGGAGCAATGCAGCATCTACCGCAAATACGCAAGCATTTGTAGACGGTGTTTATTCTGTTGTTGTTTATGATGAAAACGGTTGTGGCTCTGTTTCTAATTCAATTGAAATTAATGTAACAGAAGATCCAGCTCCAGTAATGACTGTTGATGGTGAAATTTCTTTCTGCCAAGGTGGTACAGTTACATTGACGGCTTCTGAAGGTACATCATACCTATGGAGCAATGGTCAAGTGTCTCAATCAATCGAAGTATCTGAAGCAGGTAACTACTATGTTGATGTAACAGGTGGTTGTGGAACTCAGCGTACGGATGATGTAGCGGTTGAAGTATTCTCTGCTCCAGCTCCAGTAGCTAATGGTTTGACAATCGCGAATGGTGCAACTGCAGATTTATCAGCAACAGGTTCTAACATCAACTGGTACGATTCAATAGATGCGATTACACCAATCGCTACTGGTAATACATATACAACTGCTCCATTGACAGAAACAACTACTTATTATGTTTCTTCAACTACTTCTTCTGGTGGTCCTGCAAACGGTGGTAAAACAGACTTCGTTTCTGTAGAAGGTAACAACCTTACGAATGCTAACTTCTATTTGAAGTTTGATGCTTACGAGCCATTTACTCTCGTTAGCGTTAAAGTAAAAGCAAACACTTCAGGTGACAGAACAATCCAAGCTGTTGACGCAGGCGGAAACGTGGTTCAAGAAACTACGGTGAGTGTGCCACAAGGTGAAAGCGTTGTGACATTGAACTTCAACATTCCAGCTGGTACTAATATGGGACTTCGTGCATTGTCAGGAAGTAATCCAAACCTATGGAGAGATAAAGATTTGACAAATGGTTTCCCATTCCCATACGCGCTTGGTACTTCTGGTGCTATCACTGGTACTAACGTAAATGGTGGCGACTTTGACAACTACTATTATTTCTTCTATGACTGGCAAATCTCTACTCCAGAGATCAGCTGCGAAAGTGAAAGAGTTCCAGTAGAAGTAGAAGTACTTGTAGGTGTGAATGAGTTGACTGGAATCAATGAATTGAACATCTTCCCAAATCCAACATCAGGTATGTTGAATGTACAATTCAATGGTACTATCAATAGTGGTGTAGTAGTTAGAATGCTTGATGCTACTGGTCGTGTAGTGATGTCACAAAACATCAACAACGCGTTCGGTAAACAAGCAACTCAATTTGATTTGAGCAATATGGCTGCAGGTGTTTATCAATTAGAACTTGTTTCTAATGGTCAAACATCAACAAGCAAAGTGATCGTGGAATAATAGTTTTATTCGTTATAATTAAAAAGGCTTCCCTCGGGAAGCCTTTTTGTTTTAGTGACAAACGATCTCGGCGAAGCCGAGAACAAATGACAAGTGACAAATGACAAGTGACAAGTGACAAATTACAAATTACAAATGACAAGTGACAAGAGACAAATTACAAATGACAAACTCTTTAGTGAGTGGAATAGAATAAAAATAAAATCATGTGATGAATAGAGCGGAGCGTCTATTACTTCTCGGCTTCGCCGAGATCATTTGTTCTCGGCTTCGCCGAGATCACTTGTCTCTTGTCTCTTGTAATTGAACGCTATCCTTCAAATGTGAAGGAGACAATGAACGCGCGCGTTCTTAGGCTTTCGATGGGGGTGGAGAATGGTGTGTCTTCCTTGAGAATAATATTAGGAAGTCCAATAGATGTTTTGAATTCAACAGCAAACTTGAAATAGGGTAGAAAGAAGTCAAATCCTCCTCCCGCATCAATCGAATAGTCGCGGTCTTGAAGCTTTACAATGATCTGTTCAGCAACAGCATTGTTTACGTCTTTTTGAGATTGCATATCCAAGGAGTATTTACCCCCCAATAAAGCGTATGCTGCGAAGTTGCCAGTTCGATTCGTTCTGAACTTCACCAAGAGAGGGAAGTCTAACCAAACGCTTTCTGTTCTTTTTAAAAATGATTCAGTCTCGCCTTCAAATGTTCTGAAGGTGTAGTTCAATCCGCGTTCTTGGAATGAAAGTCCTGGAATGAAGCGGAAGTTTACATTTTTGGTCAAATTGAATGACGCTAACAATGCGAGGTTGAATCCTGCTTGAGGTACATTTTGAATGGACAACAATGAATCCGTTGCAGTGGGAGTAAACTTTCGATCAATAAAGAAAGAAGATTGATTGTACGAAAGCAGAAAACCGAAATGGTACATGCGCTTATCGAATCGCTCGAGATTGGTAGCACTGCCAATGCGTTGAGAAAGGGCAGGTGTTGCCGTCAATAACAGGGCAGGGATAGCAAGAACTTTTAAGAGGCGTGGTGCTTTCATTCAGAATCCAAAAGTAACACAAGACAGCCTAATTTATTGCTTTAACGCATTTTCAAGAAGCTCCGAAAGAGAAAGACCGCGAATACAGCATAGATCAGCGTTACGAATACCAATACTACAAAAGAAGCAGAACTCACCACCTTTGGGCTTGTAAATAGATCTGTACGCTTATTTGCAGCATCTATAATTTCTTCTCTAGAAAGTTTTTCGAGTTGAATGTTTTGTGAGCGTACAGCATTCAATTCTACATCGGTGTCTAACGCTTCAATGGTCAATTGATAATCTGCTTTTCGCTTTTGTAACAGTTCATCGCTGATGACATTGTAATAAACAGCGAGCATAATACCAGCCCCGAGTACATATTTAATACATGGGAATGCGACATTTTTTAAATCTCCGATAAATGAATCTTTGTGACCCATTCTGCGCAGCTTGTAGAGATCCATCAAAACAATGAAGATAAGAATGATGATGAATAATAGATTCGTCATCACACCAACAGTGCGCGCTTTATCAGGATCACCAAAATAGATCACCTGCGATGCGAGCACTCTCACGCCAAGCCATAGAATGGCGAAAATCCAAGGAAGATGTTTGCCTATTGCCCTCATGACTTATGAATTCATAGTGGCCATGAACTCCTCGTTGTTCTTAGTTTTCTCGATACGATCTTTTACGAATTCCATTGCTTCAACCGGATTCATATCAGCAAGGTGACGTCTCAAGATCCACATGCGTTGAAGCACATCTCTATCGTGAAGCAAATCTTCTTTACGTGTACCTGATGAAAGAATATCAATAGAAGGGAAGATACGTCTGTTGCTGATTCTTCGATCCAACTGCAATTCCATGTTACCGGTTCCTTTAAATTCTTCGAAGATGACTTCGTCCATTTTAGAACCTGTATCTACAAGAGCAGTAGCGATGATGGAAAGTGAACCTCCATTTTCGATTTTACGAGCAGCACCGAAGAAGCGCTTTGGTTTTTCCAATGCATTTGCTTCCACACCACCTGAAAGGACCTTACCACTTGAAGGTGCAACAGTATTATATGCACGAGCAAGACGTGTAATAGAATCGAGGAGGATACATACATCGTGTCCGCATTCTACTAGTCTCTTTGCTTTTTCCAAAACAATATTTGCAATACGAACGTGGCGTTCAGCAGGCTCATCAAATGTTGATGCTACCACTTCTCCACGCACACTACGCTTCATATCAGTCACTTCTTCAGGTCTTTCATCAATGAGAAGTACCATCAAGTAAGTTTCTGGGTGATTTTTAGCGATGGCATTTGCCACATCCTTTAACAAGGTAGTTTTACCTGTCTTTGGTTGAGATACAATCATTCCTCTTTGTCCTTTACCAATAGGAGAGAAGAGGTCCATGATTCTCATGGAAATATTGTTGTTATTATCAGCGAGGTGGAAACGCTCGTATGGGAATAACGGTGTCAAGAATTTGAACGGTACTCTATCGCGAACCCAAGCTGGGTCGCGGCCATTGATAGAATCAACTTTGATCAATGGGAAATATTTTTCACCTTCTCTCGGTGGACGAATCGCACCTAAAACAGTATCTCCCGTAAGCAAACCATACATTTTGATTTGTTGTTGAGAAACATAAACGTCATCCGGTGAATTCAAGTAGTTGAAGTCTGAAGATCTCAAGAAACCAAAGCCATCCGGCATGATTTCAAGTACACCTTCTGCCATTACTACACCATCAAAATTATATCCGTGTTCGTCTGGTTGTCCGCGTTTGCTGCGATCCGGACGCGCGATATTGTTTTGATTATTTTGATTATTCTGATTGTTTTGAGAATTCTGCTGATTCTGCTGATTTTGTTGTTGCGCTTGAGGATTGTTATTTCCTTGATTGTCGCGCTGTTCAAAACGAGGTCTATTCTGATTTTGATGAGGGTTCTGACCTTGGTTTTGATTTTGTCCACGATCATTTCTGTAATTCTGATCGCGCTGCTGTTGTTGATTGTTGTTATTATCGCGAGGTTTGAAATCTCTGCGATCCCTGTTATCTCTGTTGTCGCGATTATCGCGATTGTCTCTATTATCTCTGTTATCGCGATTATCTCTTTGACGATCACGATTTTCTTGACCTTCTCTATTATCAGTTGTTCCTTGTGGAGCAGCGTTTTCAACTGGTGCTTGATCTTTAGCTTCATTGCTGGCTTGTGGAGCAGTTTCTGCGAATAAATCTGGCGTTGCTGCAGAATCACTGACTTCTTCCACTTTTGTTGCAGCAGATTTTTTTACATACGGTACTCTCTCTTTCTTTTTCTTTTCGCCTTCGGCAGCAGGAGCTGCATCATTAGCTGCAGGAGCCGGTGGAGTAGCAGGAGCGCTTTGAACGGCCTGTGTATCCATGATTTTAAAAATCAACTCTTGTTTTTTTAACTTCTCTGCATTGGTGATGTTCAACTTCTCGGCAACCGTTTTAAGTTCGGCTACTTTCATTCCAGAAAGTGTAATAATATCGTACATATGAATAGAAAATTCCTTACGGATGGTTTTTGTAAAGTCTTGTAAATGAGGAAAAACAAATAGAATTGCCTCGAATGGGCGTTGCAATTGTACGGCAAAAATCGAAAGGGACAAGAAAAATTGGAAAATTTTCTCTTCTTTGCAGTCGGAATATTCAAAATACCTATGATTCAAAGAAAACAATCGATCTTTATGCTAGCAACAATTGCTTGCATTATTCTATCATTCTTCTTTCCTCAAGGAACACTCGGAGAGGGTGAATTAGTGACGATTCTTACCCCTTATGGTCTCGTTGATCAATTTGGGGTGGAAGTAGGTCAAGCCAATAGTTATTTGTTCTACATCCCGCTCACATTAGCACTTACAGTAACATTTATAGCCTTGTTTAATTATACGAAACGCAAAGCTCAAATGAAGTGGCTTCAACTCACAACCTTGCTTTTATTGTTGAGTATCGTGCTTCAAGCATTGTATATATATAACACCAAATCAACTTTTGAAGCACTTCCTTTCTCTGTTGGACTTGGTTTTATTCTACCAGTAGTTGCAATTGTTGGTGTGATTCTAGCCAATCGTTTTATCAAGAAGGATGAAGAATTGGTTCGCTCTGTTGATCGTATACGTTAAATGAAGCATCTCACGACTTTAATTTGTAGTGTTTTTGTAGTATTCAACTTGAATGCACAATCAAGTCGTGATCAAAAATTTCTCGATAGCCTTTCAGGATATGAGCAAAGAATAACTTCTTTTTTCTTGGAAAAAAGGGAGTTTCACCTCGATCTCAGCGGACAGCTTCCTGATATGAAGCAAGCACCTTATGATAGTTTGGATTTTCTCTTTTGGGAAATGAAGAAAATGGCAGATGCTTCGATCATTACTAGAAAATCTTGTGCGGAGTCAAAGAATATTTTGAATGAAAATGAAGTATTCAGAAGCTTAGCTCTGAAGCAAGATTCCGCTCAACTATTTTCCAATAGTTACAATCGCATCTGTACAAGAGATGGAATCGTTCGTTTGGAGATTTGGAAATTGGTAGAATACACTTCGAACCAATTGATTCAATGGCAGGACAGCATGGATTTTCAGGGGACTATTATCGCGCAAAGTCGAATTGCCTTGAATACAAAGTACACCGATAAGAAGAGTCCAGAATACATGCAGCGATACAAGCCGCTGTCTAATATGGAAGCCGCTCACAAGCGATATCAGAGTATAGTCATCCAGCTTGAGAATTCACTTACGAGATTCGAAGGGTCGAATACAGAAGCTTTTTTCTATAAAGGTCCACTCATCAAAACGCGCATCGAGCTAGAGGCACTAGAGCAAACAATAATGCAGCTAAAACTTGAGATGGCTGCATTTCGAGAAATACAGAATCAATTTTTAGCTGCATTAAATAATTAGAGCAAATTAAATATTTGCTTTCTCAAAAGCTGTAATAATTCGCTTCACGAGTTTGTGACGAATCACATCCCGTCCATCGAGCTCAATCACTGCAATACCTTCTACATCGCGCAATAGATCCACTGATTTCATCAAACCACTTGGTTGATTGCGCGGTAAGTCGATTTGAGTTGCATCACCTGTTATGATAAATTTCGCACTTTGTCCCATACGGGTCAAGAACATTTTCATTTGACCAACAGTAGCATTTTGTGCTTCATCGAGGATGACAAAAGCTTTATCAAGTGTACGTCCGCGCATGAATGCTAGTGGTGCAATTTCAATGACACCTTTATCAATATACTCTGCTAATTTCTCGTAGGGGAGCATATCCATCAAGGCATCGTAGAGCGGTTGCAAATACGGATCGAGTTTTTCTTTCAAATCACCCGGAAGAAATCCGAGATTCTCTCCAGCTTCCACTGCAGGTCTTGTGAGGACAATTCGTTTGACTTGTTTCTCTTTTAAAGCTCTTACAGCAAGAGCAACGGCGGTGTAAGTCTTACCTGTGCCGGCGGGGCCAATGGCAAAGACCATATCATTTTCGTTGCACGCTACAACCATCTTCTTTTGGTTCTCCGTTCGAGCAGTCACGCGATGTCCACCTGGACCAAAAACCAACACATCATCACCAGCGGATTCTGTTTTGATTTCTTTTACCTCACCATCTAGAATTTTTTCTAGTTGATCGAGATGAAGGTGATTATACATTTCGATGTGCCAGAAAACAAGGGAAATCTTGTCAGCGAAGGCGTCTAACTCAGATTGTTCGCCATGCGCTTTGATCATATTTCCTCTAGAAAATATTTTGAGCTTCGGGAATCGAGAGCAAATGAGCTTGAATTTGTTGTTATTCGGGCCAAAGAGTTCGAGAGGATCGATGGCCGGGATCATTATTTCTTTTTCTACCAAGGTTAATTCCTTTATTGAAAACTTATTTGAATTTGTATAAATACATTGACGAAAGTAGAGCAATTTCGTTGTCTGAAAAAGGGTAACGCTTTTTTTAATATTAACGATATCATTCATTGGGAGTCATCACTTTAATATCTGATATGGGCACCACCGACCACTATGTGGCTGCGGTGAAAGGCTCATTGCTGGCGTATTCTCCAGAATCTACGATTGTGGATATTTCTCATAATGTGCGACCTTTTGATATTAATCACGCTGCCTATTTGTTAAGAAGTGTTTGGCAAAGCTTCCCGATGGGTACCGTTCACATGATCGGTGTGCGCCCAGAATTGACTGCGCAGCAACCCCATGTTGTGGTGCACTATATGAGTCATTACTTCATAGGTGCTGACAATGGGATTTTCTCGATGTTGTTCGACGAAATTCCGGAGGATGTTTTTGAAATCACGCTCGCGCAAGGTCCCGATTGGACTTTTCCTATGAAAGGCGTTTTTGCACTGGCAGCAGCGCATCTCGCAAAAGGCGGGGTTCCTGAATTTTTAGGACGCCGTGTTTCGGGAGTGAAAGAAATGCGCACATTGCAACCAATGCTCGAAGAAAATCTAATCAAAGGAAATGTGGTGCATTGCGATCATTATGGCAATGTTCACACAAATATCGACCGCAAGCTATTTGAAGCCCACGTTGCACGTAGAGAATATACGATCACTTTGAATAGGGCTGCTTATCAAATCAAGCGCATCAGCGGTGATTATGGAGAAGTGCCCTCAGGAACTGTAATGGCATTATGGGGCTTCAATGGTTATTTGATGATAGCGGTAAGCCAAGGCGCCAAAGGACATGGTGGCGGCGCTGAATCACTTCTAGGGGTGAAACTAAATGATGTAATAAGAATTGAATTTTATGGTAACACGAATCGTGAAAATGACTTTTAAGCCTGAAAACACAGCGGCTTTCGAAGAAATTTTTAAAAAATATCATCAAGAGATTCGTGCGGTACAAGGTTGTGAAAGCCTCAAAATGCTTCGAAGTTCTACCGAAGAAAATGTATTCTTTACCTACAGCACTTGGAAAGACGCTTCATACCTCGAACTTTATAGAAAGTCCACTACCTTTGGAATCGTTTGGCCTCAGACCAAGGCTTTGTTTGATAAACCTGCTGAAGCGTGGACTTGTGATGAACTTTATAATTTATAGCCAAACGAAAACAATACGACGTTGATTTAATTATGATAGCTCTACTAAAAAAAGAAATAAGAAGTTTCCTTAGCTCGCTCATTGGATATGTTGTTATCGCGGTTTTCCTTCTCATAACCGGTTTGTTTCTTTGGATTTTTCCAGGCGACACCAATGTGTTAGATATGGGATTCTCGTCAATGGAAACATTCTTCTACATTTCTCCTTGGGTGTTTTTATTTCTCATACCAGCCATCACTATGCGTTCATTTGCAGAGGAAAAGAGAAATGGCACCATTGAACTACTTTTTACAAAACCTATTTCTGATCTTAAGATCATCCTTGCGAAATACTTTGCAGGTCTCATTCTTGTCATTTTCGCTTTGCTTCCAACGTTACTTTATTACATCACTATTTATCAACTAGGGAATCCTGTTGGAAATATTGATAGCGGTGGAACTTGGGGTTCTTATATCGGCTTGCTATTTCTAGCAGCTGGATATGTTGCAATTGGCATTTTCGCATCAAGTATCACCAACAATCAAATCGTTGCCTTTCTTCTCGCGGCATTGCTTTGTTTCTTCATGTTTACTGGTTTTCAAGCCATCGGAGATTTCAAACTATTAGGCGATTTAGATAATTTTATCATCAAGCTCGGAATAAATGATCACTACGTTTCGTTGAGCAAAGGATTGATCGACTCGAGAGATCTTGTATATTTTATCACATTGATTTCGGTATTCATTCTTTTGACGCGCGCAGTGCTTCAAAGTAGAAAATGGTAATTTTTCAACGCTAATCTTAGATCGTGAAAAAACTCTCAGTACTACTTCTCAAATCATACATAGGGCCATTTGCAGTGACCTTCTTGGTGGCTATGTTCATTTTTGAGATGCAGTTTGTTTGGGTTTATCTCGACGAAATGATGGGCAAAGGCCTTGGTATTGGTGTAATTCTTCAACTCTTGATGTATGCGAGTGCCAGGTTGGTCAATATGGCATTGCCACTTGCAATCCTTATGTCGAGTATCATGACGTTTGGTGCTTTATCAGAACATAATGAATTGACGAGCATGAAGAGTGCAGGGATTTCACTTTTTCGCATCATGCGTCCTTTGATCATATTCTCCATCGTCCTCAGTGCTTGTTCCTTTGTTTTCGCAAATAATATTTGGCCAATTGCCAATTTGAAATTCAGAACGCTATTGTATAGCATTATGCAGCAGCGTCCAGCGTTGAATTTGCAAGATGGTATATTCTATAATGGAATGGAAGGTATCAGTATTCGTGTGATGAAAAACAATAAGGAGACACGCGAACTAGAGGATATCTTAATTTACGATCATCGTGGCGCGAATCGTGGAAACCGAACGGTCATTCGGGCGAAGAAAGGTTTGATGGAACAAACCGAAGACAAGCGATTTCTAGTACTGACGCTCATCGATGGGTATAGCTATGACGAACAAGAGGAGGAAAAGAAGAAGAAGAGAGATTACCCTTTGGTGGAAAGTCATTTTGAAAAAAGTATTCTTCGAATAGACTTAAGTCAATTTCAATTTCAAGCGAATAGTGAGGAGGTATTTAAAACCTCTTATGAAATGATGACCATTAATCAATTGCGTGAAGCCATTGATAGTCTTGATTCAAAGCTTGATTCTGTTCGTATTAAAGTAGCCGAAGCGAATTTAAAGGCACTGCATTATAAGAAGAAGGATCGTGTCAACCCTGATTCTACATCAGGTTGGTTCTTTAATGAAATGACCAAGTCAGAACAACAACGAGCATTATCATTTGCAAAAGAAAATTCAAGAAGACTTAAAGAGGCTTCTGCAAAACAAGATGAGGAAATTGCCAATCGTAATAAGTTTATTATTCGACATAAAGTAGAATGGCATCGTAAGTTCTTCTTAGCAGTGGCATGTCTTGTATTATTCTTCATCGGAGCGCCCCTCGGAGCCATTATCCGAAAAGGTGGATTAGGCATGCCAACCGTGATTGCATTAGGTCTTTTTATATTTTACCAACTCCTTACCATTGCTGGAGAAAAGATGGCCAAAGGAGGCATCCTCGAGCCCTGGGCAGGAATGTGGCTCTCTACGGCACTATTTCTTCCACTGAGTGTGTGGCTGACCTACAAGGCATCGAAGGAAGCGGCGCTACTCGACAAGGATATCTACAGTAAATTCTTCAAGAAAATTTTTACAATCTTCAAGAGAAAGAAAACCGTAGAAGCATGAAGATTTTACAACTTTGCCATAAGCCCCCTGTGCCTGCCGTAGACGGTGGATGTATCGCGATGAATAACATCACACAAGGATTATTGAAGGCAGGGCACCAAGTAAAGATCATCACCATCTTTACCCATAAGCATGATTTTCTTCAAGATGAAATGACGGAGGATTACATCGCAAAGACGGATATCGAAGGTGTATTTGTCGATACACGTCTCAATGTGATGGATGCGTACGCAAGTTTCATGACCTCGGATAGCTACAATGTCAATCGTTTTTTTAGCACAGATTTCGACATCAAATTGACGCGTACACTAAAAGCTGAAGCGTATGATGTGATTCACTTGGAGAGTCTGTTTATGACTCCTTACATGGGTACAATCAGAAGGTTGAGTAAGGCTCCTGTAGTGGTGCGAACGCATAATTTGGAATACGTTATTTGGGAAAAAATAGCGAAAGGAACTTCCAATATTTTCAAACGAATCTACTTGAGTTATCTCAGCAGAAAGTTGAAAAATTATGAATTGAAAACACTCAACGAAGTGCATGGAATTGCTTCTATTAGTGAAGAAGATAAAAAACGCTTTGAGACTTTAGGAATTCGAACACCTATTCAAAGCATCCCTTTTGGTATAGATTACAATAAGTATAGTCAGTATCCTGATAGAGAGACGGAACAAGCATTGTTTCATCTTGGATCAATGGATTGGAGCCCGAATCAAGAGGGCATTCTTTGGTTTTTACAAGAAATTTGGCCAAAGGTGCATGCATTAAAACCGAACCTGAAACTATATCTCGCTGGACGCAATATGCCTGAGCAATTCCTCAATGGAAGCTGGCCTAATGTTTCTGTGATGGGTGAAGTAGAAGACGCTAAACAGTTCATGAAATCAAAGGCAATCATGATTGTACCTTTATTGAGCGCCGGCGGTATTCGTGTAAAAATCATCGAGGGTTTGGCGCTTGGTAAGGCTATCATATCTACGTCTATTGGTGCTGAAGGAATTGATTGTGTTCATGATCAACAGCTGCTGATTGCAGATTCAATCAGCGAATGGGTGAAGGGTATTACCCGACTCCTCGATGAAGAAGGCCTAATAGAGAAGCTGGGTAGAGCGGGAAAAGAACATACCAAGAACTTCGATAATGATCACATCATTGAAGGACTAACAGCTTTTTACAAAAAAATTAAGAAGTCGTGAGGTTGTTTGTTTTACTCTCGCGTATTCCGTATCCCTTGGAAAAAGGCGATAAGTTGAGAGCATATCATCAACTACGCATTCTTGCAAAGAAACATGAGGTCTTTTTGTGCTGTCTTTCAGATGAGAAGCCAAATGAGGCTGCTATCGCACATCTCAGAACATTTATTCAAAAGGTCGAGGTCATTCAGTTGAGCAAATGGAGCATCGGAGCGCGGTTATTTTTTGGCCTGTTTTCACAGCGACCATTTCAAGTTCATTATTTTTTTCAGAGAAAAGCTCTTGGGAAAATTGAACGATTTCTGAATCACTTTCAACCCGATCACATCTATTGTCAATTGATAAGATGTACGGAATATGTAAAGAATTATCATCACTGTTCTAAAACCTTGGATTACATGGACGCCTTGAGTGCAGGGCATCGCAGACGTATTGCCACGGCTCGTTTTCCAATGAATTGGTTGTTGAGAGAAGAGTCGAAGCGATTGACAACTTATGAAAATTTGATATTTGATTATTTCGAGAATCACACCATTATAAGTCAGCAAGACAGAGATCTCATTTATCATGAAAAAAGGCATCAAATTGCTATTGTGCCCAATGGCGTGGATAGTGATTTTTTCCAAACAAAGAATGCTGACAAGAACTACGACATCGTTTTCACGGGTAATATGAATTACCCTCCTAATGTATCAGGTGCGATCACGCTTGTAAAAGAGGTGATGCCTTTGGTTGAAAAAAGTTTGGGCAAGATTAGAGTATTGATAGCCGGTTCGAGCCCAGCTCCTGAAGTCAAGGCTTTGAGTGAAATAGAAGGAGTGACGGTGACAGGATGGATGGATGATATTCGAGACGCCTACGATCAATCCAAAGTGTTTGTAGCTCCAATGTTGATTGGAAGTGGAATGCAAAATAAAATTCTTGAAGCCATGAGTATGCAACTGCCATGCGTGACGACTTCGCTTGCGGGCAATGCATTCACTAAAGAACAAAAACAACATCTTCTCATTTCAGATCAGATAGAGAGCATTGCACAAGACATCATTGCATTGTTGAAAGATGAAGCCAAGCGCAACGAAGTAGGACAGAAGTCTCGTAAGGTTGTTTTAGAACATTTTAATTGGGGTGCTACAGTGGATCTACTAGAATTAACAATGCAGAAAGCTTAATATCTAATGGGTATGTTACTTTTGAAGAGCATAACCCTAAAAAGATGAATAAGATTTTTACAAGTCTAGTTTTTGTATTTTTTACAATAAGTAGCTTTTCTCAGAACCTTCAACTCGTAGCGCCGCCGGTGATGGGCCATTGCGATATGAAAGAGGTGAAGATTTGGGTAGCTGCAAAATCCCTTGGAAAGATATCAGTCGACTATTGGCCAAATGCAAACGCTAAAGATGTCAAATCAATGCAAATCAGCATTGACAATTCGGAACATTACTCCACCATTTTTACGCTTTCTGATTTAGAACCAGGTACTGAATATACTTACACGTTCAAAGGCTCTTCGGATTCGAATAATTACACATTTACTACAGAGGCATTATGGCAATACAGAACAGATCCTCCCAATTATAAGATTGCTTTAGGTAGCTGCGCTTTTTTGAATGAAGAAAAATACGATCGTCCAGGAAAGGGATATGGAAATAATTACAGCATTTTCGACACTATTGCTTTTCATCAACCCGATCTAATGTTGTGGTTAGGCGACAATGTTTATTTCAGAGAAGTAGACTTTGAAAGCAAGGCAGCAATGATTCGGAGATATATGTTGTCTCGAACAAATCCATCGCTTTCCAAACTTTGGTCAAGTTGCGCGCACTATGCTATTTGGGACGACCATGACTTTGGTCCAAATGATAGCAATGGCAGCTATGTTCACAAAGATTGGTCGTTAGAATTGTTCAAAGCATTTTGGCCAAACCCAAGTTATGGCGGACCCGCCACGGGCGATGGAATCACAAGTCATTTTGCTTTTGGCGATAGTGAATTCTTTTTGTTAGATAATCGATATAATAGAACGATTAATGACGCGGTAGGTGTGAAGCCGACCATCTTAGGGGAAAAGCAAATTGAGTGGCTTATTCTAGCCTTAAAATCGAGCAGAGCACCATTCAAGTTTGTGGCACTAGGAGGACAGTTTCTCAACACAGATGCTAAGTATGAGAATTATAGTACCTACCCTGAAGAGCGCAATCGGATTATTGAATTAATTGAGAAGAATAATATCAAAGGAGTCATTTTCTTGACTGGAGACAGACATTGCACAGAATTGAGTGAACTAAAACTGGCCAATGGTAATATTATCTATGATCTTACTGTTTCACCATTGACTAGTGGAGCATATGACAATACAAAGGAAAATAATATGCTTCGTGTTCCTGAAACGATTGTTGGGACTCAAAACTTTGGGGTTTTTACTTTTTCCGGAAAACAAAAAGAAAGAGTGCTTACAATTTCAATTTATACACATACGGGAGCGTTGGCGTGGACAAAGGATATTGTAAGTTTTGATGTGAAAAAATAAAATGCACAATGATAAAAAAAGCCACCCACTGCGGGATGAATACGATTCTAATGATGGTGGTGCTGCTATCATTTGCTTGCAAAGGTCAAACACCTTCCACGACAGCGACTGAAGAGAAAATAACTATTGGTAGAATTGTCCAAAAATTAGATCATCGCATTTGGCAAGTATTCGAAGATAAATCAGGTAATCATTGGTTCGGCAGTGATAGTGCTGGCGTGTTTAAGTTTGATGGCAAAAGAATCATTCAGTATACAGAGCAAGATGGTTTGAGTAGTAATCAAATAAGACAGATACAAGAAGATAAGCTTGGCAATATGTTCTTCTCCACGATGAATGGAATCAATAAGTTTGATGGCAAGACATTCTCGAAGTTGGAGCCCGTTAAATCTACTGATTGGAAATTAGAGGAGGATGATTTGTGGTTTCAAGTATTGGGAAATTCAGAAGTCAGTGGGCCATTTCGATATGATGGCAAAAAGTTATACAACCTTCAATTTCCTTCACATCCTCGAAATGAGCAGCGAATCAAGCAAGGCATCAATCCTTTTTTCAGTCCTTATGAGGTTTATTCTATCTACAAAGACAGAAGAGGACACATGTGGTTTGGTACGTCAGTACTCGGCGCTTGTAGGTTTGATGGAGAGAAAATAGAGTGGATGTATGAAGAGGATTTGACCATCGTACCATCGGGAGGAAGCTTTGGAATTCGCAGTGTATTTGAAGATAGACATGGAGATTTTTGGATTTGCAATTCTCAGCAGCGTTTTCAATTCGAACTTTCCAATGATCCACAAAGTATGGATTTGAAATATTCCAAAACACCTGGCTTTGGAAACACGAGTATTTTTAAAGGAGAAGAAAGAATCTATTATCAATCAGTAGTAGAAGATCAAATCGGTCATCTTTGGTTTTGTAATTGGACCAATGGTGTCTATAAATATGATGGTGTAAATACGATCAACTACAAGGTTCAGAAAGATGGGAAAGATGCGCAGATAGTATCGATGTATCTTGATTCAAAAGGCACAATTTGGCTGGGAACAAACAATGCAGGTGCATTTCGATTCGTTGAAGATCAGTTTATTTTGTTTTAGTCTATCAGGTATTTATTTACAAAAATAGTAAATACTTAAAGAAGTATTTACTATTTTTGTAAAGCTGAAAGACTAGAATGATGTTTGTATTAGAAAGAAAGAGTGGAGAGCTATGCGCAGTTGAATTTTCAAAGTTCGATTATCTGAACCAAGATTTACTTGTTGAAGATGATTTTATTTTTGATTGGAATGAAGAAGCTTCATTCGAAGTATATATTTCACTGCGTCCTAAGACTATTTTGACAAAACACTACATTCAGAAATACAAAATGAAAATTACTGGACAAGTATTGAGCATTGAAGTACCTGAATTAATAGACTTAATCAATGAATATGAATAAACTAAAAAAAAACACAAGAAAAAATTCCATTGATAGTTTTGATTCGAGATATTTATCAGAAGAGGACAAGTTAAAAGAATCAATTGCTTTAATGGAAGCAAGATTGGCACGTCTCAAAAAAGCACCCCAAAAGGAAGTAATTAGAGCTCGACTACTTCAATTAAAATTACAAATGGAGAGTTATGTGAAATCAAAGAAATCAGTACCATCTAATAACTTTCATTCTTTTCTAAATGCTTATCAGATCATTCTTTATGTTAAAAAGATTGATTTTGCGAATGATCTTGGGATATCTCCTGTAGTACTCAGTCATTTGTTAAGTGGAAGGAGAGAGCCTAGTAAAGAATTTTTATATAAGTTAATGATGCACTCTAGCAAAGTTACTAATGACATTCCTTCATTCAAAGAAGAGCTATGGTTGGCAGTTTTTCATAAGGACTTGATGAATTCATTTATAAACAATGAATCTATTTGGAAGAAAAAGGTTAAAAAAGAAGTTAGCTGGCAAGGATTAGTAGGCTGAATAAAATATTCTCTTAAAAAAAATCCCCGGCACGTTTGCCAGGGATTTTCGTCTACAGAAGTCTAATGATCTGTTTTATTTGACAAGGATCGTATTACCATTTTCTTTGAGCAAGCGGTCAGCTTCAGAAAGCGTGATGCGCTTACCATTATAGTATGCAGTGATGAAGGCATCATTGATTCCAAGTTCTTTTGCTTGGTTTCTTTGATCTACTGCTGCTTGGAGGTTGTTATAGATTCCAGAAGTGTATCTAATCTTCTTTGTAGAAGTCAACTCACTATTTACAGGAGAAATATTTTTCAAGCTAGCTGATGGAACAGGCTTGCTGTACACTCCCACCTGCACTGTGTAGAATAATCCGCTCACTGTTTCCACTTGAATGGCTGGAACCGCATTTGGAGTTCCTTTATAGTAGTTTGTATTGCGGTCTTCACGGCTTGTTTCTGAAGATGCTGGAGCGCTTGTAACAGCTGGTGTTTTAGCTACTGGAGCTGCACCGCCATCGCCATAGATGTATTCTTTTTCAAGTGAAGCTAAGGCAGCATCTCCATCGGTGATAGCTATAGCCTCATACATTGGAATACGCTTACCATCGCGATATGCCACTACGAAGGCATCACTATAACCCATTCTGCGAATCTCTAATTTTACTTGATCAGCATTTTCGAAGTTCAAGAAGAAACCTGCTGTGTATCTCGTGATACCTGCTGCATTCTTTTCACCAATGAGAGGAGCGAATTCATCGAATAGATTTTGTGGAATTGCATTTCTAAATGCTCCAATTTGAACGCAGTAATAAACTCCTTTCGGCATTTCTGGATTCATTGGAATCGGACGCTCTTCGCTGTATACTGCTCTGCTTGTTCTCACAAAAAGATTCTTGGTCAATACATCTGGAGTATTGAAGAAATATGAGTTTGCTTCGTCATCTCCATAGAATCCAGGATCAACTGGTGAAGCTGGAGTAGCAGGAGCAATAGGTCTTGTTGGAGCAGTGGTACTAGTTGTCGCCACAGGAGTTTCAGATGCAACTGATGTATTTGAAGATCCAGCAGACTTCACTGCCTCGGGGTTTGTTTCAGATGCACGAACCGATGTTTTTACGACAGCCACATCACCTTCACTAGTCGTTGTAGTCGAAGACGCACTTGGTGTTTCTGAAGTAATGCTGGTGTTGCTACTAGCCACACCAGTGTTAGCAGTGGCTTCCTTCGATACACCGCGCTTTACGTTTGCTGGATTGCCATAACGAAGTTCGGTCAACTCTTGATCATCGTAAGTGAGTAGCATGTCCATGTTACCATGAATATCCTTGATTTGCTTCATCAATTCAAATGCTAATTGTTCTTTAGCAAATGCCTGACGATAGTAATCTGCCTTTTCTAAATCGTCCACTACGGGACCAGCCTTCTCTCTTAAAGCTTGCGCTTCTTCGTAGAGAGACTTCGCATTAGAATAGTTCTTTTGCACTTCATCACGAAGCATCGTTCTGCTATTGAGGTCTTCTTGATTTTCAGTATTGAGCTGATCTACCTCGGCAGTCAATTTTTCGAATTCAGCTTTCGCCATCTCACCAATAACAGTTGCATTGATGATTTCAAGACGCGCACGCTTGAAATATAAATCTTCAGCTTGGCGGTCTAATTTCTTTTGCTTTGCTGCGTTTGTCTCATTCTCAACTTCACCTTCGATCAATAGAATTTCGTTTTGAATTTCTTTGATTTTTTCTTGTTCTTTCAATTTCGAACCGATCTCTGGGTGCTCCACACCAAGATATTCGATGATGCCGGTTTCGTAAGCAAAAATAGATTCTGATTCTACTTTAGGCTTCATGATATCTTTCAATATTCCTGCATCTTTAGATACTTTGATAGCAGGATCTTCTTCAGAAGATGGGGTAGAGGTTGCTGGTTGATTTTCTGCAACATCAGTAGAAGTTACATTATCTGCTTCGATAACGTCTTCAAGGTTTTGATTGCTATTCGATGCTGTATTGTTTTGAGCGGCCGCATTTACTGCTACAGAGTCAATGGGAGATACTTGAGTAGGAGCGGGCTCTGATGCGGAAGCTGTAAGTCTTAGATCGCTTTCATAGCTGCTCAATTTTGTTTCGGCAATCTGATATTCTTTTTTAATCTCACCGATTTGAGTGCGGATTTTTTCGCCCTGAGTTAAATCGGTAGAAAGTGCTAATTCTTCTTGCTTTTCAGCTTCAAGCGCTTCAAGAGTATTCATGTAAGATTGGGTCAATGCAATCTGATTCTCTAATTTTTCGCGAGTACCCGCTGATTCCAAGATTTCTTTATTCTCTAAATCAAATGCAGCTTTATAAGTATTAACATCATTAATTTCTTTTTCTAAGGAAATAATTGCCGCTTCTAGTTCTTTGTCCTTTGCACCTGCTGTTGTTAAATCAGTTGCATTTGCGCTATTCATCGCAACTTCAGCATTTTGCTGACGTGCTTTTTTCAAGTCTTCAATCGTTTGTTTTTGAAGATTGATTTTCTCTAGCGTACGATCTAATTCAGTTCCTTCTGCATTCTCGATATCTTGAAGCTTCGTGATATAATCAGGGTTTACACTGGTAGCAACTACTTTCACTTTATCAGATGTTAGAGTAGGAGCGGTAGTGGTTCCGATTTTTTCATTCATTTCATTGCGAAGAGCAATAAGATTTTCGAGTTCTTGTCTTTCTTCAACCGTAATTCCAGCTCTTCTTTTTTTCTGAATTTCTTCAATTCGATCTTCAGTGTTTTGTAGTGTACTGCCAAGGATCATGCGCTTTGCAGCCAACGCCTCAGGAGTATTCGTATTCACTTTCGCCAAGGTAGCATCTGTATCCATGCGAAGTGTTTGGGCGCTTTTCACTGCAGCAGGGGCAACTTCATTATTTGAACGATTAGTGTTTTCTGCAGCAATGTTATTATCCGATGACGAGTTGTTTCCTGTAGTGTTAACTCCAGAAGCATTATTGACATCACTGCTATTTGCTGTGGTGGCTACATTTTCACGAGAATTATTGTTCGATTCATTTGATGTCGCATTTTCAGGCTTCTTTTCTTCTGATAATGTAGAAGAAATCGCTATGTCCAATCGGTCTGTTCTAGATTCATCGATTTCGCTTTCACCAATCAAAGCAAGTGTTTGCTCATCATTGATTGCTAATTTCTCAAATCGCGCATCCAATGCATCGACCTTCATGGTGATAGAAGACATTTGATTTGCATCGAGCTTTACGATTTGTTCAGCAGTCATTCCTAGATTAGAGTCCGCCAATAATTTTTCAAAAATTACCACAGCTTCTGCTGCTCTGCGGGCTTCTTCTCCTAGTGCGTTTGCAATTTCATTTTGTCTTACAATTCCTCTTTGGATAGACTCAAGATCACTTTTTGCATTTGCATATTCTGTTTCAGCGGCAGCCTTTTCAGAGTTCTTTTTTGCTCCAGCAAGTTTTTCCTGTGAAGCAGTTACTGCTTTGATTAACTCCTTCTCTTCATTTCTTAAGTTCAAAAGCTTATCTTCAGCAGAGTGCAAGGCTTGCTCTTTTACTGTAGACTTCGATTTTAAATCACCCAATGGGTCGCCAGTTCCAGCGCGCAGTTCCACGATTCGAGACTTTTCAGCTTGTAATTCTGTAAGTGCTAAATCAAAGTTTTGCTCTGCTTCGGCTTTTCTTACATCATCAATATTTTGTTTCAAAGCAGCTGCTCTTGAAGCTTCTTTATCTTTAAAAGCTTTGACATTTTCTGCAGCGAGAATTGCCCCAGCAGCTTCTGTTCTCAATTCACGTGCTTCACGTAACAGCTTCAATGATTCACGAAGCTTAACAACATCTTCATCAGAAGTATAACCAGAAGTGGAAGCGCGGAGCTGTTCTGCTTTAGTTGTTAATTCTTCTGCCTTTCTTTGTTTATCTAGTGCGTAAGCGTATGTATTGTTATACTTCGTATCTGATTCTTGGACGAAAGAAACGATTGTAGCGTATTCCTTTTCCATGTTTGCCGCAATCACATCTATCGTTTGACCATCACCAAAACCAGCAGATAATGCAGCATTGGTCATTGTTTTTTCTACAGATAAATTTTCTTGTGCACCTGTTGCTTGAGCAACCACATCCTGTGTAGCCGAATCACTAACCTCGAGACCTGCTTTTTTACGAAGCATTTCTGCTGCAAGTGCCGAGATATCTTCATTTAGAATTTCATCGAAATAATTATTTACGATTAGTTTCTCTTGACCATTTTCTTTCACCAATCTGATTTGCTGGCGCAATGCTACTGGCTTATCAAAAGCTGGAATGCTTACACGTGCTTCGTGAATTACAGGACTATTTTCGGTCTTCACATAGTATTTATAGTCCCCACTTTTCGGAACATATAAAGTATATGCACCAGAGTTAGAGTTAGTAGAGTTTTCCATGATGACACGGCCGCTCATTTCATCTCTTACTTGAATAGTCGCATTCTTTTGCTCAGCGTCAATATCCGAAACGAAATCACCCTTCAAGTAAACCACTTGGAGAGGAATTCCTTGTACCATTACATTATAGACATGCAAGTGGTTTTGATCACTTGTGCGACCACTGGCGAAATAAGCGCGTTGATTTAATGAGTCTGCGATATAGAATATATCGTCATCAGGAGTATTGATTGCGAAATCCAAATTGATTGCAGGTCCAAAGTTGCCTGCTTTATCCATTTCACTTCTAAAGATGTCATAGCCACCCATGCTGTTATGTCCTTTAGACGCAAAGTATAAAGTCTTACCATTGCTATGAAGGAAGCAATAGTCTTCATCGTATTTTGTATTTACTCCACCTTTTACTTTTTCAGCTTTACTGAATTTTCCGTCAGGAAGAATATTTGCTTTGTAAATGTCCTTTCCAGTGCTTCCATCAACTCCATAGCTTGAAAAATAAATGGTTGTAGAATTACCTGGGTAATGAATGACACCTTTAGTAGAAGATTTCTGATCGAGCTTAGATTGTAATTCTTCTGGAAGAGTTAAAATTTTTCCACCAATTCCATCAAGGTTCATATAGCGGAAGAAGTCGGACTTATCTGTTTCAGTTTTGTTGATGACAACAACATCTTTAATATTCGATAGAAGGTTTGATCCGTAGATGCATGTTTCAATTTCTCGTTGTGCATTCATCTTCGCCGTCAGTTTAGGATCGGCGTTGGTAACGAATGTTTCATAGGCTTTTACCGCATCCTTAAACTGATAGTTCAAGTGATAGGCTTTACCTAGGTAATACCACACGAGGGGATCTTTCACTTCACGCTTCGAAGCAGAAGAAAGAAATTGAATCGCTTTTGTTTTGTCGGGATCGCTATAGATGGCACAAGCGCCAAAGCGATAGCTGTATTCCGCATTTTGCGGATACAATGAAACCAATTGAGAGTAGAGCGGGTATGCTTTCAGAAAATTTTCTGAAGCAAAAAGCTCATTGGCTTCTTTGGCAAGTTGTTGCTCACTACCAGCTTTTTGGGCTGAGGCAGCTGCTACAAACATGGCCCATAGGGTGATGACCAGTGTTGTGCGTTTCATGCGCTTAGATCAAATTAGACTTCCGTTTTCCGCTTGTGAGGCGGTCTGTATTCATTTGTGTTCTCTGCAAGGTTCCTTGTCAAAGCATCGAACACACTCATTTTAACGGAACTAATCTTATTGGGTTACAATTTGGTACGTTTTTCCCAATTCTGCACATCAAATATAGCAACTTATACCATTATAGCTGTTAGCTATTCATTCAAATTCCAATTGTACTCTAGGTAGTCAAGCTTTGCTTTTTCACTGAGCTTAACAGCGCTGTACTTATTGATGAAAGCTACCAATGAGCCTTTCGTAGTGAAGTCGCCTTTGAACCAAGTGAAGAGCTTACTCAACTGAGCACTGTTTGCAGAGATATTGTTTTTGGACTTATCATTAATGAACTTTCTCGCTTGGTCGTCCAATTGCTCATTAAGGCGTGAGGCCACAAATGCCTCATTTCTTAAAATAGGACAAGAGACCGAAGCACAATTCACAGCAAAGTGAATGCGTGGTTCATTGAATTCTTTACGAATAATACCATGTTCGATGTTATTCAAATCATAAGTGATGCCTTGAATGGTAATAAACTTAATATCCCAAGGTGTGTTTACTTTGTATATAGCACCTCCTAGATCTTTGATCGATTTACAAGGATAATTTTTTACGATGAGTTCTACGGTAAAGGCATTGTAAGCGTTGATCCAATAGGCGAGGCGCTCGTCCTTACTCCACTTTTCGGTGTTAGGATGTGCTGCTCTTAAGATATCCAGATATTTTTCGAGCTGTGCTTGTTCTGATTTAAAACCTTTATAATTGACGTGCCCATTAGCATCTACATATTTTTTCAGAAGACCATTCCAAATATCATGGCTAACAGGACTTGAGTTGGTTGGAATCTTTTGAGCATCGCAGCTCAAGATCATTACACAACAAAGGAGTATAAAAAAATGACGCATATTTTTTTCTTTAATTACTTTTACATCGTAGGTATGAGATACGAAAGATAACTCATATTAGTTTCTAAGAATTTTATGATTCCAAGTATTACATGCATCATACCAACCTTAAACGAAGAGCTTCATATCGGGAAACTGTTAGCTCATTTGCACTCGTGCTACCAATCTAGTCGAGTTGAATTTATCGTTGTGGACGCACAAAGTACTGATAAGACGAGAGAAATCGCGAAGCATTACAATGTAAAAGTGATCGATTCTCCAATTCGTTCACGTGCGCATCAACTTAATCTGGGAGTTCAAGCTGCTCAAGCTGAAATTTATTATTTCGTTCATGCTGATACCATTCCTCCACTTTGCTGTTTTGAATCAGTCTTGGCTCAAGTCACCAAGGGCGCACAGATAGGAGGTTTTAGATTCAAGTTTGATAGTGATCGCTGGATTTTGAAGTTTAATTCTTTCATGACTCGCTTTAATATCAAGTCATTTCGTGGTGGTGATCAAACGATATTCATTACAAAAAAACACTTTGAAGCATTGAATGGTTTCAATGAGTACTACACTGTGATGGAGGAGTATGATTTGATGAAGCGTTCCGCTATCACGGGTGAAAAATATACACTTGTGCAAAAAGATGTGATGGTGAGCGCTCGTAAGTATGCGGAAAACTCCTGGCTTCGCGTTAATTTCGCCAATGTTGTTGCGATGTATCGCTTTAATAAAGGGGTACCACCTGAAGTAATCAAAAAAGGTTATTCCGCGATGCTTCAGCATAAACTAATCGGATATCAGAACCATGAAAAATCTTAGAATCGCTTTTATATTACTTGCCCTAGCAGTTGTATTAGGTGCCTTTGGAGCTCACGCATTAAAGGAACGACTTGCTGAGGACAGCCTCAAAGTTTGGAATACAGCAGTGCTTTATCATTTTATCCATGCACTTGGAATAGTCATGGCTGTAATGATATCAAACATGGGATTGATTAGTGAAAGAGGCACCAAATGGAGTATTCGTAGCCTTTTCGCAGGGATTGCATTTTTTTCTGGCTCTTTATACTTTTTATCTACAAGAGATATCACAGGACTTCCCGTTGCTTGGCTTGGACCAATCACCCCAATAGGAGGAGTATTCTTTATCGGAGGGTGGCTAATCGCTGCTTTTAATTTGAAAAAATCCGCTGCTTAAGCAATAAAGACTGTTTTCACTCGGCAAAAACTATGAATGCCCTCCATTGATAATTCTCTGCCAATGCCGGATGTCTTGACACCACCGAAGGGCAGACGAGGGTCTGACTTGACAATGGAATTTATAAAGACAGCTCCTTCATCAAAGCGAGCAATTTGATCCATTATCGTTTCGGGATCTTTCACATAAATACTTACCCCTAGTCCAAAAGCGGTGCTGTTGCTTACTGCCACGGCCTCTTCCCAATGATCATATACATAAAGTGGCACCACTGGGCCAAATAATTCTTGTTGCATACAGTGCATATCGATGGTCACATTGGTCAAAACTGTCGGTAAGTAAATAGCCCCATTTAACTCATGACCACAAAGCACTTTTGCTCCATCTGAAATCGAATGCTCTACTTGGTGAAAGAGTTCTTTTGCCGCTTCCAAAGAAACGAGTGGACCGATATACACCGAGGGATCAGATGGATCACCAACCTTCAAAGCTGAAACCTTTGCAACAAATTTTTCTGAAAACTCTTTTTCTATGGCACGTGCCAGAAGTATTCGTTTCGCTGCAATGCAGCTTTGTCCATTGTTTTGGAAACGCCCGATAATGGCATCGTTCACTGCTTTTTCTATGTCAGCAGTTTCAGTTACAATAAAGGCATTACTGCCACCTAATTCTAATACTTGAGGCTTTATCTGTTTAGCGGCTGTTGCAGCAGCTTCACTTCCTGCATTCAGGCTTCCAGTCAAGGATACACCATGAATAGCAGGGTGTGCAATAATATCAGCAACATCTTTTCCTTTGATATGCAGTACTTGAAAGACACCATCATTGAATCCAGCTTCTTTGAACAATGACTGAATTGCTAAAGCACTCTGTTGTACGTTCGATGCGTGTTTTAATAGAAATTTATTTCCAGCAAGGATAGCAGGCACAGCACAACGGAACACTTGCCAGAAAGGAAAATTCCAAGGCATTATGGCAAGCCACACTCCGTAAGGTTCATAAAGCACATAACTCTTTGATGCATCGGTTTCAACGAAACGAGGAGACAAAAAAGTAGGAGCCTGTTCAGCATAGTATTCGCAAAGCCAAGCACATTTTTCTATCTCGGCCACACTTTGTGAAATAGGCTTGCCCATTTCCTTTGTGAGTAAGTGTGCAAGTCGCGATTTTTCTCTTCGAAGAATAGATGCAAGCCTTTTAAAATGCAGGATGCATTCAGTTCTTTCGAAACGTGTTTGAGCTGCTCTAAGTATTTTTCCATTCACCTGATCACGGCTATCTTCGGGCCATTCAGCCCATACAGACTGGTGATATGGATCTATACTTCTAAACATGGTTATCAAAAATATCCTAGTTGTTTTTCTAACTCAGGACTTAGCTGAGGTAAATTATGACGCTGCACCATGAAGCTTGTAAGCTCGGCAAATTCTTGGAAAATATAGTGTTTCAAAGCGGCCTCGCGGAGATAACCCTTGCCACTGCTTCCGCCAGTGCCGACGCGTGTTCCAATCATTCTGTGAACCATATTCATGTGACGCCAACGCCATGTAGCGAGCAACTCATCAATGTCGAGAAGGTGATTGATTAGTCGATATGGATTCTGCATGATCGGATAATCGCGATAAAGCATGATAAACAAAGCCGAGCGACGCGCTTTATCTGAAAGTTTGCGTCCCTCATTTGTCAAATCCGTCATGAAAAGCTCTTCGAATACTCTCACGTTTTGTTTTTCACCCTCGCCAAGAGAAGAAGCGTATACATCCTTATAGGTGTTCCAAAAATCTTTATCACCGCCCCAATTGGTCCAAAAAGTAGGAGTGGAGAAGTAAGGCATGCGTTCCAACCAGTCATTTACCAATTTGATAATAGGAGTCTTTTTAGCGAGGTCATAGATTTCTTGTGCATCTTCTTTCGTGAGTTGGCTAGTCACATACTCGCGACCGTGGCGATCTTCGATCGTTAGACCAAGTACCGTTTCGAGTACTTTGAATTGCATGCTTTGAAATCCTGACGCAGGGCGGAGCATATCACGAAAATCTAAGAAGTCAAGCGGAGTCATTGTTTCAAGAATATCTACTTGGTGTACCAATACACGTAAGATCTCTACAACACGATTCAGGCGGCGCACCGCTACTTGTAATTCAGGAGAATTATCGTTGATCGACTCTTTAGACATGATTTCATGTACCGACTTCACCTCGAAAAGAATCTGTTTAAACCAGAGCTCGTAAGCTTGGTGTATCACGATAAAAAGCATTTCATCGTGAGCGTGCTTATTTTGCTTATCGCTTTCTAAATGCTGTGCATCTAAGATTTTATCGAGTTGTAAGTAGGATGAATAATACATGTACTTGTTGATATTTGAGGGAGCGAATATACAATGTGAACTTATTCAGCTCATGAGGGAAATCATATTAATATCCGCCAGTCAAACAGTGGAGCATTGAAGCATTGTAACAGTGTAACAGTTAAGTTGAGGAGTTGAGGAGTTTTATTTCAGTATGGTACTGTGGAACTATGGGAGTTGTAATCATTCTACAGAAATCCACTGAATTGTTATCAATTATGTGCCTCAAAGTGAACAAAATTCTTTAGGATTGTTTCATTCTCGTGTTCATCTTTGAAGCCTTATGCAATCAGAAGAAATCATTGAAGTTATTGGTGCTCGAGAGCACAATTTGAAGAATATCGACGTCTCTATTCCACGTGACAAGCTCGTAGTTATTACTGGCCTTAGCGGAAGTGGGAAGTCTTCACTTGCATTCGATACCATTTACGCTGAAGGTCAGCGTCGTTACATCGAAACGTTCAACGCCTATGCTCGTCAATTCTTAGGTGAAATGGAGCGCCCGGATGTAGATAAAATCAATGGACTTTCTCCTGTTATTTCAATTGAACAAAAAACAGTGAGTAGAAACCCTCGTTCTACGGTAGGGACTATTACTGAAATCTATGACTTCCTTCGATTGCTCTACGCTCGCGCAAGCGATGCATTCAGCTATGTGACTGGCGAACGAATGGTTCGCTACACGGACGAGCAAATCGTTCAACTTATCCTTAAGGAATATGATGGAGATAAAATAGTGATCATGGCTCCGCTCGTGAAAGGACGAAAAGGTCACTATCGTGAACTGTTCGAACAACTGATGAAGCAAGGTTATGTGAGAGCGCGAGTGGACGGGGAAGTGATCGAACTAGAAAAAGGATTCAAACTCGATCGATATAAAATTCACGACATTGAATTGGTGGTCGATCGATTACAAGTTGATAAAAAAGACAAGCTTCGAATTGCACAAACTATTCAAGTGGCCATGAAGCAAGGCAAAGGCAGCATCATGATCATGAGACATGGAAAAAAGGAAGTGAGACACTTCTCTCGTTTCTTGATGTGCCCAACGAGTGGGATCTCTTACCCTGAACCTGAACCCAATCTTTTTTCATTCAACTCGCCGTATGGCGCTTGTCCGCATTGCAATGGACTCGGAGAAGTTGCTGAAATCGATTTGAATAAAATCATTCCTGATCCAAAGAAATCCATTAAGAAAGGTGGTATCGTGCCGCTTGGGGAGTCGAAGAGCAATGCCTCTTTTCAACAAGTGGAGGCGGTCCTCAAGCATTTCGGACACGATCTCAATACACCTCTTGCAGATATGGAGGAAGATGTGATAAATACACTTCTTTATGGTTCTGAGGAGATATTTCAAGTGGCCTCAACCGGAGGATATAGCTATCCAGTGAAGTATGAAGGAATTATCAATGCCATTGAAAAACAAGTAGAGGAAGAAACAAGCCCTGCCTTGCGCAGATGGGCGGAAAGCTTCATGAACAAAATGCCTTGTCCGGAATGTCACGGCAGTCGCTTAAAGAAAGAAGCTCAGTTTTTCAAGGTCAATGATAAAAGCATTGACCAATTAGCAGCCATGGATTTAAAAGATCTTGCTGCTTGGTTTGTAAACGTAGATAAAAAAATGGGCGAACGTCAGTTGGCCATTGCTATTGAACCACTCAAAGAAATTCGTGCTCGTTTGAGTTTCCTTTTAGGTGTTGGTCTAGAATATCTGACTTTGCATAGAAGCGCTAAAACCTTAAGTGGAGGAGAGGCACAACGTATTCGACTTGCCACACAAATCGGGTCACAACTTGTTGGAGTATTGTACATCCTCGACGAACCTTCTATAGGCTTACATCAAAGAGACAATCATCGTTTGATCTCCTCATTGAAAGCGTTGCGCGATACAGGTAATAGTGTATTGGTGGTAGAACACGACCGCGATATGATGATGGAAAGCGATCACTTAATTGATATTGGTCCCGGCGCTGGAGTGCACGGTGGTCGCGTGGTTGCGCAGGGTTCTCCAAAGGAACACCTCGCACAAAATAGCGTCACTTCAAAATACCTTCGCGGAGAATTGAAAATTGAAGTACCCACAAAAAGAAGAAAGGGCACAGGGAAATCATTGATTCTTCAAGGAGCTACAGGACACAATTTGAAAAACGTAAATCTTGAATTGCCATTGGGTAAATTCATTTGTATCACTGGAGTTAGTGGCAGTGGAAAGTCATCATTGATTTCACATACGCTATTTCCGATCTTGAATAATCACTTTTATGATGCCGTGAAAAAACCTTTGCCATACAAGGCAATCAAAGGTTTAGAGCATTTGGATAAAGTGATTGAAATTGATCAAAGCCCTATCGGCCGCACCCCGAGAAGTAATCCTTCTACCTATACAGGGATTTTCACCGAGATTCGCGCGCTGTTCAGCAACGCACCAGAGGCCAAGATTCGTGGATATCAACCGGGGCGTTTCAGCTTCAACGTTTCAGGTGGTCGCTGCGAAACCTGCAAAGGAGCAGGGCTTCGAACCATCGAAATGAATTTCCTTCCGGATGTTTATGTGTTATGTGAGAGCTGCAACGGGAAGCGTTACAATAGAGAAACACTAGAGATTCGATACAAAGGAAAGAGCATCGCTGATATTCTGGATATGACAGTAGATCAAGCCGTGGAGTTTTTTGAAGCACATCCAAAAATCAAAAATGTTGTTCAAACTTTAAAGGATGTTGGTCTAGGATATATAACACTAGGACAACACTCAACTACGCTAAGTGGTGGAGAAGCGCAGCGTGTAAAACTCTCGACAGAGTTGGCAAAGCGTGATACGGGAAATACCATTTACATTTTAGATGAACCCACAACAGGACTTCATTTCCAAGATGTTCAAATGCTTATTGATGTATTGAACCGCCTTGCTGATAGGGGAAATACAGTGCTCGTGATAGAACACAATATGGATATGATAAAAGTTGCAGATCACCTGATCGACGTAGGTCCAGAGGGTGGAGAAGGCGGCGGCAAAATCATCGCTACCGGCACTCCAGAACAAATCATTAAAGTAAAAGGCAGCTATACAGGGAAGTATTTAGTAGAGGAGTTGAAATAAAAAGAAGATTCTCAATTCTCAATTCTCAAAAGAGTAAGCGATGATTTGGCAGTCACATGCTCATGTTCAATTAAGTGAAATCGCTTGATATGAAATCAAGAATCGAAAATTGAGAATCGAGAATCATATGATCTCCCCCACGTGCTTCTGAATATTCATGGCGATTTGCTCGGTGGGTAAATCGTTTGCATCACCTCCGAAAGGCTCTTCAATTTCTTCTGCCACTAACTCTAATGATGCGAGTACATAGAATATAAAAGCTACAACAGGAATTACATAATAACCAAGCGAGAACACATATCCGAAGGGTAGTGTCATCACGTAGAAGAAGATGAATTTCTTTAAGAAAATACTGTAAGAAAAAGGGATAGGTGTATTCTTAATTCGTTCACATGCGCCGCATATATCGGTAAAAGAAATTAATTCGGTATTCAAAATGAGCCATTGCTCGTCGGTCAATTTGCCTTCATTTCGGAGTGTTCCAATCTTTTGCGTCATCAATAAAGCAACTTGATTTGGAATGTGTTTTTCGTCAGAAATATGCTTCCATACATGATCTAGTCCATCATTGGTTTCGTTCATAGGTTTTTGTGAACGCAGATGTTTTTGCAAAGCGAAAGCATAAGCCGAAATGGTATTTCTAAAAAACGAACGAGTCTCCTTGTCGTCTTTGTCTATCATCACGGCAATTTTTATGGCCAAATTTCTAGAATTATTGACGAGCGATCCCCAGAGTTTGCGCCCTTCCCACCAGCGATCGTAGGCAGTGTTTGTTCTAAAAACGAGTAGAAGAGAAATAACGAAGCCTAGCATTCCATGCATAATTGGAATATTCTTGACATGGCTTGTTTCTGCAAGTTTCCAATACTCTATTTCTAGCCAAGCTATGGCGCCTGAGTAGATACATATCACTGCGATAATGGGAAGTAGTTTTCGAAATGTATCCGCTTTGTGGAAGCGGAAGATGAAAGTCATCCAGTCTTTGGGGTTGTAGGCAATCATGAGTGTAAATATGTATCAAAAAAAAGACCTTCCGAAAAATCGGAAGGTCTTTTTATTTATCATCTGGTTAGATTATTCAGCTGTTTCGCCGTCTTTTCCTTCCATTTTATCTTTAAGATTAGCAAGAACGCTAAGGTCACCAAGTGTTGACTTCTCAACTTGAGCATTCACAGCTTTAACAGCTGATGAAGACTCATTGCTTCCTTCTTTCTTACCTGCTGGACGTGCTGCTTTCTTAGGAGCTTCAGCACCAGCTTCTTCTTCTTTCCAAGTACCAGTGTGAGATACTGAAATCTTACGTTGGTTTTTGTTGAATTCAAGAACGATGAAATCTAATGTCTCTTCTACCTTAGCAGTAGAACCATCTTCTTTCTTCAAGTTCTTATTCACGCAGAAACCTTCAAGGCCGTATGGAAGAGTAACGATAGCGTGGCTACCTTCTTTCTTCACGATAGTACCTTGGTGACGTGTACCTTCAGCAAATACTGTTTCGAATACATCCCATGGATTTTCTTCCAATTGTTTGTGACCAAGGCTGATACGACGGTTGTCTTTATCTAGCTCAAGAACTACCACTTCGATTTCGTCGCCAATAGCGCAGAATTCGCTTGGGTGCTTGATTTTCTTGCTCCAAGAAAGATCAGAGATGTGGATCAAACCATCGATTCCATCAGCTAGTTCGCAGAACACACCGAAGTTAGTGAATGCACGAACTTTTGCTTTGTGTTTGCTTTCTACTGGGAAACGACCTTCGATACCTTCCCATGGATCTTGCATCAATTGCTTCATACCCAAAGAAAGCTTACGCTCGTCTTTGTCTACGTTCAATACAACGCATTCTACTTCTTCGCCAACTTTCAAGAAATCTTGAGCTGAACGAAGGTGAGAGCTCCATGACATTTCTGAAACGTGGATCAATCCTTCTACACCTGGAGCTACTTCTACGAATGCACCATAGTCTGCAAGAACAACCACTTTTCCTTTTACTTTCTGACCTACTTGTAGGCTTTCTTGAAGAGCATCCCATGGGTGAGATGAAAGTTGCTTCAAGCCGAGAGCGATACGCTTCTTCTCATCATCAAAGTCGAGGATAACAACGTTGATTTTAGTATCAAGTTGAACCACTTCTTCAGGATGGTTGATACGTCCCCAAGAAAGGTCAGTGATGTGAATAAGACCATCAACACCGCCAAGGTCAACGAATACACCGTAGCTAGTAATGTTCTTAACAACACCTTCCAATACTTGACCTTTCTCAAGGCCAGACATGATTTGCTTCTTCTGTTCTTCAAGTTCAGCTTCGATAAGAGCTTTGTGAGATACAACAACGTTTTTAAATTCATTGTTGATTTTAACCACTTTCAACTCCATCACTTTGCCAACATATACATCGTAGTCGCGGATTGGCTTCACGTCGATTTGTGAACCTGGTAAGAATGCTTCGATACCAAATACATCAACGATAAGACCACCCTTAGTACGACACTTAACGTCACCTTTGATGATTTCGCCAGTCTCAAGTGCTCTGTTTACATTACCCCAAGCGCTAAATACGCGAGCAGTTTTGTGAGACACTTTCAATTGACCGTTTTTGTCTTCTTGTAATTCAACATAAACTGGAACCACGTCACCAGCCTTAAGGTCTGGATTGTAACGGAATTCAGTTACTGGAATAACACCTTCAGACTTGTAGCCGATGTTTACAACAACTTCTTTCTTGTTTACAAGAACAACAGTTCCATCAACTACTTCTTTTTCAGCGATAGTTGAAAGTGTGTTCTCATAAATGCTGTCGAAACGCGTACGATCTTCAGTAGAGTAACCTCCTGCTGCTTCGTATGCATCCCAATTGAATTCACCAGTGCTTGTCATGTAAGCTGCATCATCTGCTGTGCTGTACAAATCAAGTGGTTCCTCAATTGCGATTTCTTCTTTTTCTACCGCTGGGGTAATGATCTCTTCATTGAGGTTCTCAATTGGATCGATGTTTTCTGCGTCTGCAGCTTTAACTTTTTTAGATTCTGCCATTTGGCTTTAACTTGTATCCGATTTATCCATTTCTGGATGCATTCTGAAAAACCGGAGGGGTTATGTGTTTATTAATAACAACAACCGAATGCTTCATTGCTGCTTTTCAGGAATTTACCTCCCTGAAAGAAGGGGTGCAAATATAGTGAATTTTCTTAATGAATCGTATTTTAGCACTCGATTTTATACGTTTAAAAATCAATGTGTTACAATCACTTTTTCACTCTTTCCATCTTCATTTTTGAAAAAGTACACTCCAGGTGCTAAAGCACTAATATCAATCGCACCCTGATTTTTACCCTTCAAAACAAGCTGACCTTGATAATTGAACAATTGATAGTCTTGGTATTGATTACCCGAAAAATATAAAGTATGAGATGCCGGGTTAGGGTAGACCATATTTGGTGAAACTGCCTCTTCATCTACAACTGTAGAAAAGTCACAACTCTTCGAACTAAAGAAATTCCATATTTCGTTGCTTGCGTCAATATCTTGATTGATTGCACCAATGCCTCCCAAAAGAGCGTCGGTGCCTGGCCATTGATGCCCGCCACCAATTACTTTTAAGTGGATGAGTTCTGATGAGCTGCTGCAATTCAAATAGGTGTGCCTTTCAACACTAGAGAAATCTACAAAAGAAATATTCGGTAAATTTTCAATGGATGGGACCGCATCACAGCCGAGTTCAGCTGACCAAAATTGCAGCACTTCAGAAACGGAGTTACCTGCTATTGCAGAACCATCATAGCTTACCACGAAATCACTTGTACCGTGAATACAAATCACAGAACTCGAAAAGACAGGATTGCATACTGAAACAATTGATTCATTCATAGTTCCACCCACAGAACCCACCGCCGCAAAACAATAAGAGGACTCACATGCCAAACGATAACTCATATATCCACCTGCCGAAAAACCGCAACTGTAAAGTCGAGAAAGATCAACATTGTAATCAGTTGCAAAGGTCTCAACGAGGAGCTCAATAAAACCGAGATCATCTGCGTCAGAACCAGCAGCACCAATTCCCACATTCCAAGCATTTCCAACTCCGTCGGGATAAACAACTATAAATTGATTTTCGTCTGCTAAATCATTGAAGGCTGATATATCCATGATACCATTGCCTGTTTGAGTGGTGCCGTGTAAAACGAAAACCAGGGGTGCGGATTGATTCGTAGGCAAGTTAGAAGGCACATAATAGGTATATGTTCGTGAAGTGCCATTGAGGTCAATTGCCGCGTCAACCTGTGAAAAGGAATGAAGAGAGAACAGAAGGAGAAGAAGGCTCAAAGAGAATTTCATGTCGATAAATTTGTATTACAATAGTACTACTTTTGCCCGATGCAATCGCAGAAGCTAGCCTCCATCCAAGCCCTCAGGGGTATTGCAGCCTTCATGGTGTGTTTCTTTCACCTTGCAGGGCACTCCGATGGAAGTCGAACTTTGCTTGAAGCCGAAGACCCTTTGAAACAACTTTCTTCATTTGGGCCGACTGGAGTTTTTGTGTTCTTTGTAATTTCTGGTTTTGTGATTCCGCTATCAATGGATCGATCAAAATTTGATCTCTCAAAAGCACCTGTATTCTTTAAGAAAAGACTCTGGAGATTGCATCCCCCATATCTCATCACACTTGCCCTTACCATTGCAATAGGATTTTACAACAATTCCACAGGGATGACACAATTAGATTTGAGTGTGATGAATATTATTTCGCATTTTTTTTACGTCACACATATTTTTCATCTTGAATGGCTCAATCCAATTTTTTGGACACTGGCCATCGAGATTCAATACTATCTAATTCTAGTCATTTTATTTTCATGGATTAATAGTAATAAAGCATGGAAACGCGCTACTGTAATAGGTTTGCTGTTATCATCTACATGGTTATTACCCGATGACCGTTTTATTACTTACTATATTTCTCCATTTATAATCGGCTTCAGTTGCTATTATTTTTTGGTAAAAAAATACAGCGCAGCAGAATGCGCAGTGTATGCAATAGCGGCCTCGTTTGTGATACTACAATTCGTTGGTTTGCATTGGCTCATTGCATCTCTTGCGGCAGCAGCATTTATTCTTTATGTCACCAACGTGCATCGCTCTCTCTCTTTTCTGGGAAATATTTCCTATTCACTTTATCTAACGCATCCCATGATTGGAGGACTCGTCATTTTTGTACTGATGCCTTTTTCAAATGGAATCATCACAGACTATATTATTCTATTCTTAGGGCTTGCACTATCCATAGTGTTCTCGTGGGTTTTTTACCGTGTAGTAGAAGTGCCGAGTATGAAAAAGGCTCAAAATGTTAGCTAATCTTTTTAGATTCAGTGTGTAAGATGAAGAAAAATCACTTACGTTTATACCACGAAACCAAATATCACTACATGAAAAAACTTTACACCTCCATTATTCTTGCTGGATTTGGACTGGGAGCAATGGCTCAGCCTACCCTTGTTCCAACCACCGACATTTCCGAAATAGTCCAAGAGCATTTTATGGGCAACGGCATCTTTGTGAGCAACATTACTTTCAATGGTCAGCCTGCTGCTGGATCTCATTCACACATTTCTGCTTTCAATGATCCATATTCTTCAATAGGAATTGAAAATGGTATCATGCTTTCAACAGGACCTGGTATCGAAACGCTTGTGGATGGTCAATCCTCAAATGACGCTATATATTCTCCACAAGACACGGATGCCCTTTCATTGGCGAATGATGTCGTAAACGTTGGAGAGGCTTCTGTGCTTGAGTTTGACTTTATCGCAACAGGTGATTCAGTTGCCTTCCAATATGTATTTGGATCTTCTGAATATCTTGAATTCGTAGGTACTCAGTTCAACGATCAATTTGGCTTTTTCCTTAGTGGTCCTGGTATCAATGGAAGCTTTAGCAGTGGCGCAATTAATTTAGCAGTATTGCCCGGCACTAATACGCCAGTTGGAATTAATTCAATCAATGCTGATGTAAACTCAGAGTATTTCATTTATTCTGAAAATCTCGGTGGATACATTCCACAAAACATTGACGGACACACTGTAGTTCTTCACGCTTGCATTGGACAATTGCAAATAGGCCAGGTGTATCACATCAAATTGATTATAGCCGATATGACTGACTCTGCTTTGGATTCAAGTGTTTTCTTAAGCGGTTCTAGCTTTGAACAATTCTGCAATGAACCAGAAGGTGAGCCAGGCGGTATTCAATCGCAAGTTTGTCTTCTCAGCACCATCGAAGCGAGAGTTGATTATACACTTGAGTGTGGAACTATTTCAATGTCAAATGAAAGTAATGTGAGCCTTGAAGTGAGCAATTGTTTCTATGACATGGGAGACGGAACGATTATTCCTGCTTGCAATGGAGTTAGTTTTCACAATTATGATTCACCAGGTATTTATGATATCAAATTGATTTACGAGTCAAATGGTTTCCAATCCATTTTTGATATTGATAATGTTTTGATCAGCGAGTTTCCAGCAGCTCAACCATCCATAAATTTCAATGGCGTTGAGTTGTCTATAACCAACTATGACGGCACATCTCAAATTCAATGGTACTTAAATGATGTGGCTATAGATGGTGCAAACAATTCGTTGTTCATGCCTACACAAAGCGGAAATTACTCTGTAAGTGTAAATAATGGTTGTCCAATATTCTCAGAAGCTTCTACCATTGTCAGCGTAGGAAATGAGTTGATGTTATCGCAAATCAATATTTTCCCAAATCCTTCAGAAGGAATTGCAACGATCACTCTTCCACAGAACACTAACACCATTGTCATTTATGATGCATTGGGTAAACTAGTGAAGTCATATAATACACTTGGCGCTGCAAGAATGGAGATTAGCCTAGAATCAGGTATGTACATTATTCAAGCAATTGATAACAATGCTTCAATTACTGCTACAATGAAGCATTTGGTAAAGTAATTTATGTCTAGAAAAATATTATTTGTCTTACTATTTCTGCCCATTCTCGTGAATGGGCAGAATCATTTTAATCAGAACGAAGTTGACAGTATTCTAGGAAAAAGCTTTAGTAAGAAGTTTAACGGCAACGTTATCCTCCAAGTTGATGACGAGTTATTCTACTATGAGAAAGGCTTTCAGAATCTAGAAAGTCGCTTACCTGTTAAAAGAAATACATCATTTGTAATAGGCTCCATTAGCAAGCAGTTTACGGCTGTCTTGCTATTACAGCTTTATGATAAAGGTTTAGTAAAACTAGATGCTCCCATTGGGAATTATTTAAAAGATCTGACTCAGGTCTGGAAAGATAAAGTCACGCTTCATCAATTATTGACTCATACACATGGAATTCAAGCGAAAGATTTACCCACATCATTTGAACCTGGAACTTCTTACGAATATTCTCAGATCGGCTTTCAATTAATCGCTGAAATCATCGAGCAGGTGGGAGGAGTGGCTTTTTCAAAAAGTGCTCAAGTGCTTTTTGAAAAATGTAAAATGCTCAATACTTATCATCCAGATTTGTTGCCAAAAGAAACAATTCTAATAGGATATAAACGAAAGGAGAACGGAGAAGTGTTAACAGAAACAGAGTCACTTGAAAACTTTCCTGCGGCAGGTAGTTTTATCTCAACAATAGATGATTTAGTTCAATGGAATAAGTATTTACATCAAGGTAAATTACTTTCAGCTGAAAGCTATAAGCTAATGCACACAGCATATCCGATTGCTATGCGCAATCATCCTGTTTTCGGAAAGACGCTTTATGGATATGGCACTACAGTAGAAAATACAAAAAAGCCTGTCCAACTAGGTCAGACAGGCTTTGCACCGGGATATGCGTGTATGAATTTTTATTTTCCTGAGAGAAAAGCCTCAATCATCATTCTATCGAATGTGATAGAAGATTCTGAAGATTTCTCCAATATATTTTCCTTTCACAATGAATTGCTTCAATATTTCAAGCAAAAGGTAGGAGGGAGGTGATTATTTCTTTTTCGGAGAAAATGTTTTTCCAACTCCATCAGCGTAATTCGTCAAAGCTTTTTGATCGAGACCTTTCGGGCTGATTACTTCTGCTACATATAATTTTCTCATGATTTGCTTTCTGAAACCAGTAACAGCTTCTTCCTCACAAAGAGGTGTTTCTAAATCATCAGCATCATAGATTTCATAATAATTAAGATCTGGATAAAAAATCCATTTCATATAAATGAGATGGCTTCCTGTAAGATCGTCAATAAAGAAAGATCCTCGATTGTCTTTATCATCACTGATGAGACAGATGGTCTCGCCGTCAATTTTAACCGCGTCTTTTTTGATTTCTACATCTTGAGCAAAAACCCCTGTGGTAATAGAGAAAAGTAGCGCGAGTAGTGTAAATGCTTTTTTCATTTCTGGTTAAATATGGTTACGAATATCGTGAATGATAAGCTACAAAACAAAAACCTCACCAATTGGTGAGGTTTTTAAATATTCTCTTAAAAAGATTATCCTAGATAAGATTTCAAAATCTTTGAACGGCTCGTGTGCTTCAAGCGACGGATTGCTTTCTCTTTAATTTGTCTTACACGTTCGCGAGTAAGGTCAAATCTTTCTCCGATTTCTTCCAATGTCAAAGGATGTTCTCCATTCAAACCGAAATAAAGACGGATGACATCAGCTTCACGAGAAGTCAATGTGCGAAGTGAGCGTTCGATTTCTTTACGAAGTGATTCGTGAAGAAGATCTGTATCTGGTGATGGAGTATCGTTTGTTTGAAGTACATCATACATCGTACTACTGCTATCATCTCCGTCTTTCAATGGAGCATCCATTGATACGTGACGACCGCTATTTCTCAATGATTGTTTTACTTCATCCAACGTCATTTCAAGTACTTCAGCAAGTTCCCCAGGTGTTGGAGGACGCTCGAATTCTTGTTCGAGTTTTGCAAAAGCCTTATTGATTTTATTGATTGATCCAATCTTATTCAAAGGCAGACGAACGATACGTGATTGTTCAGCCAAAGCCTGTAGAATAGATTGACGAATCCACCAAACAGCGTATGAAATGAATTTGAAACCTCTTGTTTCATCGAAGCGCTGAGCTGCTTTGATAAGACCTAGGTTACCTTCATTAATTAAGTCGGGCAGTGATAGCCCTTGGTTTTGATATTGTTTTGATACCGATACTACGAAACGAAGGTTGGCCTTAGTGAGTTTCTCCAGGGCTACTTGGTCTCCAGCTTTGATACGACGCGCCAATTCCACTTCCTCTTCGGCAGTGATAAGATCGACGCGGCCGATCTCTTGCAGGTATTTATCCAACGATGCGGTTTCACGGTTGGTAACCTGTTTGGTGATTTTTAACTGTCTCATTTTTTACTTAAAAAATTGAGCGATTATTACTTGCGGGTTCTATTTGATAACGTGTGCACAGGGTAAAAATGTTTCGTTTGCAATGCAAACGAAACGATTTTTAACATTATCCTTCTTGAGGTGCACCTTCTGGCTTAGGCAAAAGAGCCTTTCTTGAAAGCTTCAATTTTCCGTTTTTAGGATCTCTTCCGATCACCTTAAACTTAACGATATCGCCTTCTTTTAGAACCTCTCTAACATCCATAACGCGTCTCCATTCTAGTTCTGAAACGTGGATCAATCCGTCTTGGCCTGGAAGAATTTCAACGAAAGCACCGAATGCTTGGATGTTCTTCACTGGACCTTCGTAGATCTCTCCGATTTCAACTTGTGGAGGCCAAACAATGCTTCTAACGCGCTTCACAGCTGCATCAAGACCATCTTTGTTTGGTGATGATATTTCCACGATTCCTTTACCATCTTTCTCTTCGATAGTGATAACTGAACCTGTAGTTTTTTGAATTTCTTGAATGATTTTTCCACCAGGACCGATGACAGCACCGATATTTTCTGTTGGAATATCGAATGAAACCATGCGTGGAGCATGTGCCTTGTAATCTTCGTTTGGCTTGCTGATGGTTTTTACCATTTCACCAAGTATGTGCAAACGACCTACACGTGCTTGTTCCAACGCATTTTTCACCATGTCCATGCTCAAGCCTTTGATCTTGATATCCATTTGACATGCAGTGATTCCTTTTTCAGTTCCTGTTACTTTGAAGTCCATATCACCAAGGTGATCTTCGTCTCCTAAGATATCAGAAAGGATTGCATACTTCGAGTTGTCAGCATTGGTGATAAGACCCATTGCGATACCTGATACAGGTGCTTTGATCTTCACACCGCCATCCATTAGTGCAAGTGTTCCTGCACAAACAGTTGCCATAGAAGACGAACCGTTTGATTCAAGGATATCAGATACAATACGGATAGTGTAAGGACACTCTTCTTTCGATGGAAGAACAGGCTTCAATGCGCGAAGTGCTAAGTTACCGTGACCAATTTCACGACGACCAGTGCTTCTGATTGGGCGAGCTTCTCCAGTTGAGAAAGGAGGGAAGTTATAGTGCAATAAGAATTTATCGCTTCTTGGTTGAACAGCGCTATCGATAGTCTGCTCATCCAATTTAGTACCTAGTGTAAGTGAAGTCAATGATTGCGTTTCACCACGAGTGAAGATACTTGAACCGTGTGTTCCTGGCAGGTAATCAACCTCGCACCAGATTGGACGGATCTGAGTAGTTGAACGACCATCCAAACGGATGCTTTCATTCAAGATCATATCTCTCATTGCTTCTTTCAAGCAATCGTGGTGATATTTCTTCAACAAGAATTTCTTCTCTGCTTTTTCTTCATCAGTAAAGCGAGTGTTGAATTCATCTTCTATTGCGTGGAATGCAGCACCTCTTTCTTTTTTACCAGAAGGAGATTTAGCTGTTTCGTAGTATTGCTTGTAACAACCATCCCAAATAGCTTTTTTAAGCTCTTCATCTTTTGGTTCGTGGTCGTAGCTACGCTTCACTTGAGCTTTAGCAACTTTGCTTGCCATCTCAGTTTGTGCGCTTACTTGTTCTTTGATTGCAGCGTGAGCGAGTTCAAGAGCAGCGATCATTTCTGCTTCGCTTGCTTCTTTCATTTCGCCTTCTACCATTACGATGCTGTCTTCGCTACCAGCTACCATCAATTCGAGGTCAGCTTTGTCAAGTTGAGCCCAAGTTGGGTTAACTACGAATTCACCGTTGATTCTAGCTACGCGCACTTCAGAGATTGGTCCGTTGAAAGGAATATCTGAAACAGCGATAGCAGCAGATGCAGCAAGACCTGCAAGGCTATCAGACATATTTTCTTTGTCAGCAGAAATCAAAGTAACGATGACTTGAACTTCAGCGTGAAAATCATCTGGGAACATAGGGCGAAGCGCTCTATCGATCAAACGAGATACAAGAATCTCGTCATCGTAAGGGCGCGCTTCACGCTTGAAATAACCACCTGGGAAACGTCCAGCAGCGGCATATTTCTCGCGGTATTCAACAGTTAACGGTAAGAAGTCGATACCCTCTTTGGCCTCTTCTGCTGCAACCACAGTGGCTAACAGCATGGTATCTCCTTGTCTTACCACCACAGATCCGTGAGCTTGCTTCGCCAATTTACCAGTTTCAATGGTAATTGGACGTCCATCTCCACGGTCGATGGTCTTGGTAATCAATTCGTAATTCATTTCGTCTATTGCGGATAATTTATGTACTTAAAAAAAATGCAAAAAGGCAATTGTTTCAATTGCCCTTTGCATATAGCATCAGCTATTTACGTATCTTATTTACGGAGATCAAGTTCTTTGATGATTGCTCTGTAACGGTTGATATCAGTCTTGTGTAGATAGTCCAAAAGACTTCTACGCTTACCTACTAGACGGATTAGAGAACGTTGTGTTCCGTAATCTTTCTTGTGCACTTTCAAGTGCTCTGTAAGGTGATTAATACGTGTGCTGAACAATGCGATCTGTCCTTCAGACGATCCAGTGTCCTTTTCTGATTTGCCGTGCTTGGCAAAAATTTGTTTTTTTAAATCTGTTGTAAGGTACATGCCAATACTTTGTTAGTGATTTTTATGTGATCCTTCGAAAAAACCTCAATATGAGGGCTGTTAAAAGGACTGCAAAGGTACGATTAATTTCCTTATTTGCAACTCTTGACTCAATTCTTTACAAGGATTTTAGTTAATAACTGTTCATCACTCGACAAACTCAATAAGTAACTCCCGCGAGCCAAGTCATTGATGTTTAATTGAATATTTTGATTTCCTGAATTGATCATTGCTTTTTCTGAAACAACTATTCGACCACTTAAATCACTTATTATCAAATAATAAGCATCACTAGCTAAATCCTTTACTTGAATAGAAATAACGGATGTTGCTGGATTGGGATAAATGGTCCAAGATGCTTGATTATCAATTTCATCTACAGAAACTTCACTCTCATTGTTGGCTGAAAAAGTTGGAAGTTGTAGTACAAATGATCCTGTCCCATTTGGATTTCTAGCAAAAGCAACATCCTCCGCTTGTTGGGTATAAGTCACTTGATCAGCAATCAATCCTTCTGAATTCAAAAGCGTTAAAGACTCTCCTGAGGAAGATAATTTAAAATTGACATGCAAAGGCCCTTGCAAGCCATCTTCATCCGCCCATAATATTAAATAACTGTCAGGAGCTATCATCGTTCCAGCTGGAAATTCAAACTTGGTCAGATTCCAATCATTGTCGGTAATGTAATATCCTGTCAAATCAACGGTTTCATTTCCCTTGTTGTAAAGTTCAATCCAATCATCATATTCTCCAGCGTCATCTGCCATGGTAGAAGCATTGACAGCCATCAATTCGTTGATCACAATATCAGAAGATGCTGCGAATGCTGGCATTGTGCTGAAATAATAGACATCATGTTCGGCTCCGACAGGCTGATAGCTGCGCGTACCAGCAGTATTTGATTCAATCGCTTCGATATAAAACCTTACCACAGTTCCCGCAGGTAATCCTGGCATTTGAACCTGATATGAGGTTCCATTCGATGTCATTGGTAGAGCTGTAAAATTGCCCACCAATGCAGTGCTGTATAAACAATTCACAGCAGCAATGCCGTCAACACTTGAAACGGTTGCTTCAATAGTGATTGGCTCATTTGCTAGAGGAGTGCTCCATTCACCACCTGCACTGATCATTTTAACACCACTTATAGCAGCCCCCACAGTGTTCACCTCAGCATTATTCATGGCGTTTCTTCTTGCTGTCAATCTCGTTTGAAGCGTTGTTTGCTCTGTAACAAAAGCGTTGTAGGTGGTCAATTTCTTGGGATCGTTCTGAACTTGAGCATCAATAAAATCGCTCCATTCATCGATAAACGCTTGTGTTGTGGTGAGATTTAAGGCCTCATCCAATATGGTTCTTACATGAGCAAGGTATCGCTGACGATAGGCAGGAACCTGCATCAATTTATTGAGCAAGGGATAATTTGCATTATCGGCATGATAGAAAGGCGACCAGTTATTGGCTTGATTCCCCAACACGCTGTTCCCATCATATTCCAAAGGAGTAAGTCGACCCGTTTCTACCTCCCAATAAGCGTAGTAATCCATTTTACCTTTGTAAACATAGCTATCATCATCGCCAAATGCGATTTCACAAGCTAAAAACCACAACGCTCGATCCACATCCATAACAGTTGGTAGCTGTGCCTCAAGATTGGCAATAGCTGTATTTTCCAATACATCCGTAGTATTGATCAAAAGCTGCCAAGGATCTGTGCTCGCTGTAGACTTGAGTGTATAATAGGATGAATAATCCGTGTCTGCAGTGCCATTGTAATTTAATGCTGCGGTGCCATCTCCCCATTGCGGACCGCCGCCGCCACCAGGTCCGCCACCAGTGGTACCTGTTGGAGAATCTGCTCTCCAGAGGGTACCATCATTGCTCAAAAACCACTCTTCGAGATAGTCCTTGTTCATCTGTTGAACGTTTGGGTAGAGGCCCCAATCTTGTCCATTGATAAAGAGATGAACAAAGCTACATTTCGCAGCTGGAATATGTTTTTTGATAAAATGCAAATACATAAATTCTCGAAGAAAAGAAGCATCCCCAAAGCAATTGTTGAGGTTCAATGTCTGATATCCCATCAGATCTTGATCAGAAATGAAGCTGTCCATCTTGATAGAAAAACTCTTCTTATCACCGTTGACTTGCATGTAGGAAGTTTGCCCTTTGAATGACACTCCCACTTGTGGATACACGACACCATCCACTGTCAGCGTCGCAGAAACGTCATTCTCCGTTCCGTAGTTGTTCTCTAAAAGCGTCCAGTAATTTGTTTGATCAAACTCTAAATAGAATTCTCTGATGACGGATTTATCGTAAAGCCCATCATCATCCACTTTTCCTATGGTGATCATATGTTGATCAGGAAGCAGCGACCATTGATTGGGAAGGTTTTGAGAAAAAGAGGTGAGGGCCCCGAGGGCAAGGGTTAGGAGTGATATTGATTTCATACGTTCTTGGTATCTACCGTCTTTGATACCTCACAAAGAAAATGGTTTAAAAGCTATTTTACTTTTTCTTAACAAATACATTTTCAGTTAAAAGACTTGTGTTTGACAATATGTTTCTGACATTTGCACGGTAGAAAGAATTTAGAATGAAAATAGAACAGATATATACAGGCTGTCTCGCGCAGGGAGCATATTACATTGAGAGTAATGGAGAGGCAGCAATCATTGACCCTTTGAGAGAAGTACAGCCGTACATCAATCGAGCGGAAACAAATGGCGCGAAAATCAAATATATTTTTGAAACACACTTCCACGCTGACTTTGTAAGCGGTCACGTTGATCTCGCTAGAAAGACCGGAGCTTCTATCATTTATGGACCAGAAGCCAATACTGAATATGAAGTATACAATGCAAAGGATGGTCAGGAGTTCGAAGTTGGAAATGTGAAAATCCGCGCTATTCATACTCCAGGTCATACATTGGAAAGCACCACATGGCTATTAATCGATGAAACTGGAAAGCCTCATTGTATCTTCACTGGTGATACTTTGTTCATCGGGGATGTAGGGCGTCCAGACCTTGCTATCAAAAATGGTTTATCTCAAGAAGACTTGGCTTCTTTGCTTTTCGATTCATTGAGAAATAAAATCATGACTTTGCAAGATGACTTGATTGTATTTCCAGCGCATGGCGCGGGCAGTGCATGTGGTAAGAACATGAGCAAAGAGACGGAAGATACTCTCGGTAATCAGAAAGCTACAAACTATGCATTGCGAGCAAATATGACCCGTGAGGAGTTTATTACTGAAGTGACCACAGGTATCATGCCGGCACCACAGTATTTCGCGAAGAATGCAATGATCAATAAAACAGGCTACGAGAGTCTAGATGCAATCATTACCCGAGGTAGCAAAGCATTGACTCCAGATGAATTTGAAAGTGCTGCGAATGCAGAGGAAGCAATTATTCTAGATACTAGAGCAGGAGCAGAGTTTGTAACAGCTCATATTCCTAATTCTATTTTCATTGGAATTGATGGTGGGTTCGCTCCATGGGTAGGTGCATTAATCACTGATATCAACGCTCCGATTTTATTCATAGCTCCAGAAGGAAGAGAGGAAGAAGTAATCACTCGATTGAGCCGTGTAGGTTATGATAATACCATCGGATTTTTGAAGGGTGGAATCGAGGCTTGGAAAAATGCAGGAAAGGAAGTTGAAACGCTCCAGTCTGTTTCGGCTCAAGCGTTCGTTGAAGACTTAGATAATACTTCAAACGAAGTGCTTGACGTGCGCAAACCAGGAGAATTTGAAGGTGGTCACGTAGATGAAGCTACGAATTTACCGCTTGATTTTATCAATGAAGAATTGAACCAAGTTGATAAAAACAAAACGTACTATGTTCATTGTGCTGGCGGATACAGATCGCTTATTTATATCAGCATCTTAAAAGCAAGAGGCTATAATAATTTGATCAATGTAGAAGGTGGATGGGGTGCGATCAAAGGATTATTGGTGAGTCATTAATCTATAGATTTTTACATAAAAAATTAAAAAGCCGGTATATCAACTACCGGCTTTTCTTTTATGCCATTGGAACTTCCATGAGAAGTATTCGTGCGTCAGCGTCCGCTTTGATATCGAGTGTATCTACCGACCACACTCCGATTGCGTCGCGCTCTTCGAGCGCTTGCCCACCGATGGTCGCCTTACCTTTTAGGATAAAAGCATAGACTCCATTGGTTGTAGGCTTTCTTACTTTATGTTGTAAAGAAAAACCTGAGTTGAGTTCTCCTAGATCAAACCAAGCATCTTGATGGATCCAAACTCCATCGTCATCCGCACTTGGGGAAAGAATTTGCTGAAACTCATTCACTTTTCCTTCTTTCAATTTGATTTGATCATAGCGAGGTGTAACACCTTTTTTATTTGGGTACACCCATATCTGTAAAAACTTCGTTTCTTTATTCGATTCACCATTCATCTCACTATGGAAAATACCTGTTCCAGCGCTCATCACCTGCACATCACCCGCTTGGATGACTTGCTCATTACCCATGCTATCCTTGTGAACGAGCTTTCCTTCTAATGGAATAGAGATGATCTCCATGTTATCATGCGGGTGCTTGCTAAATCCAGTACCGCCAGCGATGATATCATCGTTGAGTACGCGCAATACACCGAAGTTCATTCTTTCTGGATTGTAATAGTTCGCGAATGAGAACGAATGGCGTGAGTTCAACCATCCATGGTTGGCCACACCTCTTGAATTTGCTTTATGTATAATCATGTTTGTGCTAATTTTTGACGATTCAACCGGAATGTGGTTGAAGCCTACTTTTTCTTTTGGATGAGAGGATTCTTCTTCAGTTAGTCCCTTTGCTGCAACGGCGGTTACAGCGAGTGCACCTGTGCTGAGAAGTCCTTTTTTCAAAAAATCTTTTCTGTCCATGACGATTAATTTATTTATTAGCCCAAAATTACAATCACCAATTTAGTAATTCCATTGATCTACATCAACACAATTATCTTCTTCCTGATAGCACTTATTTACAGTGCAGCTGGATTTGGAGGAGGTAGTCTTTATTTGGCGGTGTTGTCTGAAAGTGGGTGGCCACCAGAAAAATTGGTCTTCATTGCACTTTCATGTAATTTCTTAGTAACACTTATTGGTACCGTTCGGTTTCATTCAAACAACGTTATTCCTTACAAAAGACTTTGGCCCGTTTTATTACTAAGCGTGCCATTTTCTTATTGGGCAAGTACTTGGAAGGTAACTGATCAATATTTCTTTCTCACTCTGGCCTCTGCCTTGGTGCTTGCAGCCGTTGCTATGATTGGACAATCACTTCTAAAGAAGAATGAACAGGAAATAAAGAATCCAATATGGATATATGCCGCGGTTCCTTTTATGGGACTATTAGCCGGAATGACTGGGATAGGAGGAGGAATTTATCTTTCGCCATTATTGCATTTGAGTAAATGGGGGAAACCAAGAGAAATAGCGGCGGTAGCATGCGTATTCATCCTTATCAATTCACTGGCTGGACTCGTCGCTCGTTGGTCACAAGTTTCGCAAAGTCCATTCACCGCGGAGCATACGCTATTGCCAATAGCGGTGGTGGTTGGTGGCTTTGTAGGATCAAAACTCAGCGCAAAAATTTTAAGTCAGCAATGGATTCGTTGGATTACCATAGTAATCCTCATCTTTGCAGCGATTCGAATATTCATTCGGTTTTTATGAAAATTAAGATTAAAGCTTTTGGGATAGCCGCAGAGAAATGTGGTAAAAAAGAGTGGGAGCAAAGCTTTCCAGAAGGTGTGAGTTTAAGTGAGCTAAGAGCAGATTTAAGCGCTGCGTTTCCATCGCTGAGCGAGATAATAAATCATTCACTAGCCCTCAATCAATCTTATATCCATGAAGACGTTTTGCTCAAAGATGGAGATGAAATCGCACTAATCCCACCTGTAAGTGGAGGATAAAATGAATAAGCATATCCAACTTTTACATACTACATTATCTTCCGCAAATGCCGACCAATGGCTGCGTTCGAAGGATGACGGTGCCGTTGTATTATTTATTGGGAATATTAGAGGTCTCAATCGTGGTAAAGAAGTTGTGCAGATCGATTTTGAGGCTTACGATGAAATGGCTTTGAAAGAACTTCATAAAATAGCAGATGATTTAATTCAAGAATTCTCTCTGTCACGTGTATGGATCGAGCATAGACTTGGGACGGTGTTGCCATCTCAAACAGCCATTATTGTAGGGGTTTCTGCGGCTCATAGAGAAAAAGCATTTCAAGCTTCAGAGCAATTGATGCATCGCTTAAAACAAACGGTGCCTATTTGGAAAAAAGAAATTTATTCTGATGGCCATCACTGGGTGAATTCTACACCATGATTAGAAAGGGAAACCAATACCCAAGTTAAAGGCCCGATTGACGCGGAAAGTAGGAGGGTTGTCACTATCAGAAATATTTGCAAGAAACTGATTGTATTCTGTTTTGGGTTCCCAAAACCAACGCTCGCCTTCAATCTTGATTGGATCTTTGATTTGAAAACCAAGATCAAATCTTACAAGGAAATACTCGAAATCTAAACGAATTCCCATTCCACTTCCTATAGCTAATTCATCAATAAACTTATCTGATTTAAATTCAGCACCAGGACGAGTTGGATCTTCATTCAATAACCAAATATTACCCGCATCTACAAAAAATGCAGCTTGAAACATCTGTGTGAGTTTGAAACGATATTCAAAGTTCATTTCAATTTTTACGTCACCAATATTGTTGAATGTCTTGATATCCGTGGTGTCGCGGTAGGAGCCTGGACCAAGTGTTCTTGCTTGCCAAGCACGAATACCATTCGCACCACCTGCAAAAAAGCTTTCTTCAAAAGGCAGTACTGTTAAATTTTTTCCTGCTACTCCTAATCCACCGCTTGCTCTGAATACAAAGCCATTTCTTTCATTCAAGTTAAAGTAGTAGCGTGAGTCGCCATCCACTTTGACATAATCTGCGTATTGAATTCCGCCAAAATAATAGCTACCATTCTCGTCTTGCTGTACATCTAAAATATTTGCAATCGCAGGAGGAATGATCTTTCCTGCCACTTCAACTCCGTATTTGTGATAAAAATAATGACGTTGGTATTTTGCTTTTTGAGTGTTTTGAATAAAGTCGACACCAAAAGAATGCACCAAGTGATTCTGATAAGAATTTGCAAGGAAACTATCATTCAATCGATTGATGAATGCGTCGAACTCTGGAGATTTTTTAATATCAATGATGCTAAGATCCCAGTGCACAATGAACTTTGTGCCCTTGTCCTTATTCTCAGTGAAACCCCAAAGTGTGCGGAGTTGAGTCAGTGTGCGCTCGTAGTCAGGGCGACGTTGGTAGTTTAAAGCCAATGAGAAATTGGTATAGGGTTCACTGTTCTTCTTCATCTTCACGAAAGGAGTACCCACAATTCTTGGGATGCGAAGAGATAATTCAGGCCCGAATTCAAACGTGTTCAATTGAAGTGATCGACGCACATCTTCTGTTCCATCCTCATTCTGGCTGGTTTCGTTGATTGCACGTGTTGCTTCAAAACCTGTTACAATTTTAAATTCAAGACTTTCTGCACCTCTAAACACATTCTTGTGCTTGTATACTAAGTTTCCGTAAACACCAGTATTTCCAGACCGGTTGGTCAATCGAGGGTCGACGCTAAAGATTTGTTTTTTTGCTGGATTTAATCTGATAAAGGCATCTAGAATATAGACACCATTCGAATCTGCCGAAGGCCTTGGAATGAGCTGAATATTAACAGCCTTGCTCGTTCCGAGTTGAGTATATCGTTTGTAAGTAAGGTCTACACGATCCTTCTGATACATTTCATTTGTATTGAAAAGTGTGGTGTAGGAGATCAGACTTTCTTTAATGGCAGGCTCTCCATTGCTGATAATGGTGAGTCCGTTATATCTCAAAGTATCTTTGAAAGCCTCATCCGGGTTGAGCGGATCGCTTTCAGTGTAGACATAAATATTTCCAATAAAGTATTTTTTGTGAGGCACATCTACCAATGAATCTCTCTGGTTTACGGCAGGAAGTTTTGGTGTACGAAGTCGAAGTATGACATCCGCTTTTTTTCCTCCAACAGCGCTATCAACATCAAAAGTGATGTAGTCTTTTGTGAATTCATAATAGCCACGGTTGTTAAAGAAATTAGCGATGCGCTCTCGTTCACCATCCATAACATCTTCATCAAACAGCATGTTTGGCTTCAATGTGGACTCGGCGACGATCTCATCAGTGCGCTTCGCCATGGAAACATCTTCAATTTGAAAGGAAATGTTTCTCAAACGATAAGGTTCATTTGGATAAACGTGATAGGTTACTTTGGTCTTTTCGCCTTTTCTCCAAAAAATGAGTCCTTTATTTTTATAAATAACTTCAGGTACGACTTTATTATTGAAGAATCCTCTTTTCTTTAAGTAAACGCTCATTTGTTGAGCACTACCGTTCATCTTAGCGCTATCCAGCTCTGCCGGAGGCTCTCCAACAGTATAGGCCATCCACATCCAAGGACTCTTGCACGACTTAGGCTTTTTGCCTTTTGCCGACCTTCTCTTATTCTTCTTTACACATCTAATGGCCGCGCGTCTTTCACTCCTTTCAAGAGCTCCTTTAGGAACAAGTGTGTAAATTCCAAGATTGAATCGTGCAAGAAAAATTCTGCGGTTGGGTTTGAATTTCGCTAATGAAAGAAGCTCCGAATTCTCTACTCTGTAGGCTTCTGGCTCTTCGTGAACTTTTACTCTATGCTTTTTGAAGTAGACTTCATCTTCTCTAATTCTGTGGAAAATGGTACAAGAACTGAGTCCTGCAGCCATTATCAAAATCAGAGAAAAAAGTCTTATCAATTTCATCCTAGAGAATCGTGTTATCTTGCGACCGCAATTTCCGTCAAAAATGCTGCCGATAAAAAAAGATATTAAGTTGGTTAGATCTCTTCAACAAAAAAAGTTTAGAAGAGAGCATCAATTATTTCTTGTCGAAGGTAAGAAAATGGTAGAGGAGGCCCTAGCCTCTAATTGGGAAATACATAGTTGGTATTCCACAGACCCATCAGTATTAGAAAAACATTCAGGTGGTTTCCAAGTCACAGCTAAGGAAATGGAGATGATGTCAGCACTGAATACTCCTTCTACTCATTTAGCAGTGCTTCATAGTTTCAATAAACCATTGGCACTGCCGGAAGAAGGAATGGTACTGCTATTAGACGGAATTTCTGATCCAGGAAACCTTGGTACAATCTTGCGTACAGCGGAGTGGTTTGGTATTTCGAAAGTGTATTGTTCAGAAGACACAGTAGAATTATTTAATCCGAAAGTGGTACAGTCCACTATGGGAAGCATTTTTCGGGTGTCTCTTTTTTACACCGATCTAGCGCTGATTATTGAAGAGGTTAAATCCAAAAATGGCAGCGTATATGGTGCAGATTTGGAAGGTGAGAACGCTTTCGCTTGCAAGTTTAATACACTAAATGCACTGGTCATCGGAAGCGAGAGTCACGGTATTAGACCTCACATCGAATTAATTTTGAATCAAAAAATATTTATTCCAGGCGCTGGAAAGGCTGAGTCATTGAATGCAGGAATCGCAGCGGGAATATTGATGGGTCAATGGTTTGTTTCTACAAAGGTTTCTTGAGATACGCACCTAAAGGAAGAAGTATCGGATTGAATACAAATTTTTGTGCCAAAGCAAATTCTCCGTCTTCTGTTTTTGCCCAGTAGAAATTACCATCCCAGGGAGATTCGTTTCCTTGTGCATCGAATTCTCTTTTCGCTGCTCTTTTGTTATAGAGATTCAACTCTTTTACTTTCCCAGTATTCTCTTTAACGCGAAGTGTGAATGCAGGAACAACTTTATTTATGCTGTCCATCGCTTCTCTGCGAAGAAGCGTATTATATGAGTCGAAGTGTACCTTTTTGAAAAGGATGAGTAGGTCCTTCACAGCCACGCTGTCGTAATTAGGAATGTTAGTACTGAAAGCTTGAATACCTGGTTGATAGCCTGCCATCAGAGAAATGTCGTTGCCGCCTTTATAGAGCACTCCCACTGAATTTTGAGGATTATAATTGTCAATGACCTGCACTTCGGAGAATTCCAAATTCGGGTACGAGAAATAGCCGGTATAACGCCATTCCATTTCATCTGTAAAAAATCTTGGCGTTAGAAATCCCGTGAAGCCTTCCATGTGAGTGATATAGGGATCTTCAGCACGACCAATTCCTGGAATCTCTAAAAGCATGACAGTTCCCATGTGATCTGGGGTAGAGCTTCCTACATAATAAATCTTCGCAGGTTCATCGCCTCCTGTGTAGATTTCTACCTTCTTTCCTGCAGAGGCTAAAACACGCATCATATTATCACGACTTGTGGCTGATACCGCACCTCTTACTCGAATTCTATTTATAGTTTGTAAAAGATTATTGACTGCATCGCGACGGGCTTTATACTTGCCATTGAGCGTCCATAGACCATTATTCGGCGTGCGCTCAATCGTAACAGACTTGCCATTGTTGTCTGTAAGAAATATTTTATTAATGCTTGCAGTGTCTTGTATAGCGAACTCAGTCAGGGGTTGACCTGAAAGTGTTGATCCAGTTTGTTTTTTATAAATATATATGGCCGCTGCCCCTAATACTACGAATGCAATCAATAAAATAATATTTCTCTTCATCCTCTCACAATTTCATTTTTACTTTATCCAATACCGAATGAACGTTCATTCGGTTTTATTTTTTTGTCCACTTCTTTTTACGGACATAAACCTGAACTCCTCCAATGATCAATAGAACAAAAATGGGGAGAGCTGCATTCTCCACCTGAATTCTGGTGCGATTCGCCGACACCACACTTTCATCCAATTTTCTGAGCTTAATTGTTCTAGAACGAACACTGATTAACGCTTTATCATCCAATAAATAATTCATTGCATTCAACAAGAATTCTTTGTTGTCATAAATGACCCTTTTAGCATAACGATCAAAACCTAAAGCCTGAGGTACCGGCCCTTGTGGGGTTTCCATCACAGCATTGCGAACCACGTCGCCATCTGCAATAACCATCATAGCTGTAGGAACACTGCTTTCTTTATAGGCGATAACAGGGTCTTGTCTAATCGCTAATGGCAGTTGGTCTTTGAATGCAGAATTAAACTGCCCTTCCATCATTAAGGCCATGATTTGATTGGGCATTGCACCTTGCTTGAAATAGTCCATACCCAATTCCACGACGCTGGTGTTGATTCGAACAGGAGTTTTCAAAGCCTTCGATAATTCAGAACTGCGAAGGATTGGAATCTTTTTAACTAGAGGTGAAGAATTAACGGTATCGATGCTACTCGCAAATTCATATTTGATAGGATCCAAATTTGCCACAATAGGGTGAGCATTTGCTGGAGGGAAAAGGAGAGGAGAGTAGTACCAAGAAAACATTTGAATGTTTCTTTGATTTCCCATTGGCCCTGCATCAAACGCAATTGGCGCAGCTTGAAAGTCGATCACAATATTTCTATTGATACGCGCACCATATTCAAATAGCATTTCATACAAGCCCATTTCGTTGCTCACCCCCATGGTTTGTTGCTGCGCGCGAAGACTATCCAGGTCTGTCAACACTGGATCGACCATCCATAATACCTTTCCACCATTCATGATGTATTGGTCAATAATTACGCGGTCTTTATCAGAAAACGCACTATCTGGTTTAGCAATGATGATTGCATCATATAAATTTTTACGCTGCGGCAAGCTCTCCACTTTATCACTAAGTGCATTGATTCTTTCATCAATGGTCACAATATCAATTGCATAGTTTTGCTCCAATCCATTAAGATAATCTGCCATTTCAATAGGCAATAATTCTCCGTGTCCTTGAATAATCGCAACGGCAGGCTTATCCTTTCTTAGCGCTTTTCTGAGGTTAGAAGCAAGCTCAAACTCGAGGCTATTCACAGATGAATTGATCATCTCATCACTAGGCTCGGGCATATCGCTTTTGAAAAACTGCACTGGATATTCTTTTCCACGATATTCGATAATTGCTCCAGGCCAGATCAACTTAGATTGTTGTGCACCATTTTCCTCATAAGAAAGACGAGTGAAGCGCAAACCTTTTTCATATAAAGCGTTCTCAGTTTCCTCGATAGTCTTTTTATTTCCGCTCGAATAAGGATCTATGAATTCATACTCAATTTGACTATTACTGTAGTCTCTGAATTCGTCTAATCTTTCTTTGATATTTTGCTCGAGTCTTTTGAAGCCTGCAGGAAATTCTCCAGTCAAATAGCATCTTACAAACACTTTGTCCTCAAGTGACCCAAGCATTTCCTTGGTAGGTTCAGTAAGTGTGTGGCGTTTTTCCTCGGTGAGATCGAGCTTGAAAAAAACGAATGTGAGAATAAATGCTAGGAAAAAGAGAATTCCTATAGACAGGAATAGATTAAATAAGTCTGTTCTTCTTGCTTTCATGGTCATGCACAAAGGTGCATCTAAAAAGGCCATGATTAATGGCCTTCATTGCCAATTTTTTTCAATAATATATAGTCAATAGCTTTTGGTCCCATGTTAAAGAGAAGATCAAGGCTTGACAGATTATTCTGAAATGAGAAGCGGTCAGCAAAGACTTGGGGATATTCTTTTGTTAAAAATGGGCCAGATGATGGCTCAAATTGCAGTCTAAAGTCGGTGTCTGAAAAAGGGACATGTTCATCTACGAGATCAATCTTTCTCGTTCCGATAAGAACCTTTTGGTGTACTTCAATACTCGATAAATTATAATCAATCAAGTACTTATCTTTTTTCAAATAAAGTTTTTCTACAAGTGGATAGAAATGATCAAAGAAGGCAGACTTACCGTAGGCACTTCTTAAAGTTCCAAGATGAGTATTCATCCAAGAGCCATGAGCGATCTGAATTTCTTTAATAGGGGTTTTGATACCTTTCTGTCCAACGACTGGAATGGTAAGACAAACCTTACCATTTACTCCTAAAATATCATATCGATTTCGATAGGTCTGCTTGGGATAATTCTCAAACTTATCTAGAAGAATGGAATCATTGCGCAAAGCAAGCGACCACCAATAGATTGATGGAAAAGGACAAATTGGTAAAACTTCCATTTCTTAGTCTACAAACTTGAACATACGCTCCCAACGCGTTCTATTGTTTCTGCGATAATTTGGATCTTCTTTCGAGAACCAAGTGAATACCGCTTTACCCACCACATGACTTTCTGGAACGAATCCCCAAACACGTGAGTCTGCTGAGTGATGGCGATTATCTCCCATCATCCAATAGTAATTCGATTTGAATGTGTATGTCTTCGCTTCAGCTCCATTGATGAAAATTTTATCACCTTTGATTTCAAGCTTGTTCTCCTCATAAACCTCAATAACTCTGCGGTAAACGGGAAGATTATCTAAGTTGAGATCAATCGTTTCTCCTTCGGCAGGAATGTGAATAGGACCGAAGTTATCCGCTGTCCAATGCAAGTAAGGCTCTTGGTTCACGTTTGGAAAGTAGCGCGCCATGTTATTTTCCTCAAGAGGAAATTGTTGCACATAAATAGAATCTACAAATGATAATTTCTTCACTTGATCAGCAACCTCTCTAGTCATTGTCAAGACAAATCCATTTTGAGTGCGTTGACTTATTTCCTGATAGTTGAGTTCATGCTCTTCAATAATTTTAATAAGAGCCTTTTCTAGTTGCTGTTCAGTATAAGACGTGGTAATGTCAACGTTGTAGGTAAACTGTAAACCTTGAGGATTCTCAATAGCTGCACCATTGATCATTACTTGCTGATCTTTAATTTCGAGATTATCACCAGGCAATCCTATACAACGCTTGATGTAGTTTTCTTTCTTATCGATAGGACGATGTCTCAACCCTTGAAACTTCACACCTCCCGCGACCAATTGACCATCCTGTGCGCATGATAAGCAGAAACCTTCGTTGAAATTATTTCGTGCTTGAGCGAAGTATTTTGATGAATTGGCTGCAAATGCTTTGTATGCTGCCAAACCAGTGGTGTCTGTCAAATAGCTCGTTCTATTTTCTTTTCTAAAGAGGAAATAAGACTCTTCACGAAGAATTCCGTAGTAGTCGTGTCCGGCATAATAAGGGTGCACAAGCACAGTATCACCGTTCGGAAAGTTGAAGACAACAGGGTCGAATCTTTCTACATCTCCAAATCCAGGCAGACGATAGTTTGGCAGTGAAAACCACTCCACATAACTATTGGCCATAGTGCCTGGAATCGCATTGTGAACAAAAGGAATAGAGACTGGTGTTTGTGGCAATTTAGCACCGTAGCTCATTTTGCTTACAAATAAATAATCTCCTACCAACATGCTTCTTTCCATCGAAGGTGTTGGAATTGTAAATGCTTCTAAGAAAAACGAGCGAATAACACTTGCCGCTACAATTGCAAATACGATTGCCTCGCTCCATTCACGAGCAAAAGATTTTTTCTTACCGGTCCAGTCGCGAGGTCCTACAAATGCTTGATCTTTTTCTTTGAATGTAAGGTTAAGAATAGCGTACCATGGGACAATGGCAAATAGCCATTGGTCTTGAGTTTTTCTTTTATTAAAAGCAATGCCCAATTCAACGTTGATGATCATCAACATAATCAAATTCACCCCCGGAATAATCAGAAGGAAAAACCACCACCAAGGGCGCTTCAATATTTTTAGAAAAGGAAAAAATTGTGCTAATGGGAAATAGGCGAGGGCAGAAGTATGACCTGCTCTCTTTAATAATTTCGGAAGCGCTACACAGTAAATGATGATGAGTAGTGCTAAAAATATTTCTGGAATTCTCATACAGTTTAAAATTTAAGAAAGTCTTTCATCGTAAAAACACCTTTCTTGTTTTGAAGCCACTCAGCGGCTTTAACAGCGCCAAGAGCAAAGCCTCTGCGACTTTTAGCTTCATGTTTTATTTCAATAAAATCTACTTCTGAATCGTATTTGATGATGTGTGTGCCTGGAACATCTGGTTCGCGCAACACATCAATATGTAAATCATTGCTTGAAGGTTCATCGAGCGTCCACTGCTTTTTTCTATCCAGATTTTGGAGTATCCCCTCAGCAATAGTGATAGCAGTTCCGCTTGGTTTATCTAGCTTTTGCAAGTGATGTATTTCTTGAATACTTGGTTCGTATTCTTGAACATCGTTCATGATACTTGCCAGTTTTTCATTGATATGAAAAAGTATATTTACTCCGATAGAAAAGTTAGTCGCGTAGAGGAGAGTACCACCTCTGATTTCAGCTTCTGATTTGATTTCATTCAAACGATTGTACCATCCGGTGGTGCCGACTACTACCGGCACCCCAAGTTCAAAACAAGCGAGAATATTATTAGCAGCCGCATCGGGTTGGGAAAACTCGATAGCTACATCAGCAGCTTTAATTTGATCTGATTGAGACGTGATGGCTTGATTAGAAGTAAACACTATTTCATGTCCACGAGAAAGAGCGATTTGTTCGATCTCTTTTCCCATCTTGCCATATCCAATTAGTGCAATCTTCACGCTCTTTCTTTTTTGATAAAGTTAAAAGGTCAAAGCTAAACCAAATCCGGGCTTTATACCTCCGGCTGGCATTAAGGATGGATGGAGCGATAGATGAATGTCTGGTGAAATGTCATAGTAGAAAAGATGCGCATCGACATTTGCATCAATTATTTGTAAAACATAAACCCCAACAAGAGCCATGTAGCTAACATCGAGCCAACGTCTGTATTGTTCTTGCCATTCATTGAAAAACGGAGCATTCCCTTCAATTTTTGGTATTGTCAAAGGATCGTTATCGACACTTGAAATATATGCTTCACGATAGACGCGGTAATTCTTAGTGTTGTCTTGAATAAAGTAAACACAGGTTCCAATACCTCCGTAGACGATAATTGTCTTCCACCATTTTTTATTATAAATCTGCCCAGCTCCTGGAATGACCGCTGAGTAAATGGTCGCCTTCATGGGAGAATGTGGCTCCATATTCCATTTTTTTGAAAAACTAGAGGGCACATTTTTCAAGGTGTCGGCAGGAGGAGAGCCTATCAAAGTATCGCTTTGTGCAAAAGATGTAATACCTATAAAAACGAAGAGCAGAGCTGTTATAGCTCTGCTGTATTCATTTTTTATCTTGTAAAAAAAAGTATTCATTATAGATCCAACATGTCAACGAGACGCTGAAGATCATCGTCTGTGGCAAAAGGTATTTCAATTTTACCTAAACCATGTTCGTTTCTCTGAAGTTTGGCTTTTTTTCCGAATTTCAAACGCAAGTCTGCTTGCATTTTCTGGAATTCGATTGGAAGGATTTCTTTTTCTGTTTTGAAAAGCTTTGGGGTGTCATCTTCCTTCACCATTTCTTCTACGCGGCGAACGCTCAAATCTTTTTCAAGAATTTGCTTGTAGATTTTTAACTGACGAGATTCCGGCTCTGCATTGATCAAAGCACGAGCGTGGCCCATTGAGATTTTTTTCTCAATAATACCAATCTGAATTTCTGGAGGAAGTTTGAGTAATCGAACATAGTTCGTTACTGTCGTTCTGTCTTTACCAACGCGTTCTGCAAGCTTTTCAGTAGTAAGATCACATTCTTCCATGAGTCTCTTGTAAGAGATTGCAACCTCAATTGAATTGAGGTTTTCACGTTGAATGTTTTCAACCAAAGCCATTTCAAGCATGCTTTGGTCGTTTGCAGTTCTTACATAAACTGGCACTTCATCAAGACCAGCCATTTGAGCTGCTCTAAAACGACGTTCCCCGCTGATGATTTGATATTTCTGAGCAGAGAGTTTTCTAACCGTGATCGGCTGGATAAGGCCGAGTTCTCGAATACTTTGAGCAAGTTCTTCCATTGCTTCACGATCAAATTCTTGACGTGGTTGAAATGGATTCGCTTCTATTTGAGAAATTTTCATCAAAGAGATGGGGCCAGCAACATTACCGATGGTGGAGTCTCTTTGAACGCGCTCAACTACTGTTGGAGCTGCATTGTTTCCTTGATTGTTATTACTATTATTTTCCTTTGCGGCGATGGGAGCATTTTCCAATAATGCACTTAATCCTCTACCTAATGCTTGTTTCTTAGCCATTGTCTACGTTGATGTATTTGTCTTCGCCTTTCATTTTTGTTAAATCATTTTTCTGAAGAATTTCTCTAGCGAGGTTGAGATAATTCACAGAACCCTTGCTACTAGCGTCGTGCATGATGATGGTCTGCCCAAAGCTAGGAGCTTCACCCAAGGTCGTGTTTCGGTTGATAATGGTATCAAATACCATTTCTTGGAAGTGCATTCTTACTTCATCTACCACTTGGTTGCTCAGGCGAAGACGTGTATCGTACATGGTCAACAAAATACCTTCAATCGTCAGATCAGGATTTAATTTTTGCTGAACAATTTTGATTGTATTCAATAATTTACCGAGTCCTTCCAATGCAAAGTATTCGCACTGTACCGGAACGATAGTCGAGTCAGCTGCAGTAAGCGCATTGACAGTTACTAGACCCAAAGATGGTGAACAATCGATAATGATGAAATCATACTCTTCCTTCAAAGGAGTGAGTGCTTCACGCATCATGTATTCACGATTGGGCATGTTGATCAATTCGATTTCAGCTCCTACAAGGTCAATGTGAGCCGGAATAAGATCAAGATTCGGATTCTCAGTTGAAATGATGATATCCTTAGGGTTGATATCATTAACTAGACATTCGTAAATACTAGTTTTAACGGTTTTGGGATCGATACCCACACCGCTCGTTGCGTTTGCCTGTGGATCAGCGTCCACTAGTAGAGTCTTGTACTCCAACACACCCAAACATGCAGCTAAGCTGATAGCTGAAGTTGTTTTTCCAACGCCGCCCTTTTGATTGGCTACAGCAATGATTTTACCCATCTAAATCCTTAATTATTTGTTGTTTAACATGTCCCTAATTCGTGAAACATAGAACAGTCCACATGTTGACTGCGAAAATACCGTGAAACATTAGAATGAACATTTTTTTCATCTTCAAAGTTTTACACACGAATCATGTTGAAAGACCGTTGATAATTATATTTTTTAGCTGATTATGAGCTATTTAAAAGTAAATCATCATGGTAATCCTTCAACAACTAGCTTTGCACCCGCAATTAATATATGGAAATCATCACTGTCATTTCAGGAACCAATAGATTGGATAGCCTCACAATAAAGGCTGCCAAAACGATTGAACAATTATTTTCCCAAAAAGAAGTAGAGGTTCGTTTTCTGAGCCTTGAACAACTTCCTACCGATTTTATTTTCACAGATCTCGGAAGTAAGTCCACAAGTGCATTCACTGATATTATCAATCACTATTTTATCCCAGCAAATAAATTTGTTTTTGTAGTTCCTGAATACAATGGTAGTTATCCGGGGATTGTAAAAGCGTTGATTGATTGTATTCCCCCAAGGGTTTTTACCAATAAAAAAGCAGGTATTGTTGGTGTAAGCAGCGGACACGCTGGTAATCTAAGAGGGCAGGAGCACCTCACTGGAGTGCTTCACTACTTAAAGGTGCATGTGCATTACAACAAACCCAAATTGAGCAACGTTGATCGTCTATTCAACGAAAATGGTGAATTAAGCGACGATTTTACAAAGGCAAGAATGGAAGAGTTCATTGCGCAAATGATCGCGTATTGATTACTCGCACGGAGATCCTGATGAACCAAGTAGGAAGTCAAAGCAGCCTTTCCAATCACCTGTATTCTGACTTCTGATATCTGCGCCAACACCGTTATTTACGCCTAATACGGTAGAGCTATTGCTCGAAAGTTGGAAGTTAAAATTGATGGCATCGCAGAATGGAGGAGCAATCCCATTTACACAATTTGTAAATCGGTTATCAGCGTCTACGTTGATGTCAGAGTCAATAAGGCATGAATTGAAAGTGACTTGTTGCTCCTCTGGAGTGTTCAGATCAAACACAAACTCATTGAAATCATTCAATAGCGCATTATTTCCATACATGATGCAATTAGTGAAGCTGCTATTAATCAATGGTCTGACTTGAAGATTTTCATTGACATCCTCATAGTAATTGTTCAATAAAAATGCAGGACCTGTTCTTGTTCCGAAGTTCCAATAATTACCGAAAGTACAGTTATCGAACTTATATTTTCCACCAATGCTAAAGTATCCGCAAGCCTCGCCACAATTGGCAACAAGAAGATTGATGCCTTGAACAGAACCTCCTTGTGTCCATAACCCGATGCCAGACATGTTTACAATCTTCGTATTGCGAATAGTCGTTGAAAACTGGCCGGAAGAGTAAGCCACACCGGTAGTGTCGACTTGAATTCCCATAGTCCCGTTTTTCATTATGGCATAGTCAATATCTGAGTCCGGACTTTGATAAATCCATATCCCACCTCTTGAAATGGAAGCTACCGTTGGGGCGCCACCAGATTCTACGATAAAATCTAGCTGAATTCCCCATTGGCCAGGTTGATCGGCATAAAATGATTCAAGGCGATCGCCTTGAAAAACAACCTCATTTCCAATGATACCATTGACTTTGATATTTGATTTGTAAACGTAAAGACCGGATTTAGCGTGGCAATAAACCTGAGTTCCAGCATTGATGGTGAGCACGCATGCTGAGTCCACCGCTACAATTCCGTAAAGCACGTGTGGCTTGTCTGAGTTCCATACCTCATTGCAAGGGAGAACGAATAGTTCACCTAGTCCACCGTGGAAATAGGCATCTTGACCCCAAGAGTTAAGTGCGACTGTTTGATCATTTCCATTGACTCTAAAATCGATGAAATCCTCCACAATGAACGGAGTATTAATATTTCCAGGGTCAATGGTGACTTCGACAAAAATGAAGAGACTGTCATTTCCTCGAATTTCGATATTTTCAAAATCAGTTCCATCAAATCCATCCACATTGATGCGGTATTGAGAGTTAGAGCCGCCTCGCAAGGCGATTTTATCAATTTTGATGGCGTCGTTATTTCTATTATAAACCTTGAGATATTGAGTAGTGCTACCTATGGTCGTGAATACAGTATCGAAAAGGACTGTGTCATTACTAAAAGCGAGCTTGGCACTTGAATCAGTAGTAAAGCGCTCTTTTCTACAGCCAAGGAAGACTAAAGAACTGGCAATCAGCAATAAACTTGAAAAAATAAAATACCTAGGGTCGATTTTTTTCATTTCGCAAATTAAAGGCGAGGGAACGCGAATTTGCATGAAAATATTTCAGATATACATCTTACCTATAAAGTTTAGGTTAAATACCGTAATTCGTGCAACCATTAATAAGTGAAGTTTGTCCAATGTAGGCGCGAAGAATAAGTGGAATTAAATCCTGAGCTATCTTTGCCCTCCGGCCAAAAGTCTTTATGAGAAATTTTATACCAACATTGATCTTGATGTTGGCGCTGATAACTGCGCCATTGTTGAGCTATGCTCAACCTTGCTCGGCAAACGCAGGTCAGAATCAAACTATTTGCCTCGGTCAATCTGTTACATTAGGTGGCAATCCTACTGCTGTAAATGCACCTCCTGGAGTTACATATAATTGGGATAATGGTGCAGCGAATGTGGCAAATCCTGTTGTTTCTCCAACTCAAACGACAACTTATGAGGTAGAGCTCGGTGGAGGCGGTGGTTGCAATGGGGAAGATGATGAGATTACAATTACTGTAATTAATCCTCCAAATGCGAACTTTACTGTTTCGCCACAAAATCAATGTGCAACAACACCAGTCAGTTTTACCAACACAACAACTGGGTGCACCAATTGCACATATTCATGGAATTTTGGAGATCCTGCAAGTGGAACCAATAATACTTCTACAGCAACCAACCCAACACACGTTTTTCAGGCATTTGGTAATGGGTCTCAAACTTTTGCTGTAACGCTTACTGTAACTGGACCAGGTCCAAATTTTTGTCAAGACACTCAGACCACCAACGTTACGGTTAATCAAGTTCCCGATCCAGTTCTTATCGATCCAATTACTGACTTCGCTCAATGTAGTGGTGATGCAGTGTTCAATGTAACAGTGTTTGATGGATCTACGCCGGCTGCTGCTGCGAGCTATACTATCAATTGGGGTGATGGAACTACCAACTGGACAGGAACTACTAGTCCACAAGGGGTAACCCACGGCTACACCACTGTTGACGTATTTGACTTGGTGTACACAGTTACAGGCACGAATGGTTGTTCTAACTCTGAAACTATTTTCGTTTCAAATATTACAAACCCCGCAGTGGGAGCGGGTATTGACGGTGGTACCCAAGGTTGCGGACCTTTCGAGGCATGCTTCAACATCCTCAACTGGCAAAGCAATCACGAATCGACTACATATACTGTTGATTATGGTGATGGAAGCCCGACAGTGAGCTTGAATCACCCACCGCCCAGTCAAATTTGTCACACATACACTGGATCCTCTTGCGCATCTGGTGGGGCGTACACATTTACAATTACAGCAACAAACAATTGTGATAACTCAGTAGCGACTATCACTCCGGTAAGAGTATACACTGCGCCACAAGCAAGCTTTGTGGCTACTCCAGTTCCTGCATGCGTTAATTCTGCGGTATCATTCTTAAATAATTCGGTGCTCGGCTACAACAACAGCTGTAGTCAAACAGCCTTATTCACGTGGAGCTGGGGAGATGGGACTCCGAATACCGTTGCTGCAAATAACACTACGCAATCACATACCTACACAGCGGCAGGTAACTACACCGTGACTCTTTCCGCACAAAACTCGTGTGGAACAACCACTTATTCTCAAGTGATTTGTGTTGAAACTCCGCCAACTCCAATATTCAGTGTAAATACCAATTCGGGTTGTTTGCCCTTAACAGTAAACACTACCAATACCTCTAATAATGGTATTCCTTGTAACGTGAACTACACTTGGTTGGTAGACTATGTTGATTTGCCATGTGATCCCGATAATGGTTCATATTCATTTGGCGGAAGTACAAGCGCATCAAGTTTGTCACCTCAATTCATTTTGAATTCAGTTGGTACATATACTCTCCGACTTCGAATGACCAATGCTTGTGGGATTTTTGAAGACACAGAAGTCGTAACTGTAAATACAGTACCAGTGGTGGTGGTCAATCCCATCACCACCATATGCTCCGGTAATTCGGTTAACCCATCTGCACTAGTCGACAACTGTAATCTTCCTATTACGAGTTATGCTTGGAGCTTCCCAAGCGGAACACCAACAAGTGCTAATACATTGAGCCCTGGAGCTGTTTCGTATGCTACTCCTGGAAATTATTCGGCAACATTAACTGCCACGAACGCCTGCGGACCATCATCTGCAAGTGCCCCAATCACAGTATTGACGCCACCTGTAGTTAACATCGTTTCCAATACTACAGATAATCATGTCTGTATTAATTCAAACATCACACTTTCTGCAAGCGGTGCGGCAAGTTATACATGGTCTCCTGGAGGGCAGTCAGGATCAAGTATTACAGTGAGTCCAACAACAACGACAACCTATACCGTTACAGGAAACTCTGGAACCTGTTCTGATCAAGAGACTATCACGATTATTGTTGATCCATTGCCTGTTGTGTCGCCAAGTGGCACATTCTCAATGTGCGTTGGCGAAACAGAACAACTCGGTTTGAACGTAACTGGAGGACTTGCTCCGTATACCAATTACCTATGGAACAATGGCGCAACTCTTTCAAGCACAACCATTGCTAATCCTATTTCTAGCGCTACCACCACTACCAATTATAACGTACAAGTAACTGATAGCAATGGATGCGTTGGTACAGCAAATGTTCCTGTAACAGTCAATCCTTTGCCAGTTGTAAATGCTGGGCCTGATACCCAATTGTGTAATCAGCCAGTAGCGACTAATTTGACAGGATTCTCACCAACGACTGGAGGAACAGGAGTATGGTCAGGAACAGGAGTGACTTCTGCTGGAGTATTCACACCGTCAGCAGTGGGATGTGTTAATCTTACTTACACCTTTACAAATAGTACCACTGGATGTACCAATTCAGATATCGTTCAGGTTTGTGTAATTGATCCCGTTCAAGCTAATGGTGGACCCGATTTTAACGTTTGTAATTCTACAACACCATATCCACTTCCAACTGGAGGAACTTGGACAGGTACTGGAGTGACTTCAAATTCATTCTTACCAAGCACGGTTGGAACATTTACTTTAACCTACGCAGTGGGCTCTGGTTCTTGTTTGACAAGTGATCAAGTTGATGTAACAGTATTAGCTCCACCAGTAGTCAATGCAGGCGCTGATGTTACGATTTGTGCCAGTAGCACTGTCAACTTGAATGCTACTGCATCAAGCACTAATGGAGCAATAACTACTATTTCTTGGAGCTCAGCTTGTGGTGGGATCACCAACGGAAACACTCTTACACCAACGATAACACCCGTAGGTGCTAGTTGTACTTATAATATCACGGTTGTTGATGCTGCATCATGCAGTGCTCAAGATCAATTGAATGTCACCATCAATCCTTTGCCTGTTGTAAATGCGGGATTGGACTTGACACTTTGCAACCAGCCAATTGCCACAACATTGACGGGCTTTTCACCAGCAGGTGGAGTCTGGACCACAACTCCGGGAATAACTTTAACAGGCAACTCAGTTACACCAGCAGGAAATGGGGTGTTTACTTTAACATATACTTACACGAACCCTACAACAAACTGTGTCAACTCTGATCAGTTAGTGGTTACGGTAAATAGTCCTGTAAATGCTAATGCAGGTCCAGATGTAGAGCTTTGTCACCTTGGCCCGAATTTCACCATTGTTCCCCCAGTAGCAGGTGGAACATGGGGCCCTGTGCCTACTGTAACCGCTGGCGGCGTGTTTAATCCAAATACAGTTGGAACATATACATTGACGTATACCACAGGTACTGGAACTTGCTTGACTTCAGATCAAATGACTGTTACGGTAAATGGACTTCCGACGATAGATGTTGGGAATAATGCCTCCATTTGCTTGAATGATAGCATCCAAATCAATGGGATTATTACGGGAGGTCAAGCACCATTCAATGTTTCGTGGAATTTTCCAACAACATTGAGCAATGCCACAATCGCTAGTCCAATCGCTTTCCCTGCGGTTACAACAAATTATACAGTAACAGTAACAGACGACAATCAGTGTGTTGACACAGACAATATCATCATTTCTGTGAATGGTCTGCCAACTGTGAATGCAGGTAATAATCTTACTCTTTGCAATCAACCTATCGTTGAAGTACTAACCGGATTTAGTCCTACAACAGGTGGGACGGGTACTTGGTCGGGGCCAGGTATTACTAATCCAAATGGACAATTTACAAGCCCTGGCGTGGGAACATATTGGGTTTACTACGAGTTTACCGCAGGTGGAAATGCATGTTCAAATGTTGACTCCATTCAAATTACAGTGAACCCACCTGTGATTGCCAATGCGGGCCCAGACCAAACTTTTTGTTTGAATGATGCACAAACCGTATTCGCTGGAATCAATCCACCAACGGGTGGAACGTGGTCAGGAACAGGAGTAACCAATACATCAACTGGTTTATTCAATCCACAACTAGCAGGTGTTGGTACGTATACATTAACATTACAGAACGGTCAAGGAACATGCTTTACGCAAGACCAAATGCAAGTAACGGTGCTAGGATTACCAACAGTAATTGCTGGTCCGAATCAAACGCTTTGCGGAAATGCACTTCCTTTCAATATGGCAGGATATACACCTGCAACTGGAGGAACTTGGGAAGGCACTGGAATTACCAATGCTACGCTTGGTTCCTTTGACCCAAGCATCGGAGCAGGCAACTACAATATCTTCCTCTGGTTTGAAGATCCTATTACCGGATGCAGCGATTCATCTTATAAAACTATAACGATATCTCCTGTTCCTAATGCCAATTTTACGGTGGCTCCTCTAGGCTGTACCAATGCTCAAGTTGACTTGACAAATACCACTACAGGCGCAACTGGTTATGAATGGACCATGGGTAATGGGGATGTTGTGAATGGAATTGATCCATTCTACATCTATCCTGATGAAGGAATTTTCACCATTCAATTAGTTGCTTCAAATGGTTTTGGATGTCGCGACACCATCGTGCGAAGCAATGAAATCATCGATCCACCAAGTGCTTCATTTAATTTGCTTCCAGCAGAAGGATGTGCTCCTTTAAATGTCTCATTTGAAAATTTATCTGTAGGTCAGTATTTAACTTATGATTGGGATCTTTCATTGATTATATCAACTGATCAAACACCACAATCTATAATCTATCCACAAGGAGATGATGTAGTAGAATACCCTGTTAGTTTGACGGTAACAAACTTCTGCGGCTCAAGCACAGACAATGATATTGTAACAGTTAATCCTCAACCAATAGCTGGATTCGGTACTAATATGGATGTTTTCTGTAGTCCGTTCACAGTTGTATTTAATAATACATCGACTGGTAATCCAGACACATTTGAATGGGATTTTGGAGATGGAACTCCAAATATTTTTGTTGAAGAACCGATAAGCCACGTCTTTTTTGCGGATACCATACCTGTTGATTACACCATTCATTTATACCTATCAAATGAATGCGGTGTGGATACTACAGAATACACCATTACAGTCTTACCAAATACGGTGACGGCATTTTTTAACACGAATATTACTGAAGGTTGTTCTCCATTGAGTGTTGAGTTCACTGATTTCAGTGAGGGTGGAAATCAACTACAGTACAATTTTGGAGATGGTAATTTCACTGGTGTTGCGAATCCAACACATATATTCAACGATCCTGGTTTTTATACGATCTATCAATATGTGGATAACGGTTGTTCTTACGATACCACCCAAATAACCATTGAAGTTTTCCCTTCACCAACTATTGATTTCATTGCAGACGACCCCAATGTTTGTGCAAATGAAGGCATCCAGTTTACACCTGAAATTGTTGATGTTGTCTCGATTTCATGGGACTTTGGAGATGGTGGCACATCCAATCTATCTTCACCTGTCCATGTATTTCCAATAGCAGGTCTGTACAATGTGACCGCTACGGCAGTAAGTGACAATTTGTGCACGGCTTCAGCAACAAATCCTGTAACTGTGTATGCGCCGCCCGTTGCGGCATTTACCATCCCGGATCAAGTAGGTTGTAGTCCATTCAATGCTTGTTTTACCAGTGCATCTGCTGGTGGTTTATTTTACGAATGGGATTTTGGTGATGGAAATACGGCTAATACTCCAAGTGCTTGTAACGATTATACCAACTTCACGGCTGCGCCACAGTTATATACGGTGCGCTTAATCGCACAAAATCTTCAACTTTGTACAGACACGATGGAGATTGATATAGTCGTGAGTCCCCAGCCTGTAGCATCATTTGCCCTTTCGAGCATTGAGTCCTGCACATTCCCTGTAAATGTTCAAACATCTAATAGTTCAAGCTATGCTAATGGTTATTCTTGGCTATTAGATGGAGATGAGATTTCGGATTTGACGAATACTAATTTTGATATCACTGATGTGGGAAATTATTCCGTTCAGCTTGTAGCATCAAATCAATACGGCTGTTCTTCTATCGCTATTTCGTCGTTTACCGTTCATCCACTACCTGAACTTGTTATTGACGCATTTCCATATGAAGGATGTGAAGACTTAGATGTGCAGTTTGCCAATTTAACAACTGGCGCTGTAGACTACATCTGGGACTTTGGAGATGGTAATCAAAGCAATGATCCAAATCCTTCTCATACCTACACTGATCCAGGAGTTTATGTGGTTACATTAATCGCCACATCAGATCAAGGCTGTTCTGAGTTTATTGAGCTTGGCGACTTGATTAGTGTTTATGATATTCCTCAAGCATTTTTCATTCCGGATCCCCGAGAGACTACGATATACGAACCAACCATCCAATTCTTAAACTTGAGTACTGGAGCAACGGAATATCTATGGAATTTCGGTGATGGTAGAAGTAGTGATGCACAATATCCATTGTATACCTATGAGGAAGGAGGAGTTTACGACATCACACTTACAGTGACCTCTGGGGCTGGTTGTTCGTCGACGCATGTTGACAGAGTAGTCATTCAGGATATCTTCAATATTTATGTCCCCAACACTTTCACCCCTGATGACGATGGAATAAATGAAGTGTTTTTGCCAATAATGACTGGCAAATCATTCATTGAAAGGTACAAGTTCCAGATTTTTGATCGTTGGGGTACTGTTATATTCGAAACCAATGACCCAGAACTACCATGGGTAGGTGAAGTGAGAGGTGGAGATTATTTTGCTAAGGATGAGGCCTATAACTGGCAAGTTACTGTTCAGCTGAAGGGTGTCGACCAAGAAAGAATTTACTCAGGGCATGTAATTTTAATGCGTTAAAAAGTTTGACTACATTTGAGCACATTACAATTTGACCATGTGGCGCGAAATTGACAACAAATTAACCCGTGAATTCCGTTTTAAGGACTTTCAAGAGGCATTTACTTTTATGACTCGTGTATCCTTTATTGCGGAAAAGCAAAACCATCATCCAGCGTGGTTTAACGTATACAATTACGTTAGAATCGAGTTGAGTACACACGATGCAGGCGATGTTATTACAGATAGAGATCGCAAGCTCGCATTAGCCATAGATGAAATTCTTCAATAGCCCATTGTTGGCTATTTTTTTATTTCTTAAGTAAAAAGGTTATTCCTCTTCAATGGAATGACCTACTTTTGTGCCGCTTTTAGAAAAAGATTCTGAAAGCAAAGACAACTTGCAAAAAATGATCGATACATTGGAAAAGGCTAACGTTGCCTCTTTAACAGGTCGCATGTCGACCTTCGACCACGAACAAGTGGTATTCTGTCAAGACAAATCAACAGGTCTCAAAGCAATCATTGCAGTTCATAACACAGTTTTAGGTCCCGCAGTTGGTGGTACCCGTATGTGGGCTTATGGAAGCGAGGAAGATGCAATCACAGACGTTCTGCGCCTTTCACGAGGAATGACTTACAAAAATGCTCTCGCCGGTTTGAATATCGGTGGAGGTAAAGCTGTAATCATCGGTGATGCAAGAACAGATAAAAACGAAGCGCTTCTTCGCCGATTCGGAAAATTCGTTGATGGACTAGGTGGTAAGTATATTACCGCTGAAGACGTCGGAATCTCTACGAAAGATATGGAGTTTGTAAAAATGGAAACTGATCACGTGGTTGGTTTGCCTGATTACTTGAATGGCGGTGGAGATCCATCACCAGTGACAGCATATGGCGTGTACATGGGAATGAAAGCATCTGTAAAAGAGCTTACAGGAAATGACTCACTTGCTGGTAAAAAAGTAGTGGTCCAGGGCGTTGGTCACGTAGGAGAGTACCTTGTTTCTCATCTAGTAAAAGAAAATGCAGAAGTTGTTATCGCTGATATCTATGAGGATCGCGTAAAAGCGGTTGTGGCCAAATATGGCGTCAGAGCTATTGATGTTAAAGATGTTTACGATGAGAAAATGGACATCTACAGCCCATGTGCTTTAGGTGCAACTATTAATGATGAAACCCTTTCAAAACTAGGATGTAGCATTATTTGTGGCGCAGCAAATAATCAGCTTGCTAACGAACAAATTCACGGTGCAGAAGTACAAAAGAAAGGAATTCTTTATGCTCCCGACTACTTGGTAAATGCAGGTGGAATCATCAATTGCTATTGGGAAATTATCGGATACAGTAGAGAAGCTGCTCTTGCTCAAGCGGAGGGCATTTATGCTAAAACACTCGAGATTTTCAATAAATCAAAATCAGAAAATATTCCAACATACTTGGCCGCTAATCTCCTTGCTGAGGCGCGCATTCAAGCCATCGGAAAAGTGAAGTTGTCATATTAATATATCATTTAAAAATTAAGCTATGCTAAACAGAAGGCACATAAGGATTAAAGTTCTCCAAATCCTCTTTGCCTATTACAGCGATGAGAAGCCAGACGTAGTCGCTTACGAGAAAATGTTGTTTGAAAGCGTAGATCGTTTTCGTGAACTTTACTTGTCTTTCATCCTTCTTATGGGTGAGATGCAAGGATTAGCTATTGAAAAAATTGAGGCAGGAATGAATAAAAAACTTCCTACTCATGAAGATCTGCATCCAAATACCAAATTCGTTACTAACTCTCTCCTAAGAATTATAGCGAATAGCAAAAAATTAGATAAAGCTTCTAAGGAAATTCACCTTCGTTGGGCTGACAACAGAGATTTGCTAAAGCAAATGTTTAAAATGCTCACTGAAACGGAAGACTACAAAGAATACATGGAGTCTAAGGAAAGAGGATTCGAACATGATCGCGAATACTTGCTTCGTTTCTTCCGTCGTCATTTGGTGAATTATGAACTAATGCATGAATACCTAGAAGATCAAGGGATTTTCTGGAATGATGACTTAGATCTTTCTGCAAGCATGGTTCTTCGCACTTTGAAACAAGTGAAAGAAAATGATGACGATTTAGATTTCTTACCTCTTTGGAAAGACCCTGAAGATGAAGAACAATTCTGTAAACTTCTTTTCAGAAAAACACTTTCACTTGGTGAAGAAAATCAAAAAGTAATTTCAGCAAATACTCCTAATTGGGAAGCGGATCGTATTGCATTAACCGATATGATCATTTTGAAAATGGCGTTTGCAGAAGCTCAAACGTTTGATTCTATTCCAGTGAAGGTGACTATGAATGAATACATTGAGTTGTCGAAGTATTACAGCACTCCAAAGAGCGCTACATTCATCAATGGAGTACTTGACACCATTATCCCAAAGATGGTACATGAAGGGAAAATTAAAAAAATCGGTCGAGGACTGATTGAAGAATAAAATAAAAGGACTGTGAAAACAGTCCTTTTTTATGATTATGAAGAAAAAGCTTATATCCATTGTTGGACCCACGGGAATCGGGAAGACAGCTCTTGCTATTCAGCTAGCACAGCATTTTAATACTGAAATAATTTCGGCTGATTCAAGACAATTTTTCAATGAATTAAATATAGGAGTGGCCCGTCCAACAGACTCTGAACTAGCGGCTGCGCCGCATCACTTCATTGCTCATAGATCAATTGAAGAAGAGTATAGCGCGGGTATGTTTGCAAAGGATGCTAGATTAAAAATAGATGAATTACATCAATCAAAAGATGTAGTCATTTTGGTAGGAGGGAGCGGAATGTATGTAGATGCTGTTTTGAAAGGACTAGATGATTTACCCTCAAATCCTTTAGTTAGGGCTGCATATAATGAAGAACTAGAAAAATTTGGACTTAAATTTTTACAAGAAAAACTGAAAGAAAGAGATTCTGAATATTATCAGAAAGTGGACATCTCAAATCCACATAGAGTAGTGAGAGCATTAGAAGTGATTGAAGTTTCCGGAAGAAAATTCAGTGAACTTCGCAGTGGCAATCAACAAGATCTTCCATTCGATTCTATAGTATTCTGTTTAACTGCTGAAAGAGAATTTTTATATGAAAGAATAAACACGAGGGTAGATGCTATGATGAAGGCTGGTCTTCTCGAAGAGGTAAATGGACTCCTTGATAAAAGAGAATTACAAGCACTAAACACTGTTGGTTACAAAGAAATTTTTGAGTCAATTGACGGCCAATGCACACTTGAATTTGCCATAGATAAAATCAAGCAACACTCGCGTAATTATGCGAAAAGACAAATCACTTGGTGGAAGAGAGATCAAACAATTTCCTGGATTCACGCTGATGGTGCGTCAACTCCATTAGAACAAGTGCTTAATTCTTTAACTTAATATTACCCTTCCATTGATTCGGAATTTGACTTCGTATTCTTTCTCTTGAATAGAGAAGCGTCGAGTTTACCGAATTTCCAAGAAAGTTGAATTCTCCATAGCTGTGGATCTCTTCTTCTAAAAGTATCTTGAACAAAGAACTCTGATTCACTGTGTGTGCGTGTGATTCTAGTTCGTAGCACATCCGAAACACTAAAAGTGATAGAAGCGTTCTTGTTCTTCAAGAAATTCTTCTTTATAGAAAGATCTAGACCATAGACTGGTTCAACATATCCTTGAACCGTATTATCTGTGCCTCCAAAGCCACCTCTTCCGAAACCACCACCACCAAATCCTCCTCCGCCACCGCCGCGGCTTCCACCACTAACCTCTAGTGCTTTTCGGCTCGCATAATCAAAGGATGCTGCAAAAATGAATTCCTTTGGCAGCTTTACAGTCATGTTAGACTTTAGCCAATAGCTATTCAAGTTATTAGTAAGATCTTCGGATAAATTAGTACCATCAATGGATGAATTGTACAAATTGAAATTGGTAGTGAGTTCCAACCATTTTGTAAAATTATTTTTCAATACAAGTTCTAAACCAGATGACTGACTGTTTGATGCGTTTGCATAGGTGCTCACGACGACATCTCTTCCTAAAATATCACTGTATTCATTTGATAAGAAACGAATGGTTGTATTTGATGTGTAGCGATAATAAATTGTCGCAATAAAAGTATTTTTCTTATTGATCAAATATTGATATGAAAGTTCTGCACTATTGGTAAATTCTGGTTTCAGAGATGGATTGCCTCTTGTTACATTGAGTGAATCACTGTAGTCAGTGTATGGAATCAATTGCATGAAACTGGGTCTATTCACACTTCTTCTAATCGCCAACTGTATGTCTTGCTTTTCATTGATTACACGCGTAATAAATGCAGATGGGAAAAGACTGATAGGAAAACGATTTGCAAAAGTGACATTGGTATCTAATAGTTCCCCCTTGTAGTCGCTGCTTTCTACGCGGAGTCCGAACTGAGTTTTCCATTTTTCACCGTCACGAGCAACATTACTATACAGTGCATAAACTTGATCAACAAAACGATAATTTACACCTAGTGCCGATATATCTACATATTCATTATTAATTAAATTAAAGTTTGAATACGTACTGGAAAAATCACGAATAGAACCTCGAGCTCCAGCTTCAACTTTAAATTTTTCCTTGAAAATAGTCTCATAGTCCACTTGGCTGGTCACGAGTATTTGATCACCAGAACCTACTTGTCTTTGAATTGAATTGAACCCATCACTGTAATAATTTCCATAATCTCCAACATATTCGCTATTGATCATGTTGAAGTTAATATCCGCTGTCAATTCCTGACCTTCTTTGGCAAATAAATGTTTATACAACACACTGGATCCCCAGTTTTCAAACTGACGCTCTGTGGTGCTGGTTCTGTAGTAAAAGCTCAAAGGGAAAGTCCCCTCATTGGTAATAGTGTCTGTAGTTGTTTCAAGATAATCCTCAGGTGCAAACTGGCCTCTAGTAAATGATTGAGAAAAGGTGAGCGTATTTCTGTTATCTACGAACCAGTCAAAACCTACTTTACCACTACCAAAATATCCATTATTGTTGTTATTCTGTGATTGGAATAAAGTAGTATTTGGATCTGTGGTAAAGTCTTGTCTAGTGGTTTCTCCGGTGCTTAAACTTCTTCTAATATTCAAGTTCCCATTAGCGAAAAAATTCAATTTTCCTTCCTGCACATTGATGTCAAAACCGCCGTTAGCGCGACCTCTTTTATCAATACCGGCTCTAATACTTCCATTGTAGCCAGTAGACCTGTTGTGCTTCATTACTACATTAATAATTCCACCACCACCTCCGCTAGCATCGAACTTAGCACTCGGATTTGTGATGATTTCAATACGCTGAATAGCGTCTGCAGGAATCTGATCGATAGTGAGAGTAGTAGGTCGACCGTCAATAAAAATTTGTGGTGAAGCATTTCTCATTGAAACATTGCCATCAATATCTACTTGTACAGAAGGAATATTTCTTAAAACATCTTCAGCCGTTCCACCTGCATTCATTGGATTTTTATCCACTTCATAAACACGTTTGTCAAATTCCAAACGAAACGCATCTGTTTCTCCTTCAATAACAATTTCTTTTGTTAGCTTTCCAGCAAGCAATCGAATATTTCCAAGATCTTTTTCTAAAACCATTGAGCCAGGACTTGGTGTCAAGGTGAATTCTATTTCTGTTTTTTCAAAACCAATTAGCTCTACAATGACCAACAAAGGAACTCCGGCTGGTACTTTATCTACCGAGAAGTCTCCGTTTCCAGCTGATAACGCACCATTGACGATTTCATAAGTAGAACTGTCCGGAGAAATAACCTTTTTTTTCATCACCTTTATGATCGCATATTCGACAGGAGATTTTTGATCATCTGTAATCTTTCCATAAACTCTTCCATTCATGGAATCCATACCACGCCCACGACCTGGAGGTTGTGCGAAAGAAATTTGTGAAATGAAAATAAGTAAAGCAGCTAAAAGAAAATTCTTCATTATAAACAGGTGTATGCAAGAAAAGACTCACAAGTAAAGGTTTGGTTTAGTCTTTCCGGTGGCAAATATCCTGTATTAATATTATTACACCACTCGTTTTAGATAAGTTATGAACTTTTATACTTTCGCAGTCCATGAGAACAATTCCATTTTCGCCGCCTCGTATTGACGACAAAACTATTCAAGCTGTTACTGAAGTACTAAAGTCTGGTTGGATCACCACCGGACCTAAAACAAGATTGCTTGAACAGAAAATTAATGAGTATTGTGGTACCACTCAGAGTTTGTGTCTGAACTCATGGACAAATGCCGCTGAATTAGTATTGAGATGGTTTGGGGTTGGTGAAGGAGATGAAGTAATCATTCCTGCCTATACATATTCCGCTACAGCCAATATCGTAAAGCACGTGGGAGCTATACCAGTTTTGGTAGACTGTGCAAAGGATAGCTTCCTAATTGATCTCGCTGACATCGAACGTAAAATCAATTCAAAAACAAAAGTGATTATGCCAGTAGACATTGGAGGTCTGCCAGTGGACTATGATTTTGTTATGGAATTAGTTAAGAAAGATCACATAAAATCTTTATTCAAGCCTTCTACAAAAAACCAAGAATTACTTGGTAGAATTCTGGTGCTGAGCGACGCGGCCCATTCCTTTGGTGCAGACTATAAAGGGAAGAAGGTGGGCAACCAAACAGACGTTGCCGGCTTCTCTTTTCATGCCGTTAAAAACTTTACCACCGCAGAAGGTGGGGCGGTAACATTCAACTTACCTGAGCCATTTAATAATGCAGAAATTAGAGCGTCACTAAATATCAGTGCACTCCACGGTCAAACAAAAGATGCACTAAGCAAGACACAAGCAGGTCAATGGAGATATGATATTATCGAAGCAGGTTACAAGTGCAATATGACGGATATTCACGCTGCTATCGGCCTTGTTGAGTTTGATCGATATGAAGAAACGCTAGATCGCAGAAAAGAAATCTGTGAACGTTACACCAAGAATTTACAATCTCTAAATGGAACTATTCTTCCCAACTTTTCTAATCCATACTCTGATAGTTGCTACCATCTATACATGTTGCGAATTCAAGGGTTTGAAGAAAATGATCGCGATGCTTTAATCACTGAACTTGCACAAAAAGGTATTTCCACAAACGTGCATTTTCAGCCTATTCCGCTTTTAAGCTTCTATAAAAACTTGGGGTATAAAATGTCTGATTATCCTAATGCTTGGAATCAATACAAGAATGAGATATCACTGCCTGTATATTATGATCTTTCCAATGATGATGTAGACTTTATTTGCGAATCAATCATTGAAGTCTTAAAATCTAAAGCATGATAAAAAGGCTTTTTGATATACTTTTTTCATTGATTTTACTAATCATTCTAGCACCATTATTTTTAGTGGTGAGCATTGCTATTGTTGCGGATTCAAAAGGCGGTGTATTCTTTAATCAAGAAAGAGTAGGATGGAAGGGGAAACATTTCAAACTCCATAAGTTTAGAACAATGCGACCAGCTTCCGAAAGCGCTGGACAAATCACCGTAGGAATGCGCGACCCGAGAATTACTTCAATCGGCTACAATCTCCGAAAATATAAGCTGGATGAGTTACCTCAGCTATTTAATATTCTCAAAGGTGAAATGTCTGTAGTCGGCCCTCGCCCTGAAGTACCACGCTATGTGGCCCTGTATAATGAAGAACAACGCGAAGTACTCGATGTAAAACCAGGCTTAACAGATTACGCTTCCATCGATTTTGTAGATGAAAATGCTATTCTTGCTAAATCATCCAATCCTGAGAAAACCTACATCGAGGAAATCATGCCTCTCAAACTCAACTTGAATAAAAAATACATCCAAGAAATGAGTTTGAAAACGGATATCAAGATAATTTTTGGAACTATAAAAGCCATTTTCAAATAGTTAGGTTTTTTTCTTAATTTTAGGGAGTCATGAAAAGACTCACCTTAACCTTTTTACTTTTCTCATTATTGACTCCTGCATTCTCTCAATTCGTTGAGGAGTCAGAATTGCAAGGAGTATTTATTGTTCAAGAGGGAACAATATGGGGAAATGGTGCATCTTTCTATGATTACAATCACGATGGTTGGGACGACCTCACAACAGCAGATGGAACAGACTTCGTGAAATTCTATAAAAATGATGGCGCAGGTAATCTTGTAGAAGATAATATCAATCTCAATTTTGCTTTTACTGGACAAATCATTTCTGTTATTTGGTTTGACTGTGAAAACGATGGTGACGAAGATTTACTAGTAACTCAATTCGGTGGAAGAGCTTTAATCTTCGAGAACAATGGCAGTTTTCAATTCACTGAAACAGCTGTGAGCAAAGGCTTGCAACCCGGTAGTTATTTATATTATGGTGCAGCGATAGCTGATTACGACCAAGATGGATTCTTAGACATTTGTCTACCTAAATACTACAATCCAGATGTAGTACCCTTTCCAGAATTTAGTACCAGACTTCTTCATAATGACGGTGATGGCACCTTCACTGATGTAACTGTTCCTGCTAACGTAATTGTGCCGCCGCGGCCATGTTTTCAAGTAGTATTCTTTGATTACAATGAAGATGGATGGCTCGATATGTACTGGATTGTTGACAGAGCTTCTTGGGTTAATGAACTTTGGGAAAATGATGGAGATGGAACATTCACGAATGTCAGTCAAACTGGGGGCATGAATATCGCCATCGACGCCATGACTGGAACTGTTGGTGATTTTGACAATGACAACGATTTTGATATGTATGTCACCAATAATGACAACGGTAATTCACTATTAGTTCATGGAGAGAATCATGTCTTTAGTGATCAAGCAATCGAATTTGGTTTAGCTGTAAATGAAGTATGCTGGGGAGCAAATTGGTTGGATTATGAAAATGATGGTGATCTAGATCTATTCGTAGCTACCGCAGCTGGAGCGAACTTTACGCAATCACAAAATCAATTTTATCTTCAGAATGAAGATGGATTTTTTACCGAAGCGAATGAAACAGTAGGAATTTTAGGAGATCTCGATCCTACTTTTTGCAATGTTATTGGTGATTATAATAATGATGGTTTTTATGATTACTTCAATAATAGCAACGACCCAACTCCAAGCCGACTTTGGAAAAATACTCCTACCGAGAATAACTATTTAAGTGTTGAACTTCAAGGAACCATTTCAAACAGAAATGCCTTTGGATCGCGATTAGAATTTTATTACGATGGCCATCAGCAATCGCGCTTCACTCATTGTGGAGAAAGCTATATCGCTCAAAATTCCGGAAAAAAAATTATAGGCTTGGGCTCATACAACATGGTAGATTCGGTTGTAATTCATTGGCCAAGAGGACTCGTGGAGAGATATTACAATGTGCCATCAAACCAACAAGTAAAATATATTGAAGGCATGTCGTTCAATACCGAATATTCATTCGGTTCTGTTGATACCACATTATGTCCGACACAATCAATTCTACTTGATGCAGGACCTGCCAATACTTGGCTATGGAATGATGGACAAACCTCAAGACAAATAGTTGTCGATTCACCAGGAGTCTATTATTGCGAAATGACTCATCCATTTAATTTTACTTCTAATACGGAAGTACTTACCATTGGAACTCAGGCACCTCCGATAATGGATGTCTTCGTCTCGAACCCAACTTGCAATGACTTTTCAAATGGCTCAGTAGAACTAAATATTACAAGTGAGGAAGAATACACATGGACTTGGAATGGTTCAACACTAGAATCTACAATAATTAATGACCTTCCGGAAGGAGAATATGTCGTGGATGTATCAACCACAAATGGCTGCTCGGCCTCCAATTTGATTGAACTGATAAGTCCAAATGAATTAGTAGGATTATTTGAAACCACGCAACCAACATGTTATAATAGCAATGATGGTGAGGTGACGGAAGTGTCAATAGAAGGAGGAATAGCTCCTTATAATTGGGAGGTTCTTGATGGAATTAATGGAAGTCTTTCTGAAGGCATATATCAAATACAAGTCTTAGACGCTCTTGATTGTGAGATAAACTATCTTTTTGAAATTGTATCACCATCAGAAATTATTGCTAGCTATGAGATCACCGCTGCTACGGAGAACACATTAGGTGTTCTCAATTATTCAAGCACTGGCGGAACTGGTAATATAAGCTTCCTATTAAACGATATGACTTTGCCTGCAGAAGGGTCGATTGAGCTATCGGCTGGGAATTATACCGCCATCGTTATGGATGAAAACAATTGCCAATTTCAATTCAGTTTTGAAATCCCATTAATTGTTGGACTTGCAGAAGAGAACGAAAAAGAAATATCGCTTTTCCCCAATCCATTTAGCGATCAAATTTTTATACAAAAAAAGAATCACCTCCTTTCGGAAGTGATTCAGGTTTTCAATCAACAAGGTCAATTGATGTATTTTAATGCTAGTTGCCCTTCATTTATTTCAACCTCTGATTGGGCGAGTGGGATGTATTTTATTATTCTTGATGGAAAAGCTTTTAAGCTGGAAAAGCATTAGTGCTTCACTACTCGATAAACGTCGCCTTCCTTCGTTCTTAAGATATATACTGCACTGCTCAGCACTGTAAGATCAATGGTTGAAACATTAGTATATCGCATCACCACCGTTCCATTCAAATCAAACAACTCACCCGAGCTAGGCTTTGAAATTCTCAACACACCTTGCGTTGGATTTGGATAGATAGAAATGTCTGAAACCTTCGTCTCTTCTTTCACTGATACAATACCGGTATTGTTCGAAGCATCAGGAGTTGTTCCAGTGAATAAAACCCACGTAGGATCTCCATCAAATTGTCTACCAAGTGAAGTGTCAGAATCTAAACCTTGCCATGTGATTTCATCGATCAATGAAATCCCATCGGGACTAGAGAAACGCAATGCTTCCTGATTATTACTCAATCTAAAACTACTGTGTAAAACGCCTTGCCCCATATCCTCATCTGCAAAGAATAACAACCAGCCACCCGCGTCTATAGTAACGCTATCAGGGTAGAAAGAAGGGACTTGCCACTTCATAGGATTCTCTGGATTATCAGAAAAATAATAACCTCCGATATTCACATCAAAAGAATTGGGGTTGTATATCTCAAACCAATCTTCTTTTTGACCAGCATTGTCATCGATATCATTTACGCTAGCAGCTAATACTTCATTGATATACAAAGTAGGCGCAGAAACAATTACCAGTGAGTTGGTCACCCCAGGAGTTGGTGTGGCAAATTGAATGCTGGTTGTAGCACCATCCGTTTGACGCCCCCAAGATGCATTTTCTGCAGTTGCTGAATATGAATAAGCATCAAGTGTGCTATTGTCAGGTCCCTTCAATGTCAAAACTCCAGAGGAAGGCAATACAAAAGATGCATGATTCGCTCCCTCAGCAATTTCACCGTCACACCAGTAGATCTTAAACTCACCAGGAAGTATCACTGTTCTAAATGGGTCAGTGCTTGGGAAAGTCCATTCCTCACCCGATGCAAGAGATACTTTATATCCCGCTAAGTTTACTTGAGTAGTATTGGGGTTGAATATTTCGAACCAAGGTTCGTATTCATTAGATAAATCTTTCCAATAGGAAGTATTATTGACCATTACCTCGTTAATCAACACAAACTGTGTTGGTTGTGCCAACTCTTGATTCGGAGCATCGAAGGTTACGTTGTTGAAATATTGCCAATTAGGGCAGCCATCACAAGTTCTTCCGTAGCTAATATCCACCGCCATCTGAGGGTAGGTGATTTGATCAATAATAGTCACTCCATCTGGCGCTACCAACATGAGTGTTTCACCATCAAAATTCAAACTAAAGTCCACGTGATCCGCGCCTTGTTCTGGATCTTTATCCAACCAAAATATTCGGTGGTTATTCGGTAAAATGGTGGTAGATCCCGCATCAGTTGCCGGTATTTGCCATTTGGTGGGAATCAATGGGTCATCAGAAAGATAGTAACCCGCTAGATTGGTGATAGAACCAGTATTATAAATTTCTATCCAGTCGTCATTTTGAAAGAAATCGTCCATTTCACCATTTTGGTTTTCTGAAACAATCTCGTTAATGAATAAATTTTGCGCTTGTGTTTGAAGAGTCAAGCCCAATAAGAAGAGTAAACCTATTTTTTTCATCAAAAATTTTCCTTTAAACAAATATACCCTCGAAAGGGCATATTTGTTAAGATAATATGAAGACAATTATTTAAATCTTATTGAATCTTAAGCTTGATGTTAAGCCCGTGATTTTTATTTGATACAAGCCTGGAGCTAAATCACCTACTGAAATAATATCTTTTCCGTTCGAAGTAAATTGTCGAACTATTCTGCCATCCATGCCTAAAATCGTTACTTCTCTACCAGTCTCAACACCAGAAATATTAATCAGGTCAGAAGTTGGGTTAGGGTAAATATTAATGTTAGACATTATAGCCTCTTCCAAACCAGCTATGCACTCAGCGCATTGTGAGAAGCATATTGCAGGAAGTGTAATATCAGTCTCATTGGTAACAATGTTTCTATTGAATCCTCCAAAACCATCGTTTACTCCACATTCAAAAGGTACAACCTCTGATTGTGGCCAATCGTTTCCATTAATGTATTTGTATTGAACCGCTGTGTTGTAAGGGACTTCAGCAGTGAAGCTGTATTGTCCATTTCCAATAGCGGTCATTTCAGAAGCAAATGGTGAAAAGTTATTGAATGAACCAGCAATATGTACTCCCAAATCAGAAACAATCTGCTCCGACATATCCACTACAAAAGTCACATTTACAGTTGGGATCACTACACATTCAGAGCAACTTCCAAAACACACTAGGGCAGTGGTAACTGCATCGGTTCCGACAGAAGCGAATCGATTGAAATTACCAGAGCCATCGTCTTGAACACAATCACCGTTGATAGATTCATACGAAGTGCCATTCACAAATTTGTATGAAATTTCACTGCCGCTATCGATGAAGGCTACGGCTTGATATACTCCGTCACCATTGTCAGCCATTTGCGTTGCCGTTGCGCTCCAGTTATTAAATGAACCAGATACAAATACACCTTCTGGAGCCACCGTTTCATTATTCATATCTACTTGAAATACCACTAATGTTGGCACTGATGGGGTGCAGTTTTCGCATTCACCAAAACATACAGGTCCAAAAACAATGTTTTCATTTCCAATTGCTAGAGTTCTATTAAACTCACCGAAGCCATTATCCACACCACATTCAGCAGGTACAATCTCACTATTTGCGAATTCAGATCCATTGATAAAGCGGAACTCAGCAATTTGATTAGCAGGCACCTCATAGAGTATTTCATATACGCCACCACCTAAATCGGTCATCACTGTTGAATTAGGATTCCATCCTTGGAAGTTTCCAGCTACATGAACACCCTGCGGACTAACAACTTCATTACTCATATTAACTTGAAGCAATAGCATTACAGTTTCAGGTTCAATGATTGGTTCACATGCTGAACAACCTGAAAAACATACTGGACCAAACGTGACATCTTCAGAGATCACTTGTACTTGTCGATTGTCTTGACCAAAGCCATTAGGAATGCCACAGTCAGCGGGTACTACTTCTGAATTTTCCCACACATTACCATTGATATATCTAAACTCAATAATTGCATTCTCTTCAACTTCAAATGTTATTTCATAAATGCCATTACCTATAGACGTCATCGGAGATGTTGATGGATCCCATTGCTGAACGTTGCCCGCAAAATGAACTCCATTTGGATCTACTACTTCATTCGTCATATCTACTTGAAAGGTAACATTCAAGGTCGTCGGTTCCACTACGACGCCGCAATTGGTGCACCCACCGAAGCATACAGGCCCAAATTGTGCTGCTGTTTCTCCAACTTCAAAAAGTCGATTGTATTCATCGAATGCATTAAGCTGGCCGCATTCTGATGGCACGAACTCAGTTAAAGGCCAATCGTTTCCATTGAGAAAACGGAACTCTGCCGTTTGATTAGATGGCACGTCAAGAGTAACACTGTAAATGCCATTTCCAATAGGCTCCATTTCTGTGCTGGCTGGATTCCATCCTTGAATATTTCCAACAAGGTGCACCCCTAATGGGCTAACCACTTCATTCGACATATTCACCTGAAATGTAACAGGTACAAGATTAGGCTCAACTACAATGCTGCAATCAGCGCATTGTCCAAAACAAATTGGACCTACTGTTTCATCTACATTTCCAGTGGTGTGAGTTCTATTATAGCCGCCGAAACCATCGTTAATTCCGCAAAGTGAAGGAACGGTTTCTTGGAATGGCCAATCATTTCCATTAATGAATTTGAATTGATGCGAAACGTTGTCGTCAGATTCAAAAGAGAAAGAATATAAGCCTCCACCAATGTCTGTCATCTCACTTGTCGATGGGTTCCATCCTTGAAATGCTCCTGCCACATGAACGCCATTGGCCGAAACAGTTTGTTCGGACATATTCAAAATCAAAGTAATTTGATGTGCTGAAAACCCGCACAATGCAAAAAAGAAAAGTGAAAGGGTAAAAATGTACTTCATGGTTTGGTTTGATTATTGAACCAAATATAACAATAAGTGTACTTTGTACGCTTAATCAAGTAAATGTAACTTTGGATTATTCTGAACGTCTCTTTTAAAATACCTTTGAAAAAAAAATCAGTGCGAAGACTTCTTCTCATATCCTTTCTAGCAGCAATTTCAACCTTGTCCTTCGGCCAAATTGATTCTACACAATACAATTGGATTGAGGTCAAAGGAAAAATTAGAGAAGAAAGTAATCAGCCTATCAGCAATGTGATTGTGATCAATCAACGCACTAAAACAGGCGCCTTTGGTCGTTCTGATGGAAGTTATTATATCAAGTGTCAGAAAACAGATACCCTCACCATTACTTCTCTAGGGTACTATCCGCGAAATTTATGCTTCAAAGATTCGACGGATCAAGCTGTTTATCAACCTACGACTTATCTAAGCGAGAGAACAGAAACTCTTGCTATTGTTGAAATATTTGCCCCAAGAGATCTCGAAAAAATACAGTCCGATATTATGAAGTTGGGCTATGATGAAAGGGATTTTATTTTGAGTGGCATCAACGCATTTGCTAGTCCTATCACTTTCCTTTACGAAGAATTTAGCAAAAAAGAACAAAGCAAAAGGGAAGTAGCACGACTTGAAAATGAAGATAATAAACGAGCGCTCCTAAAAGAGTTATTCCATTATTATGTCGACTACGACATTATTCAATTATCCAATGATGAATTTGATGACTTCATCAATTTCATGAATGTGTCTGATGAATTCATGAAAAATTCGAGTCAATACGATTTCTTGATTTTTGTTCGTGACAGATTCAATGATTACAAGATTGCAAGAAGAAACACACTGCGATTTAAAGACTCAGACTACGACTTCGACCAAGACTAGTTTATCGAGCAATACTGTTGAGCGCAGATACTCCTATGATTCTATCACCACCAAATTGTCTATCGAAGAAGTAAGCAATGATATGATAGTCATTTTCAGTTTCGGAGTGATTACCCTCTGTAACACTCAAATCTCCATTCGGATGATAGAGATCACGAAGCTTGTAGCGATAATTATAATAGCCTTGTTTCATTAATATTTTCTTCGCGTAAGCTTTTTCCTGCATATCGTACTCCAATCTAAAAAGCTCCGGTTTAAATCGGCTTTCACTCGTTTCTAACTCAACAATTGCATCAAGAATAGGAGGGGAATCGAGTTTGAAATGCACCCAAATATATTCGGCGTCCAGGTGTGATTCCTCACCCAAATCATTTCGAATAAAAAACTTACCGTTAATGTCAAACTCAGTTTGATAGGCCTTTCCTCCACGGAGTGGATCCCTTCTTAAATATGCATGCCATCCATCAGGTTCCATCATCAAACCTTCCACCTGTATCGAAGCAAACTTTAAAGATTTCACTTCGAAAAAGCGCCATTCGCTGCCACCATCGAAGTTGTTTGGGCCATTGTAATCATAAATTAATTGATTCTGTTTTATGAAGGTTGGAGACAGACCTTTGACAGATGATGCCCAGTCGCCATTTTGCAAGATCACGACATTCACATCTCGAAGTGGTGAATTGATTTGAAATCCTGCATGTGAAATATCAAAATCTATCTCCTGTCTTTTGAAGCGATCTCCAACACTGCTGCTATTATTTACGACACCATTAATCTGAACCAAATTTTCAAAAACGATCATTCTAAATGTAGCAACCTGACTAGAAAATGGTTCTTCACCATCAAATACAATGACTCCATAATTACCAGATCTTGTTGGTTTAGAAAGATCATTTGGAAATTGAAAAGTGTAATGAAGAAATTCAATTTCAGTATTGAAGGAGTATTCAATATCATTAATGTCTTGAACACTAAATCCTGAAAGATATTCGTTGCTGGTTAGATCAGATACATTCCAATTATGATCACAATGATAGACGGCATAGCGATAATCATTGCGTTCTGTTCCCATCAGGTCGAAATGAAACTCAATAGGTGATGTGCTGTAAAGCTCCAACATAGGATAGCCTAAGGGATTGCCAGATGGAAAGGCTAAAGGAGTTCGAATCTCAGGCTTAAAAACCTTGTTGTCAATTGATTGAGAAAACCCATTTAAATAAAAGATTGAGGCAAGAAATGAACAAAAAATGAGGATAAATCGGTTCATAAACAACTGTGTAGAGCTTTTAAAACAAATTCAAAGACGAAAGATAGTAACTAATTTCGCGCCATGATTAGTCATAAACGAATCCTAATAACCTTCATTGCAGCTACGATCTTATTGGTCAACTGTAAACCAAAGGAGAAAGAAATATTCGGTCGCGAATATACTGGAACCATATTAGGAAATCCTTACGTCATTTCTACGGCTGGAGATTCGACCGACTATCAGTTCGAAATTGATAGTATCATCCGTTTGGTTGATGCTAATTTTAGTTTGAGTAATCCCAACTCGATCATTAGCAAGTATAATTTGTACGATAAGACTGATGTGTCGATGATATTTATTGATTCCTCTTTTGTCTTCGGATCTGTGTTCAATTTAGCTGAAGATTTAAACAGAAGAAGTAATTCTTTTTATGATCCCACATCAAATCCATTAAAACGAGAGTGGTTTCGAATCAAGTTCAATCAAATCGCTGAGGAGCCTAACTTAGACTCTTTGTACGAGTTTGTTGTTTTCGATTCTAAAGTTGACTTGAATGAAATTTATGATGAATCGGGAAAATATAAAGAAAGCCATTTAAGAAAAAAAGATTCACGTATTGAGTTAGATCTTTCAAATCTAGGAATGGCATACGGACTGGATATGATATCAGATATGTTGCTTTCGAAGGGACTTCAGCAAATCAAAATAACTTGCTTGAATCATACCATTTGCAGAGGTGCGGGCATACCCGAATTAAACGTAGTTCCGCTCGGCATTACACAAGATTCCGCAGATCAAAAAATACGATTGATCAATGGAGCATTCAGTTTCAAAACGACCAAAGAGAAACAAGGAATGATAGATGTAACCTATGGTTACCCAGTAGATAATGAAATTGTATATGTTGGTGTGGCCGCAAAATCATTAGTCGAAGCGGAAGTTTTCAGCGAGTCATTCATGATCATGGGCTTCGAACAATCATCCTCTTGGTATGAAAAAAATGCGGACTCTAATGTGCATAGTTTCATGCTGTTTATGAAAAATAATGAGATTTCTTCGGCATCAACTATTGGCTTTGATGAGATGCTTATTGTTCCAGATTCTCTCACTACAAAATAATGAGAGACGTTTTAATCCTAGCTATAGAAAGCAGTTGCGATGAAACTTCCGCAGCAGTTCTGCGTGGACAGGAAGTCCTTAGTAATGTTATTGCTACACAGAAAATTCATGAGAAATTTGGTGGAGTAGTTCCTGAATTGGCTAGTAGAGCCCATCAGGTGAACATTATGCCCGTTGTGCACCAAGCGCTGGAAGAGGCTGATTGCAAAATCACTGACATAAAATGTATAGCCTGCACCTCCGGTCCTGGATTACTTGGTGCCTTGTTAGTGGGAGTATCGTTTGCAAAAAGTTTAAGCCTCGCCCTTAATATTCCTCTTGTTTTAGTAGATCACATGCAAGCGCATGTTCTTGCACATTTTATTCATAGATCAACGGATCAAATGTTATCTCCGAAGTTTCCGATGCTTTGTTTGACCGTTAGTGGAGGACATACTCAATTGGTGGAGGTACAAGCTCCTTTGGAAATGAAGGTCATTGGCAAAACAATCGATGATGCCGCTGGTGAAGCTTTTGATAAGGCTGCGAAAGTGCTTGGATTGCCTTATCCAGGAGGGCCGCTCGTAGACAAATACGCTCAAGAAGGAAACCCCAATCGTTTTCAATTCACTATTCCAGAAACTCCTCACTTGAGCTACAGTTTCAGCGGATTAAAAACATCTTTACTTTATTTTTTGAAAAAAGAAGTTGGTGCTAATCCCAATTTTATTGCAGAAAATCTATCTGATATCTGCGCGAGCTATCAAAATACTATTGTGACCTATCTTTTAAAGAAAGTTCAACGAGCGATTGATGAATCAAATTACACTACAATATCACTGGCTGGTGGCGTGAGTGCAAACTCATTGTTAAGAAAAAGATTCGTTGAATTAGGAGAAAAAAACAACATCGAAGTGTTCATTCCATCGTTTGAGTTCACCACAGATAATGCTGCAATGATAGGAGCAGCAGGCTTTTTCAAATACCAGGCAGGGCAATTTGCAAGCCTAGATGAAGCTCCAAATCCAAGAGCTAGTATTATCTAATTATTTTTTACTTGATTTTCGTCTAAAGTCGATTTATCTTCGAGCCTCCTTAACTTATTTAAATAACTCACTATGGGATTAATAGCGAACAATGCGTTTTCGCGTAGTTGGATTATTCGGCTATCTGAATCTTTCACGAGCAGATCATATCCATTCGCGATTGAACTGATCGAGGAGAAGATGGTGTCATGTATTCGTACCTCTCCTAGTTTGAAAATCGAAGGAATCAGATTTACACTTGACCAAATTCAAGAAAAGGAAAATCAAATAAAAATTCATGCAAGTCATATTTTAGGGTATGGACTTACTGCTAGGATGCTCAAGAAGGCAGAATATGAGACTGAAGTGCAAATTTTCATCTGCGAAAAAAAACTGTCGCGAGTAAGCAGGCTAGAAGAGGCCTTCTTAGCTGATCTAAAAAATGTTATTTACTCTGCTGAAAACTCTTAAAAAGAGCACATCAAAATAGTTCTGCAACTAAGGACTTACCTTAAATTCGCCATTGAATCGAATTTAATTTATGGCTGCCAACAACGCACAACTTACAGAAGACAAAATGGTATCCTTGCTCAGAGCAGGAGATGCTAGATCTTTTGGCGAATTGTACGATCTGTATTCTGGGGCGATATACTCAATTATTAGAAAAATTATTGAATCTGAAGAATTGGCGCAGGATGTACTCCAAGATTCCTTTGTGAAAATCTGGGAAAGACGCTCTGCGTATGATGCTTCAAAAGGTCGAATCTTTACTTGGATGCTCAATGTGGCTAGAAACACCTCCATTGATGCACTCCGAAACAAACACGTAAAAGTGGCTTCTAAAATCCAAAACTTAGAAGACAACGTAAGTAAGATCAACCGACAGAATTCTAACAGTCAATCCGAAGACACCATTGGAATGACCGAAATAATTGGGTCGCTTACACCAGAGCAACGAGTCATTATAGAATTAACTTATTTCCAAGGGTTCACTCAAGAAGAAGTTTCTAAAGAGTTGAATATTCCTCTGGGCACGGTTAAAACTAGAACACGAAGTGCTTTAATACAGCTAAGACAAACTTATAAAAAAGGGATCAGTTGAACATTCAGGAATACATATCGTCCGGTGTTTTGGAATCATACGCCTTGGGGACTATTTCCGATGCAGAACGCAAGGAAGTAGAGGTGATGGTATCCAAATATCCAGAGCTTCGGAGTGAGTTATTACTCATCGAAGAAACCATGGAAACATGGGCGGTAAGTAACGCCGTAGCCCCACCATCGCACATTAAACAAAACATCCTTAAGCATATTGAAAATTACAGCAGCCAAGCAAAAGTTATTTCAATAAACAACTCAGGAGCCACTAATCTAAAATGGCTGGTAGCTGCATCTGTAACATTGCTCGTGGGAAGCGCAGCGTTTAATGTCGTTTTATTTAACAAGTACTCTGATGCGAAAGGACAAATCGCAGAATTAGAGAATGCCAATTCAGTGCTTGCTCAAGACCTAAACATCAATAAGGCAAGCTATGAAGAAGCTCAATCAGAACTAGCAGTTGTTTCAAGTCCGGATATCCAAATTATTCAAATGAATAACCCTACAGGACCTGGATCTGAAAAAGCAACAATTTTTTGGGATAAGAAAAATAAAGAAGTGTTTTTAGCTGTAAACGCTTTGCCTAATCCTCCCGAAAATAAACAATACCAATTATGGGCAATCGTCGATGGCGTGCCTGTAGATGCAGGAGTATTCAATGTGTCAAACAACGAAGGCGCTCTTCAAAAAATGAAGGGTTTCGAATCAGCCCAGGCCTTCGCTGTAACTGTGGAGAAAATAGGAGGTAGTCCCTCACCAGATTTAACCACTCTAACAGTTATCGCTAACGTATAGAATTACTCATAGAAATTTTGAAAAGCTCCTGAATTTTTTCAGGAGCTTTTTTTTTGCAATAATTATTTTTTTTGAAATCCAAAACAATATTACTTTCGTATATAGATATGAAAAAGTCATTCAAAAACACTGAATTTGAGTGAATTACAATAAAATTGAGTAAGCATTAAAAAAACTGTTCTATTCAATTTAAGAAAAGCTAACGAGCTTTTTGGAATCAGAATAGTAGTATCTCGTAGTATAGTGTGGAAGGGAGCAGCATCAGGGATTTTGGTTTGCGCTGCTCCCTTTTTTTTTGTCTTTTTTTGGGAAATAAAAATTTATTTATTTTAAATAATAAAAATCCAAAGCCAAGCCAATTGCGTAAATGAATCAACTAAGTTTTAAAAAAATAAATTAAATAAAGTTGATTATGAAAAAGCAAATTTTTGGATTTATGATTGCATCAGCAATCTCAACAGGAGCTTTCGCTCAGAATGTGACAGTAGGAGGTGAGCCTATGTTGCCTGCAAAAAACATCATCGAAAACGCAGTAAACTCTAAAGACCATACAACACTTGTAGCAGCTGTTCAGGCAGCAGGTCTAGTAGAAACATTACAAGGAGCTGGCCCTTTCACCGTATTCGCACCCGTAAATGATGCATTTGAAAATCTTCCTGCAGGAACAGTAGAAACATTACTAAAACCTGAAAATAAAGCTGCACTTACAGGTGTATTGACATATCACGTTGTACCTGGAAAATTGGATTTTAATGCACTCGCAGCAGAAATTAAAAAAGGAAAAGGAAAGGCTGTACTTGTAACCGTAAACGGTGGTAAACTAACCTTCCAAATGAACGGTGTCCACAATATTATCATTTCAGATGAAAATGGTAACAAAGCAAACATCAGTGTTTATGATGTTTATCAAAGTAATGGTGTGATTCATGTGATAGATAAAGTTGTTCTTCCTAAATAATTAAACTATCTAGGATAAAAAAAAAGCCCTCTTTCGAGGGCTTTTTTTTTATCTGATAATTACGATCGGTTTCTTCGATTGATAGTCATCTTTTGATAAGCTGAGTAAATACATTCCATTGGGAATCGTAATTGGCAGCTCAATCATTTTTCTTGACTCACCAGCGAATACAAGCACTTCTTGCATTACAATTTTTCCAGTCAGATCAAGCAGACGTAATTCCAATACATCATTGATACTTGTATTGAAATCAATGTTGATCACATTGTTTGCCGGGTTAGGGAACAAAACGAAATCAACATCACTATTCGAGTTTCCATCAAGTACAAATCCATTTGCAGGACCCGCAATTTGAATGCATGAAACTGGACCAAATGGAATAACTACACCTGAAGCAACGATTGGTCGAACGCGAACATTATAAGTAGCTCCCATTACAAATCCATTTGCAGAGCTTAGTTGCATATATCTCGAACCATTATTTGTTGAAACATAGAATGGAGCTCCTACAACATCTGTTCTTACCAATTCAAATTCATAACCAAGTGCTCCGCACACACGAGGATTGCACATCACCAATTGATTGATACTCTTAACGGCAGGACATGCATCAGATGCTCTTAACGAAACAACTGCTGGTGCACCGATATTCATAGTGCATGTATTGTTGCCTTGTACGATTAGATTTTCCGTTTGTCCTAATCCATTGGTCACGGAATAAATACTATTAATAGTAACGTTGTATGCTTGATTGTAAGCTAAGCCATCAACCCATTCTAATAGAATTTTTGTTGACCCAAAGCTATCGTAAGTTAATGTTTCACCACCTCCAACCGGAGTAAATTCAAACTGATAATTACTTGTTCCTGTATGCACCGCTTTAAAGACACTGCATAAGCTAAAGCTAGGATTGTTATAGTTACAGCTTGATTCAAGGAAGTAGCTCAAGCAGATGTTGAATTGGCCTGTACCTTGAGCAGAATTGTAGTTTCTAACACCAACAAAGTATGTAGCGCCAGGAGTTAATCCGCCAAAATTGAGAACTTCATTTCCGAGACCACTTTGGAGATTTTCAACGTCCATCATTTGTCCGTTCGCATCTTGAAGCTCGATAAGAATGTTCGCGCTTGAAGAAGTTGTATTCACACGAATTCCTGAAGTCACCGCTGTAAATGAATACCACAAATCTTCTCCAGTTATACAAGCAGCGATTGCATCAGGTGATGGACTTGCTTCGCTCAAATCTCCGCTGATGGTTGCGCAATTATTATACTGTTGAATCACCACTGGCGCAGCACCTGCAATGTCGTCATTAGCCGCAAACTCACCATTACATCCTTCATCAATCAACGTATTACAGTTGTTGTCAACACCATCACAAAGTTCAACCGCACCTGGGCGAATTGCACTATTGGTATCATTACAATCTGTAGAGTTCAGAACATAACCTGCAACTGGAGTGCAAGAACTTATAGTTACAGATGAGTTACCATAGGTATCACCATCAAAGTCTTGGTAATATGTCACAGGTAAAATACAAGTCCCGTTATTTTGGTTGGCCAATGGATTGTAATTACATGCTAGCGCATTCGTACAACCAGGAATAATGCAAGATCCATTATCATTATTTGCTAATGGATTGTAATTAGAAGCAAGTGGGTTTGTACAGCCGCTGATAACACAAGAACCATTATCCGTTGTTGCTACAGGATTGTAATTATCCGCAACAGGATTTGTACAGCCAGGAATAATACAAGATCCATTATCTGTATTAGCTAATGGGTTATAGTTCGTTGCAATTGGATTAGTACAACCGCTTATAACGCAAGAACCATTGTCAGTCGTTGCTGAAGGATTATAGTTGTCAGCAATAGGATTTGTACAACCAGGAATAATGCAAGATCCGTTGTCTGTATTAGCAAGCGGATTATAGTTAGTTGCAAGAGGATTGGTACATCCTAAAATGATACAAGAACCATCATCAATTGTTGCGATAGGATCATAATTAGCAGCAATCGGGTTCGTACAACCTTCATATTCACAAGATCCGTCATCGGTATCGGCATTTGGATTGAAGTTGGCAGCAATCGGATCTGTACAACCTTCAAACAAACATGAACCATCGTCAGTATTTGCAGCAGGATTAAAGTTTGAAGCTAAAGGATCAGTGCATCCCTCTACTATACAAGTGCCATCATCAATAGTTGCACAAGCATCATAATTGCTCGATGCAGAACTAGTACATCCATAGACATCTCCAACGAGATATTCTAACTGGAAGCTACCCGTCAAACCTTGGAAACCTCCAACTTGAACATAATATGTTTGTCCAACTGTAAGATCAGCACAACCCAACTCGAGAGTTGAAAACAATCCTATATTATCATCATTACATGCTACTACTGCACCGGTACAACTTCCCGCTCTCACAGCCATTCTAGTATCGGTAATTGGTTCTGAGCCTGGCAGTGAGCCAGGAGAAGTCTCAAGAATTACATCTCCACCATTGTAAACAAAAGAATACCAGATATCTTGAATTTGTGTTTGACCACCACAACCTGGGTTTGATCCATTATTACATGATCCAGTATTTGTAACAGTAATTGGAGCTTGATTAGCAACGAGTGCTATTGCGCCTGAACAAATATCGTTTGCTGGGCCATAAACACAAGAACCATCATCAACACCAGCGGTTGGATCGAAATTACAAGCATTCACATCAATACAACCTGGAACAGCTTGATTGAAGCAAAATACTTCCGTTGCAGAAAATCCGAAAGCTGGATCTTGAGGAGCGAATACAAATGACCCATCATCAACATTGGTCATCCAGTAACCACCATCCGCACATCCGGTAGACGTTAGTCCATCACCATAAGAATCATAGATGATGAAATCAAAACAACCATCTGGAAGACACAGAGGAATAATATTTTCAACTTGAGCAGATAATCCTGTGCTCTCATAAATTGGAACTCCACCTGATAAAATCTCCCAAGTAGTTTCTGTCGGATAGCAATCTGTAAGAATGTGAAGATTGACTAGATTAACTCCACCTGTGACAGTGTAGGATGAGCTTGCCGAATTATTAGATAAATTATCATCATCAGTTCCATTTACTGACACCACTTCAAATTCTACAGTGAATGCACCATTTCCATAATTATAAGCAGGTAGTGTGATAGTAGTTGTAGCACCAGAAGCTAAGTTGCCTGTCCAGATATATTGTACAGGAACGTTTGCGCCAACGGTGGTGCTGATTTGCATCTGAGTTACTGCATTAGATCCAGCGTTCAGAACAGAAATCTGCGGCGTAATTTCTGCGTCGCAAACAGTGCCGTCAGGACTAATTACGTCAGATATAGTAACATCTAATGCTGGCAATGAATAGAGTGGGGCAGACCACAATCCGCGACCATATGTAGCTGCAACGATCGTGTTTGATGCATAATGAATTTCTAATTCTGTTACTTCCACGTTCGGAAGATTGTTCATGTATGGAATCCAAGTATTCAACACATCATCTCGATAATATACACCAGCATCTGTTCCAACATAAATACCACCAGATGTCCCTGCTTGATAGACTATACAGTTCGCAGGAATATTTGGAAGATTACCTGAAATATTAGTCCAGCTTGTTCCAGCATTTACAGATTTATAAACTTTACTACCATTGGAAAAACCTGAAATCGTCACATATACTTCTTGAGCATTCGAGGGATTAGTGGTGATATAAGTGATATATCCACCAGGAAGACCTGAGCTAGTTACGAAAGTGGCACCATTATCAGAACTAACGTATAGAGTTCCAGCTTTTGAACCATAGATATAATCATTATTCGCTTGTGCAACACAAAGAGAATTCAGCACACCAGAACCCATCGCTCCGAGTGTAGTGAATGATGCACCTCCATTGATTGACTTGTAAACTCTTGTTTTACCAACATAAAGGTGATCAGCATTGGCACTACCTAAAACGTAAGGCGTAACCCATGCACCATCTTCATTTACACCTGTTCCACCAGATGTGCAAACTTGCGTTCCGAAAGAAATTCCTCCATTTGTACTCTTACGGATATCTCCGTAATAAAGCTCTCCATACATAATACTTGAAGTGGTAGGATTGATGATACATTCCATACCATCACCACCAATTGGACGAGTGTGCGCGGCACCATTTTTTAAATTAGTACCATTGTCTTGCCAGCCAGTAATAACCAAATTTTGGCTCCCAGTGGATAAACCTAATCTGTATTGTTGAGCAATTTGAAGATTGCTAGAAATATCCGAATAAGAAGTACCTCCATTGGTTGTTGTAAATACACCTCCGTCACAACCTACTAACAGGCGACTTGTTCCAGGTACAAAATAGAGTGAGTGAATATCAGCGTGAACATAAGGAGCGCCGCCGCCGCCATACCAGTGTGCATTGAGAGACCAGTTAGTTCCACCATTCGAGCTCTTATAAATATTAACGCCACCAGTGTATATGATTTCTGCATTGGTAGGATCAGCTTCAATAGCTATATCATACCATGCTTGACCACCCCCATCCAATCCATTTGGATCATATCCCATGAGATTTAATGGGCCTGTGTATCTGGATGCCCAGTTTAAACCTGCATCAGTCGAACGATAAACACCGCGGAGAGCATAACTTGAATTTCCAGCTAAGATGTACACATAATCTGGCTCATCTATCGAAACCGCTAGGGCCATTCTAGATACATTGGTCGTAGGAAGTCCGGTTGTTATTTGAGTCCAATCTTGTCCATTATTAGCAGTTCGGTAAAATGAAGTACCCGATGCATATATAATATTAGAGTTTGTTGGATGAAACTCGAGGTCTTTAAATGAACCGGTTTGTTCTTGGGTGAAATTAGCGCCACCATCGGTTGATCTATAAATACCAATACTCGTAGCAACGATCAAAGTATTACTATTGTTAGGATCGATGATGATACGACTAGTGGTTCTTTGGTTGCCCACAGACCAAGAAAGCCCTGTGGTATTCCAAGTCAAGCCTCCATCTGTAGATTTTAAGACTCCAAGTGAATAAGTATCACCCGCATCGCCGTCACCAGTGGCTATGTAAATCGTGTTGACATTGTTTGGATCAATAGCAATGTCCGAGACTCCAATAGAAGAAAGGAAATCCGTATTTAGTACAGTCCATGATACGCCAGAGTTGGTTGTTTTCCAAACTCCTCCGCCGGGAGCGCAGCCATAGAAAGTAGTCGAGCTTCCGGGTTCATTGCGAACGTTATTTATTCTACCGGCACCACCGCCACCTGTCGGGATGGAAGTATTTCCAATATATTGCCAGTCGCCAGGCATCATGCTGTTGCTTTGGAACATCTGTGGAGCTTCTTGCATAGCAACGAATACAGCATCAGGTGCAAATCGGATCCCCGAAGGATAACAACGTTGTTCCATGAACCATTCCCAGCGCTTAAACTGTTTATAGCCCTTTCCTTTGACAATTTCCTTTCCTTGCCATTCTTGCTCGAAACTTCCTTTTACTTCCTGAATCGGAACATTTCGGTCAAGCATTTTCTCTTGCCAGGATTGCTGTGAATAGCTATCAAATCCTGAAATTGCCAGTGCAAAAAGCACCAGCGCGAGTCTAAATAGATTTCTCATACTTATTATTAATGGAGAATTTAGGCGTGCATACGCCTTTGGAGAGATTTGGTTCTGAATCATAAGTGGCCTTGGTTTCAAACTGACACGAAATAAAGCATTTAGCCTTAATTTTCCTAGAAAATAGGTTGCTTTTTATTAATAATTACTAATTTTGTTAGCAATTCGTGTTGAAAACTCCACAAAGAGCTTTCCAATGCAAGTCATTCTTAATTCTACTTTCGTTGATTGATCCCAAGTGGGGATTTGAAGGAAACAGTTATGGCAGAAAATACGCAGTATACAGAAGATAACATCCGCTCTCTAGAATGGCATGAGCATATTCGATTGAGACCTGGTATGTATATCGGTAAATTAGGTGACGGATCCACTTCCGATGATGGAATCTATGTTTTATTAAAGGAAATTCTCGATAACTCTATCGACGAATTTGTAATGGGTAATGGAAAAACAATTGACATTACTATCAAGGATGGAACTGTTTCTGTTCGAGATTATGGTAGAGGAATTCCTCTTGGGAAAGTGATTGATTGTGTTTCAAAAATCAATACCGGTGGAAAATATGATAGCAGAGCTTTCAAAAAATCTGTAGGACTGAATGGTGTCGGGACAAAAGCTGTTAATGCATTAAGTTCATATTTCAAAGTTGAGTCCTTTAGAGAAGGAGAAACGAAGGCTGCTGAATTTGCAAAAGGAAATATTACCAAAGATTATAAAGTAGCAAAGACTGATATCAAAAATGGAACAGCAATGACTTTTATCCCTGATGAAAGTATTTTCCATAACTATCAGTTCAGAGCGCAGTATGTTGAAAGACTTCTTTGGAATTATGCTTATCTAAACTCAGGTCTTACCATTGTTTTCAATGGTCAAAAATTCAAATCTGAAAATGGTCTACGAGATTTATTGACAAACAATATGTCCGAAGATCCTTTATATCCAATCATTCACTTAAAAGGGGAGGATATTGAAGTTGCAATTACTCATACCAATTCATACGGTGAGGAGTATTACAGCTTTGTTAATGGTCAATATACTACACAAGGTGGTACGCACCAAGGAGCATTCAGAGAAGCTTATGTAAAAGTGATTCGCGATTTTTTCCAAAAAGATTATGAAGCTGTTGACGTTCGCTCTGGTATCGTTTGCGCTGTTGCTGTGAAAGTGATTGAACCTGTTTTTGAATCACAAACAAAAACGAAACTCGGTAGCAATGAAATTGAGCCGAATGGAAAAAGTATGAAGGCATTTGTTCTTGAATTTTTACAAAAAGAACTAGACAATTTCCTTCACAAAAACTCTGAACATTCTCAAGCACTTTTGAAAAAAATCCTTCAAAGTGAAAGAGAGAGAAAGGAACTCGCGGGTATCGCTAAGCTCGCCAGAGAACGCGCAAAGAAAGCAAACCTTCATAACAGAAAGCTTCGCGATTGCAAAGTTCACTTTGCTGATAAACATCCTCTAGCTCCAGAAACAACGCTCTTCATCACTGAAGGAGATAGTGCAAGTGGATCGATCACAATCTCGAGAAATGTTCAAACGCAAGCAGTGTTCAGCTTGAAGGGTAAACCGCTCAATACTTATGGACTCACAAAGAAAGTGGTCTATGAAAATGAAGAGTTCAACCTGCTTCAAGCAGCACTAGATATTGAGGATGGACTCGATACGCTTCGCTATAACAAGGTAGTTATTGCAACGGATGCCGATGTGGATGGAATGCACATCCGTTTGCTCATGATTACTTTCTTCCTTCAGTTTTTCCCGGATCTCGTAAAGTCTGGACACTTGTATGTATTATCAACTCCGCTTTTCAGAGTTAGAAATAAAAAAGAAACCATCTATTGCTATAGCGATGTTGAAAGACAAAATGCAATCGCAAAGTTGGGAACGAAGCCAGAGATCACGCGATTTAAAGGTCTCGGAGAAATTAGCCCTGATGAATTTAAATTCTTCATCGGAGAAGACATCCGTTTAGAGCCAGTTGTGATCGGTAAAGAATCTCATTTGAAGGATATGCTCGAATTCTACATGGGAAAAAACACTCCTGATCGACAAGAATTTATCATCAAGAATCTGAAAGTCGAAAAAGATTTGGCCTTAGAAAAGAAAGAAGAGGAAACTGAAGAAGAAGAGGTAGCTTAATTATTTAGAAAATTATGTCAGAAGAAATAGAAGATAGCGACTTGAATGTAAGTGGGGAAGGAGAGTTGAGTAAGATTACTCAAGTTCAAGGATTATATGAAAACTGGTTCTTGGATTACGCGAGTTACGTAATCCTAGAGCGTGCAGTACCTCACATCAATGATGGTCTGAAACCTGTTCAAAGAAGAATCTTACACTCACTGTGGGAAATGGACGATGGTCGCTTTAATAAGGTGGCCAACGTAATTGGTAATACGATGAAGTATCACCCACATGGTGATGCGTCTATCGGTGATGCCTTGGTACAAATTGGTCAAAAGAACCTCTTATTTGATACACAAGGTAACTGGGGAAATATTTTTACTGGTGACTCAGCGGCAGCGCCTCGTTACATAGAAGTCCGACTTAACAAGTTTGCTAAGGATGTTGTTTTTAATCCAAAGACCACTACATGGTTGTCAAGTTATGATGGAAGAAATAAAGAACCAGAAACTCTACCAATAAAATTCCCACTGCTCCTTGCACTTGGAGTAGAAGGTATTGCAGTTGGTTTGGCTTGTAAAATTCTCCCACATAATTTCAATGAACTTATCGATGCAAGCATCGATGTATTGAAAGGAAAAAAGACGAATATTCTTCCCGATTTCCAAACGGGAGGACTTGCCGATTTTTCAGATTATAATCATGGTCTCCGTGGTGGAAAAATCAGAGTGCGAGCAAAGATCAAAAAAGATGATAAGGATAAAACGCTTATCATCACTGAAATCCCATTCAGCACCACCACAGGAAGTTTGATAGATTCTATCCTCAAAGCAAATGATAAGGGTAAAATCAAAATCAAGAAAATTGAAGATAATACTGCTGAGTTCGTAGAAATCGTTGTTCATCTCGCTCCTGGAGTGAGCCCTGATAAAACGATTGACGCATTGTACGCTTTCACTGACTGTGAGGTAAGTGTAAGCCCTAACTCTTGCGTCATTCAAAGTGACACTCCATACTTCTTAAGTGTAGATGAATTGCTCAGAATTTCAACAGAGCATACAAAGTATCTCATTAAAAGAGAGCTGGAAATTGAACTTTCAGAACTCCGCGAACAATGGCACTTTGCTTCTCTAGAAAAAATATTCATTGAGAAGAGAATCTATCGAAAAATTGAAGAGTGTGAAACTTGGGAGGAGATTATAGATACGATTCACAAAGGACTCAAGCCTTTTACAAAACATTTCCTTCGCGCAATTACTGATGAAGACGTCTCTCGTTTGACGGAGATAAAAATCAAACGTATTTCAAAGTTCGATAGCAATAAGGCTGATGAATATATTGCAAAACTTGAAGGACAAATCGAAGATGTTCAGAAGAAACTCGATGAACTTACCGATACGACGATTGCGTATTTCAAAGAACTCAAAGCCAAATACGGAAAAGGGAAGGAGCGCCGCACCGAAATCAAGCCCTTTGATGTCGTGCAAGCTTCACAAGTTGCAATTGCAAATGCCAAGCTATTCGTGAATTTCAGTGAAGGCTTCGTTGGAACAGGTTTGAAAAAAGATGAAGGCGAATATGTCGGAGATTGCTCTGACATTGATGACATCATTGTTTTTAGAAAAGATGGAAAAATGTTGGTAAGCCGCGTACAGTCGAAGGCTTTCCTAGGTAAGGATATCATTCATGCTGCTGTTTGGAAAAAAGACGACAAGCGTACGATCTACAATATGATCTATCGTGATGGTAAAAATGGTGGTGCAATGATGAAACGCTTTGCAGTTACTGCCATCACAAGAGATAGAGAATATGACCTCACAAAAGGTCTTGCAGGTAGCGAGGTACTTCATTTTAGCGCCAATCCAAATGGAGAAGCTGAAGTAGTAACTGTTCACCTTCGCGCACTAGAGCGATTAAAGAAACTCAAATTTGATATTGATTTTTCTGAACTTGCCATCAAAGGCCGTGATGCTAATGGTAATGTTTGCTCCAAATATCCAGTCAAAAAGGTTGAGCTCAAGCAAGCTGGAATTTCTACACTTGGTGCTAGAAAAATTTGGTTGGATGAAAGTGTAATGAGACTCAATGAAGAAGGTCATGGAAGATTCCTTGGAGACTTCGAAGCAGAAGACAAACTTATAGTATTGCTTTCTTCTGGAGTCTATAAATTGATAGCTCCAGATTTAAGTACTCACTTTGATGACAATCTGATTGCTGTTGAGAAATTCATCCAAGAAAAACCAATCAGTACAGTTTACTTTGACGGAGAAAAAGAGTCGTGGTTTGTAAAACGATTCCTGGTGGAACCATCCAAAGGTCCAGTTACTTTCATTTCGGAACATCCTAAAAGTAAATTAGGAATTGCTACCTTGTTACATCATCCAACAGTATATGTTCGATTTAACAAGAAGTTCAAGCAAGCCCAACATAAAATGGACGAAAGCATTCAGCTTCGTGAGTTCATTGCAGTGAAAGGTTTGAAGGCTATCGGAAACAAATTAACGAATTTGCCAATTTTGAGCGTTGACCTTTTAGAGCCAGATGAACAGCGTGAAAATGAATCAGAGAATCTGCTTCAAGAAATGCTAAAAGCTAAACGTCCTTCTAAAATTCAAATTGACAGACCAGATGCTTCGATAGGAACTGAATCTGAAATCGAGCTGAAAAAGAGCGGATTAACTGGCACTGGTAAGCAAGAAAGTTTGTTTTAATAGAAAAGAAGTATATTTGTATTTAGCTAATAACAACTAAGCTAAATGCAAAAATACTTCTTTTCATTTGCTCTCATTTGCTCGAGCATCTTTGTAAGTGCACAAAAAGATAGCACTTTCTTTGAAATTGGAATGAATGTCGTTCCTGTTATCAAGAACATTCAAAATACGGATAGCAGGTTCACTACTTCTCCTTATATATTGACTTTAGAAAAAAGCTTTGGAAAGGTTGGTTTACGTGTCGGTGCTGGATATGACTCAGACTCACGCACAGAACTAGCAGATCCAAGCAATGGAAATACAAACTTCGACAATGACACAAGTTCAATGGACTTGAGATTCGGAGTCGTTCTTTATAAAAACTTCAATGAGAAATGGTCTTTAAAATATGGTGTAGATGCATTGATTTCAAATCAATCGAGATCAAGTAATACATTCTTCATTGACCAAACTGGAAATGAAAATGAGACTTTAAACTCTTTAGAATCAAAAGGCTTCGGAATTTCACCTTTCCTTTTTGCGCAATATCACGTTTCCAAGAATTTTAGTTTAGGAACTGAAATCGGTTTTAAATACATCGGATACACTTCTGTTGAAAAAGACGAGAATTCAGAGTTCCCAGAATTTAATACAGAAACAAATCGCGAATCAACAGTGTTGTCTATCGTACCTCCGACTTCATTATTTTTAATAGTTAGATTCTAAATAATAATTAGCATGAGAAGATCTCACCTAACGATCATCACCCTATGCTCTCTTATTGTTTTGGTATTTGCGTGCCAAAAAGATGCTCCGCGCCCTGAGGCACGAGTGCTTAATCTTCCCGAGAACGTATATCGATATGACTCGCTCAATGGCCAAGTTAGTTTCGATCCTTTCGAAGGGTTTCAGGTTAATAACCATAAAGCTACTCTAGGTCGTGTCCTTTTTTATGAAACGCAATTGTCTATTAATAATCGAATCAGTTGTGGCACTTGCCATAAGCAAGCTTATGGCTTTGCTGATAATGTTCAGAAAAGCCTTGGTTTCATGGACATTGCAACAGATCGTAATTCCCCAGCAATATTAAACGCGGGTCTCCAAGAAGCATTTTTTCATGATCTGAGAGAGCCCGTTTTGGATAATATGGTGCTTCAACCCATTGCCCATAAAGTAGAGATGGGACTAGAGGATCCAAATTATATGGCTGCAAAAATTGCAAAGATTCCATACTATAAAGATCTGTTTTCAAATGCTTTCGGTGACTCCTTCATTTCTAGAGAAAGAATAAGTGAAGCAATGGTACATTTTATTCGCGCCATGATTAGCGTGAATTCAAAGTGGGACATTGGTAAAGAAACGAACTTCACCAATTTTACTGAAGAAGAACTTGTTGGTAAGGAGCTTTACTTTCATGGCCTGCCTTGTTCATCTTGTCATGGCGGCAATAATCTCAATGGAGGTTCGAGCGCCGCAGAAAATATCGGACTTGACAGATGGTATTCAGATCGAGGAACCATGGATATTGACCCAGTTTCCTTAGACTCTATGAATGGTTGGTTCAAGGTTCCGTCTCTTAGAAACATCGCTGTCACGGGTCCTTACATGCATGATGGCCGTTTCAAAACGCTCGAGGAAGTAGTAGAGTTTTACAACAGTGGCATTCAACATCATCCCCAATTATCGTTCATGCTTCGAAAAAACACGAATGGAGGTTTCTTCTTCCTTGGGGAGGATCCACAGGATACTTATATGAATGAATTGACAAACATTCAGCCTCTTCGAATGCACATGAGCGAAAGTGAAAAGAGAGCACTCGTCGCTTTTATGAAGACTTTCACCGACGAAAACTTCCTCAGGGACGAAAGATTTAGCGATCCCTTTCAATAAAAAAATCCAATCGACTTGGTAGTTCGTAAGTAAGCTAAAGAGCATTATTGCTTAGTGCTTACAAACTAAATTACCAATACGAATGAAAAGAAAATTACTCTTGTGGGTAGTTGGCGGAGTGATGATGGCATTCACCACCCAAACAGCAAAAGCCCAAAACATCTATGGTCTTTCAGGAAATAACTTAATCACTATTGATTCCCAAAGCATCGGAAATGCAGCGGGTATAGGTATTTCTGGAATTCCTGCCAACCTAACATTACAATCAATTGATTTTCGCCCTGCTACAGGCGAACTTTTCGGTTTTGCTTACGAGCAATCGACTGGACAAGGCCAGTTATTTATCATTAACAAAACATCAGGGAGCGCAACTGCTGTTGGAGCAATGCCTCTAATGCTGGCGCCAAACATGGGGGAGGTCTACATGGACTTCAATCCTACAGTAGATCGCATTCGCCTAGTAGGTAGCAACGACAACAACTACAGATTAAACCCTATCACAGGTGGTTTGGCTGCAACAGATGGAACGATCGCTTATGCAATGACAGATGTAAATGCAGGTCAAAACCCTGAAATCATCACTGGTGCATATACCAATAGTTACATTGGAAGCACGTCAACAGTTTTGTACAACTATGATGCTGCGACTAATTCTTTCACTTCTCAGGTTCCTCCAAATAATGGTACTCAAAATACCTTAACTGGCTTTCTACCAGGAATAGCGATGGAATCAGGAAATGGTGATCTTGACTTTTTCTATAATTCTTCAGACAATTCAAATAATGCATTCTTTGCAGTAAAATTGATGGGGCAGTCAACTGACCGTCTTTACAGCGTAGATGTATTGAATGGCACTATCGCCGATCTTGGAGATTTGAATATTGATCTATCAGATATTGCAATTGAAATTTCTTTTGCCCCAATGCCTGTAATGGGTCGTCTCGTTTATGGTTTAACATCAAACAGCTATCTTATTTCTTTTGACAGCGCAAATCCTGCATCAGTGTATACTCACGTTGCTGTTTCTGGTTTAGCGATGGGGCAGTCTTTAGTTGGGATGGATTTCCGCCCAGCAAACGGACAACTTTATGGTTTAGGTTACAACAACATGACGGGTGAAGCTCGTATTTACACCATTAATACTATGACTGGGGCGGCAACTGCAATTGGCGATGCTCCTATTATGTTGGGTATGGGTCTAGGTAAAATTGGATTTGACTTTAATCCAGCCGTTGACCGTATTCGTGTAATCACAAGCAATAACTCAAATTTTAGACTACACCCTGATACTGGAGTTCTCGTTTCTACAGACCTTTCATTGAACTTTGCTGCGGCAGATATTAATGTAGGTGTTAATCCATCTGTGGGAGCTGGTGCTTACACCAACTCATTTATGGGAACCACAGCAACTACCTTATTCAACTATGATGATTCATTAAATATTTTTGTTTCTCAAGTCCCACCTAATGATGGTACTTTGAATACAATCGGTTCTTCTGGCATTATGGTGAATCTCATGGATCCAACTTCGGATCTTGATATTTTCTATACACAACAAGGTGCATTGAATACAGCCCTGTTCTCGGCAAATGTTGGCATGAGTAATTTCGACAATCTTTACAATGTTGATCTAGCATCAGGTGCAGCGTCTCTTATCGGAAAGATCGGTAATGGAATTGCGGTATTCGATATTTCTGCAACCACTATCATGCTTGATTTAGAAGCTCCAATGTTGACATGTGTTGAAGATCAAATGATTGAGGCTGAATCAATGTGTATGTCAACCTTGCCAGATTATACAACGATGGTGATGGCAAGTGATAATTCTGGTGAAATGCCAATGTTATCTCAAATGCCGATGGCGGGAATGATGATTTCAGAACCAACCACGGTGACCATTACTGCAATGGATGCAAATGGAAACATGTCGACATGTTCATTCCTGGTTTCTGTTTCAGACATGACTCCTCCATCAATTTCTTGTACAGTTGGAGCAATGGTTTCTAACCCTCTTGGAAATGCAACTGTTTTTGTAAGTCTCCCTGTTCCTACAGTTATGGACAATTGTGATATGATCATGCTTACGAATTCTTTCAATTCAATGGAAGATGCTAGTGGATTTTATCCAGTCGGCATGACAGAAGTTACATTCAGCGCAGTAGACGCTAGCGGAAACACGTCATTTTGTACTATCATGGTGAATGTTGCTTCAGAAACTTCACCAGAAGGAGATTTGATTTTCGGTTTAACTTCAGACAACATGCTTGTGAGCTTTGGTAGTTCTAACCCAAGTGAAATCCTTTCTTCAACCCCAATTTCTGGTTTGACCGAAGGATATATGATTGCAGGTATGGACTCAAGACCAGCAACGGGAGAACTCTACGCACTTGCTTACAATTCAGAAATGCAAATGGGTCAAATCGGAACAATTAACTTAGGCTCAGGCATTTGGACAGGAATCGGAACTCCAGTTATGTTGGCGCTTGGAAATGAAGCAATTGGCTTTGACTTCAACCCAACAGTGGATCGTATCCGTGTAATTGGTGCAAATAATGGAAACTATAGAATGCATCCGGTAACTGGGGCAATTGCGGCAACGGACCTCACGTTGGCATTCGCTGCTGCAGATATCAACGCAAACCAAGATCCAGCGATGGGATCTGGAGCTTATATCAACAGCTTTAATGGCGCTACTGCAACGACCTTGTATGACTACGATCAAGTCCTAAATATTTTAGCAACTCAGGTTCCTCCAAATGATGGAATTTTGAATACTGTTGGAAATAGCGGCATTGTGGTGAATTCTGAAGATCCTTCTGTAGACTTAGATGTATTCTATGATCTTGAAACGATGGAAAACAGAGCCTATTTGAACGCTAACACCATGGGTTCTAGCGATTTCCTTTACACGTTGGATCTTTCTACAGGTATGGCTATGGAGGTTGGTCAAATCGGATCAGGCCTGGCTGTTTTAGATATAGCGGCGTTTATTGGTGAGATTGCTGTAGGAACTGAGGAAGTTGCTTTAGAGTTGGAAACATTCCAAGTATATCCAAACCCGGCTGATCAAGTTTTAAATATCAGCTTTAAATCAAATCAAGCTGGGGTAGGCTCAATTGTAATTTCAGACATTACAGGTAGAGCTGCATACATCCTAAACAATTTAGCAATCGGTCAAGGATCTGTTTTGAGATCGATTGATATTTCAGAATTGTCCGCTGGAATGTACACAGTTAATTTTAGTCTAAATGGCAATCTAGTTCAAAGTCAGAAGTTGACAGTGAAGTAGAATTGATGGTTAATATCGGGTGATGATAAAGAATGGCCGCTGAGATGCGGCCATTTTTTTGTTAATACAATTTGACTAGTTATCAAGCTCTTAGTTTCGATCCTAGCACATCTTTCATCTCATAATTTACATTATGTAAAGTAAATATGTAAAAGAAAAGGCCGAAGTATCCTCGGCCTTTTCTCAATTATTACTTAGCTAATAAAGCTTTCATTCTCTCATAGTCTTCCGTTCTACCTGCTTTCAAATAAGCATCTTTCAAAGCGGTAAATAATTGTCTCTCCTCTGAAGTTCCTTTTACGTTCTCAGGAATATTTGAGTTTGCAACTTCCAACTGTTCTACAGCCTTTGTAAACAACTTAGTAGCCTCAGCTACACAATCATTATACTTAGCAGTTTCTCTCGGAGGAATCTCATTACACTGAATATCACGATCCAAACCTTGATTGAAATACAACGCTCCCAAATTGAATAATACATCATAATTTTTAGGATTGATTGCTAGCGCCTTCTTGTAAGCCTCTTCTTCTTCAGTTTTTTTGCCTAGTTTGTCGTAAGTAGTACCTAGGACAAACCAAAACATCTCATTATTTGCATCCGCCTTTGTCAATGAAATCAAAAGTTCTTCTGCCTTAGCATATTCTTTGTCATCTAGATAGATATTTACTTCTGCACGCAGTAATTCGCTATCGTTTGGATATTTAGATCTGGCATCAGCCAAAACTTGCTTAGCCTTTGGCTTATCACCAGCCTTTAGGTGGATTTCAGAGATGTAGCGATAAACATCTGGAATATTGTAGCCATATTCCGCACACTTGTTATAGCCTTCCAGAGCTTCTGCAGTTTTGCCGCATTGGTCATTGCATAAAGCCGTATTAAAAATCATTGAAGTATCGAGAATTCCGAATTTTCCTGAAATCTCTCCTATTGAACTATAAGTTGAAGCAGCGCCGCAGAAGTCCTTGTTTTCTAAATACTTATTAGAATCTACAAATAGCATTTCTTGGATTTTTGCTAAGGCTGCTTGTACCTCAGCTTTGTAATCTCCGTACTTGTCGAGTTCCAAATTTTTGAAATAACTTTCCTTAGCTAAAGTCAAAGCGTTTGGAAATTCCGCCTTAAGCGCTGGGTCATTAGCAATGTTCAAATAGATTTCACCACGGTATCTCCAGGTCTTTTCTTTTCCTGTAGCCTTTGGGTCTTTCAGCGCCTCTTCGATATAACCTGCAGCTGCTTTGAAATCACCGCTCTTATTTGCATTAAACGCATTGGTCACAGAAACCTGCGCGAAAGCTGTTGTTGCTCCAAAGAATGCAATAGAGAGAAAAACTGTTCTTTTCATATTTCTATTAATTAATTGTTCAAATGTAAAAGGGACGTCAGCGTTTTCCAACTTCCCTGCCAAAGTTAGGTAAATAAAAAAACCGCATTCATGATTATGATGCGGTTTTTAAATTATTCCATAAAATTAGTACTAATTCTATTTCTTATTCCTCTGTAGTAGTAGTTTCTGCTTCAGAATTACCTTCAGCTGGCATTGTTCCATCATTTAATGGTTCAGCACCTTCAACTGTTTCTTCTTCATCGTCTTTCATTACGGAGCAAACTGCTGCGATCTCATCGTTACCTCGAAGGTTGATGAGCTTCACCCCTTGAGTTGCTCTACCCATTACTCGGAGATCTTCAACACGCAATCTGATTGCTATTCCTGATTTATTGATGATCATGAAGTCATGGTCTTCATCTACCCCTAGAATAGAAATCAAGTTTCCTGTTTTGTCTGTTACATTGATGGTTTTCACACCTTTACCACCACGATTGGTCACGCGATAGTCATCTAAAGATGATCGCTTACCAAAGCCTTTCTCAGAAACAACTAGGATATCTTGCTCCGGATTGCTAACGCAAACCATTCCAATAACTTGATCATTTTCAGAACCTAAGGTCACTCCTTTCACACCTTGAGCTGTTCTACCGACCGCACGAACGGTGCTTTCATGGAAACGAATAGCTTTACCTTCTTTCAATCCCATGATAATTTCGCAATTACCATTGGTCAAGCGTGCTTCTAATAATTCATCACCATCTACAATGGTGATGGCATTAATACCATTAGAACGAGGTCGGCTATATGCCTCCAACGAAGTTTTCTTAATTAGACCTTGGCGTGTACAAAGAATCACGAAATTGTTATTTACGTATTCCTCATTCATCAAATCCTTCGTTGGGATGTAAGCCAAAACTTTGTCGTCTTGTTCGATATTGATCAAGTTTTGGATCGCTCTTCCCTTTGAAGTTTTAGTTCCTTCCGGAACCTCGAACACTCTCATCCAGAAGCATCTACCCTTCTTCGTAAAGATCAATAACCAATCGTGGTTAGTTGCTGTGAAGATATGCTCAACGAAGTCTTCTTGGCGAGCAGTTGTTCCTTTGGAACCAACTCCTCCGCGAGATTGCGAGCGGTATTCGGTAAGGTTTGTTCTCTTAATGTAACCAGCGTGAGTGATGGTAATCACCACGTTATCATCTGGAATCATATCTTCGATGCTCAAATCAGCAGACGAATATTCAATCTGCGAACGACGTTGGTCACCGAATTTTTCTACTAAATATCTTAGCTCATCTTTGATGATGCCTTTTCTAAGTTCCTCGCTTGCAAGGATTTCACGAAGTCTGTTGATGAGTTCCATCAATTGAGCATACTCCTCCTTGATTTTATCGCGCTCAAGACCTGTAAGTCTTTGCAGACGCATATCTAGAATTGCACGCGACTGGATATCAGAAAGTTCGAACTTAGTCATCAATCCTTCACGAGCCTCTTCAGGAGTCTGTGAACCGCGGATCAATGCGATTACTTCATCCAAGTGATCCAGTGCGATCAACAGACCTTCTAAGATGTGGGCTCTTTCCTCTGCTTTACGAAGCTCGTATTGCGTGCGGCGAGTAACCACCTCCATGCGGTGAAGTACATAGCTAGAGATGATGTCTTTCAAGTTTAAAACCAAAGGACGACCACCTACTAACGCGATGTTATTTACTGAGAATGAAGTCTGTAAGGCTGTGTGCTTATACAAATTGTTTAACACGACATTTGGAATTGCATCGCGCTTTAATTCGTAAACAACTCGAACTCCATTTCTATCTGACTCATCTCTGATCTCGTAGATTCCTTCGATCTTACCTTCTTGACAAAGGTCCCAAGTCTTTTTGACCATGTCAGCCTTGTTCACCTGGTAAGGAATTTCTTCAACGATAATGCAATCTCTATTATCCGCTTCTTCGAAGCGTGTCTTCGCTCTGATAACAATACGACCGCGACCCGTTTCGTATGCTGATTTCACTCCATCTACTCCGTGAATAACTCCACCTGTTGGGAAATCGGGAGCCTTGATGTAATTCATCAAACCTTCCACTGTGATTTCCTCATTTTCGATGTAAGCGATAATTCCTTCACAAACTTCAACGATGTTGTGAGGAGGCATGTTTGTAGCCATACCCACTGCGATTCCCGATACACCATTCAACAAAAGGTTTGGAACTTTTGCCGGAAGAACTTTTGGTTCTTCTAACGAATCGTCGAAGTTTGGTTGGAAATCTACTGTCTCTTTATCGAGGTCTTCAAGAAGTTCTTCAGCGATTTTTCTTAGACGAGCTTCTGTGTAACGCATTGCTGCGGCACTGTCGCCGTCCATACTTCCGTAGTTACCTTGTCCATCGACCATTGGGTATCTCAATGACCAATCCTGAGCCATACGTACCATTGTTTCGTAAACGGCGCTGTCACCATGCGGGTGAAACTTACCGAGTACCTCTCCAACGATACGAGCTGATTTTTTATGAGGTCTATTTGAAAGTACGCCCAATTCGAGCATACCAAAAAGAACACGTCTATGTACGGGCTTTAATCCGTCTCTTACATCTGGGAGTGCTCTGCTCACAATAACCGACATCGAATAATCGATGTAAGCTGTTTTCATCTCATCTTCGATGTTGATGCGAATAATCCTGTCTTCTGCCATTTCGTCTATTTTTAAAATTGCGCACGGATTTTGAAACTACGCGGCCCGCGAAAGTACGATTTTGATAGGGTTTTACTTGTATATCAATGGTGGTTTTTTATTCACATTCCCACAACATTGTGTGAATAATTAACGATTAAAAAATGGTGTATTTGGAATCGTCCAAATACATTTGGAAAGTCGGTAGAAATGCTGTTTCATTGTATAATCTATCAACGCGCAACTTTTTCGCATAAAAAGTGGTTGAACTAATTAGAAAAGACGGAGTTTTTATGAGTATGGAAGCTAAATTTTCCCCTCAGGTAAAGGATGTAATTACCTACAGTCGCGAGGAAGCACTTCGTTTGGGACATAGCTACATTGGAGTGGAGCACTTGTTATTAGGGCTCATCCGTGAAGGCGAAAGTGTTGCAGTAAAAGTGCTTTTAAGCCTAGATGTAGATTTGAGCAAGCTGAGAAAGGTGATCGAAAGTTCGATCAAGTCGACTGCTTCTCAACCTACAGTGAAGCCTGCTGCCTCTGGAATGATTCCATTGGTAAAGCAAGCCGAGCGTATTTTGAAAATAACCTATTTGGAAGCTAAAACTTTCAAAGCCACTCTAGTTGGCACAGAACATTTACTACTATCCATCCTAAAGGACCAAGATAACGTAGCGACAAGAGCTTTGAAGAGCTTCAGTGTAGATTACCAAATCGTAAGAGATGAACTAGAAAACATGTCTGGTCTCTTGAGCGAACGTGACCTTCCTAAAGCAGAATTGCCATCACAAGATGATGACGATGATGACAGAGCATTTGGCGGCGGATCTGGCGGTGCTTCAGGTGGCGGTGGAGCTAAAAAACCTGGAGAAAGCAAAAGCAAAACTCCAGTTCTTGATAATTTCGGTCGTGATCTAACCAAACTAGCTGAGGAAGGAAAGCTCGACCCAATTGTTGGTAGAGAAAAAGAAATCGAACGTGTTTCTCAAATTTTATCAAGAAGAAAAAAGAACAACCCAATTTTGATTGGTGAGCCAGGGGTAGGAAAATCAGCCATCGCTGAAGGTCTTGCTCTCCGCATCATTCAAAAGAAAGTATCTCGTGTTCTATTTAATAAGAGAATCGTAACGCTTGATATCGCTTCATTGGTGGCAGGAACAAAGTACCGCGGCCAATTCGAAGAACGTATGAAAGCGGTGATGAACGAACTTGAGAAGTCTCCAGACGTAATCTTGTTCATTGACGAAATCCACACGATCGTTGGCGCCGGCGGTGCAAGCGGATCATTGGATGCTTCGAATATGTTCAAGCCTGCGTTGGCAAGAGGTGAAATTCAATGTGTAGGTGCTACTACACTTGATGAGTATCGTCAATACATTGAGAAAGATGGTGCTTTGGAACGTCGTTTCCAAAAAGTAATCGTTGATCCAACTACTGTTGACGAAACAATTCAGATCCTCCACAATATCAAGGATAAGTATGAGGAACACCACAGTGTGACTTACACTCCAGAAGCAATTGAATCTTGTGTGAAGCTTACAGCTCGTTACATCACAGACCGTCACTTGCCAGATAAAGCAATTGATGCTTTGGATGAAGTTGGTTCTCGTGTTCACTTGAACAATATCAATGTTCCAAAAGAAATCATTGATATTGAAAAGAGCATTGAAGATATTAAGGAAGAGAAAAATCAAGTGGTGCGCTCCCAGAAATATGAGGAAGCGGCAAAACTTCGTGATAAAGAACGCCAACTTCAAGAACGCTTAGAAGAAGCAAAGCGTAAATGGGAAGAAGATACCAAGACACATCGAGTAACAGTGACTGAAGCAAATGTGGAAGAGGTTGTTGCAATGATGACTGGTATTCCTGTGACACGCGTTGCTGAAAAGGAAAGCGGACGCCTTGCTAAGATGGACGAAGAACTAGAAGGCAAAGTTATCGGTCAAGATAACGCGATTAAAAAGGTGGTGAAAGCCATCAAGCGTAATCGCGCAGGATTGAAAGATCCAAATCGTCCGATTGGTTCCTTCATTTTCTTAGGTCCTACTGGGGTTGGTAAAACACAGTTAGCAAAAGAACTAGCAAAGTATCTTTTTGATTCAGAAGAAGCTCTGATCAGAATTGATATGAGTGAATACATGGAGAAATTCGCGGTAAGCCGTTTGGTTGGAGCGCCTCCCGGATACGTTGGATACGAAGAAGGTGGTCAGTTGACTGAGAAAGTTCGCCGTCGCCCTTACTCTATCATCCTCTTGGATGAAATTGAAAAAGCTCACCCAGATGTATTCAACCTTTTGCTTCAAGCATTGGATGATGGACAAATGACAGATAGCCTTGGTCGTAAGATCGACTTTAAAAATGCTATTATCATCATGACTTCTAATATCGGTGCGCGTCAGTTACAAGACTTCGGAACTGGTGTAGGATTCGGAACTTCTTCAAGAAACTCTCAAGAAGAGGCTGATAAGAAAGGTGTGATTGAGAATGCTTTGAAAAAAGCGTTTGCTCCTGAATTCCTCAACCGTATTGATGATCTGATCGTTTTCAATGCATTGAAGAAAGAAGACATTCACCAAATCATTGATATTGAATTGTCAAAATTATTCCATCGTGTGACGGATCTTGGTTACAATATCAAGTTGACTGACGAAGCGAAGGACTATATTGCTGACAAAGGATATGATGAGAAATTTGGTGCGCGTCCTCTGAAGAGAGCGATCCAGAAATACTTGGAAGATCCAATTGCTGAAGAAATCATCAGCAGTAATATTAAGACCGGTGAAACGCTGCTTGTAGACTTCAACAAGGAAACAGAAGAGATCACAATGAAGGTTGAGAAATCAAAGCCTTCTAAAAAAGAAGAAAAGACAAAAGATTCCGGAACGGAAGAATAATAAAAATCCCCTTGTCGATGACAAGGGGATTTTTTTTTACTTCTTATATCCTTCTATGAGAATATTCAATATTTCAATTGCTGCTGATGGAATTTTGGTACCAGGACCAAATATTCCTACACATCCAGAATCGTAGAGGAAATCATAGTCTTGTTCTGGAATAACACCTCCAGCCACTACCAATATATCTTCTCGATTTATCTTGGATAGTTCTGAGATAAGTTCAGGCACTAAGGTTTTATGTCCTGCAGCTAAAGATGACGCACCAACGATGTGAACATCATTTTCGATTGCTTGCTTTGCAACCTCTTCTGGGGTTTGGAATAATGGTCCAATATCCACGTCGAAGCCCATGTCGGCAAAGCTCGTGGCAATAACTTTAGCTCCTCTGTCATGTCCATCCTGCCCCATTTTAGCAATCATAATTCTTGGGCGACGGCCAGCGAGACTCGCAAATTCGTCTGCTTTTTGTCTCGCTTCCTTAAAGTCTTTGTCCATGCTTGATTCAGATGAGTAAACACCACTGACACTTCTAATTTGTGCCTTATATCTTCCAAAAACCGATTCAAGGGCTAATGATATTTCACCTAGGCTGGCTCTCTTTCTTGCAGCATCAATAGCTAATTCAAGAAGATTACCACTCCCCGATTTTGCAGCTTCTGTAATTGCGTCAAGTGCGCTCATTGCGGCTGCTTCATTGCGCTCAGCTCTTAATTTATTAAGACGTTCAATTTGTGAATCACGCACCGCAGAATTGTCTACTTCTAGAATATCCATTTTGGTTTGATCATCTACCTCAAATAAATTTACCCCAATAATTTTATCTTTTCCGCTATCAATTCGAGCTTGTTTTCTTGCTGCAGCCTCTTCAATTCTCAACTTTGGAAGACCAGCTTCAATCGCTTTAGTCATCCCTCCCATTTCTTCAACCTCTTGAATTAAAGCCCACGCCTTTTCGGCGATTTCTGCCGTTAGTTTTTCCACATACTTAGAACCTGCCCAAGGATCAATAGCTTTTGTTGTATGGGTTTCCTCTTGAATATAAATCTGAGTATTGCGTGCGATACGTGCGGAAAAATCAGTAGGGAGCGCGATTGCTTCATCGAGCGCATTGGTGTGTAAACTCTGAGTGCCACCGAATGTTGCTGCCATCGCTTCAATACATGTTCTAGCAACATTGTTAAATGGATCCTGCTTAGTCAAGCTCCAACCGCTGGTTTGACAATGTGTTCTTAGTGCGAGCGATTTTGAATTTTTCGGATTAAAGCCTTTGAGGAGTTTTGCCCAAATCATTCTGGCTGCGCGCATTTTAGCAATTTCTTCGAAATGGTTCATTCCGATTGCCCAAAAGAATGAAAGTCTTGGGGCAAACTCATCTACATTCATTCCTGCTTTAATACCCGCTCTCACATATTCGAGTCCGTCAGCGAGAGTGTATGCAAGCTCTTGTTCTAGTGTAGCTCCGGCCTCTTGCATGTGGTATCCACTGATGGATATTGGATTGAATTTCGGCATATTCTTCGAAGTGTATTCGAAGATGTCACTAACGATCTTCATACTTGGAGTTGGTGGATAGATGTAGGTATTTCTCACCATGAACTCTTTAAGAATATCATTTTGAATGGTCCCACTCAATTTATCTTGAGAAACACCTTGTTCTTCAGCAGCGACGATATAGAATGCAAGGATTGGTATCACCGCTCCATTCATCGTCATTGAAACGGACATTTCCCCTAATGGAATTTCATCAAAGAGAATTTTCATATCAAGGATGCTATCGATAGCAACCCCTGCTTTTCCGACGTCACCTTTCACTCTTGGGTGATCCGAGTCATAACCTCTGTGTGTTGCCAAGTCGAAAGCTACGCTTAGTCCTTTTTGTCCAGCTGCTAGATTTCTTCTATAAAATGCATTTGACTCTTCTGCCGTACTAAAGCCAGCATATTGGCGAATCGTCCATGGTCGTATGCTATACATACTCGCATATGGGCCTCGCAGAAATGGTGCTATTCCAGCATCAAAGTGTTCGTGACCGAAGGCTGAATCACGAGGCGTGTCTGAGTTTGAGAGTGGTTTATTTGAAAAATCTATTCTACTCATTTCACTTCCTCCATCTCTTTTTCAATACTAAAAGATAAACGTTCTTGAACTCCGGCGTTGAGTAGACTTGGGGTAATAGTCTCCTTTTTATTGGGATATTTATTTACACCTAGAATAGTTATTTCTCCTGACTTCACTTTTTCAATCTGACTATTTTTAAACTCCATCATTTTTGAATTGAAAAAATCCCAGGCTTGCGAGATACCTCCATTTTTTTCTATTTCTTGGAAAAGTTGCCAAGCTTTATCACATAATGAATCAATCATTTGCTCAATGTAATAAGCCCCATCCGTTGCGTTGGATAGTTCAGAAAGGTAGCTTTCCTCACGAAGAAGATGCAGAATATTCGAGGCCCATCTATTGCTTTCTGGTGATGTTTGATTGCTAAAGTGATTAAATGCTAGAGGGACAACAGTGTCTGCATCCCCGACAATTGCGCTCATGGCTTGTGTTGTAGAACGAAGCATATTGTTATGCTGATCTGCAGCTGCCTGTAGGTATAAACTTCCGAAGCCGTCGATCTTTGTGTGTATGCTGCACGCATGAACGGGTTGATAAGCATTCACTACTTCACTCCACAAAAATCTAAACGCTTTGTATTTTGCTATTTCTGGAAAATAAGAAGAGGATGTTGCAAACTGAAACCTCACCATTGCAGACGCCTTATCGATAGTAGTGCTTGCTTCAGAAATAATTCTGTGAAGTGTTTCATTTCCTTCGGCTAGAGCGTATGCTAGAGATTGAATAATCGACCCTCCCTTGTTATGAATTTTGTCAGCATGCACAGTAAAAACCTGCCACTTTCCAGCGAGTTCACCAAAGAATTGTTCTCTTTCTTTGATTTCCTCCTTTGAAAACTTTTCGATAGAGGGTGAATCAAAGCTTCCGGAAGTTTTGTCAATATCCGAAGTTTTATGCTTAAGAAATTCAATGAATGATTTAATCATTGAATTGTCGACACCTTTACCTTTTACGTGGAGTTGAATATATTCTAAGAAAATACCTTCTAGTAAAATATCCCAAGAAATTTTTTGTGAGTCTTCGAATTGAAGATAGATAGCATTTACTCCAAGATTCAAAGCTGATAAAATAGACTGGTTGGTTTCTTTTTCTGAAGTAAAAAAAACAACTTGTCCTATTTCCCAATCTTTTTGAGTTCTAGAAACCCGAGGATATTTCGTTTGATAGGATTTAAGATAAGGTGGAGTATTCCAACCATTTTCTATTTCCCATTCGAGACTTTCATATGTTTTGTCTTTCAATTCTTTGACCACTTGGCCTTTCCAATCCTCAAATGTTGAGGCGGGAAACTCATTGAAATCTAAATTCGTTTTCATCGCATCAAACTTACAATTTTGTACCTTATTTTGAAGCTAGAAATATCAAGAAAATGACACACTTATCATGGGAGGAATTTGAAAGAGTTGAAATGAGAGTTGGCACTGTCCAGTCTTGCGAAAAGAATGAAGGCTCGAAAAAGCCTGCGTTTGTTCTGACAATTGATTTTGGATTGGAAACAGGTGTACTTAAATCAAGTGCTCAAATTACAAATCTATACAAACCTGAAGAGGTGATTGGGACTCAAGTCATCGCGGTGGTCAATTTTCCCAAGAAGCAAATCGGAAAAATGATGAGTGAATGTTTGGTACTTGGATTGGCCAACGAAAATGGTGCAATTTCCTTGCTGCGTCCAGATCACCCTTTACCGAACGGAAGCAGGGTATGTTGAAAAGTATGAATAATAAGAATTGAAAGATGAATAAGAGTTCTGACAACATAAGTTGTAAAAAACGTCCTTCAACGCATTAAAACACGCCTAAAAACGTTGAAAATCATTGGTATTTCAAATAAAATTATCTGTCGTTAAAAATTAGGCATTCGGCTAAATTGTGTTGATTTCGACTTATCAACACAATATCTTTAACTCGAATCATTGCTAAACCTGCAAGGGAAACGGAACCTGGACCGTTTTGAAGGATGGTGTTTTTTTAAACCCTAACTCCACCGCCTATGTCTGTCCTTTACTATGAAAACGACTATGCTTGGATGTCGATTAATAATGACATTCTTTCGATTTATGTTAAACAAGGCTTCGTTCTGGACGAAGATGAGATTGGGCTAATTCTAAACGACGCCGATCGTCTCTTGGATGAAAAACCCTATTATACTGTTTTTGACATGTCCAATGTCAAAGAAGTAAGTCCTGCTGCTCGACGATTCTATTTTGATCATATCAGCAACAGAAACAAATTAGCTGAGGCTTTAATAGTGAATTCGCTCACTATGAAAATGTTTGCGACATTTTATATTCAATTCTACAAGCCTTCAGTTCCTACAAAGCTTTTCAACACCATACTTCAAGCAGAAACTTGGATAAAAAATGTAAAGTCAGCAGTCACCTCTAATATCGCTTAGTTATGGCACACTCTCCCCTAGCCATGTCTGAAATCTCAAAATTGCTCATGGGTGATTTTGCAGGATTTTATCTCATCTCAGATTGGAGATCTGAATTGAGAAAGAATGGAATCATTTCAAAAATCTATGAGCTTCTGAAGACAGACTCAAGGAAGAGGTTCATCGAATTTTTAAGCCAGTGTGAAGATGACATTCATTTAGATCAACATGAGAGTCTTTTTCATTATACCAAAGGATTTCAGAATACAGGGCATTTTCGAATATCACTTTTAAATGCTCGTTCCTCTGGAATTCAAGGCTTGGTATTGTTTATACAGAATGTTACAGAAGAATTTCAAGCCTTTGAGAATTTACAAAAGATAAACAGCAGACTTTCTAGCTTCTTTGAGTATTGTCCTCACGGCTTTGCCCTATCTATCAATGGCAGATTGACTTTTATGAATTCAAAGCTCATCGAGCTCACTGGGTTTTCAAATTATACCCACGGTAGAGAGTTTAAGGATATTTTTCCAATGCTTGATGCACAAAGTGAAAGCACATGGCGCAGAAAACGCAACATTGCTCAGCATACCACCATTCAGCATAAAAATGGACATTCGCTTGTTGTAGATGCTATTGCACATCTCATTAATGAAAAAGGCCAGCAGATAAAACTAGTTTGCGTTGGCGAAACCAACAGCGGGAGCAAAGTTGAAAATAACCTATTGCGGTATTTGGTCAGCTTTAAGCAAATAGCAGATAGCATTCCAGACGTTCTCTTTCAGATTCGCTTCACATTTGCTGGACATATTGAATTTGCTTACTTCTCTGGAAATACAACTAGTGTACTTGGCTTTACGATTGACATCCTACAAGATAACCCCTCCCTTCTTTTATCATATCTAAAGCTTGATGATATCAATAGAATGAGGTCTAATTTTATGAGGAGTTTTCAAAACAAATGCACCTGGGAAGATGAATGCGCGATAGAAGAATCTTTACATTCAGAAAAATGGGTGAGTGTTCGTGCATCTATTATTCAAGACCAAGACGCGTTTGAAGTTTCAGGTATTATCAATAATATTTCTGAAGAAAAAAAGAAACAAAATCAAGAAGCCAATATTCGAAAAACATTACTTGACATACATAGCAATGATGCTGTGCAAAGTGGCGATATTGAAGGCACGTATCTCTTATTATCAAAAGCAATACATGAGAGCCTTCGGAGTGATTATGTTTCTTTTTGGTTCTTTGATGATCAACATGAAAGCATGTGTTGCGACTATTCTGAATTCAGTAGTGATGATTTTGTGTTGAGAGGACAGGTAATCACTTCAGAGTTCTTCCCATTTGAATGGGCCGAGCTAAAACGAACTGGAACGCATTTTTACAACGTTTACTCTGAAAACACTTCCAAGACAAACCTATTTCAAAAAACAAACTTATTTGCTGCCATTATTCATAATGGACAAATTTCAGGGGTGTTACAAATTACCTGGGATCGAAAGGAAAGACTTCTCAATTCATCAGAAACTCAATTCGTAAGAAACTTAACAGAAATCATTTCTTACAGCAGAAGTGTTGGAGAAAAAAGAATATTTGAAAACGAACTGATTTACCTGAATAACCATTTAAGTCAGCTAGTGCAAAGAAGAACTGAAGAGGTGACTCGTAAAAGAACATTGCTGGAGCAAAAAAACACAGAGATCACGAGTTCTATTCGATATGCCAAACACATACAGTCATCATTACTTCCGAGTCAAGATTTTTTTGAAACTGTATTTGAAGAATCTTTTGTTATTTATGAGCCAAAGGATATTGTTGCGGGGGATTTTTATTGGATAGATGAAATTATTTCTCCAGAAAACATTGAAACAAAAATCATAGCATGTTGTGACTGCACAGGACACGGGGTTCCTGGGGCGATGATGAGTATGTTAGGTTCATCTGCTCTCTCAAGAGCAGTGCATCAAATTAATCTTTCCGATCCCAATGAAATATTGTTGCAAGTCAATAATATCTTGAGGGAGAATACAAAAAAAGGGAAGCACGAAATTTTTGATGGTATGGATGCAAGCATCTGCACTTTAAAATATTCAGATCCATTAAAGACAAAAGCGCAAATTTTGTTTTCAGGCGCAAATGCTTCCATTTGGCTATTTAGAAAAAACAAAGCAGAATTTGAGTTGGAAATTTACAAGGGTGATAAATTCATGATTGGAGCTTGTCAAGGCAATCAATCATTTACGCAACATGCAATTAATGTTTCTTCTGGCGACATTGTCTACATGTTTACCGATGGTATGGCAGATCAATTTGGAGGTCCTTTCGGTAAAAAACTGAAGTATAGAAGAATGCGAGAAATGATACATGAGGTGATTCATTTACCTTTATCGATGCAAAAAAGATGTATTGAGTCCGCATTCAATCACTGGAAAGGCCAAACAGATCAGGTTGATGATGTCATGTTAATTGGTTGGAAAGTATGATTTGATAGTGTACAAAATACACTTATGTTTGTGTTTTATAACCAATACAAATGAAAACATTTACTCTATTCTTTACCGCGGCAGTCATTGCTATGCAGTCGTGCGGAATGAAGTCTGCACCAGACAGCACAGCGACGGCAAACCTTGCTGGCCATTCTGAAACTAAAGTGTTAAGACATCCAGAATGGGCTGCCAATGCTACCATCTATGAAGTGAATATTCGTCAACACACTCCTGAGGGAACATTTGCTGCTTTTGAAAGAGATTTACCTCGATTAGATAGCATGGGAGTAGATATTTTATGGTTGATGCCAATTCATCCCATTGGAGAATTAAATAGAAAAGGAAGTCGTGGTAGCTACTACAGTGTGCGCGATTATAAAGGCGTTAATCCTGAGTTTGGGAACGTTGAAGATTTTAAAAGTCTCGTAAGAAGCGCCCATGCTCGCGGGATGAAAGTAATCATCGATTGGGTGGCGAATCATACATCATTCGATGCCGTTTGGACACAACAACATTTGGATTGGTACACTCTGGATACAGCAGGCAAGCCTATTCCTCCGGTGGCAGATTGGAGCGATGTTGCTGATTTAAATTACGACAAGCCTGAGATGCGCGCAGCAATGATTGATGCAATGAAGTATTGGGTTAAAGATTGCGATATCGATGGATTCAGATGCGACGTGGCCATGATGGTGCCTACTGATTTTTGGGATGATACAAGAGCCGCGTTGGACAGTATCAAGCCCGTTTTCATGCTTGCTGAAGCCGAAATGAAAGAACATCATTTGAAGGCATTTGACATGAGTTATTCTTGGGAATTCAATGGCCTAATGAACGATATTGCTGCAAAGAAAAAATCACTCAACGATATTGATACTTATCTCTCAAAGCAAGACACAGCGTTTCCAAAGAATGCTTATCGCATGACTTTTACAACCAACCATGATGAAAATACTTGGAACGGTACGGGTAATGAGCGACTTGGAAAGGCTCGTCAAGTATTTGATGTATTGGCTTTCACATTAACAGGAATGCCTTTGGTATATTCTGGACAAGAAGGTGGAGAGCAATATCCAGATGGAAAGCCTCATCGCTACAGATTCTTTGATAAGGATACCATCAACTGGAATGGCTATAAATATCAAGACTTTTATGGAAAACTGCTGAATGCACATAAGAATAATAAAGCACTTTGGAATGGTGAGCACGGAGGAAAGGCCAAAAGAATTAAAACATCAAATGACGACATCATTTATGCATTTTCTCGTAAAGTAGATAACAATGAAGTGGTAGTGCTTCTCAACTTTAGCGATAAACCACAGAAAATCGATTTTGTAGAGGATCTTCCCTCTGGTGATTTCTTAAGTATCTTCAATAATCAAACATTCAGTATTTATTCTAGAGGAGATGTGAAGCTCCCAGCTTACGGCTACCAAGTGTTCGTGAAGTAACTAATGAATTATGAATGATAAACTTAGGGACAATCTTGTTTCAACTTTTCTTGATTACTTAGAGCAGGAATTGTCCCCCATTTACGAAGAGCGCGAGCGACAAAATACCATTCAATGGTTATTTCATGACCTTAAGAATTGGAATCGTGCTGACCTCATCATGAATAAATCCTCTCGACTCTCGGAGTCTGAGATTCTTGCTTTGCATTTCAATTTGAAGAAATTAAAGCAAGGTGAGCCTATTCAATATGTTGTTGGAACTGTTGATTTTTTTGGTCTAAAGTTGCGTGTTAATCCATCAGTGCTCATTCCACGACCAGAAACAGAAGAGTTGGTAAAACTCATCATTACGGAAAATGACATTGATAATTCTGATATCCTTGATATAGGCACCGGTAGTGGATGCATTGCCATTTCTTTGAAAAAAATTCGCCCTCAATGGAAAGTGAGTGCACTGGATGTTTCGGTGAATACATTGAATACCGCAGAGCAAAATGCAAGATTGAACGAGACGCATATTCAATTCGAAAAATGTGATATCCTTCACTCCTACCCTCTCCATGGCCCTTTTGATATCATTGTTTCTAATCCACCGTATGTTTTAGACTCTGACAAATCAGAAATGTCAGACCAAGTTTTGAAACACGAACCCCATCAAGCCCTCTTTGTTCCTGACACAGACCCATTATTATTTTATAGAAGAATATTAGATATTATGCCTCAGATTTTAAAACCTGAGGGAAAAATCTACTTCGAAATTCATGAGTCGAAAGGAGTAGAAATGAGAAAACTGGCAGAAAAATACCCTGTAAAAAACATTCATCTCTATCAAGATATGCAAGGCAAAGACCGCATGCTATCCATTCAATACAATCCCAATTAATGAAACGCATATTCATATACACCCTAGCGGCAGGACTTCTGTTTTCATGCTCTAACAAAGAACAGCAAAGTTCTATTGATTTGAAGAGCTACATCATAGGTAATGCTCAACCCATTAAGCTATCGGATGAAACCACGGAGATAAAAATTTCAGATTTTTTTCCTGACGTTAGTGGACTTGAAAGCGCTTCTATTAGTGGGAAAAAGCTAGAAATAAAAGACAATAAGATCATCATTCCAAACGAGCTTGTGCCTTCACCTGTTGCAAACTTAACGCTCGTTTACAAAGGAGTTCAACACGACATTCCTTTATTCAAGAGTGAGAAGTTGGCGTATACATTTACTTACAATAGTGATTTAGATGCTAAGACTGTAGGTATCGCAGGCAGCGTCAATGGATGGAATTATAAAGCAGATAGTTTGGCTAAGACCGCTAAGGGATGGACTAAAACATTCAAACTTACTCCTGGTCGTTACCCTTATCGCGTATGGGTGGATGGAAAAGAAAATTTAGATAAAACCAATCCTAACACCATGGACAATGGCCTTGGTGGCCTCAATAACTATTTTATTGTAGGTATTGAAAATGAAAAAGTAGAGCTTCTACAATCACTTGCTCCTTCTCAAGACACCATTTATGTGAAGGCTGCGGCTTCGCTAAAGAACATTCTTGCATATCTAGAAAATCGTTTAATTACGGTAGAGCGAAATGGGGAAAGAGCTTTTATTGTAATCCCTAATTCTGTTGAAAAAACCGAACGAACGTTCGTTCGCTTTTATGCAGATAATGGTTCGAAAAGAACTAATGATTTGTTGATTCCTCTTCAGAATGGCCGTCCGATTCAACAAAGCATTGATTTAAAAAGAGAAGACTTACATTCATCCGTTATGTACTTCATGATGGTAGATCGTTTCATGGATGGCGACAGTACTAATAATCGCCCCACGTTGGATCCAGCCATTAAACCACAGGCCAATAACCTAGGCGGAGATTTGCAAGGCATTACACAAAAAATAAAAGACGGCTATTTCCAAAACTTAGGCATCAACACCATTTGGATCTCCCCTATTTCGCGCAATGCCGAGGGGGCCTGGGGTCTTTGGGATAAAGGCACCAAAAGCACATTCAGTGCTTATCATGGCTACTGGCCAACGGCACTTACCAAAATTGATGACCGATTTGGCGATGAAAAAGCTTTTAGAGAGTTAATAGATCTAGCTCATGAAAACGGGATCAATGTGATCCTTGATTATGTAGCTCACCACGTTCACCAAGATCATATTTTGTACAAGCAGCACCCTGAGTGGACCACACAATTATACCTTCCAGACGGGACCTTGAATACCGAAAGATGGGATGAACACCGACTAACTACTTGGTTCGATAAATTTTTACCAACCTGGGATTTTTCAAAGCCAGAAGTAGTGAGTGCTCTTACTGATACTGCCATGTACTGGGTAACTAATTATGACTTAGATGGATTTAGACACGATGCCACCAAGCACATTCCAACTGAGTTTTGGGAAGAATTGACGAAGAAAGTAAAAACGAATAGTAAGAAAAAACTATTTCAGATAGGTGAAACCTACGGTTCACCAGAATTGATTTCGTCTTATATCACCAACGGGCAGTTAGACGCACAATTTGACTTTAACTTGTATGACGCCATTGTGGATGCCTTTGCAAAAGATGAGACATCATTTGATAATCTAGAGCGTGTTTTGAATGAAAGTTTAACTACTTATGGCCACCATCATTTGATGGGAAATATTACTGGAAACCAAGATAGAGCACGCTTTATATCCTATGCCGACGGTAGTGTCAAATTTTCTGAAGATGCCAAGCTCGCTGGTTGGACAAGAGATATTCAAAATCAAGGAGAAGTTGGTTTTAATAAAATGGCAGCCCTACAAGCATTTCTAATGACCACACCAGGAATACCATGCGTTTATTATGGAGATGAGATTGGTTTGCCGGGTGGCAACGATCCTGATAATAGACGAATGATGAAATTCCAAGATTGGAATGATAATCAGAAAAATCTGCGCGATATTTCTTCGAAACTTATCCAACTTAGAAGATCCAATCTAGCGTTTACTTATGGCGAATTAGTTCCTTTATACAAAGACGCCTCGACGTTGGTCTTTGCTCGAAATTATCTTGGTGAAACAGCCATAGTTGTATTTATGAAAGGTGGAAGTTCAGCATCTAAGAACATCATCTTTGATTGGCCATTTGTAGAAAATGAATTGAAGAAAGAGTCCTTCTTTGGACCATCAACCATTCAGGTGAACAAAGGGAAATGTTCAATCGAATTAAAGGGTGAATCTTTAGGGAAGTATGGTTTTGAGATATTTTACAATTAATAAGTTGTAAATGTGATATAGGTTGCCTTGGTTAATTGTGATGCGTGGTTAACTTTGACCAAAATTACAATTATGCCAAAAGGAGTTTACAACGTCCCCTTCCCTATTAATGAGCCTGTGAAGAGCTACGCTCCGGGTAGCCCTGAAAAGGAAGAATTGCTTAAAGCATACAAAGCCCTTTACGATCAGAAAGCGATTGACATTCCAATGTATATCGGAGGTCATGAGGTTCGCACTGAAAATAAGCGACCACTAATTACACCGCATGAACATGCGAAAGTGATTGCCCATTATAATTATGGAAGCAAGGAAAATGTTGTTGCAGCTATTGACGCAGCCCTAGAGGCAAGAGAGCGCTGGTCTCAATTATCATGGGAACATCGTGCTAGTATATTTTTGAAAGCTGCTGATCTGCTTGCCGGTCCTTTCCGAGCAAAGATGAATGCGGCTACTATGCTTGCGCAAAGCAAAAATGCTTTTCAAGCAGAAATTGATGCTGCGTGCGAATTAATCGACTTCTTACGATTTAATGTAGCCTATATGCAGCAGATCTATCAAGATCAGCCAGGTTCGTTACCAGGTATGTGGAATCGTATGGAATACCGTCCTCTTGAAGGATTTGTGTTTGCCTTAACTCCTTTCAACTTTACAAGTATTGCAGCCAACTTGAGTGTTGCTCCAGCCTTGATGGGTAACGTTGTGGTTTGGAAACCAGCGGAAACTCAAATTTACAGTGCTCAGGTGATCATGGAACTTTTCCAAGCAGCAGGTGTTCCTCCGGGGGTCATTAATATGGTCACTGCTAGTGGTCAAGAAATGGGTGATGTGATATTTAAGCATCCTCAGTTTGCCGGTATTCACTTCACTGGATCAACCAGTGTTTTCAAGAGTTTATGGAAAGAAATTGGGAACAACATTGATATCTATAAAGCATATCCTCGCATTGTTGGTGAAACAGGAGGTAAGGATTTCATTGTAGCACATCATTCTGCGAACCCGCTTGAAGTAGCCACTGCAATTACAAGAGGTGCGTTTGAATTCCAAGGTCAAAAATGTAGCGCTGCTAGTCGTGGATATATTCCAAAATCAATTTGGCCGGCTGTTAAAGAAAAAATCGTTGCAGATTTGAAGTCATTCAAAATGGGAAGTCCTGACGATTTTTCAAACTTCATTAATGCAGTGATTGATAAAAAAGCATTCACAAAAATCTCAGGATATATTGATTATATCAAAGAGCAAAAGGATGCTGAAATCATTGCTGGTGGTAATTATGACGGTAGCGTAGGTTATTTCATCGAACCAACAGTTGTTGTCACTACTAATCCTAAGTTCAGAACAATGTGTGAGGAAATTTTCGGTCCGATCATGACCATCTTCGTTTATGAAGATGAGCTTTGGGCAGATACACTCCACCTTGTGAATGAAACGAGCGAGTATGCGCTTACAGGGGCCATTTTATCTAATGATCGCTACGCTATTGATCAGGCAACGAGAGTACTTGAAAACGCCGCAGGAAACTTCTACATCAATGACAAGCCAACTGGTGCTGTCGTTGGGCAGCAACCTTTCGGTGGTGCACGTGGAAGTGGAACAAATGATAAGGCGGGTTCATATCTCAACCTTCTTCGTTGGGTTTCTCCACGTACGATTAAAGAAACATTCAGTCCTCCAAGAGATTATAAATATCCTTTCTTAGGATAAACAAAAAAGTCCCGATGAAATCGGGACTTTTTTTTTAATCTTATGATTAGTTCAAACTAGGATCTTCAGGCAGATTGGCAATTAACTCACCCTGCTTGCCTTGTTGTTTCATGATTACTTTCCACAAGTCTTCTATTGCTGTATTCATGACTGTCTCTTTATCTACATTGGTTACAAACCAAGAGTTACTTTCAATTTCACTTTGCAATTGATCTGCTGACCAACCACTGTATCCAACGAAAAAGCGAACATTTTCTTTCTCCAATTTTCCTGCGATGAGCATTTTTTTCAAATGATCAAAATCACCTCCCATATAGATTCCGGGCATAATCTCTACACTTTCTTTTATCTCATCTCCTAAAGAATGGATATAGTACAAATTTGAATTTCTCACCGGCCCCCCAATGCTTATACGTGTTGGAAAATGAGGCATCTCCTCCATTATTTGATCGAGTTCTACATCGATATAATTATTCAAAACAAAACCGAATGATCCTTCGTGATTGTGTTCACAAAGAAGCACGACGGTGCGTTTAAAATAAGGGTCATTCAAAAATGGCTCAGATAAGAGCACATTTCCTTTGACAGGTTTAATCTTGCTATTCGGGGAAAAATCGATCTTCACGGTCTAAATTTATGATAAACAAGCATACACATCTATACCAAATCTTGTAGTTTTATACAATGAGACATTTTCTTTTATTAGCAGTCACATTAATTGGTATAAATGCTTCGAGCCAACACGATGCATTCACAGGCAATACTACAGTCACTTGGCAAGATTGCATCCAATTGTTTTCCAATATAGATGAGTCAAGCGATATTGCCCTTCTTCAAGAAATGGGGAAAACCGACATTGGAAAGCCCTTGCATTTATTCGTGATTAATAAGGAGAAAGAATTTGACCCAACGAAATTCAACCCAAAAAAAACAGTCATATTAATTAATAATGCCATTCATCCTGGAGAGCCCGATGGTGTTGACGCATCTATTAATTTTAGTCGTGAAATCTTAGAACCTTCAAATAAGCTACATCATTTATTGGACTCCGCTATTATTTGTATCATTCCAATTTATAATATCGATGGGTCTTTTATTCGTAACGGATATAGCCGCACTAATCAAAACGGCCCTATCGAGTACGGCTTTCGAGGAAATGCTAAAAACCTTGATCTCAATCGAGACTTTATAAAATGTGATAGTGAAAATGCAAAATCATTCAGCAAAATTTTCCATTTGGTCAAACCTCATATTTTTATAGACACCCACGTTAGTAACGGAGCAGATTATCAATATGTAATGACGCTTATCTCAACCCAAGCAAATAAACTGGGCGGATCTCAAGCGCAATTTCTGAAGAATCAAATGGAGCCTGAGTTATTTGAAAGAATGGCTCAAACAGGCTATGAAATGAGTCCATACGTTAATCATATGGGTGATATTCCAGAAACAGGCATAGCAGATTTTCTAGAAACACCACGTTTTGCAAGTGGCTACACTGCCCTATTTCAAACGCTGGGTTTTATTACAGAGACCCACATGTTGAAACCCTACCATCAAAGGGTTGAATCAACATATTATTTTTTCAAATGCATGTTGGAATATGTCTATGAAAACAATGCAAGAATCATTGATCAAAAAGAAAAAGCGATAAAAGAATGGACTTCGATCAATAAATACCCTCTCAACTTTAAATTGGATACGCTTAAGAAAGAAACTTTCCGTTTCAAAGGATACGAAGCCATCTATGAAAATTCATTAGTTGGAAATGGCACAAGATTGAGATACGATCGTAACAAACCATTTGTAAAATCAATTCCACACTTCAGAAGCTATACTCCTGAAATTACAATTGACGTCCCAAAATATTATTTCGTTCCTCAAGCGTGGAGTGAGGTAGTAGAAAGATTAAAACTGAATGATATTCAATTAATCCGAATTCAAAAGGACACGACATTTGAAGTTAGTGGATATTACTTACATGGAGAGTCGACAAGTAAAAAGCCCTATGAAGGGCACTATGTGCATTCTGGTGTCCAAGCGCGAGAGGAGAAGATGAAAATCCTTTTTTTCGAAGGAGACTATATAGTTCCTACCGATCAACCGGGGCTTCGATACATCATTGAAACCCTTGAGCCACGTTCGGTAGACAGCTTCTTTAGTTGGAATTTCTTCGACAGCGTACTTCAGCAAAAGGAATGGTTTAGTGATTATGTGTTTGAAGAAATGGCAGCACAATACCTCAATGAAAATCCAACTTTGAAAGCGGAGTTTGAAGATGCCTTGAAGAATGATCCCGAAATGCAAGAACACTGGGCGCAGTTATACTGGATCTATAGACACTCACCACACTACGAACAAAGCGCTTTTAGATACCCTATTTATTTTTCGAAATAAATAGAACTTACCAACTCGGACATGGAACTGGTTCGAAACCTTGGCGGCGTACCTTAGGTTGTTTTTTGTTTTTCTTATCACCGCATTTCCAATGTTTGAAAAGTGTGATTTTTAGAGAAAGATAAAAATCGGCACCATATATATCTTTTTTGCGAACGATAGAAAGCAAATCATCGCTTCCGATAATAAGACTATTGAACCTTAATGCTAATCCTGCCATCGGCTGCCTAAATTCATGTATGGTGACAGGAACTGATATTTCAAATCGTTTTTTCTCCCAACGTGGAGCAATACCGATATAAGATGCCCGCTGCACCCCTAGCCTATTCTGCCACGGAATTCCAGCTGTCACGACTGAATATATATAAAATCCTCTTCCAAGATTATAGTCAAACTGTGCAGAAAACGCACCTGGTAACATCATTGTGAAAGGTCGCGTATCTGAATTGTTTTGAGCCGCACCAAGGCCTTCCGTCAACAAACTATCTATTCCGGATAGATCTTCAATTTGTGTATTTGAAAAGTCTTGCCATTCATTTTGCTCCGTTTCATTAAAAATGTTTCTGTAAGAAGGAGACTTGAATTTGATTCTTCCAATATCTAATAATGAAAAGCCAAGTCGATAACGGTAATCACCATCAGTGCATGGATCATAAGGCGTATAGCCCTCTGAAGATTTAAAGCGCTGCTTGAAAGTAATTCCAAGATCAGTGGAATAACCAGTTCCATTATTCCAAGAAAAACCATCGCGCAATGGATCATTGAAACCGTATTCACCACTAAATGTTTGAGTTTCCAAACTGCTGCTATCCCTAACAACATATGTCCAATCATCGATACGCAGACCGATTCCTGCTATACCCCAAAGCCTCTTCACTGAGATCGCCCCTTGTGTAATCATATCCCCTCTAGCGCTGATAATTGTTCCGTAGGTAAATCCGAGCTCGGCCCAATTTAGGGAATGCGTCCTTAAATTTTTTGATTGCTGAAGAACGCCCATTTGTGGTGCAAACTGAAACCCCTCAATAAGATAGTTTCCAAGCTCTTCGTCAATTCCTCGAGCATCAGTGACCGAACGAACGTTCGAGAAAACAGCAAATGCATGTTTTTTAACTGCAAACGTAAATGAAGGCCCACCTACTGCAATATCTGCATAGGCTCTATAATCAGACTTACCAAGATTATATCCAGGCTCTTGTAGTTCACTTAAAGCTTGGCGATTTAATGACCCACCTGGAAGAAAAACGAAGTTGTTTCTTGCGAACGTACTAACCCCGAAAAGTTGAATATCAATGAAAGCCCTTGAATCGACAATAGTGGAAGGGTTGTTTAGAAGAGTATTAACTGGAGACCTCGAACTTCCTGCGATACCCAAATTATCTTGGGTACGAGCCAGTAGGCCCGCAAGCAGAAATAGGGTGAAGAGATAATGTTTCAAGGCGATCACTTTTACTTGAAACGAAATTCACCCTTAAGTTGTTTCTAAATCAATGAATTATTTATTTTTTTTCACCTCAAGAACGTTGATATCGAAGTAGATTGGAGTTTTAGGAGGTATGATTCCTGTTTGGCTGCCATCCTCACCAAATGCGAGACTTGAAGGCATATAAACGAGTGCACGTTCGCCAGCACGCATCAATGAAATTCCATATTGCATTCCAGGAATCATTTGACCGGGCTTACCAAAAGCAGTTTGCATATTGGTCAATGAGTCCTTCCGTGTTCCATCCAACCAATAGGTATTGTACTCTATCGTTATTTCATCTCCAGCCTTGATACTATCTCCTTCCGTTTTATTAATCCAAGCCATTGAAATTTTGCCGTAATCAAGCCATTCCATGTTTTTAGTACTTTGACAAAGCTTGATGGCATCGATTTCATCCATCATGTCTTCTTGTGCTTTATGCATGAAATACTCGCAAATATTATCATCTGATGCAAAGCGCTTTTCCATTCTAACCTCATACTCCACTTCCGCTCTATTCACAAGCTCAGCAGAATCAGCAATAAAAAGTAGATGTGACTCTTTGCCAGGAAGAATATATCTACTAATCTCTCCTTGTTTCATTTGGTTAATGTCTTTCAACAAACTTTCATGAGGAAAATATTTATACAATTCCTCTGGATGAACCAAGAGATATGTTCCTTTTTGATTTCCCAATGAATCTGGAAAAAGAGTGACTTGAAGCGCAAAATAGGATGATATTACAGCATTACCTTGATCATCGCCGAGTGCTAATAGCTTCTTATAATGTCCGTCTCCTAAATCAAGATATTCCGGATGTTTCCCTTCACAGGAAGCAATTGAGGCAGCGATTAACGTTGCAAAAACACCAATAAATATTGATTGAAATTTCATTGTGGTTAGTCTAAAGCTACAAGTTCAAGATCATACAAAAGAGGCATACTTTGAGCGACTTTTTTTGAATCACCCGTCAGCCCAAATGCTAAGTGACTAGGCAATATTACTTTCGCCTTGTCTCCAACTTTCATTAGTAATATTACTTCATGAAGACCACTTTCCACATTATCCTGTCCAATTAAAAATTGGCTTGGCTTTGAAAAGTCAGATCTATAAAGTTCTGTACCATCAAACTTACTCACGATATATTTAATGCTTGCAACATCGTTTAGTTTGGCTTGCGTTCCTGAACCTGGTTCATATATCCAATAGCGTAGTCCCGTACCTGTAGTGGTCATTTTCCAGTTTTGCGTAGCAATAAAATCATCAATCAATTGAATCTCTTCTTCATGTAAGGCTTTGTTATGCGCTACTAAATCCTTCATTAATTGATCCTGAGTAATTACTTCTTGTGATTCGCGCTGCTCTCTGCAACCATTGCAACTCATCAATACCACTATCAAAAACGGAATTATTCTCATGATGCTAATATATCATTTTTAACTGCCCTCACTTCTTCCTTCAATCGCTTCAATGCGTCTGGAATAGTTTCGCATGTTGAACCACCTGCTGCATTCTTGTGCCCTCCTCCATTCCAACTTTTTCTGGCAAATTGATTCACATCAAATGTATTCTTGGAACGGAAAGATAGTTTTACCTCATTATTTCCCTCCCTTAGGAAAACGGCCATCTTAACACCTTTAATAGATAATGCTTGATTGACGAGTCCTTCCGTATCGCCTTGACGGTGTTTAAAGCGAATTAATTCTTCATTCGTCAACCAAATGATAGCAGTTGCTGCTTCATCAATCACTTCTAGTTTTTCACTCAACGCATATCCTACAAGTTTTAATCGATCCAATAAATTGGTGTCATAGACTTCACGATGGATGCGCGCGTGATCCAAGCCTTGCTCCATTAAATATGCTACGATTTCATGGGTTTCAGGACTTACAGATGGAAATCTAAATGATCCGCTATCGGTCATAATTCCCAAATAAATCGCCTCTGCCATAGCTAGTGAAATTCTCTTTCTCCAGCCACACTGATCGGTAAATCTAAACACCATTTCACATGTGCTACATGCCGAAGTATCGCTGTAAAGAACTACTGGGAAATCCTCTGGTTGCTGGTGATGGTCTATTAAAATACTAGGACGGGCAGCGGCTTTCATCACTGCTCCCATTTTCTCACCAGTACGAGTCAATAAATTATAGTCGGCACAAAAAACAAGATCGGCCGCGTTGATTAAATCGGTGGCTTCAGTTTCGTTTTGATCAAAAAAAATGATATCTCCATAACCTTGCACCCAATGCAAAAAGTCTGGCGCGGCATCTGGTAGAATGACACGAACATTTTCCTTTCCTAAAGCTTTCATCAAATGATATAAAGCTAGGCTCGAACCCACCGCATCACCATCCGGTGATTTATGACTGGTGATAACAATCGAACCGCTTTGTTGAATGAGCCTTTGAGCTGCTGCTATTTGCTCACTAGTTAATATGCTTGACATGTGTCAAAATTACTCTTACAGGTTCAATTGTTGTATATTTCAATCGTAAACTTGCCAACGCATTTATCACCATGAAGAAGTTTCTGTTCTTTCTTATGCTCATTCCCTTGGCGGCATTTCTACCGCACAAGTTCTATGTGACCAATAACATCATTGAATACAATGCTAGAACTGGCATTTATGAAGTCACTTGCAAGATATTTACTGATGATTTGGAAAAAGCTGTTTCACCAACCGGCCAAGTCCTGCATCTCGGCGAAGCGAATGAAGACATCAATGCTAACATGTATATTTTCGAATACCTTCAAAAACACATGAAGGTGCAAATCAATAGTCAACCCATTTCATTTAAATACATAGGAAAAGAGGTGGCCCCAGATCTGACGCATGTTTATATGGAATTCCAATTTCCTGATGCAGCGAATGTAATTTCTGTAGAACACGATGGCTGGATGGAGCATTTCAGTGATCAAAAAAATATTATTGATATTCGTATGAATGGCTGGTACTATACCATGATTCTAACCAAAGACATGAAAAAAGAGACCAAGTATCGATAGACATTATGACCAAAAAAGAAAAGGCGGCTTACGTCATTGAACAACTTGAAAGACTATATCCCACTACTCCAATCCCGTTGGATCACACGGATGCGTTCACCTTATTAATTGCTGTATTACTATCGGCACAATGCACAGATGAGCGAGTGAACAAAGTCACCCCACATCTTTTCAAGTTAGCCAATAATCCGTTTGATATGGTGAAGTTGAGCGTTGCCGATATTGAAAACATTGTGCGACCATGTGGACTCTCGCCTGCGAAAAGCAAAAACATTCATCGTCTCTCTGAAATGCTGATTGAAAAATATAATGGAGAGGTTCCTGCTTCCTTCGAGGCCTTAGAAGAACTCCCCGGTGTAGGGCACAAAACGGCATCCGTAGTAATGGCCCAAGCATTCGGTGTTCCCGCATTTCCTGTTGATACCCACATTCATCGATTGATGACAAGATGGAAATTAACCAATGGAAAAAATGTGGAGCAAACAGAAAAAGATGCTAAAAAGCTTTTCCCAGAAGAACTTTGGAACAAGCTCCATCTACAAATTATTTTTTATGGTCGTGAATATTCACCTGCCAGAGGAGATCTATCCAATGATTTCATCACCCAATTTGTAACAGCCAAGAAAAAATGAGCAATCAAAAAAAAGGCTGGAGAAATAACTATCACCCTAGAACTTCTTGGCTAGAGGTCATTGGAAAAGATTTGAAATTTGCTTGGACAGATTTCCGAAAACGATTGAAGAACGGAGGCCCGCTGAAATCGATAGTAGTCTATCCAGACTTCCCGAGTAAGAAAACTACTATTTTCAAAATAGCGAATCATCTAGGATATCGTCTTACAAACAAAGCCATTTCAAATCCTGATTTGGTTATTTATTTTGAAGATATCACTCATGGCGACACATCACACATTCGCAGAATTTATAAAAACGATATTATAAATGTTGATTGTGATGATATTTCAAAACAAAAAGTAGATCGCATTCACCAAGAAGTATTTGGATATAATACATTCATCGATCCAACGAAATATTCCGGAATCGCGGTGCAAAAAAGCGATACCAATGCCCTCCATGACGGGCAAATCGTTCATTGCCCATTATCGAGTAGTAAAGAAGGAAGTGTCTATCAATTACTCATTGATAATCAATTCAATGATGAGTTGGTTGTGGATTTCAGAGTGCCCGTCATCGGCGAGGAGATTCCTTGTGTTTATAAAAAATACAAGAAGATGGAAGTGCGTTTTACCAATGAAGTCAGCTACTCCACTTTCCACAAAACAAATGAAATTTTAAGCACCTCAGAACAAGAAATGATACTAGCATTTGCACGTGCAATGAAAGTACAGTTCTGCGAATTTGATGTGCTGCGTCATACAGACGGCCGAATATTTATCATTGATGTGAACAAGACTCCTTATGGACCTCCATTCCGACTGGATAAACCGGATGACGCATTAGAAATTCTTGTAAGCAGTTTCAGACGAGCTTTTATAAAATAAAAAAACGCCCCTTCGGGGCGTTTTTCTTTATTGATCAAAAATATTATTCTGCGTCAGTAGCAAATCTTTCTACAACGTTTTGAGTAACACCTGTAACGCTGAATCCACCATCATGGAAAAGATTCTGCATAGTAACATAACGCGTCAAGTCACTAAACAATGCAACACAATAATGCGCGCAAGCTTCTGCATCAGCATTTCCAAGTGGAGACATTGCTTCTGAATAGTTGATGAAACCATCAAAACCTTTTACTCCGCTACCTGCAGTAGTTACTGTTGGAGATTGAGAAATGGTGTTGATACGTACTTTCTTCGCTGTGCCATAGTGATAACCAAAGCTACGAGCGATGCTTTCAAGCAATGACTTAGCGTCAGCCATATCATTGTAATCTGGGAAAATACGTTGAGCCGCGATGTACGATAATGCCACAACAGAACCCCATTCATTAATAGCATCTTTTTTATACGCGGTTGCCAACATTTTATGCAAGCTTGTTGCACTCACATCTAATGTTTGCTTATACCATTCATAATTTAAATCAGTGTAGTGACGACCTTTTCTAACATTAGGAGACATTCCAATGCTATGCAAAACAAAATCAATTTTACCTCCGAAGTGTTCCATTGATTTTTCGAAAAGATTATCTAAGTCTTGCTCATTGGTAGCATCAGCTGCGATAACCGGAGCGTTGATTTTGGTAGCAAGTTCATTGATCTCGCCCATTCTCATTGCAATTGGAGCATTCGTTAGAACGATTTCTGCACCTTGCTCATGAGCGATCTCCGCTACTTTCCATGCGATTGACTTGCTATTGAGGGCACCACTAATAATGCCCTTCTTTCCTTTCAACAAATTATTTGACATAAGGTCTTGGGTTTATATGGCAAAGCTAATAGGATTTTTCAGAGACCAATGCATTTGAAATAGACTTTGCACACAGAATAGATGTCGTCCAAGCTGCCTGGAAGTTGAACCCTCCCGTAACCGCATCAATATTTAGTACTTCTCCAGCAAAATAAAGACCTTTAAACTGTTTGGATTCCATTGTTTTAAATTCTACGTCCGCCAAATCAACGCCACCGGCTGTTACGAACTCATCTTTGAAAGTAGATTTTCCGTCTACTTTAAATATGCCTTGACAAAGTTCTGAAGCAATTGATTCGATGGCTTTATTATTTATGTCTGCCCACTTCAAATCATTCGAGACATAAGGAGAAATGAGCGATTGCCACAGTCTAGCAGGCAAATCAACAGGGCTGTAAGAATGAACTAATCGACGGGGGTCAGTAGACCTCAAGTTTTTAAAACGCTCAATCAAACTGTCCTTTGAATCGTTGCCTAACCAATTAACTACAATATCAAACTTATATTTTTTCACTTCCAATTCACGTGCAGCCCAAGCCGATAGCTTTAAAATACCTGGCCCACTCAATCCCCAATGCGTGATGAGCATTGGTCCATCCGATTCCATTTTAATAGATGGAATAGAAACCTCTGCATATTTTGTAGACAAACCAGCAAGACTTTCAATTCTTGAATCTTTTATGTTGAAAGTGAAAAGAGATGGAACTTGGTGAATCATTTTCACTCCGAGTTCTTGCAGCATTTCCCAAATTTGTGGACTGCTTCCAGCGGCCATTACGACATGAGTGCATGGTATAGTATTTCCGTTGGATGTTAACACATTCCATTCGTTACCATTCGGTACAAGTTTTTGAATACCCGTTTGAAGTTCGATTTTAATATTTTTCTCTTTTGCCTCTTTCAAAAAGCAATCGATAATGGTCTGTGAGCTATCTGTATTGGGAAACACACGACCGTCATCTTCGATTTTAAGGGATACGCCGCGCTTCTCGAACCAGTCAAACGTATCACCGCATTGAAATGAATGGAAAGGTCCTACAAGTTCTTTTCTTCCTCTAGGATAAAATGTAGAAAGCTCCTTTGGATCAAAGCAAGCATGAGTGACATTGCATCGCCCGCCTCCACTCACTTTTACTTTAGAGAGTAATTTATTTGATTTTTCTAAAACCAGAATCTCTACGTCCGATGGGAGATTGAGATTGATTGCTGTAAAAAAACCAGCCGCGCCACCTCCTACGATTACTACTCTTTTCAAGGCTAAAAATTTAGGTGGCTAAAATAGATGAAGAAAACGAAACGTATATAACCAAAAAGTCCCACCTCGTTGGCGGGACTTAATGGCTTAAACTGAAAAACTAAAAACTATCGTAATTGTTTTGAGCCAGGACGGCTCAACTCAACTAACTCTTTATGTGTATTAAGGTACACTACCTAAATACAATGCAAATATACGAGAATATTCTGGAATGGGATTTTTGATAACATGATTTTAACGAATTTTCGATGTAGAATTGGAAAGCTATTCTAAATCAAAAGTTTCGAGCAACAATTTTTTTGAACATCTGGGAGATTAAGGGGTTTGAGGGAAAATCTTAGAAGGATTTAAGATATTTTTTGGGTCAAAAACGTGCTTAATTGATCTCATTAAATACAACTCTACTTCAGAAAATGAAATAGGCATATATTCTTTTTGTACCCAACCTATTCCATGCTCTCCACTTAAGGTGCCTCCGAGTCTAACACATAATTCAAAAATTTCCTTTATGGCAATTGGAAGTTGTTCATTCCAAACTTCATCACTCAATGCTCCTTTAATAATGTTGATATGCAAATTTCCATCACCTGCATGTCCATAACACACCGACTGAAAGCCATAGCGCTGGCCTATTTCTTTCACACCTTTTAATAATGTTGGAAGTTCAAATCTTGGAACAACTGTATCTTCTTCTTTATATACACTATTTGATTTTACGGCCTCTCCCACTCTTCTTCTCAATTTCCATAGCTTATCTTTTTGAGTTTGGTCATCTGCAAATAATATTTCGCCCGCATCAAACTCTTGTACAACTTCCATGATGACTTCACAATCTTTCATCATCATTTCCAAATGATTTCCATCAATCTCTATCAGTAAATGTGCTTGTACTTCCTCTCCAATTGGTAACTGAATATCATCTACAAATTTGAGTGTCCAATCAATCGCATCACGCTCCATAAATTCAAGAGCACTCGGCGTTATACCAGCTCTGAAAATAGCACTTACCGCCGCACAAGCCTTTTCAGCTGAGCTAAATGGAACAAGCATTAAAATATCATGATTTGGTTTGGGAATAAGTTTCAATACAGCCTTTGTAATGATGCCCAATGTACCTTCACTACCTACCATCAACTGAGTGAGATTATATCCTGTTGAATTCTTTAGAGTATTAGCTCCTGTATGAATGACTTCTCCATTCGGCAGGACCACTTCAAGATTCAATACAAAATCTTTCGTCACTCCATACTTAACAGCATGAGGGCCACCAGCATTCTCCGCTAGGTTTCCACCAATAAAGCAACTTCCTCTACTACTTGGATCTGGAGGATAATATAGTCCTTGTTTAGCCACTGTTTCTTGAAGTACCTGTGTAATCACTCCTGGCTGCACATGTACTTGCAAGTTCTTATCGTCTATTTCTAATATCTGGTTAAATCGCTCCATTGACAAACCAACTCCACCATGAATAGATAAGGCTCCACCGCTTAATCCTGTCCTTGCACCGAGTGGAGTAACACATATATTTTTCTCAAAACAGTACTTCATCACCTCGCTGACCTCAGCAGTTGAAGAAGGTTTTAATACTACATCTGGTGGAAAATTGAGATCCTCAGTTTCGTCGTGACCATAATGCAAACGGTCTTCTTGGGAAACTAAAACAAATGGCTCTCCCAGAATTTTTTGAAAAAAATGAATGTCTATTTCTTCGATGGAATGGAAATGATGTGTACTCATGATAACAAATGAACAGATGGAAACGCAAATATTTCAGGGTATGGCATGAAATTAACTAACACCGTTTATCCAATTTCTTTGAAATTGGATAGAGTACGCCTTAAATTCGGCCCAATTGATATCCTATTATGAATAAAGCAATACTTTCATTAGCAAGTTTTTTTCTTGCTATTTCAAGCACTTTCGCTCAATCCAATCTCACCAATCAACTCATTTGGGCATCTCCAGAGTTTAGTGGCGAATTCTATGGTGGGCTCAATTCTATGAATGATGGCAATCATTACACAGTCTTGGAAGAGTCAGATGCCCTGGGTGCGACCATTATCAAGTACAGCTATCTAACTGGTGAAAAAGTGGCTGTAGTTGCAACAGCTAAGGACATTTTTGGAAATACCGACATCGCCATTGACGACTATTCATTTAGTAAAGACGAAACAAAGCTTTTGATTCAGACTGAAACAGAATCAATCTATCGTCATAGCTTTTATGCTATATATTATGTACACGATCTCACTACCAAAAAGACTACGCCCATTTCAGATAAAGGAAAAGGAAAACAGCGATTGGCCGAATTTTCTCCAGATGGAAGTAAGGTCGCTTTTGTTAGAGACAACAATATTTTCTTTGTAGATCTTGCATTGAAAAAAGAAGAGCAAGTGACACGAGATGGTGAAAACAATAAAATCATCAACGGTGCTACTGACTGGGTTTATGAAGAAGAATTTGCTTTTGATAAAGGATTTCAGTGGAGCCCAAAAAGTAACCGTATTGCCTATTACAAATTCGATGAGTCAAAGGTAAAAGAGTTTGGAATGGATATTTATGGAGAACTTTATCCTGAAAGATACACCTTCAAATATCCAAAGGCAGGCGAAGTAAACAGCACTGTCTCTATTCACGTCTATGATGTACTTTCAACGGCAGACAGAAGATTAGATTTGGGTCCTGATAACGACATCTACATTCCCCGTATCAAATGGACTAACAACAACGATGCGCTTTGTGTAATGCGTTTGAATAGACATCAAAATCATCTCGAGTTCTTAGTAACAGATCTTTCGCAGATTCAGCCTTTTGACATCGCACTAAAATCGATCTATGATGAGAAAGCGGATACCTACATTGATGTGAATGATGCTCTATCATTCTTAGCTGACGGTTCGGGCTTCGTTTGGAATAGCGAACGAAATGGCTACAACCACCTCTATCACTTTGATATGACCGGCAAAGTCGTCACACAGTTGACAATGGGTGCATGGGATGTGATAGACTTCTATGGCTTTGAGCCGTCTACACAGACTGTTTATTTCAGTTCGAGTGAAGTGAGTGCAACTGAGAAACACGTTTACTCATGTACATTTAAGAAAGGAAAAGTAAAAACCACGAAGCTCAGCACAAAGGCTGGTGTTAATGATGCTACCTTCAGTAAAGGTTTCAAGTATTATATTCTGAATCATA
>CBDFGG010000005.1:0-99473 GCA_965247015.1 Flavobacteriales bacterium | reverse complement strand
GGCCGTCCGATAATAGAGTTTATCAAATCGAATTATCCGGAAATTCGAATACTGCTCACCTTCTTTTCTCCGAGCGGATATGAGATTCGAAAGAATTATCATCAAGCGGATTTTATTTGTTATTTGCCTTTGGACACTCCTTCCCTATCGCGCGAATTTGTGCTTGCCGCGAATCCTAGTGCAGCAATTTTTGTGAAGTATGAATATTGGGCGAATTATTTTTTTCAATTAAATAAAGAGCAAATTCCTCTCTTCATTGTATCGGGAATTTTTCGTGAGGACCAGCGTTTTTTTTGGCTCACAGAAAGCATTTTGGTCCAAGGTTTTTTCGTGCGTGGATCATTTCTTTTTACAAAATAAAAATTCACAATTACTTCTACAGCGTATATCTGATCGGCCCTCCACCGTGTGCGGTGATACTCGCTATGATCGTGTAGAAGCCATTGCGAAGGATTTTCAGCCCATTGCACAAATAGCAGCGTTTGCAGAAGGAACGAATGTCATTATTGGGGGGAGCACTTATTCTACTGAGGAAAAGATTCTACGTGAATTATTGGATGAGCATTCTAATTGGAAGGCCATCATCGCTCCGCATGAGATAGAGGAATCACGTTTGAAAGAGATTGAGCAATATTATGGATCGATGATCGTGCGATTTAGTCAATGGGATAAAGAAGCATCGAAAGGCGCTCGTGTGTTGTTGATCGACAACATGGGCATGCTCTCACGAATCTATCATTATGGACAAGTCGCATTGATTGGTGGCGGATTTGGAAAAGGAATTCATAATACATTGGAAGCGGCAGTATATGGAATGCCTTTATTCTTTGGTCCTCGATATCACAAATTCGATGAAGCTATTCAGCTCATTGAAAATGGTGGGGCCGAGAGTGGTGAGGATATTATAGGGTTGCGAGATCGTATGTCTTTGGTTTTGAAAGACGATGAAAAGCGCAAAAAAATGGGTGCTTCGGCGCGTATTCAGGTAGAACAAAATTTAGGAAGTGTGGCAGTTATTGTAAAACACCTTGAAAATCAAGGGATTTTAGCTAGATAATTTTTTTCGAAAAAAATTTGACAAAATGAATATCCGTGCTACATTTGCCGTCCCAAAAGTGTGTTAAGCGAGAATAGCTCAGTTGGTAGAGCATAACCTTGCCAAGGTTAGGGTCGCGAGTTCGAGTCTCGTTTCTCGCTCGAATCTCCCGGTCTGTTTGCAGATCGGGATTTTTTTTAGTATTGCCCTGGTGGTGGAATCGGTAGACACACAGGACTTAAGAGTTCTTTGAAGTATTTTTTGAGCGAGTGATTTTTAAAGTTCACATTTCGTTCAAGAAATATTAAGAGAAAAATTTGAGTGCCTCTGAAGAAATTCAGAGAGTAGAACTGCTTAAATTCGGGGAAGCCCGTTCTGACGCGTCAGACAGGTAATCCCGAGCCAAGTCCCAAGCAATTGGGGAAGGTGTAGAGACTTAACAGGCAGTGCCTAAATCTTTCATTAGATATGGCAAAGAGAAAGTCCAGACCACAAATTCCGAATCTTCGGAAGCACTGAAAAGTGTAGATGGTAAGAAAATCCTGCGGTCAGTAATGACTGTGCGGGTTCAAGTCCCGCCCGGGGTACTAAAATTGGAAGGGCCGTCTTTTACGAGACGGCCCTTTTTTTTAACGACAAGTGACAAGAGACAAGTGACAAGAGACTAGTGACAAGAGACTAGTGACAAGAGACTAGTGATCTCGGCGGTGCCGAGAACAAATGATCTCGGCTTCGACGAGAATTAACTCCTAACTCCAAACCCCTATCCCCTAATGCGCGACGCTTTTACTCGCGGTTTTCTAGGCGGAAGCCTACGCCATGGACGTTGACGATGGCGAGGTTGGGATCGTCGCTGAGATATTTGCGAAGCTTGGTAATGAACACATCCATGCTGCGTCCTACGAAGTAGCTATCATCTCCCCAAATCATATTAGCGATGAGTTCACGCTCTAATACTTGATCTTGGTGTTCACAAAGCAACTTCAATAGCTCTGCTTCTTTCTTGGTAAGCTTCTTTTTATCATCACCAATTTTCAATTCATAGTTTGGAAAATCGAGTTGGTATTTTCCAATATCAAACTTCAATTTATCCTTTGGTTCTTCCTTGAAATTTGGATTGCGTTTCAAAATTGCTTTGATGCGAAGAATTAACTCTTCACTGCTGAAAGGCTTAGTGATGTAGTCATCCGCACCCAGTTTAAATCCTTTTATACGATCTTCAGACATGCCGCGCGCAGTGAGGAAAACAATAGGAACTTCCGCATTCGTTTTGCGAATGTCTTCCGCTAGGCTAAAGCCATCTTTCTTCGGCATCATCACATCCAAAAGACAGAGGTCATATTCCTCCTTGTTGAATTGAAGCAGTCCTTCCTTCCCATCTTTTGAAAGATGTACTCTAAACCCTTCCATTCGCAATGCATCTTGCACCACGAAGCCGAGGTTCATATCGTCTTCAACTAATAGAATTTTAGCACTATTGGTCTTGTTTTCTTCCATTTTCTGCTAGTTTAAAATACAGTGTAAACGTACTTCCTTCTCCTACTCTGCTATCTACTTTGATTTTTGCGCGATGCGCTTTGATGATGGTATCAACATAGAATAGCCCCAATCCAAAGCCTTTTACATTGTGCAAATTTCCTGTGGGAACACGATAAAACTTGTCGAAGATCATTCGAAGTTGACTTCTCTCGATACCCACTCCATTATCTTTTACCTTGACAATGATCTCTTCTTCTTTATTGCTTGTTTCAATGGTTATCTCTGGTTCTTTGTCGGTGTACTTGCGTGCGTTGTCCAACAAATTATAGATCACATTCGTGATATGTACTAAGTCGCCATTGATAATGCTGTTGGTTGCATTGAGCTTTGTTTGCAGCGTTCCACCAGCCTCTTCAATGTTGATGCTAAATGTATTTTCTGCTTTTCGAATGACCTCGTGTAAGTCAATGCGCTCGCGCTTTATATTCACTTTTTTCGGCGAAAGCGTTGCGATTTGAAGTACCTTATCTACTTGACTTCTCAAGCGATTATTTTCATTTTTAATGATATTGATATATTGAAAATATCGTTCTGGTTGCTTCGTAATTTCCGGATTATTGAGCGCCTCCGCAGACAAACTGATTGTTGAGATTGGCGTCTTCAATTCATGTGTCATATTGTTGATGAAATCGCTTTTCACCTCTGATAATCGCTTATGCTTAAGAATGACGAAAATGGTATATGAAAAAAATACTACGATGAGGAAAATGACAAAACTCGAATACATCCAGAAGTCAAGCTGTTTCAGGATGATCGCTGTTTTATTTGGGAATAATACTCCAAAGTAATGGCCGTCTTGTTCAAACTTAGAAGTGATAGCAACCTTTTCTGGCTTTACCAAAAAATCTTCTTTATCAAAATCTACTCTACTTGCAAAGACCACAGAATCAGTAAAGCAGTCATAGATACCATATTCAAAATCTTCGGTGAGATTATATCTCTCAAACTCTTCTTTGATAAGGGTTTCAAGGAGAAACGGCGATGGTGTATCGTTGATATTTGCAACGAAAAAATTAGATTCTTTCGCGAGTACTGGTTCTGTTACTGCCGAGTCATTGTTCATGACAAGGATTTGATCGACCACATTGGTGAGAGCCAGCATTACGTGATCATTGAATTGGCGTTCTTGAATTCCGTAGGCCTTTCTCACCCAAAAGACCTGTCCTGCCACGATAACACCTAGTGATACGATGGCCAGCAGGACCACAATGACGATTGTTCTTCTACTCATAATTCTTGCTACGAATTTAGGTAAAAGGACGAATTATTATCTTCGCCGACAAACCAAATAATATGAAAGCCTACGTATTTCCCGGACAGGGGTCACAGTTTACAGGAATGGGTAAAGATTTATACGAATCTTCTCCCATTGCAAAAGAGATGATGGAGAAAGCCAATGAAATTCTTGGCTTCCGTTTGACCGATATAATGTTTGAAGGAAGTGAGGAGGATTTGAAGCAGACAAGAGTAACACAGCCAGCGATCTTCTTGCACTCTGTTGTATTAGCGGCTTGCCTTGGCGATTCTTTCCAGCCTCAAATGGTGGCAGGACACAGCTTAGGTGAATTCTCTGCCCTTGTAGCGAATAAGACACTTGCATTTGAAGATGCACTTCGATTGGTTTACGCTCGTGCGATGGCCATGCAGAAAGCATGTGAGGCAAAGCCTTCAACGATGGCTGCCATCCTTGGATTGGAAGATGATGTTGTAGAAAAGATTTGTGCCGAAACGCCAGGTGTAGTGGTAGCAGCAAACTATAATTGTCCAGGACAGCTTGTGATCTCCGGAGAGGTTGAGGCGATTGATGCGGCTTGTGCGGCATTGACAGCTGCTGGAGCAAAGCGTGCCTTGAAACTCGCAGTGGGCGGAGCATTCCACAGTCCATTGATGGAACCAGCGCGCGTGGAATTGGAAGCTGCAATTGCTGCGACTCCATTCGCTACTCCTATTTGTCCAGTTTATCAAAACGTTACTGCGTCTGCAGTATCGAATCCTGATGAAATCAAACAGAACTTGATTGTTCAATTGACAGCGCCTGTAAAATGGACGCAGACCATGAATGCTATGTTGGCCGACGGTTGTGCGGAGGTCATTGAAGTAGGTCCGGGTAAAGTACTTCAAGGATTGTTCAAGAAAGTGAACAGAGACTTGCCTACCTCATCTGCAGCATTGTAATGAAATCGAATAGACTTTTAAGCATCACCATCATCGCTGTTGCGGTGGTGGTGTGTGCTTTTAAAGCCATCAATAGTTATCTGATGCTCCGATATATTGGAGCTGTGAAGTTGTACCGCGATGGAGTCGTACAGTCCTATTATTCTAAATGGCAAAATCTAGCTGAAACAGTTGAGCCATTTGGAGGCTTGCTCCATCTATTGTTTGCAGTCTTATTGATAATTTGGACCTATCGTATTTATTTCAATATCCATAAGCTCGATAATTATCAACCTGAGAATACGTTGAATTGGTCGGTGATTGGTTGGATTTTTCCAGCACTAAATTTCATTTATCCCTATCGGATTATTTCTGAGAGTTATTTAGAGTATCAAAATCAAATAGATTATGATGCTTATAGAACGAAGAATCCCATATTCATTTGGTGGATTCTTTTCTTATTCAGCTATGCCTTGATTCCGATCATCATCACTTTTGTTGGAGGCAATGCGGCTGTAGCGAATCCAACTAATGGAATATTGTTTCAACTTCGTTTCCAGATACTGGGAAATATAGCTTCCATCATTTCCATGGTGTTTCTGCTTCGATTTATCTTGAATATGATGAAGCTAGAACCGGATTTTATGTCCCTCGCTCCGCGCAAAAGTTTGCCAATTGAAGATCATTTGATATCATAAAAAAAACCGAGCAAATGCTCGGTTTTTTTATTATCCTTTATTAGGTTATTTCGCGTTGTTCGATTCGATGAAGTTGAACAAATTGCTCATGATTTCTTCACGAGCTACCAATTCCTCCTGAAGTTTTTTGTTTTGAGCTTCAAGTTCCTTTACTTCTTGTTTGAGCGCTTGCAATTCAGAATATGAATTGAATTCGCGTCTTACCACTTGTTTACGGTATTGATTAGGATTTTCCACGGTATCAATAATTTAGTTTTTCAAAGATGAGGTGAAGTTAGGCATAATTCGACCCAGTCGTACCCCAAAGTAATTAACCTATACCTGTTAATGACCAGTTATTCTCAAAAAACTGATAAATATCAGTTCCTTGTCTGACGGCCCTCACTTCTTGGTCGAGGATAACCCATCACTTTTGAATCACAATTAATTACCGGGAGTATGAAAACAATCTTAGCCACGACAGATTTCACACAGGAATCACGCGCAGCTGTGAATTATGCCGCGCGATTAGCGTTAATAAATAAATGTGAGTTGCAAATTCTCCATGCCACTTACATCCCTGTCATCAGCGATGCATTTATCGATGTGACGGTCACATTAGAGGAAGTAGAGAAAAGTGATAAAGAGAAAATGGCCGATTTGGTCAGACATATACAATCCAAGCAAGGACCGGCCCTTCGAATCAAAGGCATCAATGAAGTTGGATTGACCGAAGAGTTATTGAAAGAAAAAATTACACAACCAGAGGACACGCTTGTAGTAATGGGTGTAAAGCATGTAGATAAATTTAGTAGAGCCATCTTCGGAAGTACTGCCACATCATTGGCTGGTCAAATCCCTTGCCCACTCATGATTATCCCACCAGAAGCGCGTTTCAGACCATGGAAGAAGCTTGCATTTTCTTTTGACAATAAAGAAATTCCAGTGAAGAGCGGAATTCGATTTATCAAAGAAATGTCGGGACGTTATGGTTCGAAACTTCACTTCGTGCATGTAATGGGAATGGATGAAGTAACCAAAGACAGCACTCCGATAAGTGCCATTCGTGATATCATTGGAGGTGAATCACACATTCATTTCTTAGAAGGAAAGGATGATACTGTAGCAACAGTGCGCGATTGGATTCGTAGATACAAAGCCAACGTAGTAGTTATGGTCGCACGAAAGCACAACATTTTCTGGCGCATGTTCAATGAATCTCACACTAAAGAGATGGCCTTTGAAAGCAGCGTTCCAGTATTGGTACTTCCAGAAAATTAATATTAAGAAAAAACTCTGAATGAAAATCCATATCTCAGATACAGCAACGATACGCGAAATTCAGCGTGCATTCTCGGAACGATTTCCTTTTTTGAAATTGGAGTTCTTCTCACGTCCTCACCAAAAGGGTAAAGGATCTGAAAAGCAATACATGAAAACCGATGATGCTCTTTTGAAAGACTTCCGTCGCGTGCATAGTGAGGGAGATCTAATCATAGAACCTGAAATGAGTGTTACATCGCTTGAAACGATGTTTCGAGAAAACTTTGGGCTATATGTTCAAGTGTTTCGTCGTAGTGGAAAATTATGGCTCGAAACAACTGCTACTGATAGCTGGACCTTGACCGTTCAAAATGATCAAGGAAAGGAGCTGTCAGATAGTTATAGTTCATAGTACATTGAATGCTGCAACCAGTTCATATCAAAAAGTTCAGACCACTTGTTATCATTGTGGAGAAGTTTGTCCAGACATCTATAATAAGATCGAGGACAAACATTTTTGTTGTGATGGCTGCAAGGCAGTTTATCAAATATTGAATGATAACGGATTGTGCGGGTATTATGAGATTGATGAGAGCAAAGGAATATCCCCTAAGCTCGCCCCCTCCGATGATCGATTTGCCTACTTAGATGATGCATCCACTATTCGATCACTGATATCATTTGAAAACGAAACGGAAATCCATATAACGTTTTCACTTCCTCAAATGCACTGTAGTTCTTGTGTTTGGCTTCTTGAGCATCTCTACAAACTCAATCCTGCAGTCAAAAAATCAGAAACCAATTTTCTCCGAAAACAACTTTTTGTCATCTTCGATAAGCAGCAAACCAGCTTGCGAAAAATAGTGGAGCTACTTGCGACGCTCGGTTATGAGCCCCATCTACAACTTTCTGACACCAAACAAAAAGAAAAAACTTCTCCCAACAGAAAACGCATCCATCGATTGACGGTGGCGGGGTTTTGTTTTGGGAATATTATGTTGCTCTCTTTTCCAGAATATCTCAGCGACTATCGCAGAGATGTAGAAATGACTGAGCTGTTTGGATACTTAAATCTTCTACTGTCATTACCCGTATTGATCTATAGTGGAGGAGAATTCTTTGTTTCAGCCTACCAAGGCTTGCGTGCAAGGTTTTTAAATATCGATCTACCATTGAGTCTCAGTTTGCTCATCACATTTGGGCGGAGTCTGTATGAGATCTTTACACATACAGGTCCTGGATATTTCGATTCGATGGCCGGTATCATTTTCTTCATGTTGATCGGTCGATATTTTCAAGATAAAAAACACGTTTCACTTCAATTCGACCGCGATTTCCGTAGCTTCTTCCCTATTTCCGTTAGAATAACAAAGGGCTCAAATATTGAAACGATTCCTTTGAGTCAATTGAAAGTATCAGACCGAATGATCATTCGGTCAACAGAATTAATACCTGCTGATGCTATTTTAATCGAGGGGGATGCGCGCATCGACTACAGTTTTGTGACCGGCGAGGCTCGTCCGGAGCATGTGAAGGCGGGTGAAATGATTTATGCCGGCGGTAGACAAACGGCTGGAGAGATTAAATTGGAAGTTATTCATGAAGTAGAGCAAAGCTATCTTACGCGATTATGGAATCGAGAAAACACGAAGAGCTACAAGGGTTCGATGGATAATATGGTGCATCGACTCGCACGCCACTTCACTTTGTTTCTGCTTTTACTTTCATTGGCGAGTTTTCTTTATTGGGCACCAAGCGATATGAATCGAGGTATTCATGCGTTGAGTACCATTCTCATAGTAGCCTGCCCTTGCGCACTTCTTTTAAGTGCAACCTTTACTCATGCCTCTGTCATTAGTGTTTTGGGAAAAAATGGTGTTTTCATCAAGAGTGCCAATATGCTTGAGAAGATAGCTTCAATTCGTCATATCATCTGGGATAAAACAGGCACCCTTACCAACTCAAAAGACCAGAAAATTAATTATGAAGGTCAGAGTCTTAATGAGACAGAGCTTCATTCTATTCTGGCGTTAGTCAATCAATCCAACCACCCTATCAGTCGGTCGATACATGCATATCTCCGCACAAAAGTTCAAACCGAAAATTCGAAGACGATCCATTTTTTCCAAGAAAAAATAGGAGAAGGAATCACTGGTGAAGTAGATACGCATCACTACGTGATTGGGAAAGCTAGCTTTGTTGGGTTACCGATAAGTCTAGTAGAAAAAACATCTCGCACTTATTTAAGTAAGGACGGACACATTCTTGGTTACTTCAGCTTGAGTAATGAGATAAGAACAGGCTTGGTTGAAAATATTCAAAGCCTCCAGTCAAAGGGCTATCAATTCTCGATTCTGAGTGGTGATAATGCTGATCAGCGCGAGCAATTTGAAATATTCTTCGGTCAAAAAACTCCAATGTTTTTTGGTCAATCTCCCCATGATAAAACAAATAAAATCCACTCCTATCAATCAAGTGGTGAACAAGTGATGATGGTGGGCGACGGTTTGAATGATGCAGGGGCATTGATGGAGAGTAATGTTGGTGTGGCTATTTCAGATGACGTCAATAATTTTACTCCAGCATGTGATATGATTATGGAGGGAAAATCATTTCCACAGTTCTCAAAAATTCTGGAATATATCTCTTCTACAAAGCGAATAATCATCGCGAGTTTTATTCTTTCACTACTTTATAATATTGTTGGATTAAGCATCGCAGTTCGTGGTGAAATGTCACCACTTATAGCTGCAATACTGATGCCTTTGAGTTCTATTTCCATCATTCTTTTCACAACAACAGTCTCTCGCATTAAGGCCAAGGCTCTAGGTTTGAGAGCATCTCTCTAAAATCTGACATAAGTCAGTTGCAGCTCTAACGAGCGTCATTACCGAGCGAACATTCGGCATCTATTTTTGGCCACATAAGATTAAAAAATCTGATGAGTGCCATCTATCTTTTAATAGGAATTAGTATACCAGTAGCAGCTGGATTTTTAATTGCCTTCCTCTATGCATCCAAGCATGGACAGTTTGATGATGACTACACACCATCGATTCGCATCCTGATGGATGATCCCAAACCTCAAGACAAACCAACAGAACCTATAACAACCAGTAATCAGAATGAACACGCACATTGAACGCTTCGAGTACGATAATAAGATCGTCAAGCAATTTGCCTATGCGGCTGCGATTTGGGGATTGGTTGGAATGTTAGCCGGCTTATTGGCTGCATTACAACTTGTTTTCCCAGCTCTCAACTTCGATTTTTCGATGACCACTTTTGGTCGCCTTCGCCCTATTCACACCAATGCGGTGATTTTCGCATTTGTGGGAAATGGTATTTTCATGGGAGTCTACTATTCTCTTCAACGCTTGATGAAAGCGAGAATGTTTAGTGATAAACTATCGCAAATTCATTTTTGGGGTTGGCAGTTCATCATCGTGCTTGCCGCGATTACACTGGCATTGGGGATGACCACTGGTAAAGAATATGCAGAACTTGAATGGCCCATTGATATATTGATCACGCTGATATGGGTAATATTTGGTATCAATATGTTTGGTACTATTATCAAACGAAGAGAGCGTCACCTCTATGTAGCAGTGTGGTTTTACATTGCTACTTGGGTCACCGTTGCGATGTTGCACATCGTGAATAGCTTCGAGCTTCCTGTTACTTTATTCAAATCATATTCATGGTACGCAGGTGTGCAGGATGCGCTGGTGCAGTGGTGGTATGGTCACAATGCCGTTGCATTCTTCTTAACCACACCCTATCTCGGAATAATGTATTATTTCATTCCGAAAGCAGCGAATCGTCCTGTGTATTCTTATCGTTTATCCATCATACACTTCTGGGCTTTGATCTTCATTTATATATGGGCAGGCCCACACCACTTGTTGTATACATCATTGCCCGATTGGGCGCAGTCATTGGGAACAGTGTTTTCAATCATGTTGATCGCACCATCATGGGGCGGAATGATCAATGGACTGTTGACCCTTCGCGGTGCGTGGGATAAAGTGCGTGATGACGTTGTTTTGAAATTTATGGTTGTGGCAGTTACTGCCTACGGAATGGCCACTTTCGAAGGTCCAATGCTTTCGTTGAAAAGTGTAAATGCTATTTCTCACTTTACAGACTGGACCATTGCACACGTTCACGTTGGTGCACTTGGATGGAATGGATTTTTGACTTTCGGTATCTTATATTGGTTAGTGCCAAGAATGTGGCAAACCAATCTTGCTTCTAAAAAGCTTGCTAACTGGCACTTCTGGATTGGTACGTTAGGTATCATCATCTATGCAGTTCCGATGTATTGGGCTGGTTGGGTGCAAAGCGCGATGTGGAAAGAGTTTACACCAGAAGGACAATTGAAATATCAATTCCTTGACACCGTCACGCATTTGCGTCCGTTTTACGCGCTTCGTTCACTTGGTGGACTGTTATTCCTTGTCGGCGCCGTGATGATGGTTATAAACCTTTGGAAAACGATTAAGGCAGGATCATTCCTTGCGAATGAAGCAGCAGAAGCTCCTGCACTCGCTAAGAAAGTAGAGATTCATGGTAAAGAACACTGGCACCGTTGGATCGAGCGCAAGCCTGTTCAAATGCTTGTGCTATCCCTTGTCGCTGTTGCGATTGGTGGTGTCATTGAAATGATCCCTACATTCTTAATTAAGAATAATATTCCAACGATTGAAAGTGTAAAGCCCTATACAGCGCTTGAACTAGAAGGCCGCGATATCTACGTGAGAGAAGGTTGTTATACCTGTCACTCACAAATGATTCGACCGTTCAGAAGTGAGACCGAGCGATATGGCGACTATTCAAAAGCAGGAGAATTTGTTTATGATCACCCTTTCCAATGGGGTTCTAAGCGAACGGGTCCAGACTTAGCGCGCGAAGGTACTGGCCGCAACAAGAAGATGGATAGCTGGCACTACAATCACATGGCCGATCCAACTTCCATGTCGCCTGGTTCTATCATGCCGAAATATCCTTGGCTCTTTACTTCAAAAGTAGATTCAGACAATACTCATAAGAAACTCGTTGCGATGCAAACACTTGGTGTGCCTTACACCGATGAATATGTAGCCAATGCAAAGGCAGAGGTTGAAAAGCAAGCTCAAGTGATTTATGAGACCTTGAAAAAAGAAGAGTCAGGTCTCCTCATCGGTGAAGAAGGACTTCAAAGAGATCATGAAATCATTGCCTTGATTGCTTATCTGCAGCGCCTCGGTAGTGATTTAGAACTTGGAAAAAAAGACACTAACCTATCACAAAAGTAAGTCATGAAATTCATCAATTATCTCGAATCTATCAGCGGAGTGAGTGTATACCCGATGATTGCATTGATCCTTTTCGGAGGAGTATTTGTGATCGCTGTGCTCTCTGCATTCTTTTCTAAGAAAGAAGACATTCGAGAACAAAGCATGCTTCCTCTTGATGAACCAAAATAATCCTACGCTATGAAAACCAATATTAAAAATATCATTGCTGCATTATTCCTGCTTGGCGCAACATTCACAGCTGCGGCACAAACTCCAGGACCTGAAGAAAACGTTGTAGAAGCGGCCCAATATTCACCCTATTCAGACCCCGTTTTCTATGCTTTGTGTGCACTTGCATTCGTACTGCTTGTGTTTATTCTTCAACTACAAAGAGTATTTTCTGGAGTAGCACGCAACTACGCTCGTGGAGAAAACAAAGGCACCGGGCTCTTTACTGTGATATTGATTCTTGCAATGACGCAATTTCCTACGAGCTCTTTTGCTGCCGATGAACCACAAGCTACTTTTCTTCACGAAGGCTTTGGATCCAATGCATTCAATGCATTGTTCTTCTTGATCATTGTGGAAGTCGCAGTAGTCCTGTACTACGTGCGATTGATTCGATTATTCTTAATCAAAAATGAAATCCCTGCTGCTGCCGCGGTGAAAGCAGTGGTTCAACCATCTTTCCTCGATCGTTTCAACAAATCAGTTGCAATAGAAAAAGAAGCAGCGATCATGACCGATCACGATTACGATGGCATTCGTGAATTGGACAATTCATTGCCACCATGGTGGAAATACGGATTCTATTTGACGATCATCTGGGCGTTTGGATACTTGATTCACTTTCACGTCACCAAGACAGGACCGTTGATGGAGCAAGAATATAAGAATCAATTGGCGCAGGCAGAAATTGAGATGGAAGAATATCGTAAAAAAGCATCGAATCTCGTAGATGAATCAAATGTAGTATTGCTCACATCGGCTTCAGAACTTGATAAAGGAAAGGCGACATTCAATAACTTCTGCGTGACTTGTCACGGCTCATTTGGAGAAGGAAAGGTCGGTCCCAATTTGACCGACCAATACTGGAAGCATGGTGGAGATATCAAGGATCTCTTCAAAACAGTAAAGCTTGGTGTTTCTGGAACAGGTATGAAATCTTGGAAATCAGATTTGAGTCCAAGTGCCATCGCTGAAGTGTCGAGTTACATTTTGAGTTTACAAGGAACTAACCCAGCAGGAGCGAAAGCGCCAGAGGGGGAATTATATCAACCTAATGCAACTGCTATTACAGACAGCACAGCAGTTGCAGAAGCTTTAGCACCGGCAGATAGCACTGCCAACTAATTATACACCCAGGGCAATGAGCGAAGAGAAGGATTCATTTAGAGACACCGTCAGTCACATCGACAAAGAAGGTAAACGCGTTTGGTTTTATCCTAAAAAACCAAAAGGCAAACTATACAATGCGCGCACGTGGCTGAGCTTTGGTTTTCTCTTTGTCCTCTTCGCACTTCCTTTTGTGAAAGTGCATGGAGCACCGCTATTTCTTTTCAATGTTATTGAAAGAAAATTCATTCTTTTCGGTGTTCATTTTTGGCCGCAAGATTTCTTTCTCTTCGTATTGGGAATGATCATCTTCATCGTGTTCATTGCACTATTCACAGTGGTATATGGCCGTGTGTTCTGCGGATGGGTATGCCCTCAGACCATTTTTATGGAAATGGTTTTTAGAAAAATTGAATACTGGATTGAAGGAGATTTTACACATCAAAAAGCGCTGAACAAAGCACCATGGAGTGCTGAAAAAATCAGAAAGAAAACGCTTAAAGTGGTGATCTTTTTCTTGATTGCAGTACTCGTTGCAAATACATTTCTATCCTATATCATTGGAGTAGATGAAGTTTATAAAATCATTACAGAGCCTGTCACTCAACACATCGGTGGCTTCTCTGCAATGATCATTTTTAGCACCATTTTCTTCTTTGTTTACTTGTGGTTTCGAGAGCAAGCATGCCTCGTTGTTTGTCCTTATGGAAGAATGCAAGGAGTATTACTTGATAAGCACAGCATTGTAGTTGCTTATGATCACAAACGTGGAGAAAACCGTGAAAAATATTCGAAACATCCGAGTCCAGATACGGGTGATTGCATCGATTGTTTTGAGTGCGTACGCGTCTGCCCTACCGGAATAGATATTCGCAATGGAACTCAACTTGAATGTGTGAATTGCACTGCATGCATTGATGCTTGCGATCATATGATGGAAAGCGTGAATAAGCCCAAAGGCCTCGTAAGATATGCGTCTGAATACACCATTAACACGGGCAAAAGACTTCGTTGGACACCACGCATGATAGCCTATACAGGAATTCTTTTCTTGCTAATCACACTTGAATCATTTTTGTTAGCCACGCGCTCAGATATCGATGTAACTGTGATGCGTGCGAAAGGCGCACTCTTTAATGTTGAGTCGAATGAGAGAGTGAGCAATCTTTATAACGTGCACATCATAAATAAAACAACAGATTCTCTCGACTTAGATATGCGCGTCATCGCGGAGGGGAGCGAGGTGAAGTGGATTGGTGATGTAAAAAAACTAGCACCTGGCGAAATGATGGAGGGTACATTCTTTATCATTTTACCAAAAAACAAAATCGAAGAACAAAAAACAAAGTTGAATTTGGAATTCTGGGATGAAGGAAAATTGATTGGAAAATCAAAGACCACCTTCTTAGGACCTGTTCACCACTAATACTAAAAGAAAATGAATTGGGGAATCAGAATAGTCATACTGTACGCGGGATTCGTAGCGTTAATCCTTACGCTGGTATTCAAAGCAAGTGGAGAACGTGTAGAGCTTGTCACGAAGGATTACTATGAGCAAGAGCTCGTGCATCAAGAAAAAATGAATGCACAAAATAGAGGACTTGGCTACAAAGACCTCATTGAAATCAAGACTATGGCTGATGCAATTCAGTTGAACTTTTCTGAAGCATTACCTCCTATGAAAGATGCTAAAATCAGTTTTTACTGCCCATCCAATAGCGACGAAGACAGAGAGTTTGTGTTGGAATCAACAGAAAAAACAAAGACGATTTCTACCACCAATTGGAAGAAAGGATATTATGCATTGCGTGTGCAATGGAATAAAGATGGACAAAGTATTATAGTCGAAGACACTGTATTCATCCCATGACAACATATCTCGCAGCAGCACTCATACTCGGCCTCGCAGGTAGTTTACATTGCGTAGGAATGTGCGGACCATTAGTTATGATTGTTCACTCCGGCGGTGACAATCGCAGCGTTCAATGGTGGATCAATAAATTGGTGTATCACTTCGGACGAATCATGGTTTATGCGGCATTCGGAATAATTACTGGTTTAATTGGAAAAAGCTTTATTGCCATGGGATTCCAGCAATGGCTCTCCTTGGTTGCAGGTCTCGTTTTACTCTTGATGTTGGTGCTCCCTTTATTGGGACAAAAGAAGTGGAGCTTCACCCCTCCACTTTTTTCCAAAATCACAAAAAACTTCAGTAAATTTTTACAAAACAAAACACCCTTCAAGCAATTGATATTAGGAGTAATCAACGGTCTACTTCCATGCGGATTGGTGTATGCGGCAATGGCAGCTTCCATCGCTGGCGGCAGTCCAACCAAAAGTGCTTTGTTTATGATCGTATTTGGATTAGCGACAAGTCCAGCATTGATTGTGGTTGCGAAATTGTCTGAGACATTACGTTCGAAATGGAAACCAAAATCACTCGCCTATATTCGAGTTGGCCTGAGTATTCTAGCGGTGTTATTCATTCTCCGCGGCGCCAATCTAGGCATCCCCTACCTCAGCCCCAAAATGCAAGCAGAAACTTGTAAGGTGAGTTGTTGTCATAAATGAAAATCGATTCTAGATTTTCGATTCTCAATTCTCGCTTCGCTAATTCGGAATTCACGCTTCGCTAATTCGAAATTCGGAATTCGGAATTCATTCCTTCTCGGCGAAGCCGAGATTATTTGTCATTTGTAATTTGTAATTTGTCTCTTGTCAATTGTCTCTTGTCATTTGTCATTTGTCACTTGTTTCAGTTTCGCATCTTCTGCAGCTTCTCTAGATTTTTGATAGTGATGGTGGAGCCGTGGATTTCGACGATTTCTTCTTCGCGGAAATCGCTGAGTGTTCGGATGAGTGATTCTGTGGCGGTGCCGACCATGTTGGCAAGATCTTCACGTGATATGGCCATGCTGAAAGGTTGATCACTTCCGTCATGATATCGTTTGCGAAGCACAAGTAATGCGTCTGCTGCGCGCTTGCGCACGCTGCTATAGGCCAATGATAATAAGCGGTCCTGTTCTTCAGCAATTTTACCCGTCAGCAATTTCACAAACTGCCTGGTAGCGGCTGGACTCTGAAATATGAGTTTGAAAAAATCTTCTTTTGAAAAAATTACTACTTCGCAATCTTCTAAAGCTTCGGCTGATTCTTGTTGATCAGTATCCTCCAAAAGTGAAATATATCCGAAGAAGTCTCCAGGCTGAAGCATACGTGTGATGAGATCCTTTCCGAGCTCATGACTCTTGTACGATTTCGCTTTGCCTGACTTCAAGAGATATAATCCTGCAGGCGTATCACCTTCGGAAAATATCAAATCTTTTTTTCGGAAAATCTTTACTTGCTGCTTCTCTGCAATCTTCGCGATATCGTGAATCCCCTCGATATTACTCAGCAACTCATTCACTCCGGCTTGACCTGCTGGGAGTTCCCGATTTGCTAAATCATGTTTTCTGAAACGACTTTCAACAGCATTCAATAATTCAATATCATCAAATGGTTTGGTGATGTAATCATCCGCACCCATTTCCATTCCTTTTCGAATGTCGGTGCGCTCTGATTTAGCAGAAAGAAAAATAAAAGGAATATTTTGAGTCAGTGGATTTTTCCCGAGCAAGTGAAGTACGCCATATCCGTCGAGCAATGGCATCATGATATCACAAATGATAAGTTCCGGTTGTTGGTGAACTGCTGCATCTACTCCGAGTTTACCATTTTCTGCAGTGATCACTTCGTATCCTGCAAGTTCTAGGATTTCAGCGGTGTTCTCACGAACATCTACATTATCCTCAATGATCAAAATCTTTCTCATAAATTTTCATTTTTTGCAGGGAATTCCAAATGGAAAGTTGTTCCCTCATTCAATGCACTTGTAAAGCCTATAGTGCCATTTAGCATTTCTAGGTATTTTAAGACAATATTTAACCCCAAACCAGTGCCTTGGATATTTGATACGTTTTGACCGCGATAAAAGCGCTCAAACAGATGTTCTTGATCTGCCTCTGGAATTCCAATTCCATGATCTTTCACATCTAACTTCATTTCATTTTCTCCCACCACACAAGTTACTTCAATATTCTTGTCCTCAGGGGAAAACTTGATGGCATTCGCCAAAAGATTGATCATGATGTTTCGGAACATCTGTTTATCGATATAAAAATCTTTTAACCCTTCGAATTCTAACAGGATATTTTGACCTGGTCTTGCAATGGCTTGAAGCTCGGATATTACATCTTCAAGTACTGCCTTTACTTCGATTTGCTGAAGATTAGCACGAACCTTTCCTTCTTCTAATTTCCCTAAAGATAGGAAATCATTTAGAATTTCGGTCAGTCCATTCACAGCGCCTTTGATGCGCGTAATGTGCTTTTCACTTTTATCAATTTGCTGCAATTCGATGTACTTTGCAATGATGCTCGCAGAAGACAGTATAGTAGAAAGCGGGGTTCTGAATTCGTGTGACGCCATCGAAATGAATCTGCTCTTCATCTCATTCAATTCCTTTTCTTTTTCAAGAGCGTTGGTCAATTCATCTTTGGAGTTTTCGAGTTCAGTAAGAGCTTCTTTCAGAACAAGCGTTCGCTCATTTACTTTCTTCTCTAGCGTTTCATTCAGCAATCTCAACTCCTCGTTGATCTTTTGAATTTTTTCTTGTTGTTCGTGTCGAATGGTGATATCGATAATAAATGCGATGGCATAAATACCTTCGCTGGTTTCATAATAGGACAAACTGATTTCCACCGGAAATTTTGAACCATCTTTACGTTGGCCGTGAAGTATGAAGTTCTTGCCCATCGGGCGTTTCATGGGCTTTGCCATGTAAGCTTCGCGGTGGCCTACGTGCTTTTCAGCAATGTCGCGTGGCACGAGCGCTTCTACTTTTTTGCCTTGTAATTCCGAAGGATCATATCCGAACATTTGAAAACACTTCGGATTAGCGAGAATAATCTCGCCCTTTGCATTCGCTATTAATATGCCTTCGTTCACGTGATTAAACACGGATTCGAAGCTGCTTTCAGCACGTGATAGTGGAGTACCCATATAACAAATTTAGTGTGGAAGGGGTCGGCGAGCAAATTCTACCGAGCCAAGGTATGGCTATCGTGTGAGATGTCTCCTCTCCAAAAAACATCTTCGATAAGCCATACCCGTGCTAAACTGAACAAACGGTCCGGGAGAACCAGTAAATCCAGCATGTTTAGCCAGCTCGATAGATTATGTACTCTCTATCTGAAGCAAAGATGTATTGAGATTCTTTTTGTATAAATGAGGCAAGTCAAATCACGCACTGACAATTATCAGTTTTCCAGACTTTCTCCTTTTTTTGAAAACCAAAGAGGTAAATAATAAAAAGCAAGCACCAGCAAACCCGCGCCAAATAGCACCGCCGAGAACATCTTTGTTTTTTCTTCCCAGAAAAATTCGCTCATCATCCAATTACCATTGGCCAAAATCCAAAGTGTGACAGCAATGTTGTGAATGAGTTCGGTTCTGTTGGTACGCGATCGCCAGGTCAACCAAAGCGCAACGAAAAAAGTCGGAAAAAACATAGCGGTTCCTACAGCTTTCCACTCTGTCACCCAACATAAGTCTTTGACTAACCAAAGAAGAATGTGAAGATTTTCGATGCGACGTAACTTTTCATTCATTGGTTTTCATCTTTCAATTTGAACATAGCTTGATTTTGAACAAAGAAAATATCGAGTAAATTCCATCGCACCAATCGTGCAAGGAGTTTTGTGAGCACCATACGATTGATGCCTGTTCTCTTAGCCAATTGATTTTGCGATAGCCCACCAGATTCTTGAAGGCTCACAAAAATTTTCTTTTCTTTTTCTGTATGAAAATATTTGTTTGGTCGATCGACGTCATCGCTTTTCCAAACTTCGAGTAGCACTGCGGGTGCGAGAAAATTTTCATCATCTCTTCTTACAAATGCTTTCCAAGTACCATCTTCGATCTGTGCCAAATGAGGTCGCTGCTTTGATGGAAGAATATTGATTTCAAGCACTGCTCTATTATCTACTTTCCATGTTTGAACCTCAAGTCCCACAGGAGGTTTGCAATACATCTGGGCGGCAGCCTCCATCATGTGCATTTCCTCTTCGGGACGAATGCCGGCGATTGCTCCATTATCTTTTACTCCTATTAACAACCTTCCGCCATCCGTATTGGCGAATGCAGAAACTGTCCGTGCAATTTTCTTTGCGTCGTCAATTCTCATTTTGAAATCTTGTTGTTGATGCTCTCCTTCTGCGATGTAGCGAAGGATGTACGGCCCATTCATACTACGAATGTAATGCGTGTGTGGATATATTACGAACGCAATTTATACACTGCACATCCCATGCATTTGTGCTTCTTGCTAAAGAACTGAGAATAAAACTTTTTCCCTAAATAAAATAGAGAAGCGCCGATGACCAATATGACGAGTATTTCCTGAATCATGATAACAATGTAAAGGTAATAAATGCTCCCAAATAGGCCAACACTCCCATGTATAAGAGTTGAATAATCGGCCATTTCCAGCTATTGGTTTCTCTTTTTACTACTGCAAGCGTGGCCATGCATTGCATCGCAAATACATAGAATATCATCAATGATCCGCCGGAAGCGAGATTATAGACTTTCTCTCCAGTATCAGGATTGACTTGATTGCGTAGTCGATCGATAAGCTGTCTGTTTTCCTCGTCATCTTCAACACCAACGCTGTAAATGGTGGCCATTGACCCCACAAATACTTCGCGTGCAGCAAAAGAGGTGAGCAATGCGATACCCATCTTCCAATCATATCCTAATGGTCGAATCACTGGTTCAATACCTTTTCCCAAAATCCCCATATAAGAATTCTCAAGCTCAATCGAAGCAATTTGAGAATTGTATTCTTTCATTGCCAACGAATCCTGCTGCAAGGGCTTTGGAAGATCGGCAACGATACGCTCCGCCTTATCATTCGGACTATATGAGGCAAGAGCCCATAATATAATTGAGATGGCTAAGATGACCTTACCGGCATCCCATATAAACACGCGCACCTTTTCAAAAACTAAAAGTCCTACATATTTCAAACGTGGTAGTTTGTAGGATGGCAACTCTAGTAACAAGAAACTTTTATCACGCGATTTAAGAATGAATTTCATGACCACGGCCATCAACAAGGCCATCACTACTCCAAGGCTGTAAAGCCCAAAAAGTACCAATCCTTTTAGATTAAAAAATCCCAATACCTCTTGATCGGGAATCACAAGGTTAATGAGCAATGTATAGACCGGAATTCGTGCCGAACAACTCATCAAAGGACTCACCATGATGGTGATCATTCGATCTTTCCAACTACTGATATTGCGTGCAGACATCACACCTGGAATTGCGCACGCCACGCTGCTCATCAATGGCACTACACTTTTTCCATTGAGACCAAAAGGTCGCATCAAACGGTCCATAATAAAGACCACGCGCGACATATAACCTGTCTCTTCGAGTAATGCTAAGAAGAAAAACAACAATGCAATTTGCGGGATGAATACCACTACTCCACCAATACCTGGAATGATTCCCTCTGAAAGTAAATCAGTGAAAACGCCCGCCGGAAGGGTATTTCCAACCCACTCACTAAAATCACCAAACACACCGTCGATGAAATCCATCGGTACATTGGCGAAATTGAAAATGAATTGAAAAATCAGAAGCAGTACTGCAATAAAAATGGCATACCCTGCAATGGGGTGCACTAGAATTTTATCTAACTTATTGGAAAAAGTAGAAACGTTCTCAGCTGGGCGATGAATGGCCGTTTTGAGGATTGTACGAATCTTTTGGAAACGTAATTCTGCATCCTTCGTCTGAGCCGCCTCGTCATGCTCCATAGCAATCAAGTCTGCATCCACAAACTTCTCTACTCGAGCGGTTGGTTCAAACTTGAGAATGGCTTTCTTTAGCTCAGGTAATCCTTCTCCACTTCTTCCATTCACTGCTACAATAGTGACACCTGGAAAATGCTTCGCAATACCTGATGAGCTGTATCTTATTTGACGTTTGTCTGCCACATCTGTCATGGACAACACCATGATTAGTGGAAGACCTAAATCATATAATTGAGAAAAGAAAAGCAGGTTTCTTTCCAAATTGGATGCATCAACCACTACAGCGATCGCATCTGGAAAATCAGAAGTGTCTTTTTTGGTTAAAAAATCAAAGACCACTTTTTCATCGCGCGAGCGCGGAAACAAACTATACGTACCTGGAAGGTCTGTAACAATGACGCTGTGATTTTGATCGAGCTGAAATTTTCCAGACTTCTTCTCAACAGTCACCCCTGGGAAGTTCCCAACTTGTTGATTTAATCCTGTAAGAAGATTGAATAAAGAGGTCTTGCCAGTGTTAGGATTGCCTATCAGAGCGATGTGCTTCACGTCCATAGATGCAATCAGAGTTTAGGCTTCGATTTGTACGAGATCCGCCTCCGATTTTCGAAGTGAAAGAACATATCCATCCACATCAACAGCGATTGGATCGCCGAATGGTGCTTTAAACAACACTTTTACCTCTTTTCCTTGATATAAACCCATCTCTGTAAGCTTCACTTGCAAATCACCCTGAGTGATGCTAGCAACGCGTACGAGTTGACCGATGTTTATTTTTGAGAGGCTTGACTTCATGATATAATGTCTACTGCAAAGAAACAATAGGATTTCTAATTATGAATACCACAAAAGTGGTATTGTAAAAGCCATTTCTAGAAAGTTGAAAACTTAAATTCTACAACTTTAGACTGATTATCAATGGTTTTATTTCCGAATCCATATAATTCACGTTTCGAGCCATCTGAAAAATGTAAAATCAGAATGGGGGAAAAAATGTAGGTATCGTCGAATTCCGCAGGAATCGAAACATCAAAATGAGCCTTCGTAAGATCTTTTTTCAGAACCGTTGGATTGAGATCCACTAAAAAGGGTCCTGCATAGGACACTTTACCTCCAAACTCCAAAGTCTCGCCTCCTTTGAATCGTCCCACCTCTTCTTCTCTTTTATTGAAAATTTTCAATTCGATAGGCGTTCCTACTTTCTTTGTTTCCTTTCCTTCCGGAGTAAAGAAAGTCAATTCAGCTTTCACCACTTTGGTGCGATCTACCTTGACCGTGATGGATTCTTCGCGCTGTCCGTAATCATTTTTCGCAGTCAAATGATAGGTGCTTGTGTCCTCAGGTGCTACGCTCAACTGCCACTTGGCACGCTGCTTTCCAATACCGTGATCCAACTCGACCTCTGATACACCAAGCACATTCCAAGTAAAAGTGATGTCTTGACCTTCGTAAATTTCATCGTCGTTTACAAAAAACTCTTTGATATAAGGAGCCAATCTCAATTGATCTTGAAGCGTGTACTGCCACTCTTCGTTGTCAGAAAACCGAACGAACATTCGGCCGCCCATTGCTCCTCTCTTAAATGATTGGCGAAGGGGCGCAGTGGTCAATTTTACCTTTTTTGTTTTCCCATTTTTTTTCACCAATACATATTCCCCTGCTGCAGTAAGCACCCCATCTGAATCGATTTCCTTTATTTTACGTTTTTGATCTTCTTGCAAGTTCACCGCGGACAAGACTAAACTGTCGGGGTTCTGCGTAAACCTTAACACCACGAGTCCTTTATTTGCTTCTAAAGCATCTAATTCTTTTTGAAAAAATGGACCCGATGCGTTTTTGGCAAAGCGTTGCACTTGCTCTTTGTATTTCACATTTTGATCAAAGAAATAGTTGAGCTCTTTATTGAAGTTGGCCCAACCATTTTCATTGACTTCCAATTCAAAGAGTTTTAATGTGAACTGTAAATCAATCCCACGCGCTTCGTACCATTTCACTGCATCTTGCAGTTGCAAAGTGGGTTGAGCATTCCACCAATTGACGAAAGAAGCCGTTCGCTCTTCCACAGATTTGGTAGCATCCATTTCGAAGGATGTCCAGATTTCTTTTTGAGCAAAAACGTGATGGACGAAAAATAAGCAAACACTGAGTAGTAAAATTCTCATAGTGCAAAGGAAGATTTACGAGAGGTGCTATACATTACCAATAACATGATTGGGATGATGTAATCACCCATTCTTTCGATGGTCTCGAGTAGATCTCTTTGTTGACCAACAATGGGGTGAAGCATTTCCGTAAATAATTTATAGGAAAGAATGAATATCATAAGACCAGGCAGTCGTGGCACGAAGAATACTACCACGCCTAGCAACATTTCAAAAGCTCCAAAAACTTTGAGAGTAGCGCTATCCACAGCGAATCCCAAGAATTGGAGATGTTTTGCTATTAGCGCATTTTCATTAAAAAAAGAAAGTCCGCCGTGTCCAATTAAGAGCGCCACCAATGACCATCTGAGAATTTTTTCAAGGCCGATCATTCCGTCTTTCCAATTCAAATCATGTAGATGAATGCGTTGAAATGCCTTTACTCGAAACTGATTCCATCCCATCATAAAGAGGAAAGCGATGGGTGGTCCGTAGTTTCCAGCCCTTTCAAAAAACTCTGACATACCCATGCCAGCAGAAGGTCTTAAAAGCGCTGTAAATACGGTCCAAAACGCTGCCCAAATGAGGATCGCTCGTGTTGGAATAAAGAAAATAGATATACCTACGATGATGTCCATCATTCCTACCAATGGCATCAATGATTGTGATAAGGGTGTAGGAAAAAAGAAAACTTCAAAAAAAGTAAGCCAAGCTGTTTTGCCTAATAGTCCCCAGATACCGTGACCAACAAAGCATCCGAGAATTGCAAACCGCAATAAAAAAAACAATCGCTCCTCCAATGAAATGGATGAAGCGAAAGGATTTACAAACGTGCGATATGTTGCAGTACTAGACATAAAAAGAAAGCTCCGCCTCGCCGCTTTTAAAGACGAGACGGAGCATATCTAAATTAATTCAATAAAGTCAATTTAAGTGTTACAGAAACCCCGTTGCTCGTTAATTGAACAAAGTAATTTCCTGCAGAAACACCTTTCGTACCTACGGTGATTTGATTACCACCAGCAGCATTAATTGGTAATTGTTGAACCAGTTTACCAGAAGCGTCCATTAATGAAACCACTAGGTCCGCTGGAACATTATTCATTTTAACTGTTATGTCATTTCCAGCCTTTACAGGATTCGGGAATAACTCGAGTGATACTGATTGATTCCATTCTTCCACAGAAGTGATTTGATCCATGTCAAACACATCAGCGATTGGAGCCACCACTTGGTCATTGCCAAGAGCGTCTTTAGCACCAGCAATTTGAACGTCCACTCCTGAAACAGCAAGATCAAGATCAATCACCATGCACACAGCGTTGAAAGTGAATTCATCTGTCCAACCGCTCGAAAGCGTTTGAATAACCGCACCAGAGATATCATCAAATGGGAAGGTCACTACTGGATCAGTTGTGATATCCATTGGCTCATCAAAGGTGAAAGTCAAGGTGATGCCTGGCGTTTCATTTACAATAACACTTACACTAGGAACCACTGCTGTGTTGTTAGGATTACGTGTATCGATGAGCAGGTTTGTATTGCTTTCAGATACCGTAGCAAGTGGATTGCCTCCTAAATCAGAAGCAGCAGTTACTGTAAAGTTTACGTTTGCATATTCAACACCGCCGTCCAAGATATTGAAGGCTGCGCTGTATGTGTTTTCATTCAACCATTCTCCCGCATTCGAAACTTCGAAGGTTGAAGCACCAGCATCCACATTTGAGAATTCGAATGTTGGCGCAGCAGTCATATCCATTTCATCATCGAATACGATTTCAAAATAGATGGTTCCGTCGTTTAAAGAAGCATCAGTGATAGTAGTCAGAGAAGGTGTCACTGCAACAACTGTTGCAGGCTGTGTATCCACTCCGAAAGCATGCTCGATGGTTTGTATTTCTTGAACGTTACCATATAAATCAACGGTGCCAGAAATTGTAATGTCAACCATTGGAATTTCTTCGTTTGAAGCATTCACACTGTAGGTCCAAGAATATCTATTTACGTCTGTCCAACCCTCTGTAACAAGTGTTCCAAGAGTATTGGTAAAAATGCTATTATCAGAGAATGCAACCGTAGGAATAGCCGACTGATCAAGAGCTTCAGCGAATACTGCATCAACTGTAAACTGTGTTCCGATGGAAGCAACATTCACATATTCAGTTGTAGATGTAGCGTCTGTAACGATAGGATTTTCAGTATCGATGATAATTGCATCTACAACACTTAATTCATCTTGTGCATTACCGCTCATATCTTGCGCGCCAGATACTACTACATCTGCCATCATTGCGACGTTTGCATCAATTGCATCAAACACTGCGAAGAATGTTTGGTTATCTGACCAATAGCTCAAGTTTGCATTATAGATCAACGTAGAAGAAGCATCTTCAACTGGGAAAGAAATAGTAGGATTGATATCCATATTCATCACCTGATCGAAAGAGAATTCTACAGTGTACAAACCATCTAATGCAATTGCATCATTGATGAATTCGCTAGAAGGAATTACGTTAGCTAAAACAGGATTGTCTGTGTCGATTTGGAACATGTTTGCCAAAGCTGGAACGATGGTATTATTTTCCAAATCCTTTGCATTTTCAATTTTGCAAATAGTATTTACTACTTCCTCATTTGCATCAACGATATTATAAACGAAAACATAGTGTGAAGCATCCGTCCATGAACCGTTAACGAAGCTCAATGAGTTCGTTGGGTTTCCTACTGTGAAAGAAATTTCTGGGATAAATGCTGCATCCATTTCCTCAGTGAATTCAACAGTGATCTCTAATTGCTCACCGATGTTAGCATCAGTAATTAATGCATGACTTGGAGAAATAGATACCACGTGAGGAATACCAGCATTTTGGATTCCGTTTGCTTTATCGAAAGCACGTGGGCCGATGATCATACCTACTTTACGACCAGGGATATCATCCTGAGGAGGGTGAAGACCACCATAGATACGTGAAAGTGAACATTGGTCTGCAGCATCTGCGTAGCGCGCCCATTGCAAGCGAGTGTCTACCGAAGGACCTTCACTTGCGCGGAGGTATTCATTTTGTACGGCATAAAACTCACCGTATCCACCAGGAAAATATTCAGAACCTGTGAGTCTTGTAAGAATTTCAGCAGCTGTTCTTGAATAGGTTGAGTGACCAGAATAGTAACCAGGGAATGGAGGAGTTACGAATGTACGCACTTGGAATGTCCACCACTTCTCACCAAGGATCCAACCCACACCGTCCATACCTGTAGCTTCTACCGGACCGCGGAAAGTGTAGAGTTTTACTTTGTTCACATGCTCATTGTTTTCACCTGCAAGTGGATCGCCCTCTTGCACCAATTCAATGAAGCCAGGAATCAAAGGAATACCAGCCGGATCGTAGCTTGGCAAGTTCATATCAGAACATTGACCGTGATCAATCATGTAACGGATTGCCATGATCGGACGAGTGTAATCATAATAACCTTTTGTACTCCAACAAGCAACAGCAGCATCGTGAATACCGCCACCAAGAGCTAGATAAGAACGTACGTCAAATTCGAGATCATTAAGGATTTCTCCTTGTCCTTCCCATCTCTTTTCGAAAAGAGGGTGGTTGGAGATGTTGTTGATGATAGTGAACCAGTGTCCAGGAGGTGTTTCAGATTGTGGACCATCTGCCCAGTATTCTGATAGTACTCGCGAGTAATCTCCTCTTGGAACCATTTGCTCTTCATAAGGAAGGCCTGTTACAGGATTGATATCATACCCAGTTCCTGTATCACCGCCTTCGAATACATTGTAAAAATTCTTGAACTCTTCGAACGTTGTTGGGAAGGTAGACTCGTCGATATTACCAATAGAAGCTGGTGAAATATCTTTCATCGCACCATCCGCTACATCGTGGAAGCTATGCCAAATGGCAACGGTAGCATATCCCCAACGGAAGAAATCTTCGTCCCATTGGCGTTCCACTTCAGTAATTGTATCCAACATTGGAGGTGCACCTTGATCTAGGTAAACGTTCCAGTTATGACTATCTCTAAAGAAAACATCTTTGTCTTCATCAGTCAAAGAAAATGGAACCACATTGCCCCATTCTGCAGAAAGTGCAGGAGCACTGTTTGCTATTGGAAAACCGTTCTGATCGAGGGTAACCGTCAGTGAAAGTGGCTGCCATCTGTTTCCATCATAAGCCAGTGCATTACCCGCAATTTCAGGAAATAGATCACCATTCACTGTTTGATAATATGCATTTGCATAGTTGAACTGCTGACGTGAGCCGTCTTGTAGCGCAAACGCTTGCATACGTGCAGCAATATAATTACCCAATTTCGCTGGGTCACCATCACTATAATCAACAGAAGTAACATCCGTAGGATAGCCCAGTTCTGCCATCAAATCATTGCAATAGCCCAACATGAATAGGTTCCAGTTGTTTTGTGGCGCATTGCTATATCTGTTGAACAAGAAGCGATACATGGCATAAGAAATTGCCTTCTCCTGCGCTGCCTGCTTGTCTTCAGGAATAATAATGCCTTCGAAAGGACAAGGGAAGCCATTCCAAGTCTGTCCTAAGAAGAAGGTAGAAGCATCATCATCAAACGCCGCCCATGCATCATACATGATGATGGAAGCATGAAAAAGATTGCGGGCTTGAACGGTAGGACGCGCTGCGTCCTTACGAATACAGTTTAATTGTACTTCATTCCACTTCATCGCTACAGAATGTTCTTGAGCAATAGAATTGATAGAAAGAACCATGAAACTGATAAAAAACAGACGCCCCCAAAAGCTAGAAAGGGTAGAGTTTTTAACCATTAGATCAAAAGTTTTGTATTTATAAATGTTTAGTTGTTGTCATCGGTATAAAAATAAAAAGAAACTTCTTACGTTTTACGCCGACTTTGCAAATGTAACAAATTTATAAACTTTTAAAATAAGCCAAAGAATACAACCCTGATTGTCAGTAACTCAACTCACCTCAGAATGGTCACCACTCCGTTGTAATTTTCGACTTCTAGCTCCCGACCTTTGACCTCCAAAGACCAAACATAGGCTTCGGTTTGGTTGTAATAACCATTCGAATTGGCATCTCCCAACCATGCTTTTTTGTAGTCTGTTGACTCGAAGATCAATTCACCCCAACGATTAAAAATTCGAAACAGATAGTATTCTGGTTCGTAACTAAATTTTGGAATGAACACATCGTTCAAGCCATCATCATTTGGAGTGAATGAGTTGGGTATAAAGACAAAGAAATTATCTCTGATAACAAAAGTTTGTTCTGCGGTGTTGATACATCCTCCTGTATCGATTGCCGTTAGTTTTACCACATAATCTCCTGCTATTTGAGGGAGTGTGTATTCGAAAATGCTATCACTACCTAGATTGTCACCCAAGCCCATAATCGCCCAAGAAAGTGAATCTGCGTTCGTTGAAGTGCTTGTTGCAAAAAGTACAGGCTCATCTGTTGTTACCTCTGCTGGATCCATTGTAAAGGCCGCATTCACGGGAGAAGGCTCATCAATATCAAATTGATAAATGGCAGAGCATACTGGAGAAAAAAGAACCAATGCCTCGTACTCCCCCGCGCACAATGATTCCATGCTGACATTTGTTCCAGTGCTGGTATTTCCACCATCAATCACCACGGTCATGCTGGTATTATTTGAATCAGAAAAAATCGCCTTACCGTCACAACTTTCAAAGCAACTGTTAGTAATAGTTTCGATAGAAATTTGTGGCGGGTTATTAAATGTGATGACTACATCATCTTGATTGCTGCATAAATCTGTAGAGACCTCGGCAACTATGGTATACACTCCAGGAGCATTGGCTGTAATTTGGATCGTTGAATTTGTCGAGGAAGAGTACGTCAATCCGGGAGTCGGCAGCCAATTGATATTGCCATTGGGCGCTACAACATCAAACGTTCCTTGAAGATCGCACAACTCTTGATCACCTCCTAAGGTGATGGAAAGTGGCGTATTTCCAACCATAATTGATTCACTGTCATTACATGTTTGACCTGAAGTAGATACCACATAAGTTCCCGGAGTGAGATTACTCAACGTCAAGAACGCACAATTCTCAACTACATCAGTGACTGCACCGTAGTTAAAATCAGGACAACCTTCAGCATTTACTACCTCAACTTCTATTACACCGCCTTGCCCTTCACAAGCATCCGTTACAGTGTATTCTATTTGAGGTAATAGCGGCAATTCGAAATCGTAGGTGCTCGAAAGTGCATTCCCACAAATATCGGTTGGTGTGGAATTGAAAGACAAAGTAATTGTTCCAGGAAAATTATCTAGTGTGTTTGCATTCACTGTGAATGAATTCGTAAACTCACCGCTGCCCGGATTAATAGACTGAATGGTAATGGTGACTCCTCCTTGTGTCAATGAAAGATTTGCAAGATTAAAAACACTGGACTCGATATTTTCACTTAATGTAAAAGTTACAGACTCCTGATTGCATGCGGGTTCTGCGGATAAAATTTGTGGCGCAGTATTATCAAAAATCTCTGCCGTGCTGCCTCCAAAATCAAGACTATATCCATTCAAGGTAGAGCTGTAGTTCATTACTGAAAGCGCATACACTTCTCCTTGCGTAACAGGCAGGTCGGCATTGAATGGCGGGCCTAGCGTATTACCGGGGCCATTGCTACTCCCCACTCCACCATTGGCCGACGATATACCGGTGGTACCTTGGTTACCGAATGTTTCCCCATAAGAATTACAACTAACCTCTGGAGAGGTACCGTTATTGATGCCGGCACAACCTCCGTTGGTGATTTCATACAACGACCAGTCATAATCATCCAAAAGACTATTGGGGCCTAGTGTAAAATTGAGCACACCATCTTCTTGCACCGTGAAGATGTACCAAGCACTGTTAAACTCTCCCGCTGTTTGACAAGAACCAGGTGCTAATTCAAAGACATTTCCCGTTCCCGCAGGGGAGTTATTCTGTGTATATGTCTCCTGACATACTGATTGCGCGGTATTACAATCGCTCGATTGCGACCAAGCTCCTACAGCGAGGATCCAGCAAAGCATTGTAAAAACGGACTTCATGATACTAAAGGAATACTTTTTTAAGTAGACCAAATTAAGACAGTTAAAGTTGTTTATACCCGCAAATATTCGAGAATATTCTACGTGTTAAACAAGAATGGGATATTTGAATGTGGGCTAATTCATTTGTGAAAAATTCAAATCTCATGAACCAAGTACCACCATTTTTCTTCTTCGAACATGATGACGATGAAGATGACGACGACGACGGACAAGATTTCTCGAAATTAAATAGTCCTATGGCTCATCTATCCGACGAGCAAATTGCAGATCGACAGGCACGCGATGTTGCGATTGAAGCACACCCCTTCTTTCGAGCTTTGGTAGAAATGAAAGATATTTATTCATTGATCACCGAAACAATCGACGTGTTTGTTAGCCCTTCATTCACTTCTCCTGCAAATTTGGCGGAGCTCATAGTGGATGTAGAAAACCTCTTGCGGTTTGAACATATCGAACTCGTCGGATCTGATTTTGTAGAAGATCTGTTGCAGCTTCGTGTTTCATTAGCACGATATAAAAGGCCCATTCAATTTTTAAAATACACACCTTTCGTAGATGGACGACACGTCACCATACTTGAAGAATCATATGAAGAGGTTCAGCAAGAATTCCGAACATGGGTAGAAGGCCTAAAAGCCAGCTATACTTGGCCTACAGAAGATGATTGGGGCCTATGCCGATATTGAGTAGAGAAGTTTTATAGTTTGTTTGCACCTGTTGTCGACTGAATGATGTAATCTTGCGCCGAAACAAACCTTATAAATATGAAATTACATTCTTTGAAAGCGACGCTCGTATTGATGCTCGCATTATTCAGCATGGTGAGCTTTGGTCAGGCCTTGAAGGTTCCAGCACCAAGCCCACAACAAACGATCAAGCAAGCATTTGCTTTGTCAGAAATTAGCATCACTTATTGCAGACCAAGCGCTAAAGGTCGCGTCGTTTTCGGTGACGTGGTTCAATATGGCCAAATCTGGAGAACAGGTGCAAACGGTGCTACAACTATCACTTTTGGTGAAGATGTAACTGTGGAAGGTAAAGCTATCAAAGCAGGTACTTATGCTATTTACTCTATTCCAAACAAAGAGTCATGGGATATTATGCTTTACAGCGACCTAGAATTAGGTGGTAATGTAGGTGAGTATAACAAAGAGAAAGAAGTAGCTCGTTTCGCAGTGAAGGCTCGTCCTCTAGCTGAGAGCGTAGAGACATTCACAATCAATGTAGCTGATCAATCTTCTAACACAGCGAATATTGAAATGTCATGGGAAAAGACACGTGTTTCTTTCCGTGTAGAAGCTGATATCGATTCTAAGATTATGAAGAATATCGAATCTGCGGTGATCAAGGATAATAAGCCATACTATCAAGCGGCTAGCTATTATTATGAGAACAACAAAGATTTGAATCTTGCATTAGAGTGGATCAACAAAGCTGTTGCTAATAATCCAAACGCTTACTGGGTTCATATGTTGAAAGCTAAAATCCAATTCAAAGCAAAGGATACCAAAGGCGCGAAGGAAACAGCGTTGAAAGTTGTTGAGTTAGCGAAAGCTGATGGTGATGATGCATACGTTCGTATGGCTGAGAAGCTCATCGCTGAGATTAAATAAGGCACTTTTTTTACAGTTAATAGAATCCTGAATTGATTACTCGTTAATCGATTCAGGATTTTTCTTTTGGAACAAGTTGAACAGCAGCCCAAGTGCGACAACAGAAAAACATCCCCAAACATTTAACCACAAGAAAGCCATCACATCATACTTCCATAGCGCAATGACCAATAATTCAGTGATGACCGCTGCCAAGAATACTTGATTTCCATTGACGCGTTTCACATAGAATGCGACCAAGAAAACCCCGAGGATAGTTCCATAAAAGAGGGAGCCTAGAATATTTACCGCCTCTATCAAGTTGCCTAGTTTGCTTGCAAATATGGCCACGGCAATACAAAACAATCCCCAAGCGACAGTGCTCCATCTCGATACCGCTACATCACTGCTCGACTCTTTATCCGAATGATACAGTCTTTTGTAAAAATCGACCACTGTAGTTGACGCGAGTGAATTCAATCCACTAGCCGCACTTCCCATTGAGGCCAAGAAGATGATGGCAATCAATAATCCAATGATCCCTACGGGTAGTTGGTTGGTGACAAAGGTGAGGAATACATAATTCGAGTCATTCTTGTCTGCACGATCATTGTTTTTAACGATAAGATCCACGGCCTTTCCACGAGCTAGACTCGCCTTTTCATCTACCGAATGAACGTTCTGTTTTGCAAGATCGATAGCGGCCTCATCTTCTGATTGCACTGCTAATACCAATTTCTCTACCTCTAGTTTCTTCTGCTCGTGCAGATAGTTAAACTCCTTTTCCGCATTATTAAACGCATCTGCATACGATGACTGTCGCACTTTCTCTACCTCTGTTGGATTAAAAAATACGGGCGGCGTGTGGAATTGGTAATAGCTAAAAACCAATGTTCCAATAAGCAATATGATGAATTGCATGGGGATTTTTACCAAGCCATTCATAAGCAAACCCCATCTGCTCTCTTTGATCGAGTTGCCAGTTAGATAGCGCCCTACTTGAGATTGATCGGTGCCGAAGTAACTCAATTGCAAAAAGAAACCACCGATCAAGCCAGACCAAAGATTGTATTTGTTGTTCCAATCAAAACTGGTATCGATTGCATTGAGCTTGTCCATTTTTCCTGCAATGTGCAGCGCATCCATGAAGCCGACATTTTCAGGAAGAAGATGCACTACCATGTACGCAGCAAGAAAAAGTCCTGCGAATATGATGAGCATTTGAAAGAGCTGCGTATAGCTCACGGCCTTTGTACCGCCATCTACGGTATAAACTATAACGATCAAACCATTGAAAACAATGGTGTAAATCAGATCAACATGAAGAATGGTGGAAAGAATAATTGCAGGGGCATAAATGGTGATTCCCGTAGACAAACCTCTTTGTAGTAAAAACAAAAAAGCCGTCAGCGTTCGAGTTTTATTGTCGAAGCGTTGTTCAAGAAATTCATAAGCCGTATATACATTCAATCGTTTGAATGCGGGCACGAAGGTGATGCACAGCACCACCATGGCGAGCGGGAGTCCAAAGTAAAACTGAATGAAACGCATGCCATCGCTGTATGCTTGACCTGGCGCTGAAAGGAATGTGATGGCACTTGCTTGTGTGGCCATCACCGAAAGTCCCACATGATACCAAGGCAATTGCTGATCCGCGAGCAGATAGCTTTTCATCGTCTGTGTACCTCTGCTTTTCCAGAGGCCATAAAGCACGATGAAGGCGAGTGTTCCCGCTAATATGATCCAATCTATCGCGCTCATTCGAAGTATTTAGTGAATACAAAAAGACCGATGATAATCAGCACCAACACTGTGATGACGGAGATGTACCATGCGGGCCAAACGTATTTTTGCTTCATCAATTAAGGATGTGATGGAAGTGAGATGAGGTTTGCAAACAAGCGATACGCTCCCGGAACTCCCGCTGGAAGTTGTCTGAAGAACGCTAGTCCTGTGTACACAAAATTGCCTTTTCCGTATGCCGCTACAATCGTACTTGTATCGAAAGCTCCTTCATTCGGGTCGGCCATCGAGAATAATTTTTGATAACGTTCGTCGGGCGATTGTGTGAAGTAGATGCCTCGCTCTTGTATCCAGTTGGCGAAATCAGCTTCAGTTATCTTGTTAGGCTGATTCAAAGCGGGATGCTCTGGCAATAGGAAATTGACCTTTGCTTTTTCATCTGTGACACGGTCGCGAGAGATGGTAAATTCAAAAGGACCGATCTTCGATTTCAATGGACCAATGCGGTTGTTAGTGTTATACTGCACCAATAGATTACCTCCATTTTTCACATACTCCATCAAACGATCATAATATACAATCATGCGATCATTCGTATTGTAAGCTCGCACACCTGTAATGATTGCTTCATACTTGGAAAGATCGCCCGTGAGTATTTCTTCATCCGATAGCATTGTCACGTTGCAACCAATTTGCTCCAACGCAGCGGCCACTCCATCACCCGCACCATCGATGTATCCAATGTTTTTTCTGCTCATTTGGATGTCAGAAAACACTAATTGAAATTTCGTTGGTGATAGAATAAACTGATTCGGGATATGGTCATAGTCGATGCGTTGCAACGATTGATTGTATTCCTTACCATTCATCTTTGCAGCAATAGATAATTCTCCAGAAGACGCTTTAGCACTAGGCGTTACACGTATGCGAATCACTTGCTCTATATTCTTTGCTGACAAATCAAAGGCGCAATTATCGCATTCTACTTTCCAATCTGAACCCGCGTTGACTACAATCTCTCCTTTAGCATTGGCCTGATTTGAATGGACAATTACCTCTACTATTCTCTCTGTTCTTTCATTGAAAACAAGCGCCTTTTGCTTTTGTGTGAAAGTAACGGGAGGCAATACTTCCAAAGGACGGAATATTTCTCCCTTCACAGGATCGGTGAATTTGTATTGAATAGGTAGCTTAATTTCTAATGGCAAGCCCTCTATTTCAGTTTTTAGCATTACGCTGCAAGCAGCGTCGTTCAATGGTTTCCCGATGGTCGTCCATGGAGAAATTTCAAACTCTCCCAAACTATGTTTTTCATTCAACCAATATGGATTCGAAAAAGCAGCGTTGGTGTTGAGTTTAAACAAATGCTTTGGAGAATAAAGTTTATTCACTTCCACTTTCGCATTCAATGTAGAATCACCATTTTCGTAAGCAATGGACTTCAAAGAAGCATTGACATTATTTCTAAAAATATAATTTGTTGTAATCTGAAACTGTTCGCCTGGAACGACCGAATGATCGTTCGAGACGGCTTCACCATAAAAGCCAGAGCAGGCCAATATCACCTGTTTTGTCTCTTCGAGTTTGATTTTTTTCCAATAAGAAATCGACGCATTATCATCTTTCAATGCTTGGATTTTCTTGTAAATAGAAACGAGCGTCGTTACTGTTTTCTCCGGAGCGTCGGCTCTGTAATTGAACACACACTCATTCAGTTCCGCTTGAATACCCTGCGACATTGCTATGCGCGTCCAGTTGACATCCACACCATCCATGATATCGGAAGTAGCGACATCGCCCTTCATGTGTTTGAAGTACTCGAGGTTGAAGCCTCGCTGGCGGGCGCTTCCAAAGCCTTGGCTCTTGTGCATCGATCTACTTTCCGATGCAATTTCGCCATAGCTCCGTCCCATCAACACATTATAATTTCCAACATCTACCTTCAATTGATCTTCAGATGTAGTGTTGTTTCCTCCGAAATTAAACGTATTCCAAAGCAAACGTTTCGCTTGCCACACTTGCGTATACTGCAACTGATGTGGGAATCGCTTGGGATCTGCCGCTGCTTCAAAAGCATCCTCCGCCAATATTGCAGAAGCCGTGTGATGCCCGTGTCCTCCCTCACCCGTGGTAGGAAAGCGACAAATAATGACATCAGGTTTGAAGGTGCGAATGACCCACACCATATCTGCTAGAATGCTATCACGATTCCAAAACTGAAATGTTTCTTCTGGATTTTTTGAATACCCGAAGTCGTATGCGCGTGAGAAAAATTGTTCTGCTTTGTCGATTCCGCGTGCGGCCATCAACTCATTGGTTCGAATCAATCCAAGAGGCTCACCTTGTTCAGTGCCGATCAAATTTTGGCCTCCATCACCTCGCGTCAAACTGAGATATCCGGTGCGAAGTTTACGCTCATTGGCAAGGTACGCAAGCAATCGCGTGTTCTCATCATCGGGGTGTGCTGCAATATATAAGACCGATCCAGTGGTCTGAAGTTTTTTAAGATTCAAAAGAATCTCAGCGGAGTTCTGTGCGAAGAGAGGGCTAGTAAACAGGAGAACGAGGAATAACGCAAAGTTCTTTCTCATCATAACGGTTAAAGTAGTATTTCAACAAATATAAATCAATGCGCAAAGGTGTTGGGACAATTACTATTTATTAGCATTTCCCTAAAACAAAAATCCCTTCTATCAAGCGAAATACCTAGATAGAAGGGATATTGTATTTTTTACAAAAAGTCTTAGACTTGAGCGAGTTGCACTTTCAGACCTTCCAATTCAGGAGCGATGTGAATTTGGCAACCCAATCTAGAATTTGATTTAACGAAGAATGCTTGGTCAAGCATTGATTCTTCATCGTCATTTCTTTCAAGAATATCATGGTCAGAAAGAATGTACATGTGACAAGTAGCGCACATGGCCATTCCGCCACACGTGCCTTCCACAGGGAGTTCGTAGCTTTTACAAAGCTCCATCATGTTCATGTTCATATCGGTGGGTGCTTCTAGTTGATGCTCCACACCTTCTCTGTCAACCACTGTAATATTTACAATATTGTCCATTCGTGTGATGAATTAGAATCCTGTTACACCATTTACGGTGGTGTATTTCAAGACATAATTTTTATCAGGGTAAATGCGCTTAAATGCACTTTGCACCATCAGTGTAGCTTCGTGGAAACCACAAAGAATCAACTTCAATTTTCCTGGATAGGTATTAATGTCACCAATAGCGTAAATACCGTCTACATTGGTGCTGTAGTCGAATGTATTCACTTCGATTGAATTTTTGTCAATGTTCAAGCCCCATTCAGAAAGCGGTCCGAGTTTCGGAGACAATCCAAAAAGAGGAAGCCAATGGTCCGTATTGATTTCTGAAGTACTTCCATCCTGCGCTTGCACGGTGATAGAAGCCAATTTATCTGTACCGTTTACACCTACCACTTCAGCGTCAGTGAGAAGAGTAATCCTGCCGCTATTCGACATATCGATTACTTTTTGTACTGAATCAGGGTGACCTCTAAAGCTCTTAGAGCGGTGGATCAATGTTACAGATTCCGCCACTCCGGAAGCGAGAAAAACTGACCAGTCGAGGGCAGAGTCTCCACCACCACTGATGACTACATTTTTTCCTTTGTAAAAATTAGGATCGCGCACGATGTACTCGATGCCTTTATCTTCAAAATCTGTAATATTCGAAATAGGAGGTTTGCGTGGCTCGAAGCTTCCGAGACCGCCTGCAATCGCAACTACAGGAGCAATGTGCTTGGTTCCTCTTGAAGTAGTGACGATGAATTTTCCGTCTTCTGTTCTTTCAAAAGCCTCAGCTCTTTCGCCAAGGGTAAAACCTGGCTTGAATGGTTCTGCTTGTTTCATCAAGTGATCGATGAGATCACCAGCGAGCACTTCAGGAAAACCAGGAATATCGTAGATGGGTTTCTTTGGATAAATTTCTGTCAATTGTCCACCTGCTTGTGGCAATGCATCGATGAGGTGGCAACGTAGTTTTAGGAGCCCTGCCTCAAACACCGTAAACAATCCGCATGGACCAGCGCCGATGATGAGGATATCCGTTTCTATCATATAATTTTTATTCTAAAAATCTGAATGCAAAAGTAATGGAATCAAAGTCATAGAGAATTTGATTTTCGTCACGTGATAAACAAACAAATGCTAATTATGTTCGAATTTAAGCGGGGTTCACAGCTTCCACCGCTTTGATTTCAGGCACTGCAGCTTTGATTGCGCCTTCCACTCCAGCCTTCATCGTCATGTGCGACATACTACAAGTAGTGCACGCACCATGCAATTCCACACGAGCTGTAAGATCTTCCGTGACTTCTACCAACGTTATACCACCTCCATCCGCTTCCAAGTAGGGGCGAATAAGATTGAGGGAGTCGTTTACCTTCTTATAAATTTCGTTGTTTGACATGGCTATTGAGCTGCTTCAGGTTGAGCCTTTTTACGGAAAGGCAACATTCGCATTTCGCGTTCAAAGTTATTAAGGATTTCGTCTAAATGCTGAACAGCAAGCGTTCCTTCTTGCATTACCGCTGGACGGCCCGCATCTCCTGCCTCTCGGATACTTTGAATGAGTGGCAAAGGACCTAAATATGGAACATTCATTTCTTCAGCAAGGTGCTTCACACCATCGCGGCCGAAGAGATAGTACTTATTTTCTGGGAGTTCGGCTGGAGTAAACCAAGCCATATTTTCCACCATTCCAATGATTGGAATGTCAATTCCAGAAATGGCAAACATTCCTACACCCTTACGGGCATCAGCCAGAGCAACTTCTTGTGGTGTGCTCACGATCACTGCACCGGAAATCGGCATGGCTTGAACAATGCTCAAATGAATATCACCTGTTCCGGGAGGCAAGTCGAGTACCATGTAGTCCAATGGTCCCCAATTGGCGTCATTGATCAATTGATTCAAAGCTTTATTAGCCATCGCACCTCTCCAAACAATTGCTTGGTTGACATCAGCAAAGAAGCCGATAGAGAGAATTTTCACACCGTATTGTTCTACAGGTTCGAGCAAGCTCTTGCCATCTACATCCACCACACGTGGTTTTTCGTGTACCACATCAAACATCGTTGGAGCGGAAGGTCCGTAGATATCGGCATCGAGCAATCCCACTTTAAAACCGCGTCGGGCAAGGCCTACAGCGAGATTGGAAGCAACGGTAGACTTACCAACTCCACCCTTTCCAGAAGCAACAGCAATGATGTGTTTTACACCAGGAAGTACCTTGCGTAATTCGCCGCTGCGTTCGTCGCCACTGATAGGCAATACATCAATATCCACTTTGAATTCTTTTCCGAGTACACGATGAATGGCAAATTCACATGCTTCCTTCATGCGCATTCTGCTGTGCATTGCAGGATTGCTCACTTTTACTTCAAGGGAAATATGTTGACCTTCTGCTTTTACGATTTTCACTAGGTTCAACTGCACAATATCCTTCTTCAAATCTGGCTCTATCACATTGGATAGCGCGTCAAGTATCGCTTGTTTAGAAACGCTCATATTTGTTTTTTTCTTAAACCACACCGCGCAAAGTTAGGCAAAACCACAGGGTGACGGTTATCTTCGCAGCATGACAAACAATGACATTCTCAAAAAGTTGCGCTACATATTCGACTACGGTGATGATGCGATGATCAAGTTATTTGCTGATGGTGGCATGGTAGTGACACGTTCGGAGGTGAGTGATTGGCTGAAGAAAGAAGAAGACCCAGCTTACAAAGAGTTGAAAGATGTTCAGTTTGCGACATTTTTAAATGGCTTCATCATTGCGCATCGCGGTCGCAAAGAAGGTCCACAGCCCGCGGCTGAGGAGCGTTTGAACAACAATATTATTTTTAGAAAAATTAAGATTGCCCTCAGTTTAATCGATGAAGATATCATTGAGATATTGAAGTTGGCAGATTTCAAGATTAGCAAGCACGAGTTAAGTGCATTCTTCCGCAATCCCACAGCCCCACAATACCGCCCTTGCAAAGACCAGATCATGCGGAATTTTCTGATGGGGTTGCAGATCAAAAATAAAGGGTAATCGATTTTCGATTCTCGATTCGAGATTCCGCTTCGCTTATTCGAAATTCTTGGTTCATAGTTCTTGGTTCTTGGGTGAGGGCGGGCCACGGGTTGGGACTGCCCCTCGCTCCAAGCTCATCATTTCTAGCTTCGCACGAAAATGAGCTTTACGCTCGGGGACCCAAAGCTTTCTGGGAAGGAATGCGAAAAAGTGAAAAAAGTGGAAAGCAATAGCTTTCCACTTTTTTCACTTTTTCGCATATATGTACGTTAAGCTGGGTCCTCGAGCGTAGAGAATGTTGTAATTGCAAAGCAATTACAAAAATGAACGGAGCGAGAGGCAGTCCCAATCCGTGGAGCGACCTCATCGAAAATCGAGAATCGAGAATTATCAGAATGAGAATGAATTTTCCAAGAACCAAGAACTAAGAACCAAGAACTCCTTTCCCCAAACCCCTATCCCCTAACCCCTAACCCTTGTAGCCAAATACTCCTGCTCCGTCTGCCCGGGAGTGGCGGTGAGGATGGCGGTAGTAATGCTTAATACATGATAATCCATTAACGAACTGTAGCCGCTGCGGGAGTGGACTTCTTTGGCGCCTTTTAAGTAAGATGCCAACTGACGATCATCGAGATGGGAAACGAATCGTATAGATCCTTCTCTTTTATCATACGACAACTCCGGTGAGCCGCAGACTATCAGCGACGGTTGAGAGGAGGCGTGGAATTGCGCTTTCATTTTTTCCAAGAAAATACTTCTACTAGGCTCCGGACCAGAGACGATGGCTACTTGTGTGTAGGTCTCATCTTTCTCTATAATCATCCCTCTGAACCTACTCAAAGGCCCGATGTATCGAGCGTTGGAGGGCACGTTGGTATGTGATAATTTGCCTCCCAATGAAGTCGCTTCATCCTTGTAATCTGGAATCCAACATTCTTCGAAACGCTCTAACCATGAACTAATCTTACGATGTACAAATCCACTTACAATTCCCGGAACAATAGGAGCTGTTTGGTGTGTGATAATAACCGAACGAACGTTCGGTAGATATAAACCATAACGATTATCCGAAATTACTTCGTCGAATCGATAGTGTTCTTGAAGTTGTTTCAGCCATTCATGTTCTCTTCTAATAGTTTTTAATAGATGTGGAATCTGTAGTATTATTTTCCACCAAAAACTTCCACTTGAATTGTATCGAACGGCATAATCAGGTGGATCGGGCAAGAAATGCAACTGCGGGAAATACTGTTGCAGCAAAGCTTTGGAGCGACCATTCGACGCTAATACGACTTCATGCCCCTTCCCTAACTGCTCACGAATGATGGGGATGCATCGTGCAGCATGACCGAGTCCCCAGTCGAGCGGAACAATGAGTATTCGCTTTGATTTCGCCATTTGTGGGGCAAGATAAGAGGAGTAGCGCTATTTTTGCCGCCGCTATGGGAAAAGACAAACTCAAAAAGTGGGCGGAAAACGAGCAATTCCATAATGTGCACCAACCGCCTCTGATGGATGTAATCAAGAAAGGCCTCACCTACAACAAGGGTGAATGGCACGAGAAGGTATTTAAAAACAATAACCCCATCGTGCTTGAATTGGGCTGTGGTAAAGGAGAATACACTGTTGGACTAGCACGTCGTTTTCCCCATAAAAACTTTATTGGTATCGATGTGAAAGGACATCGCTTTCACAAAGGTGCTAAAGAAGCGATTCAAGAAGGTCTTCCAAACGTCGCGTTTCTTCGCACGCGTATCGAATTCATTGAAGCTTATTTTGGAAAAGATGAAGTATCTGAAATCTGGCTCACCTTCAGCGATCCTCAACCTCTCGATTACATCGGCAACCGCCGAATCACTTCGCCTTGGTATGTCGAAAAATATAAGAACTTCCTGAAGCCTCAAGCCATCATACATATCAAGCATGACAATCCCGGTATTTATGAAAAGGCGATGAAAGAACTCCCAAGCATTGGCTGCACTATCGAGGCACACTCGGATGATGTATATGGTCCGTATCTTCACACTGTGGATGAGGAGATGCAAGACATCCTTAAGATCCGAACGTTCTATGAGCAAATGTGGCTCAAAGAAAATCGAATCATCAAATATGTGAGAGCAAGAATATGATCACACCAGAAACAGACGAGCGATTCATGCGCATGGCCATCAAAGAGGCTCTCAATGCGCTTGATCTAGATGAAGTGCCTATCGGCTGCGTGATTGTATGCGAGAATCAAATCATTGCTCGTGGTCATAATCTGGTAGAAAAACTGCATGATTTTACCGCTCACGCAGAAATGCAAGCATTTACTTCTGCATCAGAATTCTTGGGAGGCAAATCACTTCATGATTGCACCTTGTATGTAACGCTAGAGCCATGCGTGATGTGCGCAGGAGCATCTTATAATACGCGCATCGGTAGAATTGTGTTTGGGGCTTATGATCAAAAGCGAGGCTTCAGCAAATTCGGCAAGCACAGTGATAATGAGCAAGGAATACTGCATCCAAAAACCGAAGTCAAGGGTGGAGTGCTCGAAACTGAATGTGCTCAGCTTCTGACCAACTTCTTTCAAAACAAACGCAAGAATTCATAAGGTTCGGTTGCATTTTTTTTCAAAAAAATTCATTCTTTCTATTTACTAGTCTGTTCCGATTCAGGAAAATATCATACCCTGATATTTGCAATTTGAGACTTTTCAGAGTGCTTTCTGTGCAAAAAATTTAACATTTGGAATCAGTTGCACGATTGTCGTCATGAATGACAAATCAAAATACACAAAGCGCCAAAACCCTTGATAGACGTGACTTTCGTCACTTTTTCACCCCAAACTTTTTTAGAAAAGCGGCCGTAACAAACCCTGAACACACATTAAAAAGTTCAGGCTATGAGATACTTTATCCTATTACTCATGAGCGTTTGTACGCTTCACTCAAATGCACAACTTGATTTTCCAAAATGGTTGATGCCCGACACGCTAGGACAATATGTAGCGATTCATGGATTCATGTCTTCGGCAAAAGATTCGATGCCCACCGAAGGAGATATTAGTATTATCAAACACGGTGGAAAGGATATGATCTATCGCTTCAGTTGTGATATCGATGGGCGCTTTGATGTTTATCTTCCAGCGAATGGTCACTATTCTGTGAAGTTTGAAAAAAAAGGACACATCACGAAAGTGATTGATGTATTTACGATGAACGTACCGAAACGTGCTTGGAAAAACACATTCGCACTCGATCTTAATGCATATATGGAAGAGATGCCAAAAGGCTTTGATGTGTCTGTATCCCGCGTCCCCTTTAACATTGCGAAATACGATCAGGAAATGAAATTCTTTGTTTTTGATGAGGAGTTTGAAAAACTCCGACGTATTTCTCTCGATAATGAAATCAAAAGATGCAATGATATTCTAGCAGTGAGCAAGCCTAAGATTTAAAAACACGATCAATTTTATCTGCTAGAACTGATGATAATTTGATATAAGATTCTACTGTCCATCCGGCTACATGAGGCGATAAGACAACATTATCGCGTTGGGCTAAACTTACAAACTCAGGGTGATTGAGATTAATTTTCTCGAAAGAGGATTCTTCATACTCCAATACATCTAGTCCAACTCCTTTTATATTTCCTTGCACGATAGCGGCTTCTATGGCCGCTATTTGCACTACTCCACCTCTACTGGTGTTTAGCAAAACAATTGGCTTTTTAAAACCCTTGAGCCAAGCTTCATTGACAAGATATTTGGTATCATCTTTCAATGGAACATGCAAGCTCACGATGTCTGCTTGTTCATATACCTCTTGCATGGTCGCATGAGTAGCGTATTGATCGCTATAATTATCGAGGTATTTATCATAAGCCAGTACATGGCAATCAAATCCTGATAAGCGCTTCGCAAAAGCTTTTCCCATTACACCATATCCAATAATTGCGATGGTCTTTCCTTCGATTTCGAATCCGCGATTCGACTCTCGATTCCATTTCATCTCACGCACTTCTCTGTCTGCCTTGCGCAATTGATTGGCTAACATCAGCAACATCCCCATTGCGTGCTCCGCTACTGCGGTGCGGTTTCCCTCTGGGCTATTGAATACATGAATGCCTAAATCTTTGCAAGCTTCAAGATCAATGTTTTCTAATCCTGAGCCAGAACGAGCGATCCATTTAAGATCTACAGCTTGTGTTAGAAATGCTCTATCCAGCGTGAAACGACTTCTGATGACAATACCATTCACTCCTTCGAGACGAAGTTCAGATTTCTCCGTTTTATAATCATGAGAACAATTCCATCCCTTCGCAATCAATCGTTGCTCGAGGATTTCGTGAACAGAGTCAAGAAAAAGTACATTCATAATGATGTTGTCTTAGGACAAATGAAGAATCCAATGTCCGATCGAAAAATAGATGATCAAACCAAAGATATCATTGAGGGTAGTGACGAACGGACCGGTAGCCAAGGCGGGATCGACTTTGAATTTATTTAAAGTCATCGGAATCCAAGTGCCGAAGAAGCTTGCAAAAATGATCACACAAAAAAGTGCGATGCTTGCAGTAAGGCTCAAATGATAATCGATCTGAAATAGCAGACTCACTCCGAAAATAATCGCGGAACAGATTGCTCCGTTCAATAGACCTACGCCTAATTCTTTTGCAAGTTTTTGAGGTAGTGTTTCATCGAGTGCGCTTTTATTGGCCAACGCTTTTACCACAAGTGCGGCAGATTGTACTCCGACATTTCCTCCCATCGCGGCGATGAGTGGCATGAACACCGCCATTTGCGGGTTCTCAGTGATATCAAATACACCGATGATATTTGCGCTCACCATTCCTCCCATCATACCGATCAATAGCCAAGGCAAGCGCGCACGAGTAAGCGTAACGATACTATCACCCGACTCAACGTCTTCCGAGATACCGCTGGCCATTTGGTAGTCCTTATCGGCCTCATCTTGGATGACATCGACAATATCATCGATGGTAATTCTACCAAGAAGAATATCTGAATCATTCACTACTGGTAAGGCTACCATGTCGTACTTCTTCATGATATTGGCTACTTCCTCTGCAGGAGTAGTGTCTAATACCTTTCTTACTTTTTCGTCTTTATAAAGTTCACGAATAGTAGTGCGCATACTCGCGCTAGCAAAGATCATAGACTTCACGCTGAGTGTGCCTTTCAGCATCTCTTTATCATCCACTACGTAAATGGTATAGATGTGATCGAGGTCTTCTGCTTGCTTTCGCATTTCGCGAATCGCTTGTGATACCGTCCAGTTTTGATTCACCGCCACCATTTCCTTTCCCATCAAAGCACCTGCGGTGCCTTCTTCATAGTTCAGAAGGTCGATGATATCGCTCGCTTGCTCTTCGTCTTCGATGAGAGCGATGACCTCTTCTAATTTTTCATCAGAAAGTTCAGAGAGGACGTCAGCAGCGTCATCCGAATCGATGCTACCGATGAGGTCTTCTGCGATTTCGCGGCTCGTAAGGCTTGAAAGGAGTTTTTCTCTGACATCTTCATCGAGCTCCAGCATCACGTCTGCTGCGCGCTCGTCGTCGAGAATTCGATATAAATAAACGGCCTCTTCCCTGCGCAGTTCATTGATGAGTTCACCAATATCTGCGGGGTGCAAATCTTTCGTTACTTCGTGAAGAGCGGTATCCTTGCCATCAGCAATCCACTCACGAATCTCAGAGAGTAGCTCTTTTGTAAGATTCCATTGCATAAGGGAACGGGACTATCCATTTGTGTTTATTATCCCTGCAAAGGTAGGCCAAGGATAGTTATATCAGGTTAAAAAATCATGACTTCTCGCGCTTCTCTCTTCGATTCTTATACATCTTCGCGAAAAAGGCAAGCATCACTCCGAGTCCGACCAGTCCAACCGAGCCCCAGATCCAGCTCACAGAGTCTTTAAGCACCACCAGAAATACAACAGAAACAAGGATCAATGTCCCTACTTCATTCATCAATCTCAAGTAGAATGATTTGAATGCTTTTGGATTAACGCCTAAGCGTTTGTAGATCACCTGACCATACCACTGATACATCAAAAGAAAAACAATGAAAAGTAGTTTCAAATGCATCCATGGCTGAGTCATTAAATCGGGATTGAGCACCACCATCCACGGACCGAAGATGAGCGTAAGAATGCACGAAGGCCATGTGATGATATACCACAAGCGCTTTTCCATCAACCGCAGTTGTGTAAGCAGAATAGAACGATCTGGTTCGTCTCTATCTGCTACTTCTACGTGATAGACATATAGTCTAAACATGTAAAACAACCCTGCAAACCAGGTAACGATAAAGATGATATGTAAGGCTTTGACGATGTCGTACATGACTTATAGAATTGATTTCTTCTTATTGCAACGATCGATAGAGTTGAGATAGGTGTCTATCATCGCACTATTGAGACTGAGCTTGATCGACATTTTGTAGTTATCGATGGCCTCTTCATATTGACCCAACATTTCAAGTGCAATACCCAATTCATTATAAATACCAGGTTTGTCAATACCGGGAATTGACAGGGCATTCAGAAGATGTTGCTTTTGTTCCTCGTATCGACCAAGCGTGCTGAGTAAGATTGAAAAGTTTAAATAAATGGGAGTATAATTCGGATCCAATGCCATGCATTTGCGGTAGAATTCTTCTGCCTTTGCATAATCGCGATATTGCGTTTCATAAATCCAACCTAAGTGATTGTAAGCGCGACCATAGTCGGGTGCTTCAATGAGAATCACCTCAAGCGTTGAGAATGCTTCTGTAATTTTCTTTTCCTTGATGAGATTGTCTGCTTCAAAGAAAAGATCATCCAAACGTTGTCTTTGTAGAAAATCCATGCTTCAAAGATACACGGATGTGCTATCCTTTTTTGTTCTTGTAAATGATAAATTCTGCCAAGAGTAAATTGGGAATCCATCCCATCCAAGCTACAATTCGATAGACATCCATTGGTGCGGGCTCGAAGATCCCTACAATGAGCCATTTCCAAAAACGAAGTGTAATTGCTGATAGCGTGAGAGCATAACTTCTGATCATCCAAAAGCGATGCTCATCAAACTGTTTGTTCCGTGCGGTTGACAAGGCCTTCCAAGTAGTGTACATCCACATCATTGCAAGGAGCATGAAGGCCCATTGAGAAGACCAGCCTCCATTGGCATAGTAAGCCATGATCAGTCCTGATGGACCACTGAGCAGTAGGATCACCACGACGTAAAGCTTGCCGATGCCGCGGTGTACGAGGGGATATTTTTTTCTAAGAAAAAAAGAAAACTGTGTAAAGCCCGCCAAGAGGGCAAACATGCTTGTGAAGACATGCGTAAAAAAAGCAATTTGATAGTGCGTTAGTCCTATCACATCATGCTTGATGCGCAAGAATGCAACATCCAAATCAATGGGAATATATTGCAATGTAATCTCCAACATCAAGAAGGAGAAATACATCAAAAGCGCTAATAGTAGCGCATTGCGCAGTCCCAGCTTAACGTCCGAAAACATCGTAGAATTCTTTCGCGTGTTCTTCGTAGCGCAGTAATAGTTCTATGTTTTTGATTTCAGTATCTGACAATTCGTGCTCGATGCTGGTGCGTACGGGAACATACCAGTCCATATATCCAAAATATTCCCGCAATGAAGGATGATGGAATGCAAATCCATGTCGGGCATAAATACTATTACGAAGCACGAAAATATCTGCTTTCGTTAAATTTTCGACCTGCTCTGTGGTGAGTAATTGCTTTGAAGGATTGTATTTGTAAACTTCATCGGTAGTGGTAAAAAAAGAATCATCCACCCACTCATAGGTTTCGCCATCCTCGTCGGTGAAAACCTCCCGAACTTCCTTTGATTTTTGATAGTCGATAAATTGTCCTTGATCTTCAATAGAGTATTCAGGACTATAGGTAAAAAGGCTTTTGGTTAAACTGAGATCAATGCTTTGATCAATCTTTGTGTTTTGTGGTTCCCAAACAATGTTCATCACACTATCGCTTTGAGCGATATTCGCAATGAATGTTCCCACCCATTTATCATCGCCTTCTTGATTGACACGCATCATGTAAAAGCCACCTTCATTTTGAAGATTGCCTTTGAATGCTTTGCTTTTTCCCAACCAAACCGTATGACCGAATACAAGATCTCCTTGAATTGAATCAATCGAGAAATTAATTTTTTCATATGTGTAATCATTTCTTTTTTCAGCGGTGGCAGTAGTATCCATTGAAAGACCTGTGCCCACCCAATAGCCAATTAGATCTTCCTTAGATGTAATATGTAGTTGTGGGGTGACTGCAATTGGTTTTGGCGCTTCGAGTTTCATGATTTGTCTCGCTTCAATCATGACTTCTGCGGTAGGTTGCGTTTTGCTTCCAAACAAATTAGTGCAAGCGATAACAGCGCTCACGGCTGCAAAGAATAAGAACATTCTCATTTTTTCAGATGGTTAAGGTTGGTAGTGATTACTTCAAGAAATGAAGATTGTTGGTCTATAAAAACACTGTGCGAACAACGTGAAAAATAGAAAATATTGTCTTTACCAATAACATCCTGTAGTTCAAATACTTGATCGATAGAGTACAGTCCATCTTCTTCGCCGTACATACCCGTAATTTTCACTCCATTTTTCACCAGTTTCCGAACCTCTGGCATGAGATCAAGCGTAGTATATTTTTCAGTTTGGTAAAAACCTGTTGGGCCTTCGGTGGTCATTTTAGAAAAATATGGAGCAGCTGGATGTGAGCTCATTTTCTGCATGATTTGAATCGCTTCGTCGGTTGGTTTTTTCGGAGAATAAAATCCATTTTGCATTGCATGCATAAATGAATAAGAGCCATACATCAACGCAGTCGTATCCATTTTTTCGAGCATATTGATATACATCAAGCTTGTTGAATCGCCCTTGGAAACATAGATCTCTTTAGATTTTGAAATAATATTCTTGAACGTTTTTTGCAAAGAAATCGGCGCTCCGATGAGGAAAATCTCTTCCACATTTTGTGGATATTTCTCCGCATACTTAATTGCTAGCATTCCACCGAAGCTGTGTCCTAGTAACGAAACTTTCGTGATCTTGAATTGCTTCATCAATCCATTGATATCGTCGATGCTTTCTTCGAAAGAATATTTTGCTGTTACTGCTGAAGATCTCCCCTCGCCTCTTCTATCATAAACAATCACAAAAAATCCGCGATCAGCGAGTGCTTGGGCAGTGCTTGCTTCGAAGGTCGAACAATTGTATCCTGGTCCGCCGTGTAAATAGATCAACGCTGGATGGCTTGAATCACCGAAGGTTTGGTGATATAGTTCCATTTGAGAAAATGCGAAGCCTTGCAGAAAGCAGACCGTCAACAGCGATAGAAGTGATTTAAGCATAAACAAATATGCACGAATTCCCTGAATTTCCAAATCTGTGGAGGCATTGCTTTTTATATCTTCGCGCCATGAAAAAAACCGTTTCACCTAAGGAAACTTTTACTACAGGTACTTATCTTGTACTACCTGAAAACACTAATACTCTAGGCAATCTAATGGGAGGTCAGCTTCTCAATTGGATGGACGTTATCTCTGCTATCAGTGCACACAGACACAGCAAGAGAATTGTAGTAACAGCCGCGGTGAACAACGTTTCTTTTCAGCATCCAATTAAACTGGGTGAAATCGTTACGATTGAAGCGAAAGTATCTCGTGCTTTCAGTTCATCGATGGAAGTGTACATGGAAGTGTTTGTAGAGGATAACTACTCTGGTAAGAAGACCAAGTGCAATGAAGCGATCTACACCTTTGTAGCCGTAGATCAATTGGGCAATCCTATTGATGTTCCGGAATTAGTCCCTGAGACAGAAGAAGAACAAAGACGTTATGATGGTGCATTGAGAAGAAGACAGTTGCGTTTGATTCTTGCTGGAAAAATGAAGCCTGAAGAAGCTACAGAATTGAAGGCATTGTTTATCGAGCCGAAAGCTTTTCAATAAGCCCAACTACTTCACTATTATCAATCGCTTGAATACAGCGATTGTTTTTTCCGTATTTGCATTTATTGCCCAACTTTGAGCATGGTCTTTTCTTGCGTCCGTGGGGTTCGACAATGACCGAATCTGCGCCAGCGCGATAAGGATACATCCCCAATTGAGGACTAGTACAGCCCCATAGCGAAACAATATTTCTCTCAAAAGCAGAGGCAATGTGCATGAGTCCTGTATCGCCTGATACTACTACATGTGCGTGCTTTGTTACTAAGGCACTTTGATGAATGCTGAGCGTGCCCGCCCATTGCACCACGTTTGGAAGAGCCGCTTTAATTTCTTCAGCGATTGCCACATCTTCCTTTCCGCCGAGTAATACAACAGGCAGTGAAAGCTGTTTGATAATATCGATCAATTTCCCAGCATCCATGCGTTTTCCGATATGGGCCCCGCCAATAGCGAAAGCGATGAACCGCGATGGGAGATCCGATGGAAGCGATATATTTCCTGGTAAAAAATAATCCAACCCTTTACCATCGTCTTCGGTACCAAAGGCTGTGATGGTATCGAGGTAGCGATCTACTACATGCACATTCGGCATCCGATTGATTCCGAAATTGACCAATAGCCATTTTTCAAAATTCAATTTCTTGAAAGTGAAAGAGAGTTTTTCGAGCTTGCGCTTTACTACTCTACTGCGAATGTTTTGGTGCAAATCGACAATATAGTCGAAGGGAATCTCAAGCAAATCGGGAATATTCTCTTGCACCGTTTTCTCCATGGCATGAATGCGATGGATATACGGATTGTGCTCTAATAGCGGCACGAAGGCCTTTTTCGTGAGATAATGTATTTCCACTTCGCCTTCTAATTGCTGCTTCAATCTTCGGATGACAGGTGTGGTGAGCACGATGTCTCCCATGGAGCTGAAGCGGATAATTAGAATGCGTGTTGGTTGCGACATGCGGCAAATATACATATCGAAGCGATGTATATTTGCGCCATGAAATGGATTGATACCCATGCCCACGTTTATTTGCCCGCATTTGTGGAAGACCGTGCAGAATGGATTGCGCGCGCAAAAAAAGAAGGCATTGAAAAAATATATCTTCCGAATATTGATTTAGAAAGTGTGCCTCAAATTCATGATTTGTGTGCGCATGATCCAGAGATGTTCATTCCAATGATGGGGCTGCATCCTTGCGATGTCAAGGAAAATTACCAAGAAGTATTGGATGCGCTTCATGCCGAACTTCAATCAAAATCGTATGCAGCGATCGGTGAAATTGGCATTGATTTATATTGGGACAAAAGCACTTTAAGCATTCAACAAGATGCTTTTCGTCAGCAAATTCAATGGTCGATTGACACTCGCCTGCCTTTTGCTATCCACGCCAGAGAAGCTTTTCAAGAAATATTTGATATTCTTGATGAGTTCAACCCGAGCGATTTGAAGGGCGTATTTCATTGCTTTACTGGTACCATTGAACAAGCACAAAAAATCATGAGCTATGGTGGTTTCATGATGGGAATTGGAGGAGTAATTACCTACAGCAAAGCACAACTCGATAAAGTAGTGGCGGATATTCCATTGGAGTATCTCGTGCTTGAAACCGATGCACCCTTTCTTCCACCGAATCCTTACAGAGGTAAGCGCAACGAAAGCAGTTATATCCCTATTATTGGGGCAAAGATTGCTGAGGCAAAAGGCATCGAAATGGAACAGGTCGCTGAGGTTACGACCGCTAATGCATTAAAACTTTTCACTCCTAGATAAATGGTGACTACTTCAAGTAAAACATTATTGATTTATACCGGTGGCACCATCGGTATGTTAGAAGATGCAGCCACTGGAAGTTTGATTCCGCTGAACTTTAGCGAACTCGAAAAGTATATTCCAGAGTTGATGCGATTTTCGAAATCGATGGATGTGGTTGCTTTTGAAAAGCCCATTGATAGCTCCGATGTGAATATCCAAACGTGGGTATCCATTGCAGAGATTATTGAAAAAAATTACGATCAATATTCGGGATTTGTAGTGCTACACGGCACGGATACCATGGCTTACAGCGCGAGTGCTTTGAGTTTTATGTTACAAAATCTCACCAAGCCTGTCATCTTTACAGGGAGTCAATTGCCCATTGGTAGATTAAGAACCGATGGTAAGGAAAACTTGATTACGGCCATTGAGATAGCCGGAGCGCGCCGCAATGGAGAGCCCGTCATTCAAGAAGTGGCCATCCTATTTGAATCAAAATTGCTTCGTGGAAATCGCACGCATAAATACAGCACAGAAAATTTCGATGCGTTTGACAGTCCTAATTATGATGAGCTTGCAGAGATTGGAATTCATATCATTTATAGTCATCAGCGTTTGCTTCGCAACGAGTCGAAAGAATTGAAAGTGTTGAAAGAGTTTGATAATCGTGTAGGAATATTAAAACTTTTCCCTGGGATGAGTCCAGCGTTTGTTCAATCCATTTTGACATCGCCACAATTGAAGGCCATCGTGTTTGAGACCTACGGCAGCGGCAATGCTCCGAAGGAAGGTTGGTTGGTAGAGGCTTTGCGCAGCGCCATCGAGCGCGGCTTGGTTATTCTAAACATTACACAATGCAGCAAAGGTTTTGTAGAACAAGGATTGTATGATACATCCGCAGCATTACAGCGCATTGGAGTCATTGGGGGGGCGGACATGACCACAGAGGCAGCCCTCACGAAATTGATGTTCTTACTGGGTCAAAATTATAGTGGAGACACATTAAAAGAAAAGCTCACTACTCCAATGGCAGGTGAGCTCACGACCTTCTCTTCACTAGGAGTCTAGCTTGTGTGCTCTAAGTCACCAAGATTGTTTTGGAGGTTGATTTACTTGCGGGTAAATCCTTTCCAATATGATATTCTTAGATCAAATTAAAAGACTCTATCCCGATTTAGAAAATGAGCTTTATCATGAAATCGCCGAACACAGTACTATTCGTGAGTTTGAGGCTGGTCGTCCTATATTGAATTTTGGCCAGCCCGTGCGATCCTCTATGCTGATTCTTGAAGGCACCGTAAAACTTTATCAGCGCGACGACGAGGGGGATGAATTCTTCATCTACTATCTCGATCCTGGAAATGCATGTGCAATTAGTCTTGTTTGTTCCCAACAAGCGGAAATTAATCAAGTCGCGGCACAGGCGGTGAGTGATGTGGTAGTCTTGAGCATTCCTTTAGAAAAAATGGATGAGTGGATGTTTAAATACAGAACATGGTACTCCTTTGTGATTCGCACATACCGCAATCGTTATAACGAGTTGCTCAAAACCATCAATGAAATTGCTTTCAAAAATATGGATGAGCGTCTTGAATTTTATTTGAAAAAACAAGTAAAACAATTCGGTACAACCATAAAAATGACACACCAAGAAATTGCGAACGACCTCAATTCATCGAGAGAAGTAATTAGCAGATTGATGAAAAAAATGGAGAAAGACGGCTGGCTGAAGATTCATAGAAATTCCGTAGAGTGGATTGTCAATTAATGATTGAGTGACAGCTATCACTGAATAGCTGAATGAAAGAGAACACTTTTGCGCCAACATTAAAAAATAATTTAAAAGAAATTTTATGGAAATCATCGGCTATTTAGCATCTCTCGTGATTGGAGTTTCTCTGGGCCTTATTGGCGGCGGAGGTTCCATTCTTACAGTTCCTGTATTAGTGTATCTTTTCGGAGTAGATCCCGTGGAAGCCACAGCTTATTCTCTATTCATCGTTGGCACCACCAGCCTTGTAGGCGTAGTACCTAAGTACAAGCAAGGTGAAGTGAATTTAAAAACCGCTATCATTTTTGGTATACCGTCTATTGTGGCGGTATATGCAACACGCGCATTCATTGTACCTGCCATTCCTAGTGAAGTAATGACAATAGGTTCATTCGTAGTAACGAAGTCCATATTGATGATGGTATTGTTTGCTGTATTGATGGTTTTTGCATCCCTGTCGATGATCAAATCAAAGAAAAAAGCAACAGAAGAAGAAGCCACCGAACAAAAGTTCAACTATCCTATGATTCTTCTAGAAGGAGCAGTAGTTGGTGTGTTGACAGGACTTGTTGGAGCGGGGGGCGGATTCCTCATTATTCCTGCATTAGTAGTATTGAGTAAGCTACCAATGAAGCAAGCGATTGGAACTTCACTTCTCATTATAGCGGTGAAATCATTGTTTGGATTTACAGGTGACTTGGGGCATCAGGAAATGAATTGGACCTTATTACTTTCAGTAAGTGCGCTCGCCGTGGTCGGCATTTTCGCAGGAAATATGTTGAGCAAAAAAATTGCCGCAGACCAATTAAAAAAAGGTTTTGGTTGGTTCGTGTTGGTGATGGGAATCTATATCATCACAAAAGAATTATTCTTTTAAAAAAAATTCGTTGTGTGACCAATGTCCTTTAAGGACAGCACAATAAGTTCAAAATTTGCATCAAATAAAAAAATTATATAAAATGAAAATCGAACAGATTTACACTGGATGTTTAGCACAAGGTGCTTATTTCATCGAAAGCAACGGCGAGGCAGTAGTTATTGATCCGCTACGTGAAGTACAGCCATACATTGAGAAAGCTGAGAAGCAAAATGTAAAAATTAAGTATGTATTCGAAACACACTTCCACGCAGACTTCGTAAGTGGTCACTTAGATCTTTCTAAGAAAACGGGTGCACCGATTGTTTACGGTCCGAATGCTAATCCTGATTTTGAATCGCACATTGCAAAAGATGGTGAAATCTTTAAAGTGGGTGATATCACACTGAAAGTACTTCACACTCCTGGTCACACCATGGAAAGCACTTGTTATTTGTTGACAGATGAAAATGGTAAAGACGTTGCTCTTTTCTCTGGAGATACTTTATTCATTGGTGATGTAGGCCGTCCTGACTTGGCTCAAAAAGCAGCGCACTTGACGCAGGAGCAGTTGGCAGAAACGCTATTTGATTCTTTGAGAAATAAAATCATGCCTCTTGCAGATGATATCACTGTATATCCTGCGCACGGCGCCGGTAGCGCTTGTGGTAAGAACATGAGCAAAGAGACAACAGATCTTTTAGGCAATCAAAAGAAAACGAATTATGCACTTCGTGCAGATATGACCAAAGAGGAATTCGTGAAAGAAGTAACGCATGGTTTGATGCCACCTCCAGCCTATTTCCCACTCAATGTTGCATTGAACAAGAAAGGGTACGAGAGCATTGACACCGTTCTTTCAAGAGGACTTCATGCACTTTCTCCAGAAGCATTTGAAACAGCTGCTACTGAAACAGGAGCTATCATGTTGGACGTGAGAAATGCTCAAGAGTTTGCAAAAGGATTTGTTCCAAACGCCATCAACATCGGACTTGACGGGCAATTCGCTCCATGGGTGGGTGCATTGATTCCAGACATCAAGCAAGAATTATTGTTGATCACTGAGCCAGGAATGGAAGAAGAAGTGGTAACAAGATTGAGCCGAGTTGGATATGACCATGTAATTGGTTATTTGAAAGATGGCTTTGATGCTTGGAAAAAAGCAGGTTTGGAAGTAGATATGATTCAGAGTGTATCAGTAGAAGAACTTGCTGAGACCATGAAGACAGAAAAAGTAAATGTAATTGACGCAAGAAAAGCAAGTGAAAACTTTGCGGAGCGTTTGACCATATCAGAGAATCTTCCTTTGGATGATATCAATGATGTGATGGCTTCTATTGACAAGAATAAGAAGTATTACGTTCATTGCGCTGGTGGTTACCGCTCAATGATTTTTACAAGCATTCTTCGTGCGAGAGGATTTGACAATTTAGTAGATGTTAAAGGTGGCTTTAAAGCGCTGAAAGAGTCAAATCTATTCGAGATCACTGATTACGTGTGTCCATCAACCATGTTATAACCCTGGTTGTTTTAATTCTATACGGTTTGTAGTTTTTGCATGGGGGCGTCAACGGACGCTCCCATCTTTTAAAACCCATTCTAATGAAGAGAAAAATAAAATCAAATCCTTATTTAAAAACAGCACTCGGCCTTGTAGTAGGCGCAATAGCCGGTTTTTTGTATTGGAAATTTGTGGGATGTTCAAGTGGCACATGTGCCATTACATCAAGCCCTCTCAACAGCACACTCTATTTTGCAGGACTAGGCGCATTGCTTTCGCACAGCGTATTTCCCAGCAATAAAACTCAAACAAATTAATCATGAAGAAATTCATTTTAGCAATAATAATCGTTGTATCAAGTCTGATTTCATTTTCTCAAAATGAAGTAAAACATAAAGTGGTTTTGCAACTGTCATCGAATGACACCATGGTTTACAAAGGACTACTCAATAATCTTTTTCATTTGAAAGAAGGATTTGGCGAGACCTTGGAAATCGAAGTCGTCATGCATGGTCCGGGCATTGAATTAATGCAGAAGAGCAAATCAAAATATGAAGCTCAAATAAGTAAATGGGCAAAAGAAAACGTGAAATTCATTGTATGTGAGAATACGATGAAGAATAAAAAAGTTAGCAAAGAAGATATTTTCACCACAGCCACTTTTGCACCTATGGGATTGGGATATATCATCGAACGACAGGAACAGGGCTGGTCTTATATCAAAATAGGATTCTAGTATGCGTCAGATTTTCTTGATTTTAATTCTATTTTTTCCTGTACTTCTATTTGCTCAACACCAAGAGCTTCATGAGAAAACGACGCTTTGGAAAACGAAGAAAGAGCACACAGAATCGGATAGTTCTACCTTGTTCTCTGCCTTTCATCATGGTACCTTTCATGGGCATTTCAGAAATTATTTCATGGCCACGGATAATGAAAGTAATTTATCTGATTACTATGCATGGGCACTGGGTGGTGGAATAAAATATGAAACAGGTAGTTTGCACAATTTCAAATTTGGAATGAGCGGGTTTGTTGTATTCAATGTTAATTCATCCAATCTCGAAGACAACGACCCGATTTCAAATCAGATGAATCGATATGAATTAGGACTCTTCGATATTGAAGACCCCAACAATCGCAACGATATCGACCGATTGGAAGAGTTGTATATCAAATATGAAAAACCAAAGTTTCATCTCACCATTGGTCGTCAATTGATCAATGAAACGTTCATCAATCTTCAAGACGGGCGAATGCGTCCGACAGAAGTGCAAGGTATCACTGCTGATTTTTTGCCTTCGAACAAGGTGAAGTTTTCAGTGGGAATATTGGATGAAATTTCACCTCGAAGCACTGTTCGTTGGTTTCGCATTGGTGAGTCGATTGGCGTGTATGCCTCAGGCGTAGGTGCTGACGGTAGACCATCAGACTATCATCACAACATTAGAAGTGAGTATGTCGCCTATGGCACCGTTCAAGCCAACATCACCCCTCGACTAAAAATTAAAGCGACCGAACAGTATGTAGATCGACTTTTCAATACCGCTTTTCTTCAAGCAGATTTGACGTTATACAAAGACAGCATGCAGTCTGTAATAGTATCTGGACAAGGCGTGAGGCAAGATGACATGGGTGATGAAGGATATCAGCACCAAGACGAAGGGCGATATATGGAAAAAAATGCTAAGGCCTGGACCTTCGGCGGACGCATCGCATATCGCTTTCGAAGAAATGAATGGAGTGTAAACTACAATAGGATCACAGACCATGGCCGCTATCTTATGCCTCGGGAATGGGGACGAGATCCATTCTTTACTTTTTTACCAAGAGAAAGAAATGAGGGGCTGGGCGATGTGCATGCTTCCTTAATAAAATACACATACACTAGTCGAAGCAAGCATCTCAAAACATCTATTGCAGCAGGATACTATCAATTACCAGACGTAACCAATGCAGCTATGAATAAATATGGTCTTCCCTCCTATTATCAATTCTTAACGGATATACGCTATGAGTTCGGAGGAAAAATGAAAGGCTTTGATGCGCAGTTACTTTATACTTACAAGCTGAATGCAGGTGAGACTTACGACAATCCTCGATTTGTAATCAATAAAGTAAACATGCACTTGCTAAACGTTGTTATCAATTACCATTTTTAAAAAATAAAAAGTACTCTATGATTGAATCTATTTCTCAGCCTTGGCCATGGTATGTGGCGGGTGCATTAATCGGGATCATTGTACCAGCACTATTGCTTTTGGGCAATAAGCACTTTGGTATCTCTGCAAACTTGCGTCACGTATGTGCCGCGTGTTTGCCGGCAAATATTCCATTCTTTAAGTACGACTGGAAAAAAGAAATATGGAACTTCTTTTTTGTGGGAGGAATTTTGGTGGGTTCTATTATCGCTGCGACCTTCCTTTCGGGCGATTCACAAATACTTGTAGATCCCGCGCTTCAATCCACATTGGCAGAATACAACATCACAGATTACACGGGGCTTGTTCCGAATGATCTATTCTCATTCGCTTCACTCGCTACACCGCGTGGATTAATCATGATGGTACTTGGAGGATTCCTTGTTGGATTCGGAGCACGTTATGCGGGCGGCTGCACAAGTGGGCATGCCATTATGGGATTAAGCGATCTTCAATGGCCCTCATTGGTTGCAACTATCATGTTCATGGTAGGTGGTTTCATTATGACCAACCTACTTCTCCCATTCATTCTTTCACTTTAATCCTCTATCACAATGTCTCAAAATAATATTCAAAATATCGAAGTGATTCATCAAGAAGCTACTGATTTCGAAGTGAGATCACAGGACACCATGTGTGTGAATGAATCAGCATTAAGCCACCCTTGGTGGTATAATTTAAAGTATTCCGTAGTAGGTATCGTGTTCGGTATCGTATTCGTGAAAGCAGAAATCGTTTCATGGTTTCGCATTCAAGAAATGTTCAGACTTCAGAGTTTCCACATGTATGGTGTAATTGGCACCGCAGTAGTGGTAGGAATGATCTCTGTATTCTTAATCAAAAAATATAAAGTGAAGACCATCCACGGTGAGGCGATAGAATTTACTCCAAAGAAATTTAACAAAGGTCAAATCTTTGGTGGACTTTCATTCGGTCTAGGATGGGCGATGACCGGCGCTTGTCCTGGTCCACTCTTCGCTCAAATTGGCACCGGCGCCCTAGTTATTGGCGTTACGCTATTAAGCGCAACTGCTGGAACATGGGTCTACGGCAGATTCCGCGATAAACTTCCGCACTAACAATTGCAACTTATACCTTCATAAGTGTATCTCAAGTATCGAATTAATTAGCTCATTTTACTTATATTTGACCTAAGCCGTCTACAAAACGGTGATACTTGAGATACTTAACTTATGAACTCTATCCACACTTTGAGGCGTGTTGCGCTTCACGTTGTGCTATTACTCTCCATTGCCTCCTCTTCCTTTATCTGTTCAGGTCAAGATGATAGTCTACGCACTCTTATCGGCAAGGCAAATGATCCAAAAGAAGTATTGCGTCTTCAAGTAGAACTTGGAGATATCTACAAATACAGCAATCCCGATTCGTTGCTAGCGATTTCGGAACGCATTTTATCCCTATCCACCGCCATTGGTGATGATTATTACCGCAGCGTCGGACTGAGATTGAAGGGACATGCTCTTTCTGATATTCCTCCTTTCGAAAATGCCATGATGGTCATTGAGGAAGCGATACAGCTTTCTACCAAAATTGGAAATAAGCTCGAGATGGGTAAGAACTACAACAATCTCGGCCTCATCTATCATCATCTCGGCAATTCCGACAAAGCCTTGGACTTATTTCTGAAAAGTCTCGCTATTCGAGAAGAGATCGCCAACACCAATGAGATTTCGGGTAGTTTAAATAACATTGGAATGGTCTACAATGAATTGGGACAACACCAACAAGCACTAGACTTCTATTTAAAAGCACTAGACCTTCATAAAGGCAAAGCCGAAACAAAAAGCAAAGCACAGCTATATAATAACATTGCTCTTGTATATGAGAACATGAAGCAATTCGATACCGCATTGGATTATTACAACCGAGCACTAGTGCTTGCCAACCAGTTCAACGATAAATTCGGTCAATCCCTCATCTTGAGCAACATTGGTGGAATCTATGGTCAGACAAATCGACCAGAACAATCCATAGAATATTTAACCAAAGCAATTGCCCTCCAGAAAGAAATCAATCATGCATGGGGACTGGCGCAGTCGTACCGAGTACTGTCGAATGTTTATGCCGTTTCTAAAAAATATGCGCTCGCTTTAGAATATGGAAAAATGAGCAATGATCTTGCTTTCGAAATGAATGCGAAAATGCTCATTCAAGAAACCAGTTTTTTATTATCAGAAATTTATGCAGAAACTGGAAACTATAAAGAAGCTCTGCGCTATCATCAAATTTATGCCGACTATTCAGATAGCCTATCAGATGAAGAAACACAGAGCAAATTATTTCGTCTCGAAAGTGAATTTAAATACAATCAGCAATTAGATGATTTAAAAGAAGAGCAGCAAACAAAAGAATTAGCACAAGCGCAACAAATTCAAAGTCAAACATACTTGCGCAACATTTTTATTGGTGCATTTTTAATCATGATCATGTTGGCGATTTTGATGTTTTTAAATAGAAAAAAACTTCAGAAAGCCCGTCAGATAGCAGAAGCAGCGAGTTTAGCAAAGTCTGAATTCGTTACCAATATGAGCCATGAAATTCGAACGCCTTTAAATGCTGTGATTGGTTTTTCTGATCTTTTGATGCGTACCAATTTAAAGGACGATCAAATGCAATATGCTACAACTGTGCATCAGTCGGCGCACTCATTACTCACCATCGTGAATGATATCTTAGACTTTTCCAAGATAGAAAGCGGTAAGATGGAATTGAGTATCGTGCGAATTGATTTGCTCGAATTAAAAAATCAATTGCATAGTATTATCTCCTTTCAAGCGAAAGAAAAAAAACTTCAGTTGCACTATGTAATTGGACCAAACATTCCTCGCTTTATATGGGTGGATGAAATCAGACTTCGTCAAGTACTTGTCAATTTGATGAGCAACGCTATCAAGTTTACGGAGTCAGGCGGTGTGACCTTGAAGCTCGAAGTGTTGCGCAAATTAAATGACGACCGCGCTTGGTTTAGATTTTCTGTTATTGATACCGGAGTTGGAATCGCCCCGGCGAATCAGAAAAAAATATTCGATGCATTTTCTCAAGAAGATGCAGGTACATCTAGAAAGTTTGGAGGAACGGGGCTTGGTCTTACCATTTCAAATAAATTATTGTCATTGATGAACACTAGTTTGAAGCTAGAAAGCATCTTGGGCCGAGGCAGTATCTTTTATTTTGATATTCTTTTAACGGGACAATTTAGCAGTTTGATTGCGCCGGAAGAATGGCAATCGACATTGAAAAAACTGGTAGTCGAAACAGAAGAAATCGAACCTACTCCTTTAATTACCACAGAAATTCCTCAGCAAAAAATTATCATTGCAGAGGACAATCCTGTTAATTTGCTTTTGGCAAAAACGCTTATTAGAGACATCTTCCCGCAAGCACATTTGATCGTAGCAACGAATGGATATGAGTGTATCGAGTTGTATAAAAAAGAAAAGCCGGACATGATTTTGATGGACGTTCAGATGCCCGAATTGAACGGGTATGATGCCACGAAAGCCATTCGCGGACTAGAGATAGGCCGCAGAATTCCGATCATCGCATTGACAGCAGGCACTATTGAAGGCGAGCGTGAGAAGTGTTTAGAAGCGGGAATGGATGATTATATTTCAAAGCCAATTATTCGTGCGACGTTTATTGAAGCGTTGTTAAAATGGAGTGTAAAATAGAAGGTTTTCATTGCTCCTAACTATATTTGTATCCTTAGTGCTTCAATGAAAAAAATTATTTACTTACTGTTTTTAGGGATTGTTTTGTCTAAAAACATAGCATTCTCACAGTATCTAGGACATTTTAGTTCCAAAGATTTTCTATTTAAAGAAACGTTCGAAAATAACAGTAACAATTGGGATCTTTATTCGAGCGAATTGAGTTCTGCTGAATTGATTAACGAATCTATGGTCCTTCAGTCATTTCAAGATCGAGGTACAAGTCGATTCGTCTTCTTGCAGCAAAATTTCCATGAGTTCTCCATTGAGGTGAAATTAAATCCTCAAAAAAACACGATTAAAAAAAATAGAATAAACAGTTCAGGATTAATATTCGGATTCAAAGACTGGGACAATTACTGGTACTTCAATATTTTTGATTCTAATTTCGAAATCGGCCAGGTACTAGAAGGTATAATAAGTAGGAAAGTTGATCTTGAATACAGCGCTCACATCGCATTAAATACGGAAAATTTACTCAAGGTTATTGTTGCCGACAATAAAATGGTTTTTAGCATCAATGGAGAAATTCATTCTAGGCTCAAACGCCCAGTCATAGATGGAAATGGAATCGGAGTAGCTATCGGTGGCAACGGATCAAAATGCATTTTCGACGATTTAATTCTCAAGGGATTCGGAGAAAAAAATTATAGAAATGATGTCAATCCAAGTGTTAAATCTTCCGGTTCTGGACTTGTTATATCTGAAGGAGGTATTATTGCGACAAACTATCACGTAATTGATGGTGCTCAGAAGATTGTTGTAAGCACACAAATGGGAGATTTCAAAAAGGATTTTCTCGCCAAAGTATTGATGAGCGACAAAGAAAATGATTTGGCTTTGATTCAAATTGATGACACTAGCTTTGTGAATTTTCCAAATATTCCATACAGTTTTCGCACCACTGGAGGATTTGATCTAGGAAGCTCCATCTTCACCATTGGTTTCCCATTGGCTCTTTCAGGAATGGGAACCGATCCAAAATTTTCTGATGGAAAAATAAGTTCCAAGAGCGGTTACGAAGGCAGTTCCAATGGATTCCAAACTTCCATACCGGTGCAACCAGGCAATAGTGGTGGTCCTGTTTTTAATTCTCAAGGAGAATTAATAGGCATTATCAACTCAAAAATCTTTGACGCAGACAACGTGAGTTACGGAATTAAGGCATTATTTCTAGTGGCATTAATAGAAAGTGTAACCCCTGCCTTAGTCTTGCCCAGCAACAATACTATTGCAGACCTTCGCTTGGAAGAACAAATAAAAATTCTCACAGATTTTGTTGTCTTAATCAAAATATCTTAATGAAAAGCTTTTTAATACTTCCGTTTTTACTCTTTGGGTATTTATTTGCTTTTGATTCATTGGCTCAAAAAACTGAATTAGATAATAAATACACTCCAAGTAAAACTTCTCCATATAATTCCGAAAACAGAGATAAGAAAAGTTCCAATGGAGTCAATTTCAATAATTCAATTTCCTTAGAGTTACTAGCACTAGCGAGAGGTGGATTTGTGATCACCTATGAGCGCAATGTCAAAGATGGATTCTCAGCATTCGTGAGTATTGGTCCTAAACCACTGAAAGATTTCATAGGAGCGGTATTTAATAATGGTTCCTCTGACTTCATGATAGGTGAAGAAAAAATTGGACAAAATGAATTGTCTGGTTATTTCATTTATGAAGCACCATTTACATACAGTAAAAGTTCGCCAATAATGCAATTTGGCGTTCGAATTTTAGATGATGACTATTTGAATGGACGCGGTTTAGAAATCATGTATAGAACTTACAATGAAACCTTCTACATCCCCACACAAAATGGAACTAGCTCCTTTGGGGATGCAAGTGAAGAGATCTATACCATCAAAGACTATAGCACCAAAATAAAGAGCTCTATGTTGTATCTTGGGTATAGATACCAAAAATTTAGTAACCGCTTAGCCTGGGGACTTTCCACAGGTATTGGTTTAAGGGTTAATAATATGCCTCAACTTGAAATAGAGAAAAACATTAACTCTTCCGGAGGTTTTGTGGAGAACTATACGCTTTCAGTTAACGAAAGAGCTCGAGAAACTACGGTGGTCCCCACTCTTTTACTTACCTTTAATTTGGGATTTGGATTATAAAAAAAAATTAAACTACAATTATGAAAAAACTACTTTTTATCGCATTGACTCTCTTCAGTTTTTCACTTTCTTTTGCTCAAAACAAAGTTTTAGACACTGTGTGGGAGAAACAAAATCCTATTCAAAAAGACCTAAGCATCGAAAATCCATCCTACACAGGATCCAACTCAACTGGACATTATGCAATTTCTATAGAGATCAAACCGAGTTCCACGAATTACACTTTGATCCGTTTTGACCAAAAGACCAATCTGATTAGTGCGACTGTAGACATATCGCCCCAAAAAAATTCGAACAAGGCACTTAAATCAGAACCAGGGATGAAAATGTTTCACGACATCATTGTAATGGAAGAAAAGGTCCATGTTTTTTATACAAATATGGGAGGTCGCGGATCGGAACTTTTTGCTATGACCTTTGACAAAGATTTAAAAACAAGTACTCCCCTTAAAAAGCTTTCTGACCAGCCATTCTCAGCCTTTGGTCAATCGGAAACATCTAGCTCTTTTTTTGTGCTAGCCGACTCGAAATTCAACAATAATATTATCGTCGGATATGAAAAAGGTTTACGAGGAAAAGAAGCTATCACCGTTTTGAAGATTTTTGATGAAAATTTTGAATTACTTGAAAGTAAAGAAACACCGCTCCCATTTATTTTCAATTTCGCAACTAGTGGCGACTATTCCCTTTTATCAACAGGCCACGTGCTCCTATCAACACGTATTAAAGAGGAAATCCCAACCAATAGCGGAAACACAAGAAAGAAAAAAAACTTTTGGTACTATTACGTTTACACAATCATAAACTCGTCTACTGGTGAGGCAAAAGTTTTACCTCTTCGGGATGATAACAATAATGTCATTGTATTTCCAAACGCTCGTCAGGTGAATGGCTCACTAATCATTGATGCATGCTACTATGAATCCGATGACTTAGTAAAAAACAAAGAACAAAATTACATGGAAGGCACATTCCACGCCGAGATTGACTTGGCTAAAGGGGAATTATCTAAAGTGAATTTCACTCCTTTTGACGATAAAACCTACCATACCATTTATAGCTCGAACAAGACAAATACTTCCAATCCTAAAAATGAACAAAAGGAAGCTCCACTTACAGAGTTAAAGACAGAATATGTCATTGAAAAGGACGGTAACCTATTCTATGTTTGTTCTAAATTCGATGAAATCTTCAAATACGTCGGAAATGGGAGAAATGAATCTGTGATTTATACTCTTGTAAAAGGTGATATTATCTTATTGAAAATAAATAGCAACGCTACCATAGAATGGTGTAAAACAATAGAAAGAAATAAGAACTTCGATAAGTGGACTGAAGAAGATATTTTCGCGGACATCGAAAATAATGATTTGATAATTCTATTTGAATCCGATCGTAAAGCTCTTGATGCAAAAGGAAAAGAAGTACCTATCAACGAATTTACTGAATATGCTATAGCAGATATTAATACAGGAACAATTAATTCAGACGTTCTTCTATTAAACCCAGCTGGCAAGGAAACAAAAATTCGAAAAGAATTTGTTTCTTACTCTCATTTTAATTTCAATGAAGAGCTGATCTCATTTGGAATCACCTATCACGATAAGAGTAAGTCCCTTTCTTTGATTAAATTTAGTACTAAATAACAGCTACTTAAATACGCTATTACTCCTCCTTTTCAAGATATTGAAGTGATTTGAGTCAACTCTATGCGTATGATGCCACGAAAGCCATTCGCGGACTCGAGATAGGCCGCAGAATTCCGATCATCGCATTGACGGCAGGCACCATTGAAGGCGAGCGTGAGAAGTGTTTAGAAGCGGGAATGGATGATTATATTTCAAAGCCAATTATTCGTGCGACGTTTATTGAAGCGTTGACGCGATGGTCGAGGTAACACACTCATTCTCAAAAATCGAAAAAACATAAAGTAAGATTTCAAAGGAAAAAATTTTTAAATTCAAGGCTGGGTAATTAAATTTACGGTCAAACTAAACCGCATTTTTTTTATGCTGAATAAGCTAATTTGTTTGATCTCACTTTTTGTATTTTTCACGAAAAGCAACGCACAAACCACCTACTTCGATAAAAATGGGAAAGCCACAGATGAGGCCTCTGCTTATTATGTTCGAGAATTAGTTGCTCCTCCAAGCACCTATAAAAGCCGCTTTCTAACCTCCAATACGACGTACTTCGAAGGAATTATCACCACTGCTTCTATTGTTGATGAAAGTGAGAATATCTATTTTGGCAAGTGTCTTTGGTATTATAAGAGTGGTAGTTTAAAACAAGAAATTAACTTCTCTGCTGAAGGAAAGAGAGACGGAGTTTATAAAGAGTATTATGAATCGGGAAAACTATTTAAGGAGTCAAAATATAAAAATGGACTGCCTGAAAGCAGTTCATACACCGAGTATGACTTTGATGGAAACGCTATAAACGTATTTCATGAAACCTTTGATAATAATTCTAATGATTGGGATCTTTATTCAAGCACGGAATCTATTTCTACTATTGAAAATGGTGAGTTGCGATTAAAAGCGCTCACTGCAAAGGGTACTTCAAGATATATCTATGTTGAGTCACCTTTATCGAATTTTACTTTTGAAGCTAATATTAAACTTGGTAAATATTCAGGCAACTACTCAACTGCGGGATTTATATTTGGTTTTAAGGATTGGGAAAACTATTGGTACTTCACTATTTCCGGAAGCACATACTCTATTGGACAAGTTGTTGAAGGCATTAAAGATATCCGAGTAAATAAAGAGAGTTGTTCCGAAATAAGGCCACTTGATTTCAATAAACTGAAATTAATCACAAATGGAAACAGAATCATCTTTTCTATCAATGGAGAAGTTCAACAATCAATTAATAATCCTAAATTCCTTGGAAGAAATTTGGGTATTATAGTTCAAGGCAAAAACTATGAGGTTAGCGCTTCTGACATAATTTTAAAAGAATTTCTTGGAAAAAACTTTAATTACTCTGATTCCAATTCCAATGTTGTAAAAAGCACTGGTACAGGAGTTTTTATTAGCAAAGAAGGCCACATAGCCACCAACTACCATGTCGTTGAGAACAGCTCATCGATTGAAGTTGCCTTGTCTAAAGATGGACTTGTAACTCCCATGAAGGCGCAAGTAGTAGCAATTGATAAGTTGAATGACCTTGCTATCATAAAAATAGACGATCCATCTTTCACTCCTTTTCAAGAAATTCCCTATCACGTAAAAAGCACTAACGCTATAGAAGTAGGAGCAACAGCCTATACTATTGGATACCCATTGGCACTTAACGGAATGGGTACAGAAATAAAATTTACTGATGGAAAAATTAGCGCAAAAACAGGTTATGAAGGAGCTGTGAATACCTTTCAAACTAGTATACCGGTGCAACCAGGTAATAGCGGTGGACCTGTCTTCAATAAGAATGGCGAACTCATAGGAATCATTAATGCAAAAGTGGAAAACGCCGACAACGTAAGCTATGGTATAAAAATTAATAACCTTATATCATTGGCCGAAACTATGGACACTGTGATTCCCTTCGAAAGACCAAGTGATCTTGAAACAAAGGCTTTAGAAGAACAGATCAAAGTACTTTCAAGTTATGTAGTGCTTCTAAAGCTGAAATAGTATGTTACGATCTTCTTTGACTCTACTCATTTTCTTACTACTTACAATTTCTGTCAAAGCACAAAAGACAGGAGATGATAAGAAATATTCTCCGCAGAATATGGAGCTAGATGAACGCGGAAAATACAAATCAAAAAACTCCAATGTAAAAAGAAATGCATTCTATTTTGAACCTTTTTTGCTGGCCAAATCTTTAATTAGCGCAACATATGAACGCGAATTGCATCCTAAGGGTATTTCATGCACAACAACTTTGGGATATCATTTTTATGAGGATTTGGTCATGAAAAGATTCATAAATGACCGCGCTCATGCAGAGTTTAGAGGTGCTCAAAACCGCAATGCACTTGATTACGATGAATATTTTGAAGTGTCTAGCCATGCTGGTCTAGGACCATTTTTTCAAGCAAGTCTTCGTTTTTTCAACCTTGAATACAACGAACATTTAGACGGAACAGGATTTGAACTCATCTATAGATGGTCAACACAACAATACACATTTCCAAACGAACTCTACGATTCGCGAAACTTTAATAATGTATATCCAGAACCCTCCACTGAAAAACTGATTCACTCCGCTTTATTTCTAGCATATAGGTCCCAATACACAGGTTCTGGTCGCAAACCTCCAATATATGGAGTGTCATTCGGCTTGGGGGTTCGAAGACTACAATTCCCATCTTACAGTAGATTAGATCTTCAAAACGAATTTGGTTCAAGCGTCACTAAAATAGTCCGAAATGGGGATGACTATGAGAGTGCAGTTGCTTTTGCTGTATTATTGACATACAGCATTGGCTTTGCATGGTAGTAAATCAAACAGTGGCAAATAAAATGATCACGATCCGAGAAAGAAGACTACGACATGTATTTCGACATTTTGATAAAAATGCTGCTGGCAGTAGTTTTAATCATGACGTTTTTCCTCACATCCATAGCATCATTCACTACGCGAATAGCCACACCCCTATTCATACCTACAAGCAACCAAAGAACAGAGAAGTCAGAATCTTTCATTGCTCGGAGCATGATTACGTCGGTAATATAGGGATCGCCTTGAAGAGTGAACTCCCCGAAGAAGCCATTCAAAAAGAAACGCGCGATGGTTTTTTGATTCAGGTTGGACTCGTAAAAGAATTTAAAAAGACCCAGTACCTATGCATCGTGGTTGAAAAAAAGAAAGATCGCTATTTTCTCATCACCGCATATCCCGGCAATAAATCGGAATCCTTTCCCCACCGCAATCAAACACCCGAAGAGCGCGCCCAAAGCGCTGACTTCTGGGATAAATATGTGTTGCTGAAACTAATCGACGAACCGTCGCTAGGACAAGCTATTTAACCACCTCATACAAACTCCCTGATAGTTCATATAGATTAGTGCCATTGGTATTACTCAAGACAATAATCGTCTTATTATCATCGATAGTGTGAATCCAATTGGAACATGCTCCTTGAATACCACCCGTGCGATAAATAAAGGGGCGATCGAAAATACCATATCCGCCAGCGTACCATACACCAAAAGCAACACCGCCTAATTCATCATTTGGTGCGATCATCATTTTTAAAGTCGATGCTTTCAAAAGTGTGCCGTCGAAAATAGCACGATCAAATTTCAATAAATCCTCCGCAGTACTATACATTGCTCCTGCACCAAAATAATTCTCAGCAAAATATAACTCCTCGGGAGTAGCAGCGCCAGTGCTGTCTACAAGATAATTCTGAACGAGCCCTTCTATTTTAACACCATCATAAATCATGTCCGAATTGGACATGCTGAGCGGTGTCAAAATGTAATCGTGTAGTACTTTTTGATAGGGTCGTGCTGTAATATTTTCAATAATTTTTGTGAGAATAATATAATCCGTATTGCTGTAGTTGCTCGATGTCCCTGGAGTAAAGGCCAAATTCCCACTACAATATTTTGAAATGTAATCGTCAATAGAAAGCTTCATTTGATAGGATTGCAGTCCGTTAGAATCAGCGTCATTAGGAATTCCAGAACTATAGGTGAGTAATTGTTCGATCGTCACTTTATCTCTGCCTTCGCCTTTATATGTCGAATAGTACTTTCCGATGGTAGCTTTCAAATCAAGCTTTCCTTCTTCCAGTAATTTTAATATGATTACCGCAGTAAAAGTTTTGGTAACCGAAGCAATCCGAAATTTAGATTGATTGGTAATAGGTGTCATTGCAACTCTGTCCGCCACGCCGATGCTTCCAATAAAGACAGGCTTGCCCTCGCTCGCCACCAGCACCACCCCACTAAACCCTTGCGTCTCGCTATACCTTTTTACAACCGCCTGATAATCCTCTCCCTGACCAAACAATGAAGAAGCGAAAAATGAAAAGATGAGTAGTAGATAGTATTTCATAGTAGTGTAAAAAAATAAAACATCCCGTGTCACATTTAGTTCATGCAAACCAAGCCGACAACCAAAAGCCATAAGCCAATAGCCATAAGCCGCTAGCTGATAGCCGCAAGCCGTTAGCCGTTAGCCGACAACCACCCTCCTCCTCATCTCCCCCGCTACCATCGCGCTTTCGCCGCCGATGGCTTCTAGTTTTTGGAGGATATTCTTGAAACTAATTTCATCTCTGTTTTGACTGAGTTTGAAAACATTTTCTAAGCGTTCAATTTTAATTTCGATACCAACGATCGCCGGCATCATTTTGTCGAGATATGCTGGAGCGAGATTGTCCACGTTCGTTTTGGATGCTGTATTTCCACCTTCAAATTTCAGTGTGAATTTTCGCATGAAAGTAAGCAGTTCATCAGCAGACATGAATCGAATTTTACCTTCCGCATGAACACTCATGTAATTCCAAGTAGATCCCATGCTTTGATCGCTGTACCATGAAGCACTCACGTAGCAACTAGGACCGGTGAATACCGCCAATGCATTTTCGTTCTCCTCAAAACATTTATGATGATCCGTTTTTCGCATGATGTGACCTTGAAGAAAAAGCTCACCGTTCCTTTCTTCAATAATGACCGGAATCTGCGTCGCCACCGGTTTCCCTGCTGTTGTACTACTTGTTAAAAAAACAAATGGATGTTCATTCATGAACTCCAAAATTTCTTGTTGGTCTTTTGCTTTGAAATAAGAGAAGTGGTACATAGAAATCAGTGGTTATAATAATCCCAAGTTGCCTTCGCAATATCAGCAATTATCTTTTCATTCGTTTCGTCATTCTCTCTGGAGTTAGTGACAAAAACCGTGAGGATGAAATATCGTCCATCAGGAAGAAAAACAATCCCCATATCATTTGTAGCATCCGTCACACCTGCATCACTTGTTCCTGAAGAGCCCGTTTTGTGCGCCACTATGGTATTTTCAGATAATTGACCTCTCATTCTACCCTTTCCAGTGCTTGTTTCCTTCATCACCTTCCACAGGAAGGCATGACTTGACGGCGAGAGCATCTTGTTTTTGTTGAGGAAAGTAGCTTCGAGCAGTTGTGTCGCACAATTTGGAGTGGTCCAATTATCAAGCATTCTAGACCATTCCATTTGCATATTTTCTTCATTCCATCGAAGTTGGATGTTTTTAAATCCTTGCTCATGAAAGTACGAGGCGACCTTTTCGGGCCCACCAAGTAACTTTAGAAGCACATCGCAACCCACATTATCACTTTCCGACACGATGTACTCTATGAGCCTAGAAATGGTGAATTTGCCACCCTCAGGAAAGTCTTCGCGAAGGGTACTATACATCCCAGGTAGTAATTCATCTTTTGAAATCAATATTTCTTGATCCAAAGAAAAATTCCCTTTATCAATTTCAGAAAGCATTACGGTTGCAATATGAAACTTGAATACACTTTGCAATGGGAATTTATCTTCACCAAAAAATGCAAGCGTATCGCCCTTCTTAGGGCCAATAATCGAAACCCCGACCTTCGCTTTTTTATCTTTTATAATTGCTTGAATCTTCTCCCGCAGCGGATGCGGCGTCACTTCCCGCTCTGCGCAACCCGAGAACATCAAAACAGCCAAAATGATTAAAGTTGAATATTTCATGAATCAAGAATAAAACAAAAATCAGGAACTCGAGATTCAAAGATTCAGAATTCGAAAATTCAAAAATTCAAAGTTCAAAATTCGAAATTCGAGAATCGAGAATCTCGAATCTCACCCCCCCGTCTTAAATTCTAATCGATATGGCAAGCTTTGATTCAAGCCGTCCTCTTTAGCAAAACCTGATATAATAAGATGATATCTTGTATTTGGTTTCAAAGGTTCGAGCTCGAAATTAAATTTCCGCTTATCGTCAGACCTTCCAAGGAACTTACTAATCCGCAAGATTTCACCATCAAAATTTTCATCAATATCGAGGTTTCGACAGCAATCGCTCATTTCATCAGAGAATACTACCGTTAAGAGTTTTGTGTCTACAGGTACATTTTGCGCACCATTTACAATTGCACCAAAATCAATCACTCGCGGTCTTTGAGCTTCGTATTCCTCACCAATCTGTGCCCAAGTAAGTGGTAGAAATTTCGAATCATCCAGTATTTTCGCAAACGCGCGTTCATCATTATAATCCAACTCTATCAATTCTTTAATTGCTTGTTCTTTATTCAATGCTTGATTATAATAAATTTCACACACTTCATATCCGATGTAATATCCCAAGTCTCGAACGCCTAACTCATTTTCATTTGCATTCCAAACCCAATTCCATACATCGCTATCACGAACCACCTCTTTCATAAATTGATGAATCACTCTTTCTTTATTTTCCTTTCCGAATTTTACTGCAGTTGAGAGAGGTGCCTGGGCAATTAAAGTTGAAATAAATTCTGCCACACCTTCTGCTATACAAATGTGTACGATAGTATTATTCTCCCAAGGCTTTTGTTGCGTGTGAATTAATTCATGTAATGCAGTAAGAGGAAAATTGTAAGGAACTGAAAGTTTGATAGCTGTTTGAATCCTTTCAGGTAGTTCATCGATAACTGCATTTTCATTGGCAAGGAAATATTCCCCTCCAATGAGCACGTTCCCATTCATGTAAGTACCACCGCTTCTGAAAACACCTATGGATATATAGACCGTCGCATCTTTTAAGTCAGGATAAATTCTTTTTAATTCTTCAAAATACTTTTCTGCCACACCTGCATCCTTAAGCATATTCCGTTGATTACCTCGAATAGAGTTCCAGTATTTTGGATATGTAAGAATTGCCTCAACATATTCATAATCTTTGTAATCGCGAGCAGCCATGAGTCCTTTGAGCCCCTCCGAACCGCGATTGATGTATAATTCATTAATCAATTTTATTCTTTCAAGACTGTCAGAGCTCGACGTGATCTTATCATACGCCTCCCAAAAATGATCAATATCACTCGTCACAATTTTTATGGACTGCTTCTGAGCCTGCGCATTAGAAGCAACAGAAACAAATAAAAATAATTGAATCAACCTTTTAATTAATGGAGTCATAGTGTGAGATAAAGATGAATTATAACAATCAAGAATAGTCAAAAAATTCGAGAATCGAGAATCGTTTTCTGGGCGTTGCCTTCGGCCGGGCTTTCCGCTCCAATCTTTTCTTCACTTCGTTCAAAAAAGGATTTCCGCTACAATCCCTAACGCAAGCCACATCGAGATTCGAAATTCAAAGATTCGAAATTCGAGAATCGAGATTTTAATTCCGAATTGCGAATCGAGAATCGAGAATCGAGAATCGAAAATTTCGAGAATTGAGAGAATCTATTTCACTAGCAACCCCTCTCTCCAAATCACTTTGCTATCAGCGCTCACTACCACAGTGTAAGAACCAATAGCCAATTGGGATACTTCGATTCGAGTGACACTTGAGTTCATATTTTGTGAATGAACCTTTCTGCCTTGCATATCAATGATTTCAATGGAAGCATCTGCCTCTAGTTTTTTAGTAGAAGTGATATCAATGAAATTGGAAGCCGGATTTGGAGACATAGAAAATCCAAATTCATTGATCTCGTCAACACTGATGATATCATTATCGATGATAGATACTGCTATTGGATTTTCTGATAAATTATTAAATGCAGCATCTGCACTGGTCATCGAAATGGAAATCAATCCTGAATGCAATCCCTCAACTACTAGATCATTCAACGCTGATATATTGACGACTTGTTCTAAAATCGAGGAGTCATCTGCAGCGAATTCTAATACTATTGGAACACCGACACCATTGCCTAAATTGATTTGTTCATCTGGTGTTAGTTCAACAGAAACTGAGGACTCCGGAACTCTTGATAATCTCAATCGAATCAAGTCAGTTGCGCCATCTTCAGAAACGCCCACCCCTTCATATCTCTTCGATACAAATAAATCGGGAGTAATTTCAGGTAATTGATATTTGGCAATGAAGGGATCCTTCTGATTACCTGGACCTAAATTTACCACCACATCAGGATTAAAATCGAAGTCAACTCCAAATGCAACGAAGTCCCCACTTACATACATTTCACGTTGAGAGTTTACCACTAAATCGAATACTGTAGAATTTGTTTGATCAGAAATAGAATGACACCAAAGCGTCGAACCTTCGGGAGTAAAACTTGATAAAAAACCAGCATTGTCTGAAAATGCTGCAAAAAGAGAAACATCATCTTCCTCAATCACTAGCTCTTCGTTATAGCTCCCAGAAAAGTATAAATATCCATTTTTATCAATATTCAAATGCCTAGAGTTTGCAAAGCCATTCATACTTAAATTTTTGACCCAACAAAGACGCTTCATATTGTCAACCTTTAATATTATTAAATCAGTTGGCGCATCGACATTAATAGGATACTCAGAATTGTTGATCTTTAGATTATAATCCCCTTCACTAGTAAAGAAATAACAATATAAATTACCATCATTATCATATCTAATCGAACGACATGAATTCCAAGAGGGCTGAAAGCCTATTGGATTTAAAGTGATTAAAGATGTATTTTCTAGAACGCTATTATAACTGACCACAGCACCCGTCCTATACTCAGCTTGAACCAAATTAGGTGTTGAACCTTGCCATTGGAAATCTAGATCCCCTGTAAAAAAAAGTGAGAAAGACGTTTCATTCAAGTGTGAGCTGTAATCAACACTTTCGATTAATGATAATCCAGTAGTGAGCAAAGGTTTGCTACTATTCAATTCACCCGAAGTCTCATCCAGTGCCAGCAGAACAGCTTCTTGGAAGGTCTCATTAAATTGATATTCATTACTTAAACCATCTATGAATTGGCAATTCGTACATCCTTGAAAGCCTGCCATTACCTTATTTCCCCCTACTACACCATCTACAATTAAACTTGACCCCAATACAACCCATGATGGAAAACCTTCAAAATCATAACGAGATAAGAATAACTTTGAACCTTCTTGTAAACTTTCAATGTTCGGAAAAGGGAGATTAGAAAAATTAAAATTGGAACTCGAGTTGGCTCTACCTGTCAGAAGTAAACCTGAATTATCGCATCTCATCACATCTATAGATAAATATCCAAACCCCCCGAGATTGAATTGATCTTCGTTAAATCTCGCTAAAATCGCAGACTGATTACTTGAAGAAGTAATAATTGTTGGATTATCTGTCATCCCTAAGTTAAAAGAAGTTCCGCCACTCACGGCAGTATATACATTTTCTAGAGTATCAATATCAATGGCGTAAGCCGTTTGTACTTCAGCATTGCTGCCACTTACTCCCAAACTTTTTACAAATAAGAGTTCAGGGAATTGTGCAGAACATTCTCCGCTTAATAAAAGCAAAATAAAAAATGTTAGTTTCATAATATCAATGATTTTGATTCTATCACATAATTCACAGGCTGTCGCATTAAAATAAAAGCCATATCTCCGGACGAAAAAAACCAAGAATAGTCTTGGAATCCAATACCGAACGGGACTATTAATGAACTTTGTAAAATCGCTGCATTTGAGATACTCTCCCAACTTAATTCGAGCCAATTAATTGGGCTTGAAAAATCCTCCCCACTCAACCCAAACCTCATCTCTCCTGGTCTTTCTTGTAAGCAGAAGAAATATCCTGCGTTGATATTCACACCTGCACTATTCTTTCCAAGCGCTTTCTCTTTGGTCATCTCAAAAGCCACTAACGTGATATCTTGACCAAGCTGTGCAGTGAATTTCGGATAGACTGTTAAGCCATCCAACTTAGGCATGCGCGATGCATTTTCCATTTGCTCAGGTGTAGTAGGAACTGGGTCAACAAAAGCGGCTTCTTTCGCGAAAAGATAAGAGTCGTTTAAGGCAGTCATTCCCGAATAATTTAATTTATCAGATTAAAAGGGAAATTCCCTCGTCCAGTTTTAATTTGAACACAATATAATTACACAACCCTTTATCGACAAAATAATTCTCAGAATTCGAGGATTCGAGGATTCGAAGATTCGGAATTCGAAATTCAAAAATTCATAACTTCTCAGTCTTCACAACTCTATTCATTTTCATTCTCATTCTCGATTGGTCCCTGAGCTTGTCGAAGGGCTCATTCTGAGTTTGATTGTGAGATTATTCCTATTCACTTTAATACTATAAAGTAAAAAGACATCAGTGGAGATCAGGGACCGATACAGAAAGAGAATGAGTAGGAAAATGAGAATGAATCGAGAATCGAGAATCGAGAATCGAGAATCGAGAATCGAGAATCGAGAATTGAGTTTCGAGAATAAAAAAAAGAGCCACACCGGACTCTTTTTTTTTCTTGCGGAGAGTTAGGGATTCGAACCCTAGATACCCTTTTGGGGTATACACACTTTCCAGGCGTGCTCTTTCGACCACTCAGACAACTCTCCATCTTCGAGGCTATCAGCTATCAGCTATTAGCTATCAGTTAACAGCCGGCAACAACTGCCACGAGCCACAAGCCATAAGCTACGAGCCATAAGCCGCAAGCCATAAGCCACAAGCCATAAGCCACGAACCACAAGCCACAAGCCACAAGCCATAAGCCGCAAGCCGCGAGCCACCGTAGCGGGCGCAAATATAACGCCTATTGAGCAAAAAAAAACGCCCCCATCTTGCGATGAGGGCGTTTTGATATTAGATAGTTTAATTCGATTACTTCACAATCTGCAATTGCTTAGTAGCAACTTCAGTTGATGACATCAAACGAACTTGGTATAGACCGTTGTTGAATGCGCTAGTATTCAAAGTGAACTTGTAAACTTGTCCAGCTTCTACTTTACCAGAGTACATCTTAGCAACGACACGACCAGTTGCGTCCATAACATCAAGAGTGATTACATCGTTGATCTTAGATACAAACTTCACATCAGATGTAGTTACTGATGGGTTTGGATATACAGCTACGATATCGATGTTACCTTTTACTACTTCAGCAGTTTCAACCTCTGTTCCGAAATCGAAACCAGGATCGTTGCTGTTTGAAGCACCCCATGTGATTGTCTGAGTGTGAACTGTAGTGTTACCAGTACAGTCAGTTGCAGACCATGTGCGTACTACAGAGTAGTCTGGGCAGCAATCCAAGTTGAATGCAAAGTCACCAGCACCAGAAGCGTTACCGCTCATGATTGGTTGACCATCCACCAAGAATACACCGTTGTAAGTGAACCATCCACCGAAGCCGTTGTCGTCTCCGTTGTAGTTGTTTGCACCGTTACCCAATTGGAAACCGAAGTAGTTGTTAGATGGAGCGTGTACTAGGTTGATAGCAGATCCAGTGTAACCACCGAAACCAACCAACTCAGCACCTTCACCAGCTTGCAACAAGTAGTAGATCCAGTCTTGGTGGTTCTCATCTTCACCACCACAATCAGCCTTGAAGCCAGTTGGGAATGACTGAGTGCTCCACTGAGCCCAATCCAATGCATTTGCAAATGTTACATCTACATAGAATCCATTAGCGTTGTTCATCGCGTTAACCATAGTAGCTACTACGTGAACAGTACCGTTTGGATATTGTACCAACTCACCTGATTGTACTTGATAGTAACGGTGTGCACTTGGCATTGCGAATAGAGCCATAGCCCAATCGTATGCATAGTTACATGGGTTACCAGCAGGACGTACTGGAGTCAATAGGTTACAATCAGCGATAGAACCTTCAGCTGGCATTTCTCCGATGATTTCTTCAGTGTACTCAACTGTTACGATCTCAGTGCAGTTATCAGTTGCAGTTACTACTGCAGCAGCTGGCAATGATTCTTCGCAATCAAGAACTAAGTTTTCTGGAGTCTCGCTCAATACTGGAGCTTCTTCATCATAGATGCTGATAGAGTATGATGCTTCAGAGAAGTTACCACACTCATCTTGTACGAAGTAAGAAACTTCATATACACCGTTACCACAGTCATCAGACCAGATAGTCATTACTGATGGAGTTACAGTGATGTTTGCTACTTCAGAACAGTTGTCAGATACTACGATAGTAGCTGGAACGATTTCAACTGGGCAATCATAAGATAGATCAACCAATTCAGTTTCAATCGTTGGGTTAGTGTTATCATAGATGTAGTAAGATACAGATACTGGCTCGCTTACGTTACCACAAGCGTCAGTTGCTGTATATGTACGAACAATGATGTAAGAGTTTGCACACTCACCATCGATGATTTCTTCAACCATGTCAACTTCTACAGAGCTACAGAAGTCACCAGCAACAGGCATTTCATTTGGAATGATAGCGTCGCAAGAGAATTCGTTAGACTGTGGAATTGAAGTGAAATATGGAGCTTCGTTATCAACGTAGTTGATTGTTACTACATATGGAAGAGAAGCATTACCACAAGCATCAGTAGCGATGAATGTGTGGATCTCTGTGTATTCAGCTTCACACTGACCATCGATAGTTTCAACAACTTCAGAGATTTCGTAGCCATTGCACAATTCAAATACTTCACCAGCACTGACACTGTATGCAGTACCACAAGATACTGTTTCAGTGTAGCCTTCACTGTACCATACTGGAGCAGTTGTATCAACAATAGTGATCACTTGATCAACAGTGATAGAGTTACCACAGTTGTCAGTTGCTGTCCAAGTACGAGTGATTGTTTCAGTGCAACCTTCTGTTGAAGTACTGCTTGCTGCTTCGATAGACAATTCATCATCACAGTTGTCAGAGAACTCTGGCAAGAATGAAGGAACATCATCACCACACTCGATAGTCATATCCATTGGTTGCTCAGCAACTGTTGGATCGATAATATCTACCAAAGTGATAACTTGTACGAAAGTAGCAGAGTTACCGCAATCATCAGAAGATGTGTAAGTACGGATGATACGACCTTGGCAACCACCAGAAACAGCTTCATCATCATAAGTCAATGATGGCTCTTCGTCACAGTTGTCAGAAGTTGTAACATAAATACCCATGTAGTTATCACATGGAAGATCGATTTCTACGATACCCTCGATAGAAGGTGCAGTAGTATCAACTACAGTGATTGTCTGAGTTGTCTCCGATGTGTTACCACAAAGGTCAGTTGCAACGTATGTACGAACGATTGTGTAGCTATTAGCACACTCGCCTTCGAACATCATTTCAGTGTGTGTTACTTCTGCAGAACCACAGTTGTCACCTGCTGTTGCAAATGCTGCTGGTACTGGAGTGTTACACTCGATAGTTACATCTTCTGCAACTTCAGTGAAGAATGGGTTAGTCTCATCGTAAACATAGTAGTTAGTAGTTGCAGAACCTACGTTACCGCAAGCATCTGTACCGAACCATGTGCGAACGATAGTGTAGTTATTTGGACAGTTACCAGCGATGGTATCTTGTGACCAAGTGATAGCTACTTCTTCTGAACAAAGGTCAGAAGCTTCAGCCATTCCGTACATGATATCAGCGTCACAGCTATACTCACCACCTTGTGGTGCGAATACTGTTGGTAATGTTGTGTCAACGATTGTTACAACTACTGATTCAGTGATAGAGTTACCACAGTTGTCAGTTGCTGTCCAAGTGTATGTTACAACCTCTGGGCAAGTACCCTCAGAAACAACTTCAGAATCAATTTCCAATTCATCATCACAGTTGTCACCGAAAGTAACTACTGGAGTTGAATATTCGAAACCACACTCTACAGTGAAGTCTTCAGTTTGTGAAGTAACGAATGGATCAACTTCGTCGATCAATGTGATGATCTGTACGAAAGTATCAGTGTTACCGCAATCATCAGAAGATGTGTAAGTACGGATGATACGACCTTGGCAACCACCAGAAACAGCTTCATCAAGATAAGTCAATGATGGCTCTTCGTCACAGTTGTCAGAAGTAGAAACATAAATACCCATGTAATCATCACATGGACGATCGATTTCTACGATACCCTCGATAGAAGGTGCAGTAGTATCAACTACAGTTATTGTTTGTGTTGTTGATGATGTATTTCCACAAAGATCAGTTGCAACGTATGTGCGAACGATTGTGTAGCTATTAGCACACTCGCCTTCGAACATCATTTCAGTGTGTGTTACTTCTGCAGAACCACAGTTGTCACCTGCTGTTGCAAATGCTGCTGGTACTGGAGTGTTACACTCGATAGTTACATCTCCTGCAACTTCAGTGAAGAATGGGTTAGTATCATCATAAACATAGTAGTTAGTAGTTGCAGAACCTACGTTACCGCAAGCATCTGTACCGAACCATGTGCGAACGATAGTGTAGTTATTTGGACAGTTACCAGCGATGGTATCTTGTGACCAAGTGATAGCTACTTCTTCTGAACAAAGGTCAGAAGCTTCAGCCATACCGTACATGATATCAGCGTCACAGCTATACTCACCACCTTGTGGTGCGAATACTGTTGGTAATGTTGTGTCAACGATTGTTACAACTACTGATTCAGTGATAGAGTTACCACAGTTGTCAGTTGCTGTCCAAGTGTAAGTTACAACCTCTGGGCAAGTACCCTCAGAAACAACTTCAGAATCGATTTCTAATTCATCATCACAGTTGTCACCGAAAGTAACTACTGGAGTTGAATATTCGAAACCACACTCCACAGTGAAGTCTTCAGTTTGTGAAGCAACAAATGGAGCAACCTCGTCGATCAATGTAATGATCTGTACAAACTGTGCAGCATTTTGACATGCATCAATAGCTGTGTAAGTACGGATGATACGACCTTGACAACCGCCTGAAACAGCTTCGTCTGTGAAAGTCACATTGTAGTCGTTGCAGTTATCAGTTACAGATACGTAAGTACCATTGAAGTCATCACATGGACGATCGATTTCTACGATTGAACCTTCGAATGAAGGAGCAGTAGTATCAACAACAGTTGCAGTCTGAACGAATGAAGAAGCATTTCCACAAACGTCAGTGAAAGTATATGTACGTGTGTAAACAGCGTAGCATGAACCATCTTCGATAGTTGCATCTACTGAAGTCACAGCTACATCACCTTGACAGTTGTCAGAGTATGAAGGAACAACCCATACGATGTCCTCATCACATTCGAAAGACAATTGAGCCACACCTTCGAAAGTTGGAGCTGTAGTGTCTTGAACAGTGATGTATTGAACAGCCATACCTTCGTTACCGCAGTTGTCGAATGCACGGAACATACGAACGATAGTGTAGTTGTTTGGACAGTTACCTGGCTGAATCATTGAAGTGTAAACCACGTCAACGTTTTCGTCACAGTTGTCAGAACCAGTTGGCATAACTACCGCAGGAACTTCATCAGAACATTCGATAGTGATATCAGCAGGTACGTTTTCTAGAGTTGGGTTAGTAGTATCAACTACAGTAACAGTTGTAGAAACAACAGTTACGTTTTCACAGTAGTCAGTAGCAGTCCAAGTCCAGATGATAGTGTATGAGTTTTCACACTCACCAGCAATAATTTCTGAAGAAGGAACTACAGTTACAGGAAGATCGCAGTTATCATAAGCGTTAACTTCTGGTTGTGCTGGAACTTCGCTACACTCAACTGTAAAGTCAGCTGGGTTTTCTACGATTGGGTTTGTAGTATCTTGAATAGCGATGAACATCACTACATCAGTAAAGTTACCACAAGCATCAGTAGCTCTGTAGTGACGCTCAAGAACGCCAAGACATCCACCTGAATTCAATAATTCTTGAGTCAAAGTAACAACTACTTCGCCTTGACAGTTGTCAGTAGCAGTTGGAGCCATTACGCTTTCAACTTCTGTACATTCAACTGAGATATAAGCTTCGAAAGGATTGAAAACTGGAGCAGTAGTATCAACTACAGAAATAGTTTGAGTAGCTACAGCAGTGTTTCCACAACCATCGTTAGCAGTGAAAGTACGTACGATGGTGTATTCATTGATACACTCACCTTCGATCAATTCTTCTTCCACAGTTACTGCAGTAGTAGCAGCGTGGCAAAGATCTGATGCAGTAGCGTCTTCACGAACAACATCTTCATCACACTCGAATGTTACTGCTTCAGGAACATAAGTGAAGAATGGAGCTGTAGTGTCAACGATAGTGAATGTTTGAACGCAATCTGTTCTGTTGTTACAGTCATCGAAAGCAGCCCAAGTACGAGTTACGATAAATGTGCAACCGTCTTCAGTTGTTGGTTCAGATTGACCAAGGTAAAGAACAGTAACATCATCATCACAGTTGTCAGTTGCAGTGATACCTTCAGCAAGAGCTGGAAGTTCATCTGAACATTCTACTGTCATATCTTCAGGACAGTTAGTAAATTCAGGGGCGATAGTATCAACCACTGTAACTGTTTGTGAAGTAATAGTTGCATTTCCACAAGCATCAGTAGCACGGAAGAAGTAAGTTACTTCATCGTTACACTGGAGTTGTGGGTTGTTTGGAGTGCACTCTGTGTTTGTGAAAAGGTCACCGTGACCGCTTCTCCAAACGCCATTGTACCAACCGTTGTAGTAGAACCAACCAGACAATCCGTCGTTTGAGTTACGGTTGTTAGCAGCGATACCTTTTTGGAAACCGAAGTAGTAGTTAGATGGTTGGTGAGACAAGTAAAGAATATTACCTGCATAAGAACCAGCACCTGTAAGAGTTGAGAAACCTTCTAGTAACTCATAGTACTCCCAGTTCAAATAATTTGTACCAGCAAGGTTCAAATCATTCTTGTAGCTACGACCAAGAGCGCTCCACTGAGCCCAGTCGCGCTTGTTTACAAGCCACATGCTTACTACCCATGATTGAGTAGCGTTACCGTTGTTAACAACAGTACCAGAAACATGAGCTGTACCATCATCGTAAGATGTCAATGTCGCACCTGGAGCCCATGACCAGTAGTCAGAAGCTGCAAGACCTTGGTTCAAAGCACCGAACAACCAGATAGCTCCATCAGGACCTGGACCGATTGGGGTAGTAAGAACACAAGTTGAAATCACACCAGCAGTGTGTACTTCAAAAGGTGTTACATCAGCATCACCGCTGCAAGCATCAGTTGCTGTTGCTGTAGGAGCAACAACATCTTCGATACACTGAACAGTGATATCGTTCAATTCGCTGAAGATTGGACCTTCATTGTCATAAACTGACAAAGTCTGAGTGCAAGACTCAGCAACTTCGAATTGAGGAATTGACACGATCCAAGTACGAACAATCGTATAGGAACATGCAGTTGAAGGGATAACCAAATCTGTGTGGTCAATTGTAACTTCAGCATTGAAGTCGTCACAGCCATTCACCACGAAAGATGGTGAACCGCCGAGCTCGATGTTTTCAACATCGTCGCAGCTGATGGATACGTTTGAAGGACAGGTTAGGTCGATAGAAGGATCGCAAGGATTCTCCTGAGCATTGGCAGTGCCAAGGCCCCAAAAAACAAACATGGACAAGAAAAGAACTGCTTTTCTTCCCCAATTGAGAATTGTCGTTGTTGAACAACAACCCTCTACGTCTTGTAAAGAGCGTAAGGTTCTACTCATAACTAGAGTTTTGGTTAATTAATAAAAGTGTTTATGGTTAGCAAAAACGAAAGCAAAAGTATAGTGAACTTGACCGAAGAAACAAATTTAGTTATGAAAATCGACCAAAAAGCCCGACACATCGAGGATTTATTTTTATTCATCGACCCTTTTTCACCGTTTAGCGTTTCATTTTGGGGCTAATTAAGGGTGATTTCAACAATTGTTCATTACCGAAAGGTCAACGAATTATTTATTTTCAAAAAATCTTGATTTTCAGTCATCTGAAAAATATTTTCCATTTTTTACAAGAAAAATACAGAAAAATTAAAATTCTGATTATTTTTGCCCCCGCTTTAAACAAGGTGCCATAGCTCAGTTGGTAGAGCAAAGGACTGAAAATCCTTGTGTCGCTGGTTCGATTCCAGCTGGCACCACAAAAGCCGGTGATTCACCGGCTTTTTTTATTTTACTCCCTTCCCTACCTTCGCCCCATGTCTAAAGCAAGCTTCCATCATTCCGACGAACATCTCGCTCTCGAGCTCCAACGCAAGATGGACGGAGCTTCGCAAGTATTTCTTCTCACTGATTCCAATGTTGCAGAATTCGTTTTGCCTCGCATTCTTCCTCTTCTAAAGAATGCTGATAAAATAGACATCATCGAAGTCGAACCAGGCGAGGCATCAAAGGCGCTAGATGTTTGCCATCACATTTTCCAACATCTTATAGAAGCAAAGGCCGGACGAGATGCGCTACTTATCAATTTGGGCGGGGGTGTCATTACTGACCTCGGTGGATTCATTGCTTCAGTTTACAAAAGAGGAATTCCATTTATTCATATTCCTACCTCTCTCATGGGTATGTGCGACGCGGCCATCGGAGGAAAAACAGGAATCGATTTATTAGATGTGAAAAATGTCATCGGCTCTTTCGCTTATCCAAAGGCTGTGCTCATTCAGCCGAATTTTATCGAAACGCTTCCCCTTGAACATATTAAATCCGGCTTTGCCGAAATGGTAAAACACGCGATCATTGCTGATCCCCAACTATTCGATGCATTAGAAGTCATCGATATTGAAGAGCCGCACCACATCGCTTTATTCATCGAGAGAAGCACTCGTATTAAGGAAGATGTAGTGATGGAAGATTTTATGGAAGAAGGAAAAAGAAAGATTCTCAATTTCGGTCACACCATAGGCCACGCTATCGAATCGTTTAGTTTATCTACCGATTCTCCCCTTTCTCACGGACACGCCGTGGCCTTGGGCATACTTGTCGAAGCAAAAATGAGCTATCACTTGGGCGGATTGGATTTGGAGTCTTACACCAAAATCCAACGACTATTGACCAAGTCATTTCAATTTCCAGATAATTGTCAGTGGGAGGATATCCTTCCTTTTCTTTTCAACGATAAGAAAAATAAGAACAATCAGGTTCGATTCGCCATTCCTAAAAAAATGGGAAGTTGTGACTGGGATGTAGCTGTTGATCTCGAAGAAGCTCGGGCTGCCTTCGAAGAGTTGATTAACGAGTAAGTACGATATAGTCTTTCAATATCGTTTTCAAAAAAGCAGTGCTATCATTCGGCACTGATTTCAAGTTGAGCTTTTGAGCCATTAAGGTGCTGAGATCGATGAGCGCATTGCGGTGGCCATTATTATTGTACTTCGCTGTTCTATCAAGGGCTGCCTTAATGATCAAGATATCCTCTTCATGAAACGACTTTACCTCTGGATATTGAGGTTGATAGCTCATCTTAGAATCAATACGAAGAATATCTGACAGGGAAATAAATGACTTGTTCTCCACGCGCACCAATACAGTATTGGCAAGAACGTCGCCCGTTCTTTGAGCATGTCGTGAAGATACAATTGACATGGAGCCTAAGATGCCCATGGGTAAATACAGATCCACAATTCTGAACGCCCATCTTAAGAGGTAATCATAGAATACTGGTTGCTTCCCATTCAGCTTCATGACTTTGATTCTCATGATGCGTTTACCTGGAGTTTGTCCGTTCAACACCGTTTCGAAAAACAAAGTATAGAAAGTAAGAATGGGATAAATTACGAACACGTAGAATAACATTATTCCACGATCACCTCCTCCGTCAAAAATAAAAAGTATCGCTAAAGTGAGCAGTCCCACACCGACCGATTTGAAAACGCTATCAATTACAAAAGCCAGAATGCGCTCACGCAAAGTGGCAAGCTCATAATTAATTGAAACATTTTGTGTTGTTTTTATTTCTAATGTTTTCATCTTCGCGATTAATCATTACTTTCGTCGAAACACGACAAGCGAGCGCAATATACGTATGCAAGAAACTGAATTTATTGCACAGAATAAAGAAAAGTGGAAGGAATTTGAAGAGGTTCTCAAAAGTGACAACAAAGATCCCGATCGACTTACCAATTTATTTATAGAAACTACAGATGATCTGAGTTTCTCTCAAACGCATTACCCCAATCGTTCCGTTCGCGTATATCTCAATGCGATTTCTCAGCGTGTTTACCAAGCCATTTATAAGAATAAGAAAAAAGCAAAGAATCGTTTTTCAAATCTTTGGAAAAAGGAGTTGCCGGAAGCTATTTGGCAAGCCAGAAAAGCAACATTGTTGTCATTCGCTATTTTCTCAATCGGCATAATTATCGGTGTTTTCAGTGATATCTACTATCCCGATTTTGCGAAGATTGTACTGTCTCCTGGCTATGTGGAGATGACGGAGTCCTATATCGAGCAAGGTGATCCTATGGCGGTCTACAAGGACAGCGATCCCATCGACATGTTCTTTATGATAGGCATCAACAATATTCAAATAAGTTTTGGTGCCTTTGTCCTAGGATTGTTATTCGGTCTTGGCACGCTGTACATTTTGTTCTCCAATGGAATCATGTTTGGCGCTTTTATGCACTTCTTCTTTGCTCGTGGACTATGGCAAGAAAGTGTACTGACCGTCATGCAGCACGGTACACTTGAACTCTCCATGATTGTAATGGCAGGATCAGCAGGATTTCTTTTAGCCCAAGGACTCCTATTTCCAGGCACCTATTCTCGATTAGAGTCATTGATCATTACGGCGCGGTCTGCTATAAAAATAATGATTGCCGTATTTGTTTTGCTCGTGTATGCAGCATTCATCGAATCCTTCATTACGCGACATACTGATGTTCCCAATATCATTCGTGTCACTTCCATATTACTCTCCCTCTCAATTGTCGTTGGATACTTTGTTTGGTTTCCTTGGTATAGACATAAAAAAGGCTTCATGAAGGATTTGCAACCTGAGCCAATACCATCATTGAGAAGAGAAAAAATTGACTTAAAAATTATTAAGTCTGCCGGAATCATTTTTAATGAAACATTTGGCATGATGGGGAAATCTTTAAAAGGAATTGCAATTACAAGCGCTGCAATTGCTCTTGTAGGAGTGCTTACCTATTGCTTAATGTTGGATGGCAAATTAGCCTTGCTTTTTTGGGATGGTGAAATTATAAGTTTTGATCCAGCGTCCATTTTTTGGTGCTGGTCTCCGTACTATTTCATTTTAGATTTCGATCGCTATCCGTTCTTTTTCTTCTATTGTGTGATTGCTTTAGCGGCGATGATGATGATTTATCATCGCTTTTCAAATAAAATATTAGACAAATCACCTGCTGACTTTGGAACTATTTTTATTCAAATAATTAATTCCCTAATAATATCTGCTGTTGCTTTACTGCCATTCCAGCTTGAAGATTACGGTTCTTTCTTCTTAGCCATCTTCAGTTGGCCATTGACCATACTTTGGATGGCTGTTTCTTTTGAAGAAAATAAATTTTGTCTCCTCACATTTTTCAAAACCATTCAGCTAGCCCTTAATAACATTGGGAAATTGCTTGGTGTATTTTGGACAGTACATATCATGCAATGGTTTGCACTGCTGCTCTTAAATGGCTCCTTGGCCATGATCATTTCGTTCTTGCTCACCGGGCGACCAATGAATATTCTCATGCTCATTTTTGAATTCATTTCGATGAATATCCCTCGAAATGCGCCGCTTGCCGAGCATGTGCCCTATATGGTTTATACCTTTTTATTAATATTCTCTGTTGCCTTTCTAGTATCACTTAGCATCTACTCTTCCATCCTATTGTTCTACACCACAAATGAAGTTTACAACGCAACAGCACTGAAAGAGTCGTTTGAAAAAATTGGAATTAAAAAACGCGCATACGGTCTTGAAAAAGAACTTTAATAAAATATTTTTCTGTTTTCTTGTCGCATTCTTTCTTGCGCTGACTGGTGCTGCTCAGCCAGATTCTATCGGCACAAAGAAGAATTCCACTGAAAAAACGTGGGATGAAACTGAATGGGAAAAGGCGAAAGAAGGAATCAAGTACGTAAATAAAGATAAACCAGAAAAAGAAGAGGAATCCGATCTTCCAAACATAGAATTTGAGCCACCATCATTCGAATGGATCAACAAGCCACTAGTAAAAGTAATTTTTATTGTCATTCTTATCGCCCTTTTAGCATTCACACTTTACAAGCTATTTACTGGATCTTCTGATAAAAAAGTAAAGGATATTAAAAATCTTGGGTATGCGCTAGAGCATCTGGAAGATAATATTGAAGAATCTGATTTTGATCGATTCTTGAGAATGGCACTGGAAAGTAGTGACTATAGATCTGCCGTGCGTATTCTATTCCTGAAGTGCCTACAAGGCCTACATTTAAAGGATCTTATTCGCTGGAAAAAGGATAAAACGAATAATGATTTTTTGAATGAAATGCGTCCACACGGCTCGTATAAACAGTTCAGAAATCTCACACTAGCATTCGAAATTGTTTGGTATGGCGATACGGCTATTACAGAGGAACAGTTCAATTTTCTTCAAAAGGAATTCATTGCTTTTGATGTTTTAATTAACAACAATAAAACATCAAGCAATGGAAAATAATACCTCAAGAACAGTTGTATTCATTAGTGTTGCTCTTGTACTGGGGCTTGTCACCTATTTTATCGTTTATGGTGGTGATGAAATAAACTGGGGGGTGACTTATAACCCAGAGAGTAAAGACCCATATGGAACATACATTGTAGAAAAATTAGTAAGAGAATCCGATCAATTCTCTACGTATTCTTTCTTAGAAGATTCTACGTACAAGGAAGTGAAGCCAGATAGTGCGATGAATGATAATTACGTCTTTATTGGTTCCGCCTATTACGCAAAGTCTCGAGACATTGATACCTTAATTAATTATTTGAATCGAGGAAATAATGTATTTATTTCTGCAGAAGAATTCGATAGAGATTTAACAGAAGCTTTGGTTGAAAATGCTGTCTACGATGAGTTCTATGAAGCGCCTTACGATGAAGAGCTTGATGAAAATGAAGTCGCATGGGATGAGTACAGTAATTATGAGGAAACAGAGCAAGTAGAGGAAGAATATTATTATGAAAATCTCCCAAATGTCTCTATTGAATACACGAATAAAATCAAGCTTAAAACTAGCAATCCATCACTTTCTACGGAGTTAAATTACATCTATGAATTTGACACCCTTCCGTACGGGTGGACCTACTTCAATCAAGATTTTATCAATAAATTTATAGGTAAAAGAATAGAGATTATCGGAGAACAAGAATCATTACAAAACCTAGGAGTCAATCAACCAAATCTTATAAAAATCCAAGTGGGACAGGGGTTTGTGTACCTTCACTCTACTCCCATTCTCTTTACCAATTTGCACCAATTAAAAAAGGAAAATCAGGAGATGGCAGCACGACTGCTCGGTCAGTTGGGAGGAGGAAAAACATATTGGGCGGATTTCAATCGTAAGCCTCACTATGATGATATAAATAGCGAATACAATGACCCATCTAAGCCTGATGAAAGTGCATTGGAATTTATCCTTTCCGAGCCGAGTCTGCGTTGGGCCTATTACCTTTCCCTACTCGGTTTATTGCTCTATTTAATATTTGGTGCAAAGAGAAAACAACGCGCAATTCCAGTGCTTCCGTCGATGGAAAACACTTCCATTGAGTATGCAGAAGTGGTGTCACAACTATTTTTCAAGCAACAAAATCACTTGAAATTGATCGATTTGAAAATGGATCTTTTCAAGCAACATATTCGAGAAAGATATAGAATTAAAACACCGTCTACCAAGGAGGAATTCGAACCATTTTGCGTTCGACTTTCTACCATTTCTGGTATTCCATCAGAAGATATAAAGTGGATATTCAACAAGCATAGCACGGTTCAAAAAGAACTGACAGCCGATGCTATTACCATGGTGACTTTCCATAAAAAACTAGAAGAATTTTATTCAAACAGCAGATAATAAAACAGCAATATGAGCGAACAATTTGAAGGTACTCCGCAAGAAATTGAACCAATTGTAACTCCTCAAAACGAGTGGGAGTTGGGGATTGATCCATCCAAGAGACTCAACGTAAAGCCCATCTTTGAAGCCATTGATGATATCAAAGGCGAAATTGGAAAAGTCTTGATTGGTCAAGAACATACTATTGAAATGCTTATGTCTGCACTGATAACAGGTGGACACGTGCTTCTTGAAGGTGTGCCCGGTATTGCAAAAACATTAACTGCGAAGTTGATGTCAAAAACAATCGATTCTGAATTCAGTAGAATTCAGTTCACTCCGGATTTGATGCCTACAGATGTCAGCGGAACATCTGTTTTCAACGTGAAAGAATCGAGCTTTTATTTCAGAAAAGGACCTATTTTTTCCAATATTATTCTCATCGATGAAATCAACCGCGCCCCAGCAAAGACGCAGGCTTCATTGATGGAAGTCATGGAAGAAAAGCAATTGACATATGATGGAGTAACCTATCCTATGAGCTATCCATTTTTCGTGATTGCAACACAAAACCCGATTGAACAAGAAGGAACGTATGCACTTCCAGAAGCACAGCTCGATCGTTTTGTATTTCGCTTAAAATTGAAGCTTCCAACATTGGAGCAAGAACTTGCCATTTTGGAAAAATTCCATGGTGATTTCGATGCCAAGTCAACCGCTACTGTCGAGAAGAAAGTATCTCCACAAAAATTAGCGGAATTCAAGAGCATCATCGAGAAAGTGTATATACGTCCTGAGCTTTTGCGCTACATCGCCATGGTGATTGACAACACTAGAAATAATGGTGACCTCCATCTCGGAGCTTCACCGCGTGCATCGCTTGCACTTGTGAAAACAGCGAAAGCGCTCGCTACCATCCGTGGACGTGACTTCGTTACACCTGATGATATCAGAACTGTTTCGGTACCAGTATTAAACCACCGTTTGATCCTCAGCCACGAGCGTGAAATGGAAGGCGCTACCATTGATGAAGTGATTGACAGCATCCTCACGAATATTGAAATTCCTAGATAATTGGAAGTAGAAAAGAAAATATCATCCGTCAGTGGATTTCGATTGACCACGCGTTTCTTCTACGCGCTGCTCATCGTAATAGGAATCTTCATTCTAGGATTTGCCTTTCCTTGGATGAAGGTAGCTGGAGTATTTGCCACACTCGCTCTTTGCACGGTGGTAATATTCGAAACGATATTCTTGTTTGCTGGCAAACAAGCCATTTCTGCCATTAGAAATACAGGAAAAGTATTGTCACTTGGTGATGAAAATAATATCACTATTGAAGTAAAAAACACACGTAAATCCAAGTATTTCATTTCACTCTATGATGAGTTACCTTTTCAATTTCAGTTAAGAGATTTTGAAATGGCATTGGTCTTAAAGCCGCGTGAGAGCCAGCTTTTAAAGTATTCCCTCCGCCCTGTCACGAGAGGAGAATATCATTTCGGATTTATCAATATCATTTTAAGTGCAAACCTTCAATTGGTTTCACGCCGTGTTCAATGTGCAGAGCCACAAATGGTAAAGGTTATTCCTAGCATTATACAAATGAAGAAATACGAGCTGATTGCTTTGGCGCGCATTTCTACCATGTCGGGAATTAAAAAACTTCGTAGAATTGGTCATAGCTATGAATTTGAGCAAATCAAAAATTATAGCCAAGGTGATGATATTCGTTCCATTAACTGGAAAGCCACGGCCCGCAAGGATAGCTTGATGGTCAACCAATATCAAGACGAACGTAGTCAACAGGTGTATATGATCATTGATAAAAGTAGAAACATGCACATGCCATTCAACGGCCTGTCATTGCTCGACTACAGCATCAATACATCATTGGTTTTGTCTAATATCGCTTTATTAAAACACGACAAAACAGGTCTAATCACCTACAGCCACCGCATAGGCACAACATTGCCCGCGGAAAAAAGTACTAATCAATTGAAGAAAATTCTTCATGCGTTGTATGCTGAAAAGCCCCAAAACCTTGAAGGGAATTACGATCTCTTATATCGAAGCGTAAAAAATGTGATCAAGAGCAGAAGCCTAATTATGCTCTTCCTCAACTTTGAAAGTTCTTACGCTATGGAGCGTGCGCTTCCTATTTTACAAAAAATAAATAAGCAACATTTGCTAGTGGTGATGATTTTTGAGAACACCGAACTCAAGGCTTACACCCATCAAAAGGCCGAGTTTGTGTCGGATATTTATGCACAGACCATTGCACTTAAACTCTCAATGGAAAAGAAGCAAATCGTTTCAAAGCTTAGAAAATACGGCATCCAAACCATTCTAAGCCGTCCTGAGGATTTGAGCATTAATGTGGTAAACAAGTACCTTGAGTTAAAAGCGAAAGGACTTATTTAAGGGTTATATTTGCGGTCAAATTATATATTCGACCGATGACCAACGAAATTCCCAGTAAATACGACCCTAGTACCTCAGAAGATAAATGGTACAAGTACTGGATGGACAATCAGCTTTTCAAAAGCACACCAGATAGCCGCCCCGCATATACCATTGTGATTCCACCACCTAATGTAACAGGTGTGTTGCACATGGGTCACATGCTGAATAATACGATTCAAGACTTACTTATTCGTCGCGCAAGAATGCGTGGCTTCAACGCCCTTTGGGTACCAGGCACGGACCACGCTTCCATTGCAACTGAGGCTAAAGTGGTTCAGAAACTTCGCGCCGAAGGTGTCAAAAAATCAGACCTTTCACGTGATGAATTCTTGAAACATGCGTGGGAGTGGACACACAAGCACGGTGGTATCATTTTAGAACAATTAAAGAAATTGGGAGCGAGCTGCGATTGGGATCGTACGCGCTTTACAATGGATGAAAAATACTATGACAGTGTCATCGACACGTTCATAGATCTATACAAGAAAGGCCGCATCTATCGCGGCGAGCGCATGATCAATTGGGATCCTGCAGCACTCACCGCTTTGAGTGATGAAGAGGTTATCTACAAAGAAATTAATTCCAAATTATTTCATGTTAGATACCAAATCGCAGGCACCGATGAATATGTAACGATTGCAACTACACGTCCAGAAACTATTCTTGGAGATACCGCTATCTGCGTTAATCCGAAAGACGAACGCTATTTGCATTTACATGGAAAAAAAGCAATCGTTCCACTTCTCAACCGTGAGATTCCGATCATCGCCGATGAGTACGTTGAAATGGAATTTGGTACTGGTTGTTTGAAAGTAACACCAGCACACGATATGAACGACTTCATGCTAGGTGAAAAATACAAGCTCGAAGTCATCAATATGATGAATCCTGATGGCACGATCAGCGAGGCCGGCCAACTCTATGTAGGCATGGAACGCTTCGAAGTGCGCAAGAAAATAGTTGCAGATCTTGAGGCTGCGGGTCATTTAGTGAAGACAGAAGAACACATGAACAAAGTGGGGTTCTCTGAAAGAACGGATGTCGTGATTGAACCAAGACTTTCATTGCAATGGTTTGTTGATATGAAAGAAATCAGCAAGCCAGCTTTGGATAATGTAATGAACGATAACATTCGTTTCTTCCCTCCGAAGTTTAAGAACAGCTACAGAAACTGGATGGAAAACATCAAAGACTGGTGCATATCTCGTCAGCTTTGGTGGGGACATCGCATTCCTGCATGGTACACGCCAGACGGAGATTTTGCTGTTGCAAAAACACACGAAGAAGCTTTTGCGCAACTAAGCGCTAAGAATCCTTCTTTGAAAAAAGAAGATGTACAACAAGATCCAGATGTATTAGACACTTGGTTCTCTTCATGGTTGTGGCCTATCTCTGTATTTGATGGCTTCTATTCAGAAGATGAAATTAAATACTACTACCCTACTGCCGATCTAGTAACGGCTCCAGAAATTATGTTCTTCTGGGTAGCGAGAATGATCATCGCCGGCTATGAATACCGTAACGAGTTACCATTCAAAAATGTGTACTACACGGGAATCGTAAGAGACAAGCAAGGACGCAAAATGAGCAAATCGCTCGGTAATAGTCCTGACCCTATCGACCTCATTGGTACTTACGGTGCGGATGGTGTTCGCGTGGGTATGTTGTTGAGCTCTCCTGCAGGAAATGACCTTTTGTTTGACGAGTCACTTTGCGAGCAAGGAAGAAACTTTGCCAATAAAATTTGGAATGCATTCCGTCTTGTAAAAGGCTGGGAAGAGAAAGTGGATGATAGTCTTGCACAGCCTGAATCATCTGCTATTGCTGTAAAATGGATGCAGAATAAATTCCAGCAGACACTTGCAGAAATCAATGATGATTACGAGAAATTCAGAATCAACGAAGCGTTGATGACCACTTACAAATTAGTGTGGGATGATTTCTGTGCGTGGTATCTCGAAATGGTTAAGCCACCGTTTGGACAAGGTATGGATCGTGCGACATACGATGCAAGTATTGCAATTTTCGAAAATCTATTGCGAGTTCTTCATCCATTTATGCCTTTCCTTACAGAGGAAATCTGGCATTTTATCGGAGAGAGAAAATCAGCAACTGAATCTATTTGTCTCGCGCAATGGCCCGCTGCAGAAGCTTTTGACACTACTATTCTCAATGACTTTAATCAATTCGCTGAAGTGGTTATTGGTCTTAGAAACGTGAGAAAAGAAAATAACATTGCGAACAAAGAAGCGCTTGATTTAAAAGTAAATGCAACTTCAAAGTTTTCGAAATCTTTTGACGCAACTGTAAAACACTTATGTAATCTAAATTCATTAGAATACATACATGACAAGCCTACCGGCTGTTTTACATTTATTGTTGATGGTTCCGAATTCTTTATTCCATTTACAGCCAATGTGGATGTGGAAGCTGAGAAGAAAAAAATCAACGAAGAGATTGAATATACACGTGGCTTCTTGAGATCAGTCGAAGGGAAATTAAATAACGAGAAATTTGTAAATAATGCTCCTGCTCCCGTATTGGAACAAGAGCGCAAAAAGCAGTCAGATGCGTTAAATAAAATCAAAATGCTCGAAGACAAATTGAGCAGTTTGAACTAAACCATTTACTGCTTGTTATAACTTTAATAATTAAAATAATGGCAACAATTACATTCAAAGGAAATCCAGTAAATACTGCAGGTCAGCTACCTTCAACAGGTTCAGCAGCACCAGCATTCGAATTAACAAAAACAGACCTTAGCAGCGTATCGCTTGATAGCTTGAAAGGAAAGAAAGTAGTTCTAAATATTTTCCCCAGCATCGATACAGGTATCTGTGCAGCATCTGCTCGTAAATTCAATGAATTAGCAAGCGGAATGGAAAATACTGTTGTACTCAACGTATCTAAAGATCTACCATTCGCTCACAACAGATTCTGCGCTGCAGAAGGCTTGGAGAATGTGCATGGCGCATCACAATTCAAAAATGATAATTTCTCAAAAGCTTATGGCGTGGACATGACTGATGGCCCATTAGCTGGATTGATGAGTCGCGCAGTTGTTATCTTGGATGAAAACGGTGTTGTAAAATACACCGAGCAAGTTCCTGAAATCGCTCAAGAACCTAATTACGATGCAGCAATTGCAGCATTGTAAGTCGGGAAAGCAATAAAGAAAAAAAGGCTGTCGAAAGACAGCCTTTTTTTTGACCAATTAGTAGTCAATTTTATCTTTTAATTAGAACGATAATTTTGCAGACAAAAAGACATTTCGTCCTGCAGCTACAATACCGGAGCTATAAGTTCTATAGCGCTGATCGGTAATGTTTTCAATGCCTCCAGAGAATCCGAAATGATTCGCTGGCTGAAAATTAATCTTTAGATTCAACGTGTACCAAGAAGGAGAATAAGGATTGCCTTCACCGTCTACAGCGTAGATATATGGCTTGTCAATTTCTTCTTGTGGTAAATCACCAAACGATTTTTCTCCATTATACATGCAATAGAAATCAAATGATATTGCCTGTTGTGAGAAAATGATGTGCGAACTTCCAAACAACGGCGCCGCATGTCGCGAAGGACTAACACTTCCATCATCCAACTCTTCCTCGCCAATTTGATAGCTCAATTTTGATGTGAATTGCCATTCATGTGATATCAACCACTGAATGCCGCCTTGCACCCCGTAGACGGTTGCGCTTGCAGCATTTTGGATGGCATTGATTCGACTCAATTCGCCATCATAGAGCAGACTGTCTTGGCCGTTAAGTGTAAACTCTCGACGCACCAATGCATTATTCAACAGTGTATAATACGCAGATACATCAAAGCGTAGTTTGCTATTCAAATTGCGAGCAACACCGATCTCAATATTCTGCGCCATCTCAGCCTTCAAGTCAGGATTTGGAACAATCACTACCCCATCACCCGAATCAAAAACTTTTCCTAGATCATCTACGTTTGGACTACGGAATCCGGTTGCTGCACTCGCACTGATCGACCATTTATTATTTGGACGATAAACTATACCAGCGCTACCAGTTAACGCTCCTTGGTTCAGACTTGCAGAGGTGTAGGGAAATGGATAAAACGTAGTATCAAATTGTGCATCGAGCGCATACTGATTGTAACGTGCACCTAATTGTCCAATCCATTTAGTGCTAAACTTATGTCTATAGCTTGCATACAAGCCATAAGATGACCATTCAGACTGAGGATAACGTGCAGGGCCCACTGCAATGTTCCCCGTTGAAATATCTTCATCAGTTCCTGTTGAAGTGACATCATTCAGTACATATTCAGCACCATATGTCAGCTCACCTTTTCCTAGCTTTTTAAATAAATCTAGATTCGCTGAGTAAGCAATGACTTCCTCCGTTCTTGTGCGTCTTTCAGTATCATTCCAATCGCGATCGATTCTACTTTCTTCAAATTTTTGATGCGCAAAACGCAATTGTATCTCATCGTAAGCTTTGGTGATTCTCTTGTTCGTAACCGTCAATTGGTTCATCATCCAAAGTTGTGGGCCATAATTCCACTCAGCACTTCTAGGAGCTCCATTTCTGTAGCGAATCAAACGATCGTAGCGAGAATAGTTAGATGTTGCTGAGTAATGAAAACCATATTGCACATCCGTAAATTCAGATGCTTTGAACCTGATTTTTTGCATCAAATTCACCTGTGAGTAAGCCGTTGGTTTTTGAATCAAAGGATTGTCATTTGTTTCGACAACATCCAAGGTATCGCGTCTCGCACCATAAATATTTCGGAGGTACTCGTCCGGTCCATTTTTCCCCATTCTCAAATCACCAAAATCGGAACTAGTAATACTTGTGAGCATTGCCCATCTTTTCCAACCCGAGGAGAATTGAACATTGTAAGTCTTCTCATTATTGGCTGTAGAAAAGCGAAGTGTTGCTTGTCCATTCGTATTTGCTTCACCATTGTTGTAAAGATTATACTCTGGAGTTAGGGTCGAAAAGGCCATGACTCCTCCGATGGCATCCGATCCATACATGACAGACCCGGGGCCGAAAAACACTTCTGCACCGTTGATAGAATATTGATCAAGGCTGATCACATTTTGAATATTCCCACCTCTAAAAATAGCAGTATTCATTCTCACTCCATCAACCACATACAAGAGACGATTGGTCGAGAACCCTCGAATCATCGGACTGCCCCCACCCTGCTGACTCTTTTGAATATACACATCTCCGCTATTCGCAAGAAGATCTGCGGTGGTTTGAGAATTTTGGTTGATGATAAAATCCCTATCGATCAGTGATACACGATTTGCAATATTTCCTCTCTTCTCCGGAAAACGAGTCGCTGAAATAACAATCGCATCAAGTTCTTCTGGAAGTTTTTCGAGGTAGACAATAAATCCTTCTCTTTCTAAAATAGATCTGAAATAGGAATTAGGTCGATATCCATCCGCTTCAAAGGTTAAAACATCTGCATCTCCAAAAGATTTAAAGTCAATAAATCCTTGGTCATTCGATTTAATTTCCTTGTGATAAACGGAAGATCCGATGGCTCCCAAAATAGGCTGTTTCGTCTCTTTGTCAAGAATGGTAATATTCTGCGCAATTCCAAAGAGAGAAAAGAAAAGGCAGCACCATAGAAATATAATTTTCTTCATAGTGATTTTCGTTGATTAGATTTTTATTATCATAAAAATCCAATCCGCAGGGCGGCTGAAAACACTCACCACAATAAGGCTCTAGAATTTTTTTACTAAGAAAAAAAGTGATGTCTTTTCTATTTAAAACAGTTTCTTTTGAATATGAGGGCGCATTATCGCATATCATTTTCTTCGTCACTGAAAACACGTTGGTCTGTTTCTTTTTCTTCTGATAGGGCGAATCTTCTTCTGCCATCCAAGTCTTCAAATTTTTCTTGATTTCACCTTCCTTATCATCTCGAACACATTTCACCATCCATTTTCCATTTTGAAATTCTTTATGAAACACATCATAGAACGCATCATTCAAAACAAATTCATGTGGATCAGGATGCGGCAACGCATTCCATTCTTGTTCGGTGAAATAAAAGACTTGATGTAAATCGGAACTAGATTTTTTGAGGAGTTCAATCTTCATCGCCCATTTTACTTCTCGAAGACTTTGCTTGAGTTTCCAAACCATCATAGGCTGAAGAAATATCATCATCATTACGAAAAGAATCGCAACACACCATTTGATATTTCGTCTGCTAGCAGCCATAAAAGACGGCAATTTATAGAAAGATGCAATTCATGCCTTCATTCCACAATCGGTATGTTTAAAAAAGAAATCATTTACTTCACAATCAGCTAACAGAAAGGTAACTTTGTGAGGCCCAAATTTGGGGCATGACTGCAATGAGTAAGCAAAAGAAGAAAAAAGAGTATATCAACCGAGAAATCTCTTGGTTATCATTTAATGATCGCGTGCTTCAAGAAGCACAAGACGCAGAGGTGCCGCTCATTGAAAGAATGCGATTCCTGGGAATCTTCTCTAATAATCTTGATGAATTCTTCAAGGTTCGTGTTGCTACGCTTCGTCGCGCTGGAACCATTTCCAAAAAAGCACTCGACACTCTAGACTTCGATCCAGAAGAAACCGTAGAAGAAATTCTTGAAGTAGTCAGACTTTCTCAAGAGAAATTTGACAAAACTTTCAAAGCACTCAAGGCAGAATTAGGCAAGCAGAATATTCTATTCGTTGATGAAAAATCATTATTGCCGAAGCAAAAGCTCTTCGTAGAAGAATACTTTGAATCGAACGTTCGTCCTTATTTGGTGCCGATCATGCTCAATTCAAAGAGCATCTTCCCTCCACTCGACGATAATTCATTCTATCTCGCAATAGAGCTTGGATATAAAGAAGACAAAAGCCATGGTGCCTATGCGATCATGGAAGTACCAACTAACCTTCCTCGTTTCGTTGAAATACCAACGGAAGGCAACAAGCACTATGTCATTTTTGTAGATGATATCATCCGATATAGACTAAGAAAAGTATTCGGAATATTTGATTTCGATTCAGCAAAAGCTTACACGCTGAAAATAACACGCGATGCCGAGCTCGATATTGATGATGATCTTTCGAAAGGCGTTGTAGAAAAAATGAGTCGGAGTTTGACACAACGAAAGAAAGGTCAATACGTTCGATTGAATTATGACAAAGAAATTCCAGCGCACTTCCTTGAGTTTATTTTGAGAAAACTCAAATTGAAACAAAAGGAAAATGCAATTGCCGGCGGTCGTTATCACAACAAACGCGACCTCATGGCCTTCCCAGATTTCGGCAGAAAAGACCTTTGTTGGTCGAAGCTTGTTCCTGCGAAACATCCGGTAGTGTCTAAGGAATCGAGTATCATCTCAGCCATTGCAAAACAAGATGTTTTGCTTCACTACCCCTACCATAGCTTTACAAATCTTCTTGATTTCTTGCGAGAAGCAGCCATCGACCCGCTCGTTCGCACGATTCGTATTAGTTTATATCGTGTTGCAAAAAATTCGCAGATCGTAAATGCACTAGTGAATGCAGCACGAAACGGAAAG
>CBDFGG010000004.1:0-1410489 GCA_965247015.1 Flavobacteriales bacterium | reverse complement strand
GGTCCTTGAGCGTAGAGAATGTTGTAATTGCAAAGCAATTACAAAAATGAACGGAGCGAGAGGTGGTGCCAATCCGTGGAGCGACCTCATCGAGAATTATAAGAATGAGAATGAGAATGAAATAGAGAATGAATTTTTCCAAGAACTAAGAACTAAGAACAATGAACCACGAACCAAGAACTAAGAACTAATCGTTATGATAACTCTCCCCCTTCAAAATCGTAAATGCTCGGTAGATTTGTTCTAGCATGAATAGACGAATCATCTCGTGAGAGAAGGTCATTTTGCTGAAGGATAAAAGTCCGTTCGATCTATCATATACTTCTTTGCTAAAACCAAACGCTCCTCCAATGACCAACACCATTTGTTTGGTGCCTGCGTTCATTTTTTTCTGAAAAAACTGAGCAAAATCGCGGGATGTAGGGTTGTCTCCTTTTTCATCTAATAAAAAAACAACATCATCTGTCTTGATGTGTTTCAAAATCGATTCTCCTTCTTTTTCTTTTTGACGATCTCGCTCTTTGTAATTGACATCACCAATTTCTACCATTTCCAACTTCACATAATGCTTCAATCTTTTTAAATAAACATCGACTCCTTCTTTGATGTAAGGAGTGGATGTTTTGCCGATGAGAATAACTTTGATTTGCATGCTTAAAAGAAAACCGAGCGAATGCTCGGTTTTGTGTTTTTATGATTCTCTATAATCATCACGATCTCTAAACTCCTGTCGCTGTAGCGGTGCAGAAGCATACTCTCTATACTCTTTTCTTTTTTTGTAAACATCACATGCTACAAAAATCGCAGCTCTTAGCGATGATTCATCTGCTTTTCCTTTACCAGCGATGTCGTATCCTGTGCCATGATCTGGAGATGTGCGCACTATGGGAAGTCCCGCAGTGAAGTTCACACCGTTATCAAAGGCGATGGCCTTGAATGGCGCCAAACCTTGATCGTGGTACATGGCGAGCACTGCGTCAAACTGCTTGTATGCGCCGCTTCCAAAAAAACCATCAGCACCGAAAGGACCGAATACTAATCCACCTTTTTCAAAGGCTTCGCGAACCGCTGGTAGAATCACTTCTTTTTCTTCTGTGCCGAGAAGTCCGTTGTCTCCAGCGTGTGGATTGAGCCCTAGAACAGCGATGCGTGGTTTTGGAATTCCAAAATCTTTCACCAAGCTCTCTTGCATCAATGCCAACTTCTCATGAATTTTCTCTTTCGTAATGCCGGCAGAAACATCCTTCAATGGAACATGACCGGTCACTATTCCTACACGCAGATTATCACTCACTAAGAACATCAATACTTTATCCGTTCCGGCAATTTTTGCGAGGTATTCGGTATGGCCTGGAAAATCAAAGTCTTTGCTTTGAATCATGTCCTTATTGATTGGAGAAGTAACAAGTACATCTACCTTATTCGCCGCGAGGTCTGCAGTAGCTGCTTCCAAGCTCTTATAAGCTAGCTCCCCCGCTTCCTTAGTTGCGGTACCCACTTCCAATGTGCCCTTAAAGTCTTTCCAAACATTCAATAGATTCACCTTTTTTGGATGAGCTTCACTTGCCTGCTGAATCGAAGTGTATTGAAACTCTTCGATATTATTGAGCCTTTTGTGAATCTTTATTGCTTCCGGATGCGCATAGATAATAGGCGTGATAGACTCAGACATTCTAGGATCAGCAAACACCTTCATAACGGTTTCTAATCCGATGCCATGTGGATCACCACTAGTAATAGCTACACGTAAACGGTCGTCTTTCCTTTCGGACATAGTCTTATTTATTTAGCAGAAGAATCTGCATAATTATTCTTGATGAAATTATAAAGCATGCGCACACCTACTCCCGTGCCGCCTTTCGTGCGGTAGCTCTGTGGTGCGTTGATGTAGGCAGGACCTGCGATATCAATGTGAATCCATGGGTAAGCAGTGAAGTGCTCCAAGAATTTTCCTGCAGAAATATGTCCTGCATTCGAACCTCCTAAGTTTTTCAAATCGGCGATATCACTCTTCATTTCGTCGCCATATTCCTTCCACATTGGGAATTGAACAGTACGCTCCCATGTATTCATTCCGCTCTTCGAAAGACTTTGCATGATATCCTGATCCGCTGTTCCCATGATTGCACTTGCATACGTACCAATAGCACGTACTGCAGCACCGGTAAGCGTTGCCAAATCAATTACTAGAAGTGGATCGTATTTCTTCGCATAGCTCAACGCATCACCCAAAATCAATCGACCTTCTGCATCAGTATTCAATACTTCTACAGTCGTTCCATCGTGCATCGTGATAATGTCTTGCGGACAAAGTGCATTCATCCCTGGACGGTTATCCGTAGCGGGTACCAATCCAATGACGTGAACAGGCAGTTGGTTTGCAGCGATAGCGTGCATAGCACCTACCACAGCAGCTCCACCGCTCATATCACACTTCATCTCGTCCATAGAACCAGGAGTTGGCTTGAGGCTCAATCCACCAGTATCGAATACAACACCCTTTCCAACCAATACGATTGGACGCTTATTCTTCGCGCCTTTCGGTTTGTATTCCATGATAGTAAAAGTGGGTGGATCAATGCTTCCGCGATTAACGCCAAGCAATCCGCCCATTTTTTGCGCTTCGATTTCTTTTTTATTCAACACCTTCACACTGAATCCTGCATTCTTTCCTGCCTTTTGCATTTCCTTTGAAAACTGCACCGCAGTAAGATAAGATACCGGTTCGTTGATCAAGTCGCGAGCAAGTAAAGTACCGTCGACGATTCCTTTGAGCTCAATCAATTTTTCATCCTTCAATGAAGGGTCTTGAACGAATATTTTTTCTAATGAGTTTTTGTTGTCCTTTTTCGCCTTGAGATATTTCAAGAACTGGTAATTTCCCAATGCCGCACCTTCCGCAAATGCAAGTGACGCTGCAGCTACACCTGTTTCGTTGATGATGTGTAAACTATCCGATTTGATAGAACAAGCAAGCGCTTGAAGTTCTTTTCCTTTTGATCTCCAAAGTTCCAAAATCGCAGGGTCTTGATCATCAGAAGCCGCTATGATATAATACTTGCGAACGCTACCTAGATTTTGAAATGTTACGACATCCTTCTCGGCTTTGATTTGCGCTTGAAGATATGCCATCTCCTCTTTCGACAAACCCTTGGTTTCCGAAGAGCCTTGTTTTGAAACAATCACAGCAGTAAGCGCTGCCTTTGTTGTATTCTTAGATGTTTGGATATTCATGGAAACAAAGATAGCTACTGTATATGATTCTGCACTATTGATTTTTTCTCAATAAAAAAGCCTTTCAAAAGGATTGAAAGGCTTTTCATTCTTGGGTAAATATGTTTTATTCAAACATCACTTTCTCAACTTGTCTGTATCCATTTTTCTCAAATACTACTGTGTAAATTCCAGCAGGCTTTCGCGAAATGGTCCAATTGTGTTCGCCTACAGAGATTTCCTCATCCGCAATAACATCCATTAATTGACCAAGCCCGTTGTACATCTTCACGCTAACGCGTTCTCTTTGCAAAGCAAAGTATCTAATGTTGGTTTGATCTTTCGAAGGATTTGGGAAAATGCTATAAGCAAAAATGGGCTGTATCTCTTGCACTCCAGTTGGAATAACTGTTATCGTATCTGAAGCTGTGATATTGATATCATCTAGGAAAAGGTTATTTCCACCACGACCGGTAAATTCGAAACGAACACGGAATCCATCTGTCATCCAATCTGTGTTATTCATCAATAACGTTTCTGAATCCCACTGCGCTGTAGACGAAGGTGTAAACTGTGAGTTCACTGGATCAGCCGTTGGAAGATTTGTGAAACCTGTTCTTGTGCGTCGAGTGCTCCATGTGGTGCCACAATCACCTGATACTTGAATACGTAATCTGTCTTCTGTTTCACCAGCCGAAAGCTTGTTTGCATAAGCCCAGTGATAGGTAAGGAAAACGGTATCCATCGCACTCATATCGTATGTTGCTGAAATGAGTTCGTCAATATTCTCTGTCACCGTATTGCTGAAATTACGAAGCTTCAAAGAGCGATTTCCGCTGTACTCTGCGCTAGTTGTAATTTCCCAAGTAAGATCATTATTTTGGTTATTTATCGCCCATGACGCATTCGGCCAATCATTCTCAAAACCCTCGCTGAATGGCGCTTCTTCTTGTCCGTAGTCAAATACAGTTACCACATTTTCTAAAGAATAACTAAGTTGTGAAGCCGTATTCGCAACCGTCAATGTTACAGAATAAGTACCAGGCTCTTCATAAATGTGAATCGGGTCTTGATGAACTTCTGGATCAGTACCCGTCAAGATTGTTCCATCTCCGAAATCCCAAGTCCACGTAGTCACTCCGTGATATGAGCGATCTCTGAATTGAATGCCTTGACCAAGACATGCTGTATTTGCATCAACTGTAAATTTAGCCAAGCAGAGTGCAGGATTAATGACACCTGTTTCAATCAAGTTTGCTTGAGTAATCAATTCATTTCTTTCTGCAACATTGCTATTAGCTGCAGCGCGCATGCGCGTGCGCTGACCTTCGGTAAACATTCGAGAACAGTAGGAGTATTCCATGTAGTTCTGAACGTTATCCAATTCACTTCCGCAAGAGGCTCCTGCAAGGTTACATGAAACATAACCGATCGTGTTTGGTGTGTCATCTACTCCATCATCGAAGTCACAGTTTGCTGGATCATTCGGACTATTCGTTGGACCCCATGTATGACGAAGGTTTAGCCAGTGCCCTACTTCGTGTGTCAATGTGCGGCTGCGAGTAATGTTACTTTCACCGATCGAACCAGTGTAATCATATCTCAATACAATACCGTCATTTGACAACCCGAAATTTCCATCTACACTATTTGGAGTGAATGTGTATCCAGCGGTTCCATCCCCAGCATCGCGGCATACCCATACATTCATGTATGAATTGCGAGGCCACATGCTCAATGATTTCATTTCTGATCCACCCTCTGTAGTAAGTGGGCTTTGAACGCGCACAATACCTGGATGACAATTTCCATCAGGATCTAAAGATGCCAGACGAAACTCGATTCCAATATCCGCAGCGATATCCTGAAACTCAGGTACAATAGCAGCTGTATCAGCATTTAATTTTCTAAAATCACGATTCAAAATAAACATCGCGTCATGAATTTGATCATCTGTGATGTTCTCAGGACCGTTATCGTGAATGATGTGGAATACAACAGGAATCGTATAAATAACTTGTCCTCCTCCACGATTGGCCTCTTCCTCAGCGAACTCGCGTGCCCACTGATCTAACTCAGCGTCTTTGACCATTGCGTCGTGCGCACAACCAGGGTGGTGTTGATGCATCTTTTGCGTCATCTCCACTTGTCCGCAGTAGCGAACGTCGTCAGCAGATTGAGCCATCACTCCAAAAGCACCGCCCAACAGGAGAGACAGCGCAAGTAAACTTTTCTTCATACAGGTTTTATTTATACGGCGGGCTAAAATAAGCCTTGATTTGATAGACAATACCTCTTTTCAGCCTTTTACCCTACTGAGTTAGGATTCCAAGGCTAATTGTAGTTAATGTCCTCATCATCTTCGGAGAATAATTGATTCATTACATCCGAAAACTCAATGCTTGAATCCATCACACTCTTGCCAATGAGGCTATATTCCGCCAATGCGTGCAGTGTAAACTCCATCATTAGAAGTCTCTCTGTCTCGGAAGCTCCAGGACAATACTTGTTCGCCAAGTCCGCCAGCATCGGCACCGAATAGAGGGCAGCCGCCCAATCTTTAGAGGTAATATCACGCTCTATCTCCAATTGATTTTGACCAAACCATTGAATGATCGGATCATACGGACTGTCCACTTTCTTTCTTTTGAACGTATCTGGATTGGGGAAAATTTGAGGGAATTTTTTTCGAATAGCTTGACCCAACAAACGAAGCGCGACAAACTGTGGCCCCTCCTGTTCGCCTTCATAAACCAACTCTACCTTACCAGTAATCGCTGGAACAATAGCTAGTAAATCTCCTATACGTGCAATGGTATTTTTCTCCTTATTGATGATTGCTCTGCGCTCTGCGGCACTCACCAAATTCTCGTAAGCACTGATCGTCAAACGTGCAGACACGCCACTTTTTTGATCTACATATTCTGACTCACGAGCCTCAAATGCGATGAGTTCGATCAACTCGCTAAGCAAAGCAGGCACTGCTACACGCTTGTGTTGTTCCGGACGAATATTCGCTTCTTGCAATGTAATCTCCTGCGACAGCTCTATCGACTTCGGATAGTGCGTCAAAATCTGTGATTGAATACGGTCTTTTAACGGAGTAATAATACTTCCGCGATTGGTATAGTCTTCTGGGTTTGCTGTGAATACAAACTGTATGTCTAATTCCAATCTCAATTGAAATCCTCTGATTTGAATATCTCCTTCTTGTAGGATATTAAACAAAGCCACTTGAATACGAGGCTGCAAATCGGGCAATTCGTTGATCACAAAAATGCATCGATTGCTGCGTGGCACTAGTCCAAAGTGAATCACACGCTCATCGCTGTAGCTCAGTTTCAAATTGGCCGCTTTGATTGGATCTACGTCACCAATAAGATCGGCAACAGTAACATCTGGCGTTGCGAGCTTCTCCACATAACGATCATTTCTATGCAGCCATGCTATTGGCGTAAGGTCACCGTGTTCAGCAATAAGATCCTTTGCAAATCTGCTGATTGGTTGAAGTGGATCATCGTTGAGTTCGCTTCCAGCCACAAATGGAATCCATTCATCAAGAAGGCCCGTTAAGCCTCGCGCCATGCGGGTTTTAGCCTGACCTCTCAATCCAAGAAGATTCATGCTGTGACCACTTAATATTGCTCTTTGAATATCAGGAATGACCGTTTCATCATATCCGATAATGCCTGGAAAAATAGGATCTCCCGATTCCATTTTTTCAATCAAATTTTTTCTTAGTTCTTCAGAAATGGATAATGGTTTATATCCTGAAGCTTTGAGTTCGCCCAATGTGCTGGGACGTGCATTATTATTTTTCATAAATATTATCGTCTTCTTTTTCTATTTCGTTCATAATCCAACAAGATCCCATCTCCTAGTCCTGAAAGGCCTGTGAATAATGCCTTTCCGTTATTCGCTTCTGTAAAATCATCTACGAATTGTTGGAGATAAGGATCATCCGTAAGCATGAATGTTGTGATTGGAATACGTGACTTTCTGCACATACGTGCGAGGTTGAGGCATTTTCCAACGATGTATGGATCAAGTCCGAATGAATTCTTGTAATATTCTCCACCTTCCTTAAGACACGATGGTTTGCCATCAGTAATCATAAAGATTTGTTTGTTGCCTGTTTTTCTTCTGCGTAAAATATCCATCGCTAATTCAAGCCCAGCAACAGTATTGGTATGATATGGGCCCACTTGTAGATATGGTAAATCTTTCACTTGAATCGGCCAAGCGTCATCTCCAAACACCACGATGTCTAATGTGTCCTTGGGGTATCGCTTCATGATAAGCTCTGCCAATGCCATTGCCACTTTCTTCGCAGGAGTGATGCGGTCCTCGCCGTATAAAATCATACTGTGCGAGATATCAATCATCAGTACCGTCGATGCTTGCGAAAGATTTTCTGTTTCGAAAACTTCTAAATCACTTTCGGTTAAAAGAAACTCCTCTGCACCGTTATTGATTTGAGCATTGCGCAATGATTCGCTCATCAAGATTTGTTCGGGCTTATCACCAAAGACAAATGGACGCGTCATCTCCGTAGGCTCGTCGCCATTGCCTGTTTGCTTGGTGCGGTGATTTCCTCGTGTGCTTTTTTTCATTTTCCCGAACAATTGTTCGAGTGCACGTTGCCTCATCGATTGCTCCGCCTTGCCCGTAATTCCAATCCCTGGACCTTTTCCCTTGTTATATTCTTCTTTTAAAAAACCTCTTCGTTTCAACTCTTGTTCGAAGTCGTCACGGTTGTAGTTATCAGAAAAAATAGGTTGCTGCTTATCGATCTCCTCCATCCAATCCAAGGTGTCCTTTGCATCTCCAGAGGTGTAATTAAGAAGTTCGAGGAAAAGGGGCAACAGACGCTCAAACGGCGTGCGTTTGTCTGCATCTGGAATAAACTCTGTAAATCGAAATCCAATCATATCGCTCTCTCCGTTCTAATATTTGCCACTAAGATAACTCAAACAAGCGAAGGGCTTATGTGTTCGGACATTGCGTTAACAGACTTTGGAAATGTCGTTATTCGCATTGAGTCGTGTATATTCGCTATGTGAATTTATACAGCAATAAACAGCGTTGGAAAATCTTCTTGTTCTTCGTCGCGATGGTCATCGTGGGCATTACGCTTTGGTATAGCAATCACATTGCAGACCGCATCAGAGAAGGCGAAAGAGAGAAAGTAGAACTCTGGAGCGAGGCCATTCAGCGCCGTGCTCAGCTTGTTACATTCACCGAAAATCTATTCAATGGTCTACGCGATGAAGAGCGTAAAAAAGCCAATCTTCTCGCCAAGGCCTATCAAATTCTCAGCGACCCTGAAGACCAAAACGACCTCACATTTGTAACCGATTATATCTGGAGCAATAGTACCATTCCCATTCTGATTTATGATGCGGAGGGAAAATTGAGCAACTACGCCAATCTTCCGCAGGACAAGGCAAACGATGATCAATACATCGATTCCTTGTATAAAGTCATGAAGCAGAAATACGATCCTATCAAATTTCCTGATGTAGGATTGAAAGTGTATTACAATGACAGTTATCTCTTCATGGAGTTGCAACACACCATGGACGATTTGATTAATTCTTTCATCTCTGAAACAGTTATCAATTCAGCTTCTGTTCCGGTAATAGTGACCGACAGCACTCAAACTAAAATCATTCGCTTGGGTAATATTGATACTCTGGCATTGGCGACGCAGGAAGCAAAGCTCTTGAAGCTTGAAACCATGCGTCAAGACAACACCCCCATACCGATTGATTTGCCTGGACAAGGAAAGCAGTATATCTTTTTTGAAGACTCAGAAGTATTGCAACAACTTCAAAATTTTCCAATTCTCCAGCTAATTCTTATTGGGGTGTTTTTGGTGATTAGCTATCTCATCTTTTCTACGTTCAGAAAAGCAGAGCAAAATCAGGTATGGGTGGGAATGGCCAAAGAAACCGCGCATCAATTGGGTACTCCACTTTCGAGTTTGATGGCTTGGAGTTCATTGTTAGAAGCCCAAGGCGTGGATCGTGGCACGATGACCGAACTCAACAAAGACATCGATCGATTGAATACCATTACGGATAGATTCTCTAAAATCGGCTCTGTACCTGAACTCCATGCACTTGATCTCGAGGAAGCAGTACGATCTGCTATCGACTATTTGCAAAGTAGAGTAAGTCGTCGTGTGAAATTTGAAATTACAAATGACACTCCAGGTGTAACAGCACCGCTTAACTTACCACTCTTTGGATGGGTTTTGGAAAATTTGATCAAGAACGCAGTCGATGCAATGGATGGTGAGGGCCATTTAAAAGCACATGTATTTACAGAAAATGGTACTCCTTGTTTAGAGATTACAGATAGTGGAAAAGGCATTCCGAAAAATAAATGGAAGACCGTTTTTCAACCGGGCTACACCACAAAGAAAAGAGGATGGGGCCTAGGGCTTTCACTAGTGAAACGTATCATTGAAAACTATCATAAAGGCAGAATCTACATTCGTTGGAGCGAACCCAATAAGGGAACTACATTCCGAATTGAATTGGATCAGTGATCCAGCTTCCAGCGCATCACATAGTCATTCATGTAAAAATCACTACCGATGTGAATGTCCTCTTCTCGGTAAATGGTAAAACCAATTTTCTTGTAAAAATCAACGGCTGAATTGTGTCGATTCACGTTTAGTTCGATGCAGTCTCCCTTTTTTTCTAATACCCTTTTTGCCACTTCATGAATCAGTGCTTTACCAGCTCCAGTGCCCTGTGCAGCAGTAATCACATAAAGCTTATGTAAACGAAAAACGCCTTCCTCTTGATGGCTATAGGATGCAAAACCGAGCGAACGTTCGGTATCATTTACCAAAACAAATTCACATGCCTTCGAAGTCATTTGTTCTTTCAATGAAGCTTCACTGTACATCATTTCGAGCATGTATTCAATTTGTGATTCGCTGATGATCGAACGATAGGTTTGCGGCCAAACCATCATCGTAAGCTCACGAATCAAAGGAATATCGGCGATAGTAGCGGTTTTGAATTGGAGCATCATCCGTGAATCGTTTCACGTTTGCCATACTTTTCCATCAGCGATGCTTCAAAGTCGAGGCACTCTTGCCAGCGCTCATCCACGTCGACACCCTTGCCATACTTTCTAGCCAAAGTGATAAAAGTGGTGTAGTGATCTGCTTCACTTACCATCAAATCATAGTAGAATTTTTTGAGGTCCTCATCTGCAATGCGCTCAGAAAGCAATCGGAATCGTTCGCAACTTCGTGCTTCGATCATTGCACCAAAAAGCATACGATCCACGAATTGTTCCTCGCGCCCTCCGCCGTGCAGAATGAACGTTGCAAGGTCGTGCACATAAGGATCTTTGCGCTCGCGTCCGAGGGTGAGACCACGCTTCAGTAGTTCTTGGTGAACCATTCCAAAGTGTTGGATTTCCTCTTGAGCAATGCGCGTCATCTCTTCCACCATATCAGAATATTCAGGGAAGCGTACGATATTGGTAATCGCGTTAGTAGTGGCCTTCTGTTCGCAGTAGGCGTGGTCAGTCAGAATTTCTTCAATATTTCCCTCCACGATCTCCACCCATCTCGGATCAGTGGGGAGTCTCAGGCCAAGCATCACTTTCTTCTTTTCCATGGAGCAAAAATAGCAATCCCATCCTAAAGCACATGTCATTAACTACATTTGAGCATGCGAATTCATTTAGTGATATGGATATTACTGGTTGCATTTAGCAGCGTAAGCCTTCAGATGAAGGCCCAATCCCATATCGACTCGCTTATTACAAAAGGCGAAAGACTTGCCTTATCCGATGTTGATTCGTCCCGATTCTATTTATCCAATGCCCTAGTACTTTCAAAAAAACAAAAAGACCTAGAAAAAGAAATAAAATGCATCGCTCTTTTAGGCGATTCCTATTCCGGACAATCCGAATTCTCCATTGGTGTTACACTGTATGTGTCAGCTATCAAATTGGCAGAGACCAATAAACGTGATGATCTTGCTGCAAAAAGCTACAATGGACTAGGCGTCATTGCCTATCAACGCGGCGACTATGAAAAAGCGAAGCAATATTTTTTACATGCAGCACAACTCAAATTAGAAGCAGGTCAGGTATCGCACTATGCAATGATCATGACCAACCTTTCAGGTGTGTTATTTAGTTTAGGAAAATATGAAGAAGCTTTATCGAATTTACAAAAAGCCCTTCCAGCCCTCACTAAGGAAGAAGCTGTACTAGCCGCAGCGTATAATAGTGTTGGCAGCATTTATCAAATGGGCTACCAGAAGCTTGATTCTGCCCAATACTATTATGCCCGCTCGATAGAGCTAAGCGAAAAAGGAAAATTCAACGATGTTTTAATTTCGGCATATCACAATCAAGGTGAAATTTATGTTCAGCAAAAAAATTTCAATGCTGGTATCTCCTTGCTAAAAAAATCGCTGGCACTTTCGCAAGAATTAAAAAAAGACTCATACACCATCACGGTTCTAAATGCCTTATCCAATGCATATGCCGATCAAGGTGATTTCAAAAATGCACTCGCTTCAAAAAAGGAAGCATTTGATATTTCTCAAAATCTAAATTCTTCTGAAAAACAAGAAGCCATTGAGCGTCTTCAAATTCAATTTGAAGCAGAGAAAAAATCTGCGGAAATCGCTAAGAAAAATGAGGCTTTACTCCAATCTGAACTTCGAAATGAAGTTTTAAAAAATAGAAATATTCTATTGATTGGTGTTGCCCTCCTATTGTCCCTGTCCGCTATTATTTTCTATGCATATCTGCGCCAAAAACGAAGAGTAGAAAGACAACTTGAACTAGAAAGAAATCGAATCTTTCAGAATGTTGTGCACGAAATTCGAACGCCGCTCACCCTGATTAGTGGCCCGTTGAATATGATCAAAGACTCTGGTGATATCCAACAGTTGCAACAACAACTACCCATCATTGAGCGTAATTCTCAACGATTGCTAAAAATGGTAAATGATATTCTACATCTCTCAAAACTAGAATCAGGAGCCTTTCAAGCAATCTATGAAGTGGGAGATCCTATTGCCTTTATCCGCGAACAGTCCGAATCGTTTCAACAAGCCTTTTCTCAAAACAATCAAGAATTAATTCTTACTACAGCTGAGGGAACTATTTCATCTTTTCCAAAATATATTGTAGAAACAGTTATTGCCAATTTACTTGCTAATGCTTTGAAATATGCTGGCAGCGGAAGTCGCATAGAGTTAAAAGCTCTTATACAGCATCAGAATCTAATGATTGTTATCACAGATAATGGAGCCGGAATTAGCCCGAGAGATGTTACTAAAATATTCCAGCGATTCTATAGAGGAGGAAATGCCACTTCGCCTACCGGGAGCGGGCTTGGACTCGCCCTTGTTTCTGAAATACTCCAGAACATTGGAGGAACAATTCAGTATTCACCAAACATTCCGCGTGGTGCGAAATTCTCCATTTCACTGCCACTTAAAGAAACACATTCCATCAGCGAAAAAACAGAGGTACAAAGTGAATTTGTTCTTCTTTTAGTGGAAGATGATATAGACTTATCTGCATTCGTTCAGTCATTATTTCAAGAACATGTTCAAGTAATCACTGCGTTCAATAAGAGTGATGCACTGACCATTAGTTCGAACCTCATTCCCGATATCATTCTCACAGACATCATGCTTCCCGATGGGTCGGGGCTTGATTTGCTTCGCACATTGAAGGCGGCTCCAGATACTCAACACATTCCGATTTCGGTATTCTCCGCGCGAAATAGTTCTGAATTAAGACTTGAGGCACTTCAAGCCGGGGCGGTGGCTTATTTCACTAAACCTTTTGTGCCTTCCGAATTGCGACAAAGCATCATGAACATTATGAATGCAGTGGTTCAATTGCGCAAGGACAATAGCCATCGAATCACGCATGAGGAAGCCAGCCAACCCATTGATCCCTTTATCCAGAAGTGCATAGATAGCATTCACCAACGCCTCGATCAAACGGAATTTGGGCCCGACGCTTTAGGAGATACTTTAGGAATAAGCAGAAGTCAACTACACCGCAAACTGATAAGTCTGACGGGTCAAAGTACTAGCAATTTTATTCGCATGGTGAGGCTCAAAAAAGCCAAAGACTTCTTAGCAGAAAACAAGTACACCGTAAAAGAAGTGGCTTACATGTGTGGCTTCAATTCCCCGAGCTATTTTTCAAAATCATATAAAGAGCTTTTTGGTAGCTCTCCAGGAAACAACACTGATTTTCAAGGCTAAAGCCTCGGTAAATGCAACAATAGTTATGACAATTGCAACATAAGTGCAAGGTGTTTTCAGTTGGCGTTAACATATTGCGGATCATAATTTTGATCGCATGAATACTATTATCCGCATGATTTGGGCAGGAGCCTTTTGTCTAATTTCCTTGCTCAATTTTGGCCAGTTGAATACGGGTCTCATTGCTCACCTCCCCATGAATGGAAATGGCGTCGATATTTCAGGCAATGGTAATAATGCAACGCCATCATCCGGTGGTGTTGCCCCGAGCCCGAATAGACACATGGTGCAATCTGCAGCGACATATTTCAATGGTTCGAATGAAGCTGGTATGCTCAATTTTGCTACCCCTCTATTTAATGGACGTACTGCATTTACCATGTCCTATTGGTTTAGTTTAAATGCCCTCAATAGCGGTATGAGCTTAGTAGGGCAAGACAACATTTTAGAAACAGGATTTTACACCGCCCCTAACCGCATTGCCATTTTCCATCCCAATGGATTTATTGATGTGCCATTCACTGCGAGCGCTAATACATGGCAGCACCTCGCCATTACAACAAGTACTACTGGAATAGCAGCATATCTCAATGGAGTGCTTGTGATCAGTGCCAATGGTAACTATACACTCGGAACCAATTCCACGACCACCAATATTGGCGGTAATGTGGTGAATCAAAACAACAACTCCTGGCTTTTTGGAAGAGTAGATGATGTGCGCTTCTATAATCGTGTGCTGACTGCTAGTGAAATTGCTGAGCTCGCATCCACAAATGGTGCAACTGTCGATATTACCTCTGTTAGTACAACTTCCATTTGTGCGGGTAGTGATATATCAGTGAATTATACAGCGTCGGGATTAATTTTTCCTGAAAACGAATTTGTTCTTCAACTATCTAATAGCACAGGTAGCTTTACTTTCCCCATTGATTTAGCGAGAGTGTCATCCACTTCTTCTGGGGTATTAACTGCCACTATTCCTGATGGAGTTCCATCAGGATCAGGATACAAATTACGTGTGGTCAGTACAGCTCTCGGCGCCGCTTCGGCCGGCAGCGCGGATATTGCTATTACAGGTATTATCGGAAATATTCCCAACCCTGCACAGTTTCGTTACATCGGGAAAGTGAATAATAAAAACTTCTATCTCGGGCTTACTGCTCAAACGTGGGTCAATAGTTCAGCTGCATGTATAGCCAATGGTGGAAGACTTGCATCCATATCTGATGTTTCCGAAAACATACTTGTCGCAAATAATTTAACCACAACATTTGCCTTCTTCGGGCTTAATGATGCCACAACTGAAGGAGTATTCACCTATCCAGATAATACAGCCCTTACCTACGTCAATTGGGCACAGGGAGAACCGAACAATGCTAGCAATAATGAAGATTTTGGAGAAATAACAGCTGCAGGAAGATGGAACGATCTTGGTCCTGCGTCCACTCGTTTTCCTTTGCTTCAACTAGATGTGTTAAGTCCAAACGTTAGCGCGTGTTCAGGATCAAGCGTTGTACTGACCGCACCTACAATAGCTGGAGCTACTTATTCCTGGACAGGACCGAACGATCATTCGGGAAATGGAAACACATCTACGATTAGCAATATCAATGAAAGCAGTGTCGGGGTCTATGATGTGCAGATAGAACAGAATGGTTGTTCGGTTTCTCTTTCCACGAACGTTAGTCTTTCCGTGTTTCCAATCGGGTTCGGAGAAGTTGCGTCATTGCCTCTATCGGTAGGTAGCGGCCTCGTTGTTCATTATCCCATGAATGGAAACACCAATGATGTTAGTGGAAATGGACTCAACGCAACAATCCAAGGTGGGGTTACGAGTGATTTGAATCGATTTGATGAACCTTCTAGCGCTCTGCGCCTCAACGGCACCAATGGATTCATTGATGCTCCGGATGGCGTTTATTTTAACGGTGGAAACTTTTCCATCGGGTCATGGGTGCGCCCATCTTCATTCAATTCCTGGTCACGTATAATGGATTTTGGAATCACCAGTGGAAACAATAATGTGCTTCTTGCCGCTACCAACGGAACAATTGGAAGACCAGCTTTGCAGACTTATAATGGTACAACTCCTAGCACCGTTATCACTGCTCCGAATGCAATAGCGCTGAACCAATGGGTGCATCTCGGTTTTGTATTTGAAAATGGTGTAGGTCGATTGTATGTAAACGGTGTGCTTGTCAATCAAGGCCCTCAATTATACCCACAAAATATAGTTCGTACACTTTGTTACATTGGCCGCAGTAATTGGGCTTCCGATGGATATCTCAATGGAATTCTGGACGATTTTAGAATTTATAATCGTGCTATCACAGACCATGAACTCGCAAGCCTAGTGATGGAGCAACCAGAGCCCCTTGCAGTAACGACAGACGGCGGTTCGCTTTGTGAGGGATCCACAGTTAATCTACGACTCATCAACTCTCAACCAGGAGTAGCCTACCGCTTGAGAAATGCTCAGAACCTTTCTTTTATTGGCAATGCTCAAAATGGTACAGGTGATACTTTGACCTTTACTTCGGGAGCACTAAGTGTGGGCATCACATTCGAATTTGTTGCCACATCACTCATCAGCGGGTGCGAAAGAGTAATAACAGTTCCTTCCAACATCACGGTGCTTCCTATTCCAACCGCACCATCAGCGATCAATAGCAGCGTATGCCTTTCTGGGGAAGTGACCATTGGTGCATCTTCTATTGGAAATGTGAGCTCTTACAACTGGTACCTCACACCAACGGGAGGTACGCCTATTAGCGGTGCCAACGAGTCGAACTTTACAACACCTGCGCTCACCGTTTCGCAAGATTATTATGTTGCTATTGTAGATGCAAATGGGTGCGAAAGTCCACGAACTACTGTTAGCGCTACTGTCATTAATCCTCTCAATCCACCGGTAGACTTGATTTCTGACCTTGTTCTTTTATACAGAATGAATGGAAACCTCACAGATCAAAGTGGTAATAACATTAATGGAACGGTGCAAGGAGGGCCTAGCTTTTATACTACAGATAGAAATGGAAATGAAAATGAGGCCATCAATATTGGAGTAGGAGCTTACGTCGACGCAGGAAACCCTGCAGCTATTAATGCTATCACCAATCAGGTAACCATCAGTATGTGGGTGCGACAAACGCAATCTTTCTTTGGCGAACAAACTCCACTATTCAATAAATGGGGCGGCTCGGGAATGTATATGGCTCTCGACGGCTTCAACGCATCCAATCCGCAAAACCCCGTGCGATGGAGAATCAACGGAAGTAATTTCTTAAATAGTAATACCAATGTTCCGTTGCTTCAATGGCATCATATCGTGTGTACCTACAATGGCGCGCAGTTGCGCATTTATCAAAATGGTGTCCTAACAGGAACACTAAACCAAAGTGGTAATATTCCGGTAAATGGAAATAACTTACAAATAGGAAGACAAAGCAATGGACTTGGAGCAATTGATTATCGCGGTGACATCGATCAAGTACGCGTGTATGCAAGAGCGCTCAATCAAAGCGAGATTTCTACTTTATTCAATAATGAAAGTGTAGCATTCGGACCTCCTGCATTCTGCGACGGACAAGGAAATATTACATTATCCACCTTCAATTTTCCTGGCGCTACCTATCAATGGACCGGGCCAAATAATTTCACCTCAACAGAACAAAATCCTCCCGTGATCAATAATGCACAAGCGGGACTACAAGATGGGGTTTATAATTTAGAAGTAACGGTGAACGGATGTACCTCCGAGCCCCAGCCCGTGACGGTAGTCATCAATGAATTCCCAGAAGCTCCTTCTACCATTGACGCTTTTGTTTGTCAAAGTGGAAATGCCACACTTACCGCCAGTGGCGCGCCTTCTGGAGGCAGCTATCGCTGGTACATTGCTCCTACGGGGGGAAGCCCAATAGCGAATCAAACTGCCTCAACATTTACCGTAAATAATGTCAGTGCTACAACAACTTATTATGTTTCTGTCATCAACAATGGATGCGAAGGACCAAGGGCGCCCGTGACAGTTTATTACTTTACTACTTTGGACACATCATTACCGGTGCAGGGCGGCAGCGCATGCAGCTCAGACAATGTAGTGTCGATACAAATAAGCAATGCTCAACCCGGCACACAATATCAGCCATTGCTCGGCGGCACTGTAATCAGCAATACACAACAAGGTCCCGGAACATTGATATGGAACGTTGACGTTGACGACTTAACTATTGGAAACAATGTCATCACTATACAAGCATCTCAACCAGGTTGTGGAATCGGAAACCTTGATAACACTGCCCTCGTGACCATTACCCAAGCATCCACTCCAGTCATCTCTAGTTCAAACGGATTTGCCTTATGTTCAGGTCAATCGACCATACTTACCGCTTCAAACGGAAATACTTTTTCTTGGAATACCGATGAAAGCACCTCTAGCATCGTTGTCAATTCATCGGGAACATTTACTGTTACGATTACTGATATCAATGGTTGTATTGCCACATCAGTTCCCGTAAACATTTTGTTTAATGAAACTCCTACACCAGTCATCACACCTCAAAGTAGTGTATTCTTTTGTCAGGGTGGCTCTGTAACCCTTACGGCAACCGGCGGACAAAACTTTATATGGAGCACAGGAAGTACAAATAATACTATTTCCATTTCAGACGAACAGAATATTACCGTCACTGCTTTCAATGGCAATTGTTCTTCTACGAGTGATCCATTACAAATTAGCGTGCTACCACTTCCATCACTCGAAATCACGGCAAGTACCACTGCAATTTGTGCGGGTGAGAGCGTGGTGCTCGATGCCAGCAGCGACGGAACGATTACTTGGAATAACAATGTCGTTGATGAAGTCTCATTTACACCGAGTGAAACGACTACTTATACAGCCATCTCGGAACTACCGAATGGTTGTTCGGTTTCTCAAAACATTAGCATCACCGTTCAAGAAATTGTAACACCCATCATAACATCGACGCAAACAGCCATCTGCGAAGGAGGCAGTGCTACACTAAATGTGACACCTATTCCAACGGTGAATTATCAATGGCTATTTAATGGTGATATAATTCCAAATGCAAACGGAACTTCATTAATCGTAACGCAGGCTGGGGGCTATCAATTAGAAATTGACGCTAATTGCTCGAGCCCATCAAATGTTATCGCGATCAGCACTTTGCCAATTCCTTCAGATATTACGAATATCAATGGCCCTACTTTGCTCGATTGTGCGGATGGAGTAGCAACATACAGCGTGGACCTCACCACCGGCAGCACATACAATTGGACGATTCCCGTAGGAGCGCAAATTATCAGCGGCCAAGGTTCGGCTGAAGTAATTATTGATTTCAATGGATCCTACGGTGATGTTGGTGTGATAGAAACTAACGCAAGTGGCTGTGAGGGCAACCCATTCAGCATCACAGTAGATTGTGTTGTTGGCATGAATGAAGTAATTGTTTTAACTGATAACTTGACCGTTTTTCCAAACCCAGCGCGGGATCAATTGATAATTGAATTCACTGAAACTATTTCTGAAAAGGAGCAAATAGCAGTGTTAGACCTTGCCGGAAGAATAGTTTTGACCGCCACTCTATCATCTCAACGCAACACTATTCAACTTGATGCACTCGCACCAGGTACTTATATTATCCGATTCAACAGACCAACACCAATGTTTATTCAGTTTGTGAAAAGCTAAATTAAATTCATAGTGGTTAATATATTATCCAATATATAGTTGTTTGAGTATATTTGTATAATATATTAGCCATATGAATCGGTATTCTATTGATAAAAAACCAACAGATGTAATGAGCATGTTGGCTGAAAAGCACAAGCTTATTCGAAAGAAATCAGGCTATTCACAATCTGAAGCCGCACTTCGCTCGGGAGTTTCACTCGGAAGCTTGAAACGATTTGAAACGACAGGGCAGATATCTCTTGAATCGCTTTGCCTGCTTGCTGATCTTTACGATAGGCTAAAAGATTTCGACGTCATTTTTAAGCAAGATGATTTATCCGAAGTAGAAAAGTATTTTAGCAAAAACACTAAGTAATGAGCAGTGCCGTCGAAAAAATAAATGTGCTCATTAAATTTGAAAAAGAAGAAATTCCCGTGGGGGAACTATTGCTCGTTGAAAAATCCATTTTCTTTCGTTTTGATAATTCTTTCAAAAAAAGAAACCTTGAGATTTCACCCTTTAAGTTAAAATTGACTGATGAAACTGTCAAGGGGAATGCAACGCCCTTTGAGGGACTCTTCGGTGTGTTTGCCGACTCCTTACCCGATGGCTGGGGGCGTCTCCTTGTTGATAGAGCACTTGCCGCAAAGGGTATTGACAGCAACGATTTCAGCATGCTGGACCGTCTTGCCCTTGTTGGAAAAAATGGTCCGGGGGCCCTCATTTATCAACCATCTAGCGAAGCGACAATTGAATCAGACAACATCATAGAGCTAGATAAAATTGCAAAAGCAACACGAAAAATTCTTGAAGGAGAATCGAGTGACATCATTGAAGAGTTATACGCTCTCGGAGGTTCTTCTGGTGGAGCCAGACCAAAAATTCAGGTGGGCTTTTATCAGAAAAAAAACCACCTCATTTATGGTGCTGAGGCATTACCGAAAGGCTACGAGCATTGGATTATTAAGTTCCCTTCCTCATTCGACCCGAAAGACATTGCACATATTGAATATGCCTATTATTTGATGGCTAAAGAGGCCAAAATAGAAATGAGTGAATGTCGCATTTTTAAAGGCAAATCTGGTCGCTCCTATTTCGGAACAAAAAGATTCGACCGTATCGGAAACAATCGTTTGCACCTTCATTCTGTTGCTGGCTTATTGAATGACGATTTCAGAATGAGCATGCTTGATTACGGCCACATATTGGATTGCGCATACAAGCTCGAAAAGAAAATCTCTGCTTACGACAAGGTCTTCAGATTGGCTTGCTTCAATGTACTTGCGCACAACAAAGATGATCACAGCAAGAACTTTGCTTTTCTAATGAATGAAAAAGGGGAATGGCAATTTGCTCCTGCGTTTGACCTTACGTTTTCCAGCTCCTCTCATGGTATGCATAGCACGATGGTAGCAGGAGAAAGTAAGCAACCTACCACCACACATTTACTTGAATTGGCAGATCATTTCAAAATAAAAACTGCAAATAAAATAATCACAGAGGTACAAAAAGCCATCAGTCATTGGCCCACCCACGCTGAAAATGCAGGTGTATCAAATACTTCGAAGAATAGGATTTCAAAAATATTGATAAACAAAAAAGGCTAATAGAATTCTATTAGCCTTTTTTAGTGCGCCCACCTGGGCTCGAACCAGGGACCCACAGATTATGAGTCTGTTGCTCTAACCGACTGAGCTATAGGCGCATTTCCCTTAAGGGGCGGCAAATGTAATATTTCTTTGCCGAATTTATTTCATCAACGGCGTTTTTTCTTGCCGCCGCCGAAACTCTTTCCTCCGCCTTTTCTAGAGCTGCCTCCGCCCGAACGAGCATATGCTCTTGCTTGTGCTACGCCGCCTTCGCTACGATTACTCTTTGCTAATTCGCGCGCTGCACCACCCTCGGGTCGACGGTTATCTGCCAACTCATAATCCAATGTGCGTTGTTGCAAATCACCATCTGCTACTACAATATGCACGGTATCTCCCATGTGAAACTCCTGTCTCGTGCGGGCTCCGTAAACAACATAGCGATCTGGATCAAAGCTGTAATGATCTTCAATCATCGAATTCAAAGCTATCAAGCCTTCACACTTCGATTCTTTTTCTTCTACATAAATACCCCAATCTGCAAGACCAGAAATAATTCCTTCGAATACTTGTCCTTTGCGAGCAAGCATATATTCTACTTGCTTGTATTTGATTGAGGCGCGTTCAGCCTCAGCAGCACGCTTTTCCATAGCACTGCTATGGCGACATCTCATTTCGTATTCACTCTCTTCTACCGGCTTTCCTTTGTCCAAATAGTGCTGTAATAAACGATGCACCATCACATCAGGATATCGACGAATAGGCGAAGTGAAGTGTGTGTAATAATCAAACGCCAATCCGTAGTGTCCTACATTCTGAGTGGAGTATTCCGCTTTCGCCATACTACGAATCGCCATCGTTTTGATCACGCTTTCTTCTGGCTTGCCTTCCACCGCTTTGATCAAATCTTTGATGATGCTCGCATTGCCCTTCTCAGTAGGCTTTCCAAGGGTGTACCCCAGTTGCTTCACAAACTTTCGAAGTTGCTCTAACTTCTCTGGAAGTGGCTCGTCGTGGATACGATATACAAATGATTTTGGCTTAGCAGTATTGTTGAAAGGCAAATTAGGATTGCCAATAAATTCAGCTACTTTTCTATTTGCAAGCAACATAAATTCTTCGATCAACTGATTCGAATCCTTCATGCGCTTCACGTAAACCCCAGTAGGAGTGCCTTTTTCATCCAATTGGAATTTCACTTCCTCACCATTAAAATCAACGGCACCCGTTTTAAATCGCTCCTCACGCAATTTCTTGGCGAGTCGATCGAGCACGTGTATTTCTTCTTTGAAATCACCTTCTGCGCCCTCTATAATTTCTTGTGCTTCTTCGTAAGTGAATCGTCGATCGCTGTAAATAACGGTACGACCATACCACTCGCTGTGAATTTCAGCATTCTCATCCAACTCAAAAACGGCACTAAAACAAAGCTTTTCTTCATTCGGACGAAGTGAACATAAGAAGTTAGACAAACGTTCCGGAAGCATGGGAATGGTGCGGTCTACAAGATATACAGATGTCGCTCTATCAAACGCTTCTGCTTCAAGTGGGCTATTTGGAGTAAGATAAAAACTCACATCTGCGATGTGAACCCCAATCTCATAATTTCCATTCTTTAATTTCTGAATACTCAATGCATCATCAAAGTCTTTTGCATCAAATGGGTCGATGGTAAAAGTTGGAATTTCTCTAAAATCTCTTCTTGCTTTGATTTCTTTTGGAGTAATACCCGGATCGATGTTATTCGCATATGCCTCCAATCCGCGATTGAATTCCAGAGGCAATCCAAACTCAGCAATGATAGCGTGCATTTCTGCTTGGTGATCCCCTGGACGTCCGAATACACGAAGCACGCGGCCAAATGGGCTGCTTCCCGGACGGTCCCAGTCCAAAATCTGAACAAGAACTTTATCTCCATCCTTTGCACCATTCATTTGCTCTTTCGAGATATAAAAATCCACGTGGATCTTTTTATCCGAAGGCTTCATGAATGTACCGCCCTTGCCTGATTCGATAACACCTACAAACTCACGTCGCGCGCGCTCTGCAACACGAATAATGGAACCCTCTTTTCTTCGCGCACTCGGGTTGTAAGTGATTTCTACTGTATCGCCGTGCAGTGCGAACTTGGTTTCTCCTTTCGGAATCTCGATGTCCTTTTCCTCACCTTCTACTGACACGTATCCTTTACCAAAACGGTTGATTTCGATACGTCCAAGTGCTGTGAAAATCTTTGGTTTTGCGAGCACGAATTTTCCGCGCTCAATTTCTTTTAGTTGACCTTCTTTCGCTTCTAATTCCAAGATATCATTGATGAGCATACGTACACCACTATCGGTGATGTCGAGCTCGGATGCGACTTGCTTAAAGTTGAGAGGCTTTCTGTCATTCTTTTCAAATACACTTCTAACTTCCTTGCGAAGCTGTGTTTTGAATGAACCGTAGTTCTGTTTCTTTTTTGCCATGTTACAAAGATACGCAATCCAAATAGAGTAATATGGAATGACTACCTTTGTAGTATGAAACAACAGATCGCATTTATTTTACTCCTCTTCTCTCTCTTTACACGTGCGCAAACAGACAAGATCACTGAGGCCTTGTTCAAAACGCCGAATATCGCTATTGAGAGCGCTACGCTTCTACATGGCGAAGGAGTGCGTGATGCGTGGCAAGTGCTCATCTTTGGAGAAGATGATGCTTTTGCAAAATCTTGGAAAAAATTCATCAAGAACAACTACTCTCTCGAAGGACATAGAGAAGGCGGCATGTATGTGTGTGGGCCAGTATTAAGCGCTGCTCTATCTGCAGACACCATTAGTGTACTTTACAAAATTGAAAAAGACGGCGATTTCATTCGTATGACATTGCTTTCAAAAACAAAGCAGAATTATTCCACTCCTGCGGATGGCACTGGACTTATGGACAAGACCAAGGCCATGATTGAAAAAGGCATTCACCAATTTTATATTGGAGAATATGATGAAAGAATTACATTGTTACAACGTAATTATGATCGACAAATAAAAGATGCTGAGAAAGCCGTCAAACAAGGCGAGCGTTTGAAAAAAGACAAAGCATCACATGAAAAATCTATAGATAAATTACAAGGCGACATCAGTAATTTACGCAGTAATATTTCAAAAATAAATGCTGATAAAAGCAGCTTGAATAGCAAATTAGAATTAGATAAGCGCGAAGCTGATCAAGCAAAAAAAGAGATTGAAAATCTGGAGACCCAATTGCGCGAGAAAGAATTAGAGTACAATGAAAAGATTGCTACAGGCGAGCTTTCGGAGAAGAAGACAGAAAAGGCGAGAGAAGATTTGGTGAAACGCAGAGAAAAAATTTCAAAACTTCAAGAGAAATTAATTGGAAAAAACTCTAAGGTCACAGACACTGAAAATAGAATGCTTCAATCAGAACGCAAGCTTTCTGAGACACAAAGTAGCTTGGAGAAAAAAGAAGCAGAGATTACATCTCACCGCAACAGTATCGATCAGTTGAACAAAGAAATATCTGTCAACGAAGGAGATATCAAAGAAGAAAATCTTCAAGTAGAAACCGCAAAGCTAGAACTTGAAAAATTGAAGCAAGCGAAAGCCGGAATGGTTCTCCTCAACTAGTACTTTCTAAACACTTATTTATGTCATTCTCCCCTGTGGAAATTGTGGGCTATGTAGCCTCATTGTTTGTTCTTGTGTCCTTTTTGATGAAAGACATCAAGAAGCTGCGATTAATCAATAGTGTGGGCTGCATGCTGTTTGTGGTCTATGGAATCTTGTTAAATTTCTCTATTCCCATAATTCTCACCAACACTGCGATATTGATAATCAACGCACTAGCGTTATTAAAAAAGCCTTCTTAATTGCGAAAAGCATAGATTTGTTTGGGGTATCAACATTTTTCTTAACGTTGTCCCCGATTTTGAGATAAAACTGCATCTTAGGATCATTTTGAAACTACATTTTTTTTACCTACAAACCGATGGAAAATAAAGAAATGCGGCCGATGACGATGTACGAAAATGTGAAACATCAATTCGACAAAGCCGCTGATTTGATGGGATTAGACGAAGGAGTTAGAAAAATTCTTTCTATCACCAACAACGAAATTCTTGTCAACTTTCCTGTGAAGATGGACGATGGAAGAATCGAAGTTTTTACAGGATACCGTGTGCAACATAACAATGCACTAGGTCCTTACAAAGGCGGATTGCGTTACCACCCTACCGTGGATATCGACGCAGCTCGTGCACTTGCTACATGGATGACTTGGAAGACATCACTTGCTGGATTGCCTTATGGCGGTGGTAAGGGTGGAATCAAGATTGATCCAAAGCAATATTCTCAAACAGAATTGGAGCGTATCACACGTCGTTTCACATTCGCTCTTGGTGACAATATCGGTCCGGAGTTGGATATTCCAGCACCAGACGTAAACACCAATGCGCAAATGATGGCGTGGATTGCTGACACGTACATGCAAACGAAGCCAACGGCTGAGCGTTCAATGTACAAGCACGTTGTAACTGGAAAGCCTGTTGGATCAGGTGGTTTAGAAGGTCGTGACCGCGCTACTGGATTTGGCGTTGTTACTACTATCAAGCAATGGGCGAAGCACCGCAACAAGTCATTGAAAGGCATGAAATACATCGTGCAAGGATTCGGTAACGTTGGTTACTGGGCTGCACATTTCATGGCTGCAGAAGGAGCGATTCTTATCGCTGTTCAAGATGCAAGTGGCACCATCTACAATGCAAATGGAATTGATCCAGAAGCATTGAATGATTATGCTACACCAAACTTCCATGGTGTTCGTGATTTCGCTGGATGCGAGTCCATCGATCCTAAGTCATTCTTTGGCTTAGAGTGCGACATCGTAATTCCAGCAGCACTAGGAAACCAGATCACTGCTGAAAACGCAGGTCAGATCAAGGCTTCATTAGTTGCAGAAGGAGCGAACGGTCCTGTTGATGTAAACGGTGACGCGATTTTGAACGAGCGTAAAATTGATATTATTCCAGACATCCTGTGTAACTCAGGTGGTGTAATTGGTAGCTATTTCGAGTGGTTACAAAACCGCCAAGGAGAGCTTTGGGAAATGAATGATGTCATTACAAAACTTGAGGCTAAAATGGTGAAGTCTTTCAATCAAGTTGTTGCATGTGCTGATCGTTACAAGACCGATTGGAGAACAGCAGCATACGTTGAGGCTATCAGCAGAATCGACGTCGCTTACAAGCAGCGCGGTATCTTCCCTTGATTATTATCAATCAAAATACAAAACCCGAACAAACGTTCGGGTTTTTTTTATCTCCCTTAAATATTCCTTTTCCTCACTGTTCGTTTGTCCCCTAATTTCATAAGGGGCTATTACAAAAGTGCATGCTCCGCATGCTGTCGCGGAACGCGAGAGCAATTGTCATTTGTCACTTGTCATTTGTCACTTGTCGTTTGTATCTTGTCACTTGTCATTGAACTGCTATCTTTGTAAAAACAAACATCTCCTGTCTAGTACTATAGCATCAAATAGTGAACCGCGTCCTCGCTTGGTATTTATAGACCTAGCGCGATCGGTTGCGATTATAATGATGTTGGAGGGACATTTCACGGGAGCTGCGCTGGCCGCTGAATACAGAACGTATGACTACACCGCCTATATGATTTGGCATGTCGTACATGGACTTACCTCGCCGCTGTTCTTCACTGTTTCGGGGATCATTTTTACTTATCTTCTTACGAAAGACAAAACGCTTTCATTCCGCACCAACCCACGAGTAAAGAAAGGATTTCGTCGTGTGTTGCAATTATTATTTTGGGGTTATTTGATTCAATTCAATGTGCGTATACTCATTGAATCGCTGATGGGAGGCGAGCCTTACGACTTACATTGGCTTTATGCCTTTCACGTACTTCAATCGATTGGATTTGGAATACTCACTTTGCTTTTGATTTATGGATTGTGGTCGTGGATGAAAAGAGTGCCATTGGCGTTGTTCTATTTGATCGGAGCCATTATTGTATTCACCATGAATGACTATTTGATGCTGCACATTTTGGAACAGCAAAAATTAGTGGCCGACGGCGTGATAGCTCAGCCCGCTTTCATTCCAGAGCACGCGCCAAAGTTTATTCAAAACATGATCTACGGTCAGTGGTCAGAATTTAGTTATATTCGATATGGAGGCTACACTTTGATCGGTGGAGTCATTGGGTGTTTGATTAGATCATACGAGCGATATGTCTTCCGTTGGTGGTTTGGATTGATCTTTATACTGAGTGCATTTGTACTCCTTAAATATACACACTTCGTTCTTGAAGAAGGCTCCCAGTGGGCGATACAGCGCGGCTGGACCGATCGTATTATTTGGTTAAACAATGAGCCCGCCATATTTGGACTAGCGATTATTCTCGCATTTTTAGGCTTGTTGATTTACGTAAACAAGTTTGTGAAGATGTCAAACAACTTGTTTCTCCGCATGGGGCAAAACACCTTTCCGATTTACGTTGTGCATGTCATTGTGCTTTACGAAGGGCTTTTCGGAATTGGCCTTTCACCATACCTTCTTCATCAAAATTTCACACCCCTTCAAGACGTCATAGGAGCCCTAGCATTCATCTCATTCTTCTTCGTGATGGTTTACTACATCGAGCCGTTGGAGAAGGCGTACAAACGGGTACTTCGTTCTTAGTTCTTGGTTCATAGTTCTTGGTTCTTGGTTCTTAGATGAGGGCGGGCCACGGATTTGCACCACCCTTCGACTGCACTCGGCTATCGCCTCGTTACGCTCAGGGAACGAAACACTTCGCTCACGAAATGGGAAAAAATCAAAAAGCAGCGCACGTTGTGCGCTGCTTTTTGATTTTTTCCCACCTAAGAGAAGCACCCCCGTTCCCTGAGTGGAGAGAGATTTTTTGCTTTGCAAAAAAATCGAACGAAGTCGAAGCGCCGTCCTGAGCTTGTCGAAGGGGGGCGGTGCAAATCCGTGGAGTGACCTCACCAAGAACCAAGAACAAAGAACCCCTTTCCCCGAACTCTCTATCTTTGCCCCATGTCTATTACTACGGAATCGGAACTAGAAGGAATGAAGAAAGTGAGTGCTGCGGTGGCGGGCACTTTGCGCGAAATGTGTGCTTATGCAAAACCAGGTATGAGCACCAAAGAACTCGATCTTTATGGAGCGAGCATTTTAAAAGAATACGGCGCGAACTCCGCGCCTTACAAGACTTACAAGTTTCCGGGATGGACATGTATTAGTACCAATCAGGAATTTTGTCATGGCATTCCTTCAGATAAAAAAATACTGCAAGAAGGAGATTTAATCAATATTGATGTGTCTGCAGAGTTGGGTGGTTTTTGGTCAGACAACGGAGCGTCGTTTGTGTTAGGAGAAGACAAACATGGTCATCAAAAATTAGTAGACGCATCCACCGAAATATTAAACAAAGCGATCTATAGCATTCGCGGCGGATTGCGCATTTCCGAGCTCGGATATTTAATTGAAACCGAAGCTAAGAAGCGTGGATACAAAGTGATTAAAAATTTAACCGGACATGGTGTTGGTCGAAGTTTACATGAAGCGCCATCCGAGATTGCGAATTTCAGGGATAAGTTTAACTACGAGCGATTCAAAACAAACAGTGTTGTTGCGATCGAAACATTTATAAGTACTCACAGCAATTACGCCATCACTACAAACGACGGTTGGACGATGGTTGGAGACAAAGGTGGTTACATGGCCCAGCACGAACACACCATCATGATCACCGACGACAAGCCGGTGATATTGACTGTGTAGAAGATTCGAAAGTGAGCTTGGTTCTTGGTTCTTGGTTCTTTGATGAGGGCGGTTCCCGAGTGCTCGCGTAGCGAGTATATCGAGGGATGGTTCTTGGTTCTTAGATGAGGGCGGGCCACGGATTTGCATCACCCTTCGACTTCGTTCGATTTTTTTGCAAAGCAAAAAAATCTCTCTCCGCTCAGGGAACGAGACGCGCATAAACAATGGGAAAAAAACAAAAAATAAGCAGCGCAATGCGCTGCTTATTTTTTGTTTTTTTCCCTCCTGAGCGAAGCACCCCCGTTCCCTGAGCGGAGCATTTGATCTAGCGTAGCGCAGATTAAATGCGGAGTCGAAGGGGCGGTGCAAATCCGTGGAGCGACCTCACTAAGAACTAAGAACCAAGAACTAAAAACCAATGTTGTATATTTACAATCTATTAAGCGTAAAATTACAATCATGAAAAAGTTGAAAGAATCGAAGAAAGTGGTTCGAAAAACTACTGTGGTAGCGGAGAAGGAAGTGAAAGTAATACGACTGCCAAAATACTCTCCAGTTTGGGTGGTGGCGCATGTGAAGGAGGCACCGGCAGTAAAGCTAGAGTTGATAGGGCGTATCCGCGCAGGTGTAAAAAAATCAGATTGGAAATCACTAATTTCATTTATCGGTTCCACCGAAAAAGAATTTGAAAATATTCTTCCTGCATCTATAAGTAGCATGCAAAAAAAGAAAGTGTATAGCAAAGAGACATCTGAACGTATTTATGAACTAGCAGGCTTATATGGACTGGGATATGAAGTGTTTGATTCAAAAGATGATTTCAAAAACTGGCTACAGACACCTTCACGAGCACTTGGAAATAGGCCTCCTTTTGAAATGCTTGATAGCAGTTTTGGATTTCAGATGGTAGAAAATGAGATCGTTCGTATACAACATAATGTGTATAGCTAATGATTGTCTATCGCATTACAAACGTAAAATTCAAAGATACCGCTCTATCCGGAATCGGAGCTGAACTAGTGGGAGGTCGATGGAATGAAAAAGGAACGAAGGCGGTATATTGTTCAGAAAACATTTCACTGGCCCTGCTCGAGTACTACGTTCACTCCGAAAATATTGCTAATCTTCCCAATAAGATATTAGTGGCTAAAATTGAATTCCCTGATAAATCTAAAATCGAAGAATTAGCGACATTGCCAGAAAATTGGAATCATTATCCCTATACATCTGAAACCACAGCTGTTTTCACGAAGCTAGCAAAAGATCATCACTTTTTTGCATTGCGAGTTCCGTCCACCATTGTAGGACTCGAATCTAACATTATTCTCAATCCCCTTTACAAAAATTTCCACAAAGTAAAAGTCACTGAGTTCATAGAGCTCAGTGTGGACAGGCGGTTTGGGAAGATCGATTAATTCGTTTTTGTGAGTCTATAAAACGAAAGTCCTTTTCGTGATTTTGCTACTTCACCTTTATCTTCGAAGGTCCAAGTATTGTGAAATTTTATTTTGTTGTCGCTGACAGATAGCATCACTTTATCTCCTTTCAAATTCCAATTTCCTTTCACCGAGATTTTATTTTCCGAAACAGAATAATCTTGATAATAAAATGTATGGTCAGCGTTGATGCTCAATTTAATTTGTGACGGATCGTTAGCACAAACACCGTATGTGCCCACGAATTCGTTGATATTCCCTTCCGAGAAAGACGACATCACCGCAAGGCAACTTGTCAATAATAAAAATTGGATTGCACTTTTCATGTTCTGTGTTGTTATGGTGAATTGGCTAATTGCTTTCGATTATTTTATCAGAATTTTAAATTCCGTTCGTCGATTCTGTTGGTGTTCCTCTTCCGTTTTTGCATTTACGATGAGAGGTCTTTTGCCTTCATATCCGACTGCTCTTAATCTATCCGAATGTACTCCTTTTGCAATCAAGTACTCTACAATTCTTTGCGCCTTACTCTCGCACTCTATTTGATAGACCCTAACTTTATCATCTCATCGATCAATAATTTATAAAATGTCAATAAAGCATCAAGTTGATCTTTGGTTCTAATACTGGTTTCAGAAAGATAGTAAAGCATGGTGTGACCATCTTTTATAGGTTCGTCGTATATGCCCTTCCCATCAAGGGCTTGAAGTAGGATGTCTTTTTGAGAAAGGATGAAGTTCTTTATTTTTTCCTGAGAAAAAATTGTTTGCACTTTATACTCATCCGTTCCGCTAATTAAAAAACGAAAATCAAATTCTTTGTCCCCAATTCGAATGTCTTGCAAACCGAAAAGTTTACCGATGTCATCAAATAAAGTCTGTTCAATAATTCGGAATCTCAAGTTGTCAGGAGACTTAAACTCAAACCATATTCTGGTGAATTGTGTATCACGAGACTGTCCTCCGACGACTTGATAAAGCATGAATCTATCGAAAACAATTATGTGATTCCGATAATTAATTTCTACACGGTCTTCCTGATCATAACTCCCGAGAACATATCGGCCATCATGAGCATCAGAAAACTCCTTCCAGACAGCTTTATAATTCTTCCTTTTAAAAGAATTCCGAATACGATTTAGTAAATCCATTTAAATTCAAAAGTATTGAATTTCTAAAATAGAAATCGTAGTCGAAATGAATTAAAATACACTACCACCCGTGGCACTGGCGCTAGGGATAGTAACGGAAAGCCCGGAATGAAGCGCGGTGAGGAATGGATGAAAATGAGTTGGAGAGTGAGGGAGTGATGAAGTGCAGCAGTCCCCTTGCGCTGTAGCGTAATGAGGACTTGCAGTGGATAGCCCGACCCCGTGTGCAAGCGTTAGCGATGCAACACGGGGGAGCGCTAAAATTAATTTTCTTTCACCACCCTCAAAACTTCCACTCCCACCTTCAAGAAATAATTTCCAGGGGCGAGGTTGTTGAGGGTGATTGTGTTCTTTTGATTCGTGAGAAGGCCTTCTTGTTGGAGCTGACCGAGGGCATCGAAAATTTGATATGCCTCGCCAACAAGCATCGCATCACACTCAATGGTGATGCGATCACTTGATGGATTGGGATAAAGAATAAAATGGTTTTTAGAAAGTTCTGAAATATTAGTAATGATAGCATTGGCCGTGAATGCAACTGCAGCGCTTTCACAACCTGTAGCCGTTGTTTCTACAACAGTGAGTACTCCCTCTCCCTCCGCAGCCCAAATAACATTTACACCATTTGTTCCCTGACCACTTGCTATCACGCCATTTGTAACCGTCCATTCATACTGACTATCGACCGGTCCATTGACTGTGTACGCTTGCGATTGAAGAATAATAGGCTGACTATTTCCACTGATCTGTGAAATGTTTGAAGTACAAGAAACATTTACTTCAATGACTGCGGGTTGTCCTGTGCATCCTTCCGAGTTTGTCTCAACGACTGAAACGGTTCCAACGCCCTCGTTACCCCATAACACCACAATACTATTTGTTCCTTGTCCCGATGAAATCACTCCGTTTGTAACTGTCCAGTTAAAAGTGCTACTAGGATTATCGTTACAAGTGTACTCAGCAGCCGTAAAATTCAGAGGATTAGAATTTCCACTTATTAAAGTAGATAAAGGCGCACAACCCGCATATATATTAAAGATTTCATTAGTTGTAAGTGCTCGATCCCACATAGCAACATCATCAATTGCTGCATTCAAATAGTCGACATATGTATTAGAATATGATCGTGCACCAAACGATAAGTTGGCGGAATTATCAATACTATGCGTAAACTCAGTATCTAGTTCGTGTAGCAATGTTCCATTAATAAACATTTTAATAACCGACCCTTGACGTACCAACACATAGTGAGACCAGGAATCATTGAAAGAAAAAGAAGAAGTATATAAATAATAGTCGCTAGCATTGCTCTCATTTATTTGAATTTGGGGACCGTCCTCCCAATCCATTGAAAAGAAATTTCCAAAACTGCTCGAAATTCTTTTTGCAACAATAGATCCTGTATTATTCACATTAGCGTCAAAAACCCAAGTTGAAATGGTGAAATCTGAGGTTCCAAAATTTCCAGTTTCTGGATTTACATAACCATAGTCATTAACTCCATCAAAGTAATAGGCCGAATTCGCTTGACCAAACCGATCTTCTGTTGCTATTGCACCAAAAACAACTCCATCATTAGCATTGCCACTAACATCATTGGCATTACCATTAAATGGCCAATATCCAACAAGCCCATTCGTAGGGACATAGTTTGGTAATTGTGCAGTTAGGTTTCCAGAAAAAAATAATTGAATAAATACAACTGCCAAAATTGATTGTAAATTTCTGTTCATAGCATTCCTTTTGACAAAAATAATCACATTGTATTATATAACAATCATAATACGATTAATATATACATCTTAGAGATTTTATGAGTTACTACACGATGCAGAAATTTGAATCATGGATAAAATCGTCGGTGACCGAATTAGAAAAATGCGCGTACTCAAAGACCTTAGTCAAGAGAACGTGGCAGAGGCCATCGGCATGAGTACCGGTAATTACGGCAAAATCGAACGCGGTGAAATCAGTATCTCCGTAACTCACCTTCAACAAATCAGCATTGCACTGGATGTCTCTATTACTTCATTTTTTGAAGAAGTAGGTGCGGTCTCTGAGGCTCCATCACCATACGGCTTCGTCACCTACAAAGAATTTCAATCGCTTACTGAGGATGTCAAGCAGATCCTAAAAGAACTCCCATCGAAAAGAAAATCGAAGCGATAACGCTCGGCCTTCGGCCCGCAGCCACTAGCTTTGCCACATGAGATACTTACTAACTACTGAGCGTCTTACGATTAAGGTGGTGACGCCGGCGATGATCCATGAGGCTTTTCGATCAATGTCGAAAGAGGAGATCATGACGGAATTCTACTTGGACGAAAAAGGATTCGAACATTATCAACTCCTTCACGAAAAAGGTATGGAAACGTGGCGAATTTCTATGGTCATGTTTATTCTCATTCTAACCGAAACCAACCAGGCCATCGGCGATGCTGGATACCACACATGGAACCCTTCTCATGCCCGCGCAGAAATATTCTATTCGATGCGCAGCGATGAACACAAACAAAAAGGCTACATGAAAGAAGCACTCAGCGCAATCATTCCATTCGGCTTCAATGATATGAAACTCCATCGCATCCAAGCGCTCATTTCTGACTACAACACGCCCTCCAAAAAACTACTACTCCACTACAACTTCCAATTCGAAGGCACCATCCGCGAAGATTATATCATCGATGGGGTGTCGGAAAATTCGGATTGTTATTCGCTTCTTGATTCTTAATTCTCGATTCTCGATTCTTGATGAGGTCGATCCACGGATTTGGACCACCCTTATCGAGAATCGAAAATTGAGAATCGAGAATTAAGAACTAATTATGCGCTATCGGCGAGGTGACGGTGTGGTCGATGACTTCTACTTCTCCTACACTGTTTGCAGTGCATGGGTCTTGACCGATGGTGTAATTGATGGTGTGAAAACCTAAACCCGCAGCCGCTGGATCGAATACTCCTGTAGCAGTGGTGGCAGGGCCACTCCACGTGCCGCCCGCATCTGTGGCGGTAAGCTGAACTTCTCCTCCAAAAATGCAATAGGGACCTGTAGTTAAAATCGTTGGATCGGGTGGACCCGACTGAGCATTCGGTGGTGGACCTAATTCTAAATTGAATGTAGTAGATGGGCCATTCTGCCAGTCTTCTACAACTATCATAATGGTCTGACCCGAATAAACGTTCGGTGACGGAACACTCGATGCGCAAGGGAAGTATGTTCCAAATTGATTGCAACCACTAAACGCACTTGCATAGTTACACCCTATCTCATTGCTCAAATCTTGAATGGCATCACACGGCGGAATTCCATCTGGGATATTCCAAACAGATACATCTAAAAATCCTGATGTGGCATCACCTTCAATCAACAGATTCAATGGTCCGTCGGTTGTAATGTTGACAAGGATGTAAGCAAATTGTGAGGTCGTCATCCAATCTTGACAAGATCCAATGGGCGGACCAGCAACTCCAAAGTTGAATGGCCCTGCGGTATTTTGACAAAGAATCACATCGGTGTTACAGCCATCCCCTGTTGGATCGGGATCGCCACCACCGCCGCCGCCTGCATCACCGCATGTAACGGTCAATTGCGCGCATTCGTCGCGATCTGCACAGCCACTCTTATCTATCAACACAAGCACAAAACCTGTATAAGTCGCTACCCATGTCACTTCTGATTGATCGCCACAAAAGTCATCGTTATAACCAAGTACAGTGAGTCCAATATCATCTAGAATAGTGAGCTCTGTATCGAACTCATCGAGTCCGCAAGTAGAAAAGGTGTACTCTGTTCCTTCTTCCACAAAGACTTCTACATATTCACCCCCCAATACACAAAACAAGGTTTCAGAACTTGGACAAACAGGGAATAGTGTGGTGAAGTAAACATTGTCATCGGGGCACTGCGCGTAGGCCCATTGCGAAACGAATAGAAGGGAAAAAAAGATATAGACTTTCTTGGCCAAGGTCTGTGAGTGAGATGATTCAAAATTAAGCACACCCTTCAGAGTGAACTCAACTGAAGCTACCGAACGGGAAAAATAAGACGCCCATCGGAATTATGCAACCTATGTGATACATTAGCTGTCTTGTTTTCAGAACCTTAACCACATACCTTATGAAATCACTACTACTTTCTATGGTGAGCTTGGCCCTATCTGCATTTGCATTCGGCCAATGTCAAAATCCTCCAGCACTATTTCTAAATATAAATCCAAATCCTTGCGGGGATCAAGTATGCGTGACTCCACAAGTAGTGGGCGGCACCGGTCCGTTTACATTCACGCTCAGCAATGGCGAAACACTTACACCTAACGGAACTTGCATTAGTGAAGAGGGAACGTACTTCATCATGGTGATTGATGCAATGGGCTGCGCTGCGGAGCAGGTGTTTAATGTTGATTTAAACAACGCCCTGAATAATGTTTGCGATAATGCTACTCTCCTCGAAAACGGAGTTGTAGTTGAAGATACATTGTGCAGTTTACAATTCAACACTCCTACATGTACCCCGAATTTAAATTTCTATCAATCGGGATGGTATCAAGTGAATTCTGAAAACTTTGCTCATCTCGCTATTGGATTTAGCGGCGGTTACAACTCTACACCCGGCACCATTCAAGGAGGTGCGGTCGAAGTTTTTGAAAGCACCACGGGCAACTGTGCTGATATGACTTTGGTGCATTGCGCCACAAACACTGCTTGCTTTGATCTTGCAGATGAAATCACCCTTACCGCAAATGCTACATACTTTATCCACGGTATGGCCGCGTGGACTTCTTTGGTTCCTGTAGAAATTGTAGCGGTGTTGTCCAACGAACCTACAGCAACATTTTGTGGATGTACGAATTCAACATCCTGCAACTTTGATCCAGAAGCATTGATCGATGATGGCTCATGCGGATACAATGGATGTATGGATGCATCTGCTTGCAATTATGTCTCGTACGCTACGTGTGATGACGGTTCTTGTATCTATGGAAATGACCTCACGGGTCAAGTGTTTCATGATGTGAATGGCAACGGAACAAGAGATCTATGGCCCATTGCAGAACCGCTTCTCGGCAATCTTGGAACGCTGCAAGTAAATGAATTGAACATCACTATTTACCCTGATGCCAGTGGTTCATTTGTATTGCCTGGTCTCGCATTAGGAACGTACACCGTTACTTTCAACGATCCTTCCAACGTGTGGTCGTTGGAAAACGGAAACACGATTAGCGTTACACTTCCAACATGTTCGGGACTCCCCATCGCGCTTGTACCAATTAGTGGAGCTGCTGCGCAAGTAAGCACGTACATCAATGGAAATACCATTATCCAATGCAACAATGGATTTAATCCAAGTGTGTGGATCAGCAATACTGGAAGTACCAATATCTCCGGAACACTTACGTTAACAATGGATCCAACACTCGTACCGAACGTTTATTCGGGTGCGGTTGGATATACTTCTGCAAGCAATGGTGTAATTACTTGGGACATCACCAATCAAAACATTGGCACAGGTTTGAATTATGGATTACATGTAAATGGTCCAGGGGCCACGTTCGTTGGCACCGTTTATCCTTTCACATGGCAACTCACTTTATCAGATGGCACCACCACTTTCTATGAGAACACTTGGTCTTTCAATGGTATCGTGACTTGTGCGTATGATCCGAATGATAAGCAGGCTGAGCCAGCGGGGTATGCGGAACCAAACTACATTCTAGCAGACACCGAAATCGAATATCGCATCCGCTTCCAGAATACTGGTAACGCTCCAGCATTTGATGTGCGCATCGATGATCAGATCGACATTTCAAAATTAGATCTTGCGACTTTCGAACCAACGGGGGCGTCGCATTCCTACAGCACCCTTGTTGACCCCAATGGATTTGTACAATTTGTATTCAACAATATCATGCTTCCAGACAGTGGTTCAAATGAGCCAGCATCGCATGGTTTCGTGACCTACCGCATCAAGGCAAAAGCAGATTTGCAACACGGTGATCAAATTTTGAATACAGCAGAAATCTACTTTGATGACAATCCTGCCATCATTACGAACACTACCAACCATACAATCTTCGATTGCGCAACGATTCCATCTACTTCAGTGAATGAAGAGTTTTGTCTAGGAGAAGACATGTTCTTTGCAATCACCGATGAATACATTGAAAACTATGTTTGGAGTTTGAATAATATTGAAACTGATATTGAAGGAAATACTTTTACAGTAGGCAGTTCAGAACCGAACACTTATTCGGTTTCTTGTGAAATATCCAATCCACTATGTACAGCTATTCGCCAATGGACAGTAGACGTGAATCCCGTTCCTGGTGATTGGATTTATTATACTGATGTCATGTATGTTCAAGACGGCGTTCAATGGCAGTGGTATTACGAAGGCAATGTTATTGATGGCGCAACCGAACAATCATTCGGTGGCAACGGAACAGGCTTTTACACTGTCTATGTTACCAATGAATTCGGATGTTCTACGATGAGTGAGCCTTTCTACTTCATCGGCCTAGATGAGATTTCAGGAGAAAGCTTCGATGTTTTCCCTAATCCTGCAACTGATTTCATCCAGATTAATCGCAGTACTTCCGATGCCCTCCAATTAGAGATCATCAACACGATGGGACAAGTAGTACAAAGCGAGCGTCTCACACAACAAAACACCCGCATCACTCTATCACCAGCCCTAGCAAAAGGCACGTACCTCGTGCAATTGAAGCAGGATGGAAATGTGGTTGGGAGGAAGACTTTGGTGGTGGGGTAGAAACGATTCTCAATTTTCAATTCTCGATTCTCGAAAGAGTGGGGTCCACGGATTGGAACCGCCCTTATCAAGAATCGAGAATCGAGAATCGAGAACCCAGAACTAAGAACCAAGAACCACAAACCTCACACTCTTCCCATTCACTTTTAGCACATACACCCCAGACGAAAGCTCGTCGATAGATATACTTTGTTGCATTGCGGGTGACAATGTCTTGTCGAGCACTTTGCGGCCTTGTAAATCGAATATCTCTGCGCGAGCGATCATTGAGTTGCTCGTGATGTAAACGTAGTCGCTTGAGGGGTTTGGATAGATTTCGAGAGTCGTGCTCACATTATTCTCATTAATACCGGAGACATCTTGTAAAATAAGTTTTCCCAATAGACGATAATTCCCTTCTGTCTCGGGCATTTCAAAAGGCACCGGATTATATGCCTCGGTGCAGTATGTTGCATAATATATTTCTAAGGTTGGGGTCAGATCGAACGACCAGATTTTATCATATCCGCCACCTGTTAAGAAAGCTGCAGCGGTAGCAACACCTTGGTTGTCGAATCGTACAATGGCGCCTTCGTAATTCGTGTTGTCTCCCGCATCAATGGTAAGTCCTCCATTGAACTCCAAATTGCCACGTACTTGTCCTGCCAACCATACGTTGCCATTTACATCAGTGCGAATAGTATTGCGTAATATAGTCGAAAATCCACCAAAGGATACATCATCATTTAGGGAGGTCGCCCAAATGGCGCTGCCATTTTGATCCAGTTGAATTAATCCAAATTCTTCACCGAAGTTGGGCACTGTTACTTCAATATCCTCCACCATAATATTTACAAAAAGCGTATATGCAATCACAGGTTGTTCGTTGCTATTAAGTGCCAAGCTCACAAATTGATTGGTGATGTCTTCATAAAAACGAATCCACCCACCGGAGCCATCCGCATTGATTTTCGCTACATAAGCATTATAATCGAATGGCGCAGAACCAGCGAAAGACGGGAAGATTACATCACCTTGAAAAAGTCCACCCGATACATAAAGATTATTTTCAGAATCACACTTCAATCCGCCAATGACTTGAATTCCCAATGCTTCAAAAGAACTGACCTCATCTCCGTTACTATCGAGAGTGACAAAATAAGCATTGTCGTAGGTCGTATATGCGTAGTGAACTTGGCCGTTATTTCCAATAGCCAAACCAGTATTGATATAATCGTTCATTCCATCAAGATCAGCACTGAGATTTTTCGCCCATGCTAGTTGGCCATTTGATTCAAGACAAATCAAAAACATATTGCTCAAAGCAAATCCTTGTGCAACATAGGGTAGTGTTTCACCAGAAGAAAAATTGATGTCATCGTAATAAGAGCCCGCGATAAAAATTCTTCCGTCGTTACTTACCTCGACATTTTCTACTTTGACTTCAGAGTTCAATACTAATACCCATTCGCCGTCATTGATTGCAGAGACCTTACTAATGGTGATCATACCGAATGCGCCCAGTCCATCATCGAAAACAGCTTCATCCAATGTTACATATACCACTCCATTATCAGGCACAGCGCGAGTGATTGCGGTCTTGCCCGTTGGGTTTGTTATATTTGATTGATTCTGGTACAAAAACCACTGGTGCTCGAAGGTTTGAGCGGTTGATGTAATTGCAAAGAGCGAAGCGACAAAAAGTAAAAGTAATCTCATGTTCAAAGGTGTTTCACACCTTTGACTCGATTGGAGGGCGATTAGTTGTACCGTAGCTTGGATTAGAGTTCCAAACTCCAAACTCCCATCTCCAAACCCCAAACCCCAAACCCCAAACGCTCACCTCTCCACCACCAATCTCTGCTTCCCGCCGTTGATCATCAACACGTAAATGCCAGCTGATAATGAATTCACATCTATTTCTTGTCCATTAGAAACATTTATACTCATTACCTTTTTGCCCATCATATCATAAATGATAAGTGGCGCATTGCCTTGTTCTATTCCTGAAATAATAAATCGATCATTCGTTGGGTTCGGGAAAATACTCCATGTAGAAGTCGTCAATTCATTCACAGAATTAATGATCACTTGCTCACTGATTTCCGAACAACCATTCGGGTCGATCACACGCACTTGATAAACGCCGCTCTCTGCAGCTGTATATTCATTCTCATTAAAACCTGCTTCAACCGCGTCGTTCACAAGCCATTCGTAATCGAATCCTTCATTGGCAGTTATAATATTTGATACAACATCAATGCTTGCGTCGGGAATATTGTCGCCCTCCAACTCACAGTCATACATGGTATTGATTTCTGTATTCGTTGTAATTTCAGGATTAAAATCAAAATAGATATCGACATAATTTTCAATCACATCTCCAGGCTCGACTGTTGGTGCGTGGTCGATTCTAAATTTCACAAATCCAATACTACCCAGCGGATCACTAGTGCTATCGGGTAACATGATATTCGGAAAATAGAATGTCAACAAGCCATTCGTATCTAATGTTGTTTCCATTGTGTGTGATGAACTCACTACCTCTAATGAACTAGAAATTAATTGATCACTCAACTGATCTTCCAAACGAACATTCGTTGCAAAATAATTTCCTGTGTTCTGGAAGTAGACGATGTACTCCAATGTCTGTCCGTCTAAGAAATAACCCTGTTCTCCCCATCCGGTTTGTTCCACTTTGATGTTTGGATCATAGGCGCAAAGCATGCCCATTTCTAGCGTATCAGTAAGATAGACATCTCCTATCTGAACATGATAAACATACATGAACGTGGAGTCGATATAATCGACACTTGGATAATTCAGGTAGAAAGGAATATTGATCGACGTGCCTATTCCGATTTCATCATACAACCAAATCAAGGTAGAGTCAGTTGCAGAGGTAGTATCTACCGTAGTTTGATAAAGAGAGGTGTACTCAGGCAGCTCGAATGTAATCTCCACTGGAACATTCTGTGTACCCGTATTGGTCACTTGTAAATATACCGCACCTTGGCTATCACAAATAGGTGTGAATGTCACCATATCTGCCTCTCCTGCGGTAAATAGACCGGCGGGATAAACACCAAAATCAATGTTTGAAACAGTTGGGGTTGTCGCATTCAACTCAACCGAATATTCATTCGGTGTGGTAAAAATAAATCCATCTGGTGCTAGTGTAGTAATGGTGTACGTGCCTGGTTGGTCGTGATACAATGTGTAATTTCCATTGTTTTGGCTATAAGCAATATCTCCAGAACTGCTCGAAGTTTGACTAAATCCAAAAGTAGTTGTCTCGTTTTGGTCTCTTATCCCGTTTTGATTTTCATCATAATAAATCACTCCAGAAACGACGTATTGTGTCGTTGAAAGATTTTCCAACCAATAAACTCCCTTCTCAACGTCACTAACAGCGTTTACGGTGCTATCATAGAAAAACAACACATCTTCATCACCATCGCTATCATAATCGGTCACGATAAATGATCTTGTTTTATGTTGACCCAGCGGAACAGCGGTCCAGGTTCCATCTCCATTATTCACATACACATTGTATGTATACGGACCATTACCTCCACTATAAATGTGACCAATGATATCCTGATCGCCGTCTCCGTCATAATCGATGAATCTTGGTCTATCCACATTAGCTCCCAGAAGGGTTGTCAAGGCTGGGCCTTCAACAAAATTATTGAAACCATTATTCAACAATATATAAAATGCATAGGATGAGTTTTGATATATAATATCTATGAAACCATTATTATCAAAGTGCCCCACATCAGCATAACTATTCGCAAAAAAATCAACGTTTTGATCTAATGAAAAAACATTCGTCGACATCTGATAAGCTATTCTGCAGTCTGATACTAAAACATCAGGTCTTCCATTGTTATCGAAATCATGAAAACAGTTATCAAAGAAGGGGTCTAAATATCCTGTTCCCCAATTGTATGTTTCAGGGTCTCCAAGATTTGTGAAGCCTCCCATACCATCTCCTAAGTACAAAGTCGTTGCAGTGTGATGCAAAATATCGAGGTGTCCATCCTGATTGAGATCAAAAACTTTTGCAGCAGTAGTTCCATCCGTAGATACAACCAATGCGTTAGTTGTATCAATTGCTCCTTGATTAGATAAGCACAACTTCACGCCTAGCACGTTATCAAACATCACCAGATCTTGCCATCCATCCTCATTAAAGTCGCCGTATTTGTAATCATAATATGGATCAAGACCTCCTGGATAGATAAAGAAATACTCACGTCCTTTAATACTTGGGCCGTCTGAAGTTTGATACAGAACGTGGGCCTTCTGGTCATCCATGCAGATGATGTCTTTATTTCCATCTCCATTAAAATCTACAATAGTTGGTGCTGAAAGTGTAGTGGAATAAACGACATCCACGGGTTGATTCGATGGCGCTGTAATTGCTGTGTCATATACAAACCAATACTTCACTCCGAAGACAGTCATATTGAATATCAATTCATCTTTACCATCTCCATTCGCGTCAGTTATTCTAGGTGCACTTGGGATGCTAGACCCGTTTTCAGAGTCCAAATAATACTTAGGATTACCTAAATTCTTCGGAGTGTTAAACTGCGGCGTCCCGTAGTTGAATCGTATAAAAACAACATTGGTCAAGGTATTTAATCCAACTAAATCCCATTCTCCATTTCCGTCATAATCACCAGCAGTGAGATATGTCTCGTTAGCATTTTGCACAATTGTAGTGTTGGTAGATGAAAAGCCTCCCGCTCCATCACTTACGTATGCCTTGACTGTATTGCTTATCAGTACAAAATCCAAATCACCATCGGCATCAAAATCTTGAAACGTACTGCTTAATGGAGATATCGTATTAAAAGTAGAAATTAAAAGAGTGGCCGATCCGAAATTCAATCCACCCTCACCATATTCAATCATCATATCATCTATGTTGTAATAGATGAGGTCTTTTATACCATCATTATTCCAGTCAAAATAGAAATCTTGAAAGCCTCCTACATTCATTCCTGAACTTAGATAATTTTGTCCGCTACCATCATTCATATATGCCACGGCGTTGTATGAAATATCCATATCGCCATCATCATCATAGTCGAATCCAATATTATACGCACCATTTCCAAGCGATACGTTGAAAGGCTCAAATGATTCCCCATTTTGATTAAAAAATATAATCAGCCCATTCGTTACGTTGGCAACTATATCAAGAAAACCGTCATTATTCATATCGACCACACATCGAGAAGAAAGATAGGAATAGCTAGTAGTAAGTGGGATTTGAAAACCATTGGGCAATCCTGCATTCATCTCAACAACTTTAGGGACATCCAAAAAATAATCGACAATACCATTATTGTCAAAGTCTGCATAAAAAACGCCTGTGCTGTTCTCATATGCCTTTTTTGTAAGGTAACTTCTATCTGCCAATTGTGAAAATGACTGCAATGCACAGAGGCAAATGATCGGGAGGATCATCAATGTTTTCATGGTTCTGATAATGGTTTAGCGCAATAAAAGTAATCAAAATAGAATAGCGGCTCAAATAGCATGATTAAATCCCTAAAAGCCTCTCTAAAGGGCATGAAAATACTAGTGATGCGATTGCGCCAAACTAACTTGCGCCCCCACACACTTACGAGCCTAACCGTGCAAATCTCTATTCAAACAAACCACACGGGAAACATTATCACCATCTATGTTTCCGGTATTTACAGTGCGCAATTATCCTATCAAATCATTGATGCGCGCGGTCGAAAAATCGATGCACGTACTATTCTTTCTGCAATGACCCACATAGATCTAGGTTCATACCCCGCGGAAATCGACACCATCAAAATCTATAATGCACATCAACTATTAAATACTTTTGTTGTAAGAAATAAAAAAGAATAAACCGAATGAACATTCGGCTCTGTTTATTCAGATAAAAAGCTCAAGCTTTTTTCATTGAAAATATCTGGTTTCTCAAGACTGACAAGGTGCCCGCAGCGATCGATAATCTCAAAACTGATATTGGCAAATTTCTTTGCATAATTAATCGCAGGATCGATAAACAAATGATCTTGTGCTCCAATAAGAAAATAGACCTTCGCGATAGGATTGTAACTGAACAGCAGCTTCAAAGAATCATCCAATGTTTTACCATACATCGCAGTCCATTTGCGATATTCATCATCGGTCAACAATTTTGATTCTCGAACAAATATTTCACGCGACTTCTTGTGGTTCTTTCTAGGCAGCGCAATCCGCGCAGTAAGCGCATAAAAATTCTGAAAGCCCACAATCTTTGCAAGTGTAAGTCCCGTGCGCGCGAGCAAGCGTAGTTTAAAATTCAATCCGACGATGGGTCCTGCAAACACCATCGACTTCACTTTCTCAGGCCTGTTGTGCAACATTTGCATGGAAATAATGCTTCCCAACGAAACAGCGACAATGTTGATTCGCGGAATCGTCAATGCGTCCACTACTTCCCAAATCTTATTGGCAATCCAATTGAAATCATAATGACTTTGCTGAATGTTCTTTGCAGCCGATTGTGCGTGACCAGGAAGGTCGATCAACAATACATGAAATTTTTCTTGATAGCGCTCAATTTGCTTGCGCCATGTACGAGTACTTCCCCCCGCGCCGTGTACCAATAAGGTCCATTCCGCGTTGGAGTTTTGATTTTGATAAACTTCGTAATGAAGCAGCGATTGATTCGACATTTCGCTGCAAAGCTACGTCATTAGCCCTTTCGCACGTACTTCGTAAGAATAACGATTTGCTGACTATCTACACGCCCTTCGATTTGTTCCACATTATCAGCAACCAAACGAATGTTCTTTACCACTGTTCCTGCTCTCACACTCAGACTTGAACCTTTCACATCCAAAGTCTTAGTTAAAACTACAGTATCTCCCGTCTGCAACAAAGTGCCATTGCTGTCCACGTGGAATGCAACTTCGCCTGATTGCTCATGATCGCCCGTTGCTTTCGCCCATGCGAGCTTTTCATCATCCAGATAAAGCATATCGAGTGCATCCGCTGCCCATGTTTCATTGCGCAAACGTTGCAACATTCTCCAAGAAACCACTTGCACAGGAGCATGCTCACTCCACATGCTTGAGGTTAAAACATTCCAATGACTCGCATCTAACGCTTCCTTCTTTGTGAGTTGTGCTTCGCATTTTTCACAAATAAATATACTGTCTTCTAAAGTTCTATCGGATGTTGGTGGAACCTCATAGATGTGCAATGCTGAGGTAGATTGACATAATTCACACGCATTATTGCTGCGTGCTTCAAGTGATTTTTCGAGACTCATAGTAGTGATGTTGTGCGCAAAGCTACAACAAACACACAGCTCCATTCAGGATTAAATTATAGCTTGGAACAATACCCCTCATACACAATGCCTTTTTCCGCTTGCATACATACACGATAGGTGCCCGCTTTCAACTCGCTCACATCAACAATCTTCTTTGATGTAAAAATGCGGTTTCGAAACACCTCCTTGTCTCCAACGAAAACTAAAAAATCAACAGGGAAATCATCGTGTGCTGCGAGATCCACTATTACAAAATCACTAAACGGATTGGGACTAATCATTATCTTATTGCTACTTCTTAAACGCGAAGGTAGCGCTAACAGGGAAATGATCTGACAACTGTCTTCCCGCTTTGGTTTTAGGAAAACGGATTTTGTACTTTCTCACTTTCCACATATCCTTCGAATAACGAATATGATCGATGTGCGAATTCGGCTTTCCTTTCATCTCAAAGCCATTGAATGTTGACACATCATGCTTCGTGTTCGGACAGGCGTCGGTGAACATAAAATCGAGCGAACTCACTGCCTTATCTGCCACCGTAGCATTTAGATCACCCACAAGAATAATATTTGCGCGCTCCGTTTTCAATTCCTGCGCCCAGAGTGTAATGAGCAATGCGCTTTCTTCACGCGCTTTTACCCCGACATGATCCCAATGTGTATTGAAAAAGTAAAAGAACTTTCCTGATTTCAATTCTTTAAGCTTCACGATCGTCACCACTCTTTCGAAATCTGCATCCCATCCTTTACTGGGTTTAAATGGGGTTTCAGAAAGCCAACGTGTTTCACTTGATACAAGTTCAAATTTATTTTTATTGTAAAAAACAGGACAGTACTCGCCTTTCTCCTTTCCATCTTCCCTACCCACACCATACACCGAATATTCATTCGGTTTTGATTGAAGGAAGTCCAATTGATTCTTTTGAACTTCTTGTAAACCGATGATGTCATATTGACCAGAAAAGACATAGGAATAAACTTCCTCCTTTCTATTGTCCCATGCATCGAGACCATCATTCGGGTTGTTGTATCTGATGTTATAACTCAAGACAGAAAAAGCCCCCACGTTATGACAAAACAAGATCAAAACCAGCAACACCAATTTTTTTTTCATAGAACCAAAATAGAAATTATATTTGAAAAAAACTAAGATATGCTCGGATTATTACTCATCTATTTTCTCGGAAAAAAATTCTATGAATTAGCACACGAATACGATCGTTCCCGTTGGGGCTTCGCTATTCTTGGTGTGGTAGTGTACTATCTCGGAACCTTCCTCGCCGGAGTTATCATTGTTCTATTAGGCTCAAACTCTGCGGCATTCCTTAACCTTCCAGACATTGTGATCAGTTTAATGTCGATACCCTTTGGACTCTTGTCGGCTTGGATACTTTATCGCATACTCGAAGCTTCTTGGCTAAAAGCCCAAGAGTCGACAGACTCAGATGTACTTGATCAGAATTTGTAAAGAACTTTCGATTCTCGATTCTCGATTTTCGATTCGGAATTATTCAAATTTCGAAGTTCGAAACTTGTACTATTACGAATTATCTGTGATTTACTTCTTTTTGATTTTTCTCGAAAGAATCAATAATACTATTCCAATAACGCATTGCAATATTCCACCCCACACATATCCTTTTCCATAGGAAGACAGGATTGTATAATCAAGGCTAAACCTCAAGCTTTGAAATAACCCAAGCAAGACTAGCACAATACCCACTACTATTAAAAGATACTTCATAGAATGTCCTATTGCAATGCGATTATTGGAAAATTACTTAGTAACAGTTACTGTTGTTGGTGTATAAATGCCAAAAGTCAATGATGCAATTAAACCATCAACGAACGAATGTGAAATCTTCACATCGTAATTAGCAGCCCCTGAAGCCATCTTTGTTGGATCCTGTGTTTTCACTGGAGCAAGACCATAAATCAAATAATGATTCTTAGCCTTTTCTTTCTGACCAGATTGTGAACCTGTTCCTACAGAATAGGACATTGTGTAGCATGAGCCTAATGAAAAGCTCATCATTGCGAACATTCCGATCGCCAAAAATTGTTTTTTCATGATTTAAATATGATATTGAATTAAAGTTTAAGTGGGGAGTCAAACCATTTATGAAATTTTCTTAGCCCTCACTAAAGCAAATATATGTTTTTTACATACAAACAAAATGTATTTAATACATTTATATGTGTTTTTTACAACCAAATTGAGTCCTCGAATACTTCGACTTTGGCTTATGGCAAAGTCAGTCAAAAGAAAAGCCGCTATGACCTCAGTAATTCTCGCTTTACTGAAGGCTCGGGGTTTGTCTCAAAGACAGCTTGCTCTTGAAATGGATGCATCGCCATCGAACCTCAATCAACGCATTAATGCAGGCAGCATGAAGCCTGAAATGATCATGCAAATTAATCATATACTAAAAGCAGACATTCTCTACCTGACTGAAAAAGTTAGTCAAGGAGCCAGTATTAATCAGCTGATATCTAACACAGGTTCGAACGGCGAAAAAAACACACTTTCTCCTGTAGAATATCAAAAGATTATCGACGAACAAGGGCGCACCATCTCTGAATTACAAGAGCAAGTCAGCACGCTTATTTCCACGCTTCAAAAATTCGTATAACGATGGATTCGGAATTTGAATTTCGAATCGAAAATTTATTTTCCGATATCTTTGTTACTAGTCATTCAGTAATAATTAGTGTCTATATGAGCAACCTAGATGTTCACTGGATTCAGTGTTTCAGTAATTTCGAAAGAGCCTACATCCGCTTGGAAGAAGCCATGAACATGAGTTCTCTGAACGAATTAGAACGAAACGGTCTAGTTCAACGATTCGAGTTTACTCTAGAGATTGGCTGGAAAGTAATGAAGGACTTTTTAGAAGATCAAGGATTTGATTTTATTCCATCACCAAAAGAAACATTTCGACAAGCCCAAAACGCACAATACATCGATTACGCTCAAGAATTAATTGATGGACTAGAAATACGAAATGTACTCTCACACGACTACAGCGGAGATAAATTTCAAGCTTCTGAACATAAACTTCGAGAACGTGTATTCCCTGCTCTTAAAAAACTCTACCTTTTTTTTTCAACCTATTCGAATACACAAGATAAATGATAACCTTCATTCCAAATAATTTTGGATTGAGTAATCGAGATATGGCGAGCATATTCACCATCCTTCGTAATTACTCTGAAGTTAGAACAGTTCTAATTTTTGGTAGTCGAGCAAAAGGAAGTTTTAAATCCGGTAGCGATATTGATTTGGCTATTATGGATGAAAATGTTTCAGAAGAAACACTGATAAGAATTCAATCCTCCTTCAAAGAAAGTAGCCTTCCATTCTTCGTTGATATTGTCAACTTTCAAGCACTTCAGCACAATGATTTAAAGGATCACATAACCAGAGTTGGAGTTCCCTTTTACGAAAGAGAATGAATAATTCAGAATTATTCGGGATTCGAGATTCGAGAATCGAGAATCGAGAATCACGAATCAAAAATCTCCGTCGTCAATAATATTCTTTGCGGAGCTTCTTGATCAATTTCATCATTGACCAAATAGATACGTTTCATAAGACGATTTGCAGCGAGTTGGCCAAGCTCAAAACCGCTGTGATGCACGTAGGATATAGGATAGGGTACAATCTTCGGAAGCTGTCCGTCGCTCATTCCTATTACATGACATTGCGTATGATCGTCGCCGTAAACACTTTGTACAATAGTAGAAGCCGCAGCTATCAATTCATCGCTCATTAAATAAATACCGTCGGGTCGTTGCTCTACTATCATTTTAGCAATTACCTCACGACCTTTTTCAAAGCTTTCAGCATAACCGAATGTTTGTTCGGTTGTCGCAATTCCATTCTCTTCTAAAGACCTTCTAAATCCACGTCCACGCAACTTTGTCATCGTAAGATTTTGGCTTCCTAATACCGCAATGATATTTCTACATCCCTTATCAATCAATCGCTGTGTAGCTTGATACGCCGCCAACTCGTCATCGATTAGCACTTCATCAAAGGGAGAGCTTTCTATACTCTTATCAAATAAAACAACAGGAATACCCGATTCCTTCAAATCTAAAAGGTGGTCGGCATTCAATGATTGATTGCTCAATGAAATCAAAACACCATCTACAGAATGATCAAAGCATGCTTGAATATTCAACTTCTCATTCTCCAGACTATCATTGCTTTGAAGCACTAGCAACTGATAACCCTTCTTTCGAGCCACCTCTTCTATACCATTAATTACAGATGGGAAAAAGAACATGGTGATCTCCGGAATAATGAGCGCAATGAATTTACTCTGTCGCTTTCGAAGTCCACTAGCCAGTTGATTTGGATGATAGTTCAGTTCTTTCGCCTTCGCCTTGATTTGAGCGCACAATTCAGCGCTAATATCTGGATGGTCGCGCAAGCCGCGTGAAACGGTGCTTACCGAAACCTTCATCAATAAAGCGATATCCTTAATTGTAGCTCTCTTCATTGTCCAAACTTAAAGCAGGTAGCGATTGCTTCTCACCCGTTTTCGGACTAAATATAAAAATTAATCGGACCAAACTTATCAACAACAAACGTTTGCGGAAACGTTTGCGTGCACATTCTCAACACCATAGCGTCGGAGTGAACGAAAAATCTCATTTAGTTTGTTTCAACCTCGAAGCAAAAACTTCGACCAACCAAACCAAATATTATCAAACCACATGAAAAAGAAATCAATTCATTTGATGTTCGTTTCTGTTTGTATACTCTTCTTACAAACAGTGGCCTTCTCCCAAGGTACCCTCGAAGGTAACGTCAAGGACAAATCAGGCGAAGTGCTTAGCTTCAGCATCGTCCGAATTAAAGAAAACAACGCAGGCGCAATTGCAAATGACGAAGGTCATTACAAGATCGACAAACTCGCAGCCGGCAGCTACACTGTGATCTTCAGCTCTGTTGGCTATGACAACGTTGAGCTTCAAGCTACCATCCAAGATGGCAAAACAACAATGCTTGACGCAGAACTTTCTTCATCACAAACTCTAAATGAAGTCGTAATTACTGGGGTTGTTAATCCAAAGTCTGCTTTGGAATCAAGCATCTCTATCAGTTCTCTTTCTCCGAAAGATATTACTGATGCATCCCCAAGAAGTACCGCTGAAATATTCAGATCAATTCCCGGTATTCGCTCTGAAGCTTCTGCCGGTGAGGGTAATACAAACATCACCGTACGTGGGGTGCCAATCTCAACTGGTGGTTCTAAGTATTTACAAATTCATGAAGATGGACTTCCTGTTCTTCAATTCGGTGATATCGCATTTGCCACAGCAGATATCTTCACTCGTTTTGATTATTCCGTTGGCCGCATCGAAGCTTTGCGCGGTGGTTCTGCTAGTACACTTGCCAGCAACTCTCCAGCTGGTTTGATCAACCTTATTAGCAAAACTGGTAGCATCGCTGGTGGTAGCATCGGAACCACAATGGGGGTAGATTACAATTACTACCGTACCGATTTCGAATATGGATCTCCCATGTCAAACAACATGGCCTTCCATATCGGTGGTTACTTCAAACAGGGAGATGGTCCTCGTAACACAGGATTCTCTTCAAACTTTGGTGGACAAATCAAAGCAAACCTTACCAAGTATTTTGACAAAGGTTATGCACGTGTTTACTTGAAGTATTTGAACGACCGCACTCCTGCGTACATGCCAATGCCTATCCAGGTTAGTGGAACTAATGAAAACCCAGAATGGTCTTCTATCAACGGTTTCAGCGCAGTTCGCGGAACATTACACACTCCAAATTTGATTTCTAATTTGAGCACTGGTGCAGATGGTCAAATCAGAAGAAGCAGTGTTGCTGATGGAATGAATGCGAATAGCACTGCTGTTGGTGGTGAATTTGCATTCGAACTTGGCGATGGATGGAAGGTAACAAATCGTTCTCGTCTTGCATTCAACAACGGTCTATTCATTGCTCCATTCACCGCAGCAGTTGGAACAACTGACGCAATTGCTTCTGGCGTAGCAGCAGGATATACAGCGCTTACATATGCTTACACTGGAGATACACTTCCAGCAAATCAGAATGGAAACGGTCTTCTTCAAAGAATGCACTTGTTCGATACACAATTGAACAACTTCAACAATTTCGCAAACGATTTCAACTTGACAAAGACTATTGGTCGTGCGAAAATCAACGCGGGTGTTTACAAAGCATATCAAAACATCAGCATGTCATGGTTGTGGAATTCTTACTTAATGGAAGTATCTGACGACGGTGCTCAATTGGTAGACGTTCATCGCAATGACACCACTTTCACAGAAAACGGTTTGATTGCTTATGGCGTTCCTGCATGGGGCAATTGCTGTCACAGAAACTACGATACCTCTTACGACATCTTCGCGCCATATGCTGGAGTAGAAGTGAAGGTAAACGATCAAATCACTGCTGATGCAAGCTTCCGCTATGATACAGGTCAAGTAAACGGTTCTTTCGCAGGTGGCGATGGTCAAACTGTTCAAAAGGACATGAATGGTGACGGTGTAATCAGCGTGGTTGAACAAAACGTTGCAACTGTAGACAACCAAAATATTCGTCCAGTGAATTATGACTACTCATACGCTTCATATTCTGTAGGTGTAAATTATCTTTTGAATAAAGAAATGGCGGTATTCGCTCGTCACAGCACTGGCGGAAGAGCTAACGCTGATCGTCTTTTGTTCGGCCCATACATCCTTGCTGATGGAAGCGCTGCTGCTGATCTAAGTGCAGACATGGTAAGTCAATCTGAATTGGGTTACAAAATGCGCAAGGGCAACTTGATGGTAAACACTACAGCATTCTATGCATTAACAGAAGAGCAAAACTATGAAGCAACAACACAGCGTTCTGTAAACCGCGAGTACACTGCTTATGGTCTTGAACTAGACGGTAATTATAGCAAGGGTGGATTCAACATCCGTGGTGGTGTTACTTATACTAAAGCAGAAATTTCTAAGGATGCATTGAATGAGGAAGTAATCGGCAACAGACCTCGTCGTCAAGCTGATTTCATTTACAACTTCACTCCGTCTTTCACATACAAAAATCACTCTATCGGTGTTAGCGCTATCGGTACATCAGAAAGCTATGCACAGGATAACAACGAGTTGATCATGCCGGGTTACATGTATCTCAACTTGTTTGTAAACTTCCGTATTGCAGAAGGTTTCTTCTTGTCTGTTAATGGCAACAACATTCTTGATACCATCGGTATCACTGAGTCTGAAGCTGGTTCTATCGTTGACGGTACTACCAACTTCGTTGCTGCTCGCTCTATCACAGGTAGAACATTTTCAGCAACTCTGAAATATAGCTTTTAGTGATCGTTAGAAGTATTCTTACTTCTTGTGTATTTTTTGGTTAAAAAAGAGGTAGCATCCCCGCTACCTCTTTTATCAATTTTAGAAGCATGAAATTTACCGATGAAGCATTAAACGTATTGCATGAATGTATTGTAGATGGCAAGTTTACCGCATCTCCAATCGATCATGACAACTACCGCAGAGTGTGGTCGCGTGATAGCATGCTTGCTGGACTTAGCGCTGTAATCACTAGTGACAAAAAAGGAATAAATGCACTTCGTGAAAGCGTTTTACACTTGGCACGTCACCAAAGTGAAGTAGGACAAATTCCAAGCAATGTATCTCTTGATGAAACTACCGTAAGCTATGGAAGCCTTGTTGGACGCGTTGATGCCACTACTTGGTGGATCATCGGTGCATGTTGGGTAATGGAACATTTTCCAGACGAAAAAAATATACTCTGTCCAAAAATTGAAAAGGCATTTCACCTTTTGGAATGTTGGGAAATGAATGGACGCGGATTGATCTACACTCCCGTTGGAGGCAACTGGGCAGATGAATACATTTCTCAAGGATATGTGCTCTATGATCAATGTTTGAGATTGTGGGCCCTTCGCGCTTATGCTCATTTTTCTCAAGAAAAAAAATACAGCGATCGCGCCGAATCGCTATCCCATCTTTTAAAGGCGAACTTTAGTTTTTCCCAAAAAGAAGAAAAAAAATTATACCATCCTGTTGCATACGAACGCGCATGGGAAGCGCTTCCATACTGGGCTATGAGTCTAGGAGCACAAGGGTACGATAAGCGTTGGGACATGGCAGCCAACGCGCTAGTCTTATTGCTAGGACTAGAAGAAAATCCTGAAAAGATTGAAACATTTCTGTTGGATTTAATAAATCATAAGGCAATGGAAATGCTACCGGTGTTTTATCCGATTATTCAAGAAACTGATCCAGAATGGCATTTCTTAAATAATAATTTTCTTTATCAGTTTAAAAACAAGCCTCATCATTTTCACAACGGTGGAGCGTGGCCTGTGTTCATTGGACTATTGTGCCTAGGATTCTCATCTCAAAACCGAACGTTCATTCTAGAAAAAATATCCGCTCAAGTGGAGACTAAAATGAACAGTGTTTCGTCTGACATGCGCTTTTCTGAATACTGGAACACCAACACTTTCGAAGCTGGAGGCGTTCCAAAACTTGCATTCTCTGCATCTGGATATTTGATGATCGCAGAAGCAATGACATCTAATCATTCCATTAAAACCAAACTAAAATGTTAGGAGATATCATTAATATTCGTTCGGAATACTACACTACATCCAATGATATAGTGGACTATTTAAAAGAACTTCAAGTTTGGTCAAAGAGTAGATTGGCCATTGCGATCGCAGGAGAATCGGGTAGCGGCAAATCTGTTACAGCGATCTGTTTGCAACACACTCTTGCTGAGAACGGAAGAAAAGCATTGATCCTACATTTGGATGATTATTTCAAACTACCTCCTCGTACCAATCATGACAAACGCGTGGAAAGTATTGATTGGGTGGGACCACAAGAAGTGCGTTTGGATTTACTTCAGCGAAATGTCGATGAATTCAAAGCAGGATTAAAAGAGCTTATTCGTCCTTTGGTCAATTATAAACTCAATCAAATTTTAGCCGAGACAATTCCACTCGTTGCATACGATTGTATTATTGTAGAGGGCACCTATAGCTTTCTTTTGGAAAATATGGATTTCCACATTTTCATGGATCGCACTTATCTTGAAACAAAACAACAGCGCGATGAAAGAGGCAGAGATGTTCAAGATGACTTTGTAGAAAAAGTTTTAGAAATAGAACATAATATCATTCGTGCGCACAGACCAAAAGCACAAATGATTGTAAACAAATCGTATCAAGCTGTAACAAACATCAAGCAATCATGACAAAGAAGAAGCTCAATTTTTGGCAAATCTGGAACATGAGTTTTGGATTTCTTGGAGTGCAATACGCTTTTGGATTGCAACAAGCCAATATGAGTCCCATCTACCGTTACTTGGGTGCAGATGAGGCGAGTATTCCTTGGTTATGGCTTGCAGGGCCGATTACAGGATTGTTGGTTCAGCCAATCATCGGAGCGATGAGCGATCAAACATGGCACAAGCGCTGGGGCCGTCGCCGTCCTTATTTTATGATTGGTGCATTGCTTACCAGCGCGGCTTTAGTCTTGATGCCATACTCTACAGAGCTATGGATGGCCGCGTCGTTGCTGTGGTTATTAGACGGTGCGGCAAATGTGACAATGGAGCCATTCCGCGCTTTGATTGCTGACAAGCTCGATAATGAGCAACGCACACTTGGATATAGCATCCAAAGTTTCTTTGTTGGATTAGGTCAAACACTCGCGAATACGATGCCCTTGATTCTCACTGCGATCGGTATTTCAACGGTGGTGCAAGAAGGAAGCATTGATAAAATTCCCGCATTTGTAAAATACTCTTTTCTTATCGGAGCTATCGCAATATTGGTGTCAATAGCAGTGACCGTATTCACGACCTCAGAACATCCGCCAACGGAAGAAGAACGCGCAAAAAAGAAATTGAATTTGAAGCAAATTTTTAGTGAAGTCTTGTTATCATTCAAAGAAATGCCCGCGGCTATGAGACAGTTGTGGTGGGTAAAATTCTTTACTTGGTTTGGACTTCCATTGATGTGGCAATATTTATCTCTCTCTATTGCCCGTCATTGCTTCAATGCTGTAGAAGCTACCGATGTGGGATTTGATGAGGGCGTTAAATGGGGTAATTTAGGTCTTGCAGTATTTAATGTCTTTTGCTTTTTGTTTGCATTGGTATTACCAGTATTAAGCAAAAAAATTCAACCAAAAAACACCCACGCATTATCGCTGATGTTGGGCGCAATTGGATTCGTGGTGATGAAGTTTGCAACCAATGAAACCCACTATCTGGCAGCAATGGCTCTTGTAGGTTTGTCGTGGGCGAGCATTATGTCTATGCCTTATGTGATGTTGTCTCAGTCTGTTCCAGAAAAGCGAATGGGAGTTTACATGGGAATCTTCAACATGTTCATTGTGATTCCACAGATCATCAGTATGGTTGTGGTTCCATTTATTTATAAAAACCTGTTGCAAGACGACCCCGTGAATGCTTTGGTATTAGCGGGAATAAGCCTAGCTGCCGCCGCAGTCGTGAGCATGCGATTGAAACCAATGGAGGGATAAAATAAAAAAACCGAGCGATTGCTCGGTTTTTCTTTTTATGACTTTGCAAATTCTTTTCTGTAAAGCTGCCAGAAAAATAGCGGCACAAAAACAAATGCAATAACACACATGCCAATCACAAACATGATGTTTGCGCCAGGCCAATACATGAGTTTGAAAAAAGATCCTGCACCTACTGCAAACCCGCCAAATGCTCCCGATGTAGCGCGTGTTAGAGAGGTGGTTGTAAATCCTTTTCCATAAATTGCTATCTGAATAAGGAGACTAAACATTGATATGATTAATCCTATGTTTCCTGCAAACAGCGCGTAGTCGGCGCCCGGCCAATGCAACATACGCATCATAAATCCGATGATTATAAAAAACGCGGCAATGAAGCCGAAGAAATAAGTCAGTGCTTTCATGATTCTTAAATTTTTAGATTGTAAAACAACATTCAGCTCCACTTCAATAATATGCAGTCCATTTGGAGAAAGCAGACTGATCGATCGTTTCAGCGCTTCTTCAAAAGGCATCCCAAGAGACATTTGCTCTTCCACATAACAACAGCAATGGTCGATCAATTCCAGTTGCAATTGCCGGTTGGAAATACTCGATTGAACGATCGATTCAATCTCCTCAAATTGTCTGTCAGAAAGATCAAGCATTAGACAGTGGGCGTTCGGTTAAAATGAGTGCTTGTATAGTGTCCAAAAAGGAAATTAACTCTTTCACTTTTTCCTGTGTTCGCTCCATTCCGAGCGTGGTGAGTTTGTAATAAACTCTAACGCGTTTTCCGATCATCTCCTCTTCGCTTTCTATCAAACCATCTGCAGATAATTTGTGAAGCGCAGGATAAAGTGATCCTTCTTTGATGAGAATTTTTCCTTCTGTTCGCTCTTTAACAAGTCTCGTAATATCATAGCCATACATTCTACCATTCTCGCGAAGAAGGGTGAGTATAATGGTGCTAAGGGTACCTTTTACAAGTTCATTTGATTGCATGCGACAATAATACATAGAATTTCTATGTATCGAACAACGATGTATAAATAATTTTATTGTTCCCGAACAAAAACCTCTCGAAATGAGCGTTTTATCTAGAAAACTCGCGTCTGCTTGAAGTATGGATTCTGATTGATGATGCGGATGGTGAACTCCATTGCACCACGTCCGCCACTCGCTGCAACCAATTTAGACGTGTTTAAATCGTAGCTAAACCCAAAGGAGTACTGCGCAAACTCTAACAAGCCTGCAAGCACCACAGCGTCCTTATATCGATAATAACCGCCTATGCTGATACCTGCTCCTTGGAAATATCCGGTGTATTTCGAATCTGGCAATAATTCATATCTCACCAACGAACCTAAATTTATTTCTCTTGAGGGGCCTTGCTGATAAATACTAAATCCCGGTTGAAGTGCTAGTGGAGTATTTTTCAAACTAAACAAGAAATCACCATGCAACACATACTTCCGATGCATTCTATCCTCACCTTCGACAAAGGAATACTGTGGTTTATTTAAATGATGAATTGCAAACCCAATCGTTCCTTGTTTGAAATTATTTGTAGTCACCTTGATGTTGCCAGAAGTATTATTGAAAGAATAAACGATACCACTGCTTAAATCCAAATATGCAATGTTGTTGTTTGGCAAATACTCACCAACTGGCAATGTGGAATTATAAGCGGTGCCATTGTATTGACTTCCCCATTCAAAATTGTCGTAGACCATGCTGCGTTGTCCAAACCCTGCCGACATGCCCAGTCCTAACTTCTGATATTTGCTTAACTTAATATGGTGCACCAGTGCTGCATTTCCAGAAGTCGTTTTCAATGTTCCATCACCACCTTGATCATTGAAAAACTGAACACCTGCTGCCCAATGTCCTTTGCGTGAACTACCCTTATTGATTTTAATACCTGCTGATGCTGCTACTGTTTTAAAAGGAACAGTAACAGAACTCCACTGGCTTCTATAATTCACATTTGCTTCAAAGTTATTGATTGCCCCAGCCATTGCAGGGTTCTGAATCAATGGTGTATTAAAAAACTGAGAGAAATGCACGTCCTGAGCAGAAGTCTCCATGAGCGCTAATAGAAATAGCAGCAGCAACATTGTATGATATGTCAAACGTTTCATCATCTGATCAAGCTTATGTTTCCTTGTTTCGTAAATGCATCTCCTGTCAACAACACTCCTTCGAAATGATAGACAAAAACAGCAGTGTTCAAATCTTTGTCTCGGTGAGTTCCATCCCAACAATCCTTTGGATTGGACGATTCAAAAACAATTTCGCCCCATCTATTGTAGATCGTGATGGTATATGTTTCGAAGCAGTCGGTTCCAAACACTTGGAAGCAGTCATTCGCTTCGTGTCCGCCTTTAGACGGTGCAAATGCATTTGGAATAAAGAAATTATCACACAACACATTCACTTGTACATCCACGCAATCCGTCGATTTACAACCGAATTCATTGATTCCTTCCACACAGTAAGTAGTTGTTATTATTGGTGATGCATCTGTTACTTCACACGTCGAGCATGTCAAGTCTTCAGCTGGAGTCCACTCGTAGTCTATGGCTCCTGATGCTTCAAGGGTAGCAATACCTCCAAGCGTTATCAATGTATCGTAGCCTGCGAACACATCTGGAATAGGATTGACCCCAATAAAAATAGAAGCGGTATCGATACAACTTCCGATACTCACCACAACCGAATATTCGCTCGGTTCTGTCGGAGAAACAGTTATGCTTTCCGTGTCTTCACCTGTATCCCATAAATACGAACCTCCACCTGTTGCAGTAAGTGTAATATTTTGTTGAAGACAAATACTAGTATCCGGTGCGATATAGGCAATCGGCGCGGAGGCCACATCCACTGTCACAAATCCTTGTGCATCACAACCATTGAGCGTACCCGTCACTTGATAAGTAGTGGTTTCCGTTGGTGCTACAAGTGTTTCCTCACAGTCTGCACAACTTGCACCTAAGGCCGGATACCATTCATAATTTTCAGCACCATAAGCTTGGATCATCACACTGTCTCCTTGACAAATGATGTCTTCTACTGTTGTTGCAGTAATTACAGGTAATGGAATGACCTGTACAAATATGCTGTCTCCATCCGCGCAGCTTCCAGTATGTCCATCGAGGTAATACATCATGCTCGTTGGTGGAGCCGCACTTGCATAGTTCGTTCCTACTTCTATCAAATAATCATTTGGATCAAAGTTGTACAGTTGCGCACCCATTGCAGTTAGCGTAACGGTATCGCCATAACAAATACGCACGGTATCTGAGAACGGTGTGAAGTCAACAGAGATTTGCGGTTGAATAGTCAGCGTCGTAATGATAGTACTCTCACATCCTTGCGGAGATTCCACTGTCACAGCATAAACCCCCGACTGATTTGCAGAAGTTCCGTCAGGAAGAACGTATTCTGTGCCTTGGCAGATGGTTTCGTTTACAAACTGCTGTTGGTTCGGAATCACTTGAAGATTATAAACGACGGTTGAATCACATCCAAAAACACTTTCCAATACAACAGGGTAAGCACCGGTAGTATTCACAAAATTTCCTGTTGGAAGCTGATAGGACTCACCATTGCAAATGGAAACTTGCTGTTGTACAACAACAGGCACATAGATTTCGAGATTGAAAGTAACTATTGAATCACAACCCGCCATGGACTGTAGTTCTAACGCATAAGCACCTTCTGCCACTACTTCTGCACCGTCTGGAAGAACATAAGACTCACCAGGGCAAATGGTAACGTTGAATACCTGACTGTACTGTGGTAGCACCTCCAAGTTTGTGGTAATCAAAGAATCACATCCAAATACTGTTTGAAGCAGCGTTGCATAAGATCCCGATGTACTAACAATTTGTCCATTTGGTAGTGTATAGGTCTCGGTTGGACAAATACGGACATTCACGGTTTCATTATAGACCGGGTGCACCAATAGCGTAGTGTTTACTAGGCTATCACAACCGTTCCAAGCATCAAGGATTACAGGATATACCCCAGAAACATTCACTACAGTACCATCAGGTAAAGTATGTGTATCATCGCCACAGATTTCAAAATACAATTCTGTCGGTGCTGGCTCATCTATGTTTTGGAAAATGGTGTAGGTCGACTGATCAACACAACCATTGGCCGCTGTTACCGTGAGCGTATATGTTGCAGGAGAAGTAACATCTAACGTGCTTGATGTTGCTCCACTTGGCTGCCAGATATAGGTCCCGTTACCACTTGCTTCTAATGTAATAGAGGTTTGGTCACAAGTTAAAAGATCGGTGCCAGTGAGATTGGTAATACCTGCAACTGGCGCTATAGTATCAATTGCAATGCCTATTGACTGCAAAACCGAACAACCATTCGGTCCAAAAATTTCAACGGTGTAAGTACCCGGTTCATCAATAGTTATTGCGCTGCTAGCACTCATTGGATTTTGCCATTGGTAGGTCGAACCTCCTACAGCTATTAAATCAATCGTTGTAGTGCTGCATGTAAGCGTTGTTGTATTTCCAGGAACAGAGATAATTCCATTTGGCAGAGCAATATCTTGATTGATAACAACGGTTTGCGTGGTAGAGCATCCATTAGAAGTGGTCAATTGCGCAGTATAAGATCCAGGTGCTGTAAATGGTGCACTCACCCCACCCAGCCAAGTGGTTACTCCGTTTCCAGAAAGTGCGATATCGATTGATGTTATATCACAGGTCAATGTATTGGTGCCTGTTGTATTCGTCAAAGTAAGTTGTGGTGCAGGATAGAAACTAACGTTCGTTGTTATGATCGAATCACAGCCAAAGACATTTAGGAAGCTAGAAGTATAAGTACCCGCAGCATTGACAGAAATTCCTGATGGAAGGGTATAAGAATCGCCTTGACAAATAGAAACAGACTGAGCAATCGCATACGTCGGATTGATCGACAAGTTTAATGTCGCAACACTATCACAACCCGCAATGGTCAATAGATTGGCAGTGTATGTTCCCGCGGCGTTGTAGTCAACTCCATTCCAATTGTAAGGAACTTGGTTGCTGCAAATGGTGATGTTTGTCGTTGATGTGAGTGTCGGATTGATAGACAAGTTTAAAGTCGCAACACTATCACAACCCGCTACGGTCAACAAGTTCGCGGTGTATGTTCCCGCGGCGATGTAGTCAACTCCATTCCAATTGTAAGGAACTTGATTGCTGCAAATGGTGATGTTTGTAGTTGATGTGAGTGTTGGATTGATAGATAAGTTTAATGTTGCAATGCTATCACAACCCGCAACGGTCAACAAGTTCGCGGTGTATGTTCCCGCGGCGGTGTAGTCAACTCCATTCCAATTGTAAGGAACTTGATTGCTGCAAATGGTAATGTTTGTCGTTGATGTGAGTGTCGGATTGATAGACAAGTTTAAAGTCGCAACACTATCACATCCCGCCACCGTCAATAAGTTCGCGGTGTATGTTCCTGCTGCGCTGTAGTCAACACCATTCCAGTTGTAAGGAACTTGATTGCTGCAAATGGTGATGTTTGTAGTTGATGTGAGTGTTGGATTGATAGATAAGTTTAATGTTGCAATGCTATCACAACCCGCAATGGTCAATAAGTTCGCGGTGTATGTTCCTGCTGCATTGTAGTCAACTCCATTCCAATTGTAAGGAACTTGATTGCTGCAAATGGTGATGTTTGTAGTTGATGTGAGTGTTGGATTGATAGATAAGTTTAATGTTGCAATGCTATCACAACCCGCAACGGTCAACAAGTTCGCGGTGTATGTTCCCGCGGCGGTGTAGTCAACTCCATTCCAATTGTAAGGAACTTGATTGCTGCAAATGGTAATGTTTGTCGTTGATGTGAGTGTCGGATTGATAGACAAGTTTAAAGTCGCAACACTATCACATCCCGCCACCGTCAATAAGTTCGCGGTGTATGTTCCTGCTGCGCTGTAGTCAACACCATTCCAGTTGTAAGGAACTTGATTGCTGCAAATGGTGATGTTTGTAGTTGATGTGAGTGTTGGATTGATAGATAAGTTTAATGTTGCAATGCTATCACAACCCGCAATGGTCAATAAGTTCGCGGTGTATGTTCCTGCTGCATTGTAGTCAACTCCATTCCAATTGTAAGGAACTTGGTTGCTGCAAATTGTGATGTTTGTAGTGGACGTCAGCGTTGGATTGATTGACAAGTTTAATGTTGCAATACTATCACAACCCGCTACGGTCAATAGATTGGCAGTGTATGTTCCTGCCGTTGAATAGTCAACTCCATTCCAATTGTAAGGAACTTGGTTGCTGCAAATAGTGATATCCGTTGTTGATGCGAGCACATCGTTGATCGACAAGTTCAACGTTGCAACACTATCACAACCCGCCACCGTCAATAGGTTCGCGGTATATGTTCCTTCGGTGCTGTAGTCAACACCGTTCCAACTGTAAGGAACTTGATTGCTGCAAATGGTGATGTTTGTCGTTGATGTGAGTGTCGGATTGATAGACAAGTTTAAAGTCGCAACACTATCACAACCCGCAACGGTCAATAGATTGGCGGTGTATGTTCCTTCAGTTGAATAATCAACTCCATTCCAAGAATATGGAACTTGATTGCTACAAATAGTGATGTCTGTGGTCGAAGTAAGTACATCGTTGATCGAAAGATTTAACGTTGCAACACTATCACAACCCGCTACAGTCAATAGATTGGCGGTGTATGTTCCTGCTGAGTTGTAGTCAACACCATTCCAATTGTATGGAACTTGATTGCTGCAAATGGTGATGTCTGTGGTTGATGTAAGCACATCATTAATCGAAAGATTCAATGTCGCAATACTATCACAACCCGCTACGGTCAACAAGTTCGCGGTGTATGTTCCCACGGCGTTATAGTCAACTCCATTCCAATTGTAAGGAACTTGGTTGCTACAAATGGTGATATCTGTGGTTGATGTAAGCACATCATTAATCGAAAGATTCAATGTCGCAATACTATCACAACCCCCTACGGTCAACAAGTTCGCAGTGTATGTTCCTGCTGCACTGTAGTCAACTCCATTCCAGTTGTAAGGAACTTGGTTGCTGCAAATGGTGATGTCGGTGGTTGATGTGAGGACATCATTGATCGAAAGATTCAACGTTGCAATACTATCACAACCCGCAACAGTCAATAGATTGGCAGTGTATGTTCCCGCAGTTAAATAATCAACTCGATTCCAATTATAAGGAACTTGATTGCTGCAAATGGTGATGTTTGTCGTTGATGTGAGTGTCGGATTGATCGACAAGTTTAATGTCGCAACACTATCGCAACCCGCCACCGTCAATAGGTTCGAGGTATATGTTCCCGCTGCGTTGTAGTCAACTCCATTCCAGTTGTAAGGAACTTGGTTGCTGCAAATAGTGATGTTTGTAGTGGACGTCAGCGTTGGATTGATTGACAAGTTTAATGTTGCAATACTATCACAACCCGCTACGGTCAATAGATTGGCAGTGTATGTTCCTGCCGTTGAATAGTCAACTCCATTCCAATTGTAAGGAACCTGATTGCTGCAAATAGTGATGTCTGTGGTTGATGTAAGTACATCGTTGATCAAAAGATTCAATGTTGCAACACTATCACAACCCGGCACCGTCAATAGGTTCGCGGTGTATGTTCCTGCTGCGCTGTAGTCAACACCATTCCAATTGTAAGGAACTTGATTGCTACAAATGGTAATGTTTGTGCTTGAGGTGAGAACATCATTGATCGCAAGATTTAGTGTCGCAACACTATCACAACCCGCCACCGTCAATAGGTTCGCGGTATATGTTCCTGCCGTGCTGTAGTCAACTCCGTTCCAATTGTAAGGAACTTGATTGCTGCAAATCGTAATGTCTGTGGTCGATGTAAGCACATCGTTGATCAAAAGATTCAATGTCGCAACACTATCACAACCCGCTACGGTCAACAAGTTCGCGGTGTATGTTCCCGCGGCGATGTAGTCAACACCATTCCAATTGTAAGGAACTTGATTGCTGCAAATCGTGATGTTTGTTGTTGATGTGAGTGTCGGATTGATAGACAAGTTTAAAGTTGCAACACTATCACATCCCGCAACAGTCAATAGATTGGCTGTGTAGGTTCCTGCCGAGCTGTAGTCAACGCCGTTCCAAGAATATGGAACTTGATTGCTGCAGATAGTAACGTCTGTGGTTGATGTAAGTACATCGTTGATTGCAAGATTCAATGTTGCAATGCTATCACAACCCGCAAAAGTCAACAAGTTCGCGGTGTATGTTCCCGCGGCGATGTAGTCAACTCCATTCCAATTATAAGGAACTTGATTGCTGCAAATGGTGATATCTGTTATTGATGTGAGCACATCATTAATCGAAAGATTCAATGTCGCAATACTATCACAACCCTCAACCGTCAATAAGTTCGAGGTATATGTACCTGCGGTGCTGTAGTCAACACCATTCCAATTGTATGGAACTTGATTGCTGCAAATGGTAATGTCTGTGGTTGATGTAAGAACATCGTTGATTGCAAGATTCAGTGTCGCAACACTATCACAACCCGCCACCGTCAACAGGTTCGCAGTGTATGTTCCTGCGGTTGAATAATCTGTTTCATTCCAATTGTAAGGAACTTGGTTGCTACAAATAGTAACGTCTGTGGTTGATGTAAGTACATCGTTGATTGCAAGATTCAATGTTGCAATACTATCACAACCCGCGACTGTCAACAGATTGGCAGTGTATGTTCCTTCGGTTGAATAATCAAAACCGTTCCAATTGTAAGGAACTTGATTGCTGCAAATGGTAATGTCTGTGCTTGATGTGAGAACATCATTGATCGCAAGATTCAATGTCGCAATACTATCACAACCCGCTAAGGTCAACAGGTTCGCGGTGTATGTTCCGGCTTCGTTGTAGTCAACTCCGTTCCACGAATAAGGAACTTGGTTGCTGCAAATGGTGATGTCTGTGGTTGATGTGAGGACATCATTAATCGAAAGATTCAATGTTGCAATACTGTCACAACCCGCCACCGTCAATAGATTCGAAGTGTATGTTCCTTCAGTTGAATAATCAACTCCATTCCAGTTGTAAGGAACTTGGTTGCTGCAAATGGTAATGTCCGTGGTTGATGTAAGTACATCGTTGATCGAAAGATTTAACGTTGCAACACTATCGCAATCCGCAACAGTCAATAGGTTCGCGGTGTATGTTCCCGCTGCGCTGTAGTCAACACCATTCCAATTGTAAGGAACCTGGTTACTGCAAATAGTAATGTCTGTTGTCGATGTGAGAACATCGTTGATCGCAAGATTCAATGTCGCAACACTATCACAACCCCCTACGGTCATTAGGTTCGCGGTGTATGTTCCTGCGGTCGAGTAATCAATTCCATTCCAGTTGTAAGGAATTTGATTGCTGCAAATGGTGATATCCGTTGTTGATGTAAGGACATCATTAATCGAAAGATTCAATGTCGCAACACTATCACAACCCGCAACGGTCAATAGGTTCGCGGTATATGTTCCTGCCGAGCTGTAGTCAACTCCGTTCCACGAATAAGGAACTTGGTTGCTGCAAATGGTGATGTCCGTTGTTGATGTGAGAACATAATTGATCGCAAGATTCAACGTCGCAACACTATCACAACCCGCCACGGTCAACAAGTTCGCGGTGTATGTTCCCGCCGAGCTGTAGTCAACACCGTTCCAATTGTAAGGAATTTGGTTGCTGCAAATAGTAACATCTGTGGTTGATGTGAGAACATCATTGATCGAAAGATTCAATGTCGCAACACTATCACAACCCGCTACGGTCAAAAGGTTCGCTGTGTACGTTCCTTCGCTTGAATAATCAACTCCATTCCAATTGTATGGAACTTGATTGCTGCAGATAGTAACGTCTGTGGTTGATGTGAGCACATCATTAATCAAAAGATTCAATGTCGCAACACTATCACAACCCGCTACAGTCAATAAGTTCGCGGTGTATGTTCCTTCGATGCTGTAGTCAACACCGTTCCAATTGTAAGGAACTTGATTACTGCAAATAGTGATGTCTGTGGTTGATGTAAGCACATCATTAATCGAAAGATTCAATGTCGCAACACTATCACAACCCGCTACGGTCAGCAAGTTTGCGGTGTATGATCCAGCCGCGTTGTAGTCAACGCCGTTCCAATTGTAAGGAACTTGATTGCTGCAGATAGTAACGTCTGTGGTCGATGTGAGAACGTCTGTAACCGTAAGATTTGTTCTGATCACTGAATCACATCCCAACACTGAAACAAGCGTCGCGTCGTATGTTCCATCTGTATTCACCACTACTCCGTCTGGCAAAGTATAGTTTTGGCCCGTGCAGATTTGTACATCGACTTCCTCAAAATATTCAATCATTTCAATGGTCAAATACTGTGTTGGACCGTCGCATCCATCGATGCTCGTTTCAAAAACACTTAATGTATACGTGCCGACACTTGCATTCCAAGCCACTGTGATACTATCATTTCCTTGTCCATTCAGAATGACTCCGTCTCCACCCGTATCCCATGTGAAGGTGCTACCATTCCACCCTACCACATGATAGGTACCGATAGGGTTTGATACGCACACACTATCCGTCTGAGCCCAAGATGAGCTCAGTGCAGAAAGCACTGCGACAAACACTAATATGATACCTAACCGAACGTTCATTCTGTTTTTTTACAAGAAAAATTAGTTATGGAAAATTGGTGAAGTCGTTGGAATTGGATTGACAATCACGTCTACTGTATCTGTGTCTACACATCCATTCGCATCAGTTCCTGTCACCGTATAAGTGGTGGTTGATGTTGGGTTAGCCGTAACCGTAGGGCCTGTAGTTGGTGTAATTCCTGTTGTTGGACTCCACACGTAAGTCGTTGCACCACTTGCTGTAAGTGTCACGCTTTCTCCATTACAAATAGTTTCATCCGCACCTGCATCTACTGTTGGAAGTGGGTTGATGACTATATCCATTGTAGTTGGAATCGCGCACTGTCCTGGGTCTGGAGTGAACGTGTATGTAACCGTTCCAGGTGTAGCTGTATCAACAGTCGATGGCGACCATACACCTGTAATGCCATTGTTTGAAACCGTTGGAAGTATTGGCGCTGATGCGTTTTGACACAGTGGCGCTATAGAAGTAAATACTGGTGATATTTCAGTATCAATAACAACAGTCATCGTTGTTGTAACTGCGCACTGCCCAAGACTTGGTGTGAAAGTAAATGTGAATGTTCCACTCACCGATGTGTCGATCGTTGATGGCGACCAGGTTCCGGTTACACCATTTTGTGATGTTGTTGGAAGCGCTGGTGCTGTAGAGTTCTGACATAGAGGGCCAATCTGTGCAAACGTTGGTGTTAGCTCCGGATCAATGGTGATGTCCATTGTCACTGGCACAGCACACAATCCAGCTGTTGGTGTGAACGTGTAAGTAACTGTTCCTGCAACTGCAGTGTTTATTGTTGATGGCGACCATGTTCCTGTTACACCATTGGTTGATGTTGTTGGAAGCGTTGGTGCTGTGCTATTTTGACAAATGTTCGGAATCGCAGCAAAGGCTGGAGTAATTTCCGGATCAATTGTAATATCCATTGTTGTTGGTAAAGCACATTGTCCAGGATCTGGTGTAAACGTAAATGTGAATGTTCCTGCTGTTGCTGTACTAATAGTTGAAGGCGCCCATGTTCCTGTGATGCCTTCATTTGAAGTGGATGGTAATCCTGGTGCACTGCTGTTTTGACAGAATGGTCCGAGCTGTGCAAATGTTGGAGTCACCTCTGGATCCAACTGCACTGCAAGTTGAATAGGATCGCCAGGACAGCCGCTTGCTTCTTCTATTACTTGAAGAATGTAGGTGCCAGGAGGTGTTGTACCCCAGTCAATTTCTATTCTGTTGCTGCTGCCGCTAGGTCCTTGGTTGGTGGTGATCGTCCCTGTAAAGCCTGGAGTAATAATCGTCCAAACATAGGTCGATCCCGCAGTACCGGCGCCGCCGTTTTCCGTATAATCCACTTGGTATGGCTCAACTGAGCCTACGCAGAGGATTTGAGGAGCACTGCTGTCCGTTTGTGCGTAGGAGCTCACTGCTATCAAAGACAGCAGAAGTAGCACTACGTGGTTAAGCATTTTTCTCATGGTAGTATAAATTAATCGTGATATATAGGGGTGGTTAAAGTTTCTGGGTTGACTATCACACAGGCTTGCGAAACGCAATCTGCACTGAGTGGAAATAGTATAGGCTGTGGTGGCTCAATGCCAAAATTCACTGCTCCTGCGCCATAGTTCGCTTGCGCTGCACTTGCAGGAGTTAGGAATTGATTGCTTAAAAAAGTTGGAACACCAAATCCTGGATCGTTTACTAGCATTAGGAAAACTTGAATACTTCCAGAAGGATTTCCAAGTGCATTAAATGGAATTGCAAATTCAAAACCTTTTGTGTTATCTCCAACACCAGCGTTTGCAACATATCCCAAGGTTGGAGATGTATTAGCAGAGCCGAGATAATTATTTGTATTGCTATTTAAATGATAGAGATCAAAAAATGCATCTCCTGTTGCTTGGTTCATTGCAAGCACATAATCTGGAGCAAAGCCTGTATCGAATGTGATTCCACTTGATAAGTTTTCTACGGAATAATATGGCGCGTTAGTTCGATTCGTCCAAGTTGAAAGTGAGTTGTGGCCACCTACTTCACAATCAATAAACATCAAAATTCTGTTGTTGGAATTATTGACAACAGCAGACGCTACCGCTCCATAAAGAACGTCATTCATGTTTTTGATAAACACTGCGTCTAAATTATTACCAGCTCCAAACCCGCTAGTAGCAGGGCCTCCAGCAGATTTAGCAAGTGCGCTTCCCCATTGTGGTTCTATAATATTTCCTTCTAAAACAAAGGGAGCAACGTTTGAAGATTCTACACAGACTTCTGTGCCTTCTGGTAATCCTGTTGTTGTGAATGTTGTGTTCGATGAAGGCGGACCTTGCGAAACACCATCTACAAAAAACTCAAACTGCACTCCGTTCCCTGCAACGAAATCTAGCAGCGTATTTGCACACGGCTCTTCTGGTGTGAGTGTTGGAATCGGAGGAAGAGCAGTAATGGTAACCGTTGTTGATACAACGTATGCAGGACAACCCGCGTTGGCAGGAATAGTATAATTTACAGTGTAAGTACCCGCACTGCTTGCGCTAGGATTGATAGCTCCTGTAGTGGCGTTGATACTCAACCCTGATGGTAGCGCTGAGTAAGTACCACCGGTAGTGCCCGAAAATACTGGTAACTGAGCGGCAGTAATATCTGTACAATAAGGAGCTCCATTGTATGAGATATTCGCATTGGCATTCGGATAAATCGTTACTGAATAAGTACTAATCAAAGAGTAGGTATCTCCTACATTCACCGTTCCACTGCCGTTTGCATCACAATAGGCATAAGCACTAACTGTTTGTGTAATGGGAGAAGTGGTATTGTTTACCCCTGTTGGAAATAAGTTATTGGGCAATACAGATCCCGCAACTGGCGTGACACTCGAATATGAGATACAAGAGTTTAATGATGCGTTCACTGTTGCTTGCCATGAAGCAAGTTGTGTCATCGCATTTCCATTACAAATATTCTGACTCACATTAGTGACTGGTGTGTAATCACAACAATCAAATGCAAGTGTTTCTGCAAACGTGCAGTTAGTTGGAGTAGGTGCAAGTTCTTCAAACGTTGCATTTATCACAGCCGTGAGTTGACCTGTCCACACACCATCCGCTAGAGAAGCGCAATTTGCACTTGGATTATATGTCGTAAAAATTGTTCCAGGTGTATTTGAAAAAGCATTTGGATAGACATAGATCTCAATATCTGTATTAGAATTATAGCCAAATGGAAAAGCTGAAATATCAAAAAGTAATGAAGTAGACACAGGTCCCGGGTTTACAGACTGTCCGTCATAAATGATTACTCCGTCAGCAATCACTGTGATCCAATAGTCTGATGCCGTTGGAGCACCGGGCGGATTGAAGCAGTAGCCTGTTAAATCAATGTCTAATGAAATACTTGTTGCTTCGCCACCAATGTTGTTTCCTGGAATCACCAAATACGCTGAGTTGTTGATTCCACCAAAAGGACTAGAAGCTACGACTGCAGAAGCGCTAGGGAATGATTGATCATACACCACTTGTTCAAGGGGACCGCCTGTCTCGCAACAATCTGGTCCACCAGAAATCCCGAGATAATCAACCGTAAATGTTCTTGATCCTGAGGTACAATTCGCCGCAGGCAACGATAGTGGATTAGGACTAATAGTAAATAGATTTCCAATGTCGAGCAGGTCGCAATCGTTTGCTCCATTTACTTGCCATTGACAAGTGCTTGAATTCCATGTAATATCAACAACGTCACTCGCATCGTTTGGTACGCTTGGGTGAACAGTAATGTTTTGTGAACCGCTTGAAAGTGTTGCTCCCGTAGCGTTACAAACAATTGTCCATGGAAGATTTACATTAATCGTGTTGCAAAAATTATCATTCTCTAATGTGATTGGAACTCTAAAATCATTACAATTTTGTGCGATGGCCACAACGTTTCCGCTCGGCGTATTGATCGTCATCGTTGCCGCAGAAATAATCACATTGGCGCCAAAAATTGAAGACCCGTTTGCTCCAAAGTTGCCTGTAATCGGACCTGCAATGGTGATTCCATTTTGAGTAATGGAAATAGTACCTCCAGCACTAAATCCATCTCCAAAACTATCGAAGACATTTAAGGTAAATACCGTTCCTAGTAGGTTTGCATTGAGCGGCCCTACTGTAGTATTAATAGCCCCACCATTAACTCCTGGTCCGCCGCTAGCAACAACACCTCCTGTCAAGTTGCTTACAACACTCCATGTGATTTCGTCCGCCCAAGCCGAACCATAATTTCCAACTACGTTGAAAGTTACTGTTCCATTACATCCTGTATTTTCTACTTCCAAGTAATATGTTTGATTAGCACACGCAACATTGGGGCTGACTGAAGTGCTTGCGTATTGAGGACAATTCAACACTACAGAACTGCATGGCGCAGGCGAAGTAAAGTTTTGAGTACGCGTGCATGTAGCATCTTCTGAGAATGTAGCAGTAACAGTACAAGCCCCGCCCGTCGGCGTGAGCGCGGGTAATGTGTAAGGAATGTTTGCTCCCCAAGGCTGAGGTATCGTAACAGATCCTCCGCAACTACTCGTCACTGTTAGCACTCCAGAATTTGGAGGATTCGCCACAGTGATCACACCGTTTAAATCAAAAGTATTTGTTGAAGGCGAACACGCTGTAGGAGTCGCTGTGAGATTGGTGATGTTACATAACAATGCACAGTTTGTTGTTGCTGTGCTTGTTCCAAGATTATTAAAACTAATCGTACCTGCTTGCCCAGAAAAATTAGTAAGCAATAGCACATAAAATTCTCCAGCAATTGCATTGGGAATATTAGCCTCTTCGAATGCTGATGCAGAAAAACTACAATCGACACTTGGAGCAATTCCGGCTGTAATCTGCGAGCATCCATCTGCTTGAGATGTGAAAGGTCCCCAAAGATTGAAGTCAACATCAATAGGTGTTCCTCCAGTATTTGTTTGTGAAATACTCATATTGAGTTCTCCAGAATCCTCAATTTGCATGTAGTACCAAACAGGGTTTGGCGAAGAGAACAAACAATTAATCGCGCCAAGGCCAGCCTGGCCTGTATTATTAGGGAAATTATAAGATGTTCCGGTACAGAATGGAGTTGCGTTAGTACATGAGTCACCATTCTCATTTGGCGGCGGCGGTGGACCAGCTACACCAACTGAAATCGTGAATGGCGTGCAGTCTGGTGAGGGATATGTATCCACAATAAAAAAATAGGTCTGACCAGCAGTGAGTGTTACGTTGTTGAGCACAGGATTTCCTGCAATACTCGTAGCAGTACCGACGCATGTGCCTCCACTTGTAGGACATCCATTAGTAACGAAAAGGCCCGTCCAAGTAAGAGTACCTGAAAGGGCAATGTTTACGTTTTGTGTAACTGTGGGAGTATATTGAAAAAGATAATCCTCTCCTCCGAGATAAGCTGAGGTACAGCCCGCCCCGCTTAACACACTGTTGCAACCTCCACAAGTAGTTGCATTCATTGTGAAGGGCAAGCTTGCTATGCTCGTGGCGGTAGAGCAATCGGAACATGGGGGAGGTGGTGGTAATGCCTGCACACATATTCCAAACGTTCCGCCTGTTCCTCCACCAAACTGCCAAACACGAATGAAAATGGTGCTACCAGGTGTGAGTCCTGATCTTGTAATACTCGACATAGCACCATTCGCACTATCATCATCATCACACTCTAAAAGTGTAAGTGAAGAACAGGTACCAGTATAAATCGCCATACCAGAATCGGTGATCGTGCCTGTTTGTAAATCAACAGTAATAGCACCAGACGCAGGTACTACTGTAGAATACCACACATCTCCTGCACCATTCATGAAGGCACATAATGGATCAGCAACGGCAGTGTTTGTTGCTGAAACAGTTGTTCCAGCAATGTAAGTGCAAGCTGTTTGTGCATTAAGAACGAGTGCACCACAAGGATTATCGTTGGCAGGAGCAGGTGGTGGTGGCGGAAGGGCTGTTGCGCAAATTCCGAAGGTTCCTTGGAGGTCACCTCCATATTCCCAAACGCGAACAAACAAGGTAGAGCCAGGGGTTAGCCCTGTTCGTGTAATGCTAGACATATTTCCATTGGCACTATCATCATCATCACACTCTAATAGCGTCAAAGCTGTGCAAGAAATGCCCGTGTAAAAAGCCATTCCCGAATCAGTAATGGTGCCTGTTTGCAAATCAACAGTCACAGCACCAGAAGCAGGAACTACCACCGAAAACCAAACATCTGCGCCCACATAATTGGCGCAACCAGGCGCTGTGACACCCGTTGTGGCCGTCGCTGTATTGTTGTTATAATTCAGATAGGAGCAAGTGGCGCCTGCAGTTAAAGAAATTGGAGAACAAGGGTTATCATTCGAAGGTGGCAATAAAACAGCGGGTTTTTCAAACTCCCATGATACTCTTGTCGCCAATGTTTCACTAGAAAAAGTCAAAGTAAGTATCAGCAAAGCCGCGAGCCTAGCCATATTCAGCACGATATGTCGTACTGATTTAATCAAACGAAAAAGAAAAGATTAGTGCCACCAAAGGCAGGAGTAACATTTTGGCTCATCTGAAAACTAGTAATTGGCTAAGGTTCTTTGTCTGCCTTATTTCTCTTAAGGCGTAGCTAAAATACTAATTTTAACACTTATAAACAAGAATATCAACACAGCTAGGGCAATACATGTCTTGAATGGGAAAATTAGGGCCTCGAGATTCCGCTATCTTTGCGAAATATGTCGTCTTCTCTACAGTTAAACACAAGCTACAAGCAGATTCTAGCGCTAGCTCTCCCTATCAGTGCTTCGTTGTTTGTGCCACAAATAAACTTCATCACCAACCTCATTTTTTTAGGTGGATTAGGTGAGCAAGTATTAGCCATTGCAGGGATTACCGGTGTGTATTATCTCATTTTCTCTGTCATTGGTCACGGTTTGAACAGTGGCTTGCAGGCGTTGATCTCGCGTCGTGCGGGAGAAAACAACCCGAAAGCCATTGGATTCTTATTTCAACAAGGCATTCTCATTGCCCTCACCATTAGCGCAATTGCTATATTCTTCACTAGTCTCATCGCTCCCATGATTTTCAAAGCGGTGATCAGTGATCCCGAGCGATTGGAAATGACAACGAATTTTCTGTCCGTGAGAATTTGGGGGCTGCCCTTCCTCTTGCTTTATCAATTGAGAAATGCGCTGCTTGTTGGTATCAATCAAAGTAAATTTCTAGTCATTGGGACAGCTGTAGAAACCTTCCTCAACATCTTCTTTGACTATGGATTAATTTATGGCAAATATGGAATGCCCGAACTTGGCTACATGGGTGCGGCTTACGCGAGCATCATTGCAGAGTTTGGTGGATTAGCAGTGGTGATAGGGCTTTTAAGATTGCCTTCCGTAAAAAATCAAGTATCTATTTCGCTCACTTTTATTCCTGATTGGAAATTAATCTGGCAAATTCTCGAGGTCTCATTTCCTCTCATCTTACAATTCCTGATTAGCGTTGTAGCGTGGGAATACTTCTATTTATCCATCGAACAATACGGCGCTCGGGAACTTGCTATTAGCTCACTCATGCGAACGGTGTTCGGGTTTTTCGGCTGCTTTACATGGGCCTTTGCGAGTGCCACGACCGCCATGGTCAGCAATGTGATGGGTCAAGGAAAAATTGAAGAAGTGATCCCTGTGACAAAAAAAATAGTGCGACTGAGCATGCTCTTTTCATTCGTCATGTTTTCACTTCTCAATATTTTTCCAAAAAGTTTCTTTGCTCTTTTTGGTCAAGGTGATCTCTTTGTAGCCGACGCGATGCCTGTCATTCGGGTGGTTTCCAGTGCGCTTTTAATCATGAGCTTCAGTTGTATTTGGGTAAATGCTGTGGTGGGTACAGGAAATACACGTATCACACTAATTGGAGAAACAGTAGCTATAGTCCTTTATTCCATATTCGTCTATGTGGTTCTAAATAAAATGCATCTTTCCATCACCATTGGATGGATGAGTGAATGGGTGTATTGGCTGTCGCTCCTTGCGGTTAGTTGGTATTATATGACTTTTGGAAAATGGCGTTTGAAGAAAATCTAACCCTCTTCTACGTAACATTAACTTAACATATTGGTCATTTTAACCAAACAAACACCCTTGTTTGTTAAATTAGTTTTGCGGCCCATAACCAATATGTTAGAGCCGTGTTACCAAACCGCAAAACTCTCCTCCCAACCCTAGCAATCATTGTTATGGCACTTTTGTCTAGCCCTTTAGCGCATACGCAAGTGGCACAAGACAGCACAAAAGCAAAAGCCCCAACCAAAAAGTGGTACGAATCCATTCAACTAAGAGGCTACTCTCAAGTGCGCTACAATAGACTATTTGAAACAAACGAAGATCTAGGTTGTGAACAATGTGATCGCTCTTGGGGAAAAAACGGAGGCTTCTTTCTAAGACGAGTTCGACTCATTTTCTTCGGACAAGTAAATGAACGGGTTTATTTCTACATCCAACCCGACTTTGCTTCAAGTGCTTCTTCGACAGGGTTGCATTTTGGTCAACTTCGCGACGCATACTTTGATGTTGGATTGACAAAAGATAATTCCTTTCGAGTTAGAATCGGTCAAAGTAAAGTCCCATATGGATTTGAAAATATGCAGTCCAGCCAAAATCGTTTGCCGCTAGACCGCGCAGACGCCACAAACAGCGCTGTTTCGAACGAACGTGATCTCGGTGCTTTCTTCTATTGGGCTCCAGTTAAAACCCGACAATTATTCTCTAGCCTTGTTGCAGACGGATTAAAAGGATCTGGCGACTATGGCGTGTTTGCATTCGGCGCATACAACGGTCAAACAGCAAATAGACCAGAGCTCAACAACTCACTTCACGTTGTATCACGTTTATCATATCCTTTTACGATTGGCAACCAAATCATCGAGCCAGGAATCCAAGCATATACAGGCAGGTTTGTAATCCCAACAGACCAACTTAGCTCCGGAACAAAAACTACTGGTGACAGAAATTATCTCGATCAAAGAGTTGCAGCTTCATTGGTGGTATATCCAAAACCCTTTGGTATCATGGCCGAATACACCATTGGTAAAGGACCTGAATTCAACACGACCACGGACAGCATTGAAACACAAGATCTAACCGGTGGATTTGTAATGCTCAACTATCGCATCAAAATAAAGGATCAGAACATTTTCCCTTATTCGAGAATCCAATATTATGAGGGCGGAAAAAAACACGAAAGAGATGCAAGAAGCTATAAAGTGAATGAAATCGAGTCAGGAATCGAGTGGCAACCTGTAAAGAATTTTGAGCTCCTTGTTGCATATACCATTTCCTCTAGAAGATATGAGGACAAACAAAACCCTGACAACAAGCAAAAAGGAAACCTCATGAGGATTCAAGCCCAATTAAACTTTTAATAATAAATCGTCTTCTTAATATTCCCTTAACATGCCTTCAAGACCTTCGCGACGCGCCAAAGCAGAAAAAAAAACAACCAATCAAATGGGTATTAGCAAAATCTTCTCTTTCCTCGTTCCAAAAAATGGACTCTTCTTCGATCTATTCGCAGAAGATACCGAAAACCTCGTAGAACAAGCACGCGAGTTCAATCGACTTTTCACTACTGCGGACAAGGCTGAACAGCTAACGATCATCCGTAAAGTTAAGGAATTGGAAAATGTTGGAGATGAAATTACTCACCGCATTTTCTTAGAGCTTTCTAGCAACTTCATCACACCTTTCGACAGAGAAGACATTCACGAATTGGCGACTTGTATCGACGATATCGCCGATTATATCCAAGGTACTGCTTCACGAATTGAATTATACAATGTAGAAGAGTTTTCAAAAACAATGGAGCTCTTGAGCGAAGTACTTCTTAAGCAAGTAATCGAAGTAGATGCTGCTGTAAAAGACATGCGTAACATGCGCAATGCGGGCCGTGTGCGCGATGCAATCGTTCGCATCAATTCATTGGAAAATCACGCAGACGATTTGTTCGATGAAGCAATCGCTCGTTTATTTGCTGATGAAGTTCCAGCGTTGGAATTGATTAAAATGAAAGAAGTTCTTTCAAACCTCGAAACAGCAACCGATAAATGCGAAGATGTAGCCAATGTATTGGAATCCATCCTCGTGAAAAACTCATAATTCCGCATTTCTATGGAATATTCTACTTTTCTGATCGTCATCATTGCGCTTGCATTGATTTTCGATTTCATCAATGGTTTCCATGATGCGGCTAACTCCATTGCAACTGTTGTTTCGACGAAGGTACTTTCGCCTTTTCAAGCGGTTGTTTGGGCAGCGTTTTTCAACTTTATTGCCTTCTTTATTTTCAAAGATCATAGCGTAGCTAACACCATTGCAAAAACGGTTCACGATCAATTTACGTCGCCAGACATGCATCCGCTACCGATGATTTTTGCAGGACTTCTTTCAGCAATTGCATGGAACCTTATCACTTGGTGGTATGGAATTCCTTCTAGTTCTTCTCACACATTGATCGGCGGATTCGCAGGAGCGTTTCTTGCTGCATTTGGATGGGAAGCAGTACGTGGCGGTGTCGTTGCTGCCACTGCAATCTTCATCTTTGTAGCTCCAGTTGCAGGTATGATTATGGCGTACTTGATCTCAATCTGGTTCCTAAACTCTTTCAGAAAAGGACCTTGGATGAAAATCGTTTCAGCTGCAATTATTATTTCGGTTTCACTCGCTGTTTGGAATTCTCTCGAGTTTCAAAAAGACTTCAACGGTGCTCATTCGTATACAATAAAGTTTGCTGAGAAAGTAGATAAAGACGCTTTGAAAAAAAGCCTCACTTTTAAAAACGCAGAGCTTAAGGAATACGCACCTGTTGTAAAGGCTGGAAAGGACAGCACAGGTACGGAAGACAAAACTGGCACCATATACACGATTCGCACAGACTTTATGAAGGATGTGAAAGAAGCAAATGTGAGTGCGGCTTTGACGGATTCTGTAAATAAATATTTAGGTAAAAAAATTGAAGTAGCTTACACCATTACTGATAGTCACAAAATCACCGAAGCCTCTCCTGAAAAGGAAAGATTTGACATGAGCAATCTCAAATCTGACTTCGAAAGTTATTGGTTGAAAGTGATGTTCCACGGCCACAACTTCAAGTGGATATTGCTTGGTTTCATCGTTGTTGTCATTGGTATTTTCACCTTGTTCTTGAGCTCATTGAGTGCGACTAGTGCGAACCATTGGTTCAAACGTTTCCAATTGTTCTCTTCAGCAGCGTTCTCTATCGGTCACGGTGGTAACGATGCGCAAAAAGTAATGGGTATCATCAGTGTCGCTTTGATTGCGAATGGTAATATCACCAGCATGAAAGAAATGCCAAACTGGGTGCCGCTTTCATGCTATGCAGCGATTGCCATTGGAACCATGTCGGGCGGTTGGAAAATCGTAAAAACAATGGGTGCGAAAATCACCAAGGTTACTCCGTTTGAAGGTGTAGCTGCTGAGACTGCTGGTGCTGTTACTCTTTTCTTCACAGAGGGAATGAAATTCCCTTGGAAAATTGGTGGCGAAGTCATTAAAGGTATTCCTGTTTCTACAACACACACTATCACCGGTTCAATCATCGGTGTGGGTGTTACAAAAAGAATCAGTGCTGTTAAATGGGGTGTGACGGGCAAGCTACTTATTGCTTGGATTATCACTATTCCAATCAGTGCATTAATGGGCGCAGTATTCTACTGGATCTGTACCTGGTTCGGATTGTAAAATAGAACTATTAAATAAAATTGAATCCCGCACTTTGCGGGATTTTTTTGTCGCTAACTTTTGTATTATCGCAGAATGATTACCAAGGAACATCCTAAGAAACTTTTTCTTCTCGACGCATATGCTTTAATCTTCCGCGCTTACTACGCATTTATTCGCGCACCACGCATTAATTCCAAAGGACTCAACACCTCTGCAATGTTTGGTTTCACAAACACGCTATTGGATATTATCAATAATGAAAAGCCTTCGCACATAGCGGTTGTATTCGATGCACCAGAGCAAACATTGCGTGAAATTGATTACGAAGCATACAAAGCAAATCGCGACGAAACACCAGAAGATATCAAGTTATCTGTGCCCTGGATCATGCGCATTATCGAAGCGTTTAACATACCGATTCTCATGGCTCCAGGCTATGAAGCGGATGACGTGGTAGGAACGCTTGCAAAGCTTGCAGAAAAAGAAGGTTTTCTCACTTACATGATGACCAGCGATAAAGACTACGGTCAGTTGGTGAGTGACAATATTTTCGTATTCAAACCAGGCTACCAGGGCGGAAAAGCAGAGGTACTCGGTGTTCCAGAAGTACTTGCAAAATTTGATATTGAACGTGTGGATCAAGTGATCGACCTTCTCGGTATGATGGGCGACGCCGTAGATAATATTCCCGGTATTCCTGGTGTTGGTGAGAAAACTGCAGTGAAATTATTGAAGCAGTTTGGCTCCCTAGAAGGGCTTTTAGAAAACACTGACCAGCTAAAAGGAAAACAAAAAGAGAACGTAGAGAACTTCAAGGACCAAGCTATTTTATCCAAAAAATTAGCAACGATTTTATTAGATGCACCAACGCCTCTCGACGAGGAGTCGCTGCGTTTAACAGAAGTCAATAAAGAAGAGATCAAAGAAATTTTCGAAGAACTTGAGTTCCGTCAACTGGCTAAAAGAATACTCGGCGAAGAGCCAGGAGCCAAGGGTGGAGAAGCAAAACAAGGTTCATTGTTTGGTGATGATGACGTAGAAACTGCGCCGTCTCCGGAAGCGCCAGCCAACTTAAAAACCATCGCCGATGTTGATCACGAATACATCCTCATAGAAACAGCGCAACAACAAGAAGAACTAATTTCTCTTTTGAAGAAAAGTGATTCATTTTGTTTCGATACGGAGACCAGTGATATTGAGCCTATCAACGCTTTTCTCGTTGGAATGTCTTTCAGCGTAGAGGCTCATAAGGCATACTACGTTTCTCTAGCTAGAGATGAGAACGAGGCTAAAAAAACCCTCGCAGCATTCGCTCCTATTTTTGAAGATGAGTCAAAAGAACTCATTGGTCAAAATGTGAAGTATGATTATAAAATGCTAGTGAAATATGGCGTTTCGGTGAAGAATAAAATATTCGACACCATGGTAGCGCACTATTTAATTCACCCAGATGGCAAGCATGGAATGGATGTGCTTAGCGCGCAGTACCTCGGGTATCAGCCAGTTTCTATTGAAACATTAATTGGGAAAAAAGGAAAAGATCAAGGCTCTATGGCTGATCTGTCTCCTTCTGAAATCAAGGATTATGCTGCTGAAGACGCCGATATTACTTTGCAATTAAAAGAGAAGTTCTCTCCCGAGCTTGAGAAGGGTGAGTTACGCAAACTCTTCAATGAAGTAGAGGTGCCACTCATCACGGTGCTTGCGGAGATGGAAACAGAAGGTGTGCGAATCGATGAGGCATTTCTAAATCATTACTCCGAAGAATTACAAAAAGAGATTATTACCGTAGAGCGTGAAATTCATGAAATCGCAGGAGAGCAATTCAATGTTGATTCTCCAAAACAACTTGGGGTTATTCTCTTTGAAAAACTTGCAATTACAGATCAAGTAAAAAAAACCAAGACGGGTCAATACGCTACGGGAGAAGAGATCTTGAGCAAGTTTGTACACGATCACCCTATTGTTGGAAAAGTCCTTGACTATCGCGAGTTGCGTAAATTAAAGTCAACCTATGTTGATGCACTACCGACACTTGTGAATGCACATACTGGGCGCGTTCACACCAGCTATATGCAAACGATAGCAGCGACCGGTCGACTCAGCAGCAACAATCCGAACCTTCAGAATATTCCTATTCGAACATCACGCGGTAAGGAGATTCGAAAAGCATTTATTCCAAGAAATGAAGAATACACGATCCTCTCTGCCGATTACTCGCAAGTTGAGTTGCGCATTATCGCCGCATTGAGCAACGATGAGGCCATGTGCGAAGCATTCGTACAGGGAGCAGATATCCACGCCGCAACGGCCTCTAAAGTGTTCGGAGTGCCTATTGAAGACGTTGACAAGTCGATGCGAAGCAAGGCAAAGGCTGTAAACTTCGGTATTATCTACGGTCAAGGAGCTTTTGGGCTTGCTCAAAATTTGGGTATTCCAAGAGGCGAGGCAAAAGAAATAATCGATTCATATTTCAAGCAGTTCTCACGATTGAAAAGTTATCAAAGTGAAACCATTGAGTCTGCAAGAAAAAAGGGATATGTTGAAACTATTTTAGGAAGAAGAAGGTATCTAGCAGATATCAATAGTGCTAATGCTGTAGTGCGAGGCTTTGCAGAGCGAAATGCGATTAACGCTCCCATACAAGGTTCGGCGGCAGACATTATCAAATTGGCAATGATTGGAATACAGCAAGATTTGAAAAAGCATAATCTTCGTTCAAAAATGATCATGCAAGTACATGATGAACTTGTTTTTGACGTACACTTGAGCGAGCTAGAGATTATAAAACCGATAATTAAAGAACGAATGATGGGCGCGGTGAAGATGAGGGTTCCTTTAGAAATCGATATGAACCATGGAGCTAATTGGCTTCAGGCTCATTAATAGATAGTTAGGGCATTTAAAATAGCGTTTTGTGATTTTTCTTTAATAAACATCACAATTTTTATAACTATTTTGAAACTGCTCCCGTAGAAACGAGAGATTTAGAAAATTACAACTCGTTTTCAGTTTGTTACTGACACGTATTATGACCACCCAAAATAAACTAATTATGCAGAAACTGAAATGGATAAAGCCTGCGGCTGTAGCCATTGGCTTTTGTGCGGTTTTGACAGCCTGTGATTCAGGTAGCTCAAATACCAACCTGCCACCCACTCAACCAAACGTAGACTCTCTCGAGCTTGCGAAAATGGAAGAACTTCAAAAGATTTTCTTCTCGATTCCAGCCCCGATGGAAATGGCATCTCTTATCAAAGAGAAAGGATACAAGTATGACTTGGCTATGTTGAATAGCACAGACAACGTATCAAAATACACTGGCGAAGTAAAACAAGCAGTTAACCTAGGTATCTATGGCGCTGATTTGAGCTACGCAAGCATGTTCGATCAAAAGCAAGAAAGCATTATCTATTTAGCGGCGGCTCAAAAACTCGCTGGCCAAATGGGTGTTGACGGTGCTCTTCAAAATGATATCATTGAGCGTTTGAACGCTAGCCAAGATAGCCGCGATTCTCTTATGAAAATCGTTTCTGAAGCATACACTGACCTCAATGGTTACCTCAAAGAAAATAACCGTACAGAGATATCTGCACTTGTTATAGCAGGTGGTTGGTTAGAAGCTTTGCACCTTACAGGTCGATATGCCGATAAGGGTGATGCGCAAATCAAAACACGTATCGCAGAGCAAAAATTATCACTTGATAATTTGATCAAATACTTCGATCGCTTCGGTGATAAAGAAAGCTTAAAGGAAATGAAGGCTGATCTCGTATCTCTTCAAACACTTTATGCAGAAGTGCAATCAACTAGTGGAAAGACTCAAGCTACAAAGGGCGCAGACGGTACATTCACCATCGGAAGCTCGTCTAGCACTTCAATTAGTGATGAAACTTTAAAGAAAATTGTAACCTTAGTCGGTCAAATCCGTTCGAAGTACATCGCGTAACCACCCAATACAAAAAAGTATGAAACTAGTTCGATTCATAATTCCTCTCTTGCTTCTCCTACCTGGTTTAGCAGATGCACAATGTCGCGCGTTCACTAAGAACAAGTGCCTTCCTCTTCTAGATGGATACGTACAAAACGACAATTACAATTCAGCAGTACTCGTACCTGGCGACGAAGCAGAACTTCTTCTGACGTTCTACTCAGGAAAAGAATACCGCATCGTTGTTGGTTCACACCCTGTTCTCGGTGATGTAGAATTCGAAATCGTTGACACCAATGATGAAATGATCTACAGCAGCAAGACAGCTGACAACAAATCACTGTTCGACTTTAAAATGTCGAATACACAACAACTCATCGTTAAGGTGCGTGTTCCGAAACAGGAATCCGCTATCCAACACGAAGGCTGTGTGACAGTGCTCGTTGGTTCTAAAGAAAAATAATATTTTCTCATATACTTGAAAAACCCCGCTATCGCGGGGTTTTTTCATTTTTTACAAATCATCTTCAACCTCTTATCATCACTCTACATCGTATCTTTGCGTCATGGATGAAATAGTAAATAAGGTAGCGAAAAGCGGATTGGTTACTATCAATCTTGAAGAGTTCTATCCTGAAGGAAAGCGAATGAACTTTGACCTGAAAGATCTACTCTGGCAAGGACTTGCGTTGAAGGAAAAAGATTTTCGTGCATATCTAAAAGAACACGATTGGTCGACTTACCAAGATGCATATGTCGCTGTTTACTGCAGCGCCGATGCCATCATCCCTCACTGGGCGTTTATGCTCGTCAGCTCTAGTCTCACGGGCATTGCAAAACGCATTCACATCGGAACTCCTTCTGAAATGGAGTCAGCTATTTTTAGAGATCTTATTTTTTCTTTAGAAAAAAACCAATACGCAGATCAGCGCTTGGTGATCAAAGGTTGTGCGGACAAAGAAGTACCAGCATCCGCTTATGCAGATTTGGTCACACATTTACAGCCAGTGGCAAAGTCCATCATGTTTGGTGAACCTTGCTCTACTGTGCCTGTCTTTAAAAAGTCTTAGAAATTTGTTGCGATAGAACGACCGCCTCTCATCGACTCGGTCATCTCTAGTGCTGTTGCCACGATTGCATCTGCATCGTATCCGCATTCAGCATACAACTCATCTTGTGTTCCGTGCTCAATGTATCTGTCTGGAATACCTAGACGCTTCACCGAAGCTTGATAACCGTTGTCGGCCATAAACTCTAGTACAGCACTACCCATTCCGCCTTGGATACATCCATCTTCAACGGTAATCACATGTTTGAATTTGCTGAACACCTCGTGCAGAAGCGTTTCATCGATTGGCTTTGCGAAACGCATATCATATAATGCAGCGCTAACCCCTTGTTCCTCTAATCTTTCACATGCAGTAAGTGCATTGTTTCCGATTGGGCCGATGGTTAATACAGCTACATCTTCACCAGAACGCACCTTGCGGCCCGTTCCTACTTTCATCAGTTTCATTGGTGTTTTCCAATCTACCATTACCCCGTTTCCGCGAGGATAGCGAATCGAAAACACTCCGTAATTTTCGTACTGTGCGGTATACATCATATTGCGCAATTCCGCTTCATTCATCGGGCTTGCTACAATCATGTTAGGAATACAACGCATATAAGCGATGTCGTATGCGCCGTGGTGCGTAGGACCATCGGCTCCCACTAATCCACCTCTATCGAGACACAATACTACGTGCAGCTTTTGAATCGCTACGTCGTGAACCACTTGGTCAAACGCGCGTTGCATAAAGCTCGAGTAAATATTACAGAACGGAACCATGCCCTGAGTAGCCATACCCGCACTGAACGTAACGGCGTGCTGCTCAGCAATACCCACGTCAAACGCTCGGTCTGGCATTGCTTCCATCATAAATTTCAATGAACAACCCGAAGGCATTGCTGGAGTAACACCAACAATCTTATCATTCTTCTCAGCCAATTCGATAATCGTGTGGCCAAACACATCTTGATAAAGCGGAGGCTGCGGACTCTTAGGAACAATTTTTACAATCTCACCAGTTTCTTTATTGAAGATACCGGGAGCGTGCCACTTGGTAGGAGAACCTTTTTCAGCTGGCTCATATCCTTTACCCTTCATGGTTACACAGTGCAAGATTTTTGGACCAGGGATATCCTTAAGGTCCTTTAAAACTTTTACCATATAATCTACATCGTGACCATCGATAGGCCCGAAGTAGCGCCAATTGAGGGATTCAAAGAAATTGCTCTCTTTGATCAAAGAGCCTTTCAAAGACTCAGAAATTTTATGTGCTATCGCTTGAGCGTTTGGACCAAACTTGGAAATTTTTCCAAGAAGATTCCAAACCTCGTCTTTTACTTTGTTGTAAGTGTGACTGGTGGTGATGTCTGTAAGATATTCTTTCAGCGCACCTACGTTTGGGTCGATGCTCATGCAATTGTCGTTCAGAACAACAAGAACATTTGCATCTTCAGCGCCACCGTGGTTAAGACCTTCGAATGCCAAACCCGCGGTCATTGCACCGTCGCCGATGACTGCAACCACGTGTCTGTCTTTTTCACCTTTGATTTTACTTGCTACCGCCATACCGAGTGCGGCAGAGATCGAGGTAGAACTGTGTCCTACACCGAAAGTATCGTATTCGCTTTCGCTTCTTTTTGGAAAACCGCTGATGCCGCCGTATTTGCGGTTGGTGTGAAATACATCTCTACGTCCAGTAAGGATTTTGTGACCGTATGCTTGGTGGCCGACGTCCCAAACGAGTTGATCGTAGGGCGTTTCATAAACGTAGTGAAGAGCTGTAGTGAGTTCGACTACGCCAAGGCTTGCGCCGAAGTGTCCGCCTTTTTCAGATACAATGTCTACAATGTATTGACGAAGCTCCTGACACAATTGTGGAAGCTCCTCTTCTTTGATTTGCACACGCAAATCAGAAGGGTTGTTGATTTTGGCTAGTAGTGGCCCGGGGACGTAGTTACTCATGTCTATCCTGTTTCGCTTTGTCATTAAAAGCGTAAATTCAAACAATAAAGAACGCTCAAAGTTCGCGGAAAACGAGGCCGAAACGTAGAAAAGACGAAAAAATTTGAGGTCTTAGATAATTGTACCCTCTTTGCGCGCTTGCTCAGAAAACTTCTTTTGCATGCGCAACCAGATGTACAAACCGATGAAACCACCGAGAATGCATATCCAATTAAACCAATGCGTCATAGGCTCAAGGATGTACTTGAATGACCATTGGAGAGCTTCGACGATAGGGTTAAGTATGCTTTGTAGATTCATGGTTCGTAAAATTGTGGTGCAAATTTAAAAAATGCTGGCAAAGATTGTACTTTCTACCATCATTTTTGTGCCCGCAATGATACTCAAACAATTTTCATCTCGACAACCCCTCCTGTTAATTTTAGTACCCATCGTGGTGTTAGGAATTCTGCTTCCCTTGTACCACCTAGGTTTCATGAGGTTTTCTAATGTCGATTATCCTATCGGTCAATGGTCGCAATGGCTTGTTTCTATTCCTTGGGTTGGTGTATCCGTTTTGAGCTTTCTCATCATTGCAGGGGCAATGTTGAGCAACTTAATTTTCAACAAACACGAATTTAACCCCACCCCAACCTATGTCCCTGCCCTCATTTTTGCCACGGTAGCAACTACGTTGAGTTTGATTTCCGCAAACATCCCGTTGCTTTTGGCACTGCTTTCCATTTTGGTGGGTATTAACTATGTATTGGATGTATTTCGAAACACAAAAGCGCTGGCGCCTTATTTCACCGCGGGATTCTTTTTCGGCGTAGCGGCATTTTGTTATCCTCCATTCATAGCATTAATGATCGGGTTCTGGATTTGTGTCATTAACACGCGCATTTTCAATTGGCGAGAGTTCTTTCTTCCATTGCTCGCGTTCGCTACTCCTTTTCTGTATTGGGTAGCCTGGAAATATTGGTTCGACCAGCTCGACACGCTGATCCTTTTCAAAAAACTCATTACTTACAATCCGACCGACGGTCCTGACTGGACAGACAATTACACCAAGTCATTTGGAATCATCATCGCTATCACGTTTGTTTTGGCGTTGCGCAGTTTCGTTTTTCTTTCCGACAGAAGCTCTAATAAGGCTCGTGGCATCAAGCGTAATTTCTTCATTCTATCACTTGCAATCATGGCGTCGGCAGCGATTTCCATCACATTTGCAAATGAATACGCTCCAGAAGTAATTCTTATTCCGATCACTTTTGTTGCAGGCAATTGGTTCACCAATTATCGATACAGCCTGATCGCGCCATTCGCATTTTACGCACTGTTGATCTCCTCAGCACTCTTTGTACTACACGCCTACCGCGTGTTCTAAAAAAGTGTTGGCGATTGCCTTGTGAGGCTTTACATTTGTGCGCATAAATTTTCCTTTTATGAAATTCGGAGTCGTTGTATTTCCAGGTAGCAATTGCGATGCAGATCTTATCTACACGCTAAGCGAAATTCTTCATCAAGATGTTGTAAAACTCTGGCACAAAGACACCGATCTTCAAGGGGTTGATTTTGTATTCCTCCCTGGAGGATTTTCTTATGGCGACTATCTCAGAAGTGGCGCCATTGCTCGCTTTTCTCCTATCATGGACGAGGTAGTCAAGCATGCTAATCGCGGAGGATATGTGATGGGTATTTGCAATGGATTCCAAATTTTATGTGAATCAAAATTGCTTCCTGGCGCACTTCTTCACAACGACTCTCGCAAGTTCATTTGCAAGAATGTAAACTTGAAAGCTGTATCAAAAAGTACCATCGTTACGAATAACTTAGACAGAGGTAAAATTTACAAAGTGCCGATTGCACACGGTGAAGGTAAGTTTTATGGTTCTGCTGATTTGATCAAATCTCTCAACGACAACGATCAAGTTCTTTTCCGCTATTGCGATGATGAAGGCTTCATTACGGAAGAGTCAAATCCAAATGGTGCGCTTGCAAACATTGCTGGTATTACCAACGAGAAGAAAAACGTTTTCGGAATGATGCCTCACCCGGAGCGTTGCGCTGACTTCGAACTTGGAAATACCGATGGAAGAGAGATCTTCGAATCGATACTTTCAGTAATGGTAAAATAAGACTAGAATACAGGCTCTACCATATAGCCCGCTTTTCTCAACAAACTAATTACACCCTGCTCACCCCCTAGGTGGCCGGCACCTACAGCGAAAAACGTTTGCTCGATTTTCGTTTGTTCCGCAATGCGCGTAATCCAAGCTTTGTTTCTTTTGATCAAAAGATCTTCCTCATATTTTCCCCAACCCTCTTCCATCGTATCAAACATCGCTGCCATACCCACCACGTCTTTTGAGCGGTATAACGTAAGCATCTCCGTTAATTCTTGTTTCGCCTTACCAGACTCTAATATGTAGGAGCGCAACATCTCTGCTTGCTCTGCCAATGGAATCGCGTCAAACGCCGCCATTTGTTCCTCTACAGACTCTAATCCTTTTACTGTTGCTCCGTTTTTCTTTGCCAAATTTGATAATGCCATTTCAGGGCTTCCAACGTTGCAACCCAGTAGGCTAGGGTAGATCGCAGACACAGTCAGTGCTGGTTTCATTTTTTCCACCATCATCATTGGCATCGTGGTCATTGCTTTGAGAGAGTCTTGAATGACTTGATAGACGCTGCTTTCATACAAATCCTTAAGCGTTTGTCCCTCTTTCATCATACTTCCTTTGAAGGCCTGCATCATTACCTTTTGATCAGACATATCCAATTCTAAAAAAAGCGTTTTACTCCCTTGCAATGCACTCGTTACTGTCGAGTCGAACACCATGTCCTCTGGGCAAAGCAGGTGGAATGTTCCATAGAGATAAGAAGGGCTCTGATTGTTGTTTCCAGTGATTTTCCAAAGCAATGCTTTTTCAGTTGGCGCTTGTGAGAAACACCACACCGAAAGGCAAGTGAACACGAATGCTAGAACAGTTGTTTTCATTGTACTAATATATTCATCATGCTACTACAACGATTACCGTACATCCTATTTTGTGCCTTGGCACTTGTTGGGTGTAGTTCTAACCAACCTCTTGAAACTGTTGACAGCGTTGACTTACAACGCTATCAAGGAACGTGGTACGAGATTGCATCTTTTCCCCAAAGATTTCAAAAAGGATGTCATTGCACCACCGCGACATACACGGCAACGCAAGAAGATTTTGTAGTCGTTGAAAACAGATGTCGCAAAGACAGCATCAATGGTGAGGAATCATACATCAAGGGAAAAGCATATATCGTTGAAAATACCAATAATGCTAAACTTGAGGTAGAGTTCTTTTGGCCTTTCAAAGGCGATTATTGGATCATTGATTTGGATAAAGATTATCAATATGCAGTAGTTGGTCACCCCAATCGTGAATACCTCTGGATCCTAAGTCGTTCGCCACAAATGAGCGACTCGCTATACAGCGAAATCACTAAGCGCATTGCAGACAAAGGCTTCGACTTATCTATACTTCAAAAGACGGTGCAAATACCCTCTTAGTGTAGTCGTTAAATCATTGATTCAAAAAGGCTATTAATGACTTGGTGCGTGTTATCTTTGCCGCGCTATGCAAAACAGTGACGACAAACTCAAAAAAGTAATTGCCCATTCGAAAGAATACGGCTTCGTTTTTCCATCCAGTGAAATTTACGACGGACTCTCAGCGGCCTATGATTATGGCCAATATGGAGCTGAATTAAAAAATAACATCAAGAATTATTGGTGGACAGCGATGACGCGCATGCACCAAAATATTGTGGGTATTGATGCCTCTATTTTTATGCATCCTACCACTTGGAAAGCAAGCGGTCACGTAGATGCATTCAACGATCCATTGATCGACAACAAAGACTCTAAAAAGCGCTACCGCGCTGATGTTTTGCTCGAAGATTATATCAAGAAAATCGAGCAAAAAATTGATAAAGAAATCGAAAAAGCAAAGAACAAATTCGGTGAGTCATTCAACGAAGAACAGTTCAGAGCGACCAATCCAAACGTACTTCGCAATCAAGAAAAAATCAACGCTGTTGAAGGCAAGATGAAAGCGGCGCTTGAATCAAGCGACCTCGAAGGTCTCAAGACATTGATTGAAGAATGCGAAATCGCAGATCCAGAAACAGGAAGCCGCAACTGGACAGAAGTTCGTCAATTCAATTTGATGTTCAAAACCGAGCTAGGCGCGGTGTCTGGCGATGCTGGCATTATTTACCTGCGTCCTGAAACAGCACAAGGAATTTTTGTAAACTTCCTCAACGTGCAGAAGAGCGGACGTATGAAACTTCCCTTCGGAATTGCGCAAATCGGTAAGGCATTCAGAAACGAAATCATCGCACGTCAGTTCATTTTCCGTATGCGTGAATTTGAACAAATGGAGATGCAATTCTTCGTGAAGCCTGGAACTGAAATGGAGTGGTACAACTACTGGAAAGACACGCGTATCAAGTGGCACAAGGCATTGGGCATGGGTGAGGAAAATTATAAATTCCACGACCACCTCAAACTTGCACACTATGCAAACGCTGCGTGTGATATTGAATTCAATTTCCCCATGGGCTTTAAAGAGCTGGAAGGAATCCACTCTCGCACTGATTTCGATTTGGGTGCGCACGAAAAACACAGCGGTAAAAAACTTCGCTACTTCGATCCAGAAACCAACGAAAGCTACGTACCATACGTGATTGAGACTTCTATCGGTTTGGATAGAATGTTCTTAGCTACACTATCTGCAGCGTATGAGGAAGAGAAATTAGAAGACGGCTCTGAGCGCGTTGTATTGCGCATTCACCCAGCGTTAGCTCCTGTGAAGTTGGCTGTTCTTCCACTCGTGAAGAAAGATGGACTTCCAGAAAAAGCGCAGGAAATTGTTGATTCATTGAAGCTTGATTTCAACTTGCAGTATGACGATAAAGATGCTGTTGGACGCCGCTACCGTCGTCAAGACGCGATTGGCACTCCGTATTGCATCACGATTGACTACGATACCATTCAAGACAACACAGTAACTATTCGCGATCGTGACACCATGCAGCAAGAGCGCGTGAGCATTGACAAATTACACAGCATCCTTTCGGAGAAAGTAAGCATGACGAAACTACTCCGCGGTTAATAGAAATTTTTTAAATCAATATAACATGCAAATCAGCCACGAAAAAGTAGCTGCGATTCACTACACATTGCGTGATAACAATGGAAAAGTACTGGATTCTAGCGAAGGAAAAGATCCATTGTATTACTTACACGGCTTCGGAAACCTTATCCCAGGAATGGAAGAAGGTCTAGAAGGCAAAGCAGTGGGAGACAAATTTGAAATCAAAGTGAGTCCAGAAAAAGGCTACGGAGTGCGCAACGACGCTGCTGTACAAGCGGTGCCACGCGAGGCTTTCGGTGATGCTGTAGTAAACGTTGGAATGCAATTCCGCGCTGGAAATGAAAACGGACAGTACATCGTGACTGTTGTTGAAGTTGGAGAAGAGACCGTTACTGTTGACGGAAACCATCCATTGGCGGGCGTTGAACTTCACTTCAATGTTGAAGTAATGGAAGTGCGTGATGCAAGTGCTGAGGAAATCGCACACGGTCACGTTCATGGCCCACACGGACACAATCATTAATTTTTTATAGATAGACATCATATGGCTTATCAACTTGATTCTCGCAATTTTTCAGGAAAAAGAGTATTGATCCGAGTGGACTTCAATGTGCCGCTCGACGACCAATTCAACATCACCGATGACACGCGAATTCGTGCAGCGGCGAAGACCATTCAGAAGATTACGAATGATGGTGGAAAAGCCATATTGATGTCGCATCTAGGCCGTCCGAAGGGCGGTCCAGAAGATAAGTACTCACTTCGCCACATCCTTGCGGGTGTGTCTAAAGTGCTCGGAAAACCAGTAACGTTTGCTGAAGATTGCGTAGGCGACACAGCAAAAGCAGTGGTAGACCAAATGAACAACGGTGATGTAGTGCTTTTGGAAAATCTTCGTTTTTACAAAGAAGAAGAAAAAGGCGATGAGTTTTTTGCAGGTCAATTAGCAGAACTCGGAGATGTTTATGTAAATGATGCATTTGGAACAGCGCACAGAGCGCATGCTTCTACTGCAATCATTGCACGTTTTTTTCCTACCGAACGTTTGTTCGGTTATTTGATGGAAGATGAAGTGCAAAGCATCAATCGCGTATTGAATAGCAATGCTAAACCAGTTACCGCAATCATCGGTGGCAGTAAGGTTTCAAGCAAAATTGCAATCATTGAAAACTTGATGAATACAGTCGACTACCTCATCATCGGAGGAGGTATGGCGTTCACATTTATCAAGGCACAAAAAGGTCATGTAGGAAGCAGTCTTGTAGAAGATGATAAGCTCGACATGGCACTGGATTTAATTTCTAAGGCAAAAGAAAAAAACGTGCAGTTGCTATTACCGAGCGACGCCGTTATCGCAGATAAGTTCGCTGCTGATGCGAACACTGATATATGTCCTATTCAGAGCATTCCTGACGGATGGATGGGATTAGATATTGGACCTGACACTGTAGCTGTTTACAAGGACGTTATTCTCAAGAGCAAGACCGTGCTTTGGAATGGACCCATGGGTGTATTCGAAATGGAAAAATTTGCGGCTGGTACAATTGCGGTTGCAGAAGCATTAGCGGAGGCCACTAAGAATCACGGATGCTTCACATTGGTGGGCGGAGGAGACTCTGTAGCAGCAGTGAATCAGTTCGGATTGGCTGATCAAGTAAGCTATGTAAGCACCGGTGGCGGCGCGATGCTCGAGAGTTTAGAGGGCATCGAACTTCCTGGAATTGCGGCGATCACTAAGGGGTAAAATTCACCTTCTTATTTTTTCCAAAAAAACTATTCTGCTTTACAGCGGAATAGACCGCTATTTTTTTGTCGTAAAATACAATCTGTCATATATTTACGTCCCTTTGAGTCATTGCGGAGCCTTCACCCCTCTCTTTCAGTGTGCTTAAAGTTTTTTTAAGACAAGATTCCTTACAAGACAAATTCCTATGAGAGCGATCTCGACCAAAAGAAGTTTCCCTTCTGTAAGCCGCGCGTGCCGTGGTTTTTGGCTTGTAATTCCTAACAAACCATTCTTCAACGTATGAACATCATGCGCATTTTAAAGTCAGTTGCAGTTGTTGCAATTGTAATGTTTAACGCAGCTATTGCGGTTGGGCAGACTTTCAATTTCGGTACAGATCTAGGTGGAGGCTCGGGCTACACCTATACAAACTACCCCATGGTAGACCGTGGTACCTTCTGGCAACGACGAATCCAAGAAAACTTTAGTACTGCAGCAGGCTCTCGTAAATGGGAGTTTAATGCTGACGGGTATTTCAATACTTGGAGAGCTCCAAGTGGGACGCCAATCACCATGGCGGGACACAACCAAATTATTGCTCCCAACGCAGCAACGGCGAGTGCATTTTTCAGAGCTAGTTTCGGCGGTGGAGACGGTGCGCGCTTTCAGGCAACAACCAATGGTAATTACTATACCATCAACATTACCGCGCCAAATGGCGGATCTGGAGATTATGCTAACCAACATATTGAGTTTTTAGAAACCAGCTACAACCCTGTAAATATTACGGCTGTAGCTCAAGCAGCGGGGCCTTATGCTACAAGAGTAGTTACTATCACTACATCAGCGACTCCAAATGCGAATGAATTCATTTACGTTCGTTACTCAACAAATTCATTCGCGTCCTCTACACTCGTGCAGGCAACGGGTTCTGGCACCACTTGGACCGCCACCATTCCGTTCACGGCCGCTGCTGGTAGCTTCTATGTTTATTCAAGTGTAAAAACACTTTCGCAAATCAATAGCGACGTTACCACATTTGGTCAGTTCTCGCATGACCTTGCTACGCTCGAACTTAATAATAACGGTGGTGCAAACTATTCTTTTGCTGCGTTAACTGGACCCATCATCGTGACTTCAACGTTAGGTACTGCTGCTAACACACCAACTACTTACGCAACATTAACTGCCGCGTTCACCGCAATCAATGGTGGAGTGATTCACTTGGGAGCTATTACTGTTGCAGTTTCAGGAGACGTCAACGAGGGTGCTAGTACTCCCTCACTTAGTCAAGTAGCCAGTGTAACCTCTTTGGGAATTCAGCCTGTAGGTGGTGCGGCAAGGACTATAACTGGGGCCCCTGCGGCGGCGGCGGCCTTTATCACGCTCAATGGTGCAGACAATGTGACCATCGATGGTTTGAATTCAGGCGGCAATAGCTTGACGATTTCGAATACAACTATTTCTGCAACCTCTGGAGCTTGTACTATCCGCTTCGTAGGAGATGCAACCAATAACACAATCACTAATTGTTCTGTTCTTGGTTCGGGAACCATGCCGGTCGGAACCAATGGTGGTGTAATTTTCTTCAGTACTGGTACAACAACAGGTAACGACAACAATACTATTTCAAATTGTAATATTGGAGCTGCAGGTACTACCATAACATCCAAGGGTATTTATGGTAATGGATCCACTACCAATCAAGCCGTGGGTAATAGCGGCATCGTAATTACCAATTGCAACTTCTTTGACTGCTTCGCAGCAGCGGCTACCTCCGCAGGAATCTATGCTGCGGCAGGTTGTAATACCTGGACCATTAGCGGCAACAGATTCTATCAAACAGCAACACGAACTTGGACAGCTGCGGCTCAACACAGCGCTATTTGGATAGTTGCAACAACAGCACCCTCTGGCGCGCAGGGATATAGTATTTCCAATAACATCATTGGCTATGCTTCCGCAACACAGACAGGAACGTATACATTGACAGGTGCTTTTGCAAGTTCGTTTATTCCTATTTTATACAACGGAATTACAGGTTCAGCTCTTACTACAATATCGGGCAACACCATTGCCAATATTAGTGTTACCGGCATAACAACAGCTGGTACCAGTACTGGTGCACCATTCCGAATGATTCATGTAGAAAATGGACTTGTTGATGTTACCAACAATATTATTGGAAGCAATACCGCTACAGGAAATATTGTAGCAACAACCACCGCCACAGCGGGCACTGAGTTTTATGGGATTTACAATTTCAGTGGCGACAATACCACCATCAGTGGTAATACCATTGGGGGAATCACCTTCACAACCTCGGCAACGACAAGCTCAGCAATAATTTATGGTATTCGAATCAATACTGGAAACGCTTTAACAAGTGCTATTCAAAACAATATTATTGGGGGTACGGTAGCGAACTCTATTCAAAACAATGCGAACTCAAATACCGCACAAATAATTGGTATTTTAAACGGTAACTCCATCTCAACAATTACAGGAAACACCATTCGCAATTGCACCACCATCAACGGAACGGGTTCGACGACGAATAGTTCTCTCATCGGTATCTCAGTTAACGCAACAAGCACCAATCATACTGTAACCAACAACACTATTCATAGTTTGTCTAATACTCTTTCGACCGCTACTTCACCCACCATTATCGGTATTCGTTATGCGAGCTCGACAGGAACTAATTTGGTAGACAGAAATAACATCCATAGCTTATCGCTCAGCGCCACGGGGAGTGGAAATATTGTCGGAATCAACGCTATAGCTGGTAACGCCACATATGCGAATAACATGATTCGCTTGGGTTACAACGCCGCCGGCACAAGCTTGACCAATGCTTATCTCATAAGCGGTATTCTAGAAGCCGCTGGTACAAACAACTTCTACCATAACTCTATTTACATCGGTGGAACAGGTGTCGGAACTACTGCGAATAACACATTTGCCTTCAACAGCTCAGTTACGATAAACACGAGAAATATTATAAATAATATCTTCTCGAATGAGCGCTCCAACACTACAACGGGGGGTGGGCATTATGCTATCACGGTAGGCGGCTCTGCGGCAAATCCAACCGGATTAACAAGCAACTACAACTTGCTCTACGCACCAAACACGGGTGGCGTACTAGGTCGATTCAATGCGACCAACTACACAACGCTAGCAACATGGAGAACGGCTACTGGACAAGACAACAATTCCATCAGTAGCAATCCTCAGTTCATTAACCCTACAGGTTCTGCAGCTACAGTAGACTTGCACATCAGTCCAACACTACCAACTTCAATAGAAGGAGGCGGTACAACATTAGCAGCGGTCACTATTGATTTCGACAACGAAACACGTTCTACATTATCACCAGTAGACATAGGGGCTGATGCTGGCAACTTCACAGGACTTGATGTCAGTGGTCCAAACATCGCATACAGCACGCTCATCAGCAATGTTTGCGGTTATACCGCTCCGACACTTCCTGCTGTCACTATCACTGATGCTACTGGTCTTCCGAACACGCCTTCACTAGCTACGAGTGCTCTCAGACCTCGCATTTACTTCAGAAAAAATGCGGGTGCTTGGTTTAGCAACGAAGGAACATTTGTTTCTGGCACTGCTACCAATAGCGTATGGGATTTCACTCCAAACTACACACTCATTGGTGGAGTAACAGGAAATGATGTGATTCAATATTATGTTATTGCTGAAGATCAATTAGCTAATGTATCTGCGAACCCTGGTGCTGGCATTGTAGCAACATCTGTATTGACTGTTACCACACATCCTACTAGCCCAAACTCATACACGGTTAGACAAGTATTAAATGGTACTTACACCGTTGGTGTTGGTGGAGATTTTACAACACTCACCGCTGCTGTTGCGGTTTACAACAACGCTTGCTTAACTGGACCTGTTGTGTTCAGTTTAATTGACAACAACTACAGCACTTCAGAAACATTCCCTATTCAAATAAATGTCAATGCTGATGCATCGTCAATCAATACGCTGACGATTAAGCCTGCTACCGGTGTTACGGCTAACATCACGGGCTCAAACGCCACCAATTTGTTTAGACTTGAAGGAGCAGATTATATCACTTTCGATGGTTCGAATACCGTAGCTGGAACAACTAAAGATTTGACGATCAGCAATACGAATACTGGAGGAACAGCTTTCACCTTTATTAATGACGCCACTAACAACGCAATCAGAAATTCGATTTTACAATCTGTAAATAACAACAACAATACAGGTACCATCTTATTCAGCACAGGTACCACTATTGGTAACGACAATAACACGATTAGCAATTGTGATCTAAGAGACGGCGCTACTACACCATGGAACGCAATTTATTCTGGTGGTTCAACTGGTAGTGCTACTCTAAACAATAGCGGAATCACCATCACTGGTTGCAACATTTTCAACTACTTCAACGCAACCGGTATTCAAGCGGGGGTTAACCTTGGTCTTGGAAATAATACCTGGACTATTTCTAACAATAAGTTCTATCAAACCACTGCTCGTGTTTTCACTGGCGCTGGATCAAGCATAGGTATCTTAATCAATAACACTAACGCGGGTTCTGGAGGGCACACCATCAGTGGAAACACCATTGGTTATGCATCAAACACTGGAACCGGAGTTTATGCTATTTCTGGAAGCACCTGCGTATTCACGGGTATCGACGTAAACACAGAAGCTTCAGAAGCAGGCGCTGTATCTGTTATTCAGAACAACATTATCAACGGTGTTACACATTCATCAAGTAATGGTTCTGCTAACATTAGCTCAGCGTTCGCGGCCATCAAAATAAGAAACGGTCTTTGGAACGCTACAGGAAACACAATTGGTGATATTACGGGTGCTACTGGCCTTACCACCACGAACTCTAATACTGGGACCGCTACAGAATCATATGGTATTCTAAACTATGGTTCTCAGACCACCACCATTTCTAATAACACGGTATCATCCATCACCGCTACCAACTCTAGCACTGGGGCTATGATCCTTTATGCGATTAGATGTAATACGGCTTCGGGTGTAACCGCAACTATTAGCAACAATACCATAGGAGGGTCTGCTGCTCCAATTACTTCTACAGCAACAGGAACTGCTTCGCGAGTGATTGGTATTTCTGGTGAATCTGCAGCAATTACCATTGCTAGCAACACCGTTTCTAATTTGAATATGAACGCGGCAAACACAGGTACTACTACATCCGCTGCTGCTATTGGTATTTTACTCAATGCAACAGCCGCTTCTGGTCAGAATATTCGCAACAACGTAGTTCACTCTATCCAAAACACTGCTGCTACAGGCGCTGTAGTTGTTTCTGGTATTGTCTACAACGGATTTACCGGAACGAATACCATCGAAAAGAACTTCGTGCATTCCTTGAGTGCAACTAGTGTAACTAGTTTGATAAACGGGATCGACCTTTCTAGTACGCAACCTGTAATAGTTAAAAACAATTTCATTCGATTGGGAGTCAACGCAGCTGGCTCAGACATCACCACTCCTTCATCTTTTGTAGGAATTAGAAAAGCCGCTGCAGGCTCTTTAGAAGCTTATTTCAATACCATTTATATCGGCGGAACGGGTGTTGCCTCAAGCGCACAGACTTCCTCTGCTTTCTTGAGAACAGCTGCAAGTACTGTAACTCTTCGCTCTAATATTTTTGCCAACGTAAGATCGAATGCTACCACAGGAGGATCACACTATGCGATCAACCTTAACAACACCACAAACTTCACAGCTAATAACAACGTTTACCTATATAGTGGTACGGGTGGAGTCTTTGCTTTTAATGGAACCGCGAACGTTGCAAACTATAGCGCAGCTTGGTTAGCATCAGATGCTCTGAGCCGCGTAGGTAATCCAAACTTTGTCAACCCAACAGGAACAGCAGCATTGGTTGATTTACATATCAATCCAGTTGGTGGATCCGCTGCGGAATCTGCTGGTGCGGAAATCACGGGTATCACAGACGACTATGACGCACTTAACACGCGACCATCTGGTGGCTATCCACTAGGCGGTCAAGTTAATGGTGGCGGTACCGCTCCTGATGCCGGTGCCGATGAAGGCGACTTCACTCCAGGCGGCGACAATACTGCACCTGCATTCTCATACACACCCATTACATCTCCTGTTTGTGACTTTGGAAACATCTCCATTAACAACGTCACTATCACGGACGCTACTGGCCTCAATGCTTCTCCAACGCTTGCTACAAGCACATTGCGTCCTCGTATTTATTATCGTAAAAATGCAGGCACTTGGTTTAGCAACGCGGGTACTTATGTTTCAGGAACTGCTACAAACAGTGTATGGGACTTTACTATCAATGTGACTGATATGGGCGGTGTTACTGGTGGTGACGCAGTGTCATATTACATCATCGCACAAGATGATGCAACACCAATTAACATTGCTTCTGTGCCATCAGCAGGACTTGTAGCTACCGATGTAAATACGGTTAGCACTCATCCTACCACACCGAACGTTTATTCGGTTGTCACTCCGCTGGCCGGAACTTATACTGTTGGTGCGACTGGCAACTATGCGACACTTGCAGACGCTATCAATGCGTACAATACCACTTGTATCGGAGGTCCTGTAGTATTTAGTTTGATTGATAATTCATACTCTGTTTCTTCAACGCTAGCAATCAATGCAAACATTTATCAAAGCAGCACCAATACTTTGACAATCAAGCCAGCTTCTGGCACCAGCCCAATTATTTCCGGTGCCATTGTTGGCCCTATCTTAAGAATTGATCAAGCAGATTACATCATCATTGATGGTAGCAATGGCTCTACTGCAAATACCGTATGTCCATTGCAAACAGCTACACGTGATCTGACGATACGCAACACTAGTACCAGCACTGCGAGCGCAGTTATCTGGCTTCAGTCAGCAGGTTCTGTTAATACTGGTGCTACTAATAACACCATTAGAAACTGTAATATTTCGGGTAACTCAGGCACTACCACTCTCGCTGGTATCGGCTCTGGGTCATCTACTATTTCAAACACTTCATTGGGTATTGATAATGATAATAATCGATTTGAAAATAACTCCATTCAAAGTGTTCAATTTGGTATTTTCTCTCAAGGAAGCAGCACGACAAATGAAAACACCGGAACGATCATTCAACTTAATGATATGACGGGATCTGGTTCTGCGGCTATCGGAAGAGCGGGAGTCTATGTCGGATATGAAGACGGGGTGATTATTCGGGCTAACAAAGTTTCAAACGTTAGTGGGTCTACCTCTTCCCTCATCGGTATTGCGGCCGGAATTCAAACAATCTCTACAACCGCTGATGCAGGAAACGGAGTAGTCAATGCGCAGATTACTGAAAACATAATCAACAACATCGTTTCTTCTTCTTCACCGGTCTGTGGAATCGCTGTTGGTTCTTCAACTGAAACAAGCGCCACTTCTATCATTAACAACATGATTGGTGGAATTCTTTATTCAGGCACAGCTACTGCACAAATTGGCAGCAATATTTATGTTGCTAACAAAGCTGGTAACACCTTCAACATTGATAACAACACGATCCACATGTTTGGTAGTGTGACTTCTGTTGAATCTAAAAACCACGGTGTAACTGTAAGCTCTGGTTCTAATATTGCCGGTGTTGTTAATGTTAGAAATAACATCTTCTCAAACACCATAAACAATACAAATGGAAAGACCACTTGTATAGCTATTGGCTTTGGTGGAACGGCTCCATTCTCAGCGCTCAACTTTAATTTCAATCGTTTCTATCTCAACGGAACAAACACATTCATTGGAGGTTACAGTGGTCTTACATCTGGAGGATTGCTAACATCAGCAACACTTCCTGCATGGCAAGCCACTATTGCAGAAGACGCTAACTCCACTGTTGGTCTTGTTACTTTCGTTAGCAATACAGATCTTCACATTGATGTGAATGTTGGAACAAACTTCTTATTGAATGGCATCGCTACCAATCTATCATTAACATCAGATATCGATTGCGACACGCGTACAAATCCATATGATGTTGGTGCGGATGAATTTATTGTTCCAAACTGCGATCTAGTGGATGCGGGTACCATTACTTCTGCTGCGGCATTCGTATGCGGAAGTGCTACCACCACCATCAGCAGCACAGGATATACTTTGCCATATACAGGCATCACTTATCAGTGGGAATATTCTGCTGATGGTTCAACGGGATGGTCTCCAATTTCAGGCGCAACAAATCCTGATTTATTAACTATACCAGTACTCACCGCAGATGGCTACTTCAGACTTTCAATCACTTGTTCGTTCAGCACAAATACAGATGTGTCGAATGTTATAATGATTGATTATCGCGCTATTCCGACAGCATCTGCAAGCTCTAATGGTCCTATATGCGCTGGTCAAACACTAAACCTCACAGGCTCTACTGATATCGGAACTAGCTTTGTTTGGACTGGTCCAAATAGCTTTGCATCAACGGATCAAAATCCTTCTATATCTTCTGCAACAGTTGCTGCTACTGGGACTTACACATTTGTAGCAACAGCAAACGGCTGTTCTTCGACTCAAGCTAGTGTTTCAGTTCTTGTGAATGCAACACCCGCTGCAGTAGTTGTAACGCCTGCTTCCGCAAGTGTTTGCGACGGAGGCTCTCAAATTTTAACAGCATCTGGTGGTGTTACTACAACATCAACTACGGTTTCTTCTGGTACAATTAATCAAGCAATACCTGACAACACTGCTGCTGGAACTACAAATACTATAACAGTAAGTGGAATTCCAGCCGGTGCTACTGTAACAGGTATGGCGGTGACTTTAAATATCACTCACTCATTCCCTGGTGATGTTGTAATGAACTTACGCGCTCCAAACAACAATGTACTTAACTTGATTAATAGCAACGCTGATGGCGGAGATAACTTCACTAATACCGTTATAAGTTCTGCTGGTGTAAACCAATTGAGCACAAGTGCTTCTCCATACACAGGCACCTTCGCTGCAACCGCTGCTAATGGAGTCTCAGCAGCTACTGGTCAAACTTCAAACGTTACTGTTTGGACATCACTTTATGGTACAGCGAATGGTAACTACGTTCTAAGTTTAAGAGATGATGCAAACCTTGATACAGGAACACTTGATAACTGGAGTATTACCGTATTCTACACTGAGCCTGCAAGCTATGTTTGGTCACCATCTACTGGACTGAGTGCTACAACTGGCGCAACAGTGACAGCATCCCCAACAAGTAATCAAACGTACACTGCAACCGTTACTAACGCTGCAGGTTGCTCTAATGCTGGTTCTACAAACATTACAGTAAATCCTAGACCGACAGGTTCTATTAGTGGAACTGCAACTATTTGTGCAAGCAGCCCAACCAACCTAACCTTGACTGTTACAGGAACTGGAACTATTTCTGGAACATTGAGCACAGGTCAAACGTTTAGCGGCACCGCGCCAACCATCGTTGTAAGTGTTTCTCCTTCTAGCACTACCACGTACACTATTGCAACACTTGTTGATGCAAACTGTAGTGCAAACGCTGGTGATCTTTCAGGATCTGCCGTGATCACCACGCAACCAAATGAGACATTCTACCAAGACTTAGACGGCGACGGTTTCGGAAATCAAAGTGTAACAATCTCCACATGCGTACAGCCTGTTGGTTATGTCCCAGCACCAGTTGGAGATCTCAACTTTGACGGACAACCTGACTTTGATTGTAATGACACCAATGAAGATGTAAATCCTGGAGCTGATGAGATTTGCTCTCCTGAAGATGACAATTGTGATGGCTTCATTAACGAAGGTTATGCAACCATTACATACTATCAAGACTTAGATGGAGATACTTTCGGTAACCCGGCGGTATTCGTGACTACATGCGCTCTTCCTCCGCTTGGCTACGTTCTGAATAATACAGACTGTAATGATAACAGCGCTGCCGCAAGACCAAACGCAACCGAGATTTGTGATGGCATCGATAACGACTGTGATACACAAATAGACGAAGGTTGTGGTGGGCCAATCAACGACAACCGCTTCACCGCGTTGATCGTTTTCCCAAATAATTTCGGCCAATGTTCTAACAACACGGGTTCGTTATTGGGCGCAACCGTATCTGCAGAAGCACAATCGACTTGTGTCACTGGTCAAGACGTTTGGTATTACTTCACTGCGACTTCAAACGGTGTGAGCATTATCGTGAACTCAAGCGTAAATAATATTCTTGTAGAACTACAAACGGACGCAGGAGTATTAATGGACGTAGAGAATGCACAATCTGGAATTGGAAACGAGCGCATGAATTTCTCTGGTTTGATTCCTGGAAATACGTATTACCTAGCCATTAGAAACTTCAACAGCGCTCAAGGAGTTGGTGGACCATTCTCATTCTGTGTTCAACGTTTGTTTGGTTCTTCATGCGACCTTGCGACACCAAGCCCATCATTGTGTGCTGCGTTCAAAGCAACATTTACAAACGCCAATCAATACATCTATCACTTCGGTAGCACTGTGGTAAACGGTCCGTATGCCGCTACTGTAGCGGGTTCTGGAAACACACTACTTCCGCTTGCATCTGTGCCGGGTCTTACTTATGGTATGACAGTCACAGTTTCTGTTGATGCAGTTTATGCATTACCAAACGGACTAGGTGTAATGGAGAATATTACAGTACCTGGTTTGAGTTCTTGCACATTTACAACAGCTCCACAACCTAACATTTATGTGAGAGCTATAGATAGTTGTCCAAATGCAAAATCACTGAATGCAATCATTCGTGCAGAACCTAACATCTGTGGTCAAATCATCGACTATGAGTGGGAATTCACAGAGGTATTGCCAAACCCAGGACTACCTGTCACTGCGTTCCGCGGAGCGGCAGACCGATTCTGGAGAATTTCTTGGATCCCTGGTGTTGTACCAGGTGGACAGTATAGCGTGCGTATTCGTCCAATTTTCGCGGGCAATGTTCCTGGTGCATGGAGCACTACTCCAAGCTGTATCAGAGTGATTGGCGCGGCACAGTCCGTGAAAGAACCAATCGTTGTCAATCAACAATACGCAGAGCGTTCGCTTGTTACAGAAGGAATGGATATGGACTTCTCCATTTTCCCAAATCCTACAAACGGCGATGCTGTAACGATTGTGGGTACTTCAACCATCGAAGGATCTTATCAAATCCGCATCACTGATGCGCTTGGTAAAATTGTTTTCACAGATAAAATTTACAGAGAACAAGGTGCATTCAATCATGTGATTGTCTTCGAACAACGCCTCGGCGCTGGTCTATACATGATCGAGTGGATTACTCCTGATAATCTCAAGACAACAGAAAAACTGGTAGTACAGAACTAGTTGTTTTTAAATAAAAAATTAAAAGCCCCTTTCGATTGAAAGGGGCTTTTTTGTATCCATGACGTTCCCTAATGATTAAATGAACGTTAGCCTTCTGGGATTTAACATAGGCAGGAATTAGCGGGCCTAGCTTTGTTTTCCAAATTACCTAGTGATGATCCCTAGTCTTCAATTCAACCACGTTTTGCGCGGAGTGGTGTTATGCTTCACGCTTTTTTTTTCTGTAAAAAATTCTTTCGCTCAACTTACTGAAGGCTTCGAAAGCACAACAGTACCAGCTACGAACTGGACATACACATCCGTAACACACGGTACAAACAATCCTCGAACAGGCACACGCTGCGCAACCTTCAACGCAAACAACGATGCGATCATCACTCCGTTGATTGCCTCACCAGGAACAGTGACTTTTTGGTATCGTCGAAGCGGAACTGCTCCTACGGCTCCTTCCTTCACTGTAGCGTATTCATCCAGTACTTCTGGTCCATGGACCACCGTGGGAACCGTTTCTTCATTTACTACAACGTACCAAGCTTTTACATATACCTTTTCATCGCTTTCCAATATCTACATTCGAGTATTGCACACAAGAACAGCCGGAGGAAATGAAATATACTTAGATGATTTTTCAGTTACCAACGGGTGCACAAACGTTGGCATATCGAGCATTAGCTCTACAGCTCCTGGTGTTTGTCCAAGCGCCACTGTCAACCTCAGCGCTGTTGGTGTTGTAGGAACGGCTGCCGTTGTAAATTGGTATTCATCGCCAGGAGGAGTGGGTCTTTTGGGTACAGGCTTGTCACTAAACAATGTGGGTGCTGGAACTTACTATGCGCGCGTCACGGGCACTTGTGGCACTCCGCAAGAAGTGTCTACCACTATTTCTGCATATGCAGCCGCAAATACTTCTGCGATATCTGGCAATGCCACACCATCATGTTTTGCAACAAATCAAACATACAGCGTAACACTTACCACTGGAAGTTCTTATGCTTGGTCCGTGCCTTCTGGAGCATCAATAAATTCAGGCGCGACAGGACCGAACAATCATTCGGTTTCGGTTTCTTTCAGCAATCTTGACGGAAATATTTCTGTAACTGAAACAACCTCAAACGGATGTGTGGGAACAACACAAACACTTCCAATTACTTTACAAGGTTGTGGCATCGATGCTGATTTCAGCGCCTCTGAAACGTCGGTGTGTCAAGGCTTTGCTGTTACTTTTACCAATACAAGCTTAAACACAACAACCAATACCACTTATGCATGGAACTTTGGAAATGGCGCAAGTCCTGCGACAGCCATAGGTGAGGGCCCTCATTCTGTTACATACAATACAGCAGGCAACGCCACGGTTTCGCTTACCATTACCGATGGTGGCTCAAATACCGAAACGAAAACTAACTATATCACCATCATTCCTACCCCAACAGCAGATGCGGGATCTGGCGTTCCTTCTATTTGCGCAGGCACTCCAACAGCGCCGCTTGGCGGGAGTTTCGGGGGTTCAGCAACTTCAGCAACATGGAGCGATGGAGGTGCGGGAGGAACATTTCAATCGAACAGTGGAACAACGCCTCAACTAACAACTTACACTCCTTCAATAGCCGCGTCTGGAAACATTGTACTGACCCTTACGGCGAATAGTCCAAACTGTGGAACAGCTACCGACAACATTAGCATTTCCATACTTCCTGCACCAGCTGTGCCAGTAGCCAATTCAGGCACTTCACTTCAACTAACAAACGTTACCAACGATTCTTTTCTTGCCAATTGGAGTACCAACCCGGGCGAGACCTACTTCATCGATGTAGCCACGTCTCCTACGTTTTCAATAGGTGGCACCTTCTTCACAGAAGGCTTCAATGGTAGTTTGTCTAACTTCAATATCACTTCAGGCACTGGAGCCTACTACAGCGGCAATTCCGCTACCGGAGATAGACCAGCTTCTTCTCCTTTTACAACCGAAGGATCTAATTCATTCGGCAAATCAAATGGTGAGGTTATCATTACATCCAACACTATCGATGCTTCTGCCTACAACAATATTTCATTGACCTTTGATCTTGCATCCTTCTCTATTGGGTCAACCGGCAATGGTGCCGATGCAGGCGATTTTATTTCTGTAGAAATAAGTACTGATGGAGGAACCAATTACTACAATACCCTAGAAGTATTGGGTAATGGAAATGCCTACTGGTCTTATGCAGCAACGGGCGACGCAACCACTGCGTATGATGGAGATAACTCGCCCATCATTTTTCAACCTTCTGGCGGCGGAAGTAGAACTACTGACGGCTACAGTGACGTTACCATTACCAACATCCCTTCAACAAATGGACTACGCATTCGCATCACCATATTGAATAATACAAGTAATGAACGCTGGTTAATCGACAATCTTCAGTTAGCTGGCAACGGCTCTTCTTTTGTACCGGGCTATGAAAACCTAGCAGTCACTGCAAGTCCATTGAATGTAGTGGGCCTAAATGAGGAAACTACGTATTACTATAGAATCCGCTCCACCAATGGTTGCGGCACTAGTGCAAATTCAAATGTCGTCGAAGTTACTACCTCATGTCCTGCACCAACTGCCGCGGCCTCAAACTTGGTCTTTACTAACATCACGGAAACCACAGTTGACTTATCGTGGACGAGTGGCAACGGTAGCCAAGCCCTCATCCTTTGCAGACAAGGCGCAGCGCCAACTTCAAACCCAATAGATAATACTTCCTACTTATTCGATAATGATTTCTCGATAGCTCCCGCCCTAGGTGACGCTCAAGTTGTTTATGTAGGTAACGCCAATAGCACACCCATAACAGGCCTTACTCCCGGTGTACAATATTATTTTACGATCATAGAATTCAACTGCGGAGTGGGAAGAGAAAGATACAGTAGCGCTAGTGTTACAGGCTCCTCTTTCACTCGACCTTCCAATGTTAGTTTATCCGAAAACTGCACAACCAACTCCACACATCAACTCGAATGGTCGTTCGGTTTAGGAAATAATGCAGGTGTGAAAATCTTTGCTCGACCTCTTACACCTTCCTCCGGGCCTGGGGTTCAAACACCAAGCACCTTCACCGGAGCTAACGCAGACTATACGCTTGCTGCTGATTACGGCGCACGCGGAAGATTAATTTATGATGGCACAGGAACTTCAGTTACTGTATCAGGATTACTGTCAAACACACTTTATCATTTCTCAGCATACACATATACCGATGCATTAGTAAGCAATTGGTCCACGGGAGCTACCGTTTCGCAATTGATTGGCGTTTCTGAAATCACAACGCTGAATGCCACTCCTGGGAACGAAGCAGTAAACATTGGTTGGACCAATCCTGCCCTTCAATGCTTTGATGAAATACTCGTTGTTGCCAATCAAGGAGCAGTTTCTTTCAGCCCTACTGGAGATGGCTCCGCTTACATCGCTAACAATATTTACACTTCAAATAATCAGGTCGTCTACAAAGGAACGGGCAATAATGTTCTTGTTTCAGGCCTCACTAACGGAGTGCAATATTGCTTCAAAGTATATGTTCGAAAAGGAACCGAATGGTCATTCGGTTTAGAGGTTTGCACCGTTCCAACAACCGTTACAGAATTCGCTCCAGGCGATCTTGCTATTTTAGCTGTCAACACTCAGGTACTTGGATCTGGTTCAACAGATGAAATTTGCTTTGTGTCATTCAAAGAAATCACCGAAGGAACATCTTTTTACATCACAGATAACGGATACGAACGTGCAGTTGCTGAACGCTGGGGTGATACAGAAGGGGTAGCAAGCTTTACCAGAAACATTGGTGCCCCGACTATTCCTGCAGGTACTGTGATTTGTGTCAACGGACCATTCTCGTCTGAGCCTCGTTATGAAATCATTCTTTGCGGTGCGTTTGATAACGCGAACTGGACGATCAACGCCGATGTCATTGGTGCGGGTGCCACTACTTTCGACCTCAATTCATCCGATCAGGTGTGGATCATGCAAGGCGGAAATTGGACGAACCCGGTTGGTGCACAAAACGCCACGTATAACGGAAACCCATTGTATGGTTGGTCGGGTATTGAATGGAAAGATAATATTGGAAGCACCTCTCCAACGTGGACCACAGCAGGCTCTCGACTCATCCCAAGAACAGAGTGCTTCACCACTACGCTTGATAATTTACCTAATAACAGCAAGTCAAAATATGTAGGTCCAATGACCGAAACAACACGACTGGGGTGGATTACAAGAATCAACGATGCATCAAATTGGCTGGGCTACGCTACAAACGGAGATTATGATAATGCCGGCATTGCCTTCGATTATTACAACGAATGCATCGTGCTTCCTTTGGCTGCACCAACTGAAATTGCAGGTCGCTGGCTCGGTTCGAAAAATGAAGACTGGTTCGACTGTGCCAACTGGGACACCAAGACGGTGCCGGATAGCACGATCAATGTGATTATTGAAAATGTTGCTGGCTTGAATAATAATTGTAAAGTAGATATCACCGCGCCAAATGCTTCTCTATTCAACAATGAGGCTTCATGCGCAGATATGACCATTGTAGAAAAAGAACTTATTCTTCAAGCGAATAACTCAAATCATATCACCATACATGGTGATCTAACAATTGCAACAAATGGTGTTTTAAATATGGATGACGGCACCGTCGCTACCGATGGCACCGTAAGCCTTCTAGGTAATTGGATCAACACTAGCAACGCTAATTTCTTGGAAGGAAATGGTAATGTAATCCTTGAGGGAAGCACTAATCAATCCATCACTTCTTCCGACAATGAGGTGTTCTACAATTTAGAAATAAATAATGCGCAAGGAATAACACTAGCAAGCAATACTTCGGTAGCAGGAAACCTTACTCTTTCGGATGGAGTCATTACAAACCCGACGGATACGCTGACGTTAGGTGTAAACACCACTCAACTTGGAACCCTTACTCATGTAAACGGACATGCCACAGGAGTCTTCCAGCGCTGGGTAAATGGCGTGAATCAACCTCTTCTATTTCCTGTAGGAAATGAGGTCGACCCACAACTTACATCTATTCAATTCAACACATCAACGACTGGCACGTTTGCACTTTCATTCCAAACCACAGCACCCACCAATGCTGGATTACCTCTGCTTGACAACGGTATTAGTTTGGAAAATAATTTTACGGAGGGCTTCTGGAAAACATCTTCTGGAAATGGTATCACAAACCCGAGCTTTAATATTTCGCTCACGCCAACAAACTTTACAAGCTTTACTTTAGACAATCAATCAAGAATTGTTCAACGCATTGATAACGTGAATTGGCTAGCGCAGGGAGTTCACGGAGGGCTGGCAAGTGGCGTTATCTCAAGAACCAACTTAACCGCTCCTGGAGAGTTTGCAATTTCCAGCGGTAGAGAATGCGTTAGTGGAATATCGAGCCCCACTCCTGCCTCTCAGGCCATTTGCGTAGGTGATCCTATATTGCCAATTGCAATAAATACCATTGGAGGTCAAGGCACCATCAACTATCAATGGTATTTTGGAGTACTAAATAACACAACCACAGGCAATAGCTTGGGGACACTGAACGGCGCTCAATCCAATACATACACACCTCCAGGTGATTTCGATTCAAATGGATTTTTCTATTGCATCGTCACACAACCCGGCTCGGCATGTCCTCCTGTTGTTTCGTCTACAAGTGAAATTGTTTTTTCGACACCACTAAATCCTACTGTGTCCATCTCATCAGATGCCACAGATATTTGCGGTACGTCGAATGCGGTCAACTTTACAAGCTCTGGAACTGATCTCGGTGTAAATCCAAGCTATCAATGGTTCCTGAATGGAAACCCTGTTGGAACCAACGCTGCGTCTTATGTTCTTTCAAACGCATCAAATGGAGATGTGGTATATCTCATCGTTACTCCTAGTGAAAACTGTAAACTAATCAACTCTATTCAGAGCAACAGCGTTTCACTTAGTGTTATTGCTAGCAATACATTCTATCAAGACTTAGACGGCGACGGCTTCGGTAATCAAAGTGTTTCGATCATCTCATGCGTGCAGCCGCTTGGCTACGTAGAAGCACCTGTTGGTGATCTCAATTTTGACGGACAACCCGACTTCGACTGTAATGATACCAATGAAGATGTCAATCCCGGTTCAGATGAAATCTGCACACCGGAAGATGATAACTGCGACGGCTTTATCAACGAAGGATATGCAGCGGTTACATACTTCCAAGATTTGGATGGTGATACCTATGGTAACATCAATGTGTCTCTGAGTACTTGCGATATTCCACCACTTGGATATGTATTAAACAGTCTTGATTGTAATGACAGCAACGCTGCTGTGCGACCCAACGCAACAGAGGTTTGCGACGGTATTGACAACGATTGCGATGCGGTGATCGACGAAGGTTGCGGACCAATTAACGACCATCGATTTACAGCATTAATTATTTATCCGAATATTCTTGGATCTTGTTCTCAAAATATCGGCACACTCATCGGGGCGACCGTGAGTCCAGAATCTCAAAGTGTTTGTCCAACAGGAGAAGACGTTTGGTATTATTTCACTGCAACTTCAACAGCCGTGAGTATCCTTTGTAACTCTTCCACCACAAACGTTTTGATTGAGCTGCAGCATGAAAACGGTACTATGATGGAGGTTGAAAACATTCAAAACATTGCTGGTTTGGAACGATTAAATTATAGCGGCTTGACTCCAGGAATGACCTACTACATCAGTGTTAGAAATCATAATTCCAACATCACTGCTGGATCTGATTTCACCATTTGTGTGCAAAGAATTCTATCTTCATCCTGCGACCTCGCTACACCAAGTCCATCGTTGTGTGCTGCGTTCAAAGCAACATTTACAAACGCCAATCAATACATCTATCACTTCGGTAGCACTGTTGTAAACGGTCCGTATGCCGCTACTGTAGCGGGTTCTGGAAACACACTACTTCCGCTTGCATCTGTGCCGGGTCTTACTTATGGTATGACAGTCACAGTTTCTGTTGATGCAGTTTATGCATTACCAAACGGACTAGGTGTAATGGAGAATATTACAGTACCTGGTTTGAGTTCTTGCACATTTACAACAGCTCCACAACCTAACATTTATGTGAGAGCTATAGATAGTTGTCCAAATGCAAAATCACTGAATGCAATCATTCGTGCAGAACCTAACATCTGTGGTCAAATCATCGACTATGAGTGGGAATTCACAGAGGTATTGCCAAACCCAGGACTACCTGTCACTGCGTTCCGCGGAGCGGCAGACCGATTCTGGAGAATTTCTTGGATCCCTGGTGTAATTCCTGGAGGTCAGTACAGCGTGCGTATACGTCCGATATTCTCGGGCAATGTTCCTGGTGCATGGAGCACATCTCCAAGCTGTATCAGAGTGATTGGCGCGGCACAGTCCGTGAAAGAACCAATCATTGTCAATCAACAATACGCAGAGCGTTCGCTTGTTACAGAGGGAATGGACATGGACATCTCCATTTTCCCAAATCCTACAAATGGCGATGCTGTAACGATTGTGGGTACTTCAACAATCGAAGGATCTTATCAAATCCGCATTACCGACGCTCTTGGTAAAATTGTTTTCACCGATAAAATTTACAGAGAACAAGGTGCTTTCAATCATGTGATTGTCTTCGAACAACGCCTCGGAGCCGGTCTATATATGATCGAATGGATTACTCCTGATAATCTCAAGACAACAGAAAAACTAGTAGTGCAACACTAGTTATTTCTCAGAAAATAGAATGGGGAGAAAAATGATTGATGCATTTTTCTCCCCATTTTTCTTTTTAGGTAAATGAGCATAAGCCTATCCTGTAAAACAAAAAACAAAGTTTGCTTCGGACTTCCGATATTTGCAATGAAACATGAACACAATGGACAACGGAATACTCCAACATTTTCAAGAAGCACAAAAAGTATTGAATGACTTTTTGTCAAATGAAGAAAACATCCACAGTATTGAAAAGGCAGGCGCAGCAATGGTTTCGGCTATTCAACAGGGTGGAAAAATTATTTCTTGTGGAAATGGTGGTAGTATGTGCGATTCGATGCACTTTGCTGAAGAGCTCACGGGCCGCTACAGAAACGATCGCCCTTCTATTGGTGCCATCAGTATTTCCGATCCTTCTCACATGTCGTGTGTGGGCAACGATTATGGCTACAACTTCGTGTTCTCTCGTTACCTTCAAGGTGTGGGAAGAAAGGGGGATGTGCTTCTCGCAATATCAACGAGTGGAAATTCTGCAAATGTGCTTGAAGCTGCAAAAACAGCAAAAGAGATGGGCATCACGGTAATTGGACTCACCGGAAAAGACGGAGGAAAATTAGCTCCGCTTTGTGATGTCGAGGTGCGTGTTCCATGGAATGGCTATGCTGATAGAGTACAAGAAATTCACATCAAGGTCATCCACTCTCTGATTGACTACATTGAAAGAAATTCGTTGTAATTAAAATTTCACCGTACCACTAAACCCATAGACCAAGCCATCTGCGAGGCCTGCGCGAAAAGTGGAACCGAGCACGAAATAATCACCAAGGTGATAATCAAGCGACCCACCAAACTGAAGTTCTCCTTCGTAATCGGAAGTGGCTGTTGCAAAATCTACTAAGAAACCCGGTTGCAGCCTAAAAGACGTAAGAGCATTAATCTTTGCTCCTACAGTAAATCTTCTATTATTGTCTGATATTTTATAAGTGGAAACAGAGGTAAAAATATTCTTTGTAAGCCTTCTGGAGTAGCCGATTTGAAGAGCATTAAAATCGGTGCCTAAATAGCTATAACCATAATAAGTTGGATACTGTGTGTAAACAGAGCCACCCACAAACCCAATCATTACATAGTTCTTCGGATAACCATAATCCTTTTGACCGATCATAGAAAGAGCGGTCAAAAGGAAGGCACTACTCAACAGTACAAGTCTGAGTACTTTCATATTAATAAACTCTCTTTTGCTTCTTCGGGAAACCAAATGGGTTTGCGTTTGGGGCAATGATATTGCTTCCGTTCAACTTCACGTGCATAGAGTCCGCTGCTGTGATATCACGAATCGTTGTGTACTTCGCACCATATCCTGTTACCACGATTGTAGCGTTTCCTCCGTTCACTGTAATGCTAAAAGTTGGGTTGATCAAGAAGTCGCACTTTGCCGTCATACAAGCATTTACCATTGCCTGATCTTTGTAATAATCCAAAGTCTTCACCTTTGAAAGTACGCCCTTGCTTGAGCCTTCAATTTTCACAGTTAAGTCAGCAGAATAGTCTGCGATCTTAGCAATCGAAATCACTTTTGAGTTTTGAATTTCATAACTACGAGCTGGTGTAATTTCTTTGAAGGTACAGCTAGACAAGGCCGCGATGGCAATAGATAATAGAACTACTTTTTTCATTTGGTTAAAGTTTGGGGGCAAAAATAATAGTTTCACGTCCTACCCAATTCAATTGGGATAAATACCCTTCAAAATACCCTTTTATGATGAAAAAGAGAGTTGATCATTGTTGATATTCTCAAATATTCCTTGCATAAATTTTTTATCTATGTAGGCTGCTGAATAAAACCGAATAAATATTCGGTTTTATAATTTACTTCCGTGACTTTCTTGCGGGCATTCAAAAATGATATCCCATGCTAGTTAAAACTTTTGGCAGTGCCGTTTTCGGAGTGCATGCTGCCACCATCACCATAGAAGTAAACGCAGACCGAGGCGCACAAATGGCCATTGTAGGGTTGCCCGACACGGCAGTAAAAGAAGCGCAGCAGCGCATCAAAGCAGCACTCACCAATTCTGAATATGAATGGCCTGTTCGAAGCCTTACCATCAATATGGCGCCCGCAGATGTACGTAAAGAGGGCACTGCTTATGATTTACCATTGGCAGTAGGCTTGATGGCCGCAACAGATCAGATACCATCTGATTTATTGGAGCACTTCATCATCATGGGTGAACTCAGTCTTGATGGTAGCCTACGCCCGATCAAAGGTTCACTGCCTATTGCGCTACAAGCTGCAAAAGAAAAATTCCGTGGAATGATTATTCCCCTAGAAAATGCTAAGGAAGCGGCCATTGTTAATGATATCGAAGTTTATGGTGTTTCTCATATCAAAGAGGTAGTTGAATTTTTCAGAAATGAAAAACCTCTTGATCGCGTCATTATAAATACAGAAGAAGAATTTCAAAAAAGTCTAGACAATTACGCTGTAGATTTTTTTGATGTAAAAGGTCAAGAAACCATCAAGCGGGCGTTTGAAATTGCGGCAGCGGGTGGCCACAACGTCATTCTCATCGGCCCGCCCGGCGCGGGAAAGACGATGCTTGCGAAAAGATTGCCCACTATTCTCCCTCCACTGAATCTCGGTGAGGCGCTAGAAACAACCAAAATTCACAGCGTTGCAGGCAAGGTTCGAAAGGATCAAGCACTCATCTCCACGCGTCCTTTCCGATCTCCGCACCATACAATTTCTGATGTCGCACTTGTCGGCGGCGGCAGCTTTCCACAGCCCGGTGAAATCTCATTGGCACACAATGGAGTGCTCTTTCTGGACGAACTTCCCGAATTCAAACGAACGGTGCTAGAGGTTATGAGGCAACCACTCGAAGACCGAACCATCACCATTTCGAGAAGTAAGTTTTCTGTCGACTATCCCGCAAGCTTCATGCTCATAGCATCAATGAATCCTTGTCCTTGCGGGTTTTATAATCATCCCGAAAAAGAATGTGTGTGTGGTGTTGGAGGGGTACAGAAATATCTCAACAAGGTCAGTGGGCCACTCCTAGACCGCATCGATATCCATATAGAGGTCACTCCGGTGAGTTTTAACGAGCTTACGGCTCAAGCTGCGGGCGAGACCAGCCAAGTGATCCGAGAGCGCGTTATAACGGCTAGAAAGGTTCAGGAAAAGAGATATACCAAGCGAAAAGAAATTCACTGCAATGCACAAATGGATTCGCGCTTGCTCAAACAAGTATGCGTAATCAACGAAGCGGGCACAGCCCTTTTGAAAACGGCCATGGCAAAACTTAAACTCTCGGCCAGAGCTTATGACCGCATTCTAAAAGTAGCACGCACCATTGCTGATCTCGAAGGCTCCGAAAATATCCAAACACACCACCTTGCTGAAGCCATTCAATACCGAAGTCTCGATCGCGAAAATTGGGCGGGGTAAAACACATAAAAAAAGCCACTGCTCATACCGAAGTATTTTGCAGTGGCTTTCTGAGTCGTCTATTATTCAAGCAATGCGAGAAACTCGTCTTATTGCTTCACGATTTTGATATGATGTGCTGCGTTTTGATAAACAAACGTCGCCATATAAATTCCATTCGCCAATTCAGAAATGTCAATGGATGTATTTTCCGCATTCAACATAATTGTTCTCACCAATTGTCCGCGGCTGTCCAATAAGTTGAATTGCGTGCCTGGCTGAACGCCTTTAATATTGATGAGATTTGTAGCGGGGTTCGGATATACGCTTGTACTAATCATAAGCTCCTCTACAGAGACAATGATTTCAAATACTTCTGAAACGCTAGAACATCCATTTGCAGTTACTTCTACGGTGTAGTTTCCTAAATCTGTAAATGCAAAGATTTGACCAGTTGCACCATCGATTGGATTGCCATTAAGATACCACTGATTACCGCTCACAGCGCTCGATACAAGCGAGCCGTTAAACAACGTGATGGTTGGAGTTGCTGGTGATTGATTTACTACAACTTCAATTGAAGAAGTAGACGAACAAGCAGTGCCATCATTTCCAGTTACTGTATAAGTAGTCGTTTCAGTAGGGAAGAACTCTACGTTATTTTCAATACCATTATCCCACGTCAAAGTAGTATTTCCTAAGGCCAATAAAGTTACTCCAGTACCTGAGCAAACCTCTTGAGAAGTTGCAAGAATTTGAGGTGCGTTTGGCACATCATTTACAACTACTTCAATCGAGTTACTAGATGTACACTCGTTTCCTTCATCACCAATTACTTCATAAGTAGTTGTTTCTGTTGGAACGAAAGCAACGCCATTTACAACACCATTATCCCATGTAATATTCGAAGCGCCAGTCGCAATTAATGTTACTGATTCACCCGCACAAACTTCTACGCTCGAAGCATTGATTGCTGGTGTTGCTGCGGTCTGATTTACCACAATCGTTACCGATGTAGTTGCAGTACAATTACCCGCATTGGTTGCTGTCACAGTATATGTAGCTGTTTCTGTTGGGAAAAACTCAACATTGTTTTCTACACCATTATTCCAAGTCAAGGTATTATTTCCTAATGCCAATAAAGTTACCCCGGTACCCGAGCAAATCTCTTCAGAAGACGCAAGGACTTGCGGAGCACTCGGCGCTGCGTTAACAACAATTTGAATAGAGTTTGTTGAAGTACATTCATTGCCTTGAGAGCCTGTCACAACATAAGTAGTTGTTTGTGTTGGAGTAAAAGAAACACCATTTACAACACCATTATTCCATGTAATATTTGAAGGTCCCGCTGCCGAAAGTGTTACCGATTCACCAGCACACACCGCAGTGCTCGAAGCTGTAATCACAGGTGTTGGAGCAGCTTGATTTACCGTCACCGTTACAGAAGCAGATGAAGAGCATGAGCCTCCATTAGAAGCCGTAACAGTATAAGTTGATGTTTGACTTGGTGTAAATGCAACGTTGTTTTGGATACCATTATTCCAGTTCAATGTTGTCGCGCCTGTCGCTGCAAGTACTACAGACTCACCAGCGCAAACGCTGATATCACCTGTATTCAAAGCTACATTAACTCCTGTCACATCTACATCAAATTGACTTGTGTATGTGAAGTTGTTGTCTTGCGCTTGAATAGTGATAACTGATGATCCAAGAATATTATTTCCAAGATTTGAAATTGCAAATGAATATTGACCACCGCCAATATTGGTGACAGAAATATCACCATTATCAATCACTGCGCTATTGCTACTTGTTGCTGTAACTGAAGTGATAGCCCCACCATTGTTGGTGATAATTGCATTCACGCCAGCTAACCCAGTATTTTGACATACCACCTGATCGCCAGGAGGTGTAATAGTAGCGTCGTTATCCAGATTGGTAACGCTCACGTTACTAGTAGACAATCCGGCATAAGTGGCGTCTGTAGAAGTAGATGTCGAAAGCGAAATATTCACAGCAATGTTTCCATCATCCGCACTATCGTTTACCCCTTGTGCATTGACAAATTGTGGTGTAGACCAGTTTGCACTAGTAAACGTAAGTGTCGATGGAGACACCGTTACCTCTGCTGTGTTTGTACTAGCAACCGTCACTGTAACATTGCCTGTAGGCTGTGTATTGAGCACGATTGGAATAGCAGTGATAGATCCTGTTTCATTCACTTGATACGACGCTACGCCTGAATTAACGCCTGGAAAAGCTACAGCATTGTAAGCTCTTGCATAAATTCCTTGTGAGTCTCCTTGAAATCCATTTCCCGCCCACGCGGTAACGAAACCACCCGTTGGGAAAATTGCTAATGCGACATACTCTTGATCACCCGCCACTGTAGCATTCAGTTGCAAAAGACCACTATTGCTTGCGTTGTAATTACTTCCAGAAATTACATAAGCCTCGTTACCATTAGGGTTTGAAAACCCACCAGTACGAATAGACTTTGTAATCAAGAAATCTCCATCGTCATAAAGATGGCATTCGATATTATCATACCAGTCATTTCCGCCACCTGATAAAACTGAACTGTTATTTACGATCAAGCTTCCGGTTGCTGATATAATCCAAATACGCATCACACGATTCGATGATGTTGTGCCGTGGGTTGTAGCGATCATCACTTCTCCTGCCTCATTTCCTTCAGCGTCAAGGTCAGAACCAACGTTCAGTTCAGAATCAACATACCAAATAGTCTGTTCAGGAATTTCAGCTAAGAAAGATGAGCTGAACGTCTTTCTCATAATGTTTCTGTAGTAATCACAACATCCTGTTACCAAGATGTACTGATGATAGATTACAGTCATTCTACCATTCGGATGTATCACCACATTAGGTTGGTTATAATCAACACCAGCAGACTCTGTCACTAATACTTGTGCATTAATCCAAGCATTCGTACTTAGGTTGTAACCACGTAAATAAACTTGAGAGTTACTTGCTGTTCCGTTATACACAAAAGCAAGTGTGTCGCCGTTAATATCCACATCAAATGTTTCGATATTATTGAGCACCGTCACCTCTGATCCAACTGTGTTATCAGGATTGATCACAACAAATTTTAAGTTGTTGTTAGTATTCTCAATATAGCTCAACACATATTTACCATCTTCCCAATAGTGTGCAACCATCAGTTTTGAATTGTCCACATTGATTGAAATCTCATCAGAGGTTGCCACATGGCTGCTATTGTATCTGCGTGCCTTAATTGCACCGGTGTAATATCCCACCGTCCAAAAAACCATATAACTCCCTTGATCATCTGCAGCTATTACAGGGCAATATTGGTTAGATGGCACATCTGTGTTTACCAGCTGTTCGAGCGATGCTGGGTTAAGTGTTTGCGCACAAAGTGAAGTAGTCACAAATGTGAGCACAATGAATAAAATTTTTTTCATTAAATCTTTGGTTTCTAAGCGGCAAAGTTAAAGCGAAATACGTTCTAAAAAAATATGCCCGAAACCAATGGCGTGCAAAGGATTATTCCTTCACTAATGGAATAATGCTGTTTCCATATTTCAAGAAATAAATTCCTCGCTCCACATGCGATGTCGTAATCTCAACTCGCTGAGAAGTCACGTTTTCTTGCAGAATCACCTTTCCACAAACATCTATCAACGCAACCTTATTAATCTCGTTGGGATCACACTCCAGTACAATGTTATTTGAAAATGGATTTGGAAACACATTTACCACCGAACGTTCATTCGGTTCAATGGAAACAATAATAATATCATCGCATTCACCCGTTGCTGCACAACCATTTGCGCTTACCTCTACTGCGTAGTTTCCCGATTCAGCAGGAGAAAAGCTAACACTTGTCGCCCCCTGAATGTCTTGCCCCGTCGAGCAATCTATCCATTGATAACTGAGTCCTGCGGGCTGGGCAGTAAGCGTATTCTGGGTCACGGTAACAGAAACAATTGGATATGACTGTACATCAATTACTACTTCATTACTTTGATCCACTACTGTTCCTTGTTCGTCAGTAGCTGTGCAATAAACAACACTACCGTCATTCAAGAAAGATGTTATAAACGTGGAGCTCTCAGCGACTTGCGACACCTCTCCATCAATATACCATGTGTAAGTAAAAACCTCGCCAGTCGAAGGATTCACGCTTGCATTGAAAGTAACAAAATCTCCATCACAAACGCTCTCATCATTCGCAGTGATCACCACTTCATAATCCACAGAAACAGTTACGGTATGTGAGCCGAGGTTTGCAAATGTGTTCTGAGCAAACGAATTCCATTGGTTTTGTCCAACACTCCAATCGGTGGTTGGACCTGTCACATCGGGCTTTCTCACCAACGTATATTCAGAAGTAAATCCACCATCGTTTACAGGCCAATTAGTGCCGGGGTCAACACCTATTTCTCCAATAATATCAATGTTTTCACCATTGCGAATCAAGACAAGCGCATCATCTCCATTAAAGCTACAAACGCTTCCTGTAGTGACATCCGCAACCGCAAGCAATTCAGCGACGCCTTGATTATTGGCAACAACAATTACATCCTGCGGATTCAACATTCCGGTCAGGTTCAATGTGCTATTTGCTGTAGTTCCTCCATTGGTGTATAGTGCCACGGAATATGCGCTAAGGTCAACAACACTTGATGTCGGATTGTAAATTTCAAAAGCCTTGTTGTTTCCGCTGCCTTCTACATATTCTGAGAAAAATAATTCTTCGCCTCCACCCACACTTGAACATGTCATGGCAACGGTATTACTCGTGATCGACGCTGGACTCGCGCATTCTGCGTTGCTCAGCATCGTGCAGGTCACTATATCCCCAGCCACCAGCATATTGGTACTGTAACTCGAAACACCTACTGCTACTACATTACCATTCACATTCCACGTGAAAAGAGGGGTTGTGCCTCCATTCGTAAAACTGGTGGTAAACGACACCATCGTCGTTTCGCAAACCTCTGTAGTATTAGCAGAAATGCTCAGTGTGGGCACGACAGCAGCACATTGACTCCACTTCAAATTATAACTACTTCTGTTAGTGCTTGATCCAATATTAACCACATTCGAAGATGGGTCGCTATCAAAAGAAGCACCGCTAAATGAACCAGCGAGGTAAATACTATTGGCATCATCAATCAATACATGAACCTCTTGATTAGTGCCGTCCGCCCAACTAATATCGTCAGCAAAAACAAACCCACCATCAGTATCAAGAATCACAATCACCGAGCTGATCATTGACAAAGCAATGTTGTTCGTTCCAGCATTGGGATTGGCGTCAAAATCATCACTCACGTAAAACGTGGAAACCACATTGCCTTGAGCATCACAACGAATGGTGCCGGCGTCTTCACCTAAGGCACTTCCAAATTGTTTTACCCAAACGAATGCTCCAGTTGGCGACAATTTTTGTACAAATACATCTGTTGATCCAAGGCTTGTCAACGTTGCTGTTTCAGCGCCCGCATTAAAGTCCGGAGCATTTTCAAACCGACCAAGCACAAACACATTTCCAGCATCGTCTGAAGTAATGGATATCGCCTCATCAAAATTACTAGTGGTGCCAAAGCTTTGTCCAAAGACATATGTTTCTGAACTCGTCAACTTAATGACAAATGAATCAAAGGTGTTGCTCACCGAGCTAATCGTAGTCCCCGGCTGATCAGGGTTCATGGAGAGTGATTGTGAAAAAACTCCCGCCAACAACATGCTGTCTGAATTGTCAAAGGATACATTATTGATCAATGCCTGACCACTTCCACTATTATTTGCAATTTCCTTTTCTGAAATCACTGATAGATTACCCAAATTCAATTGTTGTATCAATACAATTTGTACTTCAGAATTATAAACCAGAAACAATTCTCCTGCGTTGTTTACTTCTATTTCCGCATTAATAAAATTATAAGTGCAATTGGTGATTTGGGAATGGTTTTGATAATCACCATTTGAATTCAATTTCACCACCACCAAATCTCTCGTGTCTGTGTCTATTCCGCTTGCAGTAATGGTTTGTGTTCCTGAATTGGGGTTTACATCAATGCTTCCTTGAAACTTCATGGTGAAATAAACTCCCTCGCTATTATCGACTGCAATGTCGATCGGGCGCTCCTCATTTACGGAGCCAAAAGTTTTTACCCAAAGAAAATTACCGTCGTTATCGAGCTTTTGTACAAACACATCAAATTCACCTACGGCGGTGACAGATGAAACTGCCGTTCCTGAGTTAAAATCAACGGTGCCTCGATATATTCCAATGTTATAAATATTTCCTGCCCCGTCTATTGCATGACGAACGGTTCTTGAATAGTTAGAACCATCAACACCCCCGAAAGCCTTCCCCCATGCGAGAGATGGAGTTTGCGAGTGGCTAGCAATTGTGAGAAGAAAGATTCCTATCGAAAGTAAAATACTCTTGTTCATTCCTGTAATTTCTAACACAAAGAAAACAACAGTTTTTCCTTTTACCTAAAATAAAAAACCCCGATTTCTCGGGGTTTCGTATTAATCATATTTCGGCTTTTTGTCGCGCTTCTCTGCTCGCTTTTCTTTCGCTGACTTAGTAGCTTCTTTTTTCACTTCTTTCTTTTGGTCTTTGCTCTTTGCCATGATAATAAGGTATTTGAGTTTTTGCGAATATAGTACTATTGTTGAATGATAAATCTCGCCCCAATATTTTTTCCAAATCTCTCAGCTCGAATATAGTAAGACCCTGACGGTAGGTCAGACGCATCAAGGCTTCCGCCAACTCCAAACCTCTTTACTGGTCGTCCCAAACTATCATAAACTACAATATTTCTCAACTCCAGTGGAACATTTATAATGGCATTTGTAGGGTTCGGAAATACACCGAACGTTTGTTCGGTTTCCAATTCTGATACTGAAACCACCCCTCCATCATTTGGGTTGATCAAATTATCAGCCTTGTAATAAACTAAGATGGCGCTTTCGTTAGACGAGCTTCCGGCTCCCCATGATGGAACGTTTGTAACAGGAATATCATTGCCATTCGCAAATCCATTGGTCGCAATATGTCTACCCACACATATCACGCCTTCACTGGTTTTGTACAAACCATACATCTCTGTATTTGCACCGCCAGCCTCTGTGAGAGTGTCCCACTCACCAACTATCAATGAGCTATATTTCGGCACTTCGAAATCATCCTCATAAACTCGTACAAAGCTGTTCCAGCAGCTCTTTCCGCCATAGTAGGGCTTCACCATTTTTTGATATGCATTTGCCGTTGTAATCGTTCTCCTTCCAACCGCAAGTACGCATACATCACCGCTGCTACTTACTTTCATATTGTTCTTCGCGAGACGTGTAGTATTAAGATTCGGCCATCCCGTATTCGGATCGGGCCATCCATCTAGATTAGGGTCTGCATGCGGAGTTCCATAAGTCGTTGTTCCTTCTGACATTTCTGCTAAATAGGTGGAGTGAAATAAATCACCGGTTGACAATTGTAATTTCCCCAACCACGACTCGTGTATATCACCCTGCGTTCCTGTAAAACGATTTTGAAATCCATGGGCATTTCCATTATTCATGATCTCATTTCCTTCCCATAAATTTTCGGTATTGTTCCCATGTGTGCGCGCTCCAACTACTAAAAAATCATTGGCATAATCAATGGCCAGCGCATCTACATATTGATCAGGCAATGAAATTCGAAGCTCTCCTTCTGGTGTAATTTCATGATATAATCGACTCCACCACTTCATATCGCCAGTATTATCAAAAGCAATAACAGCTGGTTCAAAATCGGGACTGCCCGTGCCATCTTCAAAATTTGCGTATGATTTGAAGTTCATTCCGAGGTACACATGATTATTTCTTTTATCTATCGCAATCGAACTAGCTCCCCAAACTGGACAGCATGCCTCGGGTGAATAGCCAGTATATCCCGGGCTCTCAGCGGTTACATCAAATGGATCACAGGGGCCTGTATAGAAAAAATCACTTGGCCATTTTCCTTTTTTCGTTCCTCCATTTCCATCCGGATACACTGCGTCGAAATCCTCTTGTGTCCACGAACGCATTTCACATCTGCCCCATGATTTCATGACAATTCCGCTATAAGACAAGGTGCTGTTTCCACCGTAAGAACTTGCTGGAGTTCCTTTCCATTCTCCCCCTTGAACTTGCCAATGTGTGCGCCAATGCTCTACCACGCGACGCTCGCCATTAACGTCTAAGCAATACATAGCACTCCAATCATATCCATGTGCCTCACCGGATATGTAATAAACCTCACCATCGCTCGTCACATCCCACGGATGTACTTCCTGAGCTATACTCTTTGCCCATACCACACGCATCCAACTCAGCCCCGTAGGACTAGCATCAACAAAATTCCCATTAAGTTTTGCTATCAAATAACCACCGTTATTCGAATCGGTATCCTTAGTGGTGCAGCTGATGAATAAATCTTCTGTTTCTTGATAGGGTAAACTATTGGTCTTGATAAATCGAATGTCCTCGACATCACCTTGAGGAAAGCTAACCACTTGTAGTATGGTTGACAAATCATTTGAAAGACGCATTAAAAAACCAAAGCGGTTGCTTCCTAAAGCATTCGGAATATTTCCCGCATAAGTCAAGTAATTTACAGTGGTCGTATTTGGCAACCAACTGAAATCCTCCGCATAACCAGCAACTAAAAATGTTCCATCTGACAATTGTGAAACATCATAAAAAGTTTCCTTCCCGCTGCCCCCGGCATAAGTGACAATATTATTCTGACCAAAACTGAAAACAGGAATTAAGAACAAAAAAAGTAGTAGTCTATTCATTGTGAGAGATCTTCATTTCATCAAATGTAATCAACATTAAATTTAACACAGCACTCGCAACCAAACGAAGCCACCAACGTATTGAGTAGCCTAATCCCGGGTGAATATGCAATTCTTTACTGCCTCCAGACTTCTTTCATTACTATTACTCCTCACCTCTCTCACCCTCTTACAAACCACAGTCAGCGCACAAAGCGGCACCGATTTTTGGTTTGCACCACCAGACATTACCGACCTCCACAATGCACCAGGAGGCGAACCGCTTTTTCTCGTAGTCTCCTCCACTGGCGCTGCGTCGGTAGTTACTATTTCACAACCCGCCAACGCTGCTTTTAATGGCGGCGCTCCGATTGTTGTAAACGTACCTGCCAACCAATCGGTCAAAGTGGATTTAACCGCATTTAAAACACAGCTAGAGACGCGACCAACCAACACGATTGTCAACACCGGTCTTCGCATTCAAAGCACCACCACTATAACGTGCTATTATGAATGTGCTAATAACAACAACACAGACATCTGGGCACTCAAGGGTCCAAACTCTCTCGGTACTGAATTTTATATTCCTCTTCATAAACACGCCCCGTTCTACAACGAACCCTTCGCGTCGCCCCATCAAGCTTTTGCTTCTTTTGATATTTGTGCTACGCAAAATAATACAGTGGTAACTATCTATTCGCCCACACCACTAGACGGAAGGCCTGCGCTTCAACAATTCTCAATAACACTCAACGCTGGTCAAACTTATTCTGCTGGCTTCACAGGCACAAACCATACACAACCGTCTACACACCCTAGTGGAGCTGTGGTTCTAGCGGACAAGCCAATTACTGTTTCTCTTAAAGATGACTCCAATCACAACCCCTCTGGCGGTTGCTATGATATTCTTGGTGATCAAATTGTTCCTGTCAATGTAGTTGGTGAAGACTACATCGCAGTGAAAGGATCGCTCAATGCGAATGGTGATGAAAGCGTTGCTATCATGGCCACTCAGAACAACACGCAAGTTTTTGTAAATGGCGCAACAACTCCAGTTGCTACACTTTTCGCTGGTGAATACTATCGTTTAGATATGGACTATCTCAGCGGATCGGCCACGGAAAACGCGATGTATATTCACTGCAGCAAACCCGCGTATGCCATGCATATCACGGGTTTTGGTTGCGAGATGGGAATGGCACAATTGCCTCCTCTGAATTGCGCCGGTTCACAAACATTGAACTTTACACGCGGCAGTTCTCAAACATTTTACATCACGCTTCTTTGTCGTGCGTCTGCTGTAAACAGCTTTACTGTTACGGGCCCGTCTGCTGCATTAATCAACCCTTCAAGTTTTCAAACTGTTCCAGGGACAGACGGCGAATGGCGTGCAGCGCGCATTCAATATAACACCACAGAAGTGCCTGTTGACGCTACATTCAAAGTAACAAACACCGCCGATGTTTTCGCACTAGGCGTCATCAACGGTGGTGCTTCCACAGGTTGTAAATACGGCTACTTCTCTGAATTCGTAGCACCGATCACGGTAAGCGCAAACATTGATCAAACAATTTGCGCGAATACAAGTGCGACATTAAATGGCTCCATAGCAGGCGGCACTACTACGGGTGAATGGACTTCTACCGGCACCGGTAGTTTTACTCCAAACGCGCAAGCGCTCAATGCGGTCTACAACCCAAGCCCAGCAGATGCTGCAGCGGGTTCGGTTACACTCACGCTTACTTCAACCGGTGCGTGTACTCCTGTATCTGATCAGCTCGTTCTCACGATTACTCCGGCACCAACAGTGAATGCTGGAGCCAATCAAACTATTTGTGCCAACAATCCAAACATCTCGCTCAATGGTTCTGTAACCGTCGCCAGTGGCGGGATTTGGACCGGAGGCGCGGGCACATTCATTCCATCAAACACTGCGCTCAACGCAGTGTATGTTCCAACATCAACGGAAATAAATAGTGGAAGCCTAGCGCTGACATTGACCACTACCGGTAATGGAATTTGCAATCCGATTGCTGATAACGTACTGATCACTTTCTCTCCAGCACCCATCGTTAATGCTGGTGTGAACCAAACCAAATGCGCAAACAACGCTGTCGTAACCCTAGCGGGATCAATTACTGTAGCATCTGGCGGCGTATGGACAGGCGGACTCGGAAGCTTCAGTCCTTCCGCTACAACGCTCAATGCAACCTATACTCCAACACCCGCAGAAATCGCAAGTGGAAGTATCACGCTTACACTGACATCAACGGGTAATGGCAATTGCAACAGCGTTTCTGATCAAATGACTATTTCATTCACAGCACCGCCAACGGCAAATGCTGGTTCTGATATTTTTAGATGTGCAAACAATGCGTCTGCTCAATTGAGCGGCTCTGTAAGCGTTGCAAGCGGTGGCCAATGGACGGGAGGATTGGGAACTTTCTCTCCAAACAATAACACGCTCAACGCAACTTATAATCCTACTGCAGCTGAAATTGCAAACGGTAGTTTAACATTAACACTTACCACTACCGGAAATGCGTCCTGTTCAGCTGTTACAGATCAAGTAACAATCTTCTTCTCACCAGCACCAACTGTAAATGCTGGGAGTGATTTATTATCATGTGCGAATAATGCTACTGTTTCTCTCAATGGTTCTGTAACCATTGCCAGCGGTGCCGTTTGGACAGGTGGCAATGGTGTCTTTTCACCAAACAACACGACACTCAATGCAACATACACTCCTACAGCAACCGAAATTGCCACAGGTCAAGTAACACTTACCCTGACCTCCACTGGAAATGGTTTGTGTAATGAAGTTTCAGATCAAGTACTTATTACGATTTCTCCAGCACCAGTAGTAAATGCAGGACAAAATATTTCAGCATGCGCTAATAACGCTGTTGTGAATTTAAGCGGACAAGTATTCAATGCAACAGGTGGAATGTGGTCTGGTGGCGCGGGTAATTTCTTCCCAAATGCCAACACGCTCAACGCTACATACACTCCAACCGCTTCAGAAATTTCAAGTGGTAGCATCAATCTGACGCTCACTTCTATTTCTGCAAATTCTTGTAACACTGTTTCTGATGATGTGCTCATCACATTTGCACCAACTCCAATTGTAAATGCTGGTGTAGATCAAACAGTCTGCGGAAACAATGCTGTTGTCACCTTAAATGGATTTGTCAACTTTGCATTAGGCGGACAATGGACTGGAGGGCTTGGAATCTTCACTCCTTCGAATACTGCTCTGGGAGCCACCTACAGCCCAACTGCAACGGAAATTGCAAACGGCTTCGTTGACCTTACACTCACTAGTTCTGGCAACGGATCTTGTATTGCTGTGAGCGATATCGTAAGAATCAATTACACTCCAGCACCTACGATTTCAATCGTGGGCGGTGTTCAACCTTGTACGAATAATGCTTCATATCAAGCATCTGTAAACTTCACCGTTGCGTCTGGAATTCTCTGGTCTGGCAACGGAAGTTTTAACCCATCAAACACTTCAGCTAACATAACATACACGCCTACTGCAGAAGAGATCGCAGCAGGAAATTTCGAACTCAGTGTTGTCGCTACAGGCAATGGAAATTGTATTTCTGTAGATGATAATATCACGGTAGAATTTATCAATGCGCCGATCGTAAATGCTGGCGCTGATCAAACAGTTTGCGTGACATCTCTCGATGTATCGCTAAGTGGTAGCATTTCCGGATCTGCAAACACAGGTGTTTGGACCTCTTCTGGAACTGGAACATTCAGCCCAAGCAACACCGCACTCAACGCTGTGTACACTTGTAGTGCAGCTGATTCTCTTGCGGGTTCTGTTCAGATTACATTGACTTCTACCGCTGCAAATTCTTGCATTGATGAAAGTGATTTCATGATCATTTCTATTCTACCTGCAGGCATTGCCAATGCTGGCGCTGATCAAACAGTTTGTGGTAATAATGCAAACATTGATCTCAACGGAATCATCAGCGGCGCCGCTACTTCAGGCGTGTGGACATCGTCTGGTACTGGTTCTTTCTCACCAGATAATAATACTATCAATGCGACTTATATCCCAAGTGCTTTTGATATCGCTAATGGTGGTGTAGATCTCATTCTTACAGCCAATAGTTGCAATATCGCGAAGGACACTCTTTCAGTGCTTATAACTCCTGTAAGAACCATTTCTGTAGGCGACGATGCAACTTACTGCGCGGATATTGAAACGTTTGATCTTTCGGCATTAATAGAAAATGGACCACAAAACTTAGTGTGGAGCACTACGGGTACGGGCACCATTACACCAAATGTCAACGCTGTTAACATTACCTATAATCCTTCTGCACAAGACCTCGTGCAGCAAACCATCACCTTCACTGCTACCACACTCAACAACGGATCATGTGTCCCTGTGTCTGATCAAGTAATCATTGAATTATTTCCTACGGGAAATGTGACCGCAGGTCCTGATCAAATCGTTTGTGCCAACAATGCCAACGTGGCTCTTAGCGGCACTATCAGTGGCGGTGCGTCTGCGGTAGTTTGGACAACTTCTGGTACTGGGCTCTTTGTTCCGAATGCCTCCGATATTAATGCGACGTATGTTCCTAGCGAACAAGATATTCTTGCAGGAAGCGTCACTCTTACTATTCAAGCAACAAACTCTTGCAATGAAACAATAGATGAGCTGACTGTTACCATTACACCGGCACCGATTGTAAATGCTGGAGCCAACCAAACACTTTGTGGATCAAACCCTGCATTCCAACTAGAAGGCACTGCCTCAAATGTGAACGGGGTCATCTGGACAGGTGGAAACGGGACGTTCTCACCAAACAACACAACCCTAGATGCCATCTACATTCCAACACCAACCGAACAATCATTCGGTTCGGTAACGCTCACGCTTTCATCAACATCAAACGGCAACTGTACTTCTGTTTCCGATGCGGTTGTATTGTTCATGACATCTGGAATTGTTGTAAATGCTGGACAAGATCAAACGGTTTGCTCTAGTGCAGAATTCACACAACTCAACGGTGGCGTTTCAAACGGATCATCAACTGGAATATGGACTACCACTGGTTCTGGAACATTCTCTCCTGACAACTCATCACTAAACCCGATGTACACATTCAGTGAGTCTGATCTATTACTTCCGGAAATTGAATTCATTCTTACATCCACAAATAATGGAAATTGTCCAATCGAAAGTGATACAGTACTAGTAATATTTGGAGCTTCTGCCTTCAGTAATGCTGGTTTAGATATTCAAATTTGCGGTAATCAACAAACCGTAACATTGAATGGTGCTGTATCCGGCGGAGCTTCCACTGGTGTTTGGAGCACCAACGGCGGCGGCACTTTCGTTGACAGCAACAACTTAAACACAGTTTATAACATTAGCAACTCAGATATTCTTTTAGGAGAAATTGAAATCTATTTAACCACAACCAATAACGGTGATTGCCTCGCTGGAGTTGACACGCTTAAAGTTCTTGTAACTCCGATCTCCGTAGTAACTGCGGGCAGTGATTTCACAGTGTGCGAAACAGAAACCGAACTTTCGCTCGGTGGCTCTATTTCAGGTGCCTCTAGCACCGGAGTGTGGTCTTCACTTGGCACCGGTAGTTTTTCTTCTAATACTTTCGGAGAAAATATAACCTACAGCCCTTCTGCAAGCGACCTCACGCAAGGCAGCGTTGAAATCATCCTCACCAGTAATGACACCGGCATCTGTCCTCCAAGTAGTGACAATGTAGTCATCACATTTAGCGAGGTAGCAATAGTTGTGGCGGGTTCCGATCAGTTAATTTGTTCTAGTGAAAATAGCGTTAGCCTTGCCGGCACCGTTAGTTCAACTAACGGAACCGCTATCTGGACTTCCAGCGGCACAGGCCTTTTTGATAACAATACGGCAAACGCAACAACCTACAGCCCATCAAATAGCGATATCGCCGTAGGCGAAGTCACCCTCTATTTCACATCTACAAATAATGGCGCGTGCGAAGCTGCTGTTGATAGCCTAACCATCAGCATTCTCGAAGCTATCAGTGTGAATGCGGGTAGTGATCAAATTATTTGTGGTGATAAAAATTCAGTGGACATCAACGGTCTGATCTCTGGAAGCGCAAGCACTGGAGTGTGGACTACTACTGGCACTGGAACATTTGGTGCAAGTCCCACAACGCTTCAAAACAGCTACACTTTAAGCGCCTCTGATATAAGCATTGGAATGGTTGACCTGATTCTTACATCAACCAGTTCTGGAATTTGTCCAAACGATAATGATACTTTAAAAATCATCGTGCAGCCTGTTCCAATCGCGGCATTTACAAGTGAGTCAGATGAAGAACTCGGTGTAGAATTCACAGACGAATCCATCGGCGCGGCATCATGGGATTGGTCATTTGAAAACGGCGCAACATCAGCTGTTGAAAATCCATCGGTAACATTCCCGGAAGCCGGCCAATATGAAGTAATACTCATCGTCACAAGCACTGCTGGATGTAGCGACACCATTGTTTCTGTTGTGCAAGCTTTTGATAAAGCGATGGAGCCAATTGATTTTCCAACCGCCTTCTCTCCAAATGGAGACAACAGTAACGATGTGTTACATGTATTGGGTGGTCCATTCGAAGAAGTTGATTTCAAAATTTACAACAACTGGGGAAATGAAATCTTCTCTACCTCCGATCCAAAAGGCGGATGGGACGGATCATACAAGGGTACTCAACAGCCTGTGGGTGTATATGTCTACACGGTAACGGGCACAACCATCGACGGTAAAAAAATCAAATTATCAGGTAACGTAACACTCATCCGATAATCCACAAAACCATTACAACAATGAAAAATATTACACAACATATCATCGCCGTTGTTTGTCTCATGTGGACTATCAATGCTGCGGCCCAAGATTTTCACTTCTCGCAATACGATGCGTTGCCGATGTATTACAATCCTGCTTTGACAGGACAGTACGCCAACGAAAAAATACCATATCGCTTTTCTGGAACATATCGATCGCAGTGGCAAAAACTGAATGGTAAGCCGTATAGCGCAATTGGCGCGGGTTACGACATGCCATTCGATAGATTCGGTGCGGGCTTGGTGTTAATCAATCACATTTCTGGTGCTTCAAATTTTGATACTTTTCAAGCAATGGCAAGTGGTGCATACCGCATCACTGATAAGTCATCAAAAAATCACTTCCTCACTGTGGGTGCACAAGTAGGTATTTATCAAAAGAAATTCTCACAAAGAGATCTTCTTTTTGAAAATCAATATACCGCTGCAACCGGCCTAGATCCGACTCTTCCAAATGGTGAAACACTCGCGGATATGAGCATTCTTAAATTCGATGCAAACATGGGGGTGTGGTACAAATACGTTGATCCCAATCGTCGCTTCAATCCAAGTCTAGGTATATCGCTTTATCACCTCACACAACCTAATGAATCATTCACTGGAGAGTCAAGCAAACTTCCAATGCGTTTGAATGCGATTTTCAATACCGATATTTTTATTGATCAGCAATGGACGGTAACACCCACTGTGTTATTCATGGAACAAGCCAAAGCACGAGAGATCAATGCCGGTTTGATTGGGGCTTATAAGATTTCATCGACAAGCTATACGGTCCTCGCTGGCGCAAGCGTTCGAGTGAAGGATAGCATTGTCATGCAATTGGGTATGCGCCACCGCAACAATACATTTCGCATTAGCTATGACCTCGTAACAAGTGGTTTGAAAAATTACAGCGGCACAAGAGGTGGCTTTGAAATGGGATTCACCTACTGCGGCTGGAATTAATTTTCTTTCACATTGTAAGAAATCTATTCTTCCTCGTCTAATCGTATATTTCACAAACGAAAATCATGAAGTATACAATAGCAGGATTTATAGCAGGGATAATTTTCATTGTGTCTTCTGCTTTTCAGAACGATTCAAAAATGAATAATCAAACAGACCATCATCCGTACTACTCAAGAACGGATACAACAAAACTTGTTCTTCCCGATTCCACGTGGAAATCAATACTCGATGAAGATACTTATCTCGTTGCAAGAAAAGCTGCAACCGAAAGAGCGTTTACCGGTGAATATTGGAACTTCGAAGGTCTAGGCAATTACTACTGCAGAGCTTGTGGTAATGCACTGTTTAAAAGCGATGCAAAGTTTGCCTCTTCATGCGGGTGGCCGAGCTTCTACGAAGCAATCAGAAAAGATGGCGTTACCTATGTGAATGACTTTTCACACAACATGATCAGAACCGAAGTGAAATGCGGCCGTTGTGATGCACACCTAGGACACATCTTCGATGATGGTCCGCCACCAACCTACAAGAGATTCTGTATGAATAGTATTATTCTTGAGTTTGAACCAGAGAAATAATTAATCCAGTCTAACTTCGTGATATAAGTTAGGCGCTCCGTAAGTTCCGCCCAGAGCGGAGATCAAACGATGATAGTCTTTTACAAAAGCAAGATCTAGTATCTTGCTTTTTTTGTATTCGTAATAATCCAATTGATACATTCCTTGCCCTCCAACGTATTCAAACCCATATTTCTTAGCAATCGCTTTCGACTCTTCCACGGTTTTGCTCGTGCCAATAGTCACCTGTCTGCTATTGAAACAAGTTTGGTTTTGTGAGTACACTTCATTCAACGAAATCGACAAAAACGATACGCTTGGGTCTGCCGCCAAGGCATTCAAAATGGATTGCTTTTCTGCAGCGGATAAGTTATCTAAAGTAATCTCTGCTCTGTATTCACCAAGGCTATAAACTCTGTTAGAATGCTTCTTCGACCAGCCTAACACCAAGCGATTCCACTCGTTACTATCTTGACATTTTTCGAAATTTCTAATGATGTAAAAATGATTTTTGGAGTATTCAACAGGGTAGTTGATAGTTCCTATTCTCAGTGCTGAATATTTCTTTTTTGTAAAAACGATGGGATATACGGTATAAGAATTATGAAGTGATGTGTGAAAATAAAGCGACTGCCTTTGCTTATTGTAAAAAAACCACAGCGAGTCCACCTCTTCAATAACTCGTAAATCCAAGTATCCTCCTTCTTTTGCATGAATATCCCTAAGCACCTCGGGCTGGTTATCCTCCCACAAAATCAAAGAATCAATGTGCATGATAGGCTCCTTGGACACTACTGGATAAGAGTATATGGAACCCCCGCCCTCAAAGGACTCTCGCATTTCTATTTTATCCCCATCCAACAATTCAAAATTGACCTTCACGGTCATATAAGATCGATCGCTTTGACTAAAAGACAAGGTGGTGCAGATGAACATCAAAAAGAAAACTATAAAAAATCTCATGTGGTAAATTTAAAGACATTACAGACATGTCTCCATTCGGTTCATACAACCTTACTGCCATATTTTATGTCAAACTAAATTATAACATCACTACAATGAAATACCTTTTAAGTCTGGTCGCTCTTTTTGTACTCACTGCAAACGCTAAGGCCTATCAGCCAATGCTTCAAAGCAATCAAACCTGGGAGGTCACGATTTATGGACTCATCGTGCAAAACGTTAGTCACACACTTGGAAACCTTACGGTAATGAATGGTCAAGAGTACACTCCAGTGATTTCGAATAACTCAACCTTTCCCGGAGAACCATTTACAGTAGCGCTTCTCAGAGAAGATGTTGCAGAAGAAAAAATTTATATCTACGAAGACGGACAAGAATATTTGCTCTACGATTTCGGCGTTGAAGCTGGCGAAACAATCACGATTCGCTCCGTCAACAGCTCCGTTGATATTACTATCACCAATGTTTCTGAAATAGAAATCAATGGCGTTTCTCGCAAAATAATATCATACGCTCAAGGTGAGTGGTTTGTCGGTGACTACACTGAAGGAATCGGTTCTCGCTATGGTCTCATCGATTTTGCAACAGCTCAAATAACCGACTACTCACCCTGGCTAACCTGCTATTATGAAAGCGGTGAATTAGTTTGGGATAATGGCTTGGATAAATTCAGTTGCAGCACTGTATTAAGTATTGAAGAATCGGAAATATTAGAGCTTGCTGTTTTTCCAAACCCCACGGCTGAGGCTCTTTTCATCAATTTTTCTGATAATATTTCTGGTCAAATTCTTTTTCAAGTATTCGATACCACAGGAAAATTAGTGCTCGAAAAAAAGGAAAATGTAACCAGCAATATTCGTTTAGACGTTTCCACATTATCAGCTGGAAGCTATACCCTAAAAGCCACGAACGAACAAGCATCGGTGAAGGCGATTTCTTTTTTAAAAAAATAATCTGAGATCACTTTCTACATTTGTGAGAAATAATATTCTCATTTATGCCACTCATTCTTCCTGTAAAAGGCATCCATCCAAAATTTGGAAAAGACTGCTATATCGCTGAAAATGCAACAATCGTAGGCGAAGTAGAAGCTGGTGATCAGTGTTCCTTTTGGTTCAATGCAGTGGTCCGTGGCGATGTTCATTTCATCAAAATGGGAAACAAAGTCAACGTTCAAGATGGAGCGGTTATTCATTGCACCTATCAAAAATGCCCCACCACCATTGGCAACAACGTGTCCATAGGACACCGCGCAATCGTACACGGCTGCACTATTCAAGACAATGTACTCATCGGAATGGGCGCGATCGTAATGGACAATTGTGTGGTGGAATCCAACAGCATTATAGCAGCAGGCGCGGTCCTCCTAGAAGGAACACATGTTCCTTCCGGCAGCATTTTCGCCGGTGTTCCAGCGAAAAAAGTAAAAGAGGTATCAAAAGAATTATTCGAAGGCGAAATCCAAAGAATAGCCAACAACTACATCATGTACTCAGAGTGGTTCAAGTAATCCTACTGTGGATTCTTTACCAAATCTTCTAAGCAATCAATCCAAGTACTGCTTTCATTCAAGCTAGTGACAAGCTGTACATGCTCACCGCCATTCTCTTCAAAAAGCTCTTGATATTCGTCTCCAATTTCGATGGTGGTTTCCAAGCAATCTGCAACAAAAGCAGGTGAAAACACCAATAGCTTTTTAGCCCCTTGCTTGCCCAATTCTTCGATCACTTCATCACTGAATGGTTCAATCCATCCCTTGCCCAATCGACTCTGGAAACAAACAGTATACTTGTCTTCTGGGATTCCCAATTGCTCAACAATACTGCGGGTAGTAGCATAACAAGTCGCTTTGTAACAAAGCTTATTCTCGTCATTAATTTCATGCTCGCAGCTATGGTTGCGACACTTATTGTCTTTATAGATTTTGTCCAACTGTCTTTCTGGAAGACCATGATAACTGAATAATACATGATCGTATTCCTTCCAATCATAAGCTCTTCCGCGTTCCACAAACGCCTTAATGAATAGAGGATGATCATAGAATTGAGTCACGAAACGGACATTCGGAAACGTCCACCAGCTCTTCATTTCATCCATTACCTTTTCAATCACAGAACCTGTGCTTGCGGATGCGTACTGCGGGAACATTGGAATCACCACCATATCATGCGGCTCCCAATCTCTAATGCTCTCAAGCGCACTTGCGATAGAAGGGTTCTGATAACGCATAGCTAAAAACACACGCGTCTCGTCGCGATCAAATTTCTCTTGAAGCATCTGCTGCACCTGGCGTCCAGAGTGAATCAGCGGTGATCCATTTTCAGTCCAGAGCTTTTTATAAATCGCAGCACTCTTGCGATGGCGGAATGGAACAATGATTCCGTTCACCAAAATTTTACGCCCAAGCCAGTTGATGTCAATAACCCGAGGGTCATTCAAAAACTCGGTCAAATAGCGATATACGTCCTTAGGGGCAGGACTGTCAGGTGATCCAAGGTTCACCAATAAAACAGCGGTCTTCTTTTTCATAATGAGAATGCAAAGGAAACAAAGCTTTCAAATAGAAAGTTCAACCCAACGAATATTGATTGTTTCATGACATTAGTACATTGAATAAGTGAATTCTACGGTTCGTGCTAGTTTTTTTTTAGATTTGACCCACACTAAACCGTATATCTTATGAAATTTCAAGTTACTCATCAAGACTCCTATTCAAGGGGCGAACTACTTCTGCGTTCTTTTTTCGGCATCTTTTACATCCAGCTTCCACACATGTTTGTGTTGTTGTTCATCCAAATTGGTGCAATGTTCATCAACTTCATTGCTTTCTGGGCAATCCTTTTCACGGGTAATTATCCAAGAGGAATGTGGAACTACATGGTAAAATGGTTGCGTTGGAACTGGCGTTTGAACGCACGTCTCAACAATCTAGCAGATGGATATCCAGCTTTCGGATTAAATGCGTCTGACGATAAGACCGTTTTCGAAATCGAATATCCAGAAAGATCAAGCCGCGGAACACTTCTTCTAAGAACTTTCTTCGGATTTTTCTACATCTTTATTCCTCACGGATTCTGCCTTCTATTCCTAGCACTTGGTTCTATTTTCGTTAGAATGATTGCGTGGTGGGCTGTTCTTATCACTGGAAAGTATCCAAAGGGCATGCACGACTACATGGTGGGCGTAATGCGTTGGTCAAACCGTGTAATGGCTTACTACTACAATCTTACAGACACTTATCCTCCATTCAGCATGAAGGAAACAGATGCTACAAGCCAAGCTTTAGATCACAACATTTAATAGCTGATTCAAAATAAAAAGGGCGGACTTCACTAGGAAGTCCGCCCTTTTCTTTTTCCGTCAATTCTTTATTCGAAGTCACTCTTAACATCCACCACCAATCGCTCTGCTCTATTTGCAACCTCCCATGCAGTGTGGAAAATCAAATGTCCAATCGTCGACATTTTCTCATACATAATCTTTTCTGGATCGTCTCCAGGTTGGTGATAATCTTCGTGAACACCGCTGAAATAAAAGATCACAGGGATATTATGCTTCGCAAAATTGTAATGATCTGAACGATAGTAAAAGCGATTCGGATCGTTTGGATCATTGTAAGTATAGTCCAAGTCGAGTTGTGTATACGTCTTATTGCTCGCCTCAGAAATGCTATGTAAGGAGGTGCTCAATTTATCAGAACCAATTACATATACATATTTTTCATTGTCTTTGTGTTGATCGTCCACGCGGCCAATCATATCAATATTCAAATCGCACACTGTATTTTCTAAAGGAAAAATAGGGTATTCAGAATACCACTCGCTTCCCAAAAGTCCTTTCTCTTCTCCACTTACATGAAGCACAAGCACGCTTCTCTTCGGACCATGACCATCTTTCTTTGCAGTTTGAAATGCTTCCGCAATCTCAAGCGCTGTCACGGTTCCAGAGCCATCGTCATCAGCTCCGTTGTAAATCTTTCCGTTCATTTCTCCCACGTGATCGAAGTGTGCAGAAACAACTACCACTTCATTTTTCAATGCAGGATCTGAACCTTCAATAAAACACAACACGTTTTCCGCTTGAATCGCCTGTTTTTCCGAAACCAGTTTAATACTGCCTTTAGTCTTAAGGACTTTGCTCTTCGGCGTTTTTTTCTTGTTAATGCTTTTCTTGATAGCTTCTACACCCTTCTGTTTACCGGCCTTCATAATAGCGTCGCCCATCGAAGGTGATATAAAGAAATAAGGCAATACTTCTTCTTCGCTATTCTTGCCCTTTGGGTAATCTAAAGCCATTCTCGGCTCATCTAGGAAATACGCAACACGCTGCAAAATGTAATCGAAGTTTGGCTCGATATAGAGGATTGCTTTCGCGCCCTTCGATGCGGCCAAATCTCTTTTCATTCTGAAGTCATCACTCCATTCACTCATCGTATTGTTCCCCGTGAAAATAGAGTTTCCTGAAGCATCTACAGGCTCTCCCATAAAACACAACACAATTGCGTCTTTCACATCGATGCCTTTATAATCATTGTATTTATCCGTTTCAATTCCATATCCTGCAAATACTATTTTCAGATTTGAAAGATCCACTTGATCAAACCCACCAAAGGAATAATAATCTTTCTTAAAGGCATACGTACCGCTGCCTACAGCAATGGTAGAGCTGCCTATCTTAACTTTCTTCAACGGATATTCCTGCTTATAACTTCCGTTATTACAAGGACCAACGCCCATATTTTTATACTGCTGGATCAAATAATCCGCAGCCATTCTCATTTCCTCAGATCCTGTATCTCTCCCTTTATAAGCATCACTCGCTAAGATGAACAAGTGTTCTTTCAGCTCAGCAGGTGTAATCGTTTTAGCATATTTCATTGCCAACGTATCAGCCTGAGCCAGAAATTGTTCCCCGTGAAAAACAGCACTTATCGCAAGCGCTACTTGAAGTATTCTTTTCATTTATTAGTTACAGTTAATTTTATTGACTCTATTCGCGTGTCTTCCTCCCTCAAACGGAGTAGTAAGAAATGTATGCACCATTTCAAATGCACTTTCTTCTGAAATAAATCGCGCTGGCAAACAAATGATGTTAGCATCATTGTGCTGTCTAGCCAATGCCGCAATCTCATTCAACCAACATAACGCAGCTCTTACTCCCGCATGTTTATTAGCAGTCATGCAAACACCGTTAGCTGATCCACAAATTAATATTCCTAATTCACCAGACTTAACTACAGCCTCAGCTGTTTTATGAGCGTAGTCTGGGTAATCAGTGCTCTCCAAAGAATGAGTGCCATAATCTTGAATCGTATGGCCTTGTTGTTGTAACATTGCTTTGACTTTTTCTTTCAACTCAAAGCCTGCATGATCTGAACCGATGTGTATGGTCATAAGGGAATTAATTGTACAACAAAAGTAAATGAGACTTCCACGTGAAAAATCAACTTATTACAAATGGTATTAGCAAAGGATAATCGAGCTACATCCTCTCATTTCCATTTACTTAAGGTGGTTATCCACATATACACCACTTTATGTGTCAATTCCCGTGTAAAAGTTTCTGAGAAAAAGATTTGTTTTTTCCGGCTTTTCTCTGCCTTAACAAAAACTTCATCCCTTGTACACACAGCTATGAAAAGTAATGGAACTTTTGCCAACGCAGCTGTGAACACTTTGGAACTGATTTTTTCAAAAAACTTTTCAGAACAAAGGAATATACACAAGTTGTTAATATCAGATTTAACCCTTTCATTTACATTCTATTCATATTCTAGAAACTTGTTTACAACATTCAACTAAATGTGTGAAGATTAATTTTGCAACTACACCAGAACAAACTTTTAAACTCAATTAACACCTCTTATTAAGAATTACTACTTTTCTTTAAAAAGAATATATAAATACTCTTTGTAAAAAAGACGTTACACGTGAAAATATGAAGTGCATCTTTGCCACATGGTTAACATTCATTCTTCTGGTCATTCAAGCCCAAGGACAGTATACAAAATATTACTTTCCGAGCGGAGCTGTATCCAGCGAAGGAATGATGGAAAATGGTCAGCCAAACGGCTACTGGAAAACATATTATGAAGACGGCGGACTGAAAAGTGAAGGAAACAGAGCGCTATTTCAACTCGATTCTACCTGGAAATTCTATCGTTCTGATTCAACCCTAGAACGAATAATTACCTACAAGGAAAGCTTAAAAAACGGCCCCGAGCAACTCTTCGATACTGCAGGTAAAATTCTTTCAGAAGTACTATTTGTCAACAACATAAAGAATGGACCAAGCAGAACATTCTACCTGTCTGGTCAAGTGCATAAGATCATTCCATTCGAAAATAACAAGGAAGAAGGAAAGGGTGTCGAATACGCAGAAGACGGTAGAATCATTACCAATACAGTTTATCGAAATGGATTTATCTACTCCGAAGAATTAATCAATCGCTACAATTCATCTAACAAAAGAACGGGTATTTGGAAAGATCTACATCCCAACGGAGTGGTACGAGAGGAAGGAAACTGGACCAACGGCTTGAGGAATGGTGTATTCAAATTTTTCAATAAAAAAGGCGAATTAGAACGAATAGAGAATTATGAAAATGGTGAGCTAGTTGTCAATGACGGCGGTCAATACGCGATGATTGATATTCGAAAAGAATACTATGAAGATGGAAAAGTAAAGCTAGAAGGCAGTTATCGGAATGATAAGAAACACGGTACTTTCAGAGAGTACGATAGAGATGGCAAACAAATCAATGCATATCTCTACGAAAATGAAATCAGAACCGGAGAAGGGATGATTGACTCTATAGGCCGCAGACAAGGCCCATGGAAGCTCTTTTATGCGGACGGTGTAGTTCGAGCTGCTGGAAATTATATCGATGGAAAAAAGGACGGTCCGTGGCAGTTCTATTTTAACAATTCTAAAATCGAACAAAAAGGAAATTATAAAGACGACCTTCCAATCGGAAACTGGCAATGGTTCCATGCCTCAGGCGGAATGCACAGGGATGAATATTACCGCAAAGGCAAGGAAGACGGCCATGCAATTGAGTATGACTCTATCGGAAATATTATCAACGAGGGAGATTTTGTAGATGGATTAAAAACCGGCAAATGGAAGTTGTCTGTAAATGACCATATCGAAGAAGGAGAATACTTGGATGGCGAAAGAAATGGTCTTTGGGTTTGGTACTATGATAACGGACAAAAGGCATTCGAAGGAGAATACCAAGTGGGCACTCCCGTCGAGAAACATAAGTACTGGTACCGAAATGGAAACATAAGAATGAGAGGAAAATACGAAGGTGGCGAACTCTCAGGAAGATGGGAATATTTTGACGAAATTGGAACCTTAGAGCTCACAATCGAGTATGAAGCTGGATTAGCAGTTAGAATTAACGGACAAAAAATAAAATTGCCCAAGCCCAAAGAAGACCAATAATTGTAGTTCACCACCACCCTCATTATGCACCACCCAACTCTCGAAGAGATATTAGATCACCCTTCTGATATTTTAGCGATCATCGACCCCATTTCCGGTCGAATCGTGAAAGCAAATGGTGTGTTTGAGAATTACTACAAACGCTCTAATAAATCTTTTGAAGGCGCTGATATTACTGAGATTTCTGGAGAAAACGTTCCACATGAAAAATGGACTCTTGCCTGTCAAGAAACAATCAAAAATGATTACATCATCATCAAAGATTGGATGCCCAACGAATGGTTCTATCTTTCAAAAATTATCATCAAGAAAAATCCAGCTGTTCTCTTAAGAATCTCTCCACAAAACGAACGTTCACTTACCGATCAGTACAAACTTCTTTTCGAAAAAAATGTGGCAGGAGTTTACAAAACCTACTACGAAGGTGGATTGATTTCTTGCAATAGAGCATTCGCTAGAATGATGGGTTACGAAGACGAAGTGGACCTTCTCTCACGCACAGCATATAGCTTTTATCCAAATAAAGAAGACAGAGAAAAATTTCTAAATGATGTAAAAGCCAACCCCATTCTTGTCAACTATGAAATCAAGTTGAAGAGAAAAGATGGTGTCATTATCACTTGCCTAGAAAATACTTTTTTAGAAGAAGATGAAACGGGCAACAAAATTATCAGCGGTACTATCATAGATATTACGGAACAAAAAAATGCCGAAATCGCTACGCAGGAAAGCGAAGAGCGATTCCGCACTCTCGCAAATGTTTCACATGAAAGTGTGGTCTTTGTCAGAAAAGATAGAACGATCATTGATGTAAATGATCAATTTGCAATCCTCTTCGGATACTTTTCTCGCGTGGATATCACAGGAAGAAAACTTTCGGAATTCATTGCAGAAGATGATATCAATAGAATAGAATCAGGTATCGAAATTTCGTCAGCAAACAAGGGCGAAGTTCGAACCATCGACCGCTCAGGAAAACCACTGTTTCTCGACATCACAGGAAGTGCCGTCAATTACAAAGGCGAACAGGTCCAGGTATTTGTCTTGAATGATATCACAGCAAGAAAAAAAGCTGAATTCGCGCTTGAACAAACCGTAGTGCGTTTCAGAAACTTGCTCGAAAACTCGCCCAATGCAATCATCATCTTAACAGATGAAAAAATAAAATACGCAAATACGGTTGCGCTTAACCTCCTAGGGGTTCAAGACGAAGACGATATTTACGAAAAGAATTTCTTACAATTCATTCCACCAATTTTCAAGTCGGAAATAAAACGAGACCTCACCGCTGTGCGTGAAGGTGCCGAGCTCGACTACAAGGAAATTAGAATCAAGGATGACGACGATAATGAAATCGACGTGGGGATGTTATCCACCCTAACCATCTACGAGAATAAGCCGTCCATTCAAATTTCATTGAACAATATCAGTGAGAGAATGCAGCTCGTGCAAGAACAAATGCGTGTTAGAATTATTGAGGAAATCAACACGGTACTCAAGCGCGAAATTGAAGAACACAAAAAGACACAGCAACTTTTAGAGGAACAAAAAAACTACACACGAAATATCATCGAGAGCTCGCTCGACATGATCATTGCTGTTGATGTTTCAGGAAAAATAACTGAGTTCAACAATGCATCACAACAGCAATTCGAAGTGGACTTGGATGAAATCCTAGGAACACCACTGTCGAATGTTTTTGCAGATTTTGAAGAATACCAAAAAGTCAGAATGGAACTTTCTCAAAAAGGTACATTCAGCGGCGAGGTAATCAATGTGACTAAAAGCGGAAAAACATTTACCAGTTTTCTTTCGGCCTCATTGATCAAAAACGAACAAGGCCGAGTGATTGGATCCATGGGGGTTTCCAGAGATATCACAGAGTTCCGTGCAAACGAACGACGTGCAATGGAGCAAAGAGCAAAACTCGAATCCATATTCAACTCCACAGAAAATATGATGATGTGGACCATGGATCGTGACCACCGTGTGACCACCATGAACCACAATCTTGTGAAGTGGCTAGGCAATACGCTGCATGAAAAAATTGAAACCGGCGGCGATATTCTCACCATCCTCAGACAACACCTGGATGAGAATTTTTATCAAGGACAACTCACGTCTTTTGATCAAGCGTTCTCAGGAAAGCCACAACAGTTCGAGGTTCCACTTCGCGACTCCGAGAGCAACATCATTTGGCTTCAAGTATTCTTGAACCCAGTTTATCTCGATGACAAACTGGAAGAGGTTTCTTGCTTGGTGTATGACAATACTGAGCGTCGTGAAATCGATAGAAAAATACGCGACTCACTGAAAGAGAAAGAAGTGCTTCTCCAAGAGGTACATCACCGTGTTAAAAACAATCTTCAAGTAATCTCAAGTATCCTAAACCTGCAGTCGTCATACGTTACAGATGAAGGCACGCTCGAGATTTTGCAAGAAAGTCAAAACCGAATCAAGAGTATGTCGTTCATTCACGAAACACTCTACCGAACCACTGACTTCTCGAGTATTAATTTCTCTGAATACATCAAGAGCCTCAGCTATAATTTGATTCAAAGCTATCGCATGCAAAACTGCGATGTCAACTTTATTCCAAATATTGATGTGGTGGAAATGAGCATAGACCAAGCGATTCCGTGTGGTCTTATCGTAAACGAGCTCGTCAGCAACGCGCTGAAGTACGCCTACAAAGACAAAACAGAAGGCAGTCTTTGGATTGACCTCAACGAAAAAGACGGGCAGGTGACACTTCGAATCAAAGATGATGGTGTAGGACTTCCAGAAAATTTCAAATTCGAAAAAACGGATTCCCTTGGTGTTCAGTTAGTATATTCTCTCACTGAGCAACTCGACGGCACCATTCAGGTGATTTCTGATGGAGGTACTACTTTTTTGATTAATTTTGAGAAGCGCGGATAGTAATATTCTCGCGAAACTCTCTCCTCCCTAAAATTAACGTAATGGCAATCAATATACTAGTCGTAGAAGACGAAAGCATAGTTCGTAAAGACATCGAAAGAAGCCTCACCAAAATGGGCTACAACGTTGTGGCACAAGCCGACAATGGAGAAAAAGCAATCGAACTTGCCCTCGAATTCAAACCTGAAATCGCATTGATGGATATCATGCTGAAAGGAAATATGACGGGTATCGAAGCTGCGAATCAAATCAAGAAATCAATTGACATCCCTGTCATTTTCTTGACAGCTTATGCGGATGAGGCCACACTCAACAAAGCAAAAATCACAGAGCCACACGGCTACATACTCAAGCCTTTCAAAGAAATTGACTTGCACACGACCATCGAAATGGCGTTGCACAAACACAAGAAAGAACAAGAGCTGAAAGTTGAAAATGATCTCCTCAGATCGTTGACAACATTCAAATCAGATGCGGAATATCTTTTCGTAAAACACCACTCTAGACTCGTGAAACTCAACACCATCGACATCTACTTCGTCGAGGCATTGAAAGACTATGTTCAAGTAGTAACGAAAGACCAGAAATACACCATCCACGCGACAATGAAAGACGTGGAAAAGAAAATGCCGAATTCATTATTCCAGCGTGTGCATCGCTCGTTCATCGTCAACCTTGATAAAATCGAGTCAATCGTTGGTGGAAATGTGGTAGTTCAAGATCTTGGAAAAGAAATTCCGGTAGGAGGAAATTACCGCGACGAATTAGGTCAGCGCATCAACGTCCTTTAGGACCTAAATAGAAGGCCAGAAGGGGCCTTAATTCCTTTCCAAAGAAGCCCCAGGTGATTATAGCCGCAAAAAGAACAAAAGCCGCCCAAACGGGCCAAAATCCAATGTGCTCCAGTTGGTAAAAAACAACCAAGCCCGCGGCAATGGAAAGCGGATACCAAAAGAACTTTCTCATCCTCAAATCCAGCGTTGCACTCTGACTCGCTGTGAAATACAATACCACCACCAATAATATTTTGGTGCCGACAGCAATGTACATCGCCGCCTCTAATCCAAACGTTGGAATCAAAAAATACGAAGCGCCGAACTGTGCAATACCAGTAATCACGAAGGCAATCACAATGCGTCTTGTCGCCTTTTGTAACATCAGCACTCCCGAAAGGAGGTTGTATGCAGAGCGTGTTAGAAAAGAAATACTGAGCAATGGCAATAGACTAAATGCCAAATACAAATCCTCATTTTTTACTATAAAAGGCACTGCAATGGGAATGATAAATATGGTTCCAATAATCGCCACCACCGTGAGAATAGAGAAGGAGTGAAGCATCTGATTCGCCGCCACCATTGGAGGGTTCGTGAAATTCTTATCCCAGCTAGAATAAATTTTAGGCATCAAAAAATTACTCAATCCCATGTGCATCAATTCGACAGGAAGTAAAAATTTGGTGGCAAAATCGTACACCCCAATTTGATCCATTGAGATCTGAGAAGTCAAGAAAAATCGATCGATGTAGGCAATCGACCAATTGAACAACGAGATCAAAAGCATCGGAGCCGCAAACCACAAAATTTCTTTTGCATTGGGCATTTGAAAACGAAAAGGATAGTTCCGCAGATGATGAATGAGGGCTACAAAAAATATGACCACGCCGCTCGTTAATCTTCCAAGCATAGGCCCCATAAGAGACGCCTCAAATCGATACAAGAAGAAAATTGAAAGCCCAATAGTCGCAAAAAAGTTAATCAAATTGGCAGCGATATATTCTTTTTCCTGACGATCATAAATCAATAACGTGGTGTAATTTCGAAAGTATCCATTGAACATTCCTGTCACAACCGACATCATTCCAAACGTCCAGAAATCAAGCTGTGCATCCTTATCAAACAGTCGAAAAACACTAGGCCCAACGAGACTAAAGAGGCCAATCACGAGAATTCCAAAAAGAAAACACAATGTGAGCGCAGAACCCATTTTCTTCCGTCGCTCTGAAACATCATCGCGAAGTTGATGGACATGGGTTGCAATATATTGTTCTATGCTAAAAGTAGCTAGTATCTGCACCAGAAGAGAAAAACTGATATAGACAGTGAGCGCCCCGAAATCATTTGTAGATAGAAAATTACTGTAAAAAGGCAACAAGATCAATGCACTCGCAAAAGGAAGCGAACCTACCAAAGTGTAGATAAATGAACCGTATATGGTCTTTTTTGAAATCATTCCTTCCGGAAACAGCGATTAATGCGTTTTTTTGCGAATGTAATGACTAGGCCCCGACTGCTATATATTTTTCCCGACTTGTCTTCTTTCGTGAGAAAAGATCTTTCATATCTCGAATCAGAATACGAGGTGGTAAAAAAAGAATTCAAAGTACCTCAAAAGGCGCTCCTACCGTGGGTTATGTTCATGCAATTCGTTAGCTTTCCTTTTATTTCTTTTCGGGTAAAAAAAGTGGTAGCGCAATTCGGCGGCTATCACACCATGATACCCGCTTTCTGGTGCGCAGTATTAAACAAAAAACTAATCATTGTTCTTGGAGGATTTGATGCCGTTGCGCTTCCCGAAATCGGTTACGGTGCATTTGCAAATAAATGGATGAGAAGAGCAATCACGTATTCCTATCGAAAGGCGTCCCTCATGTTACCCGTTCACGAATCATTGATTTTAAGCGCGAATAGTTACACGAAATCATCCCACGAAGGCCAAGGGGTCAGACACTTTATCAAAGACCTTAGAACGCCGCATATAACGATTTTCAACGGGTACAAAGCAGAGGCGTGGCAAATGAATACGGCGTTGACAAAAGAAAAAACTGCAGTGACCATTGCGGTTGGTCTTCATGAAGAGAGAAGACGAATTCTCAAAGGCATTGATTTGATACTCGAAACAGCCCCGCTCCTCCCCGACTGGACGTTCACCATCATTGGTGATAATAGCGAAGCTTTCCTGAAACGTGTGGAACATATTCCAAACATTAAGCTTTTCCCAGCTTTACCGCAGTCAGAACTTGAAAAACACTTACAAACATCACAGGTGTATCTTCAACTTTCTTTATCAGAAGGCTTTCCAAATGCGCTCTGTGAAGCAATGCTTTGCGGTTGTATACCAGTGGTGTCTGATGTTGCTTCAATGCCTGAAATTATTGCAGACACGGGATTCATTCTCAAAGAAAAATCTAGTAAGAGATTAAGTGAAATATTAGGAGCAATACCGAACAATCATTCGGTTGCTGCCCAAGAGGCTGCAAGAAATAGAATTGCAAACAACTTCACTGAAAGCGCTCGAAAGGAACAATTTCTAAAAGCGATTAGAGAAATATAGTTTATCGAATGAGCAGCACAAACCCTTGCTGAGAGCCAACTACCGGTTGATCGATACTACGAATTTTCAATACCCAGTTGTAAACACCATCCTGAGCTTCTACGCCAGTGTTATGAACTTGACCGTTCCAACATCCCTCCACATCTTCTGTTTCATAGACAATGTTGCCCCAGCGATCAAAGATGGCAAAGTAATATTCGCGCACTTCAGAACCCGCGATAACAGGCTTGAATAAATCATTATTGCCATTTCCATCGGGCGTAAACGCATTGGGAATATGAACTTGTAATGACGGCAATACGCTGACATTTTGCTGAGCCACCGCAGTGCAGCCATAGACGTTGCTTACAGTTTGTGTGATCACATAATCATCCCAAGTATTATAGCTGTGTTGGCCTTCTTGCATAGTACTAGTCAATCCATCACCAAAGTCGTAATGCCAATTGGTAACGTCAATACTTGCGGTGTTTTCAATGTGTACCACAGGAGAATACATCAACACTTCATCACGTCGCAAATCGAAACCAGCCACCGGACGAGGATAAATCTGAAGGGCAAGTGGTGCGGCGCTATCGGCCTCACAACCGAAGTTTGTTGTTACTTCTAATCGTACTTGATACAAACCAGGAGCATCAAAATCACTCGTTACGTTCTGAGAATTACTGATGAGATTATTATCTAAATACCAGTTCCAGCTTACATTTTCAGAAGGGCTGTAAACACTGGACATATCTATTAGTTCAATAGTTTCGCCACTGCAGTATGTGCTATCAACAAGGCTGAAATCCACGTCAGGCAAAGGATACACGATATACTCTAATTCTTCACTACCGACACAACCTAAGCTTGATGTGACATCCAACGTTACGTTATATGTGCCGTCGGTTTCATATAAATGATGAGAATTAACAGTGGTCATAGAATCAGATGCATCACCAAAATTCCACTCGTAGCCAACAACGCTTCCAACCTCCAATTCAACAAAAGACTGAAAACTGCTGAGGAAATTCATACAAACATTGGAACCAATAATATCTACAACAGGCGCAGGATATACACCAACACTATTCGATACCGTGTCGGTACATGCGAGGTCAGTCGTAACGATCAATGTTGCAGGCAATGTGCCCCATCCATCAAAGCTGTATACAATAGTTTCATCATCGTTAAACGATTGTCCTTCAAAAACCCACTCCCAATTGGTAATCACACCTTCAGAAACAGTTGATGTCGATTGGAAATTGAGATCTGTATCTTGACAGCCATCTTCGAGTAAGAAGCTTGCTTCGGGCACCAGACGTACGTTTACAACGGTGTCTAATACACTCACACATCCAAAACTACTTGTGAATTCAGCATGGATGTTTTTCGTTCCATTGCTATCAAATAGAAATACATTGGGCTGGAAATTACTAGCGTTGACACCATCTTGAAATTCCCAAACACTGGTCGCAATTGTGCCACTTTGAACGTTAGTGTTGTTTTGAATAAAAAACAATTCATTTGCACATACAGATTCAAAGTTAACAGCTATCGCTGGCGCATCATGCACCGCAAGAACGCGCTGTGCGCTGCTTACGCAGCTATTAGCATCTGTGTAGGTGTAGACAATGTTGTAATTACCAAGGCCCACAGAAGGATCAAATGAAGTAATGGTATCATTTGACAGTGTGTAAACACCACCAATCGGTAAACCACCACCTAAGTCGAAAACACTTTCATATTCGCACTTAGAATCGAAGTTTTCTAGAGTAACAACAGGTAAATCGTGTATGAAAATGGGAGATGTTGCTTCATTGTAACAACCATTGCTATCCGTGTAGGAATAGGTGATATCATAAGATAAACCAGGTGTCATGCTCGGCTCGAATACATTTCCGGGAAAGCCATTAATCGCATACGTTCCAGGTAAATCATTAGGTAAACCTCCCGTCAATTCAAATGAAGGACTGTTGAAACAAACACCCGCAGGAACATCTACTGTTACAACAGGAAGCGGGTTAACGGTTACGTGAATAGTATCCGTTCTTACACAATCAGCAAACGTTCCAGTGAGATAATACTCACCTGAAGTATTCGGTTGAAGAATGTATTCACCCGGCTGCGAGCCGTCTACTACAGCCATTCCGCCTGACCAAGCGTACGTATCGGCATTGGTCACTTGAAACAGAATCTCTTCTCCAAAACAGATTGCCTCAGGCTGAGAATAGCCAAGAACAAATTCTTCTACTTCAATTGGATTGATGCATGGAATGAATACTTGACAACCGTTAGGATCAGTCATGATCAATTGAGGACAGTATATTCCTGCAGCAGTGTAATCATGGTCAACAGTGGTATTTCCTGTAGGATCACCATTTCCGTCGTTGAAATCCCAGAAGTAGGTGAAGTATGTATCGTTGACATTATACGCCTGTAAATCGATGTGAAATGGAGCGCAGTTCGCATCATCCAAATCAACACTATATGGCCCAATCACGTCACCATAATTGAGGATATCTTCCACTACAAGACTGTCGGTGCAGCCGTAATTATTTGTGATGGTTAAAACAACATCATAAACACCAATCGGATAGGTGTGAAAAGTACTTGCGCCAGTTCCTGTTTGAGCATCTCCAAAATCCCACGTCAATGACGTAGCGGTACCAGGAGTAGTACTTTCTAATTGAACACCGAACAAGCAATTATTGATGGCAGAAGTGTAAGTAAATGCTACTTCAGGATTAGCGACAATCACAGCGTTTTCAATACAATGTGTTCTGGCGCATCCTGCGCTATTTTCAACCGTCAAACAAACCTCATAATTTCCATTTGCAGAATAGTTATGAGTTGGATTTTCCTCATTGCTCGTTTCTCCATCACCGAAATTCCACGTGAAAACATTTACAGGACCTTGGGTGGTACTTGTAAACGCCACGCTTCCACCCTCACAAATTGGATTGCTCGCAGGGTTGAATTGAGGAATACTAGGCAGAACCACATCGATTGTTTGTGTCACTGTTGACTCACAGCCAAATGTGTTTGTCGCATTTAGTGTAGCAGTTATCCCAGTATTATAATTGAATGGTGGTAAAAATGTATGAGAAGGCTCTGTAATGGTAGTGCCAGCGCCATCGCTGAAGGTCCATTGATAGCTCGTGATGTTGTTTGCATTCGCAAGAAATGAAACAGTAACAGAATCACAGCTTGAAATAATAGTAGGTGTGAATGTAGCGAAGTCTGTGCCCGCTGTCACGCATACTGCATCGTCATAGAACGCGCTTGCAGCACAACCAAATTCATTTAAAATTTCCACAGTAAAATCATAACATCCTTCTTGCTCAAAAATCAATTCTGGCCAGAAGTACCCGTTCAATGTATGTTGTGTAGTTGTAGTTTCTCCTCCGTGAAAATAGGTGGTATTCCATAGCTGTTGATCACCATTCCAATCGACAGTAATTTCATCGCCATTGCTTATGCTCACATGCCAGTGATGGTTTACTCTTTCGCCCTCAAGAAATACAGATAGAGGCCCGCATCCAATAGTCTGACTGAAGCTAATTGCGGCAGATGGTGGAATGAGTTGTACACTATTAATTTTATCATCAGGGCACCCCATAGTAGCGCTTGTAGCGGTTAATGTGATGTCGTAAGTGCCATAAGCAGCATAGGTATGTGTGTATGTTTCAACGTTGGTAACAGGAGCACTTCCATCACCAAAATCCCATGTTAATCCATCCGCACCAATACTCATATCTCCGACAGTTACGGTAAGCATATCAGCGCAGTCAACGGAGTAGTCGAAAAGAGCCACAGGTGGCTCAATGTAGATATAGTCAACAAGTGTGTCACCAATGCTACAAGTACCATTGACGATGCTTATCATAACATCGAAATATCCGGTATCTTCATACATGTGCTCAATACAAGTTTCCTCAGGGTTCATCACAATCCAACCGCTTCCATCATCAAAATTCCAGCTGTAAGTGTTTCCATTTACCGCTGGTATGCAATATTCAATAGCCTCACCAGCGCAGCTAACAAGAGCGCTTGCGTTAAAGTCTGTGCTTAGAGGTGCTTGTATTAAAATGGGCGTCGGACTTGTGAAAGAAGTAACACAATCAGATGAAGTTTCAACGGTCAATGAAATGAAATATTCGCCTTGTGCATTGTAGACATAAACGGGATTTGATTCATTGGAATCTTCTACTCCATCACCATCGAAATCCCATGAATAAGTGGTTATATCATCGTTGTTCGAAAGCGCGATATTGGTGGGCTCGACTTCTTCTCCGAAGCAAGCAATTTCTTCATGCGAAAAGAAAACGTTCGGTGTGCTAACTTGGATGTAGTTGGTCTGAGAAGCAGCGCCGGTGCAACCTTGCGCGTTTGTAATTACAACTGAAACGGAATAAGATCCGTTTTGATTGAAAGTTGGATTAATGATCGGTGTAGTTCCTGCGGGCTGACTGGCAACAATCCAGTTGTAGGTGAATGGACCCGTGCCGCTTGCAGCGGCAGAAATAACAGGGCTAAATGGCGGACTGCAGCTGGTGGTTTCGTTTGCCGAAATACTTGCGGTAATTCCTGGATGTACAGTGATGCTCACATTTTGCAAAGTGTCCGTACAAGTTGGACTGTAAATAACAATGAACTTGGGCTGGTACGTTCCAGGCGTGCTATACGCAAATGATGGAGCGTTCGAGAATGAATCGATCGTTCCATTATTGTCAAAATCCCACTTGACCTGAGAAGGAGCGGGAGTTGTAGTATTGGTAAAAGTAACGGCTTGCCCCGTGCAAACTTCTGTATCACTAACAGTGAAACTTGGATTGGGGTCGTTAAGAATGGTGATATTATGACAAACAGAGGCAGCACAATTTTCGTCATCCACCACTTCCAGACAAACTTCATAATTGCCCGGAGCATTGAATGTGTGAGATAAATTGGTCGGCCCTGAAGTAGTGGTCCCTGCCCCATCACCAAAAGTCCAAATGCTCTCAAAGTCCAAGTTTCCCGTGGAACTATTTGTGAAACTTATAGCGGTTGGTGCATTGCAAGTAACTGTTGCACTCGAAGTAAATGTGGCTGTGGGAAAATTGGAGGTAACACTGATCAAATTAGGCATGGTCACATTCGCAAAACAGCCATTTTCGTCGGCTATCGAAAGAACCGGGCTAAATGTTCCTGGTGACGCATAACAATGTGAAGCAACCGCTCCGTTTCCCGTGGAACCATTTCCAAAGTCCCATGTGCGGTTTACAATAGCACCAGAACCAGGGGTGCTAGTATCAGTAAATTCAACACAATGTGGAAAACATCCGGTGTTGTCATCTACAGAAAAAGTAGCTGTAGGTTTGGAGTAAACAGTGATATAGTCTTGAATGGTTTGATTCTGCGAACCGTTAATGGTCAAGCTCACATCATACGTTCCTGGATTATTGAAAATCGAAACATATTGTGGGCTGCTTGCCGTGAGCGTAGTTCCAGAAGGGGTCGTAATAGTCCAGCTATAACTAGTAATTCCAGAAGTGGGCTGGGTGACATCGATCACGACTCCAAAAGGAGCGCATCCTTCCGTGGCCTGAGCCTGAAAGGTAACTTGCGACCGGCTGGTGAGGCCTGCAATCGCAAAGAACATGATCAGAAGAAGTTTCGGTTGTAACAAGATTTTCTTTTTATAGGGGTCACCTTGTTACTCAAAATTTAATAAAAGGTTTCAAAAACGCGCTGGTTTCACGGGAAACCAAAAAAAACGCCCCGCAGAAACGGGGCATTTTTATCAAATCGGGTTAGACGCCGATAAAGATGATGTCAGAGTGCTACAAAGTCGTTTTATGAGGCTTAAAATGCGTTTTTGACTACCTGCCGAGGTGAACGAGTAGGATAGAGATGTCGCTAGGGTTAACACCGCTGATGCGTGACGCTTGACCCAGTGTCTCGGGACGAATCTTGGCAAGTTTTAATCGAGCCTCCATGCTCAAGCTTGTGAGTTTGGAATAATCATAGTTCACCGGAAGTGGAACGTGGTCCAGTCGACTCATTTTGTCAGCAAGCTCTCGCTCTTTGCTGAGGTATCCTTCATATTTCACCTGTATTTCGGTCTGTTGAATGACTTCATTCTCCAGCTCGCCATACTGCGCTGTAAATTCCTTGATCGAAGGAACCGCCTTAATAATCTCGTCAAGCGAAAGTTGTGGGCGACTCACTAGCGTCAGTGCCTTCACCTTTTGGGTGGTGAGACTTGAACCATTGGCTTCAAGCAAGGAGTTAACTTCTTCTGGCTCCACAGAAAGCTGACTGAGGTGCTTGATCAATGCATTTTTTCCACTGAGTTTGGTTTCAATTTTATGCATGCGAGTGTCATCCGCAAGTCCAATCGCATGAGCCAGCGGAGTTAATCTTTCATCCGCATTGTCCTGTCGGAGTAGTGTTCTGTATTCCGCACGAGACGTGAACATGCGATAGGGCTCGTCAGTGCCTTTGGTGATAAGATCATCAATCAAAACTCCAATGTAGGCTTGGTCTCTGCGAAGCACGAGAGGCTCTTTTTCAAGGAGGTTAAGCGCGGCGTTCGTTCCAGCGATGAGGCCCTGACATGCCGCCTCTTCATAACCCGTTGTACCATTGATTTGTCCTGCAAAAAAGAGGTTTTGAACATCCTTTGATTCGAGTGTATGCTTGAGTTGATCTGGTGGAAAATAATCATACTCTATCGCATAGCCAGGACGAAACATAAGGGCGTTCTCAAACCCGGGAATCATTCGTAAAGCCTTGTATTGCACATCATCAGGCAAACTCGTAGAAAATCCATTTACATAAATCTCCACAGTATTCCAGCCCTCTGGTTCTACAAAGATTTGGTGGCGATCCTTGTCCGCAAAGCGATTGATTTTATCCTCAATAGAAGGACAATAACGCGGTCCTGCACCCTGGATTCTTCCTGTAAACATTGGGCTTTTCTCAAATCCTGTCTGAAGAATTTCATGCACTTCTTGATTGGTGTATGTAATCCAACAAGAGCGCTGTTTTGTAAGTGCTTTGGTGTCCGTGTATGAGAATTTCTCAGGGTTTTCATCCCCAAGTTGTTCTTCCATTTTGGAATAATCGAGGCTTCTACCGTCTATTCTGGGAGGCGTTCCAGTCTTCAGTCGACCAGAGCGAAATCCTAGCGACATCAGCTGTTCTGTGAGGCCTTCCGCTCGTTTTTCTCCAATGCGCCCACCACCAAATTGCTTCTCACCAATGTGTATTATTCCATTGAGAAATGTGCCATTGGTGAGTACTACCGCCTTCGCCTTAAACGTAATGCCCATGCCGGTTACAACACCAGTCACACGGTTGTTTTCTACGATAATTTCTTTCACCATATCCTGCCAAAAATCCAGATGAGGAATCGATTCAAGCGCGAGACGCCATTCTTCGGCAAACAGCATTCGATCATTTTGTGCCCGGGGACTCCACATGGCTGGACCCTTGCTTCTATTGAGCATGCGGAACTGAATTGCACTCTTGTCAGATACAATTCCGCTGTAACCTCCGAGTGCGTCTATCTCTCTTACAATCTGGCCTTTAGCGATGCCTCCCATTGCAGGATTGCAGCTCATTTGGCCAATTTTGTTCATGTCCATTGTGATCAAAAGTGTGCGTTTTCCAAGACGTGCGGATGCTGCCGAGGCCTCATTTCCGGCATGGCCGGCACCAACTACTATGACATCGTATTCAGGATACATAAAAAAAGTGTTTCACGTGGAACATTAAAAAAATCTATTTTTTGGGAAAAATTTCGAGCGCTTTTTCCTCCATTTTACGCATGTTTTGCTCGGCTTCAAAATCCTTATCTCCATAGCCACACAAATGTAGAACTCCATGAATAACAACACGTTGCATTTCAATTTCGGGAGAAATTGATAAATCGTTTGCGTTGTCATTTACACGGTCAACACTGATAAATAGATCTCCAGAGATCGTTTCACCCTCGCTGTAATCGAAGGTGATGATATCGGTGTAGTAATCGTGCTGGAGGTATTGCTTATTCATTTCAAGCAAATACTCATCGCTGCAGAAGATGTAGGATATCTCCCCCACTTTTTTGCCATGAGAAAGCGATACAGCCTCTATCCAGGCCTTGTAAATCGACTTTTGAGGCATTTTAAAGCCCACACCTTCGCTATTAAAGGATATCTTGCCCATAATGGTGCAAAGGTCGCTTTAAAAGCCCTAAACAAGACGAGGCGATGGTAATAGATTCAATAGTGGGGTGTTAAGAACTGTTACAAAACAAAAAACCCAGCGCGAAGGCTGGGTTTTGATATCGTGAAAGCAGCAGCTTAGCTAGCAACCGCTTGTTTTTCCAATACATGGAATCGCAGAATGCAAATGCGACCATCATCTTCGAAGGCACACTCATCAGCAAGGTTACGCATCAAAAAGACGCCACGGCCATGCGGTTTTTCAATGTTCTCTGGAGCTGTTGGGTCTGGCAGATTGCTGTAATCGAATCCAGGACCTTCATCTTCCACTCGAAAGACCATGTCAGTTCCTTCCACATTGAAAGTAACACTAACCTGTTTCGATGGATCTAACTTGTTACCATGAACGATGGCGTTATTTACCGCTTCGGTCATCGCAATAAGCAATTCACCGTAATGATCCTCGCTGACTTGGTATTCAGCAAATACCTCATCAATCAGACGTTCAACGACTGTGATGTTATCTACAACAGATGGAAATTGTATGGTTCTTTGATGAGATGACATAGGGTCAGGTTTGAATTATTTAATTCTAGGTTCTACGCAAATATACCTTTGCAAGTTTAAAAGAAAATCTTCTTTTTTATTGTCTTTAGCACTTTGTTATTCACACCTCAAATGTTAAAGAATCTAAGAGGTCGTACATCATCCCTGGGAGACTTTTGACAATTCCCCTGAACTCTAGCTCCAAAAGAAGCGTACTCACCCTTGGCAATGGTAATGACGTCAGGTGCGAAATCTTATCAAGTGGCAATCGCCTCTTTTCTCTTAACACTCCAACAACAAGCTGCTCTTCCGTTGAAAACTCAGAAAACAAAACCATTTGAGTGGACGTTTTCCGCTTCTCCGGAGACCAGCCTAGACAATCTACAATTTCTTCGGGATCCGTTAAAATTGCCGCTGTATTCGACCTTATCAAGTCATTGCATCCCTTGCTGTGTTTGTCAAACACTCTACCAGGATACGCAAAAACATCCCTTCCGTAAGAATTTGCCAAATTTGCTGTGATAATGCTTCCGCCTTTTGAGTCGGTTTCCACGACTATAGTGCATTCTGAGATACCAGCAATAATTCTGTTGCGAGATGGAAACAACTCTCTATCCGGATTGGTCATTGAAGGAAATTCCGTCAATAAGCCGCCGAACTCCAACATTTCTTTTGCTGTTTCGTGATGAGTAGGAGGATAGATCCGGTCAAGACCATGGGCCAGACATGCAACGGTAGGCAAACCAAGCTGTAGGCACGCGCGATGCGCGTGAATATCTACCCCATAAGCCAAGCCACTAACTACCAAAGGCTGAAATGGCTGGAGCGATTTGAGAAGCTCAAGTACGAGTTGTTTACCATACGAGGTGGCGCTTCTCGTGCCCACAACACTTACACAACGCTCAGCGTTCAGATTAGCATTTCCTTTTGAGAACAATATGACCGGTGAGTCGTCACACTGTTTCAATCGCTGAGGATAGTGTTCTTCGTAGTAAAAATGGACACCAATGTTGAAGCGTTTAATAAACTCCATTTCCTGATCCGCGCGCTGAAAGTAGGGGGCTGTGTGCTGAAGGGCTTTTGCGGTATGCGGTCCAATGTCAGGAATTTTGAGCAGCGCACTTTTTTTCTCACGAAAAATAGATTCAGCACTACCACAAAACGCGATGAGGTTTTTTGCTTTGTTAGGTCCTATTCCTGGAATAAAAGTGAGCGCTAATGCGGCGTGTGTTTCAGAATCAAGCTTTGACATACCGCAAAGAAAACGCGCTATGCAAAAAAAAATGGCCGTTGAATAACGGCCATATAACATCTGAATATTCTTATTTATTTATTCTCTTGGATATAAAGCTCAATAGCCATGCTCATCGAAGGAGCCTTTGGGCTTGGAGCCATAACATCTATGCGCAATTTAGCATCTTCAACCGCTTTGGCAGTGGTAGGTCCAAATACTGCGATACGTGTGTTATTCTGTTTGAAATCAGGGAAATTCTTGAATAAAGATTCAATATCTGATGGAGAGAAAAACACCAACATATCATACTTCACATCTGCAAGATCACTCAAATCACTACATACAGTTTTGTACATGATTGCTTTTGAGTAATTGATTTTCTCTTTTTCCAGAGTCTCTGGAATACTTGGCTTAAGGATATCAGAACAAGGCAATAAGAATTTTTCACCCTTGTGTTTCTTGATTGATTCCATCAGCTCGGCAAAAGTGCTGTGACCGAAGAAAATCTTGCGTTTGCGAAATTGAATGTACTTCTGCAGATAATAAGCAATTGCTTCGGACATACAGAAATATTTCATTGTCTCAGGAATACTAAGACGCATTTCTTTAGCAATACGGAAGTAGTGATCCACAGCGTTGCGGCTTGTGAAAATTACAGCAGAGTGTTCTAAGATATCTACACGCTGTTGACGAAACTCTAACGACTCAACTTCTGCCACGTGAATAAACGGACGGTAGTCAATCTTTAGCTTGTGCTTCTTCGCGAGATCTGTGTACGGATTCTTTTCTGCGCCGGGATCTTGCTGGGTAATTAGTACGGTCTTGACTTTGTCGGCCATATTTCTATTTTCCGATAGGGTTAAACTCCGGCTTCTCCCGATTATAGCGGCTTTTGGCTTATAAAAAACTTAATGCCAACTATTACGGGTAGAATTTCGAGGGTGCAAATGTAGAAAAAGATGTAGAAAACACCGACACCTGAAAGCAAAGCATTTATTAAACCTTTGCTAACTCTGTATAAATAAGCCAATAAGAAGATTCCTGCAGCTATGAAAAACAACAAGGGCAAATCCTTTTTGGGCAAATAAGCAATCATCACAGCAAGAGGTAAAAGCAAAATACCCAACACCCGGTGAGTGAGAAAGACTATGTATCGATACTCAAGCAAAGTGAAATCCCCATTGATGAGCACTCGCACAAACCAAAGCCCTAAAGACTTTAGCGCATACAAGAGCGCGATTCCAAGAACAATCAAACCGTACCAAGCAATGCTCGGCCAACCAAAGAAGTCAAATGAAAAATACTTCAACAAGAGCAAAACAATCATCCCGCTTATCATGAAGAAGTTTAATTGAAAAAGCACATATTCCTTCGGAACATTCGACTCTTCTCGAATAGTTTGACGCAGCACTGTAGTGTTGAAGATACTTCGCCACATGTTCTTTAGACGTGCAGGAAACCAAGCCCTGGTGTAAGCAATGCTAGATAAAACAAGCAGAAATACAACAATCATCCAATCTTCGGATAACTGTACTTCTGGACGTTCTATGAATTGTTGCATCTAGATAAAAAAATGAAATCAACGAATCATTTTTAGGAACGCAACTTCCTGTTCGGTCAAGTGACGGTAACGGCCGCGTGGCAAATCTTTTTTAGTGAGACCAGCGTACATCACACGGTCAAGTTTCTTGATTTTGTGTCCAAGCTGCTCGAACATTCTACGCACTAGCGCAGATTTATCGGAGTTGATGCGTACGCCAATAGAATGCTGATCTTTTCCGTCACCGACATATTCAGCTTCCTCCGCTTTCGCATAACCATCCTCGAGTTTAATACCCTCACGCATTTGAGCGAGTTGAGCAGTAGTGACTTTATCTACGGTTTCTACATGGTAAATTTTTGGAAAACCAAAACGTGGTTGTAATAATCTCTTCGCAACGTCGCCATCATTAGTGAAAAGCAGCAGACCCGTTGAGTTTCTGTCTAGTTTTCCAACAGGATAAATACGCTCTTTACACGCACTAAGAATCAACATCGTAACTGTTCTACGCTCCATTGGATCTTCACTGGAGGTCACATAGTCCTTTGGCTTATTCAACAAAACATATCTTGAAACCTCAGGCTTAAGCGTACGATCATCATATTTCACAACGTCTGTCTTAGGGTCTACTTTCGCCCCGAGTTCTTTAATGGTTTTTCCATTGACGGTAACCAGACCGAGCTCAATGAGTTTATCAGCTTCACGACGTGATGCAATGCCAGCGTGAGCGAGATATCTGTTTAATCTCATTAATCCATCGTCCTCGCGAATTTTTGTTTTCGGTGGAACGTATGGCTTGGTAAGTTTAGAAGAAGTTCTTTTCTCTAATGGCTTTCTTTTCGCCTTTTGGTTGTTTGAACGTGGGTTGGGTTTGCTAGACGAAGCCATGGGTTTCCTTGTGAATTACTTGGCTGCAAAGGTACGCTAGTTATGCCATCGGCCAAAAAGCATCTTCTATGTGCTCAATTTCGATGACCGAAGTCCCGTCTTCAACGATCGAAATAATGTCAAATCTTGGGTTCAAATCACACCCCGTTTTTCGAAGATAAATATGCGCAGCAAGCATAATGTTGCGTTGCTTTTTTCGATTAACCGCCTCCCATGGAGGCGCGAATGCTTTGCTGTGTCGTTTTTTCACTTCTACAAAAACGATTTTTTGATCATGTTGAGCAATGATATCCACTTCAAGCTTCCCTTGAAACCAATTCATCTCAATAATTTTATAGCCCTTTTTTATTAGAAATGAGGCTGCTTCCTGCTCGCCTTGAATTCCTTTATTTCTGTTTTCAGATTTGCTGCTCATTACACTATACTTTTGCAGCAAATAAAAAGGAGATGAGAGCTGCATATTTTTTATTCTTATTCATTCCAACTATATGTTTTTCGCAAGAAGAAAAGAGCGTTTGGAGTGTTATGAATAGCACCGACAACAGAGAGGGAGAGTTGTTTATTTACTGGGGATACAATAGGGCCTACTACGGAACAAGTGACATACACTACAAGGGTGATGACTTTGACTTTACGCTCTATGATGCGCGTGCCATGGATATGCCGGAAAAGTTTGATCCAGAGGTATACTTTAGTCCAGATCAAATCACCATACCACAGTTCAACTTTAGAGTAGGTTATTATTTCAACAAAAACACTGCTGTATCCGCCGGGTGGGATCACATGAAGTATCGACTTGTGCGCAATCAAAAGCTTTATATGAACGGGTACATTGATCCGATATACAGTCCCGGTGATGAGCTAACAAGCGGTCCTGTGGACGGCTACATTGAGTACAATCCTGCGTTCATGGATTTTCATCACAGCGACGGTTTCAACTTTGCACGTGTGGCCATCGAACAACGACTACCAATTTGGATGAGTAAGAACGGAAAGCATCACTTTGTAATGAACGGATCGGCAAGTGTAGGAATGATGTTTCCGTGGACCGATTGGACCTTTTTTGGAACACACTACAGAAACAAGGTGCACCTAGCGGGTTATGGAATTAGCTTATCAGCAGGAGCAAGGTTTGAGTTTTTCAAACACTTCTTTGTTCAAGGGATGCTCCAAGCGGGGATGGCCAACATGACAGACATTATGCTTCAAAACGAAAGGAAATCAAGTCGTGGAGAACAGAAGATAGAGTTTATGGAAAGAAGTTGGTCACTTGGCGGTTACATACCAATCAAGGGGAAAGATCAAAAGAAGATTATAGAAAACTAGAAATAAAAAAAGCCTCTCCATTGGAGAGGCTTTTTCGTTTAGGTAAATTAAACACCTACGATGTCTGGTTGTAATGAACCAAGAATCGTAAGAAGTTCAGATTTTTCTTGCTCTGGAACATTGAATTGATCAAGTGCCGCAACGAGATCACCCACAAGTGCATTGAACTCCTCTTGAGTGATGTTCATGCCTTGGTGAGCTTCAAGCATTGTCTTGCCCTTGTATTGGCAAGGACCGCCAGATGCAGCACAAATTTGGTCGATCAAGTTCAATCTCAACAACTGCGTGCGATAAGGATCGGCTACAGTAGCTGCGAAATCCTGATTGATTACTGGGTCAGCAACAACATTAGCAAGAAACTGATCGGTAACTGCAGAAATAGCACCAATGCCACCAAGACGTGTGTACAAGGTTGGAGTTGGAGTAGGTGTTACAGGTGTAGCTTCTTCTTCCTCGTCTTTTTTGCAAGACGAAAGAACAAGAACACCACCTAGCGCAAGCGCAAACAAAAGGTTCTTTTTCATTTTTTGGTAGATTTAGATATTAATTATTGACGAATCGGTGAAACGCAAGAGCTTTATCCCAAAACTCAAAAGCACCATGCACAGGGCATTTACCGCCACTTGAAGCAAATACTTTTTCCTTGATAGAATATTTACCATTTACGGATACCGTCTTTTCTAGCTCATCCAATGTCATTTTTTCAAAATGATATGTCAGGCCTATAATGCCCCCAGCAGCATTGACAGAGGCTGCGGTGATATTTGGATGATCGATTAGCATTTTTTGTAATGCTGAGGCTTCTTCACTGGCAATAGACTCTACCGTGAAGGTTGCGACATCCACAGGCTCGAGCTGAGCGGATGGATTTTCGAAACGAAGATTTGCGTATGCTACAAACGAGGCATAAGCAATCACTAATAGGATAAGTATTTTTCGCATCATATAAGAGATACGAAACGATTAAGTGTTTGGATTTTAGATATAAAAAAAAGTCCACCTTATGGTGGACTTTTCAATATTCAAATGCTTGAAGTCTTATTTCAAAGCGAGATCAGACTGACCAATCAACGTATTATTTTCATATACGTAGATTTTGTAATTACCCTTTTTCAATTCACCTTGTGCTGTGTAATAAACGCAAACATCGGTATCTTGATTTTGGTAGTCGATTTCACGGCTAACAGAAGCTGCTTCAGATTTTCCATCGACCATTACAGCGCCTGAATCACGACCAGGAAGTACTTTGCCGTCTGGCCCAATGATTCGAAGATAAACGTTTTTGGTACCAGGCTTTACGATAGGATTCTTTCTAACAGTGAAGCAAGACTTCAACATTTCAGATCTGCTTGCCTTGTCTGTGTCTGTTTGTTTACCGTTACTACGAAGGTTGATTCCCGTATTAGAAAACTCTCCAGTGCTCAAAACAGAGCCTTTTGACACCATATCCTTGGTGGTGTTTAGATCAGACTCCAAGGCCTTACCTCTTTCTTCGGCTTGATTGGCGCGGTTTGCCTCAGCCTCTTTTTCTGCAAAAAGTCGATCATTTGCTTGTTGAAGCGAGTCAATTTGATGGATGTAACCCTTCATGATTTCACGAAGCGTTTCTGCTTCTGCGCGAAGCTTTTTCAAATCGTAATCTTTGTTTTTGGACTTCTTAATCAAGCTTTCAATCTGGGCTTGTTGCTCAGCGATCTTAGCAGACATCTCTGCATTGTCCGTCTGGAGCGTATCATAGCTCATTTTCATTTCTTCTAGTTCGATGGTGAGTACATCACGTTCATCCATGATGGTTTTTTTCTCGCGATCGATATAGACGATTGTTTCTTTGGCATTCTTGATTTGAATCCCGAGGTACACGCAAAGGATCGTAAGTACCGCGATGATGCCGATATACACTTTGTTACTCATACATTTAAATTTTAGTTGATATTTCCTTGCTTGACGAAATTAGACACTTCGTCTGATGTGGCAACGAAGATTTTCGTGATTTATTAAAAACGAAATGTTTTTTAAGACAGAGAGGTGAAAAAGGAATACAGAGCATGGAATTTTTCGGATAAAGTGATAAATGTTCGAAATACTCTTATATTTGCGCCCTCAATGCAGAATGGTCCTGTGGCCGAGCGGCTAGGCAGAGCTCTGCAAAAGCTTGTACAGCGGTTCGAATCCGCTCGGGACCTCTACAAAAAAAGACGATCACTGATCGTCTTTTTTGTTTTTATCCTTTTTGGAATCCTCAATTAATCGTCGAGCTTCCACAAACCTTTTGGTGTAGTATTCAGAGCCATTGTAAGTTTCAATAATCACGCCTCTACTAGTACTCGCATGTATCATTTTTACAACGCCATCCTCATTGCTATACACCATTGCGACGTGTCCGATACCTTTTTTCTTGGTGCTTCTTCCTTTAAAAAATAATAAATCCCCACGCTTCACTTCCTTGAGTGAGACCTTTTCTCCATAAGCCGCTTGTGCAGCACTGCTATGAGGAAGCTCAATTTTTAAATGTGAAAAACAGTGACGAACGTAGCCAGAGCAGTCAAATCGTGAAGTGGAATTAGAGCCGTATCCGTATGGCGTTCCGAGATATTTTTCTGCAAATGCAATCAGTTGATTTTCTCTTGAGACGTTTGATTCCGCAGAGTCAACAGTGATTGTAGAGTCTGACTTTATAGCAACAGGCTTTTCAACCGATATAGAGCGGCTAACAAAGCCCGTCGTCACGGTAGAAACTGCAAATAATGCTAAAATCAATCGAATCATGGAGCAAAGGTATTTTCCGAAAAAGAAAACCGTCATTTTTTAACGTATCGTTACCTATCTTTGTCCCCCGCAGGATTCCTGTGGAAACAAAAAACAATATCATGGGCAAACTTGGAGTTACCGAAATCCTTCTCATTCTAGGCATTATTCTTCTTTTGTTTGGTGGCAAAAAAATTCCAGAATTGATGCGTGGCCTTGGTCGCGGAATGAAGGAATTTAAAGACGCGAGCAAAGGAGAAGGAGAAAGTTCGGACAAGATCGACAACAAATAAGATCTTCAAACGTGAAACGGTATCATTCTTTAACCGAAGTTCAATCTGAACTTCGCGACGGTTCATTGACTCTACCTCAGCTTGTAGAGTATTACTTGAAAAATATTGAGGAAAAAAAGCACCTTAACGCTTACCTAGAAGTTTGGGGCGATGAGGCGAAACTTCGTGCTCAAGAAATTCAAGAAAAACTTGCCTCTAACAAAGCGGGCAAGCTAGCCGGAATGGTCATCGCACTCAAAGACAACATCTGTTACAAAAATCATAAGGTATCAGGATCTTCAAAGATTTTAGAGGGATTTGAATCATTGTACGACAGCACAGTGGTTGAAAGACTTCTGAAGGAAGACGCCATTTTTATTGGAAGAGTTAATTGCGATGAATTTGCAATGGGTTCTTCAAATGAAAACAGCGCTTACGGAGCTGTATTAAACCCGCTGGATGAATCAAAAGTTCCTGGCGGATCCAGCGGCGGCTCGGCCGCTGCGGTTGCGGCAGACCTATGCTTAGCGGCTCTTGGAAGCGATACTGGCGGTTCTATTCGTCAACCTGCATCACTTACAGGCATCGTTGGTTTAAAGCCAACCTATGGCCGTGTATCTCGCTATGGATTGCTAGCCTATGCATCAAGCTTCGACCAAATCGGCCCGATGACAAGAAGTGTTGAGGACGCAGCAATTTTACTTGAAGTAATGGCCGGCGTGGACGATTATGACAGCACCGCATCGTCAGTACAGGTGGAGCAATACTCGCAAGCACTTAATATTTCAGGAAAAAAGAAATTAGCATACTTCAAGGAATGCATCGATAGCCCCGGCTTGAACGCAGAAGTGCGTGAAAAGATGATGCAAACCATCGAGAAACTTAGAGCTGAAGGACACGAAGTTGTAGAAACAAACTTCCCTTATTTGTCTCAGCTCGTTCCTACCTATTACGTGCTCACAACAGCAGAAGCGAGTTCAAATCTTGCACGTTATGATGGTATCCATTATGGCTACAGAAGTCAAGACGCTAAAGGGATTGACAATACTTACAAGAAAAGCAGAACAGAAGGTTTTGGGAAAGAGGTAAAGCGCAGAATCATGCTTGGTACTTTTGTGTTGAGCTCTGGTTATTACGACGCTTATTACGGACGAGCTCAGCAAGTGCGAAGAATTATTCGCGACAACACGCTTCAAAAATTGGAGGAGTTTGATTTTATTATTCTACCGACATCTACAAACGAAGCATTTGCACTTGGAGCAAACACGAAGGATCCAATTGCAATGTACCTCGAGGATATATTCACTGTACAGGCCAATTTAGTTGGCATTCCAGCAATCTCATTACCATTAGGAACGAAGAGTTCGGGTATGCCATTTGGGATTCAATTGATGGGAGGAATGTTCAAGGAGAAGGATCTCCTAGCGTTCTCACAATACATGATGTCTCTTTAATCAACATTTTAATGTAGTTAAAAAATGCGAAGCTTGAGAGGGCTTTGCTTGTCGTTTCATTGTTCTTTCATTACTTTTGAAAAGACTACTCAATTTGTGTAGTCAAACTTGGAGGAACGATGCGAGTAAGTGGATATGAAGAGCTCATTCAGAAGCTCGATGAATTCATAAGAAAGTATTATAAAAATCAAATGATTAAAGGCGCGCTTTACTGCGTGGCTCTAATTGTTGGTAGCTATTTACTTGTAGCGCTTTTAGAGTATTTCGGAAGGTTCTCTATTCTAATGAGAACAATTTTATTCTACTCGTTTATCTTAGGTGTTTTGGCGGTCATCATCAAGTTTTTTATGATCCCGCTGACCAAGATGTTGCGTCTAGGAAAAACAATTTCACATGAAACGGCAGCAGAAATAATCGGTGTCCATTTCTCGGAAGTACAAGACAAATTATTAAACACACTTCAGCTGAAGACCTTGGCTGACAAGGACTCCGACAACAGTTTGTTGAAAGCTGGTATTGAACAAAAAATTGCGGCATTAAAGCCTGTTCCTTTTTCATCTGCGATTGACTTACGACAAAACAGAAAATATTTAACCTACGCCATTCCTCCGATTGCGGTGGTATTGATTTTACTTTTTGCTGCTCCAAGTATTTTAACAAAGCCAACAGAAAGATTAATCAAGCACGGACAAATCGTCCCAGAAGAAGCGCCGTTCAAGATTCAGCTTCTCAATGAAAGCCTACAATTACCAGAGAATTCAGACATCACCGTCGATATTCTTGTGAAAGGAAATGAGATTCCAGATAAAGTTTACGTAGTAGTAGAAGACCAACAGTTCATGTTGGAGAAAAAAGACAATCTTCATTTCAGCTACACATTCAAGAACGTAAGAGAGAACCAAGAATTCAACTTTTATGCATCGGGATTTTATTCTGAAACATACGAGCTTGAAGTGATGCCAGTACCAGCATTGGCTGATTTTAAAGCATCATTAAAGTATCCCACATACACGAAGCGTGTTAACGAAGAGGTTAAAAACACAGGTGATTTAACGGTTCCTGTCGGTACAAAAATCTCTTGGGAGTTTTTGACAAAAAACACTAATAAGCTTTCGATTAAATACGGCGATAGCACATACGTGATGCAAAACGAAGATGATCTTTTCTCATTTTCAAAAACAGCAATGAGCAATACGAGCTACATCATTCATGCTGCGAATGGGTATATTTCTGGACGTGATAGTATCGCTTATAGCATTCAGGTTATTCCCGATTTATTTCCTGCTATTTCTGTAGACGAAGAAAGAGATAGCCTCTCGTTGCTTTCGATGTTCTTCACAGGAGAGGTTAAGGATGACTACGGCTTCAAGAGACTTTCATTCAACTACCAAGTTCAAAACGGAGACAACGCTGAAGCATGGAAGGCTATAGATATCCCTGTGAGTCGCGACCAAACCATGGACAATTTCTTTTTTAATTGGAACATGCAAGAGCTTGGAATTTCTAGTGGTTCAAAGCTGACCTACTATTTCGAGATTTGGGACAATGATGGTGTAAACGGCAGCAAGTCTAGCAAAAGCGCTATTCGCGAATATTCAATTCCAACTGAAGAGGAATTGGAAACGCTTGTAGAGCAAAAGAATGAGGACATCAAATCGAAGCTTGAGGAAAGCTTGAAGGATGCTAAGAAACTTGAAAAGGAACTTGAGGAGCTTCGCAAGCAAATGCTTGACAAGAAGGAAATGAATTGGCAGGATAAGAAGAAAATGGAAGACCTGCTCAAGAAACAACAGGAGCTTCAAAAGCAAATACAAGATGTTCAAAAGCAGAATGAGCAAAAGAACAATCAGCAAAACGAACTTCAGCAGCAGAATGAAAATATTTTGGAAAAGCAACAGCAGCTGGAGAAACTGATGGAAGAAATTTTAACTCCAGAAATGGAGGAGATGATGAAAGAGCTCCAAAAAATGATGGATGAGCTGAATAAGGATAAGCTTCAAGAAGAGCTCAAGAAAATGGATTTGAGCACTGAGGATATGGAAAAAGAACTCGACAGAGCGCTCGAACAATTCAAGCAACTCGAGTTTGAAACGAAGATGGAGAAGACAATTGAGAAGTTGGAAAAACTGGCTGAAAAGCAGGAAGAACTGAGCAAAGAATCGGAGAAGAAAGACGCAAATAGTGAAGAACTCAAGCAAAAGCAAGAAGAGTTAAATAAGGAGTTTGAGAATATTCAAAAAGAAAAAGAGGAGCTTGAAAAATTGAATGAGGAGTTAGAAGATCCTAATAAGATGCCGGACACAGAGCAGCAAGAACAAGAAATTAAAGAGGATCAACAAGACAGCAAGGAGCAACTCGAGAAAAACAAAAAGAGTGGAGCCAGCAAGTCTCAAAAAAGCGCCGCGGATAAAATGAAGCAAATGGCCGCTCAAATGGACATGGCTAATAAAAGCGGAGAGCAAGAAAAGCAGGAAGAGGATATGGAGGCTTTACGCGCATTGCTCGAGAATATTATCACATTGAGTTTTGATCAAGAAGCCGTGATGAGCAGCTTCAAGACAATTGACATGCGTGATCCTAACTACAACAAGTTGGGACAGATTCAGCGTAAATTGAAAGATGATGCGCGAATGGTTGAGGATTCGCTTTTTGCATTGAGTAAACGAGTACCAGAAATTTCTGCTGCGGTAAATAGAGAAATCAACCAAGTCAACGATAATATGGATATCGCTTTGAGCAATATTCCTGATCGAAAGACACCAGAAGTAACAACTGCTCAGCAATATGTAATGACGTCATTCAACAATCTAGCCTTGATGTTGGATGAAGCACTCAAGCAGATGCAGCAGAAAAACTCGCAGAGCAAGCCTGGTCAAGGCAATTGCGAGAAGCCGGGGGGCAATGGTAAGAAACCAAAGCCGAGCGCTGGTGATATCAAAAAAATGCAAGAATCCTTGTCCAAGCAGTTGGAGGAAATGAAGAAGAAGGGTCAAAACAAGGGAGACAACAAGGGAGGACAAGGCTTGATGAGCAAACAGCTCGCTGAAATGGCGGCGAAGCAAGCGGCATTGAGAAAAATGATGGATGAAAAAGCTGCTGAACTGAATGAGGATGGAAGCGGTAATGGGAATGAAATGAAGCAAATTGCCAAAGAAATGGAGCAATTGCAAAAGGATATTGTCAATGACAAGATTGATGAAAACACTATTCGCCGCCAACAAGACATCATGATTCGCCTGCTGAAAGCCGAAGAGGCCGAGCGTATCCGAGATCAAGACAATCAACGTAAGTCTAATGAAGCGAAAGATTTCCCAATAGGAAATCCACAGAAGTATGAGGAGTATATTCGAAAGAAACAACAAGAAACAGAGCTCTTAAGAACCGTTCCTCCAGCCTTGAAGCCGTACTATCGCGACAAGGTGAACGAATATTTCAATAAAATAGGCAAGGAATAAATGCTCCGAGGTGGCTATATTGCCCCTTGAAATAGCATTTATATGTCAAAGTCTAATAAACTAACCGTTTGGATTTTTATCGCATTGATTCTCGGCGTAATAGCCGGTGCACTGCTTAATGCGCAATATCCAGCCCCACCAGTTAAAACGTACGATCAAGCGCTTCAAATGCTCAAAACAGAGGTGGATGCGCAGCAGCAAAAAGAACCGCTTACTACGGAGATAAACACAGTGCTTGCAGATTCAACACTGAATGATCGTGCAAAGTGGGAGAAAGTAGCAGTATTAGTTACATCAGAAAAGAAAGCCAAAGCTTTTGCTGAAGTAGCCGCAAAAGCCGTGGCGCGCGAAGAGGTAATGGATAGCACCCTGAAACAAATTTTAGAGTACATATCTATTCTCACAGACATATTCCTTCGCCTAATCAAGATGATCATTGCGCCGCTGGTGTTCTCTACACTAGTCGTTGGTGTGGCAAAACTTGGAGATATTAAAGCTGTAGGTAGAATTGGGGGAAAAACCATGTTATGGTTTATTTCTGCTTCTTTTGTTTCATTGCTTTTAGGATGCTTACTGGTAAATATTTTCAAGCCAGGACTTGCGATGAACTTGGACCCGCCCTCTGCACTTCTTGATGCTGGCGTGGATAAAGGGTCAATGTCATTAAAAGGCTTCATAACCCACATCATTCCGAGCTCTGTAATTGAGTCGATGGCCACCAACGAAATCTTACAAATCGTCATATTCTCCTTGTTATTCGGTATTGCAACAGCGGCAATAGGAAAGCATGGCGAGCCGATTATTAAAGCTTTGGATGCCGTTGGACACGTCATGTTGAAGATTACCTCCATGGTCATGTATGTTGCTCCATTCGCGGTATTTGCCGCAATGGCTTCAGTGGTAGCCAAAAAAGGGTTAGGCGTGCTAAGCACTTATGCCATTTTCATCGGAGAGTTTTATTTAGGTCTGCTGCTGTTGTGGCTGATTCTGATAGGGGTAGGATATTTATTAATCAAGAAACGAATAAGGACCCTTTTTGGCAGATTGAAAGAAGCCTTGTTATTAGCCTTTTCAACCGCCTCTTCAGAGGCTGCATATCCAAAGATGATGGAAGAGTTAGAGCGCTTTGGTTGTAACAATCGTATTGTGAGTTTTACGCTGCCATTGGGCTATAGCTTTAATCTTGACGGCAGTATGATGTACATGACTTTCGCGAGCATATTCATCGCGCAGAGCTACGGAATAGACATGTCCTTTGGAGACCAAATGCTTATGCTCTTAACACTGATGATCACTAGCAAGGGTATTGCGGGAGTCCCAAGAGCCTCTTTAGTGGTAATTGCCGGCACGCTCTCGTCATTCGGTATCCCAGAGGCGGGGTTGTTGCTCCTTTTAGGGGTAGATCACGTGCTTGATATGGGGCGAAGTGCGACGAATGTGGTTGGTAACGCCGTGGCAACGGTTGCCGTGAGCAAGTGGGAGAAGTCATTAAAAGATTAAAAAGTCACAATTTTATAAACTAATGCTTTCATTCCACTAATAGTTGTTACTTAAAACAATATTAAGTAAGATTGAAGCTAGATTTTTGTCACATGCAAAACGATCTAGCACCTGAACAAGCATTCTTAAAATCAGTGGGAGACAACATTAAAGCCCGCCGAAAAGAGAAAGGATACACGTTAGAAGCCCTGGGGGAGGATATCGGCTTGGATAAGTCCAATACGTTTCGCATAGAACAGGGCAAAAACATCACTTTGCTTACTCTGCTTAAGATATCCCTGTTTTTGGATATAGAGCCCTCAGAACTTCTTAAAACGAACGTAGAGGTGAGGATAGAGGACGCGGAGAAGTTTATCACTGCAAAAAAGCTGAGTAGAAAGAAGAAATAAAAAAAGCCCTCCATCAGGAGGGCTTTTTAATGATATAGAAATCAATTATTTCTGATTATTATCTGGGGCAACAGCTGGTGCTAGTGTTCCGAATCCTTCACAGTTCCCAACTACCGCAGCGAGTTCTTTATCTTCAAGAGCAAGCTTCGCTTTTTCGTTTGCTGGGTCCATTTCAATAACCTTATTCCAAGCATATCTTGAACACTCAAGGTTATTTTGGTTCAAATAAGTGATACCAAAGTAAGTATAGCTCTCAATAAGGTTTTTCTTGTTGGTTTCAATGGTCTTCGCATCTCCGCTGTAAGCAGCGATATATGCAGAGAAATAAGGAGCTGCCATTCCTGTTGGCGCCTCAGCGTTGTCAAGACGAGCATTGCAGCGACCTCTCCAGAAATTACTATCAGCATATTTTGTAACAGCAACAGCGAAAGCGGCATCAGCAGCAGCATAATCCTTGTTGAAGAATAACGCTTGTCCTAAGAAATAGTGATCCAAGGCGTTTGGTTCACCAGTAGTAGCGGCAATTTTCTTTTGATAGTATTCAGCAGCAAGCGCGTACTTCTTAGCTTTTACATAAATACCAGCGATGTCACTGTATCCATCTAGATATGTAGGATCGATTGCAATCGCTTGCTTGATTACTTCTACCCCTAGGGAGTCTTGGCCTGTTTTAGCCATTAACTTTCCTTTGTAAGCATAGTCGCTGCCAAGGAGCTTAGGGCTTCCTTTGGCTTCTGCCACTGCAAAGAAGCTATTGATGTTTTCCAAACCTTTTTCAAACTGTCCAGTTTCGAAGTAAGAATATCCAAGAAGACGAGCCATGAATGGGTTAGAAGGATCACATGGAGCCGCTTTTTCCAATTCAATCACCGCTTGCTTGTAATCTTTTGTTTCGAATACGAAGCTTGCATATCGTTGTTGTACGCGGCAGCTGTTATTTAATTCTAAATACTTCGCATAAACTTCCACCGCTTGCTTGTCACGATTTGCTTTGTGAAGCAACTCTGCTTTTTCTCTATAAGCAGGAGCGAATGTTGGATCAACTTCAATTGCTTGATTGAAATATTTCAAACCCTCTTCCCAGTTGCGAACACGAACATACAATTGACCTTCACGAAGAAGAGCGCGAGTGTACTTAGGATTGAGTTGAAGAGCTTTAGAGTATTGAGCCAATGCAGCGCTGAGGTTTACTGCATCCTTTTCAGCGTTGTAGTCACCAAGCTGCACGTAAGCTTCTGCGTCTTTATCATTAATGTTGATTGCTTTGTTTATGTATTCCAAAGCTTTTTCAAGCATTTTATTTTCTGCTTGAGTGTATGCTTCGGCCATTTTCAAATAAGCGCTTACTTGAACGTTTTTATCAACCTTTGCGCCTTTAGCGGTCATCATGGTGACAGCCTTTTCAAACTGAGCATTGCTAAGAGCAGTGTTGTTATTGTACCATCCAATTCGACCCAGACCAACGAAATTGAGTGGGTTAGAAGGAGCAACCTCTTGTCCTTTTCTGAACATTACTTCAGCAGAGTCAAGAAGACCCCAATAGAAATAGTTGTCACCTGCGAAGAAGTATAGATCTCCATTGGTTGGTTCTGCAGCTATCAATTTTTTGAAATCACTAGAAGCAAGCTCGTATCGCTCATTCATAGTGTTGATTACTGCGCTCTCGCGAGTTTGAGCAAAGCTAAAACTGCTGGCTAAAGCTGCGAGGATGAAGAGGAAACTCTTTTTCATAATATAATTCACTTTCTAAAATTATTCTGTAATTCGGATTGTTCTTACTGGAGAGTTGGCTGCTACCATTCCCATCTTGTGAATGATGAGCTGACCTTTTTCTCCTGCGAGGTGAGAGACAAAGCCTGTGCCAAGTGTTCCGCGCAGTCCTGTGCGGATTGCATATACGTCTCTTCTTAGTGGATACGACTCGTCAAAAATGTATGCTTGGAAGGGACCACGAGCCATTTGTGGATCCACTTTATTAGACGGGTCGATGATTCGGATGGGCTTCACTTTCTTCATCATCTCTACTGACTTTGGTTCATCTCTATCGCTGATCCAAGACACACTGATGATTCCGATTGCGTTGGGATTTTGCGACACATAGTTGATGACTTCTTCATTTGAATGCACCGCGAAACAGGTAGAAGGAAATTGTCCGTTAGGAATGAATTTTTCACGAAGGGTTCTTTCGTTACAACTCTTGTTATTATCGAAGACTATTCTAAGGTTACCTAGGGTGGAACCATCAATAACTTGACTCCAAGTTGTATCTATTCCTTTAAAAATCTCAATGAGTTGATCCATCGTTAGGACCGTATCGGGATTGTTGGGATTTACAACAAGCGCTACACCATCAACAGCAATTTTGGTAGACTCAGGAATTCGTTGTTTTGATTTAAAGAACTCCATTTCTTGTTCGGATAATGGGCGGCTAATGATTGCTGCTTGAATAGAATCATCCAATAAAGCTTGAATGACATCTCCTTCGGGCATGTAGCTTGGGGTAATCTTGGCTTTTTTATAGATCTGTTCGTACACAAAAATTTGCGAATCGATCATGAATGAATAGGAGTCGTCTACACCTATTTTTAATTGACCAGAAGAGATAGAGTCACCGCTTCTATCATAATTACCGCAGCTTGCGGCAAGAAGGACGAGTAGTACTATTAGGAGCTTATTCAACATCTTTTGTTTTAGTTTGAAAATGACGTTTAGAAAGGCGACTCATTCGGATGAGTGCGTATAGAAATAGTACCGCCCCAAGTAAGTATTTTGTATTTCCCTGAACGTACGCAACGAGTATATCTGTGAAGAATGCTAGTGCGGAGAAGCACAAAAGCACTACAATCATAAACACGCTCAGATACAGGTTTACTTTATCCATGGGGCGGTAAATTTAAGAACTTAATGTTAACAGTAAATTACAAATTATCGTAATGTGAACTTTACTGGCAACGTAAGACGGACAGGCACGTTCACACCTCCATTAGAGCCAGGAATCCAGTAAGGCATTTGGTTGATCGCTTTTATCACTTCGTCCTCCAGCGCTTTTGCACCTCGGGTAGAACGTTCGATGCGTGGAGAAATAACCTTACCGGTTGGAGACACTACGAATGAAACATAAACTGTAGTCTGTACATTTTGTGTTGCTGCTACTTCGGGAAAGTCGATTTCGCTCATTAAGAATTTGTACATGGCTCCTTCTCCGCCAGGGAATTGAGGAGGATGGCTGACGATAATAAATTCTTTGTCCTCTGGAACTACTACGGTTGTTGTGTTTCCATTGGGCTTTCCCTCTGGTTCGATGGGGCCAGATAACTCGTCTGGTTCTTCACCATCGGGCACACCCCCCGTTTTAGCAAGTGGAGCGGAGGTTACTACCTCTTTGGTAACTTCTACGGTCGATAGTCCTTCAGCAGGTTTCTTGATAGGCTTGATGTCCTCAACACCTTTTCTTTCTGGCTCTACGACTTTCTTTTCATCCTTAATTGGAGGTAGGTCAATTGGAATCACTAGGCAATCGAGGCATTTATCAGTTATTTCTGCATCGATGTCCACTTCTGGTGCTCCCCAAGCAACGCTTGCAATAGAGGCACCACCGGTTAAACCGAGAACAACAATAAGGGAATAAAACAGGTTGCGGGGATGCTCCTTTCGAAGTTTGTAAGCGCCATAATCTTGTAAGCGATTTTCAAATACGATTTCGTTTCGATTTGATGTGAGAATATTGCTCCATGTTGAATCGATTGCTATAAATGTAATTGCGAGTGCGACGCAGATGACAATAGTTAGAATCATAACATTGATGTTTAGAAAGTTTTGAATTTGTACATTTCAACATACCGAACGTTCATTCGGTCATTGATAAAACAGACAACTCGTTGAGGTTTTATGTAGGTAGAACGAGCGTTAAGAGCGATATGTATAATTCAAAGCAACAATCGACATCAACAAAACAGATAATTTATACGTGTCTAACTTGATGGTTTTGGACAAAAAAAAGACCCCTCCATCGAGGGGTCTTTTAAAATTATTTTCAAAGTTTATTTCAATGTAAACTTGATTGGCATTCTGTATCTGTAACGTACAGATTTACCGTTCATTTTAGCAGGTGTGAAAGGCTTCAGCTTGCGCACAGCTTTCTCTGCTTCTTTGCCCAAGTTTGGACCATTGTTTACACCACGTTCAATCTTGATATCTGTAATCGCACCAGTTTTCTCAACAACGAAACTGATGTAAACAGTTCCTTGAATGTTGTTTTCTTTTTCCATTTCTGGATAAGTGATGCTCTTGTAGATTTCTTCGTAAAGCTTTTCGATACCACCTGGGTATGCAGGCTCTTCTTGAACGAATGCTACAATTTCTTCTTCCACTTCTTCGATTACCGCGGGAGCAGAAGGTTCTGATGGAGCTTGAATTCCTTCTTCACCATCAACGTCTTCACTACCGATATTTTCGTTTTGAAGATCGTCTACTGCTGGAGGTGGGTCAAGTACCTCTTCTTCCGTTACCTCGATCGTAGTGAATTGCATCTGGCGAATCGATGGTGGCGGTGGTGGTGGTGGTGGCGGCGGTGGTGGTGGCGGTGGTTCATTGGGATCTGTGGGTGGTGGCGCTAACATTTCCACATTTACCTCTACCTCAACTTCTGCTACCTCTTCTTCTTGCTGAGCAAGAATTACAGGAGTGATGATTACAGAAGAAGCAACTACAATAGTAGAGAAGAGTGAAATGGCCAACACCTTCGCATATCCCTTTCTTAGCTTGTATGCGCCGTATTCTTTGTTCTTTTCTTCAAAGACCAAGGAATTACGCATACCGCTTAGCAAGTTGTTCCAACCAGACTCAAAACTAATGAGTGTGATCAAAACCGCTGCTACGAGTATGATAATTAAGGGGGTCATAGGCGTTTTGTTTTTTTGTTATAATCCGTTGTACAGATGTCTTGCTATTTCGTTCAATTATTCTATAGGAAGGCCTTTAATCTCTGCCATCTTTTGACGAACAGCGATTGCTTCACTATCAGACATATCCATAATAGCGCGTTTCTTTACGTTAGTGATATTGAGTTCATCAATAGCGTTTACAACGTTTCTAAACTTACTTGTCTTAATTGTTTTCACAATAACGAATGGAGCAAGCGAGTCACCAACAATTTTTCCATATGCTTTTGAATATGAAGAATCGCTAATTGCTTTTTCTACTAGTTGTTGTTTTAGAGCATTAACTTGATCGTTAATTCTCTTGTTTTTATCAAGCAATATTTGACGTAGACCATCTTTTGCGAAGCTGGTTTGAATCAATTTTGTGGAGTCTGGTTTAAATACCCCAGAGTAATAGAAGATCGCTTCGTCTTTTTCACCAATGAGAAGCGTTGTTGCTAGCTCATCTGCTACTTTAGTTTTTACATCTGGATCTTTTTCTTCTTTAGGATAAATAATCTCCATTGTTTTTGGCTTGCTGAGTGATGTAGCCAAGATAAAGAATGTAAGCAGGAGGAAGGCAAGGTCTACCATTGGAGTCATATCCAACTTAACGACGCCTTTCTTGGCTTTTTTCTTATCGTGTTTACCACCACCACCGCCACTATCTGCAATTTCTGCCATTTCTTATTTATTAATGGTTTGAAATATTATTCTTCAGTTACAACAGCACCGATATCGCTAGACTCGAGGCTTGTTACCATGTTGAACTGGAAGATGTTTTTATCTCTAAAGGTGTCAATTACTTTGGCAACTTTTTCGTAGTCGGTATTTCCGTCTGCTTTGATAGCGTAACGAAGACCTTCTTTTTCTTTAAGTTGACTCACAGTAAAGCCTTTTGCTTGTGCGTCGGCCATAAAGGCTTCGTAGCCTTCTTGAATCCAATCACCGAGTTGATTGTTCAAAGAGTCGACAGGGATCCCGGCGTCTTTACGAGCGTCGAGGCCTTGTCTTTCTTTTTCATCACCTTTTACATATCTCTCAATAAGTTCGACAGGTTGACCGAATGTTCCAAGTACTGCGAATCTGTTAGCAGACTCTTCAGTTACTTTCACGTTCGGATATCTCTCGAGCATACCAAGAAGCATTGCTTTTTTGATTTCACGACCAGTGATATCGAAGAAAACTCTTCCATCTTGGTCGATTGTCACTAGCATTACTTTTTCTGGTAGTGCAACTTCTGAGGTTGATTTTGGTGTATCAACAATGACAGGTTCGTTTGGCCTAAACTTCGCCGTAAGGATGAAGAACGTCACCAGCAAGAAGCCCAAGTCAACCATGGGCGTCATGTCCAGGCTGGGGGCGCTTTTCGGTATTTTTAATTTAGGCATAACTTGTCTTATTTAATGGGTTTAACGGAGAGGATAATTAGTGCTTAGACGCGAAAGTCTGCGCTACAGAGAATCCAGCTTCGTCGATTCCATAAGTCAAGCTATCGATACGTGTGCTGAAGAAGTTGAAGAAAATGATCGCTAGAGCAGAAGCCAAGATACCAAGGAAGGTATTGATAAGTGCTTCAGAGATACCAAGTGAAAGAGCCGTCGCATCAGGAGCACCAGCAGTTGCCATTGCTTCGAACGACGAAATCATACCACGTACAGTACCAAGAAGACCAACAAGTACCCCTAGAGAAGCGCTAGTGGACAATACTACTAGGTTCTTAGAAAGCATTGGTAATTCTAGAGAAGTAGCTTCTTCAAGCTCTTGCTTGATAGCAGTTACTTTCGCTTCTTTATCCAAGTTTGGTTCGTTTTCTAGAGCCTTATACTTCGTAAGACCTGCACGAAGAACGGCAGCAACAGAACCTTTCTGTTTGTCACATTCAGCAACAGCTTTGTCGATTTCACCGTTGTTTAGCATAGTGCGTACGCGACGGATGAAAGCATCAACGCTACCACGGCCTTTTGCTTTTGCAAGGCTGATAAAGCGCTCGATAGTGAAGATAAGAACTACAAGGTTTACAGTGATAAGCATGGATACGATGATACCACCTTTGTGAACTGTTCCTAATACGTTTAGAGGGTGACCTTTTACAGGATCTCCACCTTCGAAGTTTGCAGGATTACCTAGCACATACATGTAAAGTAGAACACCTACCAACAAAGCAATTGGAATTGCAATGTATGGGAAGATCGCGCTAAGATCTGGTCCTGATGACTGTTGCTTTTTGCTCATAACACTTTTGATTTTAAAGGGTTGTTACAGATTATGGATTTGAAATTGGTTTAAAAGGTATTTTGACCTTTGGTCATTAACGGTTTTATAGGGCGCCAAACATAATAAAACTATCCATTCGGTATGTCAAACAAATGTTGTTGTTCGATGAAAATTTTAAAATGCTGCTGCCTTTTAGACAGTTAACAATACGAATATGGCGAAAAGGCTGGGTTTTAGCCCAAAAAGATGGAGAAGTGTATCAAATAGCCAATGAACGGCCTTGATGAATGGATAAACGGATTTAGTACAGATCGTTGTGGGTCGAACGCACAAAGCGGCGCACAGCATAGGCTGTAGCGAGCCATGATACAAGAAGCCCGGTGCCGAGAACGGCCACTAAAAGAATGATGTAGTTGTGATTTTGAATAAGAACTGTTATAACATCGGCCAGTGGCTCTCGGAAATAGAATAGAATGGCGCTCAAAATGGTAAGAGAAAAAATGGAGGCTAGCACTCCGAACCATAGTCCTTTTTTCAGAAAAGGTTTTTGAATAAACCAATGCGTAGCACCTACTAATTGCATTGATTTGATAATAAATCTTTGAGAAAATATAGCAAGTTCGATGGTGTTCACGATTAGCACTACAGCAATAATCAAGAAAAGAACGCCGATAATTAGAAGTCCTAGGCTCCATTTTCCGATATTCTCATTCACCATTTGAAGCAAGCCTTTTTGATAAACGACCTCATCGACAAGAGGATTGTTGGCTGCAATAGCAATCTTTGATTCTAAGCTATCCAATTCAGCGAAAGCGGGGTCGATTTGAATGTCAATAGACGCAGGCAGTGGATTGTAACCAAGAAACTCTACGAATTCTTCACCGAGCTCTTCTTGCATTGTTTGGGCTGCTTGTTCAGCAGATGTATACTGCACGGAGCCACTAAAGTCTTGTGCTTCAATTTCTTTTTTGAAACTGAGAATTTCCACTTCTTCTGCGCCTTCCTGCAGGAAGAGCTGGACAGTAAGTTGCTCTTTGAAGTGTTTTGTGACAGAGTTTGCCACAAGAAGAATGGTCAACAGCGCTCCCACCATTGACAGTACAAGCGTGATTCCTACTACAGTTGAGAAGGAAGACAAGGTACTACCACTGGTTTTAAAAAGAGATCTCGCCACAGACAAAATGTTTAGTGTACAAAAAAAAAGAAGGGTGTCGATGTTTCGGCACCCTTCCTATATGCTTTATCAACAAAATAGCTGTAATTAACCTACTGCTACGACTTCACCTTCGAAGAAAAGATTTTCACCTGCAAGCGGGTGATTGAAGTCGATGATGATGGTGTTGAGTTTTACTTCTGCAACAACTCCCTGAACCATTTGGCCATCTGGTGTTTGCATAGGCACTACTTCACCTTCAGCGAATAGTTCTTCGTCGAATTGGCCGTCCTCGTCAAGGAATTCACTTTTTTCAAACTCCATATAGAAGTCTTGATCTTCTTCGCCGTAAGCGTCTGCGCAAGGGATTGCAACAGTGAATTTTTCTCCTGCTCCAAGACCTTGAAGAGCAGCTTCAAATTTTGGGAGCATTGGATCTTGACCGAACACAAAACGGAGGGGTTCTCCACCAGTGGTTTGTTCTACGATTTCACCTTCTGGTCCATCAATGTGCAATGTGTAGTGAACCTCTACATTTTTGCCGTTTTCAACTTTCATTATTATCCGATTATTTTGATTTTAATTTTTTGACCAACGGCAAGTTTGTTTTCTTTCAGGCCGGAGTTTAATTTTTTGATTTGCTCGATAGAAACACCATCGTGTTTAGCTGCAATATCCCAAAGCGTATCGCCTGGTTGTACAGTGTAGTATTTGTACTTAGGGGCTGCGTTTGGTTTTTCTTTTACCTTTTCAGGTGCTTTCGCTGGCGCAGTTGTCTGTTGTGCTGGAGTATTCTCGGCAACATCTTCAGTGCGCTCTTCTTCTTGCTGAGGGGTTGGAGTTGCGGTCGCAGTATTTTCCTCTTCAGTAGCGTTTACAGTGATTGTCTTTTTAACCTTCGTTTGAATCTTCAGCTTTTGACCAGGAACGATTTTGGAGCCCTTGATTTTGTTCCATTTCTTAAGGTTTGCGAGGCTCACGTCATATTTATTACTGATACTTCCGAGTGATTCTCCTCTTTTTACGCTGTGCGTTTTCCAAGCATCTTCCCAAACTGTTTTCTTGATTTCCTTGCCAGAATTATTATTGCTTGCAACAGTTGTATTTGTAGCCTTTTCAGGTTGTTTAGAAGGCTCTGGGTTGTTTGCAAGCATATTGGTTGCAGGATTCACTTCTTCTCTGCTTTGCTCGTACACAAGCTCTTCATTTTTCATGAAGAGACCAATTTTCTCTGTTGGGAGAATGAGGTAGTGCTTTTTGTTATTAGCTGGAATCTCGCGTAGTTTATACGTGCAGTTTAGTTGAGCGATTTCGTCGACTGGCACGCCTAGTACGAATGAAAGAGCATTGAAATTAACAGGGCCTTTTACGTGAATAGAATCTACTTCGTAGAAAGTTCGTGTTGGGTTTGCAGGATAAAGATTGTGTTCTGATGCATAATTCATCACATAATTTACCGCAATAAAAGCCGGCACATAGCCTTGTGTTTCTTTTGGAAGGAAAGGTTTAATTTCCCAGAAATCGCGTTTTCCGCCAGATCTACGAATTGCCTTATTTACGTTTCCAGGACCGCTATTGTATGCAGCGAGTGCAAGCTGCCAGTCACCGAATGTGTTGTAAAGGGACTTAAGGTATTTGCAAGCGGCTTCTGTTGACTTGTATGCATCGAAGCGTTCGTCTTGATAGCTGTTTACATCGAGGCCGTACATCTTTCCAGTGCCGACCATGAACTGCCATAATCCTCCAGCACCAGCAGATGAAATTGCAGAAGGGTTCAGTGCAGACTCTACAATTGCGAGGTATTTCATTTCGAGCGGAATCTCGTATTTCGCGAGTGCTTCTTCGAAAAGTGGGAAGTATAATTGAGACATTCCCAAAACCTTCGTAGAAATGTCGCGTCTTCTGATAGAATAAAGATCGATGAATCCTTGAACCGTATTGTTGTAAACAAGATCGAATGGTGTTTCAGCATCGAGGGCCTTCATTCTCTCAGAGATAATTTCTGGTGAAAAAGTAGGAACCTGATCGGTTGTGTACCCATGTGCATTCAACAGATTTTTGTCTGAAGAGTAACAAAAATGGTTGAGATAATTGGCCACAAGGGCTTTATCAATCGCTAAGATCTCGGGATCGTCAGGAGAAATTTTAATATTCGATTTAGACGACGGAATAGAGTCGTTCATTAGTGCGGCTTGTGAAGCAGTTCCAGCTGCTAGGCACAAGAATAGAAGTACAATCCTCTTCATGATTTTCCTGGTTTTCCTTGAGGTGAGTAAAAATAGTAAAACTTGCGGGTTCAAAAAACCTTGATTTACAAGGGTTTTCGAATAACTGAAAATACGTTACTAAATTGCTAGAGTTTCAAGGAATTCGACAAAATGGAATTTTTTAGTTTTAAACAGAGTTATTAAGAAGAGGAAACTTTGAAATAGTATCTTATTTAAACTCAATATAGTTCCAAGCGCCGCCCATTTTTTCTGCTATAAATGCTCTTGCGATGTCGTAAACATTTTGCTGAGAGGAAAACCAGATGGTCTTATACATATCTGTGGTGATAGATGTATTGGACAAAATCACAATTTCGAGACCATGAATTGATGTTTTGGCTCTTTCTAGAGCGCTTAAGTGATCGAGTGCTTCTTGTTTGTCTCTGTAGACCACTCCATCGAGGTTGATTATTTTTTTTCTACTTCTCATTCTATACCGGTCTATTGCTTGCCAAGCCCTTCAGTGAATATTTGTGTAACACTAGGGTTTGGTGGTTCGTTAAAACATGTTAGAAAAGCAATAATTCGCAATTCTTTTAAATTGTTCAGACAACAAATGGAATGCGAGTTGAGTTCTTCTCCACACTAAGTAAAGACATGAAAGCCCTATTTTCTATATCGAGTTTTATTCGTCGCACCGAGTCGCGCTTTAACGAGATTTTTGGTTGGTTTTTTACAAATGGATCTAAGTCTATTGAGGATTAGAGCTCAATGCAGACATTTTGTGCCTCAGTAAAAAACTTTAAAGCTTCAAATCCGCCTTCTCGTCCAACACCAGAGCTTTTCACTCCGCCGAATGGAGTGCGAAGGTCTCTTAGCAACCATGTGTTAATCCACACGATCCCCGAATCTATTTGCGCAGCTACTTTGTGGGCCTTCGAAAGGTTGGTAGTCCAAATCGTCGCAGCAAGTCCGTACATGGTTGAATTGGCATTTTCCACAGCTTCTTTTACAGAGTCAAATGGAGCGATAGTAACTACAGGACCAAAGATTTCTTCTTGATTTGTGCGGCAGTTGGGTCCTAGGCCTTCAATAACGGTCGGCGCGATAAAATATCCATCTTTATTTTCTCCATTTAAAATTACTCGTGAGCCGCCAGTAAGAACCGTTCCTCCTTCTTGTTTTGCAAGTTCGATATAGCTAAGCACTTTGTTCATGTGACCTTCGCTAACAACTGCTCCCATGCGGGTTTCGTTGGCAAGTGGGTTTCCAACGGTCATTTTATTGACTTTTTCAAGAAAAGCAGTTTTAAACTTTTCATAGATAGGCCTTTCAATAAGTATTCTCGAACCGCAGAGACAAATTTGTCCTTGATTGCTTAAAGAAGACCTTACAGTGGTTGCAATCATTTTATCGAAGTCGCAATCAGCGAAGATGATGTTAGGGTTTTTTCCACCTAGTTCAAGAGAAAGTTTCTTGAACATCGGAGCGGCTATAGAAGCGATGTGTGCGCCTGTTGCGGTTCCGCCGGTAAAAGAAATTGCCTTTATTTTTTTATGTGCAACCATTGCGTTGCCGCATTTTGCGCCAAGTCCGTGCACGATGTTTAGAACCCCTTTCGGTAATCCGGCTTCTATGCATAGTTTAGATAAGAGGTATGCTGTCATCGGAGTGATTTCCGAGGGTTTTGCGATCACACAATTGCCCGCTGCGAGGGCTGGTGCTATTTTCCAAGTAAAAAGATAAAGAGGAAGATTCCATGGAGATATACACCCCACGACGCCTATTGGCTTTCTGTTGGTGTAGTTGATGGCCTTGTCTTCCATGATATGCGCTTCGCTGGCGAAGTGTTGAATGGCGGTGGCGAAGAATCGAATGTTTGATTCTGCGCGGGGAATATCAACTTGAGTGGCGAGTGAGACAGGCTTTCCGTTGTCTATTGATTCGGCTAAAGCAAGTTCGTGTAGGTTGAGTTGAATAAGGTCTGCAATTTTTGAAAGAATGGCAGATCGATCGTTGATTGATGTAGTTGACCATGAGGGAAAAGCGGCTGCCGCAGCTTGGTAAGCGAGCTCGATATCTTGGTCTGTTGAGTCAGGAATGAGGGAATAGACCTTTCCTGTGGCAGGATTGACGTTTTCGAGATAATTTTTTGATATTGGCTCAACTAGTTGACCATCAATGTAATTTGCAATTTTTTCCACGATAAAATGGCTTTATTTTCAGAAAGCTAATGTAGGATACAGAAAAGTTTTGCATAGATGAAAAGAATGCATTTATTTTGCACCCGCTTTCAGCGATAGATTGCCCGATCGTCTAATGGCAGGACAACTGATTTTGGTTCAGTTTGTGTTGGTTCGAATCCAGCTCGGGCAACAGATAAAGGCTCTACTTCGGTAGAGCCTTTTTTATTTTAGTTTGATAATGGTGCCAGGCGAGGGTTCTTGACCTGGAGTAAGGGCAGCTTTCTTATAAAGTTTTCTCAACTTTATTCCTGTTGCTTGAGAAATGCTCCACATCGTATCTCCTGATTTCACTTCGTATTCGTTGATTTTTGAGCTGTTTCTTTTTGGCTGCAAATAGATGACTTGTCCGGGCTGAATGTGTTGATTGTTTTCAAGGTCGTTATACTTTTTTATTTGCCAAGGGGCCATGTCTAAGTCCTTGGCAATTGACTCTACGGAGTCGCCATCTTTAGCAGTAATGAACTTGATTCTGTTTTCGCTTACGCCAATTTCTCTGTTATTAGAAATTACGATTTCTTTTCGAGCCTCATCCTTTTGAGACGATGTGTTTTTTTCTTTTTTGGTATTAGAATCTCTTTTGTTTCGGGATGGAGTACTGCCGTTTTTAATGTGTTTCAAGCCTTCCTTATCAAGGTCTGCGAGATTATATTGCTCGATAAGATTGATGAGTAATTGAGGGTACTTTGGATTGGTGGCGTAGCCACATTTTTTTAAGCCGTGCGCCCATCCTTTGTAGTCGGTGATTTCAAGAGTAAAGAGTGACTCATATCTTTTTTTCTGAAGAAAAATAGAGTGGTCTTCGAACGACTCTGCGGCGTTTTTATATTTTCTGAAACATTCATTGCGAGTTTCGTCATCTTCGTGGATCGTGGCGCCTTTCCAATCGTTGTGGCATTTAATACCGAAGTGATTATTTCCTTCAATTGCGAGTCTAGAATTACCGTTTCCGCTTTCAAGGAGTCCTTGTGCGATGGTGATGCTGGCGGGTATTTTATGTAGCACCATTTGACGAATGGCTTCTTCGCGCCATTTTTCGATATAGTCGACGGCAGATATTTTTTCTTCAATAGCAATACTAGTTGCTTGTGAAGAAAGCGTTAGAAGTAAAGAGATGAATGCGATGAAGATTCTCATACCTTACAAATTAACGGAGCGAAGCTCTGTGTTTGCGGGTAGAGTCACGTATTATGCCAACAACGCAGTGTTAGATTACTGTTCTGGATTTTCCGAAAAGTTTTTTTCTTCGACGACATTTCCTTTTTCATCAAAGAATCTCCAATTACCGATTTTGATTCCGTTGTCGTATTGGCCTTCGATGCGAAGTTGTCCATTTTCGAACCACGTTTTGTAGGCTCCATGCAGGACATTATCCTTATAGTTGTGAAGGCTCCAGGGATTTGAGTTTTCGTAGAAGGCCATTGCAGGGCCGTTTTTTACACCTTTTTCGAAAGCGTATTCCATGTAGATTTTTTTATCTTCATAGAAAAACTTTTCAGACACTTTGAGGTCTGTAATTGTGTCGAGGTATATCGCTTTTTTAGGAGATCCGAGCTTTTCATTTTCTTTCGGCTCAAATCGTTCCTCTACTTTTTCGATGACATTTGGAGGTAGTGGAATATTTACTTCTGACCCTGTTTTTTTGCCTTTGCAAGCATTTAATGTAAAGATGAGGGCAAATAGATAGAGAACAACTTTCATTTTACTTATCACGATCGATGGTGTAATGCACTAATTTTTCAAGCGACTTTTTCGCTTCGCTGTCGGGAAAGGTAGCTAGAATATCGAGAGCGTTTTTTCTAAAATATTCCATTTTTATCACTGCGTAATCAATACCACCAGCGTCAACAACGGCCTTTACGAGTTCTTTTACTTTCGCAGAATTCGTGTTGTGATTTTTAACAATATTGACAAGGTGTTTTTTTGTTGATCTATCACTTTTGGAAAGGGTATAGATCAGCGGCAGCGTCATTTTTTTCTCTTGAATGTCGATTCCAACCGGTTTTCCGATGTCTTTTCCATATCCGTAATCGAAGAGATCGTCTTTGATTTGGAACGCCATACCCACATTGATTCCGAAGTCATGCATTTTTTGGATGTATTCTTCAGAAGCTTTAGCAGCAGCGGCACCGGACTCGCAGCATGATGCGATAAGAGAGGCTGTTTTTTGGGTAATAATTTTATAGTAAACTTCTTCTGTAATGTTAAGTAGACGGGACTTTTCTTGTTGAAGTAATTCCCCCTCGCTCATTTCTTTTACAGCAGTGCTTACGATTCGAAGCAGGTCAAATTCTTTGTTGTCGACGCTGAGAAGCAGACCACGTGAGAGCAGGTAGTCGCCGACGAGTACTGCGATTTTATTTTTCCATAAAGCATTTATAGAAAAGAAGCCTCGGCGTGTTTGAGCATCGTCGACCACGTCGTCGTGCACCAGAGTAGCGGTGTGAAGAAGCTCGATGAGAGAAGCGGCGTTGTAAGTTGAGGTGGTAACGCCGCCGCAAACTTTGCTGGAAAGAAAGACGAACATAGGGCGCATTTGCTTGCCCTTTCTCTTGATAATGTAGTGTGTTATTTTATCAAGGATTCCGTTGTTGCTCTTCATTGCTTTTCTGAAATACGTCTCGAATTCGAGCATTTCAGATTTAATGGGAGCTTGTATGTCGTCTATTGTTGCCACTTTTCGCTTCAAATGTAATAGAGAGAAGATAAAAAATGCTCAAAAAGTTCATTCGCAGAAAAAGTAAAAAATGCAATTATCTGTTACATAGCTGCATTTAGGGATGATTTTTAAACGAATATTCATTTGAGGGTAATAAAAACGTCAATGTTTAAAAAGAATCGTCGATGAATGGTCGAGAATAGCACATAAAGGGCTTATTTTTGAAGGCTATTTTTTTAATCAAATATTTAACTATGAATCAAACATCTACTAACATTTTCAAGCTCATCATGGCTTGTTTTCTTGTGTTGGGTAGCCTTTCCAATGTGAGTGCACAGTGCACAAACAATGGAGTTTTCTATGACGACTTGACACCGACAGGTGTTGGGGAGGTGAATTCAGGCTTCACATCATGCGCGTATGGCGGCGAGTACTACACTGTAAGTGTGGTTGCTGGTAACGTCTACAACTTTAACACATGTGGCACTACGTATGACACGCAGCTTTCACTGTTTACTAATACAGGTGCATATCTGACTGGTGATGATGACGGCTCTCTTTGTGCCAACAATGCTTCAGACTTTACTTGGACAGCTACCTACACAGGCGTAGCACGCATTCAGATGAATGAGTACAACTGCGCAACCAATCAGATTTGTGCTCCACTTGAAGTTATTTTGGTATCTGAAGCAGCAGGTGGCTGCGACAGTTATATCGTAACATCTCCTGGCCCATGTGTGGCTGGCTTGCCATCGGTCAATGTAACATTGGCTGTTGCAGGTAACTGCACGTTGAATACATTGTATGTTTCAATTGACGGAGGAGCTTATTTGACACTTCCTCTATCAGCTCCTTTGGCTCACAGCGAAACGCTTTCTTTAACAGAGGCTGATCCTTACACTTCTTATTCAATGTATGGTCAATTATCAGATGGCACTTTGACTAATGAAATGGAAATTACTACAGGTGACTGTGGCTTTGCGGGATGTGAAGAAGTAACATTCGCAATCAATCCAGATTGCTATGGAGACGAAGTTTCATGGGCAGTTTATGATCAGTTCGACCAGCTTGTTTATTTCGTAGGTCAAGATGTTTATCCAATTGCTTTTGGAGATGTTTTGTATCCAACGACGTTGTGTTTAAATTCTGGTTGCTACACTTTTGAAATCTATGACTCATTTGGAGATGGACTATCTGACGGCGCGGGTACTTGTGCTAATGACGGTTTCTTCTTCGGTCTAGATAGCCAGAACAATACTTTGTTCGAAGGTGATGCTGTTTATACCACAATGGATTCTTATTCATTCTGTGTAGGCGCTGATCCTTGTACATTCATTAATACGACATCTGCCTTTGTTTCTTGTGCAAATGGATTTAACGAATATGAGTTTGTAGCAAACTATACAGGAGATTGCACAGTAGCGAGTATTATGACATACAACGCCATCGAAGGTTGGGTTGAGTTAGATGCTTCTGCTTTTGGTTTCTTGTCAGGAGAGTCAATGTATATCACTGGTCTTTTGAATAACACAAACTATCAGTACTATGTAATTCTTTCAGATGGAACAGAAAGCAACACCGGGTTCTTTACCACGGGTGATTGTAATGAAACTTGCGGCAACGCTAACCTTGAGGTTGTTGCAGGAGAGTGTTTGACAGTAAATGGTATTAGCTATGCTACTGCAGATTTATACTTTGAATATGTTGGAACATGCAGTGTAACTTCTATTTACTACTCTACAGACGGAGGAGTAAACTTTGATGTTCTAGACGTTTCTGCTGACGGAGTTGGTAATGGCAGCGTTGAGGAATATTTCTTCACTCCAGGTGCTACTTACTATTTATATTATTTATTAGAAAATGGCGAGCAGTCAGATATTGTTGTGTACAATGCTGAGGACTGTTTAAGCGGAGAAACTATTTGTGACTGTGCAGGCACACAGCTTCCAATCGAGGCTACTGCATGGTTGGGTGATGGCTCCTTGGATGATGGATCATTCCTTTGGAATGATGAGCTTCCTGTTGATTTTAACTGTCAACTTTGGGGTTTTGACTGTGATGATGCTGGTGTAGGTGTAAGCCTTGATCCATTCGGTGTTTGTTATGGAAACTTACCTCCAGGTAATGGTTGTGTTGATCAAATCTGCAATGGAGTAGTAGTAGAAGTAGCAATTGACTGCTACGCTGAAGAGACGGCAGTTCAAATCATCAACGAAAACGGAGAGATTGTTTATTCGTTTGATGAAACATTCTTCGTTGATCCAAACTCAATGGTAACACAGCCAATGTGTCTTCCAACGGGATGCTACACTTTTGTAATCACCGATTCTTTTGGTGACGGACTTGGTTCTGTTGATTGTGACACACCTGGATATTTTGTTGTTTATGATGAAACAGGAGATCTAGTAACAGGTGGTGGCGACTTCGGAAGTATTTACACACAAGACTTCTGCGTAGGCGGAGATGCTTGTTCTAATTTGACATTAGACGTAAATGCAGAGGCTTGTTTTGACTACGAAGGAGAAACATTATCACCTTCAGTTTCTTTGGATATTAATTATGATGGCGATTGCAGCGTAGCAGCAATTTATATTGCTGTAGACGGTGGGGATTATCAGCCATTTGAATATGCAGAAGGCGAGCTTATGAGCGGAAGCAATGTACAGTTCTACAATTTTGCAACAAACACTTCATATAGCTTCTTCTATGTGTTGACAGACGGGTCAGTTTCATCAGTTGAATCATATATTACAGGTAACTGTAACAACGAGATTTCAATTTGTGACTGTGCTGGAACATCTCATTCAATCGGTGTTTTAGCTTGGTTGGGCGATGGATTTGCTGACAACGGAGCATATGATTGGGTTGGCCAACCAGTAGATTTCAACTGTGCTACATGGGGATATGACTGCGGTGACGTAGTAGGTGCTCCAAGTGTAGACGTGTATGGAGTTTGTTCAGGTAACTTGCCTCCAAACAATGGTTGTATTGATGAGAACGAAGTGCTAGGTTGTACAGATCCTACTGCATTAAACTACAATCAAGCGGCAACAGTAAATGATGGTTCATGTATTTACAATGCGCAGTTTGGATGTTTGGATGAAAGTGCATGTAACTTCTCACCAACCGCTATTTATGATAACGGAAGCTGTGAGTACTTGACTTGTGCAGGTTGTACAGATCCAGATGCTACCAACTATGACTCAACAGCTACAATTGATGATGGTTCTTGTAATTTCGATCCAATCTTAGGTTGTACAGACCAAGACGCGTTGAACTACAACCCAACAGCGACTGAAGATGATGGATCATGTGTTTACACTTGTGATTGGCCAGTGGTTACATACACAGCACATTGTAATGATGGCGATTTGGAAAACTATTTCGTAACAATGTCTATCACAGACCTTGGAAATGGCTCACCATACATTGTAACAAATAGCTACAACCAAGCACAGTACACAGTGAATTTCTTGGGTACTATTGAAGTAGGTCCATTCCCAAATGATCAAGAGGTAGTTATTACTGTAGTTTCTGCAGCGGTGCCATCTTGTTTCATTACTTCACCAGTATTGAGCAGCGATTGTTCAGATCCAGATAGCGTATCAGAAACTATTTCTACTGATACAATGGTTAGCGTTTATCCAAACCCAACATCAGGTCGTTTGAATATTTACAGCGCATCTGTATCAGGTATGGTTCAAATCAGAATGTTTGATCACACAGGTAAGTTGATTGAGTCAGCGCAAATGAACATTGCGACAGGCGCAACAAACACGTTTGATGTGAGCAAGTTTGCAGCGGGCACTTATCACCTTGAGGTGATCAGCAACGATCGCGTGCAGCATGAGAGCATTATCATTCAGAAGTAATTCTGAGTTCATGAAATAAAAAAGCCTCCCAGCAATGGGAGGCTTTTTGTTTTTTATACAAAAACTAAATTATTTTACCTTGAAGTAAGAAACATCTTCAGTAGTGAAGAAATAGCTATTCTTCATGTTTGCTTCAAAGAATTTTTTCATTGCATCAGAGTTGTCAAAAGTTTCTTTGATGTAAGGGGTTACTTCTGAAACAACGATTTTAAAATCGCCTTGTTTTTCGATTTTATAAAGATTGTAAGAGCTGTACTCAGAGTCTTCTTTTACGTTTACGAAAAGTGTTCCAGCGATATCTGTAAAGTGAGCCATGTAGTATACCGGTTCAGCAGTAGCGCTTGATTTCTCAGTCAGTTTCATTGTGGTTTCGCTTGCTTTGGCGATCTCGAGCGTAGCGCCATCACCGTTTTGCTTTTCCCAAGTGCCTACATAGCTGTCCGCAATCTTCACTGTTGGATTGCTAAGAGGAACAGTTGAGGTGTATGGACAGCCCATTAATACCGTTGCGATTGCTGCTGCACCAAGGATGTTCAGCCATTTGTTTGTTTTCATGTTGAGGATTTATTTGATTTTGGGCGAAAGGTAAAGTGTTCAAATGGAATCTGAGTACGCCATTTACCCTAATTGATTTAAATTTAATTCCTTCATATATTTACTGTACGCTACAACTTTAGCGCTCTCTCCTTTGTCTACAGATTGTGAAGCACTTGATTAGATTGCTCATATTGATCTTAATTCAGGTCCCGGTGTTGTCGTGGACTCAGATTTCTTTTGTTGAGAATAAAGGCCAATGGCCGAATAAAGTTTTAGCGGCGTCTGATTTACCCACTGGAAAGTTATGGATTGAAAACCATGGGTTGACATACCAGCTGTTGGATCCATCATTTATTCAAGCGCTTCATCCGGGGAGCAAGAACGTAGTCGATTCCATTCGCGGTCACAACTATCATGTAAGATGGGTCAATAGCAATTCAACAACCCTTTCGGGCGAATTACCTCAGTCTCATTATTTGAATTACTATATAGGAGAGGAGAGTTCTTGGGCTTCAGGAGTGAGGGTTTACAGCTCCAGCTTATTACCAAATATTTATGATAAAATAGATGCACGTATTCATGCTCCTTCGGGTGGTTTGAAATATGATTTTATCGTGCACCCGGGGGCAAGTCCGAATGATATTCGGTTGGCATATGAGCATACCAATGGATATTCACTTGTGGATGGCGAGCTTCATATTGAGACGAGTGTTGGTAAGGTGGTCGAGGCAAGGCCATTTGCATATCAAGTGAAGTTAGGGAAGGTGACAACTGTTTCATGTAATTATGAATTGATTGAAGGAGTCGTTCGTTTTTCATTAGGTGAATACGATCATTCGATTGATTTGATCATCGATCCAGAGATTGCATTTTCAACTTTTGTTGGATCCACTGCATCGAATTTTGGATTTACCGCGTGTAATGATTTATCCGAAAATCTGATTTCAGGAGCAGCGGTTTTTAACCCTGGTTATCCAACAACCACAGGGGCATTCAGTGAGAGTTTCAATGGGGCGACCACCAACTATATGGACATCGGTGTTTCGAAGTTTTCTTCTAATGGTACACAGCTTTTGTATTCCACATACTTTGGGGGATCAAGACAGGAAACGCCTCATAGTTTGATCGTAGATTCAGAGGATAATATCCTTTTAATGGGAGTAACGGGGAGTCCTGATTTGGCGGTTACTAGCAGTGTTTATCAGCCCCTCTTTGCAGGAGGCCCACAGTTTTCAATGGTGGGATTTTTCACAAGTAGCCATCTTTTAGGGTGTGACATTTTTGTGAGTAAGTTTAGTAACAGTGGGAGCTTATTAGCTTCAACATTTGTTGGTGGTCCGGGCAATGATGGATTGAATAATTCAGACCAGCTTTATTACAATTATGGTGATGCTTTTCGTGGAGAGATCAACATTGATAGTGACAACAATATTTATGTAGCGTCCTGTACGAGAGGAGATTTTCCAATGTTGGGCACCGGGGCTCAAACAAGCTATGGTGGCGGCTTTTCGGATGGATTACTTTTCAAAATGAGCAGTGATCTTTCGACGTTGTTATTAGTAACCTATCTGGGAGGAGTAGATAATGACGCGTGTTATGCAATTGAGTTTGACAATCAGAATAATTTGATAGTAGCGGGAGGCACGAAAAGCCTGAATTTTCCGCACGTTTTTGGTGGAGCAGACATCTCATTTGATGATGAAACGGACGGATTTATCTTGAGAATTAATCCGACCGACTTTTCGGTAATTAATGGAACCTATGTAGGTACGCCAGAGTACGATCAAGTGTATTTTCTTCAAACAGATATGCAAGGAAATATCTATGCGCTCGGGCAAACAGAAGGTGATATGCCGATCAGTCCAGGCTTATACGGACAACCGAACAGCGGGCAATTTATTAGAAAGTTTAATCAAACGCTGACCATAGCCTTGTGGACTACAACTATCGGTACAGGTTCAGGAGAAATCGATATTTCACTTACTGCTTTTTTGGTAAGTGATTGTGATCAGATATTTTTTAGTGGGTGGGGAGGGGAGACCAATTCTACCACTTGCGGGAGTTTCTATGATTGCTATGCACAGTTCAGCACTACAGTGGGGTTACCGATTTCGTCTGATGCGTTTCAGCCAAACACGGATGGGAGTGATTTTTACTTATGTGTGTTAGAGCCCAACGCAACTGGCTTGATCTACGCATCTTATTTAGGTGGCGGTGAAAGTGCGGAGCACGTAGACGGAGGAACTTCACGCTTCGCAAAAAACGGGACCGTTTATCAAGCGGTGTGCGCAGGGTGTCAAGGCAACAGTGATTTTCCCAGTAGCCCAGGTGCATGGAGCCCGACCAACCCGAGTCAGGGATGTAATCTTGCAGTGTTTCGATTTAATCTAGGTCAAATTGAAGCAACGGTTGAGATTGACGGGCCGAATGAAATTTGTGTTGGATCGCCAGCAAATTTTTTAAACCTTAGTCAGGGTGGGGATAGTTTTGAATGGGTATTGGGCGACGGTTTTACATCTACAGAAAGCAACGTCAGCCATATTTATCAAACTCCTGGAGTATATGAAGTGCAGCTTATCGTTGATACAGAGCTAGAGTGTTTGATTGGGGATACAACGTCGATAACAATAACCATTTTGCCAGGCCCAACACCAACGATCGAACCAGTACCGCCCGTTTGTCCAGAGACGTCGGTATCGCTGGTGGGCAGTGGATCATCGCTTGCTTATTGGCTTGACAATCCTCTTCTTTCGGATGAAACAATACTCACACCAACGGCGGTAGTTTCAGTTCCAACAATGTTTTACTTAGTAGATGAAAACGAATGTGGTATTGACACCATTTCTGTTTTGGTAGATGTTTTTGAAATCAATACTAGTGTTAGCGAGAATCAAAGTATTTGTATTGGTTCATCAGTCGAGCTAGAAGCCACGGGTGGTGCGGCGTATGTGTGGACTCCAGATTTGTATTTGAACTCTAATACATCTGGTTTAGTCACGAGCACTCCTACAGAAACCATCACATACAATGTTGAAATTACCACAGCAGACAATTGTTTGATTTCAGAGGATGTAACTGTCAATGTTGATGCGCAAGGTATCGGAGGCTTAGTTTACGATACCATCACTATTTGTTTTGGGAATAACGTGACGCTTCAAGCGCAGTCGGCGAATAGTTATTTATGGTCGCCGTCAAATTCCTTATCAAGCGCGGTTATAAGTAATCCTGTGGCGACACCGACTTCCACTACTACTTACTCTGTTCTATTGAGCAATGCTTGTGCTCAGGGAACTGATGAGGTGACCGTTGAGGTGATACCTCCCACAGCCGTTGCTGAAGGTGGAGGTGTGATATGTGATGGAGGAAGTGTTTCAGCTTTTGGTTTTGGAGGAGTAGAATATCGTTGGGAGCCGCAGAGTATGGCCTTTCCGTTTGATAACGACACGACGATTCTTTCTCCAACAGAAACAACAACATTTACCCTTTACGTAATTGATGAAAATGGATGTGGATCTACTGCAACAGTGGATGTATTTATTTTGGATTCACCCCAGCCCTTTGCCGGGCCAGATATGTCTTTTGAATATCCTGATAGAGTGCAACTAATCGGAAGTGCATTTACCGACACATATCAATGGTATCCCGCAACGGGCCTGAGCTGCACGAATTGTTTGTTTCCTTTTGCACAACCACTAGAACCAACATATTATGTTCTAGAAGTAATATCCGATGAAGGCTGTATTGGGCGAGACTCTGTCTTGGTAACACCTTATTTCCCGATATGGGTTCCCAATACCGTTACAGCAGACAATGATGGAATCAACGATGTGTTTCGTGCAGTTGGGCAGGACATCAAAGGGTTTCATTTAATGATTTTTAATCGTTGGGGAGACTTGATATTCGAGTCGCGAGATATCGATGAACCGTGGGTTCCGGGCTTGAATGGCTATTACGTTCAAGACGGGACATACCAATGGATTATTGAATATGATTCTATTGATCGCAGAAAGCGATTAGTTGGCCATGTGAATGTATTGAGGTAAGTCCTCAAACGCTATCTTTGCTGCATGGCATACGAAAATTTACTTTTATCACAGAAGGACGCAATTCTTACCATCACGATTAATCGTCCTGATCAATTAAACGCTCTTAATAAAAACACCATTGAGGAATTGAATAAGGCATTGGCATTGGCTGATGTAAATCCAGATGTGCGTGTAATTATTTTGACTGGTGCAGGAGAGAAGGCTTTTGTTGCAGGAGCGGACATTAAAGAATTCGCTGCGTTTAGTATAGAAGAAGGCCGTATGCTGAGCCGAAGAGGTCACAAGCTTTTGTTTGATTTTGTAGAAAATATGAGTAAGCCAGTTATCGCCGCGGTGAATGGTTTTGCATTAGGCGGCGGCTTGGAATTGGCAATGAGTTGTCATATTCGAGTGGCAAGCGACAATGCTAAAATGGGTTTGCCTGAAGTATCGTTGGGAGTCATTCCTGGATATGGCGGAACGCAGCGTTTGACGCAGCTTGTAGGAAAAGGAAAGGCAATGGAAATGATTGCTACTGCTGGAATGATTCCAGCCACTGAAGCATTAGATTGGGGCTTGGTAAATCATGTGGTGCCTGCCGCGGAATTAATAGCTAAGTGCGAAGAAATCGCTGGCAAGATTGTAAAGAATTCCCCATCTGCAATCGCTTCTGCTTACAGAGCAATTCTCTCAGGATTTAAGAAAAATGCTGTGGGATATGAGTCAGAGATCAAAGAGTTTGGTCTTTGCTTCGGTACAGAAGATTTCAAAGAAGGCACAGGTGCTTTCATGGAAAAAAGAAAGCCCACTTTTACAGGAAAATAATGCCCATTCAAGTTATCAATAAGTCGAGCTTTCCGTTGCCGAAATACGAAACGGAACACTCGGCGGGTATGGATTTACGTGCAAATATTGAAGAACCCGTTACCATTGAGCCTCTTCAAAGAGCGCTTGTTCCGACGGGTCTGTTTATTGCTCTTGAGCCTGGAACCGAGGCTCAAATTCGTCCTCGAAGCGGGCTTGCATTCAAGCAAGGCCTCACCGTGCTCAATTCTCCAGGAACGATTGACGCGGATTATCGCGGAGAAATCAAAGTATTATTAGTGAATCTATCATCAGAAGCACAGATGATCCAGTCAGGAGATCGTGTGGCTCAGATGGTGATTGCGCGCTACGAAAGAGCTTCTTTGATTGAAGTAGATATTTTAGATGAGACTGCCCGTGGAGAGGGTGGTTTTGGAAGCACAGGAAAGAAGTAATTCCCCGTTCTATTGTTCATTACTCGTCGCCACAACCTTCGATATTTAAGGTTGTAGTGCTTTCCTTTGTCTATTGCTAACTTGTAATATGAAAATAATTGTCCCTATGGCGGGTATGGGCAAGCGCCTCCGCCCACATACTTTAACCACTCCCAAACCACTTCTTCCAATTGCTGGAAAGCCAATCGTACAAAGGCTTGTAGAAGATATCGTTGCAATAAGCGACCAGAAAGTTGATGAGATTGCCTACGTAGTGGGACGTTTTGGAGAAGCAGCAGAGAAGCATTTGATTGATGTTGCGGAAAAGCTAGGGGCAAAAGGCACCATCCATTATCAAGACGAAGCACTCGGCACTGCGCATGCCATTTTGTGTGCGGCCTCTGCTCTTGAAGGGCCTGTTACTGTAGCGTTCGCTGACACCCTTTTTAAAGCAGACTTCAAACTCGACACATCAAAAGACGGTGTTTTGTGGGTACAAAAAATTGAAGACCCACGACAATTCGGTGTTGTGATAGTGAATAACGAAGGTGTGATTACAGAATTCAAAGAGAAGCCACAAGAGTTTGTGTCCGACCTTGCAATGATTGGAATATATTATTTCAAAGATGGCGCAGCACTGAAAAACGAGCTTCAATATTTGATCGACAACAACATTACCAATAGTGGAGAGTATCAGCTACCAGATGCATTGCGTAATATGGTAAGCAAAGGAGCTCAGTTTGCGCCAGGCACTGTTCAGGATTGGATGGACTGCGGAAACAAGGACGCGATGATTGATACTAATCATAAAGTTTTGGGATACATTCAACAGTCTTTAACGATTCCAGCATCAGCAAAGATTGAAAATAGCGTTATCCTTGAGCCTTGTTATATCGGTGAAGGAGCAATTATTTCGAATTCGGTTGTTGGTCCTCACACTTCCATTGGAAGTGGTGCTACCGTTTCTAATTCAGTGGTGAAAAATTCGATTTGCATGAGTCATTCAAAAATCAATAATGGGGTTTTGGTGGATTCAATGGTCGGAAATTACGCTTCTGTAGAGCCTTCGGCACAGGTATTGAACTTAGGGGATTATTCTATTTCAAAATAAAAGATTGAAAACACATTTCACATTTATCGCGCTTGCATTGGTTGTTTTGGTTTCTTGTTCGAAGAACAAGGACACCGCTTCAAGCAATCCTAAAACTGGAGATTCTGGTGTAGAGCCAGATCAAATCAAGCCGAAGGTCGACACCCGTTTTCAAGAGTTATTTTTTCAAGCACAATTACAAAAGTCAAAAGGAGAAATCGAAAAAGCCTATAAAAGCTTTTTAGAATGTCTTGCTATTTCGCCTGATGAGCCAGCTGTGAATTATGAGATTGCGCGTATTGAGCGATCAGTATTTATGAATGCCACCGCCGCAGCGCCGCGTATTAAGAAAAGTGTGGAGCAAGTTCCTACAAACGCGTGGTACCATCGTTTGCAAGGTGAGATTTATATGGATCTTGCAAAATTTGATTTGGCGGCAAAGTCATTTAAGTTGTGCTACCAGTACAATCCAAATGATCAGAATGCATTATACGATCAAGCGTCTGCTTTGATTGCAGCAAATAAAGTCAAAGAGGCGATCGCTGTGTACGATGAGCTGGAAAAGAATGTAGGTGTCTATGAAGAGTTGAGCTATCGCAAACATGAAATGTTTGTTCAACTTGGCGACATGGAGAAAGCGGGTGAAGAGTTAGAGAAGTTGGCCGCAGCAAATCCAATGGAGGCGAGGTATTGGGGCGTTGTTGCTCAATTTTATTCGCGCAGCAACAAACCAGAAAAAGCAAAAATAGCACTAGAGAAAATGGTGAAAGCAGATCCAGAAAATGGACAAGTTCACTATCAGCTCAGCGAGTTTTATGCAATGGAAGGAGATGATAAACGCTCTTTTGAAGAATTGAAGAAAGCTTTTGGAACAACTGATTTAAGCATTGATCAAAAGATCATGGTTTTGATGAAGTATTATCAATTGACAGAAATGAATGCGAGTTTTATACCGCAAGCATATGAGTTGATTGACATCATGGTTGGTGTCAATAAGAGTGAGGCAAAAGCTTATTCAATAAAGGGAGATTTTTTATACAGAGACGCAAGAGATAATGAAGCATTGGCTGCATTTACAAAGGCCATTGAACTCGATGCAACCAAGAGTCAACTTTGGGAACAAACGCTCGGTATTCAATTGAGTTTAGGCAAATATTCAGAGCTTGTTCAATACGGAGAAAGAGCAACTTCTCTTTTCCCTAATAATCCAATGTTTTACTTGTATTATGGTTTTGGCTTGGAGCGCACCAATAAGACGGAAGACGCCATTTATCAATTCAATATTGGTAAAGAATTAGTGATTGAGAATCCGTTGCTGCTAGCGCAATTCTACTCTTCTTTGGGAAGCGCATACAATAAGACAAAAGATTATGTGAAGTCGGATGAATCCTACGATAAGGCGCTTGTGTTTAATCCAAATGATTCGTTTACATTAAACAACTACGCTTATTATTTATCCTTGAGAAAGGTAAAGTTGGAAAAAGCTGCGACCATGAGCAAACAAGCGGTGGATCGTGAGCCGAGTAACCCGTCGTTTCTAGATACTTATTCTTGGATTTTATTCCAGCAGCAGAAGTACACAGAAGCTTTAATTTGGATAGAAAAGACGATTCAGTATGACCCAAAACCTAGTGGGGAAGTTTGGGAACACTACGGTGATATATTATTTAAAAATGGAAATGTCCAAGGTGCGGTAGACAAATGGAAGGCTGCACAAGAAGCGGGTGGTGGTTCTGATAAACTGAATAATAAAATAACTTCGAAAAATCTCGAATGATCTCTTCAAAAAAATATAGTAACCCAAGTCATTTAGGAGGAGTCATTCTCATTCTTTTGGCATTTTTCACATTGGCGTTTTCTAGTTGTAAGTCTTCTAAGTCAACGGCAACGGTAGATCCCATCAAGGACCGCTCTGCGGGCTATCTGTTGAAGCGTTATGAGCGTAATCGATTTGATTACGACTGGATGGGTATGAAGCTCGATGTTGACTTTAAGAAACTTGGGGAAACAACCGGCTTCAAAGCGAATATTCGAATGAAGAAGGATAGTGCTATCTGGATCTCTATTTCACCAGCATTAGGTATTGAGGTGTTCAGAGTGCTGATCACTCCAGATAGCCTGAAGTATATCAGCAAACTACCAGATGATAAGTACTACTACGCAGAGCGTTTTGATAAATTGACAGAGTTAGCGCGCGTGGACTTTGATTTCGAAATGCTTCAGGAATTACTTGTTGGAAATGCTATTGGACTTGAGAAAGATGAAGGGAAGTTCAGAACAAGTATTGATAGCAACCAATATTTATTAGTATCAAAATATAAGAGAAGAGTGCGCCGTGTGGTTGGTGTCGATGACAGAAAGCTCTCCCCGACTGATACTATTATTGTGAACCCCAATGACCCGCGCTATCAACGAACAGTGCGTAAGGCAGAAGATGAAAACTTGATTGTCTCTCGTTATTGGTTAGATCCTACTAATTTCAAATTAGTCCATTCTATTTTTAATGACTTGATCAATCAAAGAACAGTAGAAATTATCTACGAAGATTTCAAAGAAGAAAACGAACAGACTTATCCGACTCGATGTGTTCTTGATGTGAAGGAAGCGGGAAACCAACAACAAATCGAATTCAGAACCGTTCGTATTGCCACTGATAAAACCTATGAGTTTCCTTTCGAAATACCAGAGGATTTAGAAAGAAAAATCACACCCTAGCCATGCGTAAAAGCCGACTGATTATACTTATTACTTCATTATTCTTGATAGCAGGAGTAAGTGTGTTTACATTTTCCCCAAGCTTCGGACAAGGAAAAAAGGAAGAGCTACAGAAGCAACGAGATGATTTGAACGCAAAGATTGCCTTGACCAAGAAGTTGATCAACGAGTCGGAGTCTAATCAGAAGGTGACCAGCAGTCAGCTTTCAATTTTAAATGAACAATTGAAGTATCGCGAGCAATTGCTTCGCAATATCAATAGTGATATTTCCGGCATTGAAAAAGAGATCGGCAACAAAGAGTCGAACATTACTTCACTCAACTCGTCGATGGATCATTTGAAGAAAGAGTATTCTCAAATGGTGCTACAAGCCTATAAGAACAGGTCTTCTTACGACAAGCTTATGTTTATTTTTTCTTCTAAAAATTTCAATCAAGCCATCAAGCGATTGAAGTTGACACAGCACTATGCTGAAGTCAGAAAAAGACATGTAGAGGAAATCGTTTCAATTAAGTCTTCTATTTCTCAAAATATCAGTGCTCTGCAGCAAGACAAGCAGCAAAAAGAAAGCTTGGCAAGCGCAAAGGCCAAGGAGAAAGAAGAGATTAACAAAAACAAGTTGGATCAGCAACAGAAGCTGACGTCATTGCAAAAGGAAGAAAAGAAGTTGCGGGAGCAGCAGAAGAAACAAGAACAAGACAGAAAGAAGCTTGCTGCAAAGATTGAGGAGATTATTCGAAAAGAAATAGCAGAGGCTGCACGAAAGGAAAGAGAAAAGGCAGAGGCAGATGCAAAAAATGCGGCAAAGGCTGGTAACACCTCTGGAGCAAAACCACCAGCGGAAAATACTTCTAAGAAGCCCAATATTACTGCCGCTCCAGAAGTGGTAGCCTTAAACAAGGACTTTGAAAACAACAAGGGAACTTTGCCTTGGCCTGTTTCTGCCGGTGTGATTACTCAACGATTTGGAAAGCACCCCCACGCCAGTATTGCTGGTGTGGAAGTAAATTCAAACGGTGTTGACTTTGCTACGGAGAAAGGCGCTTCAGTTCTAGCGGTGTTTGAAGGAAAGGTGACAAGTATCTTCAATATTCCTGGGGCGGGCCAAAACGTGATTGTGACTCATGGCTCTTACAAAACGGTATATTCAGGTCTTAGCGATGTAAATGTTTCCGTTGGCGATAAAGTGAGTATCAAACAAAAAATCGGAAACATCATGTATGATGGAGACGAGTATTTGTTGCACTTCGAAATTTGGAAAGTAAACTCCGAAACAGGTGTTGCTCAGAATCCAGAGGCTTGGATTAAGAAGCGTTAATGGTTCGATTTCCCTGAAGCCCGCCGCTGTGGATGATTAAAGCTTTTTCAAGAACATTATTTTCTTCTATTTCTAAAAAAGCTTTGAAGAGTTTGCTCGTGTAAACTTTGTCTAATGGTAAAGCAAATTGAGCTTGTTGAGTTGCTATAAATGCATCTAATTCAGGAGTGGTTTTAGCGTATCCGCCAAAATGAAAGTCTTCGTGAAACACTACATTTTTCAACACTTCCGAAGCAGCGTCGTCGTCCATTAAGAAGTATTTTATCAACTCAAACATTTGCTGTTTCATTCCACCACCTTTGAGTGCTGACACTACATGTAAGGTTTGATGTGGTTTTAGTGAAAGCGCGAGCCCAGAGGCCATTGTGCCTGTGCCGGCACTGCAGAAAATATCTGAATACACTTGATCTTCCGAAGATAATATTTCCATACAACCATTAACGCCCAGGAAATTGGCACCACCCTCTGGGATGATGAACGACGGACCGAAGGTGTCGAAAATCCAAATTTTGAAATCCTCGGTCGCCTTGTGCGCGTAGGCATCACGGGTGATGTATTCGACCTTTGCACCCCAACCAAGAATATCCTGAAGGGTGGGGCTCAACGATGGAGGCTCTTCTCCTCTAATTAATGCGATTAATTGGAGATCATTTTCTTTACATGCCCAAGCTGCGGCATGAAGGTGATTGCTGAATGCACCACCAAATGTCACCACACGTTCAACACCAAGGTGCTTTGCTTGCTCAATGTTGTATTTTAATTTGAAGAATTTATTGCCGCTGACAATGGGATGAAGCAAGTCAAGACGCTTGACATCTGCATTTCTAGAAGCTTCCCATCGCATATTTTTCATTTGGCAAAAATCAACAATTCGTGTTGAATAAACTTTATGATCTCTGAATTGTTTAATAGAAGATTGTTCAAATTTGAGCCAGCATTGTGATGAAAGAGAACGAACCAGAACTTAACGAATCTAACTTCGATCCAGCCGCGGATTACTACTACAGTCCGGAGGGTTATATCGTTTTTACAGAGAAGTATCATTTGAAAAGAGGCCACTGTTGTCAGAGTGGCTGCAAGCATTGCCCTTATGGTTTTGATAAGAAAACCGGCAAGTTCAAGAAGTAATTATTCCCTTACTTTTGCGCCATGTTAACGGCCCAACAACCACTTACAAAGGAGGCGCTTCGTGCGTCAATCCAACAAGATTTTTCTGCACTCTTTCCAGAGATGCCTTATTTCAATCCTGAAGTAAATCGTGCACCGAAGAGAAAAGAGATACTCACTCCTGCAGAGAAAAAGCTCGCGGTTAGAAATGCATTGCGCTATTTTGATTCATCTCTTCACGCAGCATTGTCAAAGGAGTTTGCGGCGGAGTTGAATACTTATGGTCGCATTTACATGTATCGCTACATGCCAGACCTCGAGATAAAGGCACGACCTATCGATTGGTATCCTGCAAAATCACAGCAAGCCGCAGCTATTATGCTCATGATTCAAAACAACTTGGATCACGCCGTTGCACAGCATCCTTATGAATTAATTACATACGGTGGCAATGGAGCGGTTTTTCAAAACTGGGCGCAGTATCGATTAGTGATGAAGTATTTGTCTGAGATGACAGATGAGCAAACATTGGTAATGTATAGCGGCCATCCGCTAGGTCTATTTCCATCACACAAGGATGCACCGAGAGTGGTGGTAACCAATGGTATGATGATTCCGAATTATAGCAAGCCAGACGATTGGGAAAAGTTTAATGCCCTTGGTGTTACGCAATACGGACAAATGACCGCAGGCTCATACATGTATATCGGTCCGCAAGGAATTGTGCATGGCACAACGATTACAGTGATGAACGCTGCACGAATGACGAGAGCAAAACGCGGCGATCATTCTGTTCAAGATCTTCCGGCGAAGGGACTTTTATTCATCACCGCTGGTTTAGGTGGAATGAGCGGAGCTCAGCCAAAAGCAGCGAATATCGCAGGTTGTGTGTCGGTGACGGCAGAGGTGAATCCAAAGGCCGCGCACAAGCGTCATGATCAAGGATGGGTGGATGAGATTTATTCGGATGTGAATGAGACCGCCACTCGCGTGCAACAAGCACTCGCTAACAATGAAACAGTAAGTATTGCTTATGTAGGCAATATCGTAGATATATGGGAAACGTTTGATCAACGCGGGATCAACGTTGATTTAGGAAGTGATCAAACCTCTCTACATAATCCGTGGGCCGGTGGATACTATCCAGTAGGATACAGCTATGAAGAGAGCAATGAAATGATGGCGAATGATCCGGAGGCTTTCAAAGCCGCTGTGCAAGCCTCATTGAGAAGACATGCTGCAGCAATCAATAAACATGCTGCTAAAGGAATGTACTTCTTTGATTATGGAAATGCTTTCTTACTAGAGTCTTCTCGCGCGGGAGCGGATGTGATGGATGATCAAAAGCTCAACTTCAAATACCCGAGCTACGTTCAAGATATTTTAGGCCCTATGTGCTTTGACTACGGGTTCGGACCATTCCGTTGGGTATGTTGTTCAGGAAGTGCAGATGATTTGGAAAAAACAGATCGCATAGCAGAACGCGTATTGACTGAATTGAAGAAGGATGCTCCGATTGAAATTCAGCAGCAAATGGCTGATAATATCCGTTGGATACAAGAGGCAAAGCAGAACAAACTGGTCGTGGGTTCACAAGCGCGCATTTTATATGCAGATGCACTTGGAAGAATGATGATTGCAAAAGCATTCAACGATGCTATTAAAGCGGGTGAAATCGGAACAGTAGTTCTTGGCCGCGATCACCATGATGTTTCAGGAACAGATTCGCCTTATCGCGAAACATCTAATATCTATGATGGATCAAGCTTTACAGCTGATATGGCAGTACAAAACTTTGTGGGCGATGCCTTCAGAGGAGCAACCTGGATCAGCCTTCACAATGGCGGCGGCGTTGGTTGGGGCGAAGTGATCAATGGTGGATTCGGTATGGTACTCGATGGTAGTGCAGATAGCGAGAGACGATTGCTCAGTATGTTGCACTGGGACGTCAACAACGGTATTGCTAGAAGGTCATGGGCTAGAAACAAAGAAGCCATTTTTGCTATTGAAAGAGCTATGGAAATGGAACCTAAACTAAAAGTGACCGTTCCCCGTTTAGTAGACGATTCGCTGTTGGATCAATTATTTTAACATAAATAAACACTTTGAAACCCTCGTCAAAAGCGAGGGTTTTTTGTTGAATGTTCTTTTGGAACACCTCATTTTTAGGGGTGTACAATTCACCCCCCGATTTTGACAATTGGAAACGTTATGTGACTCTTATCGTTTCCAGATGAACAAACTCACTATACTTTTGGTCTGTCAACCAAAGGTTATTCAATGCCACTATTTCTACAAAGATTCATTTACACAGCAGCGCTTGTCTTAACACTCGTAACGAGTGTGTCAAGTCAAGTAGTGCGACCTTCGCTCAGCGTAGGATTCATGAATGGCGGCAGAGCGACCACTTCAAATTTCTATTTTAAAAGCGGTCTGTCAGCGGGTGTTACCGCATTTATCAATACAGTAAATCCTAAGATTACTCCAGGTTTTTCGATCGGAATTGAACGCTTGGATAACGAAACCCTGATTCCCGCGGGTCTCGAATATCAAGTGCTTTTATCTGATAAATCGAATACTGGGTTTCTCACCATTGGTGGGGGATATGCATTTGCTGCACAGAATGAGGAGTATGAAAAGACCGATGGGTTTGACTATCAAGGAGGGGCTTTTTTCAATCCTGGCTGGGGTTACAGATGGGCATTGAATAGTGGAGATCACCTTTTTGTTACCATAAAATACAAGCATCAATTTATGAAAACAGAATTCCATTCTCAAGGAATGGATGTTTTCACGGATCGATACAATTACATGTTACTTCATTTTACAACGGGGATAATTTTTTAACTATGAAAAAAATTGTACTTCTCCTGTTCTCTCTCTCATTGATTTTTAAGGCAAGTCTTGCTCAAGTGGAAGCCTCTGTTCCGTCAGGTTTTTACACTAATGATTTGCAGGTGCTTTTACATAATGCTTCAGGTTTTGGAAAAATTCATTACACGCTAGATGGAAGCCGCCCGGACTCATCGAGCGTAGTCTTTGAGGGCCCGATTGCGATCTACCAAGGACAGCGTAGCGCCTCGCTGAGTTACGTTCCGACTGGTGAAGAATGGGTCAGACCTGAGGGACTTGTATACACCGGTACGACATTACGCGCTGTTGTTATTGATGACAACGGTAATCGCAGTAGCGAAGCCACATTTACCTACTTCATTCATCCTTTTCAAGAGGGGAAATACCCCATTGATAGAGTTGCGCTCACCGTTGATTCCGTCGATTTTTTTGGAAATGAAGAGGGCATTTATGTAGAAGGAACGAATGAGGTATTCAACTTTTACCAAGGAGGCGATGAATGGGAGCGTCCGCTCTATTTCGAGCTATTTGACACTGAAGGGAACTTGGAGTTTTCTCAGTCATTAGGTGCACGCATTCACGGAAGAAGTTCTCGCACTGCATCGCAGAAATCGTTGCGACTTTATGCTAAATCAGATTACGGTAGCCCGTTTATTTTTCACCCCATTTTTGGTGAGGAACACGACGTGCAGGCCTTTAAAAGAGTGATACTACGCGCGCCAGACAGGCTTTTTACAAAAGCTTTATTCATAGATAATATTATCAATGCGTCCGTCTCAAATTTGGAAATAGACAACATGGAGTCGCGACCAGTTGCGGTATTTATTAATGGAGAATATTGGGGCATTCAATCGCTGAGAGAAAGACATGACGAGCAGTATGTTCGTATCAAGCACGGCATCGACCCCGATGATGTAGACGTAGTGGGTTGGGACCGTGGACCGGAGGTTTCTGCAGGTGACGATGAGGCGTTTGATGCATTGTTGGCCTTCCTACAGTCGGATGAGTTCAAGGGCCCGAATGCATTGATAGAGCTGGAAAAGCGCATCGACCTTTCGTCGTTCATAAAGGTTGTCGGCACCAATATATTTTTTGCAAACGAGGACTTTCCCAACAACAACCTACGCATGTGGAGAAAGCGCAGCTATGGACAAAAATGGAACTTCTTCTATTATGACTGTGACGCTTGCATGCGCGATTACGAAATCAACAGTTTTGAATACTATAGAAGCGAGCGAAATGATGGAAACCCTGTCTCATTAATTTTGAATAGAATGTTGGATGAGCCGGCTTTTCAGGCGAAGTTGAGCGCTTTTCTATTTGAGATGATGAGCAGTAATTTTAGTAAAAACGAATTACTTGGGTTGGCATCGGAGTACAGAAATCTTTACGCACCGCTAGTTTCAGAACACATTAAGCGCTGGAATCACCCGAATGATGTAAACGATTGGAATGCCGCGCAAGAGGATTTAAACTCGTTTATTATTCATAGAGAAGCATTTTTATCCAAGCACATTCAGGAAACGCTGGTGAGACCTTTTAGTGTGTACCCCAATCCTGTAGGTCAGTTAATGAACTTGGAGTTTCTAGAAAGTTATGGGAATAGTCCATTTGAAGTGGTGATTCACGATATGATGGGGAAGCGATATGAAGTAAACGTTTCCGAGGTGTCACCAAAACGCTTTAATATTGATTTTTCTCAGCTAAATCAAGGCTTGTACATTGTACAGGTTTCGATAGGAGGGGCCTATTATTTTGAGCGAATTACGAAGCTTTAATTCCAGGCTAACCATTCATTGGGTAGGATTTTCCATTCACCCCTTAAAAATGACAATTCATCATTTCATAGAAAAATTAAGGAAACGATTTTAAATAAATTTGTTTCCTAATAGAATTTCAGTATTATCTTTGCGCCCGCAATGGAAGAAAAAGGATTAAAAATCATACAAGGAGCCACAAAGGTTTTCATGCAATATGGAATCAAGAGTGTCAACATGGATGACATGGCAAGGCACTTGGGCGTTTCAAAGAAGACCATTTACCTATATGTAAAAGACAAAGAGGAGTTGCTCAGCAAGTCGATCTTAGGTTATTGTGATATCGAAGACCAGCAAATGCGAGAGATTTCTGAAAAGGGATTGAATGCAATTGATGAGAGCTTAGAGATCATGAAAATGGTAACGAGCATGTTGCAGAATATGCACCCCTCCATCATTTATGATATGGAGAAATATCATCCTGAGCTTTTTTCACAACTCAAAGAAGCTAGAGAAAAAGCGATTTACACTTCAATGTATGACAACATGAAGAAGGGTCAGAAGGATGGGTTGTATCGCAAGGATTTCGATCCAGAAATTATCACACCTCTTTATATGTCGCATGTGAATGTGTTGTTGAATCAGCACTTATTCCCATTTACCAAATGGAAATTGAGCGAGTTATATAAAGAAAGCTTTGTATATCATATCAGAGGTATTGCTAGCACGAAAGGGTTAGAGTATCTCAAGGAGAAAATAAAACACATCAAATAACTAAACCATTTATGGAATCCCGACAACAACCGAAGATCTTTCGGTTCCACAATCTCAAGAGTCCTTTGAAGGCACTATTGGTGATGCTGCTGTTCTCGGCGAGTGCAAGTTTGTCATTTGGACAAACGGATCTCAGCTTAGTGCAGGCTCATGAATACGCGCTGAAGAATGCGGCTTCAGTAAAAACTGCTAAATACGATGCAGAGGTGGCTCAACTTCAAACAGAAGAGCTTATCGGCATTGGTCTACCACAAATCAGCGGTAGTGTTCAATATCAAAACTTCATCACACTTGCAACCCAAGTAGTGGATGGTAGTTTTTTTGGTGCACCAGGACAGGAATTGCGTCTTCAGTTTGGTACTCCTCACAACATGACTGTGGGGCTTTCCGCATCGCAGCTACTGTTTGACGGCTCTTGGCTCGTAGGTCTTCAAGCAAGTAAGGCGTATGCTGAATTGCAAAAGAAGAATCTTTCGAAGTCTGAAATCGAGATCAAACTTCAAGTTTCACAAGCTTATCATTTGGCGCTCGTAGGCACTAAGCGTGTGGAGTTGCTCAATCAAACAAAAGCAGTTCTTTCACAAATGCTTGATGAGACCAAGAAGTTTTATGATGCAGGATATGTTGAAGAACAAGATGTAGATCAACTTCAACTTTCATTGAATGAAATTGAAAATGGAATTGTTCAAGCAGAAACGGGTGTTCGCTTGTACAAAGAAGTTTTGAAGTTCACTATTGGAATGCCTCTTCAAGAAGAAATCAATTTGACCGACAAGTCTGAAGACCTTATCATAGCAGGCGATCCTTCAGGTGCGACTTACGCTGCTGAAAATAGCATCGATGTGCAATTGACACAAAATGGATTGGTGATGCAAGAGTTGAATTTGAAGAATCAAAAAGCGAAGTTTTTACCAAACGCTGCTTTATTCTACAATCTACAATCTCAAGCATTCCGTCAGGAGTTCAATTTCTTTGATACATCAAAGCCTTGGTTTGCGCCACAATTGTGGGGTTTCCAAATCAATGTTCCCATATTAAGCGGTGGTAGCAAAATGAAGTCTGTGCAGAAAGCACAAGTTGAAGTACAGCGAATGAAAGACATGTTGGAGGTGGCAAAGAATGGAGCAAGCTTGGAATACAGCAAGGCGAAGTTGGAATATGATGTTGCAATTTCTAATTATGATAACGCACAAAAATCATTGGCGTTGGCACAAAAGATTTTGGATAAAACCAATATCAAGTACAAAGAAGGTGTATCATCTAGCATGGATGTAAGCATTTCTACGAATCAAGTATTATCAGCACAACAGACCCTTGCAAACGCACTTCAATCGTTGATGGATGCGCAGGCAAAACTTAAAAAAGCACTCAACACACTATAATAGACACATCAAATGAAAAAGATATATTTCTCAATCATCGTTCTTCTCTTTTTAGCATCATGCGGAGGAGAGGACAAGAAAGCAAAGTTGGCAGAATTGAAGAAGCAATATTCTGAACTCGCGGATCAAATCAAGACATTGGAAGAAGAGCTTGCGCTAACAGACACTACTAAGGGCAAGCAAAAAGATATTCGTGTCGAAGCAATTTTACCACAAGCTTTCAAGCATTACGTGGAGATTCAAGGGATTGTAGATGCGGATGAAAACGTATCTATCATGCCAATGATGGGTGGTAACATCACTAAAATTTATGTGAATGAAGGTGATGTAGTAAAGGCAGGACAAGTACTTGCTGAAGTGGATAATGAAATCTATGCTCGTCAAATCAACTCACTTCAACCGCAATTGGCTTTGGCAACAGATATGTTCAACAGACAGCAACGCCTGTGGGATCAGAAAGTGGGAACAGAAATTCAGTATTTACAAGCAAAGACACAAAAAGAATCAATCGAGAAGCAAATTGAAACATTGCAAGAGCAATTGGATATGACACGTATCAAATCGCCTATCAATGGTACAGTTGATTTAGTAAACACGAAGATTGGTCAATTTGTAGCTCCAGGCGCACTTCCTGTTTTCCGTGTAGTAAACATGTCAAAATTGAAAGTGAGTGCAAACATAGCCGAAGCTTATGCAGGCAGCGTGAAGAAAGGAAACGAAGCAGTTGTTTACTTCCCTGACTTGAAGAGAGAAGCCGCTTCATCTATTTCATTCGTTGCTCGAGTGATTGACCCACTTACAAGAACCTTTGTTACAGAAGCGACTATTTCAGGAGAGAATTCGGACTTGCATCCGAATATGATTGCAGTGTTGAAGGTAGTTGACTACGCAGCAACAGATGCTCTATTGGTGCCAGTAAACTTGATTCAGAAATCAGAAGCGCAATCATTTGTATTTATCGCTAAAGAAGAGAATGGAAAGAAAATCGCGCGTAAAGTGCCGGTTACAGTAGGATATATCTTTGATGGTAAAGCACAAATCACACAAGGTTTGAATGCAAATGATTTGTTGATCGTAACAGGTGCTAGCGATTTAGCAGATGGTCTTGAGATCAAATATTAATTCCATAAATCAAGAATAAAATATGGAAAAGTTTAAAGAATTTAAGCCCACCAGTTGGGCCATAGATAACAAGACCACCGTTTATCTCATCACGATTTTCATTACGTTGATGGGTATCGCGTCTTACCGCTCCATTCCAAAAGAGCAGTTTCCGGATATCGTAATTCCTACGATTTACATTCAAACTATTTTGCCAAGTACTTCTCCTCAGGATATGGAGAACTTGGTAACAAAGCCACTTGAAAAGCAAATCAAATCGATTGCTGGTGTGAAAAAAATGACCAGTCAATCATTGGAGAATTTCTCCGTGGTAATGGTAGAGTTTAACACCGATGTGGAAGTACCTATTGCGAAGCAAAAGGTACAGGATGCGGTAGATAAGGCAGAGCGTGATCTTCCGAATGATCCATTGATGACGCAGTCTGTGATGGAAGTGGAGTTCTCGGAAATGCCAATTCTCTTCGTCAATATTTCTGGAGATTACGATCTAGCGAAGTTGAAGAAGTATGCTGATGATTTGAAAGATCGCATTGAAGGATTGAAAGAAATCACTCGTGTCGATATCGTTGGTGCGTTGGATAGAGAAATTCAAATCAACGTGGATATGTACAAAGCGCAAGCAGCGAACATTACCATGATGGATATTGAAAATGCAGTGAAGTATGAAAACATGACCATCAATGGTGGTAATGTTGAGATCGATGATATGCAGCGCTCCATCAGCGTTTCAGGAGAATTTAAAAATGTAACACAGATTGAAAATCTCGTCATCAATGGAATGACGGGTGCTTCGGTTTATCTGAAAGACATTGCAGAAGTGCGTGATGGATTTGCAGAGCAAGAGAGTTATGGTCGTTTGGATAACAAAAACGTTATCACCCTCAACGTCATCAAGCGAGGTGGTGAAAACTTGATTGAAGCTTCTGATAAAATCTATGAGATCATCGATGAGATGAAGGCTACAGAGTTTCCAGAAAACTTAACAATTAAAGTAACGGGTGACCAATCAGACGAGACGCGTATCACGCTGCACGATTTGATCAACACTATCATCATTGGATTCATTCTAGTGACCATCATTTTGATGTTCTTCATGGGTGTGACGAACGCAGTATTCGTGGGTCTTTCTGTTCCACTTTCGATGTTCATTGCCTTTATGATTTTGCCAGGTATTGGCTTCTCATTAAACATGATTGTACTCTTTGCCTTCCTGTTGGGACTGGGGATTGTGGTGGATGATGCGATTGTTGTTGTGGAGAACACGCATAGGATATATGATAATGGTAAGATGCCGATCAAAGAAGCTGCAAAACGTGCCGCGGGTGAGATCTTCCTTCCTGTATTATCAGGGACAGCAACAACGCTTGCACCATTCGTTCCTCTTGCATTCTGGGGCGGTATCATCGGTAAATTCATGTTCTATCTACCGATCACACTGATCATTACATTGACAGCGTCATTGGTGGTGGCTTATATCATCAATCCTGTATTCGCTGTGGATTCCATGAAGCCACACGAACATACGCCAAACCTTGCGAAGCGTAGAAAATCATTCAGAATTACTACGATTGTATTACTTGCATTCGCATTGATTTTCTATGTATCAGGTTCATTCGGTTTGGGTAATTTCTCAGTAACAATGTTGTTATTGTATTTGCTATACCGTTTTGTTTTGGAGAAAGCTATTGCGAAATTCCAAAACAACTGGTGGCCGAAAGTTCAGAATACGTATGCACGTTTCTTAGGTTGGGCATTGACTCGACCAAAGACAATCATCGCAAGCACCATCGGACTTTTGATTTTGAGCATCGTGGTGACGGGCATCCGTCAACCGGATGTGGTGTTCTTCCCGAAAGCAGATCCAAACTTTGTGTATGTATACGCAACACTTCCTGTAGGAACTAAGCCAGCAGCGACCGATTCTGTGGCACGCATCATCGAAGAGAGAGTGTATGGCGTAATTGGCAAAGACAATCCATTGGTGAAGTCTGTGATCACGAACGTGGCAGTAGGCGCGAATGAAGCACAAGATGACCGCGCTCCATATCCTAACAAGGCAAAAGTGGGGGTATCATTTGTTGGTTTTGCAAAACGCGATGGCGCAAGCACTGCAGAGTATCTCGAAAAAATTCGTGCAGCTGTGCAAGGCATTCCAGGTGTTGAAGTAGCTGTTGACCAAGAGCAGAATGGTCCGCCAACTGCGAAGCCTATCAGCATCGAAATCAAAGGTGAAAACTTTGATGATTTGATCAACACTTCACTTGATTTGAAACGTTTCCTTGATTCGCTTTCGATTGACGGTGTAGAAGAATTGAAGTCAGATCTTCAATTGAACAAGCCCGAAGTAAAAGTGGATATCGATACAGAACGTGCCAATAGAGAGGGTATTTCTACAGCACAGATTGGTTCTGCATTGCGCACCGCAGTATTTGGTTCTGAAGTTTCTCGATACAGAGATGATAATGATGATTATCCCATCATGCTTCGTTTCAACAAAGAACAACGAAACAATATCGAAGAGTTGCGCAACTTGAAAATTACATATCGCGACATGAATATGGGCGGTATGGTGCGTCAGGTGCCATTGAGCGCGGTAGCAGACATCGACTATACAGCGACGTATGCAGCGATCAAGCGCAAGAATCAAAAACGCGTGATCACTCTTTCTTCGAATGTATTGTCCGAGTACAATCCAAATGAAGTGGTTGCTACGATTGAAAGAGAAATCAAAGGATTCGGTCGTTTACCAGACGGTGTTGAAATTGATATGGCAGGTGAAAAGGAAGAGCAAGAAGAAACAGCAAGCTTCCTTGGTTTTGCTGGACTACTTGCATTGGGATTGATCATTTTAATCTTGATTATGCAATTCAACTCAATTGGTAGAACAGTGATTATCCTTTCGGAGATCCTCTTCAGTATCATCGGTGTATTGTTGGGGCTTGCGATTTTCGATATGAGCATCTCCATCGTAATGACGGGTGTGGGTATCGTAGCGCTTGCAGGTATCGTAGTAAGAAACGGTATTCTCTTGGTAGAATTCATGGACATCTTGAGAAAAGAAGGAATGCCATTGAAAGAAGCGATTGTTGAAGCAGGCCGTGTGCGTATGACTCCTGTATTGCTTACAGCAACCGCTACGATTCTCGGTATGATTCCACTTGCTGTTGGATTCAACATCGACTTCGTGACCATGTTTACTGAACTTAATCCAAAAATTTATTTCGGTGGTGATAACGTAGCCTTCTGGGGACCGCTGTCATGGACGATTGTATTCGGATTGAGTTTCGCAACCATCATCACATTGGTTATTGTACCTGTGATGTATGAGTTGTCAGAAAACACGAAAGAGAAATTGATGAAGAGGCTGAAAAAGGCACCAGTAGCGCACAAAGCTCCTGATACGCTCGATGCTCCTCAAGAATAATATTTCGTAGAGTTGTTCGTCTCTTCTAAAACGAACATTTGGTTAAGGTTTAGACATTGATTCCGCCATCAGGCGGAATCTTTGTTTTTAGACCTTTTTATTTACTGAGAAAATTGCGAGCAGCTTTGGCATAGAAGCCATCAGATTCGGCAATCTTTGTCAGGATGTCATACCCTTCATCTAATTGCTGTGTCTCGATCAACGTTAACGCTCTATAGTACGTAGCTTCCTCAGCGAAAGGAGGAACTTTATTGATCGAAACAAATCCTAGCTTAGATAGCGCGATGTCATACAGACTAGAATGATAAGCTGCCATGCCCCCATAGAACAGTGCATTGACATCATTCGAATTCATCTCTAGAATTTTATTAGAAGCGATGATCGCCAAGGACCAATCTTGTGCATCAAATGCTTGAATCATTTGTGTGGCAATCGCACGGTATGTTTCATTAGGATCTGTATATTTTTTTTCGGTGTTATAAAGATCACTAACTTGATCCACCTTGTTTTCAAGTGCAGGGTGGGTGTTGATCAATTCGCTTTCTTCTTTTTTCTCAAAAGTATATTCACGAAGCTTGTAGCGTTCAATAAACATGAGTTCTACTCCACGGTCAGAAAGCCCGTCGTTTACAAGTCGTGGCTTTTCATTGATCACAAATACCAGCGAATCTGTTGGTTCTTTCTTTAGCAATGGTTGTATCAAAACCTTCTCTGGAGCGTCAAGTGGAGAAGCTTCTAGAATCGATTTCACTTGAATTTTTCTCACAGGCCGATCCACTGGTTCAGAGTATTGCAATGATTTTACAGAACGTTCGTGTCCTCTTTCTACAATGGCTGGTGCGATGCTACGAGTGACTGGAGTTTCTTCATTAGGAATAAAAAACAGACTCACAATAGCTCCAATGAAACCAAGCGCTATTCCATGTTTCCAATAGCGTTGTTTTTGCAAACGCACTTGCTCGAGATGACCATACCCTTCGATTGCATCCATCACCATTTCATTTTCAAGCGCGAGATTTTCGATCTCATAGCGGCGACGCGCTGTAAGCTTTCCTTTATGGTAAAGCTTTAGCTCCGCTTCTGTTGGGAATGATATGCGCGTATCTTGGATCATGATGCGAGTTTGGAAAGAATGTTTTTCAAGTTGCGTCGTCCATTTTGTAAATGAGATTTTACTTCATTCAATGAATAGCCACTGAGAGAGCTCACTTCCTGATAAGACTTTTCTTCGAGATAGAAGAGTCTTACACAAAGAGCCTGCGCGCTGTTGAGCAACTTGAGAGCGTGGCTTAAATTTTCTTCAGTCAACCCTCTGTTTTCAAAAACCGAATGTTCATTCGGTTCAGAAAATTGACGAAGTTCATTTTCCGAAACAAAAGATTTTCCTTTTTTGCGAAGAATGCCGAGGCAGTGGTTTTTAGCAACTACGTATATCCAAGCGTGGAAAGTGCTGATAACACTGAGGTCTGGCTCGAACAATATTTTTTCAAAAACTTCGTTGGTGGCGTCTTCTGCCTCTGTTTTGTTCTTGAGATACTTAACACACACACCGAATACAAGGTGGCGGTATCTCTTGATGAGTTCCCCTACACAAGCGCTATCCTGTGTGCTTCCATAAATGGAGAGCACTTGCTCGTCGGATAGGTTATGTAATCGGAGATTATTCATATACGCTTGTACAGGGAAACTAATTTTTACACTACTATTTATTCATTTTTCTGTAGTAATCTTCGAGGTAATTTTTCGTGTCTATCACGATCACTCCGCCGGTGGTATCGCCGTATTTCGCTGGCAAACCCCCAGTATACACAGCCATTCTGCTGATTCCAGAGCTGGGAATGTTTGGCACATTTTCTCGAATTTTTACCCCGTCTATCATATAGATTACGCTGCCGCTTCTGCTTCCTCGGAAGTAGAGTTCTTCGCCATTTGCGCTTGTTTTAATTTCCGATGTCAGTGCCGCGGCGATACTCTTGATATTACCACCATGCGAAACAGACATCATTTTTAATTGATCTTGACGAATCGCTACATAGCTTCCGCCGCCATCTTTGATGATTTGAGGCTCGATGTATTCTAATATTTCTACACCTTTCATAAGTCCGCTGGCGATTTCCATTTCAACAGCAGGAATATGAGTGATACGGTCAGCGTTGACTTGCACATTGGCGTATTTCAGTGTGTCTTTTCCGATCATGCTCATTACAAGGCCGTAGACACCTGGTTCGAGCGGCTTGATTTTGAAGCGGCCTGTAGAGTCGGTCATATCACCCCCATTCATAGTTGAGCCTGAAGAAGCGATTACACGCACACCAGGAATGGGTATTCCTTGCTCATCGAAGACTTTTCCATGTATTTCCCCAAAAGCTTGAGAAAATGCGGAGGTGTAACAAATAAGGACGAGTGCGAGGAGGGAAATGATGTTTTTCATAATTGAATTGTTTCTTAAAGGATGCGTGGTTCCTTAAAATTCCATAATGCGGGCACAGAATTTTTTTTAGCCAAGTGGAAAGACTACATTTGCACCCCGAAGTTTCGGGGCTCTTTTACTAACTTATTCAGTTGTTCACCGCTCGACCATGAGTGATGCTATCAAGCACGAGTGCGGCGTCGCACTTCTCCGACTGAAGCAGCCGCTTCAGTACTACTCCGAGAAATACGGAACTCCATTTTACGGCCTCAACAAAATGTATTTGCTGATGGAAAAGCAGCAAAACAGAGGACAAGATGGAGCTGGCCTAGCCAACATCAAACTCAATCCCACCCCCGGTAAAAAGTACATTTCGCGCATTCGCTCGAATGATAGCCAGCCTATCAAAGATGTATTCTCGAAAGTAATGGGACGCTTTGCGGATCTCGCGAAGCACGAGCCAGAGAAACTCAAAGACACACAATACCTCAAAGATAATTTTGCCTTTTCAGGAGAATTATTTCTTGGACACTTACGCTATGGCACCTTTGGTGGCAACAGCATAGAAAACTGCCATCCGTTTCTTCGTCAAAACAATTGGATGACGCGAAATTTGGTGGTAGCGGGTAACTTCAATTTGACCAACGTAGACGAGCTCTTCGGTCTATTGGTGGAATTGGGACAGCATCCAAAAGAGAAGACCGATACAGTAACGGTGATGGAAAAGATTGGGCACTTCCTCGATGAAGAAAACCAAGTCTTATTTGATCAATACAAAGCATTAGGATATAACAACCAGCAAATCTCGGAGTTGATTGCACAGCACATAGATGTGCAGCGCGTATTGACGAGAGCATCAAAAGAATTTGATGGTGGTTATACCATGTGCGGATTGTTGGGACACGGCGATGCATTTGTATTGCGCGACCCCAATGGAATTCGCCCAACGTATTGGTATGAGGACGATGAAGTGTGTGTGGTGGCATCAGAGCGCCCGCCGATTCAGACCGCATTCAATATTCCAGCAGAGAAAATCAATGAGCTCGAACCGGGCCATGCGTATATCATTAAGAAAGACGGACGCACTTCTATCAAGAAAGTGAGAGAGCCGCAAACCAAGTTGTCATGCACCTTTGAGCGAATTTATTTCTCTCGTGGAAATGATAAAGACATCTATCAAGAGCGTCAGAACTTGGGTAAAAATGTAGTGCCGCAGATATTGAAAACGGTCAACTACGACATCGACAACACCGTGTTTTCGTTCATTCCAAATACTGCGGAAACCGCATTCTACGGGATGATCAAAGCATTGGAAGATCATCAGAACGACAAGAAGATCGAACAGTTGTCGCAATTGGGAAGCAATTGGACTAAGGAGAAAATAGAAACCATCATCAGACAGCGTGCGCGTATTGAGAAGATCGCGATCAAGGATGCGAAGCTTCGCACCTTTATCACACAGGATAGTGCGCGTGATGAAATGGTAGCGCATGTATATGACGTGACACATGGAGCAGTGAAGCGCGGAGTGGATAATCTCGTAGTGATCGACGATTCGATTGTGCGAGGCACCACCTTGAAGAAGTCGATCATCAAGATGCTCGATCGATTACAGCCCCGTAAAATCATTATCGTTTCATCTGCGCCCCAAATACGCTACCCTGATTGTTATGGCATTGATATGGCTCGTTTGGGCGATTTCATCGCATTCCAGGCGGCAGTGGCGTTGCTCAAAGAGCGCGGCATGACACATATCTTGGATACGGTGTACAAAAAGTGCAAGGATCAAGCGGATGCACCGAAAGAGCATGTGCGCAATTATGTGAAAGAAGTGTACGAGCCATTTACGGCCGAAGAGATATCGAAGAAGATTGCAGAGTTGGTAACGCCCGAAGATATTCATGCATCGGTGGATGTGATCTTCCAAACATTGGAGGGTCTGCACGAAGCATGTCCGAATCACCATGGTGATTGGTACTTCTCCGGCAATTACCCCACGCCCGGCGGCAATGCTGTGGTCAACAAAGCATTCCTCAACTACATGGAGGGAAATAATGAAAGAGCCTATTGAGGCTCTTTCTTTTTGAAAATAAAAAATAAAAGAGGCGGCCTATTAAGCCGCCTCTTCACTTTTATTGTACTTGTATCGACTGCTGTATCAAACGACCGTCAGTTTCTATCGACAAGAAATAATTTCCTGGACTTAAACCAACAGGTAGTGAGATACTCAGTTTATTTTCCTGCGATGGAATCACTCGCTCGTCGTAAACCAAGCGCCCCATTGGATCAAAGACACGCACATGCGCGCGCTGATCGTATGGAAACTCTCCAAATACCGCAAACGTTCCGTTGTTTGGGTTAGGGTATAATCCACTTGCAATCGTACTTTCGGTCAGCTCACGGCCATTGAAATACTGAAAGCAATTGACGAATGAAACATTGCGCGGATTGTGAATATATACACCGAATTTATATTGTGGTAAATTCAAAACTTCGAGGTCTTCATTAGAAATAGAATCTGTTGTGAAAGCAATCACAATGGGTGTTTCACTTTCATAATACTCTTGGTAAGTATTCATTTCCTCAGAAACTTTTTGCAACCAATAATTTACACTCGCTTGTTCTAAGCTATCCAAAGAACAATCATCGAGATTTTGAAAAATGAGTTGTGCAATTTCGGGCTTCTGAATGGTTCGGAATAGCTGACCTTTATTCAACTCAATGTAGAATTGGGTTGATACCAATGAGTCTGCCGAAGACTCAGTGGTCAGCAGGTTCAGCACATCGACATACTTCTGCACAGAAGGTTGGAAGTTGACACGATTTCCATTCACATTGCATGTGCCGTTAGCGAAGAGAGTTTCTACACTGCTCTTCATCAAGTCGGTGGTCCATCTTGAAACCTCACTGAATCCGGTATTTGAAAGGAAATCATTATTCATGTATAATTCATGAATGATATCAACAGCTACTTCATCATTTGCAAGAGAATCATAGAGGATGGTATTCGACGCTGCAATTCCCAAAGCACTATCCAATGGAAGCACTCCAATACTTGGTATATTCACTAAGATTAAACTATCACTATCTGTTTCAGAACGGCTACTTGTAAAGAGTTGATTGTCGGCTGAAACGTGATTTCTAAATAGTGGTTTTGGAAATGGCTTTACAACAGGACACGTATTCGAAAGAGTTGGTGAAGCATCTTCGAAGACTACGGGACAATTGACATTTCCGCAGAGTGGATTGGCCGCTGTTGTAATTACATTGATACCCAACATCATTGGAGTGCTCCAATAGTTTCTATTTGCAGGAACAATGAGGTCGGTACAGCTCTTGCCGCATGACTTTGCAAGAGATCCTACAATTGCGTATTCTGCAAAGTCCTGCAAATTGTTGTAACCGCGATCGAGATGAATGTCCACTGCATTGTTGATTCGAATGTTCGTCTTGTTTGCAGTGAAATTATTGTACCCCGTATTCATACCAGAACTCATAGACAGGACACCTCTTTCGTGAAGAATGGCGGTGTTATTTCCATCAAATGAATTGCAACGAAGGCTCAATAATCCAAATCTTTTCTTGATGGCATGTTCATAGTTGTTGAATGTACATGCTTCAATAAAATATTCTGATTGGCTGATATCGTTGATAGCAGCTTGTTCTGGCACCAGTAGTCCATTGAAACTACAGTTTCTCACTTGTGCTAGTCCGTTAAGCTGTCTGGTAAAAACTCCGCAGTTGTTGAAGCTTGAAGAGTTTACTGTAAGTGTTCCTCCTCTTTGGTATATACCACCGTTTAGCTGATTGAACGTTGCTTGTGAAATGAGCACATTGTTGAAATTGTTTACGAGTTTAACATTCATCAACTGGCTATTAATCAATTTTGCACTATTGATCCATGTATTGATTTCCGCACTAGACGCGTCATTGAAAGCATCGCTCACTTCAGAGTTGATCACTTCAAAAATGGAGTTGGTCCAAATTTTTCCGTTACCACCAAGATTTACAAAAGCATTTTTAATCTTGAAAATATTGGATGGGCTATCAAGCCAAAGTTCTGCTCCGTTTATAATTTTTAGCATTAGGTCATTTGCACCATCCCCTTCAAGAATGATGGATGAATTATTTCCCAAGAAAACTTCATGATCATTTACCCCAGATATTTCGATGAAACCACTGATTTGATTTTCATGTTTGGGTTGGAAAATACTATTGTCGGCGACATGCAATTCACCGCCATTGAGATGAATCTTTGTATTGTTTCCAATCAAATCCAATTGACTCATATTGAAATGAAAGGCAGAAGGGGCGGCGTTTTCAGAAGTACGAGACATTGTCATTTGTGCATCATTACTCAACTGGAGAAAGCTTTCATTGCAAAAGAATTGAGCTCCGTTGTCAAAGTTGATTTGACCACCAGCCATTGATAAGTCGGATGTTTCTAGGTATAATGACGCGTTATCATCAAATTCGAAATCAACATTGTTGAAAGTGATGCTAGAGTTCAGAATTGATGTTTGACTGCCCGAGTTCGTCAAGTCCCAGTTGTTAGTGAGTCCAGAGCAATTATCAATTTCAATCAACGCGTTGGGTTGTGAAGTGATCCATGCGGCCGCGCCTAAATCTTGTGAGATATTGGTGCTATGAAGGGCCAAATGTCCAGACTCTCTTACATTGATTGTCAAAAGTTGCGTCGGAACTTGTAATGAGATTGCAGAATTTACAAATTGCAATTGCGCGTTTTCTTTGATAATAATCTCTAAATGAGAGTCTAATTCTAGGGCAGAAGCTTCATCAATGAATAGACTGGTGCCGGGTTCGAGGATTATTTTCGCAGAACCGAATGATTGTTCGGTTGGGTTTACCACCTTAATCACGGATTGATGAAGATATATCGAAGATCCATTTTTCAAGGTAATGGTATTACCAGGATGAATGAATAGGGTGCTTGTAGCATTGAATTCTACAAGGGTTGGATTATCAGTATTTGCTGAGCAAATGGTAAGATCATTCTTCACCACCACATCCTGATTTTCAAATAAAATGCTTTGCGTGATATAGGATGGAATTGGAATTTGCTTCGTTTTGTAGTCGGGGTGTGCGGGTTCGAACACTACCTCTTCATTGAGAATCATTCCTCCGGATTCGTTGACACATGGACAAGCATTGGTATTGCTCATATCAGCATTTCCATAAACGAGTTGATAGAGGTTGTGGTACAACATATAATCTAGACCAGAGTATTCGCCGCGGAATGAGCGTTCGTCCGGACCATACAGCGCATTGTCTGGGTGGAAAAGAAGATTTTGCGAAGCCCAACCATTCGCGGCATTTGCGCTTGGGTCAGTGATATTGGTGTAATTAGGATCTCCCCAAGGGCCTTCACATGGAGCGTCTAGCAATAGATTGCTAATGAATGATGGGAGGTTATTGCTGAATAAACTCGACTCTCCATGCATCACTTCATAAAGCATCGGGTACCAATAGAACCCATTTTCTGGCAGTGCAGAATTTATGTAGACAAAATCTGGAGACCAGAGTTCACCAAGGATAGCAGTTTGAATCGCGATATGAATATTGTCTTCATTGAGTACATTTTCAAAAATGCAGAATTCATCAATGAGCGTTCCGCTGGTGCAGAAGCCATCATTGCTTAGTACAATACCACCCGATTCCAAAGCTTGCCAAGCTCCGGTGATCCCTTCGTGAGTAATTAGCGAAGGAACATTGCTAAGCGAGATGACATTGTCTTCAGCAATTTCTTCGGCATCACCAAAGCTATATCCCATAGCATTGTGCAGCCAAGCTTCATATCCGTCTTTCCCACCGATGAGTTCGTATGCTACTTTTTTGAAAGCAGGCGCTTGAGGCAAACACCAGAACCCTCTAGGCACCGCCTCGGTGCCGCCGGGCATAGTAATGATGTATGCATCATTTTCCAAACGATAGTAAATTCGAATAATGATATTCGTTAGATATTCATGTACTTGAATCGCTTGTTCTGTGGGCGGTTGAATAGTGATGTTGGGTACTAGTTTGTACACCATGTACAGTCCTGTGAAAATGTCCAGCAATTGATCTAGGCTTTGTACATTTTCATCATTGTACACTTGGTTCTCTCCGATAGGTCCTTCGCTTGCGTAGTTATTTAGAGGCGAGTAATCACTGTGCACATAGAGTGTAGGACTTTCGACATTGAATACAGCGCTATAAGATTGCGTGAAGTGTTCGAAGAATAATGGAGGCACATCATCTCGGAGCATGAGTCCGTTTATTTGTTGCGCTTCTTGGGAATTGTTGTAGAGATACGGTTCAGCCACTTGGTCGAGGCGATTGACCGCGCGAAGCGCGTAGTACAATTCATTCAGAGTTGCAGTGGCATCAAGCCCTTGATCAGCGAGGAGTTTATACTCTGTAGCGAGTACTTGCAGATAGTGACCAAGATAGATGGTAGCATCGCTCCAGTAAAGCGCGCTGTTGGTTTGATCGGCGCCATGTGCCCATTGCACGCGGCGCGCGCAGGCAGGAATGCTTTCACCTTGCCCATCACCAATTTTGATAAAGTTTTTTCGGAATCGATCGCGATAGGTCCAATACTTATCCGCGATGGATTGATTGCTTTGGCTAATTGCATTTGGAGAATAAATGCACAGCACAAACAGCCATAGAAATAGCAGTTTTTTCATGATTTAAGATTTTAGTTTTTCAGTTTAAAACATCAACGACTTCGTTCACACACATCCTCCGCACCGCACACCAACTGCCACGAACATGGCTTTGAGATAAATGAAAAAATGGTGTGAAGTATCATCGGGTACAATGTACCGCAGCAAACGTATTTAACTTTTTTCTTTCCAGTGGTCGATTTCGAAATTTTCGAAAACGGCTGGTGGCTGGTGGTTGCCAGCTTGTGGCTTTCGGTTGGTGGCTTGTGGCTTTCGGTTGGTGGCTTGTGGCTTTCGGAACATGGGAAGCTAGTGCTTACCATGATTGTCTTTACCCTATATTTGAGTCCTTACTATAATTGATAAATTCTAATGGACTTCAAAGACGAGATTAAGTCGCTAGGCGACCGTGTTCCAAAATTAAAAGAACAGATTCATACAGAAGAGGCAACAAAGAATGCCTTCATCATGCCCTTTATTCGTGCATTAGGCTATGATGTATTTAATCCCTTAGAGGTGGTACCAGAATACGTTACAGATATTGGAACGAAGAAAGGCGAAAAAATTGACTACGCTATATTTAGAAATGGGCAACCAACGATCTTAGTGGAATGTAAGCACTGGGAGCAAAATTTAGATATTCATGATGGTCAATTGCTACGATATTTTCATGTTTCAAAGGCGAAGTTCGCATTACTTACGAATGGAATTATATATCGTTTTTATTCTGATTTGGTTGCTCCCAATAAAATGGACGAAAAGCCTTTTCTCGAATTCAATATCTGTGAAATAAAAGACGCTCAAGTCGAGGAGCTAAAGAAGTTTCATAAGTCATATTTTGATATTGATAAGATCATTTCATCGGCAAGTGAATTGAAATACTTAAGTGAGTTGAAGCATCTTTTAGTGAAAGAATTAGCAGAACCATCGCCGGATTTTGTGAGACATTTTGCGAAGCAAGCATATCAAGGTGTGGTGACTGCAAAAGTATTAGAGCAGTTTACCGATTTATTGAAACGCAGTATTCTTCAGCACAACAGTGATCTTGTGACCGAACGCCTCAATGCAGCATTAAAGCAAGAGAAGGATAGTTCTAATCCGAGCAGTGAAGCTCTAGATGAAACATCAGCGGAAACAAAAACTCCAGAAAAGAAAATTGAAACGACCGCAGAAGAAATGGAAGGCTTCATGATTATAAAGTCGATTCTTCGCAAGCGTGTGGCTCCTGAAAGGATTACGTTCCGCGATGTTCAATCCTATTTTGGAATAAGCCTAGACGATCATCAACGAAAGACGATCTGTAGATTATATTTTACACCAAACAAAAAATCGATCACATTTATGGATGCAGAAAAACGTGAAATTCGTTTTGAAATATCCACTATCGATGAGCTCTTCAATTATGAGGAAAAACTGATAAGTGTAGTTGATGAATTGGAGAAACAGTTTGGTTAGTTATCTAACAAGGGATGGAAGAGATAATAAAAAAATTTATAGAGACTAAAAACACAAGAGCTCTTTTGGTGACCGGGCCATGGGGCTGTGGTAAGACACATTATTTTAAAAATGATTTCGAACATTTCTTGCATAGATTAAAAAGGCAAGGTGAGCCAGATTTCCGAGTTTTTCATTTTTCAGTTTTTGGATTATCCAGCCTAGTAGAAATAGAGAGAGCGTTCTACACTGAGGCAGCTGGGCATATTTTCCGTATTCCCAAATTAGCCCTAAAATTGAGTCAAAGGGTTAACTTAGACTTGGTAAATTCGGAATTTGTTAAGGTAAAATCTTTAGGTCTATCAAAGTTACTAGGCAGTATAACTAGCCACTTTAGCAGGGGTATTTCAAAGGTTTCGTTTGGAAATACGATTTTAGTGATAGACGATACAGAGCGATTAGGAAGCTTGGGGAGTGATCAACGTGTTTTTTTTGAAAGTTTTGTAAATGAATTGATAGAAAGCTATGACTTGAAAATAATTCTTGTAACGAATCTAGAAAAAATAGGCAGTAAAGAGCTTAATCACGTACCCTTTGAAAAGCTATCTTTCTTAACAGTGGAATATAAGCAGTCCAAAGAAGATTTATTTAAAAGTGTCTTGAATAAACACTCGGAGAATAAGGATGCGATTGACTTCATTTTAAGTCGACTAGATCACCTGTTGAATAGTTACCACAAAGAGGATCATCTCCAGCTGCGAGCTTTAGAGCGAGCGGTGATTGGTTGGAAGTTGATTTGGCCAAAACTAAAAGTACTACGTGAGAATGATGATGAAAATATACAACCCGACTTACTATTCGATTATTGGACTTCATTTTTTATTTGTTCAAATGAGTTAAGTTATAGTTCACTCTTTGACTATAGTGAAGTAAAAGGGGTAAAGTTGAATAGGATAAGTTATAGTGTTTTGCAGCAGGACATTTTGGAAGAGGGAAAAACACTCCCAGGTTTTCGTTTGCTTAAAAAATATGGTCGAAATATATTCATATCTCCAGCAGTATTTAAGTTATTGGATGCATGGAGCGAATCAAATGAGCAGGAGCTTGAAAAGGAATTTTTAATTGAACTCAGAGAAAGAATTAGAATAGTGCCCTCTGAAATCAACCAGTTTTTTAGTAGATTAAATAGTATAGAAATAGCGAGGTTAAATAATGCTGAGTATAAATTAATTTTAGATGAAATGATCAGCATTTCATTAAAGGGCCTTCCAACATATGATTATGTTTTTCATGTTGCATCAAGGATCTACTATTTAGATAACCCTTGTGAGTACAAAGAGGATTTTATTCTTGAGCAAATTCAGTTGATATGTGAGAAGTCAAAGCATAATTGGAGTGGGCGGAGTGGGCATTTTGACGCAAAGGATTATTCAGACTATGAAAGAAAGTTTCCTAAAATCTATGCTATAGTTGCTAATGCGATAGATGAACTGGAAAGGGCTCATACTAATGAGTTAAAGAAGGAGGGTTTACCTAGACTACGAAGTAAAAATTTTAACCCACAAGATGAAATGTTTCTTGCCGATATCATTAATCAAAACATAGAAGATTTTGAGAGAATAATAATTAGCGGGAATGAGGCAGAAAGGGTATTTATTCTTAGAAACATTAGGGATCTTATTACCTTTTTCGATAATGTAGACAAAATTGATAAGCCGAATCTAGAAAAAATTATTACAACATACGATTCTCTATTATTAGATAGTCAGTTCAAGGCAAATCATAATATTTCCTTTGTACGGCAACAGCTCGAAACATTGAAAAACTATAAATTTAAAACAGCAGTATAATCATAGAACAGTAGGTCTTTTTCCGAATTGAAATAAATGAAGAATAGTTTCGATAGAGTAACTTCGATTAAAATGAAAAAATGAAGAAACTACTCTGGTATATATTAGCAGTAGCCCTTGCTCTTTTGATCTTGGTTGCAACCAGTTTTTTCTCGCTACTTATTGATAGCGCTCACTCCTTTGTTGCTCGAGGAGTCGTAAATACTTTAGCATTTATATTTTTTTCAATCCTTTGTCACAGAAAAGGAAGGCCGACTTGGTATTATGTGTCTGCAGGTTTGTTGGGCTATGTAATCTACTCTCTCATCATGGGCTCCTTTTACACGGGAACTCACCCCGGTTACAAAATGATATTCTTCGCGCCTTGGGTAGGATTATTTTTTGGTTGGCTATTTAATAATGCGAGCAAGCTAAAAATGGCTTGGAAGGTGACTTTCTTGGCACTGTACTTCTTTATACACTATGCGATTCTGTTTGATAAAGGAATGCACGCCATTGCTTATAGCCCAATGATCAATCATGCTGAGACGGCCTATCCGCAAGAACGTGCGATCGGACTTTTATCAACTAGCGACACACTTTTCGTGCGCGATTTGAATCACGAGATAAATATTTTTCACTTCTGGAACTCGGCCTGTGGTAGTTGTAAAAAAGAAATGGAGCTCTATCCAGAGATCATTGAAAACTTCAAAGAGAGAGCAATGATTTATCCAGCAAATTCAGAAATGCCAAGAGATACGATAGGATTATTTTACTCCCTTCCGCAATTCGTAAACTATAAATTTATTACACCCATTAAGGGTTTCGGAGTCAAGGAGAGTCCGTTGATAAAAACAGCTTTGTTTCCATCAACAGTTGTTCTTAATAAAAATGGAAGTGTTGTTTTTATCGGGAACCTTGAAAATGCGATAGAAAAATTTCAATAAAAAATTAACTCAACTTCTCCGTTAATTTTCGCATTTCCATCATCGGAGAAATTTTTTCGTAGAGGATACGGTAGACGCTATCAGCGATGGGAATATCTGCCTGGAATTTTTTATTGATTTCGTGAATGCCTCGTGCCGCATAATATCCTTCGGCTACCATGTTCATTTCGATCGTCGCCCATTTTACACTGTAGCCTTTTCCCACCATGGTACCGAAGGTACGATTGCGGGAGTAGGGAGAATAGGCGGTAACGAGTAAGTCTCCAAGGTATGCGCTGCTTTTCACATCGCGGTGTACTTCATGCACGCTGTCCAAGAATCGCTCGATCTCGCGCGCTGCGGCGCTGATCAATACAGCTTGGAAATTATCACCATATCCGAGTCCGTGGCAAATGCCCGCGGCAACTGCATAAACGTTTTTGAGAATAGCCGCCAACTCTGCACCGAATACATCTTCGGTAATGGTGGTTTTAATAAAACGACACGCCAAGAAATTGCTCATGATCTCTGCTTTCGCGAGATCTGTGCAACCGATGGTGAGGTAAGATAATTTTTCAAGTGCTACTTCCTCCGCGTGACAAGGCCCGCAGATGATGCCGATTTGTTCATACGGCACATTCAGCTGCTTGTGAAAATAGCGCGCAGGGATCGCATCAAATTCATTGACGATACCCTTGATGGCAGAGAAGATGATTTTATTTTCAATGCCCGTAGGCTTGTAATGATCGAATGTTTCGTGTACGAAAGCCGAAGGAATAGCGACCACAAGAATATCACATGCATCCACCACTGCTTGTAGATCATTTGTTACCACGAGACGGTCGCGATCAAACTCTATGCTTTGGATATAGTGCGGATTATGACCGAACTGTTTGATATGATCAATCGCTGTGGTGCTACGCATCCACCAATGAACAGTATCCGCGTTGTTGCTAATGAGTTTAACGAGTGCCGTAGCCCAGCTACCGCCTCCGAGAACTCCAATGGTTGGTCTTGTGCTCATAACGGGCCAAAGATAGTGATAAGGGTTTGGAGTTTGGGGATAGGAGTTTGGAGTTCTTGGTTCTTGGTTCTTGTTGATGTCGCTCCACGGAACGGCACCACCCTTCGACTCCGCATGAAAACTACGCTACGCTTTTTTTCATGCTTCGCTCAGGGAACGAATAGCTTCGCTCGGGATGGGAAAAAATCAAAAAATAAGCAGCGCATTGCGCTGCTTATTTTTTGATTTTTTCCCATTGTTTATGCGCGTCTCGTTCCCTGAGCGGAATTCAAAATTAGCGAAGCGTAAATTTTGAATGCAGTCGAAGGGCGGTCCCAATCCGTGGAGCGCCTTCTTCCAAGAACAAAGAACCAAGAACTCCTTTCCCCGAACTCCAAACTCCTATCCCCTAACCCTTTTACATTTTCACAATCGTCATACTCTTCGTAAACCCATCTACTGTTAGAGAGAGGATGTAATTGCCGGGAGTTAAAAAGGAGGCGTCGTAGGTGATGGTGCCTTCGTTGATGTTGATGTTTTTTGAAGTGATGAGGCGGCCTTGAAGGTCGTGGATTTGAATGAGAACTTCTGTGTTTCCTTTGTTATGTGCGAGAGCGATGTTTAAATCTTGCGCTACAGGATTAGGATATACAGAAAAGGCAAGAGGTTCTTCTTCTGACACCGAATAAATCAAATTTTCACAATCGGGCACCAAGCATCCTTCTTCATCCAAAGCCAACAGCCACGTCTCTTTCGCTGTTACGGGATCACCAATATTTTCAATTAAAAAAGTATACCCCGTGCACAACAATCCTCCATTCGGGAGTAGGTCTAAATCGAATAATAGATTATCTCCATTTTGAGCGAAGTAGTGTCTGCGGTGCCAAATTAAATTTCCATCTAAATCAACTTTAGAGATGATGCCAAATGTTAATGGCTCACCTATGAATCCCCAATCATAAGTGCCCACTGCAACAATATTTCCATCTGGCGTAATTTTACTTACTTGTGTGCTGGAAGAGTACCAAGAGCTAGCCAATCTGGTGGTCCAAATTGTATCTAATGTTGCGCCGTCAATTCTAACTAGCTGCGGAAATTCTCTCCAAGTTGAGTTGCTTTCCTGTTCATCATGTTTCGTTGTTCCAAAAATGAAATCACCATTTTCGAGCTCGATAGGAGCACTAGCGCTTTGGCTATCGATCAATCCCCAAAATGGATATTTTTTAGTGTGGAGTAGATTTCCAGTTGCTGATAATTTATAAATAATACCACAAGGGTTATTTTCTGTTCGATCTTCAAATCCCGATACTACATAGCCTCCATTTTCAAGTTCTGTTACCCATACACCATTTCGGTATTTATCACCCACACCCAGAAACTTTTCCCATTCAATGTTGCCATCCGCATCCGTTTTAACAACATAGAACTTAGGAAAAGACGGAGTCAATGCGGCGCTTCCTATTGCGATTATTCCGCCGTCACTCGTCGGTTTTAGTTGGTAGAGATAATAATTATGCAACGAATCACCATAAATGTGCTGCCACAATTTGTTTCCAAATGTGTCGAACCTAGTGATAACACCAAACCTTCTATTGTCTAGCGTGCTGTCTTGAAGAATATTGGAAATAATTAAGTCACCATCCAGATTCTGAATATAGTCGGACCATCCGGAGAAAATACCTCCAGAAGGATGGGTGATCTGAAAGGTATCAATTACTTCTCCTTGAAAAGTAAGTTTGTAAATCGTTTCAAGACCAATACCATTTGGCACCTCTGATACTGATGAATAAATGGTGTCATTCAAAATCAACGAAGACCTGCAGTTCGCTTGAATGCCCGTCTCTTCTCCTCTACCAAACCTTACACTAAAAGTCTGAGAAAACACTCCCGTTGCTATGATTAGCAATGGGAGTGTTAGTGATATTTTTTTTAGAAGAAGTTTCATTTGATTTTATTCGAGTTCTTCAGTTTATCAAAGATAGTTTTTTTTGGGGTTCATTGGTCTTGGTTCCTGGATCTTGAGGTTCCCGAGTGCTCGCGTAGCGAGTATATCGAGGGATGGTTCTTGGAAGAGGGCGGGCCACGGATTGGGACTGCCCCTCGCTCCAAGCTCATCATTTCTTGCTTCGCATGAAAATGAGCTTTACGCTCGGGGACCCAAAGCTTTCTGGGAAGGAATGCGAAAAAGTGAAAAAAGTGGAAAGCAATAGCTTTCCACTTTTTTCACTTTTTCGCATATATACACGTTAAGCTGGGTCCTCGAGCGTAGAGAATGTTGTAATTGCAAAGCAATTACAAAAATGAAAGGAGCGAGAGGCCAATCCGTGGAGCGCCCTCATCGAGAATCAAGAATCGAGAATCGAGAATTCTCCGCACAGCGGAATCTCGTATCTTGCGCCAAACGAAAAAAAATGGCTAAACGGCTTTCTGCTATTATCATCGATGACGAAGAATTTGCACGCGAAAATTTGAAAATGCTGCTGGAAGAATATTGTCCAGACGTAGAGGTGGCGGGGACTGCAGGAGGCGCGAGGGAAGCTCGGTCGATGGTGGATGACGTAAATCCAGACCTCGTTTTTTTAGATATTATGATGCCGGGTGAAGATGGTTTTAGTTTTTTAGAAAGCATGCCCGACCGTCGTTTTCAAGTGGTGTTTACGACAGCGTTTCGTGAACACGCGCTTCGCGCGATTAAAGAAAGCGCGATCGATTATCTCGAAAAACCAATCGACATCGAAGAGCTGCAACGCGCGGTGGCAAAGGCAAAAGAGAACGCAGATCTCAAGCGAAGCCCGAAGGTGGATGATGATCGCCTTACAAAAGTGTTGCAAGACATCGTGCTTACTAATAGTGTGGAAAAGACCGTCATTCCTACGAAAGATGGATTGGCCATTGTTCGAAATACAGAAATTATTCACCTTGAAGCCATGGAAAACTACACCATGATTTATTTAGTAGGTGGAAAAAAATACATGAGCAGCCGAAGTATCAAGGCATTCGAAGATCGCTTGGATACGAATATGTTTTTTAGAGTTCACAAATCACACATCATCAATATCGCACATCACTTAAAAGAGTTTTTGCGAAATGAAGGTTTGATTGCCGTACTCTCTGACGGCACGCAAGTGCCCGTGGCACGCCGCAAGCTGCAAGAGTTTTTGGATAAGATTGAAAATATAGGATGATGAAAAAATTCATCCTGCTTCTATTTGCACTTGTACTATGGTGCGCTGATGCTGAGGCACAGCGCTATTCTTTTTTGCAATATTCTCTCAAAGAAGGTCTCACGCAATCGCAAGTACGATCGCTCTATCAAGACCGTCGTGGATTTATATGGGTGGGTACACTCGGCGGCGTTTCTCGTTTTGATGGAAGAGAATTTGTCAGCTACAATCGCCAAGATGGATTGTTGAATAATCAAGTAAGCGCGCTTACAGAACTATCATCAGGAACGATGCTTATTGGTTCATCGGGAAGCGTGAGCGAAATTTTTTCCAATAGTATAAAGAGTTATAAGTTCGAAAACGATCTCAAGGAAAGCAGCGTCAATTCATTGTTTCAAGAAACAGATCAACGCGTTTGGATCGGTACAGAGAATGGAATTTGTTATTACACTCCAGGTACAGGAGTGACGTATCCTGTTGATAAAGGCGAGCCTTTTAGTTCGCACATTAAAGCGTTTGTTGCTCGTGGCGACGGAAGTTTTTTCATAGTGACAAAAGAGAAAATATTCCTTTGTCAGAATCAGGGAATTCAACTTTTTTGGGAACCGGAATCAGACGAAGTGAGTTTGTTTGATGCTGAAAGCGACGGCGCACAAGGCCTCTGGGTCGCCACAAAGGGCATGGGTTTGCTGCATATTACCTCACAAAAAGTAGCAACAGTGTTTGGTGTGGAGGAAGGGTTAGAAGCGACCACATTAACAGGTGTAACAATAGATGAACAGGGCCGCAAGTGGTTGTCTTCTCGATTTGGATTCTATCTCGTAGAAGAAAATGGCATCACTTATTTTGATCAAAACAATGGATTGAAAACGCCGGATATCCGAGATATCCTTTGCGATTTTGAAGGCAATATTTGGTTGGGTTCGTATGGTAGTGGTTTGTTAAAATTCACAGGACGCGCATTTTTTTCCTACACAAAATCAGAAGGTTTGAGCAGTGATGCCGTGATGTCTATCACCACCGATCCCGCGGGAGAACTGTGGTTTTCGACGTTTGATCAAGGAGTTTGTCATTTGACAAAGGACTCCATCATGCATTTTAGTTTTGAAGAATTACAAGGCAATGATCGTATTTGGACCAGTACTACTGACCGCAATGGAATGTTGTGGTTTGGTGGATCATTTGGTCTGTTTAGCTACTCCAAAGGGCGTTTCAAGAGTTATGCTGAAGATGATAGTTTGTTAGATCCAATGGTGTTGGCATTATACGAGGATAGTCAAGGACGCTTATTGATTGGCACCGCAAATGGCTTGTGTTATTGGAAAGACGGAGCCATTCGCAGTTTCAAACATTTGGAAGGACATCCCAAAACGCGCATTCGAAATATCAAAGAAGATCGTGCTGGGAATATTTGGATGGCTACGCGCACAGGAGTTTACTGCATGAACAATGAGCGATTTGTGAAGTATGATGATAAAAATGGATTGCCCGATCAAACGGCATATTGTGTAGAAGTGGATCGTGAAAACCGCGTCTGGGTGGGAACACAGAATGGATTAGCCATTTTCAGGGGCAATGGATTTTCTGCTATTGGAACAGAAGAAGTAGGCGGAGCCAACTCGATTAATTTTTTGAAATACTATAACGATCAAATGTGGATCGGCACAAACAATGGATTGTATAGCATTGAAGTGGGCGAGCGACTGAAAGAAAACGCTTTGATTAAGCGCCGTTATGGATTGGAGGACGGACTGATTAGTTTGGAGACCAATCTGAACGCCGTGTACATTGATCCGAAAGGGTTGTTGTGGTTTGGAACGGCCGAGGGAGTGATGGCGCTTGATATCGAAAAGTTGCGAGAGCGCGATAAGAAGGTAGATCCAAAAGTGGCGATTACATTAGTGCAGTTGAGTTTCTTGACTCCCGATTGGAGCAAGTTTAATGCAACAGTGAATCCCGCGACAGGCCTGCCGGAGAACCTGGAGGTGAGTTATAAAAACAATCACTTTACATTTCAATTTACAGGCATCAGTACCACTTATCCTGAAGACATTCAATATCAATTTTTATTGGAAGGATTTGATGAGGATTGGCAGGCATTGACCAAATCAAATTTCATTACCTACAGCAACTTGCCTTATCGTGAGTACACGTTTAAAGTGCGGGCGGTAAATAGATTTGGGACTTACAGTGAGCCAGCTATTTTTCACTTTGTGATCCATCCTCCTTTTTGGTTGACATGGTGGTTTATTGCGCTGGAAGTGTTGCTAGGCGGGGCGTTGGTAACAGCGGTGTGGTATGTGCGTCGAAGAGTAACGCGTGCCCGATTTGACCGAGAGCGTTTAGAAATGCGTTCGCGCATGTTGACTTTGGAGCAGCAGTCGTTGAATTCAAGCATGAATCGCCATTTTATTTTCAATGCATTGAATAGTATTCAGTACTATATCAACCGACAAGATCGCTTGGCAGCGAATAGGTATTTGAGTGATTTTGCGCGATTGATTCGAAAGAATTTGGACAGTAGTCAGGAGACCATTACGCCATTGCGTGAAGAGATGGAGCGATTGGAGCTTTATCTGAAATTAGAGCACATGCGATTCAAGGATAAGTTTGAATATGAGATTCGCATTGATCCGGCAATTGCATTGGATGCGGTGAAGGTGCCTGCGATGTTATTGCAGCCTTTTTTGGAAAATTCGATATGGCATGGACTGCTTCCGAAAGAGAGTTTGGGAAAAGTAGAGGTGGATATTCGCCAGGAGGGTTCTTCGCTGCGCATGGTTATTTTGGACAATGGGATTGGGGTGGATAACTCCTTGAAGTCGAAAATGGACACCGACAGTCACATTTCGAAGGGAATGCAGATTACAAAAAACCGGATAGAACTGATAAAAAAGATGACCAAGGAAGACATCCAACTCATTGGTCCTGTGCAGATTCAGTCAGAGACGGGGGAAGTACTAGGTACTCGGGTAGAAATAATTATTCCTGTTAATTTTCACGAACTTTTTTAATCTAAGTGTTGTATAAGTCAAAGGTTTAACTATCTTTGTTAGTGAAAATAAGAGTAGAAGCATGTTGAAGTCATTAAAGTACATATCATTTTTATTCGCACTCGTACTTGTCTTAGCGTCATGCACCAAGGATGAAGAGCTTATGAATCCTGCGCCAACCGTAGGTTTCCAGAAGGCTTTAGACATCTCAGGTGATCCAGTTGACGATCAAGGAACAGGTGAGGGTCCGAGTACATTAGCTTCAGGCGGAGGTGCTCCGATTGTAGATGATGAGGACGAAGAAAATGACGATGATGGAGCGGGAATTACCGATGATGAGGATGAAGAGAACGATGATGATGCTTCAGGAATCAAGAAATAATTGAATCAAAATACAAGGGCTGTCTGAAAAGGCAGCCTTTTTTATGCTTTTTACTTTTTTTGCTAATATATTTAGTAAAACTAATTATATTAGCACCAAGAAAGCCCAAGTCACGCTCACGGGTTTTCGAAGCATTTATCCTAACAAATTAATTAATCAAAGATGGAAAGGTCGGTCATGCATATGGACTTGGACACCTTTTTTGTATCAGTAGAGCGGCTGATGGATTCACGATTGAATGGCAAGCCGGTATTGATAGGGGGGACCAGTGATAGAGGAGTGGTAGCGTCTTGTAGTTATGAGGCGCGGGCATTTGGGGTGCATTCTGCGATGCCAATGAAGTTGGCCCGTCAGTTATGTCCTGAGGCGATTATTATTCGCGGGAATAGTTCGAGTTATTTAAAGTATTCAGATATCGTAAGTGAGATTGTACAATCTGCGGTACCCGTTTTCGAGAAGACCTCGATCGATGAGTTTTATTGTGATCTAACGGGGATGGATCGTTTTTTTGGTTGTTTGCAGTTTGCTTCCGAGTTGCGTCAGAAAGTGATCAAGGAAACGGGCTTGCCGATATCGTTTGGTTTATCTGCGAATAAGACCGTTTCAAAAGTGGCTACGGGCGAGGCGAAGCCGAATAATCAAATGATGATACAGCGAGGCAACGAACGTCATTTTTTGGCACCGTTATCCATTCGAAAAATTCCGATGGTAGGAGAAAAAACCTATCAGACATTGCGCAATCTTGGCATCAAGGAAATCCGCACCCTGCAAGAGATGCCCGTGGAGTTGCTGCGCCGCACTTTGGGTGAAAATGGAGAGATGATTTGGAAAAAAGCAAACGGTATCGATGATAGTCCGGTGATTCCATTTCATGAACGAAAATCGATCTCAACCGAACGAACGTTCGATAAGGATACAATAGATGTAGTAAAGCTTCGCGGACTATTGATTGCAATGACAGAAAACCTTGCTTATCAATTGCGCAAGGGAGATAAACTGACATCGTGTGTGACGATGAAACTGCGCTATTCTGACTTTCAAACGCAGACCATGCAGTGTCGTATTCCATTTACAAGCGCCGATCATTTACTGGTGCCGAAAGTATTAGAGTTGTTTGAAAAGCTTTATCAGCGTAGAGTTTTGATACGTTTGGTAGGAGTGAAGTTTAGTCATCTCGTAAGTGGTGGATATCAAATCAATTTGTTTGATGATACAGAAGAGCGCATTGGATTGTATCAAGCGATGGATAGTATTCGTCATCGATTTGGTGACCGTGCGATTATCAAAGCGGCGGGAATTCAAGCACACAGTATTGGTCGTGGAGATAATCCTTTTGATGGTGGTCCGCCTGTTTTATTAGCCAATCGAAGACAGTGAAATATGATTAATTTGGCGGCATGATTACGAGAATATTACTGCTGACGAGTTTCATGTTTGGTGCTTTATTGATGCATGCACAAAACGCTCAATTGGATAGCCTGGCCAAGGTTCTGCCTACGTTGAAAGGTGCGGATCGCATACCTGCGTTGTCTGATTTGAGCTGGGGTTTGCATTCGATTGATGCGCGTCGATCACTTCAATATGGTGAAGAATTATTTCAAATAGCGAAAGGCACAAAGGACAGCACCGAGATCGCAAATGCAGCAAATATTTTAGCCGTTGCTTACTATAGATCGGGCCGTTATCAAGAGGCCTTGTCTACCAATCACATTGCATATAATATTAGAAAAAAAAGAGATGACAAGCGCGCAATTGGTTCGAGTTTGAATAAGTATGTAAATATTTATACCGATCAAGTAAAGCTAGATAGTGCGTTGTATTATGGTTTGGAATCATTGCGGATATTCGAAGCGATTGGTGATTCAGGAGCCATCGCGCAAACATATAATGCCCTCTCATCTATTTATCAAAAAGATCGAAATTGGGCAGAGAGTTTAAAGTGCGCACGAAAATGTTATGATATTTCTGATGCGATTGGATTTGTGTATGCAAAGGGCGGCGCTGCTGGCAATATAGGTATTTGCTTACAGGAGCAAGGAAATACAAAAGAAGCCATCGAATGGTATGAGAAAGCACGAACGCACTTCGAAGAAGTTGGCTCATTAGTGGATCTGGGAAACATCAGCATCAACCTCGGTGTGGTGTATCGCAAAGAAGGGCAATTGGAAAAAGCATACGAGGTTTATAAAGATGCTTTAGACGTCAGTTTGGCGACAGGAGAAAAGTCTGGAGAAATGACAGCTACAGGAAACATTGGTGCAATACTCAATGCGCTGGGCAAACCAAAGGAAGCCATACCTTATTTCGAAAGAGCACGTGAATTGGCAGATCAAGAAAAAATAGGTCGTATCAGATTGCAAGCGTATAGCGGACTTGCAGAGGCTTATGCCAGAACAGGTCAAGGGGAACTTTCTACAAAAGCTTTGGTGGCTTACATCGCTTTACGCGACACCTTGTACAATGAGGAAAGAGCAGGTTTAATGGCTGAAATGCAAACGAAGTTTGAAGTGGAGAAGAAAGAGCAAGAGAATGAATTTTTGAAAAAAGAAAATGAACTAAAAGAGCAAGAAAAAAAACGTATTCAAATTGGAGCCATCATTGTGATTATCCTGCTCTTGATAGCAGCATATTTCTACTATTTAGGTTACAAACTAAAGCAAGAAACAAAGCTTCAAAAAGAATTGGTGCGCGAGCGCGAGCGAGGATTGGAAGCAGTGTTTGATGCAACAGAAGAAGAACGAAAGCGCATTGCAAAAGATCTGCACGACGGAATCGGACAACAATTAAGTGGCCTAAAGCTCAGCTGGGAAGGGCTTTCCATGAATAGTGAGTCGAGTGACAAAATGGAAAAACTTACCAAAGTGCTGGATGAAGCGTGTCAAGAAGTGCGCACCATTTCTCATCAAATGATGCCGAAAGCTTTGGGAGAAAGAGGATTGCTTCCTGCATTAGAAGACATGCTTCAAAAGAGTTTGGGACTGACTTCTATTCAATATCAATTGGAGCATTTTAAAGTAGAAGGTGAACGTTTCAATGAACGAGTGGAAGTTGGTTTATATCGTGTGTGTCAGGAATTGATAAACAACATCATCAAGCACAGCGGCGCATCACAAGTGAATATTCAATTTTTCAAGAATAAAACGAATCTAGTATTGATCGTTGAAGACAACGGAAAGGGGTTTGACCCAACAACTAAGAAAGAGGGAATTGGATTGATGAATATTACTTCTCGATTGAGCACCGTGAGTGGTGAGGTAACATGGGAGGCAGGCCCTAAATCAGGATCGGTAGCAACGGTGAGAGTTCCCATTAGCTAGGCGAAGTTCGCTTATATTTGTGAGGAAATTTTACCTCAAAAAGTGTCTCTTAGAATACTCCTCGTGGATGATCACGCCATCGTGACCGATGGTATTGGTGCCTTGTTGCAAAATGAGAGTGCCTATGATGTGGTGGCCGTATGCCGTAATGGACAAGAGGCACTCGATACATTGCGCATTCTCAAAGTAGACATGGTGCTGATGGATATCGATATGCCTGTGATGAATGGCATTGAAGCTACCAAGCAGATCAAACGCGAATTTTCTGAAATAAAAGTCATCATTCTTACCATGCATGATGAAAAAGCCATGATTCAAATGTTGCTGGATAATGGTGCTGACGGCTATTTGATCAAGAATAGTTCGAAAAATGAATTGATCGAAGCCATTGAAAACGTACGTGCGGGAAGACAACATATTTCAGAAGAAGCGCACACTGTGCTTTTGAGCCGGGATGGAGCGAAAAGTGAGCGATTATCAGGATTAACAGAGCGAGAAGTCGAGATTTTAAAGCTAATTGCAGAAGGAATGTCCAATAAAGAGGTGGGAGATCGATTATTTATTTCGCACCGCACAGTTGACACCCACCGCACCAACCTAATGCAAAAGCTTGATTGTCATAACATTGCAGGATTAGTGCGCATTGCCATTCAAGAGGGACTGGTTTAAAATCAGAGGCAACCATCTTATTTTTTCACGTTTCGCAGATAGAATGATAAAGTTTGAAATAAAATTTTACTTTCGCGTTCCGTAACAAGAGTTGAACCTACAAAAACATTAAGATATGTACTGGACACTAGAATTAGCATCATACCTCGAAGACGCGCCATGGCCAGCAACAAAAGATGAGCTTATCGACTTCGCGATGAGAACAGGCGCACCGCTTGAGGTGGTAGAGAATCTTCAGCAGATTGAAGATGACGAAGAAGTATTCGAAAGCATCGAAGACATTTGGCCAGATTATCCAACGAAAGAAGACTTTTTCTTCAATGAAGATGAGTATTGATTTTTGAAGAAATAATGATTTGATAGAAGCCGCTCCTAGGAGTGGTTTCTTTTTTTTTACAAATAAAATTTTATGGAAGCTGACAAGCAATTGCGATACGACAAGGCCTACTTGAAAATGGCTACAGAATGGGCTAAACTGTCCCATTGTCAGCGCAAGCAGGTAGGGGCCATCTTGGTGCGCGACGGGATGATCATCAGTGATGGATACAACGGAACCCCTAGTGGATTTCCGAATGTGTGTGAGAATGATGAGGGCGAAACACATTGGTATGTATTGCACGCGGAGGCCAATGCTATTTTGAAAGTAGCACGCTCAACGAACAATGCGGCAGGCAGCACGCTTTATATCACACTGAGTCCATGCAAGGAGTGCTGTAAATTGATTTTGCAATCAGGTATTCGCCGAATGGTATATATCGACGAGTATAAAGACAGAACTGGAATTGATTTTTTGAAAAAAGCGGGATTGGAAGTGGTGCAAATCACCGACCTATAAATTTTGCGAATAATATTTTAAGCAACGTCGAAAACGCTTACTTTGCATAAGACTTGGGAGAATCTCCAAGATAAATAATATGAATAACGAGAGAGTGGACAAAATCGAAGCGGCAGCTGATCCCAACAAGAAAAGACCATCTGCACTTCAACCAATATTTTTTGCTTTGACATTGATTGGGGGGATGTTCATTGGAACAAACCTAGACGATCAAAATTTGCTGTCTGTAAAAACGGGCACCGAAGAAAATCCCAACAAGCTAGTGAGCTTGATCGACTTCATCGAAGATAATTACGTGGATAGCGTTGACAAAAAGAAGTTGATTGACGATGCCATTGAGAGCATCTTGAAAAATCTCGATCCACACAGCTACTACATGAACCCAGAAGACCTAGCAGATGCGCAAGAGCAGTTGGAGGGTAAATTTGATGGTATTGGTGTTGAGTTTTTGATTTTACGCGATTCATTGATGGTCGTGAAAACCGTTCCTGGCGGGCCATCTGAGCAGGCGGGTCTCAAGGCAGGTGACCGTATTGTGATGGTAGAAGGAAAAGAAATTTCTGGAAAAGAACTCGATTCAGACAAAGCGCAGAAATTGCTAAAAGGCAAGAAGGGCAGTGGAGTGAATGTTAGTGTAAAGCGCTTGGGAGAAAAGGATAATTTACAATTTACTATTACGCGTGGCAGCATTCCGATTGAAAGCGTTGCGGCTTCGTTTATGGTAAATGATACAACCGGTTATGTTAAGATTGATCGCTTTGCACAAACCACTTACGATGAGTTTTATGAAGCGACTTCTAATTTACAGAAATCGGGAGCAAAGAAATTGATCATGGACCTACGCGGCAATGGCGGCGGGCTTTTGGATCAGGCAACACGCATGATCGAGGAGTTTTTACCAAAAGGAAAAATGATCGTTTATACCGAAGGAACGCACCAAGGAAGAGAAGAAATGAAGTCGAGTAAAACAGGAGATTTCATTGAGATGGAAGTGGTGGTAATGATCGACCAAGGTTCAGCTTCTGCGAGTGAAATCGTAGCGGGTGCCCTTCAAGATTGGGATCGTTCGGTAACTGTTGGTCGCAGATCATTCGGAAAAGGCTTGGTACAACACGAGATTGAACTACCAGACCGTAGCGCATTGCGCTTGACGGTGGCTCGATACTACACACCGACCGGCCGCTGCATTCAGAAGCCATACGGTGATAGCATTGATTACGCAGGAGATTTCCATCAGCGTTTAATCAGTGGAGAATTGACAAGTGCGGATAGCATCCATTTCCCGGACAGTTTGAGATACACCACATTGGGTGGAAAGAATAGAACAGTGTATGGAGGTGGTGGAATTATGCCAGATATCTTCGTTCCAATTGATTCTATTTATTTGAATGGAGTATTGGGAGACCTGAGCTATTCGGGCGTTGTAAGAGAATATGCATTCGATTACACCGATGCGCATCGCAAAGATTTGTCGAAGTATAAAAACGCGCAAGACTTCGTGAAGAAGTTTGTGGTGACGGATGCGATGATCGCTGAACTTCTGAAGAAGGCTTCAGACAAGGGAATCAAAGCGCAGGCTTCCACGCTTCGCAAAGTGACACCAGAATTGAAGAATAGATTGAAAGCACAAATCGCAAGACATCAGTTTGATGACGACGCCATGTTTATGGTGTTGTTGGAGGCAGATAAAGATTTTAAGCAAGCGATTGATGTAACGAAGAATTATGCTAAGTACGCCTTAGCGCAATAGTTGAATGGGTGAGTGATGTGCTATCATATCCGGCGGGCGAGACCTTTTCGAAAGCCGAACGTCTTTGTAGAAAAAAGCTGATTGATGATGTTTATGCAAATGGCATGAGCATTAAATCAGCGGCGATGGTGTTTGTATATATGCCTGTGGAGTTAGATGAGCCCGTGCCGGTGCAAGTCTTGATGACAGTTTCGAAGCGTTTGTATAAACGTGCTCACGACCGCAACCGTATCAAACGCTTGATGCGCGAGGCTTACAGAAGACACAAGTCGCTGATCTATGAACCTTTGGTAGCACAGCAAAAACAGATGGCCCTCATGATCATTTTCACCGGACGCCAAATGCCTAACTACGCTTACGTGTACGGCAAGCTATTTGAGTCAATGAAAAAATTGAAAGGCCAATTATCCAAACCAGAATTGAAAGAAAACAATGAATAGTTTATCATCATTTTTCAAAAAACCAAAGAGATGGATTGTTTCTCTTTGCCTTGTTGGAGTGCTTGCTACATCGGCAACACTAACTGATGAGTATTTTGAAATTTCTAAGAACATAGAAATATTCACTTCGCTTTACAAAGAATTGAATATCTACTATGTGGATGATACCAAGCCCGGCACATTGATGAAAACCGGTATTGACGCCATGTTGCGCTCGTTGGATCCTTACACCGTTTATTACCCAGAATCAAAAGTAGAAGATGCGATGTTCATGCAAACCGGGCAATACGGGGGCATAGGCGCATCGGTGAATACCATTGATGGTAAGATTACCATTGTAGAGCCGTATCAAAATTATGCAGCCGTAAAAGCGGGATTGAAGGCGGGCGATATCATTATTTCTGTTGCTGGAAAAAGTGTTGAAGGAAAAACACATGATGAAATTTCAGACTTGTTGATGGGTCAGCCTGGGAGTGTGGTAGAGGTAATAGTGCGCAGAGAAGGCCTAGTGGCGCCGCAGACCATCAAGGTGACACGTGAAGAGATTAAGATCCCAGATGTGCCTTATTTCGCGATGTTGAATGATGGCAAGACAGGTTATATCCAATTGACGGGATTTACACAGACGGCAAGCCAAGAAGTGCGTTCTGCATTTATGGACTTGAAGAAAAAGAATATGGAACGATGTGTATTAGATCTACGTGGCAACGGAGGTGGATTGTTAAGAGAGGCCATTAGCATTGTCAATTTCTTTGTTCCGAAAGGAACAGAAATCGTTCGAACAAAAGGAAAGATCGACGAGTGGAATAAAATTTACACAGCAACGGTAGATCCGTTGGACACGGAGATTCCATTGGTGGTGTTGGTAGATGGCATGTCAGCATCGGCATCAGAAATTGTGAGTGGAAGCTTACAAGATTTAGATCGTGCGGTAGTGGTGGGAAGTGAATCCTTTGGTAAGGGATTGGTGCAGCAGACAAAGGATTTAGCATACAATACGCTAGTAAAAATTACAGTGGCAAAATATTACACTCCGAGCGGAAGATGTATTCAGCGATTAGATTACTCTCATCGCGATGACAAGGATGGTCAAGTGAAAGCAGTTAGCGATTCATTGATCAAGCCATTCAAAACGAAAGGCGGACGCACCGTTTATGACGGTCGCGGTATTTCTCCAGATATCGAAGTAAAAGACGAAGAGGCGAGCAATGTGATGATGGGATTGGTGAATAATTGGATCGGTTTCCATTGGGCAACGAAATATGCCAATAGCCATGCTCAGATTGACAGCGCAGATACTTTCCGATTGTCGGACGCCGAGTACAATGAGTTCATCAATTGGGCGATGACCCAGAAGTTCGAGTACAACACGGCTACTGAGGCCGTTTACAAAGAGCTAGAGAGAGTAGCGAAGAACGAAATGTACTACGAAGGCTCTGAAAATGAGTTTGCAAGTTTGTACGCGAAGATTGCTCCTAACAAAGAACAAGACCTCAAAAAATTCAAGTCACAGATTAAGGAATACCTTGAAAACGAGATTGTTTCTCGCTATTATTACCAGAGTGGAAGAATAAAAGCGACCCTTCCACAAGATCCGTGCATTGCTAAGGCAATAGAAACGTTGAATTCGAGTTATAGTGCCGTGCTGAATGGAACGTATACCAAGAAGTAAGCACGACCAAAGCCAACGTTTTCTTTATGACTGCCTCCCTTCGTATCCAAATATTGGACGTTCTCCAATGGATGGGCTTCGCTATCGTACTGGCGGCGCTGTCCTTTTCTAACTTTTTTATATCCTTTGGATCGTTTTGGTTGGTGGGAGTTTGGTTGTTGAATTTGCTGAATGCACACCTTACAGATCGCAGTGCTGGTAGCTACCTCCGTGTTTTTACTAAAGAGCCTTTGTATTTCATTCCGATGGCCATCTATCTATTGTCGGTCATTGGTTTGATTTGGAGTTCTGATTTCGGCTTTGGGATGTGGGACTTGAGAATGAAGCTACCATTGCTTTTCATGCCCTTCTTGATTGCCACATTGCGGCCGATGAGTGAACGCGCGCTGGAGTGGCTGTTTCGATTGTTTATAGCATCATTGGTTGTAGCAACGCTTTGTTGTCTTTGGGTTTATTTCGGCTTTTCTAGCAAGCGCATTCTCAACATTCGGGATATATCCATCTTCATTTCTCACATACGTTTTAGCATGTTGTTGGTGTTTGGTGCATCGATCATTATGGTGCGCTGGATGCGCCGCGGGATGGGCGTTGTATTAGGCACGTTAGTGATCTTATTATTCATCTATTTCCTTTGGATTATTGAATCGGTGACTGGGTTTACATTACTCGGTGCGCTTGTTTTTTTATATACCTTGTATGTGTCTAGCCAACTCAAAGATCGCTGGATGAAGATTGGCGTACCAGTGGTAATGATTGGCTTGGCAGTAATGTCCACGATGTTTGTGATTAATCGCTACCAGCGCTATTTTGATGCAGAGGAAATCTCAGAAGCATCGCTTGATGCATCGACACCACGCGGTGAAAAGTACACGCACTATCTGGAGAATAAGCAACTAGAGAACGGTCATTATATCATGCGCTTTATTGCGTGGAATGAGCTGAAAGCTTCGTGGGACGAGCGAAGTGAGATTCCATTTGACAGTACAGATTATAAGGGAAACGAGGTGAAGTGGACACTGATTCGCTACATCACATCCTTGGGAAAGAAGAAGGATATGGACGCTGTGGAAGCCTTGTCGAATGATGATATTGATCAGATAGAGCGTGGTATTCCGAGTGCTTATTATGGAAAAAAATCAGGGATCGATAAGCGATTAGACAAAATCTTTTTTGAATTAGACAATTATAGAAATGGAGGCAGCCCGAATGGTCATTCGGTTTTTCAAAGATTAGAATTTTGGAAAACGGGCACCCATATTTTGAAAGATCATCCATGGTTTGGTGTGGGAACGGGAGATCTGAAAGCAGCGTTTAAGGAGCGCTACGTGCTAGATCAGACGGGGCTTTCGGAGAAAAATAGATTGCGTGCCCATAATCAGTATTTGACTTATTTCGTGGCGCTCGGAATTTTTGGCGGATTATTTTTTATAGTCTTTTTCCTTTATCCCATCACAAGAAAATACTGGAGAAATAGTTTAGTATACATGGCTTTCTTTGTGATTTGTGCATTGTCATTCATTACAGAAGACACGCTTGAAACGCAGGTGGGAGTGACCTTCTACGTATTCTTTCACTCCTTTTTAATTCGCTATACGAGCGTTCAAAAAATCGAAAACAGCATTCGCTGAAATTTCTAAAACACCAGATTCAGGGTGTTCGTTTGCTACAAAAAAGTTTGCATTTTTTCCAATAGGTGCCCAACGACCAGGATGGATAGGACGTTTAGGAGAGTAGAGCCCAACAGCTTCAATCCCTAGAGCTGACGCGATATGCAGTGGACCCGTGCTGGCTGCAACGAGAGCATCACATTTTCCTATAAAAGAAATAAATTGTGAAAGAGATAGCTGACCAGTGAGGTCGTGCACCTTCATTTGAAGCAATTTACTTTCTGCACGAATGCGTTCACCCTCAGGAGCGGTTCCGCTTATGATGACTTGCCAGCCATGCTGAATGCAGGTTTCAGCGAGTTGCTCGAATTGAGCGAAGCTCCAATTGACAGCACTTCCTTTTGAAAGTGTATGGAGAATAATTTTTGGAGCATCAGAATGAAGGAGATCATTCCATTTTGATAGATCACTTTCAACTGCGCGAAATCCGCTGTATTCCGCTATTATCGCGAGGGATGGAACATCGTTGACTCCAAGCGGACGCAGCAGTTTGAAGTTAAGTTGCGACTCGTGGAGATCCGATTTTTTTCTAGAAAAGAAAACGGGATGATTGCAAGTCGATAGAGAGTGCCATCTGCGGCCCGTGGCGATGCGATGTTTGATTCCAGCTTTTTTTGCAATTGTCATGACTTCTTTTTCTGGAAATACATGAATGATCACATCAGCATTTGTTTTTCGTAAAGCAGAAATTTGATCTTCGGATGAAAGCTTGGAAACCGCATCCCAGTTGATGAATTCATCTACATGATTGCATGCTTCAATGATCGCTTGTGTATAAGAACGACCAATGAATGAGATTTTTATTTCAGGGAAAATGGATTTCAGAAAGCCTGTCATAGGCAAGGTAAGCATCACGTCGCCGATGCTATCCGTGCGGGAAATAATGATATGATTAGGCTTTTGAATCACGATGTAGTTTCATCAATTTAGAATACTTTTTATAGGTCGCATAAGCGCTCAAACGCGCGATAGTCCAGCCTGTGGCGCCATCGAGAAATCCTTTTTTGAATAGAATATTTTTTAAAAACTGAGCGACCATTTTGAGCCCAATCATGAACCAGTTGGTGGTTTTATTTCTTTCAAAAAGTTCTTTGCTTGCGATGTTCGAAAAGAACTCAATTTGTTTCAAATGGTCTTCACGCGTGTAGTAGCTGTAGTGAAGCAGATCTCCATCGAGGTGTCCCACTGATTCATCGTGGAGCATATCGAGTCGATCATGGGGGTTGATACCAGTCCAACGCGCATTTGCTTTATGCACGAGACGTACTTTGGTGTCGGGATACCATCCACTGTATTTCACCCAATGCCCACAGTAGTTAGTGAGACGATTGAAAGAATAACCGAGCTGCGTTGGATTTTCTTTTACTGCGAGAATCGATTGCTTCAAGGTATCATCGAGAGCCTCATCCGCATCGAGTGAAAGCACCCAATCATGAGAGGTTTGATCGATGGCAAAATTCTTTTGTTGAATGTGGCCGCCAAAAGGATTCTGGATGAAGCGCACACCGAATGATTTACAGATTTCTTCCGTACGATCTTTAGAGAATGAATCGACCACTACAATTTCATCCGCAACACCTTGAAGTGATTCGAGGCAGCGCTGTATGTTACGCTCTTCATTGAACGTGATGATGGCAGCAGAAATCTTTGTTTTCAAATCAGTCGGTGATTTGCAGATCGATACCGTTTGCAATGAGGATGAGGAGAATAGCGCCTAGTATGATGCGGTAGTAACCAAATCCTTTGAATCCAAATTTAGTAAGAATGCTGATAAAGCCTTTAATGGCGATTACAGCCACTATAAACGCAACGATGTTTCCAACTACCAGCGTAGTGATATTATCGCCAGAAAACACGTCGGGAGCGTTTTTAAGGCCTTTGTATAGTTGGAGTACTGAAGCGCCAAACATAGTGGGCACCGCTAGGAAAAACGAGAATTCCGCTGCTTGCTTGCGCGTGAGGCCTTGTGTCATACCTCCGATAATGGTGGCGGCAGATCGGCTTACACCTGGAATCATAGCGATACACTGGAATAGTCCAATTTTAAAAGCCTTTGGATAGGTCACTTCAGTTTCCTCTTTTGGGTTGAGGTATTTATCGATCAAGATCAATACAAAACCGCCCAAAAGCAATGTGATCGCCACCACGAGCACGCTTTCCAGCAGAGACTCGATGTAGTCATTCAATAGAAAACCGAGTACCATCGCAGGAATGAATGCAGCGAGGAGTCGGAAATAGAATGTGAAAGATTGAAAGAATCGGTTCCAATAGAGCACTACCACACTCAGGATGGCTGAGAATTGCGTAGTGATAATAAACATTTTGGTGAATGCATCGTCGGGAACACCCATTAGATGCTGGGCGATAATCATGTGCCCAGTGCTCGAGATGGGAAGAAATTCAGTAAGACCTTCAACGATGGCAATAATGATAGCCTGCAGAAGGGTCATGATTCCTTTTTATTCGGGTTGAGCATGATACCATAACCGATAATCACATAGCCGATCAATACTACGATCGGGGCAACTGTGATGCGGCGGGCACTGAATAATTCGTCGGCATTAAAGACATTTGGATCAGGAGAGCCACCACCGCTCATTAGCATAAAGCCAATAAGGACAACTGCAAGGCCACCAAGAACAAACAAGAAGTTTTTCTTGCCAAATGCGAAAGATAATGACGAGTTTTTGCTCATAAACCGATTGTTTGACGCAAATATATGCAATTCACTCGCTTTCTATGAAGAAGCGATGAGCTTAAACCCTCTTCCGTGGATGTTCAATATTTCAACACTTTCATCTTGTGCGAGGTGTTTTCTCAACTTCGCGATGTAAACGTCCATAGATCTTCCGTTGAAGTAATTGTCATCTCCCCAGATTGCTTTTAGTGCAAAAGTTCTTTCCATCACACCATTCACGTTTTTGCAGAGCAAGTAAAGCAACTCGTTTTCTTTCGTGGTCAATTTTTGTTCTTCACCATTGATTAGCAAGCGTTGCTTGTTGTAATCGAAGTGGTATTTACCAATGGTGAATTCCAATACTTCATCATCATCAGGAAGTGCAGCGGAACGACGCAAGATGGCGGTCATTCTCACCAAAAGTTCTTCCATGCTGAAAGGCTTGGTCATGTAGTCATCTGCACCCGCTTTGAATCCTTCAAGCGTATCTTCTTTCATACTCTTAGCAGTAAGGAAAAGGATAGGAATATGTTTGTCTTCATGACGAATTTCAGCAGCTAATGTGAAGCCATCTTTGATCGGCATCATCACATCGAGGATGATGAAATCGTAAGAATTTTTCTTGAACATCTTACTTCCTTCTGCACCATCTGTAGCGAGGTCTGTTTCGAAATTTTTTGCATTCAAATATTCAGACAAGAGGATACCGAGGTTGGGATCATCTTCGCATAGTAATACTCTAACTTTCTTTTTCATATGTTCTAGGAATATGTATTGTGAATGTGCTTCCTTTTCTTACTTCGCTTTCTACATCGACTGTTCCGCCGTGCTTTTCAATCACCCCTTTCACGTAGCTCAATCCGAGGCCGAAGCCTTTTACATTGTGCACGTTTCCAGTGGGAACGCGATATAGTTTATCGAAAATTTTTCTTTGATTTTCTCTAGTAATTCCAATTCCGTTATCTCGGAACGCAATGGCCACACCATTCATTTCATCGCGTGTGAAAATTTCCACTGTTGGTGATATTTCACTGTACTTGATGGCATTGTCAATCAAGTTATAAATGACGTTGGTGATATGCAAATTATCTCCTTCAATCACCGGATTGCTGGCATCCAAGTGTTGAATGATTTGTCCTTTTTTCTTCTTTACTTGAATTTCAATATTTCGAATCACCTGTTCTATAACAGCGTGGATGTTCACTTTGTTGACGCGCAATTGCATTTCGCCTTGCTCGAAAATAGCAGTGCGCAATACGTTTTCAACGAGTACTCCAAGTCTCTTATTTTCCTCATTGATCATGCCGATGTAGGTAGACATTGCACGTGTACTCTTTTGCATGTCCGGATCGTTCATTGCTTCGCACGCAAGTGAAATGGTGGCGATAGGAGTTTTTAATTCGTGTGTCATGTTATTGATGAAATCATTTTTGATTTCACTCAATTTTTTTTGTCGGTAAATGGTACGAATGGAGAAAGAGAATAGCAACATGATGACGAGCAACAGTGCAATAGATGTGGCAAGCATGGAGCTCATTGAACGCAGTAAGTATCCTTTTTGATTTGGAAACCACACGCGTAAATAATTGATATCAGAATATGGATCATTCGGGAAAAGTTTGGCCTTGTAGCCTTCTAGATAGAAGAGCTCAGCATAAGGCTTTACATTTTCTGCAATGATTTGTGGTTGACGCATTTTGTTGAACACAGCCAATTCAAAAGGAGCTTTGATACCGAAGTACTCGAGCTCTGATCTGATGAGGCTATCTACTTTCGTGGTATCAATGCGCTCATTGATACTTTTTGAAATAATGTCAAGCTCTAACGTTCCGCCCATTATATCATCGAGGAGGCCGGATTGCTTTAAGATTTGACTTTGATCTATTCCTCCAGAACCGAGTTTGCTGTAGAATGCAGAGTCGCGGCTTTCGTCGAGGGTGGCATCTTTTACAAGATTGACATCTTTCTTGCTCGAGCTGATGATGATGTTGGAATTGCCGCTTCCGCTCACGCGCACTGATGGACTGCCAGAGGATGAGTTTTGTAGAAATCGAATTTCTTCTTTTTCTAATTTCTCAGAAACCTTATTCAGCGCCTTGGTGACATTGCTTCCAAAGTCTTGTTCGCGAAGCAAGAACGTATTATTTACCCAATACACTTGAAGTGCAATGAGGCCGAGCACGGCAACACAGCTAAGGGCAACTAATAATTGAAGATATCTTGACTTCATAAGAAGCGAAACAAATAGGATTACAAAGTAAGGAAAGTGTTGGCAACATTGGTATTAGGGGTTAACTACTTTTAACAAGACCAATCAATTCACATCACAAATGAAGCAATTCATGGCAATTTGATTTTAAGGGTCGTGATAACCATTGAAGTTTGCATCATAAAATTAGAATGATGAAAAATCTTTTCTTGCTAGCAGTATTAGGACTATTGTCTGTAGCGGGTTTTGCGCAAACATCGAATGTGGGCGCGATTCGTGGCGTTATCGTGGACAAGCAGAGTCAATATCCGGTGGTGGGTGCTCAAGTATTGATTACCTCTTTGGACCCGATCAAGGGAGCAGTGACGGATGATCAAGGTTATTTCAGAATTGAGGAAGTTCCCGTAGGACGCTTGACGGTTCAAGTGCGCATCGTGGGCTACAAGCCGCAGGTGTTGAACAATCTACTACTGAACTCTGGGAAAGATTTGGAGTTGAATTTTCAGTTGGAAGATGATATGACAGAGCTCGCGGGAGTGGAGGTGGTTGCTACTGAGGAGAAAGCGGAATCCATCAACAAAATGTCTTCTGTATCATCGCGCTCGTTTAGTATAGATGAAGCTATGAAGTATAGCGGCACCCTCTTGGATCCCGCGCGCATGGCCCAAAACTATGCAGGTGTTAGCAATGCAAGCGATGATCGAAATGATATTATCATTCGCGGTAATTCACCGACAGGGGTATTATGGAGAATGGAGGGCATCGACATTCCAAGTCCGAATCACTTCGCAACGGTAGGAACGACGGGCGGTCCGATATCGATACTGAACATCAACAATCTCGCGAATAGCGATTTTGCGACCAGTGCATTTTCGGCCGATTATGGAAATGCACTTGCGGGTGTATTTGATTTGCGACTTCGCTCTGGTAACAGGGACAAGCGTGAATACCTTGTACAAATGGGTTTCAACGGACTGGAGTTCGGTGCTGAAGGGCCTTTCAAGAAAGGCGGTGATGCTACGTATGTCGTAAATGGTCGCTATTCTTTTCTTGACATCATGAGTTCGCTGGGGATAGATTTCGGCACCGGCAGCGCCATTCCGGAGTATCAAGACATCACATTCAAGGTAGACCTTCCAACGAAGAAAGCAGGTAAGTTTTCTGTGTTTGGAATGGGAGGAAACAGCTTCATTAATTTCAAAGGAGAGGATGCTGGTGAAAGCAATTTGTATTCAGACAATAGACAGAATCAGCAGTTCAAGAGTACTACGGGAGTAGTTGGAGTTTCGCACGTATATTTTTTCAATGAAAAAACACAGGGTAAAGCTATCATCGCAGCGACGACAGGTGGCACCGAAGGATTCATTGACACACTAGATATCAATGGCAATGCATATCGCTTTTATGGAGTGTATCAACGTCAGAATAAAATCAGTGGTCACTATTATGTGAATAGCAAGCGCAGCGCGCGAAACACGGTGAAGGTAGGAGCGATGTATGATTTGTTTTTGTTCGATATCCGTGACAGTGTGCGATACGAGGGTAATTACTTTTTCAGCGAACAAGATTTTGAAGGGCAGAGCGGATTGGTACAGGGATATATGCTTTGGCAAAACAAGCCGAGCGATCGATGGACGATCAATACAGGAATCCACGCACAACATTTTTTATTGAATTCTAGCACTGCGATAGAACCTAGAGTTGGAGCACGTTTCGCAACTCGTCCCGGTCAAAGTTTGAACTTTGGTGTAGGGCTACACAGCCAGATGCAGCCTATTCCAACATATTTCAGCAGACAAGAGTTGGATAATGGAAGTGTGGTAGCTAATAATAAGCAGCTTGATTTCAACAAGGCAGCGCATGCTGTAGTTGGATATGACATTCAACTTACAGAAAACTTGCGCATCAAAACAGAAGTGTATTATCAGTATCTGTATAATATCGCTGTGGATCGCGCGCAGACTGCCTTTTCAATGTTGAACACAGGTGCTGATTTTACTTTCCCGAACAATGCGGACCTTGTCAATGAAGGTACTGGAAGTAACTACGGAATGGAGTTAACGATAGAGCGTTTCTTGAATAAGGGTTACTATGTTTTGTTTACGACCTCTTTGTTTGAGAGTCAGTATAAGGGAAGTGATGGAGTGGAAAGAAGCACAGCGTTTAACGGAAATTATGTATTCAATTTCTTAGCTGGTAAAGAGTTTAAAATTGGAGAAAACAGTTTGTTGAGTTTTGATACGAAATTCAATTATGCAGGTGGAAGAATGTACACGCCAATAGATCTAGAAGCCTCTATAGCAGCAGGAGAAGAAGTACGTCCTGAGGCATTGAGTTTTTCGAAGCAATATGATCCTTATGCGCGATTGGACTTTAAGATTAGCTATCGCATCAACCACAAGAAATTCTCGCAGAGTATTGCTTTGGATATTAGAAATGTGACCGGCAGAGAGAATATATTCATGGAGAGTTATAATAACAGAAGTGAGGAGATAGAGACAACGTATCAAACAGGCTTTTTCCCTGTAGTACTGTATTCTGTGTATTTTTGATAAGATGAAGTTTTGGAATAAAAAAAATAGAAAGTGTCATTACACGAATCGCGACGAGACTCCGAAAGGACTCTTAGGGTTTCGCGATTGGCCATTGGTATTGCTTGGAATTCCCTTGTTGAGTTTCATCATTCCGATTCTATTCTTGAACATGAATGTGAGCGAAGCGACGCATTGCTTCATAGATCAAGGGTTGTGGGCCATGGTATTCACCGCTGTGTTTTGGTTGGGAAATAGACAGATTATTTTATTTTTCAGAAGGCTTTTCCCCGATCAAAAAGACCTCACAAAGAGGCTGGTGAAGCAGGGGATAGCGATTTTGGTTTATACACTTGTTGCATCCTTCGGGCTTGTTTATTTGCAGTTGAAAGGCCCCATGAAGGCAGTGCAAGCGGATACCCAGTCAGAAGCGATTCGCGTCTTTTTGATCAGTTTTACATCAACGATTTTTATTGTGGCGATATACGAAGCAGCATACTTTTTCTTTCAATGGAAAGAGTCGATTGCTGAGACAGAGAAGTTGAAAAAGGAGCGAGTGAACAGTGAATTGCAGGCACTGCGAAGTCAAGTAAATCCTCACTTCTTATTCAATAGCTTAAATACTTTGGCGAGTATTATCCCGGAGGATCCAAAAAAATCGGTGGAGTTTGTACAGAAAATGAGTTCTGTTTACAGAAAAATTTTGGATCTCAATGAGCGTGAAGTAGTGACTTTGCAAGAGGAGTTGGACACATTGGATCAATACCTTTTCCTGGTTCAGACAAGGTTTCCAGAGAATCTACAAGTGCTGATTCACATCACACCAGAGGCGAGAGAGAAGTATGTTGTTCCGATGAGTTTGCAAAACTTGGTGGAGAATGCAATCAAGCATAATATCATTTCGAAGCGAAAGCCTTTGGTGATAAGCATTGAGAATACCGAGGATGAGGTGATTGTCAAAAACGACTTGCAGCGCAAGATCACAGAAGAGCCAAGCACGCAGAAAGGATTGCTCAATATTGAAAATAGATATCGCCTAACATTTGGAAGAAGCATCGTAGTAGAAGAAACCGAACAAACGTTCGGTGTGAGAATTCCATTAGAGAAAATTGAAACAAAATGAAAATTATCATCATAGAAGACGAGACACCAGCTGCAAATAGGCTGGAGCGAATGCTGAAGGAAATTCAACCCGATATCGAAGTCTTGAAGCGAATGGATAGTGTGGAGGAGAGCGTAGATTGCTTTAAGAATCCTGTGGATGTCGATTTGATTTTCATGGATATTCAGTTAGCCGATGGTTTGAGTTTTGAGATTTTTAATCATGTAAAAGTTCCAGCTCCTGTTGTTTTTACAACAGCTTACGATCACTACGCTATCAAGGCTTTTAAGGTGAACAGCGTAGATTATTTGCTCAAGCCGATCGAGGATCAAGAGTTGAGAAACGCTATTTTGAAATTTGAGGAAATAAAAAAGCAGGACCATGCATCGATGGACTTGAAGTCGATCATTGCAGCGGTGCGCCAAGACCAAGCACATTATCGCAAGCGATTCTTGGTGAAGACCGCCGGAAGATTAGCATTTATCGCTTCTTCAGAAGTGGCTTATTTCTTTTCGGAGGAAGGAATGACCTTTATTGTGAATCTACACAACGAGCGTTATCTTTTGGAAAACACATTGGAAGAGCTAGAGGGACAATTGGATCCTTCAGAGTTTTTCAGAATCAATCGTAAGATGATTATTTCTAGTAAGAGTATTTCGCGCATTGATCCATATAGCAATAATAGATTGCAATTGACCCTACAGCCGAACTTTGATGAGGAAGTGGTGGTGTCGCGCCATCGCACCACGGAGTTCAAGGGGTGGTTGGATACGTGATTAGAAGCGGTAACGCAGGCTTACTGCGCCGACCGTGGTATCAAGCGAATTCAGAATTCCAAAATTGTATTCTGGTTTAACATCGAAAGACATTTGGAGAGGGACAGAGCGGAAGAAATATTCGAGTCCGATGATGGCATCTACTCCGGGAATGAAAACGTTGCCAGCGATGGTTTGATCGAGGTCGGGACGGTCGGTGCCGACGGGATAGAATGAAGCGTGTCCGCCAGCTCCGATGTACCATTTTAGTCCATACACATCTAGAACTTGCATGTGATGTTCGTAAAGTGCCGTAGCACTGAATCCTTCGAAGCGAGCATAAATGATTGCTTCTGCAACATGGTTATCCGTGTGAAAATATTGGAATGTGAGTCCTGTGCCAGTTCCCAAACGTCCGCCGGCAGCGTATTCTAGCATACCAACACGTCCGCGTTGAGCAGAGAGTGCAAGGGAAGAAATTGTGAAAACGAATAGTATAAGGTGGCGTATCATAGACATTGATACGCATTGATTTCGAAAAGGTTATTCCTCGAAAAGGAGGTTGTATTTTTTTCCGAAACTATCTTGTGCCATCAAGAATTTTTCTTGCGCCATTTTGGAGATATCGTGAATGCGCATTTGAATAGAAAAACTTGAATCCACAATGGCTGTGGTTATCGATTCAGCTGGTAGTAATTTAATGTCTGTAAGTTGGCGATATTCGTTGCTTACTACTTGGTCATAGGCTTTGAAAAGGTCGCGTGCTGCGACTTCTAGAAGGGGGTCTTTTTGGAATGGACCTATGCTATCAAGCGCAAGAATAGAGCTCTTGATAGTGGATTGCATATTTACGTAAACGAATTCTATTTGATCCTTAGTGGCTACTGAATCTACGAATACAGAGTCGAATCGATCGAAAGACTCAATGATGTCAAGCTGGTGTTCAACGATGTGATCGTTGTATTCTGCCGCTTCTTCCGCCTTGCGAGCGCAAGAGGACAATAGCAAAACAGCTAGTAGAGTTAGTAAGTAAAGGTTAAGGGTCTTCATAACACAAATATAACTTTAGACGAACAAATTAAAATGCGTTGCCTCATTGACGAGAATTAACTGCTTCAATTAATACTTCGTAGTAAGGTCGGCGAATCATTTTGGATTTCAGCCAACAAAAGAAAGTGATCGCTTGTGTGTCCTCTTTATTATCTGGCCAGGCCATGTTGGCGAGTTCTACTTCCTTTGCAAATTCGGGAGTGGCGGCCTTTTCAGGATTTGCTAAAAGCATTTTTATAAATTTCAAAAAGAATTGTGCACGTTTGTATGCTGGGTGTTGGAAGAAGGTAGAGAAATATTTTTCCAATGCTTCGATACGATTGCTCGCGAGGTCGCTATGGCCTAATTCGTAAAGCACAATTACTTCGATCATACTTCTTTTAAATCGCCATTCTTTTCCCATTTTCTTTTCAAGCCATTGATCGGAGTATTCAATTTTGCGCATGGCTTGAATGGCAGATCTATATTGAGCAGACTGAAAATAGTACACGACTAGATTGAGGCGTATATTGAGCGTGTCGGCGAGGGATAGGCGCGCTTTATTTTTTTCCAACTCATTTAATAGAAGCTCGATACTTTCTTCATTCTTGCCGCGATAGGAGAGCACTGCGGCTTGGAGTTGAATATACTTTTCGCGTACCTGCTTGTATTGTGAAAGTTGTTGAAGGTATTTGGAAGCCTCTTCTAGCTTGCGATTGCGGTAGAGCGTATGCGAGATCATGTATAAAAACTTTGATTTCATTTGCTCTTTTCCCTCGAATGCATTGTTTTGATCAAGGCGTTTGTAGACGCGAAGTATGAAACCTTCGAAGCGTGAATAGTCTTTGGAGCTGATCACTGCGCTTCGAATCATTTGAGTCACCTCCAGCATGAACGAGGGCACATAGCTGTCTTCGGTGCGGAGGTTGATGATTTTAAAAACCTCTTCGGTGATGTCGTCTGGATTAAGCGTTGTACCTTCTAAGCGAGCTTCTGACAAGCGTTTGCGAATGAGGCTATGTGCGATGGTGAGTTGTTGTTGAAGCACTACTTTTTCCTGCGCTTTTTTCCAAGGTTCAAAATAAGAAGCGGGGTCAATTTCTAATTGATGCGATTGTTGAATGAGGAGTTGATAGATATCACTTAATCCATTGTAGTCTCCGTTTTTCTCTGCGAGTCCCGCGGCTTTCAGAAGATATTTTGTAGCGTAGGTTGCACCATTGTTTTCAATAAAGAAACGCGCCATGGTGAGCGTGTGGCGTGGAGAATTGGATTGCGTTAAATCTTGAATCGCAATGTATTCTTCTAATTGTTGTAAAAGACTTTTTCGCAAGCTGTGATAGGCATTGAGATTAATCGGTTGATAGATTTTTGCGGCAATCGTGGGGCCGTCCCATTCCGGCTTTTTTAGAATTAAATCAAAAAGCTGCAAGGCACGCTTTGCGTTTTTGGATTTAGATAAATATTGTCGAAATCCTTTTTGCTCGGGTTCACTGAGTAGTTCTAATCCTGCTTGTAAAAAGTCCATTGATTTACTTTTTTCTATGCTTTTCAGTGGTGAAGATAACGAATTAATATCTACGTTTTAAAATATTTAAATTATTGTAAATGAGCATAATGAGATGTTTAATGAAGAGTATATGAACTACGTTTATTCCAGAAAAGGGGTTGAATTGAAAACAGAGATGGTGGTGATTTGCCTCATCAAAATCAAAACAAATGATACTATCTATTATTCTTGGAGCATTGGTAAAAGGAATTGGCCGACTCCTATTTCGTTTGAGAATATCTGGTTTGGAATCGATACCACAAAAGGGCGGCGGACTACTCGTTGCAAATCACACAAGCTATATCGACTTTGTACTTATGGTGGCGATGTGTCCACGACCGGTTCACTTCATCATGAATGAAGATGTATTTAAAAAACCACTTCTTCGTCCGATTTTGAAAGCATTGAATTGTATCCCTATCGGACCGCGCGGACATAGAAATGATTTAGCTGCATTTAATCAAGCAGTAGTCGATCAAGTAAAGGCGGGACATCTGGTAGCCATTTTCGCGGAGGGAACAGTGACTAGAACAGGACAAATTCTGGAGTTTAAAAAAGGGGTAGAACATCTATCGAAATTAATTGACGGACCTATTATCCCTATTCATTTCGATAATGTTGCGGGCAGTCCTTTTTCGTATCGCGCAGGTCGCAAAGACATGGTGCGTATGAGATTAAAAGCGTTTCGTCGTCGCATCTTTATTCAAGTAGGAACCCCTATTCATGGAGGGATTAGCGCTTTTCACTTACGTCAGCGGATCAAGGAATTGGAAGTCATCAACTTTGAGCGTCGCCTTCAATTGTTGGGGAGTGTGCAGAAAAGATTGGGCAAGCTATTGTCGCAAACCTCTCAAGGTGCTTGGATTTGGGACGACAGAACGATTGAGTTTTCTCAACTCTCATCACGTCTCTCCATGTTGAATCGCGTATTGACGCCAAGTTTGAAAAATGAACAGCGTGTGGCAGTTTTGCTTCCTAATTCTGCAATGAAATTTGAGATCTATTTATGGTTGACATTGCAACGAAAGACTATTGTTCCTATCCTGGAAGAGTGGACCAACGAAGAGCGTTTGTATGCCATGAATCAAAGCAATACTCGTTTGTTGATCACTACCAACGATTTGGATTATACGCGCTACGCGCCAACTGCAGAGGGAATCATTTTTGTGCAGGACATTGAAAAAGGATTGAGAGAAGACCATGCGGTAGAGATGGTGTGTGATCGATTGAAGTGGGCGCGCAGGAAGGTCATTTCCATTTTTACCACGAAGAAAAAAGAAGAACCACTTGCTATATTTTTTGAAAACGTATCACGCGAGGAGAAGCGTTTGATTCCGATTTATCAAGAACAATTTTTGTCCGTTATTACTTCTCTGCGCCAAGTATATCACTTTGAAAAAGGAACTACCATTTGTTCGAATATTGGCTTGAATCATTCCTTTGGGTGGGTGTTGGAATTATTACTTCCATTGTGTTCAGATATGAGAGTAGATATGCGGGAACGCGCTACAGAAGAGCAATTGCGTCAACAGTTGAGTGAAACCAAACCATCTATTTTCGTGGCAACTCCTACTCAGATGCGCATATTGGCTAGCGCCACGTCACGATTGAATTTTCCATTTTTAACGCATGTATTTACCGCAGATGTAGATCCAAATCACGAAGCGGTGCGTGCGTTGAGTGCACGAGGAATTATGGTAATGACCTGCGCGGGAATGAATGCTACAACGAGCGTATTTGCGGTGAATCTGCACAACTCTGAAGGAAAGGATATTGTAGGAAAAGTGTTGACACAAGAGGCGTTCGATGCCGATTCGATTGGTAAAGCGTTGCCAGGTGTTGCAGTAAAAGTAGTGTCACCGAACGATCATTCGGTAGAGATGAATGCAGGTGAAGAAGGATTTTTGCTTTTGAAGGGTGCGTCTATATCGCCCGTTAGATGCGGTGTAGGGATACAAGAGCACTATGAATGGATGAATACAGGTTGGAGTGGATATATCGATACTAGAGGCTTTATTCACATTCAATCGCGTGAAGTAAAGCGAATGGAGAAACGAGCAGCTTGTTAATGCACCCACATAAAAACGTGCGGATTATCCATGTAGGGCTTGATATCTTTTGTTGCGATAAGTAATCCTAGATCTACGACCCATAGAACTAAACCACCTCCAAGCGTGACCGTGTAGATGACAGGTACTTTGATATCCGTACCGAGATACATGCGGTGAACGCCAAACATGCCAAGCGTGGCATTGAGAGCGATAGCTACGGCGCGGGGATTATCAGACTTCGAAAGTATTTTGAAAATGCGACGTTGTTCGATATCACCGTCGTCAGAAATTTTAAAGAAAATGCGTCCGGATGCGGGAATGTTCCATTCATCTTTTTGTGAGAAAGATTGAATGGAAAAGAGCATCAGAATTATGAGGACCACATTTTTCATCGAGTGCGAAGAAACGAAAAGAGGGCCTTACATGGTGTGTAGGCCCTCTTTTTATTTTTGAGAAAAAATCGCTTAGGTCAATACGAGAAGCGCGTCTCCGTAGCAGAAGAAACGGTATTTTTCTTTGATGGCTTGTTGATAAGCTTCCATGATCAAGTCATATCCACCGAATGCAGTGGTCATCATCAACAATACGCTTTCTGGTTCGTGGAAGTTTGTGATAAGGCTATCCGCGATTTGGAAATCGTATGGAGGGAAGATGAATTTGCTGCTCCAGCCGTCGAAAGGCTTGAGGTGGTTGCTAGTGCTCACGCTGCTTTCAAAAGCGCGAAGAACAGTAGTTCCAACAGCGCAAACGCGGCGGCCATTGGCTTTTGCTTCATTCACCATATCAGCAGTAACGCCAGGGATGATGAGTTGTTCGCTATCTGTTTTATGTTTGGTCAAATCCTCTACTTCTACGGTGCGGAAAGTGCCGAGACCGATGTGAAGCGTTAATTCAGCCATGTTGATGCCTTTGATTTCAAGACGCTTTGAAAGTTCGCGACTGAAGTGAAGACCAGCGGTTGGAGCTGCTACAGCACCTTCGTGCTTTGCATAGATCGTTTGATATCTGAATTCATCTTCAGGTTCAACAGGTCTAGTGATGTACTTTGGAAGGGGCGTTTCACCTAGTTCGTAGATGAGTTTTTTGAATTCTTCGTGTGTTCCGTCGAAGAGGAATCGAAGTGTTCTGCCGCGAGAGGTAGTGTTATCGATGACTTCAGCAACGAGTTCGTCGTTTTTACCGAAGTAAAGTTTGTTACCGATACGGATTTTGCGGGCTGGATCTACAACGGTGTCCCAAAGCAAGCTTTGAGCGTTGAGTTCGCGAAGCATGAATACTTCGATGATCGAACCAGTTTTTTCCTTGTTTCCATACATTCTAGCAGGGAACACGCGCGTATTGTTGTTCACCATCACGTCTCCTTCGTCGAAGTAGTCGAGAATGTCTTTGAACATACGGTGTTCGATTTTTCCTGTTTTTTTGTGCACCACCATCAAGCGTGACTCATCGCGATGCTTTGCAGGATACTGAGCGATCAGTTCTTGTGGTAGTTTGTACCTAAACTGACCGAGTTTCATTGTAGAAATCAATGTATTGAATTTTAGAAAATTGGGCGGCGAAGGTACGATATTCGCGAGGCGTTGTCAAGTGGCTATTTTGGGAGCCAAGGTTTCTCAATGGCATCAAGCTCCATCGTGAGTTTTCGTGACAGCACGAAGAGGTAATCGCTGAGTCGATTGAGGTAGGTCATGATGATGGGTTCTACCGGTTCATGATCGTTGAGCGACGCCACACATCTTTCCGCTCTACGGCAGATGGTTCTAGCCACGTGGCAGTGCGACACAGCGATGTGTCCGCCGGGCAGCACGAAGTTTTTCATGGGAGGGAGTACCTCGTCCATGGCATCCATTTCATTTTCGAGGCGAGTGATATCTTGTTCTGAAACTTCGGGGAGTTTCATTTTACCTACGTGAGAGGGGTCCACAGCGAGGTGGCTACCTAGCGTGAAAAGTCGGTCTTGTATTTCGAGGATGATATCTTGATGGAGGGGTTGGATATCGCGGAGAATTCCGAGGTATGAGTTGAGTTCATCCACAGTTCCGTATGCTTCGATTCTAAGGTGATGTTTGGGAACACGCGTTCCACCTAGGAGTCCGGTGGTTCCGTCGTCGCCTTTTTTCGTATAAATTTTCATGATGTAAATATAAACTGTTTCGAGGGTCAGAAGTTTTTCGAACTACGGGAAACACCGTATAGTTCTTTGAGAAAGGAGTTACTTCTTTGGGGGGTATTAAACACTTAATACTTGAAACTCAATAGTCCCCTCGGATCAAGGGCTTCATGATTGCTTTGAGGTTAAAATTTCATTTGCTCTCCGGGGGGATTTTTTTCTTTGATTCTCAATTCTCGATTCTCAATTCTCGATTCTCGATAAAGGTGGGCCACAGGTTGGGACTGCCCCCTTCGACTTCGCATTTTATCTACGCTACGCTTGATTAAATGCTGCGCTCAGGGAACGGGGGGCTTCGCTCAGATGGGAAAAAATCAAAAAAGCAGCGCACGTTGTGCGCTGCTTTTTTGATTTTTTCCCATTTAGTGAGCGATCACCGTTCCCTGAGCGGAACGCAGCGTCAGCGAAGTGAAGTCGAAGGGCGGTGCAAATCCGTGGAGCGACCTCGTCCAAGAACAATGAACTAAGAACTAAGAACCAAGAATTCTCAGAATGAGAATGAATTTTCGAAAAACCACGAACCAATCACCAACCGACTACAATACCAAAAGGCCACTCCGTTGAGCGGCCTTCAATGGTAATAAATGAAAACAATTAAACTATCTAATATCTCTACATGAGAACTTACAAGGGGTTTAACGTGATGTGGATGGGTAAAGGTTACGTCGTCAACGAAAATTAGTCGGGCACTTTATCTAATCATTTAAGAATGAGCAGCTGAGTAATTAGAAATCAATAACATTTTTTTTCGTTTGTGTAAGCATGTTCTTTCAGACCTTGCAAACAAAACGAACCTAAAGAGTTATGAAAAAGTACTTAATCATGGCCGGAATGGCCTTGCCTGTGGCGGGATTGGTGGCATTTACACAAGGCACTACCCCACCTGAAAGTCTTGCTATCGGTGCACTTGCCCCAAAGACGGACCTCAAAATGTCTCTTACTAATGGAAAGGAAGTATCACTTGCTGAGCTAAAAGGCAAGAATGGTTTGCTAGTAGTATTCTCTTGTAATACTTGTCCATTCGTTATCGGCGCTGAAGGCTATGGTCAAGGTTGGGAAGGCCGCTATGCACAAGTTCAAAAGGATGCACAATCCATGAGTTTTGGAATGGTGCTCGTGAATAGCAATGAAGCGAAGCGCGAAAAAGGAGATGGTCTTGATGACATGCGCAAGCACGCAGAAGAGAAGGGCTACGGCAATATTCCCTACGCACTTGACAAGAATTCTGAATTGGCAAACGCTTTCGGTGCGCGCACTACACCTCATGTTTACCTTTTCGACAAGGACATGAAGTTGATCTACAAAGGCGCTATTGATGATAGCAATGAGTCACCAGAAAAAGTGAAGGAACGCTACCTTTTCAAAGCGATGCAATTGAGCAGCTCTGGGAAAAAAGTGGATCCTGCGGAAACAAAGCCAGTAGGTTGTAGCATCAAGAGAGTAGGCTAAACCCTATTTTTGCCTCATGATTCCGAGGCCGTATTCTTTTGAAAACATCAATGAAGTGATGGATGGGGCTGTCTTTTTAGTAGACAAGCCGTTGAAGTGGACCAGCTTTGATGTAGTGGGTAGATTAAAGTGGCTGATGCGCCATCATTGCAAAGCACCGAAGTTTAAAATCGGTCATGCGGGCACATTAGACCCTTTGGCGAGTGGACTATTAGTGGTGTGCACAGGAAAGTGCACGAAGCAAATCGTAGCCATTCAAGGTGGAAAAAAGGAATATACCGGAACGATCGTATTGGGGCAAACAACTCCCAGTTTCGATTTGGAAACAACTCCTGAAGGAGACTATCCCTATAAAGATTTAACAGAGGCCCAGCTTTTAGAAGCTGCGGCCTCTTTTATTGGAGAACAACTGCAAACTCCTCCGATTTATTCTGCAAAACAGATTGATGGGAAACGAGCGTATGAAGCGGCGCGCGCAGGTGAAGAGATTCAAATGCGCCAGGCTTTGATTCATGTTTATGCATTTGAACTCACGGCGATTCGCTTACCTGAAGTGGATTTCAAAATCAGATGTTCGAAGGGAACATACATTCGAACGATTGCAAATGACTTCGGAAAACGATTGGATAGTGGATCTCATTTAAGTGCGCTGCGTCGCACGGAGAGTGCGCCATTCCGTATTGAAGACGCAAAGACCATGGAAGATTTGGAAGCTTATTTAATGTCGCTTCCTGTTTATCAAAAAGTATAGTTTAACGCGCTACAAATCGAATCGTTTGTCGGTTTCGTTGCTCTAAAAGAATTTCTTTTTCTTTGGTGAGCATGCGAATATTTTCTTCGGTATAGTGGCGTGCTGTAAGCAATACAAGATTTTCGTTGTATCGAATGGTGTATTTATTTTTCAATACATCAAAAAGTTTTTCTTGCTTGTATTCATCTTTATCAATACAAATAGAAAAATTAAGCGCACTATTTTCCATGAGGTGAATGCGAATTCCGATTTGAGAAAGGAGATCAAAAATTTCTCTCAAATTATCTTCTACCACAAATGAAAAATCTTTCGGTGTGATGCTGATCAATACTTGATTTGCCTTGCAGATAAAGGATGGTACAAGGTGGTCTGCATCGGTGCTCTCTTGTATAGCGCTGCCGGGTGCATCAGGATCGATAAACGATTTGATGTAAAGCGGAATATTTTTATTCTGCAGCGGCTTTACTGTTTTCGGGTGAATTACACTTGCTCCGTAGTAGGCTAATTCTATAGCTTCTCTGAAAGAAATTTTATCCAACTTCACTGTATCGCCGAACCATTTGGGATCTGCATTGAGCATACCGGGAACGTCTTTCCAAATGGTTACATCCGAAGCGTCGAGGAGATATGCGAGAATTGCTGCGGTGAAGTCGCTTCCTTCGCGGCCGAGCGTAGTAGAATGGCCGTTAATATCGCTTCCGATGAAGCCTTGTGTGATTACGATTTGATGCTGCGACATTGCAGTGTGGATGGCCTGAGCCTCTGTGGCGCTTTGGTCCCAATTCACGCGAGCGTCGCGGTGTCGGCTGTCGGTCTTGATGACATCTCGCGCATCGATCAATGTCGAACTAAATTGATTTGCTTGAAGGAAAGCCTGCACCATCGTGGTGGAGAAAAGCTCTCCAAAGCATACGATTTGGTCGTATTCGAGATCTTCATTGGTGGTTACAGGAGTGTCACATTGATCCTGCATTTTTTGAAAGAGCGCAATGACGGGCGCCATAGCCTCGTCGTATTTATTGCCAAAGAGTTCTTCGCCAATCGATTGGTGATAGGCCTTAATTCTCTCGATGACTTCAATTGTGTTTCCATTGTGGAAACGCGCGCGGTGAAGGTCTTCCAGGGCGTTGGTCACCTTTCCCATAGCAGAGATAACGATGACGAGTTTGTCATTGGGGAATTTCTGGATGATAGAGGCTACGTTTTTAACTGCCGCTGCATCTTTCACAGAGGCTCCGCCGAATTTGAAAACCTTCATTTTGTAGTATTAAAAAAGGATGCGATTTGATCTTTTGATAGCCTTCCATTGAGCCATTCGCTGGAGTAGGAGGCTTTATATTTATCATAAAAACGGATAGCAGGTTCGTTCCAATCGAGGACTTGCCAAGCCATTCCGGCTAAATTTTTCTCATGAGCGTATTGCATGGTACGTTCGAAGAGGAGGTGCCCAATTCCGCGGCCTCGGTATTCATCGGAAACCACGAGGTCTTCGAGGTGTAGCAGCGGTCCTTTCCAGGTGGAGTATCTGATGAAAAAGAGCGAGATCCCGATGATTTTGTCTTCGTTGCAAGCAACGAAAAGCTTGAAGTATGGCTCGTTTCCGAAGCCGTATTCCTCCATATCTGAGGCAGTAACTACTACTTCATGGGGAGCTTTTTCGTAGACGGCTAATTCTTGAATGAGGGCGAGTACCGCCGGCATATCCGTTTTGAGCCCTTCTCTTATAGTGACATTAACCGCCATGCAGCAAAAGTAATGTACCTTTGCAGCATGTCTAGTATTCGATTAGAAAAAATGGGGTCGTTGATCAAGCGCGAGATGAGTACCGTGTTTCAACAGAACATGCATACACATTTCGAAGGTTTGATGATTACAGTGACCAATGTCCGTGTAGCACCAGATTTGAGTGTTGCGAAAATTTATTTGAGTTTTTTCCCTACAGAAAAAAAAGAGCATGGGATGACTTTGGTGACAGAGAAAAATTCTGTGTTGAGAAGAATGTTGGGAGAGGCAGTAGGTAAGCAATTGAGAAAAATTCCTTCGTTGAGTTTTTATATAGATGATTCACTGGATTATTTTGAAGAGATCGATCGTCTCTTGAAGAAGAAGTAGAATCATTAAGAACAAGAATCCATGCATTACGATCCTATTAAGAAGTCGCTCGGTAACGTTTTCAACCGCAGTCCATATTTAAGAATTTTATTTTACAAGTTATTGGATGTCCTCTTGCTTCGCACGTGGCACATTCATCGTGAGTTGCGCAAATGGCGCAAGACTGCACCCGCGAAGGCGCACATCTTAGATGCTGGCTCTGGCTTCGGTCAGTACAGCTATCACATGAGCAAATTCAGCGATAAATATTGCTTGCTGGGTGTGGATGTAAAGGATGATCAAGTAGCAGAATGCAATGAATTGTTTCGTGCCTTGGGAAAGCAACATGCTTTTTTCAAAGTTGCTGACTTGACAAAATTCAGAAAAGAAAATGCTTTCGATTTAGTGCTGTGCGTAGATGTGATGGAGCATATCCTCGAAGATGTGGATGTGTTGAAGAACTTTTATGCAAGTATGAAGGATGGCGCAACGTTGATTATTTCAACCCCATCAGACCAAGGTGGTAGCGACGCGCACGATGAGGAAGATGGTAGCTTTATCGAAGAGCACGTGCGCAACGGTTATGGCATGCAAGAGATGAAAGACAAGCTTGCGCTTGCAGGTTTTAAAAAGAAAAAATTGCATTACAGCTATGGGACTCCCGGACAAATCTCATGGAGACTGTCGATGAGTATTCCAATGCGTTTATTGAATTTTTCACGTGCGTTTTTCATTCTTTTACCATTTTATTATTTAGTGGTGATGCCGATTTCTTTGATATTAAATTTCATTGACAGTCACACTGCACACCGCACGGGAACAGGCTTAATCGTGATTGCGACTAAGTAATCAAGTGAATGTTTCGTACTACATAGCGCGTCGTTATTTATTCGCGAAGAAGTCGCGAAACATTATCAATATTATTTCAATGATTTCGATGACTGTTGTTGCATTTGTAACAGCGGCGATGATTTGCGTGATGAGCGCATTCAGCGGTATTGAAATGTTGGTCCAGCAATTATTTTCCAATTTCGATGCACCACTGACGATTGTTCCGGTGGAGGGAAAATCATTTGCAGATAGTCTGATTGTTGATTCAAAGTTTAAAGAAATTGCCGGCATTGCGAACTATAGCCGCATCATCGAAGAGGATGCTTGGTTGCAATATTCCGATTATAATTCTGTGGCTACCATCAAAGGTGTGCCTTTGAATTATGGCGAGCACTCTACGATAGACAGCATGATGTATTTCGGAGATTTTGCTTTGCAAAAAGATAGTTTCAATTATGCTGTTTTGGGATTGGGAGTTTACAGTGAACTGCGTCTGCCGCGCCCTGAGAATGACCCTCCGATTCTTCTGATCAATGCGCCGATTCGAGGAAAGAAACTTTCGCGATATAAAGAGAATGCTTTCAATCGTGCTAACATTATGGTGAGCGGTGCCTTTTCAGTGAATGCTGAATTGGATGTGAAGTATTTGTTTGTTCCATTGAATTTCGCTCGAGAGCTTTTTGCAATGGATGACCGGATTACCTCTGTGGAGTTGAGTTTAGTTGAGGGTGCGAATGAGGATGAGGTGAAGAAGCAACTTGAATCTTTTTTACCAAAAGAATTAAAAGTGGAAACGCGCTATGATCGCAATGCGCTTGTCTACAAGACCAATGCTTCTGAGAAGTGGTTTACATTTTTGATCTTGCTTTTCATCTTGGGAATCGCATGTTTCAATATCATCGCATCGTTGACGATGTTGATTATTGAAAAGAAAAAAGACATTCGTCTTTTGGAGTCACTTGGTGCCACGCGCCCGATGATTGATCGTATATTTATTTACGAAGGGATTTTCATCAATACACTCGGAGCACTGATTGGTGCGGCAGTGGGATTGGGCTTGTGCTACGCACAACAAACTTTCGGGCTTGTGACCATGCAAGGAGCCATGGTAGAGTATTATCCAGTATTGGTGAAGCCACTCGATGTGGTGGGAATTATCATCACCGTGTTACTACTGGGAAGCGTCTTTTCATTAGCCCTCGTGGGAAGACTAATGAAAAGATTCGCTTGGCAGTAAGTATTATTTTTTCATTGCAGCAGCATAATCTGCAGCTACAACATCCCAATTGACAACATTCCAAAATGCAGTGATATAATCAGGACGCTTGTTTTGATAGTTCAAGTAGTATGCGTGTTCCCATACATCTAGTCCTAGAATTGGCGTTCCCGGCTTTTCCACTAATGATTTCATGAGTGGATTATCTTGATTTGGAGTTGATGAGATTTCGAGTTGTTGTTTTGCGTTGATGCTCAACCAAGCCCAGCCGCTTCCGAAGCGGGTTTTAGCGGCTTCGCCAAAAGCTTTTTTGAATTCTTCGAGATTACCAAAGTTGCGTTCGATGGCAATGAGAAGGTCGCCTGATGGTGCTTTCGCTCCGCCTGGAGTAATCCACTTCCAGAATTTTGAGTGGTTGTAATGTCCGCCGCCGTTGTTGCGGATGGCACCTTCTGTTGCTGTGACCATTTCACATACTTGCTCTATGCTCTTACCTGCATATGCTGGCAGAGTGGCAATTGCTTTGTTTAGATTGGTCACATAAGCCGCGTGGTGCTTGTCGTGGTGTATCTCCATGGTCATAGCGTCGATGTGAGGCTCTAGGGCCTTAAAATCGAAGCCAAGAGGAGGCAAAGTGAAGCCATCTTCGCTAGGTAAGCCGAGCACAGAAGCCACAGCTTTGTTGTTTGCACAACTAATAACAGGAGAGAGAACCACGCCTACACCTAGTGCGCTCGCGGTTTTGAGAAATTCACGCTTATTCATAAGGGCTAAGTTAGCCAATAGTGTGAACATTGCGGTGTGGGTTTTTGATTTCGGTATGAAATTTTAGCAAAGTTTTGTTGTTCTACTTTCACGCATCGAATGTCAAGGTTCAAAATCATATTAAAACGCACCCTCATTGTCCTGCTATCAGTCATCGCGCTGGTGGCACTGAGTATCTTTATAGTGCTGCGTTTTTACGAAGATGAAGTGGTTGGTTTTGCAATCAAGCGCATCAACAGTCAGATATCTACAAAGGCTACTGTTTCCTCGGCAGATCTTACATTCTGGGAAAGCTTTCCTAAGGCATCTATCAAATTTTCGGATGTTTATATTCAAGAGACATTTGCTTCAAAAGACACATTGGTAGCGGCGGACAAGGTTTTCTTTGCATTTGATATTTGGGATATTTTTAAAGGAAAATATGAGATTGATGAAATCCAAGTAGAGAATGGAAAAGTGCATTTGAGTGTGGATCGAAAAGGAAAAGACAATTGGCATTTTTTGAAAGAAAGCAATGATAGCACCGCGAGTGATTTTAATATTCGTTTAGAAACAGTGAAGGTGGAGGATATGTCATTGGTGTATGAAAATGCGAAGTCAGAATTTTTCATTGATTTAAAAAATCTTTTTGGAACAGTGGAGGGTGAGTTTAGCGCCAGCACCTTTGAAACTACCTTGGATGTAGAAACGACCATCAATCAGTTGTACAACGGATCTACAGATTTAGCGCAGGATCGTAAGGTGTCATTGGAGGCTGTTTTTCTTGCAAACACCGAGAGTGAGCGTTATGATTTTGAAAATTGTAAGTTGAATATTGATGGTATTCCGCTATTAGTGAATGGCTATTACAAGAATGGTGAAACGTCGCAAATCGACATGAGTTTTAAGGGAGATGATATTACTCTTAATGAAGCTCTTCAAGTGATTCCTGCGGACTACAAAGCATCGTTGAATGATTATAATGCAGATGGCGTGGTGTCTTTTGATGCACGATTAAGTGGAGCTATTTCTGAAAAGTCGCGTCCGAAATTTGAGTCATCATTTTCATTGAGCAACGGACAAGTTTCGAATGGCAGTAGTGGCCTTGCTTTGACGGAATGGAATGTTTCTGGAAATTATAAATACAGTGATCGTTCGGATCGAATTCAGCTGGATAAGTTCTCTGCGCGACTAGAGGGTGGCTTGATTGAGCTGAGTGGGACATTAGAGCAAATGAAAGATCCAACCGTGGATCTAAGAATGAAGGTGGATGTAGGTCTTACAGAGTTGAAGGAGTTTTTCAATTGGGATACGCTCAGTGTGTGTGAAGGAAAAATTTACGCGCAAGCGGAAATGAAGGGTAAGCTTCTGAACGGAGCCTATACTCTTACTGGTAAAGGCGAACTGACCGATGCGAAGATGCAATTGGTAAATAGCAATCGCTTATTTACGGATGTAGGTTCTACTATTTTGTTTGATAATAAAAATGCGGTCGTTCAGCGATTGGTTGGGAATGTGAATGGCAGCGACTTCGAGTTGAATGGAACCTTGGTGAACTTGATTCCATTTTTGTTGAAAGACGGCGAAAGGCTTGTGGCAGAGGCAAATTGGAAGTCGAGGGTCCTCGATTTTAGTCAGCTGTTAGAAACCGAGTCAAGTACTAAATCGAATAAAGATTATCTTTTTGAATTACCTAAGAATCTTGATTTTTCATTGCAATCGAATATTGGAAAATTCAAGTTTGGCAAATTTGAAGCGACGGACATTCGAGGCGTGATTGTACTTCGGGGAGGTGCTTTATTCATCGATCCTGTGAGTTTGAATACAGCAGATGGAAGTTTCTTGAGCCAAGTTAAACTGGAGCCATATGGCAATGATAGCTATATGCTGAGTTGCGCGGCGAATATGACCGACATCAATATCCAGAAGCTATTTGTATCGTTTAATAATTTCGGGCAGACATTTATTACCGAAGCCAACCTCCGAGGCAAGGCCACATCGGCTGTTCAGATGAGTGTACCTCTATCCAAGTCTCTAGATATTCAAACAGACAAGCTTTATGCGTTGATTGATATTGGAATATCAAATGGACAATTGATCGGCTTAGAGTCGCTTCAGGAGATTGCAAAATATATCCGCAGTAATAAGTTGATTGCTCCATTTGTAGATGAAGACAAGTTTGCAGAGCGCATGAAGGATATCAAGTTTTCTTATTTGGAAAATGTGATTGAGATAAAGGATAAGAAGATCATCATCCCGATGATGGACATTAAATCGTCAGCATTGGATATTAGCGTAACAGGAAAGCACGGATTTGATAACACCATTGACTACACCGTGGGCTTTAGACTGCGAGATGTTTTGTTGAAGAAAGATAGAGGCGAGGCAGATGATGGTTTGGGTAAACAGATGTTTATCTATATGCGTGGAACGACTGACAATCCTGAGTTTGGCGTAGATAAGGGCGCTGCAAAAGAGGAGCGTCAAGAAGCAATCGCCGCGGAGAAAAACAACATCAAAGCTTTGTTGAAGCAAGAGTTTGGATTGTTTAAGAACGATCAAAACGTGGGAACGTATCAGGAAGAAAAGGCCGAACCACAAACGACCACTACAGTGCAGTGGGATGAGAACGATGCGAGTGAAACACCAGAACAGGAAGAAAAACCAGCTCCTGTGAAGCTTGAAAATGAGACCAAAAAGACCGAGGCTCCGAAGGAAACTAAGAACGGCAAGAAGCTTCCAAAATGGCTTCAAGAGAAAGAATAGTCTGATATTTCGGATATTTGCAGCATGAAGCAGCTGCCCGAAGATTTTATTAAACGTATTACAGAGCAACAACCGAATGATCATTCGGTATTTTTAGATGCGATTCAGCGCGATGTTATATCGAGTATTCAGCTGAACGAATCGAAGGATGCGGGGTTGTTTCAAGAGGCAGTGCAAGTGCCATGGTGGCCTAAGGGTCGATTCTTAAACGAGCGCCCGAAGTTTACACAAGACCCTCTCTTTCATGCTGGAGCTTATTACTCACAAGAGAGTTCTTCCATGTTTGTAGGTTGGGTTGCAGAGCAGGTGCTTGCTGGAAAAGAACAAGTTCGTGTTTTGGATTTGTGTGCTGCACCCGGTGGAAAGTCGTTGCTACTTTCTTCGATCATCGGTGAGCGGGGTTGTTTGATTAGTAATGAAATTAACAAGACAAGAAATGCTATTTTGGTAGAAAACCTCGTGAAATGGGGTGCTACCAATGCAATTGTCACACAAGGAGATGCCGCAAGTTTTGTGAAATGTGAAGATTATTTTGATTTGATTTTGGTAGATGCGCCATGCAGCGGTGAGGGGATGTTTCGAAAAGATGATGTAGCCGTTGCTGAGTGGAGTTTGGCGAATGTGGAAATGTGCGCTCGCCGACAAGAGGATATTTTGAAAGATGTACTGCCTTTGCTTCGCGATGATGGTCATTTGATTTATAGTACTTGTACATTCTCCACTCAAGAGAATGAAGCACAATCAGAATGGGTGGCTTCTCAAGATGGGATGGAAGGTGTGTCGTTTGATGTTCCTGCGGATTGGCAGATAGAAGAAGTGAAAGGAGAGGGGTATGTGGGGTATAAATTTTTGCCACATAAAGTGAAAGGGGAGGGGTTTTATTGCAGTGTATTCAAACGGGCGGATGGTCTGGTGTCTCGTGGAAAGTATAAGGGTTATCCGAAAATTTGGTATCGCAAAGCGAATAAAACAGAACTCGCGGAGGCTAAGAAATGGCTGTCATTAGAACGTGAAATCATCGTTTCAAAATATGATACTTTGCACGCAATCAATATGTCATGGGAGGAGTATAGCGAGACCGTGGGAAAGTTATTTGTGACGATGGCAGGAGTAGAGATAGGAAAAATGCTTCGTGAGGATTTAGTTCCGAGCCATTCTTTGGCACTTCAACCGAACGTTCATTCGGGAGTTCAACGACTTGTTGTAGATAAAGAACAAGCAATGGATTATTTATGTAAAGAAGAAATGAAAATAGAAACGCCCATCACAGGATGGGCGCTTGTAGTCTTTGAAAATATTTCTTTAGGTTGGGTAAAAGTGTTGAAGCAGCGCATCAACAACTATTATCCGAAAGAGTGGAAGATTAGATATCGAGAATCTTAAACTCCGTTCTTCTATTGAATTGGTGTTCTTCTTCAGAGCATTTCACATCGTTTCCACATTGGTTGAGGAGTTTTGTTTCTCCGTAACCTTTTGCTACGAGGCGATCAGAAGTAATGCCTTGAGAGATGATATACTTCACAGCGCTGTTGGCACGAGCATCTGAGAGTTTTAGGTTATAAGCATCACCACCACGTGCGTCGGTGTGAGAGCTCAACTCGATTTTCATCGTCGGGTTATCTACAAGAATTCGAACAAGCTTATTCAACTCGACAGCAGCATCTGCACGGATGTCGGACTTGCCGTAGTCATAGTAGATATTGTCTAATCGAACAACGGTACCTTTTTCAAGTTTGAACAGGCGGAAATCGGTGTTGATCACTTTCGCAGCGTTGCCGATGGTGCTGAGGTCTTTTGTAAGAAGAACGTAATCTTGCTTTGAGGCTTCGATGACATACTTTGAATTTTCTTCGATAACAAATTTGTAAAAACCGTCAGCAGCGGCATAGGTCGTATCAATTGCTACGCCCTTGGAGTTGATCAAACGCAACATTGCACCTTCAGCTGGTGAACCGTCGACATCGTAGACCACTTTACCAGCCGCAAGAAGATCTACTTTTTTGAGTCGAAGTTCTGGAGCTGTATAATTAGTAAGACGAGGGTTTGTAGGCATAGTCACGCTCCCTTTTTCATAATCATCCTTTTCTCCATCGATTTGAATGATTGGTTTGTAAGGAGCTGCAATGGTGTATTTACCGTTGTTATCGGTGAGTGCTTGCACGATGGAACCATCATCGTTGGTGATGGTCACAAGTGTGTTTCGGAGCGGCTGAAGTGTAGTGTTGTCCACTACAAGACCTTCGATGTAGATGGTGTCAGGAGGAGAGATGCGGAACTCGTAGATATCGTCATCGCCTTTTCCGCCGGGTCTGTTGCTACAGAAGAAGCCAACTGTTTCATCAGGAAAGAGAACAGTGCCAAAATCATCGTAACGGGAATTGGCGGGGTAGCCCATATTTTGTACAACGGTGTCGCCTTTCAACACAGCGAAGTACATATCTAATCCGCCGAGGCCTAGCTGTCCATTTGTAGAGAAATAGAGTGTAGTATCATTTGAGATAAATGGGAATACCTCATCGCCTGTTGAGTTGATTTTTGGACCAATGTTCACAGGAGTTTGCCAAGTACCTTCTTTTCTCTCACTGTACCAAATGTCCATTCCACCGAGGCTTCCGGGCATATTGCTTGAGAAATAAATGCGGTTGCCGTCTTTAGAAAGGGTTGGATGTTGAAGTGAGTATTCTTTATTGTTGAACGGGAAAGCTTCCATGTCAGAAACAGTTCCATCACTATTGGATTTCGCTGTAAATATTCCGAGGTATAGTCTACCAGATTTCGACTTATTTACATTTCCATTCAGAACATTATTTCTAGTGAAGTAAATTAGATTTTCACCAGCTGCGTAGGTCATCGTTCCCTCGTGATAACGGCTATTGATATCATCTCCGAGTACACGTTCGTTTTCGAGCGTATTGTCGTCTTTGATATTAGCAATGTAGTTATTTAGATAAGGTTGATCATTCCAAACATATGCACGATCGGCACCTGGTCCGAGACCACGTGAAGAGGCAAAGATCAATCTTCCGCTGGTGTAAAATGATGCAGCGAAGTCGCTCGCTTCAGAATTCACTTTAGAATTTTGAATCTCATAGATGGTGCTATCCTTGCTGAGTTTGTAAGCAAAATCCGGAGTTTTAGAATATTTTTTTGCAATCTCATCATTTGGATTGAGTACAAGAATTTGCTTGTAGGTGAGCACGGCTTCATTGTACTTTCCCTGTATTTTCTGCATATCGGCAAGCGCGTGAAGGTGGCTCGTATTCATAGGTTGTATTTCTATGAGCTTACGTACCAAGGTCTCTGCGCTTTCGTATCGATAAAGCTTTTGTTCGCAATCCAATGCCAACGACAGTACCAATGTGTCGTTAGCATACTTCGGATTCGACATGATGTCTTTATAGATTTCAGATGCTGTGCGGAAGTCGAACTGATCGTAATATTTCTGTGCGACATCCAACTTTGCTTTTTGGGCAAAAGTTGTTTGTGCGAACATCATCGCAACCACAAGCAGTGTAAAATAATATAGTGTTTTTTTCATGCTTCAATAGGATTAGAAGAAACGAGGAGAAACATCTCCTTTGTTTCCTTTTCCGAAATCATAACCGATCATCACTTCATGGCTTCCGGAAGTATATCTTCCAAGGTCGCTGGTAACATAATCGTATGCGTATCCGAACTTCAGTTTGTTATTGATTTCATATTGCACGAGTGCACCAACCGCGTCGTTCCATCTGTAAGATGCACCGATCCAGAATTTATCAAAGAACATAAAATTTGCAGTGACATCTGCTCCGGGAGGCGCGCCATTTACTGCTTTGAGCAAGATGGTGGGTTTAAATTTCACATAATAGTTGATATCCCAAACGTAACCTGCAATCAAGAATAAGTGTGTTCTTTCTTTATTGTTGATGAAATCAGGAAGCTCACCTTCGAGAAGTTTGTTCTGAAGTAAACGCGGTGTGCTGAGTCCAACATACCATTTTTGGCTGTACCACATTACTCCGAAACCGAAGTTGGGTAGGGGTTTGGTAGAAATGTTTGCTTGAAACGCTTGGTCACCTTCCACGAATGGATTTAGATCTAGCAGGTTTGCGCTATACAGATTCATACCTGTTTTCAGACCGAATGCAAGCTTTGATCTTTTCATAAAAATGCGATAGCTCACATCTGCAAAAATGGAAGTCTGATTAACAGGACCATGCTTATCGTTGATGATAGTACCACCGATGCTTATTGATTCTTTTTTCAGAGGAGAATGCACTGTTACAGTTTGTGTAATCGGTGCTCCTTCGAACTTCACCCATTGCGATCTATGAATACCAACAGCGCTGATGCGATCTGCACTGCCTGCGTACGCTGGATTAATGCTCAAAATATTGAACATGTATTGAGAAAACTGTGGGTCTTGTTGAGCGCGCAATTGCATTGCGTTGACAAGCAACAAGAACAATGATGATATGATAATAATTCTCTTTGACATGTTCTTATCGTTTTAAGTAAACAAATCCGTGGAACGCTTCTTCTCCTGTGCCGAGGTCGAGGATATAGTAGTATGTAGATACTGGTAGATCTTCGCCGATCGTTGCGGGGTGTTTCGATTTACCATCCCAATCACTCATGTATGGTGCAGCCTCAAATACTTGTGCTCCCCATCTATTGAAGATTTTCAATGAGTGGTTTGGATAGCTTTCGAGATTTGGAATTACGAATGTATCGTTGACACCATCACCGTTTGGTGAGAATGCATCTGGTACTTCAACTGTCAAGCAATCTTCTAGGATTAGTACAAGACTATCTTGAGTGATTCCGCAAACACCATTGTCTATCGTCCATACAAGTGTGCTTGGCACATCTTCTAGCTCAACCAATATTTCTCCGAGAGAAAGTACTTCTGCATCGTAGTTGGTAGAGTCTTGAAGTATTGCAGGTCCGTCGACAACCGTCCACCATCCCGTCGCTGGGAAGGTTGGTGGTTCAGCATTTAGATTGAATGGCTCGAATTTATTTTCACAAATTTCAAGACTCAATCCGGCTTCAGCTGGTGGATGTGTTGGATCAAATACAGTGATCACAATTTCATCCGAGCTTATTCCACATGCACCATTATCAACGGTCCAAGTGAATGTGTTCAATCCATTTTGGAAGCCATATACAATTGATTCGTGGAATGTAGGATCTGTGAAATCGTAGATGTTATCATCGAATGTCCAAACACCTTCAGCAAGTCCTACGGCGATGCTTGCTTGCATGATCAATGAATCTGGAGCACCGCAGAAGAATAGATCTTCTCCAGCATTTGCAGCAGCAATCGTGATATCATTTACATAGATTGAAACGGTATCACATGTTACAGTATTTGCGCAAGATCCGTTATCGATGCACCATACAAACAAGTGTTCGTTTAATGGAATATCTGAGATCAGTGTGCTTGGGTTGCTAGGATCAACGATGGTTCCAGTTGGATCAAAGCTGATTGCTTCCCATGATCCAATAGCAGGGAATAGCGGAGTATTCGCAGCCATTGTAGCATCGGCGAAGTTCAAGCAGAATTCTTGATCAGGTCCTGCATCAGCGTTTGGCGAAGCCGGGTTATTGATTTGAACGATTACTGTATCAGTAGTTGGTGGTCCGCATGGTCCATTATCAATCGTCCATATCAATGTGTAGATACCAATTTCAAGTCCAGTGAAAGAAGTGAGTGGATCATTCAAATCACCAAACGTTCCAGTGGTGAGTGGTCCGTTAGGTCCGATCGCAGAAGCGATAGACCAAGTTCCTACACCTGGGAAGATAGCGGCGTTAGCTTGAAGCTGTGTGGCGTTCTCAGGCGCACAAAGGAAGATATCTTCTCCTGCATCAGCTGCTGGCGCTGTGTTATCGTATACACTGATCACTACTTGATCATTGCTGTCGTTGTTGCAAGGACCGTTGTAAATATTCCATTGAAGTGTATGCACGCCAACTGCAAGTGCGCAGAGGTTTGCTTGAGGATTATTCAAATCATCAATTGAACCGAAAGGAATATTACCGGCACCATTAACAGAGCTTACATAGCTCCACGTTCCGACTTGTGGGTCAATAGGGCTGAGTGCGCTCAATTCAATACAATCGATCGGAGTGCAAAGCTCGAGGTCTGGTCCTGCGTCTGCCACTGGTGCGTCTGGGACGAACACTCTCATCTCTACCGTATCTGTAGTGATTGCATTTGCACATGGGCCATTATCGATGGTCCATACAAATACGTTGGTACCAGGTGATAGATTGGTTACAGTTGCATTCGGATCGTTGATATCACTGAATGAAGCAGTACCGCTTACAAGTGTCCATGTTCCGATGGCAGGAACGATTGCTTCATTAGCAGCCATCGTTGCAGCATTTGTTGGGAAACAGAACTCTTGATCAGGACCGGCATCAGCTGGTGGCTGACCTTCATCATACACAAGTACTCTCAGTGTATCCGTTGGTGGGAATTCAGAACAGCTGCTGTTATAGAAGCTCCATGTTAGAATATTAATACCAACACCAAGGTCAGATACTTCCGTGAGTGGGTCATTGATATCAGCAATAGTTGCACTTCCTTGAATCAAATTCCAGAATCCGAATGAAGGATCTTGTGCAGCATTGGCCGCCATTGTCACTGTATTTTGAGGTGTACAGATAAATTGATCTGGACCTGCATTTGGAAGTTCAGCACCTGGATCGAACACGCGGACCTCTACAGTATCAGAAGTGATGCCGTTAGGACAAACACCATTGTTAACTGTCCAAACAAACACGTTGGTTCCAAGACCAAGATCTGCCATGATACCATTTGGGCTATTCAAGTCGGTGATGGTACCACTTCCAGATAGAAGTGACCATTGACCAATCGCAGGGAACTCAGCAGATGATGCTGCCATAGCAACAGCATTTGTTGGCAAGCAGATTTCAATATCTGGTCCTGCATTCGCATCAGGAGTAGCTTGGTTGTAAACGAAGATCGACATGATATCGCAAGTCGAACCACAAGGGCCGTTATCGATACACCACATGAAGATATTTTCACCAACACCTAATCCAGTGATGCAAGTGTTTGGATCATTTGGATCTTCAATATTTCCAATACCAGTGATTAATATCCAAGTTCCGATAGCTGGTTCAGAAGGTGCGCTTGCCGACATACAATGGGTATCATCAGGTGTGCAGTAAGATGCATCGTCACCTGCAAGTGCAATCACTTCAGAAGGATTGAAAATGGAGATCGTAATTGTATCAGTAGTGACGCCACAAGGCCCGTTATATACTTCCCAAACGAATACATTATTTCCGATAGGAAGATCAATGATATCAGTAGTAGAGTTGGTTGGGTTCACGATAGTTCCACCACCATCAATCAATGTCCAAGTACCAGTAGCTGCAGCGATTAATTCATTTCCATTCACAGTAGTGCTGTTGGTTGGAAGGCAGAATTCTTGATCGATTCCAGCATTTGCGTCAGTTTGATCTTCGCTGTACACGCGCACTTCAACGATGTCTGAAGAGATAGGATTATCACAAGCACCGTTGTCAATTGCCCATAGGAATTGGTTTACGCCATCGCCAAGATCAGTAACAATCGTGTTTGGATCATAGATGTCGTTGATAGTTCCGGATCCGCTGATTAGAGTCCACACGCCGAGTGCAGGGAATTCCACTGCGTTTGCAGTAAGCTGTGTTTCGGTGAGTGGAGTGCATAACTCTTGATCTTCACCCGCATCTGCAATCGGTTGATCGGATGGGTAAATGTAAATACACACTACATCTTCTGTTGGCTCTTCGCATGGTCCATTGTAAACGGTCCATAAGAAGCAGTTTTCGCCGACAGTTAAATCAGTTATCAATGTATTCGGATCATTAATATCTGCAATTGTTCCAGTTCCACCAACGAGGGTCCAAGTTCCAACACCTGGAGTAGAAGGGAGAAGTGCTGCCATATTGGTGCTGCTCACTGGTTCGCAGAAAGATTGATCAGGACCAGCATCCGCTTCAGGAGCATTTGGATCAAATACAGAGATTGTTACAACATCAGATGTGATAGATGGATCACAAGGTCCGTTGTTGGTTGTCCATTGTAGGATATTATTTCCTTGTGCAAGATCCGTAACAGAAGTATTTGGATCATTAATATCTGTGATAGTACCGCTACCTTGAAGTATAGTCCATTGACCCGCAGAAGGGAAAATAGGATCGTTTGCATCAAGATCTACAGCTGTTTGTGGCAAGCATATTTCTTGATCTTCACCAGCATCAGCTACCGGTTGGTTTTCATCATAGATAAAGATCGAGATGAGATCAGTGGTTGGTACTTCGCATGGTCCATTGTAGATGGTCCATGAGAATCTATTTTCACCGATCACCAGTCCGCTAATATTTGCAGTTGGATTATTGATATCGTCGATTGTTCCAGTACCAGTAAGACCTGGTCCGCTTACAATACTCCATGTTCCGAGTCCAGGAATTTCCGGAGTGTTTGCAGTCATTGTGTAAGTGCTCGTTGGCGTACAGAATGAAACATCTTCACCAGCATCTGCTTCTGGAGCATCATTGTTATAAATGAATACAGAAACTTCGTCTTGAGTAGTTCCACAGCTTCCGTTGTTTACAGTCCATCTAAAGATGTTTTCACCTTGAGGAAGGTTTGAAATATTTGTAACAGCAGAAGAAATATTAGAGATGAAACCTCCGCCTTGAACGATGCTCCATTGACCGATGGATGAACCAACGATTGCAGAACCTACCAGTACGCTTGATGTAGTAGGTAAGCAGAATTCTTGATCAGGACCAGCATTCGCTGCTGATTGACCAGAATCAAATACGTTGATCGTCACACAGTCGGTAGTGGTTGGAGGGTCACAAGGACCGTTGCTGATGGTCCAACAGAATACGTTAGCACCAACACCAAGGTTTTCAACGATTGTAACAGGGCTATTAGGATTTACAATAGTTCCCGACCCACTTTGCAATGTCCACGTACCCGTAGCAGGGAAGATGACATTATTTGCAACAAGGTTTGCAGTGGTTTGAGGAGTACAGATATCTTGATCTGGACCTGCATTTGCAGCAGGTTGAGAAGATTCAAATACGAAGATGGATACTACATCGAATGAACCATTATTATCACAAGGTCCATTGTATACAGTCCACAATAGAATCGTTTGACCAACTGCCAAACCAGTGATTTCTGTGAACGGATCATTCACGTCTGCAATGGATACTGATGGCGCACCTGATAGTACGCTCCATGTACCAAAGCCTGGAGCTGTTGGCACGAGTGCAGCCATGTTTGTAGAAGTATTTGGCTCACACAATTCTTGATCTGCACCGGCATTTGCAAGTGGAGCATCAACATCATAAACACGAATCTCCACTTGGTCTGTTGTGATGCTCGGAGCACATGGTCCATTTGAAACAGACCATACAAGAATGTTTGTTCCAACGGATAGGTTTGTTACAGTAGTTCCTGGATCATTGATGTTTGTAATCGTACCAGAACCTTGCAAGAATGTCCATACACCGTTTGCAGGGAAGATGTACGAGCTACCTTGAAGTGTAACAGTGGTAGTAGGCAAACAAATCTCTTGATCTGCACCTGCATTTGCAATTGGGTTATTTGCATCGAATACAAAGATGTTTACCACGTCATTTGTGATTCCATTTGCACACGGACCATTATTGATGGTCCAGCGGAAGCTGTTTTGACCCACTGATAAACCAGTGACAACAGTGTTAGGATCATTAGCGTCAGCAAATGTTCCAGTACCAGAAAGAACGGTCCATGTTCCGATGGCTGGGAATATTACTGCATTTCCTTGAAGCGTTGTACTAGTTGTTGGAGTACATAATTCTTGATCAAGACCTGCATTTGCGTCTTCTTGATTTTCATCGAAAATGAAGATGCTCAATTCGTCATCTGTAATTGTATTTGGACATGGTCCGTTATTCACAGTCCATCTCACAATTGTTTCACCAACTGTTAAACCAGTGATGGTAGTAGTTGGAGAGCTTGGATTGATGATTACACCCGTTCCTTGTTCGATGGTCCACAAACCTGTAGAAGGTTGAATCAACGCACTACCCGTTAAAGTAGCGGATGATACAGGCGTACAGAAGCTTTGATCTGGACCTGCAGCCGCATCTAGGTTGTCAGTTTCGAATACAAAAATGCTTACAGTATCAGTAGTCAATTCAGGTGCAAGACAGGTTCCGTTGTACACAGTCCACACAAAGATATTTTCACCTACAGGTAAATTAGAAACAAGTGTGTTTGGATCATTTACATCTGTGATTACACCACTTCCAGCAATGATTGACCATGTACCAAATCCAGGAGCAAGCACTGCATCAGCAGTCAAGTTCACTGAGTTTGCAGGTGTACAAATTTCTTGATCATTGCCTGCTTGTGCTGGGCCTTGAGCTGAATTGTAAACTGTTATAGTTACCTCATCAAATGTTTCAGTTGGATCACATGGTCCGTTTGAGATGGTCCATCTAAATACATTCACACCAATTGAAAGACCGTTGATGGTGGTGGTTGGGCTATTAGGAGAAACAATCGTTCCTGTGCCTTGAACCAATGTCCAAGTTCCTACAGCAGGATAGGTTACAGCGTTTCCTGCAACAATAGTTGTAGAAATTGGAGAACACAAAATTTGATCATCACCAGCATTTGCTTCTGCTTGGAATTCATCGAATGTATCAATATTGATGAAGTCAACAGAAGGCGCTGCGCAAGGACCATTATTGATGGTGTAGCTAAATACATTTGTTCCAACACCTAAGTTGGTAATCGTAGTTGTAGCGCTGTTTGGATTGGTAATAGTGCCACTTCCCGAAACGAGTGCCCAAACACCTGTTGCAGGGAATGTAAATGCTGTTCCATTAACAGTTACACCACCTTGTGATGTACAAGCGTCAATATCAAGTCCTGCGTTTGCTGGAGCTTGTGTGTTGTCAAATACTATGATCGTTACTTGATCTGTAGTTGATGAAGGATCGCATGGACCATTATTGATCGTCCATTGAAGAATGTTTGTTCCAATGCTCAATCCAGACACTGCTGTTGTTGGGTTGGTAGCATCAGCAAATGTTGCAGTTCCTTGCACTACCGTCCATAATCCAGAAGCTGGGAAAATCACACTATTTCCTGCGAGTGTAGTAGAAGGATTCGTTGAGCACAACTCTTGATCAGCACCAGCGTTTGCTGCTGCTTGTGTTTCATCAAAGATGAAAATACTCATTTCGTCTACACTGATGGTGTTTGGACATGGTCCGTTATTTACAGTCCATCTCACAATAGTTTCACCCACCGTTAGATCAGAGATTGTTGTGAATGGTGAAGTAGGATCAGCAATAGTACCAGTTCCTTGTTCAACTGTCCATAAACCAGTCGATGGGAAAATCAAAGCACTTCCAGTCAATAGCGTGCTATTTGTTGGTGTACAGAAGCTTTGATCTAGACCTGCATTTGCATCAAGATTATCAGTTGAGAATACGAATATGCTTACTGTATCTGTTGTTAATTCTGGAGCTAAACATGATCCATTATACACTGTCCAAACGAAGATATTTTCTCCAATTGGTAGGTTAGTGATCAGTGTATTCGGATCGTTGACATCTTGAATTGCACCGCTACCAGAAACGAGTGACCACGTTCCAAAGCCAGGGCTAAGAACCGCGTCAGCAGCCATGTTTACACTGTTATCTGGGGTACAGATTTGTTGGTCTGGTCCGGCAACAGCAGCACCTTGGCTAGAATTATATACAATGACATTTACTTCATCGAATGGCGATCCGCATGTTGAATAGTTAACACTCCAACGGAATGTATTTACACCAATGGTTAAACCATTGACGATAGTGCTTTCATCGTTGATGTCTACAAATGTTCCAGTACCGCTGATAAGCGTCCATTCACCGATACCAGGGAATACCGCGGCATCCGCACCGAGTTGTATACTGCTTAATGGAGAACAAATTTCTTGATCTGGTCCAGCGTTTGGTGTCGCTGCACCGCCGTCAAATAATGTAATAGTTACTTGGTCCGTCGTAATACCAGATGCACATGGTCCATTTGTTACCGTCCACTGGAATACGTTTGGTCCAATGGCTAATCCAGTTACCAGTGTATTTGGATTTGTTGGATCTACAATCGTTGGAGTAGAAGGTCCAGAGATAAATGTCCAGAATCCTGATGAAGGGAAAATAGGAACACTACCTTGAAGGTTCGTTGAAGTGATAGGAGTACATAAGTCTTGGTCTGCTCCTGCATTTGCAACAGGTGAGAATTCGCTAAATACGAAAATACTTACTTCATCGAATGTTGTTTGAGATCCACATGCACCATTATTAATGGTCCATCTGAAAATATTTTGTCCTACTGCTAGATTGTTAATCGTAGTTGTTGGTGAAGTTGGGTTCACTATTAGTCCTGATCCAGAAACTAACGTCCAAATACCTGTTCCAGGGAAGACCGCTGAGTTCGCAGCCATTACCACGCTTCCTGTTGGAGTGCAAATACTTTGATCCGGTCCAGCAGTTGCAGATGGTGCAGCACTATCAAATACAAAAATGCTTACTTGGTCAAATGTTGTCGCATTAACGCAAGGACCGTTGCTCACTGTCCATCTGAATATGTTTTCACCGATACTCAATCCTGTCACCGCAGTTGTTGGTGATGTTGGATTGACAATAGTACCAGTTCCAGAGATCAATGTCCATTGACCACTTGATGGGAAAGTTGCTACGTTACCTGAAAGTAATGTGTTGAATGTTGGTGAACACAACGATTGATCAGGACCGGCGTTAGCGTTTGGTTGATCTCTATCAAAGATGAGAATGGTAATTTCATCTTGTGTTGTGGATGGTGCGCAAGGACCGTTATCAATTGTCCAACGGAATACATTCGCTCCAACACCAAGTCCTGTAACAGCAGTTGATGGGCTATTTGGAGAAACAATCGTTGGAGTAGTAGGTCCTGAAACCCACGTCCACTGACCTGTTGCAGGGAATGTAATGTTATTTCCTACCAATGTAGTTGATGAAGTTGGTTCGCAGAAGCTTTGATCTGCACCAGCATTGGCAGCAGCTTGTGTATTATCAAAAATGAAAATACTTACTTGATCGAACGAAGATGATGGAGTACAATTACCATTTGAAACTGTCCATCTAAAAATATTTTCTCCAACTGCTAAACCTGTAATTGAAGTTGTAGCAGAAGTTGTATTAGTAATAGTTCCTGACCCTTGAATGAGTGTCCAAACTCCGCTTCCAGGGAAGGTTGCAGGAGTCGCTGTCATAGTAGTCGTGGTCGTAGGCAAACAGATTTCTTGATCTGCACCAGCATTTGCAAGTGGAGCGTTGCCATCAAATACATTGATGGTCATTTGATCTGTAGTGATACCTGCAGCACAAGGACCATTGTTCACAGTCCATTGGAACACATGCACACCTACTGTCAAACCAGTAACTGTTGTTGCAGGATTGCTTGGGTTTGAAATAACAGGAGTCGATGGTCCTGAAATCCATGTCCATGCACCCGTTGATGGGAAAATTGGGACACTTCCAGCAAGTGTTGCTGATGTGATAGGAGTACAGATATTTTGATCTGGTCCTGCATTCGCGATCGGTGAGCTATTTGAGAATACAAAAATGCTAACCTCGTCGAATGTTGTTTGTGATCCGCATGCACCATTGTTAATGGTCCAACGGAATATGTTTTGTCCAACTGCTAAGTTGTTGATGGTTGTAGTTGGAGAATTTGCATTTACAATAATTCCTGAACCTGAAACCAATGTCCATGTTCCAGCGCCCGGGAATACCGCGGCATTTGCGGCCATTATAACAGAGCTTGCAGGTGTACAAATACTTTGATCAGGACCAGCATTTGCAGAAGGAGCATTGCTATCAAATACAAATATGCTCACTTGGTCAAAGGTTGTAGAGTTGCTACATGGGCCATTTGAAATAGTCCATCTAAAAATATTTTCCCCGATTGAAAGTCCAGTGACATTCGTTGTTGGAGAATTTGCATTTGTAAATGTTCCTGTTCCTTGAATCAACGTCCATGTTCCACTTGCTGGGAATAATGCATTGTTTCCTGCGAGTTGAGTTGTAGATGTTGGTGAGCAAAGAGATTGATCAGGCCCTGCATTTGCAGCTGGTTGATCAGCGTCAAAAATGAAGATGGTTACAACATCATTTGTCGATGCAGGGGCACAAGGTCCATTTGTTATGGTCCATCTAAATACATTGGCACCTACCCCAAGTCCTGTTACTTGTGTTGTTGCACTTGAAGGTGCAGTGATCACAGGAGTAGTTGGTCCAGACACCCAAGTCCATTGACCAGTTGCTGGGAATGTTGCGGTATTTCCTACCAATGTTGCACTTGAAACAGGTTCACAGAAACTTTGATCAGGCCCTGCATTAGCAGCAGCTTGTGCGTTGTTGTAAACGATAATACTTACTTGATCGACAGTCTGTGTTGGAGAACAAGGACCATTTGAAATAGTCCATCTAAAAATATTTTCTCCAATACCTAATCCAGTTACGGTAGTGTTTGGTGTGTTAGGAGAAGTGATCGTTCCTGTTCCTGAGATAAGCGTCCATACTCCTGTAGCTGGCGAAATAATACTATTCGCAGAAAGTGACGCACTGTTTGTTGGCAAACAAATAGATTGATCAGGTCCTGCATTCGAAGCAGTTTGGAATTCAGAATAAACAACTACTGTCACTTGATCTACGGTTGGTGCTGCGCAAGGACCGTTGTTGATGGTGTAGCTAAAAATATTTGTTCCAACACCAAGTGCGGTTGCAGTAGTGGTCGCTTGGTTAGGGTTAGTAATCGTTGCCGATCCACTTACTAATGCCCAAGTACCAGTAGCAGGGAAACTAAATGACGTACCAGTTAAAGTGATCGATCCTTGAGATGTACATGCCGTAAAATCAGGACCCGCGTTCGCTGGTGCCTGTGCGTTGTTGTAAACAAGAATGGTTACTTGATCACTTGTAATGCTTGGCGCGCATGGACCATTATTAATAGTCCATTGCAAAATATTTGTACCAATGCTGAGTCCAGAAACAGTGCTTGTTGGACTTGATGCGTTTGCAAAAGTTGCAGTACCCTGCACGACGGTCCACTGACCAGAGCCAGGGAATGTAACGCTATTCGCAGCTAATGTTGTACTAGGATTCGTAGAACAAAGAGATTGGTCTGGACCTGCATTTGCTGCTGCTTGCGCACCAGAATAGACAAGTACTGTGACCTCATCAAATGTTGTTGCATTTGCACAAGGACCATTGTTTACAGTCCATCTAAAGATGTTTTGCCCAACACCAATATTTAGAATTTGTGTATTAGGATTTGAAGCGTTTGCAAATGTTCCACTTCCTTGAATCACTGTCCATTGGCCGGATCCAGGGAATATGACTGGTGATGCTGCCATCGTTGCACTCACACCTACTATGCCGGTAAAGCAAAGCGATTGATCAGGACCTGCATTCGCATTTTGTTGGTTTTCATCGTAAACGAAAATGGTCATTTCATCGAAGTCTTGACCAGCAGGACAAGGGCCATTTAGAATAGTCCATCTGAAAATATTTGCACCAATACCTAATCCAGAAATGGCTGTAGTTGGGCTGCTAGGATTCGCAATTGTTCCTGTGCCCGCAATCAATGTCCACTGCCCTGTTGCAGGCGCTGTAACAGCACTTCCTTGCATCACATAGGTACTTGTTGGAGTGCATAAGTTAGCATCTGGACCTGCGTTTGGAGGAGCAAGAGAACTATTGAAAATCGTAATGGTTACTTCGTCAAAAGTGATACTACCGCATGAACCATTATTGATGGTCCAACGGAATGTATTTGTTCCTAAGCTTAATCCTGAAACGGATGAAGACGCAGAAGATGCATTTGCAAATGTTCCTGTTCCTGCAATCACTGTCCATACTCCTGTTGCTGGGAACGTAGCATTATTAGCATTAAGCGTAGTTGATGTTTGAGGCAAACAGAATGATTGATCGGTTCCTGCATTTGCAGCAGGAGCATTTACATCAAATACAGTGATACAAACTTCATCAATGGTTGGAGCGCCGCATGGTCCATTACTGATGGTCCATCTGAAACAATTTACACCAACTCCAAGACCTGTTACTGAAGTAACAGGTGAGGTTGAGTTTGTAAATGTTCCACTACCAGATACAATACTCCATTGACCCGTTGCTGGGAAAATAGGAGTGTTTCCATTTAAGTTGACAGATGTTGTTGTGTTGCAAATACTTTGATCAGGACCCGCATTAGCCGCAGTTTGTGCGGCTGGGAACACGGTCAATGTCATTTGATCGCTAACAATGGATGGAGAAGAACAAGGTCCATTATTGATCGTCCATTGCAATGTATAAACACCAGCTACCATTCCAGTCACTGAGGTGTTTGCGCTGGATGCTGACGCGAATGTCAATGTAGAAGGTCCGTTTACTTGCGTCCAAACTCCTGTAGCAGGTGATGTAACGTTGTTACCCGCCATGTTAACAGTAGTAGTCGACGAACAAATCGTTTGGTCAGGTCCTGCATTTGCTGCTGCCTGTGATGAGCTGAATACAAAAATTGCAACGAGATCATTCGAGTTGCCGCATACTCCATTGTTGACTGTCCAACGGAAAATATTAATACCAACTGGTAAGTTAGAGATAGTTGTAGTGGGGCTGTTTGGTGTAACAATCGTTCCACCACCTGTTACCAATGTCCATGTTCCAGTTGATGGTGCAGTCACAGTATTCGCAGCCATCGTAGCATTTACTCCAACGATTCCCGTGAAGCAAAGTGATTGGTCAGGTCCAGCATTCGCTGTTTGTGATGCGGCATTGAAAACGTTCAATGTCATTTCATCAAATACGGTATTACCGCATGGTCCATTTTGAATTGTCCATCTAAACACATAAACCCCAGTAGTGAGGTTGGTGATTTGTGTAGTAGGTGAAGACGGATTGCTGATTGCTGCACCACCTGGTCCGCTGGTTTGCGTCCATAAGCCGGTAGATGGAGCAACAGCTGCTGTTGCAGCCATCGTGTATGTTGTAGCAGGTGCACAAATCGCACCATCTGGTCCTGCAAATGCAGTAGAGATGTTTCCATTGAATACAGTGATGATCATTTGATCACTCACCGCAGGATCACATGTTCCGTTTGATGCCGTCCATTGAAGTACGTTATTACCGAGGCTTAATCCCGTAACAGTTGTGTTAGGATTAGATGCATTTGCGAATGTTGCTGTTCCGCTTACAACAGTCCACAATCCTGTACCAGGAGCTGTAATCGCGCTTCCTGCAAGTGTTGCTGTAATTGGTGTTGAAGTAAAACAGAATGATTGATCGGGTCCTGCATTTACTGTTGGTTGTGATACAGGGAAAACTACGATGGTTACCTCATCGAAAGTAACGGCGCCAGGACATGGTCCGTTGTTTACAGTCCATCTGAATGTATTTGTTCCGAGTGATAAACCAGACACGCTTGTTGTTGGTGAGTTTGCATTTGCAAAAGCTCCTGTTCCTGCAATCACTGTCCATGTTCCAACTGCAGGAGCGGTTGGAGTATTACCAGCAAGGTTTGTTGAGTTGGTAGGTAAACAAACTGTTTGATCCGGACCCGCAGTAGCATTCGGCGACGTTGGGCTAAACACAACGATCGTTACTTCGTCTGTCAACGTTCCGCATGGGCCATTGTTGATGGTCCATCTGAATGTATTGGTTCCAATGCTCAAACCATTGACAACGGTGTTTGGTGAATTTGCATTTGCAAAAGTTCCAGTACCAGCAATTACAGACCATGATCCAACAGCAGGCACTTGTGCTGCGTTGGCTGTAAGCGACGCCGTTATTCCTGCACCGCCGCTTGAAGTTCCGCAAATGGATTGGTCAGGACCTGCATTCGCTGCGGGGTGATTTTGATTGTACACTCTGATGATTATTTCATCTGAAGTATCGCCACCGGGACATGGCCCGTTGCTGATACTCCAACTGAAGGTGTTGACACCAATTGCAAGATTGGTGATGAGTGTATTTGGTTGGTTGATGTTTGCGATGGTCGCACTACCTGAAGTGATAGACCATGTTCCAATGGCCGCTACACTTGGATTGTTTGCTTGCATTACATAAGTAGTGCTCGAGCAAAGGTTGGCATCAGGACCAGCTGCAGCTGCAGGTGGCGTTCCAGAGAATCTTGTTATTTGAACTAAATCAACTTTGCTGACACCGCATGAAGGATAATCTTGGTGCCAAATAAATGTGTTGACTCCGGCAGAAAGGTTATTGACTACAGTCGTTGGAGAGTTCGGGTTCACTAACACTCCAGAGCCGCTAACAACTGTCCAATATCCAACAGCTAACGGGTCGGGGTTGATTGCAGATAATGTTGCTGTAGATGCACCACAAGTGAATTGATCTGGACCAGCATTGATCGGAGTGTCAGGATTGACAACAGTGAATACGAGATCAATAGAACCTTCAAATCCGAATTCATTTGAAACGACGAAAGTGACTGTATCTCTTCCTACAAAATCAAATGGTGCAGTGTATCTAAAACAGGTATCAGAAGGTGATGAAGGAGGGGCGATCACGATATTACCTTCATTACCTGAGAAGCTATCGATAAAATTGTTTGCTCCGCAGCTGAATACTTTGAGGCAGTGATCAACACTTTGACCTTGGCACAGCGTTGCAACATTGTAAATTGTTGTTGGAATAGGGTCGGCGGCGAATGGATCTTGGAATTCAAACGCATCATCGAAGCCAGACAAATATCCAAAGGCACCAGTGTTTCCATTACCTGTTAGCCAACCCGCATGGAAGAAGCCTTGTGAAGTAAGAATATTATTGGTAGGTAAGCTTGCGTTGGGATAAGTTGCCGCTCTCCATCCTGTCAAACCTGGTACGTTTTGAATAACAACTCCAGGTACTAAATCATAATCAACGCCATTTAATTTGAGCGTTGATTCTGCTGTTGGAGGAATAAGGACTTGTAAGTTTTCTAGAAGTCCTGCTTGATTGAATCTTGAGAATTCGATATACCTCGATCCCGTACATGAAATTTCCGGCATTGCCGACATATCGACCTCTTCATCCTGCGAGCAACCCGATACGTGGTAAACATAAGCCCTGCGGTCAGTTCGAATGTAGTGAGGTGCACCGAAGGTACCAGTGGTAGTCCAGTCGAAAAATTGTCCAGCATTGATGGTGGCAACAGGAGTTGTTGCACCGTCAATATACACGTTAGTATTATTTTGAGTTGCGACTACAATCGCATAATCCCAAGGGAAGTTATTATTTCCTTTAATAATAACCCACTCTTGACCAGCTAATCCAACAGGTACTAATTGGTCTGTACCACCATCTGCCGCATTCGCTCCTGTACCTGAGATTCGCGTGTGCGTGGAACCACTATTGACTACAATGTCCTTATTGGAAGTTACACGAGCACCAGCAACGTGTTGAGTAGGGCTATTACCACGAATCAAATAGCTTTCACCTGCTTGTAGTGTGACAACGTGAGGGTTTGCCAAAGCACCAGCAGATCCATACATCGTAAATGGCGTTTGGAAAGTAACCTGTGTATTATTTTCAACGGCCATTACAGAGATGAAGTGATATTCTTCAGGACCGTAGTTAGAATTTAAATTTCTTACTTGCGAACCACACCAGAATTCTTGTCCAAGCGCATTTTTACCTTTGAGAATTACAAGCGTTTGGTTCGTTCCACCAGCAACCTTGTGCGTACACTGGATAGGAGCGGAAGATGTCACGTGAAGACCTTGCGTTAGACTGGCTACACCTTCAATATTTGTTTGACCGAGAACAGGTGTAAGCGGCACCGAAAGCGGAGTTCCAGAGGTTACTGTTCCAGTAAACACGAATGTTGTTCCATCCAAGGTGCTGACCTGCACGGTGACCGGAAAGTCAAAGGGAGTAGTGATAAACAGATTTGACGGGCTGTTTCGATCTGTATTGGATACATCCCAAATCGGAGGCATCCAGAATTCAGTGTCGAATTGAGCTACAGCGCCAATGCTACCAAACATTAAAATGATGGCAGCCACAAGGTGTTTAGCACTTTGTAAAAAAGTAAATATTCCTCTCATAGGTGAAGGGTTCTCGCTTGAAATAAAGGTCTTAGTTCGTGTTAGGTTTGGTTCAGAAACGACTCTCGTTGAGTCTTTTCATGGACCAATACAAAAGTCTTGCGTACCTGAAAAGACATTTGGGACTTTTTGGGAAGATTTCAACATCAGTACGTTTATCGAAAAAAAATGAGAGGTAGTCGGAGTTTATAAGCCATTAGTCCTCGGTTTTACTCAGTTTAGGAGTTGCAAATGACAATTATGTCACAGATGAATTCTTGCAACCGATTACTTTTGCGCCCCGAAAAAATCGGAAATTCACTTGTTTTCGTAGATGAACAAGATTTGATTTTCTCAGTTATTCGAAATAAGTATGACAACAGAATTTTTTCTCAATAAATTAAAACAAGAGGTTGCTCCATTGAAAGATCAATTGGTTCAACATTCAGTATACGGCGATATCAAAAGCATGGAAGACCTTCAAGTATTCATGCAGCATCACATCTATGCGGTGTGGGATTTTATGTCTTTGTTAAAAGCCCTCCAGCGCAATCTCACTTGTGTGGAGGTACCATGGGTGCCAACAGGAAACGCCAACACACGTTTTTTGATCAACGAAATCGTAGTTGGAGAGGAGAGCGATGTGGATGAAGAGGGAGTTCGCACTAGTCACTTTGAGTTGTATCAAAAAGCTATGCGCAATGCGGGTTGTGACACCACTTCCATTGTGAGGTTTATTGATTTCTTGAAAAATGGATTAAAGGTAGACGATGCGTTAAACATGGCCCAAGCACCAGCGGCTGCTCAGGCTTTCGTGAACAACACATTCGAAACGATCAATACGAATGCAGCACATATTCAAGCTGCAGTATTCACTTTTGGAAGGGAAGATTTGATTCCAGGAATGTTTATTTCATTCGTGAAAGAGCTTCAAAAAACAGCGCCCAAGGAATTGACAACGATGCTCTACTATTTAGAGCGTCATATCGAGGTAGACGGAGATCATCATTCGCATCTTGCGTATGAAATGACAAGCGAGCTTTGCGGCACCGATGAGCAAAAATGGAATGAAGCTACTGCTGCGGTGAAATCAGCACTCCAAGCGAGAATTCAGCTTTGGAATGAGATCTCGCATCAAATTAGTATGGTAGAAAATTCTATTTAATAATCGTCAATTTTTTCGTCACCAATTGATCACTATTGGAGAGTTGTAAAATGTAACTTCCCGCTGCGAGTGCGGCGGTGTTGATCGTGAGGCTTGTAAGGTGTGATGGATTTTGAACATCCACTATTCGCTGACCGGTAGACGAATAAACCGCCAATTTTTCCCAAACAAAATCATTTCCTTCAACACTCAAAGTGAAGGATTCTTTTGCTGGATTAGGATAGATGGAGACCAGTTTACTCCACTCGTTTTCATCCACACTATTGATAACCGTAAGCACTTCACTTTCGATGGAACAGCCGTATGATGTAGTGACTTCTACAGCATAATTTCCAGGTATGGCCTCTACAACAAAGAAGGTCGTAGCGCCGTCAATTGGCAATCCGTTGAAGTACCACTGATATGTTTCGAAAATATCTTCAACATAAACTTCATTGGCTGCAGGATCAAAAACGGGATTGACTTCTGGACAAATGATAAACGACTCAGAAGTGGCAGTGCATCCATAAATATTCGTCACTTGGCAAGTATAAACCCCACCCGCCGTAGCGTTGATGGATTGCGTTGTTGCGATAGGCGTGATGCTTCCATTTAAAAACCACAGGTATTCGTCATCTGCATTCCCGCTTGCTGTCAATGAATTGCCTGCTTGGGTAATCACTGGTGAAGGTGTTGGAAACACTGTAATAACAGAGCTTTCCGTTGCGTTAGTCGATGGATTGAGCACTACGGTATATGTGCCTACTGTACCATCGCCTGAATTGAAACTTATTTCTCCAGTGCTGGTGTCTACTGTAAATGATCCAAGTTGATCATCTTGTGTCACCGTATCATCGTCCCAGAATGTTAGTGTATAAGGAGGATTGCTGAGGACGATGGTAAGATCGGCCCAAGTATTTGAAGTGGAGTTGTCGATGATGGATGAAGTGTAGACTGTGGTGCCTTGGGCGTCTGTTATTATGAAATAAGGATCAGCAGGGCCACTGAAGAACTCATCTACATCGCCTTCACCGTTGCCATTGATATTCGCAAGACTAACTGTGGTAAGAATGATATCTGAAATAGTGGTTATCAAAGACGCAGTGTATTCGCCTTCTCCCGAATAGTTGACGAAAGGATTGGCTTCATTTGAAGTAGTTCCATTTCCAAAATCCCAGCTGTATTCGGTCACTTGAGACGCCGTACCAGCGATGAGTGCTTCAAACTGCACGCCCACTTCTCCACATCCAGCACCGTTGTTAAAAGTAAAGCTAGCGTTGCCTCCAGAGCCCGGTTGCACAAATAAAGAATAGGTAAATGTGCGTGAGTCTGTCACCTCAAAACCAAATACATCAGCAATGATTCCTACATTGATAATTACATCGTAAACACCAGGTAAAAGGGGCGTCCCACAGATGGTAGCGCACCCAAAATTTTCGCCTTGATTAGGATAGTAAACACCATCAGGGTCATTGGTGGTGTAGGTTATTCCGAAAGGTAAGCCCGTCACAGAAGTGATAGTGATTTGAGTGAGTGTAACGGTCACGTCTAATTCAGGTTCAACGAAAGAAGTTGGCAAATAAAACGTGAGCACCTGTTCATAGTATTCACCAGCTGTAGCTGCGGGCAACTCTAGAGGACAAACTGTTGGAAGTCCATCGGCACTGATGCAAGTTTCATCCGGTGTACAGGTAGGACATTGACTAAAACTTGGAATGAAAAAAGAAATAAAAACTAGAGTAGCAATGAATGTTCTCATGAACGATTTGGATTGGTAAGGTTGTTATCGCAATGATAAGAAATTATTGAATGAGTATGAACATTTTCCCAGCATATCATAAATGTGAGTAATGCGTTACAATCAATTCACAAAATGTCAGGATGTAAGCCTTACTGTGGTTATTTTTGAGGCCCAAATCAAAACTCATGAAGAAAATTTTACTTCTATTATCTGTTTTTCTTTCGCTTGGAGCATCCGCTCAAGTAGTGATTAACGAGGTGGATGCCGATCAGGCAGGCACCGATGCAGCTGAATTCATTGAACTTTATGGAGCGCCAGGTACATCACTTGATGGACTCGTAGTGGTATTCTTCAATGGTTCGAATGATATGTCTTATGCAGCGTACGATCTTGACGGATTTACAACTGATGCCAACGGACTTTTCGTACTTGGTAATGCTGGTGTAAACGGAGTACAGATTGAGTTTCCTGGCAATAGCTTACAAAACGGAGCTGATGCTGTGGCAATCTATACTGGTAACGCTGCTGATTGGGCTACGGCTGCAATGGTTACAAGCGCTAACCTAGTGGATGCCTTAGTATACGGAACAGATGATGCTGATGACACAGGCTTGCTTGCAGCATTGACCCCTGGCCAAATTCAAATGAATGAAATGGTGGGTGGTAACGCTACTATTTACAGCATGTCTCGTATCCCTGACGGTGGTGATGCGTTTAATACAGCTGTTTATGTACAACAGACACCAACTCCTGGTGCATTCAATCAATCAGAAGCTCCTTCATGTGATGCAGGAGACGTAGCATTAGACGGAAGCGCTGGTCCAATCAATCTTTGTTTCGATGAGGTCATTGCTGAAACTGTATTGTCTAACAACAGCACTCTTCTCGGTGAATTTTACTTGTACTTCATCACTGACGCGAATGATCTAATCATCGATTATACTGATGCTGCAAGCATTGATTTGAATGGTTTAGCAATCGGTAATTACAAGATTTATGGATTTACTTACACAGGAACCGTAGATCCTTTGTTGCTTCAAGCAGGTGTTTCTGTTTTAGACCTCACTTCTTCAGATTGTTCAGATCTTTCTTCTGCAGTTTCAGTAGTAGTAGAAGACTGCACGATTCCAGTATGCAATGGTGGTACTATCACTTCTGAATCGTTGGTTTACACATTGTGTGCGGATGAGTACTTAGATATCGTTACAGTTGGTGTAACTGGTAATACAGAAGAAACGGCGTTTGCTTATGTATTAACTGACGCTAACAATATTATTGTTGAGATTCTTGCTGGTCCAGAATTTACAGTAGAGAACTATTCGGTAGGAACATATCGCATCTGGGGATTGGCTTATTTCGGTAACCTTGATCCTGCAACTATTGAACCTGGAGACGATGCGACAATGGTAATGACAGATGGTGCTTGCTTAAGCTTGTCATCGAATTTTGTTACTGTAAATGTTGTTTCATGTGATTTTGAAAACGGTTGCGAAACATTGTTCTTCTCTGAATACTTCGAAGGAACAAGCTTCAACAAAGCAATTGAAATCTACAACCCAACCAACTTCCCTGTGAACTTGGATGAGTATGAAGTTTATCTTTATACAAACGGCGCTACTACTTTCTCTTCTGTATTCGCACCACAAGGAATCTTGGCTGGTGGCGAAACATTCTTAATCGTTCACCCACAAGCAGATCAAGCACTCTTAGATATTGCTGATACAACGAGCACTATTGTTAACTTCAATGGTGATGATGCTATCGAACTTCAAAGAGGAGGTGTTTCATCTGATGTCATTGGTGTTATTGGTGTAGATCCAGGTGATTTCTGGACAGTTGGCGCTGGAACTACTCGTGATAATTCATTGATTCGCTACAATTACATTACTGCTCCAACAACAGATTGGGCAGTGGGTGCTAATCAATACACGCTTGGTAATATCACAGACTACTCAACTTTAGGAAATCATTCCTTCTTGCCATGTAGCACTGTTCCTCAGATTGGATTTGCTGTTTCAGCTCTTTCAGTTTCAGAAGAAATAGGAATGCTTACAGTGGATGTTACTGCATACAATATTCCAATGGCTGTTGAAGTGCAAGTAAATGCTTTTGACGGCACTGCTGAGGCTGGTGAAGATTATGTGAATGCAGGACCTTATACGCTTGCATTTGAAGCAGGAAATTCTACTCAAAGTTTCCAAGTAGAAATCACTAATGATGAAATTGAAGAAGACCTTACAGAGTTCTTCACACTTGTACTTTCAAGCAGTATGGAGGTTGATTTTGTAACTCCAGAATTGACAGTATCAATCGAGCCAAATGACCAGGCTTATCCTGTTTATACGATTGCTGAAGTCGCTTCTACTGATATCAACGGTATAGCGGATAGTTTAGATGTGTATTGCGAATTGCGCGGTGTAGTTCATGGAATTAACTTCAATTCTTCTGGTGTTCATTTCCATCTTATTGATGCGACAGATGGGATCAAAGTTTTTGCTGCTACTGAGAATTTCGGGTACACCGTAACAGAAGGTGATTTCGTTCACGTGGGTGGATACATTTCTCAGTTCATGGGTCAACAAGAAATTCGTCCTGATTATATCACATTCATATCCCCAGAGAATGAATTAGAGTTTCCTCTTTCAGTGAATCAATTCACTGAAGGTATGGAGAGCCATTTGGTCACTATTAATTGTGTTGAATTAGTGGATGAAACACAGTGGAATCCCTCAGAGTCATTCTTTGTTGTTGATGTTACGGATGGATCAAATACTTACCAAGTATTGGTGGATAGCGATACAGAATTCTGGTCAGCTTCACCATGGGAAGGTCATTTCACATTGACTGGTATTGTTGAGCAAATGGACCCAGCTCCAGCTTTTGACAATAACTATGTACTGCTTCCACGTTACGCAGCAGACGTGACCAACAATGTGATTGCATCATTTGATTTGCCTTCACCTTTTGAGTTTAGCATTCTTGGTGCTACCGTTGATTTGACAAGCACCAGCACAGGAGCTACCACATTGGCTTGGGACTTCGGCGACGGAGCAACAGGATCAGGCGAAACAGTTTCTCACGATTACACTTATGATTTCTTAGAAAACCTAGCTGAATTGACGATTACGCTTTCTGCAACAATCCAAGGTTGTACAGATATCGCTTCAAATACAGTTGATTTGATTTTCAATTCTATTGAAGAGGTGGAAGAAGTCAACGTTTCAGTTTATCCAAACCCAACAGCAAATGTTGTAAGAATCAATGCTGAAGAAGTTGTTGAATCAGTAAGAGTAATGGACAACATGGGTAAGATTGTTTTCCAAAACCAGAATGTAAATGCAAGTTCATTTGTTCTTGATGCAGCAGCATGGAGCAATGGAGTTTATCATATCCAAATTCAGACGAGCAACACGATTGTTGACCGTTCGTTGGTGGTGAAGAAATAATATTTTAGTTTATCAAAGGGCCGCCTCGATTGAATTCGGGGCGGCTTTTTTTATGGTTTGATAATACCTTTGTAAAAATTTGAATGATGAGAAATCGACCAGTGAGGAGAGCAATTGGATTTATCTTGAATGGAGTTCTATTAACCGTCCCGATAGCGATTGTTCTTTTCATTATCTATAAAGTGCTTGTGTGGCTGAGCTTGCCGGTGAATAGTATTCTCTATCCTGGTGAAGATCATCCGATCTCTTTGATAAGCATCACCGTACTATTGGGCTTTCTATTAGTGATTGGATATGCTGGTAGCAAATTGATCAATGAGCCTCTTCAAAGAAGATTCAATAAGTGGTTGGATAAAATTCCACTGTATAAGAGCGTGACGGATATCATCAATGCTTTTGTAGGAAGCAAAAAGAAATTCAATCGCCCAGTGCTAGTCAAGTTGAATAAAGACTTAGATATCGAAATGATTGGATTCGTGACGGATGAAGACTTGCAAGAATTGGGAGATATTCAAGGAAAGGTTGGGGTTTATTTCCCCATGAGTTATTCCTTCGCTGGTCACCTGATGGTAGTGCCGAAAGAACATGTGAAACCCATTGACAAGAATTCAGTGGGTGTGATGAAATACATTGTGAGTGGCGGTATCGTTGAATTAGACGAGGAAGAGAATGACAAGAAGTAGAGCGCTTCTTATTCTCCATCTGATAGTCTTCATTTGGGGATTTACTGGAATTTTGGGAAAAGAAATTTCGCTTGAGTCAGATCAGTTGGTTTGGTGGCGGACTTTTATTGCAGCAGTTGCCATGGGACTCTTTGCTTTGTTGACGGGGCGAAGTCTCCGGGTGGAGCGTAAAGAATTGATGGCCTACATCGGGGTGGGACTATTAACCGCAGCGCATTGGATTTGTTTTTTTGGAAGCATCAAGGCTTCAAATGTGAGCACTGCTTTAGCCATCATTAGTACCACTTCTTTTTTTGTCGCAATTGTAGGTCCTTTTATTCGCAAGACCTCGTTTTCAATTTTGGAAGTGGTTTTGGGAATCATCGTCATTATTGGGCTCAGTATTATCTTCAAGTTTGAGCCAGATAAAACTTTGGGGATTGTTTTGTCATTGGCTGCCGCCTTTTTTGCGGCAGTATTCTCCAGCTTTAATAGCGTTTTGGTAAAAAAATACCCGCCTACGCGTATTGCGTTCTATGAAATGAGTGCTGGAATGGTCGGTGTAACGCTTTACATGCTTTTTAACGGCACTTTAGACGCAAGCCTCCTCAATATAGGTCTGCGCGACTTTTCATTGCTGTTGGTCTTAGGAACGATTGCAACGGCCTTTGCTTTTATCATGGGTATAGAAGTAATGAAAGTATTATCTCCATTTACATGCGCATTGACCATTAATCTAGAGCCTTTGTATACCATTGCTATCGCATTGTTTCTTTACAAGGAGGATGAGTACATGAGTGCCGCTTTCTATGTGGGATCGATTCTGATTTTGTCCACATTATTCATTGATGTATATGCAAGAAAAAAGCCCACTCGATGAGTGGGCTTTTTTGATATTGTGAGGGTTGTATTAGTTACATCCCATGCTTCCGTAACCGGAAACAATGTTGAAGTCTGGTTCTTCTTCGTCTGATTCCTCAAGGAAATCAAGGAAGAGGTCTTCGATTGCTAGATACTCACCTTCGAAAGTCATTGTTCCGTTAGAAACGGTTACAACACCATCTGTAGCGAAGTATAGGCTGAAGTTTGTGAAGTCCATAACGTATGACGAAGCCATATCGTCGAAATTCTCATCTCCAGTAGCATCTAACCAGTTGAATACTTCGTGTGAGCCGTTAAGATCGTCAGCAAGGACGTAGTAAGCAGCAAAACCTTGGAAGTATTCGAAAGGATCGAAGTCTTCAGAATCTGAATCAGCTTCTGCAAGTGCTTCGAAGTCACCAGCGATACCAAATACAGCACCGAATTCGTCGAAGGCAAAGCCTGAGTCGAATAGATCGCCATATCCATCACCTTCAGCAACAGCAGCAAGGCTGAGGCAGATAGTGAAATCCATATCAAGAGTAGAGTTACCTGCTACTACGATACCGCCACCGCCACCTTGTCCAGCTACGCCGATACCAGCGTTGAACACGATGTAGTCACCTGTACCATCAGCATAGAGATAAACTCCATTTTGGTCTGGGTCATCGAAAGTGAAACCTTCGTCTGGATCAGAGAAAACGTAATCGCGGCTACCAACGTTGAAGTCGATAAAGCGATGTTCTTGCTCATCATAGAAACGAAGTTTCGGAACACGAGAAGTCATTTCTTGTACTTGACGCTTCTTAGCTTCAGACAACTTTACAGTTTGTACTGTACCAGGAGCGGCAACTACTTCTTTGTCTTTCTGACAGCTAGTGAAAAGCATTGAAGCTGCACCAGTAGCGATAGAAAGAGCTAAAACTTTGTAGTTCATGATTAGTTATTTTTATTAATTAATAAGTGTTTATTGGGTACTAATATAAAAAAGTATCCCTTAAACTCCTATCTCTTAGTTAAACAACCATCCAAGACGTAGAGTTGGCTGGAACGTTGGGCCCCAGTTGAAAGTTCTGTAGTCACCAGAATTGTCACCTACGATAGTAGCATACTCAACAGCAGCAGTACCGTTTGTAACAGTGATAGAAGCTACATCGCTGAAATCTGTGTCAGTGTTTGCTTCGATAGTGTAGATGTAAGCGTTCTCGTCAGAGATTTCAACTTCTACGTCACGAAGTGTAGTACGTTGGAAACCGTATCCGATTTCAGCACCGATGTAAAGAGCATCGCTGATGTAGAAATCGAAACCAGCAACTGCACCAAGACCGAAAGAAGTAGAACCTTCTTTACGAGTAGCTGTGAAAGTTGCGAAGTTTTCAACCTGACCTTGGTCGATTTGAGTTTGGCTGTTACCACCGAAGAATTCTCTTTCGATAGAGTTACGGCCAAGACCGAAGAATACTTCAGCACCTACGTATGGAGACAAACGATCTGTTCCGTCGAAGTGCTTCTCGTAACCTAGACGAAGGCTGAAGTTTGTAGCTCTGTTGTAGTCATAAAGCTCAGGGATGTTTACCAACTGACCAGTAGAACCGTTAGCTTCAGCAGCTTGAGCGTTTACTGTAGTTTCTTTTGAACCGTTCAAGTTGAAACCAATGCGGATTGCAGAGTTTTCGCTGTTGAACATACGAAGACGAAGACCAGAAATAGATACTGGGTTTCCGCTAAGTGGAGCGAATTGAACTTCAATGTTCTTTTCACCACCTGTTTGCTTCTGAGCGAACAAACCTGTAGTCGCTGTCAAAGCCAAAGCAATAAAGAAAATTTTCTTTTTCATAAATGTTGAGTTTTTGGGTTATGATATTGCAAGATTGTGCAATTTTTTAATTCGTTTTATAGGGGGTTTTACGGGTTTTCAAACGTTGGAGTGTTAATTATCCACATTTGAAGATTCCAAATTTGCGCCAAATGTATACACTTTTCTATATCGACCAAGCTTTTCAGAGGTTCGATGGAACGTATTTTTTGGGCGACACGCGCTCAACAATTACCTTACCAAAAAAGGGGGTGGGCTCCGTTAGGAATACATTTTTGTTGAAAATCATGCGTGCGACTTCTATCTAATAATATACTAATCAAAGGATTATTCTACTGTTACGCTCTTTGCTAAATTTCTTGGCTGATCGACATTACAACCTCTCATTACTGCCACATGGTATGACAATAATTGAAGAGGAATGACAGAAACGATCGGAACAAGGCTGTCATCGGTCTTCGGAATCTCGATGACGTGGTCAGCTAACTCTTTTACTGTCTTGTCTCCAGCGGTTACAATTGCAATGATTTTTCCCTTGCGAGCCTTCACTTCTTGGATATTGCTCACCACTTTTTCATAAGATTGTCCTTGTGTCGCGATCACGAACACGGGCATTTCCTCGTCAATAAGTGCAATCGGGCCGTGTTTCATCTCTGCTGCAGGATAGCCTTCAGCATGGATATAAGAAATTTCTTTCAGTTTCAACGCACCTTCCAACGCAACTGGGAAAGAATATCCTCTACCAAGATAAAGCGCATTGCGTGAGTCTTTGTAGATCTCAGCGATGGTTTCTACAATAGAATTGGTTTTCAAAACTTCTTCTACTTTATCTGGCACTGAATTCAACTCAGCCATAAGACGGGTCATTCGATCTTGACTTAACGTCTGGCGAGCTTGAGCCACCGCAAGGGCGATTTGATAAAGCACAGTTACTTGAGCTGTGAATGCTTTTGTTGAAGCCACACCAATCTCTGGACCAGCGTGCGTATATGCACCCGTATGTGTAGCGCGAGAAATAGTACTTCCCACGACGTTACAAACGCCAAAGATGAATGCACCGCGCTCCTTCGCAAGTTCAATCGCTGCCAAGGTATCAGCAGTCTCACCACTTTGTGAAATCGCAATCACGATGTCACCGGGCATGATCACAGGATCACGATATCTAAATTCGCTCGCATATTCCACTTCAACAGGAATACGGGCAAATTCTTCAAATAAATATTCAGCAACAAGTCCAGCATGCCATGATGTACCGCATGCGACAATGATGATACGATTTGCAGCAATCCATTTGTCTTTGTGATCGTCGATGCCGCTCATCTTGATAATTCCATGTTGCAAGTTGATGCGACCACGGAATGAATCACGAATAGAACGAGGCTGCTCGTGAATCTCTTTTAACATGAATGAATCGTACCCACCTTTTTCAATGGCCTCGAGTTTCAATTCGAGTGCTTGAATGTAAGGGGTCTTCGATTGGTTTTGAATCGTAACGATCTTCAAACCTTCTTTGCGATCGATTAATGCGACTTCTTCGTCTTCTAGGTACACCACATTTTTGGTGTATTCGATAATCGGAGTTGCATCAGATGCGATGAAATATTCATCGTCTGATCCTATTCCAATGACAAGAGGAGAAGATTTTTTTGCAGCAATTAATTGATTTGGATTTTCCTTATCGATGACTACAATCGCATACGCTCCGTGTACTTCAGACAATGCCATACGCACTGCTTCAAAAAGTGGAACGCCAGTTTTCGCTCTTACATCTTCAATGAAATGCACCAATACTTCTGTATCCGTATCACTCAAGAAAACGTGTCCGCGGCTTTGAAGCTCTGCTTTAATAGAAGCATAATTCTCAATGATACCATTGTGAATCAATGCAAGCTTTTGATCACCTGAAAGGTGAGGGTGGGCATTCACATCATTTGGAACACCATGTGTTGCCCAACGAGTATGACCTATTCCTATGCCGCCAGTTTTGGAAGATTTCTCTACCAAATTTTCTAAGTCGGCTACTTTTCCTTTGCATTTATAAAGTTTGAGATCTCCATTTTCTAAAATGGCAACTCCCGCGCTATCGTATCCGCGGTATTCAAGGCGTTTTAGACCTTTGATCATGACAGGGTAGGCATCGCCATTCCCTAGATATCCTACAATTCCACACATATTCGTGCTTTGTTATTCTCAATTAGAAATTAAGGCAAGGCAAGTTAGTAAGAAAATGTCAAAATCATACGCATGTTCTCATTGCTATCCTCAGTAGAATAGTTGGGTCCATGGAGTATAGATCGATTGACACTCACTCCTGAGTTGCGGCTTACCAAGTAGAGTCCTTGGCTATTAATCTCTCCGTTTAATAATCTTTGGATGTAAAGAGAGATGTTGAAGATATATTGATCAGCAGTAAAATCACCAGTGCCACTGATGGTTCCGAAGGCTTGATCTGGCAGCAGTCTGAACTCACCTTCATCGTCTTTGTAAACAAGGAACAATGAGGCTTGCGCATCAAAGCGATTATCATCATCAAAAGGCAGTATAAGCTGCACGCGATTGATGCTTCGATTTTCAAAGTTGTTGAAGTCTTGAATGAAAGGCAAATCAATCTTAGTACGCATTCCACCACCAGCTTGCACATAGCTCAGGATATCACCAGATACTTCACCTCCCGTGTCAAGCGGCTGTAGAGCAGTACCTGCACGGCTATGAATCATTTCAGAGAAATAAGAACACTCCGAGTTGATTTGATAATCATAACGTGTTTCTACTAGATTACCACTATCATCATTGTAATGATAGAAGACTGCAAGCTTACTTTCAGCATCGATCAAATCAAAATTGAAAATTCCACCATTATTGCTATTGCTTGGCTTGATATAAAGTCCTTTGAAAAACTGAAGGAAATCATCATTAGAAGCGAGTGCTGAAGATGGTGCTTGAATCAATTGGTATCCCAATGATTCGTCTAATTTCAATCGAAGTTGTGGCAACACTGAGTCAGTTCCCACTAGCACGATGTCTTGCGGACGCATGTTATAGCTTTCAAATCCAGGTTTGATGCGGTTTTGGAAGCTAGTTGACTTTCTGTGATTGCTGTAATAAATAGAGTCAATGAACAAACTTTCAGTGAGTTCAAATACACCAAAGCTTTGCGTGTTTTGACGTCCGTAGTAGTCACCCGTGTATTTCAAACTAAGAATCACAGAGTCGACCACTGCGTCTGCCGGAAATGTTGGAGCAGTAGTAGAAAGTCTGAACTGTGTATAGATAGACGCTTGAATGGTGTTACCGAGTACAGGGTCGGTAAACTTTCCTAGCATGGCCGAAGACAGGTTGCTTGTTCTAACGGAATCATCTGCGATCACTGTTGGGATGATCGTAATCGTATCTGTTTGGGTGGCACCAAGTAGGTCGCCGTCTGGCAATAGCTCCGATCCGAAATCTGATTCAGGTCTTTTGCAAGCACCTAGTAATAATAGGGTGGCGATAAAGGAAAATAGCCCCAATCGCTTGAGGCTATTCATATTTTGTTTTCTAGAAGTCATATTAATCAACGAGCACGTTCTTTCCCGCATGTACGGAGTCAAAGAATTCATCAATTGCTGTGAGCGGGTCATTTTCTTCAAAAGAACGGAGTACAGGCACATCCATTTGTGCTGCAAATTGTTCAAGGTCATTTGGAACGCTATCATGTCCTACGATAAATCCATCTGAGTGTTGGATCGCCGTTTTAATCATGTTGACATGGCTTGGATCGCTCAGATGACTGAAGTCAGACGATTGAAAGTTGTCAAATGCTACTTTTTTAGAAACATTTTTATCAAGAGTGCCTTTAAACGCATCATCATAGGCAGAGAAAACCACCTTGGTATCAGCGAAGTGAGGGTCTTGATTATACAATTTCTTCACATAAAGAGGCATTAGCGAAGTAAACCAACCGTGGCAATGGATGATATCCGGTGCCCAGCCTAATTTTTTCACTGTTTCCAAAACTCCTTTCGTGAAGAAGATCATGCGCATGTCATTGTCTGGGAACAACACGTCATTATCATCATGAAGGGTAGCTTTTCTATGGAAGAATTCTTCATTATCAATGAAGTATACTTGGAGGCGTATCTGAGGAATGCTGGCTACCTTGATAATCAGAGGGTGGTCAGTATCATCTACTATCAAGTTCATACCTGAAAGACGAATCACTTCGTGCAATTGGTGTCTGCGCTCGTTGATTTTGCCATAGCGTGGCATAAATATCCTTGTTTCCCTTGCCTCTTTCGTGCACGGCTTGGGGTATTTGGCGGCTATTGGAAGCGGTAAGACTTTCAGGTGAGAACGGAAGTATTTCCTGCGATACGAATAGAACTCTTGTTTTGCTCATACGAGATTATAGAGATTTCACAAATCGACTGTGCAAAGGTAGATAAAAATTCTTTTGGTTAAATCCAAACAATTAGCTTTGGCGGCTGAACTTTACCATGGAGGGCCCTTTGTCATTACAAGTTATCCGAACTATTTCGGAGTTAAAAGGCTGTATTCTAGCAGCTAAGTCGGGTGGGAGCACTGTTGCTTTCGTACCTACTATGGGGGCATTACATGCTGGCCATATTTCGTTAATTACTGCCGCAAAGGGTCAAAATCGCCTCGTTGTGGCCTCCATTTTCGTAAATCCGACCCAATTTAACAACCCTTCTGACCTAAAACATTACCCAAGAACCGAGTCGGCCGACGTGGTGCTTTTGGAAGCTGCCGGTTGCGATGTGGTGTTCATGCCCGAAGTAGAGGAGATGTACCCATCCGCACACAAAGGTCACTGGGACTATGGAATTCTATCTTCTTCGCTTGAAGGACATTACCGCCCGGGGCATTTCGACGGAGTGTTGACCATCGTCAAGAGATTATTTGAGGCGGTAGAACCCGATGTGGCTTATTTCGGAGAAAAGGATTTTCAGCAATTGGCCCATATTCAACGTTTCGTTCGCGAAGAAATGCCCTCCATCAAAATAGTGGGCTGCCCCACCATGCGCGAAGAGGACGGCTTGGCCATGAGTTCACGAAATCTCAGACTTAACCCCGAACAGCGACAGACAGCCACGGTCATTTCCAAGATTTTATATGATATGTTGGAAAAAAAGAATGATTTCGCACCGTCAGAACTCGAAATGTATGGTCGCACTCAGTTTGAATTGACCCATGGCATTGAATTGGAATATCTGGAAATAGTGGATGCTAAAACATTCGCGCCCGTGCCTGATTGGGATGAACTCTTTGATCCTATTATCTTAGTAGCCGCATATGTTGGTGAAATTCGTTTGATCGATAATATGCGCGTGATTTAACAACTAACATTTTTCAAGAATGATTCGAGCCGCTGCCTTTTGGGTGCTCTCTTTTTTTCTCTCTCTTTCTGTTTTTTCGCAAACCGATTTTAGTATTTCTCTCAATAATTACACTGGATGCGCTCTTCCGGGGCTTCAGTCGTATGCATTTGGCGAATGGGAAGGCAACTATGTCGTCATCGGCGGGCGCACAGAAGGGCTGCATTTGAAACAGCCATGGGTATCGTTTCATCCCGATCAGCGCAATACGAATATCGTGGTGTGGAGTGCAGCAGAGCATCGCACTTGGACCAGCACGACATCAGGACTTCCTACAGAATTGCATGAGCAATTGAGTTCGAGCAATATTCAGTTTTATCAAGATGGAAAAAATTTGATTCTTGCAGGTGGTTATGGATATAGCAAAGCAATAGATGACAAAAAATCATTCCCAGCGCTGATCGTCATTGACCTTTCTGCATTAATCATGGAAGTAAAGAAAGGCACCATCACTGAAAAAGCATTTCAAGTAATCAATGATGAATCGTTTGCGGTGTGCGGAGGGCAGTTGGAACAGCTCAACGGTGTGTATTATTTAGTCGGTGGTCATCGATTTGATGGCAGCTATAATCCTAAAGGAAATCCAACATACGTTCAAAACTATGTAAACGGTCATCGCAGTTTTCGATTGAAAGAAACGGGTCAAAAATTTGAGTTGGTTCAACTCGAGTCGCACATTGACACCATGTTGTTGCATCGCAGAGATTATAACTTAGGACCAACCATGATCGATGGGAAGCCAGGTTTGATGGCCTTCTCAGGGGTTTTTCAAATGGAGAGAGATATGCCATATCGCAATGTGGTGCGTATGAGCGATGGCGGTGATTGGGAAGAAGTAGATGGTTTCTATCAATCCTTCAATCATTATCACACTGCACACATTGATTTGTATGACAGCACCAAAGAAAAAGTGCATCATTATTTTCTGGGCGGAATCGGAGAATATTATTTGCAAAATGACACCATCATTCAAGATTCCAATACCCCTTTTGTGAAAACCATTTCTCATGTTGAAGTAGATAGAGAAGGGAAAATGATGGAATTTGTCACGGGTTTGGAAATGCCGGATTATCTAGGAAGTGGAGCACATTTTCTGATAGCGCCAGGATTACCAAAAACGAGCAACGGATTGATTGATGTGGCAGCCTTTAAAGAAAAGCGAGTGCTTCTCGGATATGTATACGGTGGTATTAAAAGTAAAAAGCCAAATATTTTTTGGGAAAATGAGGGAGCGGATAGCGAAGCATCTACCTTAGTTCAAGAGATTTATTGGGAAGCCAAATCGAGTGTAGAAAAACCGAACGTTCATTCGGGTGATGGATTAAAACTCGAAGTTTACACCAATGCAAACATGGATGAGTTTAATGTCACATTCGAGTTAAAGGAGCCTTCCGATATTTACTTTGCCCTTACTAGTCATCCATACCGAGATGATTTGCCTGTGGAAGCTTACTTAGGCGACGGCTCGTTTGAGATGTTGGAGTCGGGAGAGCAGCACTTTTCAATGACATTCGACCAACAAATAAAGGGGCTTCATTACTTTACTTTTTTTGTAAAAAATGAAGTGGTCGCAAATTGGAAGGTGGTGGTTGAATAAAAAGGCTAAGGGCCATTAGCTTTTGGCTGGTAATTAGCGACTTGCAGGGCTTTGTAGTTTGAATTTTGTAGAATGTAGAGAATATCTTATATTTGCACCCCTCAATAAACGAATTGAGGTGTTAAGTGAAATGCCTTGGTGGCGGAATTGGTAGACGCGCACGACTCAAAATCGTGTGTCCTAGCGGCATGTGGGTTCGATTCCCACCCGAGGTACAAAAGTGAAGAGCTGTCCAACGTGACAGCTTTTTTTTTGCGCTGTTGGCGCAAAGTCGGGTAGCTTCGCTGACGGGTAGCTCGCCCGCGGCTCGCTGACGGGTAGCTTCGCTGCTTTCTGTTTGTCGGGAGCAGCTGTTGGCTGCTAGCCGTGGGCCGTTAGCCTTTCGCTTTTACTAGACGGTAGTCGCGGTTTTGCATGAGTCCTAGAATGATGGGGCGGCGGAATTCTAGGGAGCTGAGAGCGGGCATGAGCATGCCGCCTGCTGCCTTGCTTGAAAGTAAAATCTTGCGATCCATTTCTCCAAGGGCATTCAATTCAACATGTGATATCACTCCCGAGCGAGAGCCATTCCAACTATTGATGAGCACATTGGGATTTTCTCTTAGAATTTTATCGTTATCGGGATGATCGTTGAAGTAGATATTCAATGTCCCATCATAGTAATAATTATAACCACAACGATCCATTTCGTTTACGGTGTGTTGCTCCTTAGCAATGCGACGCGACCATTTTATTTTTCCAGAAATTTCTAATTTGGAAACAACGATATCATCATAGTGATGAATCAATTCTACGATGGGTCTGCCAGTATTGAGATCTGTATTGACGCGCTCTGCAACACTATATTTTTCTCCGATCAGATAAATTTCATTTTGATCGGAAATGAAAATATGATCGAGAAATAAATCACTTAATTCTGGAGTGCGCTCGACTTCGCGACTGCGCATCATGGTGGCTAGAAAATCTTTATTAAACGCCATATACGCCGCTGCTTCGAGGGCTTGGCCTTTTTCTTTTATCCGAAATAGAAAAGTACCAGCAGCAGAAAAAGAATAGTCGTTGGAGTAATAACCAGCGACAATCATTTCGTTGTTTTTATTTACTTGACCAATAGCAGCAATGACTTGTTTGTCTTTAAAACTGATATCGTACTCTTTCAGTTTGTTGTCGACTTGATTGTAGTGAAACACCACATAACGCCCGCCTTGCGGGCGAAGAAGACGCTGATTATTTTTTTCCGGATTGCGTCCACTCATCATGTAGACGCTGCCGTAATTGTCTACTTTGAATTGGTTGATTTGCACCACATCATTGCCGTAGGGTAATTCAAGTTTTTTTTCCCATTGTAAATCGAGATCAATGTTGAATACTTTGATAGCGACATTACGATCTGTTTTTCGCTGAATATTCTGCTCGAAATAAGTGAGAAGCAGCGTGGAATCTGGAGATAACTCGGTGCCGAAAGGGGTGCGGAAATCTTGTTCGATATATTGGAGTAAGCGAGGTTCGCTGACACTGATGCCATCCAAAGTAGAGGTCATACACAAGCCGTATTGCTTTCCTTCTTTTCTGTCGTATCCTGTGAGAAAAATGAGCATACGATCTTTTAATACATGAAAATGTGAGAGCGAAAGTTCTGACTCATTCCATTGCGGGAGTGCGTGTGTAGTGAGTCCTTGTGATTCTAATTTATTATTGAAACGTTCGATAATGAGTTGGGGTTCACGATCATTTGTTTCTTCAATTTCGAGACTAAGATTTTTATTTACAGATAAAATAGAAACACTTTTCGTGTTGCGTTCGAACTTAAAATTAGAAGAATAAATCAGAGAATCCTGACTAAAAAGCCCCAGCGTAAAGCAGCACAGAAGTGATGTGTACAGGACTTTTTTTATCATTTGAAATCTTTTACTGTCCGGTGATGGCACGGAAAATATCCATACCATTTCCATACAACATGAGACCTAAAAGTAATACCATTCCCGCCATTTGCGAATACTCAATCACTTTTTGTGGTGCTGCACGACCTGTGATCATTTCCCAAATCAAGAACATCACGTGACCGCCATCCAATGCAGGGATGGGAAGAATATTCATGAAAGCAAGAATCAATGAAATCAGGGCAGTGCGTGACCAGAAAGCCAGCCAATCCCATTCTTCGGGGAAGAGTTTTGCAAATGTTGCGAAACCACCGATTTGTTTAGCGCCGGATTTAGAGAAGATAAATTTCAATTGACTTCCATAGTCCGTGATCGTTTCCCATGCTTGTTTAAAGCCTCCTGGAATCGCTTGAGACCATGAGTATTCAATGGTTTCTGTCTTGAGATATATAGTGGGTGATTTTGGTGAAAAACCAATAGTTCCTTTAGCGTTGACTGCAATAGGAATATTTACATTTTGTCCACTGCGAATGACATGCAACGCAATAGTCTTACCTGCATTTTTCTGAATTTCCTTCTGTAAGTCTTGGAAATATGGCGAGTACATGTTGTTGATTCCAACAAGAGAGTCGCCCTTGAGAAGTCCTGCAACAGAGGCATTACTTTGAGCAACAACAGAATCTACAACGCATGGAATTCTCTCGCTGAAAGCTGCGCGAACGCCGCTATCCACAAGCATTTGACCGAAGTCAGCCGGTAGTTGTAAGTCGATATTTTGTCCAAAACGTTGAACAGTCACTGTATGAACATCGTCGAGTAATAAAGACTTATTGATACCATTGAAGCTCTCGGGTTTTTCACCATTAAGACCTACAATTTTATCACCATGTCTGAAACCGAGATCGAGCATTTGATCATCGCAATACACACCATAAGTGAGATTGTCTACAGGGAGAATTGTTTTTCCCCAAACACCAAGAATAACAGAATAGATAACGATACCAATGATTACATTCACCGTAACACCACCCACCATTATGATCAAACGTTGCCAAGCTGGCTTCGAGCGAAACTCCCATGGTTGGGCTGGTTGGGCCATTTGCTCTTTGTCCATGCTTTCATCCACCATCCCGGAAATTTTCACATATCCTCCGAGAGGGAGCCAACCGATTCCGTATTCAGTATCACCAATTTTTTTCTTGATAAGAGAAAAATAAGGATCGAAAAACAAGTAGAATTTTTCTACGCGTGTTTTAAAAAGTTTAGCAGGAATGAAGTGACCCGCTTCGTGAAGTATAATGAGGAATGAAAGACTAAGTAAGAGCTGTAATGCTAAGATCATTGTTTCAAATATTGGTGCGAAGTTAACGCATTCGTATTAACCTTGTTTTAACGACATGTATCGGGCCACATATTTTCCGATAATGTCAAATTCTAAGTTCACTGTTGTTCCCACCTGGAATGCGTGAAAATTAGTGTGTTCGTAGGTGTATGGAATGATGGCTACACTGAAACGGTCCACTTCTGATTGCACCACAGTGAGGCTTACACCATTCACTGTAATACTGCCTTTTGGAACAGTAACAAATCCGTCTTTTGCTTGATATTGAAAAACATATTCCCAACTCCCTTGATGGTTGATCACTTCGATGCATTGAGCGGTGGTATCAACATGGCCTTGTACCATGTGGCCATCAATTCGATCGCCGAGTTGAATGCATCGCTCAAGATTCACTTTATCGCCCAATTGCCAAGTACCGAGATTTGTTTTGAGAATAGTTTCTTGTATAGCGGTCACTACATATTGATCTCCTGAGATGGCTACCACAGTAAGGCAAGCCCCGTTGTGCGCAACGCTTTGATCAATTTTTAATTCGTGTGTGAAAGGCGAAGAGACCGTGAAATGGACATTCGTTTCTTCTTTTTCAATTTTTTCGATGCGGCCAAGGGCCTCAATGATTCCTGAGAACATATGGATTATTCAGAGCTTTGCGGTATTTTACCGTCTTGTAATTGGATAGTACCAGAGAACTGAAGTGTTTCAGTTCCGTTGAGTCTTTTTGTGTTGACTTTGATGGTGTAGTAGTATGCACCGTCAGGCGACATATTTCCCGATTCAACGTTTTTACCGTCCCAGTTGATGTCTGGATCAGTTGATTTGAACACCTCCATTCCCCAGCGATTGAAGATGATTAGATCGATGCTCTCCACATATCGATAAGGGAAAGGAACGAAGAGGTCATTGATGCCGTCATTATTGGGAGAGAAGATGTTTGGCAAGAAGTATTCAGGACAGTTGTCGATGCAAATGATTTCAGAAAAATCACTTTCATTTCTGTTCAAAGAACCATCTGGCCAAAGGTTGAGAGAGTCGAGAGCAGTGATGGCATAACAACCGGCAATACTAAAATCGTATTCTTCCACGGGGAAGATAAATGTGGTGTCGGAAGGATCACTGATGGTTGCAATGAGTTGGAGTTCTTCGCTTGGATTTGGTGCGTAATAAACATTGTATGCTGTCACATCATCCGCACAAGAGTTGTTGGGATTGGTCCAAACGAGCTCGTTGGTGATGTTGATACAGTCATCATTTACCGTCATTACAGGAGGACAAGGAGGATTGAGGTCATAAGGAGTCTCGCATGTTTCTTGGCTCCAGTTGATGATAGGATCGGTAATCAAATCGACAAAGAAAGAGCCAATAGTGCGCACCTTGTAGCAATACTCTAGGTTGTTTACGAGTGCTGTATCGGTATATGTGCTGGTATTTGAAGTACCTACTAGCACAAAGTCTGTAGCATCAGGATCACGACGATAAATTTCGTAGGTCACATTGGTCCAAGGCACATCGTGCGGCATTTGTAAAATAACGCTGTTGTCAGCTGGTGCAGTTTGCAAGAAGACAGAGGTCGCTTTTCGAGAGGTTCCTGTGTCGACATTATTTGCAATTAGTTTGACGTGATAGGAATGTCCAATGTCTTGTGTATTGATATTTTGATGCACAAAGCAAGTGTCGCCCCAGATAAGGTACGGAGAAACAGAGCTGGTGTAAATAAGCGTTGAAGGCTCTGTAAACCCCGGAGAAGTGTAGAGCTCATAATAGAATGGTCCGGGGAAAACGAGGGTGTCGAGATCGTGAGGAGGCGACCAACACACGCTCATTTGACCGTTAACAGGATCTGTAAAATCAACAGATGCTTTGGTCATGATAGGCACATCTTTTCTCAGTGTATCGCAGAACTCTTCGCTCGCATAACTGATGGCACCATCATACCAGCACGTCACCACCATATAGCAGTAAACAGAACCAAATTGAAGATTGGTATCCACAAACGTGGTGCTGTTGATTCCTTGTGTTTCTCCTACCAGTGTATATCCAGTGTACTCTGGCACCCCTAGTTCGCAATCGCTTGGATTGAAGCCAAAAGTGTTATTTCTGCGGTAAATTTTATATCTGATTTCAGAGGCTTGGAATGGAGTGAAAATATTGCTGCATTCGTGCACATCCCAATTAAGTGTAATGCTAGATCCCTGGGCAACAGCAGTGGGATTTTCCACACGAGGTGCAACGACGGTAATGTTTACAGTCTCCACATTAGAAAGCGGAATGAAACCATCATCAGTGACTTGAAGAGTGAGCGTGTAAGGTGCTTCGCGCACTTCTTCGCATTGAGGAGTCCAAGTAAATCTTCTGATGTTGGGCTGGAATGTAGCAGGGTGTACCACGTTGGAAAGCGGTCCACCAAAGGCTTCCATGATGAGGTTGTCATCATCAGGGTCCGTTGCGATGGCTTGGAATTCGAAGAACTCACCCGCTTCGATACAAAAGTCGGGAAGGGGGTTGATGTTTGGAGGTTTGTTGTTGCACGTCACAACAGTGATTTGCATATCGCGAATGACGCTTCCGACAAGGAATCCACCGCGGTATTCTTCAATCTTGATAGCGATGTTGTATTCACCTGAATAGAGGGGAGTGTCCCAAGTAATGGTTCCTGTTTCAGGATCGATGGTAAAAGTATCGGTTGTTTCAGAGGTCCATTCTTCGGGGGAATCCCAGCCTAGAAGTGGAATACAGTCGTCGCCCATACATGGAACGAGCGAGTAAAGCAGAAGGTCGCCATCGGGGTCGTACGCTGCGGGGTTGTATATCCAGGGCTGATAAATACAAGCGTCTTGAATCGGATCATTGAGAAGAACCACACTGTTGTTTTGTCCGGTAAGCGGACTGATGATGATGGTAGAAGAAATACAAAAGATTTGATCTACTGAAGCGACGATATTATTTACACCATCATTTCTATTGGGGTCTTCTACGACAATGGTGAATGCGCCAGGTCCAGAATAGGTGTGCAGTCCGGTGTAGGTATTTCGTTGCACATCGAATGCAATCGAAGGGTCGATTTCGTCGCGTTGAAGGCTGTCGAGTTCATTGTCAGGGGTGTTTGGTGCCTCATCTCCCCACTTTAATTTCAGCCAAGGACGGTCGGCGAGGGCGCTTTCCTTGGTGTATGTGGTGATGATAACACGATACGTGAACCCTGAAACGTGCTCATATGTGATTTCTCCAGCACGGTTATGGGTTGCGCTTGCTTCTAGGGAAAGAAGCGTAAGCAGCGCGAGAAGCCATATTCCGTTTAGGAGTTTTTTCATTTGATTTCGAAGGTAAATGATATTTCACGAGTGCTTTTGCTAAAAATCGTAAATCTTTTCATTTAAAAGCACTATCGCGGAGCGATCATTATCTGTTTTGTAAACACCAAACCGTTTGGATTTGTTGCGTGGATGATGTAGATACCGCTTTCAAAAGCTGATACATCAATTGATCCGCGTGAAGGTGAATTTTCATTTAGGACTAATTGACCTTGCGAGTTGTATACTTTCAAAGCACTGATCTTCTCATTCGACGTCCATTGAATGACATCTGTTGCTGGATTTGGATAAACATCAAAATTGCTTGATGTTGCTTCTTCCACTGAACTGATATCGCTGATGGTAATGCAGTAATCTTCCGTTTCGCCGTAATTATTTTCTCCGCATTCTTCTGGAGGCGTGCCACTGAATATTCCAACGTATGCCATCGCTACACGCATCGCTACAGCTCCCGTAGGTGTGCCGGCAGGAACAGTGAATGTTTGATTAAATGTAGTATTCACTCCGGCGTTTGAGTCTGCAATCTTCTCATTGTTTTCAAATGTTCCATTGTTATTGTAATCAATCCATGCTCTGAAATATTCCGTGTAGGAGCTACCAGAAAAACCAGGTGTTGCGGAGAATGTATATTCAGCCCCCACCTCTAAAGTAGTGCTCACACTGCGGTAGTCACCGTAGCCATTATCGTTTCCAGAATCGTTGTCGATGGTGTTCAATGTTACATTGTCGATCCACTCGAGGTCTGCGTCTCCAAATGAAGCACAGTAAGTATGATCTTGGCAATCACCACAGCCAAGTGTGGAGAATGTGTAGCTCACTGGAGGAGGGTTATTTCCTACACAAACGCTGGTCACAATGACATCATAAATAGAACAAGCAGACAGTCCAGAAATAGTGAAGCTTGTTTGGGTGATATCGTTGTAAGTAATTTGTTCGCCTGCTGGATCAATTACTACTACCATGTACGAATCGGCTGCCAATACTGGATTCCAAGTAACAACTGCGCTATTTTCAGTAAGATTAGAAATCACAATATTCGTTGGGTTTTCACAGCAACCATCGGTTGTGAAGCTATATGTTGCAGACCATTCTGTTGTGCCGCTTTCACAGTTTCCGCTGATTTGAACATTGTAAATAGTGCATGCTAAAAGTTCACTTAATAGGAGCGAGTTTGCTGAAATATTTTCTACTACAACCCATTCTCCGCCTTGTATTTGATAGCGCACATTCGAATTATTAATCGCAGGTGTAGTGACCCAAGTGAGATTGTAGTTCAACGTTCCAGATTCTTGTGTTGCAGAAAGGTTGAGTGGAATAATGCACTCGTCGTTTGAGCAATTTTCTAGAAGAAGGTTTAAGCTATTGAATACATTCAAGCGTCCGCCCGTCACGGTTTCTGTAGTTAGATTAGAAACAGGATCTATACCGTCAAAGATGTAATCTTTCACGAATTGGGCTCCTAGAGCGGGATCGCCGTAGGCGATAGCCATAAGGCTTGTACATGGAGCAGAGTAAAGAAGCGCTACAGCACCAGCTACACAAGGGCTAGCGAAAGAAGTACCAGAGGTATTGCCATAGTTATTGTTTCCCGCGAGGTAAACGTTATCACCAGGAGCACCAAGGTCGATGGTCGTTTGGCCATAACCCGAGAAGGTTCTTACATCGTTATTGTCTGTTGCTGTAACTGCAATCATGTATTCACTAGGACATGCTGTAGGCAAGTCGCCAACGGCATCGATATTCAATTCGCTATTTGATGTTGCACCACAGCTCAGTACACCATAAGTGCCAAGGCTGTCGTACATCGCGCACCAGATAGGTGCATCTGCTGGTTGACCGTAATCGGTACCCCATGAGCTATTCGTAGCCACTACAAAGGCACCTTGTTGTCCGTTGGATTGGTTGTAGAGTTTACGCATGACCATTGGATAAGTGTAAGCAGCAACCACGTTGCTTTCGCTGATACCACCCATGTGTACTTGCATGATTTTTACATCCCAGTTTACACCAGTTACACCAGTGCCATTATTACCCTTTGCTCCAATCATACTGCTGACTTGAGTACCATGATTGCCTGTTCCGATGTTGTCAGAACCATTTGAGCTGTTCCATCCATCAGCGTCATCGATGTAGCCATTGTTGTCATCATCTATTCCGTTGTTTGGAATTTCATTGTTATTAGTCCAATGATTTTCTACGATATCTGCTTGATCCCATTTCGTTCCACCTGTTTCTACAACACAAACTACTATTTCATCATTTGTAGCAGTGAGACCTCCTGTGGTGATATCCCACGCTAGATCGGAGTCGATATCATGATCACCTTGTTGGTTGTGATGCCATTGTTGGCCGTAAAATGGGTCGTTTGGAGTAGTAACGCGATCCGCAATAATGTGATTTACTTGAGCGAATTTTACACCATCAATTTTTTGCAGTGTGTAAAGCATTTCGCGCATAGAAATTTGATTTTCATTGAATGAAAGTTTCCAAGTACGCATTGGGGCGCTTACAAGCTCATCTACTTTTAGTGCTGGAAGAACACCCACTTTTTGCTGGGCCACAGCTACGATTTGCTCTATATCGCCTTTGGGAGTAGTCATTAGCAGCACCTCACCTTGCATGCGAGCGGCTTGCTGAGCAGTAGCTGAAATGGAAATAATGACAGCAAAAAGGAGTGTAAAAAATGATTTCATAATTGGCATAATAAACTGAATACAAACTAAAGATAAAAAACCATATCCAAAACACTAGAAAAAAATAGCAATTACGCTTATTCCTCTAAATAGATACGTTTGACGCGTTGAGAAATGGAGGTAAGAATCTCATAGGGAATCGTAGCGCTTGCTTTAGCAAGAGCCTCTAAGTGTTGAATATTACCAATGACTAGCACAGGATCGCCTTCTTTACACGAGATATGAGAAATATCGACCATCGTCATGTCCATACATACATTGCCAACAATAGGACATGCTTGTCCTTGAATCCAAACACTTCCTTTGCCATTGCTGAGTGAGCGCTTTAGCCCATCGGCATAGCCCATAGGAATAGTAGCAATGGTCATGTCATTTGGAGCGATGAAGTTGCGATTGTACCCAACACTTTCGCCGGCTTTGATATGCTTGATTTGAGAAATAACAGTTTTGAGTTGACCAACGGTGCGGAGCTGGTTGCGCTCGGATTCATTGGCACTGACGCCATACAAGCCAATACCCAAGCGTACCATATCGAACTGGCTTTCTGGAAGTCGCTCGATGCCGCCTGTATTGGCGATATGCCATAGAGGTTTATAATCTAATTCGCTTGAAATTTCTCCGGCCATTTTTTCAAAAAGTGAAAGTTGTTGGCGAGTAAATGCGTCATGCTCCGGATTATCAGTGGCTACAAGATGTGAAAATATAGAGGCTATTTTGAGCGATTTATTTTCTTTTAAAATTCTTCTTAGTTCGCTAATGTCATGTTCTTCAAAACCCAATCGGTGCATTCCTGTGTCGAGCTTCAAATGCACGGGGTAAGGGGTTGCGATATTTTTGTAATGGAGCACTTCGATGAAAGCTTGAAGACTACGCATCGAATAAATCTCTGGTTCGAGGTGGTATTCTACTAAATGATCGAGTGCGCTGATTTCAGAATTCATCACCATAATTGGGAGAGAAATTCCAGCTTGGCGCAATGCGATTCCCTCATCCACGTAGGCGACCGCGAGGTAGTCTGCTTTATTAAAAGCCAATACACTTGCCACTTCTACTGAGCCAGCACCGTACCCTGCGGCCTTCACCATCACCATCATTTTTACATCGGGCTGGAGTTTGTTTTTGTAGAAATGAAAATTGTGTACGAGTGCATCGAGATGAATTTCTAAAACTGTTTCGTGTGTCTTTTCTTGAAAAGCACGAACAATTTTTTCAAAACCAAAATCTCTTGCTCCTTTGATTAAAACAAATCGACCCGAATGATCGTTCGGTTTTGTTTTTTGTAAAAAATCCAAAGTTGACTCGAAGAACTTAGATGGGATTTTGAAAATATTTTGGTGTAAAATAAATTCAGGACCGATTCCCACGAGGTGTGTAACCCCTTTATGGATGAGGAGTTCGTTGATTTTAGTATAAACCTCATTTTTCTCCAACCCACTTTCTCTTATATCTGAAAGAATTACAGTAGTAGGTTTTGATTGTGCATGTCTTTGAAGAAAATCGAGTGCAATTTCTAACGAGGTAAAATCTGAACTATACGCATCGTTGATGAGGGTCATTCCGAACGAGCCAGAAATTAATTGCAAACGCATATCCACTGGCGAAAGCTTTGAAAACCTTTGTTGAATATGGCTTTTCGATATTTGAAGATAAGTCAAGATCAATAAGCACAAGCATGCATTTTCGATCGAGGCGTCATCAGTGAAAGGAATTTCTATCTGAATTTTTTCTTCAAGAGTAGAAGCCTCGATGATGGTTTTACCTGCACCTTTTGTGATGTTGTTTATTTGTAAAAAAGCACCATCATTTTTCCCCCAAGCTATTTTCTTAACAGTGCTGCTAAGTGCTTGTACTGCGGATTTAACGATAGAATCATCACTATTATAAAAGAGAACATCACAGTTCTTGAAGAGCAGAAGCTTTTCATTTATTTTTTCTTCAACACTAGAAAAATGTTCTTGGTGTTGTGCTCCGATCATTGTAAAAATTCCCCAGGTGGGCTGAATAATATCTTCAAGAATATCCATTTCATGAGGTTCGCTAATTCCGGCCTCAATGATTGCAAGTTGATATTCGACATCCAATTGAAGAACCGACAAGGGAACTCCCAACTGTGAGTTGAAGCTCTTGGGGCTTCTAACGATGGGTAGATCTGGAGAGAGCAATTGATTGAGCCATTCTTTCACGATGGTTTTACCATTGCTACCAGTAATGGCCCATACGGGCTGACGGAATTTTTGGCGATGCTGTTTCGCCCATAGTTGCAACGCACGAAGCGAGTTGTTTACTCGAATAATGCAGGCTTCTGAAAGCGACGAAAGATTAATTTCTTCTTGAATAATAAAGCATCGAACGCCTTTATTGTAGGCGTCTTGGATATATTGATGTCCGTTGTGATTTCGGCCTACGATGGCCACGAAGATCGAGCGATTGGGGTTGTTTATTTTTCTAGAATCATAAATAATATGATCTACTACGGCATCCGCAGAACCTTGAACGAGTACGCCTTGAGAGGCATCAATGATTTCTGCTATCGTATAGCGCATCTGTTATTTTTTCTTATTCATTGCCTCGTTGAAGGCTTGACGAGACAACGGAAGGTAACTCTCTTTTTCACCTAATTGTACGAGTGAATCACCTTCTGTCATGCGATAGGAGTGGTGTGCAAGGTGACCTGTTTTTACACAGATGGCGTGCACTTTTGTAACGAATTCTGCAATCGCTAAGAGATGAGGCATTGGTCCAAACGGGCGGCCGAGGTAGTCCATATCTAGTCCAGCAATGATCACTCGAACGCCTTGATTGGCGAGCTGATTGCACACTTCAGGAAGACCGTCATCAAAAAATTGTGCTTCATCAATACCGATTACCTCTACATCCGAGGCGAGGATCAATAACTGAGAACTATGTTCTATCGCTGTGGAGCGGATGCTTGCGCGGTTGTGGCTGACCACTTCTTCTTCACTGTATCGCACATCAATTTTCGGCTTGAAGATTTCCACTTTCATTTGAGCAAATTCCGCACGGCGCAATCTTCGGATGAGTTCTTCCGTCTTGCCCGAGAACATTGAGCCACAGATGACCTCGATCCATCCTTGTTGGCGCCCTCTGTTAAGTGTATTCTCTAAAAACATAGTGGTGCAAATGTACACGACATGACACTAATTTGGAGGAGGGGGTGGGGGTATTGTGAGAATATCGATATAGCCTTAAGTTTGCGCTATAGTTATAGAAATATTATGGGACGTATATTCGAAAAGAGAAAGCATAAGATGTTTGCCCGCTATGATAAGATGGCGAAGGCTTTTACGCGTATCGGTAAAGAGATCGCAATGGCAGTGAAGGCGGGTGGTCCAGAACCAGAATACAACCCTCGTCTGCGCCAGGCAGTAATGAACGCGAAAGGTGTGAACATGCCTAAGGATCGAGTGGATGCGGCTATCAAGCGCGCGGTGAGCAAGGATACGAGCAACTATGAAGAAGTGGTGTACGAGGGATACGGACCTTATGGAGTTCCAATTCTTGTAGAAACAGCTACAGATAACCCCACCAGAACAGTTGCTAATATCCGTCTCTATTTCAACAGAGGCGGCGGACAGCTTGGCAATAGCGGATCATTGAGTTTTATTTTTGATAGAAAAGGAGTTTTCAGACTCGAAAAGGCAAACATGCCCAACTATGAGGATATGGAGTTGGAGCTGATCGATCACGGTCTAGAAAGCATGGAAGTGGATGAAAATGAAATTGTGATTTATACTGTTTTCAGTGATTTCGGAAAATTACAGAAAGCATTGGAAGAAAGAAATATCACCGTGACAAAGGCGGCACTAGAGCGCATTCCAAACTCATATGCAGAGATTTCTGAAGAGCAGATGGATGAGATTTTGGAGTTAGTGGAGAAGATTGAAGAGGACGATGATGTTCAAGCGGTTTATCACAACTTAAGATAGTCTTATTATGAAATCAAAGATTGCGTGGATTGCTGCAATAGCGGCAGTGTTTGCTTTTACATCTTGTGTAAAAGAAGCTGGTGAAGGTGGCTATGCTACTATTTATGGAAAGATCGAAAAAGATTATCGATTGATTACCTCTAATCCCGCGTCTTACCAATACACTGTTCCTGGAGCGGATGAGGAAGTTTATATCGTTTATGGCGATGATAAAAGTCCTAGCGACCGTGTATGGACGAATTACAACGGTGAGTTTGAATTTGTAAATCTTCGCAGAGGGTCTTACGAAATCTATGTTTACAGTGCCGATACAACAGGGGTTACAGGTGTTGATCCCGATCGCATGGCCATCAAGAAGTCTGTTGAAATAGAGGGACGAGATGAAGATGTAAATGTGGGTACAATGACCATCTATGACAGACCGTAATCTCCTTACCATATTAGCTTTTCTTCTGTCTTCTGCACTCTTCGCGCAGCAGAAGGATGCTGGTCTTTGGACTTCAGTGAGCTTTAAAGGAGAGTTTTCTAAAAAGCTACAATGGTCTGTTGCACCGGAGGTGCGCCTCCGCGACAATATGACCAATGTAAGTAGTGTCTTTACCGATGTTGGATTGGATCTCGATCTGCCAAAGAAATTTTCCCTGGCATTGACCTATCGTTTTGGTCAGCGTAATGAAATTGATTTTTTTGAAACGCGCCAGAGACTGCAATTAGGGCTCGGTTACAAGATATCTTATAATGATTGGACCATCAATTTAGCGACACGTTATCAAGGTCGAATTGAAGGAGGACAAGATGATGGTGACGCAGATTTTGCAACGACTTGGAGAAATAAGATTTCGGTAAAATATGAAGGTTTCAAGAAATGGGAACTTGGAACGTCGTATGAGTTTTTTCATGCTTATGATGATGGAGTAGCACTAAAATGGAACGATTGGCGTTGGACGGCGAGCGCAGAAAGGAAAATCAACAAAAGAAATTTTTATAGTGTTGGATATTTGATTCAGAGAGATCTCGTCTCAAGTGAACCAAGCATGGACTTTGTTGTATTGCTTTCTTACAAACATGTGTTTAAGAAAAAGAAGAAAGACGAAGAAGCTATTATCACTCCATGAAAAAATTAATCCTCTTCACTATACTGTTCATTAGTATTCAAGCGTTTTCACAACAAAAAGATTTCGGTGTTTGGTCGAGTGCAGAGCTTGGCTATGAAGTCATAGATGATCTTGATGTATCGGTTTCACCCGAGCTTCGTTGGGATCAAAACGTAACGCGTTTACGCAATCGTCAGATTGATTTCAAAGCAAAATATAAACTTCCTTCCGATATCTTTTTTGTGGCGGCCTATCGTGTGGGTGGAATTCAGCGCAATTCAGGATGGCAAGAGCGAAAGCGCATTCAAATGGGTGGAGGAGTAAAATATAAGATGAATGATTTTGTAGGAACTTTTACCACCCGTTTTCAAAGAGCAGTTTCAGAGCGCACACGCACGAGGGACGCAGACTTGAACACGAACTGGAGAAATAAATTTGCCATTACCTACAAGGGGATTAAGAAGTTTGATCTAGGTGTTTCGTATGAGTTTTTTCACGGAACACAAGAAGGTGAGTTTTTGGATTGGCAGGACTGGCGCTTCGTGATAGATGGTGAATACAAAATCAACAAGCGGAATTATATCTCAGCTGGGTTTTTAGTTCAAAATGAATTTCAGATCGGAGTAGATCAACGCGACCGAGTGTTGTTCTTCGGTTATCGTCATGAGATTAAGCGCCCTTCGAAGAAAGACAAGCAGAAATAGGCTTTTCAGAGGGATTCGAAAAGAAATTCGCTTTCCCTTTAGTGATGTAGTACATTTGCACGCAAATTCAAAAATCCTAGTCCAGTGAGTTTGCGCAAAATTTCCTCAGCTCTTATTTCAGTATTCCACAAAGATGGCCTTGAGCCCATCGTTCGTGAAATGGATCGTCTTGGCATCAAGATCTATAGCACAGGTGGCACACAAGAATTTATTGAAGGCCTTGGTATATCTGTTATTCCTGTCGAGGAGCTCACAGGTTATCCTAGCATTTTAGGAGGGCGAGTAAAAACATTGCACCCAAAAATTTTCGGCGGGATCCTTTATCGTCGCGACGAGCAAGGTGACTTGGATGCTGTGAAGCAGTTTGATATTCCTGCAATTGATTGTGTGATTGTAGACCTCTATCCATTTGAAAAGACCGTTGCTTCGGGAGCTTCTCATGAAGATATTATTGAGAAAATTGATATCGGTGGAATTTCGTTGATTCGCGGAACAGCTAAGAATTACAACGATGTAATCATTGTGCCATCTCAAAGAGAATACGCGGATTTATTAGCTATTCTAAAAGAAAGAAATGGCGAAACGGAACTATCAGATCGTCGTGCATTTGCGAAAGCAGCATTTGAGGTTTCATCACATTACGACTCAAAAATTTACAACTATTTCTTAGGAGAAGAGCTCGGTTCTCTTCGTGTTACAGAGTCACAATTTGAAGTGTTGCGATATGGTGAAAACCCACATCAGCGCGGTGTTTTCTATGGTGATATGTCGGCCCTGTTTGATAAATTAAACGGAAAAGAACTTTCATATAACAATCTTCTCGACGTAGATGCAGCAGTGCATTTGATAGATGAGTTTAAGAATGATGCCCCAACATTTGCAATTCTCAAACATAACAATGCTTGCGGAATCGCAACGCGCCCAACGGTTTTAGAAGCTTATGAAGCAGCCTTAGCTTGCGATCCTGTGAGTGCATTTGGTGGAGTATTGATTTCGAATGTGCCTATTGATCATGCAACATCACTAAAGATTCACGAATTGTTTTGTGAAGTAGTCATTGCTCCAGACTTTGATAAAGATGGTATGGCAGTGATGCAAACAAAGGTGAATCGTATTTTATTGAAAAGAAAAGAAACACCGCTTCCTACTACTCAGGTAAGAACATTGTTGAACGGTGTATTATTCCAAGATAAAGATGCTCGTACAGAGACCATCGAAGATTTCAAATTGGCTACCAATGCTTCTGCAACAGCAGAGCAATTGCGTGATTTAGTGTTTGCCAATAAATTGGTGAAGCACACCAAAAGCAACACCATTGTGTTTGCGAAGAATCAGCAATTGTGCGCAAGCGGTACGGGACAAACATCTCGTGTAGATGCATTGCGTCAAGCGATTGAAAAAGCGCAAAGTTTTGGATTCGATTTAAATGGAGCTGTGATGGCGAGCGATGCATTTTTCCCCTTCCCTGATTGTGTAGAGTTAGCAGACAAAGCGGGAGTGAATGCGGTAGTTCAACCCGGCGGTTCGATTAAAGACCAAGCGAGTGTCGACTATTGCAACGCGCACAATATGGCCATGTATATGACCGGAACGCGTCACTTTAAGCACTAAGATATTTATACCTCAAAGCTAATCCACATGGCATCATCAGTTTGATCGGTGCCATGTTTCCACACATCAAAGCATTTATCTACGAGGCAAATCCCGTTGCTAAATACTTTGCCTTCTTCGATACAATGGATCAGTCCAGATAGCTTCAAACGCTTGCCAGTGGTGCCGTTCAGCTGGTCGTAAAGACCATCGCTACACATGACTACTTTCTTATTTGCAATATTGGTACAACCCGTTTGAATGTTGTTTTCGTAGTTAGGTAAATGGAAAAATCCTTTTGCTTTGCTAAGCACTTCTACTTTATCATCTTGGGCTACTAGTAATATATTTCCATTCAAACTCGCCCATTCCATTTCTTTCGATTCGATATCAATTCTCACAAGTGCAAGGTCGATTCCAAGAGATAGCTCGCTATATACAGCGTCTGTTCTCAATCTACCTTGAAGATCAGAAATCGTTTCGGCAACAATATTTTTTAATGGCTGCGCTTCTCGGTGATGGACTGTTTTTTCACTGAGAATATCTGTAGCAAGCACAGTGATCAAAGCACCCGCAAGGCCATGTCCGGTAGAGTCTCCGAGTGCGAATAGTATTTGATTGTTCACCATGCGATACCATGCAAAATCACCTGAAATGGATGCCGCTGGTGAATTGAAGATGTAAAGATTCTTCAGATATTTCCATGCTTCGGAAGTGTCGGGGAGGAAGCATTCTTGGATGTAGCGAGCATACTGAAGACCTTGTTCGAGTTCAGTATTTTTTCTCAATAATTCTTGTGTACGAAGCGCTACTTTTTCTTCGAGTGAAGCTTGAATTTGCTCGAGTTCTTTGTTGCGAATGTGAAGTTCAATTTCATAGTCAAACATTTTCACCGCTTCATTAATCGTAAGTTCCAGATCCTGCGGCTCCCAGGGCTTTGCGATATATCGGAACAAGTGAATCTTAGTCAGTACATCTGCGACTGCTTGCAGATCTGCTTGGCCTGTAAGCATGATTTTTTTAGTTCGTGGAATAATCGATTCGAGTTCGATGAGCAAGTCACTCCCACGCATGGGGTGCATCAAGTAGTCTGAAACCACACAGCAGATAAGGCCGTCTGAAGCAAGAATATCTTTCACAATATCGATTGCTTCCTCACCTGACATAGCAGTAACAACCTCAATGTTTGGTGGGATAAATCGCTTGACATGATGCTTGAGGACATTTAAAATGATGGCCTCATCATCTACAAGTAGAATATGTTTTTGTTGGGAGAAATTCATAAGTTAGGTTTGCTTATTACCGTATTGGGAGTGTTACGGTAAAGGTTGTCAATTCAGGAGAAGAGAGGCACTCGATGTTGCCTTGGTGATGTTCAATTATTTTTTTAATGATGTTTAATCCTAACCCAGTACCCATGCCTCTTTCTTTGGTAGTGAAGAAAGGATCAAAGATTTTTGGAATCACTTCTGCGGGAATCGCAGGACCATCATTGGATATTTTTATAATGACATGCGATTCATTTTTTTCTGAAGTGAAATGAATATTTCCATTTTCTACGATAGCATGGATGGCATTGCTTACTAGATTAGTCCATACTTGGGCCATTTGATCAGGATCCGCAACGATGAAGATATCTTTATCGATATCGTTTTTCACTTCGATTCCTTTGCGAATATCATGTGTGAATAGAATGAGAACAGAATCAATTTGGCTGTGCAAATTGAAGCTTGTTTGCGAAGCGACTTCAGACGTATGCACATATGTTTTTAATGCTTGTACCACCTTGGATGCTCTGTCCGCCGCGAGTTCTATGGTGGCAAGTCCAATGAAGAGATGATTTAATTCTACAGCCACTTTTAATGTTTCAAAACAATCCTCGCGATACACAATGGACTTGATAAGAGGATGTTCCAGCGAGTCGATTCCCGCCTCTACCATTGCAGATGCGAATTGCAATGGTTGTGAGATATGTGGGTACAGTTCGCTGATGAGAGAAGACAGCGTTTTTTTTAATTGATATGATTCATGAGGGGCAATTTCTTTTCTTTTTTCTTTTAGGTAAAAGTTTCTAATCAATAATCGAGAGTTGGTATCGAGTTGAATTGCTCCTTCATTTAGGATATAATCAACTGTAAACTTTAGATTGAAAGCAGATGCCTTAATAGAGCCAAGTGGTGTATTAATTTCATGTGCTATACCCGAAACAAGTTGACCCAGCATTGACATTTTTTCTCTAGAGATAATTTCTTGCTGAGCCTTTTGGAGTAGGTCTAGCGCGGATTCAATCTCTTGAGTTCTCTCCGCTACTTTCTTTTCCAAGGAAGTATTGACTAGACTCAATTCTTCTTTGGCTTTTCTTAGGAGAATATTTTTATCTGCTAAGGATGTGTTGAGAATCTCTGCTTCTTTGAGACTATTCGTATTGGATTGTTTTAAAAAAAGATATTCTGCAACCGTATCGAAAACGGGAAAATCATTCAGTGATAGATGAAAATCTTTAACGGTCACTTGCCCAGTCACCAATGGATTTACCGCTAGAAATGTGTGGTCTTTATCATAGTGAACTGCTTGTCCTTTAAACTCCAGTCCTGTGACGCGGTGCTTAAAAAAGATAATATATTTTTCTAGTAATTGACATGGCAATTCCGACCATGACTGCGGTCGTTTCATCTCGAATGTTTCATCCATCGATGATCCTGTCGGGTCAATTTTTATTGATTTAATAAGGGACGGCCCACAACCTAGTATTGTTCCTTTTCGATCGAGGATCAAAAGGAAAGGCATCAACGGAAATAGTTTTGAGCCAATTTCAATGATATGTGAGTCCTTTATTTCCATGATACATGAAATACATCACAGATTTGATTTTCCGATTTTTTTTTGAACAAGTTGTATTTCTACTTCGTGATTAAATCTTTTGCCCAAACCTCTCAGAAGCCCGACTACCATGGAGGTTAAGCCATGTCGGTCTGAGTGATATTCGAGTTCCAATTTTTGATCGCCTATGATTTTACTTTTGAACATAGGCGGCTTCAATTCATTCATGATATTGCTCACTCTGAAGTGAAGCATATCTAGATTTTCGATGAACTCAGGAAATGTTGAGCCGCTTATATCGAGCATTTCTTTGTAGCCTTCTTGTGCAGTGTACAGAATCCAATACTCACCGAAGAATTCAAGAATTTGATCGGGCGACATATTGAGTTCTTCACTGGCTGCGCCAACTAGAGCGTAGGTGACTTGATCGGGATAGCTTCTAAAGCTGAGAAAATCACCTTCTTCGAATTTAGCTTTTTCACAGATTTTAAGCCACATTGCTTCATCATGATGCTGCAATACCAGTCCTTTGATGGCTTTGTTTACAAGTCCGTACATAGTTAGAGTGGGGTATAGTGTAATCCAATGTAGCTATATTATGGGTTAGTAGGACGAGTTTGGTATAGGAGGTCATTTCGAACGCCTCGATTGTAATTATTCGCGCTTGAAATATTTTTCTGTTATCTGCGCAATAGCTTGTTCACCTGTTTCAACCACATCTTTAATGTAGACGATAGATGTGTCATCGATACCAATAGTTTTCAATCGCTGTGACAGGTCGTTGAAGCTACATTTGGTCGGTGTCATTTTCAAGTTTTCGAGATTCGGACGCAGTTGGTGTAACTCTGTGCGCAAGGCATCGACATCTTTATTTTCTAACGCTTTTTCAAGTCGCACGAGGCTTTGTGGAAGGAAAGAAATGTAGGCTTCAAGAACATTGATTAATAAGGATTCATCATTTCCAACATAATCTAGAAGCATTGAAACATCTATTATTTGCTGCGATGAAGAATTATTTTGTTTAGAAGCCTCCACCCATTTTACCAAAGAATTAATCAGCTCTAATTCTGTATATGGTTTGATGATGTATTCATTCATTCCAGCATTCAAACATTCGTTTACTTCGTTTGCTAAGGCACTTGCGCTTAGTCCGATGATCGGAATGTTGTTCGAAATTCTTTTTCTAATGAGTCTTGTTGCATCTATCCCGCTCATGACGGGCATTTGAGCATCCATCAGTACGATATCAACCGCAGATGATTCAACAAAGGCAACAGCTAATTCACCATTCTCTACTTCACTGAGTTTCATCTCATATTTTTCGAGAATTGTTTTTAGTAATATTCGGTTGAGCGGATAGTCATCTGCAATGAGAACATGAACATTTTTCAGTATGCCAGTATTCTTGATGTCTACAATATTTGCCGATGATTTTTTATGAAACTCTGACTTCTCTAGCGGAATTTTTATTTCTATGAAAGTACCTTTTCCAAGTTCGCTCTCTACACGCATTTGACCGTCCATCAACTTTACAAGGTTGCGCGTGATATTGAGTCCTAGTCCAGATCCACCATATTTTTTTGCAATGCTGTAGTCCGCTTGTTCAAACTCGCCAAACATTCTTTGGAGAAATTCGCGGTCCATGCCAATCCCTGTATCACGGATTGATAATCGCAGTACGTCTGTATTGTTTTTGGTCTGAGCGACATCGCAATGCACATCCACACCACCAACATTTGTAAACTTGATAGAGTTTCCTACCAGGTTAAATAGTATTTGACTGATGCGATGAGCGTCGCCAACATAAGTTTTTTCTACGGCTGCATCAATAGAAGTATGCAGCATAATATTTTTCTCTGTTGCTTGGTTTTGTAAAAGGCTATTGATCTTTGTAATGGTCTCTTCTATTGAGAATGGAAGTAACTCAAGATGGAACTTTCCAGCCTCTATTTTGGAGATGTCAAGTATATCATTTACAATGCTTAATAGGGTTTGAGAAGCGGATACAATAAGATCGGTATGACTCCGTTGTGTGGCGTCCAAATCCGTTTTTGCAAGCTGCTCAATCATACCGAGAATTCCATTCAAAGGAGTTCGGATTTCATGACTCATATTCGCCAAAAACTGAGCTTTATTTTTGCTCGCATCTTCTGCATCATTTCGTGCCTTTTTCAATTCAGCTTCGAGCTGTTTGATATCTGAAATGTCCCAGTGAATTCCGATAGATCCAAGCACTTGTCCATTGTCGTTTAGCAATGGTGCGCCACTGATCAACCAGTTTCTTTTTTCTCCACTTTTATTACGAATAGTTATTTCATAAACATCTTCTTTGCCGGATGCACGCTGTTCAATTTTCGAGCGCATTTTCTCCCCGCTTACATTTTCAAGAAATAATTCATTCGCGACTTTTCCTTTCAATTCATCTTCTGAATATCCGCTCATAGCGCAGAATGAACTGTTTGCTGATAAGATTACATCGTTGTGATCAACTTCTAGCAAGCCAAGTCTGAAATTATTTATAATGCCTTGGAACTTTCGCTCTCGGTTGGCAAGTAAGTTTTGTGTGATCTTACGATCTGTGATGTCATTGTATTTCCACAGATGTCCGTTGTATTCACCATTTACAAAAACAGGGATGTAATCACGTTCTAAGAATCGTCCATCGACGAGTTCTAGTTCTTCATTAATTACAATTGATTTGTTTTTTAGAATAGTGGTGATACGCTGAACAAATGAATCCGGATCTTTGAACAGATGTTTACTTTCTTCTGCAGAATTAGAACAGTCTGCACCCACAAGCGCGGCGGGGGGTGCAGGAATCCCGAACATCTTACAAAACGATGGATTCGCAGTAATAATTTTACGATGTTGATCTTCCAGTAATATAGCAGAGTCAAATTTTTCAAAAGAAGAAAGAAGTCTGTCTACCCGACTTTTTTGATCACCGATATCTGTTCCGTATGCGTGGAAATATCCTTGTTTTAGATGAAGCTTGCAGTGAAAAGAGTAAGTGGTTTCTCCAGTTGTTATTTCTGTTTTAGCAATCGACCAATCTTTTGAAAGTCCCTTTACAAAAAGTCTCCAGTAGTCTTCAATAAGGAGATTTGTTCCGCCAAACTGTACTTGTTTAATGGCAATGGCTTCTTCATTTGCAAAGAGTATTTCGCCATCTTGGGAGATTCGAAAAATGGGATGAGGAAATTCTTCAGAAATTTCGCTCAATGATTTCTTTAAGGCTAGCTCACTTTCCAGCGCAGCAATGCGCGTGCGCAAATCATGAAGCTCAGTATCAGATACGATGTTGCTACTCATAAGGTGGAGTGATAAACTAAATCAATACGTTAGGACTAACTAGGGTAACGAATTTAATCATTATTGCCCTTCAACACTCAATGAATCTTCCATGATCCATGTCAGTTGGATATAATATGTGAAGTTGGGTTGTTGAATGATCCATTCGTCTTTACCCAATGCATCGCTTAACTGTATAGCACAACTATCCAAGGGCTGACCAGTGGGGCTTTTTAACTTGAAGTAATAGCTATCGCTATTTAACCCAATTGATGGGTACCATTGGAACACACTGTCCTGTGAACCCATAATATCCACTCCATTTAAAAGAAGTGAATCTTGCATATTGCGAAGCTCTAATCGAGCTCCGATTAAGTTGGGTGCGTTTTCATTCGGTGCGACCCAAATGAAATTAATCCGCATGGAGTCGGGGACATAAACTGGTGGAAGTTCTTCCACAATTTCTTCTGGCATTACAAATTCTTTTTGACAAGAAGGAAGCAATGCTATGATCGCAAGAAACAAGTATAGTGTGTGTTTCATAGGATGTCGTATTATCTCGTTATGATAATTTTTACCTATTAATCACATCTATTGTTACTGTTTGAAAGTGCCTGAAACACTAGTAAAATAAGGCGTTTTAGGAGGTTTATTGAACATGAAATAACTACAAAAAGGAATGAGTTGCAATTATCTTAGTATGAAGTTTTTTTGGGCAAGTCCTTGTAAGTGAATTCAAGGTGTATGAGTTGCAAAATAACATGTATAAAAAAAGCCGGGCGCCCCTTACAGCGCCCGGCTAACCAAAACCAAATCCTGAAAAAGAATCAGGGTCAAATTTTCATGAATTGCTTAACAAAACTTTCTTGATTTTCTATGAACTTGATGGTATAAAATCCTACTGCTAAATCAGAGGTAGGTAATGATGACATGCCGTTACTGTAGTTGGTTTGATACACAATCTTTCCTACTGCATCAATGATTTCAATACGTGTCAATGATGTATTATTCAACTGAAAGAATAATGTGTTTTGAACAGGATTAGGATAGATTGAAATAGCATTGTTTTCGACTTCAGAAACACCCACACATGCATCCACGACAATTGTTTGCACCCCGTTATTTGCACAACCATTTCCATCTGTAAATACATAAGCGACTTCATGTTCACCTGGTCCTGCAATCTCTGGGTAGAACATGTTGCCGGATACACCAGCGCCAGTGTAGTATCCACCTTCTGGATATCCATACATTCCAATCGGTTGATCAAACACACACATTTCATTGGCATCAACAAAGAGCACTGTTTCTTCAAACAACACCTCGATGCTCATGATTTGTGATTGTCCGGTGCATCCTTCCTCAGATACAAATTCGTAGTAGATTTCATGATAGCCACCACCCGCCAATTCAGGGATGAATTGACTGCCTACAATTCCTTCACCGATGAACGTGCCGCCCATTGGCAGTGCGATCATGTTTACAGCGGGTGTTGAAATACAAGTGATGTCTGTGTTGATAGCGGCTACTACGGTAGGGGCAGGAGTGACAGTAACAACAATCGGATCGCTTGTTCCCTCACAACCATTTTCACCAACTACTGTGCAGGTATAAGAACCATCTTCAAATACGAGTAGTGCTTCACCAATTTCAGAAGTGCTCCATGTGAATACAACATCTTCCATTTCGCTTTCTGCATATAGCATTACTTCTCCAATGCCACACCATTCTGTTGGGCCTTCTGAGAACGTGATCACTTCGGGGGCAGGCATCATTTCGAGTTCTACAACGTTTGACAAGGCCATGCAATCTGTGCCAGCCATACGTCCAATCACATACACGGTCATTGTTGTATCAACACTAATCACTGTTGTAGAGTCTCCAGTACTCCAGTCAAAGAAATCGGCTCCACCAACAGTGAGACCAACACTTTCTCCTTGACAGAACATCACATCGCCTAGCACGTCAACAGTGACATACGGATTGTTACAATCTTGAATTTTTCCAAAAAGAGCATCAGTGCCGCCGCCGTATGAAGTATCCCATCCATTGAATGCAAGGCCATTCGATTGTGTAGAGCCTGCGAAAATGGCGCGTGAGTTTTCATCCGCGGACATAGAGTGCATAGTTTCATCATCGCTTCCACCGAAGTACGATGACCATTTTTTCACACCAAAAGAATCATAGAATGCAAAAAGCAGATCGGTGCCTCCAGCATTTTCTACTTGAAATCCATTATCAAAAATATTGAGGATTGAAGAAGTGATTCCGCCGATGTACACACCACCGAGTTCGTCAACTGCTACACCATTGCCTTTATCAAGACCTTCACCGCCGAGATAAGTGATCCAGTTTTTTACACCATCTAAAGAAAATTGACCGAGGAATGCATCGAACTCACCACCTCCGAATGTAGATTGTGATGCACCAGGAGTTGCTATTCCGTTAGAAGAATTTGTGCTGCCGCTAATGAATACATCATCAAAACGATTGACAGCAATTTGATGCGCAAGATCTTCGCCTGCGCCACCAATATAGGTTGACCAATAAAGTGAGCCATCGAGATGGAATACACCGAAGTATCCATCGGAAACACCACCACCATAAGTGGTTTGAGGTCCACCTACTGCAATGTCTGTAGCAGAAGATGTAGCACCGACAACAGAAATATGTTCTTCAGTAATGACAACGGCGCCGGGATTTTCGTCACCACTTTTTCCAATGAAAGTATTCCAAACAAAAGTTCCATCATTGTTGAGATAAGTAAGGAGCATATCTGAAATGCCACCACCGTAGGTGTTTTGATATGCACCACTCACAAAAACATCGCTGGATTTTGTATGACAAAGAATTGCGCAGCGATCGTCTTCACCGATGGCAATGCTCACACCATTATCTTCTTGAATACCTCCGAGGTAGGTCGACCATTCGAGCATTCCGTTTGGAGAAAATTTGGCAGCGAATCCATCATATAGACCACCTGCATAATCAAGCAGGCCGCCGTTTACAGCGATGCCCATGGTAGACGCTGTAGTACCAGTGATGAAAATATTTCCGCCACTATCGAGGGCGATAGCACTGCCGAAATCACTGCCGTTGCCACCGAAATAGGTGGTCCAAATTCGCTGTCCAGCGACATTGAATTTTGTAATAAACGCATCGTAATTTCCACCGCCGTAATTGGTTTGATAACCGCCTGTGGCGATACCGTTTGTTGCGGAAGAGAATCCTGTCATATATGTGTTTCCGTCCTCATCGGCGCAAATGGCGCGGGCTTCATCGTATCCAGAGCCTCCCATATAAGAAGTCCAAACCACATCTGGATCGATAGTTAATGTCTTTTGCTTGTTATAAGCTTCGATATCGAAAGTGATAATATTCCCAGTGATATGAAATGCACTTTTAATTTCAGTACCGCTATTCGTATACGAGAAAGGTTTTCCTTCTTGGATTTTTCCAAGTTTTGTTTCTACTACTAATCCGCCTTCAGCAGTGATAGATACGTTATTGGCATGCTTGTACATCAATTGAATCTGGCTTGCATCTGCGCCAGGATGAACAATGAAGTCGTACTTGATTCCATTTTGCGTTGCGTAAACAACCCAATCAATTCCGGGATACACTTCACTAAGAACTACCCTTTCAAATGAATGACTAACGATGACTTTTTTCTCCGAAGAATTGTAATGAGTTTCGAAGTAATCATTCTTGTTTAGTGCTTCAATTTTGGAAGGCTTTTGTGCACCTACTAATACCATATCAGTGCGGAAAGATTCGCCTGTTTTTTCAGTGCGGAATGAACCGTCAAAAAACTGGTATGAAATGCAATTGTCTTGTAAAAAGACGCTCATTTCGTTTTGATACGCATAGAATAGAACTTGGTCAGGAGCACCTTGAAAAGATGACTTTACCTGTCCATTATTTTGTACAAGAACTACTGGTGGTTGATTAGCTGCAGTACTTGATAATGTTGGGTTTTCAGCGCCTTTGGATGGATATACAATACCTGCTAAAAGCAGAGCAGTAAGGGTTAGGTGGAGCAAAATGTTTCTCATAATAATTGAGTATAGTGTTGTTTCGTAGTATGTCCCTTTCTACGTTATCAAATCTAATTAGGTTGAGTTGCGACCTCTTGTAAACCATTGATTTTATTAACGTTACGTTGTCAATTTGGTATGAGGCGTAAAAAACGAAACATGAAACTTCATATTAAGGGCCTCACTTTTTTTATTTTTTTTCAAGCTTGAAGATTTTCAAATCCGTTTGCTTTTTTTTGTGTATTGTTGTTTACTACCAAAACCACATTTTGAATGCAGTTATTTTTACCAAAAAAGATGTCGTTACATCCCTTCTTTTTGTCACTAGTTTTTGTGCTATTTTCTTTCTATTTAAATGCACAAAATGGAAGAGTGGAAGGACGAGTGTTGGATGAGACAGGAATTACCATTCCTGGAGTAATAGTTTCAATAGATAATGGCACTCAAAAAGTTTTATCAGACGTTGATGGTAAATTCTTTTTTGAATTATCAGCCGGTGAGCACAAGATCAATGCTCAATTCACAGGATATGATTTATATGAAAAAATGGTGGTGGTCGAGGCCGGAAAGACGCTATCACTTGATATTGCTATGCAGTTGGAGGCGTCAAGCTTGACCACTGTGGTTATTAGTGCTGGAAAATTTGAACAAGATCTTGGAGAAGTGACTGTCAGTATGGATGTGATTAAGCCGAGGTTATTAGAAGAAAAAAACGCAACATCTATTGATGAAATATTACAGCAGTCATCTGGTGTGTCGATAGTGGATGGAGAGCCACAGATAAGAAGTGGGAGCGGATATAGTTTCGGAGCGGGAAGTAGAGTACAGGTATTGATCGACGATCTCCCGATGTTGAGCGGCGATGCGGGAAAACCTAGTTGGGAATTTTTACCGATAGAAAATTTATCTCAAGTCGAAATTGTGAAAGGCGCTGCCAGCGTACTTTATGGAAGCTCTGCGCTTTCAGGTGTTATCAATATGCGCACTGCTTTTCCAGGAGAGAAACCAGAAACACAGGTTACCGTTTTTCATGGAATATACTCGGATCCAGAATTAGATTCGGCGAAATACTGGGCAGGTTCGTTGATGAAGACCGGAGTTAATTTTTTACATAAAAGAAAAATTGGACAGCTCGATTTAGTTTATGGTGGATACTTTTTGGGTGATGACGGACACAAAGGTCCGCTGCCTGATTCGATTACTGGTAAGATTGATAACTCATATAATCCATTCACCGCAGATCGCTACAATGCAGATTCACGTGCACGAATGAATTTGAACTTGCGTTATCGCTCAAAAAAAATTCAAGGACTGAGTTTCGGTGTAAATACCAATTGGAGCAGGGGCAATTCTTTGAGTGCATTCATTTGGGAAAACAACACCACCGGATTATACAGTGCCTTTGAAGGCAGCGCTACACGCACCATTCAGCTATTGGGTACGGTAGATCCATTTGTGGTTTATCATGGAAAAAAGGGAGCGAAACACAGCTTGCGCTCACGCTTCCAAACATTGGATAATGAGAATGATAATAACCAAGGAAATTACAGCGACGTACTTTATTCAGAATATCAATATCAACAAAGTTGGGATTCAATCGGTGTGAAAAATTTAGTGACGACCCTTGGCGTTGTGAATCAAACCACTACTTCGCGAGGTCAGTTGTATCTCGGAGGAAATGTAGATGGTGTAAATCATAGTTTGAATCAAGCGGCGTTTTTTCAAGTAGATAAAAAATGGGGCGAACGCTTAAATACTTCAGCAGGTGTGCGTTACGAGCAATTTGTAATTAATGGGGAAAAAGAGGCGAAGCCTGTTTTTAGAACTGGAGTCAATTATCGTTTTGGAAAGGCAACATACTTGAGAGGTTCTTACGGCCAGGGCTATCGCTTCCCAAGTATTGCAGAAAAATTTATTGTAACATCATTAGGCGCGATTCGCATTTATGCAAATCCAGATTTGAAATCAGAAACGAGTTACAACACCGAATTTGGAATCAAGCAATTATTTAAAGTAGGAAGAATTGCAGGATATATCGATGTAGCCGCATTTCAGCAAGAGTATGATAACTATATCGAATTCACATTCGGTCAATGGGTGACACCTACATTCACGAATTTATTGGGCTTTGGATTTAAGAGTGTCAACACTGGTAAGTCTCGCGTTCGAGGCATAGAAGCCTCTGTTCTTGGGGAAGGAAAGGCAGGCCCTGTGCTTCTTCAATTTATGGGCGGATATACTTTCACTGATCCGGTTAGTTTGACACCAGATTTGGTCTATGCGAGAAGATTGGATGCAACGTCTTCACCAGTCAATTATCTCAACACAAGTTCTGATACCACGAATTATTTATTGAAATATCGCATGCAACATTTGATTCGAATGGATGTGCAAGCAAGCTTTAAAGGGTGGTCGCTTGGTGTTAGTTATCGTTACAATAGCCACATGCAGAATATTGATGATGCGTTTGGCTTCCTAGAGCGCACATTGCCCACCATTTTCAATCCTGGAATTGAGGAGTGGAGAAGAGAGCACGTTCGCCCAGAGTGGGTGATTGATATGCGCGCGGGCTACAAGATCAACGAGCATCACAAAGTAGCATTGATTGTAAACAATATGTTGAATAGAACCTATGCTATCCGACCTTTGGACATTGAAGAACCACGTTTAACAACCATTCAATACACCTTCAATTGGTAATGAATATTATTGGAATTATACCAGCGCGTTTTGGAAGCACACGTTTTCCCGGAAAGCCATTGGCTGATATTTGGGGAGTGCCTATGATATTGCGTGTAGTGGAAAGAGCGGAGCAATGCAATGGTCTATCGAAAGTAATTGTTGCGACAGATGATGAACGCATTGCTTCGGTGGTGCGAGCTGCGGGCAAACATGTTGTGATGACTTCACCGGATCATCCGAGTGGAACAGATCGCTGTTTGGAAGCGTTGGAAAAGAGCGGTGAAATGGCTGATGCAGTGATCAACATTCAGGGTGATGAGCCTTTTGTAAAAGTGGAGCAGTTGAATCAACTTGTGGAAGCAATGCAGGATGCGAATACAGAGATAGCGACTTTGGCAAAGAAGATAGAAGACGCTACTTGGTTGAGTGATCCAAACAAGGTGAAAGTGGTGATGAATGATTTTGGAGAGGCCTTGTATTTCAGTCGCCAGGCTATTCCTTACGTAAAGGGCTCAGAAATGAATGAATGGCTAGGGGCTCACGCCTATTATAAGCACTTGGGGTTATATGCGTATAAAACGGCTGTATTGAAGCGAATTACGCAACTAGAGCCTTCGTCTCTGGAGAAAGCTGAGTCTCTGGAGCAACTTCGATGGCTTCAAAATGGCTATAAAATTTTTGTGGGTGTAACTCCCTGGGAGACACCAGCAATCGATACCCCTGATGATTTATTGAAGGTTTTGGCATCAGAAAAGAATAGTTTTTAACATACGATGTTCGTATCTTCGCACCATGCGTTTGGAAGCCTTTCTCATAGAACTATTGTACCATCACGATTGCGTGATTGTTCCTGGTTTCGGGGGCTTAGTGGCTAATTATCGCAGCGCACGACTCAACAAATCTTCTCATATCATCCATCCTCCATCAAAGCATGTAGGATTCAATCGCCATTTGATTCAAAATGATGGGCTATTAGTCAATCATATTTCATCGGTGCTCGGAATTGGATACAAAGAGGCTGCTGCTCAACTTGAAGAGCATGTGAATGGATTGAAAAGAGAGCTTGCAGCAAACGGGCGTATTGCTTGGGAAAAAATTGGAGTATTCTTCAATGATACCACCGGTGCGCTTCAGTTTATACCTGAGGACCAAGAGAATTTTCTATTACAGTCATTTGGATTTACCGCGATTCAACTTCGTCCTTTGATCAAGCAAATGCCTTTGCCTGTTGAGGAGCCGCAAGAAGCGGATAACGTGGTGGTTCACCCGGCAGCAACGGGATCTTCGAATACTTGGAAAATTGCAGCAGCGATAGCTGTTCCAGTAATATTAGCTTCTGCTTGGTTGCTTTCGAGTTCAAGCGTTACAAAAGGATTTGATCTCGCTAATTTGAATCCTTTCGCAACACAAGAAATCACGTCTTCATATCGCATGTTATCTCGAGAGGATCGTGTCATTGATCCGATTGTTGAGTCAACGGGTTGGCAACGTGCATTAGAAGAATTGCCGCAAGCTGATCGCATTGCATTTGATTTTGTAAAAGATCAAATTTCTGATTTAGGAATTCAAGTCATTGTAAAGAGCGATGTCACTACCGCTCCTGATAATACCACTACGGTTTACGATAAGCCGGTAACCACCGCACCCGTATCCTCTAAGGGCTATGAGGTAATTGGTGGCGCGTTTGCTGTTGAAGAGAATGCGACCAATCTGGTGAAAGAGCTTCAAGCGCAAGGCTTTGATGCTTACATGGCTGGCAAGAAAGGACCACTTCATTTGGTGTCTTTCGGAAGTTTCGCTTCGCAAAAAGAGGCGAGCGATGCTTTAAGAGAAATTAAGTCGAAAGGAAAAAGCGCTTGGATCAAGCGTAAAAAGTAATTGTATTTATGGAAAATGTGAATATCCGAAACATCATCTACGATTTCGGTGGAGTCTTCTTTGAGATTGATTATCACGCGCCAGTAAGGGCTTTCAAAGCATTAGGCTTTGAAGACTTTGATAAAATATATACGCAAGCAGCACAAACTGATCTGTTCGATAGACTCGAAACAGGAAAGATTAGCAACGAAGATTTCTATTTAGAAATTGAAAAATTATGTCCTATTGGAACCACACGCGATCAGATTGTAGAAGCGTGGAATTGTATTTTACTATACATTGATCCTGAGAAGGTGGCATTTGCTCAAACCTCGAGAGATCGCGGCTTTCGCACGTTTTTGCTCAGCAATACAAACGCAATTCATGTCGCAGCATTTGAAAAGATGATTGACGATAAAATGGGGTTGGATAATTTTAAAAAAGCATTTGAAAAAATCTATTACTCCAACGAAATCGGCATCAAGAAACCATATCCATCTACATTTTTAGAAGTATGTAAATGGAATGATTTAGATCCAAAAGAAACGTTGTTCATTGACGATTCTATCCAGCACGTAGAGGGCGCAAAAAAAGCCGGGCTTCATGCTGCGCATTTGAAACCCGGCTATGGATTGAAAGAAATTCTTGAGGAGTTTATTCCTTGATGCCAGCGAGATCTAGCATGAAGGCGTATTCCATCGCCACTTCTTTTAAGTATTCGTAACGTCCGCTTTTTCCGCCGTGGCCTGCGTCCATATTGCACCACATCAACAATAGATTGTTGTCGGTTTTCATATCACGCATTTTAGCCATGTATTTTGCAGGCTCCCAGTATTGAACTTGACTATCCCAATATCCAGTAGTCACTAGAATGTTTGGATAGTTTTTCTCTTCAATATTATCATACGGAGAGTATGATTTCATGTAGTTGTAGTACTCTGCATTTTTTGGATTTCCCCATTCATCAAACTCGAAAGTGGTCAGAGGAATAGTCTCATCAAGCATCGTGGTAACAACGTCTACAAACGGCACTGCAGAAATGATTCCTTTCCACATGTGAGGAGCCATATTTGTAATTGCACCCATGAGCAAACCACCAGCGCTGCCGCCCATTGCGAAGAGTTTATTATTCGAAGTGTATTTTTCTCTTACCAAGAATTCTCCACAATCGATGAAGTCAGTAAAAGTGTTTTTCTTCTTCAATAATTTTCCATCTTCATACCATTGGCGTCCCATTTCTTGACCGCCACGAATGTGAGCAATAGCGAATACAAAACCTCTATCAAGAAGTGACAGACGTGAGGAGCTAAATGTTGCGTCAATCGAGTAGCCATAGCTTCCGTAAGCATAGAGCAATAACGGAGCACTACCATCTTTTTTGAAGCCTTTCTTGTACACCAAGCTAACCGGCACTTTGGTGCCATCTTTTGCTGTCACAAATACGCGCTCACTTTGGTAATTGTTGATGTCATATCCACCTACTACTTCTACTTGCTTGAGAAGTTTGCGCTCCTTTGTAGCCATATTAAAATCAAACGTGCTGCTTGGAGTGGTAAGCGATGTATAACCGAAGCGAAGGATTTCTGTGTCAAATTCTGGATTTGCTCCAATGCCCGCAGAGTATGCAGGATCTGGGAAGTCCATGTAATAATCACCCTTTCCATCCCAACGAATAATATGCAATTGAGTGAGACCAGCTTTGCGTTCGTCAACTACTAAATAGTTTTTGAAAATGCTAATGCCTTCCAAAAGTACATCTGCGCGATGTGCAATTACTTCGATCCAGTTTTCTTTCGTTGTCTTATCGACAGGAGTCTTCATCAATCGGAAATTCTTCGCATCCAAGTTTGTAGCGATATAGAAAAAATCACCATAGTGATCGATACCATACTCAAGATTTCTTTCTCTTGGTTGAATAACTCTAAATTCTCCTGTTGGATTCGCTGCTTCAACAACACGGTATTCGTTTGAAACCGTTTGTGAACTGCCAATGACAATATATTTTTTGCTTTTTGTTTTGTAAACAAAGCAAGAAAACTCTTCATCTTTTTCTTCGAAAACAAGAACGTCGGCTGATTGATCAGTGCCAATTACGTGACGCCAAATTTGAAATTCGCGAAGTGTGTTTGGATCTTTTTTAGTGTAGAAAACTGTTTTGTTATCTGCCGCCCATGTAGCGCTTCCAGTGGTGCCTTCGAGTTTGTCTTTCAACATTTCATTGGTTTCCAAGTTGCGGAATTCGATGGTGTAGATTCTGCGGCTTACGATATCAGTACCGTAGCAAATAATTTTATTATCATCACTAATATCGAATGATGCAAGCGCCCAATAATCCTTTCCTTTTGCTAGTTCAGGACCATTGATCAACACCTCTTCCTTGCCTGTTTCGAGACTTTCTTTTTTTCTACAATTGAAAGCATAATCTTGACCAGCTTCAAAGCGAGTGTAGTACCAATATCCATTTTCTTTTACAGGGACAGATTGATCTGTCTCTTTGATTCTACCTTTCATTTCCTCAAAAAGCTTCGCTTGAAACGCTTCGGTATGCGAAAGTTTTTCTTTCGTGTAAGCATTTTCAGCATTGAGATAATTGAGAACATCTTTTGTTTGCTCGTCGCGTTGATCTTCAGGAGCATTTTTTTGCTCATCTGAAAGTCTCATCCAGTAGTAGTTGTCAATACGCTCATCGTTGTGCGCAACTATAGGATATGGAATCTGTTTAGCATCGGGTGCTTGTGACATAGATTTTTGATTGGTAGAAGTTTGTGACACACTAGATAAACTGGGGCCTAAAATGAGGCCAACTGCCATTAAACCGCCATAGATATAGTGCTTCATAGTTATTTGAAATTTGTCGAAATATAGACACAAAAAAAGAAACGCCCCTCCGAAGAATCGGAGAAGGCGTTTTCTTTTTTTACCCAAGAAAAAAAAACTACTTCACTATTTGTTGTTGAGCCAGACGTTTGTTGTCTTGTTCAACATTCACAGCGTAGATTCCTGATGCGAGACCGGTAATGTCTAAAGTGCGCACCTGACCTTTATCTGCAAATCCGCTCACTTGCACTACAAGTGATCCAGATGAGTTGTAGATGGATATTTTAGCTTTTGATGTACTTGCGTTTTCGAATGTTACTACCACAGAGTTACCCATGCGAGTAATGATAGCGGCAACACCATTTGGATTTTCATCCACACCTGTAACTTCTTCATCGATTTCTTCTTCTTCAACAATTGCTTGAGAGAAAGAAGTGGCGCTACAGAATTCGTTGGAAGCAACACACTGAATATTGTACACTCCAGCCGTGTTTACTGCGAAGCTCAAGTAGTTGTTATCGCCACCATCAAAGCCATTCACCAACCACTCATAGCTTACTTCGCTTTCTGAAAGCGCGTTTGCCGAGATAGTTACTGTTTCTCCAATACCAATGGATTGAAGTGGTGTGTTCATTACGATATCAAGTGCTACTGCATTTGGATCGCTCAAATCAACGTTCATTGTTTCGTTGTAACAATCTGAAGAGATCATCACTGAATATGCTCCATAAGATAAGTCTGGAACAATCTTGTAGCTGTCTTGAACATCGCCATTTGCAACTACAGTTCCTTCCGCATTGGTGATGGTATAGTTGAAATGATCTGTGTTATCGAGGATCATTTCCAAACGACCAGATACACCGCTGTTGCAATAGTCAACAGTTGGAACTAACTCTGAAAGCACTGCTTCAGGTTCAGTAATTTCAACGGTAGTGCTTGTTCCGCCGCAAAGAGCATTTACGTTTTCTAATGTGATATTGTAAACGCCAGCACTCAAGCCAGACATCAAGCCATCGCTTGCTACAGAAGTATTTCCTAATTCGTCTGTTGCAAAGATTGACCATGATTCGTCGTTTGTATTCACAAGGATAGAACCGTCGTTTACATCAAAACAAGAAGTGTTGTTTGGCGTAACGATTAGTGGAGCGCTCATTCGAATGATGAAGCGATATCCTGTATAAGCTGCGGTAGTAGTGATTACGATAGGCTCGTTCAATGCTACTGGAGTTATTGTATTATTTACAATATCCTCTACAGTGATGCATACACCAAGTGGAAGATTTTGTAACTGTGTCAATGTTAAATTGTAAGTGCCTGCAGCTGGCATATCCGCCCACAAGTGCATTTCCACACCTTCTTCAAACATTGGAATAGTATTGATAGAAAGCTTCGCGCTGTCAGAGCCAAGGATTGCAAGTTCTGGAGCGGTTGCTACTGGGCTGTCCCATTTAATAGCGTCGTACATTTCATCGAATGCAAACGTTGCATCATCTTTCAAAGCGATAAGAATTTCATCATCCATTGTACCTCTTGTGAAATTGAAACGAACGAGTGATGATTCTTCAATGCTTCTTTGGAAAGGAGCTGCATCCGTGCTTTTGATAGATTCTCTGAAATCTATTGTTTGTCCAGAACCTGTAGCTTGCACGAAGAATGCTTGACAGCTAGCGATGTAGCGGTTCGCTGTTCCACCTGTAATGTTTGCATTGTAGCTGCGGTAGTTTGATCCAGCAGCATCATATACATAGTAAGTGCCGTTTCCAGACGCCCAAGTATTCGATTGATTTTTTAGAGCTACCCAGTCAATTGTTGCTGGATATACGTTTGCAATTAGATTCCATCCATCAGGATTTGTGTATCCAGTGCCTGGCTCTAGATCATTGTAGCTAAGCGGCACAGACACATTTCCTTTTTGGAAATCACCTGATGCAGTAACTGTAGAAGCAGGAGCATTCATGTACACGATGTACCCACGTTGTGGATTCAAAGCATTGGTCACATTCGTTGCGCCAGTCCATCCGATATTTCTTTGTCCTGCAAGAGCTTCATCATACCAATAGATATTGTTGAAGCTATATGAAGGATAGTCAGACCCAGGGAATCCTGTTGTTACCATATCGTCATTCCAATGTTGAAGAGTTTGATTCAACAGAGGATTCGATAGATATACATAGTACTGTGGAGCTGTTGGGATAAATCGTTGTAGTGTAATTTGTCCTGTCACATCAGCACCTGTAGCGATTGTTCCAATCGATCCAGTTCCATTAATATTGGATACTAATGTCAATTGATTATTGGTAGTGAAAGTACCAGCTTGTGGACGCAATTGTCCGAACAAGTTTACTGGGATTGTACTTGACAATCCATTGGTGTTGTTGAGTTCTAAATTATAGAAACTCGCAGTGCCTGTGCCTAAAATTTGCTGCGCACCAGCATCCCCTGTAAATCTTACAGTTGAAGTATTTTGGGTGAAAGTTCCGTGTTTGGTAAAGTTACCTTTCAAGTTGAGCGTTTGTGCACCACCGATAAGTGTTCCACCAGTTTCAATGGTGAAGTTGCGTGCAAGAACATTCTCGTTTAATGTAACGGTATGGCCATTTTGAACAACGAATGAAGTGAATGGGCCTGGTGTAACATCAGCAGGTGTTCCCACTGTAGCGGGAGACCATACTGCATCACCACTGTTACCAGTGAGTTGAGAGTAGAAGGTATTCACACAGCTTTGTTGGGTGATAGAAATATCATCCATGCTGAAATTACCTTTTGTGGTAGTGTTGTACACGAGGAATGTACCAAAGTAATCCAAGTGATTCCAGAAGGTGTCCGTTGCTGTTCCGTAAGAAGTTAGATTGTCAAAGTTGCCGTCAATATCCATCTTCAATTCCCAATTCCCATTAGCATCACGAACGATTTCGAAACCTACTACATCTTGAGCAGTACCCCAGTCAAGTGTGGAAGTAATGATTGGATAAAGAATATCATCTTCCGTGCGCCATAGGTACACCAAATCAATATTATTCAATCCTGTTGGACGTATACCTACTGCATAGCCATCAATGGTATTTGCCGCAATATTTTGTTCATCGTTAGTCAAACACACAATGAAATAATCAGAGGTGGTTGGTTCACGATTGAAGTATTTCAAGTTGAATCTCCAAGTTGTTTCAGAACCTTGCAGTGTAGCACCATTCATGAATTTTGAGAATGATGTTGATCCACCAGTAGTCTGACCTTGATCGACGTGACGAAGAGAAAAAGATCCGTTGATAGGATTTGTAGCTAAAGCTCCAAAAGAGCCCGCGACATTCGTGTACCAATCTGAAGCATCGCCATCTTCGAAGTCATCTCCTTCGATGTCTGCAGCATTGTATTCGTTATCAGCTACACTGATAGTATGTGTAACTTGAGTACCAAGTATTGCTGCGAAACCACCCGATGGGTTTTGTAGTGAGAAAGTATATGCACCAAGCGCTCCAGCACAGAACTGATCATCACTGATGGTAACAGTAACGTTTTGTGTAGTAGAGCTTCCAGCAGGGAATGTAATTGTTTGGGTGGTGTAGTTGCCTACTCCAGAAGCGGATCCAGCAGTAAGCGCTACTTGAACTGTAGTCGCTTGTGAAGGATGAGGTTCAGAGATCGAAACTGGAATTTGAACAGTTGTGGTTGTTCCTTCTGTTGCAGTAGAAGTTGCAGATCCAAATTGCACTGTGGTGTTAGGTTGGCAGGGCGTAAAATAGATTTGGTCAAATTCTGTTGATCTCTGAATATTGGTAGTACCGCTAGAAGCTTGAGTAACGACAAAACCAAAACCTCCAGTCCCACTTGGGATGAAGTTGGTGTCAGTTACACTTCCTTGGTTTACTGTGCTTGATGTGATTGGGTTTGCAGTGGCATTCAAGCCTCCACCATTGGTTTGAGGAAGTGTTGAAGTATATAAAGTCCACAAACCTGTTTCATCACGTGTTACACGAATGGTGTAAGCATAATTTGTTAAGGTGCCAGGGGTTGAACCTGTTGCGCCGGTAGATGAAGAGAAAAGCGTGGTACCTACGTTATTTTCTACACGTTGGAAAGAGATTTCTTGTGTTCCACCTGAACCTATCAAAAGGCGATATCCGTCTACCGTGTTCGATTCAAGATTGGTTTCATTTGCGTAAAGCCATATTGCAACTGTGCTTGCAGCACTCGTCGACACTCGACGGCCATACCAAAATCCCCATTCTTGATTGGAATTCCACTCAGAAATTTCAGTGGATAGATAGAAAGGACCATTATTATTGCCGGCATTGAGTCGGAGGATTCTTTCTGAACCAGCTGCCGCTGCCCCACCGGTATTATCGGTCTGTGTTGTCCAACGGTTCGTATCACCACCCCAACTTGGTGTGCCAGTGATGTTACCATCAGTAAATGAGTCAAACAACAAACTTGTGCAAGTCGCTGGAGGAGGCATTAATGCTGCTGTAGCGGAGATGCTAGCAGGATCAATGTGAGCCGAGAGGTGCAGTGACAACATAACAGTTGCCAGTAGCATTAACGCTTTGTGTTTCATCTTTTATAAAATAGTCTCGTGTATAACGATCTTAAATTTCTTGTGTCAATGTAAAATAGGCCTGAGCCATTTGCAGGTCTTCCGGCGTTGTGATTTTGATGTTTTCTCGATTCCCCTCCACTAGATTCAAGTGGACACCCAGGGCCTCGACAACAGATGCGTCGTCGGTGAACATAGGGTGGTAGGCTTGTTGAAAAGCCTTTCGGAGCAGAGAAATTTCAAAACACTGGGGCGTTTGCACCAGCCGAAATTTGCTGCGGTCTGCGATTTTGTTTTGTCCATCTTCAACAGTTCTGAGGCTGTCGTTAAGGGGCAATACAGGTATCGCAGTGCCATTGATACGCGCTTGATGGTAAGAAGTTTCAAAAGTTCTTTTTGAAACCAAGGGTCTTACAGCATCATGAATTCCCACGACACCTTCTTCAGATTGGATTGCGTTCAATCCATTTTGAACAGAGAAAAAGCGTTCTTTTCCTCCCGCTACCACTTGGTGCGGAATGTTCAACTGTAAGGTGCGTGTTAGATCGATCCAGTAGTCCACAAAATCCGGGTGGAGGACTACTATCATGTTGAGACTGGAGTCGAAAGAATAAAAACGCTCTAGGGTATGTACCAAAATTGGCTTATGATTGATCTCTAAGAATTGTTTCGGCAAATCGGTGCCCATGCGGCTTCCGGTTCCTCCTGCGACTATAATTAGGTGATCAGTCATTTTTCTTCGACAAAGATACGTTTATGTTCGACTAAAATACAAATGATATCGACGAAAAGTCCATTTTTAGAGCTTTTCGGGGTATGAGTGTCCAAAATTAGGCCTTGAGTGCAGATTTCCTAATGAAATCTTTACATAGTTCTTAGGTGATTAACAATGGATTGCTTATTTTCACGGGCTCTTTGGGCCTCCACCCAAGGATGTTTTTAACCAACAAATTCTATTTATGAGCAAGTTTAAATTCTTGTTGCTTGGACTCTTGTCTTTTGCTTCCATCTCTTCAAAAGCAGATTGGGGAATCTGGCAAGGATATTTTGTGGCCAATTTCGGTGCAAGCGATGTCTACTATCGTTACGACGGAACTACAAGCGACATTGCAAATCCTGTGATGGACAATGCGTTCTTAGGTCGTTTCAATTCTACATCAGTATTCACGCTGAAAGGAACTGAAATCAAAACATTCAAGAATAATAACAATGGTAATTCGAATGTATGTGCGACCTCGATGTCATACAGAATTTATAAATCATGTGATTTACCAGGAAGTTTTATCCAAGTAACTACAGGTTTTGGTTGCAATCATCCATGCACGGGTACCAACTTCCCTGGGGATCAGATTTGGAATAACGTTGGTGTAAATTCAAATTTACTTTCTGGTCTTACTGAGCCAGGTACGTACATCGTAGAGGTTTATTTTGACGCCTTTGGCGGTCAGTTTGGCATATGTGACGATACTAAGTTTGCAAGCAACAGTGGTAACAATTACAAAATGTACTTCGAGTATGATAATACCGATAGCTTCACAGACGGTAATATCACAGCTAATGCTACTTGGACAGGGAATACTGCAAATTTCCAAGTGGTGAATAATAGCGATGTTTCTGGTTTGATCGGAACAGAAACTACAAGAACACATACGGTTCGTTTGAATGCTCCTGCTGTGCTTGGCAACAGCTATATCAGCACACAAATTGCTTCATGGTTAGCTCAACAAAATTGGTATTTCTGGATCGGTCGCCGATCAAATGCTTCTGCAGATAATCGCGTTAGAATTTGGTTGTATGCAAACTCTAGCAATCTTGAAATTGCTCCTGGCCTCAATGGTTATTACCTTCAATTAGGCGATGCAGGTGCAGACTTTTTCACGTTGCATCGTGTTACAAATGGTGTGGTGACAACTATTCTTACTTCATCTACAAGTGTGTATGATGGCGCTTCTGATTATGGTGTTGCTATTCATGTGTCCCGCAGTGAGTCTGGTTTGTGGACACTTCGTACTTCTACACTTCCTGTAGACGCCATCGCAACTCAAGCTACACCAACTCCAAGAAGTTGCGTAGAAGATGTTGCAACAGTTGTGCAAGGTGTAGTAGTTGACAACAATCACGTTCCTGCTGCAAATGGATACTTCGGTGTTTGGGCGCGCAATACATCTACCGCAAACCAAGATTTAGAATTTGATAATTTCGTTTTCAGAGCACTTGCTCCAAATACTTATGTGAACTTTGTTAATCCATCACAAGCATTAACCGAGCCTTCTGTAACCGATTTAGTATTTACTATTCCAGTATCACTTTCCAATCCAAGTGGATCAGTTGCAACTAGTGTGACTGTTTCTGTATCTAGCGGCGATACTGGCCGTTTACAGAGCTACGCTCCTCAAACAATTACATGGGCGCCAGGTGAATCTGGAACGAAAAACGCAACATTCACGGTGGACGCAAATGCGATCTGTGATGACGTTGCGGTTTTGAATTTTGCATTGACAGGATTGACCGGTGGACAAAGCGCATACTTATCAAGTCCATTCAACCATGTGCTCACTTTGACAGATGATGATATGGGCTACGCAACATTGGTATCTGACAACTTTGAGGATGGCAATGCAAATGGTTGGACATCTTTTGGAAATGGAACATGGACTGCAAACACTACTGCTCCAGCATCAGGAACGTACAGCCTTCGTCATAGTACTACTGGCGTTGTTGGTAATAGCCACGTAGTATTCGATACAGAAGAAAATACACTTGAAGGTGTTTTCACTACATGGCAATTCAATGTAAAAAATTACAACCGTCTCATGAGCACGGGTAATAACTGGATGGTCTATGTTGCAACAAACAACACAGATTTGTTTGGTTCAACTGTTAACGGATACGCCGTAGGTGTTGATCCTGCAACTACCCCTGCAGCTGATGCAATCACGCTCTTCCGTGTTACGAATGGCGTCTTCACTGCACTCGTTTCAGCACCTTGGGAAATTGTTTCTACATCCAATGAAATTGGTGTTCTATTGACAAGAAACGAAAGTGGTCTTTGGTCTCTTTCGCTCGATCAATCCGGTGATTTCAATGACTTAGTAGCCGTGGGAACCGCAACTGACGTGACCTACGATGCACTCAATTATTTTGGAGCAAGAATGGTTTACTCTGCATCGAATAGCGACAAGTTTGCAATCGACGATTTGACCATTGTTCAAAAAGGATGTCGTAGCGAGTTTTATAGCCAAGCTCCAGGTGGAAACTTCTCTGCGGCAATTTGGTCACCTACTCCAGTAGGTACTGCACAAACTATTCAGCCTAGCCGCTTTACTCGTTTGGTAATGCAATCAGGCGCTCCAGTCAATGTTGATCAAGCATTTGATGCAGGCGATATCGCAATTAATACAGGTGGTTCATTGACAGGAAACTCAAATACGATTACTGTATTTGGTAACTGGGTAACTGATGGTACTGGTGTTTTCAATGCCGGAAATAGCCATGTTATTTTCAAAGGTGCTGTAGCACAATCTATCCTTGGTTCTGCAACAGTAACATTCAATGACCTTACAATAGATAACGATTTTGGAACGGTAACATCGTTGGGACAAGTTCAAACTTCAGGACTCGTTACTTTGAAAGAAGGAACATTCCAAACGTTAGGAAATCTTCGCTTGCTTTCAACTGCTACGAAATCCTCAGGTATTGGACCTATTCAAGCGGGCGCTGATATTGCTGGTGATGTTGAAATCCAACGTTTTGTTCCTGCTGGTCCAGCGACCTATATATATATCGGTGCTCCAACAGTGACTAATCCGGGTCCACACAGCATTGAAAATGCATGGGACGATGATATCACTACAACTGGTGTTACAGGTTCAGATTTCCCACCGCCCTACAACTTCGTAAATATTTACTGGTATGATGAAACTGTTGCTGGTAGCCGCAACAATGGTTATACACCAATGACAAATACATCTAACCTCATCAATCCGCAACGTGGATATACGATCTATCAAAGTGCAGCGGCACAGACAATTGATGTAAAAGGAACTATTCAAAAAGGCAACGTGAACGTGCCTTTGAGCTACACTGTTTCTCCAACTCCAAACTCTGGAGATGGCTGGAATTTGGTAACGAATATGTACCCTTCAGAAATTGATTGGGTAGCTCTCGAAGCGAATAGCAGTGATGTCAATAGCTATCATTACTATGATGCAAATCTTCCTGGATACCGCGTGTACTCGGCAAATAGCCAAGTCGGTTCAGGTTCTCGTTACATCGCTCACAGCCAAGCATTCTTTGTGAAGGCTTCAACAGGTGGACAGTCATTGAACTATATCGAATCTATCAAAACAAATACGAACGTTGCTTTTGAGAGAAGTGAACAAGAGTCAAGCTTTGCAAGAATCGCTATTTCAAGAAATAATGAAGGTGACGAAGCAGTATTGGCATTCCATGCTGATGCAACGCATAACTTCGAATCAAATCTTGATGCGGAGAAATGGGAAAGTCCGGTTGCTACAGCACCAGAACTAGCGCTTGTTTCAAGCGATCTATACCTTCTTACTATTGATGTTCGTCCTCAGCCAACAGAGAGTTTCGAAGTACCAGTTTACTTGGATCTTCCTGCAGCGGGTGATTATGTCATCTCATTCAGTGAATTGCAAAATATCCCACTCGGTTCATGCCTTTCTATAGAAGATACATTTACAAGTGAAATTACTCCGATCACAGAAGGGTTGACATTGACTGTTTCTACAGACGCACCATACCAAGGAAACCGAATGATCATTCGGGTGACTCCTGCGGTGGTAGTTTCTTCTCAGAATGCAGTGTGCTACAATGCTTCAAATGGTGTGATTGCTGTTGATGCACCGCAAGGCAACTGGAATTGGACCATCATGGATCAGTTTGGTAATGCTGTGTTTACAGGAAATGGTAGCTCAGCGTATGATGCAGTAGCTGCTGGTGATTATACAGTAGTACTTTCTAGTACAGATGCTGGTTGTGGTTCTTTTGAATCACCAGTAAGCATTACAGAGCCTTCTGAAACAACATTCGAATGGACTTCAGCAATTGATGAATGTAATGCATCATCAAATGGAGAGTTGGTGTTGAATATGACTAATCCCGGAGAGTATACATATACCCTTATTAATTTGATGGGTGAAGAGGTTACTTCTGGCTCTGGCAGCGCAGCTACATTGATTCTAGAAGGACTTGAAGCTGACGATTATGTACTTCAAATTTCAAATCTTTGTGTGAATCAAGAGATTCAATTTGCAACGTGGGATGATGATGCAATCATTGCAAATCTTCTTGTAAATGAAACAGCGGTTAGCTTCCTTGAAGGCACATCTACAACTATCAATTTGACAGCTGAAGCATACAATGCTGAATCAGTTGAATGGACAGTAAATGGACAACCTATCGCTTCAGGTCACGTAACATCTTTTGATATTACTGCCGCCGGAGAATATGTAGTTGTTTTAACTGCAACAAGAGGTGCTTGCGTAGCAACACAAACAGTTACAATCACGGCTTCTACTTTTGTTGGTGTTGAAGAACAATTAGCTTCAAAAGTTCAGGTAGTGAATACTCTGGAAGGATTCAATGTAGTGTTTGGTCAAAAAGCACAAGCAGCGAAACTGGTAGTAACATCCATGACAGGTCAAGTCATTTTCGTACAAGAGAATATTGGTAAATCAGGAGAAGTTGTTTCTGTAAACACTTCTGCATGGGCTAGTGGAGCTTATAACGTTTCAGTCATCATGGAGAATCAAGAATCAATTCATTCGACGATTATCAAATAAGATATTATTTAGAATTAAAAAGCCCCTTCGAATGAAGGGGCTTTTTTTATGCGTATTCTTTTTGACCGATTTGTTCAAGCTTTTCTAGAATGGCGTCTGCTTCCATCATTGTAACAAGTGCCATTCGATCTTCTTTAAAATTAGGCAATGCTTTGAAGTAGTTGGTGTAGTGCCTTCTCATTTCAAGGATACCCAATTTTTCTCCTTTCCATTTTACAGAAAACTCGAAGTGGCGCTTTGCTGCAGCGGCTCTTTCCGCAAGGGTAGGAGGTGCTAGTTTTTCACCTGTTTTGAAATAGTGTTTTATTTCATTGAAAATCCATGGGTAGCCAATACTCGCGCGACCGATCATGATGCCATCGACGCCGTATTTATTTTTATACTCCAATGCTTTTTCAGGAGAGTCGATATCTCCATTTCCGAAGATGGGAATTTTGATGCGAGGGTTTTCTTTCACTTTCGCGATGAGGGTCCAGTCTGCGGAGCCCTTGTACATCTGCACTCGCGTGCGACCATGGATCGTGAGCGCTTGAATACCGATATCTTGTAGTCGCTCTGCGACATCCATAATATTCTTGCTATCCTCATCCCATCCGAGTCTTGTTTTGACCGTCACGGGAAGGCTAGTAGCTTTGACTACTGCATCTGTCATGCGCACCATTTTATCGATGTCTTTCAAGATGCCCGCACCGGCGCCCTTACAGGCCACCTTCATTACGGGGCAGCCGTAGTTGATGTCGAGAAGGTCTGGTTGGACACGCTCTATGATGCGCGCACTTTGTTCCATGCTTGCGATATCGCTTCCAAATATCTGTACGCCTATCGGGCGCTCGTATTCGAAGATGTCCAGCTTTTGTAAGCTTTTTGACGCATCACGAATAAGTCCTTCGCTGCTGATGAATTCAGTGTACATAAGATCTGCACCATTCTCTTTACAAAGCATACGGAAAGGCGGATCACTCACGTCCTCCATAGGAGCTAGAAGCAAAGGGAAATCAGGAAGTTCTATGTTGCCAATTTTTATCATACTCACACTTTATTCGCTGCGCTAACATTCCAGTTTTGACAAAACTTGATGAACGGATAGCGAATGCAAAGGTAGTTAGCTTCTTTTGTACTATGATAAATCCATTCTTTCAATCCATGTCAGCGGGCACCCGTGCTCTGTTATTTGGAGCATTGATTTTGGTGTCAGCCGGAGTCGGAGGCCTCGCTGCCGTAGCGCTTGCGTTGGCCAATGGCATTCCAGTATCAGGAATTCAAGAGCTCGTTACAAATCCACAACTCGAGCATATTGAATTACTAAAATGGATGAACAATATCTCTCAATTGAGTACTTTTTTATTGCCCGTGGGGTTTTATCTCATGATTTTTGGAGCACCCAATGCCTTTCGAGCAAACATGGCACCTTCATTTGGCTTTGTTATTCTGGCCATTCTATGGATGGTTTCATCGGGGGGATTGATTGACCTGAGCTCTAAGTTGAATGCATTATTTATTCCTGAAGGAAGTGCTTTGGAGGCGTGGCTAAAGCCAACAGAAGATCGTGCGAAAGACCTGACACATCTAATATTGAGCTATTCTGGAGTGGGCTCGTTGATCAGTACTATTTTTTGTATTGCAATTATTCCTGCTATTTGTGAAGAGCTTGCTTTTCGAGGAGTGTTGCAGCCATTACTTATTGGGGCTACAAAAAACATTCATACCGGAGTTTGGGTGAGTGCAGTTTTATTTAGCTTCTTTCACTTTCAGTTTTATGGCTTTTTACCACGCGTAATCTTGGGGGCGATGTTAGGATATTTATTCGTCTGGTCAGGAGCTTTATGGGTATCTATTCTGGCGCATTTGGCGAATAATTCTCTCGCTATTCTTCTCTTCCATTACAATGGCGGCAGCCTAGAAGCTCCTCAGGAGGATTTTCAGAATGGTATAGGCTTCTATATGATTTCAATATTCATATTTATCTCTATTCTAGTGCTTTTGCTGCGAAAACGCATACCACAATCTGGTTGGCTCATAGAATCTTAAGAAAAAAGATGTATATTTGCGCCCCTTAAAACAGGGCACCATGAACGACATGTTCAAAATACTAGCAGGTTCAGCTTCTACCTATATGGGAGAAGGAATTGCGAAATCATTAGACACCGAATTAGGTAACGTGATTTTGCAGCGCTTCAGCGACGGAGAATTTCAGCCAAGTATCGAAGAAACCGTTCGTGGAAAGGATGTAATCATCGTTCAATCGACGTTTCCTCCAACAGACAATCTCTTTGAATTGCTTCTATTAATTGACGCTGCAAAGAGAGCATCTGCAAGAAAAATTGTTGCTGTAATGCCTTATTTTGGTTTTGCTCGTCAAGACAGAAAAGATAAGCCAAGAGTAGCAATCGGAGCGAAGCTTGTTGCCAACTTGCTTACTGCAGCGGGCGTGAGCCGAGTGATTACAATGGATTTGCATGCGGAGCAAATTCAAGGATTTTTTGAAGTACCGGTAGACCACCTTTACGCGAGCACGATATTCCTTCCTTATTTACAGGAATTGAATATCCCAGACCTAGTGATTGCAGCCCCTGATACAGGCGGAACAAAGCGTGCAAATGCTTATGCAAAAATTCTAGGAGTGGACCTCGCTATTTGTTACAAGCAGAGAAAAGTGGCCAACCAAGTGGATAGCATGACCGTGATCGGAGATGTGGCGGGAAAGAATGTGGTGTTGATCGATGACATGGTAGATACAGCAGGCACATTGTGCAAGGCAGCAGAGATGATGTTGGAGCATGGTGCACTAAGTGTGAGAGCAATTTGTACGCACCCCGTATTAAGCGGAAAGGCGTATGAGAGAATTCAAGATTCAGTATTAACTGAGTTGATTGTTACAAATAGCATTCCTCTCAAAGAGGGCGCACCAACGGACAAAATCAAAGTCCTCGATGTGTCAAAACTCTTTGCAGATGTATTGCACAACTTGTTAGAGAACAAGAGTATTAGTTCGCATTTTATTATATCATAAATAACAAATAAAAATGAAGCAAATCAGTTTGAGCGGTTCTCTTCGCGAGAACGTAGGGAGACAAAATGCTGCCGATCTTCGAAGAAATGGGCGAGTTCCAGCGGTTCTTTACGGAGGTAATTCACAAGTTCACTTGAGCGTTAGCGCAATGGACCTTAGCAAAATCCTTCGTCAACCAGAAACTTTCCAAATCAATTTGGAAGTTGATGGAAAAGTATATCACACTCTTATTCAAGAGATGCAATTTCACCCAGTGAAGGATGCACCTACTCACATCGACTTCTTGGAATTGATCCCAGGTAAAGAAGTGAAGACAGCTCTTCCAGTTCGTTTGACTGGTAGCTCTGAAGGTGTTAAAGCAGGTGGTAAACTTGTATTGAACTATCGTAAGATGCGTATCATTGGTAAGCCAGAGGATCTTCCAGAGGCTATCACAGTTGATATTTCACACCTCAACATCGGTGACATGGTTCGCGTTCGCGAAGCAGCTATCCCAGGTTGTCGTTTTGCTGAAGCTGAAGCTTCTGCAATCGTTGGTGTACAAGCTACTCGTGCGTCTATCGCTGCTGACCAAGCTGCTGCTGACGACAAGAAGAAGAAGAAATAATATTTCATCATCTATATTTCAAAAGACCGCCTTCATGGCGGTCTTTTTTTTGTCGCGTTTCACCACCTAAAGGAATCCTTATTTTTGCACCATGAAATTTCTCATTGTAGGTCTTGGAAATATTGGCTCAGAATACGAGAATACAAGGCATAATATCGGATTCAAAGTAGTGGAACACCTCGCGGCGCTGGGGAACACAACATTTACCACAGGACGTTATGCCGCAACGTGTGAGATGAGACATAAAGGAAAAATATTCGTACTCATCAAGCCTTCTACCTACATGAATCTTTCGGGAAATGCTGTGCGCTATTGGATGCAAGAAGAAAAAATTCCATTGGAAAATGTGCTGGTAATTACCGATGATCTTGCCTTACCGTTCGGAAAGCTGCGCATGAGAGGCCAAGGAAGCGATGGTGGACACAACGGTCTTAAGCACATTCAGCAAATTCTAAATACAGCCACATATGCGAGATTACGCTTCGGTGTGGGAGCTGAATTCTCAAAAGGACAACAAGTGGATTATGTGCTGGGTGAATGGAATGATGATGAGAAAAAAACATTGCAAGAAAGGATCGACGTGGCAGCAAAATCAGTTTTGAGTTTTGGATTAATAGGTCTCGCGCGAACCATGAATGAATTCAATACCAAATAAATGTTTTTTGTGTAATTAAATTTTCGCTCTGTATAACTAAATCGACCATTTTTCGTATGAATAGAATAGTGAGCTAATATTGCTGAATCACAACTAATCTGTTCCAAAAATGATGTCCCCGATATACAAGTCTCTATCAGGATTGAGACTTACGTCAAAAAGCTATGCACTCAAATTTTTATTTGTTGCTTTTTTTGGAATTCACGTTCCGTTAATTGGTCTTGTGGTGGCCTTTTCATTTGGCCTCTCAGATGTATCTGTGATGAAGGTTTTGATCATCACCCTAGTGCTTACTTTGGTGGCTACAGGAATCACGCTTTACATTCTTCGCTCATTGCTTACGCCTCTCGATATGGCGCGCACTGCGTTGGGTAATTATTTGGAAAAAAGAACCGTACCGAGTCTCCCAATGGAATATCCGGACGAAGCTGGAATGGTACTTCGCAATGTGCAGCAAACTATCAATCAATTAGAAGAATTATTATCTCAGCAAAAAGATCTTGTAGCACTTATCTCTCATGATATGCGATCTCCCATTTCATCAGTGATCGGAATGACACAATTGATCAAAACAGAAACAGATCGAGGCAAAGTAGTAGAGGCGTGTGATTTATTAGAGGAAGAAATGAAAAAACAGCTCAATTATCTGGATGATATTTTAGCGATGCTGAGTCAGGAGCAATTATCATTAAATCCAGGAGCACTTGAGGTTAAAGCCATTGCCCCAATTATTCACGGTGTAGTTTCTTCACTAGACCTACGCGCAAAAGAGAAAGAACTGATCGTAGAAACTTCCTTGGAAGAAGGTTTGAATTGGAAAATCCAAGAGTCTTTGTTCAGAGAAGTATTACTGAATCTTTTATCCAATGCTCTTAAGTTTTCAAACAGAGGAGGGCGTATCACTATCTCTGCGTGGCGCCTGCAAAATGGCGGCGTTGCGATTAGTGTTCGTGATAGAGGCCTAGGCTTCCATCAAGAAGACGCTGAACAATTGTTCGAGCGCTTTTCCAAGAAAGGTAGAAGAGGCACGGAAGGAGAGAAGACTACAGGAATGGGATTGTATTTGTCTCGAAAAATTGTGGAGCAACACAACGGACAATTGCTTGCAAAAAGCGAAGGCCCTGGTAAGGGCTCTTCATTCGAGATTATCTTTTCCTAATCGTTTCAAATTTGCCCACTTTAATTCGAAGAAATTTATCTTCTCCATTTTTAAAACTTTGAATAACGATCTTCGGATCTTTCTTTTTAGTGGGTTGACGTAATTGCTTTTCGGCCAATGCCAGAGCAAAGTTGTTTTCAGGGTATTCTTCACCTCCCCAAAGTTTTGACTTTGCCTTATCCTCGGCAAATGCCCAAATGTTATTGTAATTCTTTGCTTTTTTAGAAGCACTCGCATTCATCAATCCACTCTCACTATTTGAAGGAGTGTACACATTCGGGCGAGATGGGTTTTCTGTTTTTGTTGGATTTGACTCTGCGTATTCTTCTTCTGGAGCTTGTTGTACAGATGGGGCTTGAATAGGAGCCGGTGTATTATCAATGCTGTCTTGACGGTCTTCTGTAATTGGCGCTGGGATCTCTTGTGCTACATCACCAAAATCATCTTCTGGTTGAGGCATCACGCGATATAGAGGCGTAGTGGATGGTTGGCTTGAAGGATTCGTGCTTGGTCCATTTACCTCGGTTGAATCTTGCGAATTACCACCATTGATAGGCTTCACCTCTTGCTCGGTAGGACGTTTTTTATCTTGTGCCATTTGTGCTGGCTGCGGATCCTCAGAGATACCATTCATCCATAACAAAGCAGCGATAGCCGCGGCAGCAGCGGAATAATAGAATGCTCTTTTAAGAGAAATAACTTTTGCACCGCCGGCCACCAAAGCACCAGCTTCTTTTTGTCGAAGGCTATCTTTAAAGTCACAAATAATTTGCGGCGCCACAAGTCTAGGAAGTGTGCCTGCGGATTTTACTCCTTTCCAAACACTTGGAGACGGCGCCTGATAAGGTCGAACCCCATATCCTGGAAGGAGATTCCAATACAAAAACTCTTGACCTTTATATAGCATTACTTTATGATCAAAAGTCAACACCGGCGCAGCCTCTAATTTGAAAGAGCCAACACTTTCGAGCTCCTCTTTTAGATCAGGGTTGGCCGCCACAAAAGCCTCGAATTCGGGCAACAAAGCGGCATCCAGATTACCTTCGAGGTAGTCAAGGAAAAACGCTTCGTAATTATCTCTTGTGATGATCATAATACATTTTCAATTTTACCGATGTATGCCTTCAGCGTCACGCGGGCTCTGTAGATATACACCTTTACTTGTGATTCATTCAATCCAGTAATCTCTTCAATCTCCTCGTAGGAGTAACCTTCGTAGTCGCGTAGCATGATTACACTCTTTTGTATCGGAGGTAACTGATCTAGCGCATCATTCAGCACATCATGTAAATCGGTGTACTGACGCTGGGTGTTGGTCATGCTTGTTTTGAGCGCATCCGACGTATAGTCGAGGTGTCTCTTTTCTCGGCGCATCGCATCAATCATGGTGTGATAGCCAGAGGTAAACAAGTATGATTTCGCTTTTTCAAAGCTCACTTCCTCCACCTTCGTCCAGAGCTTGGTAAATGTTTCCTGCACCAGATCTTTAGCTTTATCGCGGTCTTTTACATTTTTAAGTAAAAAGCGATAAAGCCCATCTGAATGGAGGTCCACACATTTATTGTACTCGGCAGTGGTCATGAGGAAGGCTTTTCAAATATAGGACGTCATGGGGTTTTAAAAAGTTACAAAAAAAAATACAAGCCACCAGAGCTGCTCGTGAGAGCGGCTTTAAATCGCGGCAAAGCCGCGTTTGTTCCTTGTTCTCGGCGAAGCCGAGATTATTTGTCATTTGTCTCTTGTCTCTTGTCCCTTGTCATTTGTCATTGAGTTTGTCATTTTCTTGATCTACATCAACAACTCGTGCCGCACCGTGGTTATACTTTTGTCTCAAATAAAAATAGAAAAACATGTCAAAGACAAATTGGGTATTAGAACCTACACACAGCGAAATTGGCTTCAAAGTGAAGCATATGATGATCACTAACGTTTCTGGATCATTCGGAGCATTCAGCGCTAGCGCTAAAACAGAAGGTGATGATTTCAGCACTGCTGAAATTGAATTCACAGCAGACGTAGCTACTGTGAATACTGGTAATGATCAAAGAGATGGTCACTTGAAGAGCGGAGATTTCTTCGATGCAGAAAACCACCCACAAATCAAGTTTGTATCAAACAAAGTAGAGAAGAAAGGTGATGCAGATTACATCGTACACGGCGATCTTACTATCCGCGGAGTGTCAAAGCCAGTGGCTTTCAACGCTGAGCTTGGTGGTATCGGTAAAGATCCTTGGGGAAATGAAAAAGCTGGTTTTAGCATCAATGGTAAAATCAACAGAACTGACTTCGGTTTGAGCTGGAACGCTGCCCTAGAAGCAGGTGGTGTATTGGTTTCAGAAGAAGTGAAATTCCACAGCGAACTACAGTTGGTAAGAGGTTAAGTGGTATATAAGGTTTAGTAAAAAAACCCCCTCGACGTTTCGAGGGGGATTTTTTTTGGCTAAGCTTTTTCACTTAGCGCATGAACCAAACCAAACTTGGTCGAAGGGGCCTTTACTTTCCTTCTTCCAGTTGCAATCACAGACACACGCTCACGCTTGAGCAGATGCGCTATATTTTTTAAATCTTTGAGCGAAACATAGCCCACCAACTGGTGCGCTTGAGGTGTAATCAAACCTTCGGTAATGCTTTCGAATGGAATAATCTTCTTCACAGCATCCTCGGTATAGCGTACATATATCTCTAGGAAAATATTCTTTTCATCCAGTCGCTCGAGAGGTGTTTTGGATTTTGTGTAGAGATATTTTCTTCCATCTACTACATGTTGGATGTCACTTAAAACAGCCGTCGCCGTTGGGAAGGAACCAGCACCTCTGCCGAAAAGAAATTGAGGTCCGGCAAATCCGGCTTCAATCGAAACCCCATTGAATTCTTGTTCGACATTGAAAAGCGTATCTGTCGCAGAAACAAATTCAGGAATCACAAATGCTGCAATCTTTTGGTCTTGCTGATAAACAGTAGGTACAAGTTTGATTTTTAAATTTTTATTCTGAGCAAACTTGATGTCATCGGCACTTAAATATTCTATCCCAAAATTGACCACTTCTTCGGGCTTGAAGTAAACCCCAAAGGCATGCAGCGCAAGGATGATCAATTTGTATTTTGCATCATAACCACCAACATCGGAAGTGGGATCTGTTTCGGCAAAACCCAAATCCTGCGCTTGTTTTAGAGCAAGCTTGTATTCTAATTTTTCTTGGAAAATTTTAGATAGAATGTAGTTCGACGTTCCATTAAAAATTCCTTTGAGGCTGTAAATAGGCTCGTATGCAAAATAGTTGTCTATTGTCTGCACCGCTGGAATGGCGCCGCATACAGCAGCTTCATAACGAAAAATGGAACCGTTGATTTGAGCTAAGGCGGTGAGCTCCTCTAGATGTGTGGCTACTAATTTTTTATTGGCGGTAATCAATTGTTTCCCTGACACCAATGTTCTGCGTGCAATTTCATACGCCCATTCTGCATCGTCAATGGCTTCAACAATAATGTCAATCTCAGGATCCTCGAGCAATTCTTCTATATCATATCCGATGATTTCACTAGGAGCAATGCGTGTTTTATCACGATTTTTTACAATGATTCTTTTGATGATTGCATTGTCATAACCCGCTCCACTTAATAATAAGTAGAGTCCTTGACCTACACATCCAAATCCTACCAACCCGATTTTTTTCATGATTCTATGTTTTAATTCACTTCAACGAGTGAGTTCTGTTCTATTATTTGACTTAAAGCTGTTGTTTCTACAAGAAATCCATCATGTCCGTAAGGACTATCGATGATGTGCAAAGAAGCGTTGGGAATATGCTCCGCTAGATAAGCTTGTTCCACGGGTGGAAAGAGTTGATCACTTTTTATTCCAATCACCAGTGTTTTTGCTTTTATCAAACCGAGCGTTCGTTCGGTTGAGTTTCTTCCCCTGCCTAAGTGATGCGTATCCATTGTTTTTGTCAAAGCGTAATAGCTATATGCATCGAAACGATTGACCAGTTTTTGTCCTTGGTATCGTTGGTAGCTACCCGCTGCAAATCCTTGAGTGCGTTCATCCTCGTCCTTCTGAGTTTGTCCGTAGGCATCGTAGTGTCTGTAGCTTAGCAATGCAATGGCACGCGCTGCACGAAGGCCTTTTTTTGCGGCATCAATGGAAGGAACACCCCAAGTGATGTCTGCTTCAATGGCCATGCGCTGCGCTTCATTGTAAGCGATTCCCCAAGGGGAGTGTCGCGCAGCAGTTGCGATGAGCACCAAATTTTCAATCAGGTCTGGCCGAGCAATCGCCCATTCCATCGCCTGAAATCCGCCCATAGAGCCACCAATAAGGGTTCCGATCTTTTTAATTCCCAAATGCAGACGAAGAAGTTCAAGTGATTTTACAATATCACGAATCGTGACCAGAGGAAAATCAGAATAGAACGATCGTTCGGTTTTTGGATTGATACTCGATGGATTGGTACTGCCGTAAGGGCTTCCCAGCACATTCGCACAAATGATAAAGTGTTTGTTTGGATCAAATTGTTTGCCTTCTCCAAATAAACCTTCCCACCAATCCAGCACATCACTATTGGCAGTGAGCGCATGACACACCCACACCACATTGCTATGATCGGGGAGAAGTTGGCCTACCGTATGGTAGGCCACTTCTATACCTTGGAAAGACGCACCGCTTTCCAACCCAAACAAATCTTTATGCAAGAACTTCTTCATTGAGGGGACGGGGTATTGGGATATTAATGAGTTCTAGGGCTTGAGAAATATCAGCTTTGATATCATCGATATGCTCGAGTCCAACAGATAGTCGAAGCAGTCCTGGCTCAACACCAGCAGCTCTTTGTTCTTCTGCTGACAATTGTTCGTGTGTAGTTGAAGCTGGTTGGATGATGAGCGTTTTAGCATCTCCGACATTCGCTAAATGTGAAATCAATTGCAGACTATTCACCAGTTGATCTGCTGCTTCTTTACCTCCCTTCACCTTGAAGGAAAGTACCCCTCCAAATCCATTGGTGAGATATTTTTTAGCGAGCGCATTGTACGGCGAAGAGCTCAATCCAGGATAGTTGACATATTCAACTTGTGGCAGTGTTTCCAACCACGAAGCGATTTCAAGAGCGTTGTCCACTGTGCGTTGTACGCGCAATGAAAGTGTTTCAAGACCTTGTAAGAGTAGGAATGAATTGAATGGAGAAAGGGCGGGCCCAAAGTCGCGCAAGCCTTCTACGCGAGCACGAATGGCGAATGCGATATTGGGTAGACCGAGTGGATTATTTTCTCCGAAAATATCCCAGAATTTCAGTCCATGATATCCTTCACTTGGCTCAGTGAATTGAGGAAATTTACCATTGCCCCAGTTGTAATTTCCACCGTCGATGATAACTCCACCAACGGATGTACCATGTCCGCCAATCCACTTGGTAGCACTTTCAACTACCACGTTTGCGCCGTATTGCAAAGGTTTGAATAAGTAACCGCCGGCTCCGAAAGTATTGTCTACCACGAGAGGCAGATCATAATTTTTTGCGATTGCACTAATTTTTTCGAAGTCAGGAATATTGAATCCGGGATTGCCGATAGACTCGACATAGATAGCTTTTGTTTTTGAATCGATCAGTTGTTCGAATGAGTCTGGATTATCTCCATTAGCGAATCGTGTTTCGATGCCGAGTCGTTTGAAGGCTACTTTGAATTGGTTGTAAGTGCCTCCGTATAGGAATGAAGTGGAGATGAAATTATCTCCTGTTTGGAGAATATTATTGAGAGCGATGAATTGAGCCGCTTGTCCTGAACCTACTGCTAGGGCTGCAACTCCGGCTTCTAAAGCGGCGATGCGTTTTTCGAAGACATCTGTGGTAGGATTCTGAATACGGGTATAGATATTTCCGAATTCTCTAAGACCAAAGAGGTTGGCGGCATGTGCTGAGTCGTTGAAGACATAACTAGTGGTTTGGTAGATCGGCACTGCGCGTGATCCTGTTGTTGGGTCTACCTCTTGTCCAGCGTGTAGCTGAAGTGTTTCGAATTTGTAATTTGCTTTTGACATGATGTTTTGTTTTTTATTTTTTGTTGATTTGATTTTCGAGGAAAAAAAAAGCCCCCGAGATTTTGTATGGATCCCGGGGGCTGATTTGCTAAACAAACAAATGATCAATACTGATCTACCTCCGGTATTTTTGGACAACAGCAGCACATGTGCATCATCGCACGTTTCATCATGCCTTTAGGCATTTTGTTGAATTTATTTGCTGTTGTAGAAGTCATTTTATGTTTTGAAATCGAGTAATATATTTTTTCAAGTGGTAAAAAAAAAGCCCTTCGAACTTCGAAGGGCTTTCAATATTTGCGAGTTTAATTTTGTGCAAATTATGACTGCTACCTTCGGGTTTCCGAGGATTTACAACACATCATATGGCACATTGAATTAAACATTTCTTTCGTTTTTTGGTGCTGCAAAGATACAGCGATAATTTTTCTAATTTCCAAATTTATTTTTGTTAAATCTCTCAAACCCCCGTAAAACCTGCGGTTTTAGAGACAAACTACAAACGACAAGAGACTAGTCTCTTGTCATTTGTCATTTGTCATTTGTCTCTTGTCTCTCGTCACTAGTATCTAGTCACTAGTCACTAAATAAAATCATAAGTACCTCGGGTCGTCCATGTAGCGGAGCTTTTCTAGATAGGTGGCCTCGATGGAGATGGCGCCGAATTCTTCACTCACTTTTCCGCGAATCGCGTAAATGCCTTTGCCACGCCATTGATACTGCTGCGCCACTGGCGGGAAGTGCACGGTATCTAAAAAATATCCTTCACGATCTATAAAGGTGCCGAAATACATGCGCTCACCTTTTGCGGTGCGTGAAGGTTTGATCGTTACTAAATAGCCAATCACTAGAACTGTTTTTCCTACATTACTGATGAGATCACGCGCCATGAAATCGTTGGCAGGAGCGCTTTGTAGGAGGTCGAAAGGATTGCATAATGTAAAACCAATCAATTCCAATTCATCATACGCGTCTTCAATCCAAGAGTGTTCGAGAGGAGGCAAGGTGAACGTTTTGACCGGAGTTTGAAACATTCCTTGATCTGGCAAATTCATTTTTGATCCTGCAAAATGAAAGTGCGCTGCCCACATCAATTCTTTTTTACTTCTTAAGGTGAAATGAAATGCACCTACTTTGATAAGGGTAGAAATTTGCTCAAGCGATATTCTTACGCGCTGTAAAAAATCTTCAAAAGAATCGAAAGGACCGTTGTTTTTTCGTTCATCAAGGATCGCAATGATGGTGTCGTGCTCGATGTCTTTTACAAGTCCCATCCCTAGAACGATCGTTCGGTCGTAAATAACACAAACGGCGCTACCGCGCTGTACACAAGGGGGAGCAATCGTTGCTCCATGCATGCGTGCTTCATGCACATAAAGCTCGGTGCTGTAAAAACCACCAAAATTATTCAAGGTGGCGGTCATATATTCTAACGGATAATAGGCCTTCAAAAACAAACTTTGATAACTTTCTACAGCATAACTCGCACTATGACCTTTTGCAAAAGCATAACCTGCAAAGCTTTCGATTTGACGCCAAACTTCAGCAATCATGTCTTCAGGATGCCCTTTCAGTTTTGCTTTTTCAAAGAATGCATTTCGTGCGTTATCAAATTCTTCACGACCTCGAAATTTTCCTGACATACCGCGACGAAGAGAGTCTGCTTCGCCTAAATCTAAGCCTCCAAAATAATGGGCTACTTTGATCACATCTTCTTGATAAACCATCACTCCGTAAGTCTCCGGCATAATATCAAGCATGATGGGATGCGCATCTTTTCTTCGCTCTGGAAAGCGGTGACGTTGAATAAACGCACGCATCATTCCACTGCGAGAAACTCCAGGCCGAATAACTGAACTGGCCGCTACAAGCCCGAGATAATCATCCACCTGCAGCTTGGTCAACAACATCCGCATGGCAGGAGACTCCACATAAAAACAACCTATCGCTTTTGCATTGCGCAATAAGTCTTTGATGTATTCATCTTTTTTGAATCTCCGCATATCATGAATATCAAAGACTTCATGGTCGGGTTGATTGTATTGAATGATATCAATGGCCTCTTTTATTTTTCCTAAACCGCGTTGTGAGAGAATGTCGAATTTGTAAATGCCCACATCTTCGGCCACAATCATATCGAAATGGGTCGTTGGAAATCCTTTCGGTGGAAAGAAGGTGGCCGTGTAATGATGGATGGGCTTTTCTGTGATAAGAATACCCGCAGCGTGTATGCTGAGTTGATTAGGAAAATCTTGTATATAACTAGAATATTGTAATACCAGTTGTTGTAGCGAGTCGAGTTTTTCATATTCAAACTTTCCATCGGAAAGTAGATCAATATCACTCTTAGGCAAGCCAAAAACTTTTCCCAATTCGCGCACTACTGCTTTGAATTGAAACGTCACGTATGCCCCGAGCAGACATACATTTGGGAATTTGGAAAAAATATAGTTGGTAATATCCTCGCGGTCGGTCCACGAAAAATCGATGTCAAAGTCGGGTGGATTTTTTCGATATAAATTGATGAAGCGCTCGAAATACAAATCGAGTTCTATCGGGTCGACGTCTGTAATGCGCAGCAGATAAGCAAGGATGCTATTGGCACCGCTGCCGCGTCCTACATAGAAATATCCTTTTTCGCGCGCATACCTCGTGATGTCCCAATTGATGAGGAAGTAACTGAGATATTGTTTTTCACGAATGATACTTAATTCTTTTTCGATGCGTTGCAGAATAGCTGGAGTTGTTTCTGGATAGCGATACGCTAGTCCTTCCATCGCTAGGGCGCGCACCAATTCGTAGTCACCATCAACTGTTCCGGTATAAGTAGATTGGTTCTGCATGGGAGCGTCGCTTCCAAAATCGAAGAAAACTTCGCTCTGCGAAATAATCATATTGGTATTAGCAATCAGAGCGGGAAAGTCGTCATATATTTCTAGTAGATCTTCCCTTGGAACGAACTTTTCATCATCACGAGCTTCTTCGGTTTTCGGTAGTTTGCTCAGAAGAATATTGTTGTCAATCGCGCGTAGGAGGCGGTGCGTATTGAAGTCGCGTTTGTTTCGAAATGAAATAGGTACGAGTGCAACGAGTTTGTTTGGATAATTTTTATAGGGGTGAAATCTTAGGGAGGCGACTTCATGTGGAGCAATTCCAATGAATTCGTTTTCGTTTAATTCTTCAATACCGAACGTTCGTTCGGTATGTTTAAAAGGATATATAATATAAGTGTCAGGTAGTTCTGGACACCTTTCTGGAATAGGTTCTCCAGAGGTTTGATGTTCAGAAAGAAATTTATTAATTTCAAAATATCCAATATTGTTTTTCGCAATAGCAATGAATTGTTGTTGGATATTATTCCGAAAATCTATACCAACTACAGGTTTGATATTGTATTTTCTGGAAAGTCGAATAAAGTCGAGAACTGCTGAAGTATTATTTATATCTGTAAGGCAGAAGGTCTCCAAACCTGCTTCTGAGGCCATTTTCAAGAGGGCTTCAGGAGGGATGGTTCCGTATCGGAGGGAATAATAGGAGTGTGCACACAGGTACATGGCGCTTACTTTCTACGCAGTCTAGCGCGCGATTCACCCATTCCAAAAAGTTGAAGTTCCTGCGTCACTTCATAACGATATTCTGGAGAGACGCGTTCACCGATGGGTTGTAACAATTGCATTCCATTTGCGCGAGGATCTTTGATGGCTGGTGAAATGGGATAAGCGTTGAATAGATTTTCTTGCGGAGGGCGCATCAATTCAACGATTCTTTCTAGTGGTGTAGAAAGACTAAGCCAATCTTTTATGTCTTCATTAGCAAGTACCAATGGAGAGCGATGATGACCGATGCGTCGGAGTAGATCATTCGCGGCAGTGGTAACAACTGAGAATGATTTGATGTGTTCCTTTGTTTGTGGATGTATCCATTCATCCCAAATACCTGCCATCGCAAAGGGGCGTTGGCCGTTTTGTAAATACAGGCAAAATGGTTTGTTCAGCCCAATGTCTTTTGGTCCTTCGATAAAACAATCTGCGAGCACGATACAGCGCTGTGAGCGAATCGGTTTACGAAAGGATGGTTTTTCCAAAATACCTCGGGCCCCTTGGTAGTTGTAAAGGTCATCTTTATTGTGATCCCCTTCCGAACGAGCATTGATGAAGAGCATCGATTTCTGTGCCCAATGGGGAGTCAGGCCAAAGCGCAATGTTTGAAGCGTCTGGGGCGCGTCACTAGTAATGACAGGCGCATATTCTCCTGCACTAACATTGGTATTTGGAACGAAAGAAAAAGTAGGAGCAGCAGTCACTCCAAACTTCTTCTCAATTTCCTTAATTTTTGTAACGATGGCATATCTACCGCACATACTGCTAATTTAATTACTGCCACCCAAACACCCCTCACTAGTTAACAAGTTTAAATCCTGTTAAAAAGTTTTCTCCATCGCAAATATGCGCACAGCCAAGCTGCAGCGTGGCTGTGCCAATATCATTTGTCTCTTGTCTCTTGTCCCTTGTCTCTTGTCTCTTGTCATTTGTCTCTTGTCATCGGCCCCATCCTCCACCAAGCGCTTTGTACAGCAGTATTTTTCCCAACACAAGATTCTTCTTGACTTCTATCAGCTCTAGTTTTGCGTCTAGAGCGTCGCGTTGAGTGAAAAGCACTTCTGTGTATTCGGCACGGGCAGAGTTGAAAAGACTGGTGGCAATGGTCACAGACTCCTGAAGTTTTTCAACCTCCTGATTCTTGGTATCATAGCTATTGCTGTAATTTTCAATGCGTGCAAGTTCATTGACTACATCGATATAGGCTTGAAGTACTGTTTGCTCATAGGTATAGACGGCCTGCATTTGTCGTGCATTTGCATTGTTGAAATTAGCTTTCAATGCATTTCTATTGACCAGCGGTGCGGCGATGTCTCCAACAATATTGTAGGCAATTGAAGATGGATTCAAAAGATAAGCAGGATTGAAAGCGTTGTACCCCACTCCCGCAGCAATGTCAAGGGAGGGATAGAAGGCAGCCTTAGCCGATTTAACATCAAGCTTTGATGCTTGAAGTTCGTTTTCAGCCGACCGAATGTCCGTTCGGTTTTGTAACAATTGTGAAGGAATGCCGCTAGCGTATTTCGTTACCGCGGTTTCCATTAATGCCGAAGGAGTTCTGGAAATCGGTTGGGGAAACCGTCCTGCTAAGAAATTGAGATAGTTTTCTTTTTCTGTAATCTCTTGCTTTAATTCATATTGTAAATTTTTGGTATGCAGCAGCTGCGCTTCGAATCGACTAACAGCTAGTTGTGACACACGAGTGGATTCCTTTTGAATTTTGATCATTTCAAGTGCATTGGTTTGAATATCTATATTTTGTTGAACGATGCTCAACGCGTTATCCAATGCCAGAAGCTCGTAGTATGAGGTTGCGATTTCGGCTACAAGTTGTGTTACCAAGAAGTTTTTTCCTTCAACGGTTGATAGGTAACGCTGCTCTGCTGCACCTTTGGCGTTGCGAAGCTTTTTCCAAATATCTATTTCCCAACTAGCATTTAGTCCAAGTTGTAGATCACCTAAGGGGTCGGGGAAAGGCGTGTTTTCACGGATATTTAAGTTTTCTTCTACCGCACCATTTCTGGTGAATTGACCAACTTTGTCTGCTCCACCACCCGTGCCGAGATTAATTGATGGAAGATATTCTCCTTTCCTAGCTTGAATCTCATTCTTACGAATATTAATTTCTTGAATGACGATATTCAGTTCTTGATTATTCTTCAGCGCTGTATCAATCAACGAGGCGAGATTTCTGTCATCGAAGAAGGCTTGCCAATCAATGCTTGCAATGTTAGATGTGTCGGTTGAAATGGCGTTATATGAATCTGGGGTAGCTCGCTTTTCAGCACGCACAGTGGCAGCAGGAAGATTACATCCTACAATCAAAAGTGTAAGAAAAAAACAAGAGAAGGACTGTATGATGTATTTATTGTTAGTGCTCATCGTTTTCAGGATTTATTGAATGAGAAGGGAGTTTATTATCGACAAAGTCTTCTGTCAATGGATTTTGTTCTTCACCTTTGATGAGTTTACGTCCGTCAGAGATTTTGGCAAAAATGTAATAGAGACCGGGAACGATTACGACTCCGAAGATGGTACCGAGAAGCATTCCACCCAACGCCGAGGCTCCGATCGTTCTATTGCCTATTGCACCGGCACCAGTGGCTCTAACAAGCGGAATCAGCCCTGCGATGAATGCAAAAGATGTCATGAGGATAGGTCTAAATCTGACTTTAGCTCCTTCAATGGCGGCATCATAGATACTCATCCCTTGTTCTCTTTTTTGAACAGCAAACTCTACAATCAAAACAGCATTTTTTCCGAGCAATCCTATCAGCATGATCAGTCCAATCTGTGCATATACGTCATTCGATAGACCAAGAATTTTTAGCAGTAAGAATGAACCAAAAACTCCAATCGGTAATGAAGTGATGATAGCAAGTGGAATGATAAAACTTTCATATTGAGAAGCGAGCACCAGATAAACGAAGAGCAGTACAATAATGAAAATATAAAGAGCTTCATTTCCTCTGCTGGCTTCGTCATAAGACAAACCTTCCCAAGCTACATCATATCCGTTGGGGAGTTGTTGTGCAGCTACTTCTCGTATTGCATCAATGGCGTCACCTGTGGTATACCCCGGAGCTGGAACCCCTCGTATAGCCGATGATGTGTAAAGATTATAGCGTGTAATTTCATTCGGTCCTTGCGTTTTTACAAGCGTCACAAATGATGAATAAGGCACCATTTCTCCTGCTTCGTTTTTTACAAAAAGATTCAAGATATCACTGGGTAGTTTTCTATACTCAGGGCTCGCTTGGGTATAAACTTTGAAGAAGGTATTGAATCTGGTAAAGCCTTGCTCATAGGTACTTCCAATGAGTATGTTGAGATTCTCCATTGCATCAGAAATGGATACTCCTTTTTGCATGGCTTTCTCATTGTCAATTTGGATTTCATACTGCGGATAATTTGCAGCATAAAAAGTGAATAAACCAGCTAGTTCTTTGCGCTGTCTCAACGCATTCATAAACTCGGTGTTGACCTTATCAAAGTCTTGATAGTCTACAGTATTATTTTTATCTAAGAGGCGCAACGAAAATCCATCAGATGAGCCATAGCCGGGCACTGCAGGAGGTTCGAAAAATTCTATAACAGCACCAAGTGATTTTGTTTCTTCTTCGAGTTCTTCTATGACTTCTTTCACGGAGTGATGACGCTCTTCCCAATCTTTGAGATTAATCAAACAGGTTCCAGCATTCGAGCCTCTACCTTCTGTTAGAATTTCGTATCCGGCAAGGGAGGTGACTGAAGCAATATCAGGGATCTCCTCAGCAATTTCTTGGAGTTGTTCTGAAACCTCTTTTGTTCTTTCTAACGTACTTCCGGGAGGAGTCTGTACGATAGCATAAATCTGCCCTTGGTCTTCATTGGGGATGAATCCAGCAGGCAGGGTTTCACTAACAGCAAATATTCCGAAACCAAAACAACCAAGAATGATGAAGGTGAGTGCTCTTCTATTGACAATACGTTCGAGAAGGCGCGTATAGCGTCCAGTAAGTTTATCAAAGCGGTTATTGAACCAATCAATGAAGCGGTTGACCGGGGTTTTCTTCCTTGGCACTCCATGCGCATCTTTCAAAATCATTGCACAAAGCACAGGTGTTAGTGTGAGAGCAATTACACCAGAAAGTACAATTGCACTCGCCATCGTGATGGAAAACTGACGATAGAAGACACCTACTGGGCCGGTCATAAATGCAATAGGAACAAACACAGCTGTCATCACAAGTGTGATAGCGATAACTGCACCGCTGATTTCACTGAGCACTTTTTTTACGGCAGCGTATGGACTGAGATGTTCTTCGGCCATTTTCGCATGCACCGCTTCAACAACTACAATAGCATCATCGACAACGATACCAATGGCAAGCACCAAGGCGAATAGTGTGATTAGGTTGATGGTCAAATCGAATAGCTGCATAAACATAAATGCACCAATCAAGGAAACCGGCACAGCGATGATCGGAATGAGTGTAGATCTCCAATCACCTAGGAAGATAAAGACTACAAGAGCAACGAGTATAAATGCTTCCACGAGTGTATGTACGACTTTATCAATGGAGGCATTTACAAACTTGGAGACATCATAATTGATTTCATAGTCCATTCCTGGAGGGAAATCTTTCTTTAGCTCTTCTAGTTTTGCTTTGGTCTCAGCAATTACTTTGCTTGCGTTTGTTCCGAAGTTTTGTTTCAAAACAATCGATGCTGATGGATAGCCATCTTTATTAGAATAGATGTCGAAGAATTCGCTTCCAAGTTCAACAGTTGCGACATCCTTGAGCTTTAAAATTTCACCATCTGCATTGGCTTTAATGATGATGTTTTCATATTCTTCAGGTTTGTTGAAACGACCTTTATACGACAAAGTGAATTCGAGTGATTGTGTAACTTTTCCTGATGCTTGGCCAAGTCTTCCAGGTCTTCCAATAATACTCTGCTCTTCCATTGCCTTCATCACATCTTCAGCAGAGATATTGTAGGCTTGCATGCGATCTGGCTTCAACCATATACGCATAGCAAATGTGCGGCTACCAAGGATTTGCGCGCGGCCCATTCCGCTGATCCGCTGAAGATTTGGAATGACATTTACATTGGCATAGTTGTAAAGAAACTTTTCATCTGCATTCTTGTCGGTGCTATACAAATTGACATACATCAACATGCTTGGTTGAATGGGAGTGATGATGATACCTTCTCTTTGAACGAGAGGAGGGAGATTATTCATGATGGCATCAACACGTGTTTTAACGTTGACGACTGCAGCATTTGGATCCGTTCCAGGTTCAAATATGATTTGAACCGTGGCCTCACCAGCACTGGTAGCATCGGAGGTGATGTACTGCATTCCTTGTACGCCATTGATAGCACGCTCGAGAGGAATCAAAGTTGATTCAACAAGAACTTGTGCGCTTGCACCAGGATAGGCGATGAAAATATTAACCCGTGGTGGAGCAATGCTCGGAAATTGAGAAATCGGTCTTGTATTCACAGCAAGCAATCCCAAAAAGATGATTGCGAGAGATATGGATATAGCAAGGACCGGACGTTTAATGAATTTACTAAACATGATAAATTAATTTTATGGTTCTTACTTATTCCGCGTGAATGGCGTGAAGTTCTTCGATGATACTCTCCTGATTCTTGAACATTGTCTGAATCTCTTGTCCATTGTGGACTTTTCTTAAACCATCTACTAGCAAAGTGTCTTGTGCAGAAATGCCACTTGAAACTGCGTAAATATGTTCGAGCGTATTTGAAATTTCGATTTGTCGCGCTTCAAGTTTTCCATGTGATACGACATAAACATATTTTTTATCGAGCACTTCATAGACTGCTTTTTGAGGAATGAGCAACGCATTTTTCAAAGGAATGGGCATGTAAATTTTCCCCGTTTGACCATGTCGCAGTAGTGAGTTGAGGTTCGGGAAAGTCGCTCTGAATGCGATGTTTCCTGTCTCATTATTGAAGTCGGCTTCGAGTGTTTCAACATTTCCCTCTAGAGCATAGAACTGATCATTTGCCATTTTGAGTTTCACATTAGGAAAAGCTTTGGGTGACTCAGATTTGGTCATAATGTCTAAGTACACTGCCTCGGGAACGTTGAAGTAGACCCACAATTTGCTGTTATCGGATAGAGTAGTTAGCAATTCTCCTTCTTCAACAAAACTACCTAATCGAACGTTGTAGAATCTTCCAACGATACCATCAAAGGGAGCTCTAATTTCGGTGAATTTTAGTTTAGCTTCTGCAAGTGCGAGCGCAGCCTTAGCCTTGTCTAGCTTGGCTTTGGAGAGCGCAAGCTCATTTTTCGATACAACTTTGTTATCAGTAAGTGTCTGAGTATTTTTATATTCAATTTCTGCAAAATCTGCTTCTGCCTTTGCAGTGAGCATTTCAGCGTTGTAGATTGATGTAGTGAGTTGGAAAAGTAGTTGACCCTTTTTTACGGCCTGTCCTTCGTCCACAAATACATTCTGTAAATATCCTTCGTCAAAAGTGCGAAGTTCTATGTGTTGAATAGATCTTACCTGACCTACATATTCTTGATACACTACCGTATCTGATGAAAGAGGAAGAGTAACTGTAAACTTCCCTTGTTCTTCTTGTTTTTGTGATTCATGATTGCAACTCGCAAAAGAAATAGCAGCAACGATGAATAGCAATGAAATGCTTTTCATTTGATTTTATCTTAATTATGAATTTGATGAATGCCTCTAGCAAGGCATAAAAACGGCATCAAAGAATTTTGATGCAAGACAAAATCCTAGATAGAATCAAACTTCCACGACTTGTAAAGAATAAACAAGGGGATCTTAAAACCAAGAGCACAACAACTTTTTAAATAGCAAGAATTGCAGAATTGTTGGCTTGAATAGACTCTTGATTTGTTATTCGAAACGGAATGATCATCATCCTCTTCGGTATCCTCATTTTCAAAAATCGAGTTTTCCTCATCACTTTCAGCTTTAAGATTTTCAAGTGAAAAGAAAAGTTCAACTCCAAAGCAAGCAGCCCATTTTTCAGCATTGATATCCGTGTCATAGACCTTTACCGAACCTGTTGGAATAATCTTCTGCGCTTCCACACCAGTGGCAGTAACCACTTGCGGACTTAAAAAGAGAGCGTATAGAGCTATGAGCAAAAAGCGCATAAGAAGACTTGGTTTGTAGTATTCAACGAAATGTAGCCGAATAACAATACGAATGTATTCGCCCTTACACATCCCCCTTTTGACTTTAATATATCATTAACAAAGCGAACCCGCGCACAGCCGAGCTGCAGGGTGTCTATATAAAAACCCAGCGAAGCTGCGCCGTTTTATTCGCTTGCGCGAAGTATTCGTTGTATAAAGTCGCCCGCTGATACAGGGTGTTCGATGTGGCCCATGTGACCAATGCCTTGAACGATTTGTGGAGCGCTGCCGGGAAGCATCTCAACTTCTTTCATGGCTACATCGAGCGGAATGGATTTGTCTTCAGAACCTAGAAAATAGTACAGAGGAAAATTACGGTTGACCATCGCTTCTAACGTGCTAGAGCGATCTCGCATTACCGTAAGCGAATCAGTGATTGCTTCTGTCTCCAAACTTTGAGCATAGATAATTTGCTCTTCAATTTTTTCTCTGAAATTTTCTCTTGTGGTATCAGGGAACAACCCGTTGATCATTGTGCGGATGTACAGTGCTTTATTCTCTCTAGCAGCTTCAATGGCACGATCACGAGCCGCAATCTTCTCGGCATCATCAGCGCCGGCCTTGGAATGAAACAAACACAAGCCGAGACATTTTTCTTTCAAAGTGGTGCAAAAATGCGCACCGATATAACCACCCATAGAATGACCTACAAAAAAGTAAGAATCACCAGCCGGAAGGTTTACCTGCTCAATGATATTCTGCACATAGGATTCCATGCGCGGCTCAACGCGAGTCAAATTTTTTCCATGACCTGGAATCTCCGGGAAATGCAGCTCATAGTTGGATTTAGAGATGCGGTTTAATATGGGATTCCACATATTTGCATTCTCAAGGAATCCATGAAGGAAAATAAGGTGTTTCTTTGACATAGCGGATGCAATTTAGATTTGTACTCATGGGAAACCTATCAAATAACTTAAAATTTTTACGCAAGCAACGAAAAATGACGCAAGCCGACCTCGCTACGGCGCTGGGAATCAAGCGTCCAGTGATCGGTGCGTATGAAGAAGAAAGAGCAGAACCCAAGCTCTCTTTGCTCATGGAAATGGCAAAGCTTTTTGAAATAGATGTAGATGACCTTATTGGTCGCGACTTAAATAAATCAATGAAAACAACAGCCATTTTTGACAAAAGCAAAATTCCTGTAGTGCCCGTCTTGGCTGCCGCAGGTTACACCACCGGTTTCTCCGATATCGGCTATATAGATACGCTGCCTACAGTAGATCTAACAACTACTGATCTTGTATTGACCAGCGATATGCGTGTATTTCAGATTTCAGGAGATAGCATGTTGCCCATTCCAGATGGGTCGTACATCATTTGTACAAAAGTGGAAAACCTGCGCCTCCTCAAAGAGGGCAAACGACATATTGTGGTCACCGAGCGAGATGGGATTGTTTTCAAGAGAGTTTACAGAATTGAAGATTCGTTAAAACTAGTTAGCGACAACGCTGTTTATAGCCCATACGAGGTGCATCTCTCGGAAATAGCCGAAATTTGGCGCTCCGTAGGATTCATCCTCAATGATGAAGAGTAAATTAGAGACAAACGACAAGGGACAAGGGACAAGTGATCTCGGCGAAGCCGAGAACAAGAGACAACATATCTCAGTCATTTTTGAACCAAGAACTAAGAACCACGAACCACGAACGAATTTATCATGGAAAAAAAGAAAATACCTACAGCAGTTTATGCTGAAATGACGCCGAATCCTTCGGCGATGAAATTTGTAGCAGACAGAGCTTTGGTTTCAGGTGGTCTCCAAGTGGAGTACCGCTCGAAAGCAGAGGCAAAAAACTCTTCGCCTTTGGCTGAAGAACTATTCAACTTCCCCTTTGTAACCAATGTTTTCATCAGCGGAAATTTTGTAACGGTTACAAAAGACGGATCACTTGGATGGGAAATGGTGGTTATGCAATTGCGCGAATACATTCGCGAATGGCTCATGGATAACGAAGTGACCGTTAGTGCAATTCCATCAGAACTCCTACAAAGAGCACCGATTGCTGATCCTACAGAATTGGGTGCGCCAAAGCCAGCTGTTGATTACAGCGCTATGGAAGCTTCTCCGTATGATGATGAAATCAGATTCTTATTGGATGAATATGTTCGTCCTGCAGTAGAGCAAGATGGCGGTGCTATTGATTTCATGGCGTACAAGGATAAAAAAGTGTACGTTCAAATGAAGGGCTCATGTAGCGGCTGTCCGTCCAGCACGGCAACCCTCAAGGGTGGCATTGAAAATCTCTTGAAATCGAAACTTCCAGATGTCGTAGAGGAAGTAGTAGCTGAAGCTGTTTAAGAATAATAACGCAACATTTGATGAGAATTCTATTTTCGATTTGGGCACTGCTTTGGTGTGCTGCAACGTACGCCCAGTCTACTTTTCCTTATAATGGTGTAAAGCCTAAGGAAGTAACTTCTACGGTATTTACTCATGCGAATATTATGGTCAATCCAGAATTATTAATGGAAGACGCCATGATGCTTGTGGAGGGAGGCAAAGTAGTGAGTGTGGGTAAAACCCTTGTCATTCCTGCGAATGCGGTGGTGATAGATCTTCAAGGAAAATATATCTATCCTTCATTCATTGATCTTCACTCGAGCTACGGTATGCCAAAACCAAGTGGCGACGCGCCTATGAGAGGACGTGGACCACAAATTGAAAGCAATCGAAAAGGTGCGTACGGATGGAATGAAGCCATCAAATCGGATCAACAAGCTGCATTGCTTTTTGATGTGAATGAAGATGAAGCAAAAGAATACAGAGGAATAGGATTCGGATTGGTGTTGACTCATGTGCAAGACGGCATCGTTCGTGGAAGTTCTGCATTAGTGCAATTGGGCGATGATGTAAATGAAGATATTTTACGCGCAAATGTGGGGGCGCATTATTCTTTCAATAAAGGAACAAGCCGCCAAGATTATCCATCGTCATTGATGGGCAGTATTGCGCTGCTTCGTCAAACGTATTATGATGCCCAATGGTACGCCAATGGCGGGTCTCAAGAAGGCATCAACATCGCATTACAAGAAATGAATGACTTGCAAAAACTTCCATCTTTTTTTGATGCAGGAGATAAATGGAATGTATTGCGAGCAGATAAAATTGGAGATGAATTCGGTGTTCAGTATATCATCAAAGGCAGCGGTACAGAGTACCAACGAGTAGATGATATCGCTGAAACGAAAGCGACTTACATCATTCCATTACAATATCCCAGTGCCTATGATGTGAGCGATCCATACCTAGCACGTTGGGTTGATTTCTCTGAGTTAAAGCATTGGGAAATGGCGCCATACAATGCGTCTATTCTCAATAGCAAGGGAATTTCTTTTGCATTTACTTCTAGTGGATTGTTAGACAAATCAGAATTCTTGAAAAATTGGCGCAAGGCAGTTGAGAAAGGATTGTCGAAACAAGCCGCCCTTGCTGCATTGACCACGGTGCCTGCAAAAATAACAAATACCGAACGTTCATTCGGTAAGTTGGAAATTGGTTATGCTGCAAACTTCTTCATTAGTTCTGGAGACATTTTTTTGAATGATTCAGAAATTTTAGATCATTACATTTCAGGAGAAAGATTTGAGGTGAAAGCTCCAGCGGAGCCAAAACTCGAAGCGGGAAAGTACACGCTCACTGCTGGTGCTGACGTTTTCGATATTGAATATGGTGGTGAAAAAAACAAAGGATATAAGTACATCATAAAAGATGCAGAAGGAGTTAGCGTGATATCAGATACATTGAATTTTCAAGCATCGCTTTCTAAAGAACTAGATTTTGTAACACTAACGCTTAAACCAGACTCTGCCGCGAAAGAACTAGGTGTCCTTCGATTTGGAGGTTGGAAATCTTTGAATGGATGGAGCGGAACACTTGAATATAAAGACGGTCGTAAAGCGGACGCAATGCTTGTTTTTAACGTGTTGAAAGATGGTGTAAAGAAAGAAGAGAAGAAGGCCGCTGCACCGGAGACTCCAAAAGAAGAGATTGGAAATGTAGTGTATCCATTTACTGCTTTTGGATGGGAAAAGAAACCAGAAGCAAAGCGTGTACACATTAAAAATGCGACGATCTGGACCAATGAAAAAGAAGGTAAGTTAGAAAATGCCGATATCATTATCGCAAATGGAAAAATAGAGGCTGTAGGAAAAAATCTAAGCGCGCCCGGAGCCGAAGTTGTAGATGGCACCGGTATGCACGTTACTCCAGGTATCATTGACGAACACAGTCACATCGCTCTCGCAAGTGTAAACGAGGGTTCTCAAGCGAGCAGCGCAGAAGTAGAAGAGGCCTCTGTTCTTTGGCCCGAGGACATAGATATCTATCGTCAGTTGAGCGGCGGAGTTACAGCTGCACAATTGCTGCATGGGTCTGCTAACCCTATTGGCGGACAAAGCGCTTTGATTAAAATGCGTTGGGGTGCAAGTGCAGACCAAATGCAAATCGAAGGTGCAGATGGCTTTATCAAATTCGCATTGGGTGAAAACGTAAAACAAAGCAACTGGGGCGATTTTAATAGAGTACGTTTCCCGCAAACAAGAATGGGTGTGGAGCAAGTGTATTACGATCATTTCATCAGAGCTCGTGAATATGCAGATCAGTGGAAGAAATTCAATGCCACATCTGTAACGAAGGGTAAGAAGAAATCACCTGTTTCAGCAGTGGCACCAAGAAGAGACTTGGAACTTGAAACCTTGGCTGAAATTTTAGATAAACAACGATTCATTACTTGTCACAGCTATGTGCAAAGCGAAATCAATATGCTGATGCACGTGGCGGATAGCATGGGTTTCAAGGTAAATACATTCACCCACATTTTGGAAGGATACAAAGTAGCCGACAAGATGAAGGAGCATGGTGCTGGAGGTTCTACCTTCTCTGATTGGTGGGCATATAAGATGGAGGTAAAAGACGCCATCCCATACAATGCTGCTTTGATGTGGAAAGAGGGAATCACAGTTTCAATTAACTCTGATGATGCTGAAATGGCGCGTCGACTGAATCAGGAAGCAGGTAAAACCGTGAAATACGGAGGAGTTCCAGAAGAAGAAGCCTTGAAATTCGTAACGTTAAATCCAGCGAAATTGCTTCATTTGGATGATCGCATGGGTTCGTTAAAAGTGGGTAAGGATGCGGATATCGTGCTCTGGACAGACCATCCATTGAGCATTTATGCGAAAGTTCAAAAAACATTTGTAGATGGTATTTGCTACTTCGATGCTGTGGAAGATGAAAAGATGCGTATCAAAGTGCAAGAAGAAAGAGCCCGAATTATTCAGAAGATGTTACAGGTAAAAGATAGCGGAGGTTCGATGACTACACCGTCGTTCAAGCCACGCCGCCACTTCCATTGCGACACAATGGATCAATCATCAATGGGATTATTTTACCGTCAATAATTGAAAGAAATGAAGAATCTATATATCAGTATTTGTTTGCTTTTTGTAGCGGTAACATCCATCGCACAAAGCGTACCGGCCCCCGCTCCCGCGCAGAGCAACAGTATCCTTATCATGAATGCGAAAGTGCACGTAGGCAATGGCAACGTGATCGAAAATGCAGTAGTCGGTTTCGAAAATGGAAAGTTCACATTGGTAGCCGATGCGAAGTTGGTGCGCATTGATATGACGAAATACAAAGAAGTGATTGATGCTTCTGGAATGGAATTGTATCCTGGATTTATAGCGACAAACAGCACTTTAGGACTACACGAAATCGACGCTGTGCGCGCGATGGACGATGTGGCAGAAGTAGGTACTTACAAACCGAGCGTTCGTTCGGTTATAGCATTTAATACAGAATCAGAGATCATTCCAACGGTGCGCAGCAACGGCGTTTTGATGGGACAGATTTGTCCGCGTGGTGGTGTTATTTCTGGTGCTTCTTCGGTGATGCAATTCGATGCATGGAACTGGGAAGATGCCGTCGTTCGCGAAGATGACGGGTTACACCTCAATTGGCCGCAGGTATATCATAAGCATTATGATAAAAAGAAATTGACCATTGAGAAGGTAAAGTCGTATGATCAACAATTGACAGAGATTCAGATATTTTTCAAAGAAGCAAAAGCATATTTATCGGTGAAAAATCCCCCACTCACAGAAGTGAGATTTGAAGGGATGCGTGGAATTTTCGACGGAGGAAAAACATTGTATGTACACGCCGATGAAGTGCGCGCGATAAAAGAAGCACTTAGATTCAAAGAAGAAATGACCATTCCGAAAATGGTCATCATCGGAGGTTATGATGCGTGGATGATCGCCGAAGAGTTGAAGCGTGCTCAAGTGGGAGTGATGCTCTGCCGCGTTCATTCATTGCCACAACTAGAAGGTGATGACGTTGATTTGCCATACAAATTAGCTTCGTTACTTCATAAATCGGGTGTTGTTTTTTCGCTGCAAAATGAAGGTGATATGGAGCGCATGGGAACCCGCAATTTACCATTTCATGCCGGCACTGCTGTGGCTCATGGACTGCCTTATGAAGAAGCTGTGAGAGCATTGACATTAGCTCCCGCCCAACTACTCGGAATTGATGCTACATGCGGATCCATCGAAACCGGAAAGGACGCAACATTCTTTATATCAAAAGGAGATGCGTTGGACATGCTAGGGAATCAACTGACACACGCATTTATTCAAGGTCGAAAAATCGACTTGAGCAATAAGCAAATTGGATTGTACGAACGTTACATGAAAAAATAATTAGTAGCCGATTTTCTCTCTTACACGAGCGAGTGTTTTGTCTGCCACCAATGAAGCTTTCTTAGCGCCTACCATGAGCTTTTCATCAAGTTCAGGAAGGTTGTTCATGTAGTAGTTAAACAGTTCTCTTTCTTTCGAGAAACGATTCATTATTCCTTCGAATAGGTCTTTTTTAGCATGTCCCCATCCGTAGCCACCGGCTTCTAATTTTGACTTCATTTCAGCCGCAGCCTCAGGCGTAGCGATGTATTTATACAATTGATATACGATGCTGCCTTCCGCGTCCTTTGGATCTTCTAGAGGAGTGGCGTCGGTAACTATTTTTTTATTGATCACATCTTTCAATTCTTTTTCAGGCAAAAAGATATTGATGAAATTACCATAGCTCTTGCTCATCTTCTGACCATCAGTACCCGGAATGTACATGGTGGATTCATTTGTTTTGGCCTCAGGCACTACAAATGTTTCGCCCATTTTATGGTTGAAAGCACTTGCTAAATCGCGAGTGATTTCGAGGTGTTGCAATTGATCTTTTCCTACGGGCACGTAGTTGGCATCGTATAAAATGATATCCGCCGCCATCAATACAGGATACGTAAATAGCCCAGCATTGACATCACTCAAGCGATCTGATTTGTCCTTAAAGCTATGTGCATTTGCTAGCATAGGGAAAGGGGTGAAACACCCTAGATGCCAAGCCAATTCAGTCACTTGTGGCACATCACTTTGGCGATACAATGTATTTTTCTCAATGTCAAAACCACAAGCGAGCCATGTCGCAGCAACGGAGTAGGTATTGTATTTCATCACTTCGGCGTCTTTGATTTGCGTCAAAGAGTGAAGGTTGGCGATGAATAGAAAAGCCTCGTGCTGCGGGTCATTGCTCAGTTCAATAGCAGGAAGAATTGCTCCCAGAATATTTCCGAGGTGAGGAACACCAGTGCTTTGAACGCCTGTTAAAATTCTTGACATAACTTAAGATTGAGTTGCAAAGTAAGTAATGAAACCTTCATCTGACCGTATATTCGCCTTCCTTTTTCATTTTGGAATAACCTTGAAGCGAATCTTTGGACCCATATATTTTATTTACAAGCTTTGGATCGGCTTCATTTTTTGGATCACCTTGCTTGTAATGTATCCGTTTTTTCTTGTGCTCTTAAGCAGGAAAGAGTGGTTTGGTGCGGCTTTTCGTTTGAAGGTGTGGTGGTCACGTGCCTTTCAACTTCTATTGTTCTGCCCCGTTCGAGTGCAGAAGAAGGCAGATTTTCCTAAGCCGCCGTATATCATTGTTTCTAATCACAGCAGTTATCTGGACACCGTTTTCATGTATTCAGTAGTGCCTGATTATTTTCTATTTATTGGAAAAAGTGAGTTGCTCAAATGGCCGTTGTTTGGTCTTTTCTTTAGAAAACAGGACATTCCTGTTCATAGAGAATCATCGCGGAAGGCATATGATGCTTTGAAGAAAGCATATGATGCATTAGACAAGGGGGAATGTATAGCGATGTATCCAGAGGGCACTATTCCGGCGCATGCTCCAAAGATGAAGGCTTTTAAGAATGGGGCATTTAAAATGGCCGTGGACCAAAAGGTGCCGATTGTACCCATCACTTTTCAGCAGAATTATAAGATCATGCTCGAGCCATCCAATTTGTTTGAGTATAGTCTACCTCATGCCGTGCGAACGATTATTCATGCACCCATCGAAACAAGCGCCCTTACAGACTCAGACATCCCGAATTTAAAAAAGACTGTCTTCTCGCAAATTGAGAGTGGTATAGAGTCACATTAACTTGATACTAGATTCTAGTTCCTATCTTTGCACCCTATTATTCAGAATACCATGAAAATTGACCGCGCCACCGTTGATCGCATTGCAGAGTTGTCACGCCTTGAGTTTGATGATGCTGCCGCGAATGAAATCATGAATGACATGAACAACATGCTTCAATTCGTTGATCAACTAAAAGAGGTCAACGTAGAGGGTGTGGAGCCCCTCATTTTCATGACCGAAGAAACAAACGTGGTTCGCGAAGACGTCATCGCTCATGAAGTATCTCAAATGGAAGCTTTGAAAAATGCTCCTAAAAAAGACATGTATTATTTCCGAGTACCAAAAGTGGTCGGGGGTGGGGAGTAATTTTTATAAAGGATTTTTCTTCTAGCGGATTATTCGTCCAATAATTTTCGCTCTTCAATTCGCTGTTGTGTTTCTATTAGCAAGGAATGAAGCTTTCTTTCCAGCTCTTCCTTAGGTGGCAAATTCGTCCAATAATCAGCTACAACTATTCCGTCTTTGTGCATTTCTAAAAGCTCAATTTGTTCCGTACTCTTTCCAGCGCACAAAATCAAACCTATTGGAAACGCTTCTCCCTCTTGCTTTTCGTGTCGATTCAACCATTTCAAGTAAAGTTCCATTTGTCCTTTATATGCGGCTTTAAACTCACCTAGCTTTAATTCTATAGCGACTAGTCGTCTTAGCTTTCTATTGTAAAATAGCAAATCCAAATAAAAGTCTTTACCATCAAGAATTATTCGCTTTTGCCTTTCAATGAATGAAAAGCCAACTCCTAATTCTAGTATAAAATTCTCAAGTTCTTTTACAATAGCTGACTCTAGGTCGTTTTCTAAATATCCATCTTTTAATCCTAGAAAATCTAGTAAATAAGGATCTTTAAAGGTGTTTCTAACTTCTGTGAACTCATCTCGAAGGTGCAAGTCAGCTAGTTCATTACGTTCAAATGCTTTTCTTTCAATTTGCCTTCTCAATTCATTTCTGCTCCAGCGAGATAAGCTGGCGTTTTCGGCATAGAAAATTCTAGCTTCTTTCGATAATGGCAGCAATTCTATAAAATGACTCCAAGTCAATTGTGTCGCCAGTTGCGACACTTTTGATAATTCAGAGAATTCTTTTGCAAACTGCATCATTCTTCGCACATTTCTTAAGCTAAAACTACTACCATAGCGCTGTTTCAAGTCTAATGCTGCCTTATTTACAGTTTTTTCTGCGTATTTCACGCCTTCATTTTCTCTGATATAGCTATTAATTTTAGTACCTATAGACCAATATACTATTACGACAGAGTGATTGATTTTTTTGATAGTATTTTGCTTGCCATGTTCAATAATCTGGACAAGCTCGATATAGAGTTTGTGTTCAAATTTGTGAGTCATTTAAGATTTTCAAAGTTTAAGTTTGTTCGAGTTTTTTTATTTTTCAAGTTGCCTCGTGAATGTAGTTTTCCACCTATTTCACATATTAAGACAAAGGTAGTTTTAAGAAAAGACTCGTTTCTGAATGGTATTCTTGGTAACAAGTAGTTTATACCACTTTACCGGGATTACGATAAATTGCACCCTAAAATCTTTGTTAAACGGTGAGTCAAAGCACTTGACTCGAACTTTATACATCGTACTTTTGTTTCAAATAAAATTTTAAGAAAATGTATCCTCCAGAATTAGTAGCACCAATGCGTGCAGATTTAGATAACGTAGGTTTTGAAGAAGCGATGACCCCAGAAGCAGTAGATGCTGCGGTAAATAGCGAAGGCACGGTACTCGTTGTGTTGAACAGCGTATGTGGTTGTGCAGCAGGTAGCATGAGACCAGGCGTAAAACACGCAGTAAAAACATCAAGCAAACTTCCTTCTAAGTTGGTAACATCATTCGCTGGTGTTGACCGCGATGCAGTAGAGCGCGCTCGTAAATACATGTTGCCTTACCCTCCATCTTCACCAAGCATTGCTTTGTTTAAAGACGGTAAATTAATGCACATGATCGAGCGTCATCACATCGAAGGACGCACAGCAGAAATGATCGCCGATAATTTGAAAATGGCCTTCGAAGAATACTGCTAAAACAGTTACTAGTTACTAACGACTAGTGACTAGAGTAGTTACTAGAGTAGAAACTAACGAGCGGTGGAATAGTAGAACTCCTGTCCAGGAGTTATACTATCTCACCGCTCTTTTTTTTAGTTGAATAATTATATTAAAATAATCTCGCGAAAGCGAAACCATTTGTCCTCGGCAAAGCCGAGAACTCTTGTCACTTGTCATTTGTCACTTGTCTCTAGTCTCTAGTCACTCGTCACTAATCGTTAGTCACTGAAATCGACAGCTCCTGCAACTGTGCATCAGCGATGGCGCTTGGAGCGTCGATCATAACGTCGCGGCCACTATTGTTTTTAGGGAATGCGATGAAATCTCGAATACCTTCTGAACCTCCGAACAGTGAACACAAACGGTCAAAACCGAATGCTATTCCGCCGTGTGGTGGTGCTCCATATTCAAACGCATTTAGTAAGAATCCAAACTGTGCTTTTGCTTCTTCTTGAGAAAAACCAAGAAGGTCAAACATGCGGCTTTGAACATCTCTATCGTGGATGCGGATAGATCCTCCGCCAATTTCAACACCATTCAACACGAAGTCATAAGCGTTTGCATTTACCGCACCTGGATCGGTATCAAGAAGTGCAATATGTTCAGGCTTTGGTGAAGTAAACGGATGGTGCATAGCGTGCCATCTTCCTGATTCCTCGCTCCATTCAAGAAGCGGGAAATCAAGTACCCACAGCGGAGCCCAATTATCTGGATTGCGAAGTCCAAGGCGCGTTCCCATCAACAAACGAAGTTCATTCAACTGTTTGCGGGTGGTATCCAAACCTCCGCTCAATACGAGAATAAGGTCTCCAGCTTTCGCACCTGCCTTTTCAGAAATCGCCTTCCAATCATCTTGTGAATAGAATTTGTCGACGCTTGATTTGAAAGTGCCGTCTTCATTGCACATGCAATAAACCAATCCTTTTGCACCAATCTGCGGACGCTTCACCCATTCTGTTAATTCGTCAACTTGCTTACGTGTGTAGTTTGCACAACCAGGTGCTACAATGCCAATTACCGCCTCAGCGCTATCGAATACATTGAAGCCTTTGCCTTGCATGAGATCATTCAAGTATTGGAACTTCATTTCGAAACGAATATCCGGCTTGTCTGAACCATAATGATGCATCGCATCAGCATAGAGCATTCTAGGAACTTCAGCGATGTCAACGTTTTTAACAGTTTTGAAGAGATGACGAATCATTCCTTCGAATGTGTTGAGGATGTCCTCCTGCTCTACAAACGCCATTTCACAGTCGATCTGAGTAAACTCAGGCTGACGATCTGCACGAAGGTCTTCATCTCTGAAGCAACGTACAATTTGATAGTAACGGTCATATCCACTCACCATCAAAAGTTGTTTGAAGGTCTGTGGTGATTGAGGAAGGGCGTAGAATTGTCCAGGATTCATGCGGCTTGGAACTACAAAATCGCGCGCACCTTCCGGAGTAGATTTAATGAGGTATGGAGTTTCAATTTCTAAGAAAGAAAGAGAATCCAAATATTTTCTTGCTTCGATACTAATACGGTGGCGAAGCATCAAGTTATTCTTAAGAGGATTTCTTCTCAAATCCAAGAAGCGCCACTGCATGCGAAGGTCATCACCGCCATCGCTTTCATCTTCGATTGTGAATGGAGGAGTCTTCGCTGCATTCAAAATTTCAAGCGATGTAGCGATAATTTCGATATCGCCTGTAGCCATTTTCGCATTTTTAGAAGAACGTTCAACAACGTTGCCCTTAACCTTAATCACGAATTCACGACCGAGTTTACGAGCTGCAGTGCACAGATCGGCATTAGTGTCCATATTGAAAACTACTTGCGTGATGCCATATCTATCTCGCAAATCCACGAAGGTCATCCCTCCGAGATCACGAGATCTTTGAACCCAGCCACTGAGTATAACTTCTTGTCCAACGTTTGTGAGGCGTAACTCGCCATTGGTATGCGAACGATGCATGGTGCTTTTAATTTGGGTGCAAATATACGGGAGCGTTGACATATGTGATTTCATTGACTATACAATTCCTAAAGCAACCTTTTTACCCTGCATCGCTTCTTTACATCTGAACACAAAATCACTACTATGAAAAAAATCATTTATCTATTTGCACTTCTCTTTGGCCTTTCATCGATGGCTACTGCGCAGTGTGAGCTAACGGGGGAGTTTACGAACTTCCAAAGCTTTAATAGCATTTATGCAAACGCAGTTGACTCTATTGACATCTGCCCTGATGCAGCATACCTCGAGTATGTTTGGACTGCTGACTTCCCATACTCAGCGGATGGCGAGTGGTTCCAAGCATTTGATTTGGCGCCTGGTGTATACACGATCTGTCTTGCGGTCATTGCTTATGACGACCTTGGTGTACAGGTTTCAAATATTTCAAACTGTCAAGACGTGGTGGTAGAATGTGCGCAAGTATGGGGCAGTGTCTTCACTGTTTCTGCAACATCTGAGGCTGCCGTTGTCATGCTAAACACGCAATCAAATGCTTCGCCTATAGGCTATACGTGGTCTGCAAACTCGGGTACATTTGTTCAGCCAAACGGCCCGACATTTCAAGTGAATTTCCCGCAGTATCCACTCAGCGGAAATGTAGTTTTGACAGACGAGTTTGGATGTACTTATTTCTACACGTTCTTCATCCAACAACCACAATCTACTTGTGACGTGGACTTTAGTTTCACAGTAGTCGATAATTACGTTACAATATCTGAGACCTACAATGGTGTGCCAATTAATCCAAGCGAACAACAAGATTATTGGTCAAACTATTCAGTGAATGGTCAGTATTTGTCTAACTCACATAATCCAGGATTCTATCTTCCAGGTGTTGGTACTTATACCATTTGTAATACAATTGATGCAAGTGGTTGTGGAAATTATATCTGTCACGATGTAGTTATCACTTCGGTAAACAACAACTGTGACGCGGCTTTCACCTATACCAATAACGGATATTTCTACACATTCACTAATACCTCTTCAGGCTATTATACTAGTGGAGAATGGGTGATCAATGGTCAGTCTTACGGCACTTATAGCCCTCTTTACATTACACTTGAACCTGGAGCGGTTACAGAGGTAGAGTTGATCACAAATAATACGAACACATCTTGCACAGATTCTTACAGCGAGGAAATCACTACGCCAGCAGCTGTTAGCGTTTGTGGTTATGCATTCGAAGATTTGAATTACAATGGCATATTTGACGATGGTGAAATGCCGGTTGAAGGAGTTTCCATCTATGATAATAACGGTGTCGATTCTGTTTGGACTGACGCCAATGGATTCTATGAAATCCTAGTTTATCCTGGTGATTTCGGACTCTATGCAAGTAGCTACTCGACAGGTTATGCATTCATTGATGCAATAGAAAATACCTGGGATGAGATGAACGGCAACACAAGTGAGATCACAGGCTGCACGTTGAATTGGCCAATGGAACCATACATTGCGACCATCTGTGGTACAGCATTCTTAGATCTAAACCAAAACAACTTATTTGATAGCGGAGAACAAGCACTAAGCGGAGCTCAAATCATTTATACTCTGTGGCTGAGTCAAGAAGAGCAATTGGAAACAGTTGCGTATAGCAATGAGCAAGGTGAATATTGTATCACCATTCCAGCGGGCTATCAATACCTCTATGCAGAATATACAACAGCATCGGGTTCTACTGCTACCGCATATTTAGCCACTCAGAACTCATTCTATGAAAGCGGCCAAACCTACACTGGAATCAACGCGCCGTTCTATTTCTTTGACAATGCAATTGAAGTTAGCATAAGTATTTCTACATGGAATAACGCTACTCCTGGTTTCAATGGTTATTATTATATCAGCCTTGAAAATGCTGGATCAATTGATGGACTTGTAAATGTCGTTGCTAATTTTGATGGTGTTCAAACGATCATCTCGGCTCAGGACATCGATGGTGTAGTAGGCGTCATTAATAACGCTAATAATACTGTTACTTGGAGTGGAGTGAGTGTATCTGCATTTGACTACGCAGGTGCATATGTACACGTCATCAATGATGTGACATTGCCTCTTGGTAATCTAGTATTCACATATGCGACTGCAACGGTTACTAATGGAACAGATATCAACCCTTCGAATAACACAGCGAATATTACACAAGTTGCCATCGGATCTTATGACCCAAACAACAAATTGAACTTCCCTGCGGGTGATGGTCCTGAAGGAAATATGCTTCCTTCGAATGATTACTTCACTTATATCATCAACTTCCAAAACACTGGAACAGCAGAGGCTTTCAACATTCGTGTAGAAGATCAATTGGATACTGATTTGGATTGGTCAACATTTGAAATGATCTATGCTTCTCATGCATACAATGTTCAAATGACAAACGGTTACTTGACATGGAACTTCCCTAACATCATGCTTCCGGATTCAACTACAAACGAACCAGAAAGCCATGGTCACGTGATGTACCGTATCAAGCCTATTGCTGATAAGCCTGTAGGAACTGTTTTTGAAAATACTGCCTACATCTACTTTGACTTTAACGAACCAATTATCACTAATACTGCGACAAATACATTTGTAACAACCATTGGTGTGAATGAAGTAGCTGATGCATCTAACTGGACCGTTTATCCAAATCCAGCACATGATGTTCTTTTCTTGAAATCAGAAAACTTAAGAGCGGGTTCTCAATTGCGTTTGTTTGATATGCAGGGAAGAATGGTTCAACAAGAATCAATCAATCAGAACGGAATAGCTCAGGTGGAACTTAATTTAACATCTGGACATTATGTTCTTGAGATTGTAAGTGCTAACGAGGTGTACAGAACAAAATTGAGCATTAAGTAAGCGTCTGACATATATCATATTAGAGCCCCGACGGAAGTCGGGGCTTTCTTTTTCGTATCTTTGTGGTAATGCAAGAAAATAAGGTGACATTTCTTTGTTGAAGAGTCGACAGTGTATTCTTGCCTTACATATCAATTAATTTCAATTTAGCCAATGGCGACAGTTCAGTTTAACACAAAGGATCACCCATTCTTTGATGCATTGAAAAAAAAAGTAGATAACTACTTCAACGAACAAAACATTAAACCAACCGGTAACTGGAGACTTTACAGTAAAACTACCGTTCTTTTTGCAGCATTTTTCCTTCTTTACGCACTTCTAGTTTTCTGGGTAAGTATGCCCATCTGGCTAGGAATTATTCTGTGCATAGTGTTCGGAATCAACATCGCTGCGATCGGATTCAACGTAATGCACGATGGCGCTCACGGCAGCTTCTCAAGCCGCGGATGGGTAAATAATATCATGGGATACTCACTCAATATCATGGGTGGCGACGTTAATCTTTGGAAGATCAAGCATAACATGATTCACCATAGCTTCACCAACATCGATGGCTATGATGATGATATCGACATTCGTCCTTTCATGAGAACGACTACTATTCAACCTAAGTTGAAGATGCACCGTTTTCAACACATCTATTCCATTGCATTGTATAGCTTGACGTATGCACTATGGATTTTCTATTTTGACTTCAAAAAATATTTCAGCCGTAAAATTGGATTGACTCCAATTCGTAAGTTCAGCACAAGAGATCACATCATCTTTTGGGTAACTAAAATCGTTCACTTCATTTTCTTCTTCGGATTACCAATGTACACGGTGGGTGTTCTTGCAACAATCATCGGTTACTTAATCGTTGCATTCATCTGCGGAATTATTCTTTCATATGTGTTCCAAATGGCACACGTAATGGAGAACACAGAGTTTGTTGATCCAGTTGCTACAAACGGTAAAGTAGAAGATGAGTGGGCTGTTCACCAGATTAAAACTACGACTAACTTCGCTACAAAAAGCAGAGTGGTGTCATGGTTCACAGGTGGTCTTAACTACCAAGTGGAACACCACTTATTCCCTAGAATTTCTCACATTCACTATCCTGAAGTAAATAAGCTTGTAAAAGAAACATGCGAGCAGTTCGGAGTGAAATACAATGAATACAAAACATTATTTCAAGCGTTGAAGTCACACGTCAATCACTTGAAAACAGTCGGAACGATGTAAAACAAAAAGAGGGCCTCGGCCCTCTTTTTTTTATGGAACATATTCCATTGCTCCTTCCAATATGTAATTCATTTGATAGATGTCGTCTGCATTCAATTTTAACTTGCCTTTGAATGTGAGACGCTCATCTGTTTTGTAAGTGCGATGCTTGCCGGTAAATCTCAAGTCAGCCACACTCTCAGGTCCACCGCCGCCGCAGAAATAACAGTTGGCGTATGGATATCTAGATACAACATAGAAATTCTCATCATAGTCTACAGGAATTACATATCCTGTAATGTAAACCTCTCTTCCTTCAAACGCTTTCACGCCAGGTCCAAATGTAGGCTTCCAGAAATAGGAGTCAAGTTCTTGTACATAGATCTGCTTGAATGTCACGTCTGACAACATTTTCCATGTAATTTCATTTGGAGCATCATCCATCACTTGTGGGATCAATGATGATTGACGCGTGCGATCCCAATCGAGAGCACGCTTGGCTTTTACTGGTGTAGGATCATCTTCATTCGATACAGTAATGTATCCACTCAGCCCGATGGCTGCGACAACACCAGTAGCGAATAGAATAATATTCTTAAGCATTTGAAAGAGTTTTTGAAATATCCATTTTTAACGCGCGAAGTGCAGGCAACAATGACGCCAAAACACCAACGCCCAAAGTTACTGCTAACAATACCAACTCACTTGAGGAAACACTCAAGTCATTGATCTCATATTGGAAATTTTCTTTTAATAAAGACGAAAGCGCAAGCAAACCTATTCGGCTAAGAACGGTACCCGTTACAAATCCAATGATGACCAATAGCAATCCTTCTTGCATGATAAGCGCAAACAATGTTCCTCTCGAACCACCCATGGTTCTAAGAAGAGCCAATTCATACTTGCGTTCTTTAAGAGAATTATAAAGTGAAATAAATACACTTACAAATGAAAGGATCATGATCAAAATCGCAATGGCTTTCAATGTATCCATTCCGAGTCCAAAATTTTGGCTCAAGCGATTCATTTCAATGGCAGGGTCTGCAAGCTGCATATTCGTATCGCGAACGACATTAGCAAGCATCATTGCTGCAAGTGGGTTACGCTTCTTGATTAAGTATGCGGTCATTTCTTGTGCTGCCTCGTGATCATGAGCGTGCTCGTGGTCATGCTCATCTCCTTCGACATGCACGTGACCTTCTTCACCATGCGCAGGATTTTCACCTTCATGTTCATGCTCGTCACCTTCTTCATGAACGTGCCCTGGCTCACCGTGAGCAGGGTTTTCCATGCTGGTGTGTTCTTCCTCGTCACCATGGTCGTGAACAAGCCAAACAGACTCCACTGGAGTTAAGATCAAATTATCTAAAGCTGAATTATTCGTTTCAAGAATTCCAACTACCACAAAAGGATGGTCGTGGTGGTGGGCATCTTCTTCATTACTCTGATTATCGAATCCGTGCATAGAAGTAAACTTATCTCCCACTTTCAATCCCGTTTCTTCTGCAACGCGCTTACCGAGCGTAGCTTCAAACGGAGCGGAGAACATACGACCTTCGCCCACTTTCGCGTCGTAGTGCGCCGGGTATTTGAAGTTGGTTCCGACGATACGCCATTTCTCATAATTGTCGCCATAAGCCAGAGGAATGGCCTCTTTTACCATTGGATTCTTGATGACTTTTTGAGCATCAGAAACTTTGATATTACCTGTTGGCGCATCAACATGATACACATTGGCTAAAATCAACTGCATCGGACTTCCCTTTGCTCCAAGCACAAAATCGATGTCCTTGATGTTGCGGTCAAATTTTTCAGTGACTTGTTTTTCTAAAAGAAGAAGAAGCGAAATCACACCTACACCGAATGCTAATAGTACGATACTAAGCAATGTATTGAGAGGCTTTACGCGAAGATTCGCCCAAGAAATTTTAATCAAGTTCATAGCGTAATCTGATTTGCAAAGTGATCTTTTAAACGTTGGTCATGTGTCACAATGATAAGTGCCGCACCAGTAGCGTTTGCTTGTTCTTCAAGCAAACGAATCACTTCAGCAGCGTTTTTATCATCTAAAGCACTAGTCGGTTCGTCAGCGAGAATTACTGGGGGGTTATTGATTACTGCTCTTGCGATCGCTGCGCGTTGCGCTTCTCCCACGCTGAGTTGAGAAGGTCGTTTCTTTGCTTTATCTGCGATGTTGAGTCGTGTTAGAAGCTCCTTCGCTTTAGCGCGATCTTGCTTGAGCCCCGTCAAATATTGAGGCATGATCAAGTTGTCTTCAATATTCAGGGACTCTACGAAATGAGCGGTTTGGAAAATGATTCCGATATTTTTTCCTCGAAATTTATCGAGCGCTGCACCAGACATAATACTAGTGTTTTGCTCGTTAATGCTGATTTCGCCTGAGGTGGGTTGTAACAATCCTGCGAGCAAATGAAGCAGAGTTGTTTTTCCTTTTCCACTTTCTCCAAGGATCAACAACTTTTCATTCTTCCCACATGTTATGGTAGGGAATTGAAAGGATGGACCCGACGGGTATTGGAAAGATATATTTTTCGCTAAAAGCATATGTTTTGCAACTGTTACCGCAAATATACTCCCACCTTTCAAGCAGTAGTAACGATATTTGTACTTAAATACAGTTAAAAATGAATTTCAAACAGCGATTACTCAGATATGGCCTAGGAGTAGGCATCGGCTGTCTTTTGGTTTTTATACTTTTCCCCAATTATGACTGGTTGGGCTGGACGCCCGGAAAGCAGCTGATGAAGCGTATCAGACAATCGACGTGGGTGAATACTGATTCTGGTAAGTGCACGATGACTTGCTTGAATAAATCAATCGCAGATTTTGACCAAGCGCGATTCAATGGTGAAGTCAATTTTTCGATGAGTGACACACATGCAAAACCTCCTGTTTACGAATTGGAATTTCAAGAGATGTCGTATCGAATCGCTGTAGAAGACACATTGATTACGTTAATAGAGGTGAAAAAATTAGGTCAGCCCAATTCGTGCAACTGCCCTTAAATTTCAAAAGCCTATCTTTGTAATTCACCGTAGCGGAGGTTTATGAAAGAACAGATTCAACAACTTGCAAAGCATTATTCTCAAGAATTTATTGAGATTAGAAGGCACATACACGCACATCCTGAGTTATCTTTTCAGGAAGTAGAAACTGCAGCTTATGTAAGAAAAAAGTTGGATTCTTGGGGAATCCCTTACACCGCTCAAGTAGGTGGAGAGGGCGTTGTAGCTATTATTTCAGGAAAAAATCCAACTTCAAGAGCAGTAGCTCTTAGAGGAGATATGGATGCTCTCCCGATTGAGGAAAAAACCGGAGTAGAGTATCAAAGTAAAAAGAAGGGAATCATGCACGCATGTGGACATGATGTGCATACTACTTGCCTTTTAGGAGCAGCTAAAATTCTCAATGAATTAAAAGACCAGTGGAATGGAACACTCACATTGGTGTTTCAGCCAGCAGAAGAAAAACTTCCAGGTGGCGCTTCCATCATGCTAAAAGAAGGTTTGTTTTCAAAAGAAAAGCCTCAGAAAATGCTTGCCCAGCATGTGTTTCCAGAATTACCGGTTGGTAAGGTGGGAATCACACCGGGTGCATACATGGCAAGTTCTGATGAATTATATATTACGGTAAAAGGTAAAGGTGGTCATGGCGCAAAGCCCGACCACACAGTGGATCCAGTACTCATCGCATCGCACCTGATCATCGCATTGCAACAAGTGGTGTCAAGATGGTCCAACCCGATCACCCCATCGGTATTGACAATCGGAAAGGTGAATGCCAACGGTGCTACGAATGTTATTCCTTCAGAAGTAACGATGGAAGGAACGTTTCGAACTTTCGATGAAAATTGGCGCAAGGATGCTCACCAAAGAATGATTGCTCTTGCAAAAGGATTAGTAGAAGGGATGGGAGGAACGGTGGAGTTCCGCGTGGAGCGCGGATATCCTGTGGTCTACAATGATCCAGAAGTCACAGCAGTTTCAAGGAAAATTGCTGAAGATTATTTAGGAAAAGATAATGTTGTCACTCTAGAAAGAAGAGCCACGGCTGAAGATTTTGCATATTTCTCTCAAGTAGTTCCCGGTTGTTTTTATCGTCTGGGAACGGCGTCAGAAAACGGCGACAATCGTTTTTCTGTTCACCATCCTCAATTCAATATTGATGAAAAAGCAATTGAATTGGGAATGGGATTGATGGCCTACATGGCCATTGCCGAATAAACTTTAATTAGAAGAAATTATGTCGCTATTTTTCAAGGAAAATAGCACTCCCTTTACGCTAGGCGTAGAGGTAGAAGTGCAATTGCTTGATGCAAAATCGTTGGAGCTGACTCCTCGATCCATGGAGTTGCTATCGCAAGTTCAACACCCTCGCATCATCAAAGAAATGTTTCAAAGTACCGTCGAACTTGTTACAGACGTGTGCAAAAACGCACATGATGTTGAAGCAGATATTGAATCATTGATCCAAAAAATCGAAGCTTGGGGAAAACAAAATGAGGTGGTGTTCGCTTCCACAGGTACACATCCACTTGCTGATTATAACGATCGACGCATCGTTCCATCCGAACGCTATCAAGAATTACTAGATAGAAATCAAATGCTCATTCGAAGAATGGCGGTGTATGGACTGCACGTTCACGTAGCGATGCGCAGTGGGGACGAGTGTATTCAGTTCACCAATTTTTTTCTCACACAATTACCACTTCTTATTGCACTCAGCGCCAGTTCGTGCTATTGGAATAAAGTGGATACAGGACTTGCAGCAATTCGTCCAACGATGTACGAATCCCATCCCACCAGTGGAATGCCCTTCCTGGCAAAGGATTGGAAGGAATTCGAGGACATGTATGGGCTTTTATTAAAGACAAAATCCATTGAAAGCATGAAGGATATTTGGTGGGATATCCGACCAAGTCCGGGCTATGGCACCATGGAAATTAGAATTTGTGATGTACCCGCAACAATGAAAGAACTGAAGGCCATTACTGCACTAATTCATGTGATGGCTTTGCACTTCGATCGCAGCAAAGGAGCAGTCGGAAGCGACGCTCCCGTGAGATGGATACTACGCGAGAATAAATGGCGTGCCATCCGATTTGGCCTCGATGCAGAGGTGATTGAGCACGGGACACATGAAGTAGTTTCTCTTAAAACACAATTGCAAAATTGGTTAAGCGAAACCGATGATTTATGTGATGCGCTGGGATATCGGAATGAGTTTGTTACATTAGAAAATATGATGACAAAAGGCGTAAGCTCTGATCGCCAAAGGGCTGTCTTCAGCGCCACAGGCTCGTTGCAAGATGTTGTGGCTTTGAACGTAAAAGAATTTTCGCAACGCTATTTTTAATACATAAGTGTTTATTTATATTTTGTATAAAAAACATAAATAAAAATTCATGAAGTTGTCGTCGTTGATTTGCGTCAAAGATTTAATCAATGACACGAATAACGATTGCGAAAGGGGATGGTATTGGTCCAGAAATTATGGACGCAACGCTTGCGATTCTAAAAGCAGCGAATGCACAAATTGAGATCGATGAAATCGAAGTGGGAGAGAAGGTCTATTTGTCCGGAAATACTTCGGGCATCAGCGATGAGTCTTGGGATGTGATTAGAAGAAATAAAGTGTTTCTCAAAGCTCCGATCACAACACCACAAGGCGGTGGATACAAGAGTCTAAACGTTACCACACGAAAATTCTTGGGCCTTTATTCAAACGTGCGTCCTTGCTTTAGTCTATCGCCATTTGTAAGCACGAAACACCCTTTGATGGATGTTGTAATCGTAAGAGAAAACGAAGAGGATTTATATGCTGGAATTGAGCACCAGCAAACCGATGAGGTAGTGCAGTGTTTAAAGTTGATCAGCCGTCCTGGCTGTGAAAAAATTGTACGTTATGCATTCGAATATGCACGTTTGTACAATCGTAAAAAAGTAACATGTTTTACAAAAGATAATATCATGAAACAAACCGATGGTTTGTTTCATAAGGTGTTCGACGAGATAGCAGCGGAGTACCCGGATATAGAAAACGAGCATTGGATCGTAGATATCGGAGCTGCGAAATTGGCCGATACTCCCGAAGCTTTTGATGTGATTGTAATGCCTAATTTGTATGGTGATATTCTATCAGACGTTGCAGCACAAATCGCAGGATCAGTAGGCTTGGCGGGCTCTGCGAACATCGGGGAGGAATGTGCAATGTTTGAAGCAATTCATGGAAGTGCTCCAAGAAGAGCAGGTCAAAATCTCGCAAATCCTAGCGGATTATTACAAGGAGCTATCATGATGCTAAATCACATAGGTCAAAATGATGTGGCTGAAAAAATCCAGAATGCGTGGCTCAGAACCATCGAAGAGGGCTATCATACCTACGATATTTTCAAGGAAGGAGTAAGCAAGGTCAAGTTAGGTACTGATGAATTTGCAAAGGCGGTCATCGATCGATTGGGCCAAGCGCCGCAACAATTGAAACCCGTGAAATACGCGGCTAATTCAAAATTGAATTTACCGAAGTATGTGAGAAAGAGCCCAGCTCCGAAGGAGTTGCAAGGAGTTGATTTGTTCGTACACTGGACAGGAACTGACCCGAATGCATTGGCCGAGCATGTATCGAAGTGGAGTGATGGTGAAGTGAAATTGACAATGATTACCAATCGAGGAATCAAAGTATGGCCGGATGGATTCAAAGAAACATATTGCACCGATCATTGGAGATGTCGCTTTAAGGCAACGGATCAAACAATTTCTCAAAAGAAAATAATTCAACTGCTCCAAACTGCGAGTGAAAGTAATCTAGAGGTGATCAAAACAGAAAATCTCTATGCATTCAATGGAATCTCTGCTTTCTCCCTTGGACAAGGTCAATAAAAACAAGTCGCATGGATTTACAATTGATAAAAGGAACGTTTCAAAAAAATGAAGCGTGGGATTTGATCCAGAAAATGATTGGCCTCAAGATTCAATATCATGAGGAAAAGATTACAGGAACAATGAATGAAGAAGACATAAAGATGCGCGAATCGCGCATCAAACAGCTCCAACAAGAGTTGACAGCTTTAAAAAAGCACCTCGACAGCATAGAAGGTCCAATTTCGATTTCATCCAATGTTGAGGTTTTGTAAACAGGTGTTTTTTTTGGTAAAGTGGTAGTTAAACAAAAGGCCCAACGAATAGCAGCTAAACGTTGGGCCTTTTTGTATTTTTTACAAAAACTAAAATTAGTTTCCGACTTCGCTCATAAACTTGATGCGCATTAATCGCAATGGTTCTTCTTCAAAATCACCATCGAAGTAAGTCATCGCTTCTTCGATGCTGTCGGTTTCACTATCCATGAAGTAATCCATGATATCTTGCTGTGAATCCTCATCAATTTCTTCATTAATGAAGTATTGAATATTGATTTTGGTTCCTGAAGAAACAATCGCTTCTAATTCATCTAGCAATTCCGACATGCCTTTGCCTAGACCTTTTGCGATATCAGGAAGAGGAATACGCTTGTCGATGTTTTGGATGATCTGTACTTTGTGGCCGCTCTTATTCACAGCGCTTTTTACCACAAAATCGATCGGACGCTCGATGTTGTTGTCCTCCACATAACGTTGAATCAACGCGATAAACGGTTGGCCAAACTTCATGGACTTTCCTTTACCTACGCCACCGATGTTGCTTAATTCATCAAGTGTAATAGGATACTGGGTTGCCATTTCTTCCAGAGCTGGGTCTTGGAAGATAACGTATGGTGGAATTTTCTTTTCCTTAGAAGTCTTCGCTCTTAATTCTTTGAGAAGGTTAAACAGTTGCTCGTCAGCCGCGCCTCCACCTTGTTTAGGGATAAGCAATTCACCGTCCTCATCTGTTTCTCCAATTTCTTCTTCTTTGACAAGAATGAAAGATTCTGGTTTCTTCATAAAAGCTTTTCCTTCTTCGGTCAGCTTCAATGTTCCGTATGTCTCAATTTCTTTTCTCAAAAGACCACGGACAAGCATCTGACGAATGATCGCATTCCAGAATTTTTCATCGTGTTCCTTTCCTTCTCCAAAGTTTTCATTCAAATGACCTTTGTAGGTAGTCACTTCAGAGTTTTTCACTCCGCAAAGCACATTACAAATGAATTTGCCTTTGTGCATTTCTTTGAATGAAACGATAGTGTCAAGGATCAACTTCACATATTCTTTACCTTCAAATTTCTCTTTTGGATTTCTAGAGTTATCGTCCATTCCAGCGCCTTCGCCATTTACCTCATCCCACTCTTCACCAAAATAGTGAAGGAGATATTTTCTGCGGCTCATAGAAGTTTCGGCATAAGCAATTACTTCTTGAAGAAGTTGCATTCCGATTTCTTGTTCAGCTACTGGTTTTCCTTGAAGGAACTTTTCTAATTTCTCAATATCCTTTGGACTGTAGAATGCTACGCAAACGCCTTCTCCGCCATCTCTTCCTGCTCTTCCTGTTTCTTGGTAATAGCTTTCAAGTGATTTCGGAATATCATGGTGAATTACAAATCGAACGTCTGGTTTATCGATACCCATACCGAAAGCGATGGTCGCAACAATCACATCCACATCTTGCATCAAGAATTTATCTTGAACGCTGCTTCTTTGATGACTGTCCATACCAGCGTGGTATGGAAGCGCTTTGATGCCGTTTACTTGAAGCAATTCAGCCAACTCTTCTGTCTTTTTACGTGACAAGCAATAGATGATACCGCTCTTTCCAGAATTAGCTTTGATATATTGAATGATTCCCTTTCCAACGTTGTGTTTTGGGCGAATTTCATAGTAGAGGTTTGCTCTATTGAACGACGCTTTGAATAAGCGCGCATCCATCATTCCCAAGTTCTTTTGAATGTCTTGCTGCACCTTTGGTGTAGCTGTAGCCGTGAGCGCCATGATTGGCACATCAGCGATTTGATGAATGATGGGCTTTAATCTGCGATATTCTGGTCTGAAGTCATGACCCCATTCAGAAATACAGTGAGCTTCATCGATGGCAACGAAAGATATCTTAACGTTTCTCAAGAATTCAACATTCTCATCTTTGTTAAGAGATTCCGGAGCCACGTAAAGCAGCTTGGTTTTTCCTGAAAGTATATCCGATTTTACCTGAGCAATTTCCGTCTTGTTGAGAGAAGAGTTGATTACGTGGGCTACACCATCCTCATCCGAGAAGCCGCGCATGGCGTCAACTTGGTTTTTCATGAGTGCGATGAGAGGAGATACAACAATCGCAGTACCATCAAGCATCAATGCTGGGAGCTGATAGCATAACGATTTACCACCTCCAGTGGGCATGATAACAAACGTATCCTTGCCATCTAGGATGGAATTAATTACACTTTCTTGGAGGCCTTTGAATTGGTCGAAACCAAAAAAATTCTTTAATGCCTCTCTCGGTGAAAGGTCAACTACTGTATTCATTGCGAATTACTTTACTGTAACGTTTTTAAATATAGGTAAATTTCTTGTCGATACCTTAAACGTTTAGAATGATTTCATCTGAAGGACTTCCCTTTTGGATAGAGCACGTTGCTTTTTTCTAAAGGGACGCGAATATAACCACGAAGAAACGAGGTTACAAACTTTTTTACAAGGTATATTTTATTCCTTTTTACAAGAATATATGCGAATAAGCATGTTTGTCGCATCTTTGCGCCCAAGGTGAAAAAAAGAAATGACATAATTGAAGCGGCGAAGCGCACCATCCGCATAGAAGCGGAAACAATCGCTGCATTGGAGAATCAAATCGACGAATCTTTTGAAAAAGTCGTTAAAGCGATTTTGAAATCAAAAGGACGTTTGGTTGTCACTGGAATTGGGAAGAGTGCCAACATTGCTCAAAAGCTTGTGGCTACTTACAACAGCACTGGTCAGCCCGCTGTTTTCATGCATGCTGCTGACGCTATTCACGGTGATTTAGGGAATGTTCAGAAATCAGACATCGTTCTTTGCATTTCTAAAAGCGGCGATTCACCGGAAATTAAAGTCTTGGTTCCGTTGGTGAAAAGTATGGGCAACACACTCATTGGAATGGTAGCCAATCAAAACGGATTTCTTGCGAAGCACAGTGATTTGATTTTAAAAACACCAATCGAAAAAGAAGCGTGTCCAAATAACTTAGCTCCCACATCAAGCACTACCGCTCAATTGGCAATGGGTGATGCAGTGGCTGTAGCGCTTATGGAACAACGCGGATTCAGTTCGCAAGACTTCGCGAAGTATCATCCTGGCGGTGCTTTGGGCAAGAAGCTTTACACGAAAGTGGGGGATATCCTCAATACAGACGAGAAACGAGAAGTTTCTGCGGATACACCTATCAAAGAAGTCATCATTGCAATTTCAAGAGGAAGAGCAGGGGCTGTTGCAGTATTGGAAAAAGGTCAGTTGAAAGGAATTGTGACAGATGGTGATATCCGAAGAATGCTAGAGAAGAGCACGAATATTGGGAAAATTACTGCAAAGGATATCATGGCAAAATCGCCAAAGACAGTAGATGCAAATGCATTGGCTGTGGAGGCCTTTCACATGATGGAGAGTTTTAATATTACCCAAGTGGTAGTAACCAAAAATGATAAATACAAAGGAATCATTCACCTTCATGATATTCTGAAGGAAGGAATTTTTTAGTGAGAATAGATCATGAGTGAGACGAAGGATATGTCTTTTTTAGAGCACTTAGAAGAGCTACGGAAACGATTGTTTCGTGCAGTTCTTGGAGTGGTTATCGGAATTGTAGTAGTCGTGTCTTTTGATCAATTCATTATTGAAGAAGTGATCATGGGGCCTCGTCGTCTCGACTTCGTTTCTTATCGCATGTGGTGCGAGCTTTCTGATTTTCTTGGATTAGGAGATAAGCTATGTTTCAAAGAGATGAATTTCTCCTTGCAAAGTACCACAATGGGGGGTAATTTCTCTGCGTACTTATTGGTGTGTATTGTAGGAGGGATTGTTGTAGCGTTCCCTTGGATCATCTATCAACTTTGGTGTTTCATAAAACCAGGACTCAACAAAAAAGAGATCAGCTCGGTGAATGGAATTGTCTTTTTTGTTTCTCTTTTATTTTTCACTGGAGTATTATTTGGCTACTTCATTTTAGCTCCATTATCCATTCAGTTTTTAGGAAACTTCCAGTTTGGCGATGTGCAAGTGCAGTCAACTGTTTTATCTTATTTAAAACTGACCACTAGCCTCGTGTTGGGCACGGGGCTTATGTTTCAGTTGCCTATTCTCATTTATTTCTTGGCAAAATTGGGAATGGTATCTTCAACATTTTTGAAAAAATACAGAAGACATGCTTTTGTGGTAAATTTAATTGTTGCTGCAATCATCACACCCCCAGACGTTACGAGTCAAATTCTTGTGTCTCTTCCAATATTGCTCCTCTATGAGATTAGTATCTACGTTGCGGCAAGGGTTGAGAAGTCCAAAGCCAAGTCTGCAATGGCCTAAATTCATGCGTAAACCCATTTTTGGGTAGGGGATTTTGTCATGAAATGGTATTTTTTAAGTCCAAACGGTCAGAATTATGGCTGATTGGTCGAAAATTCACATTAAAGAATCGATAAGGTTAAATGAATTTTTATATTTGGCCTCTTTTCAAAACCTATTACGTTTTAAAATAAAATAACATGAAGAAAATTTACTTGCTTGCTCTTGCTGTTAGTACTTCAGTTGTTGCTTCTGCTCAATTCAAGCAGAACCCTGCAACTCAAGGAAAGCTGCCTTATCGCAATCAGCCGACTACAACGGCTTGGGATGCGAATGCTAACCGTGCTGAGATTTGGTCTGACGACTTCTCAAACTGCGACAACTGGGTAATCCAGAACGCTAACACTGACGCTGGTCTTACACAGTACATCGCTGGTATCAACTTCGAATGTGGAACTGGTCTTGAGCCAAACGGTCCAGCTGCGATCGATGCTATTGCATCTACTTCTGCTGCTAACGGTTTCATGATGGTTGACTCTGATGAATTCGGTGGTCCAACTCCAGGTACATGGGAAGAAAACTGCTGGTTCCAAACAGCTAACCCAATTGATGTTACTGGTGAAACTTCACTTAGCTTGCGTTTCGAAACATTCTACAGAATGTGGGACAACGGTACTAGCGATGGTAACGAATATTGCTTGGTAGAAATTTCTACTGACGGTGTTACTTGGCCAGACCCAACAACTTATGAAGTTTCTGAAAACACAACTGCTGGTACAGCTCGTTTCGAGTTGTGGCCAACAATGGAAACTCAGGATCCAGTAACTAACCCAACAGTAAAGGTGTTCAACTTCTCATCTCTTCTTGCAGGTGGTGATGTAACAAACATCTGGATTCGTTTCCGTTGGAAAGGTTATTATGGTTACTCTTGGATGGTGGACGACGTTAGCGTTTTCCAAACTCCAGACAACGACCTTACATTGGGTAAGAACTGGGTAGGTGATATCATCAACGCTTATGAGTACCATGCAGTACCATCATCTCAAGCAGGTGAAGTACGTTTCGGTGCTGAAGTTGCTAACTTTGGTAACCTAGACCAAACTGCTACTGTAACATTCGCAGTTGACGGAGCTACTTACGAAGTAACTGAAACGATCCTTGCTGGTACAGTTGATACAGTATGGACAGAGCCTTTCAACCTTCCTACTGCTCTTGGTTCATACCAAGTTGATGTAACTCTTCCAGATGACGAAGATCCATCAGGTAACTCTGGTGTAAACGAATTCGACATCACTGAGTTTGCTTACGGTCAAAATTCAAACCTTGAATTGTTCCAACGTACATTCAACAGCGATCAAGACGTTGCTTTCGGTAACATCTACACTATCAATGCTGAAACTGAAGCAGGTGGATTGCTAGTTCTTTTCGGTGATGCTTCTGACGTAGGTCTTCAGGCTGAAGTTAGCATCTATGAGGTATTGACTAACATTCAAGATCTTTCTCAAGTAGCAAACTCTGGCGTATTCACTGTTACTCAGGAAATGCTTGACCAAGGTGCTGCTGGTGAATACACAAACCTTAGCTTCTTCCAATCAGGTGCAGCTCTTCTAGAAGCTGGCAAATCTTACATCGCTGAGATCCGTAAGTTCGAAAGCACTGAGCGTCTTTACATCGCTGCTAACCAGTACGATGATGACTTCGGTACAGTTAACTACGGTCCTTTCGGAACAGGTGGTGTTTCTAACTGGTTCACAGGATGGAACTTCACTCCAGCAGTTCGTGTAAACCTTGACCCAACAATCTCTGTAAACGAAGTTTCTGCAGGTGATATCGTTGCTGCTCAGGTTTATCCAAACCCAGCTCAAGACAATGCAAACATTTCTTTCAACTTGTTGAATAGCTCAAACGTAAACGTAATCGTTCGTGATATCACTGGACGTATCGTTAGCACTGAAAACTTCGGTGTACGTGGCGCTGGTTCAAACCAAGTGAGCGTTAATGTTAACGAATTGAACGCAGGTGTTTATAGCGTGTCTCTACAAGCAGGTAACAGCGTTGTTACTAGCCAACTAGTAGTACGTTAATAGACCTCTTCTATAAAATTAAAGCCCCGCTGGTTTTCCAGCGGGGCTTTTTTTTGAGCCTAGACTTTAATTATCTTCGCACCCCCAAAACAGATAACAACATGGCAACAACTACTGCCGACATTTCAAATGGTCTTTGTTTTAAAATGGAAGGCCACGTATGGAAAGTGATGGAATTCCTTCACGTTAAACCAGGAAAAGGTCCTGCATTCGTACGTACTAAACTTAAGAATCTTAACAACGGTAAAATCGTTGACCACACTTTCAACTCTGGTGTGAAAATCGACGTTGTGAGAATCGAAACAAGAGAATATCAGTTCTTGTATAAGGATGAAGCGGGCTACAACTTCATGAACCTCGAAGATTTCGAACAAATCGGAATCGAAGAAAAAATGATTTCAGCTCCTCAATTCTTGAAAGAAGGAATGAAGTGTATCGTATTGTTCAACACTGAAGATGATACTCCAATGTCATGCGATCTTCCAAACTTCATCGAGTGCGAGATCGTTTACACGGAGCCAGGTTTGAAAGGTGACACTGCTACAAATGCTATGAAGCCTGCTAAATTAGATTGCGGTGTTGAAATCCGTGTGCCTCTTTTCATCAATGAAAAGGATTGGGTGAAAGTAGATACTACTACTGGTCAATACCACGAAAGAATCAAGAAGTAACCACTTCTATCAAATACTAAATCCCTCCAACAGAATGTTTGAGGGATTTTTTTTGCTTATAGCTTTTCACCAAAGGAAGGTTATTAAACATTTTTACTTTTCTTTAGTTTGTTAAATCCTATCCCCAAATTTGTTGCATGAGACTTCCATCTGGATACACACTGAAGCAAATCGCAGAGATCATCGACTGTTCTTTTGAAGGACCGGCCGACTTTCCAGTGCTCGGTATTAATGAGATTCACAAAGTGAAGAATGGTGATCTTGTTTTCGTTGACCATCCAAAGTATTATGATAAAGCGTTGAATAGTGCAGCTACCATCGTTCTCATCAATCAAAAAGTAGCATGCCCCGATGGAAAGGCGCTCATTTTCTCAGACGATCCATGCGGCGACTTCAACAGACTGAATAAACACTTCTCGCCTTTCAACATGTCGATGTCCTCAAGAGGCACGAATATCAATATCTCTGAGGATGCATTCATTCACCCAAGCGTGATCATGGGTTCCAATATTTCCATTGGAGAAAACACCGTCATTCATCCTGGTGTAGTGCTCTATGATAATATTCATATTGGAAAAAACTGCATCATACACGCTAATACTGTGCTTGGTGGCGATGCATTTTACTATAAGAGCCGCCCTACTGGAAGAGATAAAATGCATACCTGCGGAAGCGTTGAAATTGAAGACAACGTTGAAATAGGCGCGGGATGTGCCATTGACAGAGGACTTACTGCCGATACACGTATTGGCGAAGGAACAAAAATTGACAACCACGTTCACGTTGGACACGACACAGTGATTGGAAAAAATTGTTTGTTCGCTGCACAAGTCGGAATTGCTGGCTGTGTGGTGATTGAAGATCAGGTCATCATTTGGGGACAAGTGGGCATAGCTTCTGGAATGACCATCGGCAAAGGGGCTGTAGTGCTTGGACAAAGCGGTGTTACAAAAGACTTGGAAGGGGGAAAGACCTACTTTGGTACGCCAGCTGAAGATGTAAAACATAAATACCGTGAACTAGCTCTCATCAGGAACCTTCCTGGATTGATAGAAAAATTAAAATAATGGCAGAACTCAATAGGCTAGCCGCAAAGGTTAAACAACGCGACTTTAAGTTGAATGCGCTCTTGGAAATTACCAAGGCCATCAACGCGAATCTGCCTATTGAAAGGCTTCTTGAAGAATACGAACGTGTCCTTCGAGAAGAACTAATGATCGAAAAGGTCATCTTGTATACCAGGGGCGAGAATTGGACATCGCTGCTTCAATTCGGAATGTCAGATACATTCTCAAATGTGGTGACCGATGAATCTTTCTTCAAAACAAAAGAACTCACGATTTTATCAGGCACGTCTTCTGAGTCATTCGATATTGTCATCCCCGTTCACCAAGATGGTCAACCAATCGCATATCTGCTCGTAGGAGATGAAGGTGAACAAGAAGTTCGCATTAGTCCTGTGATTAAGCACATGCGGTTCATCGAGACATTGACAAATGTTTTGGTAGTTGCTATTGAAAACAAGAAACTCAGTTTAGAAAAACTTCGCCAAGAGCGTGTGAAGAAGGAGCTCGAACTCGCAGCCGAAATGCAAGCGATTCTGCTTCCTCAGTCTTTACCAAAAACGGAAGAATATGAGGTCAGTGCTGTATATAAAGCACATCAACAAGTAGGTGGGGATTACTATGATTTCATGGTGCTGAATGAGGAAGAAGTGATGTTCTGTATGGCTGATGTATCAGGCAAAGGAGTGAGCGCTGCCTTTCTGATGGCAAACTTTCAAGCGTACTTGAGATCGATTTTTTCCTACCACAAGGGTGATCTGAAAGATATTGTTGTGGAATTGAATGATCGCGTAATGCACAGCGCAATGGGTGAAAAGTATATCACTCTCTTCTTGGCAACATATAACAAGAAAACACGCCATCTGAAGTATATCAACTGCGGGCACAATCCCCCTATTGTCGCAGATGAAAACAGATATACTCAATTACTCAAACTAGGAAGCATTGGATTGGGTATGTTTGAGGAGTTACCAAAGGTATCGGTCGGAGAATTGATTTTGCCGCCGAATAGTATAGTGGTGTGTTACACTGACGGACTCGTGGAAACAGAGAATGATAAGGAAACTGAATTCGGCGTGGAACGCTTGGAGCAAGTCATACTTTCGCACTTCGATTCAAGCGTATCATCTTTAAATCGTCAAATCGTTGAGGCAGTGAATAATTACAAAGGAGCAATGCCCTTTATTGATGACCTAGCGATTCTTTCTTGCCGCTTCTTCTAACGGAAGCCAGTAGAGGTCAATAGCGACCATTACCGCAACGAACCCCCAAAAAGGTATAGACGCCTTGTCGGTGTCGAGATAGTTGTTCAGCACCCCGTGTATGAAGTAGGTGAGCAGTCCCATAAATGAGATTAATCCCAGCAATCGCATTTCAAAGCTTTTGGTTCGGTAATAAAGTTTAAAGCCATAGTGGCACACCATCAAGAGCAATAGAACCATCAAGGCCATGCCCATCACACCTTGTTCGGCAAGAGGTCCGAGGTACTCGGAATGAGCGTTTCCTCCATCGCCAGATTTTGTGCTGATAATGGTGAGGTCTTCCGCACGTTGAAATGGAGCATAGAAAAATTGATATGTGCCAGGTCCCCATCCCATCACAGGTTTTTCTTTGAACATCTCTATGGCACAGTTCCAACGATTCAGGCGTTCTAGGTTCGATGCATCGGAAGAAACGTTTGAAATTGAACTAACGTGTTCGTCGAGGTCATCCGAGCTTTCTTGTTTATTTGATTCTAATGCAATTTGAATTTGCTCCCAGCTAAACAAAATCAGTATGGCTCCAACCGCACCAGTAATGATGAGTGTACTTAACTTCACTCGTGTTTGCATCACAATCAACACCGCAGCAGCGCCCACTACGGAAACCCAAGCGGCGCGAGTAAACGAGAGTACAAGCCCTATGGTGAGCACTAAAAAAACTACCACTAGAAAACTGCGCTGAATCAACGATAGGTTTTTTAGAAAAAGTAATCCAAGCGCGATGGGAAAGTACATCGCGAGAACTGCACCGTAGCTCGTGTGATCCTTATATAAGGGTTCCATGACCCAGTGTGCAGATTCCTTGTCAAATCCAAACTCCGCGTGTCTTGTTACGGCGTAAACTACTACACCACACAAAGGAATCATGTAGGCTATAAAAAAAGCTTTTGTATTAATAGCCTTTTGAAAAAGATGAACAGCTAAGAAGTAACACGACGCAATGAACCACATTTTTGTAATTACAAATTTTGCTGACACCAGTGGCATTTGGCTTGTGATTGTAGCTAATATCATCCAGCCGAGATAGGCGTAGATGAAAAAAGAGATGGGGTGGGTGAATATTTTTTTATCAATGCTTTTACCCGAAACAACTTTAAATATAAAGACGAGCAGCATCCCGAAAAGGAGCGGTTCTGTGGGTAAATACATACCCACGCCACCAATTTTCATTTCCTCAAGATTGAGGGATAAAGGTGTAAAGAAGACTACCAAATAATAAAGCCACTCAATTTTGAAAAACGCTGCCCAAACCACTGCGAGTGCCGCGGGTAACAGTGCGATGTAATAGAATTCGAAGTAGATGCAAACCGCAGTCAACACCAGAAATAATCCCGATGAAAACCACAACCATTTTTGCATTGAAACTGTGTTCACTTAGATGAGACCTTCTCTTTTGAACTTGGCAAATGTTTCCCAAATAAGGATGAAGGCTACAACAAATACAAAGGCAGAAACTGTGCTCATAGCGACAATTAGCCAACGAATAGGGTAAGCTTTTTTATCTGCAATTTGTGCAAAGTCAACAATGTACTTCACTGGAAGTGTTGATCTCGAGTCAGCTTTGATCAAATCACTTCTCTTTTTTAAGTGGGCAAGTTTCGTGTGTGTATTTACAAGACGTTCTTCCAAATCTGAATACTGCGCTCCGTAGGAAGAAAGATAGTCCATATCGGCTTTGAGTTTTGCTGCACGTTCTGGAAAGCCCATTGCAACAGCTCTTCCGTACATTTCTGTGAGAGCAGCGATTTGGTTATGATAACTATAAATCCCTTTTTGTTGAAGTTTTTGCAAAGAGTCGTTTACAGTTTGCACCTCTTGTTCCATGTCTGCAATCGACTCCTCAGCGATTTGAACTGCTTTCAAAGATCTGTCACGTCTCATCTGAACGTTGATGGTATCTGCTAGAATAGCAATGTCATTCGCGATGTTTTTTGCGCGCTCTGGATCAGTGTCTAGTACACTTACAGTAACAGAACCAAAACGAGTCATTTTAGATTCTACATTGTCTGCATATTCAAGTGCGATATAAGTCTTCGCACCAGGAGCGTCTCTTGGAATATCATAAACGGTCCATAAATCGTATTTGTCGACGATCATGGTTCTTAGTTCGTCTGAGTTTAAAAGCTGCAATAACTTTTCAGAATCTTCTTCATCACCGAGTTCTGCAAGGTCGTTATCCGATGACTCGTAAAGCTGCGCTCCCACTGAGTAAGAAGGAGAAGCAAACATGGTAACTCTACTTTTATACTTTGGCTGGATGAGGTAAGATGCACCGGCAGAAATAATAGCGGCAGCTAACACAACAAGTATGATTGTTTTTCTCCAACGGTAAAGAAGTACAATAATGTTTGAAGACTCAAGTGAGGCAGAGCCCGTATTTTCTGATGACATAAACGATGAAAGGTTTTGTGCAAAGGTATGATGTAAGCACTAATCTTTAGATTTCATCACTTGAAGGAAATTTTGGATGCTAAGCATCTTGGTCAAGGAGGCAATCAGCAGATGGATACTTACAAAAATGAGCGCCCATAACGTCCATGGGAGGTCAATTATTGCATCACCATGTAGTTGGTTGTAAATCAGCACAGAAAAGGCTAAAGTAGGAATGCTAAACCATAACGTCTCTTTAAGTTGAGTTCTTAGAGAAATATCAAAGTCTTTGCGGACCCAAATGATTTGTACACCGAGAATAAACAGCTGAGTTAAGGCATTGGCTTGACCACAGGCAATGGCACCTCTGCTGGGAATAAAAATGAGATTGAAAGCGATATTGATAGCAAAACCAGCAATCATAAGATAGGTAAGTGCTCTGATTTTTCCGGCGGCAGTGAGAAGTGTCCCATAAATGTATTGCATAGAAAAAGCAAAACAGCCGATCATAAGCCATTGGAATGATTCGACGCTTTCTTCGGTTAGAATAGTGTAGAAGTTTGGTAGAATATTTTTAGCAAAAACGATCGCGCCAGAAACAAATATCCATGTAGCTACGAATAGCTGGCGGTGCGATAGAGAGAGAATTTCATTGACTGGGTTTTTTTCCGAAACCATTCTTGAGAAAATGGGGAGTAGTAAGCCGGCGAATAAGTAGGAAATCATATTGTAGGCTTCAAAAAATCGGAAACCTTGAGCATAGTGTCCTGCTTGTTCTGCAGAAGTCATACGTTCTAAAATCACGGAATCTGCACGATAGATGACCATTCCAAGCAAAGAAAAAATCGCAAATGGCAGGCTTTGTCGAAGGATAGTAACTTTGGTAGCGAACGGTGTTTTCCATTGAAGTGTTGGAGAATTCTTAAATACCCAATACCCCGCGATGAATGCGGTAATGAGATATGCAATCGATTGCCCCGCAATCAGCCATTCAATTTGAAAGGGTCCAAATCCGTGAGGCGCCCATAGAAGATATCCGAATCCGAGTATCAGAAGCGCCCTGTCTAGAATGCTGATGATGCTGTCTTTACGAAATAAATGGAGTCCTGAGAGATTGGATCGAAAGAATAGGACGGCCATGGCGAGCACTTGATTGAATGCGAGTGCCATCAGCCACAAAATTTGGTGCGTAGTGTAGTTGAAGATATATCCCGCGATGGATATGACTAAGAAGTATAGAATGGCAAGTAGAATTCTTAATTGAATAATCGCAGGAATCACTTGAGAAATCTCTAATTTTTGGGCAACTTTCCGTGTATTCCAGTTTGTGATTCCCATATCGAGAATCATATTGAAAATGAAAGAAAGGTTGATAAGCGCGAAGTAGGAACCGTACTGGCTTGCTCCAACTTGATTTTGGATATTTAATTCAATTCCAAGAACGTAAAAAGGCTTAATCAGCAGGTTGAGGCCCACCAAAAGGATGAGATTGCTGACAAAAGTCTTTTTCATAATGCCTAATTGGCGGGCAATTTAGAGAAGATATACTTTATTTTAATGATTACTTTTTTTTAAGCGGTTTTCATGTTTACTTTTGCGCCCGAAAATTTAAACCCGAACGCATGTCTCAAAATATTGGTAAAGTAGTTCAAATCATCGGTCCTGTTGTGGACATTTCATTCCAAGCCGGTGAGAAATTACCTAACATCCTCGATGCATTGATTGCAAAGAAGCCAGATGGTCAAGAGCTTATCCTCGAGTGTCAACAGCACATTGGAGAAGATACTGTTCGTGCTATCGCAATGGATGCAACAGAAGGTTTGCAGCGTGGCGCAGAAGTAGTCTCAACTGGACGTGGTATCACCATGCCAATTGGAGATAAAATCAAGGGTCGTTTGTTTAACGTTGTAGGTACTGCAATTGACGGTATCGCTGACGTTGACAATTCAGATGGAAATCCGATTCACCGCCTGCCTCCGAAGTACGAAGATCTTTCTACTTCTACAGAAATCCTTTTCACAGGTATCAAGGTTATCGACTTGATTGAGCCATACGCAAAGGGTGGTAAAATTGGATTGTTCGGTGGTGCCGGTGTAGGTAAGACGGTATTGATCCAAGAATTGATCAACAACATCGCAAAGGCTTATGATGGTCTTTCAGTATTCGCAGGTGTTGGTGAGCGTACTCGTGAAGGAAATGACCTTCTTCGTGAAATGATCGAAGCAGGAATTATCAAATATGGTGAAGAGTTCAACAAAGGAATGCACAACGGTGACTGGGATGTGAGCAAGGTGGATCCAAAAGAATTGGAGAAGTCTCAAGCGACATTTGTATTCGGTCAGATGAATGAGCCTCCTGGAGCACGTGCTCGTGTAGCACTTTCTGGTCTTACGGTAGCGGAATACTTCCGTGATGGGGATGAGAAGTCTGGCGGTCGTGATATCCTTTTCTTCATCGATAACATCTTCCGTTTCACACAAGCAGGTTCTGAGGTATCGGCTCTTCTAGGTCGTATGCCATCAGCGGTAGGTTACCAACCTACACTTGCTACTGAAATGGGTGTCATGCAAGAGCGTATTACTTCTACCAAGCGTGGATCTATCACATCTGTACAGGCCGTTTACGTACCTGCGGATGACTTGACTGACCCAGCTCCAGCTACAACTTTCGCTCACTTAGATGCTACTACAGTATTGAGCCGTAAGATTGCCGAGCTTGGTATCTACCCATCAGTTGACCCATTGGATTCTACTTCACGTATCCTTACTCCACAAATCGTGGGTGAAGAACACTACAAGTGTGCACAACGTGTAAAAGGAATTCTACAACGTTATAAGGAACTTCAAGATATCATTGCCATCCTTGGTATGGACGAATTATCTGAAGACGATAAGCTTTCTGTATTCCGCGCTCGTAAAGTGCAGCGTTTCTTGTCTCAGCCTTTCCACGTAGCTGAACAGTTCACTGGTGTACCTGGTGTTCTTGTATCAATCGAGGAAACAATCAAAGGATTCAACATGATCCTTGATGGTCACTGCGATGAGTATCCAGAAGCAGCTTTCAACTTGAAAGGTTCTATCGAAGAAGCGATGGAAGCTGGTAAGAAAATGTTGGAAGAAGCGAAAAACAAATAATAGTTCAAACAAATGAACGTAGAAATTATATCACCTGAATCTACACTTTTCCAAGGAAAAGCTTCATTCGTCTACCTTCCAGGTAGTGATGGAAGTCTTGGTGTGATGAACAACCACGCACCACTTATTACATCTTTGAAAAAAGGAACTGTAAGAGTAAAAGAAGAGTCAGGTAAAGAGTTGAAGTTTGAAGTGAAAGGCGGTACTGTTGAGGTATTCAACAACAAGATCATCATCTTAGCTGAGTAATCTCACTTCAATCAAACGAAACAAAGGCCGAGCATATACGTATATGCTCGGCCTTTCTTTTTGAATCATTTCCACCCTTAAATGATTTAGCAAGGATGATATCTGAGTTAATATGAGGGTGAATGGCCGATGGAATGGTACTAAACGCAACTTAAGTAGCTGTTTTCGAGTCTATGGAGGTATATTTGTAGGCCTGATCAGCACACCCTTGTGATATGAATTTTGTAAAAATCGTTTTTTCGGTAATGTCTATTGCCCTGAGCCTTCTCGCTCATGGCCAAGGAGCCTCGCCTACTAAGGGCAAGGACTTCTGGTTAGGCTTTATGAAAAATCACGAAATCACAGCTGGTGAATCACTGGATATTTTCGTCGTCTCTGATCAACCCACAAGTGGTACTATCGATATTAATGGTCAAGGGTGGTCACAGTCTTTCAATGTTATTCCCAATGTTGTCACAACAGTGACGATTCCAAACAATATCGCAGAGGTCTATACTTCAGGCATTATCGAAAACAAAGGAATACACATCACGACACAAGACACTGTCGCAGTATTCGCAATTAATTTTAGTCCTTACACCGCTGATGCATCTAAGGTGCTACCAACACCAACGTTGGGAACCAACTATGTCATTGCGAGCTATGCTGGTTTCTCCCCATGGGATTCAGAAGCGCTGATTGTAGCGACAGAAGACAACACAGAAATTGAAATCATAACATCTGCAAACGTCCTTGGATTAGATGATGACGATGATGATGATTTTTTTATTACGCTGAATGCAGGTCAATGCTATCAACTTATAGCAGATCCTGGTGGCGATTTAACGGGTACAGTGATCAAGGCAACAGAACAAAGCGGAAGTTGCCGACCATTCGCCGTTTTCTCTGGCGCTGGATGTGCGAATATTCCAAGTGGATGCAGCAACTGTGATCACATATTTGAACAAAATCTTCCGATAGAATCTTGGGGAAAAGAATATTTTGTTTCACCATTAGTTTTTCCGCTTTCTCCTCTTACAACAGAAATAGCGCCTAGCTATTCATACAGAATTCTTGCACAAGAAGATGGAACAACTATTTCCATTGATGGTATTGCATCGTTATCTCTCAATGCAGGACAATTTCAGGAGTACAATAACCAAACAAGCGCGCACTGTGTAAATGCAGATAAGAGCATTTGCGTTATTCAGTATATGGAAGGCTTCACTTGTGGTGGTAATGGCGACCCTTCGATGCTTATTCTGGATGATGCAGAAAAGAAGATTACTGATATCACATTTTCAACGGTCAATAGCAATGTAATCACTAGTCACTACCTCAATGTGGTGGTGAGAACAGAAGATATTTCGACCGTTACATTTGATGGAGCGCCCATTAGTCCGACTTCATTTCAAACTTTTCCTAACTGCACCTCACATATGTGGGTTGGATTTGCTGTTTCTGAGGGAAGCCACAATCTCTTTGCTCCAAATGGGGTAAACGGATATGTCTATGGAAATGGAGACTCAGAATCATATGCATATTCAGTAGGGTCTTTTAAACCAGAGCCTCCAATTAGTTTTGAAAATGCGATTTGTGCAAATGGAGAAGTCAACCTGACTATTTCCAATACTTTTTTTGATCCACAATGGTTCAATATACAGGACATGGAAACGCCGGTGCATTCTGGGTATGTATTGAATTTGCCAGCGCCAGTTTCTAGCGCAATTTATGTTGGTGTCGCCAATGAAAATATAAGCGGCTGTCCACAAGAATTTTTCTACAGTGTTGAAGATATTGTAGCGCCAGCATTCGCTCTTGAGCCTGGAAATATAAGTATCTGCCAACATGAAAGCGTGCAATTAAATGTTACACCAGCGACTTCAACAGCGACGTATAACTATGTGTGGTCACCTTCCATTGGACTGAGTGATCCTACGATTGCAAATCCAATTGCAACACCTTTCTCTACGACCACTTATAATGTAACCGTTTCTACACCTACAGGCTGTGCTACTAGTACGCAATCGGTTACCATCACCGTTACTCCTGGAAATGTATCAAGCCTAGAAGTCACTTCAGATAATCCATTCATTTGTGACGGAGAGGAAGTACAAATTGATACAGAAATTGAAGCGGTGATTTGGTCAGATAATTTTGATCCAAATATTTCTCTTGGTGACTGGACTAGTATTCTGAACGGTACGGCCAGCGCGGCTTGTGGCTCTGTTTCTGGAACAGCACTTTATTTCAATGGCACTGGAGAAAGAAGTGCCACAACATTGCCGCTTGATGTATCGAATGGTGGTACCATTTATTTTTCTATAAAAATTGCAGACGGTGTAGCACCTTGTGATAACGCTGAACCGGGAGACAATGTGGTACTCCGTTATTCTACAGATGGCGGTGTCACATTCCCTGTGGCAAATACCATCACAACTTTATATGAATCAGCTTATCCAGAATTCACGCAAATGGCGGTGGAAATTCCGGCGGGCGCCCAAACGACAGCTACCTATTTCAAGTGGATGCAAGTGGGATCATGGGTAGGTAATCAAGATAACTGGTCATTGGATGAGGTATTTGTAGGCACTTACAATAGCACCAACTTCACATTGAATTGGTCGAACACTGCCACATTGGATATCACGGATATAGAGCATCCAATTGCCTCTCCAAGCATTTCAACGACATATGTATTAGATCTGACCGATAATCAATCTGGTTGTGTTTACACAGATTCTATTCAAGTAATTATTCCGAATCCATTTAATCTTGTTTTCGAAGATACTTTGGTCATCTGTGATCAATCGCAGGCAACGTTGGATGTACATCCAGATGTGGCTGGAAGTTTTGATTATAACTGGAACTCCACTAATGGGGAGTTGGTAAACTCACCAATACCCCAGCCCGTTATTGATCCTTCTACTAGCGGGGTCTACACTGTAGTTGTAACATCACCTGAGGGTTGTGAAAAATCGGCATCGATCGAAGTATTGGTATCGGAGATTACTTCTGTGCTCATTGAAGAAATTGCTGCGCCGCATTGTCCTGATGAAAGTGTATTGCTTGAGGCAACGCTCGTTGGCAATGCAGCACAAGCCACTATTGAGTGGACATCTGCTGAGCCAATCGTAGGTGCAATCAATACACTAAGTGCAAACGCTACACCTGCACAGACCGCTGACTACATTATCACAATAGAGGATTCGAACACAGGATGTATTTACACGGATTCTCAAACCATAACCATTCTTCAGATACCTGATGTGACTGTTGATTTGACGAGTATTAGTGGATGTATTGTAGAGGGAACTACGATTACTGCAAGTTCAAACTTTGTAGGAAACCTGCAGTGGGAGTGGGCTCCAAGTAATTTTGTGTCCAACAGCACCACTGCTTCAACCACTATTGAAACGCAAACGTCGGGTGATTTAACTGTGACTGCCACAAATGACGCAGGCTGCAGCGCTCAAGTAACGGTGCCAATTGAAGTGATTGGTGAAATAACAGACCTCGGTCCAGACATTGATATCTGTGAGGGAGAAACAACTTTGCTCGATACAGGATGGCCGAATGATTATTCGGTTCAGTGGAGTCATGGCCCTACTACACCAGCTGTAACAGTTAATATATCAGGAGTCTATCAAGTCGATGTAGTCGGTCCGAATGGCTGCACGTCGTCTGATGAAATAGAGGTTATTGTTCATGCCCAGCCGTTTGTTGATCTCGGTGAAGATATGGCTTTGTGTGATGGAGAGAGTTATTTATTGACGGCCGGAATAGACCCAACTGTGAATTACATTTGGTCAACGGGTGCTACTGGTAATAGCATAACCATTACTCAACCGAATGATTATTCGGTCATTGCTACGAATAGTTTCTGTCAGTCTACTGATGATGTCACATTCTTCTTTAATCCACTTCCTGAAGACCCATTTACAACAGAAGAAGTAGATTTTTGCTTTGAATTACCACCGTACATATACCGAATAGACCCAGCTATCCCAGGTGCTACGTACGTATGGAGTGATGGTTCTTCTGGGGATTTTTACTCTGCTTCAACAGCGGGTTATTACAGCGTGGAGGTCACGAATGACGGGGGTTGTACAAGTATGTTTGATCTCACTATCAATGAAGTTTGTCCAGGAGCTATTTTTGCACCCAATGCTTTCACACCAGATGGTGATGGAATCAATGATGTATGGTTAGTTCAAGGAGTGAACATCGTATCATACGAGCTCCTCATTTGGAATAAGTGGGGCGAACGAATCTTTGAAACGAAATCAATGGATCTGCCTTGGTTAGGTCAGAGAAAAGATGGCGATCAATATGTAGAAGCAGGTGTATATCCGTATCGTATCATTTACACGATAGATGAGGGCGAGAAAGGTGTTTCTGAACCCATTGAAATCATGGGGCAGGTGATGCTTATTCGTTAATCTCAATAAAGCGCTTCACGTCTCTTACCAATCCGAATACTACTAGCGTATCACTTTCATAGATTACAGTCTCAGACTTTGGTACACCAATGATGTGTTCTTCAATATCAATTTCTCCATCATCTGTGTCTTTCATTTCATAAGCACGCTTGAGCGTGATCAGTGTGAGACCATATTTGTCACGAAGCCCGATGTCTTCTAAGGTGCGATTTGCAACACCTTTAGGACATTTAATTTCCGCGATTTCATATTCATCTGGAAGACGAAGGAAGGCAGTAATACTAGGATTTAATAGGCGCTCAGCAACGATAGTTGCGACCTCACTTTCAGGAGAAAGAATTTCCTGAACACCAATTTTCTCCAAAATTCGAGTTTGGGTTTCACCACTGGCACGCGCAATGACGCGTGGGATGCCCATATCAATGAGATTGATTGCCGTAAGAACTGTTGCCTCGAAGTTTTCTCCAATGGCAATAATCACCGCTTTCATTTCGTGGATGCGGTTTGCCTCCAATGCTTTCTTATCAGTGCTGTCCAAAGAAACTGCTAGTGAAACAGAGTCCTTGATGTCTTCAATTTTTTCTTCATCCACATCGAATGCATATACTTCTGCACCTTGTGCTGCAAGACGTTGACAGATTTCTCTACCATATCTACCTGCTCCGATAACCGCGTACTTCTTTGGCATACTGCTTTAATTGATTGAACAAATGTATGATGAATGATTACTTCGACAAAAGCTCTTGTAATGCGATTCCGAAATGATAGATATCCTCAAAGCTATTATACATCGGCACCGGCGCCATTCTAATCACATTTGGTTCTCTCCAATCCACTACAATGCCGCGGTCCGCAAGGTCTTTAACGATTTGCTTCGTAGCGCCATTTACAACAGTTGATAGTTGACATCCGCGTTGTGCAGGATCACTCGGCGTGAGAATCTCTAGTTTTCTAGAAACATGCTTTTGTACTTCATGAATTGTGAATTCAAGATACGCGGTGAGCTTCAATGATTTTTCACGAAGTGATGGCATTGTAGCTTTTTCGTGTAAATCGAGGGCGGCTTTATGAGCAGCCATGCTAAATACAGGAGCATTGCTCATCTGCCACGCTTCAGCAGATTCAATAGGATCAAATCCAGGTTGCATTTGAAAACGCGTTGCTTTGTTATGTCCCCACCATCCAGCAAGACGAATGAGTTCTTTGTTGGAATGATGTTTTTCATGAACAAATGCTCCAGAAACGCTGCCCGGCCCACTGTTTAAGTACTTGTATGTACACCAGCAAGCAAAATCCACCTGGTGATCATGTAGCGTCAAAGGCACGTTACCAGCGGCATGTGCGAGGTCGAAGCCTACATTAGCTCCTACAGCGTGTCCCGCTTTTGTGATGGTTTCAATATCAAAAAATTGTCCAGTGAAATAGTTAACGGCGCCAAAACAAACCACTGCTAACTCATCTCCTAGTTCATTAATTTTTGCAATAATATCTTCCGTGCGAAGATTCACCTCTCCTGCACGTGGAGCCATTTCTACGAGCACATCCGAAGGGTCAAAACCATGCAAACGAGCTTGCGATTCAAAGGCATAGTGATCAGATGGAAATGGCTTTGCTTCGAAAAGAATTTTGATCCGCTTGCCTTGTGGGCGATAAAAGGAGATCAACAACAAGTGAAGATTCACCGTTAATTGATTCATCACAACTACTTCTGATTCTTTCGCACCAACGAGATGTGCACTGCCTTGAGTGAAAAATTCATGATAGCTAAACCAAGGACGATCCGCTAAGAAGTGCCCTTCTACGCCATATTTTGCCCAATCATTCAGCTCTTGAAGAATAGAGTCTTTTGTGCTTTTCGGTTGAAGTCCAAGTGAATTTCCTGTGAAATAGAGCACGTCTTTTCCGTTGTGCTGCGGAAAAAGAAATTCATTTCTAAAGGAGCGCAAAGGATCGATTTGGTCCATTTGCTGCGCAAACTCAAGAGTGCGTTCGAAGGATGTCATAATAGCGTCAAATATTGGCAACGAATATACAGTGTCTGATTGGAATGAAGACCGTGGAGCCATTCCAAACGTATCTTTGACTCATATAAAAATACAATCTGTGAATACTTCAAAATCGCAAGCATTATTTGAGAAGGCAAAGACCTTTTTTCCAGGTGGAGTAAACTCTCCTGTACGTGCGTTTAAATCTGTGGGTGGAACGCCCATTTTCTTTGATAGAGGAGAGGGCGCTTATGTTTGGGATGAAGACGGAAATAAATTTTTGGATTTTTGCTGCTCTTGGGGACCGCTTATTCTAGGGCATACACATCCAAGAGTCGTTAAGGCCGTTCAAGATCAAGTAGCAAAAGGATCAAGCTTTGGAGCGCCGACAAGACTCGAAAACGAGCTTGCTGAATTGATTCTTACAAACCATCCATACGTTGAAAAAATTCGATTCGTAAGCAGCGGCACCGAAGCAGCAATGAGTGCTATACGTCTCGCGAGAGGATATACCGGTCGAGATAAAATAATAAAGTTTGAAGGTTGTTATCACGGACACGTGGATAGTCTCTTGGTTAAAGCAGGAAGTGGTTTAGCAACACTTGGGACAAGCAGTTCAGCCGGCATTCCTGAGTCTTATGTGAAAGAGACCATCGTTCTTCCATTGAATGATAAAGATGCTGTTGAAGAGGCTGTAAAGATGTTTAAAGACCAAATCGCTGTTATCGCCATTGAGCCAATTCCTGCGAACAATGGTTTGCTTCTTCAAGAGGGCGACTTCCTTCGTTATTTAAGAGAGGTTTGTACACGCGAAGGCATCGTGCTTTTGTTTGATGAAGTTATATCTGGCTTCAGAGTAGGATTCACTGGCGCTAGCGGCTACTATGATATTCAACCTGATGTTATTGCTTTTGGAAAAATAATTGGCGGTGGTTTACCTGTTGGAGCTTATGCTTCAAGCGCTGAGATCATGAGCAAAGTAGCACCTGATGGACCTGTTTATCAAGCGGGAACGTTGTCAGGAAATCCAGTAGCAATGTCTGCGGGTATCGCACAACTTTCCGAATGCCTTCGCCCAGGATTCTTTGAGGAGCTAAAGTCTAAAGCAGATTTCTTTGTACAGACCATCATGTCTCACGTCCAGGATAGAGGATATAAGTTCAAAATCTTCAATGTAGGAAGTATCTTCTGGGTTTCTTTTTCGGATAAAAAATCGATTCGAAGAATGGATGAGATTGAAGAGGGTGGAATGAAATTGTTTGCACCTTTCCATAAATCACTTTTGGAAAAAGGTGTTTACTTAGGTCCAAGTGGCTATGAAGTGGGATTCATTTCTGCAGCGCATACAATGGAAGATTTGGAGTTTGCTGCAAATGCTTTCAAAACCGCGCTAGACGAGGTTTTTGCATAAAATAAATGCGATGATGTAAATAATATACGCACCATCAATGAGGAATGTTGTTCTTGGTTCTTTCCATCGATTCCACAAAAATTGAATGATTAGAACATAAACCGTAGCTGCAAAAATGGCTATTCCATGCGCTAAATAATAGTAGGCATATATTCCAAAACTAGTGAGTAGAATTAAAAGTGTTTCATTCAAATGAAACACTTTTTTTATGCCTGAAAGGCTTGCCAGTGTTAGCAAAGATCCTCTTTCTCTCGCTGCGTCTTTTAGATCATATAACAAGGAGAGGCAATAAGTCAGCACTAAAATATTGAGGGCTTGTGGTCCAACCGAATGATCATTCGGTATGAAGAAGGGATTTTGATCGAAGGGGATTAATGATGTATTTATCGTCCAACACAAAGCGATGGAAAAGGGTTTGAGGTAAATACTTTTTCGTAAACTAAAGCTGCCAAAGCCACGGTAGACAAGGACTATGAGCGCATTAATGCAAATAAGAATCCATTGCTCCTTTGAAAAAAATATCGTTAAGGTTGAAGCTGCAACACCACTAATGATATTGAGGGTCCACCAAATTTTCTTTTGTTGAGGAAGAACTTCAGATGCTCGAATGAAACTATAAGCGAGAAATGTACTAGCGAAAACAAAACCAATCACATCCAGCTTGCTTGTTTCAAATGAAGCTAGCAGTGCTGCAATGGTGGCTAAAAAGAGAGAGTTTACAAATAGTACATATGATCTCATTTGGTAATAAAGTAAACAATCACTCCCAAGGAGGACCCGGCCATTCCACCGAGGAATGCCGTGATTAATTTCTTTGTTCTAGCGGGAGGTTCGTAGCCATCGGCATAAATATCGTTGTATTTATAATTAGGATTTGACATCGTACTTTCTCTAATCTTCACTTTGCCAATAAACTGTGTGAGCATATAGACGATAGGAGGGCCAACCGCTGTGAAATAGCCGTCTTTGCCGAGATATGCGATGGTGCCACAAGCAACAAACCCAATCAATGCGATGTGGCGTCCTTTGAAATTTGCACGACCATCATGCTGCCCAGCAAGGAATGCACGCATTTGAGTAACATCATAAATATTATCTCCAAATAGGGTGTCGAGTTGGTATATAATGATTTCTGGTTGTCCACTCTTTGTATAACTGAAGACTTCACCGATGTTAGATTCTCGATGTTTTATTTTTCCATTTTTCTTCGTAATATCATAAGAGATCACAAATCCAGTATCTGCAGTGATTTTACAATCTACTTCAAAGCCATTCATCAATAAAATTTTATCCTGCGCAATTGCATGGCTTGAAAAAAACACGAGAAAGAATAAGAAAACGATGCGCATAGACTTGAAACTTGATGTTCCAAACCTAAGACAAAAATTTTAACGAATGGGCATAGCAAGTGCAGCAATATGTATCTGTGCCTTTGATTCTTTCCGAATAGTATTCACACAAGCCTCGATTGTCGCGCCTGTGGTGATTACATCATCAATGATTAAAATGTGGTTATGATTTTCTAAAAGTTCTTTATTGAAGGTGAAAATTTCATCTACATTTTTCCATCGATCTATTCTACTTTTTTTGGTTTGAGTTTGGGTGTATTCATTTCGTTTGAGAGCGTGGCGATAAACGGGGATGCGCATGGTCTCTGCCATTCCGAGTGCTATTTGATAGCTCTGATTGTACCCGCGCTCTCGTTCTTTTCGCGGATGCAACGGCACCGGTATCAATGCGTCAATGTTTTTCCACGAGGGACTATTTCGCAATTCTACACCGAATAAACGACCGAGTACAATTCCAAGGTGTGGATTGTGATCGTACTTCAACTCATGAATAAGACGATGAGTGAGGCCTTTTCGCGACATGCGAAGAAAGGCGGTGACCTGCGCCACATCACATCTTCCCCAAAATAGTTTTTCTAGTTTATGCTCTCGCTCTTCATGCATTTTTAGACGTGGAAGACGAATGAGGCAATGCACACAAATGGACTGTTCGTGAAAATGAAGCGCAACTTCGCAACCAGCGCAATAACGCGGAAAAAATAGATGTGTGAGATTGTCAAGCGGATGTGTCATGGCGTTCATGTTTGAACGCAATCAGCACCGAATATCCCGAATATCCTATTCGAGTTTATTCTTGATTCTTGATCTTCCTTACCGCTTCAGACGTGGAAAATCCTGCAACTAATGGAATAGAATATACATGACCTCCAATAGCACGAACCTCTTTTGAACCTACCATGAAGGCTCTTTTGGATTCATCGAGTTCATTAGGATCATAATCTCCACCTTTTACTAGCACATTGGGAAGAAGAGTAGAAATCAATTGAAGTGGAGTGTCATCGCCAAAAATGATTACTGCATCTACACAACGTAGGGCATCAATTACTCCTGCTCGTGCAAGCTCGGGGTGGATAGGCCTTTCAGGGCCTTTATTAAGTCTACGAACAGAATTATCATCATTAATTCCAATGATGAGTTTATGTCCGAGTGCTTTTGATTTTTGTAAATAATCAACGTGTCCAATATGAAGAATATCAAAAACACCATTGGTAAAAACAACTTTCAGACCTTCAGATTTCCATTGGTCTACTTGTGTTTTTAAGGCGTTGATGTCGTTGTAAATCATGCTGCGGTTGTTGGAGCAGGTTTGATTTTACTTCTTGTCACCACAAAGAATCCTACCGCACCTACTGCTATCTCGAGGATGGTTTTTCCAACCCAAGAAATCCAAGCAAAAGTGAGTCCTACGGCGCCACTGTATCCAAGAGCTTCGAATCCGATCTTAGACATAAAGTGATAAGCTCCAAGTCCACCTTGTGTTGGAATAAGCATACCTAAACTTCCTGCCACCATAAAAAACAATGTGTCTGAAATGCTCATACCTGCGGTTACAGGAAGAGCATACATCATGCATTGGCTCATCAGCAACCAACAAGCCCAAATTCCAAGTGAAAGCAGAATGAATGCAACACGTTGGCGCAATTTGAAAATAGAGCGCAGTCCGTTTCCAATACCTTCTAAAAAGTCAACAATTTTTCCGATGAATTTATTCGCGCGGAATTTTTTTAATACATAGATAAATGCTACCAGTCCTGCGATTCCAATGACAGCGAGAATAAGAAGTGTGCGTCCTTTTCCACCATCAATCTTACTGAAAAGTGTGGCGAGTGCTTCTGCTTGAAGGACACCGGTGAGAGAAATAACTAAAATTAAAATGACAACGTCTACAACTCGTTCAAGAATGACCGTTCCTACGAGCTTATTGATTGGAATATGCTCAGCACGGTTTACCAAACCACAACGCGCTACTTCACCTGAACGAGGGATTAGATTATTCATCAAATAACCAAAAGCGACAGCGTGAATATTGGTCCACGTATCAGCTTTGTGCCCGATAGGCTCTAGCAACATATTCCATCGAATACCTCGAAGAATCATTGCGAGATAGCTGAGCACCATCGATACTGCAATCCAAAACCAATTCGCATCACGAATGGAGTCTTTGATTTGTTGCGTATCCACATCCTTTGTGGCGAGGTATAGAAGTCCTATTCCAATACCAAAAAAGATGATGTATTTGATTGCGTTTTTCAATGGTGCGGTATTATGCCAATCGATTAGTGGCAGTGTCTGGGAAGATGACCCATGGTTTGAATGTCTTTGCTTCTTCAAAATCGAGGGAAGCGTATGAACAAACAATTACGATATCTCCAACAGCAACCTTACGAGCAGCAGGACCGTTGAGACAAACAACACCACTTCCGCGTTGGCCAGTGATGATATACGTTTCAAAGCGCTCTCCATTGTTACAATTGAGAATATGAACTTTCTCACCTTCAATCATATTCGCTGCTTCCATAAGCAACGGATCTAGGGTAATACTACCGATATAATTTAGATCTGCCTCGGTCACAGTGACGCGATGGATCTTTGATTTCAAGATGTCTATGCGCATAGCGGCGCAAAGATAGAAACAATTCCTGAGTCGCACTGCTTATCTAGAGGCTGCTTTCGATATCTTTGAGAATATGAAATTGACCGAAATTCTAGGTATTGAGCATCCGATCATTGTGGCGCCTATGTTCTTAATCTCTAATGTGGACATGGTCGTTGCAGCATGTGAAAACGGCGCAACAGCAGCTTTTCCTGCGTTGAATTACCGAACAGATCAAGAGTTGAGAGAGGCCATTGCGCTTATTCGCAAAAAAACATCAAAGCCGTTTGGAGTGAATTTGATCGTAAATAAATCAAATCCAAAGGCTGCCCAACAATTGGAAACCTTGCTTGAATTGAAAGTAAATTTCATTATCACATCGCTCGGAAGTCCACAAGAAGTGATTGAACGATGCAAGCCGCTAGGGATAAAGGTTTTTTGTGATGTTACGAATATTGAATACGCTCAAAAAGTGGAAAGACTAGGAGCGGATGCAGTGATAGCGGTGAGTAGTAGAGCGGGTGGTCACTGCGGGCCGGAGGCTCCTGAAACATTGATTCCATCGCTTGTAAAAAACATATCTATTCCAGTAATTGCGGCTGGCGGCATTGCTACCAAAGCACATGTTGATGAAGTCTTGAATTGGGGTGCATGTGGCGCGTCGGTGGGAACAGTATTCTTAGCATCAAAAGAGGCCACCATATCGGATGACTATCGCCAAGCATTGATTGATTATGGTGAAAAAGATATTGTGCTTACCACTAAAATGTCAGGCTCTCATCTTACAGTGATAAACACGCCCTATGTTCAATCGATTGGCACGAAAGCCACTTTCATGGAAAAACTCATGAAGAGAAACAAGTGGTTGAAGAAGTATTTGAAGATGTTTATTTTCATTAAAGGAATGCGTGCGATAGAAAACGCAGCATCAAAAGCAACTTACAAAACGGTGTGGTGTGCTGGTCCTTCTATAGAATATATAAAGAGTATTAGACCGCTCAAGGAGATACTAAAAGACCTCACAATGTGAGGTCTTTTTATTTTTTTATTTAGAAAAAAATTAGAGTGTGCCTCTTAATTCTTGTTCTCTCTCAATGGCTTCAAACAATGCTTTGAAGTTTCCTTTTCCAAAACTCTTTGCACCTTTTCTTTGGATAATTTCAAAGAACATTGTGGGTCGATCAAGTACTGGTTTTGTGAAAAGTTGAAGAAGATATCCTTCGTCATCTCTGTCGATGAGAATACCGTGTTTCTTAAGTGGCTCTAGGTCTTCATCGATTTCACCTACACGGTCAAGAACGGTGTCGTAGTATGTTTCTGGAACATATAAAAATTCAACACCTCTTTCTTTTAATGCAGAAACAGTTTCGATAATGTTATCGGTTGCCACTGCAATGTGTTGCACTCCTGCACCATTGTAGAAGTCGATGTATTCCTCGATTTGAGATTTCTTTCTTCCTTCAGCAGGCTCGTTGATTGGGAATTTGATACGACCATTTCCATTACTCATTACCTTACTCATGAGAGCAGTATAGTCAGTACTGATGTCTTTATCATCGAAGCTCACAAGTTGTGCAAAGCCCATCACTTTCGCGTAGAATTCACACCACTTATTCATTTCATTCCAACCCACATTTCCTACCATGTGATCGATGAATTTCAATCCCGTTTCTTTTGCGCGGTAGTGAGGATTCCATGCTTTGTAGCCCGGAAGGAATGGTCCATTGTATTCTCCTCGTTCTACGAAGATGTGGAGTGTTTCTCCGTAGGTGTGGATACCTGAAAGAACTACTTTACCGTTTTCGTCTTGCATAGTGGTTGGTTCCATGCAGCTTTCAGCGCCACGTGAAGTAGTTTCTTTCCAGCTCTTGGTAGCATCATCTACCCAAAGAGCTACCACCTTAACACCATCTCCGTGCTTATTGATATGTTCATTCACAGGTCCATCTTGTTGGAGAGGAGATGTAAGAACTAAGCGGATTTTATCTTGAATTAGAACATAAGAAACTTTGTCCTTAACTCCCGTTTCTAAACCGGCATAGGCAAGTGGTTGGAAGCCCCAAGCGCTCATATAATAATGTGCTGCTTGCTTTGCATTTCCAACATATAATTCCACGTAGTCTGTACCGAGCAATGGAAGAAAATCTTCTGCTTGATTTACTACTTTTTCTAGTTGTAATGATGTATTATCTTGTGACATGAGATGGGTTTGTTATGCGTTTTTTTCTAACCAAGAAGTAAGATAGTCTTTATCTGCGATATCCACTGCGACTTGGGTGACTTTTAGTGGACGGAAGGTATCGACCATCACTGCAAGTTCTCCTGTTTCTTTCTGACCGATCGAACGTTCGGTCGCTCCGGGATGTGGTCCATGAGGAATGCCACCTGGGTGAAGCGAAATGAAACCTTTGTCTACATGGTTGCGGCTCATGAAATCGCCGTCTACGTAGTATAGAACTTCATCCGAATCAATATTGCTGTGATTGTATGGAGCCGGTATCGCATCTGGATGATAATCATACAGGCGAGGGCAGAAAGAACATACCACGAAATTGTGCGCTTCAAACGTTTGATGCACGGGCGGTGGTTGGTGAACACGACCAGTTATTGGCTCGAAATCTTTAATGTTGAAAGCGTAAGGATAGTTGTAGCCATCCCAACCAACAACATCGAATGGATGTGAAGCATACTCTACAGTATGCAATACATTTTCTTTTCTGATTTTAATGGTAAATGATCCCTTTTGATCAAATGTTTCCAGCTCAGAAGGTCTGCGAATATCTCTTTCACAGAAAGGAGAATGTTCGAGCAATTGACCAAAGTTGTTGCGATATCTTTTTGGAGTCAGAATCGGAGAGAATGACTCAACAATGAATAGGCGATTATCTGCAGAATCAAATTGAATTTGGTAAATCATCCCGCGGGGAATGACCAGGTAATCACCGTATGAGAAAGGAATATTTCCTAAGAATGTTCGAAGTGTTCCAGTGCCTTTGTGGATGAAGATCATTTCATCTGCATCCGCATTTTTGTACAAATAAGTATCAAGGCTTTGTGTAGGAGCAGCCAGCGCAATGTTGAGGTCATTGTTGAATAATACAACATGACGGCTTTCAAGAAAATCGGCCTTTGGTGGAATGCTGAAACCTTGCAACATCATTGGAGAGATGTTTTTATCGATGGCAGCTTTAGGAGCGACATCCACGGGTGTTCCAACAGATTTGATCATTGTTGGGCGATGGGTGTGGTAGAGCAGAGAGCTCATACCATGAAACCCTTCGGTACCGAAGAGTTGCTCGTAATACAGACCTCCATTTGGTTGTCTGAATACAGTATGACGTTTGTTTGGGATTTTACCCAACTGGTGGTAAAAAGGCATACAGAATAAATTTAAAATCTGCTTTTGCAAATTTATGATGCCCCAAATGTACTGAACACAAAAAAGCTAGACCTATGATTTTTGTCAAACTACGTGAAATCTTAGTTCGATTTTTCTCGGATGAGGCGCGGTGGTTCGATCTTGTCGGTGACAAGGAGTGCGCTTGGGTAAGTTTTTCTAAGGTCAGCAAGGTATTTCTGTGCTTCGAAGGCCGTTTTGAAGTCGCCTACTCTGACCACATAATCAGGAGTGTTTTGGGATATGTAGGCTTGTAGTCCTACCCCAGAATTTAAGAATCTGGCGCGAAGGTTTTTTGCGTCAGCATAGGAGCCAAGGAAAATTTGAATTCGAAATCCTTTCATTTCATTTTTTCCACGCATTCTCTTTTCGAGAGAGTCGATTCCCGGATCAGAAAAAACTTCTATTTCACCCAAGGAATTTTTCGTTGAATCGGACTGTGAAAAGGCCGCGAGGTTGGCGAAAAAGAAAAAGGTGAGTAGTGGTAGGCGAAATGTTCTTAACAAGGCTCTCATAATAATTTTGCAAAGGTACGAAATAAGAAAATGCTAGCTAAATTTTGTGCCAAATAGGAAGCTATCTGCTTGAATAAAAATGATGTGGCTCGATTCGTCACAACTTTGTCTTATTTAGAAACATTATAAATTATTAATAAAGCGTTTTAGACCTCTTGTGTATGGCGGCCGTGCTATAAATTTGCGCCTCATTCTATAGTGTAGAATCACGTAAATCACAGCAATGATGCGGTTTTCAGAACGTTTTTATCATCGGATTCTCGTCACTCTAACCTTGGTCATGAGTATGACCGTGAGCTCTTTTGCGAGCATTCACGAGGGAGGAGACGCTGCAAAAGGAGAGCAGCTATTCAAGGCCAACTGTGCCTCATGTCACAAAATCACTAATGAAGTGCTTGCAGCTCCTGGCTTGCAGGGCATCGATCAGCGTTGGGCTGGAAAGGATGCTTTGTTGGTTAAGTGGATCCAAAATCCACAGGCGGCAGCGGCTTCGGGAGATGCTTATGTGAAAGGCTTAGTAGCGACCTACGTTCCACAATTTGGTTGGATGGCAGGTCAGGCCGTTAGCGAAGCAGAAATAAAGGACATCCTCGCTTATGTGAAGGCAGGTCCAGTAGGTGGTGGTGCACCTGTTGCTCCAACCAACGAGTGTAAGACACTTGAAGAGTTGAAGGCAGACGCTGAGAAGAATGAGGAATCAGATGGTTTCATTTGGTTCATCATCGTTGGTGTTATCCTAGCAATCATCGCTGTTTCTGCTGCAAACATCAGCAAGTCACTTAAAAATGCTATCAACGAAAGAGAAGGTCTTCCAGCTCTTCCAGAGGTAGGATACGGTAAGTCGATCAGAGGATGGATGTGGAAAAACAGAACCTTCGTTTCAATCGTCGGCCTATTCCTAGTGTGTTACTTCGCAGTAGTGGGGTACAGCACATTGATGGATATCGGTGTTTATGAAGGCTACACTCCAACACAGCCAGTATGGTTCTCACATAGCATCCACGTTTGTCAAAATGAAGTGGACTGTAACTATTGCCACAGCTCTGCTGCAAAGTCTAAGCACGCTGGTATTCCTTCAGTGAACGTTTGTATGAACTGCCACAAGGGTATCAATAAAGGTGCTATCACTGGTGAGAAAGAAATCAATAAGATCTACGCTGCAATTGGATTTGATCCAACTACAAAGACTTATAAGACAGACTATAAAGAAGAGCCTATTCAGTGGAACAAAGTTCACAACTTGCCAGACCACGTTTACTTCAATCACTCACAGCACGTAACTGTTGGTAATATTGATTGTAAGCAGTGTCACGGTCCTGTTGAGAAATACACTGTTGGACACCAAGCAACAATTGACGAAATCAATGCTCAAGATCCTGCAGAGGTTCCTGGTTTGATCAAGTTGACTAAGCCAACCCTTACAATGGGTTGGTGTATTGAATGTCACAATAAAGCTCAGATTGACTTAACAAGCACTGAGTACTACGAAGAAATGCACAACCGATTCAAGGCTACAGGTCTTGGCCAGCGCACCATCCGTGATATCATGGAAGATGGCGAGGTAACCGTTCGCGAAATGGGCGGTTGGGAATGTGGTAAGTGTCACTATTAATATCTGAATTCGACCTACAGAAATGGGAATGAATAAGAAATATTGGACCGGACTGGACGAGTTAGCTAACACTCCAGCCTTCCAGGAAGCGATTTCAACTGAGTTTACAAAAGAACAAACAGTAGATGGCTTCCTATCAGACAGCAAACTAAAGGAAACAAACACAGGTCGCCGTGACTTCTTGAAGTTCATGGGATTCAGCGTAGCAGCAGCAACGCTTGCGGCATGCGAAACGCCTGTTGTGAAGAGTATTCCTTATGTTATCAAGCCAGAAGAAATTACTCCAGGTATTGCCAACTACTACGCTTCGACGTACTATGATGGCAATGATTATGGAAATATCTTGGTAAAAACGCGTGAAGGTCGTCCGATCTTCATCAAGGGTAACAAAAACTTAGGTATTGCAAAAGGCGCGATTGGTTCACGTATCAACGCTTCTGTTATCGGTCTTTACGACAGCGCTCGTTTGACTGGTCCTAAGAAGGGTGGTAACGCAATCGACTGGAATACCCTCGATTCAGAAATGAAAGCTGCTATCGGTGCAGCAAACAATATTCGCATTGTATCTAACACAATTATCAGCCCTTCAACTCAAAGAGCAATCAATGAGTTTTCAGCGAAGTATGCTGGTAAAGTGAAGCACGTACAATACGACTCTATTTCATACAGCGGTATCAGAAAAGCAAACGAAGCTTCTTTCGGTAAAGCAGTTGTTCCAACTTACGAGTTTGGAAATGCTGATGTAATCGTGAGCATCGCTGCTGATTTCCTAGGTACTTGGATCACTCCTGCATTTTATCAGATTGGTTACACCGAAGGTCGTAACGTAGATAATGGTAAAATGAACAAGCACTACCAGTTCGAATCTGTGATGAGTTTGACAGGTTCTAACTGCGATGAGCGTTTCCCAATCAAGCCTTCACAAGAAGGTAAAGTAGCAGCAGCGCTTTATGCAGCAGTTACTGGAGGAACAGCTGATGCCATCGAAGGTGTAGATGCTGGTGCAATTAAGAAAATTGCAAGTGAATTGAATGCTGCAAAAGGTAAGAGCCTTGTTGTAGCAGGTAGCAATGATGCAAACGTTCAGTTGATTGTAAATGCAATCAACCAAGCTTTGAATAACTACGGAAAGACAGTTGATGTAAACAATGCATTGAATATGTACCGTGGTGATGACCAAGCGATGTCTGCACTTGTTGATGAAATGAATGCTGGCAGCGTAGATGTGGTAATCGTTTACGGTGCTAACCCATCATATTCTTGGTACGATGCTGCGAAATTCAACGCAGGTCTTGCTAAAGTAAAAGCTTCTGTTTGCTTCAACGGATATGCTGATGAAACAGCTAGCCGTTGTACTTACATGGCTCCAGATCATCACTATTTGGAATCTTGGAACGACTTCGCTCCAATGAACAATCGTGTTGATTTATCTCAGCCAACTATCAGCCCATTGTACAATACACGTTACGCTCAAGAATCATTCTTGCGTTGGGCGGATAATGGAGCTGCTTACTATGATTATATCAGAACCACACATAACGGTGCGTACACAAATGCTCAAATGAAGACCGATTCCAAATGGAATATGGCTGTTCATGATGGAACATTTAGTGCAGCTGTTGCAGTTCCAACTGCAGCTGATGTAGCTCCTGCTGCTCCTGTTGCTGAGGCTCCTGCTGCAAATGCAGTTGTTGCTCCTGCTGCAATTGCTGCTCCAGTTGCATTCAATGTGAATGACGCAATTGCTGCGGTAAAAGCAGTTAAAGGTGGTCAGTGGGAAGTTGCTTTGTATGAGAAAATCACTATCGGTAACGGTAACCAGGCTAACAACCCATACCTTCAAGAAACTCCAGACCCAATCACTAAAGTGACCTGGGACAATTATATCACAATGTCTCCGCTTGATGCAGAAGCGAATGGTTACAACATTTGGTTGGGCCAAGAAAGTGCTGCCGGAGTAGCAAAAGTGGTAGTAAATGGTAAAGAGATTATTCTTCCTGTATTCCCAGCGCCAGGTCAGAAGCGTGGTACTATCGGTATCGCTCTTGGATATGGTCGTGGAGCGGGCAATGAAGAAATCGGAAGTGCTGCATTCCAATTAGGTCAGCACGGTGAGCATTTGATGGTAGATGACAAGCGTGTAGCAATTGGTAAGAATGCTTTTGGTCTAGCGACAATGGTAGGCGGTCTTCCAGTTTACGCAGCTTACACTGCTACAGTTGAAAACACCAATGAAGAATACTTCTTGGCATCAACACAAATGCAAAACACAGTGATGGGTCGTGATTCAGTAGTCAAAGAAACTACTTTCAAGACTTTCATCGCAGAAAAAGACAAGAAAAAAGGTACTGCATCATTCAATATGGTTCCTGCACTAGTAGTGCATGAGGATATTAACGGTGATGGAGCTATCAACGCTTTAGATAAGAAGCCAACAAGCGAAATTGATCTATGGGCAGATCACCCAGTTGAAGGTGTTGGACACCGTTGGGGATTGACCATTGACTTGAGTTCTTGCCTTGGTTGTGGTTCATGTATCACAGCTTGTCACACAGAGAACAACGTTCCTGTGGTAGGTAAGGAAGAGGTATTGAAGCACCGTGATATGCACTGGTTGCGTATCGACCGTTACTTCAGTTCAGATTTCGCAACAGTTGAAGAAACTAGCGAGCAGAAAGGTTTGGGAACAATTGCAGCATACCGTGATATGGAAAATGCAGCAGAGAACCCACGCACTGTTCACATGCCAATGATGTGTCAGCACTGTAACCACGCTCCATGTGAGACGGTTTGTCCAGTAGCTGCTACAGTTCACAGCAATGAAGGCTTGAACAACATGGCTTACAACCGTTGTATCGGAACACGTTATTGCGCAAATAACTGTCCATATAAAGTTCGTCGTTTCAACTGGTTCAACTACGTAACGAACGAGCGATTCTCAAACATCAACCCATCTCAAGGCGAAATGACACGTATGGTATTGAACCCAGACGTAACAGTTCGTACACGTGGTGTGATGGAGAAGTGCAGCATGTGTCAGCAGCGTATTCAAGAAGGCAAGCTTGCAGCTAAGACTGCTGGTATCCCAGTTCCAGATGGATCAATGGATACAGCATGTTCAGAGGCTTGTCCAACAAATGCAATTGTATTTGGTGACTTGAACGATGCAAACTCTTTGAACACGAAGCGTTCACAGAACGTGCGTTCATACCATGCACTAGAAGAAGTTGGTATCCAACCAAACGTCTTTTACATGACTAAAGTTCGTAACATTGAAACCGAAGCCTAAACCAAAGAGATCATGATTAAAGAAGCATCTATAAGACAACCTTTGATTCTAGGTCACAAGACCTATCATGATATCACGAATGATATCGTGAGTCCTATCGAAGGTAAAGCTCCAAAGCAATGGAAGATTGCGATTACTATTGCAGCAATCATTGCAGTATATGGTATCGGAAACATCATGTATTTGGTGGCAAACGGTATCGGAAGCTGGGGATTGAATAAGACAGTAGGATGGGCATGGGATATCACCAACTTCGTATGGTGGGTAGGTATCGGTCACGCAGGTACTTTGATTTCTGCGGTACTTCTACTATTCCGTCAACGTTGGCGTATGGCAATTAACCGCAGTGCTGAGGCGATGACTATTTTCGCCGTAATCATGGCGGCGTTGTTCCCCGTATTCCACATGGGTCGTGTATGGTTGGCTTATTGGACACTTCCATTGCCTAACCAGTTTGGTTCACTTTGGCCAAACTTCAACTCGGCTTTGATGTGGGACGTATTCGCAATTTCGACTTACTTCTCTGTATCATTGGTATTCTGGTACATTGGATTGATTCCAGACTTCGCAACTATCCGCGACAGAATGGTAAAGCCAAGATGGAAGAAGTTTTACAGCATCCTTAGCTTTGGATGGTCTGGTCGTGCGAAGCACTGGACACGTTTCGAAGAAGTATCATTGGTACTTGCAGGTATTGCTACTCCACTTGTATTCTCAGTACACTCGATCGTATCGATGGACTTTGCTACATCCGTTATTCCTGGATGGCACGCAACAATTTTCCCTCCATACTTCGTATCAGGTGCGATCTTCTCTGGATTCGCAATGGTATTGACACTTCTTTTGATCATGCGTAAGACCATGAGATTGGAAGCTTACATTCACATGAAGCACATCGAGTACATGAACATCGTAATCATCGTTACGGGTTCAATCGTAGGTGTGGCTTATTTGACAGAGCTTTTCATTTCTTGGTATAGCGGTGTAGAATACGAATCATATGCCTTCATCAACCGTTTCTCTGGTCCATATAGCTGGTCTTACTGGATGATGATGACATGTAACGTAATCAGCCCACAGCTTTTCTGGTTCAAGAAAATCAGAACAAGCTTAGTAGCAACATTTATTCTTTCAATTGTCGTGAATATCGGTATGTGGTTCGAGCGTTTCGTAATCATCGTTACTTCTATTCACCGTGACTATACTCCAGGTGCTTGGGGTGAGTTCCATCCTTCGACAATCGATATCGGAATGTTCATCGGTACTATTGGAATCTTCTTCACATTGTTCTTATTGTTTGCGAGATACTTCCCAGTATTGGCTTTGAACGAATTGAAGACCATTTTGAAGGTTTCAGGAGAAAGCTACAAGAAAGAAGACAACAAAAAGCATTAAGAATTTTATTCAATCCTTAGTTAAAGACTATGGCAAATAAGGTATTCCACGTGATGTATGACGACGACCAAAAGCTTTTGGACGCCGCTAAAGCCCTTGTAGCTCAAGGCATTCGCGTAAAAGATGTATTTTCTCCATTCCCAGTACACGGATTGGATCCAGTGATTGGAGTGAAGCGTACACGTCTAGCCATCGCATCTTTTATGTATGCGACTACAGGTACGTTGCTTGCAACACTTGGTACATGGTACTTCATGGTATCTGACTGGGACTGGAACATTGGTGGTAAGCCAAACTTCACATGGATCGAGAACGCTCCAGCGTTTGTTCCAGTGATGTTCGAATTCTCTGTGTTCTGTGGAGCACACGGAATGGCCATCACATACTTATTGAGAAACGGTACTTTACCAGGAATGCCAGCAAGCAATCCAGATCCAAGAACTACAGACGATAAGTTTGTAATGGAGATTGTTACTGAACAAAATGAAAGTATGTCAGCGTCGGATATCGAAGCAAAGATTCGCGCTACAGATGTATACGAACTAAGCATTAAGGATTACTGAGATGAATCGCACATTGTATATTATAACAGGATTAGTAGCAACAACGATGTTGTTTGCTGCTTGTACAGTTGACCCAAATGCTGCGGGTGTTGAATACATGCCAGACATGTATCGTTCTCCTGCTCCAGAAGCATATGTAGATTATGGTTCAAATAAGCATTTGGATTGGACTCAACAAATGAAAGATGCTGCGGGTGTCACTCCAGTATTGTCAAGAAAGCCAGTCGCAGGAACTATTCCTTATACAGGAAGCGCATTGACTGCTCAGTTTGTAATGCCTTACCCACTCAATAATACTCCAGAAGATTATGAGCGTGCGGCTGCGGAAATCAAGACTCCAATTTTGGCTACTGAGAAGAATGTTGAAAAAGGAAAATTGATTTACACAAGAATGTGTATGCACTGCCACGGTAAGGAAGGACACGGTGATGGCGCTATTTCTAAGAATGGCCACATCGAAGGTATTCCAGACTACGCTACGAAGTTGAAAGATCTTCCAGAAGGAAAAATGTATCACACCATTACTTACGGTAAAGGTTTGATGGGACAGCACGCTTCACAATTGAATCAATTGGAGCGTTGGCAAGTCATCGAGTATGTAAAATGCCTTCAGAAAGGTGTTTCTACTCCAGAATATGAAAACGGTATGCTTAAACTAGCGGCTGCAGCAACTGCTGCATCTGATAGCACAGCTACGAAATAATAATCCTACTAAACCTGCTTGACCCAAGGATATGGCACACGATAATAAGATGCATTTCGAATTACCATCTAAAGTAAAAACCACAGCATATGTGCTTATGGTTATCGGCCTAGTTGCCGCCGCTTTAGGATGGTTTGCAGACAAAACAGATCACCATCAGTACTGGTGGGCGAATCTCCTCATCAACGGATTCTTCTTCTTCGCGGTAGCGTTGGGAGCTCTTTTCTTCTACGCATTACAGTATGCAGCAGAGGTTGCATGGTCAGCTCAATTGAAGAGAATTTTCGAAGCGATGTACTCTTATATTCCAATTGGTCTTGGGGTAATCGTGTTGGTTCTTTTAATGGGACAATTCCACGTGCATCACTTGTACCACTGGATGGACAGTGAAGTATATAATCCAGAGTCTCCTGCATATGATGAAATCATCGCAGGTAAGAGACCATATTTGTCTGCTTGGTTCTTCTGGTTGCGTGTGGCAGTTTACGGAGCTGTATTCATTTACTTCGCTCGTTTGTTCCGCAAGTGGTCTTTGCAAGAAGATGAGGTTGGTGGAACAGAAATTCACTACCGTTTTTACAAGAAGAGTGCTGTGTTTTTGGTGTTCTTCGCTGTATTCAGCTCTACACTAGCTTGGGACTGGTTGATGTCTATCGACGTTCACTGGTTCTCTACAATGTACGGTTGGTACGTGTTCTCCGGTATGTGGGTGAGCACTATGATCTTCGCAACACTCTTGGTAATTTGGTTGAAAGGAAAAGGATATCTTTCTACAGTTAACGATTCGCACATTCATGACTTAGGTAAATGGATGTTTGCTGTATCAATGTTGTGGAGCTACTTATGGTTCTGTCAATACATGTTGATTTGGTATTCTGATATTCCAGAAGAAATCACTTACTTCAAAGAACGTTATGACCATTACATGGTAGGAATGTGGGCCGTATTTGCTGTAAACTTTGCAGTTCCATTCTATGCTTTGATGGCTCGTGACGCAAAGCGTAACTTCAAATACTTGACTCGTGTAGGTGTTATCATCTTCGTAGGTCACTTCTTAGATCTTTACATGGCTGTTGTTCCAGGTACTGTTCACGGACACTTGGAGTGGGGCTTCGGTGAAGGTCATCACACGACTTTCGTTGGTTGGTTTGAAATTGGAATGTTCGTTGGATTCCTTGGGTTATTCATACTCACAGTCCTAGGTACATTGAGCAAAGCAAGACTCATCCCTGCTAAGCATCCTTTCTTAGATGAGAGTGAACATCACAGCATTTAAGAAGTTAGAATAGAAATTAAGTTAGAGAAAAAAAGATAACGACATGAAACTTTTGATACTCTTGGTCGGCGTTCTAGCAATCATTGCGATTGCTCAATTGACCAAAGTTTATGAATTGACGAGGTCAATGCGCAAGACCCGTGAAGAGGACATCTCTCCTGCAGACAACAAGCTTCAAGCAAACCTCATGATGGTTTGGATGTTCTTGTTCTTCGCCGGTGTAATTTATTTGTACTCTGCGTATGGCGATTATTTGCCAGAGGCAGCATCAGTTCACGGAGCACAAGTGGATAGCCTTATGTCTATCAACATTTGGATGATCACTATCGTGTTCTTCATTGTGAACTTCCTTCTTTTCTACTTCTCTTATAAGTATTATTTCAGAAAAGAAAGAAAGGCTCGCTTCTTCGCTCATGACAATCGTCTAGAAATGCTTTGGACCTTGGTACCAGGTGTTACTATGGCCTTCATCATTGTTTACGGTTTGATTACTTGGAACAATATGACTGGTCCTGCTAGCGCAGATGCTATTCAAATCGAAGTGTACTCAAAGCAATTCGGTTGGATCGTTCGTTACCCAGGTGACAATAAGACTTTCGGTTCTGCAACTTACAACTTGATTGATCCAAGCACTAACCCACTAGGTATGGTGACTCGTGAGAATATTCAAGAAAAAGTAGATGCTATCGATGAGCAAATCGAGTCTTTGAAAAAGGAAATTGAAGCAAATGCGAAACTTCCTATCTGGCCAGAGAGCTATGTTGAAAGTCAGCAAGAAAAGCTTTATCGCTTGACTCGTGACAAGCAAAGAATTTTGGACTTAAATGAAACAAAGAATCCAACCACTGGTTTGAGTGAATGGGAAGCTGGTGCTGATGATAAAATCATCAATACTGAAATGCACGTTCCAGTTGGGAAGGAAGTTGAGTTCATCTTCCGTTCACAAGACGTTATTCACAGTGCCTATATGCCTCACTTCAGAGCGCAGATGAATACTGTACCTGGTGTACCAACACGTTTCAAAATGACTCCAACTATCACCACAGCTGAAATGAGAAATAAGCTTGGTAATGATGAGTTTGATTACATTTTGTTATGTAATAAAGTTTGCGGTGTATCTCACTACAACATGAAAATTAAGGTGATTGTTGAAGATGAGAAGGATTACATTGCCTGGCTAGAAAAGCAGAAGACCTATGTGGCTCCTGCTGAAAAAGAAGAATCATCCTCTACTACAGATAGTACTACAGTGGCAACGATTGTAGTGCCGAACAACAAAGTTGTAGCAGAAAATAAATAATACTAAAGAGGTTAAAGAAATGGGAGCAACAGCAGAACACAACCACGCTCATGGTCATGACAATCACGGTCATGCTCACCACCATGAAGAGAGTTTCGTTTCAAAGTACATCTTCTCGCAAGACCACAAGATGATCTCTAAGCAGTTTTTGATAACTGCGATCTTCATGGGTATCATCGCTGTGATGTTATCAATCTTCTTCCGTCTCCAATTGGGATGGCCAGGAGAAAGTTTTGGAATTTTGAATTTCTTCTTAGGTGACAAATGGGCACCAGACGGAGTTCTTAATGGTAACGCATACCTAGCGATGGTAACCATCCACGGTACTATCATGGTATTCTTCGTATTGACAGGCGGACTTTCAGGAACATTCGCGAACCTTCTTATTCCACTACAAATTGGAGCAAGAGATATGGCATCAGGTTTCTTGAACATGTTGTCATTCTGGTTCTTCTTGGCATCTAGTATCATCATGGTTGCTTCTCTATTCGTAGAGGGTGGCGCTGCATCAGGCGGTTGGACTGTTTATCCTCCACTATCAGCTCTTCCACAAGCAATGCCTGGTTCTGGTACTGGTATGACTCTTTGGTTATTGTCAATGGTATTGTTCGTGGCTTCATCACTCTTGGGTGGTTTGAACTACATCGTTACTATTGTTAACCTTCGTACAAAAGGAATGAAAATGACTCGTATGCCTTTGACCATGTGGGCACTTTTGGTGACCGCTATCCTTGGTGTTTTGTCATTCCCAGTATTGGTTTCTGCAGTAGTACTTCTATTGATGGACCGTGGTTTCGGAACAGCGTTTTACCTTTCAGATATCTTTATCGAGGGTCAAGCATTGGACGTAACAGGTGGTTCACCACTATTGTATCAACACTTATTCTGGTTCCTAGGTCACCCAGAAGTATATATCGTACTTCTTCCAGCATTGGGAATTAGTTCTGAAGTAATTTCTACGAATGCACGTAAGCCGATCTTCGGTTATAAGGCGATGGTAGGTTCAATCCTTGCAATTGGTTTCTTATCGTTCATCGTGTGGGGTCACCACATGTATGTAACAGGTATGAACCCATTCATTGGATCAGTATTCGTGTTCACAACACTTTTGATTGCAATTCCATCAGCTGTAAAGGCCTTCAATTACCTCACTACATTGTGGCAAGGTAACATCCGCTTCACGCCAGCGATGTTGTTCTCGATCGGTCTTGTATCTACATTCGTGACAGGTGGTTTGACAGGTATCATCCTAGCTGACTCAGCATTGGACGTAAACGTTCACGACACCTATTTCGTAGTAGCTCACTTCCACATTGTAATGGGTATGTCCGCAATCTTCGGAATGTTAGCCGGTGTTTACCACTGGTTCCCTAAGATGTTTGGTAGAATGATGAATACTAAATTGGGTTACGCTCACTTCTGGTTGACATTGATCTGCGGATACGGTGTATTCTTCCCGATGCACTTTGTGGGTATGGCAGGAGCTCCACGTCGTTACTATAGCTATTCAGAATTTGAATTCTTGGATTGGGTAATGGACTTGAACCCTGTGATTTCAACATTTGCAATCGTAGGAGCGGCAGCACAGATTCTATTCTTGTTCAACTTCTTCCACAGCATTTTCTACGGACAAGTTTCTGTACAAAATCCATGGGGATCGAACACATTGGAATGGACTACTCCTGTTAAGCACATTCACGGAAACTGGCCTGGTGCTATTCCAGAGGTTCACCGTTGGGCTTATGACTATAGCAACCCAGAGCACGAAGAAGACTTCGTTCCTCAAGTTGTTCCGCTTAAAACAGGTGAGCACGGCCACTAAGTTTTTTTCTAGAAAAAATATAGAAGTCCCCTCGAGTAAATCGAGGGGACTTTTTTTTACCATAATTTTATCGAATGAATCATCGCTTTGAAACAATTGCCGAGAAACATTTGGTCGGATTTTCTGATCGTTTCAGTATGAGCAACCAAAGAATTCCACAATTGTGGCAAAAGTTTATGCCTCGAAGAGGCGAAATAGACGGTGTTTTAAGTACTGATTTTTTCTCTGTTGAAGAGTATGATGACTTGTCATTCTTTGAAGCATTTAATCCTACAAAAGAGTTTAGGAAATGGGCAGCAGTGGAGGTGGATCCATCAACAGACCAACCGAGCGATTTTGAGAAACTACACATTCCTGCGGGTGATTATGTAGTCTTCACATTTGTTGGGCCGCCTAGCGAGGCATTTAAAGCCTATTCGTACATTTTTCAGTCGTGGATACCATCGTCGGATTTTGATGTGGATTTAAGACCTCATTTTAGTCTTATGGGGGCGAAGTATAAAATGAATGATATCTCCTCTGAAGAGGAGATATGGATACCGATCAAAAAGAAGGGCTAGATCAAATTGAGTGATCGCTGTTTCATACCGTTCGAAGATTTAAGTAATGAGGTTGAATTACCCTTAAAATTTACCTATCCCTTTGATTATGTTCCACACGCTTTAGCTGTGAAAGCTGCCGAAGATCTTCAGCGCTACATCGTATCACAGCAAGAGTGGGATCATAACTTTGGCTTAGAAGAAGGCAAAGATGGAGTGATGGTGGGAAAAATGTTTGGGGTGTTGGTGGTACAGACGGCAGGAGGGAAACTGGGCTATTTGGCGGGTTTTAGCGGGAAATTAGCCGGTGGAAATCATCATGCACATTTTGTTCCTCCTGTATTTGACAGCTTAACAGAAAACAGTTTCATTAATGTTGGAATGCCTTTGCTTACTGAATACAGTCATCGGATCAAAGCTTTGCAAGAGGAAGATCCGATCAGAAATCGCGAAGCGATTGATGCGTTGAAGGAAGAAAGGAAGCAGCATTCCTGGTCTATGCAAGTACAACTTTATGACAGTTATTCTTTTTTGAATCAGTACGGAGAAGAAAAATCTTTGCGTGAAATTTTTAAGCACAATCCAAATGGTAATCCTCCTGGAGGCGCCGGTGAATGCGCCGCTCCAAAGCTTTTGCAATATGCATTTCAGAACAAAATGAAGCCTCTCGCAATAGCGGAGTTTTGGTGGGGAGCACACTCACGTTCGAATTCTCTTAAACACGGGGCGTATTATCCATCTTGTTTAGATAAGTGTATGCCTATTCTAGGACATATGCTAAAGGGAATAGAAATAGACGAAAAACCGAACGAACGTTCTAGCGAATAATATTGATGAATCCTTCTTTACGAATGGGGGTTTCGTAAATGTAAGCTTTCGCTAAAATCACATAGGCGTACGTGTCGGCTTGTTGTGGTTCGCCCTTGTAGTTACCATTCCATCCTAGGTCGGCATCTTTAGATTCAAATACAAGCTCGCCCCAGCGATTATATATCTGGAAAGAAATTAGATCTTCGATACCCCATCCGCGAACATAGATAATGTCATTGATACCATCGCCGTTAGGAGTAAATACATCCGGGACATCTATTGAAGAGAGTGGAAGAACAATGAATTCATAACGCGATTCTATTTCGAAACATCCAAGATCATCAGTAATGGTGACATAGTAAGTTGTGTCTTGTAAAGGTTGGAATGTTTGTTCCGGACAATCATTGCATGCAATCCAAATATCAGGAGTCCACTCGTAAGAATAACCTGGACCTGCATCAATATTTATTTGTACGACTTCACCAATAATGATGGTGTAAATTTCATCTTGTGGCACCAATGGTTGGAATACTTCAACGATAGAGCTGGCGGTATTTACGCATTGATTAGTATCAATAACCGTCACATTAAATTGCGTTGTAATTTCCGGGAAAGCGATTGGATTAGGAATAGCGTCATTATTCAACACTTCACCAGGTGTCCAACTATAAATTTCACCACCACTTGCTTCTAGCTGGAAATTTTCTCCAAGACAAATTTGACCGCTGTTAGCCACTGCATTTGGCAGAGGGTGAATGATCATTGTTTTAGAAATCGTGTCAACACAACCTTCTGGAAGCGTTTGCACAGCAAGTGTTACGTTATAAGTACCAGCAGTGTAATTGATAACAGGAGGTGTGGCTCCGACAAAGGTTTGACCATTCCCAAAATCCCAGTTAAAGACATCTGCGTTATTTGAACTCGTATTGGTGAATGTATCAGGAATTCCCACACAGTGCATGGTATCAGCAGGAGCAATCTCATCATTGCGAAGGAAATTGGCTGTAGTTGAAATGAAATCAACTTCCTCTGTTATTACAGCACTGCAAATGGAGTCTTGATTCCAAAGCACAAGGGAAACAAGTGTTTGCCCACTGGGTGGATTAAAATCAAATGCGTATTCATGTGAAAGGTTGAATACAGAACCTTCATTTGTTCCATCCCCGAAATCCCAGCCCCATGAAGCAACATCGGCAGTGTCAGATATCGCTAAGTTAATAGCATCTCCTCGACAGATCGTACTTGGACTGAGCGTGAAATCTCCGACAGGTCCTTCTACTGATATGGTTAAAGAGGCAGTATCCGCGCAACCTGCAGTAGTAAGCTCTATCAATGTGATGGTATAGTCTCCTGGAGTGTTATAGTTCGCACCAATGGAAATAGTTCCAACAGATGGAGACCCATTTCCTAGGTTCCAAACGCGAGATCCAAAGGGATTGACAATCGAGGTATCTGTAAAAGTAATTTGAACGGGATAGCAAAGTACTTCACCATCAGGAATGGATGATTCAAAACCAGCTTGTGGAAACGCTTGAACATTTACATAATTTGTCTGCGTTGATGTATTTGTGCAACCCGCACCATTGGTCACTTCTAGCGTGATACTGTATTGTCCAGGATCTGCAAATGAAAATACAGGATTGTAAACAGATGAAGTGAGTCCATTGCTTGCAGTCCAAGAGAAGCCATTGCCAGTGGCTGTTAGTGTTGGATCAAGCGTTACATTTCCTCCTGCACAAATATTATTCGGAGTAATATTTTGGAAATTGGCATTGGGAACGTTTGGTTGAATTTCAATGGTGTCTGAAGAAGTGCAACCAATCGCATTGCTCACATCAAGAATAACTTCATAAGGTTGTGCACTGTTGCCGATAAAGTTTGCAGTCGCAAAGGTGTAATTTACGTTGGCTGTTGAGCCAAATACACCCACCATGTTATTGGTCCAGGTGTAATTGGTGATGGGTAAATCACTAGTTGATGTAGATTGAAAAGTTGCTTCGAGTGGAAGACAATTATCAGGAGCGCTCCAATCAATTCCAGCTTCTATTTCAAAAACCTGAATTGTTTTTGAAGCAGAATCTACACAGCCATTGATGTCTTCACCCCACAATTCAAGATCGAAAGTTCCGCCTTCAGTGTAGGTAAATGCATACTCTCCATTGTGCGCTTTTGGTCGGTTATTTCCACCAAAGTACCAAACAAAACTATTATAGCAAATGTCCTCCGTCGCTGCTACATCTTGCGATCCAAGCGTATTGAAAACAAATGGAACTCCAGCGCACAATGAATCGGGTATCGAGAATTCTACTTTTAAATCTCGCACTTTAATTTCAACGCTATCGACGTAAGGTGGACATGATGTTGCACTATTATACAATGTGAGAACTGCCCAATAATTACCCGTAGCTGAATAGGTGTGAGAAATATTTGTAGCAGTAGTATTAGTAGCAACCTGTCCATCTCCAAAATCAAGATCCCAAGAAGTGGCATCGCTTGATTCTATTTCAAATGGATAATCAAATGGTGTATCACAGTTGCATGAATACTTTAACTTTCCTGTAGGACCATTTACAGTAATATTCTCCGTGGCTGTGGAGTAGCAGCCTCTGTATCCTACAGTCATGGTGATTTCTGTTGCGCCTGTTACTTGATCAAAGATTACAGTTGAAGTAGATTCATCTTGACAAGAAATGAGAAGATTTTGATCACCAGAAAAATTCCATGTATCGACATTATCGCTGAGCGGAGTGGTGTCTGTCAGTGTGATTTCTTCTCCAATGCATATCTCATTTGATGAAAGTGTGAATGATGCATTTGGAGGAGTTCCAACAAAAATATCATGCACCCAAGAGGTATCACGACAGCCATTTTCAGTGACCACTATAAGGAAAGGATTATAGATGCCTTCGTCTTGGTAGGTGTGTGAAACACTTGCGTCAGTAGCGTTTGTGATGTTCGGGCTACCGTCGCCAAAGTTCCAAATCCATTCAGTGATATCCGTATGAGAGGTTGTGCTGAAATCCTCGAACGTTGTGGCTAGTGGTGCGCACCCTTCATCATCGAAAGGAAAAAATAATGCATTTGGTTTGAATAGTACAACAGTATTTTGATCTGTTGCAATGCAGCCATCAGTAGTAGTGATGGTCAAGTTGAATGGTGGAGATTGAAGATAATTGATGTAATACTCCGTTTCAAAATATGTCAGCTCTTCAGTAAACGAAGGAGTGGTGTAACTATTCCCATTGGGTGATGTCCATTCATAAGTTAGGATGTCGTAGGGTGATGTGGCAGTCGCAGTAACATCAACAGGAAAAGTACAAATTGTATCTGTTGGAAGAATGACGTCAACGGTAGGAATCTGCACAAATACGGTGATAGTAGTGTCTGCTGTGCAAGCTCCGTTGTTTACTGTTAATGTAATATCATACCAGCCTTCGGCTTCATAGATATGTGTGAGTTCATCATCTTGTTCGCCATCTCCGTAATCAAACTGTGGATTTGTTCCCGTGGATTCATTTACAAAAAACACTTCGCTACATACTGTGTCATTCTCACCCCCTAGAATGGTGAAGCTTGCAATTGGTTGAGAAACTCCCACGATACGTATGAGGGTGGTACTACAATCATTGTCATCAGTAACTATCAATGTAGCTTCATAGGTACCAGTGTTGGAGTAAGTTGTGGAGGGAGGATTGGCAAGATTAGAAGTTTGCCCATTGTCAAAATCCCATGCGTATGTGAGATTATCTCCCAATGGAGATCCAGATGATGCAGTGCTATTGAAGTCTACAATCAAAGGCGGTTCGCAGGATGAAGGTGGAGAAGGCGACGAAGTGATAGTGACCGTAGGCAGCGCAGAAATAGTGACGATATCATTTTGAGTGGTAGAGCCAACACAACCATTTGCATCAGTAACAATAAGCGCGACATCAAAAATACCACCGACATTGTACGTATAAGTTGGATTTTCGGAAGTGTTATTTACACCACCATCACCAAAGGCCCATTGCCAATCGATGATATTAGATCCACTTCCTCCGGTAGAGTTGTCGTTAAACGTTACTTGAAGTCCTACGCAGCCGTTGTCTTCACCTGTAAGCTGGAAATTTGCAACCGGATTGTTGTAAACGTTTATAGTGATGTTATCAGTAACGGGACTTCCTGCAACAGTAGCAGTGAAGACCACATTGTAGGTTCCTGCCAAAGCAAAGGTGTGAGAAGGAGATGCTAAATTAGAACTTGCACCGTCATCAAAATCCCAATTAATATTTGTCGGATTATTATATGAGTTTGAAAATAAAACTCCTGTAAGTGGAGCGCAACCTGAAGTTGTACTCGCACTTATTTGCGCATTTGCAACCTTATCAAAAAATAAGGCAAACAAAATGAATATGAGTAGTTTGTATTTCAAGTCAATTAGGAATCACAATCTTTAATGTAAATAAAGAGATAATTTAATTCTAATCAAAAAAAAATGTATAATTGCGTAATGAGTAAACTGTTAAAAATATTTCTACTACAGAATTTACTTCTCATTACGGTAGTTTTATTTGGACAAAATAAAACTCATAAATGTGGAACTGTATTTCCCTTCGGGCTTGAGCAAAGGCGCGCTGCGATGCAAGTTCCATTACCCACCGATCAATGTGCTCAAATTAACAAGGTCAATAAAACCTTTCAAATTTCCATGCACATCGCTGTCAATTCTCTCGGAATTCAAAATATAGATCAAGCTGATATTGATGACGCTATGGAGAAATTGAACAATGATTTTCGTCCCTGCGGATTCCAATTTCAAATTTGTACGACACAAATAATGGAAGATGATCGCTTTGATAGTTTGACAGTGACTACTGCATATAATGAAGAGATTCAAATGACGAGTATTTATTACGAGCCTAACACTATCAATGTGTATTTAGTTGACACTGTTCAGACTGATTTTGGCGCTGTAGGAGGATATGCGGTTTCTCCAGGTGGAAATGATGTAATCGTATTAGATAAGTCCGGTGTGAATGAAGATTCGGATGTTTTCTCTCATGAAATGGGACATTTTTTTGGACTTTATCATACGTTCGAAACAGAGCTCGGAATTGAGTTGGCTGATGGCTCCAACTGTGAAGTGGCAGGTGATTTAGTTTGTGACACCAACGCTGATCCCGATGAAGATGGGAATGCGGATGACGAAGATTTATGTAATTACACGGGACCAATTATTCAGGACTCGAATGGTGATTGGTTTGTCCCACCCACCGATAATATCATGAGTTATTATCCTGAAGAATGTACTTGCCGCTTTACAACTGGGCAATACAATCGCATGGTAGATCAATACTTAACACTGAGAAATTATCTGTGGTAAAGAAAAAAAACATATTTGTGATTTTTCTTTTCTTGCAATGCTCCATTTTGAGCGTTGCACAAGATGTCCATTTCTCAATGTTTAACATGAGTCCGCTCACATTGAATCCTGCTCTAACAGGAGTGATGGACGCGGATTTCAGAGTGGCGAATATTTACAGGACACAATGGAAAACATTAGGTGACCCCGTAAATTCTTTTGCTGCTTCATATGATCAACAACTTTATTTTTTACCAAATAATATTTCTGCTGGAGTCATTTTAATTTCAGATAAAAGCGGAGGAATTCAACTTGTTGAAAATAGAGTTTTACTTTCTACAAGTATTAAGCACATCGATATAAAAAACACCATCAGTGGCGGGGTTCAATTTGGGCTTGGTACCAAAACATTTTCGACACGAGATGTTACTTACCCCGAGCAATACAGCAGAGAGATTGGTCAGTTCAACCCTACGTTGCCAAACGGAGAAACGGCGCTTGAGCTGAGCTCGATGTATTTTGATTTGAATGTGGGTGCGCTTTATAAAAGAAGAACTAACAGAGGCCCATTCACTATCGGTACTTCTATGTTTCATGTCAATAGTCCAGATGATTCTTTTTTTAAAAATGGAGATGGATTGAAACCACGTTTTGTAGTGCATACGGACTACGATTTCAATGTTACGAAAACTTGGTCTATTCGACCTTCGCTGCTTGTCATGACTCTTTCAAAAGCACAAGAAGTTGTAGGCACGATGCAACTTGGAATGAATATGCAATCAAATGAATTGAACATTAAACGCATCTGGGGCGGAGTGGCTGTGCGTTCTGGTATCGAAAGAAACAGTGATGCCTTTGCACCAATGATTGGTGTTGACCTAAAGCATTTCCAAGTCGGAGCTAGTTATGATGTCACATTTTCAACATTGCAATTAGCAAACGATAGACGCGGAGCGTTCGAAGTTTCATTGATCTATAATTCATTGAGTTCGGCAGCGAACGCTGTTCAAATTCCTTGCGACCGATTCTAATTTGAGAGCACTATTAATCATATTGAGTTTGTTCTTTTCTCTTGCGCTGGCAGCACAGGAGAGAGACATCAGTCAATTGAAGTCTGGAATGCTTAAGAATTTTGGAAAGAATGCTGAGCGCTTGAATGATAAATACACGGCAGTAAATTATTATCGCGCATACATTCTAAAGCGACCTCGCGATATGAAGATGATGTATCATCTCGCGGAGTTGGAAGAATCCATTCGTGACTACACTTATGCACGTGATCATTATCAAGTGGCTTTTGAATCTACTAAGCCTGAGTACGAAGTAGCGCTTTATCACAAAGGAAGAATGGAAAAAATGCTTGGTGATTACAAGCAAGCGAAAAAGGATTTTGAGCGCTACCTCACATTATCCAAAAAGACTATTGATCGTGATTTAAAAAAACAAGTGACCAGTGAGTTGCTGGGTTGTGATTCGGCGATGATGTTGCTCGCTGCTCCGCTTGATATCGCTATTGGAAATCTTGGTAAAGGAGTCAATAAGGCGCACATTGAGTTTGCTCCATTGCCAATAGAAAATGGAGATATCATTTTTGGATCATTGCAAGAAGATGAACTGAAATCTTATTCTCTTGATGAAGCTCGACCAAAGAGAAAATTATTCTTAGCCTCGAAGGAGAAGGGTCAGTGGGTAACGAAAGGAGAACTGGATATACCGGTCAATTCAGACGAAATGCACACCGTTAGCGGATCTTTCTCACTTGATGGAAATCGTTTTTATTTTACCCGTTGCTCTGAAGATTGGAAGCTTCAAGTGGTTTGTGAATTATGGGTTTGCAAAAAAGCGGGTGGTAGTTGGAAGGAGCCTGTTCGATTGAGCGATGTGGTGAATATGCCAGGGTATTCATCATCTCAACCTACCGTAGGATTGGAGGCTAAAACGGGAAGAGAGGTTATATACTTTGTTTCCGATCGACCTGAAGGAGTGGGTGGAGATGATATCTGGTTTACCCGATATGATCAAAAGAAAGATTCATATTCTTCACCAAGAAATCTCGGAAGAGGAATCAATACGCCAAGAGATGAAATGTCGCCTTTTTATCATGAGACTGAAAAGAAACTTTACTACAGCACCGAAGGAAGATCTGGCCTAGGAGGATTCGATGTATATGTAGCGCGGGGTGAAATGAAGAAATGGCTTCCCTCTATCAACGTTGGAGCCCCTATCAACTCAAGTGTTGATGATATTTACTATGTGCTCAAGCCATCGGGAGATAGCGGGTTTTTGGTTTCCAATCGAAAAGGGGGGCAACAGATTTTACATGAAACTTGTTGCGATGACATCTATGAGTTTTTTGAATTGGATCCGCTCATTATTAACGTGGAAGGAACAGCATGGCAAGCAGATGAACAAGACTATTTGAGCGGTCGTACCGATGACTTGAAAAACAGCGCTGGTAAGGGAAAGCTTGCAGACGCCACCGTTTTAGTTTATATAAAAGAAGATGGTCAGGAGGTATTGATGCGTACGCTCAAAACAGATGCTGATGGAAAATTTATAACCTCGCTCGAACCAGATAAGGAATACCGTTTTGAAGTGACCAAAGATGGTTTTTTGAATAATGATGTTTCTATTTCTACGATGGGCATCAAAGAGTCAGTAAACTTGAAACGCGGAATGGGCTTGAGTCCTGTGATGGATGGCTCTTTTGTAATCGAGAATATCGAGTACGAATTTAACTCTTACAACCTTACTCCAACAGCGAAGCAAAGCATCGATGAGTCATTGATGAAGGTGTTATTGGAAAACCCAGATTTAAAAATTGAAATTGGTTCGCACACTGACAATATTGGTAGTGATGATTATAATCGCAAGCTTTCCCAGCAGCGCGCAGAATCGGTAGTGAAATATTTGACATCAAATGGTATTGACAGCAAACGCTTGGTAGCAAAAGGCTACGGAGAGTCTAAGCCTTTGGTGTCTAACGAAAATAAAGACGGCAGCGATAATGAAGCGAACCGTCAGCGCAATCGAAGAACAGAGTTCAAAATTGTGGGCAGAGTTGCATTGGAGCAGCCGAAGGATGAAGAAGAATAGACTTCTTTTTTTCTCAAATTTCATTTCCTTCACTTCATTCAATTCGAATTAACTTCGCATTATGTTGCGAAGCGTGTTGTTGATCCTTGTTTGCGCCATTTTTACATTTCAGGTAAATGGTCAATCGGTGAATCTTTCAGATTCATTGAAACAAGTTTTTCGTAACAAACCTTTTCCTGTTCTCAAGCTCGATTTCAGAAATTCTTTTGTCACTGGCAAGAGCGCTCAAATTGGTGGGATTAAGGCAGGCGCTTCATTTGGTCCAACGATGAGTGTTGGACTGGGCTACAGTTGGCTGCATTCTGATTTTTTTCAAGAAATAGAAAAAGATGGAAACATCAATAATGCACGAGTGACCTTTCGTTTCGTGGGCCCATTTGTAGAATATAGTTTTTTTAGAAAATATCCATGGGAAGCGATGGTTACTGCGCAGGCTGGAGTGGGAAAGATCTACCTAGATCCAGATGGAAGAAGCGGTAGCGAGCGCATTTTCGAAAAACAGGCTTTCATTTACGAGCCAACTATCGGCTTCGAGTATAAAATTGCCAATTTGATTGGCCTTGGCCTCGGCTATGGTTATCGTTTGGTATTGCACAATAGCGACGAAATCGAACAACAATTTACGGCCCCTGTTTTCGTCTTGCGAACAAGGATTATCTTCGACAAAATTTGGCCCATCATCAATGAGAAAATGGGCAAAAATTAACCATTACAGCTATGGATGGATTTGATATAAGAAATGAAGCGGATCAGCCCGCAGATAAGGAATATGACAAGGTATTAAGGCCCAAAAGTTTTGATGACTTTACGGGTCAAGGTCAAGTGTTGGAAAACTTGGAGGTTTTTGTAAAAGCAGCAAAGCTTCGTGAAGAAGCATTGGATCACGTGCTGTTTCATGGGCCTCCTGGTTTGGGAAAAACAACCCTGGCTTACATCATTGCCAATGAAATGGGCGTGAGTGTGAAGACAACATCGGGCCCAGTGCTCGACAAGCCTGCGGATCTCGCTGGACTACTTACCAATCTGGAAACAAACGACGTATTATTTATCGATGAAATACACCGCTTGAGTCCAGTGGTAGAAGAGTATTTGTATTCTGCGATGGAAGATTATTGCATAGACCTGGTCATCGATACAGGACCGAACGCTCGTTCGGTTCAGATTAAACTGAATCCATTTACTTTAATTGGTGCGACCACTAGAAGTGGATTATTGACTGCTCCTTTGCGCGCACGATTCGGAATTAATGCCCGACTTCAGTACTACGACGCAAAGACATTGACAGACATTGTAGAGAGAAGTTCTGCCTTGCTAGCTATAGAAATCACACCGGATGCAGCTTATGAGATTGCTCGTAGAAGCCGCGGTACGCCTCGTATTGCGAATGCATTGCTTCGTAGAGTAAGAGACTTTGCTCAGATCAAAGGTGATGGAACGATCGAAATCAATATCACACGCACAGCATTGAATGCTTTGAATGTTGATACGCTAGGTTTGGATGAGATGGACAACAAAATATTGATGACCATCATGGATAAATTCAACGGCGGTCCTGTTGGATTGACCACCATCGCTACCGCAGTAGGTGAGGATTCTGGAACGATCGAAGAAGTATATGAGCCTTTCTTAATTCAAGAGGGATTTCTAACGCGCACACCTCGCGGGCGCCAACTCACAGAGTTGACGTACAAGCACCTCGGGAAATTACGAAAGCCTGATGCAGGAAAGTTATTTTAATTTTGAAAAAATGCAGCAATAAAAAAAGGGCCGTCCAAATAGGACGGCCCTTTTCATTTTATTCTACAATCAATTTTCCTGTATGTGGATTATTGTTGGCATCGAGTGCTCTGAAGAAGTAGATTCCAGATGGTTGATCTGTTAGATCTACTTGAATGAGTTGACCGTTGTTACGGGCTACTCTGATCAGCTTTCCAGCGGTATCGTAAACCTCTACTTGATGGATGTTGTTTTTTGACAACCAAGTAAATTGTCCTTGAGATGGATTTGGAAATACAGTGATGTCAGAAACGACTGTTGTATTTTCTTCTATGCTCGTAACAGGACCATTCGGCCCATATACGGTATAGTAAGCCCATGCAGCACAAAGAGGATTGTTAGTTTCTGTAACAAGCACAGCGTATGTTCCTACAGGCAGGTTGTTGATGCTTGTAGAGGTAGAACCTGTATTCCATAAGTAGCTGTAAGAGCCGCTACCACCAGAAGCTGTAACCGTTACAGAACCATTTCCATTATAGATAGAATTGCTGGAAGAGTTGCTTCCACTAATAGAAAGTGAAAGATTACAACCTCCAATTGCAACATAGTAAGTACCTACGCGCTGGCACTGGTTGGCGTCAGTAACGGTAACAACATAAGCACCTGGTGCAAGTCCGTTTATGGATGAAGTGTTTTCCAGATTGCTCCACGAGTAAGTGTAAGGAGCGGTGCCTCCATTTGGAGTAACTGTCGCAGTTCCGTCCATAGCTCCGATGCTAGATTCACCGCTTCCACTCATGCTGATCGTGAAGTCATCACATGATGGTAAATTAAGTACGATGGCATCTAGGAAAAATTCGCTTCCAGCAACTGGCGTCGGAAGAGGTAATTCAGGAACACCAAATGCACTGAGATCAGGAATAGAACCAATGCTCGATGTTGCCCAGATATCAAGGCGATCAGGTGCAAGGTCGGAGTAATATGCAATAGGAATGTTTACAGTTGTCCAGTTGTTGACATCGACAGACACTTCGAAAAAACCTTCACCGATGGTTTCGTCTTCTTCTGTAGCGGGATTGTAGCGAGTGAGCTCTACATGAAGTCCACAAGCATCGTTTGTTCCTGGGTTGGCTTTGTAGCGGAAATCAACAGAGATAGGGCGTTGAGAATATGCAATCCCAGGTGTTTCATAGGAGCCTAGTTGAATGCTACCACCTAGAGGATTTGGGAGTGGGGTGGGGGGACCGAATGGACCGAGCAAAGAAAAGTCCGGACATTCCGGACAGTTGCCAGTGACCATTCTAATAGATGAGTTTCCTTGAGCAGGATTGTTGGTCACTTGAAATACTGTTTGTGCGCCACCTCCCGCTTGGGTGATGCTGTTGGAAGTGGTCCAGCCTGTTGGGTTGTTACCGCTCCAGTTTTCGAAATTGAGATTGCTCTGTGCTGAAAGCGTGAGTGTTGTTGAAAATAATGCGAGAAATGCTAGTGTAATTTTTCTCTTCATAGTGTGTGATTTAAATGGGTTATAAAAAAAATTAGATTTTAAATGTCGTCGCCGGAAAACCAAACACTGTGCCAACAGCGGCTTGTGGATAGAGTGTACTTATATTTGAAGCAGTAAGCATTTAAAAACAACGCATGTCGAAAGAGCAACGAATCAAACAAATCAGTAAGGACTTGGGCTTTTCTTTTTGTGGGATTTCGCGTGCGGAATTTTTAGAAGAAGAAGCACCCCGCTTGGAAACTTGGTTGCAGCAAGGGATGCACGGCAAAATGTCGTACATGGAAAATTATTTTGATAAGCGCTTGGATCCTCGGTTATTGGTGCCAGGAGCCAAGTCAGTAGTTTCTGTTTTATATAATTATTTTCCCGAAAAAAAACCGAATGATTATTCGGTCAAGATTAGTAAGTACGCTTATGGTGAGGATTATCATATTGTGATAAAGGACAAGTTGAAAGAGATGATGCGCTTGATACAAGAAGAATTTGGAGCCGTTGATGGGAGAGCGTTTGTAGATAGTGCGCCCGTATTAGATAAAGCGTGGGCGAAGAGAGGAGGTTTAGGATGGGTTGGAAAGAATGCAAATCTTATCAATAAAGGAAATGGATCTTTTTTCTTCATTGCAGAATTGATTATTGACTTGGAGCTTCAGCCCGATGGTCCGGTGAAGGATTATTGTGGTACTTGCACTGCGTGCATAGATGCCTGTCCAACGGAGGCTATTGTTCAGCCATATGTGGTGGATGGAAGCAAGTGTATTTCATATTTGACCATTGAGTTAAAAGAGCAGGTTCCGATGGAGTTTAAGAACAACTTAACCGAATGGGCGTTCGGTTGTGATATTTGTCAAGATGTGTGTCCTTGGAATCGTTTTTCAAAACCACACCAAGAGCCACGATTTGAGCCGAGTGATTCTTTTTTGAATTTAAGTAAAAGCGATTGGCAGGAGATGACCGCTGAAGTCTTTTCAAATCATTTCAAGAAATCGGCATTAAAGCGCGCTGGATTGGAAAAATTGAAGTCGACAATTTTTGGTGAGTGAATTCAAGATTTACTCAAGCCTGCGCCCTCTAGCATATTGCCTCTGAAAGGTTAGTGGTTGGGTTGAAATTCTGTACTCATAGTCTGCCTCAAAGGAACCGTCTGGATTCACCCAAAATTCTCCTCTCATGTTTAGGCAATCATCGAATGTTGAGTCAATAATTCTTATAAAGTTATATCCATAGTTGAAGTTTATATCTTGACATGGAGAATTTTGAGTTGCTGGTGTAAAGTTTTCCCAAGCAGTCAAAAATTGGAATACTGGATCATTGTAAGCGTTAATGATCACATCAAAACTGTCAAGAGGAGCCGAGTCCCAGGCAATTCTCCAATTCCCTTCAATGCCATTATCATCAATTGCTTTTACAGAGATGTATTTTGTAATGGTGTCTAAGCCATTGTCACTGGGATTACACTCTAAGTTTGGTGAGCCTTGCGTAATTAACGTCATAGGATAAGATCCGCCGATTGCACTTTCGGGAAATACAAATGTGACAACAGAATCGGTGTAAATATCTTGACCGATTTGCCATTGGTATTGCAATCCAGGCTGTTTTGCTCTTAGTCTTACTACACCTCCAGCAAATACAGTATTTGTTTCTCTGAATTCGTCATTGGAGATAATGAGTCTTTGCTCGATGATAAAATCGGCGCTAATGGGGTCTACACCCAAGCAAGGATCGGGAGCTGGTTCGATATAATTCGGACAATCAGGATTAGAAGAGTCCATGCATTCCTCTTTACATCTTGAGCAGGAAACAACAATCAGCACAGATAAAATGAAGAAGTAGAATTTCATTTTTAGTTTTAAGTGTTACTCAAAATTAATCAGAAAATTTGGAGCTAAGACATGATGGTGCCTTTTTAACATTGTCCAAGTCCTATGATTATGAGCGTTTTTGTTTTAATTATCTGAGAAACAAAATAAAAAAAGCCCCCTCCAGATATGGAGGGGGCGGTTAATGAAATTTCTTTTTTTGTGGGATTTAAACCAAACCTGGTCTAAATGCGCGGGCGATGATGTCGCCATAAACAGAGCCAAATTGATCAACACACCATTTGTAAAAATTCAACAGCTCTTCAGCTTTCAACCTCTTAATGGCCTTTTCTAACTCTTTACGGAATAGCAGTCGATCGAAGCTCACCTTTAGAAGGATTTCCTTGCAAAAATCTAACATGGCTTCAAATTTTCTGTAACGAAGATGGCGTTTTTTTTTAATTATCGGTTGTGAATGTTTGTTACTTTTTCACAATCTGCTTTTGGTAGAATTGTGAAGGGATTTTCTAGTCCTCCGCAACGTTGGTCCTCGCATTTTATTGCATATTGAATAGAAATTATCATCTTTGAAAAAAGATCCATCCTATGAGACTTATTTTGACGCTTTTAGCAGTTTTGGTGACGCTTAGTTTTCAAGCCCAAACCACCAAATCAACCGATGTGGAAATCTCGGGATTGCCTGTTTCAATGAAACAAGGTGAGACTCTAAAATTTGAGTTGATAGCAAAAAAAGACATCAAGGCAGAAGTAGCGATCTTCACGGATACCTATTTAGCCTATCAAGCCAACGCTGAAATAAAGTCTGGAACTCTCACCTACGAATTCGATACCACCGATTGGAAAAAAGGAAAATATTTCGTCCTCATAAAAAACGAAACGATTCATTATCAGTTGGAGTTTGTGATAGATTAGTGAGCGATTCTCGATTCTCGATTCTCGATTCGGAATTCGAGATTCGAAATTCATTGAAATGCGAAGCATTTCATTTATTCTCGGCTCTGCCGAGATCATTTGTAATTTGTCATTTGTAATTTGTCATTGATTCGCGATGGTTTCAAAACTTACTTCTTTACTGAACGAATATGGCGAGAGCCATCAGCATCCTACTAATAAGTTGGTGCACTGGATTTGCGTGCCGTTGATTTTTTGGAGCATTGTCGGATTGCTTTATGCGATTCCATTTCATGCGTTCAATGATTGGATCAATGTAGCCTCGATTGCCTTGATGGCAGTGTTGATCTACTATGTGCGTTTATCGCTGAAACTAGCCATTGGAATGTTGGTCTTTGCTGTGATTTGTATTTTATCATGGCGATTTCTAGCAATGTTGGAATTGCCCATAGTCCCTGTGGCGCTCATCATATTCGCGGGTGCATGGATCGGCCAATTCTGGGGACATAAAATCGAAGGCAAGAAACCATCTTTTTTAAAGGACATTCAATTCCTCCTCATCGGCCCAGCGTGGTTGATGAGTCAGATTATTAAGGGGGAGTAGTTCTCGATTCTCGATTCTCGATTCTCGATTCTCGATTCGGAATTCGAAATTCGAGATTCGGAATTCATTGAAATGCGCAGCATTTCATTTGTTCTCGGCAGAGCCGAGATCACTTGTCGTTTGTCTCTGAATATCCTGATTTTCATCATTAGATTCAGCTTTCCGCGAGAAAGGATTATTTTTGCGGTTGGAAAAATTGGCGTTTGCGCTGGTTATAGTTATCACATCATGAAGAAGCTCTACAATACAGTTGATAAAAGGATATTGAAGGAACGCATAGCGAAGAGCAATGAACCGCGCACGACGGTTTCCTTTTATAAATACCATCAAATTGAAAATCCGCAACAGTTCAGAGATGATTTGTTTTTGGCGTGGACCTCATTTGGAGTTTTAGGTAGAACATATGTAGCGAGCGAAGGAATCAACGCGCAGATCAGTGTGCCAGACGCGCAGTTTGATGCGTTTAAAAATCACTTGTATTCGATTTCTTTTTTGAATAATGTTCGATTGAACACAGCAGTGGATGACAATGGAAAATCATTTTTTGCATTGCGTCTTAAAGTGCGTCCGAAGATTGTTGCCGATGGAATTGAAGATCCGAATTTCGACCCTTCTAATACGGGAAAATACTTGAGTGCAGAGGAGTTTAATGCAAAGATGAGCGACCCGAATACTGTAGTGGTGGATATGAGAAATCACTACGAATCGGAGGTAGGTCACTTTGATGGGGCATTATTGCCAGATGTGGATACGTTTCGTGAGGAGATTAAAGTGGTAGAAGATATTTTGAAAAATGATAAGGATAAGCAAGTACTGATGTATTGCACAGGTGGTATTCGTTGCGAAAAAGCCTCAGCATATATGAAGTACAAAGGCTTTGAGAATGTTTACCATTTGGAGGGTGGAATTATCAAATACGCGCGCGATATCAAAGCGAATGGCGTTGAGAATAAATTTAAGGGGGTAAATTTCGTCTTTGACGAAAGAATGGCAGAACGTATCGGCGACGAAGTGATCGCTAAATGTCACCAGTGCGGAACGCCTTACGACATCCATACCAACTGCGCCAATCTAGCATGCCATATTCTCTTCATACAATGTCCAAATTGTAAAACGAAATACGACAATTGCTGCTCAGAAGAGTGTCTGCACATTTTACACCTCCCCGAAGAAGAGCAACGCGCCATCCGCAAAGGCAAAAAAGCGGAAAGGAATGTGTTTAAGAAAGGGAGATTTAAACAGTGACAAATTACAAGTGACAAATGACAAATGATCTCGGCTTCGCCGAGAAGAAATGACAAGGACTCATGCCTTCGGCATGAGTCCTTGTCATGTCAATCTATAATTTATTCAGATTTTTTTTGATCGTGACTATACTTGCTCCGAGTAGTCTTTTTATTTCAATTAAAGAGTCGAATATTTCTTTGGGAACTTCAATGTGTTTATTTCGCGAGCACAACTCCAACCAGAAGTGCGTTTCAGATGCTTCCTTCTCTGATATTTTTAATTTGTGGAGCAAATCACTTTGACTTTCCGCATATTCTGACTCATAAATGTTAGCGCCAATGGATGAAGCGGATCGTATCAGTTGATTTGATACTTCAAACATTTTCTTTTCTTTTAAACATTCAGAAAATTCTAAAATTGCGGCAGCGAAATCAAGCGATTTTTCTTTGAGAATATTTTTCATATAAAAATTTTCTGCTAAGAAAAAATTAATATCAACTCAAAAATGATTGGTATAGTTCGCTTAACAACATTCTAATTATTCATTTTTCATATAAAAATCCTGCACAAAGCAGGACCATTTATTATACACAATACACGACTTTTTCTCGCGGAACGCGAGACTATTTGATCTCGGCGAAGCCGAGATCACTTGTCATTTGTCACTTGTCACTTGTCATTTGTCACTTGTCATTTGTCACTTGTCATTTGTCACTTGTCATTTGTCACTTGTCATTTGTCACTTGTCACTTGTCACTTGTCTCTTGTCACTTGTCACTTGTCTCTTGTCTCTTGTCTCTTGTCGTTTGTCGTTTGTCGTTTGTCTCTTGTCCCTTGTCATTTGTCATTTGCCAACGCTTCAATCTCTTCTACTTCAAGTGGGAAGTTGGCGAAGAGGTCGCGGTTACCGGCGGCGGTGATCACGATGTTATTTTCAAGACGAATACCTAAGTTTTCTTCACGGATGTAGATTCCTGGTTCTACTGTGAAAACATTTCCTTCTTGAATTGGCTCTGCCCAATTTCCAACATCATGTACATCGAGTCCTAAGAAGTGGCTTGTGCCATGCATGAAATACTTTTTATATGCTGGCCAAGATGGGTCTTGATTTTTCACATCTTCTATAGAAATTAATCCGAGAGCGATGAGTTCTTTGGTCATCAATTCACCCACTTCTTTGTGATATTCGTGCATGTAAACTCCTGGCTTGAGAAGGGCTGTAGCGCCTTTCATCACGCGTAGTACTGCGTTGTAGACATCCTTTTGACGTGGAGTGAATTTGCCACTTACGGGAATGCAGCGCGTCATGTCTGCATTGTAGTTGCCATATTCTGCACCAACATCCATCAATATTACATCGCCTTCTTTACAAGGTTTGTCATTATCGATATAGTGAAGAACGCATGCGCTAAATCCAGAAGCGATGATGGGTGTGTAAGCAAATCCTCTGGATCCGTGGCGAAGGAATTCGTGTGCGAATTCAGCTTCGATTTCGTATTCCATCACACCTGGCTTGATCATTTTCATCACACGCTCCAAACCACTTTGAGTGATATCAATCGCGCGTTGAAGTTGTGCGATTTCTTCACTGTCTTTCACGGCGCGCAATGCGTGCATGATGGGAGCCGAACGCTCAATGATATAATGAGGATATTTTTCTTTAAACCATTTTGAAAAACGCATTTCGCGTGTTTCTACTTCAATGGTCGCACGTGTATGTTCGTTGCTGTTGAGATAAACACAAGATGCCTCGTTTAACAATACATGAATGACTTTGTCGAAGTCCTTCACCCATTGAATATTCTGAACGCCGGTTTGCTCGCGTGCTTGCTCTTTGTTGAGTTTTGCACCTTCCCAAATGGCAATGGTTTCATTTGTTTCTTTTAGAAAAAGAATTTCGCGTTGCGCTGAATGAAAAGAGTCTGGAAAAATCACAAGGATGCTTTCTTCTTGATCCACGCCGCTCAGGTAGAATATATCCGAAGCTTGTTTGAATGGAAGATGTCCATCGGCGCTTGTAGGATAAATATCGTTGCTGCAGAAAATTGCAAGGCCACCTTTTTTAAGTTTAGCAGCGAAGCGTTTTCTATTTTGAATATAGTGTTCTTTCGAAAGTTGTTTGTAGCGCATAGTATTATTGTAGCATTGGCCATTTCATCACTTCATCTTCTTCGATGTCGCGAGCAGCGGCTTTTCCGATTACAGTTTTAATTTCTTTAGGTGATATTCCACTTGCAGGTCTTTTCCAAGTGAGGTCTTCGGCAGTGATGATTTGACCAGCAGGAATCGCGCGTGAAGCAACGAGGCTTCGGCGAGCATTTGCTCTTGCAGGCGCTTCGCTTTCTAATGCAGTCATCTCGAAGGTGCCCATCAATTCAAACGTGCGATCCATGCGATTCCAGAAGTGTTTTAAGTCTTCTTTATCCATCGCATGATAGTGATCATTTCCGGGTAATGTTTTATCATGAGTAAAGTGCTTCTCAATCACGGCAGCGCCGAGTAGAGTAGCTACTTCACAGGTATGCATGTCTTTTGGTAATGTGTGATCACTGTATCCTGGCACTACGTCTGGAAAAAGGCGAATCATGTCTTTGATCATTCCAAGATTTGCGTTCACATCCATCGTAGGGTAGTTCAATACACAGTGCATCAAACAAAGCGGTACGCCGTAGCTTTCGATAGTTTCAACTGCCTGCATTACTTCCCATTTGTACGCGGCACCAGTAGACAGAATAATCGGTTTACCGAAGCTGCATTGATATTCGATGAATGGTAAATTGGTAAGATCGCTACTTGAAATTTTGAAAACAGACATCAAGTCGTTTAGAAATGTAGCACTCTCCACATCGAATGGAGTGCTCATGAATTCGATGCCAGCGGTTTCGCAATAACGCGCTAGTTCCTCGTACTCTTTTTTCCAAAACTTGTCGTATTTCTTAAAGAGTTCGAATTGGCTACGTGTTGGTTCCTTAGTAATATCCCAATAGTAAGGACTGTCTTTGCTGGCAATGGTTTCAGCCTTGTAGGTTTGAAATTTTATTGCGTGCGCGCCACCTTCAGCAGCCTCGTCAATTAAGCGTTTGGCAAGTTCCATAGAACCTTCATGATTAACACCAGCCTCTGCAATCATATATGGCTTGTGCAGTTTGCGAGGGTTGTAAGTGGAAAGAAAATTGACCAGTTTCATATATGGGTAAAATTACTTTTTTCTATTGGGTAAATATCGTAAAAATTACGAGCGGTATCATCCATCACCGACGATGATCAATTTATTGTTTAGGGTGTCGTATCTAAAGGGTAGGGTCAGTAAGATTCGTGTATTTCCTTCTTGCACCACTTGAGTTTCAGATGTGAAGATGGTCAGCAGTTGTTGGAGGTGTGCATCGTTGTCTATAATTACAAAATTGAAGTACAGATCTTTATTGTAAAACCATTCTCTGTTATTGGCATGTACGTAGGGAAAAAGATCTGGAAATACGGAAACTATTCGAATATCATTTTTACATAAGTATTCATGTGATTTAGCATTCCAGTAAGTCGAGACCCCTCGTTTGAGATTATATTTTTCTATGAGGGTGTCTACTTCTTTGGCAAATGGGGGATAGAGATTAATTTTTTCTCTAAAAAAAGAAATGTTAATGACGAAAAAAATAACTATGACAACAGAAGAAACGACTGAAAGTACTTTAGATATACCCTCGGCCTTGATTTGAGTAATTAAAATAAATACACATGTTAAAAATGAAATGAGCAAAGCTCCGATAAAGTATCTATGGTGCTCGTAAGAAATATAGTTTCCGTTTAGAATTGGCGCAGCAATTGTCAAGTATGTACTTGCTGCCACGAAAAATAGAACAGTAATTTTTGTTTTTTGGACCTCAAGTTTTTTCTTCAAAACGAAGATGCTAGAACCTAGCCCAAACGCAAGTGCAACGAAGTAAAAAAATGATTTCGTATCGAAACATCCAAATACCATTTTTAAATCTGTGAAAAAATGGAGGGCAGATTCTTTGGTGTATGAAAAAGCGAATTCTCTAAAAGCTCTCTCAATTGTAGGGTTGGCGGGTTCTCTGTGAGAATTCAGATAGGTATTCGCCATAACAAAAGCGGCGATAATTGTCAGGAGGAGTGGAGTGGCTAATTTGATTTTTTTTTGGAAAAAAAGAATTATTCCTAGAATAAATAAAGGTACAAGACATTGAATCCAAAAGAGCTTATCGTTCGCTCCGGCTAGGGTAATGTGAATCAAAAAAACAGGCCACCACCACCATTGATTTTTATTAAAAATTTGAATAAAAATTCGAAGTGCTATTAGTGTGGAAATAGAAGCTCCGAGGTGATAGGCATTGCTCAATAATTGAAATGTAAACTCTACGTCGCGATGAAAGATTAGTGCAGTAAAGGGTAAGCCTGCGAGAAGAATGCCCAATGCTTTTTGATGAAGGGAAAGAGGCGTAATGGCAGTGTGAACAATATTGCCAGTTAAAAATACAAATAATAGATATTGAAGAATTCCGAAAGAAATAGTTGTGGTGATGGTGTCATTAAAAAGACTCATCAAGCCGGAGAAAACAATAAAATCGGGATAGAGATTAGGTGCCGCGTTAAACGACCATTTTTCGAATGCACCATTATCCATGATTAGATCACGATAGATACTTGGGAGGTACATTGTGTCTGAATTAAGGAATAGCGCTTGAAAGCTATCCTTATTTGCTAATGCAAGAGCAAGTGCAATCGTACAAGTCAATCCCAGGAACGCTAGTGGAATGGGATATGACTTAATGATTGTTTTCATTTTATTTATCCGAATAGTGAGGAGAAGAGTTCTTCAACTCGTGCTACTTGATGTACTTTAATTCCTTTCGAAATATTTTCAATTCCTTTATTATATTTTGAAATGTAGATTTCATCAAAACCGAGCTTGGCCGCTTCATTGATACGCTGATCGATCCGCGTCACTGGACGAATTTCGCCGCTGAGTCCGACCTCTCCAGCGAAGCAAACAGAACGTGGTACTGCGATATCTTCTGAACTCGAAAGTATAGCGGTAATTACTGCAAGATCCATTGCTGGATCCTCGAGTCTCATGCCACCTGCGATGTTTAGAAATACATCTTTCATGGCGAGTCTAAAGCCGCATCTTTTTTCAAGTACAGCGAGCAACATATTGAGACGTCTGATATCAAATCCAGTCGTGCTGCGTTGGGGAGTGCCATATACAGCAGTGCTTGCGAGTGCTTGAATTTCTACGAGCAGAGGTCGAAGGCCTTCCATAGTGGCAGCGATAGCGGTACCGCTGAGTTGATCATTTTGCGCGTTGATTAAAATATCAGAGGGGTTATCCACTTCTTTTAATCCGCTGCCCATCATTTCATAGATACCCAATTCGTTGGTGCTTCCGAAACGATTTTTTGAAGTGCGGAGAAGACGATAAATATGATGACGATCGCCTTCGAATTGGAGCACACAGTCGACCATGTGTTCGAGCACTTTTGGTCCAGCCAGCGTTCCTTCTTTTGTAATGTGTCCGATAAGAAAAACAGAAGTGTGATTTTCTTTCGCGTACTTCATGAGTTGAGTGGTGCATTCACGGACTTGAGAAACACTGCCGGGAGAGCTCTCAATCATGGATGTAGTAAGCGTTTGGATAGAGTCGATGATGAGCAAATCTGGACGAGAATCCTTGAGGTGAAGCATGATATTATCGAGTGATGTTTCCATCACCACCATGCATCGAGGATTATCATAGCCAAGGCGCTCCACGCGCATTTTGATTTGATCTTCGCTTTCTTCACCTGACACATAGAGTACACTCATGTTTAGTTGTTTGAGTGCAACTTGAAGCATCAGTGTACTTTTTCCGATACCTGGTTCTCCACCGAATAGGATGAGGCTGCCAGGAACGAGACCACCACCGAGTACACGATGAAGTTCTTGATCGACTATCGGGATGCGTTGGTGTATATCAGATTCGAGTTCGGAAATGGGGCGGGGTTTTGAAATTCTTCCACTGAGTTTTGAAGGAACCTCTGAAGTTGTTTTCGAAACTACTTCTTCCACGAACGTATTCCATTCGCCGCACGAAGGGCATTTACCAGCCCATTTAGGACTTTGGGTGCCGCATGTTTGACAAAAGAATGCTGTTTTAATCTTGCTCATCTGATCTGTTTAGAATGGCGAATGTATCTAAAAAAAAGAAGCCCTTTTCATACGAAAAGGGCTTTCTTATACAGAGTAGCTATACTATTATTTCAATACGGTAAAGTGTCCCTCAACGAGAGTTGTAGTACCGAATGGAAGTTCTATGATGTAGTAGTAGGTTCCAGTTGAAAGATCTCTTGGTCCCCAATCGTTCTGATAGTTTTCAGAGGTATAGATTTCTTTACCCCAACGGTCGAAGATTTGAAGTTTTGTTCTTGGATAAAAGTCGAGTCCTTCAATGAAGAATGTGCTATTGAATTGGTCACCATTTGGAGTGAACACGTTTGGAATTTTAAGATTACAAACGTTGGCAGCAACAACGAAAGTTGTGCTTGCCGATCCACAAACATTTGTTGCAGTGCCAGTCACAGTGAATGGCAACAATTGACATTCAAGTGGAACTGTTTCAGAGCAAAGTTCAAATGTTGCTTGCAAGTTTCCTGGTATTGGTAGGTTTGCGCAAGAGCTTGTCCACGAGTATGTAGTAGCATTGGTTGATTCCAAGTTCAACACTTCGCATTCTCCAGGGCATACAGGACGCTCATCAGCCACATCAGCAGCAGTAGTTGGGATTTGTGAAATCACTACATCAGAGCAGCTCTCGAGGCTTGTGTTACATCCTGCAAGGTCAGTGATATCATAACAATATTCACCAGACGCATCAACAGTGATGCTATTCACATTTGTTTGGCCATTGCTCCAAGTGATGCTATATCCAAGAGGAACGTTAGTTGCCAATGTTACTTGATCATCGTCGCACTCAAGAATTGAAGGAGGAAGTGCTGGAGCTGTTGCAGTAGGCACAGCGATAATGTCAGCACAAGCTTGTGGTTCACTATCACAAAGATTGGAAACCGTTACGCAATATGTTCCTGCAGTTGATACAGTAGGAGCTGGTCCATTTAATGTTCCTGGAGTCCAAGTATACACGAGGTTCGAGTTATCGAATGAAGAAGCAACAGGATCAAGTGTTACAGAGGCACCAGCGCAGAGTAATTGATCATTCAATACTACAGTTGGAACGTCGTTTTGGTGTTGCACTGTGAAGCTATCCGTTGCTGTTCCACAACCGTTGGTAATAGATGCAGTAATGGTGTAGTTTACGTACCCAACGTAAGGACCAGCCACAGCCGATAATTGATTGTTTGCAACGTTGATGCTATTCCCTGTCCAAGTAATTTCTCCAGTGCCACCGATGTCAGTGATCGCTGCAGTACCAGTTACTGTTTCTGCATCGCAAAGAAGTGTATTACCATCAGGAGTCAATGCAAGTGTTGGAGTTTCAGTGAACTCAAGCGTATAGCAGTAATCAAGGCTACAAGTTGGATCGTTGAAGCAAAGTTCGTAGATACCATAGTCGCCAGGTGTAAATACGTTTGGTGATTCAACACCATTTGCTACAGGATTGTATTCGTTATTCGTAGTCAATGACCATCCAGCAGGACCAGTTACAGTCCATGTTCCAGAAAGAGGTTGTGCAGCGCATGAAGATGTACCTGAGTATACAAGACCAGGCGTCATACCCACTGGGCTTTGGAATACTTCACCATTGCAATTGATCACCCAGAAGTAGTTGTTTACATCGAGAGTAGCATTGCCATTATTGGTGTAAGTAAGAGTGAAAGTATCTCCGAGGCCGATAGGCACATTGAAGAAAGTAAATGTACCAGTTGTGCTCATGATATAAGAATCAGAAGTACCATCTGGGTGTGTTACCACTGTAGTGAGGTAAGCACCTTGCCAACCAGAGCTTGATTGGTCTTGGCAGTATACGAGTAGCGTACCAGAAGCAGGATTGCTATATCCTCCGGTGAATTCGATGCTTTCAAGACCATCGCAATAAGCGCCAGAAAGATCATTGTTTGCTGGATCAATGAATGATTGTACTTGAACGATTTGTTGGATATTCAAACCTTCGCATCCTGCTTCGTTTTGAACAATGACACCATAGTATCCAGGATTGCTTCCGCTTGCTTGGAAGCATTGTTCGTTTGTTGGAGTAGAAGATGGAATATTTCCTTCATAGCCTGGATAAACGAACCACTCATAAGTTTCCCATTCTTCTTCGAGACAAACGGCTTGGGTTACACCAGGACAAAGCTCGATTGGAACGTTACCACCCACAAATGCTGGAATGAAATATTCAGTAGCATCAACGAATGCTGTAGCTGTAGAGCTACATTCTCCGATAGTACCAACAACAGTTACGTTACCACCGTCGTCCACAGAACAATCTTGGGTGTCGCAACCAGTGCTCCATGAATAGCTATCAAAACCTGGAGTAGCAGAAAGAACTGTTTCACCACCTGCACAGAATGTTAGTACACCTTCTATGCTAATAGCAGGAGGAACGATATCGAAAACTTCGAACACGTATGTAAGCGTTGTTGATTGAGCAGGGTTGCCATTGTCTGTTGCTGTAATCGTCACAACATTTATTCCTGAATTGCTGCCATTTGCAGCAAAAGAACCAGTGTGAGTTGCAGTATTACCGGCTGTCACAGTAGATGTTAATCCTGTACCAGTTTGAGTTGTCGTAATCACTGTGTTTTGTCCTGCCTCTGGTGCGAGGAATTGCATAGTGAGGTCATATACTTCACCTTGACACAAACTAATGGTGTCGCAAGGAGCGCTTACTGTCGCAAGCGGTGCATTGTTTGGAGAAGTGACACAAGTGTTAAAGTTGAGTGTTCTAAAGTCTAGCCAATCGATACCATCCTGTTGGTTGGCGTTGGCGCCATTTGGACCGTTGTAGTTTCCGTTATTTAAGTTGAATCTACCGAATTGAACACCGTTGTTTCCCGCAAGTCTATCTGCACCAACGTTAGCTGGTGTAGGACCATTGAATCCACCCGAACCGCCAACATCTCCGTGAGCCCACTGCATATCCTTGTAGCAGAACTGCACGTTATTACCACCAGGCACTACGCCAGCATCATTCGCAGTAATAATAATTTGGAATGTATTAGTTTTATCGGCATGGTTAGCGAAGTAACCTACTTCAACGTAGTTGAGGTAGAATGCTTCTGGTGTTATCTTGTAAAGTAGTTCACCCGAAGCTCGGAAGTCAAAATCTGCCCAGAATCCGCAGATGTGATCGTATTGAGGTTCTCCATTTGCCGGTGTAGGGAATTCAGATGGAGTCCAGTCGAAGTAACCAGTGTTACCGAATACGATAGTTCCTTTTGAGGTCAATACAATTTGATTGAAATCTTGTCCAAAAAAACAGAAGTTGAAAGGCAACTGAAGTGGACCAATCCAACAGTCAACACCGGGGCCACCGCCACCGCAGTTTGGCCAGTTGTTGGGATCCGATGCAGTATATGAGGCATCTGGTTCAATCCAACATTCGCAATCATCTGTAAGTGACTTAGCTGAGCCTTGAGAGCTTCCTTTTCGTTTTGTAAAGTTGCTTAGCTTCCCTTTATTTTCAGTGTATATAGCACGAACGCGTTGGTCGTCATAGCGAGGATCGCTTCTGAAAAGCTCCCAGTCTTCTTTGCTCATGTAGAGCAAACGATCATACATGTAAAGTTCTTCTTCTGATAACTCAGGGCTATATTTCCAAGAATTACTTCCACGCATACTCTGCAAAAGACCTGTTAGATCTGTTGTTTGAGCGCTTAGTAAATTAGTGATAGTGAGAGAAATAATGCTGAGTACAAGTAATTTTTTCCTCATTTTTGGTTGGTTAAGCAATACAAAAAAATCAAACTGATAAGCTACAAATATAATGCGGCTTACTCAGTGAACAATTGAATAATTCCAGACTTGGACTGAATTTGATCAAAATGGTCTTTAACAGACAAGATGAATTGATATGCTCCCGGTGAAGCTTTATCACCTTGCATGGTTTCACCTGTCCAGATAAACTGATCTTTGCTTTCAAAGATTCTATTTCCATTTGCATCAACAATAGTCAATGAAATCATTTGAGACTCGTTTTTAGTTTTCTCGGCAAAATCAATAAAATCATTTTTACCATCATTGCCTGGTGAGAATGCATTTGGAATCTCAAATTTAACAGGCTTATATGCCTTTAGAGTGCTTGTAGATGTAGCTGTTTGATTATTAATGCCAAACACCGAGAGTTGAATTTCATAAACACCTTCTTCAGCAAATTGGTAACTGAAATTATTATCAGTTGATTTTACTTCACCGTTGATAGACCATTCGAACGATTTAGCCTGATCTGTTGAAGCGAAAAAGAAATACCGAAGTGCATTTTGATCTACAGTCTTAGATTGAAATTGGGCATCTAATTCAATTGGAGTAATCGGGTCGCCTAGCGGATATTGATTGCTTACAGAAGGGTTTGAGTGTAATGGCGCTGGCTGCGAGGCTGGACTGTGTTGATTAACTCTATGATCTTCTGAACTCTCGGATATTCTTGGAGTGGCAGGAAGATCCGGAATAGTCCTCTCCTGAGCATCATTCGCATTATTTGGAGAGGTAGGTTTATTTACACTCGAACTTGTAGAGTTTGTAGTGGATTGATCTGTTTGTGTAGGCTCTTCAGTTGGTTTAGAATCTGCGGCCTTTGTATCATTTTGTTCTTTTAGGGGAGCGCTTTCCACAATTGCAGGCTTTTCATCAGAGACAGCAAAGAATACTCCCGCAGAAATAACTGCTGCGGCTGTAGCGCCAATAATTGCTTTACCAAAAAGTGTTTTGAAAAAAGAAGAACCGGCTGCTGGAGCAGTAGCTGCTGGCAATTGAGAGGCAATATTTCCCCACAAGTTATCACTGAATGCAGACTCATATTGGTTGAGCTTATCATTCAATAAGTCAGAAATATTTTTATCGATTTTATCCAAAATATTTTTCTTGTTCTGCTAACGTTTTTTTCAACCATTCTTTGGACTTCAGAAATTGAGTTTTTGAGGTGTTCTCAGATATTCCGAGCATTTCTCCAATTTCTTTATGTCCATATCCTTCTACTGCAAAAAGATTAAATACCGTTCGATATCCTGTTGGCATTTGATCAATGATGGCCAAAATTTCTTCGGCTTGTAATTGTTCTAATCCGCTGATCGAGCCTGCATCCATTTGTTCAGCGTGCTCAATATCGATGGTGTCTTTCCACTTTTTCTGTGAACGAATATGCGTAAGTGCAGTGTTGACCATCACTGTCCGAATCCATCCTCCAAGTGCTCCTGTGCCTTGCCATTGGTGAAGTCGTTCAAAGACTTTAATGAATCCTTCTTGTAAAATGTCTTCAGCTTCTTCTCTGCTAGAGAAATAGCGTCGGCAAACGGTCATCATTTTACCTGCATACCGGCCGAACAACTCTTTTTGAGCTTCTCGGTTGCCATTACGACAAAGGGATACTAGTTCTTGATCACTCATGCTTCATTCTATGAGGTGATGAAATTGGCTATAAAAAAGTTGTCCGGGAAGAATATTTTTTATTCGACCCGGACAATTTTAATTTTTTTGGAAAAAAACAGGTTATCTAAGCAGGAAGACATGGCCTTCAAATACCTCGTATTTGCTGTCGCTCAGTCGCTTTCCTTCTATTCTCCAAACGAACATGTCTGTTTGAGTGTAGTACTGACCGTTTTCAATATTTCCTGTCCAAGCTTGCTCTGGATCTGTAGTATGGAATACTAGAGTACCCCAACGATCATAGATCCACATTTCATAAGTCTCTGGATCCATACCATTGATGACTGGTAGGAATACCTCATTTCGATCATCAGCGTCAGGAGTAAATGCTGTAGGCACCCATACTTGAAGAACGCTTTCGATAACTATAGGCTGGCATAACGTGTCTTGACATCCAAATTCAGAAGTGCTAATGAGACATACATCATAGGTTGCCAAGTCAATATCAGGAAACACAAACGTTGGGTTTTCTAAATTGGAAGTTGCAAAAGTTGCAAACTGCCATTCGTAGTCCGTTCCTCCAACGGTTTGATTGATGAAGTCAACTTCAGTTTCTAGAACGTTCGCATTGATTGGATTCCATGTGAACTCTACTTCTGGGAAGCCATATACATTGATTGGTGTGAGAAGAGTATCTCCAACAACACAACCATCGATTGTGGTTACAAGAAGTGATGGGTTAAATGACCCGAGGGTATTGTAGGTATAAAAAATGTCGCCACAAATTGGTTGAACGACTCCATTACCAAAATTCCAAACGCAAGACTGCACCAATGTAGGATCTGTCGCGTTCGTGAATTGAACTGGAACAGGGAAACATCCCTCTGTATTATCAACACTGAATATCACCTCTGGAACAGGGAAAACTGTGATATCCAAAGTATCCAGGGCCGGAGGATTACAGCCATCGTAAGCATATGCATAGTACGATGTAGTTGTAAGCGGACAAACAGTGAAATCCGTTCCAGTTTGAAGTGGAGGAGTAGCCACGCTATTCGGAACTTCAAACCATTCGATATTCACATTTCCATTTCCACCAGCCACAACGACGTTCATATCGACGCATTGATTTTCACAAATTGAAGTTTGATCAAGTCCGCCTTGAAGCACCATTTGAATAGGAGGATTCAAGAATGCACTTACAGATACAGTATCACTGAAACAGCCTGGAGCACCAAGATCTTCAGCATATACATAGAGTGTGGTGTCTTGAGTGAGAACAAAGAAGAATGGACTATTCGTTCCCTCTAGGCAGTTTACTGCTTCGCAGTTATGCCAGAACACATCAAAGTTTCCGCTTCCACCTGTTACCGTTGCACTGAAAGGCACTACATCCTGATAGCAGAAGGGAGCAGGGAAGGTGGTTGGTGTAATGAAAATTTGAGGATTGATTGAATTTACAAGCACCGTTGTATCTCCTAAACAGCCTATTGCATCTGTCACTAAAATGTTGAATGCACCTGTTGGAATGCCCGTGAAGGAACCACTAGTGTTTGATTCGATTACTGGACCAGTAATGTTGTAGTCTACTGCTAGGTTGTCCACTACTTGCAGTGTTCCAGAAGCTTCTCCAAAACAAGCAGGCGGTGTAATCACTACATCTTCAATAAAGTTTTGGGGAAGTGGATTCATAATGATAGAACCAACATAGGTGCAGTTTTCATCATCTGTAATTACATAGTCATAAGTTCCTGCACAAAGATCTGCTCCGGTGAAAGACCCAACTAGCTCTGGAAGTGGAACTGCCCATACAATTTCATAACCTCCAAAACTTCCGGAAGGAATAACTTCTATGGTTCCGTCACATGCTCCGAAACACAGATCTGGCGGGAAGTTTTCTTGAACTTGAAGTGGAGATCCAACTGTAATATTGATATCCCATGTGTTTTGACATCCATTCAAGTCAGTTCCTGTAACTACAAATAGTTCATCCGCAGCAGGCTGCACATTCATTGGGTTTGTAGTGATCGGGTCAACTAATGATGCACTCGCAGTCCATTCGTAAGTACTAGCCCCAGACGCAGTAAGTTGTGCAGTCGCACCATCACAAATAATATTGTCATCGGCAACAATGCTAATCGTTGGAAGCCCATGAATAATGAGTTCCATATCATCACTTGCAGGACATTGCGCATTGAATGCGGTAACAGTAAATGTATAGGTGGCTGGAATATTTGAGTTGGCAGTTGGTTGCGCTAATGTTTCATCATCTAAAATATTAGGAACATCCGTCCAAGAATATGTTTGTCCAACAACAGTTGGAGTACCGATAATAATGTCTTCGAATACACACACTTCCAAATCAGGACCAGCATCAACTGTAGGAAGCGGAATCTCTACAACGTTAATACACGTAGCCGGAGCGGATGTACAGCCAGTGGCATCTTCTACCAAGTCAATGCAATAGTTGGCCTGCGCATTAATGGTTTCTGTATGTGTAGTAGTTGCTTCATTCCAAATCACGCCGTTCACAGTAATGTTGAAAGGAGCTGTACCGGTTAAAGATAATTGAACATCTACACTTGCATTTTCGCAGAAAGTAGTGTTACCTGTGATCCATGTTGCAGTTGGCAATGGGATTAGATCTAGCATTGCTGTAGGACTTGCGGTATTATTTACACAAGTAGTCGCATCGCTTACAGAAGATACAAAATAGTTTCCTTCAGCACAAGCTTGGAAAGTATATGTTGCTGTGTTTGATACATGTGGATTTCCAGCGTCAGGTCCTGTAGGCCCAGTGATATTAAAACTCCATGGGCCCGTTCCTGTCAATGAAATTGTAAAGTCATGACAAACCCCTGTACATACTGATGCGTTTGCACTGAATGTTGCAGTAGGTAATGGATTTACAGTTAATGTTACAGGCACTGCAGCAGCGGCTGAAACACAACCATTCGCATCGGTCACTGAAGTAACATTATAGTTTCCTGCGGCAGTAGCATTATACGTGAGTGTATTTCCTAGGCCATTAAAAATGTTGCCATTCGAAGGACCTCCTGGAAGGGCTAGATTGTATGTAAACGGAGCGGTACCAGTGAATGAGATATCGAATGTGTGAGTTTGGCCGGTGCAGATAGTTGTGCTAGCATCAAATGAACCTGTCGGAAGTGGATTAACCGTGAGCACTGAAGTATTGCTAGCAGCAGCACTTACACATCCATTATTATCCGTTACTGTAGTAACTTGATAGTTTCCGGGATTTGCAGAACTTGCGGCAATGGTCGCTGCGGTAGTTGCAGCATTGAGTCCATTTTGAATTCCGGCAGGAGTGCTTATTCCATAAGTGAAAGGGGCAGCTCCTGTGAAAGTAACGTTAAATGTATGGTTCGCTCCTGCACAGATGGCAGCGTTTCCAGATAGGGTTGCTGTAGGCAGAGCATTGACTGTTACAACAATATTCGGAGAGTCTGCTGTCTGTGGACAGTTGGCATCGTTCACAGTACTTACATAGTAGGTACCAGCAGTGCCAGTTGTAAAGTTGATGGTAGGTCCAGCACCGTTTAATGTTGCTATGGGCGCAGCACCAGTCGTAGACCACACTTGCACATTAGAGAAAGGACCAGTACCAGTTAGGTTGATAGTTCCGTTGAATGTACCTCCTTGACAAATGGCTCCACCCGCTGCAAAGGTTGCAGTGGGCAGTGCGTTTACAGTCAATGTTGTTGTGGGACTCGTTGCTGTGACAGCTGTTAAGCATGATCCGTTAGAGGTCATAACAACATAAACAGCGGTATTATTTGCAGGGCTATTTAGTGTTAATGTGTTTCCAGTTGCCGCTTGCAGAGCGTTGTTTACATACCATGCATAAGTCGGCGCAGTTCCTCCATTGGTTGGAGTGGCTGTGAATGTCACGTTTGTTCCAGCGCAGATTGGACCCGCAGGAAGCGCTGCAATTGTCACTGCAGGTGTTACAAGCGGACTAACACTCATAGTAATGTTAGTACTTGAAGCAGTGGTTGGACTAGCGCATTGCGCGTTGCTTGTTAGCGTTACTGAAACAGTAGCGTTATTGGTAAGAGTAGTTGATGAGAACGTTGCGCTGTTTACACCTTGATCTACGTTGTTTACAAACCAAGCGTATGTTGGAGCTGTACCGCCATTCACTGGAGTTGCAGTAAATGTGACGTTTGTTCCAGCACAGATTGTTCCTGCTGGGTTAGCAGCAACAGTTACGGAAGGAACAGCTGTTGGAATTACGTTCATGGTAATACCATTACTTGTAACGGTAGCTTGGCTAGGACACGCGGCACTGCTGCTCATTTGCACCGTTACTACGTCATTGTTAGCGAGTGTTGTTGAAGTAAAGGTGTTGGATGTTTGAGCTACTTGAATGGTAGAATTTACAAACCATTGATATGTTGGTGCTAAACCGCCATTCGAAGGAAGGGCTGTGAAAGTAACACTGGTGCCTTGACAAATGGCGCCATTTGGATTTGCAGTAATAGTAACTGTTGGAACAACTACAGGGTTAACAGTGAAAGTAAGCGTGTTGCTAGTTGCTGTTGGTGCTGTTGTACAAGATAAACTACTAGTAAGAATGCAGTAGATAGATTGACCATTCGTTAATGCATTAGTAGTATATGTAGCTGAGTTCGTTCCCACCGGCACGTTTCCTGGGTTTCGATACCACTGATATGTTGGAGTTGGTCCTTGACCACCAGGAGTGGCAGTAAATGTGACACTCGTGCCAGCACAGATAGTGGTAGTAGTGCTTGCAGCGATTGTTATTGTTGGTGTTTGGTTCGTAGTAACTACAACGTTTTCGCAATCATTCAAGCCTGAGGTAGTACAACCATTTCCATCTGTTACAGATGTGATACAATAGTTGGTAGTAGCTCCAGGAGCGACGTTTAGCTGATAGTTGGTAGCTGTGATGCCATTGATCGGCCACGCTACTCCACCTCCTGTTCCATTGATAGACCAGTTTGGTGTGCCTGTTAGAGCAACGTTGAGGTTAGTATTACCGCCCACACAAATGGTAGTTCCGCCTGTAAGATCTACTGTAGGAAGAGGATTGACTACAACGTTTATCTGGTTGTTTTGTGGATTCGAGCAAAACGGTGCATTGGTATACTGCACGTCTGTGATTGAAAGAACAGTATTTTGAGTGGGATTAATTCCATTTAATACTTGGCCGTTTGTCCATGGCCCTGCTGGTAAGTTTGGAGCGCTTGCTGGATCAGCAGGGTTTGCATTCCATGTTACGTTGAATGAACCCGCTTGGCTTAAGTTAACTGTAAGGTTTGCAGATTGTCCAGAACAGATCGGCGCAACAGGTGAAAAGGTACCTGTAATTAGAGGTCTCACCGTAACAGTTACAGGACTATTGACAGTTGTGACGCAAGTAGGAAAGTTTACAAAAGAAACAGAGGTAAGTGTGTATGTTGTAGTTGTTCCAGGAGTAACGTTTACACTAAAAGGCATAGCGTTAATCGTAAGTGGCCAAGCGATGCCTGCACCTGTTCCGTTGACAACCCAAGGGCCTAGACCAGTGAGTGCAAAGTCGATTGTAGCGCTAGCTCCAGCGCAAATAGTAGTTGCGTTAGTACCACCTATACTTATAGAGCCTCCAGGCTGCGCTGCGGTGTTGATAGTAGCACAAACTTGTGAAGAACAGTTTGGGATACCTGTATCTGTAACAGTTACACAGTAGTTTCCTCCTGGTCTATTGGTGATGTCTTGCGTTGTAGAACCGCCAGTCCACGCATAGCTATAAGTTCCAGTTCCACCAACCACTGTTAGATCGATTGCACCGTTGTTAAGAACACACGTTTCATCAGTAACTGCGAGGTTCAAGCTTTGCAGAGACACATCTACATCGATGATTTGCGTTGCATTACATGATGCGGGCACACCTGTGAGCGTCACTTGAATTTCCGTATCAGTGCTAATAGACTCTAATAATTGTGTGGCATTGTTTCCGTCAAAACCAGGTGTGGCGTCTCCAGAGACTACGGACCAAGTATAATTGGAACCTCCTGTGGCAGTAACCGGTAGAGGTGCTCCAAGACAAATCGTGGTATCAGTTACAGTAGTAGTAATACTTGGATAAATATTAATGGTAATGGACATTGCATCGCTTCCCGGCAATACACATGCATCGTCGATTGCGGTGAAGTTGATTACGTGTGTACCAATCATTGCTGGAGTAGTGAGCATAGCAAAGTTTGCCAATGCAGGATTTACACCATTCGAGGTTAAAGTTGGGTTTCCGGCGTTGAGAATAGCAGGGTGTGTTTCGCTGATGGTAACACCACGAATTGGATTTGTATTAGATGCTTGAACAGTGAATCTTAGTGAGTCGCCTGCGCAAATACCAATGGTAGTAGCACCTTCATTAATACCGAATATCAAGCTTTGAATATCTGGATTATCGAATGTGGTGGGAGTTGAGACACATGTTCTCATCAAAACTGGATACGATTCAACAAAGCTTCCCACGACTTGGCCTCCAGAGTTGGTCATGGTAACCAATATATTACCCAGATAGAATCCAGGAGCAAGGCCAGCGGTATTAAATGAAACAGCTCCTGTGGTAGCGTTTACAGAGAGTCCGGGTAGTGGAGCATATCCAGGAACATCAACATTGGTTGAGATCGCGCCACCTGTGGTTTGAGGAGCGATAGCTGCAAATGTTAAGGTGTGCCCAGCAGGATTGCTTATGTTTAAGTTGTTTGTTACAACGCCATTATTCGAACACTCATACATCGCAAGTGTCGTATTGATATCGATTGAGTTTGAGCAGTTATTGGTGTCGATGTTAGCATAGATATATGCATCAGGTTGTGTGCTAGAGTCAATGTTAAGAGCGTAGTTCCAGTTGTTTTCATTCCACACTGCTTTCCATGTGCAGCCTGGGGCAAGCGTTGTTGTTGCTGAATAAACGACTTTAACAACTCCCGGGATCAATCCACCTACGTTGTTTTGAGCAAAATAGGCTTCGCAAGTACTATTGGCCAGCTCCGTTGCGCACAAGTCAGATATTTCTGTTTGTGAAACAAAGTTTACTTGAAGTGAAAAAGGTAGGGCCCCACAACCTGAAGGAAAAAGAAATAGGTTTTCGCTGCTGAGAGCAGCAGTAGCACCAAAACAATCTTTATATTGAGTGTAGGTGATTTGATATTGGTTTCCCCCAAGGCATTCCCACGTAATGTTTCCACCCAGAATTTGGGTGGCACTTGCTTCAGTGAAAAGTAGCGATAGTATTAGGCCCAGGACTATTCGTAGCACTTTCATTTGGAGATCGGCTTTTGCTAAGTAGAGCTATGCTCTGTTTCGTTAAGGTTTCATAATTAGACGCGAAAGTTTGCCAAAGGGTCGCTTTGCGTCGAAAATTAAGCGCTAAAGATAAGGGATTTGTTTATTCAGTCAACAAAATATGGCTTAACAAGCGGCTTTAAGACCTTATTTAACCCAAATGTTTGGATTGTAAATAATTTGATAACAAAAAGAATAAGAATCCTTGACCTTGATTGATTGTCAATCGAAAAGATGGTAGTACATTTGTCCCCCTTGTTTAATGAAAACAATAACACGAATGAAAAGAGTTTTACTTTCAGGTTTAGTGTTCGCTGCGGCCCTCTCTATGAAGGCGCAAAATTGCTCAGATGTATTCATTTCTGAATACGTTGAGGGAACACAAAATGACAAAGCGATTGAGCTTTACAACCCAACTGGTCAAGCGATCGATCTTGGTGCTGGTCAGTATAAAATGGGAAGAGCAAGAGATGGTGCTCCAGCGCCAATGTTGCTCAACATCACAGGTATTATCGAGCCATATGGAACGCGTGTTTTTGTATTAGACAAGCGCAATCCTGATGGAACAGGAAACGAAGTTCCAATTTCTGATGCACTTCAAGCTGTAGCAGATACTTTTGTTAATCCTATCTATGTTCAATCTGATTCTCCATTTTATTTCAATGGTGATGATGCCTTCGCTCTTATTAAAGGTACTACTGTTATTTTGGATATTATCGGTAAAATCGGTGAAGATCCAGGAGGTGGATGGTCTCAGCCAGGTGACCCTAATACTGCATGGTGGACAGAAGACAATACTTTGATTCGCAAGAGCACTGTATTGGGTGGAGTTACTTCAAACCCACTTACTTTCGATCCGTCACTTCAGTGGGACAGTCTTCCAGTAAACACATTTGAAAACCTTGGTTCTCACACTTGCAACTGCTTTGTGTCAAGCGTTGAAGAATCAATGGAACGTCCATCATTTGATGTTTTCCCAAATCCAATTTCTCAAGGTCAATTTGTATTGAGAAGTGCGAAGAAAATGATTGCATTCAATATCGTATCATCTACAGGAGCTCTCGTTCGTGAGAAGCAATTTGTAAATGATTACTATCAGAATATTACACTTCCAGAAGTGGCTCCAGGTGTCTATATGATACTTGTTGAGTTCGAAGACGGAAGTCGAAATTATCAGAAATTAATTTTCCGCTAATAAAGAAGAGAGGGGTTGCAAAACCCCTTTCTTTTGTCATCAACTTTTTACCAAACCAATGAGATATTTCTTAATCATTGCACTCGGACTACTATGTTCTTTCAATTCTTTTGCCCAAACGAAAGTCCAAGGAACTGTCACGGATGGATATACTGGCGAGACACTTCCCGGCGCTAATGTTTCCTATGCAGAAGGCAAAGGAACAAGCACTGACTTAGACGGAAAGTTTACGTTGAATATTCCAAATGGTGAATACACACTTACGGTTCGCTTTGTTGGATACATGGATTTTACAAAGAAAATTGTAGCTACAGGCAAGCCGATCGACCTAGCCATCACTCTTGAGTCTGTAGATCTCAATGAAGTAGAAATTGTTGCGGACATTGCACTAGGAAGAAAAACTCCTGTGGCATTCTCTGACGTTTCTGCAATAAAGATTCGTGAAGAACTCGGCACGCAAGATTTGCCTTTGATTTTGAATTCTACGCCTGGAGTTTATGCTACTCAATCTGGCGGTGGAGATGGAGATGCACGTATAAACATCCGTGGATTTAATCAGCGTAACGTTGCCGTAATGGTCGACGGTATTCCAATGAACGATATGGAAAACGGTTGGGTCTATTGGTCAAACTGGTTCGGTTTGGACGCAGTCACTCAAAAGGTTCAAGTACAGCGTGGATTAGGGGCTTCAAAACTCGCTATTCCATCAGTGGGCGGATCTATCAATATCCTCAGCCAAGGCATTGAACAAAAACAAAGCGTGTCTATTAGCTCCGAATTTGGTATCAACAGAAACTTCAGACAGACCATTGGTTTTAATTCTGGTCGTTTGAAAAATGGTTGGGGTGTTACCGCAGCTTTCTCACACAAATCAAATGATGGATGGGTGAGAAATCTTAGCTCGAAGCAGTATTTTTATTTTGTAAAAGTTCAAAAGGAACTGGGAAAGCACTCACTTTCTTTTTCAGTAATGGGTAGCCCACAAAATCACAATACTCGTCCAGGTAGAAGACAGATATATTATTATGACAAGGAATACGCCATCGAAAATGGTTTTGATTCTACGAGATATCAATCTCAATATGCAGGCGATGAAGGTGGATACGGCTTACAATTCAATCAATTCTGGGGATACCTTACTCGTAACAGAGGAGATGTAAATGCAGAAAGAGAATTGCTTTCAGACCGTGTCAATTATTATCACAAACCTATCATCAACTTAAAGCATTTTTGGAGTATTAATAAAAAGCTTGCGTTGTCAAATATTGCTTACGCATCTTTCGGAAATGGAGGTGGTACTTTCTTAAAAACAAGTGTATTTGATCAGCAAACCGGTCAGCTTGATTTTGATACCATCTATTACACAAATACACATGGAACTATTTTCACACCAATCTATGATTTGGCTGTGGTAAATGATACTTCACAATATAAGTCGAGCAATTATATGTGGGCAAACGTGAACAACCACTATTGGGTTGGTTTGCTTTCGACCTTGAAATATCGCATCAATGATAACTTAGAATTCTCTGGTGGATTTGATGGGCGTTATTATCAAGTAAGTCGTTATCAAGAAATGCTTGATTTGTTAGGAGGAGATTATGCAGTTCCCAATTCAAGCGGCGATGATTTAAACAACCCTACGAATATCGTGAAGCGTGTTGGAGATCGATTTGGATATAATATACAAAGCTTTGTTCGTCAGGCTGGTATTTTTGGGTTGCTAGAATTAAAGCGCGGAGACTGGTCTTACTTCCTCAATGCTACGGCATCAGTGGTTTCGCACTCTCGTCAAAATCTATTCGGATTGAAAGATGATGGCGGAAATTACCCAACCACAGGTTGGAAAACGTTCCCTGCTGGAACAGTAAAAGGTGGAGCAAGTTTTAACTTGAACAAGAACCATAGCTTCTATGCTAATTCAGGGTATCTTTCTAGAGCACCAATGCTGAGCAACGTTTTTGCTGGAACAACTTTAACACCATATCGTGGTGTAGAAAATGAAGGCATCATCGCGGCAGAGTTGGGTTATTTATTCAATCGTTCTATCTTTAAGAGTGCAGTGAATTTATATTACACCGTTTGGAATAACAGACCAGTAAATCAAACAATCAGTGTGGCGGGTGAACGTTACTTTGTTGGTATACCTGGTATGAATGCGCTTCACAAAGGAGTTGAGGTAGAGGCAGAGGCTCAGGTCCATAGAATGGTGTCTTTGGAAGGTGTACTTTCTGTAGGCGACTGGAGATGGACTTCCGAGTCATCAGCTGTTGTTTTTGATGAGTTAGGTACAGCTCCAATTGATACTATTCAGTTCAATGCTAAGGGCATTAAAGTAGGCGACGCAGCACAGTTTCAAGCAGCTTTCGGTATCCGCTTCGAGCCAGTAAAGGGTCTTTACATCAAACCACGTATCACTTATTTTGATAACTACTACGCCGACTTCGATCCTGAGAGTTTGAGTGCAGCTGGAGAGCCAATTCAATCTTGGAAAATTCCTTCTTATTACACCGTTGATTTGAATATCGGATATCCTTTCCCAGTTTGGGGTAAGTATAAATTAGGCGTTAGATTGAATCTCTTAAATATCCTCAACGCAACCTATATTTCTGATGCCAGAAATAATGAATACCCATCAACCAACGCAAATGATAGAGGCTTTGATGCTAGCAGCGCTGGTGTGTTTATGGGTATGGGCTTCCGCTGGAATGTGGGAGTGAATATGAATTTTTAATTTGATCAATAAGTTTAATTACATCATAATGAGAACAAACAAATTATTTACGAAGGGAGTGCAATTGTGCATTGCTTTGTTTGCGAGTGTTCAGCTTGCAAATGCTCAAGCAATTCTCCCAACATCATGGGGTTTTGATACTGCTACTCCTGAGGGATGGACAGAGTCATTGAACGGCTCTGCGCCTCGCTACGCAAATGGAGCGGTAGGTCAAGCTTGTCGTCTGGATGGAACAGCTGACTATGTACAAATCGAGTTCGCTGAAGAAGCTGGTACACTTACTTATTTCTTCAAAGGACAGAATAGCGGTGGAACATGGCAAGGTACAATGACAGTAGAACAGTCAGTAGACGGATCTAGCTGGACAGCACTTCGCACTTTTGTAAACGATATGCCAACAGCGAGCTTCACACAGTTCACTGATAACGTAAACCCAGCATCTCGTTTTATCCGTTTTTATTTTACCAATAAAGTAAGCGGACACAACGCTGGATTGGATGAGGTATCTCTTTCAATTCCTGCGGTAGGAGCTGCTCAAGAAATCAATGTTTCTGCAAATGCTTCTAACGTACCAAGCGGATCAACTTTAGTAATCGGCAACACTACTACTACAACTATCAACATCGAGAATCTAGGACTTGCAACTGATTTGATGATTTCTGATGTTGCAATTTCTGGTGTGAACGCATCTGATTTTAGCATCGCTTCATTCCCTACAGTAGTTGGGGCAGACGGTGTTGAAAGTTTTGATTTGACTTTCACTCCAACAGAAGATGGCTCACGTTTCTGCACTGTTACCATTACTAATGACGACGCAAGCGAGGGTTCTTATGAAATCAACGTATATGGTATCGGTGGCTCTATGGCTTCTGAGCCAGTTGCTCAAGCTACAGGTTTGACTTTCCCAGGTCTTAGCTCTTGGGATTTCAACGTTACTTTCGCTGCAGGTTCTACACCAGCAGAAGGCTACGTTGTTTTGAGAAAGAAAGGAAGCGCTGTTACTGAAGCTCCTGCAGATATGCAAACTTACAAGAGAGGTCAGTGGATCGGAGGTGCTCAAGTTGTTCACGTAGGTGATCCAGCATCTTTCAATGCACGTAATATCGAAGTGAGCACTGATTATCATTTTGCAGTATTTGCGTTCAATGGTCCAGCGGGTTTTGAAAATTACTTGACGGATTCACCAGCTACAGGTGTTGCAGCAACACTTGATGCAAACTTTGGTACTTATTGGAATGGTTTGAACCACAACGCTCCAACATTTGTATCTGATCTTCAAGCTAGACTTTATCCAAACGATTACTTCCAGATCTTCTATTCAAATTACATCAGTACTTTGATTAATGATTTCTATGTAAAAGATACTATCACAGCAGGTGGTAATTCTGCAAACGCTGTAGAATGTCAGTACTCAGGTGATCATTATATTTATGAAGCAGGCTTCCAGTTCTCAGGTAGCAATGACGGTATTCTTAGCCGTGAGCACGCTTTCCCACAAAGCTGGATGCCAACATATTTAGATGCCGGTTTTGATGATTCAGAAGAGGTATCTGATTTACACAACCTTCTTCCTGTTCGTCAAAATGAATGTAATGCAGTACGCAGTAACTACCCTTACGGTGAAGTAACAAACATCACTTCAACTTACGGCCCATGTAAATATGGTTCAAATGACTTCGGTCAAACGATCTATGAACCACGTGATGAAGTAAAGGGAGATGCTGCACGTGCTGTGATGTACCAAGCTGCAAAGAATACTGTTACTGGTGCTGACTTCAGCTTCCCAGAGCAGATATCTGCATTCATTGCTTATGGTCAAGGTGACTATATTATCAAGAAGTGGCACTTCCAAGATTTGCCAACAAATCTTGAGATGGCTCGTAACGAGTATATCGAAACACGTCAGAACAACCGTAACGCTTTCATCGATAGCGTTGATTTCCCATGCTATATCCGCTTCACGAACATGACGAAATTCTCACCAATCGTATCATTATCTAATGACAATTTGGTTTGTTTTGATCAAGGTGTAAGCTACCAGTGGTCTTTCGAAGGTCAAGAAATTGAAGGTGCTACAGAAGCTACTTACACTCCGACAGCTGATGGTAACTACACTGTTACAATGCGTCAATTCGACGAGTGCCCAACATTCACTTCTGCGCCATTCGTTGTTGCAGGCGTTAATGAGTCTTCAATTGGTGGAATGAGCTTGGATGTTTATCCGAACCCAAACAATGGTCAATTCCAATTGAGTGTTTCTTCTGATCGTTCTGAAAAAGTTACTGTTACAGTTTACGCTGCTACAGGAGCGAAAATCTCTACATCAGTTCAAACAATTACTGCAGGTTCTAATACAATCGCAATGGATCAATCAAACCTAGAAGCTGGTATGTACTTCGTAGAAGTAATTACTACTAAAGGTGCTTTGAAGAGATCTATGATGGTAAAATAATCTTTTGCTCAGGCATAAAAAAAGCCTCTCGATATTCGAGAGGCTTTTTTTATGCTCTATTTTTTATTTAAAAAACGTAACGAATAGCAAGTCCAGCGTCGTTGTACCACCATGCACCGCCACCACCTAGATTTATCATAGGCTTGTAGTCAATGCTTATCTGAAAAGGTATTTCATCGAAGAAATACTCTAATCCGATAATAGCGTCGGCGCCAACAAAGGTTGCGCTGCCGGTGTATCGATCGTTAAATACAGGGTGATCTTTTCTGTATTGATAAAAGCCGATGTGTCCACCCGCACCATAATACCACTGCATTCCGTCCACATCAGAAAAGTCTTTATGAATTTCATAGAGACCAGTAATGTTAAACCAGCTGTATCTGCCTTGAGCGATTAATTCAAGGGTTGCCGAACCTGAAAGTTGGTGTTGGAAAGTTACTCCTCCAAACCAGCCTCCGCGAAGTCCGATAGCATTTTCCTTTTGAGCTGAAAGGCTCAAGTTCGCTAGAATGACTATCATTCCAGTCAGAGTCAGTAGTTTCATTTTCATGATTGCATGTTTTTGAGGTTCACAAATGTAGGGCAATAAAAAAGCCCGTTGTTTTGCAACGGGCTTTCTTATGATTTATTTAGTTCTATTATGGGAAGTCGAAATAGAAAGCACCGTTTTGAATGCTAGTTGTAAGACCAGTATCACTCTTCAAAGTACCGCTAAATGATGCTCTGAAGATATTTGGAGCTGGGATATATCTGTTCAGTACAACAGATGCGTTAGCACCAGTGAATTCATTTGTATAAGTAACACCAGTGCCATTGTTGATGAAAGATATAGCGTTTGCAGGGAAAGTAGCAGGAGTGCATAGGAAAGTCGCACCTTGAGTCCAAGTACTTGGAGTTGTTACAGTAACTGTGATTATCCCGCCGCTTCCACTAGCACCTGAGAATGTAAGAACATTCGCGGTAGCACTAGCAGTGATAAGTCCTTCGTCAACGATGTGATCAATATTACCAACTTTCCAAGAAAGGATTGTTTCACATTCTGGACAGTGTGTACCTCCGCAGTCAACCCAGTATTCGTCACCGTCTACGATGCCGTTAGTACAGTTACCATCGGTCGTACAAGGCAAACAAGCTGTTCCTCCACAGTCGATACCGATTTCGGTTCCATTCATAATCATGTCATCACATTCTGGACACGCTTCACAAAAGGCACCGCCACAGTCAACTTGTTCTTCTGTACCATTGAGCATAAAGTCACCACAAAGTGCTGAGCATGGACCGCAATTAGTACCACCGCAGTCGATACCCACTTCATCACCGTCTTTCACACAGTTACGACATTGTGGACATGCTCCACATTCTCCACCACAGTCTGTGCAAGTTTCTCCTTCGAAAGGTTCGAAAACACCGTTGATACAGTGGTCACATGGTTCACAATTAGGACCTCCACAGTCAACAAACTGTTCACCGTTATTTAAGATTCCATCGTAACAGTTTTCGGGGATTTTATTTTCTTCATTCAGGCAGCTTGCCAAGAAAAAGGTTGTGGCAAAGGCTGTTACGAAGATTAATGCAAAATTGCGTAATTTCATTTGGTAAAAATTTTAGCGGCTCGAATATACAAAAAAAGACCTGATCCACTTGTTATAGGTTGCATATTCATTGCATATTGTTGAATATATGTTCGGTAACATACTCGCCAATTGATGTTTTTTGGTGTATCCTCGCAGAATGATGCAAAAGGATTGGATACCGAAAAGAAGCTTTGATAGTCAAACAATTAAAGATTTGGCTAGCGAACTCACTATCTCCGAGGTACTCACTCACTTGCTTCTTCAAAGGGGAATTAATCAATTTGATCAAGCGAAAGAATTCTTCCGTCCCTCACTCGAGCAACTCCACGATCCATTTTTGATGATGGATATGGATAAGGCGGTGGACCGTCTTCAAGTTGCTTTGGAGGAAGGCCAAAAGATTCTTGTATACGGCGATTATGATGTCGATGGCACCACTGCTGTAACGGTGGTATATTCATTTTTAAAAAATCTCGGAGTCAATTGTGACTATTACATTCCAGACCGATATGAGGAAGGTTATGGATTTTCTTTTAAATGTGTTGAGTGGGCGGCTGAAGAAAATTTTGATCTCATCATCACATTGGATTGTGGAATCAAGGATGCTGAAAAAATTGCCTTAGCCAATACGAAAGGAATTGATGTAATTGTATGTGACCACCATACCCCCGGTGATTTACCTCCTGCATTCGCAGTACTAAACCCAAAGAGAAAGGATTGTCTTTATCCCGATAAGGGCCTTAGCGGTTGTGGCGTGGGGTTCAAATTTTTACAAGGTTGGTGCAGAAAGCAAGGGCATGACGAACAAGATTTGTTCAACTACCTCGATTTATTGACTATCTCTATCGGTGCGGATATTGTACCGTTGATGGGAGAGAACAGAATACTCGCAACGGAGGGATTGAAGTTATTGGAGACAAACCAACGTCCCGGAATTAAAGCCATGTTGGAGCATGCGAAATTTCAAAAACCTGCCCTGAACATCACGGATGTAGTATTCATTCTTGCTCCAAGAATTAACGCCGCAGGTAGAATTTTTAGTGGTAAACAAGCGGTAGAACTCCTCATTGCAGAAGATGAATCATCAGCTAAAAAAGTAAGCGCACTAGTTGAAGACAACAATAATGAGCGCAGAAAAATAGACAAGCTGATTACACAAGAGGCTCTACAATTTGTGCATCAAGACCCATTCTATATGGAGTCTTTCAGTACCGTCGTTCGAAATGAAGGATGGCATAAAGGTGTTGTCGGAATTGTTGCTTCACGATTAGTAGAAGAGTTTTATAAACCTGCAATCGTTCTTTCTGAAATTGAAGGAAAGCTTGCAGGCAGCGCTCGTTCTATTCCAGGAATAGATCTATATGAAGTACTAGGAAAATGTGGCGACCTTCTAGATCAGTACGGCGGACACGCCATGGCAGCAGGTCTTTCAATGAAACCTCAAAAATTTGATGATTTCAGAATTCGTTTCGATGAAATTATAAAGGAATCACTGCATAGCGAAAAACCAAAGCCATTCGTTGAATATGATTTGGAAATAAAACTTGCGGATATCACTGAGCGATTCTTCAAACATCTACAAATGTTTGCTCCTTTTGGCCCTGATAATATGAAGCCTGTTTTCATGGTCAGAAATCTCAAGAATGCTGGCGCTACCAGAGCTGTTGGGGAGAACAATGCACACCTCAAACTCGCAGTTTATGAAGGTGAGCGAAGAGAAAAAAGAATGGATGGAATCGGTTTTGACTTAGGGAAATGGGCCGAAGCGATTTGCCAAAATGTTCCGATCGATATACTATTTACAATTGAAGAAAACGTTTGGCAAGGCCAACGCTCTCTTCAATTGAATCTTAAAGACGTTCGTCTTAGTAATTAAATTTCATTGCGAAATGCATTCCAACCTTGGGCCTTCAACGTGATAGGCTCTCCTGCTCGTGTGATTAATCTGCACCCAGAAGCCTCTTCGGTGATATGACCAATGATGCTGAAATGAGGATTGCCTTGAATTTTTTCTAAATCTTTTTGCTTGATCGTGAAGAGCAATTCATAGTCTTCACCACCATTCAATGCCGCAGTGGTGTAGTCCAAGTTGAATTCTTTTGCCGTTGCAATCGTCTCTGGACTCACCGGTATTTTCTCTTCATAAATATCACAACCCACAAAACTTTGATCAGCGATGTGATAGAGTTCAGAAGCCAGACCATCCGAGATGTCAATCATTGATGTTGGTTTTACATCTAACTGCTCGAGCAATTCTACAATGTCTTTTCTTGCTTCAGGTTTTAACTGTCTTTCGAGAATATAATCATATCCTGAAAGGTCAGGCTGTGCTTCATTTACTGAACGGAAAACTTCTTTTTCTCGTTCCAAAACTTGCAAACCCATATAGGCACCACCGAGATCCCCGGATACCACGATAAGATCGTTAAGACGAGCGCCGGCGCGCGTTGCAATCTTTTCAGGACTCGCTACACCGATAGCAGTTATGGATATTACCAATCCACTTTTTGAAGAAGTGGTGTCGCCTCCAACCAAGTCGATGTCATACCACTCACAAGCTTTTTGAATTCCGCTGTACAGTTCTTCGATAGCTTCAAGAGAAAAACGATTACTTACTGCGATGCTCACAGTAATCTGCTTTGGTGTAGCATTCATCGCATATACATCACTCAAGTTGACCACCACTGCTTTGTATCCAAGATGTTTTAGGGGGGTGTACATCAAATCAAAGTGTACTCCTTCTACGAGCATATCAGTCGTTACAAGCAATTGCTCGTGGTCGTCTATTGATAGAATCGCTGCATCGTCACCAATAGATTTAACGGTGCTTTTATGATTGATTTTGAAATACTGAGTGAGGTGCTTTATCAAGCCAAACTCACCCAGTTGTTCTAGTTCAGTACGTTCATTACTCATGCTGCAAAGGTCGCATTCTTTAGCTATGCTGCCAACTGCTCACGAAATTTCTTTCCGTTTTGCTTGCTCTTTGCCCATGATAGAAAGTCGAAGTACTCGAAAACGAATTGCTCAAACGGATTTTTTCTCAGGGTTTCTAGTTCTTCAATCAACTGCTGATATTGACTTTCGGAGTTTTTTGAAGAACGTTTTTTCAGCATTTCATTGACGAAAGTGAGCATGATATTTTCAAACTCATATACTTTATTTCTAGTCGAAAGAAAGCGTTGAGTCGAGCGCAAGGTGTATGGGAGTAAATCTTTATTTCCAAGCTCTAAATGAATCACAAGATTCAAGATTTGAGCAATGCAATGGATGTCTTTTGTTTTATCAATGTCAACGTTGTTGAGCAACTTGTTGACCCATTTCAATGATTCGTGATATTGCTCTAGACCAAAGTAAATCACTGCGATATTGAAATAGAAATGAGCCTTTCTTACGTTGCTCAAATGTTCATCAAAAGCACCAAGTCCTAATTTAATTTCAGGAATCATTTCTAATCCTTTTTCAAACTCTCCACTTTGAGCATATAGCGTGAGTTCAGTACTTTTTCCCAAAGCAAAAAGACGAATTTCTAAATCTTCATTCATGCGCTCCGCAAGGGTTGCAGGGTAAGCGCGAAGTTGCTCGAGATATTGAAAAGCTTCTTTCCATTCACCCAATCGCATTCCAACATAAATGGTGTTCGAAAGCACTGACAAATAGATGCCAGGTTCTTCTTCGAATAGATGGGTGTTTCCTTCTATTAAAGAAATATTTTGCTTTAAATATGGATAGCATTCAGCATATTGCCCCAGTGCGAAATGATAGGCGCTAGAAATGTGCTGAAGCATATATTCATTTTCAATTCCAACATCCTTACCCGACCATTTTGATTTGGCATCATCAAGTATGCGCTCAAACATTTTAGTTTCGCTTTCACTACGAACCTTTCCCTGGCGATAGAGCTGACTAAATAATCTGCTTTTGATGTTCCATAATTCGCTATTGATACGGAGCTTTTCATTTACCTCCATATCTTTTTCTAGAATCTCGTTGAGCTGCGATTCATCTTGAATATCATCATAGTTATTCTTTTCAAGAATGCGTTTCTCCCATTTCGAAATTTCAGCAAGTAGATGCAAAATCTCATGTTTCTCCGCCACTTTACGCGCGCTGTGCAACACCTTTAGACTTTGATCATAAAGTGATTTGTTGTAAAGGATTTCTGCAGAGTGCACTTGTCTGTGGAGTTGCGCCTCCACGCTGCTGTTGGCGTGAAATGAATCAAGACTTTTTAGAAGTGCATTATATAGTCTGTTTTTAGCAATGGAAAAACGCTGCACGAATACTTTGTCTTTGAATTTCTTCATCAACTTTTCTTCATCGTAATCGTCCTGCTTGTCGATGGCATCAAACAATGTTTGATAATTGTTTTCATCACCAATAATGTGTCGAGAAGAGAATACCTTAAAGTAGCGCTTCTCTGGCTTGCTCATACTCTTGATGAGTTTGTGCAATTGATCGGATGCTTTGTTAGACATAAGAAACAGGTTTTAGTAAATACACTTTTGGTAGGTTGTAGTTACTAAGTTCGTTTTTTATCTAACGAAATATCGATGCAATGAACGAACGGTATTAAATTCGGGAGGAAAGGATTCGAAACGGAATTAATCGGATTTATTATAAACGAATTATCGCTTTTCCTTTGATTTTTCTCAGTTCTAAGTCCTTGTGAGCCAAGGCTAATTGCTCTGGTTTGTAGATTCCGCCTGATACGGGGGCTATTTTGTTTTGCTTCCAAAGAGCCACCAATTCATCCAGGCAATCTTTGATGATTTGTGGTTTTTGGTCTGCAATCTTTAGCATGTTAACACCCATAATACTCTTGCTGAATGCTAGCATCATGATGGGTATAACGATTCCCATATTCCAAAGCAACTGGTAAGTGGCCCATTTGCCTTTTTTCTTTCCACTTCTTTCTGCGAAGCCATATAAAAGCAAGCGACCATTTGCACCAAGCAATTTCATGTCTTGCTTGAAGGTCGTTCCAGCAATAGAATTGAACGACACATCGAGGTGATTTTTACCGAGATGATTTTTAATTTTTACATAAACATCTTTCTCGCTGTAATTGAAGGCGTGGATACCCTTCGCTTTTAACTCAGCCACCTTTTCATCAGAGCCTACCGTAGCATAGATTTCACAACCACTATCTTGAAGTAATTGAATGAGGGCAGTACCAACACCTCCAAGGGCAGCATGAACCAACACTCGTTCTCCTTTACGGGTTTGTTGTAAATACCGAGAACTGTAGTAAGCAGTGACGTATTGCGTGCCGAGTGCACATGCCGCGAAGTCTGGCATTTCTTCTGGAACCTCTGTTATTCCAATCACGGGTGTAGCAATGTGAGTCGCGTAAGCTCCGAATCTTGTGAGTGCTGTAACTCTCTTTCCTATCCAACCCGAATGAACGTTCGGTCCAACGGCAATAATTCTTCCTACCATGTCATATCCGAGCACACACGGCATTGGCGGTGCTTCGCGATAGAGTCCTTGTCTTGCTAGTACATCAGCGAAGTTGAGTCCAAAGGCTTCTACGGCGACTAGTACTTCGCCTTCTTTGGCTACGGGCATAGGTATTTCGCGCCACTCGAATGCTTGTTCGGCTTCTCCTTGTCTTACTAGGAATGCCGCTTTACTGTGGTGTTCCATTCTTTTTGTATGTGCGTGACTCTCCCGATTGAAACGTTATAACAAGTTGCTCTTTACCATTTTTTTTCTCAAAAATAATTTTCTTAGCTACAGGTCCTGTGGTGTATTGCCAGCCCGGAGTGGGCGTTCCCGACACGGTGTAGTTGAGAATCGAACCATTTGCACAACCAAAAATCAAGCGGTAATTAAGATCATTCGAATAGTCGAATGCAGAAAGTCCTGTTGTCACATCACTCTTCAATTTCACTGGAAAACCAGGCAGTGATTTTCCATTTCGATCTATGATATAGAGTGCGCGTTTGGTAGTAAATGCGAATTGTAATTTTCCATTTTTTAAAATATCTACTTGTGTCACATCACCAATAATAGGATCAGACATGGCGGCTTTCCACAACTCTTTACCTCCGCTCGTTTGAAGAAGGATGGTGTTGTCTTTCAGTTGAAGAAATACCTCTTTTTCTTTTGTGTTGTGATTAATAGTGTTCCATCTTTTGGTTGAAGTAGTTGCTGGCTCGGCCTCTGCTGGCGGAGCTGGTGCTTCTTCTGGTACAACGGCTGTTGTGTCTGTTATTATCCCTGCATCCGTAGGCTCTAATTCTTGAGCCGTTTTAATTTCACCTTCAAACCATTCTACGACTATGATTCCATTTTCTTGCTTCTTCATGGTTCCGCCATTCATCCCTTCTTTGTTAAAGAACCATTGCAATGCGGGAGGGAAGAGAGCCGTTAAATATTTACCTCCGAAGTAGTGCAAACCACTTCCATCTTTATCCATCCATTCGTTGATGTTCTTGGAGCGTTGCAAGGTATTGTTGCTTTGGATATCTGCCTTGATAGCCGTCAATGCGTCAGGATCTTCGCCTTTGAAGAATACATCTCCCGCTTGAATTCCGTAAACGGGATTTACCAGAAAAGCATTTTGGAAATAGCGGCTTTGCACCGGCTGATATTTTAACTCGAGCAAGTTATTGGCAAGCGGAGTGGCTAACGTTCCCATCAGTTCTTCTACACGCAGACTGTCAATAACAGTAGCGAAGGAAATGGGAATGAGTTTGCCATTCGATTCATACAAGAATGAACCTTGCACACCGCCTCTCCAATCAAGTAGTGCTTCATTTAGATCACACAGACAACTATCTCCGATATCAATCCATGATGCATTTGTGAATTTTTCTTCATTCGTATTTTCAATACCTGTATCAAAAGCTTCGCGCATTGCTTGGAAATCGTCAAAGGACCAAACTTCGGCTGCCACTGTGTTTGCAGGTAAATAGTTTCCTACCCCAAATGCATCACTTGATTTACTCCAATTGAAACGCATTTTAGTAGAGTCAGGTGCAGCAATCATTCCTGTGTAATACCAAGATTTTTCGTCCAATTGATGAGGCTCAATACTCATCCATTCTTCTTTTTTCCATTTTCCAAAAAATACGATTCCAGTATCGTTAGCTGATTTGTTTTTAAGTGTGATAAGATACTGGTCGATATTTTTTCCTTCGTCTAAAGAGCTGCGAATAGCGGATTCTAGAAGGGCTTCAGAGTTTGCGAAAAATAGAAGTTGATTTGCAATACAAACACTATAATCACCAAAAGGAAAAATGGATTTTCCTTCAAAATTTCTTTCTACACCTTTTGTTCCACCTGTTATTCCTAGAATGGCGCTTTCAATATTTTCAAGCGTTGTTTCTTTTTGAAGACCTACAACCATCACGATTCCTTGGCCCGCTTCTGTAGAACTGATAATACATTGGGGAGAGTAGAGGTATTTCGACCATTCTTCGTTACCGATATTTTTCAGAAGGAGACTCGCTGTAGTGCTCCATTCGAGATCATAATGACCGAGATAGTCGCTTGCTTTTAGTGGGTCGTTTATTTGCACCACTAGAGCTGCGTCTGCGGGAACAGCCTTCCAGAGTTGAGGCTCTATAGTTTGTTCGTTAGAAAAGGTGTACACCACATAACCTACAAAACCGATGCAGGCAGCAATGAGTAACCATGAGATAACACGTTTCATATCGATCGATTGATGGATATGCTAAGTAAAAGCGAACGGCCCGAACAATGTCGGGCCGTTTCTATTCTTTCTACACAATGAAGTGTGGGTTTTATTCGCTAAGAACTCCGCGAGAGATAACGATTTTTTGAACCTCGCTCGTTCCTTCATAGATCTGTGTGATCTTAGCATCACGCATCAAACGCTCTACATGGTATTCTTTAACAAAGCCATATCCACCGTGGATTTGCACTGCTTCAACAGTATGCTTCATCGCTACGCTTGAGGCATAAAGTTTTGCCATTGCACTCGCTTGATCATAGTTCAAATGCTGGTCTTTCATCCAAGCTGCTTTGTAAACAAGAAGTTTTGCCGCTTCGATATCAGTAGCCATATCAGCAAGTTTGAAGGCAATAGCTTGGTGTTGAGAAATCTCTTTGCCGAAAGCTTTGCGTTCTTTTGAATATGCAAGAGAAAGTTCGAAAGCACCGCCAGCGATTCCGAGTGCTTGAGCCGCGATACCGATACGTCCGCCGCTCAACGTTTTCATTGCGAATTTGAATCCGAATCCATCTTCACCGATGCGATTAGCCTTTGGGACTTTCACATCTTGGAACATCAACGTGTGAGTATCACTTCCGCGAATTCCAAGTTTGTTTTCTTTTGCACCAACGATAAATCCTTCCATTCCACGCTCAACGATCAATGCGTTGATTCCGCGGTGACCTTTTGCAGCATCGGTTTGTGCAATAACAAGATATGTGCTAGCTGAACTACCATTTGTAATCCAGTTTTTAGTGCCATTCAATAGGTAGTAATCACCCATGTCGATAGCGGTCGTGCGCTGAGATGTAGCATCAGAACCTGCTTCTGGTTCAGAAAGGCAGAATGCGCCGATCTTTTCACCTTTTGCTAGCGGCACCAAATATTTTTGTTTTTGCTCTTCTGTTCCGAAGGCTTCAAGTCCGTAGCAAACCAGTGAGTTGTTCACCGACATACATACTGAAGTAGACGCATCCACTTTAGAGATTTCTTCCATTGCGATAGCATAGCTCAAGGTGTCCATGCCACTTCCGCCGTATTTCGGATCAACCATCATACCCATGAAGCCAAGCTCCGCGAGTTGTTTAATCTGTTCAGCAGGGAAAGTTTGATTTTCATCACGCTCGATAACGCCTGGCTTTAGGACATTTTGAGCAAAATCGCGAGCAGCAGCCTGCACCGCTTTGTGTTCTTCACTTAGTTCGAAATGCATTGTTCGATTTGTTTGGGGTGCGAATATAGGAAAATTAGGATGAACAAAAGGCTGACAACCATTCGAAAAACCCTATCTTTGCCGCCCCAAAAATTGGTAGAATGCTTTCTGTTTCAAACATTTCGCTGCGTTATGGTAAACGCACGCTTTTCGAAGATGTCAATCTAAAATTTACTCCGGGCAATTGCTACGGCGTAATTGGTGCTAATGGTGCTGGAAAATCAACATTTCTAAAAATCCTTTCTGGCGTTGTAGATCCGACCACGGGTCAGGTCATTATTACTCCGGGTGAGCGTATGAGTGTCTTGAAACAGGATCACTTTGAGTTTGATGAGTGTCAGGTGCTTCAAACGGTGCTCATGGGCAACAAGAAGCTATGGCAAATCATGCAGGAAAAGGATGCAATCTATGCAAAGGCAGATTTTACTGATGCAGATGGTGAGCGTGCCGCAGAGTTGGAAACAGTTTTCGCGGAAATGGACGGCTGGAATGCAGAAAGCAGTGCAGCCAACATGCTCAGCGGGTTGGGTATCAAAGAAGATTCGCACTATCGTTTGATGAGCGAACTTTCTGGTAAGGAAAAAGTACGAGTGCTTTTGGCTCAAGCCCTTTTCGGAAATCCAGAAATTCTATTACTCGATGAGCCTACCAACGACTTGGACGTAGAGACCATTGGTTGGTTAGAAGACTTCCTTGCAGAGTTCCAAAATACGGTGATCGTGGTATCTCACGACCGTCACTTCTTGGACGCAGTGTGCACACATATCGTAGATATCGATTTTAGTAAAATTCAACTTTATACAGGTAACTACACCTTCTGGTATGAATCGAGCCAATTGGCATTGCGCCAACGCGCGGATCAAAACAAGAAGATGGAAGATAAGCGCAAGGAGTTACAAGAATTCGTTGAACGCTTTAGTGCCAACGCGTCTAAGTCCCGCCAAGCAACGAGTAGAAAGAAATTGTTGGATAAATTAGTGATCGATAATATTCAACCATCGACACGTAAATATCCAGGTATTATTTTCAGACCAGACAGAGATTGCGGTGATCAAATTTTAAACGTAGAAAATCTATCAAAGACTTCTGCGGAAGGTCAATTGCTTTTCTCCGATATAACTTTCACTTTGGTAAAAGGGGATAAAGTAGCAGTGTTGTCAAAAGAGCACAGTGCAATTACTTCATTCTTCGAAATCATCAATGGCTTGGACGAGCCAGATTCAGGTGAGTACGCATGGGGAAGCACCATTACCAAGGCCTACCTTCCAAACCACAACGATAAATATTTCAACGGCGACGACAATCTCGTTGATTGGTTGAGACAATATTCTACGGATAAAGACGAAACGTATGTTCGTGGTTTCTTAGGTAAAATGTTGTTTAGTGGTGAAGAGGTTTTGAAAAAATCAAATGTATTGAGCGGTGGTGAAAAAGTGCGTTGCATGATTTCACGTATGATGTTGGCGAATGGAAATTGTTTGATTTTAGATGAACCAACAAACCACTTAGATCTTGAATCGATCACTGCATTCAACAATGCAATGAAAGATTGGAAGCACGTGGCGCTCTTCACATCACATGACCACGAATTCACACATACAGTTGCGAATCGTATTATCGAAATTACTCCGAAAGGGGTTATCGATAAGCGCATGACTTACGACGATTATATTTCTGATAAAGCTATTCGCGAAATTCGTGAGAGCATGTATGAGGGAAGTGTTGTAAGTTTGAAATAAAACAACATGAATTCTGGCCATCACGTTATTGGTTTAATGAGCGGTACTTCGCTCGATGGTCTGGATATCGCGTATTGTTTTTTTGAAAAAAAGGAAGGTCGTTGGGTCTTTGAAATCCGCGATACACGCGCTGTTTCGTATAGTGCGGATTGGCGGGAAAAACTCTCGAATGCTTATCATATTTCGGGTGAGGCGCTAATACAATTGCACCACGAATTAGGCGTGCTTCATGGTGAATGGGTGAGCGATTTTATTTCATCAAAAAATCATTCGGTCGACTTTATAGCCTCACATGGACACACTATTTTTCATAGACCACAAGCTGGATGGACCTTGCAAATTGGCTCTCCTTCAGCGATTGCAAGTGTTTGCAAACTGCCGGTGGTTGCGGATTTCCGATCGTTAGATGTTACATTGGGTGGGCAGGGTGCTCCTTTAGTTCCTATTGGTGATCGACTGCTCTTCTCGTCGTTTGAGGCATGTCTCAACTTAGGAGGCATATCTAATATTTCTTTTGAGAAAAATGAAAAACGTATTGCCTTCGACATTGCTCCGTGCAATATGATGTTCAATTTTTTAGCGGAAAAAATGAATTTAGTCTTCGATGAAGATGGTCGTGTTGCCCGCTCAGGACAAGTGATTCCCGCGTTGTTAGAAGAATGGAATGCGCTATCCTATTATCATTCGGCACCACCAAAATCATTGGGAAGAGAATTTTTTGAAGCAAACTTTTTATCGAAATTTCAGCAAACAAATCATAGCATTGCAGACTTGATGTGCACGGCTGTGGAGCATGGAGCATATCAAATTGCGCGTATTTTGAATGATGAGTCCATCTCGAAAGTGCTTGTCACAGGCGGCGGAGCGAAGCATCATTTTTTTATAGAAAGAATAAAAGCACATTCTCATTGCGACATCCATATACCGTCGAAGGAGATTGTTGATTTCAAAGAAGCGCTTGTATTTGCATTCCTAGGAGTGCTTAGATATCGCGGTGAAGTGAATACTTTAGCTTCTGTAACAGGGGCCTCGAGAGATTCGATTGGCGGTGCCATTTGGAATCCTTAAAAGTTGAGTGCTGACAAATAGAATATTTTTTTCTTGCAAGAATGAAATATTAAAAGCAGGTTTGGCGTCTCAAATTCCTGCATGAAATGAAAGATTTATTATCGACCTACGAAAACAAGCGCCCAGAGGTGGTTTTCGAATGGAAGGATGCGTTAACAGAAGCCGAAGGCTGGGTAGTGATTAATTCACTTCGCGGCGGAGCGGCAGGTGGTGGCACTCGTATGCGTCTTGGCTTGGACAAGCGCGAGGTAGAGTCGCTCGCAAAAACAATGGAGATCAAGTTCACCGTGAGTGGACCACAAATAGGTGGTGCGAAAAGCGGAATCAATTTCGATCCGCGCGATCCACGTAAAAAAGGAGTACTCGAGCGTTGGTACGCTGCTGTAGCTCCACTTCTCAAACATTATTATGGAACAGGCGGAGACTTAAATGTGGATGAAATCCATGAAGTTATCCCGATGACCGAAGAGTGTGGTATTTGGCATCCACAAGAAGGCGTCTTCAACGGGCACTTCCAACCAACAGAAGCTCAGAAGGTAAAGCGTATCGGTAACCTTCGTCTTGGTGTAGTAAAAGTATTAGAGGATGAAAAATACACTCCGTCTACTGCATTAAAATATAAGGTAGCCGACATGATTACCGGTTTTGGTGTTGCGGAAAGCGTTAAGCACTACTATAACCTTTGGGGTGGAGATGTAAAAGGAAAGCGTGTTATAGTGCAAGGTTGGGGAAATGTGGGCGCAGCTGGTGCTTACTACATGAGCCAAATGGGAGCAGTGGTGGTAGGAATCATCGACCGTGCTGGTGGATTGATTAATACAGACGGCTATTCGTTTGAAGAGATTAAAAAAATGTTTATTGATCGTCAAGGTAACGCATTGAGCGCGCCGAATTTATTGAGCTTCGAAGAAGTAAATGAGAAGATTTGGGATGTCAAAGCAGATGTATTCTTGCCATGTGCAGCATCGCGTTTGATTACAAATGATCAAGTGGAACGCATGATTGCGGCGGGTGTTAAGGTGATTGCTTGTGGAGCAAATGTTCCATTTGCAGACACGCAAATTTTCTACGGACCTATCGCAGAATTAGTAGATGAAAAGATTAGCCTGATTCCAGACTTCATCGCAAACTGCGGAATGGCGCGAGTTTTCGCGTATTTGATGAGCAGTGGTGAAGTAGATATGACAGATAAAGGGATCTTTGAAGATACATCTGTTACGATCTACAATGCTTTGAAAAATGTACATCAGAAGAGAAGTGAAACTACCTTGATTGCAAACACTGCATTTGAAATTTCGCTCAAGAAATTAGTTTAAGAAAAATATCATTAGAGATAACGAAAAGGGTCGGGCCGCTTGGTGCCGGCCCTTTTTATTTCTTCTTGTATTTTACTTCGATGGAAGGGTTGATGGATACCAGATGATTTATGAATGCTTGTTTTTCTTTGGGGGAAATCATCACACTACCAGATTTTTTGAATCGAATATCTATTCGATCCAGTGATGTAGCGGGCGAACTAAGCGGATTATTGGTTTCAATAATTTTAGTGATGGTATCTATTTGAATTTTTTGATGGTACAAAAAACCACATTTGATGGTGAGTTCATTGTTGAGGATGGCATATTTGGTTGTGAGAAACAGGTATGCAATGAAACTAAATACTGGAATTATAATAAAGAAAATAGGCCAGGATGGTCGATTGATTAATGCTCCAATAAGTACTCCGCCCAAAACGAAGAATACAGGTATTGCCAGTTCGAGGCCGATTTTCGATTTGTAAATGGTTTCCATTTTATGCTCTTTCAGGTAAATATAAATACATCAAAACAGTGACGTATGCCAACTCGGATGAGTGGTAGCCACAAAAAGTGAATGGTAGGCAATTTTATAAGCCTTTATCGGTTGATTAAACCATAATCAGTTTGAATATCAAGCTGTCTGTATCGGTTATATTTGTCCTCGTTATTCTTTCGAAATATGATTTTACTACAAACAGAAGGGGTTCAGCCCTCGCTCGACGTTTTGGGGTTGTTGTTAAAAGGTGGAGTTGTTATGATTCCACTTGCACTGTTATCAGTGATTGCACTCATTCTCATAGCAGAGCGCTTGATGTTCTTTTCTAATAATATGAAGGTAAATGACAAGGATCTAGCAACCTTGACAGACTTGCTATCACAAGGAAAAAAGAACGAGGCATTACAGCTGTGTAAATCCAGTAAAGGTTCATGGGGTAGAATTTTCATCTATTCAGGAATGACAAGTGAGGACTTGGATAAAGTATTAGAAGACGCGGCAAATGTGGAGGTGGCGAGACTTGAGAAAGGGCTTGGCTACTTATCTATGATCGCGGGTCTTGCGCCACTTCTGGGTTTCGTGGGAACAATTGTCGGGGTAATTACCATCTTTTTTGATATTTCAATTTCACAGGATATTTCTATCTCCATTATCTCTGAAGGTCTTTACAAAAAGATGATTACATCCGCTGCGGGATTGGTAGTAGGTATCATTGCTTTCTCGGCATATCATTTATTCCAACATCAAATCGACGGCTTTGTCGCTAAGATTCAAGAGCATTCGTTGGCATTAAAAGTTGCATTAAACAAAGGCAGCAAGAACTAAGATGAGAATTAATAGAAGAAGAAAAGGAGCTGCTGAAGTGAGTACACACTCGCTCAATGACATCATGTTCTTTCTTTTGCTTTTTTTCTTGATCATTTCCACCATGACCAATCCGAATGTTATCAAAGTGCTTCTTCCAGAAGCGGCGGATAACAAGGAAAAGGAATCGAAACGGAATGTGCAGCTCACAGTGGATGCAAGTCGAAATTATTATATTGACGGTGATCAACTAACGCTTGAGCAATTAGACATTCGCTTGGAAGCTTTGGCAAAAAAGGATCCTGATATTTCTTGTGCTATAAATATTGACAGAACACTAAGTGTGCAAGATTTGGTAGATGTGATGCAAATAGGCTCGCGCCATGACGTGAGAATGTATCTCAAGACCGGTCAGCCCACGCAATAATTTTTTTATGGAAATAGCTATACTCATTGTCTTCATTCTTGGCTACATCGCCATTGCTACAGAACATTCAATTAAAATCGACAAAGCAGCTTCTGCGCTTATTACAGGGGTTTTGTGCTGGTCGATTCTCGTAGTTGGAGCGCATGCTGTTCCTGATCATTTGTCGGTCTATTTCCAACAACTTGGTGATTTCTTGAAAGTGTCTGAAGGCACTGATATGACGCTGCATGAATTTTTCGATCATCGACTGCTGCATCATTTGCAGGAGATAGCAGGTATTCTTTTATTCTTGATGGGAGCGATGACCATCGTTGAAGTAGTAGATGCGCACGAAGGTTTTAGAGTGATTACCGATCGCATCACCTCAAAGAATAAAGTCAAGCTCTTATGGATTTTGGGAATCATTACGTTCTTCTTATCAGCAGCGCTAGATAATTTGACGACGGCTATTGTGATGGTGAGCTTGGTGAGAAAACTCATTGACGATCAAAAGACCCGATGGTTCTTTGGAGGTATCATTGTCATCGCAGCAAATGCGGGTGGTGCATGGTCACCTATTGGAGATGTTACTACTACTATGCTTTGGATCGGCAAGCAAATCACTACTGTAAGTATCATTAAGGAAATCTTCTTAGCAAGTTTGATGAACTTATTATTACCATTAGTCATTCTTTCATTTGTCATGAAGGGGAATGTTGAAAGGCCGGCCGTTACTGAGAAATCGGGAGCTGGAATTTCAGGAAGGGAACGTGGTGTTGCCTTTATTTTAGGAGTAGGAGGTCTGTTATTTGTTCCTGTGTTTAAAAGCATCACGCATTTACCTCCATTTATGGGTATCATGCTCAGCTTAGGTATTGTTTGGATGGCTACTGAAATCATGCACGGCAAGAAGGTGGATGAAGAAAAGTCGAAGTACAGTGCGCTTCACGCACTTCGTAAAATCGATATGCCATCGGTGTTATTCTTCCTAGGTATTCTATTGGCCGTATCGGCTCTTCAGGAAGTGGGACATTTGCGTACCCTAGCAGAGGGACTTAAAGACAGTTTGGGAAATGTCTATGCCATCAACATTGCGATTGGTTTGCTGTCAGCGGTTATTGATAACGTGCCATTGGTAGCTGCGAGTATGAACATGTATGAAGTTGCACCTGCATTGACGGGTGATGCTTGGTCTGACATGTTTGTACAAGATGGACCATTCTGGCACTTCTTGGCTTACGCGGCGGGTACAGGAGGAAGTATCCTTATCATTGGCAGCGCTGCGGGTGTAGCGGTCATGGGCCTTGAGAAGATCAGCTTTATGTGGTACTTGAAAAATGTATCACTTTGGGCATTGATCGGCTATTTCGGCGGAGCGGCTGTATACATCATAGAGATGATGCTACTTCATTGACAATGCATGTTGAATAAGTTCCTGACGGTGGAATTTTAGGGAGGCAATTTTCAGCCAACTTGCTCGTTGAAAATTCGCAAGTGTGAATTTTGTTACCTTAAATCAACTACCCATGGATTTTATCTTTTTTCTTCAAGATGGATTGAGTGTGGCCGGCCAAGCTGTGAGCACACCTGAAACTGTTGCCCCATCAAATGATATTGATTTTCTTGCCGAGTTTCTGAAAGGAGCGTACATCTATGTTCCACAGATCGTTCTCAGTATTATTTCTGTTTACATTTTCTTCGAAAGATCACAGGCCATCAACAAGGCGTTGAAGGAAGAAGGAAATTTTATGGAAAAAATTAAAGAGTATATCAATCAAGGAAAATTGGATAGTGCTAAAAATCTTTGTGCTACTACCCAAACGCCCGTCGCTCGAATGATTGAGAAAGGTATCTCAAGAATCGGTAAGGACATGAGCGATATCAAAGCAGCAATTGAAAACGTCGGTAAGCTCGAGATTTATACACTAGAAAAAAACGTATCGTTTTTGGCAACCAGTGCTGGTGCGGCACCAATGCTCGGGTTCTTAGGAACGGTAATCGGTATGGTGGGTGTATTTAACTCGATCAAAGTAAATGGACCAGACTTAACCTCAATGGGTGGAGATATGATGCTTGCTATGATTACAACCGTTGTTGGTTTGATCGTGGGTATCATCGCATTCGTTGCATACAATACCCTTGTTGGTCGTATCGGCAAGGTGATTCACAAAATGGAAGCTCGTGCTGTTGAATTCATCGACATATTAGAGCAACCTACTAATTAAGGAGGTCACCATGGATTTCGGAAAAAGAAATAAAGTCAGTGCGGAAGCGAATATGTCGTCGATTTCCGACTTGGTATTCTTGCTGCTGATTTTCTTCATCGTCATGTCGACCATGGCAGTGAATGGAGAAGCGGTGAATTTGCCGAAGACCTCTACCGGCGAGTCAGTAGCGGGTGCAGTATCAGTGACGATTACCAAAGACCTCGAATTCTCGATCAATAGTGAATCGGTTGCGAAGGAAGATATCAAATCGAAATTGGAAGCTTTGATGGCTGGAAAGCCAGATGACAAGCGCACTGTAATACTAAATGTAGATAGAGATGTACCTACTGGAGAAACGATTGAACTTTTCTCCACCTTGAAGGTACTGCGTTGCAATCCGGTGATAGCCACCAGAGCTAAAAAAGAGTGATATGCAAACATCTGAATCAACACAAAGAAATGTATCATGGATAGGAAGCCTTGGAGTCCACGTGGGCTTCGCGTTACTTCTTATGCTACTCATGAAAGACTGCGGCACTGGAAACGGTGACGGAACGCAATACATGACACTGAATGTAGCAGCTCTTGGAGACTCCGATACGGGCGGTGGTGATAGCAATGATTCATCTTCAGAGAATGCTTCTTCGAGTTCAGAGCCTGTTCAAGAAGAAGCAGTCGAGACCCAAGAGACAGCTCCGGTTTCAGCACCGAAGCCTGATCCAAAGCCGAACACTACAAAACCAACTACTACGCCGAATCCTACTCCAAAGCCAACGGTGAGTAATCCATTAAACAATGCACTTGATGCTTTGAATAATAATGGAAAAGAAACAGGGCAAGGTCCAAAAGATGATGGAAAAAAAGAGGGGATAGAAAATGGATCTGTAAATGGTAAGGGCTTGTTCAATGGCGGCGGTGGAAATGGTGAATGGGCACTCGCAGGTCGAAGCATGACGGCCAATCCATCACTCGATGAAAAACCTCAAGAAGAAGGAAAAGTAGTAGTAGATATTATCGTAGATAAAAATGGTAAGGTAGTATCTGCAACCGTGAATACTGCCAAATCAAGTACTTCTGCGAGTGGTGCTGCAAAGCTATATGAACTTGCAATTCGAGCTGCAAAGTCTGCACGATTCTCAACTAATGCAAGCGCAACCACCAATCAAAAAGGGTCTATTACAATATTCTTTAAGTTGAAGTAATTAGATTACTTCTGCGACAGTAAATACAGAGCCTCCGACCAAGATCATATCTTGTTTGGAGGCTTTCTTTTTTGCATCAGAAAAAGCCTCCGCGATACTCGGATAAACTTCACCTGCGAGTCCTGCTTCCAACGCCTGTACTTGTAGAAGGTGTGCCTCTAATCCGCGTGGGATCTGTGCTTTACTGAAATAGTAAATAGCATCTTTAGGGAAAAGCTTCAGGATCGTCGAAATGTCTTTGTCTGCCACCATGGCAAGCACAATATGAAGTCGATCGAAAGTTTGATCTTTGACTTGCTGCATCACGAATTCAATTCCGTCTTTGTTGTGTCCTACATCCGCTACAATGAAAGGCTCTTGACCGAGTACTTGCCATCTTCCGAGTAGTTGCGTGTTTTTGATCACATTCTCAAAACCACGTCTGATGTGGTCTTCGGTGATGTTCCAAGGAGTAATGGTGGTAAGTGTTTTTAAAGCCTGATATGCAGTGCGACGATTTTCTTCTTGGTAGTAACCTTGCAAAGCGGATGGTGGTGGAGGAGCCGTGGAGAGAGACGCATCGATTACTCGAGCATTTTTTTCCAAAGCAATATTTACCAAAACCGAATGAGTATTCGGTTTCATTTCACCAAGAACCACCGGAATATTTTCTTTAATGATTCCACCTTTTTCTGCAGCGATTTTTTCAAGGGTGTCGCCGAGCAAATTCATGTGATCCCAGCCAATATTTGTAATGACAGAAATCTCTGGAGTAATCACGTTAGTAGAGTCCAAACGCCCGCCGAGTCCCGTTTCTATGACAGCGATGTCAACTTTTTCTTTTGCAAAATACCAGAATGAAAGAGCAATGGTCATCTCGAAAAAGGAAGGTTGAATGTCGGTCCAAGCGTCCTTGTTTTTTCCTACAAAATCAATAACATCAGCTTCGGGAATCAGTTGACCATTGATCTTGATGCGCTCGCGAAAATCCTTTAAGTGTGGAGAAGTACAAAGGCCTGTTTTGTATCCTGCTTCTTGAAGCACGGAAGCAATGTGATGTGATGTAGAACCCTTTCCGTTGGTACCTGCCACGTGTACGCATTTTAGCTGCTTGTGAGGATTACCAACGATTTCAAGAAGAGCAATTGTATTGGATAAATCTGGTTTGTATGCAGCAGGACCAATACGATGAAACATTGGAAGTTGAGAAAACATATAATCCAATACTTCCTGATAAGACATGGCCATACTACTTAATGAATGCGATTTTACCGACGTTACTAGAACTTCCATCACTTGATGAAGCATAAATGAGATACACACCAGTAGCAGGACGCTCGCCGTTGAGCGCTAGTCCATTCCATGTGGCGCGACCACCTTCGCTTACTGTTTCGAATACGAGATTGCCTTGTAGGTCGGTGATTTTGATGACCGACTGGTATGCGAGCCCATCAATGATAATAGCGCCATCGTAGGTCTCACGCACGGGATTTGGATACGCTTTGATTTCATTGATTTCAGTGGCGAAGTTTGTGGCATCACCGAAATATGAAATGATACCACTTTCTGTAATAAAAAACACTTCTCCTGTCTCTTGATTGATTGCAATGTCAATGATGTTGTTGGTCAATAGAGGGCTATTATCAGTTGTGAAGTGAAGAATTTCCTGCACGCCATCAGGGCTGAAAAGGAACACCCCTGAGCTTTGAGTGCCGATCCATTTTCTATTACCACCATCAATTTCAATAGAAGTAATTGCTTCTGTAGCGAGCAATTCTTGAATGTTTCCTCCTTGTTCAATCAAGATGGTTTCAGCATCAAATTCATCTGAATTGAATACCGCATCTTGATTATAAAGCACACACAGTCCTTGCAATGTGCCGATCCAGAGTTCGCCATCAAGATCCTCTTTGATACAGAATACATCTTTGCTGTTGAGATTGCCAAGGCCTTCTTCGTCGGTGAGGAGTTTGAAAACGTCATCACTTGATTGATCGAGTGTACCATTTGGATTGTATCCAATAAGTCCTTGTCCATCTGCAACCACCCATATATAGCCTGATTGCGCCGCTTCGATCTCAGTGATACGGCGATCCACAGAAGCGATAGGAGCAAGATTGTATGCGTAGAATGTTCCGTCTTGACTGCGGGCTTGCAGCCCTTGTGGGTTAAAGGAATTGGTCATCCAAAGATTTCCATCAAGATCGAATGCCACACTGGCTACACCCACGAATTCATCAGTGAAAGTGAATGGAGCTGTTTTGAGCGTGCTATTAGATTCATTGTAAATGTTGACGACTTGATTGTTACGGATCTCAATCAATCCTTCTTCCCACGATCCGAGATAAACGTGATTATTATCGGTAGGGTCAATGGTCACACTCATGAAGTCAAGCACATTGGGGAAGTCTGTATTCAAGCCTTGCGGATTGCTAATTTCTTTCCAAGTATCTCCGAGATTATATGAAATATTTCGAACCTTGTATTGAGGTCCGTAAGACGCATTCACTCCACCATGTGCTACCCAGACATTGTTGTTATAAGCCGCTATGCGTCTAGCATCAGCATATCTTGGCCCTTGTGGAACAATAGTCTTTATTTCAGAAGATTTTATACTGTGAAGTCCATTAGAAAGATCGGCAATCCAAAGAGTATTATCAGCATCTACAATCGCGGCAGCGGCAGCAACAGCACTTCCGTTAATGGGCGCTGTTTCACTGAGCAACTGAAGGTTGTTGTCATAACGAAGCACAGTGTAGTTGCAGGATACAACTAACTGATTATTTCCATAAAATAAATTATTGAAAAAGAGTCCACCAAAATTGAGAAACGTACTCCATGTATTGGATTCAACATCGCCTTGATAAATGTAATCTCCGTTGTCTCTATCTACAACCGCCATCAATTTATTATCTACAAATTCTAATTGAGAAACACCATCAAATATTGCTGGAAAATTGGGCAATAGTGTCCAGTTTTGAAAGTTAGCGAGAATAGGATTTGATAGATCTGCACTCAGAATTCCAGAAGGTAGTCCGGCATAAATTTTTCCATTACGAATGGCGATATCGCCAATCTTCGCCTGAGTTCCGTTGGTTCCGAGAAGATAAGATTCTTTCACTTCATTTCTGAAAGGGTCAACGACTACGATACCGAAACCAGTAGCTAGGTAAATGCGGTCTTGGTAAGGAACAATGTTATAAATTCTTTTATCACCGATGAGGCTTGAAAGTTTGATGTCCGGTAAATTCTGACGTTCCTTTCCATTGATAAGAAGATCGAGATTTCCGTTTTCATATCCAATGATTAGAAAGTGATTTGTGAAATCGTATTCCATCGCTGAAATGCGTACATCGCTTAGAAGGTTGAGCTTAGAAATACGCTCGATGGTGCCTTCATTTTTATCATAAGAAAAAAGACTAGAAGAAGTGGCTGCATAGATGAGACCGTTTTCTCCTTCGCATACGTCTACCAGATTGTAATACGAGAGATGATCTTTCCAAGATCCGACTCCATTTTGATTCTGTGCTATACCAGCAAAGGCAATAAAGACAGCTATTATAAATGATAAAAAATGCTTCATAAGGGGGGCAAGATTCTAAAATAGGCGGTGCACAAACGCAAAAACTATGATTTTCGTCTATTAGGGGCTAAAAATAGGTTGAAATCGCGAGTATCTTCGCGCTCCGGAAATAGATATTACTACCCCATGGAATACGATTTTAGAAGTATTGAACAGAAATGGCGCAGCAACTGGCGCGAAAGATCCACCTATCGTGTAACAGAAGATCCAAGCAAGAAGAAGTTTTATGTCTTGGATATGTTCCCATATCCAAGCGGTGCGGGGCTGCACGTAGGGCATCCGCTAGGATATATCGCGAGTGATATCTATGCTCGTTATATGCGTCACAAGGGCTGGAATGTATTGCATCCAATGGGGTATGATAGTTTTGGTTTGCCAGCGGAGCAGTATGCGATCCAAACGGGACAGCATCCTGCCTTGACCACCGAAAAGAATATTGCCCGCTATCGCGAGCAATTGGATAAAATCGGATTCTCTTTCGATTGGAGCAGAGAGGTGCGCACAAGCGAGCCGTCTTATTATAAATGGACACAGTGGATCTTCAAACAAATATTCAATGCTTGGTATAATATCGAAACAGATAAGGCCGAGCCTATTGAAACATTGATAGCGAAGTTTGAAGAAAATGGTAATTATAATGTGCAAGCTTCTATTGATGAAGACTGGTACAAGAAGATAGATCAGAGTCAATTCTTTTTCTCAAAAAATTGGGAAGGCGATTTTAGTGCTACGGATTGGAAGAGCATGGATCACAAGCAACAGCAGTTGATTTTGATGCAATATCGCTTGACCTATCTAGCTGACTCTATGGTGAATTGGTGTCCTGCTTTAGGAACTGTATTGGCCAATGATGAAGTGAAAGATGGAGTGAGCGAGCGCGGCGGACATCCAGTTGAGCAGAAGCTCATGCGTCAGTGGAGTATGCGAATCACAGCTTACGCGCAGCGCATGTTGGATGGATTGGATACAGTGGATTGGTCGGAGAGTATCAAAGAAGTACAGCGCAATTGGATCGGTAGATCTGAGGGTGCTTCAGTAACTTTTCAATTGGCAGAACATGATGCTACGATAGAAGTATTCACCACTCGTCCTGATACGATTTTTGGAGTTTCGTTTTTGACGTTGGCTCCAGAGCATCCATTGGTTCCGGTGATCACCACTGCTGAACAGCGCGATGCAGTGGAGCAATACATGGCATCGTCGAAATTGAAGTCAGAGCGTGATCGTCAAAGTGATGTGAAAAATATTTCAGGTCAATTCACGGGTGCTCACGTAATTCATCCTTTTACTGGCGAAGAAATTCCAGTTTGGATTGGCGATTATGTGTTGGCGGGATATGGAACAGGCGCTGTAATGGCCGTCCCTGCTGGTGATCAGAGAGATTTTGATTTTGCGAAAAAATTTGGAATTACTATTCCTGCGATTTTCGAAGGAGTAGATATTTCTGAAAAAGCTGAACCGAGCAAAGAAGTGAAGTTGATGAATTCATCTTTCTTGAATGGGATGACTTACAAGTCGGCCGTGAAGAAAGTGATTGAAGAGTTGGAGCAGTTAGGTGCTGGAAAAGGTAAAATAAATTATCGTTTACGCGATGCCGTATTCAGCAGACAGCGCTACTGGGGCGAGCCATTCCCAATTGGGTTTGATGGTGATATTCCTGTGGTATTAGAAGATTCTGAGATGCCAGTGGTACTGCCAGAGGTAGATAAATATTTGCCGACAGAAGATGGAGAACCACCGTTGGCACGTGCGAAAGATTGGAAATACGAGAAGAATACAATGCCAGGATGGGCGGGTAGTTCTTGGTATTTCTTGAGATACATGGATCCACAAAATGAGAATGAGTTTGTATCAAAAGAGAAGGCTGCATACTGGGGTCAAGTAGATTTGTACATGGGTGGATCAGAGCACGGCACTGGACACTTGTTGTATTCAAGATTTTGGACAAAGATTTTATTCGACCTTGGGTTTATCGCGTTTGACGAGCCTTTCAAGAAGATGATCAATCAAGGGATGATCTTAGGTAGAAGCAGCTTTGTGTATCGTGTGATGGGAACGAATCAATTTGTTTCTGCTGATAAAAAGGATCAATTTGAAACGCAGCGTTTGCACGCTGACATTAGTTTAGTGGACAATGATGTGTTGGATACTGAGGCTTTCAAGAAGTGGCTTCCAGAATATGCGGATGCAACATTTATATTAAATGATGAAGGAAAATACATCTGTGATACAGAAGTAGAAAAGATGTCGAAGTCGAAGTATAATGTGCAAACTCCCGATGAATTGGTAGAGAAGTTTGGAGCGGATACTTTGCGTTGTTATGAAATGTTCTTAGGTCCTGTTGAACAAAGCAAACCGTGGGATACCAAGGGAATCAACGGGGTTCACAATTTCTTGCGCAAGCTTTGGAGATTGTATCACAATGCTGAAAATGTATTTAGTGTTTCTGCTGATGAGCCTACCAAAGCGGAATTGAAAACATTGCACAAAACCATCAAGAAAGTGAATGACGACTTGAATCGTTTTTCATGGAATACAGTGGTGAGTACTTGTATGATTGCTGTGAATGAATTGACAGAGCAGAAGTGTAATAAGCGTGCGATTTTGGAACCGCTAGCTGTATTGATTTCTCCATACGCACCGCACCTTGCAGAAGAATTGTGGGAGCGTTTGGGACACGCGGAAAGCATCACTATTGCAGAGTGGCCCGCGTTGAATGAAGCGTTTTTGCAAGACGACGATTTCGAATATCCTGTATCATTCAATGGCAAGACACGTTTCTTTATTTCCTTGCCAGTAGACATGTCTGCAGCGGATGTGGAGAAAGCGGCATTAGCACATGAAAAGGCAGTTGCTTTCCTTGAGGGCAAAACACCGAAGAAAGTGATAGTGGTGCCGAAGCGAATAGTGAATATTGTCATTTAAGAAGATAGAATCCCTCGAGAAATCGGGGGATTTTTTTGCTTACGATTTTGAAAGTGTATGAAGTACACTTAATGAAAGTTTCTGAAAGTCGCGCGGATTAGGCTTTTGCGAAGTATTTTTGCAGCATGAGTAGTATTGTTACCCTTAGTGAATTTATCATGGAGCGTCAGGATGATTTTCCTTTCGCATCAGGAGATTTGTCTCGATTGTTGACCGATATCGGTGTGGCTTCAAAGATCATTAATCACAAAGTGAACAAGGCTGGTCTTCAAGATATCCTTGGAGCAGTAGGTACTACGAATGTGCAGGGTGAAACCCAGATGAAGTTGGATGTATTTTCAGATCATGCATTACTCAATGCAGTGAGATGGGGAGGTCAAGTGTGTGGCGCGGCGAGTGAAGAAAATGAAAAGTATTTTGCATTTGATGCGGAGGTCAATCGCAAGGCGAAATATGTATTGTTGTTCGATCCATTGGATGGATCCAGCAACATTGATGTGAATGTGAGCATCGGTACCATTTTCTCCATTTTTAGAAGAACCAGTAGTGTTGGCGACCTTGCCAACATCAATGATTTTCTTCAGAAAGGAGATGAGCAAGTAGCTGCTGGCTATGTGATTTATGGATCGAGCACTATGTTGGTATACACTACTGGTCATGGTGTTAATGGATTTACACTGGAGCCCAGCATTGGCGAATTCTGTTTGAGTCATAAGAACATGACTATTCCGGAGGATGGAAAAATCTATTCAATGAACGAAGGGAATTTGTTGAGTTCTAGCAAAGGCGTTCAGGAGTATCTCAATTGGTGCAAGCAAACGGATAAGAAGACCAATCGCCCATATACAGCGCGTTACATCGGTTCGTTGGTGGCGGACGTGCACCGTAATTTGATAAAGGGTGGCATTTATATGTACCCTGGAACGAAGTCCGCTCCCAACGGAAAGTTGCGCCTCATGTATGAGGCCAATCCTTTGGCCTTTATTGTAGAACAAGCTGGAGGCATGGCTACAGACGGCAAACGCCGTGTGATGGAAATGCAGCCAACCGATCTACATCAAAGGGTTCCTTTGTTTATTGGTTCCAAGAAAATGGTCGAAAAGGTTCATGCCTTGATTGAAGAATTGGATACCGAAAAGGCTTAACAGTATTTGTTAAAATGGAGCGGGCATCCGCTTATCTTTGTCGCTCAAACTTTACTCTGTGAGCGACAGTTTAGTTATCATACCTACTTATAATGAAAAGGAAAACGTCGAGCGAATGATTCGCAAGGTGTTTTCATTGTCTAAAGATTTTCATTTGCTTATTGTAGATGATGGTAGTCCTGATGGCACTGCTGGAATTGTCAAAACATTACAAAATGAATTTACGGGCCAATTACATATTCTTGAAAGAAAAGGAAAGTTAGGTCTAGGAACGGCGTATATCGCGGGTTTCAGATGGGCCTTGGATCGTCATTATGAATATGTGTTTGAAATGGATTGTGATTTTTCACATAATCCGGAAGACCTTGTGCGCCTCTACGAAGGCTGCGTGAAACAAGGTGGCGATATGAGTGTTGGCTCACGATATGTGAAAGGTGGAGGAGTTAAGAATTGGCCGTTCAAGCGTTTGGCCATGAGTTTTTGTGCTTCGCTTTATGTGAACACTATTCTTTGGCTAGGGGTTCGCGATAGCACTGCGGGCTTTGTATGTTATTCTAGAAAAGTACTTCAAACAATAGATTTAGATAGCATTCAATTTATTGGATATGCATTTCAAATTGAAATGAAATACAATACCAAGCAGCTCGGATTTAAAATAGTGGAAGTACCCATCACATTTATTGACCGAGAGTTTGGTGTGAGTAAGATGAGTATGAATATCTTTAACGAGGCAGTTTTGGGAGTCTTGAAAATGAGATTCCGACGCGTGAGCAGAAAGAACAAACCTTAATAGTCTTTTTTATGAAAGGGATTCGGTGTCTCAATTGTGATCACATGGTCTACGAAAAATTTTGTCCGAATTGCGGTCAAAAAGGAGATACAAAGCGCATTGATTGGCATTTTCTCTTTCATGATATTCCACATTCTATTCTTCATTTAGACAAAGGTTTTTTATACACCGCCAAAAAATTATTTCTCAATCCAGGTGCAGCTGCACGAGAGTTTTTGGATGGTAAAAGAATTCGTCATTTTCGTCCGCTGGCATATGTCATTATTCTTAGTGTCGTGATGACCCTGGGTGTAAAGACCGATGGCATCGAACCTGGCGCAGCACCCATTGATTCGGGAATGGAGGATGAAGACTTTCAAGTTTCTGGAGAAACGATTACCTACGCTTTAGGGAAATACTATGCATTCCTAGTGATAGCATGCATTCCCATATATGCCTTCATCGCCTGGTTGCTCAATCGCAAGGAGCGAAATTTCGTAGAAATTTTTACAGGCTTTTTATTCATTTTCGGTCATACTACTTGGTTTGGTTTAGGGCTAATAATCATACGCTTAGTTGATAATGAGATATTGGAAAATATAGGAGCAGCGCTTTGGTTGGGAGGTATTTTCATTTATTCCATGTGGGGATTGATTTCTATGTTTACGCGATTCCCTTTGTGGAGAAGAGTACTCAATGCTACACTAACCTTTATACTTGGTTTTATCATCGCAGGATTTACGCTGCTTTTAGCGCTGTTTTACTATGGACAATGGGCAGACCAATAATAAGAACATATGAATAATTATCTTATAAAAGGAGCAACGCTCGTCAATGAGCAAGAGCAATACAGAGCCGATGTGCTGGTCAAGGGAGGTGTTATCACTACAATTGATAAGTCATGTACGCTCACATCGAAGGATGGCGAGGGAGTGATTGATGGCAGCGGAAAATACTTACTGCCAGGGGCGATTGATGATCAAGTTCACTTTCGTGAACCAGGTCTCACACACAAAGGGGAGATATATACCGAAGCACGCGCGGCAGTTGCCGGTGGTGTGACGAGCTATATGGAAATGCCCAACACCTCTCCTTCTGCTACTACAGTTGAGCTTTTGGAGCAGAAATATGCTCGTGCAAGCGAAGTGTCTTTGGCAAATTATTCCTTTTTCATGGGCACTACCAATGATAACTTGAATGAGTTGTTAAAGTTGGATCCAACGCAAGTGTGTGGCGTCAAAATTTTCATGGGATCAAGCACAGGTAATATGGTGATTGATAATCCTGAGTCCTTGGAAAACATTTTTGCACAAGTAAAAATGTTGATAGCGACGCATTGCGAGGATGACCCAATGATCAAGCGCAATTTGGCGGCCTATGTAGAGAAATACGGAGAAGACATTCCTGTTGAAGCACATCCACTGATTCGTAATGCTGAGGCTTGTTATGCATCATCTACACTAGCAGTATCTCTTGCTAAAAAACACGGTTCACGCTTGCATATTTTGCACATCAGCACTGCAAAGGAGTTGGAATTATTTGATGGTGAAAAGCCATTAAGAGAAAAAAAGATTACTGCAGAAGCGTGTATCCACCATTTGTGGTTTACGGATGCTGATTACAAGACGAAGGGTAATTTTATCAAATGGAATCCAGCAGTTAAATCAGCTAACGACCGAATGAACATTCGGGAGGCTTTGAATAATGGAAAAATAGATGTGATAGCTACCGATCACGCGCCTCATACTATAGAAGAAAAATCGCAGAAGTATGCGAAAGCGCCGTCTGGCGGTCCATTGGTGCAGCATAGCATGGTGGCAATGTTGGAGTTGGTACGCGAAGGAGTATTGACCATCGAGCGCATGGTTCAGTTGATGTCGCATAACGTTGCTGAATTATTTCATATTGAAAAAAGAGGATTTATCAGAGAAGGATATTTTGCGGATCTCGTATTAGTAGACCTCAACAGTCCGTGGACAGTAGATAAATCGAACATTGCATACAAATGTGGATGGTCTCCTTTTGAAGGGCAGACCTTTCATTCTAAGATTGAGAAAACCTTTGTCAATGGTCATATCGTATATGACAATGGCGTATGGGATGAATTGCAGAAAGGAATGCGCTTAACCTTTGAACAATGAGATATTTTGCAATCATATTTTTAATAATGGCGGTGTATGCTTGCGCTGGGCCTAAGAAGGAATTGGTTCCACCAGCCACCATTGAACAAGACAAGTTTGCAGATGTCTTAGTAGATGTGCGATTGCTCGAAGGGGCTTACACTGTGCGTTATCAAAGGGTAGATTCAACTGTGGGATTGCTTGATCATTTTTATGACCAAGTATTTGCTAAGCATAACATCAAAAAAGAGGATTTCGAAACAAGCTATAAAGCTTATTCAATTGACGCTAAGGTGATGCAAGTGATTGAGGATACTGTATTAGCGCGATTGGAGCGAATTAAAATTGATCTTCCCGGCGATTCGGTAAAGGTCTATAAAAATTAAGTATGAATTTAGTTACTGGTGCTACAGGTTTATTGGGGATACACGTGATGTACGAGCTGATTGCTCGTGGAGAGCGTGTGCGAGGAATGCGCAGGCATCAGAGTAATCTTCAACTTGTAAAACAACTTTTTGAGTTTTATGGTCACCCAGAATATTTTGAGAAAATAGAATGGGTAGAAGCCGATATTTTGGACGTCATTTCGTTGCAAGAAGCAATGCAGGGCGTAGAATATGTGTTTCATTCAGCGGCGGTAGTTTCTTACCATAGCCGTGATCGAAAAGAAATGTATCATGTGAATGTAGAAGGCACAGCCAATGTTGTGAATGCCGCACAAGATGCAGAAGTGAAGCGCTTGGTGCATGTGAGTAGTATTGCAGCGTTGAAGCGTACATTGAATCAAGTGGTGGATGAAACAGGTGAGTGGGAAAATTCATCGATCAATACCCATTATGGAATCACCAAGCACCTTGCTGAAATGGAGGTGTGGCGCGGAATTCAAGAGGGGATTGATGCTGTGATTATCAATCCAGGTCTCATCATAGGTCCTGGAGATTTCAGTAGAAGTAGCTCGAGTATTTTTTCAAAAATAGATGAGGGCTTTGCGTATTATCCGCCCGGTGGTACAGCTTTCGTGGGTGTCGAGGATGTAGCAAAGCTGATGGTCAAATTACGAGACGAAGGTCGATCAGGGGAGCGCTATATCGCTGTCAGCCAGAGTTGGACCATGCAAGAGCTTTTTGTGAAAATTAGCAATGCCCTGGGTCGAAAGACCCCGTCAAAGGAGGCAAAGCCTTGGATGTTGCAGGTAGCACGCATTGCAGAATGGTTTAAGGAAAAGCTTACGGGAAAGAAGGCATTGGTTACCATTGAAACCGTTAAAAATGCATCGCTCATTTTTACTTATTCATCTGCAAAAGTTCAGAAAGAATTTGGTTATCAATTTCAACCGATAGATCAGTGCATCACTGATACCGTGCGCTTTTACAAGTTGCACAATCGACCCTAAGGTGAGTTACCTTTGTGGTCTTGGAACCCCGTGAACACATACAGTCGATTTTGAAGGTACTACCTACCAAACCGGGGGTGTATCAGTATTTTGACCAAGAGGGTCAAATTATTTATGTGGGAAAGGCCAAGAGTCTGAAGAACCGCGTAAGCAGTTATTTTGTAAAAAATCATGATAGCTCGAAGACCACCGCCTTGGTACGCAAGATTGCGGACATCAAGTATATTGTGGTAGAAAGCGAAATGGATGCGCTATTGCTGGAGATTTCATTGATCAAAAAGCACAAGCCGCGCTACAATATCATGTGGAAAGATGACAAGTCGTATCCAAGCATTGTCATCAAGCGCGAGCCTTTTCCTCGCATTTTTGCAACACGTCAAGTCATTAAGGATGGCAGCGAATATCACGGCCCATATGCCTCGGCGAAGGTGATGCATACCGTTTTAGAACTGGTTCGAAAGCTTTACCCTATAAGAAGTTGTTCACTGCCTTTGACCAAGCAAAATATTGATGCAGGAAAATTTAAGATTTGCTTAGAGTATCATTTGGGAAATTGTTTGGGGCCATGTGAGGGCAAGCAGAGTTTGCAGTCTTATGATCACAACGTTGAAAATATTCGAAAGATCATTAAGGGAAATTTCTCTGAGGCGATTCGTGAATTGAAGATCATGATGAACGATTCAGCAGAGCAGTATCGATTCGAAGAAGCCCATATTTTAAAAGAGAAAATTGATACGCTTGAAAATTTCCAAGCGCGCAGCACCATTGTGAATCCTTCGATTCATGATGTGGATGTATTTACTATTGCCAGTGATTCACAGGCTGCGTATGTCAATTTTATGAAGATCAACAATGGCGTGATTGTTCAGGGCTATACAGCAGAAGTGAAGAAGCGCATGGAGGAGACAGACAAGGAAGTATTGGAGGTAGCGATCATTGAGATTCGCGAGCGACTTCAGAGTAGATCGCGTGAGATTTGTGTTCCGATAGAAGTAGATATTCAATTACCGAATACCATAGTGACGATTCCTCAACGAGGAGATAAGAAAAAGCTTTTGGATTTATCGCAGCGAAATAGTACACACTATATGCTTGATATGCAGAAGCAGCAAGAGATTGTAGATCCAGAGCGACACACCAATCGCATCTTGGATCGAATGAAGCAGGATTTGCATTTGAAAGATTTGCCAGTTCACATTGAGTGTTTCGATAACTCGAATATTCAAGGTACTAATCCGGTTAGTGCATGTGTGGTATTCAAGAATGCAAGGCCGAGCAAAGGAGATTATAGAAAGTTCAATGTCAAAACGGTCGAGGGACCGAATGACTTTGACACCATGAAAGAGGCGGTACATCGTCGGTATAGCAGATTATTGGAAGAAGGTGAGCCCTTGCCGCAGCTTATCATCATTGATGGTGGAAAGGGCCAGTTGGGTGCAGCCTTAGAAAGTTTGGGGCTCCTCGGTCTGCGCGGTAAGATTGCCGTGATTGGTATCGCAAAACGTTTGGAGGAGATTTATTTTCCGGGCGACAGCTTGCCAATTTATCTTGATAAGCGCTCTGAATCATTGAAATTGATTCAGCAATTGAGAGATGAGGCCCATCGATTTGGATTGTCGCATCACCGCGACAGACGCAGCAAAGAGGCCCTTCGTTCAGAATTAACGGAGATTCCAGGGGTAGGCTTTAGGACCACCCAACAGTTGCTCTTCCATTTTAAAACTGTTAGAGCCGTAAAAGATGCCACCATTGGGGAGTTAGAAGAAGTTGTAAATAAGAAAATGGCACGTCTCGTTTTTGATTATTTTTCGAAACATAAAGAGGGGCAATAGCATCCTGAAATACATTTGTAGACTATACGTTACAGACACATGAGCGCAAAATCAGCATCGAAACCAAATTATAAAAAACGACTATGGATTATAGGTCTTGCACCTTTGATGCTAGTTGTTTTGGTATTATGTACAGCATTCTTAAGTGGCCTGCCTAATGTAGAAGCATTGGCAAATCCAAAAATCAATCTTGCAACAGAGATTATTTCTTCGGATGGAAAAGTGCTTGGTTCTTACTACAAAGAAAACCGATCGGACGTTCGGTTTGAGAATATTCCAACACACATGGTGAATGCCTTGATTGCTACAGAGGACGCGCGTTTCAGAGAGCATAGCGGCATTGATTTTAAAGGACTATTTAGAGCCGTTGTAAAGTTGGGACAAGATGGTGGAGCAAGTACAATCACGCAACAGTTGGCAAAACTTCAGTTTACCAAAGAGTATGAAAACGTCTCCATTTTTCGCCGTGTTTGGCAGAAGATTAGAGAAATGATCATCGCTGCACGGATCGAGAGAACGTACACCAAGGATGAAATCATCGCACTTTATTTAAATCAAGTCGACTTCTTGTATCAGGCTGTGGGCGTGAAGTCCGCGGCTCGAGTATACTTCAATACTGTTCCCGATTCATTGAATATTCAGCAGGCCGCGACGCTGGTTGGGATGCTACAGAATCCAAATAAATGGAATCCGATGAAGAAAGACACTACACTTTCTCTTCGCAGAAGAGAAGTGGTATTGAATCAAATGGTGAAATACGGATTCTTGGCAGAAGAAGAATATGATAGTTTGAGATTAATGCCGCGAGGAATCGACTTTCAGCGGATCAGTCACGATGAAGGTCCTGCGCCGTATTTCCGAGAAGTGTTGCGTTCGAAGTTAGATGAAATTCTCACAGAGAAGGATGAGAATGGAGATCTAAAAAGAAAGAAGGCAGATGGAAGCGAATACAATTTGTACAGCGATGGTTTGAAGATCTATACCACCATTGATTCTCGCATGCAAGAGCACGCGGAATGGGCCGTGGAAGAGCATTTGGGAAAGGAATTACAAAAAGCTTTTTTCAAAGATATTTCTAGAAGAAAAAAAGAAAATTATCCATTCTATAATGGTATTGCTGATAAAGATCGCGATCGCATTATGAATCAAGCGATCACAGAAAGTGAGCGTCACAAAATTTTGACCGGAGTTTTATGTCCTGAGTGTAAGCGTCCGAAGAAGTATATCAGTGCTATTCGCAGAGATGGGAAATCATATTTCCATTGTGACGAAGATAAGGGCGGGTGCGGCCAAGAGTGGGATCAGCTGGATGACAAGGGCGTAGAAAAAGTGATGAATACACCAGTTAAAATGAAGGTGTATCGCCACGGAAGTTATCTTGATACTTTGATGTCGCCGATGGATAGTATCAAATATCACAAAGCGATTTTGCATGCGAGCTTGATGAGTATCGAACCCAGCACAGGGCATGTGAAAGCGTGGGTAGGTGGAATTGATTTCAAGTATTTCAAGTTTGACAATGTGTATCAATCGCGCCGACAAGTGGGATCTACCTTCAAGCCGTTGGTGTATGCTACTGCTTTGAGAATGGGTAAGCATCCAAGTGATGTTGTAAGTGGTGATCGTATTTGTATTGGTAATTGGTGTCCACAAAACAGTGATGGTAAATATGGAAGTTACACGATGTCATGTGCGCTTGCAAACTCGGTGAATACAGTGAGTGCGCGATTGATCAATGAATATGGTGTAGATAATGTGGTGCATTTGGCGAAGAAGATGGGTATAAAAACAAAGCTTCCAAACGTACCTGCACTTTCACTTGGAGTAGCTGAATTACCATTGTTTGAAATGGTTGGTGCAACAGCCACTTTTGCGAATGCGGGAGTTTATATTGAACCAACATTTATCACTAGAATAGAAGATAAAAATGGCACTGTCATTTATGAAGCAGATCCTGCTATCGATCAAGCATTAGATCCAAATGTTGCATATCAAATGGTGGGAATGATGAAGGGTGTAGTCGATGGTTCATGCGGAAGTGGTACAGGGGTTCGATTGAGAGGCGGTCGTCCATACGGCGGCATTTCTTATCCAACAGCTGGAAAGACGGGTACTACGCAGAACAACACCGACGGATGGTTTATGGGTATGACGCCGGACTTGGTGACTGGAGTGTGGGTTGGTGCGCAAGATCCAACTGTTCGTTTCGCATCCACTGCGTTGGGTCAAGGAGCAAATACAGGACTACCGATCTATGGATATTTCATGAAGAAAGTTTATGCAGATACACGCCTGAAAATTTCGATAGGAGACTTTAAAGCACCAGAAGGTTATGAGGTGTTTAAACAAAATCTTGATGTTCAGACAGGAGCGAGTATCGATTCTTTTGATTGGAATGATGATGGAGAAACGCCTCCTGTTGTAGGCGAACCAGTAGAAACGGGTGAAGGAATTTTAGTTGAAGGAGAGCCTGAAGAGAATCAATAATAAAACAAGAAATTATGCCGATATATAAAGTAGTCAAAAACGCAGAGGAAGCATGTCAAGGAATTTCCGATGGAATGACCTTGATGATTGGAGGCTTTGGCTTATGCGGAATTCCAGAGAATTCAATAGCACAATTGGTAAAGAATGGAGTCAAAAATTTGACATGTATTTCCAACAATGCTGGGGTTGATGATTTCGGGTTGGGATTGTTGCTACAAAATAGACAGATCAAAAAAATGATCAGTTCTTATGTGGGAGAGAATGCTGAGTTTGAAAGACAGATGTTGAGTGGAGAATTGGAAGTAGAGTTGGTCCCTCAGGGAACACTCGCTACGCGATGTATGGCAGCAGGCTATGGTATGCCCGTGATATACACCCCTGCAGGCGTAGGTACTGAAGTAGCGGAAGGCAAAGAAGTGCGAAATTTCAACGGAAAAGATTATTTGATGGAATATGCCTTCGACGCGGATTATGCGATTGTGAAGGCTTGGAAGGGCGATACAATGGGTAATTTAGTGTTTCGCGCTACTGCAAGAAACTTCAATCCTTTGATGGCAATGGCAGGAAAAATCACTATTGCAGAAGTTGAAGAATTGGTAGAGCCAGGTGAGCTCGATCCCAACATGATCCACACGCCGGGTATTTACGTTCATCGTATCTTCAAAGGAGAGAATTACGAGAAGAGAATAGAGCAGAGAACGGTGAGACAATGACAAATTACAAGTGACAAATGACAAGAGACAAATGACAAATGATCTCGGCTTTGCCGAGAATGGGTTTTAGAAAATTGAGAATCGAGAATTGAGAATTTCGAATATTGAATATTATGGCATTAGATAAAAATGGAATTGCGAAGCGTATTGCGCTTGAGGTACAGGATGGGATGTATGTAAACCTTGGGATTGGTATTCCAACCTTGGTGGCTAATTTTATTCCTGAAGGCATGGATGTGGTATTGCAATCAGAGAATGGTTTGCTAGGCATGGGGCCTTTTCCAATCGAGGGAGAAGAGGATGCCGATTTGATCAACGCTGGAAAGCAGACCATCACTACTTTACCTGGTTCTGTATTTTTTGATAGTGCTATGAGTTTTGGAATGATCCGAGCTCGTAAAGTGGATCTCACCATTCTGGGAGCGATGGAAGTGAGCGAAAATGGCGATATCGCCAATTGGAAGATTCCCGGAAAAATGGTGAAGGGAATGGGCGGCGCTATGGATCTCGTAGCGAGCGCAAAGAATATTATTGTCGCAATGCAACATTGTGATAAGGCGGGCAATTCTAAATTAATGCCTGCGTGTGGGCTTCCACTAACTGGTGTGAAGTGTGTGAAAAAAATCGTGACCGATCTAGCAGTACTCGAAGTAAAGGACGGAGCGTTTCATCTTCTAGAACGCGCGCCTGGCGTGTCAGTTGAAGAGATCATTGCTAAAACTTCCGGTAAGCTCATCGTCAATGGAGAGATTCCGGAAATTAAGAGTTAAGCGAATAGCGTTCGGGGTTCGGGGTTCGGGGTTTGGAGTTTGGGGTTAGGCGATTGGGGTTGGGGGTTAGGCTTGGAGGGCGTCGATGATTTTGAAGAGTTCGGTTGCCTTTTCGGTGGAGATCGATACTTGATGATTTTGTTCGAGCAATAAATATCCACCATCACCCTTCACGTATTCCTTGATGTATCGAACGTTTACGATATAGCTTCTGTGACAACGGAAGAAGTCGGCTGAATTCTGTAAAATATTTTCATACAACTTTAGGCTTTTGCTCACTGTAATCGTTCTCCCATCGCGCAATGCAACGGTTGTGTAAGCACCTTCTGCTTGGAAGTATAAGATTTGATTTAGTTCTACAAACTGCACACTTGTGAGAGATGGAAGTGCGATTTTTTGTGGAGCGTCTCCTCTGAAGTTTTGCTGTAGAATTTTATAGTTGCCTTGTTTTTTTTCTTTCAGAAAAAGTTGGAACGCCGCAGAAATATCCTCTGGTTCGAATGGTTTTAGTATGTAGTCCACCGCTGCGAGTTTGATGGCTTGGATCGCATACTGATTGTAGGCTGTGACGAAAATGATGGAAAAATCAATTTCTTCTTCATTGAAAAAATCGAGTAGTTCCAACCCGGTATGCGTAGGCATTTCAATATCAAGAAACACAATATCTGGTTTGTGTTTGTGAATGGCTTTAACGCCTTCAGCCACATCCGAACAACAGCCCACTACTTCAATATCTGGAATGAATTCACGAATCATTCCTGCTAGTAGATTTCTAGCCATTTCTTCATCATCAATAATTATCGCTTTGTAGCTCATAGGAAAAGGTATTAGCGGTGAAATTTGGTTTGAATGGTGATAGTAACTTTCGTGCCAAGTGCGATTCCGCTGGTATTATATTTATCAAGTGTTTCAACTTTAATGGAGTTAGGTCTCCGATGATTGATAAGCTCGATGCGCTTATCAATAGCGCTAATAGAAAAGGATTGGTGATCTTTACGTTTCTCATTGAGCTTACGTGAACGCTCTCTTCCAATACCATTATCATCAATTATTATTTGCAACAGATCACCTTTCAGCTCAAAATTTAATGTGAGTTTTCGATCTTCTTTCTTGTGATGAAGGCCGTGTTTGATGGCGTTTTCAACGAAGGGTTGAACAATCATAGAAGGTATCTCAAGCACATCAGCATTGCCTAAATTTTCTTCTTTAATAACGAACTCAAAGTCTGATACAAACCTCATTTTTTCCAAATCCAAATACAGTTGCAGTGATTTAATTTCTTCTGAAAGGGCTACATATTCTCTTTCAGACATTTCTAAAATCATTCGTGTGAGTTTCGAAAATTTCACAAGATAACTTCCTGCTTTTTGCCTGTCATTATTAAAGATATAGGCATGAATCGTATTAAGTGCATTGTAGAAAAAATGTGGATTCATCTGCGCTCGAATAGATGTCAGCATTGATTTACTCAAGCTTTGTTCAAGCAAAATATTGCTTTCAAGTAATTCGTTTTTTTCTTGAAGTAAATTATTCTTTTTTACCAATCTGCTTATTTTCCATTGGTCGATCAGGAACACCGAAGCCACGGCTAGAATAACGAAAAACGCAATGAACCACGGTCTCAAATAGATAGGTTGTAATATTTTAAATTGAAGCTTTTGTGGTTGTATTTGATCAGAAATTTTGAATTCAATTGTGTAGTTACCGGGAGCCAAGTCAGTGGCCTCAATAATTCTTTCTTTACTGTCAATTCTTTTCCATTCACCATCATTTATTCGGTAGAATTCATTCGTGAAAAGCGCGATATTGTAGTGAAGTAGAGCGAATTCTATTTTGAAATTGTTTTGGTTATTCTCTAATTCATGAAATACAAAAGGATCTAGTTTTTTACCATTAACACTAAATGACTGAATTTCGAAGTGAATTTCTTTCGCTTCTTGCATTTTTTGTTTCCAATCACACAAGAGCAAACCTTTGGAATGCCCGATGTATATATTGTTTTCGAGAACAACAAAGTCCCAAACCTCTAAAGAGGAAATATCAATGGGTAAGATGTGCGATTGCTGGGTGAGAAAACTATAGCATAAAATATTTTTTTGAGTTGCAACAAAAATATAATCTTGGAAAACGCTGCATTGAAGGATACGGTAGTCTTTGTTTATAGGAATTTCCTTGATTTTCCCTTCAGGATCCATTAGATTTAGTATTCCGTCTGTTTTTAAAATAATTAAATTTCCATTGTATTGATGAAGTTGTCTTCCATAAATGGGTTTGTCTTCATCTAAAATTTTTTTTCTCGTGTTGGGGGTGAACGCTAGAAGTCCATTATTCGTCAACATGTAAAGCGTTTTTTTTGCTTCCACGTATTCAACATCTTTTCCGCGTGTTTCTTGCTCGATAGGCAAGATGTATAGACTAGTGTTTAATTGACTTTGCCTGCCCCATTGATCCCATGGTGATTCGAGTCTTTCAGCACCTTGGCGCACGATGAGTCCGGAGATACCTGTTGCAGAAAAACCCAAATATTTTTCATCAACAATACACATCGATTTTACGGCTAGTCGATCCTTTTTGACTGGTATATTTTGTTCTGAATTGATTGTATAGAGATAGTCAGACGTAACGTACTTCACTTTCGTTTTAGGGTCTACGAATATCATTGCGATTTCGCGGGAGTCACCAAGTTTATTTCGTTGAGTGATTTGGTTTTTTACAAGGTCGACCTCGAATAGTTCATTATCAGCAGATCCAGCATACAATAAGCCATTGGCCATTTTGAGACGAACAATAGATTTTTCATCTTGGAGTATTGATCTGTTTTGAAAATTGGTGATGAGTTGAATGCCGCTGCCTCCAGTCCCCACCCAAATATTGCCTTCGCGGTCCTTCAGCAGGCAATTGATGTTTTGATTTTTAAAGAAAGGGGAGAAAGAATAGTCTGCATTCATACGGAGCGCACCCGATGAAGTATTGATCCATATTTCATTTTCTAGCAGACTAATATTTTGTGCATTTATATCATTTGGCAAGTTTGTTTTCTTGATCACTTGTCCAGTAAGATCGGTGCAAACGACTTCAGTTGTAACAGCATTTTTTGGAATCAATATCAGATTCTTTTGAAGTACTTCACTGAGATACGATTGTTGAGAATGCAGATGAGTAAATTTTTTCGACGTGATATTTAGATTGCGATCAATCGAATAGAAATAGCCTTGATGAACAAACACAATATTATCATCAATGCATACTGGAGGAATAGAGATGGGTAAGTCGAAAGGGAAAATTTGAATTTGTTTTAAAGTTTTGACATCATATACTTCAAGACCCTTGTAGGTAGGGATGAATAGATGTTTGGAGCTAAAAACGTGCGGGGAGTATCCCATGGAGTTGTCATAGACAAATGCATGGAGGGTGTCATTTTTTATATAAAAAAGCTGACCATCGAAATTCTGGTACCAAATCCTTTTTTGTGAGTCTTCAGCAATTGTGCTGCCGCCGAGGGAAGATTGGCTGCTTGATTTGTATGATTTGAATGCCGCGCCATCGTATCTACAAATGCCGTCGTTGCTGGCTATCCAGATATAGCCTTTACTATCTTGAAAAATGTCATAGACATTATTGTTCGGTAGGCCTGATGTTCGATCAAGGCTAGTGAAATGGGGATCTTGGGCTGCACCGATCAGTGAGCACCCTATCAACCACCATCCTATGACCATCATTCTGAACCTGTTCATTCTTGTGTAAAAATGCATATTTAGTGGTAAAAATATCGGTTGAATTGGCGAATGGGGTTATCCAATGAATGAAAGGGCTTTCTCAATTGACGTGTGATTTGCTGGGGAAAGCAGATTATATTTGCGGCGCATTCCCAAAACAAACGTATGAAATACAAACGCATTCTTCTCAAGCTCAGCGGTGAAGCGCTTATGGGCGACAAACAATTCGGAATTGATAACAATCGACTATTGGCTTATGCTGAAGAGATTAAGAAGGTTTGGGAAGCAGGTGTTCAGGTAGCGATTGTAATTGGTGGTGGTAATATTTTCCGCGGTGTTCAGGCTGAACAAGGCGGAATGGAGCGCACACAAGGCGATTACATGGGAATGTTGGCAACGATGATTAATTCGATGGCCTTGCAGTCTGCGCTTGAGACAATTGGTGTCCACACCCGTCTGCAATCTGCGATTGAGATGAAGACGATAGCTGAGCCATTTATCAAACGCCGCGCGGTACGTCACCTTGAGAAAGGTAGAGTGGTGATCTTCGGAGCTGGTACGGGTAATCCGTTTTTCACAACGGACACTGCGGCATCATTAAGAGCCATTGAAGTAGAGGCTGATGTGATTTTGAAAGGCACACGTGTAGATGGTATCTACACTGCAGATCCAGAGAAAGATCCAACAGCGACGAAGTATGAGCGTGTAAGCTTTGATGAAGTTTTCCAAAAGAATTTGAATGTGATGGATATGACAGCGTTCACATTATGCAATGAGAACAAGCTTCCCATCATCGTGTTTGATATGAACAAGGGAGGAAACCTAATGCGCCTTATTGAGGGCGAAAAAGTGGGAACCCTTGTAGATTTTTGAACCTAATTTTTCTTTATACCTTCGAAACCCGAAATTATAAATTGAACCTATGTCAGAAGAAGTGAAGATGGCCCTGGATGAGGCCACAGCTGCGATGAATAAAGCAATGGATCACCTCGATTTTGAATTGAGTAAGATCAGAGCTGGTAAGGCTAGTCCTGCTATGTTAGATGGTGTGAAAGTAGATTACTACGGCACACCCACTCCTTTGAAAAACGTAGCCAACGTAAACACTCCTGATGCTCGTACGATTTCTGTGCAAGCTTGGGAAAAGAAAATGCTCGAGCCGATTTGCAAAGCAATCCTCGAGGCAAATCTTGGTCTCAATCCACAGAACAATGGTGAGATCGTGTTGATAAACGTTCCAATGCTTACTGAAGAGCGTCGAAAGGACCTTTCAAAGCGTGCACACGCTGAAGGTGAAAACGCGAAAGTGAGTATTCGTACCATTCGTAAAGATGCTTTGGACTTTATCAAGCAAGCTCAAAAAGATGGTCTTCCAGAAGACGAAGCGAAAATGGGCGAAGCAAAAGTTCAAGAAGTAGTAGATAGATTTAATAAAAAAGTGGAAGAGGTCCTTGCTGCAAAAGACAAGGATATCATGACCATTTAATTTTCCAACTCAATGTCTGAAAAAAGAGTAAGGGTGCGTTTTGCACCTAGTCCTACGGGCCCTTTACACATGGGAGGTGTTCGTACAGCCTTATACAATTATTTGTTTGCAAAGAAACACGGAGGTGATTTCTTGATTCGTATTGAGGATACCGACCAGGGACGTTTTGTGCCTGGAGCGGAGGATTATATTCTTGAGGCATTGAAATGGTGCGGCATTGAGCCAAATGAAGGGGTAGGATATGGTGGGCCGCATGCCCCATATCGTCAAAGTGAGCGCAAGCCGATGTATCGTGCCTATGCGGAAGAATTGGTTTCGAAGGGATGGGCTTATTACGCATTTGATACTCCAGAAGAATTAGATAACATTCGTAAACAAGCTGAGTTGGCTAAAATGCCGAATTGGCAATACAATAGCATCTCTCGCAATACAATGAAAAATTCATTGACGTTGCCTGCGGATGATGTTCAAGCGCGCATTGCTAACGGCGATGCTTATGTAGTGCGTTTCAAAATGCCGCGCAATGAGGAAGTTCGTTTTCATGATATCATTCGCGGTTGGGTAGTGTTCAATACGAACGAGCTCGACGACAAAGTTTTGTTTAAGAGCGATGGAATGCCAACGTATCACTTGGCAAATATCGTGGACGACCACACCATGGAAATCACACATGTGATCAGAGGTGAAGAATGGTTGCCATCTGCGCCGCTTCACGTAATGATGTATCGCGCGTTTGAATGGGAAGCTCCGGAGTTTGCGCATTTACCGTTGATCTTGAAGCCAGACGGAAATGGAAAGTTGAGCAAGCGTGATGGTGATAGATTAGGTTTCCCCGTGTTCCCATTGAATTGGAAAGATGCTCAAACTGGCGAGCAATCAAGCGGATATAGAGAGCGTGGTTATTTCCCGAAAGCATTTGTCAATATGCTCTTGCTACTTGGTTGGGCTCCTAGCAACAACCAAGAGATTTTCACTATGCAAGAAATGATCGATACGTTTACGATTGAGCGTATTGGTAAGAGTGGTTCTAAGTTCGATCCAGAAAAAACAAAGTGGTTCAACCAACAATACCTGCGTGCGACTCCAAACTTGGAGTTGGCTGAAATGATTCAACCGCTTTTAAAAGAAAAGGGAATTGAAGTAAGTAATGAATATGCTGCGGGAGTGTGTGAGTTGATGAAAGAACGCGCAGTGTTTATTCAAGATTTATTAGAAGGACCATATTTATTCACGGCTCCAAGCACGTACGATGCAGATGCAGTAGCGAAGAAGTGGAAGAAGGGAGAGAGCGGTGCATTGATGAATGAATGGTCGAATGTATTGGATGGAATTTCAGAATTTACATCAGCAAATATTGAATCATCATTTAAAGAATTCATTACAGCAAAAGGATTGGGAATGGGAGCAGTGATGCCATTGTTCCGAATTTGTTTGACAGGAGTTCTTACGGGTCCGGCCAGTTCAGAGGTGGCGGCATTGATTGGTAAAGAAGAGACCAAGAAGCGTATTGCGACTTGTATTTCTGTGAACGACTAATCAAAACCGAATGATCATTCGCCTTCATAATATTCAGGTATATGCTCATCATGGTTGTTGGGCAGAGGAGACGGTTATCGGCGGAGAGTATTCTGTTGATATAACTATTCACTTTGACTTTTTAGCTGCGGCATTGGCAGATGATTTATCACAAACAGTAGATTATGTTTTGGTAAAAGAGATTGTCTATGAAGAGATGCGCACGCCTTACAAATTGATTGAAGCTGTTGCCTATAAAATCAAACACCGTCTCCAAAGCGAGTTTCCTAGTGCAACCCAGCATATTGTACGTATCACCAAGCACAACGCCCCTATGGGTGGTCAAGTGGATGCGGTGAGTGTGGAATGTTAAAAGTTCTTGGTTCTTAGTTCTTGGGGAGGGCAATATTTCTTTCATTCCTCCGTTGCGAAGGAAACCTAGCTAAGATGAAAAATCTAATTGTATCCCTCATTGTCATATTGTTTGCGACGGCGGTTGTGCCAGCAAATGCGCAAACCCGTAAGGGGAAAATGACACAGACCGAACGTAGTCACATGAATAAAAAGTCGCAGCGATGGGCTAAAAAGCGCATGCGTGCCGCGAAAGGCGATCTCACCAATGTAAAGTGTACAGCGCGTCAGTCGAGAAGATATGCGCGGAAGAGTGGGTAGTTTCTGGCTTGATGTTGTTTACTTATTGAATAATTAATTTGACACACTTATTGAAAGTGTTCGTTTTTATTTGAACGAAGTAGGTTCCAGACTGAATTTTTTCTGCAGTAATGAATTGATTATCGATACGCACGTTTTCTATTTCAGATCCGCTTGCTTGCATAGATTGCAAACTCACTCTTTTTCCAACTGTATCAAAAATTTCAACCGTAAATTTTTCCTTTAGGTGGTTACTGAATTTTAGCGTTGTAAAATCCTTCATTGGATTGGGAAACACTGTTATACTTTCGGGAGTGGTATCAAAATCATTTAGGGAGATTGTTTCATCTTCAATAATTGTGAGCACTGCAATTCCTCTGCCGAGGCATGAAAGCCACAGTTCGTAGCCATTATTTATTGATTTAACAGCGACATCTTTTATGTTGCTATTTGGTAAAACATTCCAGTTTGGAATACCTCCAGGAGAGGAAGGAAAGACTTCAATGGACTCACCGTCGAATGCAAATATGCCACTTTCCAGAGAAGGATATTCGGCATCGTATTGCATCCAGATTTTTCCATCGGGAGTTGCAGTGAGTGGGCGTACATGTTCACCAGGAAAAGGCCAACCGTTATCGTAAGACCAAATTTCCGAGGTGCTATTGGTAGGATCATACTTTATCAATGTGCTTCCATTGATAGTGAAGGGCGACCAAGTTGCAGTCCATAACGCCCCTGTCTGATCAACGGCTAACCCAGTAAAAACTGCAGCAGAGCCTTCAAAGTCTCCTAGCTCCAATGTTAGAGTTTCTGTACCGTTTGTTCTTTGAATTTCGTAGTCGGTACTTACCCATATAGTTCCAGGAAGAATGGGGTCATTTATCATTTTACTTCCCCATCCAACGATAGGCATATTCACCCAAGTGGCATCTGCATCATTGTAATAGCGATATGTGTAATATTCACCGAGATCCCACAATCTTCCGTCAGAGTCTTCTAGTAGACCTTTTGAAGTATTCATTTCACCATCTAGAGTTGTGAAGTTTCCTCCATTCCATTCATGAACTCCATGCCAGGTTGGACTAAATACAACGGAATTATTGGAGTTTCGAAAGCCTAAAGCAGTAGCGTTATCTGCGTCAAAAGGGAAGGTATTCCCTAATCCGTAGGTATATGGATTGAAACCAGTCCATCGGTTGCCATCAAATTTTTGGATGCCACCAATTCCAGTTCCAGCATTTCCTGTCATCCAAATATTTGCTTGATTGTCTATACATAAATCTTCGACGAAATAATCAATTTGAGAGGTATTTGTTAATCGATATCTCTGCCAAACGCCACTTATAGCGTCTCTTTTCGCTGCACCTTCAATACCCCCAACCCAGACATTGCCGTTATCATCCATGTCTATGGAGAGGTTATAGTCTCCTTGTCGCCATGTGCCGTAATTGTGCCATTGAAAGCCATCATAATACCATGTTTCTCCGGTAGTCGTTACCAGCACTGCACGTTCGTTTTCGAGTGCTTTGAATGAATCAATAAAAAAGGAAATATTATCATAGGGGTGCATTGGATAAACCCATTCGCCATTTGGGCGCTGGTATTCAAGTGTTTCCCAATTGCCATTATCAGACATTCGAAGTGCCCAAAAATTTCCATCATCATCTATACAGTCTTTTCCAGGAATTCCAGCAATTTCACCGACTACTGAAGGCGTGTATTCAATGGTTGTCCCTGTTGCAGAATTGTATTGAAACACTATTCCAAAATACACATCTGCTGACCATACTAGATAAGAACCATCTTGTTGAGGTTGGATACAAATTCTATTATTTGATCCACCATGCGTTTGCCAATCGTCTGTATCTGGAAGATACTGCACTAATCCGCCGCTTGAGAACCACATGCTTCCATCTGGGGCAATATCTAGATCGGTGGAGTAAGTAGAGAGACTAGAATTAAAGGGGGTGAAACTCATAATTGATGACGCTCCAATGGATGGGTTGAATTTGATTGCTCCTGTATTTTTTGTCATCCAAAAATTTCCATTTTCATCTTCAACGATGTCATTGATTTGAATATCTCCATTATCAAAGCCTCCAAGGATCGGGAGATCTACATTCGAAAAATTTTCCCATTTATTTTCATTAATATCAAATTTTGCAAAGCCTCCTTCTCCCCAACTGCCGGTGTTTGCGGCTATATAAGGATTGCTATTTGCGTCGATGAAAATGGCCGTAACGACATCTCCTTGAAGTCCCGTGTTTCCTGGTCTGAAAAATTTCCAAGAAGAGTTAAGGCTTGACTGCGCGAAGCTTGATGAGACTAGTATAAAGCTAGCCCATAGGATTAATGTTGTTTTCATCTCGTGTAATAATGTTAAACAAAGAATGAAAACTATTTCGGACTATCCTATTAATAGGTTGTGAAGGAGGTAATTCTATTCCTCAATGGGAAGAGCAGTAGGAGGAAGAAGCGGATATAGATATGGACAGCCACTAGCTATAGATTAATTTTTTGTTCGAGCGATTCGATCCATTGTTGGTTGTGATAGACGGTGGAATAATTGATGCGGCCTTTTAGGATGGGGTATGATTGAATCAAGCTTTTCTTAACGGATTCGAAAATACTTCGTGGCATTTTTTGACTAAAAGTGATTCTGCGAATCCATGAGATATCGATGGGGATTTCGAATGATGATTCTTGTGTGGTACCAATCCATATCACACGGTATTCACCTTCTACAGCATAGGGCAGCCTTTTGATGAAGGGTATTTCTTTCTTTGAAGAAATAGCTGTTTTAAGATTTGGAATGGACACATATCTGATAGGTCCATGTGCGATGCCTTTGGTGGCATTTAATTTTTTCTCTAAATTTTCATAGCTAAACGAAATACAGCAGCCACCCATCTGAGATGCATAATTTTCCCAGTGATGAATGGTTTCATTTTTATGGGTGAAACACAGGGCAAACAGTCGTTTGGTATTTTCCTTCTTATTTAATGCGCTTTCATATTGAAGTAGTGGTTGACTGTCATTTCTATCCGCCCAATGCGCAGGAGAGATGAGCGTGATACTGCGTCTTTCCAGTATGTCAAGCAAGGCAGGCAGTGAGGTAAATCGGTGAAGTTTTTTGAAGGTGCTCATTCATCTTAGAATTAATGGTGCGGGAGCAAATCAAATTCAAAATTTTCAAAGAGATTGAATTATTATTAAAAAAATAGTGTACGTTTACATGGCTTTACTGATTCTTAATCAATGAGCTACGTCAGTAGCTTGTGATACAACCTTAAATAAACTATACAATGGGACTCTTTGAACTTCCTCTTGTCTCCATAGCGGTGTCTATTATTATCATCTGGGCACTCATGGCTATACTCACAGGATTCGTGCATGAAGCAATTGCGCAATGGCTTGCAGAACGCGGTCGATTTATGCGCAAATGGCTGATGTCTCAAATGAATGATAAAGTCAATGGGATCAATTGGGCATCTCTTATTTATCTCCATGGAAGCATAGACCTTCTGACGCGCGATATCAAAAAGCCCACAGGAAATATTAGCGGAAAATTATTTGCTCAAACGCTTATTGAAGTGGTCGGGAAATCGCATGCAGCGCAAATGCATTCCGTTGAAGGCATTCCAATCAATTATTCTTCTCTGATATTAAAAAATCTGAAACATGCATTGATGGTGCTAAAACCAAGCGATGTCATCACAATGATGCAACAAGGTCTTGCGATTGCTGAAACGAAAGCAGGAAAGGGCGAGAACTACGAGCAAGTGGTGTACGATGAATTGGTAAAGCACATCGAAACATGGTTTTCGGAATTCGAATGGAGAATGTCCGATTGGTATAAACGAAAAACGAAAGTGCGTTTGTTTATGTTGGGTAGTGTGATTGCGCTTTTGATGAATGTTGATAGCATTGAGTTATTTCATTATGTAAAACAAAATGCGGAAGGAAGGGAAAGAGTCATTGAATACTATGAGAAAAATATAAATCAGCTAGAAGTACTTGCAATGAAGAGCGAAAGCCCACAGAGTTTTGATTCATTGAAAAAAGACATTGATCAGCAGAAAAAGCGTATTGAAGATTTAGCAAAGAGCGCAGAATTACCCATTGGATTTGATAAGAGTATTTTTCGATCAAAAAAATGGAGTTCTTCTGAAGCTTCTCCAAATGAAGATATTTCTAAATCAAAAACGTTTTGGACCAAGGTGGGAGCATTCTTTCACACGGTTGGAGATGTCTTGAAGTTGTTGCTCGGCGCATGTCTTACGGGATTTGCAGTGAGTTTTGGAGCACCATTTTGGTTTGATTTATTGAGAAAAATTTATGTACTTAAAAAAGGATAACTATGTCGCACTATAACGTACACACACATATTTTCACCATGCAAAATGCTCCAAAGGATTTTTTGCATCTTTATCTACCAGGGTTTGCGGCAAACCTTGTAGACAATGTTACTTCTACGCAGGTAGGATCCAATGTGGTGCAAGGCTTACTGAGATTAGCAGGTAATGGTGGTAGAAAGTATGCGAGTTTTTTGTCGGTGGGAAAAAGCGCTCATCCGAAATATGTTTTCAACGAATTACTTTCGGCTTACGATAATGATGACGTGAAGATTGTAGCACTGACGCTATACATGGAACGACTTGGTGCAGGCTCCTCAGAGAGCGGCTACGAAGGTCAGTTAGAGCAAGTGATTGAAGTGTTGCGAATGCACGATACCAAGTTGTTGCCCTTCTTGGGAATAGATCCTCGTTGGAAAGGCAATGGGGTGGAGTTGTGCGCGACGGTGCAGAATTATTTCAACACTCCAGTGAAGGTGAATGAAATGAAATCGGTCCATCCATTTTATGGATTGAAATTTTATCCAAGTACTGGATTTTATTTTTTTGATGAGCGTCTCAAGGAAACGCTTACCTGGGCTGCTGCGCACGATGTGCCACTTCTAACACATTGTTCTTACTTGGGAGGAATTTATAATAACGATAGAGATTATTTGCTTTCGCATGTGAGCGCTTATAATATTTATACAGGAAAAAATCATCCTGCCCCGGCTGCGCATCATCAATTGGAAAAGAAATTTTTCAAAAGAATATTTGGGGTTCAGAAATCTAAAAACAATCTTTACTACTCCAGTTATTTCCTCGAGCCAGAGAGCTATCGTTCGGTCTTGACATATTTTAGAGATGTGTTAAAAACCCCATTAAAGCTATGCTTTGCGCACTTTGGAAGTGATGAGCACATGGTGTTGCAACACAAGAATGAGAGTTTGAAAGAAAATTTATTTGGGATTTTACCTGGTGAAAATTGGACAAAACAAATTCAGAATTTGATGTTAGAATTTGACACCGTCTACACCGATATTTCTTATTCCTTGACGAATAAAGGAACACATGAATTTATTTTCAATGAGCTGAATAAATCTTATGGAAATAGAATTTTGTTTGGTACAGATTATTACATGACCGAGCGGGAGGGCAAAGAGAGAGACACCTACAATGAATTCAAGTCAAAGGCGCTTCAGAAGCAGGTTACACAAAATGGCATCACTCAAAACACATGGGATATGATTGCGGGGACGAATGTTCAAGCGTTTTTGAAGAGTAAATATTTTGGTGCTTAGTTCTTAGTTCTTAGTTCTTGGTTCTTGGTTCTTGGTTCTTGGTTCTTGGTTCTTGGTTCTTGGTTCTTGGTTCTTGGTTCTCGATTCGAAATTCGAAATTCGAAATTCGAAATTATTTGGGAGTTAAGGTAATTGAAAAGATCTGCGGAGTGTTGAGAATTTTCAATTCTCGAATCCCGAATCCCGAATTATTTCTTCAGTTCTTCTAGGGCTTCGATTTCGGGGAGTTGTTTTTTGTAGGTTTCTACATCCCATTTGATATCCCAATTTGCTGCGTAATCTACCATGGTGGTGAGTCCGACTTCTGCGCGACGTTTGTCGACATTGTCTGGATCTTCTAGTGGGAGAACGTAGAATGTTTGTGTGGTTTCATTTCTGCCGATTTGGCTTCCGTAGATTTGTTTGCGCCCTTCTCCGAGTGCTACGCGGTCTTCTAAAAGTGCGAGTGACCCTCCATTCGCGTTTCCACTCTTCACTGCCTCGCGCATCATCGGAAGGTATTTTTGTTGCGTTTTTAAGTCGGCATGCTGAATAACTAAGAAGAGCGTTTGATTGGCTTGTCCACCAACTTTATCTGCACCTACCCATCCTTTGGTGTCGAGAATATTTACAATTTTGATGAGATTAATACTGTCACGATATATCATTATTTGTCCAAGACTATCGACGATTGCATTTTCATATCCATGCTGCTTTTGAGCATTGATGAATTCATGGCGGATGGCTTGATCATCGTTAAAAATTTGAATGAGTTCAGCTTTGAGTGGTTGATCATAAGACGCTTCTATTCGCGCTGCCTCTTCTTCCATTTGCGCAACGAGGTTGTTCCACTCATCTGTTCCGTGCAATGATGCAAGGTCTGAGTCGGAGGTCATGTGCTTCGAATTGATCCAACCATTTTTAAAGCTGAGCTGTAGCCATTCCATGGCTGTTTTGGAGTCGCCACTCAATGCGGCAGAACAACTAGCATTGTAGAGGTCCGATGCATTATTTTTTTGAAAAATAAAAGCCTCTTTATACTTGATGGCGGATTGCGCAAACTCTTTGGATGCGTATAACTTTTCTCCCTCAGCAACTAAGGATGAATAGTCTTGGGCGTTGGTTATAGTGGAGAGGAGTAGGAGCAGTGCAAAGGTGAGCCATTTCATAATTCTTGGTTCTTGGTTCTCGATTCTCGATTCTCGATTCTCGATTCTCGATTCTCGATTCTCGATTTATTTTGGAGTTTGAAGGTAATCGAAATGATCTGGAGATCGACGACAATTCATGTGAATTATTACAGGTCTAATCCCGATTCTCGATTCTCAATTCTCGAATTTTTGAATCTCGAATTTTGAATTCACGAATTTCGAATTTCGAATTTTTGAATCCCGAATCGAAAATCCCGAATCAAGATTCGAGAATTACGCACTTGCAATCCGTCGCGCTTCGGCGTCGGATGCTAGATAATCGTCGAGGGTGGGTTGTGAAATGAATGGTACTTTTTCCATCGTTGATGAAACGACATCAGCAATATGTAAGAAACCAATTTCATCTTTCAAGAATTTCGCAACTGCGATCTCATTAGCGGCGTTCATCACGCAAGGCATGTTTCCACCCTGGCGCATTGCTTCGAATGCAATATTGAGGCATCTAAAGGTCTCACGATCGGGTTGCTCGAATGTTAACTGAGGATAATTGAAGAAATCGAATCGTGGGAAGTCGGATTTTAATCGCTCAGGATAGCCCATTGCATATTGAATCGGCAATTTCATATCAGGCAAACCCATCTGCGCTTTCATGCTGCCATCGGTAAATTGTACGATGCTGTGAATAATGGACTGAGGATGCACAATCACTTCAATTTGATCTGGAGTTAGATTGAATAACCATTTTGCTTCGATCACTTCTAACCCTTTATTCATAAGGGATGCACTATCGATGGTGATCTTTGCACCCATGTCCCAATTGGGATGTTTGAGTGCTTGCGCTTTCGTAACTGTTGCTAATTCTTCTTTTGATTTACCTCTGAAAGGTCCGCCACTTGCGGTCAGAATTATCTTTTCAATTTGATTGTGCCATTCACCTGCAAGGCATTGAAAAATCGCGCTGTGTTCGCTGTCTACAGGATAAATGTTGACGGCTTTTTCTTTCGCGAGTTTTGTAACAAGATCTCCCGCTACCACCAACGTTTCTTTGTTGGCGAGTGCAATTTGTTTCCCGGATTCAATGGCCTTGATGGTAGGTCGTAGACCTGCAGCACCGACCAGTGCAGTGAGCACCATATCGATTTCTGTCATCTCTACGATTTGCTCTAGAGCTTGTGCACCAGCATATACTTTCACACCGGCATCCCACAAGGTATCCTTGACTAATTGATATTTTGTTTCATCGCCAATAACTACAGCGTTTGGTTTGTATTCCAACGCTTGTTGAATCAATAGGTCTGCATTGCTGTGTGCGGTGAGTACTTCAACACTAAAAGATTCTGGATTTGATTTAACAACATCCAATGCTTGTGTGCCTATGGAACCTGTTGATCCAAGGATGGCGATTTTTTTCATACGACAAATTAATTATAGAAATCCTAACTCGAGCATGGCCTCTTGGCTCATCATGCTTTTGTCCCATGGTGGATCCCAAGTGATTTCTACTTTGGCACCATTCACAGTTGGAATGGCGGCTACTTTTTCTTCAACTTCTGGAGGCAGTGTTTCTGCCACTGGGCAAGAAGGTGAAGTTAGGGTCATGGTGATGGTCACGAAGTTATCGTCATTTACATCAATCATGTAAACGAGTCCGAGTTCATAAATGTCCACAGGAATCTCTGGATCATAAATGGTCTTCAAAACTTCTATCACTTTATTTTGCATCTCTCCTTTCATGTTACTTCGCTTCGCTCGTGTGGTGTACCTTCGGTGTCTGGTACCTTCGGTGCTGGGTACCTTCGGTGTCGGGTACCTTCGGTGGCTGGTGCTCGCTTCGCTCGCGGCTGGGGCTCGTTTTGCTCGTGGGGGGCTTGCTTCGCGTTAGCGAAACCCGTCTTCCGCGAAGCGGAAACTAGTCATTTCGCCAGAGGCGGGATACCCGTCACGAGCGCAGCGAGTACCCGGCTTTTTCGCGTTAGCGAAAAATCGTTGCGTAGATTTTCATTTGTTTGATCATGGAGGCTAGGCCGTTACTTCTTGTGGGGGAGAGGTGAGCGTTTAGTCCAATGTCGTTTACAAAATGAAGATCTGCCGTAGCTATTTCTTCTGCAGGCATTCCATTTAATACTCTTACTACTAATGATACCAATCCTTTTGTTATGATGGCGTCACTATCAGCAGTGAATTGTAATGTTTTATCCGCTTTTGGTTCTGCGTGTAACCATACGCGTGATTGACAACCTCTGATGAGTATATCATCGCTTTTTAGTTCTTCTTTAATCAAGGGAAGATCTTTACCTAACTCGATGATGTATTCATATTTCTGCATCCAATCATCAAACATGTTGAATTCAGAAATAATTTCTTGTTGTCTTTCTTCGATGGTCACAATAAATATTATTTAAGCATTGCAATCGCCTTGATGAGGGCGTTGTAAAGCATATCAACTTCTTCTTTCGTATTATAAATCGCAAATGAAGCACGCACTGTTCCGGGAATTCCGAAGTGGTTCATCAAAGGCTGTGTGCAGTGATGTCCTGTGCGTACCGCTATTCCTTGATTATCGAGCAAGGTTCCTAAATCAAAAGGATGGATGCCATCTACCAGAAAAGAGATAACAGAAACTTTGTTTTCTGCTTCTCCATAAATTTTTAATCCATCAATGGATTTTAATTTTTCTGTAGCGTAAGCAAGGAGTTCTTGTTCGTGATTTTTTACCCATTCTCCATCCAACGAATTCACAAAATCAACCGCTGCACCGAAGGCAATGATGCCTTCAATATTCGGAGTGCCCGCTTCAAATTTGTATGGGATTTCGTTGTAGGTTGTTCCTTCAAAAGATACGGTATGTATCATTTCTCCACCACCACGATAAGGATTCATACTTTCTAATACCTCAGCTTTTCCGTATAAAACACCTACACCGGTAGGGCCGTAGAGTTTATGCGCGCTGAAGGCATAGAAATCGCAATCCAATTTTTTTACATCTACATCAAAATGCACAACGGATTGCGCACCGTCGATCATCGTAGTAGCACCAACCGCTTTGGCTTTTTCAATAATGTATTCAATAGGATTGATGGTGCCAAGGGCATTTGAAACGTGATTGACTGCAATCAATTTTGTTTTGTTAGATATCAATTGATCAACGGCCGCCATATCCCATTCTCCTTTTGGGGTGATGGGAATAACACGAATGATGGCTCCTGTTTCCGCAGCTACCATTTGCCAAGGCACAATGTTGCTGTGGTGTTCAAGCATTGAAACAACAATCTCATCTCCTTCTTTCAAAAATTTTCTTCCCCACGATTGAGCGACGAGATTGATAGAGTCTGTGGTACCTGATGTGAAAATAATTTCTCTTACATCTGTAGTGTGCAACATCGCAGCAACTTTTTTACGCGTGCTTTCAAAAGCTTCTGTAGCAAGGTTTGCGAGATGGTGAACACCACGGTGTATATTAGAATTATATCCTAAATAATAGTTTGTGATACTTTCTACAACCGACAAAGGTTTTTGTGAAGTAGCAGCATTATCAAGATACACCAACGGATATCCATTTACTTCTTGATGAAGCACTGGGAACTCATCTCTGAGTTGCTCGACATCGTTGATGACCTTCGTTAATTCCATTTTTCTTTAGATATATAAAAGTCCTTTCTGGACTAATGCATCAATAACATGTTGACGCACGATCTTGTTTTCTACTTTATTTAAAACATCATTAATAAATGCAGTAGTAAGCAGTTTGCGCGCTGAATCCGGACTCATACCACGAGCACGTAGATAGAACATAGCTTGTTCATCCAATTGACCGGTGGTTGTTCCGTGGCTGCACTTTACATCGTCTGCATAAATTTCCAATTCAGGCTTCGTATTCATCGTAGCATCGTCACTAGCAAGAATATTTGCATTGTTTTGATATGCGTTTGTCTTTTGTGCATCCTTACGCACATAGACTTTACCGTTGAACACCCCTGTAGATTGGTCGAACAAGATTCCTTTGTAAAGCTCGTTGCTCACACAATGCGGATACATGTGATCTACCTTGGTGTGATTGTCTACTAGCTGTTTGTTGCGAGGTAGATAAAATCCGCTCAAGTGCGCTTCAATGTTTTGACCATTGAGGTCGATGCGCAAATCATTTCTAACCCATCCGCCATCAATTGTAAGCGTATTGAAGTTAGAGTAGCCATCATTTTCTACTCTCACGTTATCCAATGAGATATGGAACTGTTCGTCTTTTTCAGCTTGAATTTTATTGTATTCAAGGCGAGCGTTGGTTCCAACATGAGCGTACAAACCACGGATGGTAAGGCCTTTGGTGTTTTCATTTCCATGAAAACTCTCTGTTACTTCTAATGTCGCACCCGTTTCGAGTTGAATGAAAATAGCAGGAGTACTGATACTTTCATTGTCGGTAATGAGGTGAACGATGTGAAGTGGCGTTTCCGCAGTAATGTTTTTTTCTACGCGAATAGAAATAGCAGCAGAAGTATTTGAACGTTGAAATGCTTCGAAAATATTCGTTGCAGGAGCAATGTTACTTTGAGCAATTTCAGCAGCTGAAATATTTTCATTTACAGAAATAGTACAACCGATTGCATGATTGAAAGAACTATCTGCAAGGCTAAGATTACCGTTGATGAAAACGACACGAGCAGCATTGAGTTCTTCAATGATGGTGTCCGAAAGGCCAGAATTGTCTAGAGATTCAGACCATTTCCAATTTTCGTTTGCCAAGCGGGTGGTACGGGTGTACTTCCATTCTTCATGGCGAGTGGTTGGCAATTCGAATGTTGCGAATGCTGCGTTTGCCGCTTCGATTTCGTTTGCCCATCTATTTTTTAGCACAGAGGATTTTAATTCATTAAGTGCAATGAATTTATCCTTGTTGCTGATGACTGTTGTTGCTTCCATTGATGACTAAGCGTTTGCTGCCTCTACTTCTTCTTTGATCCAATCGTAACCTCTTTCCTCTAGTTCGAGGGCAAGTTCTTTGGTTCCTGATTTTACAATACGTCCTTTGTACAGTACGTGTACATAATCAGGAACGATAAAATCGAGCAGGCGTTGATAGTGAGTGATTACCACGAAAGAACGCTCGGGGCTGCGCATAGCATTTACACCATTTGCAACGATGCGCAATGCGTCGATATCTAAACCAGAATCGGTTTCGTCGAGAATAGCGAGTGTAGGATCAAGCATTGCCATTTGGAATACTTCGTTTCTTTTTTTCTCACCACCACTGAAACCTTCATTCACCGAACGATTGGTCAATTGACCATCCAGTTCAACGAGTTTAGATTTTTCATTTACCAATGCTAGAAATTCTTTTGCCGTCAGTTGAGGAAGGCCGCGGTGTTCGCGAACTTCAGAAAGAGCAGCTTTCAAGAAGTTGATGTTACTCACTCCTGGAATTTCTACTGGATATTGGAAAGCAAGGAATAGTCCTTTACGTGCGCGCTCTTCAGCGCTCATTGCTAAAAGATCTTTTCCTTTGAAGGATACTTCACCACCGGTGATTTCATATTCTTCTTTTCCTGCAAGTACAGATGCAAGTGTAGATTTTCCAGATCCATTCGGACCCATGATCGCGTGTACTTCTCCTGGTTTCACCTCGAAGTTCAATCCTTTCAGGATTTCTTTTTCTTCAACTCTAGCTTGAAGGTTCTTAATTTCTAACATTATCGTTGGTTCAAAAATTCGTAATTAATGCTGTGGGATTCTCGATTCTCAATCCTCGATTCTCGATTCTCAATTCTCGATTCTCAATTCGGAATTCGAAACCGAACTCCTCAACTCCTCAACTCTCTAACTTATTTGTCACTTGTTCTCGGCAAAGCCGAGATCATTTGTCATTTGTTCTCGGCAAAGCCGAGATCATTTGTCACTTGTCATTTGTCACTGTATCACCCCACACTTCCTTCTAGGGAGATTGCTAGAAGTTTTTGAGCTTCGATAGCGAATTCCATAGGGAGTTTATTCAGTACTTCTTTTGCGTATCCGTTTACGATTAGGGAGATTGCTTTCTCTTCGCTGAGTCCACGTTGTAGGCAATAGAAGATTTGATCTTCACCGATTTTCGAAGTGGTAGCTTCGTGTTCCACTTTCGCAGATTTATTTTTTACTTCGATGTATGGGAAAGTGTGCGCGCCGCAATGATCAGTCATGAGCAGTGAATCACATTGCGAGAAATTTCTTGCATTGTCTGCTGACTTATTGATCTGCACCAAACCTCTGTATGAGTTGTTGCTGCTGCCCGCGCTGATACCTTTTGAGATGATGGTGCTACTGGTATTTTTTCCAATATGAATCATCTTGGTTCCTGTATCTGCTTGTTGTGCATTGTTGGTTACCGCTACAGAATAGAATTCACCAACGCTGTTATCTCCTTTTAGAATACAGCTTGGATATTTCCAAGTAATAGCAGATCCTGTTTCTACTTGCGTCCAAGAAATCTTAGAATTATTTCCTTCGCATAAACCACGTTTCGTAACGAAGTTGAATACTCCGCCTTTTCCGTCTTTATCACCAGGATACCAGTTTTGAACGGTGCTGTATTTGATCTCTGCATCTTTATGTGCGATGAGCTCTACTACAGCCGCGTGCAATTGATTTTCGTCACGTTGCGGAGCAGTGCATCCTTCAAGATAACTTACATAAGAACCTTCGTCTGCGACAACGAGCGTACGCTCAAACTGTCCAGTACCAGATTCATTGATTCGGAAATAAGTGCTTAATTCCATCGGGCAACGAACGCCTTTCGGAATGTAGCAGAACGAACCATCAGTGAATACAGCGCTGTTGAGTGCTGCATAGAAATTATCCGAACGAGGAATAACGGTGCCGAGATATTTTTTGATGAGTTCAGGATGCTCTTTAATTGCTTCGCTCATTGAGCAGAAGATGATACCGAGCTCAGCTAATTTTTCTTTGAAAGAAGTCGCAACAGAAACGGAGTCCATGACAAAGTCGACAGCTACACCGCTGAGGCGCTTTTGTTCTTCCATCGATATACCTAGCTTCTCCATGGTGCGACGAAGTTCAGGATCGATTTCATCGAGGCTGTTGTACTTCTGACGATTTTTTGGAGCAGCGTAATATGATATCGCTTGGAAGTCAGGCTTGGTGTATTTAACGTGTGCCCATTCAGGCTCCGTCATTTTTTGCCATGCATGGAAAGCTTCAAGTCTCCATTGTAAAAGCCATTCTGGCTCTTCTTTTTTAGCGGAGATCAAACGAATGATATCTTCGTTGAGTCCGTTAGGAGCTTTGTCTGTTTCGATATTTGTAGTGAACCCGAATTCGTATTCCTTATTGGTAACGGATTCTAATAGTTCATCGCCTTCGTATGCCATTTGTAGTTGTAATTAAATTGAAAAGCTTTCTCCGCAGCCGCACGTGCGTGATGCATTAGGATTGCTGAATACAAAGCCTTTTCCATTAAGGCCTCCCGTGTATTGAAGTTCTGTGCCGATGAGATAGAGAAACGATTTTTTGTCTACTACTACCTTCACACCATTGTCTTCAAATATTTGATCACCTTCTTTTACTTCATTATCAAACTTGAGTTGATACATCAATCCAGAACATCCACCGCCTTCAACACCAACGCGGACGAATGAACCCTCCGGGTAATTTTCATCGGCTAGCAGTTTAGCCACTTGTGCCTTTGCACTATCATTCACTTTTATCATGACTCTAATTTTTAAGAAAACGATTGAGAGGTCTTATTTGTTCGGCGTTTGCGGAATTATTTAGACCACTTCTAAATTGCTCTCAGGGTGCAAAAATACCACGAATGTGGTATTTACACCAAAGTTTGAGGCTTGAAAATGCCAAAACACGTGAAAACGACGATTAAATGAGTTGATATGGCTTTGAAAACTAGTGAAGTGGGGCCAAATCTTCGGCTTTGCGAGGCTTTTGAGGCGCTCGGAAGAAATCCATAGGATAGCGGCGGAAGTACCTCCAAAGAACATAAAGTAGGTCTGGAGTTTTTCGGATACTGATGTCGCGACTCTTGCAAGCAAGGTAGAATGCCAATCCGAAAGAGACCCCGAAATTGACGAATCCGATCATCATGATTCCAATAATAGTTATGATCACATCAGACAGTATTGCAAGATCTCCCGCGCAATAGAGTGCCGATGAGAAAGTGCCGGCTGCAAAAGTGATGTGACGGATGTCGAATGGCAGACCTGTGATGGATCCAAAGAAAGTGGCGGTTCCTAAGAAGAAGCCTAAGGAAATATTACCGGCAAGTGATCCCGCGCTGTGGTTTAGATAGCGAGCAAATTTTGTAGTGGTTTTAAATCCTAGAAAGCGATGTAAATTTTTTGACTGTCGCACTCTCTCAGGAATGCGCGAGAATTGACTCTATTGTCTACATAGCCAGCAATGAGACCACTAATAAATAGAAAAACCCCTGTGAATGCGGCGTACATCAAGGCAAACGAACGCCAAGGGTGTTGATTGTCCATCACTTTTAGCGCTTCGGGGGCACCATATAACTGGTAGTCCAAGAAGTAATCCATTAGAAAAGTGAGAACAAAGGGAAGTGGAAATACGACTAATAAATTACCGATAAATGATATCGTTTGTGTATGAAATACGCGTGCGATTGTAATCGCCATTTCGTTCAAGTCCACTTTTCCATCTCTGTTGACATCGAGCGATTTGGCAATTGCAGAAGCCGTCATTGCGGGTTGCTTGGTGGCCAGAGTGAAATGAAAAATTTGAATAAGTACGAAACCTAAAACATAATTAAGCGAGTACACCATTGCTTCCCAGAACAAGGGCAGTTGTGCTTGGTGCAGCCACGCTTTAAAAAAGACGAGAATGCTAACTATTACTCCTGCACCTAAGGCGGCCCATAAGAATCCAGAGTACTCTCTGAAGCTTGCCGCAATGTAGTGTTCGCCTGTTTTACTTGCGTGATCTGAAATGCGAAGTGATAATGTTTTCAAATTCGTTTTGAAAAAATCACTGAAATCTTGCGAGCTGTATTCTTCTTCAAAAATATCTTTTACTAACGTATATCGTGAATGCGCTCGGTTGTGAATATCTCCACTGACGCAAATCGTAATATGTTGAAGGCGGTTCAAAAGGTCATTACACTTTTGAATCATGAAGGTCCTTTGAATGTCTGTACCTTGTTCGACAGCAGAGTTTGCGAGGTCGTTTAAGTATCCTCTACATTTTTCTATTTGCTGTAAAAGTCGGTCGCAGCAGCTTTGACAGTCATTATCACTCAGCTGTAGTGACTGCTGAAATGAAAAAGTAAGTTCTGAAACTGCGAAGAAATCTGCATGATGCTCGCTACTTTTTCTTCCCCGAATGTTCATTCGGTTATTAATTCCAATGCAAGCAATATGATGAGAAATCACTCTCATGGAGTGAAGCATAGCTTCGGTCGTTTCTTCAGGTAGTTTATTTTCTTTGAAAAAAAGAAGGCATGCCTCTTCAACTTGCGCATCGCTTAATTTGGAAAGCCAATTTCTATCTTTATCAAAATCAATAATTCTTCTAAGCTTAAATCTAAAGGGGTTTTCGCTTCTAAGTTTTGGAAGAATTTTATGTCTGATTTTGGAAAAAAACTCTTGCCAAAAGCTACCGTGGCTGGAGATGTTGCTTTCACATAAAATATCATCAAAACCTTGGGAAGCGATCAACGCGTGAATTTCAGATTGAAATTTGTGAAGAAGCATCGGATCTGAAGCCACCAGTTCAAACACTAATTTCCACTCTAGTTCAAGCTCATTTGGACGAAAAAAATCAACCTCACGAAAGCGCTTGACCATGGCGGTCAGTATTTTCTTTTCTGTCGTCAGGTAATTTTTTAATTCGAGCGTAATCAAGTTGTCAGATAATAACAGATCCGAAATATCGGGAAATTTCGGTCTTTGCTATGTCTAATAACATTTTTTCTCTAATGAGAGCGTCGAGTTTTTCTTCGTCAGAAGTGATTTCAATCTCTTTTTCTACCTCATCGATCATCTTCATCACCTTGCGTTGCTTCAATCTAAAGATGCAGTCTTTAGCGGCTTTGCGTAATTGCATGTCTTCCGTTTCAGGGTACACGTTGTGTCGGATCGACCAGTTTTCGCTTAATAAATGCTGACTAGTCAGTACTTGGCTTGTTTCGCTTGATATCGCTTGGTCTTGATGAAGTGCAAAATTTTTCACTTCAGGAAATTCGTCGCGGCCAATGAATTCAATGTATTCAAGAAGAATTTTTCGATACACTTCTGAGTCGAGAGTCATTTCATCTTGCTGTAAGCTACCGATAAGGTATTCTGCAAGACTGATTGGAATGCGCTCTGGTTCGTTGAGTTCGTTCATGATGACCACTTCGATTGGTCTTTCTCCGTAAGAGAGAAGCAACCGAATGAAGTCGCGTTCCTGGTGGATGAGCGTGAACTCTTCAATGGTTTGTTCGGCATCTGGAATACCAGTATGTGGTGCCTCATCTAAGATGGGGAGTGGCAGTCCTTCGTCTTTATCCTTCTTGGCGGATTTAATGATGGCCTTATTGAGTTCTGAAAGCAATACTTGCTCCTGAATATTCAATATACGGCTGCACTCTTGGATGTAGACAGAGCGAGTGATGGCGTCTGGTATGAGGGCAACGCTTTCTACGATGCTCCGAATCAATCCAGCACGCTTGACAGGATCGCTGCCCGCATCTTCTAATAAGAGTTGTGTTTTGAAAGTGATAAAGTCCTTGGCATTCGATTGAATGAATGCTTGGATATCCTCGCTGCTGTTTTTGCGAGCGAAACTATCAGGGTCATCACCATCAGGGAAGAGAACGACTTTCACGTTCATACCTTCCTTCAGAATCATATCGATTCCTCGGAAGGATGCCTTTATTCCAGCGCTATCACCATCATATAGAATGGTGATGTTTGGGGTATATCTTTTTACAAGACGAATTTGTCCTTCGGTCAAGCTGGTACCACTCGAAGCCACTACATTTTCGATACCCGCTTGATGCATGGATATCACGTCCGTGTAGCCTTCTACGAGGTAGCAAACATCATTTTTTACAATGCTGTTTTTAGCGAGGTGTAGTCCGAAAAGAACATTACTCTTGATGTAGAGTTCGCTTTCTGGGCTATTGAAATATTTCGCAACTGTCTTATCGCTTTTGAGTGTTCGTCCACCGAAGGCGATCACTTTTCCGCTGATATTATGAATCGGAAACATGACACGACCCTTGAAGAAGTCGAACATTCCGCCGCTTTCGCGTTCGCGGAGCAATCCTGTTTTTACAAGATATTGTAGGTTATAACCCGCTTCAGTTGCCGCTTTAGCGAGGGCATCCCATTTATCAGGCGAATATCCAAGTTGGAATTTTCTGATAATATCATTTCGGAATCCACGCTCTTGAAAATAGCTGAGCCCAATCGCTTGTCCTTCTTCACTTTCAAAGAGTTGTTCTTGAAACCACTTCGCAGCAAATTCAGTGACAATCGAAAGGTTTTCTCTTTCCGATTTTTCTTGCTGTTGCTCCTCCGTTTGTTGTTCCTCTTCGATCTCGATATTATACTTTGCAGCAAGCCATCGGAGTGCTTCGGGGTAGCTCAACTTCTCGTGTTCCATGAGGAAGTCGATCACGTTACCGCCCTTTCCAGAGGAGAAGTCTTTGTAGATTCCTTTGGCAGGTACTACGAAGAAAGATGGTGTTTTTTCGTTGGCGAAAGGGGAGAGTCCTTTCCATGCCGAGCCGGATTTTTTCAAATTCACGAAATCGCCAATCACCTCTTCGATGATAGCGGCTTGGTAAATTTTATCAATGGTGGCCCGTGAGATCATAGCGCGAAGATACAAAGGGCGGGGGGAAAGAGTAAAAGTTCACTATTTTTGATTGTCCTTGACTTACACTACTATACGATTGCCTCCGCGCTATGAATGATACTTCCAAGCAGCTGCTATACTTGGCCGATGACCATACCATTGTAGCCAATGCTCTTTCCAGCCTTATCCAACGGATAGATTCTTCGATGGAAATTGTCATTTTTTCAAATGGGAAACAACTCTACGATGCTTGTCAGACGCGACGCCCCGATTTCGTCTTTTTAGATATTGAAATGCCTGTTTGGGACGGACGTAAAACATTGTCAGAATTAAAAAAAGATGATCCTGAAATACCATGTCTTATTCTGTCAATGAACAGTGAGAAAAGTATTATTCAAGATTGTATTCAGAGCGGTGCTTCCGCATATCTCTTGAAAGATGCAAGTATGGATGAGTTTGAAGAAGCGCTGCGTCAAGTCAAGAATGGGAAAATTTATTTTTCTATAGAAATAATGAAAGTGTTGAGCGAGCCAGAACGAGATCAGAAAGCTGCGTCAGGCCTTCATCAAAACATCGAGTTGTCAGATCGAGAAGTGGATGTGTTGCGATTGATTTGTGAGGGATTGAGTGCTCGCGAAATTGGTGAAAAGCTTTTTGTAAGTCCTCGGACAGTAGAAACACATAAGAGAAATATCATGGAAAAATTTGATGTTAATTCTGTGAGTAAATTGATTGTTGCTGCATTGAAAAATGAAATTTTAAAATGAGAAAGTATCTCTTATTCGTTACAGTGTTGCTGTCAGTTTTGAATTCAGACGCTCAAGTGTCACAAGATTTTTTTGTCAAGGTTGATACGGTAAGTGATTTGAATGCCTCATTAGGGATGCTTCAATCAGAGTTGAAAAAGTATCCGACTTTAGATGACGTCAATCGTTTGCGTTTCTTCGAAAGGATTGCGAAGAAGTATATTCAAATGTTGAAAGTTGATTCAGCGTTTATTTATTTGAATGATGGTTTATTGATTGCAGAAAAAGCAAGAATTGATAGCAGCCTCGCTCGTTTTCATCATATCAAAGGTGGAGGTTATTATTATATCTCTCAGTCAGACGAGGCATTAAAAGAATTTGAATTGTCGTCGAGTATTTCTAGGAGAACGGGTAATAAGAAACAATTAGCGGCCACACTCTCCAATATTGGGGCGATATATGTTGATCGGAAAGATACCCCCAAGGCTTTGCTGCATTTGAACGAATCTATTTCCTTGCATAAGGAAATCGGTTTAGAAAATTCTCCTAATAATATTCTTGCAAATAGAATTTTGGGAACTCTTTATTTTAATAATGGAGAAATCGAAAAGGCAAAAAATATTTTTACAGATTTAGTTAGAATTTCTAAAGAGGTTAAAAGTCCAGACACCCAAATATCAGCACAAACCTATCTAGCCAGATGTTTCGGGAAAATGGGTAGAAAGTCGGATGCCATTAGAACTTTCGAAGAAATTATTTTGGTAGCACAGGCGATACAAAATAAGGATTCAGAAGCAGCGGTGTTGCACAACTATTCGGGTTATATGGCCGAGATAGGAGATTATCAGAAGGCCTTAGAGTTGAATAAGCAAGGATGGCTCATAAGGAAAGCGGTGTTTGATGCTCAATTGGCGAGCGCTGTTTCAGATGCAGAAGTAAAGTATAGAACAGAGATCGCAAATAATGAAAAAACGATTGCACAGTTAGAAGTAAAGCAAAAGGATAGTGAGTTGATACTATCTGCAGAAAAGCAAAAGCAGCAGTGGTGGATCATCATAACATTAGCCGTAGTATTCGTGTTTGCAATTATTGTTGCCGTTGTATTTATTCGTTTAAAGAAGTTGAAGACACAGAAAGAGCTGGAAAGTGCACGAGTGAATGCAGTGCTTTCGGGCCAGGAAAGAGAGCGCGAACGTATAGCGAAAGATTTGCATGATGGGATCGTTCAAGATTTGGCAGCTGTGAAGCATAAGTTGCAATTGAACGCTGATGGTTTGAATCAGAGAGAAGTGGTGCAAGAAGTTATAGGCGACGTGACTCGCGCGGCAACGGAGGTTAGAAATATATCATATCAACTCATGCCGCTTTCACTAAAAGAGTTTGGTTTGAAAGTCTCTATTGAGGCATTATTTGAAAGAACAAGTTTGGTGCATCAAATTGCGTGTGAATGCACGTTTATAGGAATGGATGAGCGCTTGCCTGAACAAATGGAAGTAACGATCTACAGGGTTTGTCAAGAGCTGATTCAAAATGCAGTGAAGCATAGCAAGACTAAAACATTGCATGCATTGTTTAAAAGAAACGATCAAAATATTCAAATCAATTTCGAAGATGACGGAATTGGTTTTGATGAAAAATTAGTCAAAGAGGGAATAGGCTTGAACAGCATACGCAGTAGGGTAGAAATGGTGGGCGGCACTATCGAAAAGGAGTTTGCTCAAGAGAATACGGGTACTGTTTTTTATATTAAGCTTCCTATCTAGTTACGTAATTTTACGTATTATGATTCCTTTGAAATACTGATTTGTCCGAGCAGTAATGCCATGACTTTTGTGCTAAACATCTAGCTAATTAAAGGTCATGAAAAAATTATTTATTTACACTATTCTCTCACTCTGTGCTTTTGTCACTAAAGCCCAGGTGGAACTTTCTACAAAAAGCGTGGAATTTGAAGTCTTTGATAAAGTCAAAGGTTGGAAATTACTCGACGCACAAAAGGATGAAATGACTGGTGGTTACCACCTCATTTTTGGTCAAGCGATATGCGACATGAGTAAAAGTGTTTGGACCGGAGATCGCACGTTTAGAGGACTAAAATGGACGATTGATGATGTAGTTTTTTCTGAAACTTTTGAATACCAAAAAACCGAATCAAAAAGCTATAGCTCGTCAGAGGAAGCTATTCTTGATAATCAATTTGTTTTTGGAAAAGCATATAAGCCAAGACCAACAAAAATGATTGGCGGAGCAGGGATTACAAAGCCATTGAACAACTCTTATATGTTCACGAATATCATTACACCTACTGCAACTCTTACTGGCTTTAAAATTAACACCTCATATATCAGTTGTTGGCCCATTGCAAACGACACCAAATATCACGGCACTGTTTGCGGAGAAGAGCCTGTAGCGGATAATATTTCTAATGAAGATGCAAAGGAGGAAAAGGGTCAGCGCTGGATTCCTATGTATAGTAACCCGATTCCGAATGGAGGAATTATCTTATTCAACACTGTTGGTGTTATCAAAGAAGAGAAAAATTATTATGTCTTCCGAAAGTACAATGAGAATGGAACAGTGATGAAAGAGCAAACATTGACGTTTGACAATCAATCATTGATTACAGCAAAGGAGTTTGAAACGTCTCCAGGAGTATTTGATTATTATTTTGTTGTAACACCATTGAATTACAAGAAGTCCAAACAGCCAGTTTCTGCGGCTACCCAATATGAAATTATAAAGATTGAAGGAGAAAATTTGGAAATAGAATATCGTGTAAAAGTAGATGCACCCATGAGTCGTTGGAGAGTGGATCAAGTTTTTGCTAGTGGTGATGAAGTTTATGTATTTGGTCAGTGCGCGGATAACAAAGAGGATTATGATGATTTCAAACCTTATGAATCGAGCAATTATGAAGGCTTTATGATGGCGAAAGTGGTGAATGGAAAATTAGACTATGTGAAGGGATACAATCTAAAAGAGGCGAGTGTTGCGTTGAAGACAGTTACAGGAACAAAAGGAAAAGCTACTCCGACCTATGTTTTTACAAGTTACACTCCTTATTTGAATAATGGTAAGTTTTTCATAACAGGTCAAACCGCTAAGGAAATTAGCATGAAAGGCGTTGACTCAGATGCGGTGTCAACAATGGTGTTTGATGAAAAGGGAAATTTGGAAGCTTACTTAGCAAGACCAGAGTCTGATTACACCCGCACTCAGCTTCACTTTTCTAAGGACGGAAAAACCATGTATTGGTCGAGTTTCGACTACGCTTCTTACAACAAACTGATTGATGAAGGCGGTGGAATGGAAGCAAAGCACAAGCTTGGTTTGATGAGTGGATTAAACATTGTGAAGTATAATGTTGCAACGAAAGAATTAGGAAGCTTTCAATCATTCAATAATGAAGAATGGGCTTTATGGTTTGAATCTCCCGTGTTGTGTGAGAATGATGAAGAAGTAATTTTTAAAGGGAAGAAGATTACCAAGAAGGCGAAAGAAAGTGAGATGGTATTTATTACACTGAAAAAGTAAGATTCTCGATTCTCGATTCGAAATTCCGCTTCGCTTATTCGGGATTAGAGATGGGGTTTGGCCACGGAAGGGCCTCTCGCTCCGTTCATGTTTGTAATTGCAAAGCAATTACAACATTCTCTACGCTCGAGGACCCAGCTTGCTGCGTATAAATGCGAAAAAGTCAAAAAAGTGGAAAGCAATTGCTTTCCACTTTTTTGACTTTTTCGCATTGTTTGTGCGCGTCTCGTTCCCTGAGCGTAGCATTTAATCAAGCAAAGCGAAGATTAAATGCGGAGTCGAAGCGCCTTCCTGAGCTTGTCGAAGGGGGCGGTGCAAATCCGTGGAGCGACCTCATCGAGAATCGAGAATTGAGAATCATCAGAATGAGAATGAGTAGGAGAATGAGAATGAATTTTCCAAGAACAAAGAACCAAGCGCCGCCCTGAGCGTTACGTAGCGTCAGCGAAGTTTAGCGAAGGGAACCAAGAATTCCGAATAAGCGAAGCTGAATTTTGAATTTTTCCCCAAACCCCAAACCCCAAACCCCAAACCCCTTTCTCCTAACCCATTTCTCTTTCACTCTTTAACAACTCGATATACGGACGAGTCAATGTCTGTTTTGATAAAGTACATGCCGCTTGGGAGCGCTTGTAGATCGAGGGTGGTGCGTTCTGATTGAATTATATTTTTTTCAATGACTCTTCCTGAAATATCAATGAGAGTGTATGATGCACCAATCATAGATGATTGAACCGCTACACTTAATTGATCCTTGGCAGGGTTAGGCCAAAGGGTTATGTTGTTTTCTTCTTGAAATGTAGTCTCAACATTATTGATGTCGAGGAAGCTGAAGTAACATGTGTCGGTATCAATTTCGGTTGTAAAAACAAATTGAAAATTGAACTCTGAAGGATTGAAATCTTCAGTGACGGTGATAGGGTATTGAGTTACCGTATTTGCAATTTGACCGAAGAAGAATATGTAACCTTCTCCAATTGTATCACCTGAACTATTGAAAACAGCGGGTAAATAAGGGTAGCTAATAAAACCATTATTGGCATCTGTAAATTCCATTGAAATGAGATACTCTTCGGGATTATCTGGATTAGGATTTATGCCAACAAAGGAGATGTTTGCGCAAGTGATTTCTTGAGCGTGCGATTTCTGTGCAATCAGCAACAGAGACGCAGAAAAGATGAAAAATAGCTTTTTCATTTGGAAAGAAATTAGTGAATACAAATGTGGGAAATTCTAAGGCTTCCCTTCTACCTTTTTGTTGAGATCAAAAGTAGAATGTGATAGAGTAGGGCATGTTAGGAATATGCGCCTTTCACTTGTGAATTTCCGCCAACTGTTTTGAAAGCTCTGAGGGTGAGTGTCCCGTTTTGTTTTTTATAAAAGCAGAGAATGTAGCAGGAGAGTCGAATCCCAAATGAAATGCAATTTCTTTATGTGAGGAATCTTCAAACAGCAACATTCGTTTGGCCTCAAGAATGATTCTGTCATGAATCACTTGGAGTGGCGTGAGACCAGCATATTTTTTTGTGATACTTGCAAGCTTTTTTTCTGATATAAACAATAAAGAAGCGTAGTCTTTAACCCCTAGATTTTCAGAGAATCGCAGATCTAAAATTTGATAAAAATCGAGCAGTACTTTCTTATCCTCTTCAATCGCTAACGCGGGCGCACTGCTTCTTTTTAGAAGCATCAACGCAATGATGGATTGCAAAAGGTGTGTCATAAATAATGCACTCGATTTCGAATTTTCAAGTGCATGATTTTTCAAAAAATTAATTAGAGATTGAAACTCACTTATTGATTCTGCTTGTTGTTCGAAGATGATAGATGCGCCTTCAGTGTAGGAATGCTGTTTCAAGGCGGCACTCAGCTCTGGTGAGCTAATTCTTTCTTCAGTAAATTGTAATAGCGTACCCGAAGAGTTTTTTCTATTCATCAAATGCACTTGTTGTGGACAAATGATGTAACAGCTATTTTCCTTTACAGGATAGTTGACAAAATCAATCAGTTGATTGCCTCCGCCATTTTCAATAAACATGATTTCAAAATAGGAGTGTCGGTGCTCTCGCTTGAAATCATATGGATTGGTGTGATCGAGGGGAAGTATATTCACATGCAATGAATGTGCATCCAAAGAATGCACTGGCAGCATGTGATCATTTTCCTTTCTCGACATGCATGCAAGATAGTAAAATGAATTATTATTTTAGCTCAAGGGTGAGTGAGCTGGGCGCCACAATGGTCCTACAGCAATAACTAATACAAGGATATTGAATAAAGCATTTGATGGATTGCCAGATAAAACGGAACCTGTGCTGTCAAGAACAAACCATGATAAAAGACCTATTAGAACCGTTTTACGGACTTGTTCAGGAGCAATATCATAAACCCAAGAAGATAGACACCATACCATTACACCCCAACCAAATAAAAAGCCTCCAGTAAGTGCAGATAGGAATCTGGTAGTTGATTCAGAAAAAGTTTGGAGATCGTCTATTGGGAAGCTTAACAGATCTAAAGTTATTCTTGCGGGTTCGGAAGTTTCCAAAATGGAACCGAGAAAGAAAATTGGACCGAACGAACCGATAACAAAAGCACTTACTTTAAGCCATCGTTTGTGAAACTCATGCGTCATCATAATATTATAATTTGAGTACAAGTTTATGATGATGCCTAAGACAATTTTAGACGGTTCCGTCTAATTGCTACTAGCCAAAACTGGATGTTAATTTTTTAAGTTCTGCGAAATAGTCTTGCAGCCATTCCACAGAAATATTGTCTTGATGAATTTGAAGAAAGAAATTTTCAAGTGCAAGAGAGAATAGCCCCTCGATTTGTGGTTGAGTGAGATTTAGCGGGGAGTCTTTCATCCAAACTTGGATGAATCCGTTTCCTGTTAGTTCATTTGAAATGTCAAGTGTTTTTGCGAACTTGGAAATGTTTTTATTAATCCGAAGCTGTCTATTAAAGAGGAGATCTATTCTATGTTCTGCAAGGATATGAACGAGCTCGGGATCAATATTTTGAGCATTTCTTTCCTTATCAGCCATTATGCGGGCCTGCTCGATATGATGTTTCAATAATAGATCAATGAATATTTCAAGATCAGCGAAGTGATGATAGAAAGAGGATTTATTTTTTTCAACTGCAATTGAAAGTCGTTCAATTTTAAGCTCACGATAACCGTTTATTGCAAAATCTTTATATCCTGCTTTAATCCAAATGTCTTTACTATCACTGGCCATTTTAGCAATGTTCTATTTAATTTTAATGCAAAGAAAATCTTTGTTCTTGTAAGGCACTGAAAGAACACCAATATTCTGTCGAATAAAATATTTCTACCCTCTCCTAAGCAGTTTGAAACCGATGTCACGGCCTTGGCCTTGAAACATTGCGAGGTTAATCCAGAACCAAGCGAATTGTTCCATTAATTGAAGTTTATCATTACCGCCGATATCATAGCATTCTGCAAATCCAGCGTCTTTCGCGAGTTGTGAGGCAGCTTCTTTTCCACGGGTGCTATCACCGGCTACGAAGAGGTCAATGGCTGTTCCATTATAATTTGGATCAACCATATTGTTGAACCCCGTGGTGTTAAAGCATTTTACCACATCTTTTGTGTTCGTGTTAGCGAGAATAGCATCTGCAGTATTGGAGTATCCTTCAGGTCCGCGTCCCATCACAATATTCATTGAATCAATGATAATTTTGTCAGTGGTATCGCCAAGACTTTGCGCCACCAGAGCGGCTTGTGGAGCGGGAGTAGAAATGAGAATTATTTCTGATTTTGAAACAGCATCCTGAATCGAAGTAAATCGATTGGCGCCTATTTTTTCTACCAATGCATCATTCTTCGCGCTTAGTGGCATGCGTGCTCCTATGATGACGTCATGACCTGCTTCAATCCATTTTTGAGCAAGTGTACCACCAACATTTCCAGATCCAATTATTGCAATTTTCATTTCGTGAAGTTTAATGTTTCAAATATACAGGTGAGTAGAGCCGCGCTACACTCAGGAGGTTTCTCCGAAAGTGAGCAGATTATTATCGGGGTCTAGAAGCGAGAATTCGCGCTGACCCCAGGGTCTAGTGCCTAGATTTCCATTTGGATGTATGCTTACTTTTTTGTCTAGGAGCGCTTGATAAACGCCATCAATATTTTTACATCGAATGTAAACCTGTCCATCATTTTCTTCTGGTACTAGTGTTTTATGCTCGAAGAAATGTATCTCGATATTGTCTTTTTTAATCATCAGATAACCTTCAAAATCACTATTACCAACCACAGAAAATCCCAGCTGATGGATATAATAGTCTGCGGTCACAGACTTATTTCTCATAGGAAGTTTTGGATGAATCGCTGTAAGCATTTTGATGGATTAAGTGTAAGTAACGAAGATAGAAAATTCTTGGTTCATGGTTCTTGGTTCATGGTTCATGGTTCAAAATTTCAGGCACGGACCATTGGCGACGAATTTTGGAGAGGAAGGCTTGCGTGTCGTCTTTAAGGATGAACTTTTTTATTTTAAAAGAGTTTTTTCCAGAAATAGGATGTGTTATGCCTCGCCGAAATTCTTTGAATGATATTGAAGATCTAGACGATTTGAATCGTTTGGATGAGATTATTATTGATAAAAGAAATGATAAGCGCGCTGATAAGAAAAAAAAGCGTCGCAATCGACATTATGAGAAGCAATTCATCAGGAACACGATTCGAAGTTCGATGTGATGCTTGAGTTCCTATAGATTATTTACTTCCGTGTCTATAATGTCCGATGATGGTGAAGGAGAATAAACAATCTTCGAGCACTTGACCTGCGCCGATGTTATGAATGATCATGAATCTTTTGTCATCGGAAGTTTTTTTATTTGAGACCATGCCTATATGTGTGATGTTACCGCCGAGGTTCCAGCAAACGATATCTCCAGGCTTATAATCTTCCGCATTTTGCGAAATAGATAATTGGCTTCCTTGTCTTGTGAAGTAGGTCATCAAATTTGGCACACGACGGTGGTCGATATTTTTATCCGGTTTTGGCAATCCCCATATTTTAGGATACTTACCAAAGTTTGCTTTCATATCCTCATGAACCGTTTTTTGTAAATCGATTCCGACTTTTCGATAGGCTCGAATAATGACATCGGTGCACACACCTTTATCAGCAGGCACATCTCCGTTAGGATATGGAATAGTAAAATAAGAGGGATCGTAATCTACTTTTTGCTTTGTGAGAACAAAACAAGAATCTGCCAGTCGTTGATAAAAGTCTTGTCCGAATCCAGCATTCAGAATGCAAACCAAAATTAATATCAATAGATATCTTTTCATGGAATATGGTTTTTGGTTCTCTGTTTTTATCGTCATGCGGAGCGCGGGAATGTTTGTCAGTCACCTGTCATTTGTCACTTGTCATTTGTCCCTTGTTCCGCTTCCTCTGCATTTTCTTTGATATGTTCTAAAACACGAAGATGAATTTTATGAATGATGTGATCACTCCAAAGTTTCCAGTAGAAGACCGGGCGTATGTTGTGATAATACCAGGTTGTGCCTTCTAGCAGCGTATTTCCATTTGGAAGTTTTGTGAGTTTGAATTGGCCTTCTTTGGAAACGAAGTAATCGTGTAAATGTGGCGCATCAATATCCCAAAAGCTCATTTCCTTCATTGGAGCTGGCTGATCTTTTACATCGAATTTTAGTAAGTTTGGTTCGTTCCAAATAGTGATTGGTTCAACGAAACTACCAGTAGTAAAATTGCAATGTCTAATTGCTCCGACACCCGTACCTTCTAGTCGCGCATTGATTGGATATGCAATGCCAGTTTGAAAAATAAATTCGGTAGGTTCTTTTAGTTCTGGGAATGAAAGTACATTTTCCCAAACAACCTCTGGCGAGGCATTTATTTCAATGGCTGTAGTTACCGAGGTCAGTGCGGGGTCGGAATCTTGTTCAATGAAGGAATAGGATGGAATCAGAATAATCAGAATGATGATTGTTAAAGGACCTTTATCAGGACTCTGATTCAGTATCGCCCTCCCTAGCACACTACCAAGCCATGTGACAGCAAGTGTAATTGGGAAGGCCATAATGATACATATTACACCTTCAACGGCAAAGACGACTAAGAACAATGCTAGCATTCCTAATGTCGAAAAACTAAGTAGCGTGGCTTCTTTTGCACTGATGTTTTTCTTAAATCCATAAAGTATGGTTACGCAAGTGCCTAAGAAGAAAGGTGTAATTACAAACATCGCAAGACCATATTCGCCGAAAAAGTATATGCCTAAAGTTATCATAGCAAGCGATATTGCAATGGTTACTGCCATAGCAATATACTTGCGTCTCTGGTGATCTTGAGGTAAATATTTTTCTAGAAAAGATGTCATTGGTTATTTATCCTCGGCTTTGCCGAGATCATTTGTCATTTGTCATTTGTCCCTTGTCTCTTGTCCCTTGTCTCTTGTCCCTTGTCATTGAATTAGATTTCCTTAAACGAATACATGATGTCTTCCATCTGTTTTTCGAATTCGGCTTGTTTTTCTGTCAAAGTCCAAGTCATCACTTGATGATAAGTGTCCTTTCCTTGATATGCTGCAGCGGTATAGAATAAATCGAAACCTTCCACATTTGCATTGAATTTTAAAAGCTTTGCAGGTAAGCCGTTGATGGTAGTATCTACAGGTGTAGATTTTTTATACATGTCAATACCTTCTTCCATGGCATTAAAGACAATCTCGGTGTAAGAATCAAGATTATTTTCATACAATTCAGTAAGACCAGCTTCTTCGTATGCCTTTTGCATTTCTTGCATCGTTTCATCCATTGTTACTAGGTGAAATGCTTTTGGTACATTTTCATATTGAACGGTATACTCTCCCGCAGGCAGGTCTGATTTCGTGAGAAAGGAAGGGATGGTAATGGAGTATTTACCATCAACTGTTATTGTTTTTGGCTTCGCTGAATCACAAGCAGAAAGGGTGAACACAGTTAGAGCAAGTAGCAATAGTTTTTTCATTTTTATAATCTGATTTTATTTCTTTAAACGAATATAATACAATAATCGATTCTCGATTCTCGAATTCGGCTGCAAAGCCGAGCTGCAGAGCCGAGCTGCAGCTCGGCTTTGCAGCTCGGCTCTGCGGCTCTGCGTCATTTGTCACTGATCCTGATTCCCTCGAGATTGGCTTGGTTGTTTTTTAGGAAAGCGTAGGTGATACTATCTACTGTACAATTGATAAACACTACTTTTTTGAAGCGATCGTTGTGTTTAAAGAAGGAATTTGTAATCGAAGCATTCTCAAATTTTACATTGTAAAATCCACAGTTTTCAAAATGACAGTTTTCCAATATCCCCGTAAATGTCATGTTGCTTAGATTGGATTTTTGAAACTTTGTAAACTTCCAGATGGTGTTTTCTACGATGGTGTTTTCGAAATTGGTTTCTATGATTTCGGTTCCGGAGAAATCAGCATTGGAAAAATTACATTTCTCAATATTGCTTTTATAGATCTGTGCATCAATCATCGAGCTTTTATGGAAGATTGAGGCCATGACATTTGACGATTGAATCTTCGCATCACGGAGATCACTTTCAGAAAAATCACATTTATCTATATTGTTTTTGGCCAAAACGATATTAGAAAGATCTGATTTTTTGAATTGACAATTAGAGATGTTTGAAGAACTAAATTGATCTTTTAAATCTTTTAATCCAGAAAAATCAGCATCGGCCCAGTTGCCTTTTGACATGTCCCAATTCCAATCGAATCGATTACGACTCACAGGAATATGGTCTTGTACTGGCGATGATGGAGTAGGTTGTTGCAGTGGCTCAGGTAATTCTTCGTCATGAGAGCTCGTAGTAAATAGAGCTAAATCAATATCAAAGATTTCCGCTAATTTGGAAAGTGTATTAATATCGGGAAGCGATTCACCTCGTTCCCATTTGCCAACAGCCTGCGGACTTATCGATACTTTTTTTGCCAAGTCTGATTGAGACAGCCCCATTTTTTTGCGCATTTCGGAGATCTTGCTTCCGATCAAATTTGAATGTGATTTCATGATTTTAATTGTTTAAAATGATGATGCAAGAGTATGATGGGGGCGTTGGCGATGGCAAGTTTTATCCGCTACCATTGGTTGTATATTGACTACTTTTAGTTGTATTGAGGGGTATTCGCTCAAAGCCGAGCTGCAGCTCGGCTCTGCGGCTCGGCTCTGCGGCTCGGCTCTGCAACATTTGTCATTGAATCACCATCACTTCTCCTTGCTCGGTGAGTAGTTTCACACGGGGGTCGGGTTCTTTGAGGGTTATACTATCCTTTGGGCCGATGTGATAAATGGCGAGCATTTCAATATTATCTTTTAATGTCACATTTTTTCTTTGTGCTTCGAGGACCAACCAAATTGGCATGAAGGCCCAGTCGATATCTTTTAGCGCTGCAATGGTTTCGACGTGTTCTGTGTCGCCAGATATATAGATTCTTTTTCCATGCCAACTAATTAAGTAGGAGTAATGGTTGAATGAAAAGCGATGTTTTGTTTTAAATACTTCAATCTTGAAGTTTGGAATGGTATTGTTGAGCTTTAATAGCTCATCAATATTCGAAGGGCTATAAACAGATCCATTCAATTTGCGGGCAAGGCGACGAACGAGTTTACCAGAAAAGTGATCGGAATGTTTGTGTGTGTATATGAAGAGGGGGTTGGGCTTGACACTATCCAATTCGGATAGATTATATTCCATATAATGGTGTGCACCAGATTTATAAGGGAAGTCAATGTAAAAATTGGTAGTTCCATCGGTCATGTAGAGTCCGCAATTCCCAATAAATCTAACTTTAATTTCTTCGTTTTGGCCAAGAGAATTCAGGGAAAATAAAAGCGCAGTAATCGCTAAAAAGTATCGAGTAATCATATAGTGATGCCCAGCCGTTTAGTGAAAGCTGAGTTATCAAATATAACATTTTTGGTTCTAGGTTCCTGAGTGCTCGCTCAGCGAGTGTACCGAAGGGACTTACTCCTCCGCATTCTGCAACAACTGCAGAAGGTATTTATCTGACGGAAAAGAAAGTTCGTTGGGATGGAGTGATCCAAGATGGGCCCATCTAAAGCTTTCCGTTTGATGGCTGTCTGTATTAAAGTCGAATTTTTTTGTGGTGATTCGAAAACGAGGCGCCTCTAACAATTGTACTTGATAGTAAACAGAAATGATTTGATCATTGGGTTTGAATACTGACTCAACAAAAAAGCCAGTGGTATAAAGGTGCTGAATGATTTCGACTTCCTGTCCTAATTCTTCTATTGCTTCTCTGCGCACTGCATCCTCGATGCCTTCGCCGAGTTCAACACCGCCGCCGGGAAACTTGGTATATTTTTTCCCCGCAATTAATTCATCGGAAAGAAGAATCTCACCGAGGTCGTTGTATAGGATGAAATATGTTCTAACGTTGAAGCGTGATATCATGTACTTTGAGGAAAAATCAAATTTGTAAGGTCCTTAAATTCTTGAACACTCAATTGCTCTGGACGTTGGCTGAAAACAGGGAGGGTAATGTCTGCCCCGGGCTGTAGCAATGATTTGATGGATCCACGCAACATCTTGCGGCGCTGATTGAAAGCAGTTTTTACAACAAGTTTAAATTTCTTTTCATCACAACCGAATATTTGTTCGGTTTTTCTTTTTAAACGAATGACGCCGCTTTGGACTGCTGGTGGAGGGTTGAATTCTTCTCTATCGACAGTGAATAAATACTCTGCATCATAATATGCTTGAATCAAAACAGAAATGATTCCATAGTCTTTATTGCCTGGCCCGCTTGCAACACGCTCTCCAACCTCTTTTTGGAACATTCCGACAACTTCGGGAACGAGTTCTTTGTGATCAAGAACTTTGAATAAAATTTGAGATGAAATATTGTATGGAAAATTACCAACTACAGCAAATTGATGTTGATACATTTCATCTAGAGGTAGACGTAAAAAGTCTTTATCTATAATGTTGCCGCGCAATTCAGGATAAAACGCGTTGAGATATGTAATCGACTCTTCATCGATTTCTACCACTTCTACTTTGTACTTTTCAAGTTTCAGGAGATAAGATGTAAGTGCTCCTGTGCCCGGACCAATTTCCAAAAGATGTTGGTAATCACCATAACCAGTAAGGGATTCAGCAATGCGCTGACAAATTTCAGGATTCTTTAGAAAATGCTGGCCGAGGTGTTTTTTGGGACGTACGTACATATAGCAAAGATAGCCTAATTTTTAGGCTTAGAAGGCAAGGCCGAAAAGGCATAGCCTTTCGAGTGCAATTCCTGCATTACGATTTTAAGTGCAGGAATCATTCTTGGTGCGGCTTTTACACTGTCGTGAAATACGATGATGCTTCCTCTGCGTGCATTATCCAAAACATTTTTCACTACTTTATCTTCTGTAATCGTTGGGTCGAAATCACCAGTGATGATATCCCACATTACAATTTGATATTTATTTTTTATAGCAGCAATCTGACCTCGAGTGATCTGACCGTAAGGTGGTCTGAAGTAGATTGTTTGGAAGACCTCGTCTGCTTTAGCAACGCTTTTAAGATAGGTGTAGTGGTTCGTTTTGCGACCATTGGGATGGTCATAGGTGTGATTGCCAACAGTATGGCCTTCATTGACGAGTCGATTGAAAATTTCGGGATGAGCAGCAACATTTTTTCCCAAACAAAAAAAAGTAGCCTTCGCGTTATACTGTTTTAAAATATCAAGAACTTGTTCTGTCACCTCAGGTGTAGGACCATCATCAAACGTCAAGAAAATTTCTTTATCAAACGTATGAACGCACCACATGAGATGTGATACCAAAGGCTGAATAAGATTGGGCGTTTTGACGATGTACATTAATTCAAGTCATGTGCGAGTACACATGTTTTTTTAATTTTTGAAGTCTCTCCATTGGATCCAAAAACTTCAAAATAGATAACATAAATCCCAATAGGAGCAAGTTGTCCGTCGTCGGTTATTCCATTCCAACTAATACTTCCGTTTACTCCTAGATATTCATTTTTAGTAAGATGTCTCACTTGTCTTCCGTTACTATCGAATATGAAAATATTCGCAGCCAATCCTGGTGTGTCATTATTGTATAGAATGGAAAGCACATCTTGGAAGCCATCATTATCTGGGGAGAAAATTTCGGGTTCAATAGTAATATCTGCATCTCCCATGATAGCGGCCATTGCTTGTGAATTTTGATAGCCAGGTGTAGCAAAGCCTTGGTTTTCTGCAGCACTATTCCAATTGGTGTTATCAGTAGAAGGTCTTGATGGGTCTATTTTTTCTAATGAAACACCATCCAAATCATCGATCAGCGGGAAGTGCAAATCCACATTATAAACAAAGCGATCAGAGTATTCTCCGTTTGGAGTGATCAAGACAACGGTACCATCATCATTGTTGTAAGTTGGGAGGTTGGCCATTCTCCAGATGCGATTAGTGCGTGTGAATGGATAGAATAGAGGAAGGTCTGTGCCATCTTCCGTTAGCACAATGTATTCGCCTGGAAGAAGAAATAATCCTTGTTCAGAGATGTTTTCTAAATCATCAATTTGACCATCATTTTCATTGGCAATTTGCCAGTTGGAAAGTCCGATGACGCGCGGTGAATTATTGTAGAGTTCGATGAAATCTGATCCGCCATCTTTTGGATTTGACAAAACTTCGTTGATGATAATATCACCCGTTTGTGGAACTTCTTCACCAGCAAAGACACCGGTAATATTTGTGCTTTCATTTTCCCAGCAATCAAAAATTGAAAGAATAGTGAAGTTATAAATAACTCCTGAAGCTGGACTGTAGTTGAATGAGAAAGCTGTTTGATCTGCATTAAAAGTCACGTTAGTTGGAGTAAAAGATTCACCATTGATGGTCATCTCGATATTCGAACTTGTGCTAATTGGTTCATTGAATACAAGGGTCACTGTTCCTAGAGGGACAAGCACTTGAACGAGTGCAGGGCCTGCTGTATCCGGCGTGTTATCATTGACGCTATTTACCGCGCTTGGAGTACCACCAGCAGCATTGAGCGAAGCGCGCCAGTTGTCTTGATTGCTACAAGGTTCATCTAAATTTATTCTCTCTAACGACCAACCACCATCATCCTTTGAATTGTCTTGATACCACTGATCGGTATAGGAAACAAAATCAATAGGGGTATTTAGAAGTGTACCGAGCGTTAGTTCGGTTCCTGCATTTGATAGTGATGGAAAACTCGCTTTAAATCGAATATTGGAAATATTCGTAAGAAGGTTCGCATTGCTCAAACTAGCAAGAGTGATATACTCGCCAGGAGCAATAACGAAAGGTGTTTCGAAAGGTGTATTGTTTAATGTCACACTCGACATATCGATGTAGTCGGTGCTGTAATTATAGATTTCAATATACTCGGCACGGTATTGCCCAACGGTGTTAGAAGGTGCAGCCATAATTTCCGTAATGAGAATATCTCCCGCTTCCGCGGCTCTTCCGATGATGAATGAACCAGCGCTTACAATGTTTCCAGAACAATCTGCAATACTACTGAAAGTGATGTTGTAAGAAGTATTGAGAAGAATATTGTCAAGTGTAGTGATAGTAACGCTATTCGCAGAAACTTGTATTATTTCTAACAAGCTGACGCTTGGCGTAATTACGAAATCATCAATCGTGAATGTACTGTTATCGATAGACTCACTAAAAAATAATTGAAGAATATTGTTGTCTTCAGAATACGCAGCATAGGTGAGTATAGGATTTTGTGTGTCTGGAGTTTCGCTATTGACGCTGTTTACAGTACTTGGAGTTCCTCCGATGGTTGCGTTCGAAGCCGTCCAATTGGAAGCTTGAGTACAAGGGATGGTGAGATTGATTAACTCAAGAGAATATCCTCCATCATCTTTTGTTGCGTCGTTATACCAATCGATAGAGTATGAGATTTCATCGAGAATGCCAGCATCGGGATGTGACAGTGTAATGGTTCCACCAGAATTCGAAAGTCCTGGAAATGCAATCATGAATACTTTATTCGAAACGTTTGAGAACGCCCCTGCATTCGTAATATTCGCTACAGTGATGTATTCGCCTGGTTGAAGAATGACTGATGATGTGAATACTCCGGAATTAATATTTACATCACTAATGTCAAGAACAGCATCAGATGAGTTGTAGAGTTCAACATACTCAGCATTAGGCGCACCGTAAGAAGGCTCTGGGTCGGCCATTATTTCTGTAAAGCGCAACTGACCTGCTTGAGGAGCGAGTCCAATAATAATTGGAACAGGTGTTTCTCCAAGTAAATTACCGCTGCAATCGGTAAGGCCGCTGATGATTAAATTATACTCCGTTCCCACTGCAAGAGGAAACGTAGTGGTGAAAGTGAGTAAGTCAAAAGTTCCATTCCAAGTGAATGATGTGGCGTTAATGAATGGAAGAATATTAATGTTTAATAGTTCAAGCGATGCTGAATTCATAGTCTCCGAAAACTGCACAGCGATAGTTGAGTTATCTATAACATCCACTGAAGTTATTGTAGGGGCAATCGCATCAGGAGTTGTGTTGAATACTGAGTTTGCTGCATTTGGCGTACCTCCAAGTGGATTATTTGATTCACTCCAATTGCTTGCACTTTGACAAGGCAAGGTTGGGTTGATTAATTCAAGCGACCACCCACCATTTGCCTTTTCAGTAGTTTCATACCATTCGATATCATAGACCACGTAGTCAATCAACTGTCCATTATTATCAAGAAGGGTTAAACTATCTGTTGTGTTGGTGAGTGCCGTGAAAGAAGTAATTCCAATACTATTGGTAAAAAAGGCAGTGTTGTTTGCGTCTGTCAAGATCACATATCCCCCGGGGGCGATGGTGTAGCTTGGGAGTACTTTAATGGTGGTTGAATTGACAAAAGACCAATTCGCTAAGTTGAATGCTTCGGTGGTGTGATTGTGCAATTCTACAAATTCAACTTCAGGTAAACCAACGACGGGCGAGGGATCTGCGAGAATTTCATTGAATACAACATCGCGATAATTAGCAGAAGCAGGAATGAAAAAATTAAAGATTGTTTGAGCGGATGTCAGAGTATTACCATTTACATCATCAATGTCTGTGACCTCAAGAGTGATGTCAGTGTTTGATGGAAATGCATTGGTAAAAGTCAAGTGAACGAGAGCAGCATTAATTCCATCGAGCACAGCAGTTGATGGATTCACATTTCCTTGAATCGTGTAGTTTGCAGCTAGTTCGGCGCTCGCTTCATTGAGCGGTTCGTTAAATAGTACATCCACGCTGGTGCTTGATAGCGCAGTAGCACTCACTAGTTCTGGTCCACTTGTGTCTACGATAATGTCTCCAAAATAGACATCATCAAGAAAGAAGTTAGCCACGTTGGATGCGGTGTAATTACAAATCCAACCGAATGCATTTGAAGTGATGAACGTATTATCTGTAACCGATGTTTGAAAGACCAGGTTATTACCTCCGGTGTAGTCTGCAAGTATTGACCACAGTCCGGTGTTGTCTCTCGTTATTTTTACACGTAAAGAAAATGAACCAGATATTGCACCTGCCGTTGCAGCAGCGATCTCAACGGGATTGTCTACGCCATTGTCACGAAACAATCGAACAGCATCCGTACTTCCACCCTCGCCGAATTTTATGAAATAGCCTTCAACTCCCGCAGTGCCTGCACCAGTGTAGGACATTGCAGTTCCATTGGCGGTGAGATAAAGTCGTGATTGATTATTGTCGCTACCTGCAAAGGCTTGACGAATAAAAAACGACCATTCTTTATTTCCTAAAGAAGTATTTGCGAACGAAGTTGCGATAGTTGACTGGCCCGCACCGGCGGCGCTTAGTTGGAGCTGACCGAGCCCATTTACTAGAAATGACGCGGTGTTGCCGGTCCAAGTTGGGTTATTGGTGAAGTCTCCATCACTGAAATTATCACTTAGTTGACCAAGAGCATTTAGTGAGCTCAAAATCATCAGGGATAGGGCTATTTTCTTGAGTAATTTCATAACATCACCAAACATACTGATTGCTTTCTAAATAATGAAATTTTCGATATTATAGAATTTGGAAGGATGAAAAAACAGAATAGCTTTGGCGACCAAATAACGTACTAATGAAAGTTGCTGTTGTAGGTGCTACCGGTCTTGTAGGTAGCAAGATGTTAGAAGTATTGACTCAGAGAAATTTTCCTGTAACCACATTAATTCCTGTGGCTTCTGAGAAGTCAGTAGGGAAAAAAATTACTTGGAACAATATCAATTGGGAAGTGGTGTCAATGCAAACAGCAATCGAAATGAAGCCGGATGTCGCGTTGTTTTCAGCGGGAGGTGGAACGAGCCTTGAATGGGCGGAGAAGTTTGCGGAGGTGGGATGTGTGGTGATTGATAATTCTTCGGCTTGGAGAATGGACCCAAATAAAAAACTAGTGGTGCCAGAAATCAACGGAGATTCAATTACTGCAGAAGATAAGATTATTGCCAATCCGAATTGTTCGACGATTCAAATGGTGATGGTATTGAAGCCACTTCATGATTTATATAAAGTGAAGCGAGTAGTAGTAAGTACTTATCAAAGTGTTACAGGAACTGGTGTTGCAGCGGTGGATCAAATGATGAATGAGCGCGCTGGCATCGAAGGACCAATGGCATATCGCTATCCTATCGACTTGAATTTAATTCCTCAAATTGATGTGTTCACTGAAAATGGATACACCAAAGAAGAGATGAAGATGATCAATGAGACCAAGAAAATTATGGGTGATGATTCTATCGAGGTTTCCGCAACAGCAGTGCGAGTGCCCGTCATTGGCGGACACTCTGAGTCAGTGAATATTGAGTTTGAAAAAGAGCCTAATCTCGAAGAAATTCGCACAGCATTATCGAATACTGAGGGTATAGAAGTAATGGATAGTCCGCAGAGTTTCGAATACCCTATGCCGAGCATTCATGCACACGAAAGCGACCAAGTTTTTGTTGGAAGATTGAGAAAAGATTTTTCACAACCGAAAACAATCAATTGCTGGATTGTAAGTGATAATCTTAGAAAAGGTGCTGCTACGAATGCTATTCAAATCGCTGAAAAGCTTTTACAGAGAGGTATTCTCAAAGCTTAGATTTGACTTCATCAATCGCAGCTAACATGTATTGTTTCTTATCAAAAGTCTTGTAGTCTGGACGATGAATCACCTCTATCCATTGGTAATCTGGAAGTGTTTTTTGCAAACAATATCTTTCTAGTTTGTGGAGTGCCAACTCTGCCTGATAGATGGAATCAGTCAATAGGTTGGAATAAATACTTTGATCAATGATTTGCAGTAGTTCTGGTTGATTTGCTCTGATCCATTCAAGCGCATAAGGATCTGGAATATGGATGCAGATTTTTCCATTTTCTGCAAGCACTGATTTGAATGTCTTGAAGAGAGCTGCATGTTGCTCAAGTGGAATATGCTCCAATACATCCGGAAGTACAATGAAGTCAAATTTCTTTGATGTATCAAAGTTGGACATGTCGGAAACCAGAAAAGAAATATTTGAATGATTCCCCAAATTTTTCTTGGCAATCTCAATGCTTGAAGGAGATATGTCGACGGCTAAAAGAGAGCCTGCCTTTTTTACCAAAAGAGAAGTCAGTGTTCCGATTCCGCAACCGATCTCGAGTACAGCAGATTCGTTCGTCATGCCGCATGATTTCAAACGCTTCATAATCGTGCGATGACGAATATTCACTCCAATACGCGATTGTTGGTTAGAGTATTCATCATAGAATTCTGCAATTTCCTTTTGGCTCTTTTGACTCATGATACAAAGTTATTCGAGTTTGTTAAATAATTGGACAAATGATGTGGGAGTAGGGTTTTTTTATTTTCTTTGGTACGAAACCAAAAGTCTGAACCTATGATTAGCACCCGAGTATTCGGTGTGGCAGTTTTACTGTCTATTGTTTTTTCCACACTTGTTTCTTATTTTATATTTTCTGGTGATTCAACAGCTTCGAATAGAGAGGCTAAGGTCGTGGCACAGAAGGCCGTGAATGTTCCTAACTGCCCTATTGAAGTCGTAAGACTGCCAAATCAAGGGGCTTCAAGTTTAATTAGCCCTATCCTTTTTACGGATACAAGTTGTCCGAGTGAAGTATTTGATAGCCTCCGAACCTCTCTCAGTAATTTTATTAATGAAAAAAAGAAAGCTGGATTTATTACTTCAGGCTCGGTGTATTTAAAGTCATTGAAAAGTGGAAATTGGTTTGAGATCAATGGAAATGCAATGTATAATCCAGGCAGTATGATGAAGTTGGCTATTCTCATGGCATATTTGAAAGATAGCGAAACACAAATAGGCTTATTGGATAAGGAATTAGTACTTCGTGAAAAGGTCAGTGGTGTTGTAGTTGAGCAAATCAGAACGAGCGCACCATTAGAATTGAATAAAGCCTACAAAATCCGAGACTTGTTGCGCGAGATGATTGTAAACAGTGATAATGACGCAACAAACTTGTTGAATCAAAATATCAATAGAGCCACATTTGGAAGAGTAATGGGTGATCTTGGAAGTAGAACTCCAGATCTTGATGATCCAAATTTTGAGATCAGCGCCAAGGAGTATGCGCGTTATTTCAGAGTACTTTACAATGCGTCATATTTGGGAAGAGATAACAGTGCCTTTGCATTAGATCTTTTAACTAGGTCAAACTACAAGGGAGCATTGACTATGAATATTCCTACAAATGTAAAAGTAGCCCATAAATTTGGGGAGCGTCCGTATGAAGAGGGGTTCAACTTTGGAGAAGCAGGAATTTTCTACATCAAGGAAGATCCTTATGTGGTTGTATTTATGACACGAGGAAAAGACTCTATGAAGCTTCCTGGAGTAATAGCTGAAGCTTCCAAGATGTGCTATGATTACATGGTTCAATAAAACCGAATAAACATTCGGTCTATTTTACTTCGTTACCTGGGGACATTAATCTGTCTGGCGTAAGAAAGCTTAATTCTCCTTTATCATTTTCTGCCATAAGAATCATTCCCTGACTTTCCACTCCTTTGATTTCTCTAGGTGCAAGGTTGGCCAGCATAATCACCGTTTTTCCAACTGCATCCTCCGGATTGTAGCTTTCTGCAATACCGCTCACGACAGTTCGCACGTCGGCACCGGTATCAACTTTTAGCTTCAATAGTTTCTTTGTTTTAGGTATGCGCTCCGCCTCGAGAATCGTGGCAATTCGAATATCCATTTTTTGAAAATCTTCGAAGGCAATATTCTCTTTGATAGGATTCACATTTGCAACGGCTGATGTTGATTTACTCGCTTCAAGTTTCGCTACTTGGAAGGCCACCACTTCATCTGTAATTTTTTCAAAGAGAATAGGAAGCTGACCGATTGAATGTTCGGTTTTTAGCAATTCTTCTTGCAGCCCGTCATTCCACTCAGTGAAGGAGAAGTTGAGACCTTTACGAATTTTTTCTGCAGTATATGGAATGAAAGGTTCAAGAGCGATTGAGAGTCTTGCAACTAGTTGTAGACACTCATGCAAAATTGTTGCTGTTCTATCTGGTTGTGTCTTGATGAGCTTCCAAGGCTCTGTTTCTGTGAGGTATTTGTTTCCGAGACGGGCAATATTCATTGCTTCCATCAGACCTTCACGGAATCTAAATTGCTCTAGTTTTTCACCAATTTTTTGCAGAGTAGCAATCGAGTCTTTTTGCAATTGGCCATCTTCATCTTGTACTCGCTCTCTAGCTGGAAGGACTCCGTTATAGTATTTATGCGTTAGAACGAACACTCGGTTTATGAAATTACCAAGGATATCAGCTAGTTCATTATTCACACGATCTTTAAAGTCTGTCCATGTAAACTCGCTGTCTTTTTGTTCAGGCATAATCGAGCAGAGGACATAGCGCATCTCATCCTGCTTGTTAGGCATTTCTTGGAGATATTCATGTAGCCAAACAGCCCAGTTTCTTGAGGTTGAAATTTTATCACCTTCGAGATTCATGAACTCATTTGCTGGAACATTGATTGGAAGATTAAATTCTCCATGTTCTTTTAGAATGATAGGGAAAATGATGCAATGGAAAACGATATTGTCTTTTCCAATAAAATGGATGAGTTGACTGTCTTCACTTTTCCAATAATCTTCCCAATTCTTTCCGTTTTTATCTGCCCAAACTTTTGTATTCGTGATGTATCCAATAGGTGCATCGAGCCAAACGTAGAGTACTTTTCCTTCTGCGTTTTCGAGAGGCACAGGTACTCCCCAGTCAAGGTCTCGGGTCATCGCGCGGCTATGCAAGCCACCATTCACCCAACTCATGCATTGTCCTACTACATGGGCTTTCCATGCTTTTGGATCGTGATGTTGTTTGCCGTCTAGAATACCTTCTTTAATAAATTGACCAATCCATTTTTCGTGGTGGGCCATTGGCAAATACCAATGAGAAGTTTCTTTAAGCACTGGTTTGTTTCCGCTGATTGTGCTGTGCGGATTGATTAGGTCGAGAGGACTGAGAGCGGTTCCGCATTTTTCACACTGATCGCCATAGGCTTTTTCATTGCTACAATTTGGACAAGTGCCCATGATATAACGATCGGCAAGGAATTGCTTTTGTTCCTCGTCATAATATTGTTGCGAAGTTTCTACTTCGAAAGAGCCTTTTTCTAATAGTTTCTTAAAAATATCTTGGCTCATCTCCTTGTGCTCTGGAGAAGAAGTGCGATGATATTCATCGAATGAGATGCCGAAATTTCTGAATGCATCGCCCATCAATTGATGGTAGTGATCCACGATTTGACGTGGAGTTTGGCCTTCTTTTTTTGCACGCAAAGTGATTGCTGCACCGTGTTCATCAGATCCACAAATGAAGGCCACATCTTTTTTCAAAAGGCGTAGATATCTCACATAGATGTCAGCAGGCAAATATGCTCCCGCAATGTGTCCGATGTGAATAGGTCCATTTGCATAGGGTAATGCAGATGTGATGAGGTATCTTTTAGGCTCTTTTGTCATAAGATTGCATTTGATTTCTCTGATGGGAAATCGTTGCAAAGATAGATGAAGGCATGAAAAATAGACACCCTGAATTTTTGAAGAAAGGCGATTGCGTGGCGATTGTGGCTACTGCGCGTTGGTTGAATCATGGAGAAGAGACTAAAGCAAAAGAGTTGCTAGAGGCAGCAGGATTGGTGGTCGATATCTTTCCAGAAGTTTTTGAAAAGAATTTTCAATTGGCTGGGAGCGATGAAACCCGCGCCAATAGCCTTCAACGGGCATTAGATAATGAGCGTTATCGCGCGATTTTAATTGCTCGTGGGGGCTATGGAACAGTTAGAATTTTGGATCGGTTGGATTTCAGGAAATGGTTGAAGCGACCATCTTGGATCTGCGGATATAGTGATATCACAGCTCTTTTAGGACATATAGAGCGGCTTGGTGTGGTGGGTATACATTCAACAATGCCAATTTCGTTTCCAGTTGCGACAAACGAGGCTTTGGATCAATTGGTAGATGGCCTGCTAGGCGTGCACCACCACCAGCAATGGCAATCAGCGTTTTCAGAAGAATTGAATATTTCGGGAAAATTAATTGGAGGTAATTTGAGCGTGCTTTATAGCATCATGGGATCTGTTAGTTATCCGAGTACTGATAATAGCATCTTGTTGTTGGAAGATGTGGATGAGATGGTTTACCACATTGACCGTATGATGGAGGGGTTGAGAAGATCGGGCGGCCTCAACGGAGTGAAGGCCATTTTATTGGGTGGTCTTACTCAAATGAAAGACAATACGTTAGCCTTTGGGTTTTCTCAAGATAATCCTTTTGGAGAAACAGCTCAGTCTGCAATTGAAAGAGTAGCAAAAGGCCTGGGAATACCCGTTATTTCAGGCTTTCCAACGGGGCATCAAAATGATAATCGTCCGTTTTACCACGGAATGGAGGTGGAGCTAATGGCTTCAAATGGCACAGTAGTAGTGAAATACTATTGAATGGGAGTCGTTCAAAACTAATTGAGTTTCCCGATGGAAATCCTTGATTTTGATGAAGATTTGCTAATAAAACCGTACATTTGAAATTACAAAGTGTAAAATGTACACTAAGCGATTAACTTTGGCAGCACAAACTATTGAAATAGATCACGAGTTTGACTTTGAGATAATAGGCATTACGAGTCAGGAAAAGGATTATCGATTAGCCTGGTCATTGAATTTGCAGTTGGGGTGGAATTTTGAGCGGGATGTTGATCATGCAGTTCTTACTAAGCAAGGTGATTCTACACATTCTCGTTTTACTTATACAGAAGATGACGGAATGATCATATTTACATTGCTTTCAAACAAAGGCAGCGATGGATTTTTGTTACCAGAGTTTTCGAGGTTCGACTATGTAATGATTATTGACGGAGTAAGTCAGCTGCCTTTGGAGGAATTACTTAGAGAGGCTCGAAGAGCAAAATTTGTGTTGGCGGCTTTATCGCTAGACACTATGAAAATGAAGTCAAAATATAATTTGATTATAGAATAAAAATTATGCATCAAGACATTATGAATGGAATGAAGAAGACGAAGATCGTTGCGACGATTGGGCCGGTTTCTTCGAATAAGAAAGTATTGCGAGATATGATTTTGCAAGGCTTGGATGTAGTACGCTTGAACTTTTCTCACGGTACTCATGAAGATCACAAACAGGTGATAGACTTTGTTAGAGAAATTGATGCTGAATTGGGTACCAATACTTCTCTGCTGGCGGATTTGCAAGGCCCGAAGCTCCGTGTAGGAGAAATGGAGGATGGCAAAGTGATGTTGGAAGTCGGAAAGAAAATTGTCATTTCAACAGTGAAGCAAATCGGAACTTCTGAGGTGATCTATACCAATTACAAAGAGTTTGCACGCGATGTAAAAGCTGGTGAGATGGTATTGTTAGATGATGGAAAAATCGTGATGCGCATATTGAGCACGAATGGTACAGACCATGTGGAATGTGAGATTGTACAAGGAGGACCATTATCGAATAAAAAGGGATTGAATCTCCCAAATACAAAGGTTTCTTTGCCTTCATTGAGCGAAAAAGATTTGGCAGATTTACATTTTGCACTCGGTGAGAATGTAGACTGGATCGGACTATCTTTTGTGAGAACAGCAGAAGACGTTCGCGCATTGAAAGAGATTATTAAGAATGCAGAGAAGCATGCGAAAGTGATTGCAAAAATCGAAAAGCCAGAAGCAGTGGATGCGATTGATGGAATCATAGCAGAAACAGACGCAGTGATGGTGGCTCGAGGTGATCTTGGAGTTGAGATTCCTTTGCAGAATGTACCGTTGGTGCAGAAGATGATCGTTCGTAAATGTGTAGAGAGTGCACGACCAGTAATTGTAGCAACACAGATGATGGAGAGCATGGTGGTGAATATGACCCCAACGCGTGCCGAAGTAACTGACGTTGCAAATGCAGTGTTAGACGGTGCTGATGCCGTGATGTTGAGTGGAGAAACTTCTGTAGGTGCTTATCCTGTGGAAGCAATTCGAATGATGAACAACATCATTGGAGAGGCAGAGAAATATGAAGGATTGTACTATTTGGAAGAAGCGCCAATGGAAATGGATGAGTCTCGATTCATCACAGATTCTGTATGTTTTAGTGCTTGTCGTCTTGCTAAAAGAGCAAGTGCTACAGCCATTGTGACGAATTCTTTCAGCGGATATACAGGATATAAAATAGCTTCGTGGAGACCAAAGACAAACATCTTTGTATTCACAGGTAACAAGAAAATTTTAACTCAAATGAATCTTGTTTGGGGGGTGAAAGCTTTCTACTATGACAAGATGGTAAGTACCGATCAGACGATTGCAGATATTCGTTATTTCCTAAAGAAATATGAATACATCAATGAAGGAGACTTCATTATCAATATCGCATCTATGCCAATCTTCGAACAAGGCATGACTAATATGATAAAACTAAGCAAGGTTTAACCTTGCTTAGTTTTTTATTTTCTCTTATTGTCTTACAATTTTAAATTCTGCACGACGGTTTACTTCGTGTTCCTCTTTTGTACATGGAACACCGTCGATACAGCCATTCACTGGCATTTCTTCACCAAACCATTCGGTTTTAATTCTATTCTTAGCAATTCCTTTTTTCATTAGGTAGCCTTGAACGGACATTGCGCGAGACATAGATAAGTTTTCATTGAAAGTCTTCGATCCACGTGAGTCACAAAATGTTTTTACCAAGATCATAGTAGTTGGATCTTCCTTGAGAAGGCTAGCTATTTGATCAAGTGTATTTTTTTCATTTTCAGGAATGAATGACTTGCTAAAATCAAAAATGATATTTTGAATACTTGACGCGTTTAGATCGACAATGCTGGTAGCATTATCAAAAGCACTTTCTGGTTTTTTTTCCTCAGGCTTCTTTTCCTCTGGCTTTTTAACTTCAGCGATAGGTTCTTTGGTATCTTCCTTCACCGTTGTTTCAGGCTGTTGCTTGATATCATTTTTTACCTCTTGCTTTGGTTTCTCTTCTGTCTTCGGAAGCTCTGCAAGTTCATTTACAATTTCAGGTTCCTTGTAGAGGCTGAGAGGTCCGCTGTGATCAATGGGTTTGATGAGCTTGACTTCTTTTGTTCCAATATTGAGGTAAGGGTCTACAATTATTTTAGGGACGTTGTACGCAAAGAGCGGTTTTTCAGAAACGACAAGCGGGTGATCTACAAGCGATATTTCCACGTTATCTCCTGGTTTTACGATGAATTGGAATTCGCCTTCTGCATTCACTTTTGCCTCGCTAATTTCATTTGAATCGAGGTTCTTCATTTGCACGCTTTCACCTTCCAGAGAAACACTTTTATTTTCGGTAAAAATGTTACCCGCCAAAACCATTTGTTGTAATGTTTTGAATTGGAAGAAGAAGATGTCGTCATTTCCTCGGCCTGCGCGGTTTGAACAGAAGTATCCTCTGTCAGCAGCATCATCGTAGAGAAGAGAAAAGTCGTCAGAGTTTCCATTGATAGGTGCACCCATGTTCAAAGGGGAGAGGTACGTGCCATTATATTCTTCAGAGAAAAATATATCAAGTCCACCTAGTCCAGCGTGTCCATCACTTGCGAAGTAAAGTGTACCGATACTTGACAGGAATGGAAACATTTCATTGCCCTCTGTATTCACATTTGGGCCGAGGTTTACTGGTTCACCCCAGGCATCTCCAACTTTTCTGCTGACGTAAAGATCCATTCCTCCAAAGCCACCATCGCGATTACTTGAAAAGAACATCGCTTGTCCATCTGAAGAAACACAAGCATGTGCATTTGAGAATGCATCATTATTAAAAGATAATTCTTCAACAGGCGTCCAATCTCCATCAGTGAATTTGGAACGATAAATTTTAGTATTGACTGTGCCTTTTTTATCGATAACAGCTTTGTTCTTTTTGATGTTATTTCTGGTAATGTAAATGGTTTGATCCCATGGTGAATAGAACACAGGTCCGTCGTGATATTTACCATTTACATTCGCAGATAGTGCTTTCGGATTATTTAATTCGAAAGAATCATCAACGGTTACTTCAAAGATATCGAGATAAGATGAGAAGGAAAGTTTATCATCATCATCTGATTGTTGGTCAATATTTATTGCTGAAATAAGATATTTGTCTCTGTTGAGTTGTGTGAGTCCAATGACAGGATCAGAGTTATTAATCTTGAGTTTTTTAATTTCATATTTTGATGAATCTGCAAAGAGCTCAAGGAAATATTCCTTGTCTCTGATGTGACTTATCGCTCGAGTGTCGTTTGGTTTTTTCTGATTGTACACTCCATACCATTTGATTGCTTCATCGTATTGGCTAAGACTTTTTAATCCTTCAGCATAGTACAAGATGTCTTCTGGTTCCGTCGATCCTAGATCTATTGTTTTTTTATACCATTCCGTCGAGTAGGCCTGAATACCAATTCTTCTGTAAAGCGCGGCTATTCGACGAGTGATGTTGGGGTCATTCGGTTGTTGCTCGTTCGCCACTTCATAAAAATAAAGTGCTTCATCATAGAGCATATCATCAAAAGCTTTATCACCCTTTTCGAGTTCTGTGGCTACTTGCCCGATGGAGTATAATCCAAAGAACAAAGAAATGATTGAAGTTAATAGGATGGATTTCATAGTCTTCTAAATCTAATGATTAGAAATATCGAGGGTAAACGATACGCTTGCGTTTAGTAGATAGTGTGTAGCTAGCAATGATTTCATGGCTACCGAGATTGGTGCGGATCAAAGTACTAACGGGTACATCAACCGCATAGCCAACTCTTATCTTTTTATCAACTTGCCATTGGAATATAACACCAGCAACTTCTTGAACGCTATAGAAACCGCCAATGATGAATTGATCATAGAGTATCACATTAGCATAGAGAGCAAGAGAAACGGGTGCATTAGCAACAGCGCGGACTGCAATGTTCGGCTGGAATTTTACTTGGCGATTTATCTTCCAAATCTTACCGGCCATTAAGTGCAAAGTTGGTTCTTGTCTACCATCAAGGAGTTCAAAAGGAGTAGAGCCTTTAAGCTCTAATTCATTTCTAAGAAACTTTGGAACAGACAATGAAATGAAGTGATCCTTCTTGTAGTAGTACAAACCGAAACCTGCATTGGGCAGCATCAGCCCATTTGTATTATACATAAAGGCCTCATCCACTTGATTGTAATAGTCGCTTGTTAATGCGAGATCTGTGAGATTGTTTTGATATAAATCAATACCACCTTTCAATCCAAAGGCTAGTGTAGCGCGGTTTGATAGCCTTGCACGGTATGCAAAATCAAGTGTGATTCCGAGTCGAGTGGTAGGGCCGATACGGTCATGAATGAGGGTAGAACCAATTGCTAGTTCGTCCTTTTTCAATGGCATATCAAACGCAAGCGTTTGAGTCATTGGGGCACCTTTGAAGCCAATCCATTGACTTCTGTGCATTGCCACAATGTTGACTTGCTCCTTGTATCCTGCATAGGCCGGATTTACATACAGTTTGTTTAGTATGTATTGCGTATTCATAGCTTCCTGTTGTCCAAAAGCTTGGACAACAGAAAGTATGATGATAACAATGAGGGAGAAATATTTATTATTCATGTTCTTCATTTCCGTTCTTGTTATTTGTTGAGGAATACATAACCTTTTCTTGGTGCATCACCCGTTCCGAGGTCGAGTACATAGAAGTAAGTACCCTTCGGCAACAGTCCTGATCCTAAAGTCAGAGCGGATTGTGAGTAACCAGCCCAATCGTTTTGGTAGTTTGTTGCTTCGAATACTTTATGTCCCCATCTATTGAACACTGTCAATTTGTTATTCGGATAATCTTCGAGACCTAGGATAGTGAATGAGTCATTTACACCATCACCATTCGGAGAGAAGCCTTCTGGGATAATCAGATCAATGAAGCATTCAACATCAACGAACACAAGCGCTGTATCGCAAGCGTTGAATTGATCACACACCACGTAAGTGATAGTGTCCATTCCGCAGAATACTGTTGGATCATTGATATATGTAATTGTTCCATCTTCGTTGACAATGATTTGTCCATGGATAGCACTCACATCTGAAACGAATAAGCTATCTCCATCAAGGTCGAAGTCATTGTCTAAGACATCAATAGTAATTGATAGGTCGTCTTCTGCGAATACTTCGTCGTCATCAACTCCAACAGGAGGTGTGTTCACAGTCACATAGAATGTACAGTCTGTTGTATTACCAGCTGGGTCAACTGCTGTATATGTTACTTGTGTTATTCCATGAGGGAATACATCTCCACTTTCTAGACCTTGTGTCAATGACATTGTCCAACTACAGTTATCTGTAAACATTGGTAAGTTGTAGTTGACAATTGGATCTACTTGGATAATATCACCTGGGCACCATGCTGCAACTGGTGACTGAATATCTAGTACTTCAACAGTGAAAGTACAAGTTGAAGTGTTACCAGATTCATCAGTTACTTCATAAGTTACTGGAGTAATACCAACTTCGAAATATTCACCAGATGCAGGGCCGTCTACTAGTGTAGCCTCACCGCTAGTGCAGTTGTCGAAGTACTGAGGTATCGGATAGGTTACAAACGCTCCACAAGAGTCAAATTGGTTTCCTACTTGGATATCACCAGGACAAATCAATTGAGGAAGTTCATTATCCACTACAGTCACATTGAAGCTACAGTCATGAGTGTTGCCGGCGGCATCTGTAACTTGATAAGCAACTAGAGTTGTTCCTAGCGGGAAGAACTCTCCAACAGCTGGTCCAGCTGTTAGTGTTATTGTAGAACCTGCGCAATTATCAGTGAATGTAGGAAGTTCGTAGTTAACTACAGCTCCACATTCGTTGAGATCATTGTTTACTGTGACATCAGCAGGACAAGTAATAATAGGAGCTTGATTGTCTACAACTTCAATCAGCATTTCACAAGTCGTACTATTTCCATTGATGTCAGTAACAGTCCATGTTATAACCGTAGTGCCAACTGGATAGCTATCTGTTGCATCAGCAGTGCCATTGTAATCATTGATTACAGATTGTACACCACAATTGTCAGATGATACAGGAGTAGGCACCGTTACGACAGCGCTACATTCATCAAGATCGTTAAATACTGTGATGTTTTCAGGACATGTAATAGCTGGCAATTCTGCGTCAATAATATTGATTACAGTTGTACATGTCGAAACATTACCATGGATATCTGTAACGGTCCACTCTACTAATGTAATTCCAACTGGGTAGTTGTCCGAAGCATTATCAGTTCCATTATAGTTGTTTACTACCGTTGCAATACCGCAGTTATCGGCAACTATTGGAAGTTCTACCACAACGTCTGTTCCGCAAGTACCGACAGTGTTGTCTGCTGTAACATCAGAAGGGCAAACTAAGCTTGGAGCTTCCGTATCAACTACAGTAATAGTAGTGGTACAAGTGAATTCATTTCCGTGAATATCAGTAGTAGTCCAAGTCACGATTGTTTCACCCACAGGATAGTAATCAGAAGCATTATCGGTATTGTTATAGTCGTTTACAATGCTAAGAACTTCACAGTTGTCAGTCGCAGTTGGGATTTCTACAACCACTTCTGTTCCACATTCTCCTGTTGTTGCAACTACTGTCTGATCAACTGGACAAACCATTGCAGGGCTTTCGTTATCAATTACAGTTACATCGAATGTGCATGTGGTCACATTACCATGAATATCAGTTACTGTAAATTCTACAGTTGTAGTTCCAACGGGATACACATCAGAAGCATCAGCAGTATTGTTGTAGTTGTTCACTACAGAAGCAATTCCACATTCATCCGCGACTGTTGGAGCAGGTACAGTAACGCCTGCGCTGCAAGCTCCAAGATCATTGAATATTGTGATGTCTGCAGGGCAAGTCACCTCAGGAGCTTCATCGTCGATCACCGTCACATCGAATGTGCAAGTGGTGATGTTACCATGAATATCAGTCACTGTGTATTCAACAGCGGTAGTACCCACAGGGTATGTGTCAGAAGCATCTGCTGTGTTGTTGTAGTTGTTAACTATTGAAGCAATACCACACTCGTCGTCTACGACTGGTGCAGGAACCGTAACGAAGGCATTACATGCATCGGTATCATTACTTACAGTAATGTCTGCAGGGCATGTTACTTCAGGAGCTTCATCATCAATCACTGTTACATCGAATGTGCAAGTAGTGATATTGCCATGAATGTCAGTGATAGTGTATTCAACTGTAGTTGTTCCAACAGGATAGTTGTCAGAAGCATCTGCCGTGTTGTTGTAGTTGTTTACAACAGAAGCAATACCGCATTCATCAACAAATACTGGAGCCGGAACTATTACATCAGCATTACATGCATTGGCATCATTGCTCACGGTGATATCAGCAGGGCATGTTACTTCAGGAGCTTCATCATCAATCACTGTTACATCAAATGTGCAAGTGGTAATGTTTCCATGGATATCAGTGATAGTGTATTCAACTGTAGTCGTTCCAACAGGGTAGTTGTCAGAAGCATCTGCCGTGTTGTTGTAGTTGTTCACTACAGAAGCAATACCGCATTCATCAACAAATACTGGAGCCGGAACTACCACATTAGCGTTACATGCGTTGGCATCATTGCTAACAGTAATATTTGCAGGACAAGTTACCTCTGGAGCTTCGTCATCAATCACTGTCACGTCGAATGTACATGTGGTGATGTTTCCATGAATATCAGTTACTGTAAATTCAATGGTCGTAGTACCTACAGGGTAGGTGTCAGAGGCATCAGCAGTATTGTTGTAGTTGTTTACCACTGAAGCAATACCACATTCGTCGTCAACAGTAGGTGCTGGCACGGTTACAAATGCATTACATGCATTCGCGTCATTGCTAACAGTAATATCTGCAGGACAAGTCACCTCAGGAGCTTCATCATCGATCACAGTCACATCGAAAGTGCAAGTAGTGATATTACCATGAATGTCAGTGATGGTGTACTCAACAGTAGTTGTTCCAACAGGGTAGTTGTCAGAGGCGTCAGCAGTGTTGTTGTAGTTGTTTACTACAGAAGCAATACCGCATTCATCAACGAATACAGGAGCTGGTATCACTATGTCTGCATTACATGCATTCGCATCATTGCTAACAGTAATATCTGCGGGACAAGTTACTTCTGGAGCTTCATCATCAATCACTGTTACATCGAAAGTACAAGTGGTGATGTTACCGTGAATGTCAGTGATGGTGTACTCAACTGTAGTTGTTCCAACAGGATAGTTGTCGGAAGCATCTGCCGTGTTATTGTAGTTGTTCACTACAGAAGCAATACCGCATTCATCAACAAATACCGGAGCAGGTACTATTACATCAGCATTACATGCATTCGCATCATTACTAACAGTAATATCTGCAGGACAAGTAACCTCTGGTGCCTCATCATCAATCACTGTCACATCGAATGTGCAAGTGGTAATGTTTCCATGAATATCAGTTATTGTAAATTCTACTGTTGTAGTTCCCACAGGATATGTTCCAGAAGCATCAGCGGTTCCAGTGTAATCATTTACAATCGAAGCAATACCACACTCATCAGATACTGTTGGTGCTGGAACAATAACAACAGCATTACATGCATTTGCATCGTTGCTAACTGTAATGTTTGCAGGACAAGTTACCTCAGGAGCTTCATCATCGACCACGGTAACTTCCATGCTACAAACATCTGTATTACCAGCAAGGTCTGTTATTGTCCATGTGATGATGGTGGTACCTACAGGATACACATCAGAAGCATCAGCAGTATTGTTGTAGTCATTTAGAATAGAGGCAATACCACAGTTATCAGTACCTATCGGTAGAGGCACAGAAACATTGGCGTTACATGCGTTAACATCATTGCTTACAGTGATGTTTGCTGGACAAGTAATCGCAGGATCTTCACTGTCTAGAACCGTAACTTGCATTGTGCATGTGCTTATGTTTCCATGAATGTCTGTTATAGTCCATTCAATAGTAGTGGTTCCAACTGTGTAAATATCAGTTGCGTCTGAAGTGTTGTTGTAATTATTCACGACACTAGCAATTCCGCATTCATCGGTATAGACAGGAGCTGGAACAGTTACGACTGTGGTGCAAGAACCTAAATCGGCATCTTGTGTAATATCCGCAGGGCATGTCACCTCTGGAGCTTCATCATCGATTACTGTCACATCGAATGTGCAAGTGGTGATGTTGCCGTGGATATCAGTTACAGTGAACTCAACGGTTGTAGTGCCTACAGGATATGTTCCAGAAGCATCAGCAGTTCCGGTGTAATCATTTACAATCGAAGCGATTCCACACTCATCAGCTACCGTTGGAGCAGGTATTGTTACAACAGCATTACATGCGTTCGCATCATTGCTTACTGTAATATCTGCTGGACAAGTTACCTCTGGTGCTTCATCATCGATCACTGTCACATCGAATGTGCAAGTGGTGATGTTACCATGGATATCAGTTACTGTGAACTCAACTGTTGTAGTTCCAACTGGATATGTTCCAGAAGCGTTTGCAGTTCCAGTGTAATCATTTACAATCGAAGCGATACCACACTCGTCAGATACCGTTGGAGCGGGCACTGTGACAACAGCATTACATGCGTTGGCATCATTGCTTACAGTAATGTCTGCAGGACAAGTCACCTCAGGTGCTTCATCATCGATCACTGTCACATCGAATGTACAAGTGGTGATGTTACCATGGATATCAGTAACTGTGAACTCAACTGTTGTAGTTCCAACAGGATATGTTCCAGAAGCGTTTGCAGTTCCAGTGTAATCATTTACAATCGAAGCAATGCCACATTCATCAGCAACTGTTGGTGCAGGAACTGTTACTACAGCGTTACATGCATTAGCATCATTGCTAACAGTGATGTCTGCAGGACAAGTCACCTCAGGTGCTTCATCATCAATCACTGTCACATCGAATGTGCAAGTGGTGATGTTGCCATGAATATCAGTTACAGTGAACTCAACAGTTGTAGTACCTACAGGATATGTTCCAGAAGCGTTAGCAGTTCCGGTGTAATCATTTACAATCGAAGCAATACCACACTCATCAGCTACCGTTGGAGCAGGAACAGTTACAACAGCATTACATGCGTTTGCATCATTGCTTACAGTAATGTCTGCAGGACAAGTCACTTCTGGAGCTTCATCATCGATCACCGTCACATCGAATGTGCATGTGGTGATGTTACCATGGATATCAGTTACTGTGAACTCAACTGTTGTAGTACCTACAGGATATGTTCCAGAAGCATCAGCAGTTCCAGTGTAATCATTTACAATCGAAGCGATTCCACACTCGTCAGATACCGTTGGTGCAGTAACTGTTACTACAGCGTTACATGCATTGGCATCATTGCTAACAGTGATGTCTGCAGGACAAGTCACCTCAGGTGCTTCATCATCAATCACTGTCACATCGAATGTGCAAGTGGTGATGTTACCATGGATATCAGTTACTGTAAATTCTACAGTTGTAGCACCTACAGGATAAGTACCAGAAGCGTTTGCAGTTCCAGTGTAATCATTAACAATCGAAGCAATGCCACATTCATCAGCTACTGATGGAGCAGGCACTGTTACTACAGCATTACATGCGTTCGCATCGTTGCTAACAGTAATGTCTGCAGGACAAGTTACTTCAGGGGCTTCATCATCGATTACTGTCACATCGAATGTGCAAGTGGTGATGTTACCATGGATATCAGTTACTGTGAACTCAACCGTTGTAGTACCTACAGGATATGTTCCAGAAGCGTTAGCAGTTCCGGTGTAATCATTTACAATCGAAGCAATGCCACATTCATCAGCAACTGTTGGTGCAGGAACTGTTACTACAGCGTTACATGCGTTCGCATCATTGCTTACGGTAATGTCCGCAGGACAGGTTACCTCAGGAGCTTCATCATCAATCACCGTCACATCAAATGTGCAAGTAGTGATGTTGCCGTGGATATCAGTTACAGTGAACTCAACTGTTGTAGTACCTACAGGATAAGTACCAGAAGCATTAGCAGTTCCAGTGTAATCATTTACAATCGAAGCAATACCACACTCATCAGCAACTGTTGGAGCAGGCACTGTTACTAAAGCATTACATGCGTTCGCATCATTGCTTACAGTAATGTCTGCAGGACAAGTCACCTCAGGTGCTTCATCATCAATCACCGTCACATCGAATGTGCATGTGGTGATGTTGCCATGGATATCAGTTACTGTGAACTCAACTGTTGTAGTTCCAACTGGATATGTTCCAGAAGCGTTTGCAGTTCCGGTGTAATCATTTACAATCGAAGCAATACCACACTCATCAGCAACCGTTGGAGCAGGCACTGTTACTACAGCATTACATGCGTTCGCGTCATTGCTTACAGTAATGTCTGCAGGACAAGTTACCTCAGGAGCTTCATCATCGATTACTGTCACATCGAATGTGCAAGTGGTGATGTTACCATGGATATCAGTTACTGTAAATTCTACAGTTGTAGTACCTACAGGATAAGTACCAGAAGCGTTTGCAGTTCCATTGTAATCATTAACAATCGAAGCAATACCGCACTCATCAGCTACCGTTGGAGCAGGCACTGTTACAACAGCATTACATGCGTTCGCATCATTGCTCATAGTGATGTCTGATGGACAAGTCACCTCAGGTGCTTCATCATCAATTACAGTTACATCAAACGAACAAGTAGATACGTTGCCAGCTACATCTGTTACAGTATATGTCACTGTAGTTGTTCCTACAGGGTACGTTCCAGAAGCGTTTGCAGTTCCAGTGTAATCGTTCACGATGGTTGTTATACCACAGTTGTCGTTTGCAGTAATTGCAGGAACGGTTACAACAGCATTACATGCATTTGCATCGTTGCTCACTGTGATGTCCGCAGGACAAGTGATTGCAGGAGCTGTCACATCGTCAAGTGTTACATCGAACGAGCAAGAAATATCATTTCCATTATCATCACTCACAGTGATCGTTACAGGAACGATAGTGTTGTGACCAGAGAATGTAGTACCAGGCGCTGGTACTTGTGTGTATGTAAGGTTCAGGTCACAGTTATCAGAAGCGATAACAAGTGATGTGTAATCGGCAAGAGTAATTTCACAGTTTGAATCGGTCGTCACTGTTGCATCAGGAGCACAAGTAGTGATGATCGGATCAGTGTTGTCTTCAACGATGACATTGAATGTACAAGTTGAAACATTACCAGTATCATCGGTTACAGTGAATGTAACCACTGTAGTTCCACTCACTAGATCACCAGCAGCTGGAGATTGTACAATGGTTAGTGATGGATCACAGTTATCATTTGCGATTAGTAATGATGAGTAATCAACCATTACGAATTCACAAGTAGCATTGGCGGTCACCGTTTGATCTGCAGGACATGTGATAGCAGGTGCTTCGTCGTCATTCACTGTCACATCGAATGTGCAAGTGGTGATGTTGCCATGAATATCAGTTACTGTGAACTCAACTGTTGTAGTACCTACAGGATATGTTCCAGAAGCATCAGCAGTTCCGGTGTAGTTGTTCACGATGCTTGCGATACCACACTCATCAGCTACCGTTGGAGCAGGCACTGTTACTACAGCGTTACATGCATTGGCATCATTGCTAACAGTAATGTCTGCAGGACAAGTCACCTCAGGAGCTTCATCATCAATCACCGTCACATCGAATGTGCAAGTGGTGATGTTGCCGTGGATATCAGTTACAGTGAACTCAACCGTTGTAGTACCTACAGGGTAAGTACCCGAAGCATCAGCAGTTCCAGTGTAATCATTAACAATCGAAGCAATACCACACTCATCAGCTACCGTTGGAGCAGGAACTGTTACTACAGCATTACATGCGTTCGCATCATTGCTTACAGTAATGTCTGCAGGACAAGTTACTTCAGGAGCTTCATCATCGATCACCGTCACATCGAATGTGCAAGTGGAGATGTTACCATGAATATCAGTTACTGTGAACTCTACCGTTGTAGTTCCAACTGGATATGTTCCAGAAGCGTTTGCAGTTCCGGTGTAATCATTTACAATCGAAGCAATGCCACATTCATCAGCAACTGTTGGTGCAGGAACTGTTACTACAGCATTACATGCGTTCGCGTCATTGCTAACTGTGATGTCAGCAGGACAAGTTACCTCTGGAGCTTCATCATCGATCACCGTCACATCGAATGTACAAGTGGTGATGTTACCATGGATATCAGTTACTGTGAACTCAACCGTTGTAGTACCTACAGGATAAGTACCAGAAGCATTAGCAGTTCCAGTGTAATCATTTACAATCGAAGCAATACCACACTCATCAGCGACTGTTGGAGCAGGCACTGTTACTACAGCATTACATGCGTTCGCGTCATTGCTCACAGTAATGTCTGCTGGACAAGTTACCTCAGGAGCTTCATCATCGATCACTGTCACATCGAATGTGCAAGTGGTGATGTTACCATGAATATCAGTTACTGTGAACTCAACCGTTGTAGTACCTACAGGATAAGTGCCAGAAGCGTTTGCAGTTCCAGTGTAGTCATTCACAATCGAAGCGATTCCACACTCATCAGCTACTGTTGGAGCAGGTATTGTTACAACAGCATTACATGCGTTCGCATCATTGCTTACTGTAATATCTGCTGGACAAGTTACCTCTGGTGCTTCATCATCGATCACTGTCACATCGAATGTGCAAGTGGTGATGTTACCATGGATATCAGTTACTGTGAACTCAACTGTTGTAGTTCCAACTGGATATGTTCCAGAAGCGTTTGCAGTTCCAGTGTAATCATTTACAATCGAAGCGATACCACACTCGTCAGATACCGTTGGAGCGGGCACTGTGACAATAGCATTACATGCATTCGCATCATTGCTTACAGTGATGTCCACAGGACAAGTCACCTCTGGAGCTTCGTCGTCGATCACCGTCACATCGAATGTGCAAGTGGTGATGTTACCGTGAATATCAGTTACTGTAAATTCTACAGTTGTAGTTCCAACTGGATATGTTCCAGAAGCGTTTGCAGTTCCAGTGTAATCATTTACAATCGAAGCAATGCCACATTCATCAGCAACTGTTGGTGCAGGAACTGTTACTACAGCATTACATGCGTTCGCATCATTGCTTACAGTAATGTCAGCAGGACAAGTTACTTCAGGAGCTTCATCATCGATCACCGTCACATCAAATGTGCAAGTGGTGATGTTGCCATGAATATCAGTTACTGTGAACTCAACAGTGGTAGTACCTACAGGGTAAGTACCAGAAGCATCAGCAGTGCCAGTGTAATCATTTACAATCGAAGCAATGCCGCACTCATCAGCGACTGTTGGAGCAGGCACTGTTACAACAGCATTACATGCGTTCGCATCATTGCTTACAGTGATGTCTGCTGGACAAGTTACCTCAGGAGCTTCATCATCGATCACTGTCACATCGAAAGTACAAGTGGTGATGTTACCATGGATATCAGTTACTGTGAACTCAACTGTTGTAGTTCCAACAGGATAAGTTCCAGAAGCGTTTGCAGTTCCATTATAGTTGTTCACTACAGAAGCAATACCACACTCATCAGCTACCGATGGAGCAGGCACTGTTACAACAGCGTTACATGCGTTCGCATCATTGCTCATGGTGATGTTTGCAGGACAAGTTACCTCAGGTGCTTCATCATCAATCACTGTCACATCGAATGTGCAAGTGGTGATGTTGCCATGGATATCAGTTACTGTAAATTCTACAGTTGTAGTACCTACAGGATAAGTACCGGAAGCGTTTGCAGTTCCATTGTAATCATTTACAATCGAAGCAATACCACACTCATCAGCTACCGTTGGAGCAGGAACAGTTACTACAGCATTACATGCGTTCGCATCATTGCTCATAGTGATGTCTGATGGACAAGTCACCTGTGGAGCCTCATCATCAATTACAGTTACATCAAACGAACAAGTAGATACGTTGCCAGCTACATCGGTAACAGTGTATGTCACTGTAGTTATTCCGACAGGGTACGTTCCAGAGGCATTTGCGGTTCCAGTGTAATCGTTCACGATAGTTGTGATACCACAGTTGTCGTTTGCAGTAATTGCAGGAACGGTAACAACAGCATTACAAGCATTTGCATCGTTGCTCACCGTGATGTCCGCAGGACAGGTGATTGCAGGAGCTGTCACATCGTCAAGTGTTACATCGAACGAGCAAGAAATATCATTTCCATTATCATCAGTCACAGTGATCGTCACAGGCACAATGGTGTTGTGACCAGAGAATGTTGTACCAGGCGCTGGTACTTGTGTGTATGTAAGGTTCAGGTCACAGTTATCAGAAGCGATAACAAGTGATGTGTAATCGGCAAGAGCGATTTCACAGTTTGCATCAGTAGTTACTGTTACATCAGGAGCACAAGTAGTGATGATTGGATCAGTGTTGTCTTCAACAATGACGTTGAATGTACAAGTTGAAACATTACCAGCATCATCAGTTACAGTGAATGTAACCAAAGTAGTGCCACTCACTAAATCACCAGCCGCAGGAGACTGTACGATGGTTAGTGATGGATCACAGTTATCTGTAGCTGATAGAAGTCCACTATAATCTACCATTATAAACTCACATGATGCATTCGCAGTCACGTTCTGATCTGCAGGACAGGTAATAGCAGGAGCTTCGTCATCATTCACTGTCACATCGAATGTGCAAGTGGTGATGTTGCCGTGGATATCAGTTACAGTGAACTCAACGGTTGTAGTGCCTACAGGATATGTTCCAGAAGCATCAGCAGTTCCGGTGTAGTTGTTCACGATGCTTGCGATACCACACTCATCAGCTACCGTTGTAGCAGGCACTGTTACTACAGCATTACATGCGTTCGCATCATTGCTAACAGTAATATCTGCAGGACAAGTCACCTCAGGAGCTTCGTCGTCGATCACCGTCACATCGAATGTGCAAGTGGTGATGTTGCCTTGAATATCAGTTACTGTAAACTCAACCGTTGTAGTACCTACAGGGTATGTTCCGGAAGCGTTAGCAGTTCCAGTGTAATCATTAACAATCGAAGCGATTCCACATTCATCAGCTACTGATGGAGCAGGAACAGTTACAACAGCATTACATGCGTTGGCATCATTGCTTACAGTAATGTCTGCAGGACAAGTCACCTCAGGAGCTTCATCATCGATCACTGTTACATCGAATGTGCATGTGGTTATGTTACCATGAATATCAGTTACTGTAAATTGTACAGTTGTAGTACCAACTGGATATGTTCCAGAAGCGTTTGCAGTTCCAGTGTAATCATTTACAATCGAAGCAATGCCACATTCATCCGCAACTGTTGGTGCAGGAACTGTTACTACAGCGTTACATGCGTTCGCGTCGTTGCTAACAGTAATATCTGCAGGACAAGTTACTTCAGGAGCCTCATCATCAATCACCGTCACATCGAATGTGCAAGTGGTGATGTTGCCATGAATATCAGTTACTGTGAACTCAACAGTGGTAGTACCTACAGGGTAAGTACCAGAGGCATTAGCCGTTCCGTTATAGTTGTTCACGATGCCTGCGATACCACACTCGTCAGCAACTGTTGGAGCAGGCACTGTTACTACAGCATTACATGCATTCGCATCATTGCTAACAGTAATGTCTGCAGGACAAGTTACCTCAGGAGCTTCATCATCGATCACTGTCACATCGAATGTGCAAGTGGTGATGTTACCATGAATATCAGTTACTGTGAACTCAACCGTTGTAGTACCTACAGGATAAGTGCCAGAAGCGTTTGCAGTTCCAGTGTAGTCATTCACAATCGAAGCGATTCCACACTCATCAGCTACTGTTGGAGCAGGTATTGTTACAACAGCATTACATGCGTTCACATCATTGCTTACAGTAATGTCTGCAGGACAAGTGACCTCAGGAGCTTCATCATCGATTACTGTCACATCGAATGTGCAAGTGGTGATGTTACCATGGATATCAGTTACTGTGAACTCAACTGTTGTAGTTCCAACTGGATATGTTCCAGAAGCGTTTGCAGTTCCAGTGTAATCATTTACAATCGAAGCGATACCACACTCGTCAGATACCATTGGAGCGGGCACTGTGACAACAGCATTACATGCGTTCGCATCATTGCTTACAGTAATGTCTGCAGGACAAGTTACCTCTGGAGCTTCATCATCGATCACCGTCACATCGAATGTGCAAGTGGTGATGTTGCCGTGGATATCAGTTACAGTGAACTCAACCGTTGTAGTACCTACAGGGTAAGTACCCGAAGCATCAGCAGTTCCGGTGTAATCATTTACAATCGAAGCAATACCACACTCATCTGATACTGTTGGTGCAGGAACTGTTACTACAGCGTTACATGCATTAACATCATTGCTAACAGTGATGTCTGCAGGACAAGTCACCTCAGGAGCTTCATCATCAATCACTGTCACATCGAATGTGCATGTGGTGATGTTGCCATGAATATCAGTTACTGTGAACTCAACTGTTGTAGTTCCAACTGGATATGTTCCAGAAGCGTTTACAGTTCCAGTGTAATCATTTACAATCGAAGCAATGCCGCACTCATCAGCAACTGTTGGTGCAGGAACTGTTACTACAGCGTTACATGCATTGGCATCATTGCTTACTGTAATATCTGCAGGACAAGTTACCTCTGGTGCTTCATCATCGATCACCGTCACATCGAATGTGCAAGTGGTGATGTTGCCATGAATATCAGTTACTGTAAACTCCACCGTTGTAGTTCCAACAGGATATGTTCCAGAAGCGTTTGCAGTTCCGGTGTAATCATTTACAATCGAAGCAATGCCACACTCGTCAGCTACTGATGGAGCAGGCACTGTTACTAAAGCATTACATGCGTTCGCATCATTGCTTACAGTAATGTCTGCAGGACAAGTCACCTCAGGTGCTTCATCATCAATCACCGTCACATCGAATGTGCATGTGGTGATGTTGCCATGGATATCAGTTACTGTGAACTCAACTGTTGTAGTTCCAACTGGATATGTTCCAGAAGCGTTTGCAGTTCCAGTGTAATCATTTACAATCGAAGCAATACCGCACTCATCAGCTACCGTTGGAGCAGGCACTGTTACAACAGCATTACATGCGTTCGCATCATTGCTCATAGTGATGTCTGATGGACAAGTCACCTCAGGTGCTTCATCATCAATTACAGTTACATCAAATGAACAAGTAGATACGTTGCCAGCTACATCAGTAACAGTGTATGTCACTGTTGTTGCTCCGACAGGGTACGTTCCAGAAGCGTTTGCAGTTCCAGTGTAATCGTTCACGATAGTTGCGATGCCACAGTTGTCATTTGCAGTAATTGCAGGAACGGTTACTAGAGCGTTACATGCATTTGCATCATTGCTTACTGTGATGTCCGCAGGACAAGTGATGACAGGGGCTGTTACATCGTCGAGGGTTACATCGAACGAGCAAGAAATATCATTTCCATTATCGTCAGTCACAGTAATCGTTACAGGAACGATAGTGTTGTGACCAGAGAATGTAGTACCAGGCGCTGGTACTTGTGTGTATGTGAGGTTCAGGTCACAGTTATCGGAAGCGATGACAAGTGATGTGTAATCGGCAAGAGTAATTTCACAGTTTGAATCTGTCGTCACTGTTACATCAGGTGCACAAGTGGTGATAATCGGATCAGTATTATCTTCAACAATAACATTGAAAGTACAAGTCGAAACATTGCCAGCATCATCAGTTACAGTGAATGTAACCACTGTAGTTCCGCTCACTAGATCACCAGCCGCAGGAGACTGTACAATGGTTAGTGATGGGTCACAGTTATCTGTAGCTGATAGAAGTCCACTATAATCTACCATTATAAACTCACATGATGCATTCGCAGTCACGTTCTGATCGGCAGGACAGGTAATAGCAGGCGCTTCGTCATCAATCACTGTCACATCGAATGTGCAAGTGGTGATGTTACCATGGATATCAGTTACTGTGAACTCAACTGTTGTAGTGCCTACAGGATATGTTCCAGAAGCGTTTGCAGTTCCATTGTAATCATTAACAATCGAAGCAATACCACACTCGTCAGCGACTGTTGGAGCAGGAACAGTTACAACAGCATTACATGCGTTCGCATCGTTGCTAACAGTAATGTCTGCAGGACAAGTCACCTCAGGAGCTTCATCATCAATCACCGTCACATCGAATGTGCAAGTGGTGATGTTACCATGGATATCAGTTACTGTAAACTCTACCGTTGTAGTTCCAACAGGATATGTTCCAGAAGCGTTAGCAGTTCCAGTGTAGTCATTTACGATCGAAGCAATACCGCACTCATCAGCTACTGATGGAGCAGGCACTGTTACAACAGCATTACATGCGTTCGCATCATTGCTTACAGTAATGTCTGCAGGACAAGTTACCTCTGGAGCTTCATCATCGATTACTGTCACATCGAATGTGCAAGTGGTGACGTTACCATGGATATCAGTTACTGTAAATTCTACAGTTGTAGTACCTACAGGATAAGTACCAGAAGCGTTTGCAGTTCCAGTGTAATCATTTACAATCGAAGCAATACCGCACTCATCAGCTACCGTTGGAGCAGGCACTGTTACAACAGCATTACATGCGTTCGCATCATTGCTCATAGTGATGTCTGATGGACAAGTCACCTCAGGTGCTTCATCATCAATTACAGTTACATCAAATGAACAAGTAGATACGTTGCCAGCTGCATCAGTAACAGTGTATGTCACTGTAGTTGTTCCGACAGGATATGTTCCAGAAGCATTTGCAGTTCCAGTGTAATCGTTCACGATAGTTGCGATGCCACAGTTGTCGTTTGCAGTAATTGCAGGAACGGTTACAACAGCATTACATGCATTTGCATCGTTGCTCACTGTGATGTCCGCAGGACAAGTGATTGCAGGAGCTGTCACATCGTCAAGTGTTACATCGAACGAGCAAGAAATATCATTTCCGTTATCATCAGTCACAGTGATCGTTACAGGAACGATAGTGTTGTGACCAGAGAATGTAGTACCAGGCGCTGGTACTTGTGTGTATGTAAGGTTCAAGTCACAGTTATCAGAAGCGATAACAAGTGATGTATAATCTGCAAGAGTAATTTCACAGTTTGAATCGGTCGTCACTGTTACATCAGGTGCACAAGTGGTGATGATTGGATCAGTATTGTCTTCAACAATAACATTGAAAGTACAAGTCGAAACATTACCAGCATCATCGGTTACAGTAAACGTAACCACTGTGGTTCCACTCACTAGATTACCAGCAGCAGGTGACTGTACAATAGTTAGTGATGGGTCACAGTTATCTGTAGCTGTCAAGAGTGCAGCATAGTCAACCATTATGAACTGACATGATGAGTTCGCTGTTGCGTTCTGATCGGCAGGGCAAGTTATAGATGGTGCTTCATTATCAACAACAGTTACATCAAACGAACAAGTAGATACGTTGCCAGCTACATCAGTAACAGTGTATGTCACTGTAGTTGTTCCGATAGGGTACGTTCCAGAAGCGTTTGCAGTTCCAGTGTAATCGTTCACGATAGTTGTGATACCACAGTTGTCGTTTGCATTAATTGCTGGAACGGTAACAACAGCATTACATGCATTTGCATCGTTGCTCACGGTGATGTCCGCAGGACAAGTGATTGCAGGAGCCGTCACATCATCAAGTGTTACATCGAACGAACAAGAAATATCATTTCCATTATCATCAGTCACAGTGATCGTTACAGGCACGATGGTGTTATGACCAGAGAATGTAGTGCCAGGCGCTGGTACTTGTGTGTATGTAAGGTTCAGGTCACAGTTATCTGAAGCGATAACAAGTGATGTATAATCTGCAAGAGTAATTTCACAGTTTGAATCAGTAGTCACTGTTGCATCAGGAGCACAAGTGGTGATGATTGGATCAGTGTTGTCCTCTACGATGACGTTGAATGTACAAGATGAAACATTACCAGCATCATCGGTTACAGTAAACGTAACCACTGTAGTTCCACTCACTAAATTACCAGGAGCAGGAGACTGTACAATGGTTAGTGATGGGTCACAGTTATCGGTAGCTGATAGAAGTCCACTATAATCTATCATTGTGAACTGACATGATGAATTAGCTGTAGCGTTCTGATCTGCAGGACAAGTAATAGCAGGCGCTTCGTCATCATTCACTGTCACATCGAATGTGCAAGTGGTGATGTTGCCATGAATATCAGTTACTGTGAACTCAACCGTTGTAGTTCCAACTGGATATGTTCCAGAGGCGTTAGCAGTTCCGTTGTAGTTGTTCACGATGCTTGCGATTCCACACTCGTCAGATACCGTTGGAGCAGGTACTGTTACTACAGCGTTACATGCGTTCGCATCATTGCTTACAATAATGTCTGCAGGACAAGTCACCTCAGGAGCTTCATCATCAATCACCGTCACATCAAATGTGCAAGTAGTGATGTTGCCGTGGATATCAGTTACAGTGAACTCAACTGTTGTAGTACCTACAGGATAAGTACCAGAAGCATCAGCGGTTCCAGTATAATCATTTACAATCGAAGCAATACCACACTCATCAGCAACTGTTGGTGCAGGAACTGTTACTACAGCGTTACATGCATTGGCATCATTACTAATAGTAATGTCTGCAGGACAAGTGACCTCAGGAGCTTCATCATCGATCACCGTCACATCGAATGTACAAGTGGTGATGTTACCATGGATATCAGTTACTGTGAACTCAACTGTTGTGGTTCCAACTGGATATGTTCCAGAAGCGTTTGCAGTTCCAGTGTAATCATTTACAATCGAAGCAATACCACACTCATCAGCTACCGTTGGAGCAGGAACAGTTACTACAGCATTACATGCGTTCGCATCATTGCTCATAGTGATGTCTGATGGACAAGTCACCTGTGGAGCCTCATCATCAATTACAGTTACATCAAACGAACAAGTAGATACGTTGCCAGCTACATCGGTAACAGTGTATGTCACTGTAGTTATTCCGACAGGGTACGTTCCAGAGGCATTTGCGGTTCCAGTGTAATCGTTCACGATAGTTGTGATACCACAGTTGTCGTTTGCAGTAATTGCAGGAACGGTAACAACAGCATTACAAGCATTTGCATCGTTGCTCACCGTGATGTCCGCAGGACAGGTGATTGCAGGAGCTGTCACATCGTCAAGTGTTACATCGAACGAGCAAGAAATATCATTTCCATTATCATCAGTCACAGTGATCGTCACAGGCACAATGGTGTTGTGACCAGAGAATGTTGTACCAGGCGCTGGTACTTGTGTGTATGTAAGGTTCAGGTCACAGTTATCAGAAGCGATAACAAGTGATGTATAATCTGCAAGAGTAATTTCACAGTTTGAATCAGTAGTCACTGTTGCATCAGGAGCACAAGTGGTGATGATTGGATCAGTGTTGTCCTCTACGATGACGTTGAATGTACAAGATGAAACATTACCAGCATCATCGGTTACAGTAAACGTAACCACTGTAGTTCCACTCACTAGATCACCAGCAGCTGGAGACTGTACAATGGTTAGTGATGGGTCACAGTTATCATTTGCGATTAGTAATGATGAGTAATCAACCATTACGAATTCACAAGTAGCATTAGCTGTCACTGTTTGATCTGCAGGACAAGTGATGGTTGGGTTTTGATTATCTGCAACGGTTACTGTTTGAGTACATGTGGCAGTGTTGCCATTGATGTCAGTCACAGTATATGTAACAGTGGTAGTTCCCACAGGGAATGTAGCAGGAGCGTTGTTGGTCACTGATGCCACGCCGCAGTTATCAGCAGTGGTTGGAGTACCAAGGGTAACGGCAGATGCAGAACAAGCACCATTGTCTGCGTTCACAGTTACGTTCGCCGGACAAGTGATGGTTGGGTTTTGATTATCTACAACGGTTACTGTTTGAGTACATGTGGCAGTGTTACCATTTATGTCGGTCACAGTATATGTTACAGTGGTAGTTCCTACAGGGAATGTAGTAGGAGCGTTGTTGGTCACCGATGCCACGCCGCAGTTATCAGCAGTGGTTGGAGTACCAAGGGTAACAGCTGAAGCAGTGCAAGCACCATTGTCTGCATTCACAGTTACGTTCGCAGGACAAGTGATAGTTGGGTTTTGATTATCTGCAACGGTTACTGTTTGAGTACATGTGGCAGTGTTGCCATTGATGTCAGTCACAGTATATGTAACAGTGGTAGTTCCCACAGGGAATGTAGCAGGAGCGTTGTTGGTTACTGATGCCACACCGCAGTTGTCAGCAGTGGTTGGAGTACCAAGGGTAACGGCAGATGCAGAACAAGCACCATTGTCTGCGTTCACAGTTACGTTCGCTGGACAAGTGATGGTTGGGTTTTGATTATCTACAACAGTTACAGTTTGAGTACATGTAGCAGTGTTCCCATTGACGTCAGTTACAGTATATGTAACAGTGGTAGTTCCTACAGGGAATGTAGCCGGAGCGTTGTTGGTCACCGATGCCACGCCGCAGTTGTCAGCAGTGGTTGGAGTACCAAGGGTAACAGCTGAAGCAGTGCAAGCACCATTGTCTGCGTTCACAGTTACGTTCGCCGGACAAGTGATGGTTGGGTTTTGATTATCTACAACGGTCACTGTTTGAGTACATGTAGCGGTGTTGCCATTGACGTCGGTCACAGTATATGTAACAGTGGTTGTTCCTACAGGGAATGTAGCCGGAGCGTTGTTGGTCACCGATGCCACGCCGCAGTTGTCAGCAGTGGTTGGAGTACCAAGGGTAACAGCTGAAGCAGTGCAAGCACCATTGTCTGCGTTTACAGTTACGTTCGCAGGACAAGTGATGGTTGGGTTTTGATTATCTACAACAGTTACTGTTTGAGTACATGTAGCAGTGTTCCCATTGACGTCAGTTACAGTATATGTAACAGTGGTAGTTCCTACAGGGAATGTAGCCGGAGCGTTGTTGGTCACCGATGCCACGCCGCAGTTGTCAGCAGTGGTTGGAGTACCAAGGGTAACAGCTGAAGCAGTACAAGCACCATTGTCTGCGTTCACAGTTACGTTCGCCGGACAAGTGATGGTTGGGTTTTGATTATCTACAACAGTTACAGTTTGAGTACATGTAGCGGTGTTGCCATTGACGTCGGTCACAGTATATGTAACAGTGGTTGTTCCTACAGGGAATGTAGTAGGAGCGTTGTTGGTCACCGATGCCACGCCGCAGTTATCAGCAGTGGTTGGAGTACCAAGGGTAACAGCTGAAGCAGTGCAAGCACCATTGTCTGCGTTCACAGTTACGTTCGCCGGACAAGTGATGGTTGGGTTTTGATTATCTACAACGGTTACCGTTTGTGTACATGTAGCAGTGTTGCCATTGATGTCAGTCACAGTATATGTAACAGTGGTTGTTCCTACAGGGAATGTAGCAGGAGCGTTGTTGGTCACTGATGCCACGCCGCAGTTATCAGCAGTGGTTGGAGTACCAAGGGTAACGGCAGATGCAGAACAAGCACCATTGTCTGCGTTCACAGTTACGTTCGCTGGACAGGTAATTGTTGGCGGTGTATTATCAACATGAGTTACTGTGAAGTTACATGTTGCAGTATTACCATTTGCATCCGTTGCAGTAAGTGTAACAGTGGTAGTTCCAACACCAGTTACAGTAGTTCCAGCTGCAGGCGACTGAGTGATGGTAACAGTACCAGCACAACCATCTGTAGCCGTAGCAAGTGAAGTGTAAGAAGGAATCGTTCCTGTGCAAGAACTATTCAATACCAATGTTTGGTTCGCAGGACAAGTGATCGCAGGAGGTGTATTGTCTACACGAGTAACAGTGAAGTTACAAGTCGCAGTATTACCATTTGCATCCGTTGCAGTAAGTGTAACAGTAGTAGTTCCAACACCAGTTACAGTTGTACCAGCTGCAGGCGACTGAGTGATGGTAACAGTACCAGCACATCCATCTGTAGCCGTAGCAAGTGAAGTGTATGATGGAATCGTTCCAGTACAAGAACTATTCAATACCAATGTTTGGTTCGCAGGACATGTAATCGCAGGAGGAGTATTGTCTACACGAGTAACTGTGAAGTTACAAGTAGCAGTGTTACCATTTGCATCCGTTGCAGTAAGTGTAACAGTGGTAGTTCCAACGCCAGTCACAGTAGTTCCAGCTGCTGGAGATTGCGTGATCGTAACAGTACCAGCACATCCATCTGTAGCCGTAGCAAGTGAAGTGTATGATGGAATCGTTCCTGTGCATGATGCATTGAGAACTAACGTTTGGTTCGCAGGACAAGTGATCGCAGGAGGTGTATTGTCTACACGAGTCACAGTGAAGTTACAAGTAGCAGTATTACCATTTGCATCCGTCGCAGTAAGTGTAACAGTGGTAGTTCCAACACCAGTTACTGTTGTACCAGCTGCAGGCGACTGAGTGATGGTAACAGTACCAGCACATCCATCTGTAGCCGTAGCAAGTGAAGTGTATGACGGAATCGTTCCAGTACAAGAACTATTCAATACCAATGTTTGGTTCGCAGGACAAGTCACCGTTGGAGGTGTATTATCAACACGAGTTACTGTGAAGTTACATGTTGCAGTATTACCATTTGCATCCGTTGCAGTAAGTGTAACAGTGGTAGTTCCAACACCAGTTACGGTTGTACCAGCTGCAGGCGACTGAGTGATGGTAACAGTACCAGCACATCCATCTGTAGCCGTAGCAAGTGAAGTGTATGATGGAATCGTTCCAGTACAAGAACTATTTAATACTAACGTTTGGTTCGCAGGACAAGTGATTGCAGGTGGTGTATTGTCTACACGAGTAACAGTGAAGTTACAAGTTGCAGTATTACCATTTGCATCCGTTGCAGTAAGTGTAACAGTGGTAGTTCCAACACCAGTTACAGTTGTACCTGCTGCAGGAGACTGAGTGATGGTAACAGTACCAGCACAACCATCTGTCGCAGTTGCAAGTGTTGTATAGTTGGGAAGTGTAGCTGTGCACGAACTATTGAGTGTCAATGTCTGGTTCGGAGGACAAGTCACCGTTGGAGGTGTATTATCTACACGAGTTACAGTGAAGTTACAAGTAGCAGTATTACCATTTGCATCCGTTGCAGTAAGTGTAACAGTAGTAGTTCCAACACCAGTTACTGTTGTACCAGCTGCAGGCGACTGAGTGATGGTAACAGTACCAGCACATCCATCTGTAGCCGTAGCAAGTGAAGTGTATGATGGAATCGTTCCTGTGCAAGATGCATTGAGAACCAACGTTTGGTTCGCAGGACAAGTGATCGCAGGAGGTGTATTGTCTACACGAGTCACAGTGAAGTTACAAGTAGCAGTATTACCATTTGCATCCGTCGCAGTAAGTGTAACAGTGGTAGTTCCAACACCAGTTACAGTAGTTCCAGCTGCAGGCGACTGAGTGATGGTAACAGTACCAGCACAACCATCTGTAGCCGTAGCAAGTGAAGTGTAAGAAGGAATCGTTCCTGTGCAAGAACTATTCAATACCAATGTTTGGTTCGCAGGACAAGTGATCGCAGGAGGTGTATTGTCTACACGAGTAACAGTGAAGTTACAAGTCGCAGTATTACCATTTGCATCCGTTGCAGTAAGTGTAACAGTAGTAGTTCCAACACCAGTTACAGTTGTACCAGCTGCAGGCGACTGAGTGATGGTAACAGTACCAGCACATCCATCTGTAGCCGTAGCAAGTGAAGTGTATGATGGAATCGTTCCAGTACAAGAACTATTCAATACCAATGTTTGGTTCGCAGGACATGTAATCGCAGGAGGAGTATTGTCTACACGAGTAACTGTGAAGTTACAAGTAGCAGTGTTACCATTTGCATCCGTTGCAGTAAGTGTAACAGTGGTAGTTCCAACGCCAGTCACAGTAGTTCCAGCTGCTGGAGATTGCGTGATCGTAACAGTACCAGCACATCCATCTGTAGCCGTAGCAAGTGAAGTGTATGATGGAATCGTTCCTGTGCATGATGCATTGAGAACTAACGTTTGGTTCGCAGGACAAGTGATCGCAGGAGGTGTATTGTCTACACGAGTCACAGTGAAGTTACAAGTAGCAGTATTACCATTTGCATCCGTCGCAGTAAGTGTAACAGTGGTAGTTCCAACACCAGTTACTGTTGTACCAGCTGCAGGCGACTGAGTGATGGTAACAGTACCAGCACATCCATCTGTAGCCGTAGCAAGTGAAGTGTATGACGGAATCGTTCCAGTACAAGAACTATTCAATACCAATGTTTGGTTCGCAGGACAAGTCACCGTTGGAGGTGTATTATCAACACGAGTTACTGTGAAGTTACATGTTGCAGTATTACCATTTGCATCCGTTGCAGTAAGTGTAACAGTGGTAGTTCCAACACCAGTTACGGTTGTACCAGCTGCAGGCGACTGAGTGATGGTAACAGTACCAGCACAACCATCTGTAGCCGCAGCAAGTGAAGTGTATGATGGAATCGTTCCAGTGCAAGAACTATTTAATAGCAAAGTTTGATTCGCAGGACAAGTGATCGCAGGAGGTGTATTGTCTACACGAGTTACTGTGAAGTTACAAGTAGCAGTATTGCCATTTGCATCCGTTGCAGTAAGTGTAACAGTGGTAGTTCCAACACCAGTTACAGTTGTACCTGCTACAGGCGACTGAGTGATGGTAACAGTACCAGCACATCCATCTGTAGCCGTAGCAAGTGAAGTGTATGATGGAATCGTTCCTGTGCATGATGCATTGAGAACTAACGTTTGGTTCGCAGGACAAGTGATCGCAGGAGGTGTATTGTCTACACGAGTTACTGTGAAGTTACATGTTGCAGTATTACCATTTGCATCCGTTGCAGTAAGTGTAACAGTAGTAGTTCCAACACCAGTTACTGTTGTACCAGCTGCAGGCGACTGAGTGATGGTAACAGTACCAGCACATCCATCTGTAGCCGTAGCAAGTGAAGTGTATGATGGAATCGTTCCTGTGCAAGATGCATTGAGAACCAACGTTTGGTTCGCAGGACAAGTGATCGCAGGAGGTGTATTGTCTACACGAGTCACAGTGAAGTTACAAGTAGCAGTATTACCATTTGCATCCGTCGCAGTAAGTGTAACAGTGGTAGTTCCAACACCAGTTACAGTAGTTCCAGCTGCAGGCGACTGAGTGATGGTAACAGTACCAGCACAACCATCTGTAGCCGTAGCAAGTGAAGTGTAAGAAGGAATCGTTCCTGTGCAAGAACTATTCAATACCAATGTTTGGTTCGCAGGACAAGTGATCGCAGGAGGTGTATTGTCTACACGAGTAACAGTGAAGTTACAAGTCGCAGTATTACCATTTGCATCCGTCGCAGTAAGTGTAACAGTGGTAGTTCCAACACCAGTCACAGTAGTTCCAGCTGCAGGCGACTGAGTGATGGTAACAGTACCAGCACATCCATCTGTAGCCGTAGCAAGTGAAGTGTATGATGGAATCGTTCCTGTGCATGATGCATTGAGAACTAACGTTTGGTTCGCAGGACAAGTCACCGTTGGAGGTGTATTATCAACACGAGTTACTGTGAAGTTACATGTTGCAGTATTACCATTTGCATCCGTTGCAGTAAGTGTAACAGTAGTAGTTCCAACACCAGTTACTGTTGTACCAGCTGCAGGCGACTGAGTGATGGTAACAGTACCAGCACATCCATCTGTAGCCGTAGCAAGTGAAGTGTATGACGGAATCGTTCCTGTGCAAGAACTATTCAATACCAATGTTTGGTTCGCAGGACAAGTGATCGTTGGAGGTGTATTGTCTACGCGAGTAACCGTGAAGTTACAAGTTGCAGTATTACCATTTGCATCTGTTGCAGTGATCGTAACGGTAGTAGTTCCAACTCCTGTCAATACTGTGCCAGCAGCTGGTGATTGAGTTCTTGTAACTGTACCAGCACAACCATCTGTCGCAGTTGCAAGTGTTGTATAGTTGGGAAGTGTAGCTGTGCACGAACTATTGAGTGTCAATGTTTGGTTCGGAGGACAAGTCACCGTTGGAGGTGTATTGTCTACGCGAGTTACCGTGAAGTTACATGTTGCAGTATTACCATTTGCGTCTGTTGCAGTAAGAGTAACGGTCGTTGTTCCAACACCTGTTACGGTAGTTCCCGCAGCAGGAGATTGAGTGATGGTAACCGTACCAGCACAACCATCTGTAGCAGTAGCCAAAGAAGTATATGATGGAATAGTTCCAGTGCAAGAACTATTTAATACCAACGTTTGGTTCGCAGGACAAGTGATTGCAGGGGGTGTATTGTCTACACGAGTAACAGTGAAGTTACAAGTTGCAGTATTACCATTTGCATCTGTTGCAGTGATCGTAACGGTAGTAGTTCCAACTCCTGTCAATACTGTGCCAGCAGCTGGTGATTGAGTTCTTGTAACTGTACCAGCACAACCATCAGTCGCAGTTGCAAGTGTTGTATAGTTAGGAAGTGCAGCTGTGCACGAACTATTGAGTGTCAATGTTTGGTTCGGAGGACAAGTCACCGTTGGAGGTGTATTGTCTACACGAGTCACAGTGAAGTTACATGTAGCAGTATTACCATTTGCGTCTGTTGCAGTAAGAGTAACGGTCGTTGTTCCAACACCTGTTACGGTAGTTCCCGCAGCAGGAGATTGAGTGATGGTAACCGTACCAGCACAACCATCTGTAGCAGTAGCCAAAGAAGTATATGATGGAATAGTTCCAGTGCAAGAACTATTTAATACCAACGTTTGGTTCGCAGGACAAGTGATTGCAGGGGGTGTATTGTCTACACGAGTAACAGTGAAGTTACAAGTTGCAGTATTACCATTTGCATCTGTTGCAGTGATCGTAACGGTAGTAGTTCCAACTCCTGTCAATACTGTGCCAGCAGCTGGTGATTGAGTTCTTGTAACTGTACCAGCACAACCATCAGTCGCAGTTGCAAGTGTTGTATAGTTAGGAAGTGTAGCTGTGCACGAACTATTGAGTGTCAATGTTTGGTTCGGAGGACAAGTCACCGTTGGAGGTGTATTGTCTACACGAGTTACCGTGAAGTTACAAGTTGCAGTATTACCATTTGCGTCTGTTGCGGTGAGAGTAACGGTCGTTGTTCCAACGCCTGTTACAGTTGTACCTGCGGCTGGCGATTGTGTGATAGTAACAGTACCAGGGCAAGCATCAGTAGCTGTAGCTAAAGTGGTATAGTTCGGCAGCGTTGCTGTGCAAGAGCTATTGAGAATTAACGTTTGATTAGCTGGACAAGTAATTGATGGGGGAGTCGCATCTGTAATTGTTACAGTAAACGAACATGTGGAAAGATTACCAGAAGCATCTGTTGCAGTATGTGTAACAGTAGTTGTACCCAATGGGAATGTTGCTCCGCTTGCAAGACCTGCTGTTCGTGTCACTGATAAGCACGGCAATTCCAGAACATATCGCTGATTACCATTGAAATCATTCCAAAGTCCAGTAGTAAGAACCGCTACGAAATCTTCATTGCCTCCTTGGTTATTAGGTTCTCCAGTGTTCCAATTAGTATAGTTTAATATTTGACCATTTGACCATACAAAAGTACCTTCAGTAGCTTGGTCATTTAAACCAATCATGAAATCACCCACTCCAGCCGTAGTTACAGCATTTCGAATAAAATTGTTTTCAGCCAAAGATTCGATCGATGTAACATGACCTCCAACTGCAGAAGCAGCTGTTACAGCTGCCGCAAATGATACACTATTGTTTGAAAGATAATAGGCAGAACCATTAAAATTTCCTAGCAAGGTGTGATTAGCAATCGTAGGAGGAGTTGTACAGTTACCGCAGTTGTCAGTAGCAATAGGAGTAGTATAGTTTACCACTGCACCACATACACCTGCTGTTGCATTTTGTGTAATATTCGCAGGGCAAATAAAAGTAGGTGGTACATTGTCATTTACCGTAACAGTGAATGAACATGGTGCGGAAGTATTTCCATTACCATCAGTTACTGTGTATGAAACGGTTGTAGTACCTACAGGGAAAACACTTCCTGTTGGTAGTCCACTTACTAAATTGTACGTACAGTCGAATTCAAGAATGTGCGGATGCGTTGTTGTCGTTGCAGTTCCTTGGTCATCCCAAGTATTTCCAGCACCAAAGTTTATAATGGTGTAATCTTGGTTACCTGTATTGTTGGGTTCACCTGGATTCCAATTTGTAAAGACTACAGGCTCACCATTTGTCCAAACAAATGTTCCTTCTGTAGTTGCATCATTAAATCCAATCCAAGCAATTCCAGCTGAAGCCAAGAAACTATTTTCAGCAGCGCTGCTAATAGTAGCAAGGTGTCCACCTGTTGCATTAGCGCTCGTATTTGCCGCTGGCCATAACGATGCAGTATTTGATCTAAAGTATGTGTGGCCATTTAATGTTCCTAGTAGTGTATAACCTGGAATGGATGCTGGTGCACAGCTTGATCCAACACATTCATCTGTTGAGCTCAAAGAATAAGTAACTACTGCCCCGCATTGACCAGTGCTCGCATTGGTCGTAATATTTGCTGGACATGTTATTACCGGAGCGGTATTATCATCTCTAGTTACAGTGAAATTACATGTTGAGATATTGCCGTTAGCATCAGTTGCTGTGAGCGTCACGGTTGTAGTACCTTCTGTTATATATACCGTTCCCGCCGCTGGTGATTGTGTAACAGTAATCGAGCCTGTTGGTGTGCAGTTGTCAGAAACTGTTGCAAGTGTTGTATAGTTTGGCAATGTTACAGAACACCCGGTGCCAAATGCTAAAGTTTGATTCGCAGGACAAGTAATTGTTGGAGCAATATTGTCTGTAACCGTTACTGTTTGAGAACATGTAGCAATGTTACCACTGACATCTGTAACGGTCCAAGTTACTGTAGTGGTGCCTACTGGGTAATTACCACTTGCATTGTTTGTTCCATTAAAGCTATTGGTGATAGATACCACTCCGCAGTTGTCAGAGTAAACAGGCACACTTGTGCAAGCTGTACAGTTGGTGTTTACCGTAGCGCTTCCATAGCTTCCAGTAACAGTTGCAGCTGGTGCTTGACAAACGTTTACGTTGGCAGTATTTGTCAAAGCACTATTTAAAGTAGCGCTTGTATTTATTTTGAAGCAAGCAATTCCATCAGGAGCATTGACGGAATTTGCAGTATTATTTGTTACCGTGCCAAATTCAGAAGTACTGCCATATCCAAGACATACAACTCCATTGGTTGCACCTTGGATAACGATATTTCTAATATTAGAAGAACCGAAGTTTACAAATCTGGAGGTAGCACTATTTAATGTTAATGTATAATTACCTCCATTCATATTAATGACTGCAGAAGGGATTGCATTGCCAATTAGGTTATTTGCATTCTGAAGAGTGACACTTCTATTGATGTTTAATGTACCTCTGTTTACAATAGTACAGTTACCGTTCATGTTAAGTGTTCCTGCTCCATTGATAGTCAATGTACCTCCTTGCTCAATAGCGATTGTTCCAGATGTAAAATTGATATTGGTTAGTGTTAGGTTTCCGCAAATTCGCAACGTCCCACCATTTAAAGTGATGTTAGCAAATGTCCCAGTTGCAGTATACCAAAATGTTTGACCAGCATTGATTGTAATTCCTGTCGTTGCTGCACCATTTCCACCACTACATACACCTGCTGCCGGTAAAGCAAAACAGCCGGATGTAATAGAACTAATATTCATCGGTGGAGTCAATGTCACAGCAGCTGTGCAAGACCCAGCGCTGGTATTAGCCGTAACGTTAGGGCCACATGTAATGCTTGGATTAGTAGTGTCGGTTACGGTAACCGTAAACGAGCAATTAGATGTATTGCCAGCAGCATCAGTCGCTGTGTAGGTGACGGTTGTTGTACCCACAGGGAAGTTACTTCCACTTGCAAGACCAGCAGTTAAAACTGGAGTTACTGTAAACGGAGTACAATCCAGTTCGAGAATATAACGCTCTGTATTAGTCAGTGGTCTATCATCCCACTCTCCGTCTTCCTCAAGTCTTACTGCGTCATCTGTATTAGCTCCAGCTGATGGAGATCCAGCTTCCCAATTCGTATAAACGTTTGGTTCCCCATTGGTCCAAACAAAGCTTCCTTCAGTGGCTGCATCTGTGTATCCGATCCATGCATTGTAATTTTGTGCATCGATGTAAGTTCTTATGAAAGTATTTTCAGCTGCAGAACTGATTGCGGCAAGATATCCGCCAGCGCTTGTGCATGCTGTATTCGCGGTATTATAATTTGCACCTGCATTTGAAACAAAATAGCTATGACCTCCAAATGTTCCTATTAATGTAAAGTTTGTAATGGCCGTAGGACATGTGTTACAAGCATCTGTGGCCGATACGGTATAAGTTACCGGTGCTGAACATGACCCTGATGCTGCGTTAACTGAAATATTTGCAGGACAAGTAAATGTTGGAGGTGTTGCATCAACTGGAGTCACCACAAAAGTACAGGTGCTAATATTGCCAGATCCATCTGTTGCAGTTATTGTAATTGTTGTCGCAACAGTAATGTTTGTTCCAGCTGCAGGACTTTGCGTGATAGTAATCGAACCTGATGGACTGCAATTATCTGTCGCAGTTATTGAAGCAGCATAGTTTGGTAAACTTGCATTACATGTGGTTGGATTAATCGTAAGATTTGTATTACTAGGACATGTAAATGTAGGCCCAACGTTATCTACAGCAGTAGCTGTGAAAGTACAAGTACTCGTATTAAAGTTTTGGTCAGCTGCCGTAATAGTAACCGTGACTGGTCCTGATACAATAGTTCCTGGAGCAGGAGATTGTGTCAGTGTAACAGGAGAGCCAGTGCAATTGTCTGTAGCGGTAATGGTCGCTAAGAAGTCTGGTAAAACATTAGTACAGCCAGTAGAAAAATTGTAATTTGTATTGCCCGGACACGCAATAGTTGGAGCAATATTGTCTACCACAGTTACTGTCGTAACACAAGTGCCTAATACTTCTCCACATCCAGAAGAAAGCGTAAATGTTACAGGTGTATCTCCTATATTGTATACACCATTCGCATTGGCTGTACCACCATTAAAATTGTTGGTGATAACTACTGAAGTACAACCGCCAATAACCGCAGGGTTTGGAACAGTTGCATTTGCAGAACATGCGACACCCGCAGCCGTGAAAGTCAAGGCGGCATCTGTACAACTTGCCGTCGTTTTCTGTATGACTGTTAAGTCGTTTGAGTTTAAGGTACAAGTCGCATTTGAAACTTGAACTGAATAGATATCATTTAAGTTTAAAGTAGGCGCTGTGTATGTTTGAGATGTTGCAGATACAATTGGAGAACCATTTCGGAACCATTGATAGGTATACGGTCCTGCATACCCAATGGCACCCGCTTGAAAAGTACCGCATGACGGATTTACAATTGTTACATCTAACCATTGAGTACCGTTTGTTTCAATAGTCATGTCAGCATAGTAAGGTCCGGCGGAGGGAGCAACAGTAGATGTGTAGATGATGGTGCTATTTCGCATATAGCGAATAACTCCATTGTCGCGCATGATTTTTAAGGTATCTCCAGTAGCATACCCCCCTGCATTGTTTACGATGAGTGCACCGTTTTCATAAATACGCAATGTATTATTATTTCTAGTATAAATCGCATAGTCTATTCCATTCCATCCGTTAGGACCATCATTGGCAGCACTTAAACCAATAAACTTTTGTTGGTTACCAGCAGGAGTGATAGCATAAACATATCCATTATTATAGACGGCATTGGTAGAGAATGCGTCGGCGTTGGTGATGTTATTATTATTGGTTTTTGTCAGGTTGGTTCCATTCCAAGTCATATTGGTGAGTGTACCAAAAATGGCTGGGCCCGAAACAAAAGCACACGCTGCGGTTGGAGGAACCACCATTGCGAATGCACGACCAGCTGCAGTATTGGTAACCGTTACTGTTTGTGTGCAGGTACTCACATTTCCATTGACATCAGTAATAGTCCAAATAACGTTAGTCGGTCCACCGAAATAGGTGCCGCTCGCGTTGTTAGTGCCATTAAATGAGTTTGTGATCGAAGCGATACCACAATTATCTGTCGCTGTAACTGCTGGAATTGTAACTACCGCAGAACATGCTCCCCCAGCATTAACAGTGACATCTGCTGGACATGTGAACGTCGGATTGATATTATCAACTACCGTTAATGTTCTATTGCAGGAAGCTGTCAATGGAACGGGACCATCAGTAGTCGCGGAATAGCTTAGAGTATAAGTACCCGGAGAAAGCGACATGCCCGACGTAATCGGGAGTCCATCAGTTCTGGTGACTGTAGCATTTCCGCAATTGGTCGTTGCTGTAGGATTCGCGAAGGTCACTACAGCTTGACACGTGCCCGGCCCTGTGTTAAAGACCAAAGGCGAACAGTCCAAAGTCAGTTGGGGTTCTTGTATTTGGAAATTGAATACTTGGGAGTAACTTGTCGAACAGACATTATAGGTGGAGGTGATGATCAGTGTCTCAGTACCCTCCGCAATACCGTCATCAGTTGGAAGAATTGTAAAAGGAATCAAACTTTGACCAGCAGCATAACTCAATACGGTTGGCAAGTTGTTGTAGTCAACACCATAGGTAGCAGTTCCTGAATAACTTAAAGAAACAGTTAAAGGAACATTCAAATCACCAGCACGAACAGCATTGTATGTCAAGCTTCCACAACCCTCTACTGCAGATCCACCTGCTGTAGTAGGGAAAATATTTACATTTTGTCCTTGACAAGTAAAACCATCTAACCATACAAAAGAATCATAAGCATCGTCACCAGCATCGGCAAGTACACACTTAACGTGGTAAACTTGACACGGCTCAACAACGCCGCTTGCTCTTAATCTTACTGTCAAACCATCAGCTTGCAAGAAGGCATTACCTGTATTGTCTAAGTAGCTAGCAGAGTTGGCAAAACTGGCACAATTGGCTGGGTCACCAAATGCACCTGCACTACCTTGGTTAACTGTACCAATAGAAACAGGTGTGCCGTCCGGGAGACGAGCAAAGTTTTCAGCACCGTTAGCATAAGGCCCCGATATCCCAGGTCCACTAACAAAGAATCCAAAAGCATCATTAAAATCAGCACACGTATACTCCGCATATTCTTCCGAGCCAAAAACGAAAGTCAACTGCATGGTATCGCAAAGGGGAATCACATCAAATTCAACAACGACCACATCATTGGTCGCATTTCCCTGAATAGCAGTAATGTCGGGATCTACGTAGGTAATCCCGTTCCCAACAGAACTTCCAGCATTGTTATTAGGTCCCACAGCCTGAGTACCACGGCCAGTGGAAAGTAGTAGACCATTAGGAATGTTCAATGGGTTGCCCGCAGCATTGGTATTGGTAAATGACGACACTTGTCTGTCAGCACCAGAGATAACTGTGAAGTTGCTAATGATAACCCCAGAGCCTTGAATCAAGTTACTCATGGTAGCATTGTTAGCATTCTCATTGACGTTGAGCTGTGCGGAAACTCTACTGGTCGAAACCAGCAACACCAGAAGGAGAGAACTTCTCAGTGTATAAGATAAAATACGTGTTAGGTTCATTTCGATGAACTTTTGGGTTTTGGCTGAAAAAAGGGGGATGCCCTTAAAGTATTTATTATCAGTGTCTTTTAAACAAAAGACACCGAGAATTATCTCGCAAGTAAATCGTAGGAAAAGTGTAGGAACATCCATCAACAGTATCTACGAATGAGAATACACGTTTCCGGATGTAAAGCAATAAAATACGCAAATAGGTACATAAGGTTACACAAAATGGTTATGAATAGCATATTGTTGACTATTAGTGGTTTTTAGAACCTTGATAATCAGTGCTTCAATATTCTCTGCCACCCTATTAAGCCATTTCGTATCTTCGCGCGTCCTAAAAAATCAATACATGACGCAGAGTTTTAAAGAATATAAAGGGCTCAACCTTCCAGAAATCGCGAATGAGGTTCAAAATTTCTGGAATGAAGAGAATATCTTCGAAAGAAGTGTGACGGAAAGAGAAGGAGCCCCATCATTCGTTTTTTTTGAGGGTCCACCTTCAGCGAATGGTATGCCTGGTATTCACCACGTCATGGCCCGTACGCTGAAGGATGTATTTTGTCGTTTCAATACAATCAATGGAAAGCAAGTCAAAAGAAAAGCTGGTTGGGACACCCATGGTCTTCCAATTGAACTTGCTGTTGAAAAAACTCTTGGAATTAAAAAAGAAGATATCGGAAAAAAAATCACTGTAGACGACTACAACAAGGCTTGTCGCTCTGAAGTGATGAAATACACCGATAAATGGGAGGAACTCACCAAAGTAATGGGGTATTGGGTCGACATGAAGCATCCATATATTACCTACGACAACAAATACATCGAAAGTGTATGGTGGCTACTTGGTGAACTCTATTCTAAAAATCTTCTCTACAAAGGTTTTACAATCCAACCATATTCTCCTGCCGCAGGAACAGGTCTTAGCTCTCACGAACTAAACCAACCAGGCACATATAAGAATGTGAAAGATACTTCTGTCATCGCTCAATTTGAGATGACAACAGAAAGTGCCTCGCAATTAGGGCTTCCAACAAATGGAAAGTCTTTCTTCCTTGCTTGGACGACTACACCATGGACGCTACCTTCCAACACAGCCCTTGCCGTTGGAAAGGATATCGAATATGTCGCTGTACAATCGTTCAATCAGTACACACACGAAGAAATTTTTGTTGTACTCGCAAAGAATCTTTTTGGAAAATATTTTTCTGAAAAAAATGTAGATCTTCAATTAGAAGATTACAAAGCAGGAGACAAGAATATTCCTTTCAAAGTATTGAAGGAGTTTAAAGGCTCGGACTTCAAAGATTTGAAATACCACCAACTTCTTCCTTTTACTCAACCAGAGGACGGTGATGCATTCAGAGTAATCCTAGGCGATTTCGTTACGACAGAAGATGGTACCGGTATCGTTCACATCGCTCCAAGCTTTGGTGCAGATGACTTCCGTGTTGCAAAACAAAATGGAATCGGATCGCTTACGCTAGTAGATAAAACAGGACGATTCACTCCTGAAGTAAAAGACGAGCTATTTCCGCTCGAAGGAATTTTCGTGAAGGAAGCATATTATTCTGATGAAGAAAAAGCTGCTGAATTGCCAAAGCAAAAAGAAGCTTTGAAATCAATCATTCCTTCACTCGATAAATTTATGAGTGCTGATGAAATCATCGCTCTTAAATTAAAACTTGAGAACAGAGCTTTCAAAATAGAAAAATACGATCACAACTATCCACACTGCTGGAGAACAGATAAACCCGTGCTATACTATCCGCTCGATTCTTGGTTTGTGAAAGTCACTGCCGTAAAAGATAGAATGGTAGAACTCAACAATACCATAGGCTGGAGACCAGAATCTACTGGTACAGGCCGCTTTGGAAACTGGTTGGAAAATGCAAACGACTGGAACCTTTCTCGTTCGCGCTTCTGGGGAATTCCCCTTCCTATTTGGCGCAATGAAAGTGGTTCAGAACAAATATGTATTTCTAGTGTCGAACAACTTAAAAAAGAAATAGAAAAATCTGTTTCGGCAGGTTTTATGTCTTCAAATCCACTGGAGAAGTTTGTACCGAACGATCATTCGGTTGACAATTATAATCTCTTCGATTTGCATAAACCTTATGTTGATGATTTCATTTTGGTTTCTTCTACTGGAGAAAAAATGACACGTGAATCAGATTTGATCGACGTGTGGTTTGATAGCGGAGCAATGCCTTATGCACAGCTTCACTATCCATTTGAGAATAAAGAACTAATCGACAACCGTTCGAATTTCCCTGCTGATTTCATCGCTGAAGGAGTAGACCAAACGCGCGGTTGGTTCTATACGTTGCATGCTATCTCAACGATGTGTTTTGATAGTGTTGCATATAAAAATGTGATATCGAATGGTCTAGTATTAGATAAGAATGGAAACAAAATGTCTAAGCGATTAGGCAACGCAGTTGATCCATTTGAAACCATCGGAAAATTTGGACCAGACGCTACGCGTTGGTACATGATCACCAACGCGCAACCATGGGATAATCTCAAGTTTGATGTCGATGGAATTGCAGAAGTGCAACGTAAATTTTTTGGAACGCTTTTCAATACTTACGGCTTCTTTACAATTTATGCTAACATCGATAAGTACCAACATTCCGTTGATACAATCGTACCACTAGAGAAAAGAAGTGAGCTCGATCGTTGGGTGATTTCACGTTTGAACAATTTGATCAAACAAGTAAATGAGTACCTTGAAGATTTCAATCCAACTCCGGCTGCTCGAGCAATTGAGGAGTTCGTGGATGAACATCTTTCAAATTGGTATGTTCGTCTAGCAAGAAAAAGATTCTGGCATGGAGAAGTGACAGAAGACAAACGCGCCGCATACGATACTTTATTCGAATGCTTGCAGAGCATTTCTCAACTCATGAGTCCATTTGCACCGTTCTTCGGAGAATGGTTATATAGAAATTTGAATGGGCAAACAGAAAGTGTTCACCTCTCAATTTTAAAAGCATATAACCCGACTGCTATTGATGCTGAATTGGAAATGAGAATGGAATTGGCGCAGAAGATTTCATCGATGATTCTCTCTATTCGTAAGAAGGAAAATCTTCGTGTAAGACAACCACTTGCTGCAATCAGAATTCCGATTCTCGATGAAGCTATGAAACAGCGCATTCAGTTAGTTGCGGATTTGATTACTGCGGAAGTAAATGTAAAAACATTGGAATTCGTTGATGAATCGCAAGCTCAAATTGTGAAGCAGTTAAAATTGAATTTCAAAACACTCGGAAGAAAATGCGGTAAGCACATGAAGGATCTTCAAGCTTTTGCTGCAGCGAATGACAAGGAAATCATTCACGCCATCGAGTCGAAAGGATCGTACGTTTATAATACAACAGAAGGCGGAATAGAGTTAATCGAAGAGGATGTGGAAATCATCCCAGTGGATATTCCTGGCTGGAAAGTGGCCAATATGGGAGCGCTTACGGTAGCCCTCGATGTGACCTTAACACCTGAATTGAAGAAGGAAGGTATCGCTAGAGAATTCGTTAATAGAATTCAAAATCTACGCAAAGACTCAGGTTTTGAGGTGACGGATAAAATAAGTGTGAAGATTTTGGCGAATGAGGCCCTAAATGATGCAATTAACTCGAATTCAGAATATATTCGCGCGCAAGTTTTGGCAGGAAGCCTAGAAATAGCACAAAACCTAACAGAAGGACATAACGTTGAAATAGAAGATGGATTGACCACACTCATCCAAATTCAAAAAATGTAGATTATGGCAAAGAAGAAAGAAGAAGCAACACCAGCGAAAGCAGAGGCTACACGCTACTCAGATGCTGATTTGAAAGAGTTTCAGGAATTGATCCATGTTAAATTGGCTCAAGCGAAATCAGATTTAGATGAATTGAAGCAGTCCCTTTCACATGAGGGTGATAATAGCACAGATGATACTTCTCCAACTTTCAAAATGATGGAAGATGGCAGCGATACAATGAGCCGTGAAGAAGTAGCTCAATTGGCTGCACGTCAAGAGAAATTCATCCAAGCACTTGAAAATGCTCTATTGAGAATTAAAAACCGCACATACGGCGTATGCCGTGTTACTGGTAAATTGATTCCTAAAGAGAGATTGCGTCTTGTACCTCACGCTACGCTTAGCATTGAGGCAAAGAACATGCAGTCATAATTTTTAAATGAAATAATTTTTCAAGTTGAAGAAGGCGCTCTTCACCATCATCGGTGTACTCCTAATTGACCAAATCCTAAAGGTTTGGGTGAAACTCAATTTCAATTATGGAGAAAGTATGACCATCCTTAAAGGTTGGTTCGATCTTCAATTTGTAGAAAACCCAGGTATGGCTTTCGGCTGGATGATTCCTGGAAACGGAGGTAAACTTGCTCTCAGCATTTTTCGAATAATTGTTGTCACAGGTATCGCATGGTATCTCTGGAAAATAATCAAAGAAAAGGCGAGATCTGGATACATTATCTGCGTTTCACTCATCGTCGCAGGAGCCCTTGGAAATATTATAGACAGTGCCGTATATGGTGTCATCTTCGATAGAGGTTCTCGATATGACGAACTACTCGATGATTATACCATGTACCATGGCAAGGCGGAGTTGGGTGGCCATTATGCCGCACCGCTCATGGGGAATGTAGTTGATATGCTACATTTCAATAAAACCATTGTTTGGAATGGGAAAACCATCGAGCTTTTTCCTCCTGTATTCAATGTTGCAGACTCTGCCATCACAGTAGGTATCATCCTTATTCTGCTCTTTCAGAAAAGATTCTTTAAAGAAGAAAGTAAAGAAGAAAATGAAACCAGCGATGGGGATGAAAAAGTAGAAGAAACTACTGTAACTATTTTACATAAAGACGAGGAATCTGCCCCTCAACAACCAGCAGTCTAATCCCAGATACGGGCTTCTTCTAGTTTTATTTTTTCCTTAAAAAAGGTCTTCGTGCTTTTTTCAAACGACTCTGTAAAGTCGGAAATGAAAAAGGAATATTTTGCCTCAAGTTCTTGCGTTTGGATGAGTTTGGTGTTTGTCAAAACGTTCTTCACTTCACTGGCAACAACGCCAGCACTATCAATGATTTCTATTTTTTTCTTGTAAAAAGATTCGACTTCTTTTTTAATCAAAGGGTAGTGTGTACATCCGAGGATCAGTGCTTGAATGCCACTAAAAGTTCTTTTTGACAAGTAACTATCGATGACGGTTTGCGAAATGCTATTATTGAAAAATCCCTCTTCAATCATCGGAGCAAGTAGGGGAGTAGCATTCGACAAAACTTTTAAACTTGGATTCAATTTCTCAATTCGATTTACATAAATCCTTGTTTGGATTGTACCCTTTGTTCCAATCACTCCCACTTTGCAATTTTTGTAATGATCGGCGGTATAACGCGCTACAGGATCAACAACATTGATCACAGGGATCTTTGGGCCACATACATCCTGAACCGTTTTAAATGCATGCGCAGAAGCTGTGTTGCATGCAATGACAACGGCTTTACATTTTTTTTCTAATAAAAAAGAAGCAATGCGAGCCGAGTAATGGCGAATACTCTCGGGAGATTTATCCCCATAGGGTAAGTGAGCAGTATCCCCGAAATAAATGAACGACTCATTGGGCAATAGCTTCTTGATGGCACTTGCCACAGTCAAGCCTCCTATACCAGAGTCAAAAATGCCAATAGGTCGATCAATATTTTTCATTCTTACAAAAAAAAGAAATCCCCGCCATTGGGCGGGGATTTCCTTGAAATATTATTCAATTATTTTTTCGGAGCTGGAGCTGGTGTAGCTGGTGTTGCAGGAATCTGCAATTTCTTCTTAGTCAATTCCAAGATGTCTTCGCCACCCATATAAAGCAATACGCCTAATCCACTGTCAATAATATAAGTGAATCCATTTTCTTTAGCAACTTCATCAATAGCCTTCGCTGCTTTATCGATGATAGGTTGATAAAGTGTCTGTTGTTGTGTTTGCACATCTGTAGAAGCACTTTGCTCAAACTCGCCTAATTGCTGCTCTTTTGCTTGAATAGCTTTGATTTTGCTGTCTTTGATTGCAGCAGGCCAAGTCTTTTCATTTGCTTGATATTCTTGAACCAGTGTCTGGTACTCTTGCTCAAAACTCTGATATGCTGTCACATACTCTTGCTGAATATCAGCCAATTTTTTTTCCACTTCTGCTGTCTCTGGCATGGCCTTGATCAATGCAGCACGGTCGATATGACCAATCTTTTGACTAAATGCTACTACTGAAGACAATATAGCCACGGTTAAAATCAATACTCTTTTCATTTCTGTTAATGTTAATCTGGTTTATTTTCTTTGGAACCTCACCGCCCAAAGCAAAAGCGAGGCCAAAATACAACGTACTTACTTACCACCACCTTTTGCAGGTGATTTTTCACCGCCTCTCGGCTCTTTTCCGCCACCACCACCTTTTGTATCTGGTGCTGAACCGCCTGGTTTTTCACCACCTTCTTCTTCCTCCTCATCTTCTCCTTCCAAGACATCACCTGGCTTTAATCCCATCTTGCGCAACACCTTATCGCTAATGTCATGCTTAGGATTGGTATAAAGCATATTGCTGTGATTCGCTTTATCAAATACCACCATTAATGCACTCTGACTCGCTACATCTTTGATAGCCGTGTAAATCTGATCTTGAATTGGCTTGATCAATTCTTCTCTTTTTTGGAAAAGCTCTCCATCAACACCAAACTTAGCCTTTTGAAGTTCTTTCGCTTCCTGTTTTTTAGCAGCGATTTCTTCCTCACGCTTTCTGCGCATATCTTCAGTCAACAAAATCTTCTCTGCTTGAAAAGCAGCTTCAAGCTTTTCAATGGTGGTGTATTTAGCTTCAATTTCTTTCTGCCAATCAGCACTCAACTTATTGATTTGCGCCTGCGCTTGTTGGTACTCAGGAACGTGACTCAAAATGTATTTTGAATCTACATATCCAAACTTTTGCGCCTGTACAAATCCAGCGAAAGTGAAAAGGATAACTAGTGATGCAAGTGTTTTTTTCATGAGGCTTTCGTTAAAACAATTATTAAAGTTCACCTAAATTCATACCAATAGAGAAGTGGAATTGTCCACGCGCCATTGCTGGTGCAGATGGTAAATCATCCAGTCTCCATCCATAATCAAATCCAAGAAGACCAAACATAGGAAGGAATATTCTCAAACCAACACCCGTCGATCTATAGAGATTGAACGGATCATAATCTTTAAAATTCTCCCAAGTTCTTCCTGCTTCTAAGAACGTCAATGCGTAAATAGTTGCATTAGGATTAGTCGATAGTGGGTAACGCAATTCTGCTCCATACTTCGAGATGAGCGGTGCTCCAACATTATCGCTAGGCTCGGTCAATGAAAGATCATCGTAACCTCGCAAGTTTACAATCTCACGACCATCTAGCAAGAATCCACTTAAGAATACACCGCCTAAATAGAATCGCTCGAATGGAGATTCTCCAATACGCTGATCATATGCTCCCAAGAATCCAAATCCAACATTCGTATGAAGAACGAGTTTGTGGGTTTTGTGCTTATTCAATGAAGTGTACCAGTTAGCAGTGAATTTGATTTTGTAGTATTCCACCCAATCAAATTTCTCCTGATCGGTCATGTTTTCAAAATCATATTCTTTAGAGAAAAGCTTTTCACCCAAGAATGTATATGGAAGCGTAGACTTCGATGTCAAAGTAATCTTAGATCCCCATGTTGGATAAATAGGTTCACTTACAGAGTTACGCTCCAGTGTGAAGCTCAACGCCATGTTGTTCGAGAAACCTTCGTTGAAGCTGAAGAATGATCCAAACTTATTCAAGTCGAAATGCTGATAGCTTAGACCTGCATAAAAAACAAACCAGTCATCTGGGCGCTGCCATCTTTGACCAAAGCTCACAGACACACCGTTAATAGCAAGCGACTGTCTATTCGGGTTCAACTCATCGTTAATATATTTTCTTTGACCATTGGTCTGCAAAGAACGATATGCTGAAACAGTTAATGAGTTTGGCTTTTTACCACCTAACCAAGGCTCAGTGAAACTCAAGTTGTATGATTGGAAGAATAGACCATTCGATGTTGCATTGATGCTCAAACGTTGACCGTCTCCAGATGGAAGCGGGGTCCAAGCTCCTTTCTTGAATACTTTTCTCATCGAGAAATTGGTGAAACTTAAGCCAAGCGAACCAACTACACGTCCGCCGCCCCAACCGCCGGAGAGCTGAATCTGGTCTGATGGTTTTTCTTCAACAACATAGGTCAAATCAACCAGGCCTTCTTCAGGTCTTTGATTGGTTTGAACATCCATTGCTTCTGGATTGAAATAGCCAAGAGCAATCAATTCGCGTTGCGTTCTCAATAAGTCGCTTCGGTTAAACAAGTCACCTGGACGTGTTCTAATCTCGCGATAAACCACGCGGTCGTTTGTTTTGGTATTACCTGTAATTCTTACGGTACCTACACGATACTGACGTCCTTCTTCCATTCGAATCTCGACGTCAATGCTATCAGGGTAAATAAGTGTTTCTACGGGATAAGCTTGGAATGTTAAGTATCCATCATCGGTGTAAAGACTTGAAATATCTCTTCCGTTTGGATTATAGCTAATACGACTTGATAGCAATTCGAGATTGTAAATATCTCCTTTGTTGATGTTGAGCACGCTATCCAACGTGGAAGTGCGGTATTTCACGTTTCCAGCAAAAGTGATATTTCTAAAATAAAACTTCTTGTCTTCATCAATCACAATGCGCACCCCAAGACGCTCATCGTTGATTCTATAAACAGAATCACTTACGATTTTGGCATTTCTAAAACCTTCTTTATTATACTTCGCAATGATTTTGGCCTTGTCATCTTTGTATTCACTTTCAATGAATTTAGATGCTTTAAATACTCTAAAGAAATTACGCTCTTTGGTATTCTTCATCGTACGACGGAGCTTCTTCTCAGAAATTTGAGAAACCCCTACAAAGGTGATGTCTTCTACTTTTACACGATTACCATGATCGACTTTGAAAACGAGTTTCACACTGTTTTGCATGATCTCATCAGGTAATTCAAGCACTGAGATATTAGCGTTGTAGAATCCTTTTTCGATGTAGTAATTCTTAATGATATTAACCGAGTTAGACTTTAGGTTTTCGTTGCAAACAATGCCCGTGCGGATATCTAATTTTTCACGAAGGTTTTCTGCTTCGGATTTTTTTATTCCTTCAAAAGAGTAGCGGGCCATGCGTGGCTGCTCATCTAGATAGATCGCGAGATACACATCTTGACCTCTGAATTCTGCAACTTCAATTTTGATATTTGAAAAAAGCTTTTGCTTCCACAGTTTTCTAATCGCATCAGTGATCGCATCTCCTGGTATCAATACTTCTTGACCTTCTTGCAATCCACTAAAAAGTTTGATCGCTTGAACATCGCTGTATTTTGCTCCGACAACTGAAATACCAGCAATGCGATATGCCTTAGGTTCTTTGTAATCAACCCCAGACCCAATCAATGTCTGAGCACCTACCGAAAGGTTGGTAGCAACAAAGGACAGGATCATGAAAACACTGAGGAGTAAAGGACGAATATTTTGAAGGGTAATGGTCATGGAATGTTTAAGACTAAAGCTTGGTGTCAGTAGTTGAATTAATATCTGTTGACACAAGCTGTTCTGAAGTTTTGCCAAATCTTCTTTCACGTTGCTGGTAATCACAAATGGCTTTATAAAAATCTTCTTCATTGAAATCAGGCCAAAGGGTTTCGGTAAAATATAACTCTGCATAGGCGATTTGCCATAGCAAAAAGTTACTCAACCGACGCTCTCCGCTAGTTCTAATGAGGAGTTCTGGATCAGGAAATGCAGCAGTAGTAAGGTGTTGAGAGATGAGTTCGTCTGTAATTTCATTTTCAGAAATTCCCGACGCTACGATTTGTCGCACGGCTTGATTAATTTCCCAACGTGCACTGTAGCTCAATGCGAGTATGAGATTAATCGTTGTGTGATGTTTAGTGCGATCCATTCCTTTTTCGAGCTCTGCTCTGCAGCTCGCAGGAAGGTTTTCAATGTTGCCAATGGTTTGCAGACGAACACCATTTTTATCTAATTCATCAATCTCGCTCATAATGGTATGAACCAAAAGATTCATGAGAGCATCCACTTCTTCTTTTGGGCGGTTCCAATTTTCTAAAGAAAATGCATAGAGAGTGAGGTACTTGACACCCGCACGAGTTGCGGCTTTTAGAGAGGCACGAACTGCTTCGACACCATTGAAATGTCCGAAAATTCTTTCCTTACCTTGGCTTTTAGCCCAACGACCGTTGCCATCCATGATGATGGCCACATGCTTCGGCACGTTGTGTTGATCTATTTGATCTAGGTAATTCATTCTGGTTAAAAAACGGAAAGCAATATTTAGGGGTGCAAATGTACGATTTTCAAGGGGTTAATAGCTGCCCATTCCAGCACGAAGTTGCCTTTTTATCAATTCTTACATTTAATGACCCTAAAACAAAGAAATACAGGTCTTTACGACCAGGGTCGCCTCGTTGATAGCCAGTGTTTGTTCCATCAGGGCGGGCCTTCACAATACTTTGATCTGCTAAAAGCGCCGCAGGAGTGCCATTTTGGTCTTCCAAAAACTCTGGATTTACATATACACCTGAGATATCATCGAAATAATCCGTAAAGGTTCTGCGAATACCCCATTCCATCGAAAATCCAAAGATTTTATAGATATTCACCTTTAGTCCTATTCCCAGCGGCATTGTGATAATTCCGGTGTTGTATTTCGCCTCACCTTCTGAGGTGCCTTGACCTTCTGTACCCAGCGGCTGAAGCTCAAACCAAACTCCATTAATACTCGCCTGAGGTTTCATCGAAGTATAAGAAAGCCCCATGAAGAGATACGGACTGATCCAATTATCACTTCCAATTTGATAGTCAAAATAATTCAACTCAAATTGAAGGCTGCTCTCTATAAATTGATTTCTGAAATGAAGATTGCGATTGCGTATCCAAGGATCGTCGCTATCGGCGTCGTATGCCTCTACCTGACCGTAAAGCAGTGAAGCTTTCATGGTCCAACGTTTATTGAAATTATTACGAAATGACAAGCCACCACTCAACTTTAGCGCAGTGCCAAAGTGTTTGTGAGGGTTCACTTCTCCTAGGTAATACGCAGTTCCAGCAAGAAGTCCGATTTCTTTACTCTTATCGTACTTGCTTGCTTGACCGAATGATGCTAATTGGAAGAGGCAAAATAATATGGCTAATAGCCTAAATTTCATCGGGTGCTTATCGCAGTTATAGGGTTTTTATTGCGTTGTACGCAAATTTAAGGACAGAACCTAGTTTCTTTTATCCATTCCCCAACCCATTTTCTTGCGGATGGTGTTGAAAAAGTTTTGGTTCTCCAATCTCACCAAATTAATCTCAAATGACGCACGCGTCAAGTCGATAATGGTTTCAGGATGAACGATATAAGTTTTGCTATCCACCGTCAATTGAAATTCTGACGAGCGACCTTCTGGACGAATGGAAACTTTATTCGTGTTGGAAAGGATCAACGGGCGCACATTTAAGTTGTGCGGGGCAATCGGAGTGATAATAATATTATTGGAATCTGGCGTCACAATTGGACCTCCGCAGCTCAGGCTATATGCCGTAGATCCGGTCGGTGTAGCCACGATTAAGCCATCAGACCAATAGGTACTCATATATTGATCATTCACATAAGCATGCACAGTAATCATACTGCTGCGCTCATTATTGATCAAGGTCACATCATTTAAAGCAAAAGGAAATTCTCCAAACGTTTGTTGCTCGCTTTTTACTTCGATCAAGGAACGCTTATCTAAAGTAAATTCTCCATTGATCAAGGCTTCCACAGCCTCTTCAATTTGTTCTACGTCCACATGTGATAAGAATCCAAGACGACCGGTATTGACTCCAAGAATGGGAACTTTGCTGTCTCGAATGATACTTGCGGTGTCAAGAACAGTTCCATCGCCACCTACGCTCAACATGAATGAGGCATCTTTTACTTCTTCAAATGAAGAGTAAGTTTCGATGTTTTCTGGAACAGAAAAATTTGTTTTGAGAAAATAATAGAACTGCTCGTAAACTGAAATCTTGACTCCTCTTCTGATGAGGGTTTGAAACAACTGCTCCACGTGTGAGGCGTAGTCGGGTTCAAATCGTTTTCCGTAGATACAAAATTTCATGAAAGCTCCCTTGTTTTTGGGAGTACGAAGTTAATCCTAAATGTTGAGATATCTCATTAATTCTTCGTAGCGCTTCTTCATGTCCTCAGTGTATTCAGGCTCTTGATAGCTGGCCTTGATATCAAACCCGAAGCGCCCAAAGCTTTGCAGAATGGCATTCACATCTGGCTCACTGATTTTAAGGTTAACTTCAATTTTTCCATCATCACCAGGACTCACAGAAGTACTGAGGATTTTTGCGTCATTTTCCTCAACAATTCGAGCGATTTGCTGGAGGCTATAATCGATTTCATTCATCTCAAGAACAATGATTCCGCCCTTACGAGTAGCGCCTTGCATTTGAGATAATTTTTCTACTAAATCTTCTAGAGTGATTGCACCGATGTAGTTACTTTCTGAATCTACTACAGGTACAACAGTCAAGTGGAACTCACTTGCTACACGAAGTACATCAAGGATGTGCTCGTTTGGTAGCACGCGACCTTGAATTAAGTTGCCATACGACAATGACTCATTGCTGATGACATCCGTGGCAGAGAGCATTGCAGTCTCAGACGCAATGCCGACATATTTTCCGTTTTCTACGATTGGTAAATGAGCAACGTGAAACTCATCCATCAATTGAAGAGCGTTAGACGGATCTTCAGAAGCTCCCAAGAAAGGGAACACTGGATCAATTATGTTGCGTGCTATTATCAACGTTTTATCGTGTTAGGTGTTACTACTTTTACAGCGCATTTGGGAAACTCCCTACTGCTTATACATACGGAATTAAATCTTGTTTAGTTCTGCAGTTAAATATCGAGCCAAAAATTGCAGGTCTAGGACGTACAGCCAAAGGATATAGTTCGGAGTTTTGCACATAATGAAGCTCATTAATAACAAATAGAAGGAAATGACGAAGCTGAGTGTGAATATCAATAAGATAGCTACAATTAGAAATGCAAGAGGTGGCAACACCCCAGATGTAATAAAGGCTGCGATCCAAATTGAAAAGTTTGGAGCAGAAGGAATTACAGTACATCCACGACCCGATGAGCGTCATATTCGATATCAAGACGTGAGAGATCTGAAGAAGGTTGTCACTACTGAATTTAATGTGGAAGGCTATCCTGACAAGGGTTTCATGGAGCTTGTTTTAGAAACACGCCCTCACCAGGTGACGCTCGTTCCAGACCCACCCGGAGTTTTGACGAGCAACGCTGGCTGGAACACCATTGAAAATGCAGCCCTCTTGAAGGATATTGTTTCTCGATTGAAAGACGCTGGAATGCGTGTCAGTGTTTTCATTGATCCTGTGGATGAAATGATTGATGCTGCTGTTGCCACAGGAACTGATCGCGTAGAGCTTTACACCGAAGCATATGCAAGTCACTATATGTCCAACCGAGAATTAGCGATTGCACCGTTTGTAAAGGCCGCTGAAACAGCACGTCGCATGGGTCTTGGACTTAATGCTGGGCACGATTTATCACTCGATAATCTGCGCTATTTTTCTCAAAATATTCCGCATCTATTAGAGGTTTCGATTGGGCACGCACTTATATCAGACGCACTCTACTTAGGGTTAGAAAATACCGTGAACCTCTATAAAAGAGAACTTCGATGAAATTGCATTTTAAGAAAATAGGCGAGGGACAGCCCATCCTGATACTGCACGGACTCTTTGGGAGCAGTGATAACTGGCAGACCCATGCAAAAAAGCTAGCAGAGAATTACTGTGTTTACCTCGTGGACCAAAGAAATCACGGGCACTCTCCGCATAGCGAGGAATTTTCATATGACCTGATGGCTGCAGATTTATTGGAGTTAATTGCGGATGAAGGTCTGCGCGACGTCATCCTTATTGGACATAGTATGGGAGGAAAGACCGTCATGAGATTTGCCCAGGACCATGATTTTTTAATTGATAAAATGATTGTGGTAGATATGGGAATCAAAGGTTATGCTCCCCATCACGATGTGATTTTCCAAGGGCTTTACAATGTAAAAGTTCCTCACGTAGCTAGCAGAAAGGAGGCGGAAGAACGATTGCTAGAATACGTTACAGAACCATCTACCGCGCAGTTTTTGATGAAGAATTTATATTGGAAGACTCAAACGGAGTTAGCGTGGAGGTTTAATTTGGATGTGCTTTTTGAAAAAATCAACATCATTATCGAGGGTTTACCTGCCAAGGAGATCAATGTCAACACCCTTTTCCTAGTTGGAGGAAAGAGTGGCTATGTGCCCAAATCAGATTTTCCGAGTATTCTAGAAATGGTGCCCCAAGCGCAATTTGTGGTCATTGAAGAGGCGGGACATTGGGTGCATGCAGAGACTCCTGTGGAGTTTATGGCGGCAGTTCAAGATTTTTTGGCCACTTCGTGAAATAATCAGTGAGTAACTTCAGTTTTTAAAATGACTTGAGTCACGCTGAAAAGCACTGATTACAATTAGATTTGTACCACACTAAACGCAATTCAAATGGCCTTTGACAAAAAAATACTAGTGCCAACGGACTTTACAAAGGTGAGCGATACAGCTATCGATCACGCTCTTCTGATGGCAAAGACAATCGGTGCGGACATCTATGTCATTCACATCATCGATAATAAAAAGAATATTCTTGAGGCTCGTGCAAAGCTGGATGCTTTGAAAGAGATGATCGCAAAAGAATCGAGTGTTGAAATCAATACGATCATCCGTATTGGTAGCATTTTCGAAGATATTGATAAAGTGGCAACTGAAATTGATGCGTCGCTCATCATCATGGGAACGCACGGCTTAAGAGGCATGCAATTCTTGACTGGAAGCAGAGCATTGAAGATTGTTACTGAAAGCAGTGTTCCTTTCATCGTGGTTCAAGAACGCCCAATCAGAGCTCACGGTTATCATAAACTAGTGGTGCCTCTAGATCTTCATAAAGAAACGAAGCAGAAGCTTAGTCTCGTTGCAGATATGGCGAACTACTTCGGTTCAAAGGTTCACTTGATTTCTCCAGGTGAAACAGATGAATTTTTGAGAAATCAATTGCAAAGAAATATTCGCTTCGCAGAAGAATATTTTTCAGAAAAAGACATTCCATATGAAGTGGAAATTACAGAATCAAAATCTGATGGTTTTGTAAAAGCTCTTTTGAAATACAGTGCTGGAGTAGAAGCAGACTTGATATGCATCATGAACTTCTATGATAATAGCATCATGAGTATTTTCAATCAAAGCTACGAACAACAAGTGATTACGAATGAAGCGCAGATCCCTGTATTATGCGTGAATCCTGTCGACACTTACGTAGCAGACAAGCCGATCTTCATGCCTTAATGGGTTTTGAATAGAACAAAGAAAAAGGACCTGTCGATTTCGATGGGTCTTTTTTTTAGATGCGAATTCCGACTACCAAAATATCATCGACTTGCTCTTGTTGGCCTTGCCAACGATCGAGCGTGTCCATCAATCTCCATTTCTGTTCTGGCATGGGAAGGTGTGCGATATCCATCAAGAGTTGACGGAATTGTTTACGCATGAATTTTTTTCCTTTCGGCCCACCAAATTGATCGACATATCCATCGCTGAATACATATAAGCAGTCGTCTTTTTGAAGGTTGAAAACGTGATTGGTGAATTCACGTTCATTGTTGACATAGCTGCCTATGCTGAATGGATCACTATCAATGGTGATCATCTCGCCGTTTCTGATAATATATGCAGGGTTGTGCGCTCCGCTATATTCTAGCGTCATTGTTTTGAAATCAATGGTGCAGAGTGCGATATCCATTCCATCACGCATGTAAGTCGTGCCATCGTTGGAGCGAAGGACGTCTACTGCTAGGCGGTTTGCATTATTGAGGATTTGCGAGGGCTTTGTAAATACTTTGGTCACAGTATTGAGCACATTGTGTCCTACAAGGCTCATGAATGCCCCAGGCACGCCGTGGCCGGTGCAGTCTGCCGCCGCAAATACTTTTTTACCACCCAATTCTTTAAACCAGTAAAAGTCGCCACTGACAGTCGCTTTAGGACGGAAGAAGACAAAAGAATCAGGGAACATTCTCTTGATGGTAGCATCGTTTGGTAGAATTGTTTCTTGTAAGCGTTGCGCATAATCGATACTCGATTGAAGATCGATATACAGTGCCGTTATTTTTTCGGTTTGTGCTTCTACTTCTTCTTTTTGCTTGCGGATTTCTTGCGTTTGCTGTTGCACTTTTTGCTCCATTTCATTGCGATAGGAGAGTAGATCATCCCTCATTCGCAACAGAGATTTACCCATCTCGTCGTGCTCACTCAGTGGCTCGAATTGAACATCAAAATTACCCGCACCTACATTGATCGAAAACTCTTTTGTTTTTTCAAAATTTGTAATGAGTTTATTGACTGCTACGGCCATGTCACCTATCTCATCATTACCAGCTTTCGTAGGGTGTAGAGAATATATTCCCAAAGAGAGATTTGATAATTTTCTTCGAAGAGAATTGATGGGTTTTACAATAGATCGTGACGTGAAAAAGGCAATGAAAATTCCAGCAACAATGACGCTAATTGAAATGTTGATCAATAGCATTTTCAATTGATCAAATGAATTATTCATGAGTGCAATATCACTGTCCATGTATTGCTGCTGATGATGTATCAATTGGTCAATCGTGGAACGGATGTTAGCGTAGGTCTGTGGAATTTGACCACCTTCAAGAAAATAAGACTCTGCGTCCATTGTTGCGAGCGGGTCGCTATAACTATCGAATGAAGGCAAGAGTTTCTGTATAGAAGAATAGTGGGCGAGCAGCTGACGCACATTATGCACGAGTTGCTCATGCAGTTTTCGATCTTGCTGATTCCATCCCACTGCGCATTCGTTCAGTTTGAATAATTGTGCGGGAATTATTTTCTCACACAGCATCATCATTTCAAGTCTTTCTTGATCATCTTCCAATCGTTGTACGAAGGCCCATTGTCTGCCCAGGTCTTGACTTCGCATCAAGCGATTATCTAATTCCTGCAATGCGTAGAGTGAGGGTACAAAGTTTTGGTTGATGCGTTCGTTGATCGCTCTGCTTTGACGAAGTGTAGAGGTAGTAATAAGGAAGAGAATTGCCACAACGAGGATAAATAGCCCGAAGCCTAATGTTATTCTGCGTGATATGGAAAATCTAAACTTCATCCTTATTTCTTCTGAGTTTGCACAAATTGTTCAAGCTCATTTTTAAGCTCTAAGTATCTTTCTTCTTTCCCGAGAGATCGATTACAAAACATTAGACCTTTATAGTATTCTACTTTTTTAGGACAGTTTGCGAAACACCTTTCTGCATAAGGTAAAGCAATATTGAAGTATCGAATAGCAGACTCCTGCATTGGGATGAGATCGCTTAGGTCCGTGTTTAAATCGATTGATCTTATCTTATATACACCTTGGTTGTAATTGAGGATAACAAGGTCGAATAATGCTTCACAATCATTGTCGTCTACAATCAATACTTTCTGAAAATACTCATTAGCTCTGGCTACGGCTGCAACATCTTTCGAGTCGTATTCCCACATGCGATAGTAAGCTTCTCCCATGGCCTTGAATATTTGCTTGTCATATTCAGAGAAGTCTGTAGAAGGGTTGATGATGCGCATGATTCTTCTAAACTCAGTGTAGAGTTCTTCTGGTTCATGGGCAGATTCTTTTGTTATTTCTCGCGTTCGAGTGAGTGCGTCATTGAAGTAACTAACCGCCAGATATCGCAAAGCGGCATGACTCATTTCGATGTGCTCTCGTTTTGTGTCAAGCAGGATAGATTTTTCCAAAAGTCTTACCGCTTCTTTTCGAGATGCACTTGTTCGATTATTAGTTTCCTTCGCTTTGTAGATTTCTTTTTGAATAAATCCTGCTACATACCAAGTATAGGAGTCGCCTTTCTCTTTCGGGTCATTTAATGCTTTTTGAATGATCGTTTGTGCTGAATTCAAATCTTTTTGATCATACAAACGAGTAGCCTCATCCGTAAGAGGATGGGTGGATTGTGCCACACTCTGAATGGCACTCCAGAGTAGACATAGCAATATGTAGATCCCTTTTTTCATGTCAGCCTACTTTCCATTGAATAATCTTTACACCTGGAGTAATTTTTCTATCGAGAATTGCATTCTCGTTCATTTCGTATCGGATACTACCGTCAATTGATTTGAAATTGATATGAGCTCCTGCAGTGAGAGCACCTTCCCAGTTTGTGACGATGAGGGTACTTTTATTTTTCAATTCACGCAAAGCCTTAGGGAGTTCGGCTTTTTTGCTTTTGTCGATGAGAATAATATGAAATAGTTGCGTCGTGGGGATCTCGGTAAGAGATACTACTTCGATGATTTGGCTGCCTACCGGCTTAGCACCAAATTTTTCTTTGGCAGCTTCAAACACATCTGAATTACCAAGCACACCAATATAGAATTTCCCTTTTTTAGACTCTGCAGGCCAATTGCAATTCGTAGCGAACTGATACATAAAGTTGGCATGAATCAATGCTCTGGTATCGCTCTCGTCTAGTTTTTGTGCACGCGCAGACATGCTCCCTAGGAGGAGAAGTGTCAATGCGTAGAATGCATAAAAACGAGCTTTCATGGGTTTGAAAGGGCTATAATTAGCGGTATACCAAAAGTAATAACACCAAAACAGCCCAATCTCTAGGCTTTCGATTGTTCTTCACCTAGGGGTGTTAAAACAAAAAGCCTCGTAAACTTCTGTTTACGAGGCTTTTAATATTTTGAAAATGATTATTCTCCGGTTTCAGGTACCGCTGCCGCTGCCAATAGATCGCGGTCAAACATGTACAACGCACCATTATCATTACCTACTAGTTTCAATTTGTCTAGGATGTTACGAGCAAGCGTTTCTTCTTCGATTTGCTCTGACACATACCACTGCATAAAGTTATGTGTAGTGTAGTCTTTTTCTTTCAGACAAACATCCACCACACCATTGATTTCGTTGGTCACGTTCGTCTCGTGCTCTAATAGAAGAGCAAATACATTTTGAAGTGTCTTGTACTCTTTTGCAGGTTGCTTTAGTTCTGGGATTACCGCTTGACCACCACGATCGTTAACGAATTTAACCAGCTTCAACATGTGTTGACGCTCTTCGTCGCTGTGTTTGTACAAAAATGCAGCAGTACCAGAAAGTCCTGCACGCTCTGCCCAGCTTGCCATTGCGAGATACGCTTGGCTGCTTTCAGCTTCAACCTTGATTTGATCGTTCAAGGCTTTTTCTATCTTTTTATTTAGCATGTTCTTGAATTTAATTTATCAAAATTACTGATTCTGTTGGACCTTCAAATAAATACTCCGTTAAAATTAAACAATCTAAATAAGAAGTTTAACCTTTAAAATATCTCTGTAACGAGATATCAGTATTTATAGGTTCTCCATGCATTATGGCCGCCACAAGCTGCTTAGCGGCGTCCGGTGCATAGAGTACACCCTTCGATCCAAAACCATTAAACAAGTAAAGATTTTTAATGTTCGGATGTTCTCCAACGGTTGGCCTACGATCTGGAATAGTTGGCCGATAGCCAGCCTTTTGATCAATGATTTCAAATTCATCTGAAACAACAGATTCCAGTTTGGTTAGAAGCTTTTGTTTTGATTCTTCGGTAATGTTGGGGTTGGGGTCATTGAATTCATAAGTGCCACCAACACGATATTTACCATCACCTACAGGCAACACAAAATTACCATAGTTCAATATTTCCTCTGAATGATACTCCTTTGGCCTAACTGTCATTACTTGCCCTTTATTGGGATACACAGGTATCCAATCGAAGTAGCTCATGGTGCTATTTTTTGACCCCACCGCAAGGATAACACGATGATATTTTTTTTCGTCATAATTCCAAAATTCACCATCACGATGAAGTTTATTGGAATCGAAGGAGGCTTCTTTTAATTGATTATTTTTTGAAAAAAAATCACGTGTAGCTTTCAATAATTTAGGTAGATCACACCATCCTGCATGATTGACAGTTCCATGCCCAAAAGGCTGTTTTACCGATGGGTGTAGCTTCTTTCCGTAATTGTTGATTACAAACTGACCGAACGTTCGTTCGGTTGATTTATCATCCCAATCATTCGCGCTTCTTTGATCTGGAAAAATGCGGTTTAGTGGTAAAAAATGAAAAAATTCAATGTCTAATTTTTTGGAAATATGTCCATAAACTTCCCTTGCAGAATCGAGTAATTGCTCGGAATTCCAACCCACAGAAGGTTTCTTAAATGACAATGGATTCCACATCCCTGCGGCCACCATACTCGAAGAGGAGAGATGTCCGTCATCTAAAACCGTTACTTCAAAATGATCTTCGGAAAATTGAAAGGCCAAGACACTTCCAGCGATGCCTTGGCCTACAATCAATATATTTTCTTTTTGCATGTTTGCTTATTTCAACACACCAAGCTGCTTTCCAACTTTTGTGAACGCTGCAATTGCTTTTTCAATATGCTCTGGTTCGTGCGCTGCGGAGAGCTGCACGCGAATTCTTGCTTGGTCTTTTGGTACGACTGGATAAAAGAATCCAATCACATAAATACCTTCTTTCAAAAGGGCATCTGCAAAGTCTTGAGATAATTTTGCATCATAAAGCATTACCGGAACAATCGCAGAATCGCCGTCTTTGATATCGAATCCTGCTGCCTTGATTCCTTGCTTGAATTGAGTGATATTGCTTTCAAGCTTATCACGTAGCTCAGTGGTTTTTGATAGTAAATCAAAAACAGCAATCGAAGCACCAACAATAGATGGCGCTAGCGAGTTAGAGAAAAGATATGGACGTGAACGTTGACGTAAAAGTTCAATAATCTCTTTACGACCAGTTGTGAATCCACCCATAGCTCCACCAAGGGCTTTACCTAAAGTACCAGTGATAATGTCCACACGACCAAGTACATTTTTTAATTCAATTGTACCGCGTCCTGTTTTACCAATGAAGCCAGAGGCGTGACATTCGTCTACCATCACCATGGCATCATATTGATCGGCCAAGTCACAGATTTTATCAAGTTGAGCGACATAGCCGTCCATTGAGAATACACCGTCAGTAACAATCAGCTTGAAACGTGCGCCTGAAGCGGCTTTTAATTGCGCTTCAAGATCTTCCATGTTGTTGTTTTTATAGCGATAACGTTGAGCTTTACACAAACGCACACCGTCTATGATGGATGCGTGATTGAGTTCATCGCTGATAATGGCGTCTTGTTCGCCGAGAAGCGGCTCGAAAACTCCACCATTTGCGTCAAATGCCGCGGCGTAGAGAATGGTGTCTTCGGTATGTAGGAACTCAGCAATTTTTTGCTCGAGTGTTTTATGAATGTCTTGAGTTCCGCAGATGAAGCGAACACTGCTCATTCCAAAACCATGCGTGTCGATAGCGTTTTTAGAGGCCTCGAGAACTACAGGGTGACTTGACAATCCTAGGTAGTTGTTCGCACAGAAGTTGAGTACTTCATTGCCATCATCTGTTTTGATAACAGCGTCTTGTGGTGTTACAATGATGCGTTCTCTTTTGTAGAGACCCGCGTTTTGAATCGACTGCAATTCTTGTTGCAGATGATCTTTCATTTTTCCGTACATCGTGTAATTCTTTTGTGCTGCGAATATACAGCCTAAGACTTAAGCCTTGAATAATGAATCGTTGGCTTGTTTCGCAGCTTTTTGTTCTGCTACTTTTTTCGATCCACCTTGACCGCGACCATATTCTTTTTCGTCAATGTAGAGCGCTACTTCATAGTGGCTCGCGCCGCCTTCGTTGCGATGAGAGAGTACTTTAAATTCAATAATTCGCTTGTATTTCTGACTCCACTCATGGAGCTTACTCTTGTAGTCGATATCGTCATGCACACGTGTGTCGAGGCCGTGTTGCTTCAGAAGTTTTAAAACGATATCTCTAGTGACTACATAGCCTTTATCTACGTAGATAGCACCGATCAATGCTTCCATTGCATTTCCTACAATGGAGTCGTGCATTTCTTGACGGCCGAGATTTAGATCGAGCATCTGATCTACATGCAATGTGTAACCAATCATATTAAGGTTTTCACGACGCACCACTTTGCTTTTCATTTTAGTGAGCTCGCCTTCCGCAATGGTTGGATATTTATTGTAGAGGTAGTGTGCTACGATAGCATCGAGCACCGCATCGCCTAGAAACTCAAGGCGTTCATTACTATTCTTTAGTCCAGGTTTTATTTTGTGTGCAGCACTGCTGTGACGAAGCGCCTGCTCATATAAACCGGTGTCACGAATAGAAATACCAAAGGCGCTCGAAACGAACGCCTTTATTTGGTGATTACTATTTTTCTTCTTAAAAAGAGACGAGAAATTCCAACGCATCAGATCTTCTTGAAAACAGCCGATGTATTGTGACCTCCGAAGCCAAAAGTATTACTAATAGCTGCACGGATTTCACGTTTTTGAGCTTGATTGAAAGTGAAGTTCAAATTCGGATCAAGTTCTGGATCAGGAGTAGTAAAGTTGATAGTTGGAGGCACGATTCCATATTTAATAGCGAGAATTGTCGCTATTGATTCAATGGCACCAGCAGCTCCGAGGAGGTGACCAGTCATTGATTTCGTTGAAGAAATATTCAATTTGTATGCATGCTCACCGAAAACGCTTTGAATAGCGCGTGCTTCTTGAACATCCCCGAGAGGAGTAGAAGTTCCGTGAACGTTTACATAATCGATTTCTTCTGGAGACATGCCAGCATCTTCCAATGCATATCTCATCACATTGCGCGCGCCAATCCCTTCCGGGTGTGGGGCAGTGATGTGGTATGCATCAGCAGACATTCCGCCGCCTACAAGTTCGCAGTAGATTTTCGCTCCGCGAGCTTTCGCATGTTCATACTCCTCGAGAATGATACATCCCGCGCCCTCACCAAGAACGAAACCATCTCTGGTTTGGTCGAATGGACGAGAAGCAGTCGAGAAGTTATCATTGTTCTCGGAAAGTGCTTTCAATGCGTTGAATCCACCCACTCCAGCTTCTGTAATGGCTGCTTCAGATCCACCGCTAATAAACATATCAGCTTTACCCAAACGGATATAGTTGAAAGCGTCTACCAATGCGTTGGTTGAAGAAGCGCAAGCTGAAACAGTTGTGTAGTTAGGGCCTCTGAATCCATAGGTGATAGAAATATGCCCAGAGGCAATATCTGCAATCATTTTTGGAATGAAGAAAGGATTGAAACGAGGTGTTCCATCTCCCTTAGCGAAATTGAAGCACTCTTCCTGGAAGGTATAGAGTCCACCAATTCCTGATCCCCAAATTACACCCACTCGATCTTTGTTGACCGCTTCAAGGTCAAGTCCAGAGTCGACAATAGCCTCTTTGGCTACTACCATAGCGTACTGAGTGTAAGGATCCATTTTGCGTGCATCTTTCCTTTCAATATGATCTTCAATATTGAAATTCTTGAGTTCACACGCAAAACGGGTCTTAAACTTGGACGCGTCGAAACGGGTAATAAGGTTGGCTCCACTAACACCATTGATCAAACCCTGCCAATAATCATTGACATTGTTTCCAAGTGGGGTCAGCGCTCCAAGTCCAGTTACAACAACCCTTTTGAGCTCCATAGGCGGAAAGGATGAAAATTCAGTTATTACTTGCTGTTCGCCTCGATGTAGTCAACTGCTTGACCTACTGTGGCAATCTTTTCAGCTTGATCATCTGGAATAGCGATATTGAACTCTTTCTCAAATTCCATGATGAGTTCAACCGTATCCAAAGAATCTGCACCAAGATCATTTGTGAAGCTTGCTTCACGTGTTACTTCTGCTTCGTCAACACCAAGCTTATCTACGATGATAGCGGTGACTTTCTTTGCGATTTCAGACATTGTAAAAATTTTTAATGGTTAAATGCGGCGTCAAAAGTAAATGTTTTCGGCACTTTGCAAACAAAATTTTAAAACTCAACACTTTTGATAGGAGTCAAATGTAATTAAAGTTACTGAAAATCAAAAGAATGGGCTCTAGTGCTCCCTGAGAATCGTTGGTAATTTTAGCATTTTCAAGCACAATTATGAGCCTCAAAATCTACCTTGCACACCCAATTTCATCCTAATAAGTGGAAAATACATTGAGATATCTGCGACAAATGTCTTTAGAGTCAATCGGCTCTGAAGGCCAAGAGCTTTTATCGGAAGCATCGGTATTGGTTATTGGTGCGGGTGGCTTAGGTTGTCCCATTGTTGCGTCACTTGCTGCTGCTGGAGTTGGACGGATTTCAATCATGGATGCAGATCGCATTGAAGAGCACAATCTGCAAAGGCAATGGGCTTATGAGGAGTCTCACATTGGTTCCAGTAAGGCACAAGTTCTAGCAACGTTTGCCCAAAAACGAAATTCATTGATTCAGATAGAAGCGATCACTGAATTTATTTCTCTTAGCAATGCTGAGAACATAATTGCAAAACACGATGTCATCATCGATGCTACTGATAATTTCATAGCGAGATATATTATCAATGATGCATGTGTTGCCTTGTCTAAACCATTAGTATTTGGGGCGGTTTACAAGGATCTTGGTCAGGTTTCGGTGTTTAATTTTAAGAATGGACCTAACCTTAGGGATGTATTTCCCTTTCCGCCTTCTGCGGAGCTGACTCCGAATTGTGAAATCGCCGGAGTGTTAGGAACTTCTACATCCATTATCGGAAATATTCAAGCAAGAGAAGCAATCGATGTAATACTCGGAAAGCCTAGCTTGGCGGGCGTTTTCCTGCAAATGGATATGAATTTTTTTGATGTTCAATCGATGAAAGTGATACCCCATCCGAATAATCCCCTGCGGGATGTACAAATAGATTGGAGGGAATTGCATAATAATTTCGACTTTTGTCTCAGTACTAATTCTACCTCTCAAACTATGGTAAACGAATGTTCTGTAAAAGAACTTCACGCAATGATGGAAAAAGGCGAAGCCTTTTGGCTCATTGATGTGAGGGAACAAAATGAATTCGACATCTGCAATATCGGTGGCGAACTCATACCAATGTCGATGATCGGAGAAAGATGGTCCGATATCCCTTCACAAGGAAAAGTGGTAGTGCACTGCCGCAGTGGAGTGAGGAGTGCCAATATCATTCGTTTTCTTCAAGAGGAACATGGATACAGCAATCTTCTCAATTTGAAAGGTGGCATCCTCGCATGGATTGATGAGATAGATCCAACATTACAGCGTTATTAATTGTGATTGAAAACGGAATGAGTACAGTTTTAAAAGAGGACCTAGTTTCAGTAGTCATTCCGTGCTATAATGTTGCCGAGTATATTGAAGACTGCATCCGGTCTGTCTTTCAGCAAAAAGTAAATCTGCAAGTGATCTGTATAGACAATAACAGTACAGATCAAACCGCTTCCGTTTTACAAAAGCTCAAGCTCGAATTCCCCGATTTATTCATTACCGAGGAAAAAGAAAAGGGTGCAAATCATGCCCGCAATAAAGGATTGTCGCTATCGCTTGGTAAGTACATACAATTTTTAGATGCAGACGATCGGCTCTTAGAGGGCAAACTCATTCATCAAGTAGATCTATTATCGCAAGACAGCATACTGGTGGCTCCATATGTTAGAAAAGGGCCATCGGGAGAACTACCAATTTTTCCAGAAAAAAATATTTGGAAAGGACTTTTCATTACAAGGCTAGGCATTACATCAAGCGCTTTGTTCAATACGGCAGATGTGAAAGAAGTGGGTGGTTGGAATGTGAAGTTGTCCAGCAGCCAAGAATATGATTTGATGTTTCGATTAATGAAAGCGGGTAAAAAAGTAGTGGTCGATGATCAATTGCTGACAGAAGTTTTAGATCGACCAAGTGGACAAATTTCTACATCGGACCCAAAAGGAAGATGGTTGAATTATTTGAATTTGCGCAAAGAAATTTTTCAAGAGCTTCATGAAAATCACAAGAGCGAATGGAATGCAAATCGTGATTTTTATTATCAGTCATTTTTTGATACCATTCATATCGCTTATCCTCATTGCCCTAGTGAAGCAGGAGAGATGTACAAAACGTTTATTAAAGGAAAATATCTCGTGCGAGTATCGCCAGCAACGGGTAAATTATTTCACTCATTGATGCGTGTTGGAGGTTTTGAATTTGCAGAAAAAGTAAAATCTCTTTTGAAAAAATGAGTCAGAAGAGTATCGATATGAAATCGCTCCTTCGATTGATGAAGGAATGTTTAAAGTCCTCGAAGGACAATACTGACAAGGGATTGGCGGGACATTGTTTAATGAATGGGCGCTCTTTTCAATTGACATCCGATGCCGCAAACGACAGATTGATAGGTCTAAGAGAGTGGGTTCGTGCCACTAGAAGATGGAAAGTGGAATCGTCTGGTTTCAAAAAATTGAGTGACTCGAAAATACTTGTTTCACTAGGTGGAATGCCCTCTTCGAAAGCAGTGGTAGAATACATTCAATATTCGAATGGTGGAGATGTAGGTTGCGTTTTTTCACGAGATGAAATTAATGCTTGGGAAAAAATTTCAAGGGCAGATAAGTTTGCTTTTCATTTGTTTGCATTGTCCATTGCCTTGCGATGCTTGTTTTCCGAGCGTCGTGTAAATGTGGCATTGCTGCTTCGTGCTGCGCAAGTGAATTATTTTTTACTAAAAAAAATTGAACGTTTTGATATTCAAAAGGTCTACAATTTTGTTCCGTTTGAAATAGACTCCAACTTTCAATCATTGTTGTTAAGACAAGCCGGAGTCAAGGTTGCATTCATTCCATCATCGGGACCACTCGGCACCTGGAATAGAATAATGATTTGTGATGAAGTGGTTTTCAGTACGCCATATCACGATGAAGAAAAAGCTGTTTTCAGTGATACTATGCGTTTCGATCGAATATTGAGATGGGGACCAGAGAAAGCATATAGCTACATTCAGCGTTATTTAGAAAATAGGCCAGTCACAAATCCAAAGACAATAGGTTTTTACTCGCATGGAAGCTGGCTTCGATTGAAATTGGGACATGTGCAAACAGAAATGAATTTGGCAGGAGCGGAAGATCAATGTGTGGTTTTAATCAAAGATTTTTTACATGCTCATTCCGATTATTCGTTGGTGATTTTTGCACACCCAAGGGAAAAGTCCAAGCAAAATTGGAAAGACACACAAGCACATTATGAAAAATTATTCAGTGGATTTAGTTGGAAGTTTTCTGATTTGAATACACCCTCATCGCATGCTTTTGAGCAAGCTGATATTGGTATTTCAACATTTTCAACCATTGTGTATGAGCGATTACACGCGGGTTACAAGACCATCATTTGTAATTATGGAATACATAATTTTCCAATGAAAAATAGCACGTTGAATGCAATTACATTTGAAAATGTAGAAGGATTGGAAACTCAAATTACTGAGATTACAACTCTAAGTGAAGATCAATTTTTTCTCAAGAAAAATTTGATAGGTTATCGAAATGATAAATTGAATCAAAAGAATTGAAGAAGCGAATTTTATATGTGTCGACTCACCCGCATCTCAACTTGGCAGCGCCGAGTGGGCCTGGCACGCACATGCGCGAAGTGATCAAAGCTTTTCGCGATGAAGGGTATGAAGTGCACACGTTTATTGCAGGTGGAGAGGAAATGGAGCATGGTAATACTGCTATTCGTTTTTCTAAAAAATCTTGGAAAAAATTCATACCGAAATTTCTTTGGGAGTCCTTGAAAGAATGGCGATTGATCATGCACAATCAAAAGATGATGGCCCAATTGCAAGGGGCAATTTTGAATGTGCAACCAGACTTGATCTATGAAAGAGGATATGCTTTTATGACAGCGGGTGTAGCGTTGGCAAATAGAAATAATATTCCGATTTTCCTCGAATTGAACGCGCCTTATCCTGAGGAAATAAAAGCTATGTCGGGATGTGGTATCTTCTCTTCTTTTACGGAAAGTGCTGAAAGAAAACAATCAAAATTAGCCTCGCAAATCATTGTAGTTTCTACTGCAATGAAGGAATATTTTGAAAAGAAGCACAAGGTGGATTCGAATAGAATTGTTGTAACTCCTAATGCGGTTAACCTCTCTTTTTTAGAGATCAATCAAGCGCTTAAATCATCGCTCGAGTCAACATTGAATGGCTATCGAATCATCGGTTTTGTAGGCTCTATCTTCCCGTATCATGGAGTAGATAAATTGATAAAAAGTTTTGCACAAGTGGTGTCAAACTATTCTCATATCAAAACCAAACTCCTTATCGTAGGTGATGGAGAGGTGTTAGGAGAATTAAAACAACTCGCAAGTGATTTGAACATTTCAAGTAATGTTATTTTCACTGGTAATGTTCCTCACAAGGATGTTTCAACTTATATCTCTTTGATGGACGTAACGGTGATGGCAGACTCCAATTGGTACGGATCGCCTGTTAAAATTTTTGAGTACGGTTTATTTGGAAAATACATCATCGCTCCAAACACGCAACCGGTGCGCGATGTGATGGAAGATAAAGTGCATGGATGGTTGTTGAAGAATAGCGAAGATGATTTAGTGAGTGCACTGGAGTTTACTTTGCATTCTTTTGAAGAGTGTAAAAAAGCGGGTGAGGCCTTTGAGTCAAAAGTTAAAAATGAGCACCTCTGGAAACACGTTGGTGCGCGTATTATTTCAAAAATATCATGAAGATACTGGTAGTAACGGACGGTATTAGTCCATTTGTTGTGGGAGGGATGCAAAAGCATTCAGCGGGATTGATCAAATACTTGGTACTACGAGGACATGATGTAACAATGATACATTGTTTACCAAGCGGCGCCAACAAGCCATCCCATGAGGAAGTACGCGAGTCGATGGGGTTGAGTCAAGATGCTTCACTCAAAATTATCACACTCTATTTTCCCCCAAGCGGATTCTTGCCAGGCCATTATTTGAAATCATCCTATCAGTTTTCAAACAAGGCTTACGATGTGGTGCAGAAGGATATTGAATCGTTTGATTTCATTTACACCAAAGGATTTACAGGCTGGTATTTTATCGCACAAAAATTAAAGGGGAAAAAACTGCCACGAATTGGTGTGAAGTTTCATGGCTATGAAATGTTCCAGCCTGGCGGTAGTTTTACAATGAAGTTGAAGAAATATCTTCTGAAAGGCACGGTGCAGTGGATTTCTCAACATGCAGATGTAGTCTTTTCGTATGGCTCAAAAATCACAGATGTGATCAAAAGCATCGGTGTGGATCCCAAACGAATCATTGAAATTCCAACAGGAATAGAATCTCATTGGATTGCAAATCAAAAACAACGTGAGTCCCTCCCGAGAAAATTTTTATTCATCGGGCGATATGAACGCCGCAAGGGAATTGAGGAATTACAGGCTGCTATATTAAATCGAGAAGAAAGCAGTGAAGTCGAATTTCATTTTATCGGTCCTATAGATCACTCGAAACGAGTGAAAAGAAAGGATATCGTTTATCACGGTGAAATCAAAGAGGCGGCAAAAATCATAGAGATCATGGATACTTGCCATGTGCTTTTGTGCCCTTCACATTCGGAGGGTATGCCGAATGTCATTCTAGAAGCCATGTCGAGAGGGATGGCGGTGATAGCTACCACCGTGGGCGCAGTTGATCGATTGGTGGATGAAAATACCGGTTGGCTCATTGCTCCTGGCGATATGGAAGGACTGCAAAAATCCATTCAAACAGCTGTGAATGAAACTGACAGGGCAATTCAAGCCAAGGGCAGCGCAGCAATTCAAAAAGTGAAAGAGCAATTTTTATGGGAAAAGATCATAGAATTAACAGAACGAAACATAGAAACATCAAGGCTGAATAGCTAAATTCGCACCGCCTTAATAAAGTAATGAGTAAGACGCGAGTTTATTTCCCTGGACTCAACGGACTTCGATTTTTTGCAGCAGTTGCGGTAATTTTCACTCACGTAGAACTCATCAAAAAGTTCTTGGGCTATGGAAGTCACTGGTTAGATCTAGAGAAGTTGACCTATTCCACTCCTCTTGAGGCTGTATTAAGAAGAGAAATCAGTTGGGTAACCCCATTCATCTCTAATAGTGGACCACTAGGGGTGGTATTCTTTTTTGTGCTTTCTGGTTTTCTCATTACTTATCTGCTGTTTGTAGAAAGAGAAACGACAGGCGTTATCCGAATCAAAGAGTTTTACATGCGCCGAATACTTCGAATTTGGCCGCTGTATTTTTTAATCTTCATATTGGGATTCTTTGTCTTGCCCCATATTTCATTATTTGATGTGCGGGTTCAGTCCAGAGCACTCGAACTTCATTACTGGGAAAATTTCTTTTTGTTTTTATTTTTCCTGCCCAACCTCGCGTTCTCCATGTTCTTGGCGGTCCCCAACATCGGTCAGCTTTGGTCGATTGGAGTGGAGGAGCAATTCTACTTGATCTGGCCTTGGGTGATGAAAAAATCGAAGAATATTCTTCGGACTATTCTAGTTTTCACCGGTGTCATCATTGTCTTTAAGCTCGGGGTACTCTTGTTTTCATCTCAGATATCGGGCTTCTGGATGGGTGTTCTCAAAAAGTTTTTCGCGATGTCGAAGCTGGAGTGTATGTCCCTTGGTGGTCTTGGTGCTTATGTACTTTACTACAAAAAAGATAGAATTTTGAAAGTGGTGTATCATCCGCTAGTATTTATTCTTTCTATCTTAATCATTCCAGTGATGATTATGATTGTTCCAAAGTTCCTTCAAAATGGAGTGCATATTCTGTATTCAATTTGCTCATTGGTAATCATTCTGAATGTATCTACCAACCCAAATTGTTTCATCAAATTGGAAAACAAGATTTTAGATTTTCTTGGAAAAATCTCTTTTGGAATCTACATGTATCACATGATGATCATCGCTGCAGTGCTTCATTTTGCTAAGGATACGCTCCACTTTAATAATGATTTGAATCCAATGGAGTCTATTGTTGTTTATCTTGCAGTGCTTTCCATAACTATTCTAATATCTGCGTTGAGTTACAAGTATCTTGAATTGCCATTTATTAGGAAGAAGAAGGCGGTAAGCCACGTGATCAGTGGTGAAAATGCAAAATAGAGTTCAATGTTTAGATGGTTCGTCGTTATTAGTATTTTTCTGAGCATCTTCATTAGCTCCTATCGCTTCTTTACGACGCCCTTCGAAGCCTACTTTAGTTACGCCATCTTTGCTTTATTCTTTCCTGTCTTCTTTGTGAAATACGGAGTGCCCCGTGCGCCAGTGTTGCTTTTCATTCCCCTTTTCATAGCAGGAGTAACGTATACCGCGATCGGATTGAATACCGCAGGACAGTTCTACAAAATCTTTATCGGATTCTTTTCTTCGGTGCTATTCTATCACTATGTTCTTGAATTATTTCAGTTCAATTTGAAACAGCTTTTCAAGTATTACATGATAGCTGCCTATATCATTTCAATCATAGGCCTGATGCAGCTTGTTTCATTTTGGGTGGGTTTCAAACCAGGCTATGACTTTCACTGGGTGTTTAATAAATGGAACGTTGTAAGAGGAGGTATCGGTATTCGAGTTAATTCCGTATTCAGTGAACCTGCCTACTTTGCGGCGAGCATAGGACCCGCATTTTTCGTCGCTATTTATAATTGGGCGGTAAAAGATCCACTCTTTGTTACGCGAAGACAAAGTGCTCTCATTATCGCAGCTTATTGCGTCACCTTTTCGAGCGTTGGTATCATCGGTATATTCTTGGCCATTCTATTATTATTGATCAACTTCGGATTCTTCAGATACGCCATTGTATTCGTTCCGCTTTCTGTTCTATTATTCAACTATAGCTATGAAAACGTGGACGAGTTCCGCGATCGATACGATGGTACTACTGAAATCTTCTCCACGGGTAACTATCAGAGTTATCAGATCAATGGTAGTAGTTTCGTATTGTACAATAACTATCACGTAGCGCTTGAAAACTTCAAGCGAAATCCAATTCTTGGGACAGGTCTCGGGTCTCACCCCACAGCGTTTGACAAGTACAGCTTGACCAACTTGGACGGTGCGGTAGATATTGACTTCAATAAAATGGATGCGAATTCTATGGCGCTGCGCTTAATGTCGGAGACGGGCTTGTATGGCTTGTTTTTGATGTTTTTCCTGCTTGTTAGATGTTGGGTGCCGAAGCAGAGAACACACGATACTGAGTTGTGGGTGATGTCAAATGCAACGATGATTATTATTGTATTGTACCTTGTTCGTCAAGGTCACTACTTCTTGAATGGATTTCCATTCTTCCTTTGGATGTATTATTACATCGCTAAAGAGAATTGGAAGTATCGAGATGAGAAGCGCGAGCAAGAAGAGAAAGAGCGTCTCGCTGCTTTTGCCATCGCGATAAATCAAAAGAACCAAGCGCAAATTCAATAGCGCCTTTCCCCCAATGCACTTCTATATTTCTTCTGTAAATCCAATTTTTTGGATTTTCTCCCGCAGCATGTAAGCCCGGTATAGTGGTAAAATGGAAATACTTATTTCTTAGAATGACTTGCGCTGCGGCGTTTCCAACACTCTCTAACGTATTATTTGGTGATGCGAAAAAGAGCGGTTGAGCACCAATTTTTTCCTGAATTTTAATGTCTGTATAGCTTAATTCAGCTTCAATTTCTTGAATTGACATGCCCTGACAGAGACAATGCGTTTTGGTGTGATTTCCTATACAATGCCCCATTTTTGCAAGTGCTGCAAGATCGCTCCAAGACATTGCCGTGGTGTCTGAAGTTTCGTGATCTATTTTCTCGTCGACAATTGGCCGAATGTTCGTTCGGTAATACGCATTCTGATCTGTAGACTCTATAAAGTCAGGAACTACAAAGTAGATTGCTTTAATCTGATGAGCGGCTAATACTTTGGCAGATTCCAAATTATTGGCGAGGCCGTCATCAAACGTGAAAAGAAAATAGGGTCCGTTGGTGAAGTTGTCTGGATTTTCCAGATAGAGAGGAAGGTCCGATGGATCGAGGAAAGTGAATCTTTTTCTGAGTGTTTCCACTAATTTTTCGAAATCAACTAATCGATCTTTTGGTGTCGAATGCATACATGCAACTATTAATTCATGCTCTGAGGGTATACGACCGAACAATCGTTCGGTATGACCAAGAGTAGATTTGTATAGTTGAATAAGCGCTCTTTTCATATTACCATGTATCTATATCCGCTCGTCCCAACCACCAATTTGACCAATCAGAAGTCTGGTCTGCCAATGGACCTTTCGCAATGAAGTAAATTTTCCGATCAATTTTTTTAAAGCCCAATTCTTCGATAATAATTTGTTGTTGGTCCGAATGATCATTGATGGCGATAGAAACAAATGCTACAGAAGTAGTTCTATTTATTTCTTTCATGAATGCTTTGAATGCCCTTTGGATAAAGGCTTTATCAATTGATGTAGGGCCAATTTTACCTATGACCAATTCTTTGATATACTTCTTTCGTGTTTGAATTTTAAACTCAAAAAGTACATGGTGATCAGATTCAGAATATTCAAATCGGTGATAATGTCCTTGTTGGAATTGAAAACGATATTTATCAAAATCAACTTGCTGTTCGACACAAAAGGTCTCCTTTGATAGAGCTATTTTTCTAGGAATACGAGCGCCAAATTTTTTTGAAAGTTTCACGGAAGGCTTGCTAATCAAAGAACTTATTGGCCTCATAGGCTTGATGTACCATTGCAGATTGAAAGGATTCTTCCATTTATTTCTAATAAAGGAATTGTAGCTTGCTTCCACGGGAAAACCTATCAATACATCCAGCGCAATGTTGTTTTCGGGTAAATGAATCCAATCCAGCATTTTTGCAAAAAGTCCTTTGCCTCGAAAATCGGGATGCACTAAGCTGTTCCCACTTTGAAATGCGCGAATGGTTTTACCATTATGCGTTAAAGGCCAATAGAAAAAGGATTGAAAGCCTCCGACCTTACCGTTCTCTTCAGCAACAATGCGAACGCAATGATCTTTTTGGAATGGTGATTCATAAAACTCGATAAACTGACGCTCAAATTGAACAGGGTCAACGCCATATTCCTGAGCAAACATCTCAATTACTTGAGGTCGCATCCAGTCTTGGTATCTTAAAATGTTCATATTTGCGGGTAGTTTCGGATCTCTATGAAAAGAATGATTGTCTTATATCGAGAATTGGCAGGCTATATCGTGCATGCACTGAATTATCTTGCTGATAATCACGATGTACAGATTGATATAGTTGCATATCCCGTAAAGAGCGAGGCTCCTTTCCGTTTCGAATTTAGTAGAAAAATAAATCGGTTCGATAGAAGCACCTACTCAGAAGGGCAATTATCCAAACTTATAGCTGATTCCAATTACGATTTAATCTTTTGCGGTGGGTGGTCTGATAAGGAATACCTCAATGCTGTTGCTACGAATAGACAGATCCCTTCTCTTCTAGGCTTTGATAAGCAGTGGGAGGGCGGTCTTAAAGATGAGTTGCGAGGCCTTTATTTGAGGCTTCTCGTTCGACGTTATTTTGACTACGCATTCGTGCCAGGGGCGGAGCAATTTCAATTTGCCACGAAAATTGGATTTCGGGAAAAAGAAATTAAGCAAGGCGCTTATATCTGCGAAACCGATCGCTTCAGCAGGGTTTATGAAAAAAGAGCACTACGAAATAGTGAAATAAGAAAGTGGTATTACGTGGGGAGATATGCCCCTGAAAAGAATATTCAAACGCTTTGTGAAGCCTTTGCTACTTGGGTTTCAAAAGAAAACCGAACGGATGAATTACATTGTTTCGGCACCGGACCTCTTTTCGATACTCGCATTCTTCATCCACAAATTATTCATCATGGCTTCAAACAACCCGCCGAAATGGAGCAGGCGATGTTGGATGGGGATGTTTTCATTCTTCCTAGTCTGTATGAACCTTGGGGCGTAGTGGTAAATGAATTTGCAGTGGCGGGTTACCCATTGATTTTATCCCAGAAAGTAGGAGCAAGGACAGCGCTTCTTACAGAGAGCAATGGATGGCTGCTCGAGAATAACACCAAAGAGGGCATTGTTCAGCTTTTTCAAGAGGTAAGTAAGTTAACAAATGAAGAGTTGAGAGCTATGGGAGAAATCAGCAGAAATCTCGGGCTAAAGCTGGATGCGCAACAATATGCAGATTCTATTCTCAGCATGATGAAATCATAGACTTCCTGTTTTACCTTCGTCTCAATATTTAAGGCCTTAACGAATGTGTGGAATTAACGGTATAGCTTATTGGAAGGATAGCGGTGATATGCATTCTGTTCTGCACAAAATGAACGATGCTATTGCACACAGAGGTCCGGATGCTGAAGGTGTTTTTGTTCAGGGAAATATTGGGTTAGGCCACCGACGACTAAGCATCATTGATACCTCTGCTGCCGGTAATCAACCTTTTTATTCTGCCGATCACAACATTGTCGTTGTCTTCAATGGTGAGATTTACAATTACATCGAACTTAAAGAAGAATTACAATCAGACTATCAATTTCTCACGAGCAGTGATACTGAAGTAATCATTGCGTCATACTTGAAATGGGGAGAAAGATGTGTCGAACGATTCATTGGAATGTTTGGCCTGGCCTTGCTGGATAAGCGTAGCAATTCACTCTTCATCTACCGAGATAGACTGGGTGTAAAGCCTATTTATTTTTCAAGAAAAAATGAAGGCATCGTTTTCTCTTCTGAAATCCGAGCGATCATTCGGTCGGGATTAATTAGCGCCAAGATTGATGGAAGTTCTTTGATTGAATACTTAAAGTTTCAATCGGTGCAAGCGCCTCAAACAATTTTGAAGGATGTGCAAATGCTTATGCCCGGAAGCTTTTTAAAAGTGACGGAAAAAGCTATTGAAACCATTCAATATTGGTCACTCAGTGATGCAAAGTATGATCTAAGTAATGCAACAAAAGAGGAAGTAAAGCGCGAAGTGCGCAGACTGTTAGAGGATTCTGTTGCTCTAAGAATGAGAGCTGACGTACCTTTCGGAGCGTTTTTGAGCGGGGGCATTGATTCGAGTATTGTGGTAGGACTAATGTCAAAATTTGCTACAAAGCCCGTCAATACTTTCTCGATTACATTCCATGAAAAGGAGTTTAATGAAGAAGAATATTCTACACTTATTGCTAAGAAGTACAATACTGCCCATCATAATATCAAGCTGTCAGCAAATGATTTTTTGAAGTTAGTACCTGAGGCACTGAATGCAATGGATCATCCGAGTGGAGATGGCCCCAATACTTATGTTGTTTCTAAAGTGACACGCGAAGCAGGAGTGAAGATGGCGATGTCAGGACTAGGCGGCGATGAAGTATTTGCTGGATATGATGTGTTCCAACGTGTACATGCATTGCAGCAAAAAAAATGGCTTGCTGCCACACCCCGCGCCCTGCGGGCGCTCGCGGCATCAGCACTGAATACGGTCAAGCCCTCTATTGCCTCACAAAAAATTGGCGAGCTCCTGAAATCTGAATCGATTGATGTTGCTTCCACCTACGCGCTCACTAGACAGCTCTGGATGGATAAGAGCATAGCGAAGTTATGCCCAAGTAAAAAGATCGGTCCATCGCAAGTCTATCAAATTGCCAATAGCCTAGAGGCAGCACCAGACAAAATTTTGAGCTACGTTTCACAGTGTGAAATGAAGACCTATATGGTCAATGTATTGTTGCGGGATGCGGATCAAATGAGCATGGCAAGCGCCCTCGAAATCAGAGTACCATTCTTAGATCATCGATTGGTGGACTATGTACTTTCTGTTACTGACCAAATAAAATTCCCGCATTCTCCAAAGCAATTATTGGTGGAGAGCTGCGCGGATGTGATCCCTGAGAGCATTGTGAATCGTCCGAAGATGGGCTTTACATTCCCTTGGTCACATTGGATGAAAAATGAGCTAAAACCATTTTGCGAAGAAGGCTTGGCTTCCTTGAAGAGAATAGAGGATTTAGATCATCAGGAAGTAATGCTGCAATGGAATCAATTTTTATCGGGAAGTAAATTGGTCTCTTGGTCGCGCATGTGGCCGCTGGTGGTGCTAGGACATTGGGTGAATAAGAATCAAATTGAGCAATAAAAAGAAAATATTAGTTTTCACTGATTGGTTTGTCCCAGGCTTTAAGGCGGGCGGCCCCATCCAGTCGTTGTTTCAAATGGTCAACCATGTAGACCATGAATTCTTTGTTGTCACTCGAATTACAGATTATCGGTCTGATCAGCCTTATGAAAACATAACAGCCCAAGTTTGGACAGAGATTTCAAAAAATTGTAAAGTATTATACATCCAAGATAGTGATCTAAATGCTTCTCTTTTGAAGCAACTGAAAGAAGAGGTACGTCCTGATTGGGTTTATCTAAACTCATTATTTTCACCAAAATTCACCATTTTACCATTGAGATATTTCAACCGAACGAATATTCGGTCGAGGGTATTGGTTGCTCCAAGAGGAATGCTCAAATCTGGCGCCTTATCTATAAAGTCAAGAAAAAAGAATATTTTCTTGAAAGTGTCAAAGTGGCTTGGGTGGTATAGAGAAGTGAGATGGCACGCAACTAGTGAGACAGAGGCTGAGGAAATCAAAATACACTTTGGTGATAGCGGTAATATCAAGATAGCGCCTGTTTTAAGTGCTGTGGGGAAAACGGCATCGGACCAAATTGTTAAAGAAGTTGGAAAAATTTCGCTGGTTACATTTTCTCGAATAAGTTCGGAAAAAGGAATTCTTGAGGCAATTCAATACGTAAATGCAATACCGAATGAATATTCGGTTTCATTTGAAATATTTGGTTCAAAGAATGATATCGCTTATTTCGAGCGTTGTGAGGCAGAAGCTAGCAGAGGGAGTCATACGATTACATTCAAAGGTGAAATATCGCCGGATCAAATTCCCGCTATCCTTCAGCGATCTCACTTTTTCCTCTTAGCTACATGGGGAGAGAATTTTGGTCACGCCATAGCTGAATCACTCTCCAATGGGGTGCCGGTTATCATATCTAATAAGACACCTTGGAGAGATTTGGAGGCAAATCATGCAGGTTGGGACCTGCCCCTAGACCAAGAGGCCTTTTTGAATAAGCTCGTTTATGCGGCAAAAATGGATCATCAATCCTATCTGGTGTGGCGCAAAGGCGCGCTGGATATGGGTTTGAAGAAAACAAACACTCCGGAAGCTATTCGCCTAAACAAGGCGTTATTCGAATAAGATTCTATAATTATTCGGAAAAATAATTTTCACATTTCGTTAATATAGCCACCTGATTTAGTCATTACTTTGCATACGATTTATATCACATGAACATCGCAATACTTTCTCGCGACCCGAAGCTCTACAGCACCAAAAGATTGGTTGAAGCTGGAGAGAAAAGAGGACATAACGTTCGCGTACTTGATCACCTAAAGTGTAACTTGGTGATTGAAAAAAAGAATCCAAAAATCATTTACAATGGCGAAGAACTCAAGGATATCCATGCGGTTATTCCCCGTATTGGAGCCTCTGTCACGTTCTACGGAACTGCAGTAGTACGCCAGTTTGAGATGATGAATGTGTTCACAGCCGTTGAGTCACAAGCATTGGTTCGAAGCCGTGATAAACTGAGAAGTTTACAGATTCTTTCGAGAGCAGGTCTTGGTTTGCCAAAAACAGTCTTCACCAATTACTCACGTGACGTTGAGAAAATTCTCAAAGAAGCGGGAGGTGCTCCAGTAGTCATCAAGTTATTGGAGGGTACACAAGGTTTAGGAGTGGTGTTAGCGGAGAATAAGAAAGCGGCCGTTTCAGTGGTGGAAGCCTTCAATGGATTGAAGGCACGCGTGATTGTTCAAGAGTATATCAAAGAGGCTAAGGGTGCGGATATCCGCGCATTTGTAGTAGACGGACATGTAGTAGGAGCCATGAAGCGCCAAGCGAAAGAAGGGGAGTTCCGTTCTAATCTACACAGAGGTGGAACCGCTGAAGTTATTGAGCTAACACACGAAGAAGAGATCGCAGCAATCAAAGCTGCCAATGCTTTGAAACTTGGTGTAGCAGGCGTAGATATTCTTCAAAGTGATAGAGGTCCGCTAATTATCGAAGTGAATTCTTCTCCAGGATTAGAAGGCATAGAAAATGCGACTGGAAAAGATATAGCTGGTCAGATTATAAAATACATTGAAAAGCACGTCTAATCAGACGTGAAGAGGAAGGATGTGCGTTTGATTCACATCAACGAGAAACTTGCGAAGCAAGGTTTTTCTTCCAATCAATACTTGATATTTCATCCCCGAGCGATCGGTGAGCGTGACTTCCGAACGAATGTCACGCCCACCTATCCTGATGCGGGTTTTAATGCAGTATCGTGTTTCACTTTGCCCAAAAGAATTCTTCACTTCTTTGAGCGAATATTTGTGGAAATAGGAAGTTTTATTTCCCTTTTCATCTAGATTGAAAATCACTTTAACAGCAGGTCCTTTTTCTGTTTGAACTTCTTCGCATGATTCACAATGCAGAGCAGTTCGAAAGGCACCAGTGTCAATTTTGGCTTCGACCACCACACCGCCAATGTCAGGCAGTGCAATACGCTCGCGTCTGCCGATTAATTGTAGGGGTTGTTGGTGATGTTTTGCCATGGAGATTAAGCAAGCATTTTCTTTACCAATTCGCTGATTGCTTTACCATCTGCACGGCCAGCCAAGGCTTTATTTGCAGCACCCATTACTTTACCTAGGTCAGCAATAGTCGTAGCTCCTACTTGTGCAATGATATCCTTTACTGCGGCTTCTAGTTTATCACCTGTAAGCTGCTCTGGAAGGTAAGCCGCGATTACATCCGCTTGCTTTTGCTCTTCTTCTGCTAGATCTGGTCTGTTCTGAGTCTTATAGATTTCAATGGACTCCACACGCTGTTTGTAAAGTTTATTGAGAATGGCCATTCCCTTGGAATCATCAACATTACCATCTCCACCTTCTTTAGTCATTTCGAGGAGCAGCTTGCTCTTGATGTCGCGCAATGCCATGAGTTTATCCTTTTCACCTGCTTTCATTGCAGTTTTGATATCCTCGTTGATTTGATCTGTTAAGTTCATAGCTTGATTTTTTTGCAAATTTACGAAACTATATACATCGTTTGTGATGTTAAAGTTCTCGTTCGCAATGTAATGTAACACTTTTTATTATCTTTGACCGAACGTTCATTCTATTCCTATGAAAAAGTCGATGACAAGAAAAGAAAAGGTGCTAAAGACAGCCCTTCAAATGGTTGCTACAGGTGGCTTTCAAGGCGCACCAATCTCTGAATTGGCAGCGAAGTCTAAAGTAGCAGTTGGTACCATCTACCACCACTTTGCTAACAAAGATGAAATGGTGGGTGCGATGTACCTGATGTGCAAAGAAAATCTTGTTGGTGCTCTTACTGTAGCACTTGACGGAAAGGCTACTGCTACAAAGCGTTTCGAGAAGATGTGGGAGGCTTTCCAAGGTTATTCATTGACGAACGGAATCGAAGTTTCTTTCCTTGATCAATACAATGCAAGCCCTCTCATCACGGCAGATCAACAGAAGGCAGCAGAGAAAATGGATCAAGCGTTGGTGAAGTTTTTCGCAGATGGAATTAAGTCGAAGGATTTTTCTAAAGGTGAAGCAAATACTCACCTTGAGTTCTTCTACACGAATGCTTTTGCTGCTGCACGCAAAGTAGGAAAGGGCAAGAAAAAGAACGGTCCAAAAGAAGCGGAGGCACTTCGCGATCTTACTTGGTCAGCATTGAAGAAATAATTTTTTTTTAGATAAAAAAGAAAAAGCCTCTTTACATTGTAAAGAGGCTTTTTTATTTTATAACCGAATGTTTGTTCGGTTTTAGATTACATCATTCCGCCCATTCCACCTGGCATTGCTGGCATAGCTGGAGCGTCTTCCTTAATGTCAGAAATAACACACTCAGTAGTCAACAACATACCTGCGATAGAAGCAGCATTTTCAAGAGCTACACGACTTACTTTCGTAGGGTCGATAACACCTGCAGCGTACATGTTTTCGAATTTCTCAAGGCGAGCATTGTATCCGAAATCATCTTTGCCTTCACGTACTTTTTGTACGATCACAGCACCTTCGCCACCAGCATTCGCTACGATTTGACGAAGTGGTTCTTCAATCGCACGGCGTACAATAGCGATACCCGTTGTTTCATCATCATTGATGCCTTTAAGCGTATCTAAAGCTACAGAAGCTCTGATATATGCTACACCACCACCTGGTACGATTCCTTCTTCGACAGCAGCTCTTGTTGCATGCAATGCATCGTCAACACGATCCTTCTTCTCTTTCATCTCAACTTCAGTAGCAGCTCCAACATAAAGTACAGCAACACCACCTGCAAGTTTCGCTAGACGCTCTTGCAATTTCTCACGATCATAATCAGATGTTGTTACATCGATTGCTGTTTTAATTTCAGCGATGCGAGATTGGATTGCTTCTTTTTGACCAGCACCATTTACGATAGTTGTGTTGTCCTTGTCAACGGTGATTTTCTCCGCTCTACCAAGATCGGTCAATTCTGCTTTCTCAAGCAATAGACCAGTCTCTTCGCTGACCACTTGACCACCGGTAAGAATAGCGATATCTTGAAGCATTGCTTTACGACGATCACCGAAACCAGGAGCTTTAACAGCTGCTACTTTCAGAGCACCACGAATTTTATTTACTACTAGTGCAGCAAGTGCTTCACCATCTACATCTTCTGCAATGATCAAAAGAGGACGGCTAGCTTGCGCAGTTTTTTCAAGAACAGGAAGAAGTTCTTTCATATTGCTGATCTTCTTGTCGTAGATCAAGATGAATGCATTCTCTAATTCTGCTTCTTGGTTTTCTGCGTTGGTCATGAAGTATGGGCTCAAGTAACCACGGTCGAATTGCATACCCTCAACAGTTTTAACTTCTGTCTCAGTTCCTTTTGCTTCTTCAACAGTAATAACACCTTCAGTTCCTACTTTTTGCATTGCGTCAGCAATCAATGAACCGATTGCCTCATCGCTGTTTGCAGAGATAGTAGCTACTTGTTTGATTTTCTCATAATCAGTACCTACTGCTTTTGAAATCTTCGCTAGTTCAGCTACAACAGAGCTAACAGCCTTATCAATACCACGCTTCAAGTCCATTGGATTAGCACCGCTTGCTACGTTTTTCAAACCAGCAGTCACGATTGCTTGTGCTAAGACAGTTGCAGTCGTTGTTCCGTCACCTGCTAGATCAGCAGTTTTTGAAGCAACTTCTTTCAACATTTGAGCACCCATGTTTTCAATAGGGTCAGCAAGCTCAATTTCTTTTGCTACAGTAACACCATCTTTAGTGATATGTGGTGCACCGAATTTTTTATCGATAATTACATTACGACCTTTTGGTCCCAATGTCACTTTTACAGCATTTGCAAGAGTGTCAACACCAGCTTTCAATTTCTCACGAGCTGGCACATCAAAGGTTATTTCTTTTGCCATGATTTTCTAATGATTAGATTTTCTTAAGTAATACATCTGTTTCCTTCATTATCAAATAATCCAATCCTTCCAATGGAAGCTCTTGACCAGAATATTTGCCATACATAACAACATCACCAGCTTTCAGAACTGGAGACTTGCCATCCTCGTCTATTTCGCTAACGGCGATGACAGTTCCTCTTAGAGGCTTTTCTTTAGCGGACTCAGGAATGTATAATCCTGACGCTGTTTTTTCTTCTTTGGGATCGGGAAGAATTACTACTCTGTTCTTCGTTCCCGCGACAGGTAAATAATGAAATGACATATGGTTATTATTTAAATATGTTTTTAAAGTTGTGACCCGCGGTTGTCATTTACTGTGCCAAGCGGGATATTGGCTTTTTAAGTGAAAAAAATGTCAGTGAATGGCAAAAAAAATGACAGTGCGGTTGTCACACTGTCATTCTACTATCTTAAAAAAAGAATGTCTTATTGCTGAGGAGCACCACCGTTAGCAGCTTCATTCGTTGCGCCACCTTGAGTGTTTTCAATAGCTTCGTCGTTTCCTTTTCCATTGTTATCTGGACGAGTAGAGTAGAAGCTTGCAGATACAAGGCAAAGAGCAAATAGTGCTACCGCCAAATACCATGTTGCCTTTTCTAGGAAGTCAGCAGTACGCTGAACACCGCCAATCTGAGTAGAGCCTTGGAAACCCATAGCAAGTCCACCACCTTTTGGATTCTGAATAAGCACAACAACACCCAATAGAAGGGCTACGATTACAATTAGTACAATGATTAGAGTTTCCATATTATATCTTTTTATTCTGGTTCAGATTTTTTAATTGGGCTGCAAAGTAAATGCTTTTTTCTGGATGGAGCGCAATAAGTTGACGATAAACCTTCTTCGCTTTATCAATTTTCCCCTGCGCAGCATATAATTTGGCCATTGTCTCGGTTACAAAGGTCATGTCCTCCTCGAGGCTGTCCTTGCCCAAATTTTGGGTATTTGTGTATTCTGCTGCCTTTCCGGGCGTGATTTTCGGCTGTTGCTGAATAAATTTATCGATGATGCTCTTTTGAACATCAACCACTGATGGCTTTTGAATTCGACGTGCACTCGACTCAAAATTCGAAATTCGAGATTCAAAGCTTTGTTCTGCTGTCTTTTCTTCCTCTTGCTCTTCCACCTCATCCTCAACTTCTTCTATATCGTTCGCCTCTGGTTTCTCTTTTACCTCACCTTTCATCTTCCTTGCCTTGGCCATCATATACTCGGCATAGGTCATTGGGGTGGAGGATGCAGCTTCAGTCTCGTCTACTTCTGTTTGCACGTCTGTTGACGCAGTCACCTCTTCGATTTTGATTGTCTCTTCTTCGGCTTCCAGCTCAATAGTGGAATGGATGGCCTCGATAATAAAATTCGCCTCCATCGGATCAAGATCCTTCGCTCGAACGACTTCCACATGCTGGTCGAGGGTTTCTTCGATTGGCTCCGGATTCTCGATTCTCGAAATTCGTGATTCGAAATTCTGTTCGAGCGTTTCCTCAACTGGCGCGGTCGGCTCTAAATTCTCGATTCTCAATTCTTGATTCTCGATACCTAATTCGAGATTCGAAATTCGGGATTCGAAATTTGCAATTCGCAATTCAAGGTCTTCACTTCCTACTTTTTCAGAATCCTCTTCCTCTGGCTTGTTTACTTCGAGAATTGAGAATTGAGAATCTTCTTCTTTTTGAGAATCGAGAATCGAGAATCGAGAATCCTCTCCTTTTTGCGAATCCTTAATATAATCATACAAAACGTGCCGATTATTCACATACAAAGCGGCTTGCTGCAATTGATCTGCGAAACGGTGATCGTTTTTTTCTTGGTACATTTTCGCCAATAGCACATGAGCCGTTGAGAAATAGGGGTAAGACTTTTGAATCTTTTCCAATTCCTCAATAGATATAGCCTTGCGCATTGCAGGGTTCTCTATGGCTTGATATATCAGCGTTTTATCCAAATCTTATATTACCAGTTTCCTACACTGGAGTTGTAAATTTCTTGTAATAACTGTTCGTTGATAGTCGACCATAATTGGTCTTCTTGACTCAACAAATCCAAGCTTGCGTCGAAATCTGCAAACTTCGAAAAGCTTTTATCAAAACTCAATGAAGGTTCCAAAGTATTGGTATACTTCACCTTCACAGTGATCGTCAGTCTATTCAACGAAGCTGTTTCATTTCCTTGAATCGCAACAGGCGTTACTTTATAATCTGTGATGAATCCTTGATACTTCAGTTCTCCATCCGTTTCAGCAATTTTAAGGGGGCTTTGACTAAGTAATAAATCCTTTAGGGATTCTGTCAATCGCTGAGCATATATCGGGCTTGCAAGAGCGGTTTGCGAACGAAATAATTCAACAGAAAAAGTTTTTGCACCGCTGAACTGACCTCCCGTTAAGGAGTAGTTGACGGTGCATGATGCAAAAAGCAAAATAGCTAGTAGATATGTCAAAAACCGAACGTTCATTCTACTACTTCGCTAAATTGTATTCTTTGATTTTTCTGTAAAGTGTGCGCTCCGAAATCCCGAGTTCTTGAGCAGCATACTTACGTTTATTTTTATGCTTTTGAAGCGCTTTTTTAATCAAGTCTTTCTCGCTATCTGTCAGGCTTAATGACTCCTCAACTTCTTCGTGAGAGCTATGTGCCATCGGCTGTTCAGGGCGTGATTGGCCAAGATGAATGACACCAGTGTTGGTGTTGTTATTCACCGCAGGATAATTGTGATTCTCAATGACATCAGTCGCATCATCCTCATGAAAAACCTTTTGGAAAAGTGCCGCGTTTTCTTGATTCACTTCGTACGGACCTCCGTTTTGAATCATTCCTAGAACGAGTTTTTTCAAATCGTTCAAGTCGTTTTTCATATCAAAAAGGACCTTGTATAAAATTTCTCTTTCGGTAAAATCAGTCGCACTTGTTCCCTTACCCACCACCATTGGCTTGCTGCTAAATCCTTCTGAAGGAATGTAGCGTGATAAAGTTTCAGCAGAGATTTCGCGATTTTCTTCTAGCACACTCATTTGCTCAGTGATGTTCTTCAATTGACGAACGTTACCAGGCCATGAGTAATTGCGCAGGATCTGTTCTCCTTCAGCGGTAAGCTGAAGAACAGGCATGCGATATTTTTCTGAAAAATCAGTAGTAAATTTCTTGAATAATAAAATCACATCTTCACGACGCTCGCGAAGCGCGGGCATGTGAATGGGAACTTGGCTCAAACGATAGTAGAGGTCTTCTCTAAACTTACCCGCCTGAATCGCAGCGCTGAAATCCACGTTAGTTGCGGCAACGACACGAACATTTGTTTTTATCACTTTTGAAGAACCAACACGGATGATTTCACCGGTCTCCAAAACACGAAGCAAACGCACTTGGGTACCTAGCGGAAGTTCAGCAACTTCATCTAAGAAGATGGTTCCACCATTTGCTTCTTCAAAATATCCTTTTCGAGCTTCATGTGCTCCGGTGAATGATCCTTTTTCGTGACCGAATAATTCACTGTCGATGGTACCCTCCGGAATCGCACCGCAGTTTACCGCGATGTAAGGTCCGTGTTTTCTAGCACTGAGTTGATGTATAATCTTTGGAACAACTTCTTTTCCGACGCCGCTTTCCCCATTGATGAGCACAGAGATATTGGTCGGTGCTACTTGCACCGCAATGTCTAATGCTCTATTGAGCAAAGGTGAATGCCCAATAATCTCGAAGCGTTGTTTAACTGTTTGAATATCCATAGTAATAAGGACGACGAATATACTGACGTCTTGTCAGTTTTTCTAGGAAAAAAGATGTTAAGTCTCTATGAAGGCTGTGATGTGCGCGGATAATGGGCTACCACTTCCCCAATAATGGTTACAGCGGTACAGCTTGTTACGTGCACATCTACAAAGTCTCCAGGCTTAGTGTTCCCTTTGGGAAATACAGTTACAACACTTTGAGAATTCCTACCGTGATAGAAGTCAGGTGATTTTTTAGAAACCCCTTCAATCAATACGCGGTAGGTTCCACCCACATAATTCTTGGTGTTTTCAGTACTGCACTTCAATTGAAAATCGATGATTTCTGTAAGTCTGCGGCTTTTAACCTCGTCTGGAACGTCATCCTCGTACTTGCGTTCGGCCAATGTTCTTGGTCGCTCGCTATATTTAAACATATAGGCAAGGTCGTACTTCACTTCTGCCATCAATGAAAGTGTCTCTTGATGCTGCTCCTCAGTTTCACCACAGAAACCTGCTATGATATCAGTACTGATAGCTGCAGTAGGAAGAATTCGTCGAATAGCAGCAATTCTGTCGAGGTACCATTCACGGGTGTAGCCTCGGTTCATTTTCTTCAATACTTCAGAACTTCCACTTTGAACAGGAAGGTGAATGTATTTGCAGATATTATCGTATTTCGCCATCACATAAAGTACATCATCCGTCATGTCTTTCGGGTGGCTGGTAGAAAATCTCACTAAAAGATCAGGTGACACATTCGCCACCATTTCCATGAGCTGAGCAAAATTGACGGTGGGCTCACCTTCTGTAATGATCTCACCCTTACTAGTAATGTTCCACTTATAGCTGTCTACATTTTGTCCAAGCAATGTCACCTCTCGATAACCTTGGTTGAAAAGGTCGTGCGCTTCAGCAACAATACTTTTTGGATCGCGGCTTCTTTCTCTTCCTCTTGTAAATGGTACTACACAAAACGAGCACATGTTGTCGCAACCGCGCATGATCGATATGTAGGCATTGATACCGTTACTTTCTAATCGAACTGGCGTGATCTCAGCGTATGTCTCTTCTCTGCTAAGAAGAACATTCACTGCCTTTTGTCCACTATCTACTTGATCGATAAGGTTGGGTAGATCGCGGTATGCATCGGGGCCAACAACGAGGTCGACCAATTTTTCTTCTTCAATTAATTTTTCACGAAGACGTTCGGCCATACAGCCAAGAACGCCCACTACCATCTCAGGTTTGCGTTTTTTTATTGACTTGAAATAATTCAAGCGGCCACGCACACGTACTTCTGCATTGTCGCGAATGGCGCATGTATTTAATAAAATAAGGTCTGCTTCCTCGGGGTCGCGGGTAGTAGAAAAACCCGCCTCAGACATGATTGATGCTACGATTTCGCTGTCCGAAAAATTCATTTGACATCCGTAGCTCTCCAGCAATAATTTTTTGCCTTTGTGAATATTGCTATTCTCCACCATCAAGAATTCTCCCTGACGGTTTTCATCGATTACTTTTTCTTCCACAGTGTTTGGCTGTATTGAAAATGGTTAATAAAGCCGCAAAGATAAAGGATTTCGGATGGCGTTTTAACACCATATATAGGTATAGAATAGAATATGCATTGTTATAAAAAATGATGGACCGAAGCAAATCCGTCTATTTTTGCCCCCATCATCGATTCGAGAAAATGACAGTTTCGGGTCTAAATAACGAGTGAAAGAATGTCAAAAAACCTAGTAATAGTAGAGTCTCCAGCCAAAGCGAAAACCATCGAGGGATACCTCGGGAAGGACTTTGTGGTTAAGTCGAGCTACGGTCACGTGCGCGATTTGCCCAAGAGCGATGTGGCGATTAACGTCGAAAAAAACTTCGAGCCTGTGTATGAAATCACGGCCGACAAGATAGAGGTTGTCAAAGAATTGAAGCGATTAGCGCAGAAAGCCGAGGTGGTTTGGTTGGCAACGGATGAGGACCGCGAAGGGGAAGCAATTTCGTGGCACCTACAAGAAGCTTTGGAACTCCCCACTTCCAAAACAAAGAGAATCGTATTTTCTGAAATTACCAAGAAGGCCATCCTCAATGCGATCGATCGCCCTCGATTATTAGATATTGATTTAGTAAATGCTCAACAAGCGCGTCGTGTCTTAGATAGACTCGTTGGTTTTGAACTTTCTCCTGTATTATGGAAAAAAGTAAGACCAAGCTTGAGCGCCGGCCGTGTGCAATCGGTGGCAGTGAGAATTATTGTTGAGAGAGAAAGAGAAATTCAAAATTTCGCAGCGCAAGCATTCTATAATGTGCGTGCAAACTTTGATTTAGGCTCTGCGATATTGAAGGCAGAATCGGCAAAGCGATTGAACGAAAGCAAAAATGCTCAAGATTTTCTCGAGAAATGCATAGGAGCGAAGTTTCATATTAAAGGTATCGAAACAAAACCGGCAAAGAGAACTCCTGCTGCACCTTTCACCACGTCGACTCTTCAACAGGAAGCAGGACGAAAGCTAGGGTTCAGCGTAAGCCGCACCATGAGTGTTGCTCAGCGCTTGTACGAAAGCGGAAAGATTACATACATGAGAACGGATAGCGTAAACCTATCGGACTTCGCCATGGATGCAATCAAAAGTGAGATCAATAATTCATTTGGAGATAAATATTCTAAACCACGCCAGTATACCACGAAGAGCAAAGGAGCACAGGAAGCTCACGAAGCAATTCGTCCAACTGAAATGGCCAACCATGAGGTACAAGGCGAGCGCGACGAAGTACGCTTGTATGAGTTGATTTGGAAGAGAACAATCGCTTCGCAAATGGCGGATGCAGAGCTCGAGAAGACTACTGCTACCATTGGTATTAGTACGACTGATGAAGTGTTGCAAGCAAAAGGAGAAGTCATCAAGTTTGATGGTTTCTTGAAAGTGTACATCGAAAGTACCGATGATGAAGAAACAGAAGAGGGTGGAAGCGGCATGCTCCCTCCATTGACTGTTGGTCAAGATTTGTCTTTGATGGAAATGATCGCTACCCAGCGTTTTACGCAAAAGCCAGCACGTTATTCAGAAGCATCTTTGGTAAAAAGATTAGAAGAGTTGGGAATTGGTAGACCATCTACTTATGCACCTACTATCTCAACAATTCAGAATAGAGAGTATGTGGATAAGCGCGATAAGGAAGGTATTCCAAGAGGTTTTGAAATCTTCACTTTGAAGAATGACAAAATTTCGCGTGAAGAAAGATCAGAGAACACGGGCGCAGAAAAATCGAAATTGTTTCCTACAGATATTGGAATTGTGGTGAATGATTTCTTGGTTGATCAGTTCCCAAACATCCTAGATTATGGCTTTACAGCGAAGGTAGAAGGTGAGTTTGACGAAATCGCTGAAGGGAAATTACAGTGGCAAGAAATGCTTAAGCGTTTCTACAAGCCATTCCACATCAATGTGGCTGAAACGTTGGAGTCGGCACAACGTGCGACAGGCGAAAGAGAATTAGGCATTGATCCAGTGACAGGTAAAAATGTGATCGCCCGTATCGGAAGATTTGGTCCGATGATCCAAATCGGTGCAAGTGACGACGAGGAGAAAAAGTTTGCATCACTTCGTCCCGATCAAAGCATTGGTAATATCACGTTAGAACAAGCATTGAAGCTATTTGATCTTCCAAGAAATCTGGGAGAATATGAAGGTAAGCCTATCATCGTAAACGTTGGTCGCTTTGGTCCTTATGCGAAACACGGAAATACGTTTGCCAGCTTGAAAGTGAAAGAAGGCGATGATCCATATACCATCGAGTTTGAACGTGCGAAGCAATTGGTGATTGAAAAAATCGCAAGTGTTGCTGCAGCATTGATTCAAAGCTTCCCAGAAAGAGAAGATGTGCAAGTAGTCAACGGTCGATTTGGAGCCTATATCAAGGTGGGTCGTGACAATTACAAGATTCCAAAAGACAAAGATCCAAAGACGATTACACTTCAGGAGATTGAAAAAATAATGGAGGAAAATCCACCGAAGCCTGCACGCGGTGGCCGTGGATCAAAGGCTCCAGCTAAGAAAGCAGCAGCGAAAAAGGCGGCGCCGAAAAAAGCACCAGCTAAGAAGGCAGCGAAGAAAGCGCCAAAGAAATAACTGCTAAAAGACGACTGTTAATACATAATTGAAATGTCTATAAATGCCCCACTTCGGTGGGGTATTTTCGTGATTGAAGAATAATCCCAATCGCACACATGGACATTAGTGTATTTTTTAAAACAGTATCAAAATCAGATTTTGAAATTCCTGAGAATCAACCTTCCATGTGGGGGCATCACGTGCATTTTTTTCAAGGAGAATTAGAAGAGCTAGAGGGAAAAAAATTAGCGCTCATAGGCGTGATGGAAGATCGCAACAGTGACAACAACAAAGGGTGCGCTGACGGTCCTAACCAAGTGCGACGAGAAATGTACCGTCTATTTCATTTCGATCGTGATCCAGGATTTATTGATCTTGGAAATATTGAGGCCGGTAATGAGATCACCGACACTTATTTCGCGTTGAATCAAACATGTCTGTTTCTCTTAAAGAAAAATATTATTCCAGTAATCATTGGTGGTTCGCAGGATCTAACTTATGCAAACTACCTCGCCTACGAAGGCATGGAACAAACTGTGAATTTGGTGAGCATAGACCACCGTTTGGATTTTGGTCAAAGTGCTGATGAAGTTAGTTCGCAAGGTTACTTGAACAAGATCGTATTACACAAACCGAATTTCCTTTTCAACTATTCTAACATCGGACATCAGCGTTATCTAACCGATCCGCAGATGATTGATTTGATGACAAAAATGTACTTTGATGCATATAGAATAGGGGAGATGCAGCATCAGTTCATTTTGAGAAATGAGCCTGTCATTCGAAATGCCGATCTAGTAAGTTTTGACATATCAGCCATCAGGAAAAGTGAGGCACCTGGATGCGCGTATGCTGGACCCAATGGCTTTTACGGACATGAGGCCGCTCAACTTTGCTGGTATGCTGGCATGAGCGATAAGCTTTCTTCTTTTGGTATTTATGAGTTCAATCCAGCGTTCGATTTTCAAAATCAAACAGCACAGTTAGTAGCGCAAATGGTATGGTGTTTTGTGGATGGATACCTGATGAGAAAGGCCGACTATCCCGTTGGAGATTATTCAGAGTATTTGAAGTATATTGTGAATATGGCCTCAGAATCTCATGAGCTTGTTTTCTATAAAAGTAACAAGTCCGATCGCTGGTGGATGGACGTTCCATATCCTGCCGGTCAGGAGAATAAATATGAGCGACATCATTTGGTCCCGTGCACTTATGAAGAATATCAACAAGCGACCAACGATGAAATGCCAGATAAATGGTGGAAAACTTATCAAAAATTGGTCTAAGAAATAGCCGTATTCGTATTCAATTTCAATGTGTTGGTCGTGTTTGTTTGAACAATTCCCTCAAGTTATGAGGTGGGAATCCTCGTCTGATGCACTAAATTTTTTTTGTAGGTTCGAAAAAGTTACTACTTTAGCGACTTTCCAAAAAGTACCTTTAGACCATACATTAGCTTAACCCATTAGAAACCAAATATGAAGAAGAGTTTACTCACTGTAGCCATATTCTCTGCCTCTCTCTCGATGTTTGCTCAGCAAGATCCACAAATGAGTTTTTGGATGTTTGACAAGCAATCTTTCAACCCAGCAGCAGCAGGAATTGACAAAATGCATTGTGCATCACTTTTCTACAGAGATCAGTGGGATGGCTTTGATCGTGACCCAAAAACTACAATGTTTAACTATAGCGGAAACGCTATGGCTGGTAAGACAGAATTAGGATATGGTGTTACATTTTTTAATGACGTATTAGGTCAGGAAAAGAATAACGTATTCCGTGGTCAAATTGCTCCAAAGTTTGATTTGAATGGTCACACTTTAAGCATCGGTTTGAACTTCGGAATTTTGAATAAGAAATTAGGAGCTAACTGGGTGTTCATCGATCAAGGTGACGGATCTATCCCAACAAAAGAAACTGCTCAAACAGCAGTGGACGTTGGATTTGGAGCAATGATCTATCAGCCGAATAAATACTACTTCGGTGTATCTGCTCAGCACTTGACTGCCCCAGAATTGGATGATTTATATTTTAAGTCTGCACGTCACGTATACGTGATGGGTGGATACGAGTTCCCATTGAGCTCCTCACCAATTGTAATTCGCACGAATGCATTAGTGAAAACAGACTTAGCGGCAACTCCTGCGATTGATTTGAACGTAAATGCACTTTATGATAATATGGTGTTTGGTGGTGTTTCATTCCGCCCTGGAGACGCGATCACTCCAATGGCTGGTTTCCAAATGATGTTCTCGGACATTGTAAATGGAAGAACTACCTACCAACACGGTATTCGTTTAGGATATGCGTATGATGTTACGACTTCAGAAATTAGAAATTATTCATCAGGATCTCACGAATTATTCGTGACGTATTGCTTCGATATTGAAACGTTGCCAATGCGTATTAAACACGGTGACCCAAGATTCTTGTAAAATAAATTGTAACCATTGAAGTTATCCTGTCGTAAACTACAGGAACCTGCCTTTAGAAGTTTAAAAGTTTTAGTAATAAATAACCCTCAAGTTGTGAAGTTGCGTTACTAAAAAAGGGAAATCATGAAAAAATCGTTGTTTTATTTAATCGTTGTAGTCACCCTTGCTAGTTGTTACTCGGGCCCTCGAGGAGAACTCGTTGGAGTTTATCCACGTGAAGAATGGGTGCAAGTGAATCCTTACGGAATGAATTACATTCATTTCGGATCATTCACTATGGGGCCAAGCGATCAGGACGTGCCTTACGCACTTAACTCTCGCTCAAAAACTGTTACCATGCCGGCGTACTATATCGACCAGCACGAGATCTCTAACAATGAGTATCGTCAGTTCGTGTATTATGTACGTGACTCTCTCATGAGAGACCTCTTGGCTCAAAACGACATCGAAGGATTCTCTATTACAGAAGATCCAAACACCGGTCGTGAGTTGGAAGGTCTGATCGACAAGGGCTACTTGTTGAACTGGGAAGAGGAAATCGATATGGAAGGTAACGAGGAAGTGTATGAATTGATCTACAATGCATTCTACTTGCAAGGTCAAGAGCGCTTCTACAACAAATCTGAAATCGATACTCGCAAACTCAAGTACACTTACTGGTGGATTGATTTGAAGAGCGCAGCAAATAAAGCTGGCAAAGATGAAGAGTACGGTGAAGTGAACCAATTGAATCAATTGCACTCAGTTCGTGGACACAGCGACCGTTCACAATTTGTCATCAAAGAAGCTATTAACGTATATCCTGATACTCTTTGTTGGGTACATGACTTTACGTATGGTTTCAACGAGCCACTTACTGAGACTTATTTCTGGCACCCAGCTTATGACGATTATCCAGTTGTGGGTGTGTCATGGGGTCAGTGTCAAGCTTTCAACGCTTGGAGAACTCAGATCTTGAATGATTACAAAATGAAAGTAGGTGAGACATTCGTTCAACGTTTCCGTCTACCTAGTGAAGCAGAATGGGAATACGCATCTCGCGGTGGTTATGAACTTGCTCCATACCCATGGGGAGGTCCATACATCCGTAACAACCTAGGTTGTCCGTTGGCTAACTTCAAGCCAATGAGAGGTGACTATGTCGAAGATAACGGTTGTTACACGGTGCCTATCGCATCATACTCTGCAAATAACTATGGTCTATACAACATGGCTGGAAACGTGGCTGAATGGACCAACACAGCTTATGACGAGTCTGTGTATGAGTTCACTCACGACATGTCGTCTGAGTATGACTACAGAGCTAACCAAGATGATCCTCCAAGCATGAAGCGTAAGGTGATTCGCGGTGGAAGCTGGAAAGACATTGGATACTTTATCCAAACTGGAACTCGCTCTTACGAGTACCAAGACACTGCAAAATCATACATCGGTTTCCGTTGCGTGATGAGCTACTTGGGTCGCGGTAAGAACGTTGCTCCAGAAGATTTCAATGCCCCTGAATAAGGCCTCACAATAAAACCAATTCAATAAACCAACAAGCAAGAAAAAAACATGAAACCTGGAAGTAAAGCCTGGAAAAACTTTATGGCAAAGCTCTATGGAATTGGAGCAGCCGTAGTAATCATCGGAGCGATGTTTAAAATCCAACACTGGCCTGGGGCATCTGCCTTCCTAGTATTGGGTCTTTCAACAGAAGCTGTGATCTTCTTCTTCTCTGCATTTGAACCATTACACGAAGATCCAGACTGGTCTTTGGTGTACCCTGAGTTAGCAATGCCAGACGAGCAAAAGAAATTGGTTAAAGAGGAAAACAAAGGAAAACGTTCATCATTAGGTGGTGGAAGCGGTGCTGGTAACAGCAGTCTTTCTGCTCAACTAGACAATATGCTAGCTGAAGCGAAGATTGAACCAGAATTGATCGCTAGCCTTGGTGACGGTATGCGCACTTTCAGCAGCAACGCTCGTCAGCTTGCTGATTCAACTGAAGCTGCTGCTGCATCTACAGAATATGCATCTTCACTTCGCACTGCTTCTGGAAAAGTAAGCGCGTTGGCTGATACTTATGCTGCTGCTTCTGAAACATTAGTAGGTATCTCTTCTCACGCAGAAGAAGGTAAAGCTGCTGGTGCAAGCCTTCAGAAAATGTCTGAGAATCTTTCTGCTCTTAACAATATGTACGAATTACAACTTACAGAACTCGAGAAGTCTCGCGTAATGTTTGGTGATATGACTGCACTCGTTAAGAACTTGGCTGATTCTGTAGAAGATACTAAAGTCTACAAAGAGAATATCGCAGAACTTGCTACCAACTTGAAACAGTTGAACAACGTTTACAGCAATATGCTCAACGCAATGGGTTCTGCCCGCCAATAATCAATGTTTTATTTGCTACTCTGTAGCCTCTCGAACAAAGATTAACTTTTTAAAACCTTAGAAAAAATGGCAGGCGGTAAAGAAACCCCCAGACAGAAGATGATCGGTATGATGTACTTAGTACTCACCGCTCTTCTCGCGATGAACATCTCTAAAGATGTATTGAACGCATTTATCCAGATCAACAAAGGTCTTGGTAAAACCAATGAAATCCTTGAGCAAAAAGCTGAGGCGACTATTGGTGCTATTAATGGATCCAAAGAGGGAGTAAAAGCTGTTCCATTCCAACAAGCTGCTGTACAAGTAGACGGTTGGGCGGACGAAGTGATGGCGTACATTGAAGAAATGAAGGCTAGATCAATGGCCTGCGCTGTAAATCGTAACGAAGATGGTACTGGCTTTGAAGAATTCTTGATCAATGGAAAAGCAATTTTCCCAGACTACAAAAATGCTGAAGGTGATCAATTGGTGAAAACACCAGATAGCCAAGACCAGACCTCTCTTTTGATTGGTTCGGAGCCTAGCAGTCCAAAGTCAGATCCTTTTTCTGCTGTAGACCTGAGAAATAAATTAAATCAGTACAAGGAAAAGCTTTTGGGTATTTCTATCCAAAGAGCTGATTCTTCGGGAAACAAGTTTACGCTTCCTGATGATGTGAAAGCATCTATCACTGCGGCGTTTGAATTCCCAGCTGGTGTAGACCATGATGGTGTTGAGGAGCCATGGGAAGTGAACAACTTCTATCACATGCCACTTGTAGCTGTTCTTGCAAACCTTGCTAAGATTCAGACAGACGTTATGAACGCAAAGAACAACGTAATTACTTCGCTTGCTGCGGGTATCAACGCTTCTGACTTGAAGTTCACTGACGTAACTGTAGCTGTAGTACCTAAGCAATCATATGTACTTCGTGGTGATGAATTTGAAGCTGAAATTTATTTGGCAGCTTTCAACAAGACCAGCCAAACGAAAGTGTACATGGGTGGTGAAGCTGGAGCAAATGCAACGCCTGCTGTATTTGATGTAGCAGGAAAGTCAGCTATTGTTTCTGGTCCTGATGGAAAGTGTATTTTCAAAACTAGTACTGGTGGTATGTCATTAGGTGAGCACGGCTACCGTGGTCAAATTGCATACATGAAAGACGGTGTTGAAACTTACATCCCATTCGTAGTTCCTCCGTTCTTTGTAGGTGAGCCAGCATTAGTTATCTCTCCAGTTCAAATGAACGTATTCTACCGTGGTTTGGATAATCCAGTTGAGATCTCTGTTCCAGGTGTTCCACAAGACCAAATCGAAGCGACTTGCCAAGGTTGTCAAACTTTTGCAAAGGCAGATAAAGGTCAGTGGAATGTAAAGCCAGGTGCTGATCAGAAAGCAATCATTTCTGTTTCTGCAACTGTAAACGGACAGAAAAAGAGCATTGGTAGCAAGGAATTCCGTGTGAAGCGAATTCCAGATCCAGTTCCATCATTCGCTGGTAAGAAGCCAACAGATAGCACTATCTCACAAGGTGAGGCTGGTGTCGCTGCGGGTGTTCGTGCAGATATGGAAGGCTTTGACTTCAACGTGACCGTGAAGGTAAAATCATTCAAGATCACCATTGCTAACGGTAGCGGTAACTTGAAAGAATATCCAAACGGCGGTAATGCGCTTAGTGAAGCAAACCGCGAGGCTATTAAGAAAGCTAAGAAAGGAGAGCGTATCTTCTTGGAGGATATCATGGTAGACATGCCAGATGGTCAAACAAGAAAGCTTTCTCCAATCACATTGAAAGTGATATAATAGATATAATCGTGCAATCATGAAAAAATCGATTCTAACCCTCATTACTCTAGCGATGCTCTTCGTTTCTGCGTCGAGCTGGGCGCAAGGTGGAACACAAACTGTCCTCGACGGTGCCTATGTTCCTGAGCACAACCCAACGCGTAAAGTAGTACCATACCCACACCTGCGTCAAGCGGATGTGATGTGGGAGCGTCGTATTTGGCAGTACATCGACCTTCGTCAAAAGATGAACCAGTCATTGTACCTTCCAATTGATGAGATCCAGAACAGAAAGAGCTTGTTTGATGTAATGAGAACAGCTATTCTAGAAGATTTCTCATTGACTGCATATGGCCTAGGTCCAACACAAGAGGATGATGAATTCCGCTATCCACTCACAGCAGAGGATGTAGATTCATTGCTCAATCCTGTTCGTCTTCGTTACGTTGAGAATCTTGATACTGGTGAAAAAGAGCCAGTGGAAAGCAAGGAACCTTACGCTTCTGATGATGTTGTAGCATACAAAATCAAAGAAGTTTGGGTATTCGACAAACAACGTTCTGAGCGTTATGTAAGAATTCTTGGTATTGCTCCAGTAGTTCTTCTAACAAATGACGAAGGAGAGGTAAAGGGTAAGAAAGATTTATTCTGGCTCTACTTCCCAGAGTGTCGTTACGTTTTCGCAAACAATGAAGTATACAATCTTCACAATGAATCGCAGCGTATGACTTTCGATGATTTGTTCCAAAAGAGAATCTTCTCTGGATACATCATCAAAGAGGACAACGTATTCGATCGCGATATCGCTAGCTATGCTCAAGGTATTGATGCGCTTCTAGAAAGTGAAAAAGTCAAGAACGACCTTTTCCTTGCTGAGCACGATCTATGGCACTATTGAGATAAAAAAATATCAAAGACTTAAAAAGGTCACCTTCGGGTGGCCTTTTTTATTGCCTACCTTTGCACACTTTTAAAAATTGCGATGGTAACGGTTGGTAATCTTAGTATCTATTTCGGTTCAAGAGAATTATTCTCACGTGTTGGATTTTTTATTGGTCCACGCGATCGAATAGGACTAGTTGGAAAAAATGGAGCAGGTAAGTCCACCTTGCTCAAAACATTGGCGGGCATTCAAAAACCAAATGAGGGTTCCGTGGCATTTGCCAAGGGAACGACTGTTGGTTACTTGCCGCAGGAAATGCATCACCAAGAGGATGCAACCGTTTATGAAGAAGCGCGCACTGCTTTTGCAGAAGTGCAAAGACTCAATAGTCGAATGGATGAATTGACTGAGGCTATCAGCAATCACCCTGATTACACGAGCGACGATTACTCCAACAAACTAGAGGAGCTAGAAGAAGTAGCGCATCGCCTCGAGCTATTAGGCAGTGGAAGTATAGAAGAAAAAATAGAAAAAGTATTAAAGGGACTTGGTTTCAAGTCATCGGATATGCAGCGCAAAATGCACGAGTTTAGTGGTGGTTGGAAAATGCGCGTGGAGTTAGGGAAAATACTTCTTCAAAATCCAGATCTATTGCTACTGGATGAGCCCACAAACCACTTGGATATCGAGAGTATTGAGTGGTTAGAGGAATTCTTAGTGGATTACAATGGTGCGATTGTACTCATTTCCCACGATAGAACTTTCTTGGATAATGTCACGAATCGCACCATCGAAATTTCGAAGGCTAAAATTTATGACTATCGTTTTTCCTATTCGAAATACTTGGTTCAGCGCCAGGATGAGATTGATAAGCAGGAGCAGGCCGCTCGAAACCAACAAAAGTATATTGAGGATACAGAGAAGCTGATTGAAAAGTTTAGAGCGAAAAACTCTAAAGCATCGTTTGCCCAATCGCTTATAAAGAAGTTGGATAAGTTAGAGAAAGTAGAGGTCGATGATTTCGATGGAACGAAAGTGCGTATTCAATTACAACCTGCACCACATGCAGGAAAAGTAATTCTGGAAGGGCACAAGCTAGGAAAAGCCTATGGTCATTTGAGACTTTTTGAAGGCTTGGATCTGCAGATTAACAGAGGCGAAAAGATTGCACTTGTAGGAAAGAACGGTGTAGGAAAATCCACGTTGATCAGAATGATCATGAAGATCGAAGGGCATGAAGGGGAGTTTGTACCAGGATATTCTGTGAGTGTGGGATACTATGCTCAGAATCAAAGTGACGAATTGGATGGAAATAAGACCGTATTTGAGACGATCGACGACGAAGCGGTGGGTGAGATCAGAAAAAGCGTTCGTGCGATTTTAGGGTCGTTTCTGTTCAGCGGAGACGATGTTGACAAGAAAGTCAAGGTGCTGAGCGGTGGAGAAAAGGCAAGATTGGCATTTTGTAAGCTTTTATTACAACCTTACAACTTCCTTGTACTCGATGAACCTACGAACCACTTAGACTTAGCGTCTAAAGAAGTTTTGAAGCAAGCGCTTCAAAAATATGATGGGACGATGTTAGTGGTTTCACACGACCGTGACTTTTTGAATGGGTTGACAGATATCGTTTATGAGATTCAGCCTGATCGCATGAAAGTATGGCAAGGTGATGTTCTTGATTTCTTGAAAGAAAAGAAGGCAGATTCGATTGCGTTGTTTGAAAGAAACAAAGTAGAGAAAAAAATGGAGGCTGCTCAAAAACTGGAAGCCACCAAGCCTGTAGAAGTGTCCAGAGAGGATGCAAAGGAACAGGAGAAGCTGAAGAAGAAGCAACAGCAGACGATTCAAAAGATTGAAAAGGAAATTTCGGACAAAGAAACGGAGATTGCTAAAATGGATGATTTGATAGCAGAACTGGATTATTCCGATCAGGAAAGGTCGAATAAATTACTTGCGGATTATGCTGTTCTTAAGAAGCAATTGGATGAGTTATTTGCGAAGTGGGAGGAAGTGAACAGTTGAGTGCTCAGTCCTTTCCTATTTGATCAACTTTTCACTTTGCAATACCCTGCCGTTATGGGAAAGGGACAGTATATAGTTTCCTTTTGCTAGTGAATGGAAATCGATCATGTAAGTAGTGTTGTCATGATTGAACCGAAGGTCATTAATTTTTTTTCCGCTAGCATCATAGATGGAAAGTATTAATTCTCTGACAGGTATGGAACCAGTGGGAATGTAAATATTTAGCACCTCATTTACCGGGTTTGGGCCAAATCGAAAATACTCATTTTCGGACTCTGATTCCACTTCATCTATTCCTACGACACAACTAGGGTCGCAGCCAGGAACTAAACACCCACACTCATCTACTTTTAATAGCCACCCTTGCTGTGTGAATGCATCGCAATCTGGATAGTCGATACAAGAGGCAGAGGCTTCTCCAGCCATCACTACTCCGCCGTCAGGAGTAGCTTTCATGTCGTGAGCCACATTGGTAAGATGAAAATATTGATCGGAGTAATCGAAGTCGTAGTACGAATAAAATCGCTGCCAAAGAAAATTTCCATTTTCATCCACTTTCCATAGCCAGATACGCTTCATCGTATTGTTCATTGCAGGGTCGTTGGGATACAGCCAACTGGGTTGTTCATCATATTTTTCCCCACAACTCACAAAGCCTCCATCAATGGTTTGAACGAGGTGGTTGTTTTGTTGATCAAAAGCGAATTCTCCTTGCGGTTGTGATTGCCAAACAATGTTGCCACTATAATCCATTTTGTACAAAGCAGGTATCATGTTATTATCGTTGTCAAAGGCAGAACAAGAAATAACAAATCCATTGTCCTGAACAAATAATTCCTCAGCAAAATAGAAATTAGAGGGGTTACTTAGCTGTATTATCTGATCTTGAAGTATCCCTGATTCAGAATCAATTTTAAGAATCTTGTTATAGCTGTTATTTCCCCAACCAGCCACAAGGCACCACAAGTCATTTCCAGCTGCAACAAGGCTATTGCAAGAATAATAATTCGGATTAATCGGGTTGATATAAGTCCAAACAATTTCGCCCTCTGAGTTTATTTTACGAATAATAAAATTGTTTTGAATGGGAGGGTAGTCCACCACTTGAGAAACTACATACATATCTTCATTTGTTTCATCAATAGCAAGAGCTGTCGGCCTCACCCAATTAGTTGGAATGAACGCGGAATCATAATAGGGCGAGTTATATTCGTTTGAGTATAAGGTGTCGCCATTCCAATCGAGGTACATCAAAAGACAATACTCTTGAAGATTATTTGAATGGTATCTATTTCCTGCAAAAGCTATAGTAGTATCGTCAACTATAACATTTGCATCAAATAAAGGAGTTGAAAGATTCAGAGAGTCCCAGTATGCATGATGAAATATCAAATCACCTTCTTCATTATACTTCTGAACTATAAATGGTCTAATAACTGATGTGCCAATTGTATCGTAACCTGTGGAAGTAGTGAGAAATTCGCTCCCAATGACAAAGATGTTTGGAGTAAGAGACGTAACTGTGGTGTCGCTAATTACGGAAAACGTTTGACCATAACCATGTGGTAGGATATTCAGGATAATCGTACCGATTAATAGCCTGTACAAATTAGTGAGCCACATGCAGTTTTTCTGTTAGTTGGTTTCCATTTGTGGAAATTATTCTTACTGTATAAATACCACGACTCCAGTTGGAGGGTTAGGTTATAGCTTTATTAGTAAAAATAGTAAAATCTTATTAAGAAATCTTTATACCATCAGAATGATATCAGAAGCTGGCATCAAAAAAAATCCCCTCGTTTTAACGAGGGGATTTTTTTATGCTATTGTTGTGTCATCTTTTCCATGACACTGCTTGTATTTCTTTCCGGAACCACATGGGCAAGGATCATTTCTTCCGATGCGCACTTCTGCTTTTACCGGTTCTGTTTTTTGAGGAACAGGCGGCGGCATTGAACCGTTTGAGCCACCTCGCATTGCTGCTGCGCGCTCATTCAAATTCATGGACTCTGGCTTATTCGTTTGCACTTTCGGCTGAGCAGCTGGTCGCTGAACAGGGGCTTGTCTTACCTCATTATTCCCTTTCGGAAGTTGACATGTAAGAAGGAAATTTGCAATCTCTGCATTGGTGCGTGTTACCATCTCTTTAAAAAGATCATAAGATGATAATTTGTAGATCAACAATGGATCTTTTTGTTCATGTGAAGCAAACTGAACGTTGCTTCGCAAATCATCCATGCTTCGCAAATGCTCTTTCCAATTGTTGTCAATAATCGCAAGCGTAATTCCTTTTTCCAAAGCACTGATCATTTCTCTTCCTTCAGTGGTATGTGCTTTTTCTAAATTCACTGCTACTTGAATGCCTTTGCGTCCATCGCTAAATGGTATTGCAATATTTTGGAATCCTTGGGCATTATTTTCATATACGTTCTTAATGACTGGGAAAGCCTCTGCTGCCAACGATTCTACGCGATGTCTGTACTGTGCTTCTACGGCAGAATATACCGTTTGAATAATATCGTCTTCTTTTGATTTTGCAAAAACTTCTTGTTCTATTGGAGCCGGAATACCGAAGTATTTTACCATATCCAAATTGAATGAAGTGTAATCTTTTGCTGCATGGTGAGCAGCGACAACGGTCGCCGACATATCGAATAACATGTTATCGATATCGAGGGTCAATCGTTCACCAAATAACGCGTGACGACGGCGTTTGTAAATAACCTCACGCTGAGCATTCATTACGTCATCAAATTCAAGCAGACGCTTACGAATACCGAAGTTGTTTTCCTCTACTTTTTTCTGAGCACGTTCAATCGAAGAAGTAATCATTCCAGCTTGAATGACCTCACCTTCTTTAATGCCCAAACGATCCATCATTTTCGATATACGCTCGCTTCCAAATAGACGCATTAAGTCGTCTTCTAAAGAAACATAGAATTGAGAAGATCCTGGATCTCCTTGACGACCGGCACGACCACGAAGCTGTCTGTCGACACGACGAGAATCGTGACGCTCTGTACCTATAATAGCCAGACCGCCGCGTTCTTTGACACCTTCTCCGAGTTTAATGTCGGTACCACGACCTGCCATGTTGGTAGCAATCGTTACTGTTCCACTGCGTCCAGCGTTTGCGACAATATCAGCTTCTTTTTGGTGAAGTTTTGCATTGAGTACTTGGTGTTCAATACCACGTAAACGCAACATTTTGCTCAGTAATTCACTCACCTCAACGGTAGTAGTACCAACGAGGACAGGGCGGCCAGCTTCTCTAAGCACAGCAATGTCTTCAATTACTGCGTTGTATTTTTCTCTCTTTGTTTTATAAACTTTATCATCATGATCTTTTCTTGCAATTCCTCTATTCGTTGGAATCACCATCACATCAAGTTTATAGATATCCCATAATTCACCAGCTTCCGTTTCTGCAGTACCAGTCATACCCGCAAGCTTATGATACATGCGGAAGAAGTTTTGCAGTGTGATAGTTGCATACGTTTGAGTTGCTGCTTCTACTTTCACATTTTCTTTCGCTTCAATTGCTTGGTGCAGTCCATCGCTAAAGCGGCGACCTTCCATGATACGGCCGGTCTGTTCATCGACGATTTTTACTTTGTTATCAATAACAACATATTCAACGTCTTTTTCAAAAACAGCATAGGCTTTAAGAAGCTGATTGATGGTGTGAATACGCTCACTTTTCACACTGTAGTCGCGCTGTAGTTCTTCGATCAGTTTTGCACGCTCTTCAGTAGAGCTAGCCTTTTGCTCGATATCAGCGATTTCGGCACCAATGTCTGGAAGTACGAAGAAACGGTCATCTTCCATGTTTTTAGTGATGAGCGAAATACCTTTTTCAGTAAGCTCTACTTGATTGTGCTTTTCATCAATAACGAAATACAATTCAGCATCCGCTTTATGCATTTCTCTTTCTTTATCTTGAAGATAATAAGCCTCCGTCTTTAGAAGTTGAGCACGCATTCCTTCTTCACTAAGGAATTTGATGAGCGCTGTGTTTTTAGGCATACCGCGGTACGCACGGAACAATGCTAGTCCTCCTTCTTGAAGGTCCTCTTTTGAAGGGTTATTTGCAGGATCTAATTTTTTCTTAGCAATCGTCAAAAAGTCGCTTGTGGCTTGTTTTTGCGCGCTAAGGAGCAATTGTACTTTTGGTTTTAGATTATCAAATTCTTGTTGATCACCTTTTGGAGTTGGTCCAGAAATAATCAAAGGTGTACGTGCTTCATCGATCAATACAGAATCGACCTCATCGACAATGGCGTAGTGATGTTTTCTCTGCACCAGCATAGACTCTTCTGAGGCCATGTTATCACGCAAATAGTCGAAGCCGAATTCGTTATTTGTACCGAACGTAATATCTGCTCTATAGGCATTTCTACGGGCAGTGGAATTGGGTTGGTGTCTATCAATGCAATCAACACGAAGTCCATGGAATTCATAAAGAGGTCCCATCCATTCCGAGTCACGTTTTGCGAGGTAATCGTTTACAGTAACAAGGTGTACGCCTTTACCTGCAAGGGCATTAAGGAATACAGCGAGTGTTGCTACAAGCGTTTTACCTTCACCCGTTGCCATTTCGGCTACTTTCCCTTTGTGCAAAGCGATACCACCAATAAGCTGTACATCGTAGTGTACCATATCCCATTTGATAGGATTGCCTGCGGCCATCCAACTATTTTTCCAGTAGGTAGTATCACCTTCGATTCTCACATAGTCTTTTCCAAGAGCAGCAAGTTCGCGATCAAATTCAGTGGTCGTAAGGGCCTGTTCTGGATTTTCTTTGAGACGTTTTGCAGTTTCCTTTAGAAGAGCGAAAGCTTGGGGTAGAATGCGGTCGAGAATTTTTTCTATTTCTGCATCCACTTGTTTAACAAGTGCGTCGACTTCGGCGAAGATATTTTCCTTGCGTTCGAGTTCAGTGCTAGGCAGACTTTCAGCCTCGTTTTTAAGACGATTAATTTCGTCTTCGAGGGATTTGATTCCCGATTTGATTTCTGCTTTTAATTCGGCTGATTTAGCGCGGAGTTGGTCAGCAGATAGAGATTGCATTTCGGCGCTAGCTTGGTGAATAGCATCGAGAATAGGTTTGATCTCTTTAAGGTCTTTCTCTGATTTATCTCCGAGAAATTTTTTGAGGATTTTATTTATAGTACCAATCATAATCTTAGAATGACTTCCAATGGGAAGGGATTGCAAATTTAGGTCAGGCCATTGTAGAAAATGATGCCAATTTGAGAAAACTGACAAAACAACGTGATAATTGATTTTAGGAGGTATAAAATAAGGAACGCGTGCGCGCGATAAAGGGAAAAACTGAGAACGTCAAAATTCTTTCTGCATCATTATGCACAATTTTTTGACAACTTCGACATTGAGTGAAAAACGAAGTTAACAGACTGATTGTGAATAGCCGGCTGCATAATAAGCGTGCCACTAATTTCGGTCAAAATGACCATGACAAGATCAGTGCGAGGGAGAGGAAAATATGACATGTGAGGATTAACGCGGGGTGCAGGTGTCAGAGTGCTTGTCATGTTAAAAACTATGGGGTCTTGTTAACTGTTTTAAGTTGACTCGAAACTATAAAATGCAAACATTTGAGGACGTGAAAGGAGAAAAGCGAAAAGCTTGATTTTACAGGGGTTAGACGATTTGAAAGTCAAAATTTCTGAAAACACTCCCGTCGCTCCCCCCGATTTATAAATAGACAATCAATAGAGGACTAGTTAACGATGGAAAATTTGTTTACAGCTGAGCAAGATGTGCTTCAAAAGAATACACAAGGTGTGGTAGAAGAACCGATTCTGAAAGAGAATCCAGATCGATTCGTACTATTCCCAATTGTACATCATGACATTTGGCAGTATTACAAGAAGTCGGAAGCTAACTTCTGGACGGCAGAGGAGATTGATCTAGAAGCCGATCTAGTGGATTGGAATTCTAAATTGAATGATGACGAGCGTCACTTCATTAAGCACGTATTGGCGTTCTTCGCAGCTAGCGATGGAATCGTTAACGAAAACTTGGCAGAGAACTTTGTTCGTGAAGCACAATACACCGAGGCAAAGTTTTTCTATGGTTTTCAAATCATGATGGAAAACATTCACAGTGAAACGTATTCATTGTTGATCGATACATATATCAAAGACTCATCAGAAAAGGCTGGTTTGTTCAAAGCAATCGACACACTTGATTGCGTGAAGAAGAAGGCAGAGTGGGCATTGAAGTGGATTAAGAACGGATCTTTTGCTGAGCGCTTGGTAGCATTCGCTGCAGTAGAAGGTATTTTCTTCTCTGGAAGCTTCTGTAGTATTTTCTGGTTGAAGAAACGTGGTTTGATGCCAGGTTTGAGCTTCAGCAATGAGTTGATCAGCCGTGACGAAGGATTGCACTGCGACTTTGCATGTTTGCTTTACAATAACCACATCGTAAACAAACTTCCAAAAGAGCGCATCCGTGAAATCATCGTGAATGCAGTGGAAATTGAAAAAGAATTCATCATCGATGCGCTTCCAGTGAAGCTAATCGGAATGAACTCAGATATGATGGCCCAGTACATTGAGTACGTAGCAGACCGTCTTCTTCAAGAGCTTGGAAATGATAAGGTGTTCAACCAAACCAATCCATTCGACTTTATGGAGATGATTTCGCTTCAAGGTAAGACCAACTTCTTTGAAAAGAGAGTGGGTGACTACCAAAAGGCCGGTGTAATGGCAGATAAAGACAAGCAGACATTCTCGCTAGACGAAGAATTCTAAGCGAGCTGACTATACCAAATGCGTGATCATTGTTTTTAACCTTAGCAGTGGTCAGCACCTAAACAAAATTTTATACTATCAATTTCTTGCTTTGTGTGAAAGCGGAGTGGGAGTATTGACTTAACCAAAATCCTTTGTCTGATAAAGGGAATAAAGACAAAGGGTGAAACGTTTTTCCCCAATATTAAAGAACCAACGGAGGATAGGTTTATGTACGTTATCAAGCGCGACGGACACAGAGAGAGTGTCAAATTTGATAAAATCACAGCACGGGTTACCAAGTTGTGTTATGCTTTAAATCCAATCGTGGATCCTGTGAAGATTGCTATGAAAGTAATCGAGGGAGTTTACGATGGTGTTACTACCAGCGAACTGGATAACCTTGCGGCTGAAATCGCGGCTTCTAACGCGACTACTCACCCAGATTATGCTTTGCTTGCATCGCGTATCGCAGTGAGCAATCTCCATAAGAATACCAAGAAATCGTTTAGCCAAACGATTCATGATTTATACACTTACATCGATCCAAAAACCGGACAAAGCGCTGGTTTGATCGCGGATGATGTATATCAAGTCATTCAAGAAAATGCTCCATTATTGGATAGCACAATCATTTATGATCGTGACTTCAACTTTGATTACTTCGGTTTCAAAACTTTGGAGCGTTCTTACCTTTTGAAACTCTACGGCAAAGTAGCAGAGCGTCCTCAGCATCTGTTCATGCGTGTATCTGTAGGTATCCACAAAGGGAACATGGAAGAAGCCATCAAGACTTACAACATGATGAGCGAAGGTTGGTTTACGCACGCTACACCAACATTATTCAATGCAGGTACCCCAAAGCCTCAAATGAGCTCTTGCTTCTTGATTCAAATGCAGTCTGACAGCATCGACGGTATTTACAATACCTTGAAGCAAACGGCATTGATCTCACAAAGCGCGGGTGGTATCGGTCTAAGCATCCACAATGTGCGTGCGAAAGGCTCTTACATCAAAGGAACAAATGGTACTTCAAATGGTATCGTTCCAATGTTGAAAGTATTCAATGATACAGCACGCTACGTAGATCAGGGTGGTGGAAAGCGCAAAGGATCTTTCGCTATCTACCTCGAGCCGTGGCACGCTGACGTTTATGAATTCTTGGATTTGAGAAAAAACCATGGTAAAGAAGAAGCTCGCGCACGTGACTTGTTCTATGCACTATGGATTCCAGACTTGTTCATGAAGCGTGTGAAAGAAGATACTACTTGGACATTGATGTGTCCAAATGAGTGTCCAGGCTTGGCGGATACGTATGGTGCAGAGTTCGAAGCTTTGTACACAAAGTATGAGCAAGAAGGCCGCGGTCGCGCTACCATCAAGGCACAAGATCTTTGGTTCAAGATTCTTGAATCACAAATCGAAACAGGTACGCCATACATGTTGTACAAGGATGCTGCAAACAGCAAGAGCAATCAAAAGAACCTAGGTGTTATCAAGAGCTCTAACCTTTGTACAGAAATTATCGAGTACACTGCACCAGATGAAATCGCTGTTTGTAACCTTGGTTCTATCGCACTTCCAAAGTTTGTAAAAGACGGACAGTTCGATCACAATCGCCTGTTCGATGTAGCGTATCAGTTGACCATCAACTTGAACGTTATCATTGACGGCAATTATTATCCAGTGCCAGAAACACGTAAATCAAACATGCGTCACCGTCCAATCGGAATTGGTGTGCAAGGTTTGGCGGATGCTTTCATCCTTATGCGTTTCCCATTTGACGGCCCAGAAGCTCGTCAATTGAACAAAGAAATTTTCGAGACAATTTATTATGCAGCAGCTACAGCTTCTAAAGATTTAGCAAAGCGTGATGGTGCATACGAAACCTTCCCTGGCTCACCAGCATCACAAGGTATTCTACAATACGACATGTGGAATGCAACTCCAACCGATCGTTGGGAGTGGGATGTTTTGAAAGAAGAAATTAAAATCCACGGAATGCGCAACTCATTGCTTTTGGCACCAATGCCAACAGCATCAACTGCACAGATCCTTGGAAACAATGAGTGTTTTGAACCCTATACCAGTAACATCTACACGAGACGCGTACTGGCGGGTGAGTACATCATCGTTAACAAGCATTTGCTCAAAGACCTAGTTAGCCTAGGACTTTGGAATGAAGATTTGAAGAATAAACTCATCGCAGGTAATGGTTCTGTTCAAAATATCGCGGAGATTCCAGATAATTTGAAGGCACTTTACAAAACAGCATGGGAGCTTTCACAAAAGGCAATCATTGAAATGTCGGCAGACAGAGGTGCATACATCTGTCAAAGCCAATCACTCAATGTATTTATGGAGAATCCAAACTTCGGTAAGTTGACTTCAATGCACTTCTATGCATGGGAGAAAGGCTTAAAGACAGGTATGTATTACCTCCGTACAAAAGCAGCAACGGATGCTATCAAGTTTACAGTAGAAAAGAAATACCAGGAAAATACTATTCCTGCAACTTCTGAAACTGTAGCAGCGACAGCAGAAGTAGCTCAGCCACAATTCGAACTTCAGACTCCTCCAAGTATGATGGATCGTGCTGGTCTAACAGCAGAGGAGATCGCAAAACAGCAGGCAGCGATTGCGTGCTCACTCGACAATCCTGATGGATGCGAAATGTGTAGCGGTTGATTTGATTTATTCCTGATAACAAAAAACCTCGCTTTCAACAGCGAGGTTTTTTTTTATTCAAGAAATACTATCTTCGATTTACTTATGAAAATAACTAGACCGTTTTACGCCCTTGGTACGTCCATCCTTTTTGTAATGCTAGGGGTTTACCTTGTATCAACTAAAGCGACGGACCCCGGAAATTCATACCCGATGATGACTAAAGTGGTGGGAATTGCTTGTATCGCCTTCTTCGGCACCATCCTCGCTGTGACATTCTATAAATTGATTTTTAGAAAATAAAAACACAGTTATTCCTTGCAGCATCAATTCGTTGAAAAACCAAAACATCGCGGGAAGTTGCGCAAGTGGCTCGGGAAAGAATATTTTATTTTTAAAAGACAATTAAAATGGATAAAAGAGTATTCGAGTTTTGCTCGAATAAATCGAGAAGTATCCCTTTCCAATTCCATTATTCAACATAAATCTTTTGTGCTTCGTCCTCTGAAAGATGTGGACATGTATCTTCAGCATAATAAAGCCACCAATTTGCGATTAGCCATATCGAAAATAAATGGTGTTGTGATCGAGCCAGGACAAACTTTTTCTATTTGGAAAATGGTAGGCCGCCCAAGTCGATGGAAGGGTTATCTCGAAGGAATGACACTGCACAATGGGAAGGTAGAAACAGGAATCGGCGGTGGTTTGTGTCAATTGGGAAATTTACTCTATTGGATGGCGCTTCATACGCCATTAACCGTGAAGGAAAGATGGCGACATGGTTTTGATGTATTTCCAGATATCAATAGAACGATTCCTTTCGCTTGCGGCGCTACTTTATCCTATAATTATATTGACCTGCAATTGGAGAATAAAACTCCTCACGCATTTCAAATAAAACTATGGCTCGATAAAACACATCTTCATGGGGAGATTTTGTCCAGTGCAGATTTAAAGTTGAAGTATGAAATTTTTGAAACCGACCATATGTTTCAGCAGCAATGGTGGGGCGGGTATACAAGACACAATCGAATTTGGAAAAAAATCACACATCTTGATATTGGAGAGGAAGAAGTTGAACTTGTAGCAGAGAATAGCGCAATTATGATGTATAATCCACTTTTGGATAAATAGAATTTTTATCTTTCCACGTTCAATCACTACTAAATGAAAAAGTCACTCACGGCGGCGCAGCAAAAAGAACTGTTGGAAATTCTTAAAGCGCGCTTCGAAAAAAACATGCAACGTCATAAGTCTCTGAAATGGGATGATGTAGAAAAGAAGCTTTCCAAACAAGCCGATAAAATGTGGTCGCTTTTTGAAATGGAAAGGACTGGAGGTGAGCCAGACGTAGTGGGTGTGGATTCAAAATCAGGAGCATATTTATTTTTTGATTGCAGTGCTGAAACACCCAAAGATCGCCGAAGCTTGTGCTATGACCAAGCAGCATTAGATGCGCGAAAAGAGAACAAGCCAAAAGGGAGTGCACTGCAAATGGCAGCAGACATGGGCATTGACATGATGGATGAAAACGAATATCAAGCACTTCAGAAATTGGGTAAGTTTGATTTGAAAACATCTAGTTGGTTGAAGACGGAGGATGAGATGCGAAAACTGGATGGTGCTATCTTCGGAGACTGCCGCTTCGGTCGTGTTTTTATTTATCACAACGGTGTTCAGTCTTATTATGCAGCACGCGGATTCCGCGGGGTTTGTCGTGTTTAATTTTTGAAAAAAAATCTAGTTCAAATTGTCATACTGTAAAGCAATAGAAACGATGGCGCCCGCAGACCGCAAGGCTTTGCACGCACGCTATCATGATGATCATTATGGATTTCCAATTCATGATGACAACGAATTATTTGGCCGTTTGATTATGGAGATTAATCAAGCGGGTTTAAGCTGGGAGACCATCTTGAAGAAAGAAGATTCGTTTCGGAAGGCCTATTCCAATTTTAATATAAAAAAAATATCGGCCTACGGAGATAAGGATTTTGAAAGGTTGATGAATGATCCTGGCATCATTCGAAATCGCTTGAAGATTAATGCTGCAATAGAAAATGCCAAGACCATTATTCAATTGCAAAATGAATTCGGCTCGTTTGAAAATTGGTTGATCCATCACCATCCTAAAAAGAAAGAAGAGTGGGTAAAGCTTTTTAAAAAGACGTTCCGATTCACGGGAGGAGAAATTGTAAATGAATTTTTAATGAGCATTGGTTACTTGAGCGGAGCACACGATGAATCATGTCCCGTTTATAAAAAGGCTCTAAAAGCAAAGCCAATGTGGAGTTCAAATAATAAATCATAATCATCATGGCAGAACTAAAAACTAAAGTCAATGACAAGGATGTCAACGATTTCATCCTAGAGTTTGCGGATACAGATCAAAAGAAACAAGATGCATTTCATTTATTAAAATATTTGGAAGACATCTCTGGACATCCTCCAAAAATGTGGGGTGGTTCCATCATTGGTTATGGCGAATATTTCTATAAATCAGATCGAAGCGCTCAAAAGGGGGACTGGCCTTTAATAGGCTTTTCCCCAAGAAAAGCAGCCATTTCGCTCTATATCTATACATCCACTCCTGAGAATGATGCATTGCTTAAAGAGCTTGGCAAATTCAAAATGGGAAAGGCTTGTATTTATGTGAAAAAGGTATCTGATATCAATCTTGAAGTGCTCAAGAAAATCTCACTAAATACCATCGCTTTTCTAAAAGCAAAATATCCAGCATAAAATGATTTCACCAGATATTGAGGAGTACAATAGCGCCCAAGCCTCATCGGACATTGCCATTTGTGAAACACTCGCAAAAGTGATTGATGCGAATATCAAAAATGCAGTATGCAAAGTGTGGCACCGTCATCCTGTGTGGTTTATTGATGGCAATCCGATTGTAGGTTACAGCAAGCAAAAGGCGGGAATTCATTTGATGTTTTGGAGCGGCCAGTCATTCGATGAGCCAGCACTCGCGGCCTCAGGCTCATTTAAAGCAGCGGGAATTACTTACGACTCCTTGGAAAAAGTTGATCAAGAAATTCTTGTGCATTGGATATCCAAAGGCGAAGCCATTCAATGGGATTATAAGAATATCGTAAAAAGAAAGGGCGTGCTAGAGCGCTTGAAATAATGAAAAAAAACAAGTTAGTTTATCTCATCATTGCGATAGCAATGATGCTCATTAATGCGAATGCTCTGGGACAGAAGAAGTCAAAGCAATTCGATAAATTGTTTAATGATCTGGTAAGCCAAGAAAAACTGAATGGAAATGTTCTGATTGCAGAAGAAGGAAAGATTATTTACAACAGAAGTTTTGGACTCGCGAATCTCGCGACAAAAGCTAAATTGAATAAGAACTCTGTCTTTGAGTTAGCATCTTGCTCGAAGCAATTTACGGCAATGGGGATTTTATTGTTGGCAGAGAAGGGGAAACTGAATTTGAAAGATGGTATAGAAAAGTTTTTTCCTGAGTTGTCATTTTATAAAGGTGTTACTGTGGAACAGATGGTCTATCACACCAGTGGGCTTCCTGACTACATGGAGTTAATGGAAAAGGTTTATGACAAGTCTAAAATTGCAACTAATGCGGATATTATTGCAACTTTCGCTGAACACAAGCCAGCGCTTTTATTTGAACCTAATGAACGGTTTGAGTACAGCAACACGGGATATGCGCTGCTAGCCAGTATTATTGAAAAAGTTTCAGGTCAATCTTTCGGAGAGTATTTGCGCCAAAATATCTTCTTGCCTTTGAAGATGAAGAATACGTTTGTGTATAATAGAAGATATGCCCCTAAGTCAGTTAAGAATTATGCACTTGGATATACCAAATCAGATAGTTTGAAAAAATTCATATTACCAGATGATATGAAGGAATATAACTTTGTGATTTGGCTGGACGGCATAGTGGGCGATGGGTGCGTGAATTCTACTGCTCCTGATCTTTTAAAGTGGGATCGTGCTTTATATACCAACAAGCTACTCTCAAAAGATGGTTTGAAAAAGCTATTTGAGGTAACTACTTTGAATGATAATAATAAAACCGAATATTCATTCGGTTGGTTTGTTGAGAATAATTCAGAGTATGGAAAAATAGTAAATCACACAGGAGGCTGGCCAGGATATGCCACATTCATTGAAAGACATGTGGATTCGGATAAGACCATCATTGTATTAATGAATTTTGAATCTCGTTCTTTTCCAGTACAAGAAATGAGAGATGTTTTATACAATAAACCACTTGTTCTTTTCAAAGACAAAGTTGAAATTCAATTACCAAAAGAGGAATTGGAAAAGTTGGTTGGGGTTTACAATATTGCAGAAGGGGTTGATATATTCATTACAATGGGCGAAAGTGGATTGATGGCGCGAATGACTGGTCAGAACGCCTTTCCCATCTACGCAGAGGCACCGCTTACTTTTTTCTTTAAAGTAGTTGAAGCTCAAATAGTGTTTGAAAAAGATGAATTCAATCAGGTAACGAAATTATTCTTGCTTCAAAATGGAAATCGATTGGAAGCAAGACGAAGATTAAAAATGTAAACCAAAAGGGCGAAGATTTTATTCTTCGCCCTTTTAGTTTTTATGGTCGTGTTTCTATTACGGAAACATTTCACTTGGAATAAATCAAATATCAAAGCGATCTAGGTTCATCACTTTATTCCATGCAGCCACAAAGTCGTGAGCGAATTTTTCTTTACCATCATTGCATCCATAGACTTCTGCAATTGCACGCAATTCAGAGTTCGAACCGAAAATCAAATCAGCACGAGTTGCTGTCCATTTAATCGCGCCCGATTTTCTGTCCCGACCTTCAAATGCGTCTTGTGATTCAGAGGTAGCTTTCCAAGTCACCCCAAAGTCGAGCAAATTCACGAAGAAGTCGTTTGTCAATACTTCTGGAGTATTGGTAAATACACCGTGTTTTGAATTGTTATAGTTGGTATTCAGTACACGCATACCGCCTACGAGTGCTGTCATTTCTGGAGCAGTCAATGTGAGGAGTTGTGCTTTGTCAATTAGAATTTCTTCTGCTTTTGTTGGATTGTATTTACTATTGAAGTTTCTGAATCCATCAGCAATGGGTTCCAACACACGGAATGAATCGACATCCGTTTGTTCTGCAGTTGCGTCTGTTCTTCCAGGAGTGAATGGCACCTGCACATCAAATCCCGCAGCTTTCGCTGCTTTCTCGATAGCTGCACATCCACCAAGAACGATAAGGTCTGCCATCGAAACTTTTTTTCCTCCACTTGCACTTGCATTGAAATCATTTTGAATTTTCTCAAGTGTGGATAACACTTTTGTAAGTTGTGCGGGATTATTTACTTCCCAGTCACGCTGCGGAGCAAGTCTCACGCGTGCGCCGTTTGCACCACCACGCTTGTCCGATCCGCGGAAGGTAGATGCTGATGCCCAAGCTGTAGAAACTAATTCTGCCACCGTCAATCCTGATGAAAGAACGGTTGCTTTTAGAGATGCAATATCTGATGCATCAATCAATGGATGATTTACTGCGGGCACTGGATCCTGCCAGATCAATTCCTCAGCGGGAACATCACTTCCGAGATAGCGAGCGCGTGGCCCCATATCGCGGTGCGTTAGTTTGAACCAAGCACGCGCAAATGCATCTGCGAATTCATCTGGATTTTCATAGAATCTTCTGGAAATCTTTTCATACGCTGGATCGAAGCGCAATGAAAGATCGGTAGTCAGCATGAAAGGAGCATGTTTTTTTGAAGGATCATGAGCATCTGGGACTGTTCCTTCACCTGCGCCTCCTTTTGGCTTCCATTGATGCGCTCCTGCTGGACTCTTAGTCAATTCCCATTCATAACCAAAAAGGTTTTCGAAATAATTATTGCTCCATTTGGTCGGAGTAGTGGTCCATGCACCCTCAAGTCCGCTTGAAATAGTGTCAGCGCCTGCACCTGACCCGAATGAGTTTTTCCATCCCATGCCTTGCTCTTCGATGGTAGCTCCTGCCGGTTCTGCTGCCACATATTTGCTTGGGTCTGCCGCACCGTGTGTTTTTCCGAAGGTATGACCTCCAGCGATGAGCGCTACAGTTTCATAGTCGTCCATTGCCATGCGAGCAAATGTTTCTCTAATATCACGCGCCGCAGCGAGTGGGTCTGGATTTCCGTTTGGCCCTTCAGGATTCACATAGATGAGTCCCATTTGCACAGCGGCTAAAGGGTTTTCAAGTTGACGGTCTCCAGTATATCTTTTATCATCGAGCCATTTCGATTCAGAACCCCAATAGATGTCTTGTTCTGGTTCCCAAACATCTTCACGACCGCCACCGAAACCAAAGGGCTTTAACCCCATTGATTCAAGAGCACAGTTACCTGCAAGGATCATAAGATCGGCCCAAGAGAGTTTTTTGCCGTATTTCTGTTTTAAGGGCCATAGAAGCAATCTTGCCTTATCGAGGTTGACATTGTCCGGCCAACTGTTTAGAGGGGCAAAACGCTGCGTTCCTGAGCCTGCACCGCCACGTCCATCGTGAATACGATATGTTCCCGCACTATGCCAAGCCATTCTGATAAAGAAAGGACCATAATGTCCATAGTCAGCAGGCCACCAATCTTGCGAATTGGTCATTAATTCGAAGATATCTTTCTTAACTGCATCAAGATCTAATTTTTTGAATTCTTCAGCGTAGCTGAATCCCTCATCCATTGGATTGGATAGCTTAGAGTTTTGACGAAGAATATTTAATTTAAGTTGATTCGGCCACCAGTCTCTGTTTCCAGTTCCATTCCCAGCTGCCTTGGCCATGGCCCCATGATTAAATGGGCATTTCCCGGCGCCATTACTAGAGTGTTGTTCCATGTTGTTTGTTTTTAATTGTTTGATTTAAGCGAATGTAGCGATTAATATCAAAAATAAAATGATATCAATATTATCTATGAATCATTGACAGTGTCGATAGAAACAAACGACAAGAGACAAGGGACAAGTGACAAATGATCTCGGCTGTGCCGAGAACAAATGACAAGTGACAAATGACAAATTACAAGATACAAGTGATCTCGGCTTGACACTGCCCTAAAAAGTATGTAAGTATTTTAGAGTTAGAGATTAATTCGTGTTTTGAATATTATTATAAATTGTTGAATATCCAGCCCATCTGTCCCTCGATCTCGGCGAAGCCGAGATCATTTGTCATTTGTTCTCGGCACAGCCGAGATCATTTGTCCCTTGTCATTTGTAATTTGTCATTTTCCCATGCAGCGTTTTTGCATATTGCGTGTCATATAATCGAAACACCTTATTACGATAGTGATCGACTGGACCATTTTGATAGAGAAGTGTAGGAGGCAAGATGCTTCGGCAATGACTGCGTTGTACAAGCAGTCGTGGTCTCAGATCTACCCGTCCGTGTACTTTATCTTGAGAAATAAGGCCGATGCGGAAGATGCAATGCAAGAGGGATACATTAAGGGTTTCGGAAAATTAGAGGAGTTGAGGCAACCGGAGCGTTATCTGTCTTGGCAAAAATCGATTTGTATCCGAGAGGCATTGAATCGATATAAAAAGGATAAGAAACACCTTGAGTGGGAAAAAGAGGAGAAGGTGGTGAATAGTTTGAACGATGCAGCCGTGTTAGATGATTGGCCGGTAGATCAATTGTTGGGTGAATTGAAAAAGCTACCACACGGTTATCAGGTGGTGATTCAGTTGCACGCGATGGAGGGGATATCTCACGAGGAAATAGGAAATCAACTGGGAATCGCTACCTCCACATCACGCTCTCAATACAGCAGAGCAATTATGAAGTTGAAGCAAGAAATGAATGTAAAGAGATGAAGGAAGAATTGAAAAATAGTATGAATGATTGGATGAATGAATTAGCAAATGATTCACCCATTCATGAAGGACATGAATCACGTTTTGAGCAACGTGTTCAAAGATCCATTGAAAAGAAAAATGGTTGGAAAAAGGACATTCGTTGGTGGGCAGCACTCGTTGTAATTGCATTGGCAGTGACCGCTTTTTTCGGACTTCAAAAAACAAAGCAAGAAGTTGCAATTACTGATGATGAAGAGTCACTCCCTATGGAAGTACAGCGTGTTGCAGACTTTTACTCTACGACCGCTTCAAAGCTCACGGTCTATGGGATCGAAGACGATAATGTAAGAGAATTAAAAGCTCAACTTTCCTACTTGAATCAAGAGTTTGAGCGTTTATCAAAGTTATATCAGGATCAACAGAATAATGAGAATATCATCCGCGGAATGATAGATAATTTCGAAGTACGACTTCGAATTATTCAACAACTAAATAAGTATTTGGAAATTCAAAAAAATAATGAAAGCCATGATCAAAAGAATGCATAAAATAGCGACGACTCTCTTTCTGCTAGTAGTGCTGCAAGCCCACTCTTCTGCGGAAGTATTTTACAAGGAGTTTAGAAAAAGTCTTACGGTTTATCCTAATGTGGAATTGGGTTGCGATATGAGTTTTGCTCAAATTACCGTGACAACTTGGGATCAAAATCAAATGGAAATTATTATCAAAGTGAACGCGGATGTAAAGTCAGAAAAGCGCGCACAAGAATTTTTTGATAGTGTATTGATTCAAGAAGGTTCTGCAAAAGTTGGAATTCAAATTCAACCCAAGGGTGGATGGAAAGGCAGAGAGAATGTGAATTTCACAGTTGAGGTAAAAATGCCTGCAACAGGCGCTCTACTAGGGAATGTCGCTTTCGGAAATGTAAATGTTTCCAGTTTAAAAGGGCGTATGGAGATGCAGGTTTCGTATGGTAATCTCCACGTAACAGAATTATTATCGGAAGACAATGATGTTGAAGTTTCTTTTGGAAATGGAACCATCGATGTTTTTGGAGGGGGGAAATTCCTATGCCAATACGGAAATTTGAAATTGCGTAAAGTGACTGGTAGCTCCAGAATTAATGAGCAATTTGGTAATGTAGATATAAATAAAGTAGTCGGCACGTGCAAAAGCATAGAGCTCGAATGTGAGTATGGCAATGCTTATGTCAATGCAGAAGGAACTGGAGTAACTTTTGATACCGAATGTTCATTCGGTAAGCTAGAAGTGAAGGGAGAGCATAAGACAACATTCAACTCAAAAGATGATCTGAGTGTCGCTACGAAGGGAACTTCCGGAAATGGCGGAGTCTCAATTGATGTGGATTGCAGTTTTGGAAATATAGATCTGCGATTATAACGTAAACAGGTTACAAGCAAGTAAATAAAATGGGTCAGCTCTCAACGGAAAGCTGGCCTTTTTTATTCAATGCTATCTCCTCGCAATGCTCGGAATCGCTTACGCGCTTCAATGACATAGAGACTGCCGGGATATTCTGTGATAAGCTTTTCATAAAGCTGCATCGCCTTTGCTGTGTCGAGAATGATGCGTTCTTGAATTTCTGCACTCTTGAACAACGCATCATCAGCAGTGATATCTGTAGTATGAAACTGAAGTACTTTATCATACAATGCAAGTGCTTCTGTATGATTTCCTTTTTTCATGAAAATTCCAGCCTTCAACATATAGACCTCATCCGTTAGAGAATGATCTGGATACTCTTTGAAAAGAGAATCGAGTGTAAGTAGAGATTGCTCAAATTTATTTTGGAAAAAAAGTAAATCAGCACGAGCGTACATCTGCATCGGTGCGGTGATCGTATCCATGTTGAAGTTGTCTGTGATCAACAGCGAAAGATCAATGGCATCATTGCTAATAAGCTTGGTAGTAGAGGCTTTCAGAGCATCCAGTTGTCCTTGTGCCCATTCAAAATCTCCAACATAATATGAAATTCTGGCGTTGCGGTATTTCGCTTCCGCTCCAAGTGGATCCTCTTTGAAATCTAATTCAACCTGAGAGTAAAGAAGTGATGCATCCCAAATTTCTCCTTTGAAAACTAACACATCTCCAAGTTCTAGTTTGCATATGGCTTGCACTTTTCCATAAACACCAGGCAATTCAATGGCCTCTCTTAAAAGAGATATAGCTTTGTCAGGTTCGTTGGTATAGAACGCGTAGATATGCGCGAGATCTTTGATCATTGTTGCAGTCTCTACATTTTTTCCTAATTGATCAATAGTAGTTTGGTAATCTGCAGCAAGAGCGGTGTAAGCGGCTATGTCAATTCCTGACTTCTCTGCAAGTTGTTGGGAGACAACGCGCAATTTTTCTGTGCGTGCTACGAAGTAATATTCATTAGCAGGACCTTTATCGATGATGTATTGATAGGCTTTAGCAGCGGCAGTGTAATCTTTGCTATTGGCTGCAAGGTCACCAAGATTAAGAATTCTAAAACCTGTTTCATTCAAGCGTTTGTCAAGGGCAGAAGCCTGAATGAAAGCCATACCAAATTCTTTTTTCTGTAAATAAATCCATGTAAGCATTTCTGCGTACTCAATATTTTCAGGATACTTCTGTACACGCTTGAGGAGCTTGCCTTTGAGCAATTCCATATTGGTCTCATTCTCTTGAATTTGTAGCGTGCGGTCAAAAGTATTTTGCACGGTTTGCATATAGTTGGGAGACTCCAGCAATAAATCCAACATACTTTCAATCATCAGATCATATTGCCCAAGACTTCCTTGCATATTGGAAATCTCGTAGGAGTAAGAGTAGCCGTCCTTTCCGTCTTTCTTTCCCTTTTCATACACTTTAAGTGCATATTCGTATTCATTGATCTTTGTAAACTCACTGGCTAATCGGAGAACATTGTTTCGAGTAGGGACGCATGCGTCAACAGCTTTATTAAACTGTCCACGTGCCTCTTCTTTTTTGTTGAATTTATTATAGAGATCGCCCATTTGAACGTATGCGACCCCGTCCTCATTCTCTGTTTTTATTTTTTTCTTTACCAATTTTTCCGCTTCTTCGAAATCATTGAGAGCGATCAGGGTGTTGAGATAATTGGTGTAAACCTTATTGGTTTTATTGGTCTTATAAATTTTATCGTAATAGAGTCGGGCTTCTTCGAAACGGCCATTTTCGTAGTAATACTCTGCCAATTCTAGATCTTGTTGTGCAACAACCGAGCCTGCAAAAAGGAATAGAAGGCTCACTGTAATGAGTCTCACGACGCTGCTAAGAGAGAACTTCTTTTTCATTTTAAATATTTCTTAGTGAATCTACCCATGTTTGAATAGGCAGTTTATTTTCATTGTAAGCATTCATTGATTTATGATATGCTTCTTGATAAGTGTCAAACAATTTCTGCGCCATCTCAGAAGCTTTGCGTTCCGCATTCATGGCTTGCTGAACATAGGCCTCGTTAATTTCGTTGCCTAGTGAATCTGTTGTGGCTTTTGAAGTTAAAGCCGCTTTTAAATTCTCGAGTTGCACTTTGCTTGTCATGCAAGCAGCGAGCATATCGAGGTATTGTTTTTCTGGATCATTTAGAACGGAAACCGCGTAGCGATAATGCGAAATCGTTTCTGCCATGTCTTTTTTCATTTCACCTTGAAAAGCGAACTGAATGAAAGTGGTATGAGACATCACACTGTCCTGAGCGATAAGGATAGAATCAAGAGAAAGTGCTTTTGCTGTTTCGATAATGCTGTCTAGTTGGACATGAAGAGAATCTACCGTGCGAATTTCGGAGGTATAATCTTTTTGCCAAGAGCAGTTCTCTAAAACAGCCATCGCCATGATAAGCATGGCGATGGTATATATTTTCTTAATAGACGCCATCCTTGCGAAATTAACGCGATTCAGGCAATGTATGTTCTACGAGTGGTTAATTTTTCTCAATTGCAGCGTAGCCCATGTAGGGAACGAGTGCAGCTGGAATCTTAATGCCATTAGCTGTTTGGTTATTTTCAAGCAATGATGCCATGATACGAGGAAGTGCTAGGGCAGAACCATTGAGTGTATGTACCAATTGTGTTTTACCATCTTGTCCTTTGAATCTGCACTTCAAACGATTTGCTTGGAAGGTTTCAAAGTTTGAAGTAGAGCTTACTTCCAACCATCTCTCTTGTGCAGCAGAATACACTTCAAAGTCGTAGGTCATCGCAGATGTAAAGCCCATGTCACCCCCGCAAAGGCGCACGATACGGAAGGGAAGTTCTAGTTTTTGAAGAAGCATTTTTACATGCTCTACCATTGTTTCTAGAATTTCATAGCTTTTATCAGGATGTGCAAGCTGAACGATTTCAACTTTGTCAAATTGGTGCAGACGGTTAAGTCCACGTACATCTTTACCATAAGATCCCGCTTCACGACGGAAGCAAGGTGTATATCCAGTCATCAATACTGGTAGCTCATCTTCTTTAAGAATCACATCACGATAAAGATTCGTCAAGGGTACCTCAGCGGTTGGGATGAGGTACAAATCGTCCTCTTTTACATAGTACATCTGACCTTCTTTATCCGGTAGCTGTCCGGTGCCGTAGCCGCTGGCTTCGTTGACCATGTGAGGAGGTGTTACTTCCTTGTATCCCGCTTTCTGCGCTTCATCTAGGAAGAAATTGATCAGGGCTCTTTGTAGTCGTGCTCCTGCTCCCATATAAACAGGGAATCCAGCGCCAGTAATTTTCACTCCCAATTCGAAATCGATGAGTTTGTATTCCGCGGCTAATTCCCAGTGAGGTTTTTTCGATTCTTCAAGACTAGGAATAGTGCCCCAGTTAAAGACCTCCACATTTTCCTCTGCTGATTTTCCTTGCACCACTGCTTCAAATGGCACGTTTGGAATTTGATAGAGGAGTTGTTTTTGTGCTTCTTCGTGTCCTGCAAGAGTAAGCTCGAGTTGCTTGGTAGTTTCTTTGATTTCTGCAGTACGTGCTTTGAGCGCATCTGCTTCATCTTTTTTACCAGCTTTGAATAGATCACCAATTTCCTTAGCGAGTTTATTCGCTTCAGCAAGGAGTGAGTCTAATTCGTTTTGTGTTTTGCGTCGCGTTTCGTCGATAGCGAGTACTTCGTCGATTTGAGTAGAAAAATCTTTATTACGCTTAGCAAGGCCAGCGAGTACTTTTTCTTTATTTTCTCGAATGTAATTAACTTGAAGCATGATAGTATTGGGTTAAAAAAAAACTCCCGATCCACGAAGATCGTGGTCCGGGAGTTTTAAGTATCCTTTTAGCCGGTACCCCCGGTTATGCCTGAGCAGGAATAACCGTTACGAACGACTTGTTGTCTTTCTTTTTACGGAATTCAACTGTTCCGTCAACAAGAGCGTATAGCGTATGATCTTTTCCGATACCTACGTTTACACCTGCATTGTGACGTGTTCCACGTTGACGAACGATAATGTTACCTGCGATGCAAACTTGACCGCCGTAAATTTTTACGCCTAATCTTTTGCTTTCCGACTCACGGCCGTTCTTTACTTTACCTTCACCTTTCTTGTGTGCCATTTCTTATTGGATTTAGAGGTGGTTTAACCGATTTTTTCGATTTTGATTTCAGTCAAGTAAGCACGGAAACCGTTCTTCTTGATGTAACCTTTTCTGCGTTTCTTTTTGAAGACAATTACTTTGTCTCCTTTTAGGTGTTTCACTACGCTGGCGGTCACCTTTTTACCTTCTATAGCTGGGGCGCCTACAGTAACTTTTCCACCGTCGTCGATCAAGAGAACACGGTCGAAATCAACCTTGCTTCCTTCTTCGTTTTGCAGACGGTTTACAAAGATCTGCTGGTCTTTCTGTACTTTGTACTGATGCCCTGCTATCTCTACAATTGCGTACATCTGTTATGAGATTTATGGGTTAAAAAAACTTTTTAAGGGGTGCAAATGTACAACTTTCTTTCGGTTATCCCAAATTTTCTGCTATTCTTCGATACGCAGCCAATAGGAACCCCCATGTTTTTCAACGTTTTGCATCACTGGTAGATTCCAGAATGGAGCTAGAACGCCCTGTAAATCAGTGTTTTGGTAGATGTAGTAGTTTGGCAAGATCGTCTTGTATCGGTCCGGGTTATTCATCAGCATAGAAGCTAAGAAATATTGCTCATTATACAATCGATCACACATGTATTGGGGATATTCGAATGGAATGTAGATATCGTGGACATGCACAATGACCCCTTTCTTCAATTGAGGCAATAGTTCGAGGAAGCAAATGGTCACATCTGAGTTGGGCAGTGAGCGATGAGAGTTGTCGATAAACAGAATGTCACCAGCCTCCAAGGTAGAAACCAAATTTCCGATCTGAGTAACCTCTTCCAAAGGAAGTCGAATCACGGTGTCACTCAAATGGTCAATATTCGCTCTAGGAAAGGGATCTATTGATGTTATTTTGGTAGGGAGTTCATTTTCGCGAATAGCCTTTCGCGCCACCTTGGTTGAGTTTCCAGATCCAATCTCTAAAATTTGTTTTGGCTTGCAATGCGCAATGACCCCATACAGATTGATGATGTCCATTCCAGGGAAATATCCATTATTCCAAGTGGGGAGGTCTTCATTTGTTTCTTGCGAATGTTCCTTGATCTCTGAGATTTTGTCCAGATGAATAGTAAAGCTCTCTAATAATTCTCTAAAGCTATTATGATTCTCCTTGACAAGTGCGTTCAACTTTTCAAATACAAAATTTCCTTCTTTAAATCGAGGAATAAGGTTCACCTTGTATTCGAGATGAACTGTTTGAAATTTTGGCGAAAGCCATTTGGCTAAAGAGTCGAATCGCTTTCTCATAAGTAGGTAAACAAGGTGTAGTATTTTGTTATACAAACCTTTTGTTTGTTTCCCTACAATTATCTTTTTCGATTGGATACGAGCCAGACGCCTGAAAGAATAATTAATGCGCAAATAAGATGGAACACATTCAGTACTTCATGATCCATTACTCCCCACATTACTGCTACAAGAGGCATGAGGTAAGTCACGGATGACGCAATCAACGCTGAGGTTTGTTGAGTCAGCCAGAAGTAGAGCATGTTAGCCATCGCAGTGCCGGCCAATGCAAGCGTTGCCACAGCGGCAAAGGATATCCAGCCTTTTGGGTGATTCACAACCACCTCTGGGACTCCAGTGCTAAATGCGTACATACCACAAGGAATTCCAGCGAATAACAATGAGATGGCAGTGATGTGTAAGGAACTTACATGAGCAAGTTTGTTTTGCACCACATTGACACTTACCCCATAGCTCAGGGTTGCGATTAAGATTAGAAAAGCATACTCCCAATGACTGCTTGCTCCAAAGCCTCGGAGCGAAACCAGTGCAATAGCTCCTCCCAGTCCGATGAGGACACCGACTGTTTGTCGAGGCTCAATCATTTTTTTAAAGACCAATCGAGCCACAATCAATGTGAACAGTGGGGTGAGGGAATTTAAAATACCTACTAGGCTGCTATCGAGAAATTTTTGAGAGTTGGTAAAAAGGAAAGCTGGAATGCCGCTGCCTACAAGGCCTACAAGCATGATCCATTTTAAATCTTCTCTTTTTAATTTTCTAATAGCAAAGACACTCACTGGAAGTAGCGCTAGTCCGGCAAGAGAAAGGCGCATGCTTGCTACTTGGTTGGGAGTGAAAACGAGTTTTCCATTCTCCGCGTGCATTCCGTATTTCATCAAGATGAATGAACTTCCCCAAGTAAGGGCTAATAGAGCTAGAACGAAGACATGGAGAGGTTGTAAGGACTTCAAATTTTTTTTTGCAAAATTAACGATTCATGATTCGCCTAAATCAGAATTGTTATTCTATTTTTACAACATAAATCCATTGAATTATGATTAAGAATATCGCAGCTCTAATGTTAGGTCTAGTTGTATTGGCTAGTTCTTGCGCCGGACCTTCCTCTGAAGCCAATAATGCTACCTCTGCCGATGTTAAGATTGAACATAAGACAATGGATGGAGCAGAAGTGAAAACAGTGGCGAAACTTGATATCACTGGAATGACCTGCGCTGCGGGATGCGGTGGAAAAATCCAGCAAGAGCTTCAAGCACTCGAAGGAGTCGTTCTTACTGACCTTGATTTCCAAGAGCAACGCGCTTCCAATATTGTTTCTGTTCAATTTGATCCAGCAAAGATTTCCGAAAAGGAAATGATTCAGTGCGTAGGCAAAATCGCTGATGGTATGTACGCTGTCAAAGCAGTTGAAGTAGTTGATTACAAAAAATCAGAGGCTACGGGTGCTGCGGCATCTGGCGCTGGAGTGCAATCTGCTGACTATGGTAAAATTTTTCAACTGCTCAATCTTTTACAAAGTATTTCAGGTCTCATTCGATAGTGATTTTCGTCATCTTGTGACGAAAGAATGAACTTAGCAAAAGGTTCAGCGGTTACTTTTGCAGCTTATGAAAAAGTCCCCAACGATACTTCTGTTCGCTAAGATTTCTCTGGTCTTAATATTCATGGTCATCCTTGCTGGAAGCATTGTACGCATGTCCGGTAGTGGAATGGGTTGTCCAGATTGGCCAAAATGCTATGGCTATTATATTCCTCCAAGCGACATCGAGCCTTTGACTTATCGTGATGGAAAAGTATTCAGCAAAGGTCAAATGGTGCTACTCAATGATACCTTGTGGGTAGCGCAAGACTCCGTTTTTGCACGCAATGAATTCAATCGAGTTGAATGGACGAAATATCCAGAACACGACTTTGCATACTATAACCCTGTTCATACTTGGATAGAATATGTGAATCGCTTGATTGGAGCGCTTTCTGGTATTCCAGTTCTGATTCTTTTTGTACTCAGCTTCATTCATTTAATAAAACAAAAAGACAAAACAACTTTTGTACTTGCAGCATTAACTCTCTTCATGTTGGGCTTTGAGGCTTGGCTCGGAAAGACGGTGGTAGACGCAGAACTATTGCCGGTCAAAATTACCTTACACATGTTAGGCTCCATCGTCATTGTTGCATTGTTGATGATGATCATACACCGACACAGAATTGTAGATGCGCGAGTAAAAATTAATTCACTTTTCTGGAAGATTATTTCTGCCGTTTGGGCGGTAGTTGCGTTCTCTCAAATCGTGCTTGGAACTCAAGTGCGAGAAGCATTAGATATTGTTGCAGATCGCAGCGACGATCGATGGACATGGATCGAACAACTTCCTTGGATTTTCAAAGTACACCGTAGCTTTTCGATACTAGTGGTGGCACTACTGATTTTTACATACATCCGAAGCAAGGGATTGTCGTTTTTGCCACGTCCTCTCAAAGGAATATTTATCGTAGCATTATTTGAAATTGCAATAGGTATGACACTGGCTTATGCAGGTGTTCCAGCATTCGCGCAACCTATTCACTTGTTCTTCGCAATTATTTGGTTTGCCTTCGCATGGTCGTTCATGCTGATGAGCTGGAGAAAAGAGGAGACTATTTAAATAGGTCGTATTTCAACGAGAAGATGTTGCTGTATAGAACATCCGAAACGTTTCCTATATCTGATAGAGCGTAGTCGAGGTAAAGCGATTTGATGCGCAATCCAATTCCGATATTTGGTTGAATGGTCAAATATTTTGATCCATCGAAATCGGTATATCTCTGAATGTTTCCAATTCCGGAACGGAAGAAGATGATATTGTTATAGCCTACTTCAATACCCATGGATGGATCAATACTTACAGCGTTAGTGGAAACAATCGTATTACGTTTTCCATCCGTTGTAATGTTAGTATTCACTTCAGCCAAAACAGAAATTTTCTTAATTTGAAATTCTCTTGCTGCACCTAAAATGACACGCGGTAATGCTATTTCAAGGCCATTTTCAGGGATGTCGTTGTTGGTTTGTTCGAACACTTCTTTAGTGCGTTCGCTCAGTGAATAAGACCATGCGCTGAAGGTTCCAGTGATATCACGAGCACTTGCGCCGAAGTGCCATTTATCCAAATCATATTGAAGTCCTGCATCTAATCCGAAGCCCCATGCATTCGCGAAATCACCGATTTGACGATAAAGGATTTTTGCATTGGCACCCCATCTAAAACCTCTGACACTATTTTGATCTCTAATTTCTTTTTTATTGAAGCCTTGATAAAACGGAAGGCCTTTGCGCGCATAGGAGAAGATAAAAGCGTAGTCGGCTGCACTGAATGTGGTGATTCGATCATAATCAATATTCCCACCTGCATCTATTAATTCAGTAGTATTTGGAATATCATCAACACCAAATCGAATGAAGGAAAATGATGCGGCACTGACAGAGTCGATGGCTTTTCCTACCGCTGCATAATCATACTTTGCAATACCTGCAAAATACTCGCTGTGCATGGCAGAAGCTTGGAGAGAGCTCTTGATTCCCAAGAGACCCGCCGGGTTCCAATAGCCGGCTGTTACATCTTTTACAGAAGCCACTTGAGAAAGTGACATTCCCAATGCACGCGCGCCAACACCAATGGTCAAGAATTCATTGACATATTTTGGTGCAAGGTCTGTTTCGGCTGAATTCTCATTTTGAGAAAAGGCAAAAACACTGTAAAAACTGAATATACAAATAAGGAGGCGGCGTAATTTCATCGGGATAAAAATAGCATTGGCGCGGTCACGAACGACTAATCCACTTCAATATTGTGGTGAGAAGCGTAGAATCTTGAGTATTTTCAAGGCTTTCGCTAACTTCGATTTGATGTTCAACACAGTATAAAGCGGTGCTTGGGCCGAATGTGATCACTTTCTGATGAGGGCTGATTTTATTTTTCAATAAAAAACCTTCTACATTGCTCGGACTGGAAAAAATGATGACATCTGTCTTCGGGCAATCCATAGCCACGGTGGTGGTATGATAGCACTGTACTTCTGTTTTTTGATGTTCTGGAAAAATGCTGCTGACATTTTTGAGTGATCGATCTGAAAGTGGAAAAAGGACAGATTCATCACCCACAAATTTTAAAAAATCCTCTGCTACAGCTCGCGTATCTGTGCTATATCCTACAAATTCAGGCTTTACTGTTTGCGGTAAACTTTTAGCAGTACCTTCTCCCAATGCGGCGATACGATATTTCGACAGATCTAGGCCAAGTTTGATGCTGATTTCAGCTCCTTTTGGTGATGAGAAAAATACCCATTTGGCCTGCGGCCATTCGGAAACGCTTGAGATAGGCGAGGTGAAGATGAACGGTCGCTCAATCAATTCAACACCTTCCTTCAAAAGCTGTTCTCGCAGAAGACTATCTTTTGAAAGATGTTTGGTGATGAGCGCTGTTTTCATATTATTTTTTTATCTCATCAATGATGAGTTGTGGAAGGCCTTCAGCATTGTCAGCCATGAATGAGATATTGCGTACGGGCTGATCCCATGCGGTCGCATAAGATACATGTACTGTGTATTCGCCATCCTCTTCAGTAGCGTAAACGCCTAATGGCAAGTGACAACCACCGTGCATTTTGTTAAGCACTGTACGTTCAATTCCTGTTGTAATGGCCACTTTATCATTGTTCATTTTTTTAAGAATTGCAATGGTGTCTTCATCATTTGAGCGGCACTGAATGGCGAGCACTCCTTGTGCAGGTGCAGGAACGAAATATTCTGGATCGAGGGGTACTGCTTTTAAATCAGATAAGTCTAGCTCCAGTCGATCGAGACCAGCTTTTGCAAGAAGTATCGCGTCGTATTGTCCATCGCGTAATTTTTGAACGCGAGTGGGCACATTGCCACGGATATCTTGTAGTGTGATGTCTGGTCTGAAGTGTAAAATTTGCGATTTTCTGCGAGCACTAGAGGTGCCAACAATTGCATTGAGTTTGAACGGGATTTTTTGACTTTCGTCAAATGCTCTTGGATGAATGAGTAGCATTTCTGCGGCATCTGCGCGATCGCTGACTGCTGCAATCATCAAACCGAATGGTTGTTCGGTTTCTAAATCTTTATGTGAATGCACTGCAATATCCACTTCATTTTTGAGCAGTGCGTCTTCAATTTCTTTTGTGAAAAATCCTTTTCCTTCGAGTTTATCCAAGCTCAAATGTTGGATCTGATCTCCCTGTGTTTTGATAATGTGAATGGTAGATTCAACACCGAGTGTTTTCAATTTACTCTGCACGTAGTTCGCTTGCCATAATGCCAAATCACTACCGCGAGTACCGATAATCAGGGATGTTTTCATAAATAGTGCTTAAAAAAAGACAATCAATTTTTTTGGACTGCATCCAAAAGTACTTCTCTTGCCATCTTCATCGGCACAGAAATGTATTTTTTCTCCATGTATTGGAGAATTTTTTCCAAGACCTCTTTGGAATTGTCATCGAGCTGCTCCAAATCTTTCGCAAAAACGTTTCCTAGGGCAGTTGATTTGATTTCTTTAATCGCCTCAGGAATGCTACGCATCGCATTTTCAATTTTTCGTTCATTGAAAGCACGTTCACATTCTCTCATTCCAGCTTGAATGATTGGCTCGCAGTCAACAATTGCTTGCTCGCGATACTGGATATTGGTGCTAGCCATTTGCTGAATTTGAACCATATCGACATATTCCATGTCGAAAGTGTTTACCACTTCAGCTGCAATATCTGTAGGTAATGCCAAATCGATTACTAGCTTCTTACTGTTGTCATTAGCGATTAACGAGCGATACAGTTCAGCAGTCACAACAGCATCTTCAGATGCGGTGCAAGTCACAAGAGCGTCGAAACCTGCTGTGTAGTTTTTTAATTCATCGAGAAGAATTGCATTGCCTGAAAAGTCCTTCGTTAATTGGGCTGCACGTTCAATACTACGATTGGCAACCGTGATATTGTTGTAGCCGTTTTCAAACAAGAATTTGGAAAAATTGCGGATAATCTGTCCCGCACCAATAAGCAAAATAGGAGCATCGGTTTTTATTCCAAACTCTTTAAAACGCTGCCATGCAAGCGAAACAACAGACACCGGCTTTTTCGAAAGGTCGGTGTAGGTGAAAATTTCTTTGGCTGTTTTTACACATTGATTAATGGCAAGTCGAATGGAATCACCTGTAAGTCCGAGGGCTTCACAGTCTTCGTAAGATTTGCGAAGTTGTGTGATGATTTCTCTTTCACCAATTACGAGTGATTCTAAGCTAGAAGCCACGCGTAGTAGGTGTTGTATAGATTCAGCTCCGTTGTATCGTTCTGCGCGAGCTGCTGCGCTCTTGATAAATGATTCTTCTAGATTCGGGTGCAATGCAGAAAGCAATTGCGCTGTAAGACCAGGACAAACGTAGTGGGGAAGTGAAACAACGAGTTCTACTCTGTTGCAGGTACTTAGAAACATTACTTCACTAAGCTGGAAATTAGTTTTTAAGTTTTGAAGTACTTCTTGGCGATGTTCTGGCTGAATATGGAAACGCCCAATCTCTTCTAGCGAGAAGTTCTTATGGGTGATGGCTATAACTCTTAGATCGTTCACTCGTGGGACATTTTCCTTATATACGATAACAAAGGTCGTCTTGGACTTTCCTTGAATGTCATATATCTGTCAAGACTCCCTTATCTGGAATTTGTCCAAATTATGCTTTACGGTCGTATCGATAAATGGTGAAAGCAATAGGGTTGAGCTCTGATACCTCTTGTGTGGCAATGATTTCCTTGGTCCAGTTTTGATCATTGAATATCGGGAAAAAGGCGTGTGCTTCCGGGTATGAGGCTTCTACCTCTGTGATGTAAAGGGTATCGAGTTCGAGTTGTTGCAAGGCAATGTCGTAGATCTGAGCGCCACCAATAATGAAGGCTTCTTCTTCTCCGAGTTCCATGGCGGTTTGAACGGCCTCTTGAATATTCGTCACTACGTAGCACTCGGGGGCTTGGTAATCGGCATTTCTAGAAATGACAATATTATTGCGACCAGGCAAAGGACGAAATTTCGGAGGGATGCTCTCATAGTTTTTGCGCCCCATGATAACGGCTTTTCCTTTCGTGGTATCTTTAAAAAACTTCATATCAGCTGGCAAATGCCAGAGCAAATCGTTGTCTTTCCCGATTTCACGGTTTTGGCCCATGGCCACAATCAAGCTGAGCTTCATGATAAAATATTAAACTGCAACGGCAGCTTTGATATGAGGATGCGGATCGTAATTTTCTAGTGTAAAGTCTTCGAACTTGAATTCGAAAAGATCTTTGACCTCTGGATTAATCTTCATAGTTGGAAGAGGTCTGAATTCTCTAGTCAATTGAAGTTTTGCTTGGTCGAGGTGGTTGCTGTATAGATGCACGTCGCCTCCTGTCCAAACGAATTCTCCGGGCTGCAAGTCGCAGACTTGAGCGATCATAAGTGTCAAAAGCGCATAGCTTGCGATGTTGAAAGGAACTCCTAAAAATGTATCGCAACTTCTTTGGTACAGTTGGCAGCTTAGTTTTCCGTCTGCCACATAAAACTGGAACAAGCAATGACAAGGCGGCAGCGCCATTTCTTCAATGAAGGATGGGTTCCAGGCAGAGACAATATGTCGACGAGAATTTGGATTTTTCTTTAATCCTTCAACTAAATTTTTTATTTGATCGGTAGATGTGCCGTCTGGATTTGGCCATGAGCGCCATTGGTAGCCGTACACTGGACCAAGGTTGCCATTTTCATCCGCCCATTCGTTCCAAATACTCACACCATTTTCTTTGAGGTAAGCAATATTGGTATCTCCTTGTAGGAACCACAAAAGTTCATGAATAATACTTTTGGTGTGAAGCTTTTTTGTAGTCAAAAGCGGAAAGCCTTCACTTAGATCAAAACGCATCTGATGTCCGAAAACACTGTATGTTCCGGTTCCAGTTCGGTCGCTTTTATAAACTCCTTTATCAAGGAGGTGTTGGAGTAAATCGTGATATTGCTTCATAACGGTTACGAAACTACAATTATCTTTGAACTCATGGCAAAAAAGAAATCCACCGAGGTAATTATTGACACTAGAATTATTCCTGTAAACGAGGACTTTGTTTATTGGTCTTTGCCCATTCCAGCGTGGGGTGTAAAGGATTTGACAGGGGGAAAAACGGCGAGAGTGATATGTGAAATAAATGGCTTTGAATTTCCCTGCGCTTTGCGAAAAAGTAAGGATGGAGATTTTTATATCACCTTGAGCAAGGAAAAGGCAAAAAAATCTAAGTGTATCGAAGGGGCAGAGGTTTCTGTAAAAATAAGACTCGACGAAAGTGAATATGGATTTCCGCTACCAGAGGAATTGGCAGAGGTTTTTAGTCAAGATCCCGAAGGCAAAGCAGCATTTGATTCATTGCTCCCTGGCAGGCAAAGAGGTTGGATATATTACGTGGATAGCGCCAAGTCTATTGATGTTCGAATCAAGAGAGCATTGGACATTGTGGAAAAATCGAAAGTGATTTATTGGGAGAAAAAATCTAAGCAATAACTTTTAGCGTTTCCAAAACCATTCGTGCATTTTGCTTAGCTGTTTCTAAATCTTTATTCAAAACAGTGCAGTGCCCCATTTTTCTAAACGACTTCGTTTCTGTTTTTCCATACAAGTGAACATAAGCACCGGGAATAGAAAGGACTTCGTCTAAACCTTCATAAATCGCCGGTCCTGCGTAGCCTTTTTCTCCAAGAATATTTACCATTACCACTGGTGCAATCAGCGATGTGTCGCCAAGGGGCATATCAAGAATGGCGCGGAGATGTTGCTCGTATTGTGAGGTGATGTTACCTTCAATCGTTTGGTGGCCGCTGTTATGCGGACGAGGTGCAATTTCATTCACCAAAATTTCTCCATCTTTTGTCAAGAACATTTCAACGGCTAGGATGCCCACCATTTCAAGTTTTGTAATGATGTCGATAGCTACAGCTTGAGCCTTAGACTCTATCTCAGGGGAAATATTTGCGGGTGCAAAAAGAAATTCAACCAAGTTGGCTTCAGGATTAAACTCCATTTCAACTGCGGGGAAACTTGTGATTTGTCCTGACTTGTTTCTAGCAACGATGACCGCTATTTCTTTTTCGAAGCTTACCCATTTTTCTAGTACTGAAGGTGCATCAAATGCTGTTGCTGCATCATCTATATTTTTGAGAGGCGTAACACCTTTGCCATCATAACCGCCGGTGCGTAATTTTTGCATCCAAGGGCCATCTGATAGATGGTTGAGCGCTTCTTCTTTATTAGAAGTAATGCGGAATTCAGAGGTAGGGATGTGGTTTTCTGCATAAAATTGTTTTTGCAGTCCTTTATCCTTTATAATATCCAAAACATGTGGTTGAGGATATACCTCAACTCCTTGCTTTTCGAGTTCTTTCAGAGCATCTACATTGACATGTTCGATTTCGATGGTCAATACATTTTTGTCTTTGCCAAACGCAAGAACGGTGTCGTAATCATTGAAATTTCCAACAGAAAAAGAATGCGCTATTTGACTGCAAGGTGCATCCGCTGCGGGGTCAATAATGTGTACTTGTACATTGTAGTTGATTGCTTCTTGAATGAGCATTCTGCCGAGCTGACCACCACCTAGGATTCCTAGTTTGAATTCTTTTCCGTGAAAATTTTTCATGGTGCAAAAGTATGATAATGATGTTTGATGTTCAATCTCTTTGCATATTTACGGTCTATATTAAACCTCCTATGAAAAAAATCGCCTTTGCATTTTTAGCTTTAACAAGCATTTCCTCTTTTAGTCAGAATCTCATAGATATTGAATCTGTAGAGTATGATCATATTTCGGGTCGATTTTTCGTGAGTAATGGGAATAATATCATAGAGGTGGATGGAGACGGAAATCCAATTCAAGAGTTTGGATCTATTCCCGCAGCCCAATATGGGATGGAAATAATGAATGATATTTTGTTTGCTATTGTCGGAAATAGTGTGAAGGGATACAATCTAGGTGATGGATCGGAATTAATGAATCAAATCATAAGTGGGGCATCATTTTTAAATGGCATGGCCAGCGACGGGGAGAGCAAAATTTGGGTAACTGATTTTGCTTTGTTGAAAGTTCATCAAATTGATATAACAGACTTGTCTAATCCTGTTGTAACCACTATTGTTGCAAACACGGGGACCACTCCAAATGGAATTGTCTATGATGGTGATAATAATCGATTGGTATTCGTGAATTGGGGAGCGAATGCACCTATCAAGGCCATTTCACTTGCGGACTATAGCGTTACCACACTCACGTCGACTACCCTTGGTAGTTGCGATGGAATTGACAATGACTTGTATGGTAATTTCTATGTGAGTTCTTGGAGTCCAACACGTATTACACGATTCTCAAGCAATTTTACGGTGAATGAAATTGTAACCGCGCCGGGTTTGTCTTTGCCAGCGGATATTTGTTATGCAGAAGAGATAGATACTTTAATTATACCTAATTCTGGAAATGAAACGGTTACTTTCGTAGGATTTGATGTTTCAAGTAGCGTTTCTGAACCGAACGAACGTTCGGTCGGTCTTTCTGTTTTTCCTAATCCGATTACAGAGTCTTCATTCATTGAGTTTACTTTGTCAAAGGCGGAATTTGTTAATGCACAAATATTCGATATGAATGGTAGACTTGTAAGTGTCTTATTGAATGAAAATCTGCCAGCAACAAAACACAGAGTGCTGTTGGCTGGCTTGAGTTTGGAGTCAGGAGCTTACAGTGTTGTTGTAAAGGGCGAAAGCTTTACTGAAACCATTCAAATTGTAAAGTCTAAATAATATACTGTGTATGAAAATTAGTCTTGTAGCACTCGGCTTATTTTTATCGGTTTGTGCATTCTCTCAGGATGACGACTATGGCGTTCCAAGTGCAGAATCAAAACCAAAAAAGGAGAAATCAGAATTTGCAGAACGCTTGTTCTTCGGAGGTGGGTTAGGTCTTGCATTCGGGGATTATCTCGTTGTGAATGTCAATCCTCAAGTTGGTTACAAGCTTACCGAATGGTTGGGCGCAGGTGTTGGGGTAGATTACAATTACATTGGAAACTCACTTTATAAATTTCAAACTGTAGGACCATCTCTTTTTACTAGAGCAAAGGCCTGGGATAAAGTTTTGGGTCAAGTAGAATTGACGCAGGTATTCGTGAGTGAGCAGTTCGAAGGACAAACTTTCAGATACAATTTTCCTGCATGCCTTGCGGGCATAGGATATCAGGAAGGTGATGAGAATGGAGGGTTTTTTATAATGCTTCTTTACGATGTGATCCAGGATCCGAAATCTCCATTTGTATATCCTGTTTTTAGAGCGGGTTTTAGTATTGGATTTTAATCATCCAGTCCTTCTTTCTCCTTTTCTAGTTCTTCTTCAGGAACTCCGTCAGCGTAACGTTCGAAGTATTTATCTCCAATTAAGCGCATCAAACGTGTAATGGCTGCTTGTCTTTTAAGTAAATATCCAGAGGGTCTGCCAGGATTAAATTTCTTTGGATTGGGTAGACTTCCAGCAATGAGTGCCGCTTGTTCACGCGAGAGTTTGGATGCACTTGTTTTGAAGTAATCTTTCGCCGCAGCACCCACTCCGAATTTACAAGGCCCCATTTCAATCACATTGAGATAGACTTCCATGATTCTTTCTTTCGACCAGAAAAATTCTATGAGATAAGTGAAGTAAACCTCGAATCCTTTTCTAATCCACGTTCTGCTAGGCCAGAGGAAAACATTCTTTGCTACTTGTTGGCTGATGGTGCTCGCACCGCGCTTCTTTTTATGCGTAGCGTTATACTTCTTAGCTTTTTCAATTGCCCCCCAATCGAGTCCATTGTGCTTCATGAAGTTGTTGTCCTCACTTGCCACTACAGCAAGTTTCATGTATAGAGAAATATCTTCAGCATCCACCCATTCTTGACGGTATTCGGATCCTTCGGGGCAGTCGCATCTTTCTTGGATTTGAAGGATGGTGATAGGAGGATTGACCCATCGATACAAAATCACAAGGGAAATAGAGATAATGAAAAACCACATGGTCGACTTCCAGATGAAGCGCCATATTCTTTTACCTATACTTCTTTTTTTTGCGGGGCTAGCCTTTTTTTCTTTCTCTGCCATAAACGATTACATGCCGATTTTTTTCTTGATATCAGCAGGTATTCCGTCTTTGTGAAGGACTATGCTAACAGTTTTGTAACGCAGATATGAAGATGAAACGTATTGATATCCACCAAAGGGATTTTGAGTTCCCCAAGAGTTTTTAATGATATAGTAAACGTTTCCGTTTTGGTCCTTTGCTTTGCCAGTAATGTGCATTAAGTGATCATCAGTAGTTTCAAATTCATCGAAAGCTTTTTGACGAATCTTTTGATCGATGGTTTTTTCTAGATGGATTTTTTTACCGAATTCATCTTTAGAAATCGGCTCGCTTGGCACAATCGCTAGGCCATTGCTGAAAGAAAATCCTTTCTCACTAACATCAGCATCCCATGCAATGGTGTAGCCATTGTCTAAAGCATAATCAATCACTTTATGGAATTCATCTAACGGTAGATTCATGAATGCTCCCTTTGCCCAGTTGTCTGGAACTTCAAGAACGAAGTTGGTGTAAAATGGATGATGTGTAAAAGAAGAAAGGCTGACATAATTATCAGCATTGATTTTCATTGCATCGCGGAATGATGCCGGGGTATATTTTTTTCCTTGGAAGTCGAATTCAGTTGGCAGAGGTCCGATGTATGCGTCAAGAATACCATTTACTGCAGTCATCCAATCATCTCCCGATTCATTGAGCTTTGATGAAAGAACCGTTTTAACGGTACCTTCTAAGAGTGCATCAAGTGAGCTGTGATTGTGTAGTTTTTCGCTTCCTTTCAATCCGGTGTATGCAGATTCAGGAACAAGCCCGTGTGAGCGTAGAGTGCTGATCACATCATGGCTTAAGCCACCTGGACCAAATTGTTGTTTTCCTTGAAAACGAACATAGCTCTGTGCTTTCAAAGGGTACGTAACGCGGACGTTGAACATCTCAGATAGATCAACCGGAGGAAGACCTTGTCTCATGATTTCCGCTTCTAGAAAAGATACTGTAGCAAAGCTCCAGCATGTGCCTGTCTGGCATTGGTCTTCCACTTCGAAGCCCTTGACATTAGAGGTGTTAGTGAATTGATATCCGCTTTGAGCGATAGTTGCTGAAGCGCTTAGCGCAACGAAACTTCCTAGAAGAATCTTCTTAAACATGGTCTGAATTATTATAATGCAATGATAACAAATATTTGCCTTGGGATTAAACATGAGTTTGTTCAAAGAGAAAGGTAATTTGATTGGATTTATTTTGTTTGATGTCCGACTTTAGAGGCCTAAAATCATTCACTATGAAAAAGAGAATAGCGGTAGTATGTGGCGGATACAGCGGTGAAGCGGCGGTTTCAATGCGCAGCGCTGAAATGGTCATGAACAACATCGACCGTGAGAAATATACTCCTACCAAAATAGTGATTGGAAGAAAGGAGTGGTATGCAGAAGTGAATGGTGCAAATCTACCTATTGATAGAAATGATTTTAGTGTAGTAGATGGTCAACAGATCCATCGTTTCGATGGCGCATTTATCATCGTGCATGGCACTCCTGGTGAAGATGGCAAGCTACAGGGCTATTTTGCGATGCTAGGGATTCCCCACACGACGGGCGATGTGCTGAACATGGCTGTGACATTCAATAAAAAAGCGACCACTCGCACCTTAGGAGTTTTTGGATATCAAGTGGCAAAATCTATTGTGCTGAAAAAACACGAACCATATAGTGTTTCATTCATCACACAGAATTTGGGCTTGCCTTGTTTTGTAAAACCGAATTGTGGGGGAAGTAGTATTGGAACTTCACGTGTAAATAAACCAGAAGAGCTACACCTCGCTTTGGATAAGGCGTTTGTGGAAGACTCTGAGGTGATTATCGAAGAGTTTATTGCTGGAACGGAGGTTACTTGCGGTGTGATTATTTATAATGGGAAGCCAATGGCATTGCCCATTACAGAGATTGTGAGCAAGAAAGAGTTTTTTGATTTTGAAGCAAAATATCAAGGAGCTTCGGAAGAAATAACTCCTGCTCGAATTCCGGATCACATTAGAGAAAAAATTCAGCGCAGCTGTGAGGATATTTACAAGAAGATGGATTGCAAAGGAATGATTCGCATCGATTTCTTGATTCGCGGCAAGGAAACATTTGTTGTTGAAATCAACACTGTTCCTGGATTTACGGAAGCGTCTATAATTCCTCAACAAGCAGCAGTGATAGGTATTTCGAAGACAGAATTGATTTCGACTGTCATCGAAAGTTGTTTCTAGTTACTTCAGTCGGCCGGGATTGTTTTTTAAGAATGAAGACCAACCTGTAAAGCTTTTTCCAGCGCCTGTTACAGTATTGCTTTGATAGAAGTGACAGACTGCTGCGGCGAGACCATCGGTGGCATCGAGTTTTTCGGGCATATCAGCAGCTGGAATTTTTAATGTTTGCTGAAGCATGGCCGCTACTTGTTCTTTTGATGCTGCTCCATTTCCAGTGATACTTTGCTTGATTTTTCGTGGAGCGTATTCTACCACAGGAAGCTGTCGGCTCAATGCAGCGGCAATCGCAACGCCTTGTGCACGGCCGAGTTTGAGCATCGACTGAACGTTTTTTCCAAAGAAAGGTGCTTCAATCGCGAGTTCATCAGGATGAAAACCATCGATGAGTTCGATGCAACGTTCAAATATTTTTTGCAGCTTTAAGTGATGATCTTCAATCTTATCAAGACGAATAACTCCCATGACGATGAGCGACATTTTTTTGCCTTCTACTTTGATGATTCCATAACCTAGAATAGAGGTTCCGGGGTCAATTCCTAAGATGATTCTTTCTTTTGCGCTCACTGCTTTTTATTTACTTTCGTCGATGTAAATGTACATGCTTCTCGATATAATTGGATGGCTTGCTGTGATAACGGCTGTTTTCTATAGCATCCTATTATTCAGATGGGCGGCGGTTTGGCGAAGTTCTTCGCCAACGGTTTTATCTAAAAATAATCCACAAGGCAAATCCATCATCATCCCTTTTAGAAATGATGTAGATGCACTACAGCGATTGCTCCATCAACTTCATTCACAACTAAAGGATGTAAATGAGATTGAAATTATTGCTGTGGATGATCATACAGAAGGTGCGATTGAATTGGGGTGTGTATTGAATTGGGAGAAGTTGACAATATTGAAGAACAGAGGCGAGGGAAAGAAGAGTGCTTTGCGAACAGGCGTAGAACGTTCACGGTATGAATCAATCATCACATTGGACGCGGATGTTATTTTGTCGGATCATTGGTGGAATCACATGAGTGGAGTGGTGACTCGTGAAGACGAGCTCATTATTTTTCCTATTGGGTTGAGAAGTGGTTTTCGGTGGGAGCAAATCGAATGGAGTTACTTGCATGGTATCACGGGAGGGTCGGCCATGGCTGGACGAGCACTGATGGCCAATGGCTCGCACGTCAATTTTTCAAAAAAAATATATAGTAATAGCCTACCGAATGAACATTCGGTTTCATCCGGGGACGATATGTTCCTGTTGGAAAGGTCTAAGCAAACAGGTATTGTTAGATATGTATACTTTTCAGAGCCTATCTGTTTTGTGAATGGAAATAATAGTGTAGTAGATTTTTTGAATCAAAGGGTCCGCTGGGCGGGCAAGTCGGCGCGATTGAGAGATGCTGATATGGTGTGTTTTGGAATGTTGAGTATGGTTTCAACGATCTTGTATTTATTTCTATCTATTGGAGTTTTTTTGAATAATAAAATACTTGTTTTTTTATTGTTTGTGATTGTTTTAAAATGGTTGAGTGAACGATATTTTGTCAACTCATATCGCGCTTTAAAAATGCCACAAGCAGGAGTGTTTTCTTCATTAATTTTTAGTGTAATCTATCCTCTTTACACGATATTCGTGGCCTTGTTAGCATCGATGTACAGACCAAAGTGGAAGGGGCGTCCCGTTAAAATATGAGCAGTTCTGATTCTAGAATATGGAGAAAGTTTCGAAGAAATCCACTCGCGATGGCGGGGCTCATTTTTATTGTAGCAATGGTCTTAGTGAGTGTTGCAGGAGCTTTGATTCGACCGGATGACACGATCAATGCGAATGATCAATTTCTAGCTATATCTCGAATGAAGCCTGGATTTGAGGTTGATTTTTTAGTGATCAAAGAGCGAAGTGAGGTTGGGTTTATTTCGAAATGGTGGAATGGCGGTCGTGCATTAGATGGTGAGATGTTGCCCGTCGAATCAGTCGCTTGGCTAGGAGACTCGCTTCACGTGCTTCCTTACGGAGAAAGTGAAGAAAAGGTATTTCACATCACAGATTTTCAAGGAATGTCTTCTCAGCAGGACGTTCTTGATCGAATGGTACATCGAAATTATTTATTGGGTACAGATAAGTACGGTCGCGATTTGATGTCGCGATTAATGGCCGGCACTGTGATATCATTGAGTGTGGGAGCTATTGCGGTTGTGATTTCATTACTAATCGGGCTAACATTGGGATTGCTCGCAGGTTATTATCGAGGTAAAGTAGATGCGCTTATCATGTGGTTTACAAATGTGATTTGGGCGGTGCCCACATTGCTATTAGTGATGGCGATCACATTTGCTTTCGGAACAGGATTTTGGAAAGTGTTTTTAGCCGTCGGTTTGACCATGTGGGTGGAAGTAGCAAGAATTACTCGAGGACAAGTATTGAGCATTCGTGAGAAAGAGTACATAGAAGCTTCTCGCGCTTTGGGCTTTTCTGATTTGCGTATTATGTTTAAACACATCTTGCCAAATATTTGGTCGCCCATTATAGTTATATCAGCAGCAAACTTTGCGTCGGCGATTTTGATTGAGGCAGGATTAAGCTTTTTGGGACTGGGAGCCCAAATCCCCGCACCGAGTTGGGGCAATATGATTCGAGAGCACTATGCTTACATCACAACTGATCTGGCTTATTTGGCTTTGATTCCGGGATTATTGATCATGCTTTTGGTGCTTAGCTTCATGATGGTAGGAAATGGCCTTCGTGATGCCTTGGATGTTAAGGTTTAAAATGGTACGTTTGCTCTATGAATTTAGATGCAAAAATCTATGTAGCCGGACACCGAGGAATGGTGGGAAGTGCAATCGTTAGAGCGCTTCAGGCGAAGGGTTATCAAAATATCGTCACTCGAAGTTCTTCAGAATTGGACCTTGTTGATCAGTCAGCAGTAGTTCGTTTTTTCGATTCAGAGAAACCAGAATATGTTTTTTTAGCTGCTGCCAAGGTGGGTGGCATTCATGCCAATAATGTTTATCGCGCTGATTTCATTTATCGTAATTTGATGATTGAAAGCAATATCATCCATCAGTCTTATGCAACTGGCGTGAAGAAGTTATTGTTTCTTGGGTCTTCTTGCATCTACCCAAAATTGGCACCACAGCCACTCGTAGAGGATAGTTTACTGACTGGCATACTAGAGCCAACTAATGAACCTTATGCAATTGCAAAGATTGCGGGAATCAAGATGTGCGAGGCATATCGAGATCAGTACGGTTGCAATTTCATCAGTGCCATGCCAACGAATTTGTACGGTCCGAATGATAATTATGATTTGAATAACTCGCATGTTCTACCTGCGATGATTCGAAAGTTTCACGAAGCAAAAGTATCCAACGCCCCTGCGGTTCACCTATGGGGAGATGGAAGTCCACTTCGCGAATTTTTGCATGTAGATGACTTAGCTGAAGCATGTCTCCATCTCATGCTGAATTATAACGAGAAGATGTTTGTGAATGTCGGAACCGGAAGTGATCTTTCTATTAAAGAGCTTGCTGAACTAGTTCAATCAACCGTTGGATATACTGGTTCTATTGAATGGGATAGTTCAAAACCTAATGGAACTCCTCGTAAATTAATGAATGTAGACAGAATTCATCAATCAGGTTGGAAACACAAGATTGATTTGAAAGATGGTGTGGCAAGTGTTTACGAGTTGTTCAAAGCTACTAATACTGTTACCGAATGAACGTTCGTTCGGTTTTGATATTTTGCTTTTTTTTGAGCTATGTTTCTGAGATTTTTGCTCAGACAGAGCACATTCCCTTGCAGCGTTGGTATTCTAGAAACCTAGAGCAAAGCGCCTTTTCTGATACTGTTTCTATTTCTCATTTTGGTTTAAAGCCATATTTACCTTTTACATTTAGAAAAGAAGATTCTTTCTTCTATCAAAAGGACAGTGCAAAATACTATTCCGATTTTGGAGTAAAGCTGATGCGCGATCATGCGCTTCAGATCAAACAAGATGACTATCGCATATCCATTGATCCGTTGTTAGATTTTAGTTATGCGATGAATCGTTCGGAGTTTGTGAGTGATGATATTCCTGAATTTTTTACAGTGAATAATCGTGGTCTATTGCTAGCAGGAGAGATAGGACGAGACTTTTCATTCCATACCGGTTTTTACGAAGTACAGCGCCTGCCTTCCTATTACATTCAGCAATACGTGAATTCTACTGGAGTTTTTCCTGGTTATGGCAGAGTGAAAGCGTTTAAAGAGGTCGGTTATGACTATGCACAGAGTTTTGGTACATTGACTTATAAGATCAAAAAGCGAGCGCAATTAGAGCTTGGGTACGATCGTCTTTTCGTGGGTCACGGATATCGAAGTTTATTGCTGACAGACGGTGTTTCTAATTATCCTTTCATTAAGGGAAGTGTATTGTTCCTCGATGGTAAGTTGATGTATTCTTCCACCTATGCAACGCTCCTGTCTCAAGAACGTTTGCCTGCCGGTGAGGTGCCAGAGTCTTTATTCAAAAGAAAGGGAGCATCATTTCATTACTTGAGCTATAAGCCCAATCGTTATGTAGAATTAGGTTTGTTTGAAGGAATCATGTGGCAGCGCGTGGATAGTGCTGCAGTGGTAGCGCAGCCTTGGAACACTTATGTGCCGGTGCTAGGTCTGAGTAGTGGTGTAGAAGGTTTTGATGGAAAGAATAATGTATACACTGGAGTGAATTTGAGAATACAGCCTACTCCAAACTTTTGGCTTTATGGCCAATATATGTTTGATGGGGAGCTTGGAATTTCAGATGGTTATCAAGGTGGATTCAAATGGCTGAATGTTGGAGTTCGCCATTTGGATATTCAATTGGAGTATAATAAAACCAATAAGGAAGCATATGCTTCACGATATGATATTATGGGATTGGATCATGTCAATCAATTCTTGGGATTGCCCTCAGGTGGCGGCGCGGAAGAGGTGATAGGTGTGGTGGAGTATCGATACAAAAGAGCATTTACAAGATTCAAATACAATTACATTGCTTCAGACTTTAGTCCTAATGATGTGAGGCATTTCGAAACCGAGTGGGGGTATCAGTTGAATTTAAAGACAAACGCAGAGGTTTTGGTTGGGTATCTAAATCGTGAAGACGCTATTAAATCGGAGATTTTCTATATCAGTGTGCGCACAAATTTGCACAATAGATACTTCGATTTTTAGTAACTTGCGGCACCTTAACTACAGTGAATCTTCAAAGGAGGCCGTTTTGTTAGAAATAGTTCTACCGTTTTTTACAGCATTTCTATTGGTGTTGGTAGCGACTCCCGCGCTTATCAAGGTTGCAAAATTGAAGCACTTGGTAGATGAGCCAGGCGAGGCAAGAAAGCTCCATCGACGCAGTGTTCCCACTCTTGGTGGCATCATGATTTTTGCTGGAACAATCATCTCTTATTGCCTGTGGTTTCCTTCACAATCAAGTTGGAAGTTGGGAAATAACTACGATCCACTCACTGCTCTAGGTGAGTTCAAATATGTCTTGGCCTCCATGTTTATCTTGTTCTTTTTGGGATTAAAAGATGACATCATTGGTGTGAGTCCTTCGAAAAAATTATTGATTCACGTCATTGTAGGGTTTGTGCTGGTATATATGGCAGATATCCGTTTGACGCAGTTTTGGGGGCTTTTTACTGTGGATGTATTACCCTATTCTGTTAGTCTGGGCTTGTCATTATTCATCTACATCGTCATTGTAAATGCTATCAATCTGATTGATGGAGTGGATGGCCTTGCAGCGGGAACCGGCCTTATTGCGAGTGCTGCTTTTTGTTATTGGTTCTATCGTACGGGCGATACACCACTTGCTTTGTTGGCTGCGGGTTTGGGAGGTTCGCTTTTTGGATTTTTATTTTTTAATTGGCAACCAGCAAAGCTTTTTATGGGTGATTCAGGTTCGTTGATTATTGGCGTTGTTGTTTATGTATTGGTGATGAAGATGATTGAGTTTCCTCCTTACCGTCTTTCTGCGGCCATGAGCGACGTGTCAAAGCCTGTATTAGCGATGTCCATTTTATCATATCCCTTGATTGATACCTTACGCGTCTTTATCATTCGTATGCGACAAGGTCGTTCACCTTTTTCTGCGGATAAAAATCACATTCATCACCGCTTGTTGGCGATAGGATTGACGCATAGACAAGTGTGTTATGTGCTCTACGCTTATACACTTTTCATCATCACTCTTACATTCATTACTCCGGCGCGCACGCCCAATATGTCCTTCATGATCGTAGGAGGAATTGCAGTCTTGTTAGCGAATGCAATATTTCTTATTCCCGTAAAAGAAAAAAAGACCTCCTAAGAGGCCTTGTTATTTAGTGAAAGTGAGGAGTTGCGTAGGCTCTTACTGCTTTGTCGTCAATATTCTTAGGACAAAGAATAATCAATCGTTCCATTACATTTCTGAATTCACGAATATTTCCCGTCCAATCGAGTTCTTGCAGTGCTTTGATGGCACCTGCGGTGATTTCTTTTTTAGGTTGGCCGTAGTCTTCAGCGATTTGTTGCAAGAAGTATTCGGCCAGAACTGGAATATCTTCTTTTCGTTCGTTGAGCGAAGGATTGCGAATAACGATTACAGAAAGTCGGTGGTATAAGTCTTCACGGAAATTACCTGCTGCGATTTCCTTGCGAAGGTCTTTGTTAGTGGCAGCGAAGACACGAACATTTACTTTGAAGTCTTTGTCTCCTCCTACACGTGTGATTTTAGATTCTTGTAAAGCACGCAATACTTTGGCCTGCGCGCTTAATGACATATCTCCAATTTCATCGAGGAAGAGAGTTCCTCCATCCGCTAGTTCAAATTTGCCGAGACGTGTTTTGATAGCACTTGTAAACGCTCCTTTTTCGTGCCCGAAGAGTTCGCTTTCGATGAGTTCTGTAGGGATAGCTGCACAGTTTACCTCAATGAATGGAGCAGCAGCGCGTTCACTTTTTTCATGGAGTTGGCGAGCTACTAGTTCTTTTCCGCTACCATTTCCGCCAGTGATAAGTACACGAGCTTCAGTAGGCGCGACAGTGTCGATCATCTTTTTGATTTCAGTGATCGCTGCACTTTCGCCGATGATATTCGAGCCGAGTGTTTTATTTACTTTTTTTCGAAGTGTTTTTGTTTCATTTACAAGCGCTGTTTGATTGCTTGCGTTGCGAACAGTTACTAAGACGCGATTGAGGTCAAGAGGTTTTTGAATGAAATCGTACGCTCCTTTTTTGAGAGCCTCGACAGCAGTATCAACGGTGCCGTGACCAGTGATGATTACAACGGGTGACTCGATGCCTTTTTCCTTTAATTTTTCAAGGACTTCAAGGCCATCCATTTTAGGCATTTTGATGTCGCAGAAAATCAGGTCATAATTTTCTTTTTCAGCAGCTTTAAGACCGGCTAGTCCGTCTTCGGCTTCAGCTACTTCAAAAGATTCATATTCTAAAATCTCTTTAAGAGCTCCGCGGATTGCGGCTTCATCATCAATAATTAAAATCTTTGGCATGTTGTCAAATTTGAGAAGCGAAGGTAGTCATTTCGCGGGATACAATTTTTTCTAACAATCAATGAAATTGGACTTTTTTAAGGGTTTTAAGGACTAATTTCGCAGATGTGAATCAACAGTTATTATCCCAATTAAATGATGCTCAACGTGCTGCCGCAGCGCACATGAACGGAGCGATGATGGTTATTGCTGGAGCGGGCTCCGGTAAAACGCGTGTGCTTGCTTATCGTATTGCCAATTTGGTCCAAAGTGGAATTGATCCTTTCAATATTTTGGCGTTGACCTTTACGAATAAGGCAGCTAAGGAGATGAAGGAAAGAATTGGAAAACTGGTCGGAGATAATGAGGCGAGAAATATTTGGATGGGTACATTTCACTCCATTTTCGCACGTATCCTTCGCATCGAGTGTGATCGAATCAATTACCCTAGAGATTTTACCATTTATGATACAACCGACGCTAAGAGTTTAGTGAAGGACATCATTAAAGAGATGGGCTTGGATGATAAAATTTACAAACCGGGCACAGTATATAATCGTATCAGCAGCTGCAAGAATAATTTGATTTCTCCGCAAGACTATTTGAAAGATGTTGATTTGATTGCAGACGACAGACAAACCGGAAAGCCGAAGATGGCTGAGATTTATGCGAAGTACGACATGCGTTTGTTCAAGTCTGGAGCAATGGACTTTGATGATTTGTTGTTTAAGACAAACGTGTTGTTGAGAGATTTTCCAGAAGTGCTTCATCGCTATCAGCACAAGTTTCAGTTCATATTAGTGGATGAGTATCAGGATACGAATTTCGCGCAGTACCTCATCGTAAAACAGTTGGGTGCAGTGCATGAAAACGTTTGTGTGGTGGGTGACGATGCTCAAAGTATCTATGCTTTCCGTGGTGCGAATATTCAGAATATTCTAAACTTTAGAAGAGATTATCCTGAGTTCGCAATGTATAAGTTGGAGCAAAATTATCGCAGTACAAAAGTGATAGTGGAAGCTGCCAACAGCATTATTTCTAAGAACAAAGACCAGATTAAAAAACAGGTTTGGACCGATAATGAACAAGGCCAACCTATACGCGTGCACAAAGCAGCGACAGATAATGATGAAGGAAATTTTGTGTCGAATCAAATCTTCATCACAAAGCAAGAGAAGGGTGCAGCATTTAAAGACTTTGCGATATTGTATCGTACCAATGCACAAAGCCGTGCGTTTGAAGAAGCGTTGAGAAAATTGAATATTCCATATCGTATTTATGGAGGCTTGAGTTTCTATCAACGCAAAGAGATCAAAGACTTGCTTGCCTATTTCAGACTGACATGTAATCCGAATGATGAAGAAGCTTTGAAGCGTGTGATCAATTATCCTACTAGGGGAATTGGAAAAACAACGCTCGATAAGCTCGTGGTGGGAGCTGCGGAGAGAGAGATTAGTATTTGGGACATGATTGCTCGATCACAAGAAGTGGGCGTAAGTGGAGCAGCACTGAATAAGATCATGGAATTTGTGACCATGATTAAGAGTTTTCAAGTTGATTTGAATTTGAAGAATGCGTATGATCTCGGACATCACATTGCTAGTCATAGTGGTTTGTTGAAAGATCTATATGCTGACAGAACTCCAGAGGGTGTTGCTCGATACGACAACATTCAAGAATTGTTGAATGGTATGAAAGAGTTCAGTGATCGAAAAGAGTTGGAGAACAGTGAAAGCATTGCATCATTGAGTGATTTCTTGATTGATGTCGCGTTGTTGACTGATGCAGATAATGTTGATGATGGCGACAATGATAAAGTGAGCATGATGACCATTCACGGTGCGAAGGGATTGGAGTTTCCGTATGTGAACATCGTGGGGATGGAAGAGAATTTGTTTCCATCGCAGTTGTCATTGAACAGTCGTGAGGAGATGGAAGAGGAGCGACGTTTATTTTATGTGGCCATTACCCGTGCTGAGAAGCGTGCGACATTGAGTTATGCTTTGAGCAGATATCGTTGGGGGCAGCTGAGCTATTGCGAGCCATCGCGTTTCATTGAGGAAATAGATGAGCAGTATTTAGAAATGCCATCAGCGCCAGCTGCACGAACGGCGCCGAGAGGAATAGATTTTTCGAAAGAGCGATCTGGTTTTTCTACGGGGTATAGCGCTCCGAAGCCGAGAGTACAAGCTCCTCAAGAGGCACCGGCTCCTGTGAGTCCACCACCTAATTTCAAGAAGATAAGCGCTGCAGCATCGACTGCGGGTCCTGGTTTATTTGACAATAGTCCGCCGGCATCTGCAGATCAGATTCAGCCAGGAGTGGAGGTGATGCATGACAAGTTTGGAAAAGGCAAAGTGCTGAGTTTGGAGGGAGACGCTCCGGATATCAAAGCGACTATTTTCTTCCCATCGGCTGGACAGAAGCAGTTATTGCTCAAGTTTGCCAAGTTGAAAGTGCTATAAACATAATTACACGCATTTGCTTACATTTGTAGCAAAGACCTGCATCTGATATGTCTCGGGCAGGGTATCCAATATCATTTAAGAAAGACTCCTATGTCGGAGAAAATTAATTCGAGTTTAGACTTCCAACCATACAATAGTCAACGTCCTGATTTGATTATTCCAGAGTATGGCCGTAATATTCAGAAGATGGTGGAATATGCCATGACCATTGAAGATCGCGAAGAGCGAAATAAATGTTGTCGTGCTATCCTAAGTGTGATGGGTCAATTGTTTCCTTACTTAAGAGACATTGAAGATTTTAATCATAAACTTTGGGACCACTTGTATATCATGTCCAATTTTAAATTGGATGTAGATAGTCCATATCCTGTTCCTAATCCAGAGGAGTTAGATGCCCCTCCCGGACGAATGAATTACCCGAAAGGGGATGTTCGTTTTGGTCATTATGGGCGATATGTAGAGCGCATGATTGATAAGTGTTGCGCAATGGAAGAGGGAGAGGAGCGCCAAGCATTCACCATTTCTATTGCGAATTTGATGAAGCAAAACGCTCTTAACTGGAATAGATCTAGTGTTACAGATGATGTCATTCTCAAGGATCTCACGACATTGAGCAATGGGAAGATTAGACTTGAAGGGTCAATCGAATTAAGTGCTGTCAAAACGATTCAAGGAAATAAATTCCAGGATTATGAATCGGATAATTTCAGAAAGAAAAAGCACATGAATTTTAAGAAGAAAAATAACAAATTCAAGAAGCATAAATAAGTCATTCAGATGAATGAGATTGCAGAAGGCGTATTGCATATCACCGATCTTGAGGGATATGATCACATGCTTTATTTATGCGCAATGTCAGCGCCTTTCCTTTGGAAGGATTATAAGAAAATAATTTTATTAGCCACAGCATTCACTGTTGGCCATTCTCTGACTCTACTGGCTAGTGCTATGGGTTGGTTGACTTTTTCGAGTACTGTTATTGAAATGCTCATTTCAGTTTCTATAGCATTAACTGCGCTATTGAATTTTATTTGGAATAAATCACAAGTTTCTTGGTGGAATTATGCGATTACGGTGGGATTTGGGCTCATCCACGGCATGGGTTTTTCCAGCTATTTCAAAATGATGTTTGATCAGTCGGAATCATGGATTTTAAATTTATTCTTTTTTAATATTGGAATTGAGGTGGGTCAATTATTAATTCTATCAGTGATCGTGCTTCTAGGGTTTTTAGCGACATCAGTATTAAAGATCCCAGCTTCTATTTGGTCAAGAGTTGTTGCTGGCATGGCCTTTACCATCTCATGCTATTTAATAATTGACAAAATTTAGATAATTGCCTTTGGCGAATGTCTAAATTTGCGACGTGTCAAAACTTTTCAAGAAGCTCTTTGTTTTTCCTGTGCGGTTGTATCAGCGGGTGATTTCCCCTTTTTTAGGCAGCAACTGCCGGCACAGTCCAACTTGCAGTCAATATACAATTGAAGCAATCGAAGAATGGGGTCCATTAAAAGGAATATGGCTAGGCATGAAGAGAATTTCTAAATGTCATCCATGGGGCACTAGCGGATATGATCCAATACAAAAAAAAATAAATAATTCAAAATTCAAATGAAAACAACATTTAAAATCTTTACATTCTTTTTTGCAGTAGCAACATTGATTGCTTGTGCTGGTGAAGAGAGCGAACAACTTCGTCAAGCAAGAACAATTCAAGAAGCGATGTCAAAGTCAAGCCAAATTCTAGACTCTAGCATCACAGTTAAGTTGAATGAGTTGAGCACAGAATTGACAACATTGTCTACTGACTCATTACTAGCAACTGATTCTTTGAAAATGGCTCAGTACAAAGAAGTGAAGACATGGTATTCTTCAATTGAGATGTTGAAGTCGGAGTTGGCTGATTGGAACAACACCATGAAGAAATTGCCATCAACTGAAGAAATCGCGGGAGGTGCAGAGAATCCGTTCGGTGCTGATATGAAGGATGAGGATATCTTGAAAGCAGTTCAAGCAGATCAAACCAAGTTCGAAGATTTAAAGTCACGTATTGAAACAGAGATTCAATAATGAATATTCGTCCGAGAAGAAATAGAAAATCATCTACGATAAGAAGTATGGTAAGGGAAACGCAAGTTTCCCTTTCATGCTTCATATATCCTTTGTTTTTGGTAGATGGAGTGAATCAAAAGATTCCGATTACATCGATGCCTGGTATCTATCGCTGGTCGCTTGATTTAATGTTGAAAGAAATAGAAGAATGTGTAGCCTTAGGCATTCATTCTTTTGTCTTGTTCCCTGCAGTAGAAGATGCTTTGAAAGATCAGCTTGGAACTTACAGTTACAGCTCGAAAAACTTTTACTTAAGTGCAATCAGAGAAGTAAAGAAGAGATTTCCTTCTGTCACATTGATGAGTGATGTGGCTTTAGATCCGTATAGCAGCGATGGTCATGATGGAGTGGTGAGAGACGGAGAAATTGTGAATGATGAAACGCTTCCTATTTTGGCTAGAATGGCTGTAGCTCAAGCGGAGGCCGGTATCGATATCGTAGGTCCGTCTGATATGATGGATGGTAGAGTCGGTGTCATTCGAGAGGCTTTGGATGATAATGGTTTTACTGGAACTAGTATCATGTCGTATACAGCAAAATATGCAAGCGCCTTTTATGGACCGTTTAGAGAAGCTTTAGACTCAGCTCCAAAGTCAGGTGATAAGAAGACCTATCAAATGGATCCTGCCAATAAAATAGAGGCATTGAGAGAGGCTACACTTGATATTGAAGAGGGAGCAGATGTCATTATGGTAAAACCGGCACTTGCTTATCTAGATGTAATTGCTTTATTGAAGCAGAATTACGATGTACCTGTAAGTGCATATAATGTCAGTGGCGAATTTGCTATGCTAAAGGCCGCTGCTCAAAATGGTTGGTTGGATTACAATAGAGCAATGCCGGAAATGATATTAAGCATGCGCAGGGCGGGTGCAGATATCATTCTAAGTTATTTTGCAAAGGAATATGCTCAACTAAAAAAAGACGGAGTGATAGAATAATCGGACAATGTCCGATTTTTTTTTATCTTGTCCAAGATATACTACACTTATACTACCTGTTATTAGGCTGACCGCTATTGAACACAAACCCCTACAAAGCTATTCTACGGAATGCCAAGGCTGGTTTTTGGGATCTTGATTTCCTAAATTCCAATTTTGAGCTCAGCGATGTGCTAATGCAAATTTTTGAATGGCCTGATCTTCAGATCAGATCTATTGAAGATTGGATAGCATTGGTTCATCCTGATGATCGCTTTCGTGTGGAGGGATTACTAAGTGATGTTGTTTCCTCAAAAGGCCATATTTCATTCGAAGGGGAGTGTAAGTTTCATCGAAAGAATGGTTTTCTATTTTGGGGAAAATTCAGCGGAGAAATAATTGAATGGACAGCCGATAATCGACCAGCGCGATTTGTAGGATGCATTTTTGATGTTAGTCATCAAAGACAGAGTGAGGCGTTCTTAGCCCTGAGCGAAGAGCGTTTTAAAGGTGCATTTGAAAACTCTGCGGTAGGTATGGCCATCATAGACTTAGATGGAAAATGGCTCAGAATCAATAAGCGTATCGCCGAACTCTTTGGCTATAGTTCCGAAGAGTTGAGCATGCTTCGTTTTCAAGATATTACTTATCCAGACGATCTGGAGGCAGACTTGCTACAAGTGCAAGCGACGTTGGAGGGGATGATTAATTCTTATCAGATGGAGAAACGATATTTTCATAAGAATGGAAATATTGTCTATGGTCTGTTAAGTGTCTCTTTGGTGCGCGACCAAAATGGTAAGCCCGTCCATTTCATCAGCCAAATCCAAGATGTAACAGCATTCAAAAAATCGCAAGAGGAGCTGTATCAAACAAGCAAGAGACTTGAGGCTATTCTTTTCGCCGGTAAGGATGTTTCCATCATTGCCACGGACCTAAATGGTATTATCAATATTTTTAGTCCAGGCGCAGAAAAACTGACGGGCTATCGATCAAGTGAAGTGATTGGTGTGCATTCCCCCATCTTTCTTCATAGAAAAGAGGAGCTAGAAAATTTATCAAAGAAGCTGTCAAAGCACACTTCAAGAGTTTTCAATGGATTTGATATTTTCAAAGGAGTAATTGAATACTTCTCTGACACGTCCATGCAATGGACTTATTTGAAAAAGGATGGGGAAAGCGTTCCTGTTCAGCTCACTGTTTCAGAAGTGAAAAATAGTGAAGGCTATATTTCTGGATATATCATAGTTGCGGTGGATATAAGTGTGATGCAACGCGCAAAGGATGAGTTGAAGAAAAGCGAACAGCGCTGGCAATTTGCATTAGAGGGGTCTGAGAATGGAGTGTGGGATTGGGATGTCGTGAACAGAATTATTTTCTTTAGTAGAAAATGGAAAGAAATCATAGGATACAATGAAGAGGAGATTGGTAATACAACATTTGAATGGGAAGGGAGAATTCACCCAGAGGATTTGGATGGATTCTATCATGCGCTAAAGCTTCACATTTCAGGAGAGCGTGCATTCTTCGAAACGGAACATCGCATTAAAGATAAACTTGGCAATTACAAGTGGGTCGTATCCAAGGGCAAGGCAATCGAATTCATTTCTGAAAAAAAACCTAGAAGGATTATTGGCACTACTGTGGACATTACTCTTCAAAAGGAGACGATGGATCAGCTTCGCCATACCTTGGACTTAGCAGCTGAGCAGAATAAAAGATTATTAAGTTTTGCTCATATTATTTCCCATAACCTAAGATCGCATAGTGGAAATTTTGAGTTGATGTTTAGTCTTCTCGATATGACAAATTCTGAAGAAGAGAAGAAGGAAATTCTCGGTCAGATTAGAATGGTCACTCATAAGCTCGCGGAAACTATCACCAATTTGAATGAAGTGGTGAGTATTCAATTGAATTCGAGTATCTATAAAAAGACAATTGTTTTAAAAGAAGCATTGGATAACATTATCTTATTATTGAAGGGTGATATCAGTAGTTCTAATGCTACGATTGAATTTAATTTTCAAGAGGATTTTACTGTTGATTTTAATCCAGCTTATTTGGAGAGCACGCTTTTGAATCTATTGAGTAATTGTATAAAATATCGATCTCCAGATCGTTTCTTACATATCGTTGTTAGTGCATATAAAGTAAAAGAAGGAATTGAAATTCTTGTACAAGATAATGGGCTAGGGCTGGATTTGCAGAAATATGGAGACAGGGTTTTTGGGTTATACAAGACATTCCATGGCAACGCTGATGCGAAGGGATTAGGGTTATTTATAACGAAAAATCAGGTGGAAGCAATGGGAGGGAGAATCAATATCGACAGCGAAAAAGATAAAGGAACAACCATAAAAATAGTAGTGCCATGAAACCTATCCCAATTGCAAGTATTGTAGACGACGATCGAATTTTTGTATTCGGCCTATCGAAGCTAATGGAGATGAATTCGTTTTCAGATGAACTCCTCGTTTTTTTAAATGGTCAAGAGGCGTTGGATTATATACTTCCATTAGTTGAGACTCCAGAAAGAATTCCAGACGTGATTTTACTTGATATCAATATGCCTGTTTTGGACGGATGGCAGTTCATGGATGAATTCGTACGATTGAAGCCACGCATCAACAAGCAAATTACTATTTATATGGTAAGTTCCAGCGTGAGCGAATTGGATATCAATAAAGCAAAGTCATATGCCGAAATCAGCGACTATGTTGTCAAGCCAATGCGCTCGGATGACCTTGTAAAGATGTTAGGAAAATTTAATGCTGAGCGTGTAGTGTAGCTTATGCTTTGGAAATTTCTGCCGCAAGAGTTTCGAATTCTTGAGGAGTCATTTTGATTCTTTCTTTAGAAAAATTAAGGTCACTTACTGAATTCATCGGTACTAAGTGAATATGCGCGTGAGGCACTTCGAGTCCAATTACAGCAACGCCTATTTTGATACAAGGCACTACTTTCTTAATCTTAATAGCTACTTCTTTAGCGAATAGATTGATGTCTGTCATCATTTGATCATCCATGTCAAAGTAGTAATCAACTTCTTTTTTAGGAATCACAAGACAATGACCTTTAGCAAATGGGAGTATATCTAGAAAAGCTAAGAACTGATGGTTCTCAGCTACTTTGTAGCATGGGATTTCTCCATTGATTATTTTGGAAAAAATGGTTGCCATTTTATCTAGAAATTTCTAGTACTTCAAGCTTTAAAACTCCTGCTGGCACTTTGACTTCAGCAACATCACCAACTTTCTTACCGAGTAGTCCTTTACCGATAGGTGAGTCAACAGAAATCTTTTTATCTGCTAGGTTGGCTTCATTTTCAGCCACGAGCGTATATTCTACAATAGCATTTGTATTGGCGTTTTTAATTTTCACTTTAGAAAGAATAAAAACTTTAGAATTATCAAGTTGCGACTCATCAACAAGACGAGCGTTGGCAACAAGGTCTTCCATTTTAGCAATACGTGCTTCTAGAAGCCCTTGAGCTTCTTTAGCAGCATCATACTCTGCATTTTCTGAGAGGTCACCCTTATCGCGTGCTTCTGCAATTTGCTGAGAAATTTTAGGACGTTCTACAGTCTTGAGTTGATGCAGATCATCTTTCAGTTTTTTCAAACCTTCCGCTGTATAGTATGCGACTTGTGAAGCCATTGTAGTAAACTTTAAGTATTCTAAAAAAGAGAGAACCCCATAGGGGTTCTCATTCAGTACAAATATATTAAAAAATAATATTATAGCGCGATATGCACTCCAATGCTGTGAACGCCACCAAATGGATTGGTTACACGATAGCTGTAATCCAAACCAATGTTGGTTTCATTTGCACCCACTGGAATCTGAACTGTAGCACCGGCAGTTGGGCCAGTATAAACAGTTGTTCTAGCATCGTCTTCACCACCGCGGTCAAACATATAACCAGCACGAAGGAAGAAACGCTCGCGGAATCCAAACTGTGCACCTAGACCAAATTGGTCTTTCGTGAAAGAGTTGGATGTAAATGACGCATCCGTAGTCAATTTCATTTTGTCGTTGAAAAGGAAATCGTACGCGAAACCTACGTTAACTAGTGAAGGCATTTCATATTTATCTGAACGTTGTTCAACAGTCAACTGTGTTCCATTGCTTGCTACGTTAGCTGCAGTACTCAAACCATCACCTCTGTAGCGCATAGGAGGTCCTACGTTACGCAAAGCGATACCGAAGCGTACATTATCTTTTTCACCAGTAACATAGCGAATACCAGCATCGAAAGTGAATCCTTGAGCTTTTGCATTGTAGATCGCTTCAGATATCATTCTAACGGTAAGACCGCCGTAGATGCTATTCGAGAAACCTTTTGCATAAGACAAAGCGATGTTTGTGTATGTTGGGGAAAATGTACCAATACCACCTTCAGGAAGTGCTTCTGTAGTGATATCCAAATCACCAAAGTTCATGTTGGTTACAGATAAACCGAGCGCTCCACTTTCACCTACTTTCTGACCAAAACCAAAAGCATTCAATTTGATACCAGTTCCAACAAGGTACTGCGTATTAGTGAATACCAGTTCAGTTTTGCGAGTGAAGGCAAGACCAGCAGGGTTCAAGAATGTTGCTTCAATACCATTGATTGAAGCCATTCCTGCACCAGCAGATCCAGAAGTACGAGCCCAAGGATTAACCAATAGGTGACCTGCACCTGCAGAACCTGCGCGGTCTGGGTTACCAGCAAACGCACTCGTCAATCCTGTAATAGTTGTAAGAAAAATTATAGCAAGCTTTTTCATAAGCGTAATTTCTTTCTGATTGATAATTGTGGTTTAGAAACGATCAAGGTCAATTGGTCTCATGATACCAAACCACTTGAGAATCTTCTCTCCAACACCTGGTACATCAACGTGAATAATGTAAGTTCCACTTCCGATTGGAATGTTCTTAGCATTTTTCAAGTCCCAATTCAATGAAGTGAGTGGGTCACCTTTCTTGTACTGACGTACTAGGGTACCATTCATATCATAGATAGTTACTGTACAAATCTCTGGTAGGTTGGTAATCTTAACGATGTTATCAAGTTTACCTGGCTCATACGTGCTGAATGCATAGTATGGATTAGGAACCACATTGATGTAATCAAGATTACTTTCCAAAGTAGCAGTACTGTTGAATGATGGATTCAATCCTTTTGTGCTAAAGCGATACAAGTTTCTCCATCCATTAACTGCTCCATTTGAAGATGGATTAGTCAAAGTAGGAGTAGCATTAGCATAACGCTCATAAACTTTACTTACACGAATGCTAACGCGTGTTTCAGTTGGAATGATTCCTTCTTCAACACTCAATAGCGGAGCAAAAGTTAATGCTGATCCAACCCAAGCAGCAGAGGCAAAAACTCTCTTCCAGTTAGTATTGTTAATTGGAGATGCATTCAATACGTTATACATGTGTTGACCTTGGTCATAACGTGGCATAAACGTAGTGTTTGTAGAGTTCTCTTCGTATTGCAAATTGCGGAATACATAGATCCAGTGCTGACCACCGAAGATGCTAGAACCAGAAGAGCTCAACAGGTTTCCGGTTGGATTCCAAATCATGTCGCGTCCATTGTCTGCAACTAACCAGCTATCTTCACCGAAAGCCATATTCAAACGTTCACCAGTGTTAACGTCTATTGCATAACCAGGGAACCAACCCATACCGGTAGTTTGAGCGCCGTTAAGTGTTCCTTCCGCATCGTTATATCCATCATCTCCAGCTTTCTTACCATTCTTATCTACAGAAGCACTTCTTCTCAATCTAGATTTAGAATAAGTTTCACCTGCGAAGCCTTGAGCAAGAGAAGGGTTGCTTTGCATTTCAAGAACTGGGCAACGTGTCCATTTGCTCTTATCAGATGTAAATACTACATCTACACTTGGAAGTCTTTCCAAACGAGCGAATGGCTTCAAAGTACCTGTATTAAAGATACTGTTTACGACAGGAGTTGCATCGTTGAAGTTAGTTAAGCTCACGATACCACCTGCTGGAGCAGCATTCACATAATAAGTTCCATTATCAACTTGTGAGTATGAAACGAGACCATAAGGAGCCCAAGTTCCGCCAAGGATGTCTTCATAAATCTGATCTGGGTCAGCTGCTTCAGTTGTTACCCCAGGAGCGTTACCATAATAGTCAGCGAAGATGTTCTGTTCTGCTGGGTTGTCGGTCACAACTGCATCAGATCCTGAACGAATCCAGTTCAATTCACTTTCACCTTCTTGGTCTGGAATACCTGTTAACCAAGCTCTATTAGGATCAGAGAATGTAAGTGTAGAAGAAATGACTTCTGGAATAAACCCGCTAGGCACATCTTCTGAAATAATTGGATATCCGTAAGTACCCCAATTAATTGAAATACCATAGTCAATCAATACATCTTCACTTGCAATTCTGAAGCTGCGATAGTGAGGAATTGTTTCACCTGTAGTGAGGTTGGTTAATTCCCAACGTAAAGAGTCTGGATCATCTTCGTTCAAATCTTCAGGGCCTCTTAGGCGAAGTTCGAATTCAGCATCTTGCACACGAAGTGGATCTACTACTTTAACTTCAACTGGTGCACCACCTGGAGCGTAAGTTAATTCGTCAGCAGTACCATTTTCAAGAATTTCTCTTTCTGATTCAGCTGAAACGATAACGTTGTTCATTCCATGGCCTTTACCTTCAATTCTAGTGATCGCGATTCCTTGACCATAAGTACTGTTTTGAATAGTACCTCCATTTTCTGGATTTGGTTTGTGAGGAATAGCAGCAATTACTTGAATAGATCCGGTAGGAGACTTACGAGAAGAGATGAAAGCACGAGCTTGACCGCTTCTTGTTTCAGTGTTATAAGGTAAGTAGTTATTATAACCGTAAGCAATTGCCATGAAGTAGTAAGTCTTGTGGTTTACAAGTGTCTTAGAACCTGTAGCAAATTGGTCTTCAGTAATTCTGAAAGAACGTTGAAGTCCTTCGTTAGCTCCGCTTACTTCCAAAGATGGAACTGGCAGGCCAATTTCAGAATCGAAATCATAATTAATAATGTTTGTTACATCATTCTCAAGGTCACACTGAGCGATCAAACGAGCGCGAGTAATATCACCCAATTCGTCTGGACTTACCTCTGCATTCAAGAGTTGATATACCATGTACCCTTCAAACTGATATGAACGTTGTTCTGGTGTGAAAGTCAAACCAAGAGATACAATGCTTTCAGGAATAGAAGCGTCAAATTCTACATAAGTCTCATTGTAGTTATTGCTGATAGTACTTTCGTTACCTAGCATCAAAATCAATTCGTTTTCTAATTCACGAACTGTAACGTCTGGAGCATCTGGACCAGAAACAAGTTCGAAACAGTTATCGAACAAAGCTTGTGCTTTGTCATCTGCATCACGAAGCAATTGAACTGATGCAAGAGGATCTCCACTTAGACTTCTAGCCCATACCACACCTACAGTAATGTTGTTGTAGTCACCAGGTAAAAGAGTGAAAGGACCAGCAGACTGGATAAAACGACGGTCACCAGCAGGGTTTCCTGATGATTCCTCTGACCAGTCAGGCATTTCAGTTCCGTCAGTACCCCAGTTAAGTGGGTCAGTGTCACCAGGGAACATATATCCAGCGTCAACGTCAGTAACTCCTGAAGTACCAGTAACACCAGTACCACCGTATTTCATTACTTGACCGTTCTTCCAAATACCACGCATATAGTTATAGTAGTCAGGAGCGTTGTCTGGGTCACCATTAATAGGGTTAGTTCCAATGTTGTAGTAAACGAAACGGCGCATACCGAAACGTTCGTTATCGATAATGTCATCACCATATCCGATACCAAGACCAGAATAAGGAATACCATCTTCAGCTTCTGCCAAAGCAATGTCTGCAGTAAGTGGATTGTCTTTCAAGTCAGCATCTTGGTAAGGACCTTCAAAGAAGTCAACACCAACTGCTGGAGGATTCAATCCGTAACCGTTAGTACCAGGACCCGCTTCGTCATTGGCATCACCATTATAGCAATAACCAAGACCACGTTGAACATCACAACCAACATAGTCATCCGTAGAGTTACCCAAGTCAGAGTCAACCCATGAACCGAAATAAGTTTCAGTCAATGTTTGTGAACCTTGGTTGATCAATACATAGTTGTAGAATGTCATGTTGTTCACTTCGTCATTCGTTGTGAATGCGAAAGCTTGAGCACGGATTTCCATACCGATTGGCTGACCTAGAGATTCAGAGTGAACGTTACCCTTGTCATTGAAGATCCAATAGTAGGTTTGGTCACCGAAAAGTGGAACTACACTTTCACGAGTACGAGTCTTACAGTCAATTTCTTTCAAGAAGTCATACCAAGGATAGTCACCATTTCCAGGATCATAAAATCCATCATCATCATAGTCATAGAATGGAGCAAGATAAAGGTCTTGTCCAAGGCTAGGATTACCTTGAGCTGGGTAGTCGTTGAAATAAGAAGGCATGATGTAATTCTCACAATCATCATTTCCTGCTTCAATACAGTCGTAGTACGCACGGTGTAATTGTGCATCCTGACGAGTACTGATGAAGAACTTATCGTAAGCAGTACAAACGCTTTCTGAAATTTCTGCAGTACCATCATTGGTTAGTGGACCAGGCCAGAAGTCGTTACCATCTGCACGGAAAGTCACCGCTGCAAGCTTCAACTGTTGGTCAGGCGATACACCACCCATCCAAAGTGCTCCAGAATAGATAGAGGATACACCTCCATTGATTGGCACTTCGTATGCTGCACGGCTCGTTGCACGATCCTGCCACATAGATCCACCTGTTTCAATTCTTGCTCTAACGTTGTTCCATTCCAAATCACGCAGACCTTGTGCAGGAGCGCAAGCCGCTGCACGAGTTCCAAGTGCGCTTTGGCCGTGGTCATCGTTGGTGCTCATGCCACCACCGTTATTGGAGTTAGCCCCCATGTAACGCATAGCTTGAGCATTAGAAATCATTCCTATTGCGAGTGCCAGTAAGCTGATCTTTTTAAAGATGTTCATCATTTCTTGGCTATTGAGTTTCTTAATAATTAATTCTATTTTCTTTCAATTAAAAGTCAAAACGTACACCCAAACGAATCTGGCGTGGAGCCGAGAAGTTGTAAGGATTATTCACGTTCATGCTATAGTAATTTCTGAAAGAATCTGGTGAGTTCTGTGCGTTGATCAATGCTTGGTACTGAGCAGAAGCTAAGTAACCATCATCATCTGGAGTACCTGTAAATCTGTAAACACCATTGATATTCTGAGTGTTCAAGAGGTTAGTAATCCATAGGTATACATTCAAATTAGCCGAGCGCTGTTTTTCTCCTTCTTTACCAAATGTCAATGTGAAGTTGCGGTCTAATTGCATATCCACAGAGAACTGCCATGGTAAACGTGATCCGTTCAAGCCTCCTTTTGTAGCTGGAGCAACTTCACCAGTTACTGGTGTTGCAAACTGCTGTGAGGTGTATGGTGTACCAGAACCGAGGTTTGCAATAACGTTAGCACCAGTGTTTTCGAAAATTCTCTTTCCGAACCATACTGGACCATTGTATTCAGCACCTTCACCATAACGGTAGTCAATAGTTGTAACGATACGGTGACGTTGGTCATAGTTGAAAGGAGCTACAGTTCTCAAGTTTGGAAGACCATTGTTGATCAATGCCAACTGAGTTTGTGTAGTAGAACCCGTACCATCAGCGAACTGAAGGGTATAAGATGTCTTCATCCAAATGTTGCCTGTACGACGTAGGTCATAAGTCAAGGTCAAACCTTTTACTGTACCAAAGTCAAGGTTACCAAAAGTTCTGTAAGTACTTGGGTAAGCACCAACATAGCTTCTTACCTGAATCATATCTCTCAATTCACGATAGAATGCTTCTAACTTGATTGAAGAAGTACGAGAAAGGATTTGTTGGAATCCGAGTGCGTAGTCAACTGTTTTCTCAGGGCGAAGATTTGGGTTTTGGATCAACACGTTTCTGTTCGCCATGTACAAGTAGTCAATCGGGTTGAAACGATTGCTTTCTGTTGGACGCTGCGTCAAGATATCGTAGTGAGCAAAGAATAAAGCTTCGTCAGAAATAGGGAATGAGAAAGCGATACGAGGCATGATATTCACTGCTGGATCGTAATCCTTGAATGCACCGCTTGTCAATACTCCAGGACCACCTTGTAGAAGTGGGTTAATTCTACCACCTGAACCAATTGAAGAAACTGGATCAGTTACTACTTGACCTTGTGCATTATACCAAGTGTCACCATCACGGTAACCAGTAACAGCCGTTGGATTAGCAGCATCATTAACATAAACTACGAAGTTGTCTCCAATGTTAGATGGAGGAGTGATATCACCAAGTTGGCCGAAGTTAGCCTCACCGACTGTTGTTCCGATACCAACTACATAAGGGTCTTTCAATACAGGTTGGTTGGCATCATAGCGGTCGATACGAACACCGACGTTGAAGATCAAGTCATCAAAGGCAAACTTGTCCATGATGTAACCAGAAGTGTAGATTGGTTCAAAGGCTCCAATCGAACGCTTATAATAGGTATTACCACCTAAAGTATATTGCTCTTGGAAAAAGTCATCGATGGTTGGTCTTCCACGCATTCTCTTACCAGTGTGATCATAACCGAAATAGTTAACATAGTTCTGACCTTGGTTCAACAAATCTTCAGCACCGAACAATCCAAGATCAAGGAATTCAGGATCTAGGTTATCAATGTTTACGAAGTCAGTACCATTTGGATCTAGACCAAGTTTAGTTCTAAGACGGTAGTCAAATTCATATTGACCAGCACCAACTAATTGGTTGAAGTAAACGTAGTTGTTACCATCGAAAACTACTGTTGTAGAGTCATAACCTGATCCAGCTGCGTTATCCAATTCTCGGATGTGAGAGTTGGTATACAAACGACCCGCTTGCCAAAGTGGAATAGGAGTCAGTGCGTAACCAGCATCACGACGTTGTTCGAATTCGAAACCGATTTGAACTGCGTGGTCACCAATATCGGCAGAACCAGCACCAGATACACGGAACTGGTTTGTGTTAGAGATACTATAGTTATTGTTTTGAGTTCCGATATAGTTCCACAGACCGTATGTTTGGTCTGGCGAATATCCGTTCAGAAGACCGTTACCAGCAAGGATATTATCTGTAGAAGCGTATGGGTTAGCAGCGATGAACAATGCTGTTCCCGGGTCATTGATAAATATTTGACGTGGATCACGGATGATGTTTCCGTTTTCATCATTAATAATTCCCTGAATGAATGGATTATCTTCAAAATATGAGAAATACTGATTTGTCAATGCAGCTGTTTCTGGGTTGTACTCAGAAGGAGTGAAGTCTACATTGATAGACTGAGTACCTGTCTGACGGAAATACGAACCATTGTATTCGTATTGATTACCTCTTACGATATCGTAGTAACCAATGTGACCGTACTTGAATACATCATCTTTATGTGTATCATCTTCACGCTTCGCAAAGTTTTGGCTATAGTCAACCATCACTGAGTAGAATACGTTCTTCAAGTTATTAGCAGAAGATTCTTTACCATCTGCGTTTTTGAAACGCTGGCTGAACTTAACATAAGCTCTCCAGTCGAAATCTGTTGCGCGTTGGTTATTGTCAGAGTTCATCAACAGGTTAGCATACGTAAGCTGATGTGAACGGCTAAAAGCACCAGTACCACCAAATGTTAGGGTAATGTTGTCCGATGCGTTAACGTCAATCTTAGCAACTAAATTTGCTGATCTATCTCTATTATTAAGATTAGTCTTAACCTTTTCGAAGTCGTTAGAAGTAAGGAAGTCTGCATTATAAAGTGCACCTGTTCCTGTTTGGTTAACACGAAGAGGATTTGCAAGAATAGCTGCTCTCACGTCGTCCTTCATTTTGTAGTTACCTCCGAAGGCTGGGTTAGGGTCAACGATATCGGTATAGTTACCAGACACGAAGAATCCTAGAATTGGACGGATTTTATTTCCTACTGAGTCTTTCTTGAAAAGAATTGGACCAGAAAGAGAACCTTCTACTAGGTTGTAACCATAGTGGTCGAGACCAACAGCTTTTTCCCCACTCTTAAATCCAGAAGTGATCACTTCGAGACCTCCAGTGTATTGAGAAGATGCGCTACGAAGTGCGATATTAACGACACCACCTGTTGCATCCCCGATATTCGCTGGGATACCACCTGTGATTACGGCAACTTCTTCGATAGCTGATTTTGGAAGTGCGGTACTACCGCGAACTTTGATACCATCAATGTATACCCAAGTAGAACCTGTACGAGCACCACGGATAGAAAGTCCACCACCTGTACCAGCAGAGCTAACCCCTGCTACAGTAGAAGCCAGTCCTAAAGCGGAACGGCTAGGCATTTTGGCAATTTCTTCACGGGTAACAGTTCCCCCAGAGGCTCCACCATCTTTATCGATCAATGGAACTTTGTAGTCCACGATCTCAACGGTTTTGAGTTCTGCTCCTGGTGTAAGCTCCGCGTTAGCGAAAGCTATTTTACCTGCTGAAATGGGAATCCCACGCACAGTTTGTGGTTGGTATCCCACCATCGAGAATTGAATCTCATAGGTTCCAGGATCAATTGGTTTAATGGTGAATTCACCATCAAAATCGGTGGTGGCACCAGTCACAAGGTTACCATTGAGGTACACTACTACGTTGGCAAACGGTAGTGGCTCTTTGGTGTCCTTATCGGTCACCTTTCCTTTCAACGTACCACTATTGCCTTGGGCAAATGCACTTGATACGCCTAATAATAAGAGTGCTACTAGCAAGTAAACTTTTCTCTGCATAACAGACAGGTTAAGGTATTTCTAATTGCTGCGGTTAAAACGAAACGGGCGCTAAAATAGGAAATCTTCGGCTTTTTAACGGCTATTAACCAAAAGGATGTTAAAGGTCCTGATTTCCTGAATCTTACGGCTGCAAAAAAATCGTCTTTACCAAAAATACGGGTGTAAAATGGTTACAATTCTTTAATTATTCCCTCAAAAATACGTCACGTTGAAGAAAACGATGACATTTCATTTCGTTACATTCTAGGAAATCTATACACGTCTGCGGCCGTTTAAATAAAAAAAAGCCCGTTCATACGGGCTTTTATCAATATACAACATTTCTTTAAACCTTTCGTTTGCGGAACACTCTTTTGTGCCATGGGACTAGTTTACCCTGAGAGTGCTTCTGGGCCTTCTTCAGGGTTTTTTTCATGCGCTTTTGTGTCTCTTTTGACTGAATCTCGGTGAGATGATCTTTGTGGGCGCCATACTGAGCCTGGCGTTCAGCCATTTTTGCAGCTTCGCGATCTTGAGCGTTTTCAACTGTTTGCTGGTCTTTTTGCTTTGGCGGACGCTTTTGGCTCCACGCTGGGTGAGCAGCTAGGAATGAAAAGAAACAAATGAGAACAAAGACTTGCTTATTCATGCGGCGACAACGGATTATGGATGAAATTCGTATGCAAACTTGATAATTTGAATGTCATGACTTCTGACATCGTGATCCAATAAGGCTTCGATAAGCATTGTCTCAGTGTACAAAACTTCAATCTCTTGAATCATTTCTTTGCCTTTGTACTTTTCTAATTTCAATAAGTTTCCGAGAGGGTCGTAGTAGAATTGATGCTTTTTCACCTGATTGGGATCTGCGTTGTCCCAAGTAATGGACTGCACCCATCCTTTTTCATTATACTCATATGTTTTTGTAGTAAAACGATTAGACATCACCGCTTCTTCTTTTTCAGAAACCAAATAGCCTAATTCATTTCTTGTAGTCGTAATATGAGAGTAGAGCAGTCCGTAATTATTGTAGCACGACTTCATCGTACTTCCTGCATTGATGTCTTTGTATTGAAAGCTTTCTGAATTGATGGTGATACTTTGTCCGGGAATCAATTTTCCTTTTTCGGTGGAAATATTTTCACTTTTCCCAAAATCCAATCGTTCTACTTTTCCTTCCTTGTTGTAGACAAACTTTTTTGTGTAAAAGCCTTTATTTCCTTTTTCAGTGCGAAGTTCCACTTCACCGAGATCGTTTCTTTTAAATTCGATGCTTAGGGTATCAACAAGGTGGAGAACACTAGTGATTTTATCGAGTTGTTCGAGCAGTCCTACAGAACTGAAGTGGTAAACAAAAATATCTGGACGTGGCTCAATGGGGCGATTAGGGCGTTTGATAGACCAGGTGCCCGTGATTTTCTTGATTTTATTCTGCCACAGAAACTCTTGATTGAAGTACATCTCGTCTTCAAATGCATTGCCGAGTCGATTATCTATTATTTGTGCATTAGTCATAGCAACAGTGCAGAGAAGCACTGTGATTATGATAATGACCGATTTGATTTGTTGCATAAAATGGTTTGTCAGGCAAACTTATAAAGAGAGATTTGCATCTTTTACGGTTCGCTCTTCAGTCAATGAACGTACCATTGTTAAATAGATCAAGTATTTTTTAGGCTTATCCTTTTGATTAAGGAAGCAAGGAGTACCTTTGGCGCTCAATAATAAATGACATGCGCGACCAAATAATTTTTGACCTTATTCAACAAGAACATCACCGCCAATTGCACGGTGTAGAACTTATCGCTTCTGAAAATTTCGTAAGTGATCAAGTGATGCAAGCAATGGGTTCAGTGCTCACCAATAAATATGCGGAAGGACTTCCAAATAAGAGATATTACGGGGGATGTCAGATTGTAGATCAGGTGGAGCAACTCGCTATAGATCGATTGAAAGAATTATTTGGTGCGGAGTGGGCAAACGTTCAACCTCACAGCGGAGCAAACGCAAATAGCGCTGTAATGCTTGCCATTCTTCAACCAGGCGATAAAATCATGGGCTTGGACCTTTCTCAAGGAGGTCACTTGACACACGGTAGTCCTGTGAATTACAGTGGTAAGTTATACAAGCCTGTTTTTTATGGTGTAGAAAAAGAAACAGGGCTTATTAATATGGACACTGTTGAACGCATCGCCAAAGAAGAAAGACCGAAGCTATTGATTTGTGGAGCGAGCGCATACAGCAGAGATTGGGATTATGCTCGATTCAGAGCAATTGCTGATGAAATCGGTGCTTTATTGTTGGCGGATATCTCCCACCCTGCAGGATTAATTGCAAAAGGGCTGTTGAATGACCCGATGAAGCATTGTCATATTGTTACAACAACTACCCACAAAACACTTCGTGGTCCTCGTGGTGGTGTTATCATGCTTGGTAAAGATTTCGAAAATCCATTTGGCTTGAAAACACCAAAAGGGGAAATCCGAATGATGTCTTCTTTATTGGATTCTGGCGTATTTCCTGGAATGCAAGGTGGTCCATTAGAGCATGTGATCGCAGCAAAGGCGGTAGCATTCGGTGAAGCACTTCGCCCAGAGTTTAGAGCCTATGGTGAGCAAGTCATCAAGAATGCAGCGGCCTTGTCAAAGGCACTAGTAGAAAAAGGATATGGTATTGTAAGTGGTGGAACAGACAATCATTGCTTCTTAGTGGATCTTCGCAGTAAAGGAATCACAGGTAAAGATGCAGAGAATGCTCTGGTTATCGCAGACATCACAGTGAACAAGAACATGGTTCCTTTTGATGATAAATCACCTTTTGTGACCAGTGGTATTCGTATGGGTACCCCTGCAATTACTACCAGAGGCTTGAAAGAAGAGCACATGGCCATCATCGCGGATCTAGTGGACACTTCATTGATGAACCGTGAAAACTCGGCAATACTGGGAGACGTAAAAAAGAAGGTCAATGAGTTGATGAACTCATTCCCCCTTTTCCAATTCTAATTCGATATTAGGTTTTACAAATAGATCGGCCTTCGACTTCGGTCGAAGGTCGATTAACCACTTATATCCTTCGAGCAAGAAGTTAGTGGAATCAGCCATCTTCATAGGAGAAAAAGTACTATTAGCTTCGCGTTCCAAGCGAAGCTTTTTTATTTCATTCTCTTTGATTTGAATGAAAATATTCGAGCAATCTCCTTTGTTTAAGCCAATAAGTTTTGGTGGCTTGGTAGACAAACTGTCTTTCTTTTCTTCTATTGGAAAATACACCAATTGACCATTGCCTTCCACGTAAACAGAGTTGATTTTACTATCTATAAAATCTGCCGTCAGTTTTCTGCCTTTAATCTGATTGTATTTGTCCTGGCGGGTTTCAGAAATAATAAATGCATTTTCCCGAACGAACATTCGGTCGATTTTATTATTGGCCATTGTGATGCGAATGGAGTCTCCTGTAATTTGATTTTCGTCACTCCAAAGCACAGGTTCATTAAACATTCTCAATGTGGAATCAGAGACTGCATATACGAGTGAGTCACATTTTCCTTGAAGGTCGTCTTTAAATATTTTTACTCCATAGAAAGCATAGAGAACATCTTTTCCAAGGCTATCTGGCACTGACTTCAAAGTGTCCGCATGCATGAAAAGGGAGTCGCCACCGTCGAAGAATTGCGTCAGCAGTGCTTTATCTGTCACAAAACTTTTCTTTGTTTTTTCTTCGTGATAGCCGTATTCACCCGAGATGAAAAAGTTTGCAGTGGTGTCGCGAATGGTCACTTTTTTGAACACCTCTCCGAATCCAGCTTCTCCGTTGTAATAGATACTATCGCCGCGTAATTCGGTTTTTTCGCTTCGAACAAATGCATTTTTGTTGAATTGACAAATATCTTTATCAGTGTTGTACCAGCCGTTTTCACAATAAATAAAAGTGTCATCTCCTTCGATTGTAGTAGGGCCGAAAAAGTAAGCAACCTCTGTGCGGTCGTTGTATTTTAAAGTGTCAGAGTTGACAGTGTAATCTGGGTTTTTCAGAACAACTTTATTTCTGAAATAAAACGTTTCAGTCTTGGTATGATACGATCCTTCTTTACTATTCAATACGTTTTTATTAGCATTCGAAACAATTTTCCCACCACCAGAATAGGAGGCAATTTCTGAGTCGATGTTATAGATGAGTCGATTACTGGTTAGAGTCATTTGATTGTCACGCAGCACAACATTGTTATTGATAGTAGCAACTTTCGATTTTTGATCTACGTGCATCACATCACCAACGAGATTAAACTCTCCAGGCTTTATGATTCGGATATTTCCGAATGCATCAAAATCCTTATTTGTAAAAATGTGAGCGCTATCACAATAGAAAAGCGTTCCTTCATAAATGAATTGAACATTCCCTTTCACGCGTTGCGCATCGATGTATGATTTGTCAAATTCACTGACATCCGCTCGAACGAGCTTCACCAATTTTTTCTGAGAAAAAGATGGGATAGACCAGGAAAACAAGGCTACAAATAATATCAATGAAAAAACCGAATGAACATTCATTCGGTTTTTAAATGCTATTATTTTAGCTTCTTTTGTCATGACGACTTGGTCTTTACCAGAACTATGCCGAAACCTTAGAACGAATGATGGTTTGGGTTCTATCTGGGCCTACCGATACAAATGTGATGGGCAGTTCTAATTCTTTTTCGATAAATAATATGTACTCCATTAATTCAGACGGAAGTTCTTCCAACGATTTCATGCCAGTCAAGTCTGCGTTCCAACCTTTCATTTCAGTGTAGATGGGTTGCACCTTTGAAGGATCTATATCGTACGGAAGGTAATCTATTTTTTCACCATTAAGAGCATAGTGCGTGCATACTTGAAGCGTTTCAAAACCACTGAGTACGTCCGTTTTCATCATGATGAGTTCAGTGACGCCATTGATCATGCAAGCATATTTGAGTGCTGGAATATCCAACCAACCACAACGACGGGCGCGGCCAGTGGTAGATCCAAACTCTCTTCCGATCTGGCGCATTTGTTCACCAACTTCATTATCAAGTTCGGTAGGGAACGGGCCGCTACCAACACGTGTGCAATATGCTTTGAAGATTCCAAGCACTTCGCCAATGCGAGCTGGAGCGATACCAAGACCTGTGCAAGCGCCTGCAGACACAGTATTTGAAGAGGTAACGAAAGGATACGAACCAAAGTCGATATCAAGCAATGAACCTTGAGCACCCTCCGCCAACACTTTTTTACCAGCTTTCAAAGCATTGTTGATGTAGTGTTCACTATCAATAATGGTCAAGCTTCTAAGTATTTCGATGCCTTGCATCCATTGTTGTTCAAGTTCTGTGATATCGTATGCGAAATCATAGTTAGCAAGCATTTTCTTGTGCTTGTTGACTAGTGCATTGTATTTCTGCTGAAATTCTGGTTCAAGAATATCACCAACACGAAGACCGTTTCTGCCAGTCTTATCCATATAAGTTGGTCCGATACCTTTCAGAGTTGATCCAATCTTAGATGAGCCTTTTTCTGCTTCACTTGCAGCATCGAGGATGCGGTGAGTAGGTAGAATTAGGTGCGCTTTGCGGCTGAGAAGTAGGCGAGAGGCTACGTTAACTCCGCGCTCACTCAATGCAGTGATTTCTTTTGCAAAAACGATAGGGTCTATAACTACGCCATTGCCGATGAGGTTTACCACGTGGTCGTGAAAAATTCCAGAAGGGATGGTGTGAAGAACGTGTTTGATTCCATTAAACTCGAGCGTATGTCCCGCATTTGGGCCGCCTTGGAAGCGCGCTACGATGTCGTAGGATGGAGTGATTACGTCTACAATTTTTCCTTTTCCTTCATCTCCCCATTGTAGTCCAAGGAGAATATCCGCTTTGTTTAGGTACATCGTTCTGTTGGTAAAGCGCAAATGTACTTCTGTTCACCTAAATATGAAAAAGGAAATGATAAAAGACGTTATTTCTGAGGAGTTATGTCCTTCTTTTTACCATAGAAATTCAAGCTGTGGTGCATGATTTCGATGCCAAAAATTTCTTCCAGAGTCGCCTTGATGTTTTGAATCCGAGGATCACAAAATTCCAACACTTCTCCAGAATCTGTCAGAATAATGTGGTCGTGTTGTTGATTTTGGTAAGCCTTTTCAAAATGGGCTGTGTTCTGACCGAATTGATGTTTTCTTACTAAATTACAAGCTAGGAGTAAATCTATGGTGTTGTACAACGTAGCACGAGACACGCGATATTTCTTGTTCTTCATGTTGGTGTACATGGATTCAATATCGAAATGCCCTGGATGGCTATAGATTTCGCTCAGAATGGCATATCTCTCTGGAGTTTTTCTATGCTTATTCTGCTCCAAATATGCAGTGAATATGCCTCGTACTTTCTCTTGTAATTCCGGAGTTGACATAGTGCAAAGTTATTGCGAATTAGGCAAATTCGCTTTCAATACGATCAACCGTTAATACTTCATCCACTGCTTTGAGTTGATCCATCAGGCTATTCAAGTGTTCTGTGTCATGAACTAAGACCACTACTTTTCCTTGGAATATACCGTTATTTGCTTCGAAAGAAATGGCTTTCATGTTCACATTCATATCGGTAGAAATGATATTGGTAATTTTCTGAACCAAGCCCACATCATCGATTCCTGAGAATTTAAGTCCAACTTCGAACTGCACCATTTCCTTGTTGCTCCATCGTGCTTTGATGACACGATAAGCATATTTGCTCATTAACTCTTGTGCGTTTGGACAATTGGTGCGGTGAATTTTGATGCCTTCGCTCACGGTGATAAATCCAAATACTTCATCGCCAGGAATTGGATTGCAGCAAGATGCTAGGGTGTAATCTACCTTTTGCTTTTCATCACCGATGAGAAGTGTTTCTCCTTTGGTTGGTGCAGTTGGAGCGGATTTGGTTTCGATTACAGGCAGAGGTTGAACTTCTCGTTCGAATAGAATTCTACCACTTTCGATGGTGTAATTTTTCATCTTTTTGAGATCGATACTTCCTTTTGCAATACGGAAGTATAGCTCTAGCGCAGCTTCAGTATTGTAATGACGCACCATCTCATCAATATTCGCAGAGATCCATTCTACTTTGAGGTTTTGGAATCTGCGTTTGAGCATTTCCTTACCTTCTTCACCAATTTGTTTTTTCTCTTCTTTGAGCGCGTTTTTGATCTTTTGTCTTGCAGAAGCTGTGATGACAATATTCAACCAATCTTCCTTGGGGCGCTGTTTTTTGGAGGTCAAAATTTCCACCTGATCACCACTGCGCAGCTTATGGCTGAGAGGGACCAGTTTGAAGTTCACCTTGGCACCGATGCAGTGATATCCAATTTGACTGTGAATTTGAAATGCAAAATCAAGCGTGGTTGATCCAACCGGCAATGTTTTCAAATCACCTTCGGGAGTGAATACATAGATTTCTTCAGAAAAAAGAGAAAGCTTGAAATTATCGATGAAGTCGATAGCATTGTCAGACGGGCTTTCTAGGACCTCACGCACTTGTTGAAGCCATTTGTCCATTTTGCTTTCTGTTGTCTCAGGAGTATCTTTGTATTTCCAGTGCGCAGCGTATCCTCTTTCCGCCATTTCATCCATTCGATTAGAACGGATTTGTACTTCCACCCACTTACCCGTCGGCGACATTACCGTAGTATGCAATGATTCATATCCACTGGATTTAGGAATGCTGATCCAGTCGCGCAATCTTTCGGGGCTGGGCTGATAGAAATCGGTAACAATAGAATACACTCTCCAACAGTCTGCCTTTTCGTTTTCCTGCGGACTTTCTAGAATGATTCGAATGGCAAATACATCATAAATCTCTTCGAAGGGAACTCCTTTTTTATGGATTTTATTCCAGATTGAAAAGACCGATTTTGTTCTCCCTTTGATTTCATACTTCAATCCCAAACGATCGAGTTCTCTTCGAATGGGCAAGGTGAAAGCATTGATGAATCTCGTTCTTACCGCTTGCGTTTTTTGCAAACGATTTACAATATCTTGATAGGTGTCGGGCTCTTTGAATTTCAGCGATAAATCTTCTAGTTCTGTTTTGATATTGTAAAGTCCCAAGCGGTGGGCGAGGGGAGCGTATAGGAAAAGTGTTTCACTGGCTATTTTCAATTGTTTTTCACGTGCCATGTGATCGAGGGTACGCATGTTGTGCAGTCGATCTGCAAGTTTGATGAGAATAACCCGAACATCATCACTGAGCGTGAGCAACATTTTGCGGAAGTTTTCCGCTTGGTCGCTAGTGTTGCTGTAATCACTAACGCCGCTGATTTTCGTAAGGCCGTCGATAATGACACGTTCTTTTTTTCCAAAAAGATTTTCAATGTCATCCAATGTGATATCAGTGTCTTCGACTGTATCATGAAGAAGCGCGCAAACAATAGCGGTAGTGCCGAGCCCGAGTTCTTCGGCGGCGATTTTTGCTACGGCAATGGGGTGGTATATGTATGGCTCACCACTTTTGCGACGCATGTCTTTGTGAGCATCTACTGCAACTTCGAATGCCTTTCTAATGCGGGCTCTTTCACTGCGTGTTCGAGAACGATGGCACACTCTCAAAAGTGAGCGGTACCTTCTAAGGATTTCGCGTTTCTCTTCTTCTGGATCAATCGTCGGTTTATGCATATCAATTACAAAATAAACAGCTTATCGCTTACGATGTTGCCTCGATTCTAGGGGTTTTGAACAAATCCTTGCTTAATATTGCCACTCGAATGAATTCTTTCCAATCAAATAGAAATTTCGCAGCCCTTCTTCAGTGCTTGCTTTTGCTTCTATTGGTTTTTTTTAAACAGAACGTTGAGGCTCAATTTGCTTCTACCAATTGGCACAGAGATTTGTCGGATTCAATTTACAAAGAATTTCAACAACCTGGATTCGATGGTCACTCAACTTTTCATCCTCAGTCGCCATTGCTTCACACGGAGTCATGGTTGAAGAAAAATGTGGTGGACACATCCACGGCGAATGTATGCATGCGTCCGGTATTGAATGCCTCCGCTGGAGCGACATTGGAGGGCAGACTCGCTTCACAATCATTTGCAGGATTACAGGTAGATATGCGCTACAAAAACCGTTGGTTTTTTGAAGGCGGATATAGTTTGTTTTTCCAAAGTGGACTCGAGTACGTTGATCGATTTACAGATATTCGAGATGTAGTGCCAGGAGTTGGCAAAGCTCGATTTATAAATGGGCTCGGACAAATCGCACACTACCCGTACGGTCGTCTAACTTATCAAGCTGGAAAGCGCATTAATCTAGAACTTGGTAATGGAAAGAATTTTTGGGGTGATGGTCATCGTTCATTGATTCTCAGCGATAATGCTCCAGCTTATCCTTATGCTAAAGTGGCATTAGATGTTTGGAGAATCAGATACAACGCGCTTTACGGAATGGCAAAGCAGGGTGATCGCAGAAAATTCTTTGCAACCCATGGACTGAATATGCATTTGGGAAAAAGATTGGAATTCAGCTTTTTCGAAATGGTGGTTTGGCAAGATAGAGATAGTCTAAGCGAGCGGGGACTTGATCTTCACTATCTGAATCCTTTGCTTTTTTATAGACCAGTAGAATATGCGCAAGGTTCGGCCGACAACGTTTTGATTGGGGCCGGGTTCAAATGGCGTCCAAGAAAGGTTGTTCAAGTTTATGGTCAGTTCGTTTTAGATGAATTTTTGTTGAGTTCTATTCGTGGCCGCACCGGTTGGTGGGCCAATAAGTTTGGCGGACAGATAGGAATGCGATGGTTTGATATTTTTAAAAATTTTAATTGGCAAATTGAAGGGAATGCCGTTCGCCCATTTACCTACAGCCATGGCTCGCCTGTTCAAGCATGGGGCCATATGTATCAGCCTTTGGCCCATCCACTCGGGAGTAATTTTTCTGAGCTGGTGAATATTTTCACTTATGCCATAGGTGACTGGAAGATTGAGAATCGAAATGTTTATGCAACATTTGGAAGAGATATGGACGCAGACGGGGACGGCATTATTGATAATCAGGGAGGCGATGTTTTCAAATCTTATAAAGGTCCTTTTCAGGATTTTGGTAATCGCCATTTGCAAGGAGATAAAAATGTATTGCACTACAATCAACTCACCTTGGCTCGGCCCTTCAAGAATATGGACGGGTTTGAATGGTACGTATCCCATATCGTTCGTTTTCAAAAGAATAATTCTGGAGAGAACATTGAGCAGGCAATAATGGTTGGGATACGCATGGAAGGAATAATAAGTCCAGTGAGGGACTTCTGATTATTTTGACTTTTATCACTTAGTAGTATTTAATCGTGCCATACATTTGCGGCCAATTTTAGATCCCTGAAAACAACAAGTTCCATATCAACAAGTGAAAGCGCTTTTATGGGTAAAGTGAAAGATATATCGGCGCTTTTCAAGTTGCGCTTGACCTTTTTGGTCCTCGTTTCTGCGGTTTTAGGATATTTCATGGGAGGAGGTCAATTCCTCGATCCGAAATTATTTTTTGTTTGCCTAGGTGGTTTGTTGCTCACAGGTGGAAGCAATGGACTCAATCAAGTTTGGGAAAAAGAGTATGATAAATTAATGATTCGTACTCAAAATCGTCCGATCCCTACGAGCCGCATGAGTGCAAAAGAGGCGGCTATCATTTCTTCAGTTGCAGGTGTGGTAGGAGTGGCGTTGCTTTGGATATTCTTGAATCAAGCAAGCGGTATTTTAGGTCTGTTTGCTTTTTTCTCTTACGTATTTTTATATACTCCATTAAAACGTGTGACAAGCTTCGCTGTATTTGTTGGAGCATTCCCCGGCGCGATTCCACCTATGTTGGGCTATGTTGCAGCTACCAATACTTTTGGTCTAGAGGCAGGTTTATTATTTGCGATGCAGTTTATGTGGCAATTCCCTCACTTCTGGGCCATCGCTTGGGTAGCACATGAAGACTATGAAAGAGGAGGCTACAAATTGTTGCCTTTTGATGAAGGAAGAACGAAAAAAAGTGCTTTCCAAATTTTCATTTATACTTTATTCTTGATTCCTGTAAGCCTTCTGCCATGGGCGCTTCCGCCTGCAGCACCGCTTATCGGAAATATCGCAGCAACTGTCGCATTGGTATGCGGACTTGTATTTGCGTGGTATGGCTATAAACTTTATCGCACTTGCGATGTTAAGGATGCTAGAACATTGATGTTTGCATCATTTTTCTACCTGCCGATCGTGCAGCTTTTCTATGTAATTGATAAAATTTAATCATATGGCAGAAAATGTAGCCAAAGTTGAAGCTGAAGAATTTATCTCTCAGTCTTCTGTTGATGTCTTTGAAGGTCACTCACCTGAGGTAAAAATCCGTACAAAGAAGATGATGATGTGGTTGATCATTTTTGCGGTAGTGATGCTTTTTGCGGGTATTACTAGTGCAATGATTGTGCTTTACGGCAAGCTCATCTGGGTGCGTATGAACCCTCCAAGTATCCTTTGGATTTCGAATGTTCTTGTAGTGCTTTCAAGTATTACAATGATATTGGCTGTGAGAGCTGTGAAGGCTGGCAATCAGAAGAATGGAATTATCATGATTGCATTGACTTTTGTGTTGGGTATGGGATTCACATTCACTCAAAACGCCGGCTGGAAGCACATGGCAGGCCTCGGAATGGGATATACCATCACTGAAACACCTGAAGGTTTGAAAGCTTACAGATGGAATGCTTTGGAGCGTTTGAACGGTGAGTACGGGAAAGATTATTACATCGAGTTCCAGGGCCAACCACTTGAAAAAGTGAATGGTGAATACTATTTGGCTTCTGATACAGGTCGCTTAGACCCGAAGACTCCTCAGGTATCGAAAACCTTTAATGCGGCAGGAGCGATGTTGAGCGTGTTGATCTACGTGCACATCATTCACTTATTGTTTGGTTTGATCTACCTTGTAGTGAACGTTATTAGAACTTACAAAGGGGTCATTAACAAAGAAAATTGGATCAGTTTATATTCCGGAGGGATGTACTGGCACTTTATGGGAATTTTATGGCTGTACCTCTTCTTTTTCATGTTTTACATTTCGTAAGTAAAAATGAAACTCATTTTATTGAAAATGAGAGAGGTTGAATGATATTAGAAGGGCGGTAATCAACAGGTTACCGCCCTTTGTTTTATTTAGAGTGGATATTTTTTAGAAAATACCTTTATCTTTTGCATTTTTAGGGCTAAACTTGCGCCCAAATTTCAAGACCAATTATGGCAGGACACGCTAAACCAATCAGCAAAGAAGAACTCTGGGGTGGTGGTCAATCACCTTTCAGCATCACGTACGGAAAAATGATGATGTGGTACTTCTTAGTATCCGATGCATTGACATTCGGTGGATTATTAACGGCATATGGCGTTATTCGTCATGGAAGCAGCGAGCCATGGCCTGTTGGGGAACAAGTGTTTGAAGCACTCCCTGGCCTTACTGGTAGCTATCCGTTGATGTACGTTGCATTGATGACGTTCATTCTTATCATTTCTTCTGTTACAATGGTATTGGCTGTAGAAGCTGGTCACCGTAACGACAAGAAGGGAGTTATAAAATGGTTGGGATACACCATCATTGGTGGATTCTTCTTCCTTGGCTCACAGGCTTGGGAATGGTCTCACTTTATTCATGGTTCAGGTGGTGGATACCAATTGGAAAGCCCAATCACTGTGACTGCAGAGATGAAGAACGGTGAAAAGGTGCAAATGAATCTTGCTACTGGATCATGGGTTCACATGGAATCTGAATTTGGTCATGCGTACGAGCACGCAATGGAAGGACACGGTGAAGAAGCACATGCTGGACATGGCGAAGCTCACGGTGATGCTCACGGTGCAGCGGGTCATGGCGAACATGCCGAAGCGCACCATGCTGATGCAAGCACAATGGTTCCAGAGCGTTTGATTTTAAATAAATATGTTTTGGTTCGCGAAGGCGACAAAGACTTGCACAAGCTCGTGGTGTCTGGTGAAGATGCTAAGAAGCTTTGGGCGAATATGGCTCCGAACTCAGTGGTATTCGGTGCAAACTTGAGCAAGAATGAGTACGCAGTGCAACAACAGTATGCAGACTTCTTCTTCTTCGTAACGGGCTTCCACGGCTTCCACGTATTCTCAGGAGTTGTTATCAATATCATCGTTTGGTTGATGGCCCTTCGTGGAGTATTTGAAAGAAGAGGTCACTACGAAATGATTGAAAAGATTGGTTTGTACTGGCACTTCGTTGACTTGGTATGGGTATTCGTATTTACGTTCTTCTACCTCGTGTAATTCAAGAATCATTGATTTTAAAAAATATTAGTCATGGAAAGAGACGACTTAATAGTAAATGATAGCTACGCGGTAAACGCAACGCATTCTGAAGAAGAAGGAAAGAAAATTCGTAAGAAACTTTACATGGTGACAGTCCTTTTGACGCTGATCACTGTAGTGGAAGTTTTCATGGGAGTTGCTTTCAAAAGAAATGAAACTTTCACTTGGGAAGTTATTAAATTAGGATTTATCGTATTGACAGTTGTAAAGGCTGCATATATTGTTCTTGTATTCATGCACTTAGGTGAAGAAAGAAGAAATTTAAAATATGTGATCCTTTTGCCTTATGCTTTGTTTATTCTGTACTTAATCTTCATCGGACTCCGTGAAGGTATTTCTGTACACGATGCGCAAAACATATTCAAATAAGACAATGTCTACTTCAAGAAGATGGAAAAAGTATATCGGTCTAACCGGTATACTTTTTTTGTTTCCACTCACTTGGCTGCTTGTTTTTGGTCTAGGAGCCAAACACAAGTTTAACACACTAAAGTACTACGAGCCCACTTCTGAGGGGCCACAAGACTACAGTGACTATGCAATCCCTTCATTTGTTTTTCAAGATGAAAACGGCAATGCCTTTTCTTCTGATTCATTGAAAGGAAAAGTGTGGTTAGCCTGCTTCTTTTCTTTGAAAGATGAGCATGCGAAGGATATAACAGAACGTCTCTTGTCCATTAACTTCAAGTATCGAAGTGAGCCGGACATCATGATTGTATGTTTCAGTACCGATTGCAATTATGACACACCTGCTATGCTCAAAACTTATGTAGATCAGAATGAACGATACAATGAGTTTCGAGGCAAGTGGAAGTTTCTAACGGGTGATCAAGTTTCGATGCAATCCTTTATTCGAAATGGCTTTTTTGCTGAAGATTTGAGTCAGGAAGCACGTTTCAGATTGGTTGATAATGTCGGTCATGTGAGAGGAATGTATGGAAATACAGAGTTTCACTTGAAGGCAGCTCTAGAGGATATTTCCCTCTTGAAAAAAGAAATAGATTTGAAGGCATACAATGAGAGAAAGGCAAAGGAAAATAGTTAATCTGTATTCAGCACTGCTGCTCTTGTTGTCTATCATGAGCGCATGCGGTGGTGGTGGTGCAGGAAGTGGCGAAGGTGAAGATGTTGTGATGTTGCCTTTTATAGGTGCTCACGAAACAGAACTCAGAACGCTTGAAAACGGTCAAACAGTAGTGGACACGATCTACTATAAAATACCTAAATTTTCTTTCATAAACCAAAATGGAAAGGAGACATCACACAAGGATTATCAAGGGAAAATATTTGTAGCAGACTTTTTTTTCACGCATTGTCCGAGCATTTGTCCGATGCTATCTGCACAAATGGTCAGATTGCAATCGATGGTCGAAAAAGGCGGATATTCGAATGATGTTTGGTTTTTATCGCATACCGTAGACCCAACAAGAGATTCGCCTGATACACTTTTGAATTATGCTAATAATATTGGTGCTAATCTGAAAAACTGGAATTTTGTAACCGGCAGTGCAGATGATATTTACTATCAGGCTGAACAAGGATACATGTTATCTGCTTTTCCTTCTGATAGTGCTGATGGTGGATTTTTTCATACAGATAAAATTGCTTTGATAGATAGAGAGATGCACATCAGAGGACTCTATGATGGCACCTCAACAAAGAGCGTAGACAAATTATATCAAGATATACAAACTCTTCTTCTCCATGGAAACGACAGTACAGCGCGAGGTCGCTGAAAAACGAGCAAAGATTTTTATTTGGGTGGCATCGTTAGCCATCCCAGTAGTAGTGGCTATTTTATATGTAATGCCTAAGATTCCAGCTGGAGACGGGGCGTTGCGCGACTTTTTGAATTACTTGCCTTTATTTAATGCTCTGTGCAACGGTTGTACGGCTGTAATTCTAGTATTGGCATTGGTGGCTATCAAGAGAAAGAATATGAATCTACATGGCAACCTGATGACGAGCGCGCTTGCTCTGAGTTTGCTTTTCTTGGTAAGTTATGTGGGTTATCACGCTACAAGTGAAAGCACCTTATTTCCGAAGGATAATCCGATGAAATGGCTTTATTATATTATTCTTTTAACCCACATTTCGATTTCTGCTATTATCGTTCCTTTGGTCCTTATTTCATACAGCAGAGCGCTTGCTCAGCGATATGATAAGCACCGAAAGATTGCTAAAATCACATGGCCTTTGTGGTTTTATGTTGCTGTGACTGGGGTAATCGTTTATTTGATGATTAGTCCTTATTATGGATTTTAACGCTCTAAATGAGTAAATTAGATTAAATTTGCGTACAATGAAACCAATATTTCAAAAATTAAGTTTAGGTGTGTTGGTGATGTTTTTCTCATTAGAGAATTTCGCCCAATGTGCAATGTGTAGAGCGACAGCTGAAAGTGCTACAGAGTCCGTTGATAAAGGAATTGGAGAAGGTTTGAATTCCGGAATTCTGTACTTGATGGGAGTGCCATATCTACTTTTATTGACAGTGGGAGTAATCTTTTTTAGAAAAAAGATCGTATCTATCTTCAAATCCTAAACAGACACAGTTTGCAAAATTGGCCTAACTGTTGTAATTTGCGGATGGATTCTAAACTTTAACGTATTATAAATCCTGTTAGGCATATGAGATCTTTCCTCTCAATACTTTTTGTACTCTGTGGTTTATTTGTTTTTTCAGAGACGGCTTATTCTCAATTTGTACAGGAGAAAGCCATCGATTCGACTCGCATTGAGTTCGAAAATCAACGCATGCTCATCAAGGTTTTAGATGGATTGTCTAAGACGCCAACCACGGCAGATGTTATCCTGAAAGGTGTTAATCCACGTAAGCCTGTCACTCTAAAGGCTGTGTCTGACACCACTCTTATCTTAAAATCATATCGTCTATATACAGTTTCAGTAGTGAAACCTGGTTATATGTACTATGCCCATAAATTTTGGCCTGAGGAAAAAGAGGCTCATGAAGAATGGGTAGTATTAAGCCCTTTGAAAGTTGGTTTAAAGACGAGCATTGAGGATATTACTTTCTTAGGAGACCAAACAGAGATCTATCATAAGTCGGTTCCTGCACTTGAAGAACTACTTGATTTTTTGAATCAAAATCCTAATGTCAAAATCAGAATCATTGGTCATGCAAATGGTCCAGATTCAGAAAAAAGAGGACCAGCATTTTATAAAAAGGCATCTGAAAAGAGAGCTGAGTCTGTAAGAGATTATTTGATCACTCACAAAATTGATCCAGCACGTTTAGTTACAAAAGGTGCGGGGAATGCAGAAATGCTTTATCCAAATCCAAAGACCGATTGGGAAACGCAAGCGAATAGAAGAATTGAGATTGAAGTGGTAGGGCTCTAGTTCCTTTTGTCACGCCATTCAACCATTAAAAATATCACCGTTAAAAGAAGCGCAGCATCACCTATGTTTGTTTAGCTAAAACACATAGGTCATGAGGTGCTTCTTTTTTTGTTGCCTAGTTTTCATAGCTTCTTATTCTTCGGCTCAACAGACGTGGACATTAGAAAGTTGTGTCAATTATGCGTTGGAGAAAAATATTTCAATTCAACAAGCAAGTCTCAATGTTGATTTAGCAAATGTATCCGAGCTTCAAGCTCTTGGTGGAATGCTTCCAACCTTGAATGCACAAGGAAGTCATGGTTATAATTGGGGACAAACGATTGACCCATTCACCAACTCCTTCGCAACACAACGAATTCAGTCTAATAGTTTCGGCATCGCGACTTCGCTAAATTTATTCAGTGGGTTCCAGCAATGGAATACCTTAAAGCAAGCCGAAATTAATCAAGAAGTAAGCAGATGGAATCTTGAAAAAATGCGGAATGATATTTCATTAAATGTAGCTACAGCCTACTTAAATGTTGTCATTAATCAAGAAGTAGAGGTCATCGCGCAACTCAATCTTGCCAACTCTCAAGTACAATTTGAGCGTATTGCAAAACTGGTCAATGCAGGCCAATTAGCAGAAGGGAATTTGAACGAGATTCTTGCACAGGTTGCAACGGATGAGTCTAATCTTACTACTGCAACGAATAATGTTTATTTAGCAAAATTGAGTTTGATTCAATTGCTTCAATTGAGCAGTATGTCAGTGGATGAGTTTGAAGTGGTAGTTCCAAACTTGGATGATCTGGAGTCTTTAAAAATGATTGATAATGTGAGTGTGTTGGTAACAAATGCGCTCAATAATTTTCCGGAAATCAAGAGCGCTGAAGCTGCATTGGTTGCTGCAGAATATGGGACGAAAATCGCAAATGGCAGCGCTTCGCCTAGATTAGGTGTCAGTTATTCTTATGGTACTGGTTATTCTGGAGCGGCTCGTGTAATTACTGGTTCACCTGATACACTTGCTTTCCCAATAGGGCAGGTCTTCGGATCTAATCAGTTGGTTTTTTCATTTGCACAGCCAGTATATAATGAGGATGATTATTCTACAAAGGCATTCAGTGATCAGTTGAAGGATAACGTAAATCAGTCATTATTTTTTAATCTCACCATTCCATTGTTCAATGGTTTTAGTTCGCGTGCGCAAATCAAACGCGCGCAGATTTCCACATTAAATGCAAAGTATCAATTGGAACAATCAAAGCTTACATTGGCGCAAAGTGTCGAGCGTTCTTATGCAGATGCTCGTGCGGCATATGCGAATTACAATGCTGCGAAGGTGAGTTTAGATGCCAATGAAAAAGCAATGGCTTGGGCGCAATCACGCTTCGAGCAAGGCACCACGAATAGCGCTGAGTACAACGATGCGCGCACAAGATTAGACAATGCAAGAGCAACATTGCTCCGAAATAAATACGACTATTTATTTAAAGTAAAAATTCTTGACTTCTATATGGGTCAACCAATCAATTTGAAGTAATGAGCAAGACTTGGAAAATTATTATTGGAATCGTATCGGGAGTGATACTTCTCGGTGTATTGATTGCCGTTTTTAGTGGTGGCGATGACGCTGTTTCTGTTACAGTAGATAAAGTCATGAAGCGCAGCCTTGTTGAAACAGTTTCTGCGAGTGGGAAATTGCAGCCTGAAACAGAAGTGAAGATTCAATCAGAAGTGAGTGGACAAATAATAGAGTTGCCAGTGAAAGAAGGCGATGTGGTAAAGAAAGGACAATTGCTTGTTCGCATCAATCCTGATTTGTACACTGCAGCCGTGAATCGATCAGAAGCAGCATTGAGCAGTGCGAAATCAAGTTTAGCAACAGCTAAAGCGCGTCTTGCGCAAGCGGAAGCGCAATTCAAGGCGCAAGAATTGAATTTTGAAAGACAGAAAAAATTGTTTGCAGATAAGGCTATTTCCAAGGCCGATATGGACAACGCTACCAGTCAGTTTGAAACGGCTAAGGCTGAAGTAGTGGCTGCACGTGAGAGTATCAATGGTGCGCAATTCAGTATTGAAAGTGCCGAAGCAAGCCGCAATGAGGCAACCGATAATTTGAAACGTACAACCATTTTTGCTCCGATGGATGGCACGGTGACTGCGTTGACAAAGGAAATAGGCGAAACGGTGCTTGGAAATAATATGATGAGTGGAGATGTAATCATGAAGGTTTCATCACTAAATACTATGGAGGTGAATGTAGAGGTGAATGAAAGTGATATCGTGCGTGTAAATGTGGGCGATACTGCCGTAGTAGAAGTGGATTCATATCGTGATGTAAAATTCAAGGGCATTGTAACAGAAATTGGAAACACAGCATTAAATGCGCTAGCGGCAACAGCCATGTCAACTAGCGATGTGACCAATTTCAGTGTGAAAGTTCGTGTGCTTCAAGAATCTTATGCCTATTTGAGCGAAGGTCAGCCTGCTGGATTTGCTCCATTCAAACCAGGTATGAGTGCTACAGTTGAAATCGAAACAGAGCGCGTTCAAGATGTGCTTTCTATTCCAATCAAAGCAGTAACGTCTCGAGAGGATACATCTTCTGTTAAAAGCGATAATGAAGAAAAGATGGTCATGAATACAGAACCATTGATTGTAGTATTTGTGAAAAACGGGGCAAATGAAGCAGAATTGCGAGTCGTTGAAACTGGTATTCAAAATGATGAGTTCATTCATATCAAAAAGGGATTGAATGAAAACGATGAAGTAATTACAGGGCCTTATGATATTGTATCGAAAGAGTTGAAGAATAAGGACAAGGTGAAGACGGATGATTTTAAGAAAGTAGAAGAAGAGAAATGATTTTGATGATAGAAACCACCGCTCTTAATTGTAGCGTGGCGCTTTGCGATGATAGGGGCTTCATAGATTGCTTAGAAGTGCGTGACGATAAGTTTGCTCACGCCGAGAAGTTGCATCCGTTTATCGACGAGCTATTAAAGAAAAACAATATATCACCCACCAACTTGAAGGCGGTGGCAGTTAGTATGGGGCCGGGATCGTACACTGGCTTAAGAATAGGGGTGTCTACGGCAAAAGGTTTTGCATTCGCGCTCAGCCTTCCGATGATTGCTATTAGCACATTGCAAATGATGACTGATTTTGTAAAGGAGTCACATGAGGCCAATGTGTTTCTTCCCATGATTGACGCGCGACGTATGGAAGTGTACACTCAGCGTTTTGATGAGACGGGGAGTGCAACAAATGCAGTCGAAGCTCGAATCATTGAACCTGATTTTTTCCAAGAAAAAGAAAATAGAATTTTAGTATTTGGGGATGGGGCCGATAAGTGCCTTGAATTAATGCCCTCGAATTATGAAATTATAGCGGACGTTTATCCTTCAGCAAGGATGATGACCAAGCTATCTCAAAAAGCTTTCGGAAATCAAGATTTTGTTGATGCTGCATACTTTGAGCCTTTTTATTTAAAAGATTTTGTGGCGGGTGCTCCAAGTACCAAGAATAAGTTAGCTTGATAGTTCGTTATCTTTGTGTCAATCATTGATTCATGAAGAAGTTTTTTCTATTTATCGCAGTAGTGCTTGTGGTGGTAGCTTGTAGAGACCGTCAAAGTCAAATACCCGTGGTGGCGGTAAACTTTTCTATCAATATCAACGAGCCTCAATTTTTCGATTTGTCTGTTCCTACGGGTTATGCCTACGTCATTGGTGGATCGCAAGGGATCATTGTTTACCGTATCAATGAAACTGATTTTGTTGCTTTGGAGCGTCACAGTCCCGTTAATCCTGAGAATGATTGCCAGGTAGTGGTCGCAGAGGACGGCGTTATTATTGAGGATCCTTGCTCAAACGCACGTTGGCTAATCAATGACGGAAGTGTTGTTGATGGCGATAATTCGTTTGCGCTCCGAACATATGAGACGAGCTTCAATAATCCTATTCTTTACATCTTTAATTAATGAAAGGCTTTTACACCATTGCACTTCTCGTGGGGAGCAATCTTTTCATGACGTTTGCATGGTATGGTCACCTCAAGTTCAAAGATTATGATTGGAGTAAGAATTGGGGATTAATTGCAGTCATAATGTTCAGTTGGGGTATTGCCTTATTTGAATATTTCTTGCAGGTTCCAGCAAATCGAATTGGGAGTAAGATGTATGGTGGGCCTTTTGATCTAATGCAGTTAAAGATTATCCAAGAGGTAATTTCCATATTGGTGTTCACGGTTTTCAGCCTTGTAGCATTTAAAGAGGAATCATTGAAATGGAATCATATAGCCGCTTTTTTATGTCTGATAGCTGCAGTGTTTTTTGTCTTCAAGGATAAATAGAGTGGAATAAGGTGCTTTTTTTCGGGCATAAGCGAAACCTTTCAATGCTTGTCTCGTTTCAAGAAAGCCTTTTACCACGAAAATGAAGAATCTAAACATCCTATTTATTACCGTTGCTATCGGCGTTTTTGCATGTACTAATAATACAAAATTGGATAATGAGCTAGAGGCGACTTCTTCTGCTACAGACTCTCTATTTATAGTAGAAAAAGGACCCTTTCATTTTGCTATTCGCCTTCCTAAAGATTTATTGAAAGACAATTTGCCAATGCTCATTTACAAAGAGAGCACGGGGAAGTTGATGGTCTCTATTGGCGAGGGCTTTTTGTTTGAAATATCACAGGAAATTAAGGACCTAGCTACATTGAAGAAATCGCTAGAGGAAGACGTTGTTTTAAAATCTACTATAACAGAGCATAGTGATGATGAACTTCTCTATCAAGTTTTTTTAATGGATGGAAGTCCTGTTTCATGGCATTATCAATGCATGATTCGAAAAACCGTGATGCCTTATTTTGCTAGCACAGATCAAACGAAAGTTTTCAATTTAGATCAAGTAAAAAAAATGAGGCTAGCGATAGCGTCTATTAAACCTCTTTAGGTTTGTCTTGGCACAATTCAATCAGCACTCCGTTAGAATCTTTTGGGTGTAAAAATGCAATGATTTTTCCATCAGCACCGTCTTTTGGTTTTTCATGAATCATTTTATATCCCAGCCCCATCAGGCGATCTATTTCTGATTGAATGTCTGAAACATCAAAAGCGATGTGATGAATTCCCTCTTTATTTTTTTCTAGAAATTTTGCAATAGCACTATTTTCATTCGTGGCTTGTAACAATTCAATTTTGTTGGGTCCCGCTTGAAAAAAGGAAGTAATGACTCCTTCGCTTTCTACCGCTTCTGATTTGTATGGGGCCACTCCAAGTACATCGGTGAAAATTTTATTTGAAGCTTCAATGTCTTTAACGGCGATGCCGATGTGTTCAATCTTATTCATTATCGATTGTATTTCTTCATTTCTTTTCCCCACAGAGAAGGCTTGGTTCCTGAAGTGTCTTTTCCTACACATTTGCGGCCTTCGGTTCTATCAAGAAACATCACGCGAATGGAAAAAATGAAAGGTCTGTATTCGCTGCTAAAATAGTTGAGTGTAGAAGTGCCGTCTAGATTGGGGTAGAGATTAAGAATAGGAGTTTCTACCATGGGCATAATGTACAGTCCGGGATCTACTTTCCATCCGAATCCTAATTTGTAGTGTAATTGGAACAGCATAGGTTCTTCGAATTGTTGCGGAATAGCCCCATAGAAGCCATCGCTCGATCTATTCGATAGAAAAGTGTAATCGAAGTTCAGTCCAAGTGAGTTGTGAAGCCAGCCATTATCCATTATTTGAAGAATGTTTGACGCATTGATAAATGCACCCGCCGAGGTTTCACTAAACTTTGCTTGATTGGTTGTTTCGATAAGTTGAGTTCCGTCGGAAACAAGACCTGCATATTTCTCTTTTCCACGAAGCATTTTAATGTGAATGCCGTAATCAAAATGCTTGATGAGAATGAGGTCTTCAACGAACTTATGTCTTCCACCTTCTAAGTAGAGACCAACACGCGAACGTGGGTCGAATCGGCCACTATAGATCGTGTCGTTTCTGAATTCTCCTTCTCCATAAAGGGTCTCGAAGCGATTGCCGGTTACCCCAGGCATAATCGTAACGCCGGGTGCGAAGTACCAGCCTCGATTTTGGAATTCATTTTCTCCGTAAAGCTTTGGCTTTTGGCGACCTCTCTGAGCTACAGCGGTTGTTGTTGCTAGGGCGATCAATAAGAAGCATAGAAACTTTTTCATGTCATGCAAATTGCGAGATTTTTGAATAGCTCTCAATCTCTTGATTACAAGTTGATAACAACAGTTTCTTAGTTTTCTTGCACCAGCTTCAAAATATGTTGCTCGATTTCTTCGCTTTCCCAAACAGTATCGATATCTGGGCGGTCCATGACTTTTTTCATGATCTCATCCTGACGAATCCCATTCTGTAGCGCTTGGTGATAGGGGATATGAGAAAAAGTCACTTGAGAATAAAGAGGCGTCCAAAGTGTGGGATGCTTAGCGGAGAATTTGGCTTCAATTTTTTTCTGAAGCAAGAATTGTTTGTCCGCTGTTTTATCACGCATTTCAATATAGTTTCTCAATGCAAGCTCGAGAATTGCATCACCTGCGGGTTTGCGAAGTCTGGTAAACTCTGAGAAGATTTTTTCCCAATCATCTCCATTGTTTTCGATTAATTCATTGAGTACAGTGCAGTCTTCAAAACCACAGTTCATTCCTTGCCCGTAGAACGGGACAATAGCATGAGCAGCGTCACCCATGAGGCATATCTTATCTTCAACATTCCAAGGATTGCATTTTGTCATCACCAAACTTGATGTTGGATTGGTGAAGAAATCCTGAAGCATTTCGGGCATTAACGCTGCTGCGTCTGCAAAATGTGTATGGAAGAATTCAGTGACTTGCTCTTCTGTTTTTAGATTTTCAAATGAATATTTTCCTTCAAAAGCAAGGAATAGTGTGCATGTAAATGATTTGTCTGGATTCGGCAGAGCGATCATCATGAACTCTCCACGTGGCCAGATGTGTAGCGCAAGAGGGTCGAGTTGATATGAACCGTCAGATGCTGGTGGAATTTCTAATTCCTTGTAGCCGTGAGAAAGATATTCTTGTGAATAATCGAAGCGATCCATTTTCTGCATGCGAGCGCGCACTGCAGAGAAAGCACCATCGGTTCCGAATATTCTATCAAAAGACATTTCAACTTTTTCACCTGTATCTGCACGCTCAAATTTGAGGGTGTTGGTCTTAATATCGAGGTCTTTGCATTGGTGCTCGAAATACAATGTCACATTTTCAAACTCATCTGCACATTTGAGCAGCGTTTGGTTGAGCAATCCGCGCGAAACAGAATAGATCGCCTGATTTTCTTTTCCGTATGGTTGGTAGGTTAGTTCGCCTGCCACGGAATGCATCAGTCTGCCGGTCATCGGGAGGGCCACTTTATGTATTTCGTTTTCGATGCCTGCGCCGGTAAGGCCTTTCCAACCACGATCGCTCAAGGCGAGATTGATAGATTTTCCTTGAATAATTTTTACCTTACGAATATCATTTCTTCTATCAAAGACGTGCACATTGTGTCCCTTCTTTGCTAGATAAACAGCCCAAAGACTTCCAACTAGACCTGCGCCTACGATGGCGATATTCTGCTTTTTCATGATAAAAATTTTTCTATTAACCTACTTTCTGCAATGCTTGTTCAAGGTCGTGGATGAGATCTTCTAAATCTTCTACTCCAACGCTTAATCGGAGTAGGCTATCTACCAAACCAGTCTTCAATCTTTCTTCGCGAGGAATAGAGGCATGAGTCATGGATGCTGGGTGACCAACAAGTGATTCAACTCCGCCAAGCGATTCAGCAAGAGAAAAGACCTCGAGGCTTTGAGCGAGTTTCGAAGCGTCATCAAATGAGTCAGACTTCAAAGTGAATGAGATCATTCCACCGAAATCTTTCATTTGTTTTTTCGCCACTTCATGATTTGGATGGCTTGGAAGACCTGGCCAGTAGACTTTGTCTACTTTAGGGTGTGCACTTAAAAAATGAGCAACAGCAGCACCATTTTTACAATGCGCTTCCATTCTCAAGTGTAATGTTTTCAAGCCACGCAAAACTAAGAAGCTGTCCATTGGACCTGGAGTAGCGCCGCATGAGTTTGCAATAAATGCGAGTTGTTCGTAGAGCGCGTCGTTGTTGGTCATCAATGCCCCCATCACCACATCACTGTGGCCTCCCAGATATTTCGTCGCAGAGTGCATCACGATATCAGCACCCATATCCAATGGATTTTGTAAATAAGGAGAAGCAAAGGTGTTGTCCACCATTGTAATCAATGAGTGCTTTTTACCAATTGCTACAAGCTTTTCGATATCGATGATCTTCATCATCGGATTGGTTGGTGTTTCCAACCAAAGCATTTTTGTTTTGCTATTTACAGTCTTTTCTACAAGCTCTAAATCGTGCATGTCGATGAAGTGAAACACAATTCCGTAGTGTGCAAAGACCTTGGTGAACATGCGATATGTTCCGCCGTATAAATCGTCAGTAGTGATGACTTCATCGCCAGGTCGAAGGATTTTTACAATCGCATCCGCCGCGCCCATTCCGCTTGAAAAGCAGAGACCATGCGCTGCGTTTTCAAGAGCGGCCAAGCATTTCTCCAATGCCACACGTGTAGGGTTTTTTCCTCTTGCGTAAGCATAGCCTTTATGCTGACCAGGTGCTTCTTGAACGTATGTTGAAGTTTGATAAATAGGTGTCATGATGGCACCTGTAGTAGGGTCTGGCTCTTGACCAGCGTGAATTGCTTTTGTACCGAATTTCATTGTTGTAATGTCTTACTCTTCTCTTCTTTGCGATGTTTGATATATGTCCTAACGACAATAATGGATGTGCTCAAAATGAATGCGAGCACGATATATTCTACATAATTTTTAATTCCAGGGAATTGATTTCCTAAGAAATATCCTATCAAGCTGAGTGATGTTACCCAAAGTGCTCCACCTATTAGATTATAGAGCATAAAGTTTTTGAAATCTACTTTGATAACGCCAGCAAGGATTGGGGCGAAGGTTCTGATGATTGGAAGGAATCGGCCGAGGATAAGTGTTTTGCCGCCGTGTTTTTCATAGAATGATCGAGTGACATCCACATATTTTTTCTTGAAAAAGATAGATTCATTTCGATCAAAAACTTTAGGTCCAGTCTTCATCCCAAACCAATATCCAAATAGGCTTCCAGCCACTGCTGCGAGAAACATGGAAGATGTTAGCGTAGTGATATCTACATCGAGCAGCTCAGGTTGAGTGGAGCATATCAGTCCAGATAAAAATATTAGCGAGTCTCCTGGCAAGAAGAAGCCAATGAGGATACCGTTTTCTGCAAAAACGATGATTAGAAGAAGCGCCAATCCCCCATAATGAATAATGGTTTCAGGATTGGAAAGGCCTTTGATTATTTCCCATGCGTCCATTGACGCGCAAGGTAGAAAGAAATGTGTGACAGCGAAAAAGTTTTGAGTGACTTTACTCAGGCCCAAACCTTTGTTCCTTCGGAACAATTGGAGCAAATTTCGATGGATGATCGGTCTTTAAATACTTGTTTTCTAAATTGTTGGTATTGGTCGTTTTGCCATATCTCTTCGAAAGATTGTTGTTGTAAATCTCCCATTTGATGTTTTGCATCTTTATCAAAACAACAAGGCACCACTTTTCCGTCCCATGTGATCACCGCTCCGGACCACATACGGAGACATTCGTCTTTCATTTTGTTTTTCAATACAAATTGGCCATTTGCAGTTTTTTTATACCGACTATATTTTTCAATTGTCGGGATAAGGGGATGATTTTCACGTGGGTCATAAACTTGAGCTGTCTTGAATCGAAGTTCGTCAACGCCAAGGTCAAGGGCAATTCCTTTTATCGTTTCAATTTCATGCTCATTGGGTTTTACAACCAAAAATTGGAAAATGATATGAGGGGTTGAAGAGCCAAGCTCTTTTTTCCAATGAATCAAATTTTTAGTTCCTTCCATTACTTTATCAAGAGAGCCATGGACGCGGTATTGCTCATAGGTTTTTTGCGTAGCACCATCAATCGAAATAATGATCCTGTCTAGTCCCGACTCAACTGTTTTTTTTGCGAGTTCTGAATTAAGAAAGTGAGCATTTGTGCTGGTACTGGTGTATATTTTTTTCTGATGCGCGCTTTGAATAAATTGAATAATCTGTGGATGAATGAATGGTTCGCCTTGAAAATAAAAGTTGATATACACTAAATGAGATTTCATTTCTGAAAGCCATTTTTCAAAATGATTTTCTCTCAAATTCCCCGTTGCTCGAGTAAATTGTTTCAGCCCGCTCGGGCACTCAGGGCAACCAAGATTACATGCAGTGGTGGGTTCAATACTCAAGGAGACGGGGCGTCCCCATGGGGCAATAATTCCAAACCATTTGGCGATGTAATAACTGATGCCTATCAAAGTCGCGTTCCATAATCGGAAGGGCGTCCACTTTGATAAAAGATTGATGGCATCAGTTCGCTTCATGAATGTAAAAAAGCAAATGTAATGTTGTGTAGTAGATTTTGCTTGATATTCGTATTATAAAGGAACTACAACCTGTGACTACTATGAAATACTTCTGCCTTGTGTTTTTATCATTGATCGTTTCGCTATCTGGTTATTCTCAGATCCGAGGAAAGATGGTGGACGCTTCGAATGGGGAATCATTAGCCTTTGTTGCAATCTATGAGGAAGGTACGTCTGCCGGGGTTTATAGCGATATAGACGGGAACTTTGTTATTAATTCTCTTCAGCCCGGGGCGATTGTCATTTTCAAGTTCATTGGATACAAATCGATGCGAATAGCCTATCAAGGAGAGAATCCATGGCTGGTAAAAATGACGCCGGAGTATGGAACGATGAAAGAAATAGTGATACGTCCGGGCGAGAATCCAGCAGAAAGAATTATTAATCGAGCGATAGAGAATAAGGAGAATAATGATCCAGAAAAGAAGTATTCTTTTACTTATGATAGCTACAATAAACTATTCTTTGATATTCTTTCCGATACAGCGACATTATCTCCAGAATTGGCCCAAGACACCTCGTTTCAGAAGGAGATGAAAGATCTTTCAACGTTCCATATTTTTTTAGTAGAAACCATTAGTCAAAGAAAATATATGCCACCGAATAATTCGGAGGAGACCATTATTGCGAATAGAGTAAGTGGATTGAAGACCGCGGATTTTGCGCTTTTGGGAACGCAGTTACAGTCCTTCAGTTTTTATGGCGAGTACGTAGAAATTCTTGCAGCAAAATATTTGAGTCCACTTTCAAAAGGTTCAACTAATAAATATTTGTTCATCATTGAGGATACGAATTATGTTAATCAGGATACAGTATTTACCATTTCATTTAGGCCTAGAAAGGGTAAGAATTTTACAGGAATGGAAGGACAGTTATTCATCAACACGGATGGTTATGCTTTGCAAAACGTACTAGCAAAACCTTCCGAACCAGGCGAAGGATTGAACATTCGAATTCAACAGCGCTATGAAAAGATAGATGGCAAAGCTTGGTTTCCTGTACAACTAAATTCGGATTTAGAATTGCCGATGCTTCAAATGGAAGGAATGAAGGCGGCTGGAGAGGGAAGGTCTTATATGCAAAATATAGTATTGAATCCACCATTGAAAGCAAGGGAGTTTACTCCAGTGACTTTACAGATGGATCGTGACGCGAATAACAAACCTGATTCTGTGTGGGCCAAGTTTAGAACCGTAGATCTCGATTCACTCGATTTGAAGACATATCATGTTATTGATAGCTTAGGTGATGCTGAAAATTTGGATGAAAAACTGAAAATTTACAAGTCACTTTTATCCGGAAAAATTCCTTTGGGCATTTTTGATATTGATCTCGATCGATTAATGCGTTTCAATAGTTATGAAGGCTTTAGATTGGGCGCCGGAATCCACACCAGTGAACGCTTGTCGCCTTACTATTCGATAGGTGGTTATGGAGCGTATGGCTTTAAAGATAGAGCTTGGAAATATGGGGCCGACGCGAAAGTGAATCTTTACAGAAAGAGAGAGGCTTGGATCAAAGTGCTTTGGGAAGTGGACGTAAGAGAAACGGCAGGAAATCAATTTGTCAAACCTGGCGGGGGTGGGCTGATTAGCGCGGATTATTATCCACTATTTGTTTCTCGTATGGACCAATATCAAAAAATGGAGGGGCAAATAAATGGTAGAGTTTGGAGAAATTTTTCTGTGAATGCTTTTGGAAATGTTCAATTAGTTAAGCCATATCAAGGTGTTAGTTATAACAGTACAATAGATGGAAATAGCGCACAAGTAACAGTAAATACTACAGGATTTTCTCTGACCGAAGTAGGAGGGATCTTGCGTTGGGCTCCTGGCGAAAAGCTTGCGCGCGTAGGGGAAAGAGAGATTCGGTTATTTGGAAGACTCCCTGTTTTTTGGATCAAATATACCAAAGGATTGAGCGGTGTTCTGGAAGGTCAATATGCATACGATCGCATTGATGCGATGATTGAAAAGAAATTTTTAATTAAAAATTTCGGTGAACTTTCTACCAAATTAATTGGAGGAAAAGTGAATGCAAATGTTCCATTAAGTTTGATGTACAATGCACGAGGTAGTAATTCTGGTAAATATAATATTGTGACACCGGAAGCATTTGAAACCATGATCACAAATGAATTTCAGTATAGTGAATTTGTAGCTTTTCACTTGCGTCACAACTTCGGTCATCTGCTATTCAAACGCCCGAATTTTAGACCTCACCTCATCTTAGTGCATAGCATGATGGTTTCTTCAAAAAATAAAAATCCAGAACAATACTCCATTCCAATTAAGTCTGCAGAGAAAGGGTTTTATGAAAGTGGATTACAGATTGATCGATTGTTAGTATCAGGATTTAGTGCACTAGGAGTTGGAGCGTTTTATCGCTATGGTGATTATGCGTTTGAAAAAACTTCGGATAATATCGCCGTGAAGCTTTCAGCTTCTTTCGCGTTTTAGTGTTCTTCCTCTTCTTCTGCTGGCACTTCAATGCCTAGTTCGGGGTGACGAATCGCTCCGCCGCTTTCTCCTGCTTTTTTGGCTAGGACGCTACACACGATCCCTCCAACTAGAATGAGATATGTCAAATAATTTCCAATAGCTGATTTTCTATAAAGTAAGAAAAGTGTAACAAGACTTAGTATTCCAACTACAACCATTCCTTGAAAGAAAGGCTCAGAAGCATGCTCATGGAACTCAAGAGCGTCATGAGAAAATCCGGTAGCGTCATCGGCAGCGTGTTCTGCGCGCTCACCCGTAATATGTGCGATGAATGCAGCAATACCACTAAAGAACATGGTGAAGAGTCCGACTACTTGCACCGTTTTATTTCTCAAAAGTATACCAGCAAGTAGAATGAGTGTTGCGAGAATAACCCCAACAATAGGGAAGTGATTAACTAGTAAGTGGATGTGGAATTCGTTCATGATGATATTATTTAATGACGAATGTAACCAAAATTAGACGTAGCCTTTCACTTGTGCTTGTTTCTCACAATTTTCTTTATCTAAAAATCCGAAAGGGCTTTGATCAATGATGGATCCGTGTTGATCAACAAACTGCCAGTGCCAGAAGCCATTGTCATCACAGAAGAAACGTAAGTTTGACATACAATAAAACAATTAGTAAACAGAAATAAGTGGGCCGAAGGTAAATAAAAAACCCCTTCCAATGGAAGGGGTTTTTTGTATAAAACGAATTGTTTATTTCAAACAAAGCTTATTTGCTGATTACCAATTTTCCTTGCTCAATGTGATTGCCACTTGTCACTCGGAAAGTATAAATACCAGTTGCAAATGTTCTTACATCAACTGAGATTTTGTATTCAGTATTTTCTTCAATTACACTGCTAAATACTGAAGCAACTTTTGCACCTGTGATATCGAAAATCTCAAGAGTTGTTCTGTTGCTTTCTGAAGATACCAATGTGAATGTCGCATTGTTTTCTGCAGGGTTTGGATAAACCGAAACTACCACAGTGTTATCTTCTTTCACAGTCTCAGCAGGAACTTCAGGTGAAAGCACTTCTTCTTCATCAACTGATAGATCAGAGAATGAAATCATTTGCTCACATACTGTTTGGTTGCCTGAGCAATCAGTTGCAGTCCAACGGCGCATAGCGTAGTAATCTGGGCAGCAATCTAATTCGAATGCAAAGTCACCAGCACCAGAAACACTGCCTTGTTGGTTACCGAATGGAACTTCATTTACAAGGAATAAACCACTGTAAGTAAACCATCCGCCGAATCCATTATCAACAGCGTTGTAGTTATTAGCACCGTCACCCAATTGGAATCCGAAGTATTTATTAGATGGAGCATGTCCTAGGTTCAATGCGCTACCTTCATAGTCACCGAATCCTGTTAATTCTGCACCTTCTCCATTTACAAGGATGAAGTACAACCACTCTTCATGGTTAGTTCCATCTGCACCACAATCCGCCTTGAAGCTAGTTGGGAAGCTTTGTGAGCTCCACTCGCTCCAATCCATTTGGTTGTTGAACCATACGTCCACGTTCCAACCGTTCTCGCTGTTCATAGCGTTATTCATAACTGCAGTTACGTGTACAGTTCCATCAGGATATCTTACAAGATTACCTTCTGTTACCGCATAGTAACGGTGTTGTGTTGGCATTCCAAATAAAGCCATTGCCCAATCGTAAGCATAGTTACATGGGTTGTTAGCTGGTCTTACTGGAGTCAATAATCTGCAGTCAGAGATAGAACCTTCTGCAGGAATGTTTCCGTAAAGTGTTTGAGTGTATGTAACAGTTACATCGTTGTCACAGTTGTCTGTTGCAACAAGAACTGCAGGCTCAGGTAATGAAGCTGTACAATCAATTACCAAGTTTTCTGGACATGATTCAAACGTTGGGTTTGTTTCGTCAAGAACCGTGATATAATATCCAGTTTCAGACATGTTACCACAATCGTCAGAAGCAGTGTAGTGCACATAAAGGATTTGATTTCCGCAGTCATCAGCACCTGTTACTTCTTCGATTTCAGTAGAAACGAATACATTACCACAAACATCCGTTGCAGTTACTTCTACTGCTGCTGGAATTTCAGAAGCACATTCAACTACAACATCTACAAGTTCTGTTTCGAATGTTGGAGCAACATTGTCATAAACAAAGATCGTAGCGCTAGCTGTTGTTGCGTTTCCACAAGCATCTACTGCAGTCCATGTTCTAGTGTGAAGTTCACCACATAGAGATTCAGAACCACAAGAGAAGTTACCATTGTCTTCGTCACCTTCGTGATAGTTTAGGTTGATTACTTCCATTGCAGAAGCAAGTGAAGTTAAGCTGTATGCATTGCTGCATCCACCAAGTGCAAGATTAGCTTGGTAAACAACTTGTGAAATAGACATTCCTTCGAATGTGCCATTGTTGAATACAAGCGATCCAAGCGATCCTTCTGAATCACCGAAGTCAGCATCGTAAGCGTCAAATCCAATTGCAAGGCTTGCAGCTACAAGCTGAGAAGCTAATTGATTTTGCACACCTGTTGGGTTGATAGATGCTCCAGAGATAACTGAAGACTGTCCGCCTGCTGGCAAGAAGTTTTCAATTGCTTGGGCATTTGTAAATGTGTAAGTATTATCTCCACAACCTACAGTCAAGCCAGTAGGGAACGCACCTGCAAAATTTGCATCGCGATAGTTGGCAGCAGTGCCATTTGGAGCGCCCCATCCACCTTGAGAGTAGGTAGTGAATTGACCGCAGTCATCACTAGTACCTTCTTGTGTAAATGGAACAACAGAATCAACAAAAGTGATGGTAGCACCGCTACAATTATCAGTTGCTGTTGCAGCTTCAAAGCCATTAAACTCTAGACAGCTTACGGTTGTGTTTTCTGGAACGAATGTAAAGTCTGGTCCAGCGTTATCAAATACCGTGATGGTTTGAACATAGTTTACAAAATTGCCGCAGTAATCAGTTGCAGTATAAGTGCGCTCGATAACATAGTTACCTGGGCAGTTTCCTGGTATGATCACGTTGTTTGCAACAACTTCTACTTCGTTATCACAAACGTCACCAGCAGAAGCTTCATCGAAGATGATGTTTTCAGCATCCTCACAAGACACTGAATAACTCATTGGAGTCTCAGTGAAGTATGGGTTGGTTGTGTCAATGATTGTGATGATACGAGATACTGTTGTTGTGTTGCCACAGTTGTCAGTAGCTGACCATGATTGTGAAATAAGCTCTGCGCAAAGTTCTTCATCGAAACCGAAGTTAGAATTTGCATCAAGTAATAAGTTTTCATCACAGTTATCGCTGAACTGTGGAATAAATGCAGGATAGTCATCACCACATTCTACAGTAATATTTTCTGGTTGCTCAGCAATCGTTGGGAAGGTCGAGTCAATCAAGTTGATGGTTTGTGTAAACGTCGACTCATTACCACAGATGTCTGAAACTACATATGTTCTGATGATAGTACCATCACATGATCCAGTAACTACAACCTCAGTGAATGAAGCTTCAGTTTCATTGCAGTTGTCGGTGAATGTGATGTAATAATCTTCTAGTTGGTCACACTCTACAGTGATTACTTCTTCACCTTCGATAGATGGTGCAGTAGTATCAACAATCTGAACATACTGAGTGAAAGTAGAATAATTTCCACATGCATCAGTTGCTGTCCAAACTACTGAGTATCCAGTGGTGCAGCCATCTACCCATGAATTACCTTCTTCAGATGAATAAGTAATTTCAGAGCATAGATCTGTTGCTACAGGTTGAGGTAACTCATAAGGAGTATTACATTCAAATGTGAAGTAAGTCTGATTTGATTCTCCAAATGTTGGAGCGTTAGTGTCAACTACTGTGATGTATTGAACATGTTGAACATCATTACCACAGTTGTCTATAGCAGTCCAAGTTCTTTCGATAGTGTAGTTCGCATCGCAGTTACCTTCAACAATTTCATCGTTGAAAGTAGCTACTAGATCACCAGCACAAACATCATAAGCAGTAACGTATGCAGTAGGAATGATAGTTCCGCACTGAATAGTAGTGTTTTCTGGAAGCTCGTCGAAAGATGGAGCAGTAGTATCATTGATTGTAATTACACGAACTACTTCTAGTGTGTTGTTACAATCATCTGTTGCTGTCCAAGTTTGAGTAATAGTTTCTGTACAACCATTGTTACTGAATACACTTTCTTGATCGAAAGTAGTCTCAAGCATTTCGTCACAGTTGTCAGAGAAAGCTGGATCAAAAGATGGAATCATTTGACCGCACTCAAGTGAAAGGTTAGCAACTTCGTTGTTAGCTACAGGAAGTGTGTTATCAATCAAGTTGAGGATCTGAGTAAACTCAGAAGTATTTCCACAAACATCAGTTGCAGTATAAACGCGGATGATACGGCCAGCGCAAGAGCCAGAAACATGATCATCACTGATAGATAATTCAAACTCATTACAGTTATCAGAAACTGTAACATAAGACTCTTCGATATTATCACAAAGAATAGACAGTTCAAGCACTCCTTCAATAGATGGAGCTGTAGTGTCAACAATTTGGATATACTGAGAGAAGTTTGAGTAATTACCACAAGCATCAGTTGCAGTCCAAATACGAACGAAACCTGAAGTACAACCTTCTGACCATTCTTGAGAGTCATCGTATGTAAGGGTAATATCGCTGCAAGCGTCAGAAGCGAATGGAGTAATCACTGGAATTACTACATCACACTCATATAAGAATTGAACTTGGTTGTTTTCAGAGAAAACAGGACCAGTGATGTCTTGAATAGTATAAGTGATAGATGCTTCGCTAACGTTTCCACACATGTCATTTGCAGTCCAAGTGTAAACGATTTGGTAGTTGTTTGCACAGTTACCAGCAATTGTATCAATGCTTAATTCAAGAGAAGGGAATTCAACACAATTGTCAGAAACCAATGCACCAGCAGGAGCGGTGAAAGGCTGATCACAATTGTATGTAGCATCTTCACCTTGAAGAGTGATGATTGGAGCAGTAGTATCAACAACAGTGATAGTTGTAGTGGCTTCACTTACGTTGTCGCAATAGTCCATCGCTTCCCAATGCCAAACAATTTGATAGGTGCAAGCATCGATGGTGATGATTTCTTGAGTAGCCTCAAGAATAGTTACATCATATCCGCAAGCATCATAAATTTCAATGAGTGGAATTTGAGTTGGAGCGACATCACATTCTACAGTAGCATTTGCTGGATTTTCAATCACTGGACCAACATTGTCCTGAATGCTGATGAACTGTGTTACTGTTGCAGTATTTCCACAAGCATCAGTTGCTGTGTAAATTCTTTGAAGAACACCAAGACATCCACCTGAATTTAATGTTTCAGTGAACGTCACAGTTACATCGCTACAAGCGTCAGTAGCAGTTGGAAGTGGAAGATTAGCCACTTGATCACAAGCTACATGAATGTAAGGTTGAACTGGAGCGAATGATGGAGCAGTAGTGTCAATTGCAGTCAATACCTGAACGAATTCAGAAGTATTTCCACAAAGGTCTGTTGCTGTCCAAGTTCTGTGAACTTCATATCCGCACGCTAGGTCAACAATAATATCTTCTCTTGTAAATGTTACTTCGTTGCAAACATCAGAGAAGATTGGATCAACTGATGAAGGAATATCTGAACCACATGCAAACGTTACATTCGCTGGAACGTTTTCAGCAGTTGGAGCGATATTATCAATGACATGAATTTCTTGAGCACAAGTGCCAATGTTTCCGCAATCATCGATAGACGCATAAGTACGAGTAATTGTATACTCGCAAGAATTGCCGCTGAATACATCACCATTCCATGTAATAGAAGATGAAGAACATCCTTCGCTTACTAGAACTACAGAAGCAGTGTTAGCAGCTGGAACGATGTCAAGGCAAGTTAATTCAAGATCTGCAGGACATTCCAATACAGGAGGAATATCACATTCGCGACCTTCGATTGGAAGTGCGTTGCTCAATTCAAAACAACCTTCTTCTGCCACTGCAGAAATATCAGAAATGTTATTGCCAACGGCAATTCCTGAAACTTCACCTGAATAAGATAGACCGTAGATGTTGAATGACGCTACTCCGTAGCTATTCAAATCAAATAATCCAGTAGTATTTTTCTGAAGAATATTTCCTGAAAGATCTGTCAAAAGGAATTCGTAGAAATCACTAGTTGAAACAGCATTTGTTACAACTTGGAAAACATCAGAAATCAAATCCTGTGTGCAGTAGTAATTACCAACATTTGGATTTGCGAAAGAAACTGTTCCTGCTTGACAAAGGAAAATAGAGAAACTGCTTCCCTTAATGAATACACCAGAATCAAGAATGCTGTCAGAAATATCTGCGATAGCAAATTCGAATGAGTATGTTTCGCCAGGAATTACAGCTACTTGCGCTGTAAGAGTAACGGTGAAACCATCATAAGCGATGGTCATTCCATTGTTGTTATTGATATAGTATGCGTTGTTGTTCAGAGCAAGACAATTTTCATTGCTTCCGAACTGACCTCTATTACCATTATTGATAGAGTTAACAGATACTGGTAAAGTAGAGTTAGGTACAAGTGCAAGGTTGGTGTTGTTATAATTTCCACCTAGGGGGTTAGGGCCGCTAACGAAGAATGCAAAAATGTCGTTGTATTGAGAACAAACGTATTCATTGTATTCTTCTGATGCGAAAACGTACTGAACAGTGATGAAATCACTTTCAGCAACGAAATCGAAAGAAAGAGCACATGCGTCTTGAATAGACCACGGAGTTAACGGGTCTAATCCAGAGTGGCCATTGTAAGCACTTGGGTTATCAACGCTGGTGCCACCGTCTGTGTTCGGACCGATTGCATCAGAAGCTGCTCCTGTTGTAAGGAGAACCCCATTCGTCAAGCCGATATTCGTGGTATTTCCGTTGGTGAAGATTCCGTACGCTTCAGGAGCGCAATCAAGATTCACATTGGAAATAGTTACCCCGGTACCAACAATTTGGTTGGCCAGAGCATTTGCTGTTACAGAACTGTTTACTTGTAACTGTGCATTTGTTTGTATTGCCCACAAACAAATGATCGTTGCAAAAACAGCCTGTAGCTTATTGTAGAAGCTTTTCATCTGTGTAAAGGTTGTTTATCGTTTAGGTTTAGTTATTCAAGAGTGGTTGGTTGGCTAGAGCGCTTTCAATCGCCGCGTTCCAATCAGCTACAGTCCAAGTTGGGTGTTGCTTTCTTTGAAGACTTACGATTCCTTTATTTTCACTTGGGAATGCTCTGAAGATGATGTCTTCTGTGCAACGAACTCTTAAGAAATTAGTCATTGCTTCTTCGCTAGCGAAGGACAAATTAGATAGGTCGAACGTGTAAGTGTTTGCCAATGGCTCAGCTGTTGGAAGCTGAAGAATACCATTAGAACTTACCGTCGCTGTCGGGTAGCTCTGTGAAAAGCTGCTCGCAGAAATGAAAAACAAAAGAATGGATACACAAATTGCCTTGATCACGAACAACTTGCTTTTTGATGGTGCTTTATGCGCCATTCCTGAAGTCAATGAAATCTTCATTGTTTGTCTGTTTTGGTTATTAATTCTGTTTAGGTTAGTGCTCGTTTCTCTTTTTTAAGACTTTGTCTTTCAAGAAGAAATGGCGATAACTAGTCTGTGTTTGGGCACAAAGATAAAACACTTATGAGTTAAAATTAAAATAATCGACAAAAAATCAAGTTTCGTCGAAAGAAAAAACTGATTAGTCGACAATTTCTTGGTGTTTTCAAGAGCTATATATTTGTTTAATTAGCTGGTATACAGTTTTTTATAATTTTCAAGTTGTGTTAAATGCTACTTATTTGAAGAATCCATGACACACGATATTTTCTTCGAATGGCAGCGAATAAATTTTTGTAAAGCATCTTTGCGCCATGATAATTGTTGGTGAAACCCTCATTAGTGAGGAAATATTCGATGAATATTTTGTGTGTGATCTCAATGCGTGCAAAGGAGCGTGTTGTGTGGAAGGGGAAAGTGGAGCCCCTCTCGAGCAGGATGAAATCTCAAAGCTCGAAGAGGTTTATGAGGCGACCAAACCATATATGACTCCTGAAGGAATTCGAGCCATTGAACGCGACGGCCTTTATCAAATGGATTATGACGGAGATCTTGTCACCACATTGGTCTACGAGCATGCCGAATGCGCTTTCGTTTATTACGACGAAAACCAAATCGCTAAATGTGCCCTTGAAAAAGCATATTTAGAAGGTAAAACCTCTTGGAAAAAGCCGATCAGTTGTCACCTCTACCCAATCAGACTTTCCAAACTCAAAGATTATATCGGGGTAAATTATCATCGCTGGCCAATTTGCAAGCCCGCATGTGAATGTGGAAGCAAGCTCCAAGTTCCAGTCTATAAATTCCTCAAAGACCCCCTCACTCGCAGATTTGGAGCGGAGTGGTATGAAATGTTGGAGGATGTTTATCGTCTTTGGAAAGAGGAAAATCAGGAAGGTTAATCCACCTTTTATTCTTGATAAATACTGAGTTAGCGTGTTTCTAGCTCTAGAATATTCATGAATTTCGTTTCGTGGTATCACCTAACATGACAATCCGATTTGTGACTATTTTTCTTGTGCTGATTGCATTCCATGCGCAAGCACAATGGAATTATCATGTTCAGCCCATGGAAGGGATCAATAGTGTCAATGATGAAGTAGCATGTGGCTTCTACCTCGATGAGCTAATTATCTCAACCAATAATGCCGAAGGATCTGCTTCCAAATCTTGGAATCAATTCAAAGGCTATCATCTTATTCTTGGAAAAAAAGAAAGTTCGTTTGCTGCTCTGGCCTCTGTCCATCCATTATTCAATTTCAAACCTTGTGCAGCAATCACTACTGCATCTTTCGATGATAAGGAGCAGGTATTCTATTTTTCATCAAGTCAATCATTTAACTCCGCATCAAAAGGAAAGTCGAAAATATATAAGGTGAAAAAGACAGAGACGGGGTGGACTTCACCCGAGATGCTGTCATTTTGTAATGATGACTATGATTACTCAAGTCCGTTTTTTGACGCAACACTAGGGGTGCTGACATTTTCGAGTAACCGACATGGAGGCCAAGGCGGTATGGATATTTGGTACGCCTATAAAACAAACGAGGGGTGGACACATCCTGCAAACTGCGGTGGACAAGTCAATACCTCGGCGAATGAACTCTTTCCGACCATCTTTAATGGGGATATTTATTTTTCATCCAATGGATGGGTACCTGAGAAAGGGTTTGAAATTTTTAGGTCAGAGGGAAAACAGCAATGGATGAATGCCATTCAACTTGAATCTCCCATCAACTCAGAAGGCGATGAGTGGATGATTTTATTTATTGATGAAAATAGAGGGGTCGTTTCATCAGAAAGATTCAAAGGAACCGGAGGGAAAGACCTCTACTTGTTTGAAAGAACTTTGACTCGAAACGAGGCTGTCCAATACTCTGCGTTTCTCGAGTGCAATGGTCTCGCAATGCCTGCTGCTAGTCTTGAGTTTCGAAACTCGAAAAATGAATTAGTGCACACTGGAAACACAAATAGCGTTGGTGTGCTCGCTCTTAAAAACCTCTTACTTGAACAGAAATATAAGGTGAAGCTAACAGGCATAAACCAAGGTTTGCTAGCCTCTTGTTGTCTCTACGTGGTGGATAGCAGCGGTAATAGAGTTAGAAAATTTAGATTCAATGAAAAAGGTGAACTTGAGTTGGAGCTGCTTCGCTTTATCTACAGCAATTTGCCAATTATAAAGAATGATGATGAGAGCGTACTTGATATTTCAATTGAAGGGCGCATCATCCCACAGCAAACAAGAACAACGATTACCAAAAGTCCAATTGCAATTATTGATAAAAATGGAGATGTTGTAGCTGTCGCGTACACCAATGAGACGGGCTATTTCAAGTTCGATAATATTGATCCTTCTGCTGAGTATGTATTCAAGCTAAGCGAATCGGCCAAAGCAGATCGTCTCGTCATTTTTGATAATGGAAAATCACTTGTGTTGCCCATCTTGGAAAATGAGGGTTTCTATCGAAGAACTAAATTCGACAAAGCCATTGAATTGGTTAATGAAGCAGGAAGGGCACTCACTATATCCAACGAGGATGTCTTTATCATTAACAGAGTTTATTATGAATTGAACAGCGCCAAACTCTCTCCTGACTCGAAGGAGCAATTGGATCAATTGACCGCTATTCTCAACTTGAATCCTGCTCTTACTGTAGAATTGAATGCACATACAGATAGTCGGGGTAGATCTGACTACAATTATAAATTGTCTGAAAGCCGCGCTCAGTCTATTGTGCAGTATTTAGTTTCAAAAGGAATCAGTAAGGAACGTTTATCAGTAAAAGCTTGGGGAGAAACCGCTCTTGTCAATGAGTGCACAGATCAAGTAATATGTGAAGAAGGCGAACATGCTGTAAATCGCCGAACAGAGATTAAATTTGCTCAAAAAAAATAGTTATGTCAAAACTTTTTCCCGATACAAATATTCAATTGGTGAGTGGCGTGATTCAGGAAAGTGGCACTTCTGTAGTAGAAGGTCATAAAAATCAAACCCCTCAGCGTTGGATTAAGGTGGACAATAAAGTTTTCGTTGGTTTAGACGATGGTTTGTACCACGCTCAATACGGACAAAAAGTAGACATCGCTTACGATTCAAACCATAAAGTAGTAGGTTACTGGAATCATGCGCTCAACACAGGAAGTGAAGCTTCGAAATCAGGTGTTATTGGAGCAATAGCTCTAGCGTTGATACTTACTGCAATAGGCTACTACGGCGGGGTTTGGAACTTTATCTGGAAAGGAATTGATGAGTGGTGGTTGACCATTTTCATCATATTTATCTTTAGCTTGTACGCTATTGTTTGGACTCCAATTTTTGCCTTCAAAGAATCAAAAAGAGAGCGCCTAGCGCACGAACTTTTAAGTGGCGCAAGAGGAAATTAAATTTCCTCATCATTGTCATTAGCATCTTTAGGGCGAAGCATAATGAGCACAAGTCCGGCAAGCATAAATACAAATGGAATGTAGAAGAGCTTTGGCTGAATGTACAAATTAGAGAAGTAAAGTCCAGCCGCTGCAAAAAGCGATATTCGTCCAAAGAAGTACATCCAGGCAAACAGAGGATGTTTTTCTGGAATAAATAGCAACACACTTCTTAATGTCATTCCACCCATTCCAGCGAGAACCATTATTTTCCAAAATGGCCAATGGAACATCTGAAAAATGATGCCTGCTGCTAATATGCCTAAAGAAGTATAGGCCATGATAAGAAGTTGATCTTTCTTCTTTTCTTGATCGGGTTGGTCAAGTATGATTTTATTATCCGAGTCAGAAGTCATAATATTGAAACTTGCAATCTCCTAATTTGTTGCGTTTGATATGAAGTTTGGAAAATTGGATAGCCTCGTTGGCGTTGATTTTACGCTGCCCTCAGATCATCCTGATACCGCGAAGGTATGGAATGGTAAGGATACTCAAACGCTCGTGTACCAAGGCGGAACAATGTGGAACATACCCGAGTGGGTGGGCAAAATATATCCCGAAAAAACAAGAAAAGCGGATTTCATTTCGGCCTATGGAAAACAATTCAGTACCATAGAGCTCAATGCAACTCACTATAGAATTCCATCGAAAGAGACTGTAGAGAAATGGTCAGACAGCATGCCCGATGATTTCGTGTTTTGTCCAAAATTCCCTCAAAGCATTTCACATTATAGACGTTTTAATAATTGTGATGATGTGACAGATCAATTCTTAGAAGTCATACATCATCTCGGCAAAAAATTGTCCACCTCCTTTATTCAACTACCGCCCAACTATTCGTCTAGGAAAGGGGAGGAGCTCATACGATACTTAGAAAAGCTTCCACGGGATATGCGCTTTGCAATTGAGTTTCGAAATGAAGATTGGTTTGATGGTAATCATGAAGCAGAGGCCACATGGCAAGCGCTTATGGATTTAAATATTGGCTCAGTGATTACAGATACAGGTGGAAGAAGGGATGCAGTGCACATGCGATTGACTACTCCTCACTGTATTGTCCGTTTTGGTGGCAATGAGCTGGACCCCACAGATTACACTCGCATCGATGCATGGATAGAAAGAATTGGTTTTTGGAAAAAAAATGGGTTACAGTCTTTTCAGTTATGGATGCATCAGCCCAATAGCGTGTTGTCTCCGGAGACCTGTATTTATTTTTCCGATAATTTGAAATCTGCTACAGGCCTAAGCTGTACGCGTCCGCGTTTGCTCAACAATAGTTTGACACTTTTCTAGAAAAAAGAAATCCCCTGGCAAAGCCAAGGGATTCTATCATCGAAAATTTGCAGGTTTCGAATTAATCCACGTTGTCGTGGAGGAAAGGATTGTTGTCACGCAACTCAGTTCTTTTTTCTCCATTCTCATCAACACTTTCATTGAGAGAGAAACGAGAAACAGTGCTTTCAGTGCTATGTTGAACGTTTTCCAAAGAAACCTTACGACGCATGTAAGCGGGTTCGTTTTCTAGATCGTTCAAGCCACTTGGAGATTTCAATTTCAAAGTGAATTCACGAATTTTCATTTCGCGATCTTTATTGCGAGCCATCAGCTCTGCACGTGCAGGGCGGTCAGACACAGCTACATTAGAGGCCTTGTGCATGAAAGAATCACTAGCAACATTTTCTGAACCGTACACTTCATTTTTTACCTCATCATTTAGAGAAATGAAGTTTGGTTTTTCAGAAGCTACAGGCTCTTCGCTTTTTAATTTCATAGAAGAAATAGAAGGAATTTCTTCGCTAGCAAAAAGGTCAGCTTGAGGAAGTACTGTTGCCTTTGGAGTTTCAACGATTTCATCATTTAGATGAAATGTAGTCTTCATAAAAGGTTCAACTTCTGGCTTAGTTTCAACAACGTTTTCAGCTTTTACTTCTTCAGTTGGCTTGGTAACTTTATTAACTACTTCGTTGGTAGCTTGAGGCGTTTCCAAAACGTGTTTTACAGGCTGCGATGCTTCTGTAGGAAGCACGCTTTCTACTGTCTTAGCGTGGAAACCGGTAGCGATAACTGTTACACAAATATCTTCACCAAGGTTTGAATCTTGGCCATATCCCCAGATTACTTCAGCGTTCATGCCAGCTTGCTCCTGGATATGATCAGTGATTTCACTGATTTCATCCATCAACAATTCTTCTTGACCGTAAGTGATATTGAGGAGAATAAAATTAGCACCGTTGATGTCGTTGTCATTCAATAGAGGAGACTCAAGAGCAGTTTGTACCGCGCGCTTAGCACGACCTTCACCGCTAGCCTTTCCGCTACCCATGATGGCAACGCCGCTATCTCTCATTACTGTTTTCACGTCATTCATGTCGACGTTTACTGTTCCAGTAAGAGTGATTACTTCAGCAATACCTTTTGCAGCAGTACAAAGTACTTCGTCTGCATGGCTGAAAGCTTGCTTCAGTGTAAGGTTGCCATATAGTTCGCGCAATTTATCATTGCGAATAATCAAAAGAGTATCCACTGCTTCGCGCATATCTTTCAAACCGAAGTCGGCTTGAATAGAACGCTTACGACCTTCGAATACGAAAGGAATAGTAACGATACCTACAGTGAGGATTCCCATTTCCTTCGCGATTTTCGCGATGACTGGAGCAGCACCTGTACCTGTACCACCACCCATACCTGCAGTGATGAAGACCATGTTAGTATTGGTAGAAAGTAATTCTCTTACTTCTTCCAAACTTTCGATAGCAGAGTTTTTTCCAACTTCAGGAATCGAGCCAGCGCCGCGTCCTTCAGTAAGGGTAGAGCCAAGCTGAACCTTAATTGGAACAGGGCTTTTATCCAATGCTTGCGCATCCGTGTTGCAGACGATGAAATCTACACCCGTGATTCCTTGTTCATACATGTAGTTAACGGCATTCGATCCGCCACCACCAACTCCTATCACCTTAATGATGGATGAATTTTCGCGTGGTAATTCAAAACGCAAAGAGTTTTCCATGGGTCTTCTTATGATTTGTACTTGTAAATCAGTCAGGTATGTTTTTCGCAAGGCCTGACTAATGAATGGTCTAAGAAACTACCATTTTTCGTGCATTGTAAGTGCATTTTTTTAAAAGAGTCAACGTACTAATGTTAGTAATTCGAGGTTTTTTCAACCCTAAAATAACTTCTTAAAATTTGGGTATCAACGAATTTCAATCTATACCTTTGTTGACGTTTAATACACATATCTAATGAATCGCATTCTTACACAACTCAACAATCTGCGCAAAGAAGGGAAGAAGTCGTTGGCCGTTCTTGTTGATCCAGATAAAATCACTGATGCAGCACACGTGAATCATGTGATCAATCTTATTAAGCATGCTGGTGCCGACATGGTATGCGTAGGTGGAAGCCTACTCCTTGAAGATGGCTATCATAATATTCTCAAGGAAATCAAAGAAAAGTGCTTCATTCCTGTCGTGCTTTTCCCTGGCAATCCACAACAAATAAGTCCTGATGCAGATGCAATGTTATTCTTGAGCTTGATCTCTGGAAGAAACGCTGAATTGCTCATCGGACAGCACGTTCACGCTGCTCCTGTTTTGAAAAAAATTGGCTTGGAAGTAATTCCAACCGGCTATATGATCATCGATTGCGGTAAGCAAACTACCGCTTCTTACATGAGTCAAACATTTCCAATTCCACACAACAAACCTGAAGTAGCGGCAGCGACAGCAATGGCTGGTGAAATGCTAGGATTAAAATGTATTTATCTTGATGGAGGAAGTGGTGCAGACAAACCTGTTAGCCCAACAATGATCGAAGCAGTAAGAACTGCTGTTGATATTCCAATCATCGTTGGTGGTGGAATCCGCACGGAGCGCCAAGTTCAAGAAGCATACGACGCCGGAGCGGATATGATTGTTATCGGTACCGTTTTCGAAAACGAGCCAGATATGCTTTTTACACTGAGCGAAGTGAAGGAACGTTGGTCGAAATAATCCACTAACTTTACGGTCTATTTAATAGCGAAATCAAATGGCCGTTACAAGACCTTTCAATCTGAACCAATGGATCTCTGAAAACAGAGATTTATTAAAACCACCTGTAGGAAATAAAAATCTTTACAAGGAGGCGGGCGACTACATCGTAATGATAGTAGGTGGCCCAAACGCTCGAAAGGATTATCACTACAATGAAACAGAAGAACTCTTCTTTCAAATAGAAGGAGATATCAATGTTCGTATTCAAGAAGATGGAAAGGCAGTAGATATTCCAATCAAACAAGGGGAAATGTTTCTACTTCCCGCTGGTGTTCCACACCAGCCGCAACGTGGAGAAAACACTGTTGGTTTGGTCATCGAAGTGAAACGTGCAGATCGTCAAATGCAAGATGGTTTACTATGGTTTTGCGACAACTGCAATCACAAACTTCACGAGACCTATTTCGTTTTGGAAAACATCGAAAAGGATTTTATTCCAAGGTTTAAAGAATTTTATAATAGCCTCGAACTCAGAACATGTGATTCATGTGGGACTGTAATGCCTACGGACCCAAGGTTTGTGTGATGCAACCCTTGGATTTTTTATTGGTCTTGTCGATATCACTCTTAACCAAAACTCATCATGAAATCACTGATCAATCTAATGATCGCTATGCTCCTCGGAGCATCTATCACAAATGCTCAATGCATTGAAATCGGTATAAATATTTTCTCAAATACCGCGTCACAAGGCCCAACTAACGTTGAATGGCAAGTGAAAAATCAAAACAATGTCACTGTTACCTCTGGTGGAACGAGCTTCAATGCTGAAACTAGTTCTTACTTCTCGACGGTGTGCCTCGAACCTGGTTGTTACACTTTACGAATTGTCGGTAATGGCGTTTCGAACCCGGAGAACTACTACGGATACCCAACACAAAATGGAGAGGTCTTGGCTCCAACTTCCACGTTGAACTACGGAACGCAAGTTTTGGAATATCCATTCTGCACAGGCATTCAGGCTGCAGAGTGTATTGCATCTTTTGAATACACCACTTTTCCAGGCGAGGATGGCTTTGTTAGCTTCCAAAATTTCAGCGAATCAACGGGCAATAACGTAAATTATCTATGGACTTTCGGTGACGGCACAGCATCAGAAATGATGAATCCTGGTCACCAATACACCATGAACGACACCTATGAAGTTTGCTTAACTGCTACTACAGTTTTTGAAGGTGTTGTGGTTTGCCAAGATGAATATTGCACGGTGGTCGTAATTGATGATTTCGTGAATAACAACTGCCCAACTTCAATGTATGCTTCAGGTGAATGCGGCAATTGGATTTTTGAAGTCGGAAATGCACAACCCGGTGAAAACGTAGTTTGGACATTCGGTAATGTAGTTGTCGACAACGCTGGACACTATATACAGCACACATTCCAGGAATCTGGTGTTTATGAAGTATGCGCGCAATTTGAAAGTGAACTTTGCCCAGAAGGAGTGCAAGTTTGTCAAGTAATCGAAGTAGATGTGTGCGAAACTGCTCCATGCACCATTGAAATTGAAGCAGTTTATCAAGGCAACAATTCATACATCTTCACCGCTTTCGGTAATCCCGAAGTTTATCCAATGGCTTGGTCATTTGGAGATGGCGCTACACTGGCTGCTACTTGGGTGGTTGAACATACCTACACAGAGCCAGGAGTTTATGAAATTTGTGGAACTGTAAATTCTGAAATGTGCTCAGAGCCTGTTACAGGTTGTGTGGAGATCGTTGTTGAAGAGCAGCCAGCTTGTACAAATGTAGTTTTCTCTCTAGACAGCTATATGGCTGAAGGCGGAGCATCATTCTTTGAATATGATTTTGTAAATCTTGGAACATCAGAAGTCGTTTCTTCAGGTGTTGCCCAGTACACTGAAAATGATCCATTCTTTGATCAAATGAATTGTTTGGCAGATGGATGTTATTCTTTAAGAATTTGCACTGGAAACCCGACCATTAATTGGGAAGCCGTAAACGTATTTTTCTCAGAACAAGCTGTTGTATTAGGATGGTTGCCATATTGCAATGTCGGAAGAGAATACTTCATCTCCGTTAATAGCGAATGCGCTCCGGTAGAACCAGTTTGTTTGCTACAAGAGGTAAGTATTAGTGTAAGTGGTGAGTACAGTTCAAGTGAACTCTCAGATATAATAGCAGTGACATTGGCTACTGATGTACCAGCCTATTTGACAGAATGGATTATCAATAATGAAACGAATATCAGCGCTACACTGTGCGTTCCTGCTGACTGCTATTCTATTCTCATCGACCCAGTAAATGAAACATTAGTTGGTACCATCCATTTGGAGATTTCTGTTAATGGAAATGAAGTTATAAATCAAAATATCAACGCTGAAAATATCGCCTCAGGTCTTTATCAATTGCCAGTAGGTGCTGATTGTATTGAATCTACTCAAGAGCTTACGGAAGAAAATATGATCCAAGTGTATCCTAATCCATCCAATGGGTTGGTGATTTTGGAGAAAGCTTCTGGTTCATCTAAAGAGCAATACCAAATCTTCGACTTGGCTGGAAGATCAGTAATGCAAGGTGTTTTGACACAATCCAAAACGCAGCTCGACCTATCTAATTTAGCTGAGGGCATGTACAATTTAACCGTAAGCGGAGCTTCTTCACTTCAAACAATTAAAATCCAGGTTTCTAAATAAACCGATTGAATATTTAAGGTAAAATCACCCGGCATCGCCGGGTGATTTTTTTTTGGTTAATTCGCGTTAATAAGATGGGGGTAAAATATAGGTAGCTAGCCTTCCAAGGGTTATCTTCGCCACCGTTCTACTAAATACTTAGTATGTCATACCAAAAGATTAATATTGCTACAGGATGGTTGATGTTTATTCTATCCACCATTGTTTATTTTCTAACTATGGAACCTACCATGCCCTTCTGGGATTGTGGAGAGTTCATCGCAAGTGCTTACAAGCTTGAAGTAGGCCACCCTCCAGGGGCGCCATTGTTCATGCTGATCGCAAGAGTTTTCTCTGCATTTGTGTCGGTAGAAAAAGTTCCACTAATGATCAACGCGCTTTCAGCAATTTGCTCTGGTGCTACCATCATGTTTTTACATTGGACCATCACTCACCTTGCAAAAAAATTAGCAGACCTTTCAGGAGAATGGACCAAAAGCAAAATGTTTGCAGTAATTGGATCAGGACTGATCGGCTCATTGGTTTACACATTCAGTGATTCATTCTGGTTCTCTGCTGTAGAGGGTGAAGTTTACGCAATGTCGTCATTGTTCACGGCCGTTGTATTCTGGGCCATCTTGAAGTGGGAATCTGTAGTGAACGAATCAGGCTCACTTCGCTGGATTGTTTTGATTGCATACTTGATGGGATTGTCTATCGGTGTTCACTTACTGAACCTTCTTGCGATTCCTGCCATCGCATTTGTTTACTATTTCAAAAGATATGAATTCACTTGGAAAGGAGCTGTAATCACAGGTCTTGTTTCTTTGGGTTTACTTGGGCTGATCCAAACGGGAATTATCATTTATGCCGTGAAGCTCGCAGGTGCATTTGAAAAAATGTTTGTCAACGACTTCGGAATGCCATTCAATTCAGGTGCAATTTTCTATGTGACTTTTGTTGCTGCATTAATTGGTGCTGGCCTGTGGTTTACAAAACGCAAAGGCTATATCGCAGCGAATACTTTGATTCTTGGTGTAATGGTAGCCATCATCGGCTATACTAGCTTTGGAACAATCATCGTTCGCTCACAAGCGAATACCCCAATGGATGAAAACAATCCCGAAAACTTATTTGCATTGTTATCTTACCTCAATCGTGAGCAATATGGTGATCGTCCGCTTTTATCTGGTCAGTATTTCAATACACCAGAAGACAAGATGGATCCATATTCCGATGGGCCTGAGGTATGGGTAAAATCATTTAGCGTAAGAGAAGATAAGTCAACAAATCGTTTGGTGATTAGCTGTCGTCAACGCTTTGAGGCAGAAAAATATATTGCTGACAACAAGGATATGAAGCTGAAACTCGTGGAAGAATATGTTCCATCGGGTGAAAAGAAGGAAAGTGTGGTAAACTACAGACCAGAATTTTCTGGAGTATTCCCACGAATGTATTCTTCACAAGCCAATCATATCGCTGAATACAAGCAGTGGAGTAACTATAAAAATTGGAATACACCGTCAGGTAGAAAGAAAGTAGAAGATGATGAGATGTATGTAGCTCGACTCGAGTATCAATTGAATCAAGTTGATAATCGTGAAGACTTCAATAGTATCATGAGAGCACTCGATAAGAAGTATGCTGAAATGATCCCTTCTAAAGGCGAAGACCTAAGTTATTTCTTCTCATACCAAATCAATTGGATGTATTGGAGATACTTCATGTGGAATTTTGCGGGTAAGCAAGATGATGCGCAGGGTATGGGAGATTTCACAGATGGTAACTGGATCTCAGGATTCGATGCCATCGATGAAGAGCGCTTAGGTAATCGCGAAAAGCTTTCAGAACTAGAATTACAAAATAAAGGCTTCAATAAATTCTTTTTCTTGCCTCTAATTCTAGGTGCAATTGGATTAGTGTTTCAACTTATTAGAAATCCAAAGGATTTTTCTGTAGTTGGATTATTATTCTTCCTAACGGGATTGGCAATTGTTATTTATCTAAACCAAACTCCGCTTCAACCTCGTGAGCGTGATTATGCTTACTCTGGTAGCTTTTATGCGTTTGCAATTTGGATTGGACTTGGAGTGTACGCTTTGTATTATGCATCGCAGCACATGACCTGGAAAAATCTTGGAATGTTGGGCGCAATGACCATCGGTGGATCAGTTGTTTTATATGGTCTGGAAGCAGCAACCGGCGGTGGAAATGGATTTAGTCTTTCACTATTATTCATGAGTATTATTACAATGGTAATGTTTGCGATCGCTACAGCTATCGGGCAATTCATGAAGGGTGACGGAATCGTGAAACCTATAATAGCAATTGCACTCTGCGCACCTGCACCGTTCGTAATGGCATCGGAAGGATGGGACGATCACAATCGTGCTGAGCGCCGCACAGGTATTGCAATGGCCGTAAATTACTTGCAATCACTGCAGCCAAATGCTATCATTTTCACCAATGGAGATAATGATACGTTCCCACTTTGGTATGCACAAGAAGTGGAAGGAGTTCGAACAGACGTACGCGTTGTCAATCTTTCTCTTCTTAATACAGACTGGTACATTGATCAAATGAAGCGTCGCGCTTACGAAAGCGCGCCCGTGCCATTCGCAATTCCTGAACAGAAGTACAGACAAGGAACACGTGATGTATTGTTCTTAGATCCATATAACAAGACAAAAGATTTCATGTCTGTTAAAGATGCAATTGACTTCACTTTGAATGATGCTAATGTCATCAAGAACGGTGAAAGAAACGTGCATTACTTGCCAAGCTATATGTTTAGTTTGAAAGTTCCAGACGCTGCTCTTGAGCAATACAAACCATTCCTTCAAGAAGGTGATTCACTTGTTTCGGAAATGAAATGGGGAATTGTCGATGGTCGTGGAAATCCAAGATCATATGTTACAAAAGCTCAATTGATGGTGTTGGATTTATTGAACAACATGGATTGGAGCAGACCAGTTTACTTCGCTGTTACGACAGGCGGAGAAGCTTACATGGGCCTTGAACGCTATTTCCAATTGGAAGGTCTTGCGTATCGCCTCACTCCAATCATTCACAAGCAAACAAATAATCCAAACCTAGAGGGTGGAGTTGCTACTGGCTTGATGTATGAAAATATGATGAATAGATTCCAGTGGGGAAATATGGATCAAAAAGATCTCTACATGGATGAAAACAACCGTCGTATGACCAGCAATCTCCGTCTACAGTTTACTCACCTCGCAGAGCAATTAATCGAAGAAGGTAAATTGGATATGGCTGTGAAAGTGCTTGATAAGTGTATGACCGTGATGCCAGAGAAAAACGTTCCTTATGACCAACCTCAAATCATGTGGAACCTTAGTCAGTTGTATTATGACGCAGGTGCTCCAGAAAAGGGATTAGAGTTGGCGAAAAGAATGTATCAATTGAACCAACAAGAAATCGACTACTTCAATTCACTTGATTCAGAAAGGCAAGGGGCTTTAGCGGCAACTGTCGAAATGAGAGCACGTTTGAACTCAATCATGGTGGGTCAAGCGGAAGAATATTTCCCTGACAATACGGATGTTCAAATCATGCGTAAGAACAGTGACGAAGTGATGGCAGATTTCGGACTCGAGGTAGAAACGAGATTCCCTACAAGAGGAACCAACAAGCCTGCGGTTCAAGATACCACAGCTCCAATAGAGCAGCCGAAAGGTCCGCAAATCATGGAGTTTGATGATGACATGATGCCTAAGAATCCTAAAAAATAATAGAATTTAATCATTTAAAATGCACGATTTTCTCCTTCCATTTCAATCCGTTTCAGGGTTCTTGGATTTGTTTACGCTCATCATTATGGAAATAGTGTTGGGTATCGACAACATTATTTTTATTGCAATTATCTGTGGTTATATCCCAGGGAAAAAGGAGCAGGCTAGAGCTCGCTTTATCGGTCTAACACTGGCATTAGTAGTTAGAATTATTTTGCTTTCGATGATTTCATTCATCACGCAAATGACCGAACCTTTCTTCCATTTGGGGCACATTCCAATCACCGGCCGAGGGCTCATATTATTTGCAGGTGGTATGTTCTTGATCATAAAAACGACCTCCGAAATTTTACATAAATTCAAAGTGGTAGATCAAGAGGAATCTGCGAAGTCGCGTCAAATGACGATGGGTCAAGCAATCTTACAGATTACTTTCATCGACATCGTATTCTCTTTCGATTCAATCATTACTGCTGTTGGATTATCCAACCACATTCCAGTAATGGTAATGGCCGTAATTGCTGCGATGATTGTAATGTTATTGTTTGCTCCTTACGTTTCAACATTCATTGAAAAATACCCAACCATCAAAATGCTTGCATTGGCATTCCTAGTGGTCATTGGTATTATCCTTACCGTTGAAGCCCTTGAGGATGCGCATATTCTTCATTTACCAGAAGGAGTAGATATCAAGACCTACGCATACATCGCACTCGCATTCTCTATCATTGTTGAGCTCCTCAATATTCGTATGAGAAATGTCAAGGAGCGCAAGCTAAAAGCATAAGTGATGAATGACTCGAAGCTTCCTATTATTACAATAGAAGGCAATGATTTAATTCTTCATCCTTCCAAAGCATTATATAATGAAACCACCAGCACGCTGGTGGTTTCTGATTTACATATAGGCAAGTCAGCTCATTTTAGAAAGAATGGCATTGCCATTCCTTCCCTTGCCAACAAGAATAATTTTTGGAAGCTGGTAGAAGTGATTGAGCTTTTCAATCCGAAGCGAATTCTTTTTTTAGGTGATGTAGCACATAGCCATCATAATCATGAATGGGACGATTTTGCCGACTTTCTGCAACAGTATCCATCCATTGAAAAGTTGTTGGTTTTGGGCAATCATGACATCATGAAAGCCGAACATTATGCCCAGGCGGGCTTAACAGTACTAGAAGAGTTAATCGAACTGGGAATATGTTGGATGCATGAAGCTATAGAAAATAGTGCGAGAGCAGATTACGTGATATCTGGCCACGTTCATCCGAGTGTACTCCTCAAAGGCGCCGCCGGCCAAAAACTCAATCTCCCTTGTTTTTATTTTGGAAAAAAAGAGGGACTAGTGCCCGCTTTTGGAGAGTTCACAGGTACATATAAAATAAAACCCAAAGCCGAAGATCGGGTTTGGGTAATCGCTGAAAATAAAGTAATCGAAGTAAGTAAAAAGTCTTAATAGCGCAGCTCTTTAACCAGCTTGCCGCGAGACCAAGTGGCCTCCTTAACTTTTTTGCCTGTTACATCATAATCCACACAAACGCCATCTTCTTTTCCGTTGATGTAGTTCTGTTCTGATTTGATTTTTCCGTTTTCATAATAGTATTTCCAAGTACCATTTTCCATTTCGTTTTTGTAGGTACCGGCCCACTGAAGATTTCCATTGGCAAAAAAGACTTCTTCTTTGACCATTTCTTTAGTAGAATTATTGAAATAAAGAACCACGTATGGCTTGCCATTCGCGTGTTTTCGCATCACCTGCTTGGTCACATCGGCTTGAGTGAACAGCAGCGTAAGGCTTAGGATAGAGGAGATAAGTACACTGGTCATCATAATCGGAGGGTGAGTTTCACAATACCTTTATACCAGATGTTTTGAAAAAGGTTACTTATTCTTCATAAGTTACATTCACTTGGAATTTTCCAGTGAATGTAAAAGGAAGACCAACCAAATCATCATTAACCACTTCGCGCATTGTAAGGCTGTATTCTACAGGCTCGATACCACCAAAGATGGCTGGTGTAACGCGTATACGACCCGTTACTGCTACATATTCTCTTACTGGCAATAGCTCGTCATTTTGATTTACTTCTTGCGCATATGCTGAAAATTCAAAGTTCTCATCATCCAAATCCAAAATAGAAAAGATCACATCTGGAGACTCAATGATCAAATTGACATTTCTAGCCTCAACTTCACCTTCTGCACGAATGTCAGCGGTGATGTAATAACGACGGCTAAGTGAATTCAATGAGTCTGGAATGATATAATTCGCAGAAAGAAGATTGTAGTTGCTACCCTGCCAAGTATAGTCACCGCAGTCGCAAGCATAAGGCTCCGCTACATATTCAGGGCTTTTCTTGCAAGAAGAAAAGGTCAAAATGATTGACAAAATAGCAAGAGGTAATAGGTAAAATCTTCTTTTGGTCATGGTCTTATTTTTCAAAGGGTGCTCGAAAATACGCAATTATTCGAAATCTTGGTAAAGGAGATACTTCTTACGCATCTTTTTATAGTCCTCGAGCCCCTGCTTCCAAGTGTTTCGGATTTCCTCCACAGTTGCTCCTTTGATGATGTATTCGCGCACTGAAGAATTACCCATTAATTTATCGAAAAAATCAGGAGAACTGAAGAATTTCGACTTGTCATCGCAGGTGTTATAAGTGTCGACAAGCCAATTGAGGTAGATTTCTTTGTGCGTTGGGAAATAGAATTCGCCAAATTCTTTAACAAGATGGCCCTTACATGGTTGTCCTTTATAAGGCGCGTCTTTCACAACTCCAGGAATATCCTGTGGGGTGAATACAAACTTTCCTGTTTTATTAGTAGGGCTACCGAAGCATTGAAAGGGATATTCTGTTCCTCGGCCAACACTAATGTTAGTTCCTTCGAAAAAGCACATCGAAGGGTAGCTATAAATTGCGCTCATATTTGGCAAGTTGGGCGAGGGTGCTACAGGCAATTCATATAATTGCTTGTGATCATAATCCTTTACTGGAATCACTGTCAAATTGCAGGAAATGCCCCCTGAAAGCCATTTTTCTCCATTAATCATCTGAGCAAGTTCACCAACAGTGCAGCCATGCACCACTGGAATGGGGTGCATACCAACAAAGGATTTGAACTTGGGATCGAGAACTGGACCATCGATATAGAATCCATTCGGATTGGGCCTATCCAATACAATGACAGGGATTTTATTTTCAGCACAGGCCTCCATAACATAATGCATGGTGCTGATAAAAGTGTAGAAACGGGCGCCCACATCTTGAATATCAAAAACCACCACTTCCAAGCCTTTTAACATTTCGGCAGAGGGCTTTTTATTTTTTCCATAAAGAGAAATGAGTGGAAGCTCCGTCTTCGCGTCTTTTTCATCACTCACATGATCTCCTGCGCCATGATTCCCGCGGAAGCCATGCTCTGGTGCAAAAACTTTAACGATTTGAACTTTCTTAGAAAGCAAGGTGTCAACAAGGTGTGTGGTCCCCACCATTGAAGTAGCATTGGCAACAATACCCACTTTTTTATCCTTCAAAAGAGGAATATATCGTTCGAATTGAGAAGCTCCCGTTTCAATATTGGGAGATTGTTTCTCACTTTGAGAAGCACAACTCAACTGAATAGAAAAAAGGATGAAAAAAAGAATATTAATTTTCATAAGGCAAATTTGCACTAATACTCGATTCAATAATCAAGCCTCAGTACTTTTACCATCTAATTTTTAGAACACTGAACTTTGCATCATACATATCAAAGAGGATTCTGAAGGGCGACCAGCAGAATAAAATCTCGCGACCCATTGTGCGCATTGCAACCGTAGGCATCGCAGTGGGCGTGGCTTTGATGATATTGTCTGTGGCAATAGTCAAAGGATTTCAAAACGAAGTAAAAGGAATGGTGATCGGCTTCGGATCACATTTTCAAGTAGTTTCTAATAGGGACAACATCAGCAAAGATTCTCAACGAATAGAGTATAGTCAAGAGGTTTATGATAACCTTTCCAAAATTGATGGAGTCAAAAAAGTACAAATCTTCGCTTCAAAACCTGGAATTATTGAAGCAAAAGAAGGTCTTCAAGGAGTAGCCATTAAAGGTGTGGGCAAAGATTACGATTGGACGTTTCTGCAATCAGTGGTAGTGGAAGGGCGAATCATTGATCAAAATCAAAAGACAGAAAACGAAATTTTTATTTCTGCTTTACTTGCCAAAAAGTTGAAGCTGAAATTGGGTGAAAAGATCAGCCTTTATTTTGTGAATGATCAAAATGACGCACGCCAGCGCAACTTTACAATCGTAGGCCTTTATACTACAGGGTTAGAAGACTATGATTCACAGTATGTTTTTGTAGATATATCGCATGTACAGAAGTTGTCGGGATGGGGCTTAGAGGCTCAAATTTTAGTTGATACTGTATGCAGCTATGGGCAGACTTATGCTGACTTTGTGGAACCGCAGGGCAGCCAGAACCCACAATTTAAATACATGGCTGTTGTAGCGATGGGCTTTGGTGGCGATGGAAACTACCGTTACGACTGGAGTATGCCCTATTTAGGAGGCCAGGGCCCTCATTTAATTTCTCTGGAAAAAGATACTATCATCTCAGTGGCTCTTTCAGATTTATCAGGTACTCAAAGCGATACTGCTTATGCAAAAATCGACTTCCTTGATGATTCTTCTACGGAACCATGCAGACCTTATAAAGTGAGCACATGGACCTCAGGAGGAAGTCAGAGCAAATACATCGGGGGCTATGAAATATTGATAGATAATTATGATCAATTGTTGTTAGCGGATGATGCTATTTTTAATGCGCTACCATACGATCTACAAACGTTCAAAATTACAGATCGAAGTCCAGAAATATTTTCGTGGTTGGCGATGCTAGATATCAACGTAATCATCATCATTATCCTGATGGTCGTTATTTCTATCGTCAACATGACAAGCGCGTTGCTCATCATTATTTTAGAACGTCAGCAAATGATTGGTACGCTGAAAGCACTAGGGGCGCATGACAAGCCGATTGTTAGAATTTTCCTCATGAATGCAGCATTTATAGTCGGAAGGGGTTTGATCATTGGAAATATTATTGGTCTTGGCTTAGCGTGGATTCAATACAAATTTGAAATAGTAGCACTCGATCCGGCAAATTATTATGTAGATAAAGTGCCAATTAGCATGGAGTGGGGGCTGTTCCTAGCGCTAGATGCAGGAGCAATGATTATTTGTCTCATTGCACTTGTGCTTCCAGCAAAATATGTTTCAAGAATATCCCCTATCAGATCCATAAGATTTAGTTAAATCGGTTGACCTATTTTTACCATCTCAATTTAAGAAATGAAATACGCAAACAATATTTTAGAAACCATCGGAAATACTCCTATGGTAAAGATCAACAAGCTAACCAAGGACATTCCTGCTTTGGTATTGGCTAAAGTAGAAACCACTAACCCTGGCAACTCTATCAAAGATCGCATGGCTTTAAAATGATTGAGGATGCGGAGAAAGATGGACGTCTAAAACCAGGTGGCACCATCATCGAAGGTACTTCTGGAAATACCGGAATGGGCCTTGCAATTGCCGCAGTCATCAAAGGTTACAAGTGTATTTTCACATCGACTGATAAGCAGTCAAAAGAAAAATTCGACGCTTTGAGAGCATTTGGTGCGGAAGTAATTGTATGTCCTACCAATGTTGATCCAGAAGATCCAAGATCCTATTACAGTGTTTCGTCACGCCTGGAAAAAGAAGTTCCAAACAGCTGGAAGCCCAATCAATACGACAATCCTAGCAATGCGCAAGCGCATTACGAATCAACGGGTCCTGAAATTTGGGAACAAACGGAGGGTAAAATTACTCACCTTGTGGTAGGTGTTGGAACGGGAGGTACTATCTCTGGTACAGCAAAATATTTGAAAGAGAAAAATCCAAATATCAAGATTCTAGGAATTGACACCTATGGCTCTGTGTTCAAGAAGTACAAGGAGACAGGAGACTTCGATAAAAATGAAATTTATCCATACATCACAGAAGGTATTGGTGAAGATTTTCTTCCACAAAACGTTGACTTTTCACTCATCGATCACTTTGAAAAAGTAACAGATAAAGATGCGGCGATTTACACTCGTGCTATCGCACGCGAAGAGGGCATCTTCGTTGGAAATAGCGCAGGTTCAGCGATGGCCGGAGTCCTTCAAATGAAACACATGTTCAAAGAAGGCGACGTAGTAGTCGTTATTTTCCACGACCACGGTACAAGATATCTAGGTAAAATGTTTAACGACGAGTGGATGCGCGATAGAGGTTTTCTTGAAGTAGAAAGAAAAACGGCTCGTGATCTAATAGCTGAACATATCGATAAGCCAATGGTCACTATCGGCTCTGGAGAGCTTATTGGCCACGCAGTTGCGAAGATGAAGAAGTTTGATATTTCTCAAATCCCTGTGATCAAAGATGACGTAATTGCAGGTTCAATCGATGAAAGTAAAATCTTCCAATTACTAGTGGAGGATCCAAAATTATTGGACAAAAAGATTGATGAAATTATGGGAGCCCCCTATCCTGTAGTATCAGAAGAAACAGCCATCAGCGAAGTTTCGAAGTTGATAACAAAGGATACACCTGCTGTACTCGTAAAATTGCACAGTGGAAAATACCACATCGTTACTAAGTATGATATTATCAGCAGTATTGCTTAATAAAATTAAGACACAAAAAAAACCGAGCATTCGCTCGGTTTTTTTATTTCTATTTTTTTAGTTAAATTCTAAAATGGTATTCGAAATGATTTCTATGCACTCTCTTAGTTGTGCTTCATTAATAACAAGCGGAGGAGCAAAACGAATAATGTTGCCATGTGTAGGCTTCGCAAGCAATCCATTTTCAGCAAGTCGCACACAAATGTTCCAAGCTTTTTGACTATGCTCATCATCATTGATGACCACCGCATTCAAGAGTCCTTTTCCGCGTACAAGTTTTACAAGAGAACTTCTTTTTGCAAGTTCACTCATTTCATGTCTGAATATTACTCCAAGGTTTTCAGCATTCTCTGAAAGCTTTTCATCCTTCAGAACTTGAAGCGCTTCTTGCGCCACTGCGCAAGCAAGAGGATTACCTCCATATGTAGAGCCGTGTTCGCCAGGATGAATGGTCATCATCACTTCATCATTAGCAAGTACTGCAGACACTGGAAGTACGCCGCCTGATAGGGCTTTTCCAAGAATTAAAATATCTGGTTTTACATTTTCATGATCGCAAGCAAGCATTTTGCCAGTGCGCGCGAGTCCTGTTTGAACTTCATCTGCAATCATAAGCACGTTGTATTTCGTACATAGAGCTCTGATGCCTTGCAAATAACCTTCATCTGGAACAACTACGCCCGCCTCTCCTTGAATCGGCTCAAACATGAATCCTGCAATATTCGGTTCGCTTTTAAAGATGTTTTCAAGTGCGTCAAGGTTGTTGTAAGGAACAATTAAATATCCTGGAACAAAAGGTCCAAAACCATTGGTGCTACTTGGGTCTTGTGAAGACGATATCGCTGCAATAGTTCGGCCCCAAAAATTTCCTTCCACAAATACCATCTTTGCTTCATTTGCTGGAACTTTCTTTACATCATAGGCCCATCGACGTGCAAGCTTCAAAGCCGTCTCACCACCTTCAACACCAGTATTCATAGGCAATACGCGATCATAGCCGAAAAATGATGTGATGAATTTTTCGTAGCTTCCAAGTCTGCTATTGTAAAATGCTCTTGAAGTTAAAGTGAGTTTTTGCGCTTGTTCTGTCAATGCAGAAATAATACGTGGGTGGCAGTGACCTTGATTAACTGCAGAGTACGCAGAAAGAAAGTCATAATATCTCTTGCCTTCAAGATCCCATACATACACGCCTTCTCCGCGATCAAGTACTACTGGAATTGGATGGTAGTTGTGAGCTCCATACTTGTCTTCCAATTGCATTGCTTGCGCTGATGTAAGAGTAGATTCTTGAGACATAATTTCTGCTGACATATTGTGGTTTATTTCGTGCAAAGGTACAACTTGAAATTTTGAAAAAATAATACGCTTATGTGCTAAAAAACAACCTATTAAATCAGAGTGTTTTTAATTCGCTCTAAATCAAAGAGTCACTACAGTGAAAAGCCCGATGTGCGCGGATTGCAGGGCGATGAATTGAAACTTTTGGTTGATGAAATTGAAATTTTAACATGAAAAAAAATCATAAAAACAAGGATTACTCACTTTTTTGCTCGAAACTTGTGACCTGAAATGAAATTATCAGTCAAAGTAATGCCACAAGTGGCAGACTGAAAGAATAGACTTAAGAAATAGACCAGAAAGGTGCGGGGAGCTATATTTCGTGGCTCAGGAGTGATTCAAAGTCCTGCCGTTTTGGGAGAGAGGGCGGCAGGTGCCCCGCATCCATTCTGTCTTTTTTTATTATCATGGTCCATTATTGCTTATTTTCGCGCTCGATTTAAAGAAAAAATAAACAAATGGCAGGAAATATCACCTTTACCATGATCAAACCAGACGCAACAGCTGCTGGAAATACAGGTAAAATCTTAGACAAAATCATCGAAGCTGGTTTCACCATCAAAGCGATGAAATGGACAAAGCTGAGCAAAGAAGAAGCAGGTCGCTTCTACGCTGTTCACTCTGAGCGCCCTTTCTTCGGTGAACTAGTAGAATACATGACTAGCGGACCAATCGTTGCCGCTATTCTTGAAAAAGACAACGCAGTAGAAGATTTCAGAACACTTATCGGTGCTACTGATCCTCAAAAAGCTGCAGAAGGCACTATCCGTAGAATGTTTGCTCAAAGCATTGCAGCAAATGCAGTTCACGGTTCTGATAGCGATGAAAACGCGCTTATCGAAGGTGCATTCTACTTCTCATCTAGAGAACACGCTTGATTACTCGAATCAAATGAATAATAGAAAAGAGCAATCAGGTTTTCCTTGATTGCTCTTTTTTGTTTCAACTATAATTAACGCATCAATTTAATTAGTAGAAATGAATAAAATTAAAGTTGCAAATCCTATCGTAGAAATGGATGGCGATGAAATGACTCGTATCATCTGGACCTTCATTAAAGATAAATTGATTTTCCCATATCTTGATTTGGACATCAAGTATTATGATCTTGGAATCGAAAATCGTGATGCGACGGAAGACCGTGTCACTGTAGAAGCAGCAGAAGCAACATTGAAATACAACGTTGCAGTAAAGTGCGCTACAATCACTCCTGACGAGGCTCGCGTAAAAGAGTTTAGTTTGAAAAAAATGTGGAAGAGCCCTAACGGAACTATTCGTAACATCATTGGTGGTACTGTATTCCGTGAGCCAATCATTTGCAACAACGTTCCACGTTTGGTACCAGGTTGGACCATGCCAATCAACATCGGTCGTCACGCATTTGGTGACCAATACCGCGCTACAGATACTACTATCAAAGGAAAAGGTAAGTTGACAATGTCTTTCACTCCAGAAGACGGTGGTGAAACAAAGACATGGGAAGTTTACAATTTCGAAGGAGATGGTGTAGCACTTAGCATGTACAACACAGATGAATCTATTTTTGGATTCGCTAGAAGCTGCATGAACCAAGCGTTGATGAGAAAGTGGAATCTTTACTTGTCTACTAAAAATACCATTTTGAAAGCTTATGATGGACGTTTCAAAGACATCTTTGAAGAGGTTTATCAAAGTGAGTTCAAAGCGAAGTTTGAAGCAATCGGAATCACTTATGAGCATCGTTTGATCGATGACATGGTCGCATATTGCTTGAAGAGCAATGGTGGATTTGTATGGGCTTGTAAAAACTATGATGGCGACGTTCAAAGCGATATCGTAGCGCAAGGTTTTGGATCCCTTGGTTTGATGACTTCTGCATTGATTACTCCTGACGGAAAAACAATGGAAGCAGAAGCTGCTCACGGAACAGTGACACGTCACTATCGTCAACACCAACAAGGCAAGAAGACTTCTACAAATCCTATCGCTTCTATCTTTGCATGGACACAAGGTCTTGCATTCCGCGGTAAATTAGATGGAAATGAAGAGTTGATTCGCTTCGCACAGACACTTGAGAAAGTATGTGTGGATCTAGTAGAAAGTGGTAAAATGACCAAAGACTTGGCTGTTTGTATCCACGGTGATAAAATGAATGAATCTCATTGGTTGACTACCGAGGACTTCCTCGATGCAATCGATGCAGAGTTAAAGAATAGAATGAGCTAAGCTCACTCAAAGAAAAAAGCCTCGTCATTGACGAGGCTTTTTTTTTATCCTATCGTTCGATTTTATATTCGAATTCGTCGGCATATAAAATGACACAGTGCCTATTCTCAAAGCCTGATTCATTGCCGGTTTTGAAATAGTTGAATCCGGTAGATTGTAATCCGTTTGCCTTGATTTCATTAAAGTGATTAGGAAAGTCTTTTCCATAACTCTTTAATGCTTGACCATAATATATCATCATATCATAGCCTAGTACAGCGAAATCTGTAGGCTCTGTTTTGTATTTTTTTCTATACAATTCAATCCAATCCTGATTTCGCGCATCGGTGTAGTCAAGGTGAATTGTTTTTGGAAAATGTATATTGAATTTATTTTTTTGATCAGAAGAAATATTCGTCATAGTCTCCCATTCTGATTTTCCATAAATAATGGCATCGGTATTTTTTAAGGCCTCGAAAACAGAAGCAATCGTTTTTTTATCATTCGTTGGAACTACCACGATATTCTTCTTCGTTTTGCTAAGAGCTGCAGCTAGCGTGGGCACTGTACCATTAGTTACTTTCACTTGGACAACAGAATCTTGCTTTGCTGAGAAATAGGATTGACTAAAAACTTGTACGTCACGAGCATCATCAATCTGGATAGATTGAACTAAAACAACGTGATCATTTTTATATTTTTCAGCAAGTTTTCTTCCTAAATACTCCCACTGCGTTGCCTCACTAGGACAGGCCTTGCTCATGTTTTGAGAAGAAAGTAAAATCTTATTACTCAAAGGAAATGGAATGACCATATGCGCACCTGATTTTTCGGTAGCCTTTGCTGTTTCTGTAATCGCCTCTTTGAATGCAGGCCCAACAATTAGGTCGGCATCCGCAATTGATTTTTTAGCTAATGCACGTTGAATTGATGACTTCGTATCTGTAACATCCTCAATGGTCAATTCTGCGGCTAATCCACGTGCTTCTAGTGAATCAAGAGCAAGTAGCATTCCTCTATACAAATGAACAGATGCATCACGGAATGTTTTTTCTCTCTCATTTAAAGTGGAGTCTGCTTCGTTTGAGTAGAAGGGAAGAATAACTCCAATTTTGTATTTTTCTTTTTTGCCACCACCAACTATTGTTACCGGTTTATTTTCGATTGGCTTATCTATAGTAGGAGGTAAAACCGAAGGATCATTCGGTAGTGCTTTTACAGGAACATTGATGGTCTGTCCTTCTTTTAAAGCTTCGCCTAATCCAGGGTTGGCAGCTTGAATTGCTTCAACAGTTACTCTGTATTGTCTTGAAATTGCATATAATGTTTCACCAACAGCTACCGTATGTTTTTTCATGTTCGCTGTGGTCTCCACAACAGGCTGTGCAGTGCTTTTTTTAATAGGAATAAGCACTTCTTGCCCTTTCTTCAAGCCTTGATCTGCTCCGGGATTCGCTGCTATGATTTCATTGATATCGACATTGTAAAGTTTAGAGATGGAATACAGTGTTTCCTTCTTTTCAACCTTATGTACAAAGAAAGATTTGTCGCCTTTCGAAGTCACTTTTGAATCATTGTACTTCGATTTCTCAACAGGTACTTTTAATGTCTGCCCAAGCTGCAACGAAACGTCGGAACCGGGATTCGCAGCAATCATATCATTGATATCGATTTTGTAAAGTTTACAAATGGAATAGAGCGTTTGTCCTTTCTCGACAGTATGCATGTAATAGGCCTTCCCTTGAACTTCTTCAACAGGGCCGATCACTTGTGCAGTAGAAGAACAAGAAGCAAGAGTGAGGACCAACAAAATGATCCAAGCACTATTTTTCCATTTCAAAATCGATTTCATCATTATTCCCATTCAATTGTTGCTGGTGGTTTTGAACTAATATCATATACCACGCGATTAACACCTTTCACTTTATTGATAATGTCATTGGAAACTTTTGCAAGGAATTCATGTGGAAGTCTGCTCCAGTCCGCTGTCATACCATCCGTACTATTCACTGCGCGAAGTGCAACTGCTTGTTCATAGGTTCTTTCGTCACCCATCACTCCAACACTTTGCACTGGAAGTAGAATTGCTCCTGCTTGCCAAACTTCATTATACAAATTGTTTTCGCGAAGTCCATTAATCCAAATGGCGTCCACCTCTTGCAAGATGCGTACCTTTTCGGCAGTGATGTCTCCGAGTATTCTAATTCCTAAGCCAGGTCCAGGGAATGGGTGTCGGTCCAAGATCGAAGACTTGATATTCATCGAACGACCAACTCGTCTTACTTCATCTTTAAACAGCAGTCTTAGTGGTTCTACCACGCTCAGTTTCATGTAGTCTGGTAAACCACCCACATTGTGATGTGATTTGATTGTCTGAGATGGGCCTCCACCAACAGATACAGACTCTATTACATCTGGATAGATAGTTCCTTGACCAAGCCATTTTGCATCCGCATATTGTTTTGATTCTTCATCAAATACATCAATGAAAACTTTGCCAATGGCCTTGCGTTTTGCTTCTGGGTCTGTGAGTCCTGCAAGTGCAGAATAGAATTTATCTTTTGCATCCACACCTTTAATGTTCAAGCCCATGTCTTGATAGCTGTGGAGTACTTCTTCGTATTCATTTTTTCGAAGCAGACCATTATCTACAAAAATGCAGATAAGGTTTGGCCCAATAGCGCGATGGATAAGCATTGCAGCAACTGATGAGTCAACACCACCAGAAAGACCCATGATCACTTTATCGTTGCCGATTTGTGACTTCAACTGTGCTACTGTTTCTTCTACGAATTGAGAAGGGGTCCAATCTTGTGAGCAACCGCAAACGTCCACTACAAAATTTTGCAACAATTGTTTTCCATCCGTGCTGTGATAAACTTCAGGGTGGAACTGTACACCATATACTTTCTGATCTCCGAGTTGGTAGCCAGCGCAAGCGACATCTGCTGTAGAGCAAACAATTTTTGCACTTGGCCCTGCATTGAGAATGGTGTCGCCATGCGACATCCAAACTTGCGAATCTGTAGGAATATCCTTCATGATGGCGCAAGAGCGATCAACAGACACCAAGTTTGCACGACCATATTCTCTGTGAGTAGATCTGATGACTTCTCCGCCGTGTAATTCAGCGAGGAGTTGTGCACCGTAGCAAATTCCTAAAACAGGAAGTTTAGAGGTGTATTGAGAAACATCTGGTTTGGGAGCACCGTCTTGTTTTACAGAAAAAGGACTTCCAGAGAGGATTAGGCCTTTCACATTTGAAGTAATTTCAGGAGCTTTGTTCCAAGGATGAATTTCGCAATAGATGTTTAGTTCGCGAATACGACGCGCAATCAGCTGAGTGACTTGCGAGCCAAAATCTAGAATGAGTATGGTCTCGTGCATGGCTGCGAAATTAGTTATATCTGAGCATACATTTGCTCAATAATTTGAAACAATGCTATTAGCCGAAAAATATAAAAATCACAAGATTGTTTTAGCGTCGAAAAGCCCGCGTCGTCAGGAGTTGATGAAGGGATTGGATATTTCTTTTGAAGTGCGAACGATGGAAGTAGACGAGAATTTTCCACCGGCTTTACAACGCGAGGAAATTCCTTTGTTTTTATCAAAGCTAAAGGCCCAAGCTTTTTTACCTGAAATGAAAGAAAATGAGGTGGTGATAACTGCCGATACGGTTGTTTGGGTAAATGATCATGTTTTGAATAAACCGGAAGATCGGGATGAGGCCGTTGCAATGGTAAAAGAGTTGAGTGGCAATCATCATGTGGTATATACCGCCGTGACTGTTACGTCAAAAGATAAGTCTATCACATTCTTTGATGAGACCAAAGTGTATTTTGAAGTGCTGACGCAAGAAGAAATTGAGTACTATATTGACAAGTATCAACCGTATGATAAGGCCGGCAGTTATGGGGTTCAAGAGTTCATAGGTTATATGGGCATCAATAAGTTAGAGGGTTCATATTTCAATGTGATGGGACTGCCTGTGCACCAGGTCTATAAAAAATTAATGGAATTCTGATAGAAAAGAGTTGGAAATTCAGTCATTATTTATACATTTGCCCCCTCAAAATTTATTGAGCCCAACCGGAAAGGTGGGTGAGTGGCTGAAACCAACAGTTTGCTAAACTGTCGTACTGGGTAACCGGTACCGGGGGTTCGAATCCCCCCCTTTCCGCAGAAACCGAAGAGTCTGCCGACTCAAACGTTTCTCGCGAGAGCGGGGTAGGTTTGAAAAGGCAACTTTAGGTAAGTTTCGGGGTGTAGCGTAGCCCGGTATCGCGCCTGCTTTGGGAGCAGGAGGTCGTAGGTTCGAATCCTGCCACCCCGACAAAGAAAAGACAACTTCGGGGTTGTCTTTTCTGTTTTATAATGATCTCGTAGCTCAGCTGGATAGAGCATCTGCCTTCTAAGCAGACGGTCAGGGGTTCGAATCCCTTCGGGATCACGAAAAAAGCCACTCATTTAGGGTGGCTTTTCACGTTTTATAAGGCTGCGTTTCTGCTCAATACCTCCATCGATTCGCCAAGGCGACAAGTGATAACATTACGGGTACTTCAATTAGCACTCCTACAACGGTGGCCAATGAAGCTCCTGAATCTAGCCCAAAAAGCGAGATCGCCACAGCTACCGCTAATTCAAAAAAATTGCTTGCGCCAATCATCGCTGCCGGTGCGCAAATGGCATGACTCAATTTCAATTTTTTTCCAATAAACCATGAAAGAAAAAAGATGAAATAGGTTTGAATAGTAAGTGGCACTGCAATTAATAAAATTGCAACTGGATCGGATGTGATTTGCTCTCCCTGAAATGCAAATAATAAAATAAGTGTAAGCAATAGTGCTATCGTAGAAATGGGCTTAAGTGCTTTTAGAAAAACTAACTTAAACCATTCTTCTCCTTTCTTTTTTCTTAAGTAAGTATTGGTTAGCCAACCAGCCAGAAGTGGTATTACAACAAACACAACAACTGATGTGATCAATGCATCATAAGGGATACCAACGGATTGCCCGTTTTCAAAAGCGGTAATTCCAAATGCGTGAAATAGAAATGCAACAATGGGTACAAATGCAACAAGTAGAATTAAATCATTTACACTTACCTGTATCAATGTGTATGTTGGATCGCCATCGCTGAGATAAGACCAAACAAACACCATCGCTGTGCATGGCGCCGCACCTAATAGAATGGCGCCTGCGATGTATTGATCGGCAAGCTCCGGCATAATCCACGCTTGGAAAACATGATAGAAGAAAATGTAACCGAATAGAGCCATGCTAAATGGCTTTACAACCCAATTAATGAAAACGGTTAGGCCTAGCCCTTTCCAATCTCGTGCAACATATTTGATAGATGAAAAATCTATCTGTACCATCATCGGAAATATCATGGCCCATACTAAAATGGCTACTGGAATATTGACAGTGGAAATATTAATTTCACTTAGCGTGGTGATAGAGTCACCTCCAATAATGCCCACCGCAATTCCTACTCCAATGCATAATAGCACCCAGAGGGTAAGATATTTTTCAAAGAATCCTATTGACTTTTTTGCTTCCATTTTTAGTGATTGATTTGAGACATTACAAACAGCATTTCTGTGGCTACTTGATCACAACGCTCTCGGTAAGCTTGCATTTTTAGTGGACTCTCGTCATAGTTTTTTGGGTCTTCGTACGGGAGGGATATACGTTGTGCTGCCTGCGGAATGTGGGGACAATTTGCATCAGCATGACCGCAAGTCATTACTGCAGCGAAGCCATTTTTTGGATTAAACTCGTCGTCGTACACTTTAGAAAAACAAATGATCGGAAGCGCCTTTTCATCATATCTCAACGCAAAAACAGGATTCAACGAATCGCTTAATTTATTTACATCAAAACCAATCTCTGCAAGCGTTTCTCCAACTGCGCTATACATAGCTGTGGCTTCTGTTCCACCTGAGTAAGTAACTATATTTTTTAATCCATAATAATGAGCTGCAACTTGAGACCAAACCTGCGTCAGGTGACTTCGTCTAGAATTGTGCGTACAGATCATAGTGAGTGCAATTGTTTGGTCTTCTTTTCTCTTGGAAATAAAATCTATCAAGACCAACAGTTGTTTTTTACGATCATCGGTTAGCGAAGCAAACGCAGCTATGCGATCATCGATATAGGATAGAATAGTGGGATTCATCTTGTATTAGTTTAGCAGCATCCACCGCCAGGTTTGCATGACGTGTTTGCGGAGGCAGTGGTCAAATCTTGTAATTCAATTTTTTGTTTTTGTGAAGGAATACCGCATGCATCAGAGGCGAGACAAGCAGTGATAGTATTCACCAAGTGAAAGGAAATTCCATCAAAGTCCAATCCGTACTTACCAATCGTTTGACCTTGGTATTCTACTTCAATTTCCCAGTCTCCTAGGCCAAGTTTCTCTTCTCCTAATGCAATAATTTTAGTGAGTTTTGATGCCGCTAAACGATGGTCATGATCATCTGCTGTCCAAAGCTGAAAGCGCACCACTTGCTCTTCACGGTATTGACCACCACAATCAATGAATTGCTTGTTTACCTTCCCAATTTCCGTCACATGAAAGTGAGCAGGAACAATATGCCCCGTGGGGGTTATAAATTGAAGAATCTCTAAGGTCGAAAGCGCCTTTTTGAATTCGTTTAGTCTCATAATTTCTATCTACTAATTTAATATTGCAATATTGCGATGAATGATTTCAAAAAAATAGTTCAACAACAGTCATTGCCGCATGAGGTAGAGAAATTGGAGAACAATGCCGACATCATTCCCGATACTTCTTCCCATTTAGCCGCGTTGATACAATAGCTTACCGAAGTACCTTCAATAGTGCCTTGTATCAATCCTACAGATTTCAATTCTTTCAAATGTTGGCTAATCGTAGCTTGTGCGAGCCCTAGTTCTTCTACAAGTTCGCCATTGATACATCGATTTGCCTTTACCAAATACTGTATGATAGCAATGCGCGCAGGATGACCGAGCACTTTTGCAATCAGAGCAATTTCATTTTGCTCTTTGGTAAATAAATCTGTTTTAGTAACTCCCATAATTAATCGCAATATTACGATGTAATATCCGGTTTGTCAAATAAATTGCGTTGCCACCCAAATAAGGGCACTCAGAAGAATGAAGGAAAGAATATTGAGGACCAGTCCAGCCTTGAGCATGTCAGCAGCCTTGATATGCCCGCTGCTGTAGGCGATAGCGTTGGGCGGAGTGCTCATCGGGAACATAAAATCACAACTCGCGGCGATCGTTACCGGAATCGCAAACAAAATTGGATCAACTCCAGCGCCAACAGCAAGAGCTGCAACTATCGGCACGAAAATATTGACCATCGCTAGATTACTCATCAAGGCAGTAAGCACAAGACCTACTAAACAAAGCAAACTCACGAAAACAAAAGTGTTTGATTGATCTACACCAGCCATGAGTTCAGTTACCTTCTCAATCAAGCCACTAAACTTAAAAGCTTCTGAAAGAGCAAGTCCACCGCCAAACATAAGTAGTACTCCCCAAGGAAGTTTTTCGGTGTCTTTCCATTCCAAAAGTCTGGATTCAGATGGCTTACTTGAAGGAATGATGAATAATAAAATCGCAGCGATCATTCCGATTCCTACATCGGTGACCTGAATAGTTTCAGAAGGGAACCATTTTGCTATTGGTTCTTGAAGAATCCACAGAAGAGCAGTTAAAACGAACACTACAAACACGCGCTTTTCCTCTTTTTTCCAAGATCCTAATTTATCAAGCTCATCTCGAATGATATTGTTTCCGATACTGAACTCCCCGAGTTTATTGGGGAAAATAACTTTTACCAAAAGAAAATAAGAAGCAATAAACAGTACGAATGAAAATGGTAATCCATATTTGAACCAGTCAAAAAAACTCACCGAGGTTTTGAACGTGTCGCTGCTCAGGATGCCCGCCATTGCCGCATTGGGAGGGCTGCCCACGAGTGTAGCGATGCCTCCAATACTGGAACCATAAGCAATGGATAACATCAAAGTCAATGCGAAATTTTTCTCTTTTTTACCATGAAGCTTTTTGTCTTCATGCAGCAGCAGGGCTATGACAGAACTAGCAATTGGAAACATCATTAGTGCAGTTGCAGTATTGCTAATCCACATGGAGATGAGATATGAGGATGTATAGAACCCAAGGATGATTCGGTCTGCGCCGAGTCCTGTTCGGTGCACTATGGATAAGGCCAATCTTCGATGCAGGTTCCATTTCTCCATCGCAAGCGCAATGATGAAGCCCGACATAAATAGGAACACATATTTATTCCCATAGGCCAAACAAGTTTTTTCTATAGGTAAAATACCGAAGAGAGGAAAGATGGCAACAGGTAAGAGCGAAGTAGTGCCCATTGGAACAGCCTCTGTGATCCACCAAATCAGCATCCAAGCAATCACGCCAATTGTTTTTAATGCAATCGGCTCAAGACCAGAAATAGGCAAAAAGCAAAATATCAAGAAGACCAACGGGCCTGCAATTAGGGAGAGTATTCGGTTTTTTTCCATCAAGCCAAATGTATCTGATTAATCTCTTCTCTTCATCTGTTTACCTTTGCAAAATATGGCAGATCGTTTATTAAAAAAGAACCAATTACTAGAATTGGAGATTATCGACTTAGCATTCGGTGGAGTGGGTATAGCTAAAATCCCGACGGAGCAGGGCGATTTCACAGTGTTTGTGCAAAATACCATCCCCGGCCAGTTGGTAGAAGCACAAATCCAAAAGGCAGCAAGAAGATACGCTGAATGTCGATTAGTAAAGGTCTTGAAGCCTTCTCCACAAGAGGTCTCGATGCCATATCAGCCTATTCCTGGCGCGCCCTACGCTACTTGGCCATTGGAGCTGCAGATGGCTTCAAAAAAGAAAAATACGATCGAGCTTTTCAAACGTATTGGGAAAGTAGAAAACGCAGAAGAAATTCTAGATGAGTTCATTCAATCCCCCGAGCAATGGCATTATCGAAATAAAATGGAGTACTCTTTTTCTGTGATTCGATTTGATGAAGCACAAGAAAAAGAAGTAGACGATTTCGCACTGGGATTCAAACATAGAGGTACGTGGTGGTGCGTGGAAAACTTAGATAAGGATTCCGGAATGTTTGACGCTGCTTTTGAAAATGCTTTACGTGAAATTCGCGAATGGTGCATTCAAAGCGGACTTCCAGCTTGGTTGCCACCGAAGCGCAGAGGGTTCTACCGATTTTTAGTGGTGAGAAAAAGCTTCAGTTCCAACGAGATTTTGATGAATCTTGTGACTACTGATGACAACATAGAAATGTTTGACAGAAAAGGTTTTTGTGATAAAGTAAAATCCCTTTTAGGTGATCGTCTTGCCGGAATCATTCATACCATTAATAATGATGAGGGAGATCGTGTAGATCCGTTGAATGGCTCTACCGAATTGGTATATGGCAAATCGAAAATCGTGGAGGAGATCAACGGATTGAAGTTTGAAATTAGTATGCAAAGCTTTTTTCAAACCAATCCAAAAAGTGCTGAGCGCCTTTACAATAAGGTGCTAGATTATGCAGATGTCGACGGTAGTGATGATGGCACAGTCATCCTCGATTTGTTTTGCGGCACAGGTACGATCGCTCAGTTGATGGCTAAGCGCAGTAAAAGAAAAATAGTCGGTGTTGACATCGTAGCATCTGCCATTGAGGATGCAAAGAAAAATGCTGAAAGAAATGGAATTCATGACATCGATTTTCATGCGGCTGATGTAGGAAAGTTTCTGCTCGAATTCCCCGACTATCAAGGAAAAATTCACACGCTAGTACTCGATCCGCCAAGAGGAGGAATCGCTCCAAAAACATTGAGAAAGGTGATGGCTTTAGGAGCAAAGCGCATCGTTTATGTGAGCTGCAATCCTTCGACACAAGCGCGCGACACAGAAATGCTACGTGAACAAGGCTATGAGCTGAAAAAATGGAGTTTGGTGGACCAATTCCCCAACACCTCGCACATCGAATCGGTTGCGCTTTTTGAACGATAATGACTTAACTTTCGAACTTATTTATAACGAACATGCCAAAGGAAAGAACCCTGATTTTAGAGTCGAGCAGAGTGAATCAAAAGATTACTCGAATGGCACATGAGATATATGAGCATCATCACAAATCAAAAGATTTGGTGTTGATCGGTATCTCTGGCCGCGGCAATGAATTGGCGGATCGTTTGGCAACTTTACTCAAAGAAATTTCTCCCTTGAAAATTCAGAAATTGGAAATTTCAATGAATAAAGAAAATCCACTCAAAGGAGATATTCTCTTGAGTGGCGATTTATCTGAATTGAAGGGAAAAGAAGTGGTGTTGGTAGATGATGTTTTAAATAGTGGTAAAACACTCATGTTTGCCGCGCGTCATATTCTCCAAGTTGAAATAAAAAAGATTTCCGTCGCAACATTGGTCGAGCGCTCGCATAGAAAGTTTCCACTAAAATCAGATTTTGTTGGACTCACCTTGTCTACCAATTTGAAGGAACATGTTTCTGTAGACCTTACTCCAAAAAAAGAAAGCATCCATCTAGAGGCCTAGAGTTGCCTTTATTTCATCAGCAATACTTTCTATGGATTTCTTTTCGGTATTGAAAGTTAAGTTGGCTTTTTCGTAGAAATTTTTTCTTCTTAAATAAAGACTATCCAACGTCTCGAGCATTTCATCATTCGTTTGATGTGCAAGCAATGGTCTCGTGTGTGCATCATCTTGCAGTCTTGAAAGAAGTAATGTGTTATTTGTCTTCAAATAAACAGTTGCTCCACTCGATTTCATAACTTCAATATTGTCGAAAAAACATGGAGTGCCTCCGCCTGTAGCAATTACTGCATCAGCACGCTGGTTACACACTTCAAGGAGAGCTTTTCTTTCAACTTCTCTAAAATATTCCACTCCTTTTATTTTGAAAATATCTTCAATGGTGCGTTCTTCTTTTTTCTCGATGTAATCATCTAGATCAATAAATGATTGACCTATTTGCTTTGCAAGGAGTTTTCCGATGGAGCTTTTTCCAGCTCCCATCATGCCAATCAAAAATACTTTCATGCTATAAAGGTACTTGGAATTCGGCCGAATTGACTTGAGATAAACAACTTGCCCATACCAATTGTCATATTTCCCGCGTTGAATGCGACAATTTTTCACTAAATACGGCTTGGACAGTTGTTTGATAGCCTTGTGCAAAATCAAAAACAATGGATTTTTCAAAGTTTACAATTAAGTCACAAGAGGTGATTTCGAGAGCTCAACAAATAGCTTTGGCTAAAGAGCAACAAATCATAGAGAATGCGCACTTGCTGAAAGCAGTGCTTGAAGTGGATGAAAACGTGACTCCATTTTTATTAAAGAAAATGCAAGTCAACGTCGATCTGCTTGAAAAGGCTTTGGATCGCATGATCGATGGAAGACCGAAAGTTCAGGGTGGTCAATTGCAATTATCTCCCGATGCTTCACAAACGTTATTGAATGCACAGAATTATCTGCGCGAATTTCAAGACGAGTTTGTGAGTATTGAACATATTCTCCTTGCCTTGGCCGATGGAAAAGATCAAGCATCTCAAATGCTGCGAGATAGCGGGGTGTCGAGAAAGGAATTGAAGGCGGCTGTTTTGGAGTTGCGAAAAGGAAAAAAGGTTACATCGTCTACCCAAGAGGAAACATACAATGCATTGTCGAAGTATGCGAAAAACCTCAACAAGATGGCGCAAGAAGGCAAGCTAGATCCAGTAATTGGAAGGGATGAGGAAATCAGGAGAGTGACGCAAATTCTCTCGCGAAGATCTAAGAATAATCCAATTATTATTGGAGAGCCCGGAGTCGGAAAAACAGCAATTGCAGAAGGTTTAGCTTATCGAATTATAAAAGGAGATGTTCCAGAAAACCTGAAGTCAAAAACAATCTACGCACTTGACATGGCGTCATTGATCGCTGGTGCAAAATACAAGGGCGAGTTTGAAGAGCGTTTGAAATCGGTGGTGAATGAAGTACAAGGCAGTGATGGAGAAATCATTCTTTTTATAGATGAAATTCATACTCTAGTAGGGGCCGGTGGAGGAGAAGGAGCAATGGACGCGGCGAACATCCTCAAGCCAGCATTGGCAAGAGGAGAGCTGAGAGCGATCGGCGCGACTACACTTAACGAGTATCAAAAATATTTCGAGAAGGACAAAGCGCTGGAAAGAAGATTTCAAAAGGTAATGATTGATGAGCCAGATCGTGAGGCCGCAATTAGCATCTTGCGTGGATTGAAAGAGCGTTATGAGAATCACCATAAGGTGCAAATCAAAGATGACGCAATCATCGCTGCGGTGGAGTTGTCTCAACGTTATATCACGGATCGTTTTCTTCCAGATAAAGCAATTGATTTGATTGATGAGGCGGCAGCAAAGCTGCGCATCGAAATGAATTCCAAGCCTCAAGAATTGGATGAGATTGAGCGTAAAATTATGCAGCTTGAAATCGAAAGGGAAGCTATTAAACGAGAGAACAACACCGCTAAACTAAGCGAGTTGAATCGTGAGATTGCAGAGAAGCAGGAGGAGAAAAATGGTTTGTCTGCTAAGTGGCAAGCAGAGAAGGGAGTAGTAGACGCAATTCAAAATGCAAAGAAAGAAATAGAAAATCTAAAGTTTCAAGCGGAGCAAGCAGAGCGTGAAGGGAACTATGGTTTGGTAGCAGAAATTCGCTACGGCAAAGTGAAGGAGCAAGAGCAGATCATCGAACAAGAGCATTTGAAATTAATAGAACTTCAAGCCAATTCGAAGATGCTCAAAGAGGAGGTGGATCCAGAAGAAATTGCCGATGTTGTAAGTCGTTGGACCGGTATTCCAGTGACACGATTAGTAGAGAGTGAGAAGGCAAAGTTGCTTCGATTGGAATTGGAGTTGGGTAAAAGAGTAGTAGGGCAGGAAGAAGCGATCACTGCAATTAGCGACGCAGTCAGAAGAAGCAGAGCAGGACTAGCAGACGAGCGCAAGCCGATCGGATCATTCATCTTCCTAGGGACTACGGGCGTGGGAAAGACAGAGCTGGCAAAGGCTTTAAGTGAATTCCTTTTCAATGATGAAAATGCGATGACCCGAATTGATATGTCGGAATATCAAGAGAGTCACAGCGTAAGTCGTTTGGTTGGAGCACCTCCTGGCTATGTAGGATACGATGAAGGAGGCCAGTTGACCGAGGCAGTGAGAAGAAAACCCTACAGCGTGATTCTGTTGGATGAAATTGAAAAGGCTCACCCAGATGTGTACAATATTTTGTTGCAGGTGTTGGATGATGGTAGACTGACCGACTCTAAAGGTCGCATGGTTAATTTCAAGAACACCATTATTATCATGACCAGCAATTTGGGTTCTCAGATCATACAAGAAAACTATGATCGAGCAAAGGATCCAGATGACTATGAATTGTTTGAAAAGACGAAATCAGAAGTAATGGCATTGCTGAAGTCTAGTCTTCGCCCGGAGTTTTTGAATCGTATTGATGAGACTATCATGTTCACTCCTCTTCGCAAGAGTCAGATCGAAACTATTGTAAAGATCCAGATGAGAGCTCTTACAGAGCGTCTAAAAGCATCCGAGATTGAATTGGTGATTACACCCGATGCGCTGTCTTATTTGGCTCAGAAAGGCTTTGATCCGCAATTTGGGGCAAGACCCGTAAAAAGAGTGATTCAACGCGAGGTGATGAACGAATTATCGAAATATATTCTGTCAGGAAAAATAGATAAAACCGAGCCTGTGGTGTTGGATGTGTTTGATAATCAGGTGGTTTTCAGAAAAAAGATAGAGGAAGAGGCCCTAATTGAGGTTTAATTGAAATTTTTTTTTGAAAAAAATGAAACCTTTCAAAACCTGGTGGCGTACTAAACCATGTAGAATGTTTTTTTTGGTTTAAAAGGTTACAAAATATTGAAAGTCCCGAGTTGCCCCTCGGGACTTTTCTTTTATAAATTTTTTTTTGAAAAAAATGAAACCTTCTTTTTGGAGGTGCCGTTAAAGACCAAAGAATGATGCTTGTGGTTAGGCGTTATTCTTTCAGCGAGCAAAACAAGACTTCTCAATAGAGTAGTTAAGGTTAATTAAGGTTAAGCAAATGAAAAACCCCGGAAACGACCGGGGTTATTCATTTTATATACTTTGGAAATTATTTGCCAGCGGCCATTTTCTCCATTTCTTTTTCAAAAGTTTCTTTGAACTTTTCATAGTTGTAGTCAGCCTTGATTTTCTCGTTTTGAGAAAGTCCGCTAGCATAAGCATCTGCGATTTTAGAACCAGAAAGCTCGATTGCAACGTAGCTTACATAAACTCCATCAGGACGTTGAGTCAATTTTTCACAGATTTCAACTGCACCGCGAAGTTCTTGATCTACTACTGTACGAGCCATTTCTTGGAAAGTCTCAGTCACTTCTTCTTTGTTGTTGAACTCAGTAGAGTTTACGTAGTTGTCACCAACAATCTTCATTGTAGCGCTAATTGTTTTTGCAAGCTCAGCATTTGCGTTTGAGCGAGACTTTTTCTTAGCTGTTTCACGGTCCATGCTTTCACCAGTTGCTGTCGCTCTGAAAGCATCTTTAGTGCTCATGTATTGATCTCCGCTGCAGTATTCGTTGATGAGTACTTCGCCCGCTGGCTTAGGAGTTTCAACAGTTTTGTTTTTCTTTTTACAACCTACTGCACCAAAAGATACAGCTGTAACAAAGAGGGCAATGGTAAAAATTCTAGTATTCATAATGTTGGTTTTTTTCATTGTTAAACGTGTTTGTCCTTTTTCTACAATCGTGCCAAAGCTAGAAAATTGATTCCAATATTGAAGAAATCATTTGTTCTTCGATCCGTTGTTTTCCTTTCTTATAGGCTTCAATGCTGGCAGCATCTTTATTTAATTGAAGGCCTTTGATGTTATTCACTGACTCTTCAAACACCTTGTCGCCCGCGCGGTTGGTGATAGTAATTGTCATTTCTAAAAATGCAACTACAAAGCCTTGAGATGTTCCACCCTCAGTACTATTTGCATTAATCTGAATCACATAATCTGCACGGTCGGCGGCTCCTAATTTTAATCCCTTTTTAATCAATTCAGCCTGAACAGAAGAAGAAAGAGTAGCACTTGTACCTGCATTTCCGTATACTTTTTCACTCGATTGTACCACAAATGTAGGTGCGATAAATTCAATCGGAATTTTTTTCGTCTCGGTTTTTAGATTACGAAGTAGGGCACCTGTTATTTTTTGATCTAAATCCAATGGCTGTAAAGGCATCAGATCAATCGTCACAGTGACAGCAAGCTCTTTGTCATTCGTATTGACTTCGCTAACCAAAATGCCCACTTGGCCTTGGTTATCCGTTACTTGTACACGAGGTTTCATGTACTTGTTTTTTGGAAAAGTAAATGACGTAGTTATTCCTGAAACAGGCTTCTCTTCATATTTAATGAAATAGCTAGAGTTGCTTGAATAGCCATTTTCTGATGCAAGCGTAATCTTTGGGGTGGTTGTAACAATCGTTAAACCAGATGAAACTCGTTGAAGGCTTGAATAAATAGAGTTGTCTAAAAATATTTTTCCTTCTTCCGCTTGATATTCATTCGTGTCATTCCAATAATCCTTTAACGCAAACAATCCTCTTAAATAAAGGTCAATGGCAGCTCCAATATTAGCGTTGGCTTCTGCTTCTCTTCCTTTTGAATAAAAGTCATAAGCACTTGCCTGAGCCTTGCTTTTCTTGAGCGCTTTTTGTTGCTGATAGAGTCCCTTATTGAGGCGATAATACACCCAATACTCATTATCATTTTCCCAAGTACCCGCCACTTCATAGTCTTCGATGAGTTCGTCAGTACTTGTGTTAATGGTAGAAATAAACTCTTCACTAAAATTCTTATTTACCTCAAGCGTATTCAAAAATGTATTCCCTTGCACGCGTACACTAATTTCTGTCGCGAGGTCATTCAGCGCATTTTTCTTAGCAATCGATTGGTAATCTAAAGGCTGTGCTTTTTTACTTGCACTACCCACGCCGATGTAATATCCACTGCTGAAAGGACGCTGACCTACCCACTCAGGACGCACATTAGCGGTGCTTCCTGGAGTCGGGGTCTTCACGGTATCCTTCGATCCACAACTGCTCAAGATAGCTATCGCTATCGTGAAGGCAGTGAGGAGGAGGCTGAAATATTTTGAGTTCATTATTGTACAATCTTTTGCACTGCACTACCAATTTGATTCGAAAGCTGGTTGCTCACTACATTGAAAAGCTCATTCGACATTTCACCAGTTGGTTTCAATTCTTGACGAGCATTCATCAAGCTCACCAGTGAGCGACGATCTTGTTGGTTGAAGTTAACAGTGTTATTATTTCCCGCAGGGTAAAGCTCATTGGCATTGCCCTCGTATTTTCCAAAAGTAACTTGGTCAATCACTGATTTTTCAATGATTTCCGTCTTGATCAATTCTCCAGTTTGGAGATTAATCATTTTGTATTGAAAGCTAATCGAGACAGAGTTGGAGTTGGAATACTCCACATAGTTCACAGGCTTGTAGCGTGTTTCATAGTAGTATTTTCCATCTTGCTCATTCAGCTTTTTTACTTTGTATGCCTCATAAGCTTCACGAGTTGCAGAGCGCAATTGTCCATTTTTTGTGTTGTAGTTTAATACAGTACCAGTAAGGATAGCTTGCGCTCCAACCAGTTGACCAACACTAACAGCAGTTGCATCATCAACTACTCCGCTCAATTGAAGTTTTTGTTCTTGAAGAATAGCCTGGATGTGTTCGCGATCCACAATTCGTAAGAATGGATCGTTTATAGAGGTCAATGCTTCAAGTGTGTATGCTGAAACTTTAGCATCCAATCCAGTGGAGTTGGTTGCATTTTCGAAAGGCAATAATGCAATGGTGTAGGTTCCTTTTTCAAGGCATTCTTTGCTTTTTGCCTTAGCATCTTTGTAATCAACCTTACGAGCCATTACTTTATTGAATCCATCATAGGCTTCGCGATAATGCTTGATGTCCATCGCTTTGAGAGCCGCACTATACAAGGGTTCCATGTAAGCAATATCCGCAAGGTCTTTCGAGTCTTTATAGTTAGGCTCAAGTGTTCTAATCTCGCTAAATTTAGTTTCAGCTTCTGCAAATTTCTCCTGTTCCAAAAGCGTAGTACCCGCTTCGTAGAGCTCAGTCAGATATGCTGCCTTTACATTTTCATAGTCTTGAACATAAAATTCTGCGATGTCGAGTGTGATGCCAACACCTTGAATTTTGCTTTTGTAATCACGCGCTTTGTGATAAGCGTAAACTGCTTTTTGATTAGAACCAAAACTCTTTTCACGAGCAAAGTCACCCAGCATTTGATTGAGCAAGAGTTGCCCATTTTTTTTCATTCCAATTTGCGCGTCGATGTTCGTTCTTTTTTTCAAAAGAGCATTGTAGTAGCTATTTGCAGCTTCGGTTGTTAAGCCGGCAGTCTCTTGTTTGACAGCTATTTTAGTGAAGTACTTGCTACCGTGACAGGCCATCAAAAAGATACTGATTAAAGCGAAAACGTAAATATTTTTCATAGTATCTTAATTTAATATTGAAATGAGATATAATAAAATTGGCCACTGGAGTCTCCTACCAGTGGCCAACTGATAGTCCAAAAATTATTTAGATTCTAAGTATGTATTCAGATCGTCAATCGAAGTTGAGAAGCTGAATGCATCGTTGATCATGTAATAGTTATTTTTATCGGTGCAATAGTCGTATGCGTATTTTGCGAATTCTAGTTTTGTTTCTTCAAAACCGAATACTTCCATTACTTGTTTGATTTGAGCGCTGCTCATGCAGTTTGATTTTACAACTTGCTTAGCAAGTGTCAAACGAGTATCGTCAAATCCTTTGTCTTCAATGCTCTTTTTTGCACTAGCAAAAGAAGCTTGATCCATTGCTCTCGAGCAACCTGCAGTTGTTGTTACAACTACTTCTTCTCTTGGCCTTGGAGCTGCTGGAGCTGGAGTCGTAGTGCTTGTAGTCTTTGTAGTGGTAGTCTTGGTAACAGTTGTAGATTCTTGAACATCCATTTCTGTTTCCATTCCTTCGATGTTCATGTTGATTCCCATGCTTACACCGCCGACATTCATATTTACATTCACTTTTTCTCCTGTGGTTCCAGGCTTAACAGTGGTTGTTGTAGTAGTTGTGGTTGTAGAACCTGTTGTTGCAGGTTTAACAGTGACAGTGCTAGTAGCAGGTGTAACAGTGGTAGTCATTGTTACTTCTTCCACATCTTCATCCATATCCATATCACCTTCTTGTTCTACTACATAGTCTACGACTTGAGTTGTAGATTCAGGAGTAGAAGCAGTGGATGCAGAACCAATCGCTGCTTCTGTTTGCCAACGGCATACCCATTCACCTTTTTTAGTGGTTTTAACGGCGTATGTCGTCACCATGCCTTGCTTAACAGCGAAGTTTTTTTGTGTAAAATCTGGAAGACTTGGATCTTCAAAGTCGATACGAGCTTGGAAGAACTCACCTACAAGACCGTTTACTTTCACATTGGTTTGAGGAGTTTCGTTTTGTTTTTCTCCGTTGAGGATCAAGGTAAACTTCTCGCCATTTTCAGAGAAGACAACTGCATTAGCATTTTGAGCTACTGCGAAGGTTGCGAATCCTAGAGCAAAAGTTAGAAGGGTAAATACTTTTTTCATCGGTTTATATTTTGCGGTTAAAATTAATGTTTGATTGCCTATTGGCGAAGGTTGTGCCAAAAAAAATAAAACAACCCGCTTATCCCTATTTTTGGCCTCCAAAACGCGAAGAAAGTTCAATTTTTCTAAGGAAATGAAGAAAATACTTGTTATCGGAGCTGGCCGAAGTAGCTCTAATTTAATTAAATACCTCTTGGAGCACGCCTCTACCAATCAATGGATAGTTAGGGTGGGTGATATGGATTTGAATTTTGCAAAAGAGAAGATAGCTGGCAGTGCGCATGGTGAGGCCTTTGTTTTAGACGGTTCCAATAGAGAACAACGGAGATCAGAAATTGAAGCTGCTGATTTGGTTGTTTCAATGCTGCCAGCATCGATGCATGTTGAAGTAGCCAAAGATTGCATTGCGGCGAAGAAGCATGTAATCACCCCGAGCTATGTGGCAGATGAAATGTGGACCTTGGATGAGGAGGCAAAAAAGAATGGTGTTCTGATCTTAAATGAAATGGGGGTTGATCCTGGTATTGACCACATGTCGGCTATGCAGATTATTCATGAAATCCAAGCTAAAGGTGGAAAATTGGAGTCTTTTGAATCTTTGACAGGTGGATTAATTGCTCCAGAATCAGATAATAATCCGTGGAATTATAAAATTACTTGGAATCCTAGAAACGTAATTCTTGCGGGATATGGCGGCACAGCGCGTTTTCAAAAAGATCACACATTAAAATTTATTCCATACCATCGATTGTTTGAGGATATTCAAACAATCAGCGTGGAAGGAGTAGGAGACTTTGATGGCTACGCAAATAGAGATTCGTTAAAATACAAGGCCATCTATGGATTGGAAGACATTCCTACATTGTATAGAGGTACTTTACGCAAGCAGGGTTTCTGTGAAGCATGGAATGCACTTATCCAGATTGGTCTTACAGATGATTCATTTGAAATAGATAATCCTTCTATATTAACATGGCGAGACCTGACAGCTTCGTTCATTGATGGAGGAAAGGAAAATGTAGAAGATCATCTGCAATCACGCTGGCACTTTAGTGACGTAGTGATGTCAAAGCTTAAGTGGTTGGGAATTTTTGAAGAAGAAAAATTGGCAATTTCAAAAGGTACACCAGCCGTGGCTTTGCAATCTTTAATAGAAAGAAAGTGGAAATTGGATGCTGGTGATAAGGATATGATTGTCATGTACCATCGCTTTATCTACGAGCTTGAAGGGAAGAAGCACCTGCGCACCTCATCAATGGTGTGTGTTGGCGACGATCCGACATACACTGCGATGTCTAAAACCGTGGGCTTGCCTATTGCTATTGCCGCTCGAATGATTCTTGATGGAAGAATGAAAGAGACCGGAGTTCTTTTGCCGATTCAACCAGCGATATACGAGCCAGTTCTCGAAGAATTGGCTACATTGGGTGTGAAATTTATTGAGAAGGATAGTTTGATTTAATGAAAATAACGACGCTGTTTCTATTGATACTGTTGTCTCCAAACCTTTGGAGTCAGAGCAACCGTTTGCCGGAGGTTCCTAAAGAGTATGCATGGAATACAACAGCCGAATATCAAGCAGAACAAGAGAATATTGAGAAATGTCTGAAATGGCTTTGTAATAATCCTTTGGGAGATAGCATTGCCTTGCGAAGTGAAGTGAATGCCTATGTGATGCAATGGTTGGCAGGTGCTCCATTTATGGAATTGGTGGTCGACTCCAAGTCTATTCCATTTATAGAGGAGCATGAAGAATTACTCTTTACTTATATCCACGGAAAGGCTTTCTACTTGTTGAAACATTTGAATGAGAAAGATCAAGATAAACTTCATATGAAGGGGCTTGAAATTGTATGTAGCCTTGCTCAACAGAGTGATGAGTTGTCGCAATCTAAAGCGCTGCGCCCTATGCTGAGAGCCTATCGCAGAGGGCAGTTGAAGAATTTTGTCAAAGAACAAAAAGGGGGGTAAAGTACTTTTACAATTATGAAGAAGTTTGAAATTCCTGATCAATACAAATCCACCATTATCGGTAGTTTAAAGGCGTGGAGAAAATCAAAGGATCCTCGCAAGCAGGATTTCGAACCGACAACTATTGATTTCGGTCCAATTAGTTTTATTCTTCCTCGTCATTTTGGCTTTTGCTATGGGGTAGAAAATGCTATTGAGATTTCTTACAAGGCCATCTCTGAAAATCCAGGAAAAAGAATTTTGTTGTTGAGTCAGATGATTCATAATCCTGCGGTGAATGAGGATTTGGAGAGAAGAGGAATACAGTTCATAATGGATACCGAAGGGCATCAATTCATTCCATGGGATGATATAACCAACGACGATATTGTTGTTATTCCCGCTTTTGGTACTACTGTAGAGATAGAAAAATTGCTTGCTGCTAAAGGGATTGAAACTAAGAAGTACAATACTACTTGTCCATTTGTGGAGAAGGTTTGGAAGCGAAGTGCAGAGATTGGAGGAAAGGGCTTCACGAATATCATTCACGGCAAGTACAAGCACGAAGAAACGCGTGCGACATTTTCTCATAGTGCGCAAAATTCACCGAGTATTATTATTCGTGATATGCAGGAAGCAGAGCAGTTGGCTAAATATTTACGCGGTGAGGGAAATGCCTCAGATTTTTATCAAGAATTTAAAGGAAAATATAGCGAAGGCTTTGATCCTACAAGAGATTTGAAGCATGTAGGAGTGGTGAATCAAACCACCATGCTCGCCACCGAAACACAAGAGATAGCTGATTTTTTCAAATATGAAGTACAAAAACTTCATGGTGAAAATAGTTTCGCAGATACACGAGATACATTGTGCTATGCCACCAATGATAATCAGGATTCTACGTTGGCTGTTTTGAATAAAGAAGCAGACTTGGCGCTGGTAATTGGAGGATATAATAGTTCAAACACTAGCCAGTTGGCGACGATTCTTTCTCAAAAAATGCCTGTCTATTTTATCAAGGATGCTTCTGAGATTTTATCTGAAAAACATATAAATCATTTTGTTTATGCAGATCAAAAACTATACACACAAGAAAACTGGCTTCCATCCAAGGAGAAAGTGAATATTGTTGTAACCAGCGGTGCGTCTTGCCCAGATACCATTGTGGAAGAAGTGTTAAGAACTGTTTTGAATCTGTTTTCAGGGGTGCAGATTATTGAAAATGTGTTACAAGAGGTCACTTCTAAGTAAGTTGGCGCTTCATTCGTTCTTACCTTTGAGGTCTGGAGAATTGATCTAATGCTTCAGATTATTTTATGGCAGATATTATTCAATTATTACCGGATTCAGTAGCTAATCAAATTGCAGCAGGTGAGGTTGTGCAACGACCGGCATCAGCAGTGAAGGAATTGGTTGAAAACGCTATCGATGCGGACTCTTCTGCTATTCATGTTATCATAAAAGACGCAGGCAAAACGCTTATTCAAGTTATTGATAATGGCAAAGGCATGAGTGCATCCGATGCACGCATGTGTTTTGAGCGACATGCAACTTCGAAGCTCAAGAAATCAGAAGATTTATTTTACATTCTTACGAAAGGATTTCGTGGAGAGGCATTGGCGAGTGTAGCTGCTATTGCTCAGGTTGAATTGCGCACGCGTCAGCGCGGTGAAGACTTGGGAACAAGAATAGAAGTAGAAGCAACCAAGTTTAAACTCAGCGAGCCTGATCAATGTGCAGAAGGAACGAATATCATGGTGAAGAATTTATTCTTCAATGTTCCGGCACGCAGGTATTTTTTGAAAAGTGATGCGATAGAATTTAAACACATCATTGAAGAAATTCAACGCATTGCTCTTACACATCCTGATATTGAATTTAAGTTGACTCATAATGGCGCGGAAGTATTTACATATCCGAAGGCTGCTTTGCGTCAAAGAATAGTGCATGTGTTGGGGACGAAGTACAACGAGAAGTTGGTACCGGTTGATGAGGATACAGATATCGTTGGTGTAACTGGTTTTGTTGGAAAGCCTGAGGCATCAAAGAAAACACGAGGCGAGCAATTTATTTTTGTCAATAATAGATTCATTAAGAGTACTTATTTGAATCACGCGATTGTTGGGGCATTCGATCAATTATTGGGAGATGGACATTTTCCACTTTACCTCATCTATTTGGAAATAGACCCAGCACAAATTGATATCAATATTCATCCAACAAAAACAGAAATTAAATTTCAAGACGAGCGCGCGATATATGCAATCTTGCATGCAGCAGTGAAGCGCGCTCTGGGCAGACATAATATTTCTCCGACGTTAGATTTTAATCAGGAAGTATCTATTTCCATTGATCCAATGAGAAAGGATATTCCTATTCGCGAACCGCAAATCGCTGTTAATCCGCATTACAATCCTTTTGAAACGAAACCCAAACGCGAGAGCTTAGTGCAAGGATGGTTTGATAATAAACAGCAAGTGCGAAAGGGGTGGGAAGAGTTGATGGAAATTTCTCGAATGGTCGAGAACACAGAAATTCCAGTGTCTGAATCTGTCGATAAGCTTTTCGAAATTGATGAAGACGTTGTTCCCATGCAATGGAACAGACAATACTTGCTGGTTCCAATGGAGGATACTATGCTGTTGGTTGACCAACAGCGAGCGCATCGCAAGGTTTTGTTTGAGCGCTACACGCATCTCATTGAAAAAGGACAAGGCAATATTCAACAATTACTTTTCCCAGAGGTTTTAGAGTTAAATGCTTCTGATTTTGCACTAATGCAAAGTATGTTGGATGATATTCGAGCCTTGGGTTTTGATATCGAGGAATTTGGTGGACATTCATTTCAATTACTCGGAATTCCTGCGGATGCGAATGTGTCTGACGCGGAAAAGTTGATGGAAGAATTTTTAGAGCAGTTGAAGAATGAGCAATCTGCTCTTCATTATAAAGGAAGAGAGAAGCTTGCTTGGGCAATGGCAAGTAGTAGTTCTATTCGCTACGGTCAAATGCTCACACTTCCTGAAATGAAAGATTTATTGCAGCGATTGATGGCTTGTAAGCAACCTCAGTTTGTGCAAGGGAATAAACCAGTTTATGTTAGAATAACACTTGACCAAATAGGTCAACAATTCAAGTAAAATATGTTTAACAATTTAGGACCGGCTGTAAAAAATATCATCATCATCAACGTGCTGGTGTATTTAGCATGTTTTGCGCTGCCAGACTTACGCGATATGTTGTCAGGGTACTTTTATCAAAGTCCGAATTTCCGTCCATGGCAATTGGTTACGCACATGTTCACACATGCGCCATCTATCACTCACATCTTTTTCAATATGTATGGACTATTCATTTTTGGATCAGCATTAGAGCGTTATTGGGGGTCCAAGAAATTTTTAATTTATTACTTCGTCTGTGGCTTCGGTGCTTTTTTCTTACATGAAGCAATCAACTACATTGAAATTCAAAACTTGATTTCGCAATTGTCACCAATGGCTGTGCAGGAGGTTTATGAGGAGGGTGCGGCCATTCTTAGAGATAAGAAGAATTATACTGACCCGGGCTATGGTGCACTAAATGCTGCTCTAAATGTTGGAGTTGTCGGAGCTTCAGGTTGTGTATTCGGTGTATTATTAGCATTCGGTATGATGTTCCCAAATACGGAGTTGATGTTATTATTCCCCCCCATTCCTCTAAAAGCAAAGTGGTTTGTAATGATCTATGGCGCGATAGAATTGATGTTAGCATTACAAAATTCACCAGGCGATAATGTGGCGCACTATGCCCATTTAGGCGGTATGATTTTCGGTTTTATTCTTCTAAAGATTTGGAAGAAGAAAGATGGAAGTCTTTATGGCAATAACAATTTTTATTGAGTAAGCACTTATGTTGAATAATGCCATATCATCGATTAAAAAATCGGATGGGTTGGTGCGCTTAATAGCAATCAACGCCGTCATTTTTATCGTTATCCAACTCGTTCATATATTCTCTCGCTTCTCTGACAACGATCGTTTTATAGAAGCTCATCCAGATTTATATTTAGCTGCCACAAGCAGTCCTGCACGATTGTTAGATCGCCCTTGGTCTGTGTTTACGCATATGTTTACGCATGAGGAAGTAGGCCATTTTATCTTCAATATTTTTTGTCTTTATACGGGCGGGAGATTGTTTCGATTTTTTTTAGATAGTAGAAAATTGGTGGTCAATTATATTTTAGGTGGGCTCAGTGGATTTTTATTATTCTTCATTTTTTTCAATTTATTTCCTGCCCTTCCAAAGGATAGCTACATACTTGGTGCCTCCGCTGCTGTGATGTCGATTATCATTACTGTTGGAGTCGTTCAACCAAACTATCGAATAAAATTGTTTGGTGTTTTTGAAATGAAATTGATGTGGCTTTGTATAATTTTAGTTTTTGTTGACTTGGTGAGTCTGCGTAAAGGCTTCAATTCAGGAGGACATATCGGGCATCTTGGAGGTGCTCTTTTCGGTTTGATCTATGGTTTAAACTTTCAAAAAAATAGGAACATGGGTTCTTGGCTAGAAAATTTATTCGCAAAAATTTCAGGAATGTTAGGAGGTAAAAAAAGTCATCTTCAAACAGTTCACAGACGACCTATTACAGACGATGAGTTCAATGCTGAAAAAGCGAAACGTCAGAAAAGAGTGGATGAAATTTTAGATAAAATCAATCGCTCGGGATACGAGAGTTTGTCGAAAGAAGAAAAGGATTACCTGTTTAAGTACAGTCAAAAATAAATGGAAGAAAAAGTAAATAAGAAGAAGAGGTTCACGCTTAACCGCGTGATGCTGGTGCTGAATGCACTTGCTATTCTCTTTTTATTGCTTTCTTATTTGCCAAGTAATTTCCCGCCTTCATCCTTGGGGTACATTACTTTATTGGGATTGGGCTATCCAATTCTATTGATGATCAATTTTGCTTTCATTCTTTTTTGGATGTTCCGCATCGCCCGATTTATGCTGTTGTCAGCGGTAGCTATTTTGATTGGCTTTTCGCAGTTGACAGATTTCTTTCGATTTGCAGTAGGTGAGGACGCTTCAGAAGTGACCGATGGACGAATAGAAGTGATGACTTACAATGTACATTTATTTGGACTTTATGACGGTGAGGAGGCAGAGGATAAAAGAGATAAAATATTTGATGTATTAAAGGGAGAATCGCCGGACATTCTTTGCTTCCAAGAGTTTTTTCATTCAGATAAAAAGGATTATTTCGTCACGAAGGATTCGATTGTGAAATTCTTACCGACGAAATATTATCATGCGCGGTATACCCATGCAACAGGTCGCAGAAGCTATTTTGGTGTAGCGCTTTTTTCAAAATATCCGATTGTTAATCGTGGCTATATTCCATTCGAGTCGGATGTAAATAATTTTTGCATTTATGCGGATTTGAAAATCGGTAAGGATACTGTGAGAGTATTCAATGCTCACTTACAATCTATCCGATTTAAGCCTGAAGATTATGCTTTCGTTGATGATAATAAGAATGAGGAGCAATTGAAGGCCGGCGTGACTCGAATAGCGGAACGTTTAAAAATCGCATTTGAAAAAAGACAATCGCAAGTCGAAAGTGTTGCTGAGGGTGTTGCTTCTTCTCCATATCCTGTCATTCTTTGTGGAGACTTCAACGATCCTCCAGTGTCCTATACTTATGGGATATTAAGCGATATCCTTATAGATTCTTTTAAAGAACAGGGAAGTGGAATAGGCAATACTTACAATGGGGCATTTCCGTCGTTCCGTATTGATTATGTGATGCACAGCAAGGAACTGGAAGCATTAGATTACCGCACAGTAAAAGCTAATTTGAGCGATCACTTACCGGTGGTTGTAGGATTTAGATTTAAGCCTGATTCGTTGCAGGTGCAATAGAGTAGGGACGTTTTAGAATTCTTTCGTAAACCGTGACAGCGAGCAGTAGCATGCTCATTCCATAAAAAAAGTCGTCCATCGGTACGCTCCAAATTCGAAAGCCTAGATTGTGATCATTGTTATACCATACAATTTGATCTGAAATCATTTCTGGTGTGGTATTAAAAAATGGGTATTGCCAAAAGTCTAGTCCTGTAAGAACCCCATTAGAAATGTAGAATGGAATCAGAAGCACGATCCATGACAGATGAAAGTGATTCATGAATTTAGACTTCCAGTAAAATGTATGAAGTGCAAGCAAAATGAATGCGAGTAGGCTTGTTGTAAAAGTGTACCAATGTGAGGTGAATTTTACCATGAAAAAAATTGCAAGGAGCATGTAGAAAATACTGAGGTATTTTGTTGCTGACTGCAATTTTAATTTTGGAAAAAAGTAATGGAAGCACTCATATGTAAAGATGCTCGCATAAGGAATACAAATAAAGAACAGCCATTCTTCCAAGGGTAGATTTCCAAGGAAATTTCCAGAAATATAATTGGGGTTGAATCCCCAAACGCCATTTGCAGTGAAGTACATATCCCAAGGGATAAACACAGCCATCATCACAACGATGCCCGGAATTAGTGCCCTCCAATTTTTATAAAAGGGCATCCATTTTTGGAAGCTAAACAAGAAAGGAAAGCCAATACAAAGGAGGTTTACAGCAATATAGTAGTAATGCGGCTGTATCATGCAGTACGCGTTTTGTTCTCTCTGTATTTAGCAGCTTCTTTAAAATATTTCAAAGGAACCCAAAGCATTCCAAAACATTCTCCGTGTGCTTTTCCCATGTGCTTGTGATGCACTTTGTGTGCTTTGCGAATAGCTCGGAAGTAGAGATTATCTGTTCTTTTGAACCAATCAAAGCGTTGATGAATGAGTACATCATGTACCAAAAAGTAGGCAATGCCGTAGAATAGAATGCCCAGACCAATAAAAAATCTAAAATCATAATTTGCCATGGCACCAAAGAGCATAAGTAAACAACTTGGAACTGCGTAGATCAAGAAGAATACATCATTTCTTTCGAAGAAACCTTTGTGCGGCACGTGATGGTCTTCGTGAAAATACCACATGAATCCGTGCATCACGAATTTGTGTGTGGCCCAAGCCATAAATTCCATGGTAGAAAATGTAGCTAATACGATGAATACATACAACAGCGATGTCATGATAAATTATTTTAAAGCAATTTTATTTTTCTCTTGTAAAACTATAGGAAGTGCAATCTTGAACCATTCCGTGTAAAGAGAAGGATTTGATTGCATGTGCCTTTCTAATTCTGAAGTATCGATGAACTTCCAATCAGCCACTTCTTCTTGATTGATGTTGGGTGTACCGGAAAAATTTCCGATCAGTACGTGGTCCAACTCGTGTTCCGTAAGCATATTGTCTAGTGGCGCCTTGTAAATGAAAGAAAACATTTTTTCCATTTCACATTGAATTCCCATTTCTTCTTCTAGTCTGCGATGAGCGGCAGCCTCTATGCTTTCTCCTGGTCTAGGATGAGAGCAGCAAGTGTTGGTCCATAATCCACCGCTATGATATTTGTGCGTTGCACGTTGATGGATGAGGAGTTCGTTTTTTTCGTTGAATAAAAAAATAGAGAACGCGCGGTGGAGGAGGCCTTTTTCATGTGCCTCCATTTTTTCCATTATTCCTATTTCTTGGTCTTCTTGATCGACCAATATTACATTCTCCATGGATCAATATTTATTGAACTCTTGCTTTTGTGTATTTGAAAGGTCGTCACATTTTTTCAAATACAACAAGGCTTTTTTCCAAAAGTCGCTTTTAGGATCGATTTGTTTTTTTTGTAGTGCGTTGATGATGATACCTGCATCAGCGCTGATATCCCCCGAGTAACCTACGATCCAGGGTACTTCAGCTTGCACAGTTAGTCTTAAAAATCTAATTTCAGGGTTATAAAAATCACCTTGAATTGCTTCTTCAATGAGTTTTTTCCCTTTTCCGAAGTAGGAAAATTTTTCATCCACTCCAGAAGCTACTCCTGCATACATTGCAATTGCCACTCCTTTATAAGCCTTTATAACCGGCGATTGTTCGGGAGTTACGACAGCTGTATTGTAATATTTTTTTATTCCCTCGTCATTAGATGCGCCAAAATATAGCGTGCGCATATAGTCTAGCTGTGCATTCACAGTTAGCGTAGAAGTAAAGCTTATAAATAAAACAAAAATGAAAGTAAAAAATCTCATCCTTAAAGCAAGTTCAAATTGTGCTGCACATAGCTTTTTAGCACAAGTGCAAATTTACGTTGATTTGGAATTCGAATTCTTTCCTCAAGAATTCTATGACTTGGGAGAGATTTTATTTTTTGGAAAAGACGTACGTAGTATGTGTAAGCTACGTACACCCCGAATCGAGCGTCTTTAGGCAATTGTAAAATTCCTTTGTACGCTTCATTAAAGTCTTCTTCAATTTCGGCTTCGATTTTTTCTTTTGTTGATTGATCGAAGTTTTTCATGTCGAGATTAGGGAAGTAAGCGCGACCGAGTGCTTCATAGTCGGCCTTCATATCTCTTAAGAAATTAATTTTCTGAAAAGCAGCACCTAGACGCATTGCGAAAGGTTTTTGCTTTAAATATTCTTCTTGATTTCCTTCAGTGAATACTTTAAGGCACATCAATCCTACCACTTCAGCGGAACCAAGGATATATTCCTCGAAACTTCTTCTGTCGTGCTCAGTTTCGTCCAAATCCATTTCCATACTTTTCAAAAATGTATCTACTAACTCCCAATCGAAATTGAAGTCGTGATATGCTTTTTGAAAACTATTAAGGATAGGGTTCAATGAAATTTTATCATTGATTGCATTTACAGTGTCTTCTCTGAAGCGCTTCATTAGCGTTTCTTTATCAAAATCGTGAAATGTATCTACGATTTCATCTGCGAAGCGAACAAATCCATATATCGCATAGACTGGATCACGGAATTTTTTTCCTAATGTTCTAATTCCAATACTAAAGCTAGTACTGTATGCATGCGTCGTCTTTCTGCTGCAAGAGATGGAGACTGAATCAAAGAGAGCTTTTTGGTTCATGGTTAAGCGTTGGCTAGTGTTTTTGATAAAAGATAACTGTGCAGTTCGGAAGCTGACACTTGGCCGCTAATCAAACTAGGAGGAACGCCTGGACCGGGAGTAGTAAGCTGTCCAGCAAAAAAGAGATTCTCGATTTTCTTGCTTCTCAATCGAGGCTTTAGAAAAGCAGTTTGGCGTAGGGTATTAGCTAAGCCATAGGCATTTCCTTTGAAGGAATTATAATCTGAAATGAACTCCTCGTGTGCATAAGAGCGTTTGTAGACAATGTGGTTAGTAATGTCTTCGCCTGTATATTTTTTCACACGCTCGATAATCATTTGAAGATACTTATCGCGTTGTTCTTCTGTACTCGTCAATCCCGGAGCAACAGGGATTAAACCGAAAATGTTTTCGCAGCCTTCAGGAGCTACGCTATCATCTGTTTTACTTGGAACACATAGGTAAAATAATGGCTTAGACGGCCATTTAGGATTATCATAAATTTCTACTGCATGTTCACTAAAGTCTTCATCAAAGAAGAGGTTGTGGTGCAACAAGCCATCGATTTTTTTATTAATACCTAAATAAAATAGGAGGGACGATGGCGACATCGTTCTGTTCTCCCAATATTTTGGTGAATAACTCTGATATTCTTCAGATAAAAGTTTTGATTCAACGTGATGATAGTCTGCACCCGCGAGCACAGCATCAAACATGTGCAATTCACCATTGACAATGACGCCTTGAGCTTCACCATTCATTACCTCAATTCTCTCAACATTCGCATTGGTGTGAATTTTTACACCAAGTTCCTCGGCAAGCTTGGTCATTCCCTGCGCGATCTTTACCATCCCTCCTTTGGGATACCAAGTTCCCAAAGCGATATCAGCATAATTCATCATACTATATAAGGCAGGAGTATTTTCTGGCTTAGCACCAAGGAACAGGACAGGAAATTCTAGAAGTTGAATGATTTCAGGATGCTTAAAGAACTTTCTAATGTGTGAGCTCATGTTTGAAAAGAGCTGCAATCGGAAAGATTCTTTGATCAATTTTGCATCTGCAAACTCCATAATTGACAGCGATGGTTTCCAAACAAATTGGCCCATACCTGTGTCGTATTTGATTTTTGCTTCAGAAAGAAATTGATCAAGTTTTGGACCCGCGCCAGGCTCGAGTTTTTCAAGCTTAGCTTTGAATTCATCTAGGCTTGCCGGGATATCCATAGCTCCAGAGTTTTTAAAGTAAACTCTGTATGAGGGGTCTAATCTTTCGATTTGATAATAATCGGAAGTCTTTTTACCGAAACGAGCAAAATATTGATCGAATACCTCTGGCATCCAATACCAGCTTGGTCCCATATCAAACATATAACCTTCGTGAGAGAAGTGTCGAGCGCGTCCGCCGGTGGTACTATTCTTTTCAAAAATAGTCACCTCATGGCCTTGTTGTGCCAGAGAACTCGCTGCGGCAAGACCCGCAAATCCACTACCGATAACTGCTACTTTACTCTTCATAAAATGACCTCAAAACAATTGAAACACCGGAAAGGGTATTTTGTTCAATGTACGAAGAATAACCGTAAGTTGTGTTAAATCGTTGATAATAAAGAGATACAGCCCCAGTTTTGGGTGCTAAAGTGCGGGAAGTCAAAGTCAAAAAGATTAAACAAAAATTACTTGTAACGTAATTTTTGGCCCTCACGAATGATAGAAGTCTCGCGAAGCTTGTTCAATTTGCAGAGTTTTTGAACCGAAGTGCCTCTTTTTCTTGCAATCGCACTCAAAGTCTCTCCTCTTTTTACAACGTGGTATTTAGAACTACTACCGCGCGCTGCAAGTGCAGTTTTGGTAAACTGATCTGCATTAGCATATGAGAAGTGTGCTTTATTTAAAGTGAATTCCCAATCTCTTAGGCTTTTCTCATTAGGATCTAAAAGAAGGCTTGGATCGATTGCATCACCCTTGTAGCGAACTTCAAAGTGAAGGTGAGATCCGTAAGATCTGCCAGTATTTCCACCTAGACCAATCTGATCCCCCGCTTGAACATAATCTCCAGGAACTACAGTTCTCTGTGATAAGTGAGCGTAGAGCGTTTCAAGACCATTCGAGTGACGAATTACTACTACGTTTCCGTAAGAGGAACTGTATTGGGAAATACGCACCATGCCTTCGAATGCGGCAGAAACGGGGTCTCCTGTTTCAAGGTCAATATCTAGCCCGCTGTGCATGCGTCCCCATCGAGGACCGAATGAAGATGTAATGATGCCATTAGCGGGATATACAAAGTCACATACATCGTGACAAAGTATAAAGTCGATTGGTTCAACTAATGATTCAGCACCATCCTTTTTTACGAAAAGGTTCTTGGTGTCCCAATCACAATAGGTATCGTATGCTGGAATTTTAGCGATAGAATCTGCAAGTGTCCACAGACCAAGGTCTCTGCTTTCTTCGCTAAAGAGTGCGGCCTCTGCTTCTTCTTCGGCGGTTGGTCCACCGATGTGCGCCTCATAATTTTCCCACGCAGCTGTATCTGCCATCAATTCGATAGCAGATTGGCTATTCACTTTGCTCGTGAAGCCCAATACTATGACAGCGCATAGAAGATATGTGCGTTGCAGGTTTAACATTGCGGTTGCAAAAATATCCTTTTTGAGTAAATGAGTTTTCTAAATCTTGTCAATGAAACGTTAAGAAATGACCCTTAAAATTTAATTCCTCGACGAAAACAGGTTTTTACCCGATGAAAATTTTAGTTTCTACGGGAGGTGGTGTCCAAATGTTACCTTTGCAACCTCACATTAAAGAAAAAGAACAATGAAATTGGACATTCTTGCCATTGCCGCTCATCCTGACGATGTTGAAATAAGCGCTGGAGGTACAGTATTAAAGAGTATTCAACAAGGCAAGAAGGTGGGGATTGTCGATTTGACGCGTGGAGAGTTGGGCAGCAGAGGAAGTGGAGATTTAAGAATGATTGAAGCAGAGGCTGCCTCAAAAATTTTGGGGATTTCGGCTCGTGTGAATCTTGGCTTAGCAGATGGTTTTTTTGAAAACAATGAAGCGTCGCTTCGCAAGATTATTGAGCAAATTCGAATTTATAAGCCGGAAATAGTATTGACAAATGCACCGAGCGATCGCCATCCTGACCATGGTCGTGCTTCAAAGTTGGTGAGAGATGCTTGCTTTTACAGTGGGCTTCGCAAGATTGAAACGGGACATGAGGCATGGAGACCTAAAGCGGTCTACATGTTTAATCAGGATTTCTACAACAAGCCAGACTTTGTGGTTGATATCACCGAGTTTTGGGAAACGAAAATGGAGTCTTTGAAAGCTTACGGCAGTCAGTTCTTTGATCCTAATTCGAAAGAACCAAAGACGCCCATTTCCGGAGAAGAGTTTTTTGATTTTCTGCGTGCTCGCGCTATGGACTTTGGCAGACCTGCAGGTTATCTTTTGGCTGAGGCATTCATGGTTGATCGCACTATCGGAGTAGAGGATCTTTTTCATTTAAAATAGTCTTATCTCGCCCTATTGAGCGCTGCGGCGTATGCAGATGAGAACTTTTTGGAGATTATTTCTTTGCTGAATTCTTGAACTGCATATTGTCTGATTCTATTTTTCGAAGCGACGTCTAGTTTAGAAATACGTTGGAGGGCTTGATAAAGAGCCTCCTCGTCGCGTGGAGCGATGAGGTGATGGGGTGGGTGATTTGTGAGGTGTTCGGAAATTCCTCCTACATCTGTCGCAATCACTTGCAGTCCGCATGCCATGGCCTCAATCATCACAAGAGGAAGATTTTCGTAGTTGCTAAATAATACCAACGCATCACTTCTCTCCATTCTGGTGGCGACTTCAAGAGGTGTTTGGGTGCCAAAGAAAGAAATGGTGTCTGGGTGTATATCGAATTCTAGCGCCCAGCTTTTTACTTGATTCAAGTCTCCATCTCCGCCCATTTCTAAGTGCACATTGCTATTAATGGAGGTGAGCCTTTTCCATATTTTGAGAATGCCTTTGATGTTCTTGTGATTGTTGTCGAGATGAGATACATGGAGGAATCGCAAAGCCGTGCCTGTCGATTCTTTTATCTGAAAAACATCTGTATTTACTACATTCGGTACAATCATCGACGGTGCTGTGAAGCCAAGTTTGCGCATAGCACGTTCAAGATGTAGTGTCACCGGAATAAGGAGAGCTGCGTTATTTCCAACCCATTTCATGTAAGATCTGATGTGCCAAGGCAGAGGTCCACGCTGATCGAGGTGATATCCTGTCCAGTTATCGCTTATTACAAAGGGAATTTTATATTTTTTCTTTAGGAAAACAGCCTGCCATCCTTCCTTCCAAACCATATTGAGTTGGACGATATCGAATTGGAATCCCCCGTTTTGATGTAAATACTGGATGCCTTTTTTAAATGCACTTCTTTTTTGAATAAAAATATTTCCATCAGGATAGTAAACACGGACAATGCGAACACCATTTTCCATCACGTCTTCGATTTCGTATTGTTGAATCGAAGTGTCTTTTTGGATCACAAGGGCAGTTACATTGTGCTGTAATGCAGCGGCTTCAGCATGTCTTTGAACAAAATTTCCCAACGTAGGAATGATTCGCGTAGGGAACCAAGATGATAGAAATAATACGTTGAGCTTTTTATCTGACATGTGCACCAGTAAATGACGGCGCAAAGTACAAAAAGCACTAAAGAAAATGGAATGCGAAAAAAAACCTTGCAAAAATGGCAGAAAGGTATTTTCTTTGCGCCCTCTTAAATGGTGGTCGTAGCTCAGCTGGTAGAGCTCCAGATTGTGGTTCTGGCTGTCGTGGGTTCGAGCCCCATCGATCACCCATCAAAGCCGATAACATTGTTATCGGCTTTTTTTATTCTCCAACTCCGTATTCTAAAATATCCCCAGGCTGACAATCGAGGGCTTTGCAAATTGCAGCAAGTGTTGAAAATCGAATAGCCTTGGCTTTACCGGTTTTTAAAATAGAGAGATTTGCAAGTGTGATGTCTACTTTTTCGGATAGCTCATTGAGCGAAATTTTTCGCTTGGCCATCATAACATCGAGGTTAACAATGATTGCCATAGTCTAAACGGTTAATTCATTTTCTGTTTGAATCTCAACTCCTCTTTTCACCAATTGATGAATTACAAATAGAATGATGCTCATAAAAACCCATACATCTGCACCTGCAACTCGAAGTTTTGAAATACTAGGAATGTCAATGCCAGCATTGTTTATCGATTCAGAAACACCGGAAGCCCATCCTGAAAAAATACCTATTCCTAAAGAAAGAAATGCCATTTTCTGAATAAACTCAGGTAAATATTCATTGAAGGGTTTGGAAAAATTCAATCGTTTTTCATGCAGCAGTTTTACAATGATCCAAAATAGAATAGCGCGCAAGATTGCAACGATAATCATCAATGAGGTCAGGGTTATGAACAAAGTTTTATTTTGAGAAAACAACTGAGTGAGATCAATTTCTTGATACAATCGGGCGTGGAGACTTGGATCGAAATAGAGCATGCAACCAGTGCTAATGATGAAAGCTCCCGCTTCAAAGCAGACACCAATAAAGATGATCCAAGAAAGCAGTACCAGAGCCTTCAGAAAAAGATTTTGACTAAATTTTTCCATGATAGCAAGATGTGTTTAATTATCGCAAAAGTATAAAAATTTATTGAAAAACAATAAATATGTAGTTTTTAACGATAATTTATCTCTTCGCGTTTTTCCTTGCCTAACACTTGATTGGATTTATTATCCATTACTTCCTCAAGATTTTCTCCATTGATTTTCCTTGAGCCAATTCATCTACTAGTTTGTCGAGATAACGCACTTGTTGAGTCAGTTTGTTTTCAATTTCTTCTACACGATATCCGCAAATGGAGCCTTTGATCAAACTTGCATTGGGGTGAAGTTTTGATTGAGAGAAAAACGCTTCAAAGGATGCCTTGGAAGCAATGAGTTCGTTTAATTTTCCCTCATCAAAACCAGTGAGCCATTCAATGACTTGAAGGAGTTCGGCTTTAGTTCTACCTTTCCTCTCCACTTTAGTGATGTAATGTGGAAATACTGAAGCAAATGACATTGCCGCAATTTTAGCATCGTGATGTGCGGTTGAACTCATAGTAATTTATTTGCTTTTCTTTTTTGCAAGATCTACTTTAAAATACATATTTATTAGACCCAGTAGTACTCCGGTAATAACAGCTACCGCAAATGAACGAAGTGCTACTCCGCCAACAGCTCTAGCGTTTGAGATGTCAATATCAAATAGACCGTATATGAACATTCCTGCGAATATTCCTGCGGTGATTGATAAGAAAGTTGTTTTGAAATAATAGCCAGAATCCATAGTACAGGTAGAATTAGTGTGTGCTTGTTGGAATAACAAGCTCTCTAATTTAGATGAAAATTTCTACCGTCACGTCATTACCAATTTCAATTCGAAGTTCTTTTCTGATGTTGGATTTTAAAGGAAGTAAATACTCTTGTTTTTTACTGTCAAACCAAACAGCAGTTTCCCATTCTAATTCATCCACTTTAGCTACTGCTTTTAGGCGTCCCCAGCCTTCTTCTTCCGAGCGATGAAGCTCTCTGATTTCAGTACTTATTTCTTTTGGAATACTAATGAAAAACCAGCCACCCGGGCCGGAATGCTGCCATACTGCATTATTAAAAACATATTTTATTTTAGAATAACTTCTCATTCTTCAATTGAAGTTATTCTATCCCTTGAACATATGTCTCTATGACCTTTAGTTCTGAAGCAACATGACTGCCGCTAAATCCAGAAATGTCGGAGTAAGAAATTTGTTTTTTGTATTCTTCTAAAAACGGCCCCGAAAGCGGCATGTAGCTCCAATGCCATTTTTCTTCTTCATAGCCTGTTCTTCCTTTGGACTTGTCAGTATAGGTTTGATGAAATCCATATTCTGCAGCATGAAGAAGCATCCAATCGTATAGTTTTTTTCCAGCACCAGACTTGAAATAGCTATTCTCAAGAGAGTTGATGTCGATGTCTGTACCCCAATGATGGCGAGATGTTCCGGGCATAGAGCTGTACAACATGATATTTTTAGCCATATCAAGATCGCTCTTTTTTTGCTCTTTGAGCTTTGCCCATTTTCGTTCCCAAATTGCTTTTTGCTGATCGAACGTTCGCGTTGCTGAAATGATGGTCAAGGTGATTCCTTCTTTTTTGGCAGCCTCGCCCATTTTTATGAACGCTTCATAGCATTCAGTGCGCAGATAGATATTGTCTTTAGTAGTGTAGACCTTTTCGATTTTGGAAAAACTAGGATGTTGGGAAGGATTGATTTTACCCAGAAGTTCTTCCTTGTTGATGATTTGAGCATTGCCTAGAAGCGTCAGTGCCGAGAGAAATAGTAGTGTGAGAAATTTCTTCATACATCAACAACAATAAAAATCGTTCCAGAGCCAAGTAGCTCTGGAACGATTTGATATTAGTGAATTCCTTTAGAAGCTAAATAGCGCTCTGCATCAAGTGCAGCCATGCAGCCGGTGCCGGCAGCGGTGATTGCTTGACGATATGTTTTATCTGCCGCATCACCAGCAACAAACACACCCTCAACATTTGTCTTCGCAGTACCAGGCACGTTCAAAATGTATCCTGTTTCATCCATATCGATGAATGGCTTAAACACATCAGTGTTTGGTTTGTGTCCGATCGCAACAAAGAATCCAGTGATATCGATTTTACGATCTTCGCCTGTTTTATTATTTGAAATGATAGCTGCTTCAACTCCGTGTTCACCGAGGATTTCTTTCGTTTCAGAATTCCAAAGCACTTCAATGTTTGCAGTTTCGAGTACGCGGTGTTGCATTGCTTTTGAAGCGCGCATTTTATCGCTACGAACGATCATGTAAACTTTCTTGCAAAGCTTTGCGAGGTATGTAGCTTCTTCAGCTGCTGTATCACCAGCACCAACAATTGCTACATCTTGGCCGCGATAGAAGAAGCCGTCGCACACTGCACAAGCACTTACACCACCTCCAGCTTCACGCAATCTAGTTTCGCTTGGAAGGCCAAGCCACTTTGCAGAAGCACCGGTTGAAATAATTATTGAATCGGCAGAAACAGAATGTTTACCGTTATCGATTTCTACATAGTGTTTTGGTCCAGAAAAATCAACCTTTGTTACAAAACCATTTCTTACATCTGTATCGAAACGTTTTGCTTGGTTGAGTAAATCTTCCATCATAGCGGGACCATTAATTCCTTTAGGATATCCTGGGAAGTTGTCTACTTCAGTAGTATCCATTAATTGACCACCTGGTTGCATACCTTGATACATCACAGGTTTCATATCTGCACGTGCCGCGTAAATGGCTGCTGTGTAGCCAGCAGGACCACTTCCGATAATGAGACACTTTACATGCTCTTTTGCTTCGTTCATTATTTTTTTTGTTGAAGTTACTTTTCTTTCAGAATTATTATCAATCAAATTATTCTAAACCTTGCCTTCCAATTTCATGGAAATCTTTAGGAATTCGTCCCAAAGGATATCCTCTGGTGGAGGAGCAATGATGGTGACCAGTTCTTTTTTAACCGGGTGAATAAATTCAATTTTTCTAGCATGAAGATGGATGCTAGCATTTTCGTTTGTTCTGCGACTACCGTATTTGATATCGCCTTTAATCGGACAACCAAGGCTGGATAGCGTAGCACGAATTTGGTGGTGACGACCTGTTTTGGGATATACTTCCATGTAAGTATAGTTGTCACCTTTCCCGATTACTTTATAACTAAGTTCTGATTCTTTTCTATTGGCTGCAGGGGTATCAAAAGCAAATGTTTTGTTCTGCTTTTCATCTTTCCATAGGTAGTTGATAACGGTTCCTTCTAGTTCTTGTGGTGTTCCTTTTACAACTGCCCAATATGTTTTTTGGACTTCGCGAAACTTGAACATATTGCTCAAGCGATTGAGCGCTTTAGTGGTGCGGGCATAAAGCACAACACCGCTTACTGGTCGGTCGAGTCGGTGAACAGTTCCAATAAACGCTAATCCTGGCTTATTGTATTTCCATTTCACGTAGTCTTTCACTACATCGCATAATGTAGCATCGCCTGAGATGTCGCTTTGAATGATATCGGAGTTTCGTTTATTGACAGCAATGATATGATTATCCTCGAATAGGATTCTCAAGTTGTCGACATTGCTCATAACAATTGGTTCCTTCGGAACCGTAATCCAGTCGCGCTTTACGAACTGGTTTTCTGATTTTTCCATCACTTATTAAATGTTATGCGACCATTGGTCGCTTCTTAATTTCAGTACAAAAATACTAGTACTGCTCGTTATTATTTGGGAAATCCTTTGATTTCACATCATTTACATATTGTTCCACAGCAGCAATCATTTGTTCTCCCGCGTTCATGTAGCGGCGGAGGAATCGAGGAGAGAATTCTTGGGTAATTCCGAGCATATCGTGAACCACGAGTACTTGACCATCTACTTCTGCACCTGCGCCAATTCCAATCACTGGAACACTCACTGCTTTTGAAACTTGTGCAGCAAGTTTCGCTGGAATTTTTTCAAGAACTATAGCAAAACAACCACATTCATCTAAAAGTTTAGCGTCGCGGATAAGTCTTTCTGCTTCTTCTTGTTCTTTGGCTCTCACTTGATATGTTCCAAATTTATAGATGCTTTGAGGAGTAAGACCTAGGTGTCCCATAACAGGAATTCCTGCAGACAGGATGCGTTGAATCGAGTCGCGAATCTCTTCGCCACCTTCCATTTTAACAGCATGGCCACCTGTTTCTTTCATGATTCGAATTGCAGAGTTCAAGGCCTCTTTTGAGTTTCCTTGGTAAGATCCGAAGGGCATGTCTACAACGATTAAGCTTCTTTTTGCCGCACGCACCACGCTTTGTGCGTGATAGATCATTTGATCGAGCGTAATCGGCAACGTCGTCTCATGCCCAGCCATTACATTCGAAGCTGAGTCACCTACAAGGATGACATCAATTCCGGCCATATCGACGATTTTAGCCATGCTAAAGTCGTATGCTGTAAGCATTGAGATTTTTTCACCACGATTCTTCATTTCCTGAAGTGTGTTGGTGGTGATGCGCTTAATTTCTTTCTGTACTGACATATTGCAAATATAGAGAAGTCTGGGGGAGCAAATTCGAGGCTATAAATCCGTCTTTTTTGTGAACAATAAATTGACAGAAAGTGCGTTGCGGTAGCGAGCGTGTTGCAATATTTCTTATATTGCCTCACCCTCCTGATTATTAAACCACTATGAAACAACTATTACGAGGCTCCTTGTTGCTTTTGGCATTTTCTGTTTTTCTCTTTTCTTGTAAAAAGGACGAGAAGGAAGAGGTGACCTTTACTGACAACAACATTCCTTATTACGACGAAGTACCTCGACTTCTCATCGAGAATTATGTCAATCGTGTTTTTATTGATTTGATTGGCCGCGAGCCGACAGATATCGAAATGACCACCGAAGCTGATGCATTGCGCGCCGCAAATGCAAGTGAAGCTTCACGTGTTGCACTCATTCAGAAAATTATGTTCAACACTGATCCCATTCCTTCTGAAGGAAGTTATCGCGAGGCATATATCAGAAAGTTTTATGAAGATCAAAAAGGACGATACCTCGAAGGTTCTTCCGAAGGTAATATTCTAGATGAATATTATACTTGGAGAGCTATTGCGATCAATGATTCTTTGAATGGAAATTGGCTTCAATATGAATTGGTCATGATTGAGGCGAATAAAATGTTAGATGTCTTCAATAGCCGACTTCAATTAACCAATGATGAAATTGTTTTTGAAGAGGTGTGTCGCCGCATGATGTTCAATTCAATTTATGATGACATCAACATGAATACATTTAATTTCATCAATGCCACATTCGACGATTCATTTTCTCGCTTCCCAACAATAGCGGAGTATGAGGCTGTCGAAGATGCCATAGAATTTAATGGCAGCGGAGCCTTATTTGGATTAGCGGTGTCTAGTAAACCAAGTTATCTAGATGTATTAGTTGCTTCAGATGAATTTGATGAAGGTTTTATTCGTTGGGCATTCTCCGCTTATTTATCTCGAGAGGCTACTTCATCAGAAGTATTTATAATGGCACCGCTTTATGCAGACGGTTCTAATTTTTCTCTTATTCAACAAAAAATTTTGACATCCGATGAGTACGCAGGATTTGAATAATAAGATCGTGGAGTCTTCAGAGCAAGGCTCATTAGGTAAGCTAGCATTGCTTGCTACTGCCACTGCTGTTGCGCTTCAGTCATGTAAGAAAGACCCCGAGCAAGTGGGTGTTTACGAATTGAATGATGTGGCGCTCACAACAGATAGTGCAAATAAAACACGTTTGAAAACCAACGAGCAATACGTTTCAATTCTATTCACGAATCTTTTTCAAGCTGGAATTTCTAGTGACATTGTATTCGAATTGAATGAGTGCTTTTTGAGTATTGGTGATCAAGAGTTGGCAAGAGAAGTATTGATCTCAAACTTGTTTAATAACCCTGCTGTGCAGCTTCCCTCGGTGGATGATATGATGGCAGATTTGGATGGGTTTATCGAAGAAACATACAAGCGTTTTTTTGTGCGCCTTCCATCGGAGGGTGAGAAAACGTGGGTTCGAAATTTCATTTCGAATAATCCATATATGACACCTGAATTGGTGTACTTCAGTTTTGCATTGAGTAATGAATATATGTACTACTAAAAATACTGCACGATGATACGTAGAGAATTCCTTAAGAAATCGACGCTAGCGGGTGCAGGTGCAATCACTGCTCCTTATTTGTTGCCCAGTGGAAGACTGTTTGCATCCTCGGGAAATAGATCAGCTAACCACGTGGTGTTGGTCATGTTTGCCGGTGGTGTTAGACATCAAGAGGCAGTGGGCATGCGTTATTTGGATGATAGCCAAGTGGGAGAGCCATATCCTGGAAATATTATGTACAATATGTTGACGGGAGCACCACCAGAGATGAAGATTGTATACGGAACAGGTGAAGGTGGAATCAATCCGATACCACCGATATTGTCTCAGTCCCTTGCATCACAGGGGACATTATTTGCCGAAGTTGAAGCATTGAGTACTGGTCACTTTGGTGGTTTGAATTCTATCATTCAAGGTTCTGTTCCAGGGGGACAAGGATTGAAGCAGCGTCCAGTCAATCCAACCATCTTCGAATATTTGAGAAGACACGGTGGTTACGGTGCGACCGACACATGGTTTGTTGGAAATTCTATTGGTGGATCGCTGCCATTATTAAATTACAGTGCCCATCCAGAATACGGAATTAAATATGGAGGGAATTTCTTCGCGCCGTTGATCACATTCGGCGAACAAGGATTCGAGTATTTGGGAAATGCTAAGGTGTATCACCCAGAGAATGAGCTTGCCCCGATGTATCAACTAAAAGCTTTCTTGGATAATAATTTTGCAAATAATGGTTTGATGCTCGATTCTCTCGGTAATACAGAAGAAGAGAAGCAGAGCATTAAGATGTTTATGGATTTGATGTATGAAAAAATTCAAGCAGGCACCATTACACTTCCTCCTGTAACGGATAATGCAGATACAGCAACAGTCGGTTTTGCGTGCGAACTCTTAAGTTGGTTTAAGCCAGCGTTCTCAGTGGTGAATTTGAGCAGTGTGGACGCGTGTCACAGTGACTTCACGGGATATTTAAAATCCTTGCATAGAGCAGATCATGCAGTAGGATTCTTGTGGGATTATATTCAACAGATTCCTGAAATGGCTGGAAACACTACTCTTATTTGCATTCCGGAATGTGGACGTAACGACAATCCAAATGCAATTTTGGACGACAATAATTGGTTGGCTTATGATCACAGTGATTTCAATTCTACTAGAATATTCTCATTATGTGTAGGTGCTGGTTTTGAACCAGGACTTATTCGAGGTAGTGAAGGCAATCCGATAGGTAGAGCTTCAGATGCTATGATGACTGCTGCAGATATTCTTGGGGTAAATACTTCACTGATGTCGCCTTATCTCTATGGTGGAACAACATCATTCTTAGATCAACTATAATGGCAATGAAAAAATATATTTCATACAGTCTAGTACTTTTCTTCATTGTTCTTGTAGTGGTAAGCTGCAAGAAGGATGGGGAAGAATTGACCAATCCTTATGAAGGTCTGACGGTGCCAGTGGATAATGACAATCCAGATGCTGATGCACTTCCGGAGGGAAGCTTTGCTTGGTTACACGCAAAAATATTTCGTCCTACTTGCGCAAATAGCGGTTGTCATGATGGAACATTCGAGCCCGAGTTTAGAACGATCAGTAGTGCATACAATTCATTAGTGAATCATCCGGTGATTGCAAATGATCCCGGAAATAATTTCTCTTACCGAGTTGTACCAGGAAATCATCAGCAGTCGTGGTTATATCAACGATTGACAGTAGAAGTAGAGAATACTAGTGGCATGATGCCACTTGCTACAGACCCTGACAGTGACTGGCCAGAGTTGAGTGATTTTTATGTAGAGAAAATTGCACAGTGGATAGATGATGGTGCAAAAGATATGTTTGGAAATCCTGCACCAGCAGCAGGAGTGAATGGAATTCCACTAGCATATGGTATGGCTGTTTTCCCAACAGGAAATACGACCAGTCCATTTCCAAGAGAGGAGAACCCAACGCTTGGTGTGGGGTCTATCTTAGTTCCCACGGGCCCTGTAGACCTTTGGTTTGGTGCTGTGGATGACAATGCGGGTGTAAATAATTTTACATCCTTTAGTATGAAGGTCTCTTCGAATATTACTGACTTTTCGAACGCAGTGGAAGTGCCTTGTACGCTTTCGGGTCCTATTACAGCATTAGATTTCACAGACAATACAACACAGCTTTATTACAAAGCTACCTTCGATTTCTCGGGGATTCCAGCTGGTGAGCAGCGCTATGTGCGTGTTTATATCAATGATGGTGTGCAACCGAGTGTAACAGAGTTGCCAAATTCTTCTTCGAATTATTTCTGGTTCTTACTATTTTCATTGAAGACGATATGAAGAAAATACTTTTGTTTGCCTTGGTGTCCTTGGCATTTTTAGGGTGTAAAAAAGATGAGGAAGAGGAGGATAATCCAGCTTCTCCAGTCTTGACATTCGTTAGTATCTCATCGAACGAGGCGGTGTCGTACAACAATGATTTGAAAGTGATTTTTTCTTATGAAGATTTCCAAGGAGACATTGGCGAAGAAGATCCTGATAATTTGACATTGTGGGTTAAGGATGCTCGTTTGGATGCGGCCGACTACTATCATGTTCCGCCGATGACTCCAGAAAATCAAGAGCTTCATATTAAAGGAAATTATGAGGTTTCTCTGAACACCTTGTTTTTATTGGGGAACGGTGCTGCTGAAACAACTAAGTTTACGATTCAACTGCGTGATCGCGCGGGGAATGTTAGCAATATTATAGAGACTACTCCAGTTACGATTACACCATAACCGAATGAACGTTCGGTGCCTATGAAATACTTAAAGCTAATCATATTATTCGTTTTTTCATTTGCAATTTGCAATGAATCTTTTGGACAAATCATTCCAGAGTATGATATGTCTGATACGACATTGACAGATTGTAAAGGGATTCTTTATGACAGCGGTGGAGACGGTGGATTGTATGGCAACAATGAGAATTTGACCACAGTTATTCAGACTGGCGGTGTCATAAATATCGTTTTTACTGGAGTGTTTACAGTGGAGCCGGGTCTTGATTTTCTGTATATTTATGATGGTCCGAACGCGACCTTTCCATTGATAGGACAGTATTCAGGAACAACATTGCCACCATCACTTACCGCGAATAACGGTGCAATCACATTGGTGTTTACTTCAGATAATAGCGCTGTATATGCGGGATTCATTATGGAGTGGGAAACGATTGTCCCGCCTCCTGTACCACCAACGATCAATGTGCCGGTGCTTCCGGATTGTAATCAAGCACTTCTTGAAGTGCACTGGTCTTATGATTTGTATTGTGAATGGGTGAATGCCGCAACTTTTACAGTGTTGAGAGAAGGTGAGGAATTGGAGTTATTGGGAGTTGCTCCATTTTGTCCAAATGATTCAACCCCTTATGCGGTGCTCGCTTTGGCTGATCCTTTTACTACTAATTGCACGTATCAAGTTCAAATAGAAATTTCCATTCCAGATATCTGCGGAACGTTTTATCCCTTTATTCTAACTACTGATTTTACCGTTTCTAGTTGTGGCATCGATGGACAAATAACCGCCACTGAACCGAGCATTTGTCCTGGGAATTGTAGTTTAATTGAATTTGAAACGTTGAGCTGTTTGGGACAAACATATTCTTGGAGCAACGGGCTTCCCGCAACTGCTGGACCTCACACGGTGTGTCCTTTAGTTACCACAACCTATGAGCTCACTGTTACAGAAGAGTCAACTGGGGTTGTTGAAGTATTTGAATATACTATCGAAGTATTGTCAACATCTATTACAACATCAGATCAAACAATATGTCAAAGTATACCAGCATTTGAATTGGAAGCGGCAGTGGAGGGAGTATGGGATGGTCCGGGTATTCAAGATGAGGTAACAGGATTGTTTGAGCCAGATTCTGCATTCGCAGGAGTGAATACGATTTATTTTGAATCTGCAGGATGTCTTGATTCCATTCAAATTACTATTGAACCTATATCTACCGATAATACAGTAGCTGCATGTCCTGGCACTGCTCCATTTCAATTGAATGCACTTCCACTTGGTGGTGTTTGGGATGGACCGTTTATTTCAACATCTGGACTTTTTGATCCATCCACACAAGGTACTTATGTGGTGTATTACGATGTGAATGGATGTCGTGATTCTGTTGATGTAAATGTGTTTGACATTACAGGAACATTTACGTTTGATACCATCTGTCAATCCGTTTGGACAGATACCTTAGAGTTTTCGCCGTTAGGCGGATATTGGGAAGGAGCTGGAATTCTTGATTCACTATTGGGAATTTATACACCCGCAGGAGTGCCCGCTGGCAATGCCTCATTTACCTACATTATCAATGGTTGCCAGCAGACCTATACTGGCTTTGTAAAAGAAATTTTTACTGGGGAAAGTTTTCATACTGCATGTCCTTTAGAAGATCCCCAAGTATTCTACACAGAACCTTTCACACCTGCTGGAGGTGAATGGATAGGTCCGGGAATAATAGATCCTGTTTCTGGGTTGTTTGATCCAGGAGCGGTGGAAGATGATACATATAATGGGTTGATTTATTACGCACCGAATGGTTGTTCGGATACAACATTTATATATGTCAAACAAACCGAAATTGGGCTAGACACATTGTGGATGTGTTCAGGGGATGACCCGTTTTTTTTATATGAAAATGATGCGTTACACAACCCCGCCTATGGAGGTCAATGGACAGGAACGGGCATTGGTTACAATGGTGGTGAAGACTGGTTTTTTTCGCCAGCCATTTCTGGTGTTGGAAGTTTTACCGTTTACTACACCAAGAACACATGTGTTGACTCTTTACCCGTTGTAGTTTTTCCTTCTGAGTTGAATTTGCCAGATGATATTATGTGTAGCAATGAGCCACCTGTTTGGTTGGGCGCGGGTATACAAGAAGGCGGAATTTGGAGTGGTTCAGGAATAACCGAACAAACGCTCGGTTGGTTTGATCCTGCCCAAGCCAATGTTGGTGGTAATATGATTTATTGGACCACGCCTGCAGGTTGTGAAGATTCATTATATATCGAAATAGAAGCATTTGATCAAGCTCAGATAACAGGTGTAGAAAGTTTTTACTGTTATCTCGATTCGAATTATGTTTTCGTAGTGAGTCCTGCAAACGGTGTTATTTCAGGCGCTACCGACACGCTTAGCTTTAATCCAGTCGCTTTAGGCGCTGGAAATTTTGAGATTATTTACACCTACACAGGCATGGTTTGTTCCAGCGCCGACACTGTGTCGTTTGAGGTTTATCCGGAATTAACGACTACAATAGATGTGACCGAAACTATTATTTGTGACGGTTCTACCTCAACTATTACAGTGACTGCTAGTGGAGGTAATCCAAATGTGAATTACACTTACGAGTGGAGCGATGGAGCATTCCCTGTGAATACAAATACGGTGGATCCATTGGCTACTACGACATACATTGTTACGACTTCAGATGGATGTTCAGAGCCGGTGGTTGATCAAGTGGAGATTCAGGTTTATCCTCCGATTGATTTTGATGTTATTATAAGTGATACCCTTTGTTTTGGTGATGAAGGTTTTGCGCAGGCTTCAGCTAACGGCACGGGGCCTTTTGATTTTTCGTGGAATGGTCAAGCAGGACCATCCATTGCAGCAGAGGCTGGTGAGGCGTTGGAATTATTAATTATTGATCAAAGTACGGGATGTGATGCGGATACGGTTGTATTCCTTCCTTCCTATCCACCTATCATCGCAAATTTCTCTATTAATCCCAATTTGGAGTGTATCGATTATGATGAGCGAGAGAATGTGCAGATTATTGATTTTTCTCAGAATGCAGTGACGGGCACCTGGGATTTGGGTGGTGGTATTTTCGAGCCCTATGTTTTAGGCACTACACCTTCATTGAGCTATGCTAGTGCTGGACAGTTTACTGTGACATTAATCGTTGAAAACGTTGGAGGATGCAGTGATACTAGTACCGTTTCAATTTGCATTTTGCCCGCTGATCCTACGTTTATCCCAGATATTTTTTCACCTAATGGTGATGGAAATAATGATGTGTTTTATGTACGAGGAAGGGGCATCATAGAACTCGATTTTAGAATCTATAATAGATTCGGACAGCAAGTGTTTAGAAGCACGAATGCAGCAGTGGGGTGGGATGGAACACAAGCAGGTAAGCCAATGCCGAGTGGCAGTTATGTTTATAGTGCTGCGATTAAGTTGGCTGATGGAACGAGCCAAGATGTAAAAGGAGAGGTCACCTTGATCAGATGACCTCTTGAGTCCTTTTTACTTTAGTGTACTTGGACACACATATTCAGAGATAGGTAATCCTGATTTTTTTATGGCATCAAATCCACCTTCGATTTCAGAGAAGTTGTGCCATCCTCTTGATTTTAGAATCGAGGCAGCAATCATACTGCGGTATCCACCAGCACAATGAATATAGAAATGCTTGTCTTTGGGGAATTCTGCTAGATGCTCATTAATAAAGTCGAGTGGAGCATTGTGCGAACCGAGCAAATGTTCGGTTTGATATTCGTTGTTTCTTCTTAGGTCAATCACTTTATCGTGATTTACTTTCCATTCAGAAACAAAAGTTCCAACAGTGATGCGATTTATTTTATCTATCGGTTTGCCGGCTTCCTTCCATGTTTTGAATCCCCCGTTGAGGAATCCAATCACGTGGTCATATCCTATGCGCGCCATGCGTGTAATAGTTTCTTCTTCTTTGGTTGGATCAGTAACTAAAAGAATTCTTTGTTCAACGTTTGGAAGAAGCACACCGAGCCACGGAGCGAACTGACCGTCTAATCCGATGTTGATGCTTCCTGGAATGAAGCCGTTGGTAAATTCAGAAGCATTTCTTGTATCAATTATTACAACATCATCTTCTTCTGCGACCACTTCGAATTCACTTGCTGAGAAGGGGTGCTGTGATCTTTCTTTTACTTCAAAAATACTTTCGTAGCCAAGTTTGTTGAGCATAACATTTTGAGGAAAATATCCGGGAGGTGGAAGAAGTCCATCAGTCACTTCTTTCACAAATTCTTGTTCGCTCATGTCTGAACGAAGAGCGTAGTTATGTTGTTTCTGCTCGCCGATGGTAGAGACTGTTTCTTTACTCATGTTTTTTCCACAAGCACTACCTGCGCCATGACCGGGATAAACTATAACATCATCATTTAGCGTCATGATTTTATTTCGTAATGAATGATAGAGGGTAGCCGCAAGTTCTTCCATTGTCATTTGAGCTGCTTTTTGCGCGAGGTCTGGTCTTCCTACATCACCAATGAATAGCGTGTCGCCGGTAAAAACAGCATGTTCTTTTTCATTTTCATCTATGAGAAGAAAGCAGGAGCTTTCCATGGTGTGGCCGGGGGTATGCAACACTTTTATTTTTATTTTCCCTAAATCAAAAACCTCATTATCATTAGCAATCGTGGCTTCGAAAGCTGGTTTAGCCGTGGGGCCATAAATAATTTTTGCTCCTGTTGATTTTTCCAGATCGAGGTGTCCACTTACAAAGTCGGCATGGAAGTGTGTCTCAAAAATGTATTTTATTTTTACTCCATCTTTTTCAGCTCGATCCATATAAGGTTCAATTTCTCTAAGTGGATCAATGATAGCAGCTTCACCGTTAGAGGTGATGTAGTAGGCGCCATGCGCGAGGCAGCCTGTGTAGATTTGTTCGATTTTCATATCTGTAATTTTTTGTGTGTTGTACTTGAAACAAATGTCTTTTTATGTGAGCTTATGTTGCGTGACGTGTGTTACTTTAGAGGCTTTCAAAACACTGATCTTCGTCATATAATTTTTTCTGAAGGAATGCGTTTCGATAACACCCTTCACTGATTTTAATTATATTTGAACGTTACTAGGAACCTGCTATGCGTATACTTCTACTATTGATTTCGTTTTTGTGTTGGAGCAATTTTTTGTTCTCACAAGACGCGTCTTTTAGTCAGTTTTATCATGTAGGTCATTGGTATAATCCAGCTCGTGTTGGATCGATGGAGCAGGATATCAAAGCAGGGATTCACTATCGCAATCAATGGGCGGCGAATCTTGAAGGTTATCGAACAAATGGATTCAACGTGGAGGCGCGAGCACGCAAAGCACCGTTTTCAATGGGTTTATTAATTGTGGATGATAAATCTGGAAATGCTTCATTAAAAACTTTTCAAGCATTGATGTCAGGAGCGTATCGTCTTGAAGTGAATCGGAATCAAACATTGACCGCTGGATTTCAGCTAGGATTGGTGCAGCGTTCGATTCAGATGGAGGATTTGCGCTGGGACAAGCAATACAACGGTTATCAATATGATCCCACCATCGACTCTGGCGAACGCCAATTTTCCGATCGAACTGGAAACAAAGTTGATTTGGGGATGGGTGTTTTTTATACGTTTGAAAAGCCTGTTCGTGCTGGTATTGGATATGCGTTTCATCACCTCGGTCAAGACCAAACATTTTTACAAAATGGAAAAGATCGTTTACCTATCAGACAATCGATGCAAGGTTATGTAGAACGTGATTTTGATCGATTCGGCGGTCGTTTGGATGCACTGGTGCAGCGACAGCGTGGGGCAATGGAATATCTTGTAAATTTTAAAACCGAATATAGATTCGGTTATGATTCGAAGTATACTACTGAAAATAATTCTTCTGCCATATATGTTGGCTGTGGCTATCGCCATGCGAGTGCTGTTATTCCAAGTATGGGATTTGAGTGGGAGCGAAAGTTGGAAATCAGTGTTTCTTATGATATCGTGTTTTCTCGATTGAGTGATGTCACCACATTTGGCGGTGGACCAGAGATCGGTCTGATCTACAAATACCGCACAGACAAGCGTATGAAAATTCGCTAGTTTATCCTTGTTGGATTGTCAACAAAATCTAAGGGCCAACCCTATTTTTTTTCCGAATAATTCTTCTTTTTGAGAAAAATTAGAAGATATGTCAGCATTTGAAATTGTTGGGGGCAATAAGCTCAAAGGAACTGTGATTCCACAAGGTGCAAAGAACGAGGCATTGCAGGTGATTTGTGCGGTGTTGCTCACTGCGGAAAAAGTAGATATGAGTAATATCCCGGAGATCGTCGATGTGTTGAAGTTGATAGATCTTTTGAAAGACATGGGCGTGAAGGTCGAAAAATTGGGCAAGGGACATTATACCTTCCAAGCTGACAACGTTGATATGGAGTTTTTAAAGACGGCAGATTATAAGAAAAAAGCAGCGGCCCTTCGCGGTTCAATTATGGTAGTCGGTCCATTATTGGCTCGTTTTGGAAAAGGTTATATTCCTAAGCCAGGAGGAGATAAAATTGGTCGTCGTCGATTGGACACACACTTCTTAGGATTTCAATCATTGGGCGCTACGTTCAATTACGATGCTGGTGATAGCTTCTACAGTGTAGAAGCTTCTCAATTGAAAGGAACTTATATGTTGCTTGATGAGGCATCAGTGACAGGAACAGCCAATATCGTAATGGCTGCTTGTATGGCTGAAGGAACTACTACCATCTACAATGCAGCCTGTGAGCCATACTTACAGCAGTTGTGTAAGATGATCAATAGTATGGGTGGAAAGATCAGTGGAGTGGGAAGTAATTTGCTTGTTATTGAAGGTGTGTCTTCATTGAAAGGCTGCGCACATAGATGCTTGCCGGATATGATTGAGATAGGAAGTTTCATCGGTATGGCGGCGATGACCAAAGGCGAGATCACCATTAAGGATGTGGGGTATGAGCATTTGGGCGTTATTCCAGAGATTTTCAGAAGAATGGGAATTACGGTGGAGCGAAGAGGGGATGATATTTTTATTCCTGAGCACGATCACTATGAGATTGATACATTCATTGATGGTTCCATCATGACCATTTCAGATGCGCCATGGCCAGGCTTTACACCAGATCTAATTTCTATCGCATTAGTAACCGCGACTCAGGCCCGTGGTAGTGTTTTGATACATCAAAAGATGTTTGAGAGTCGCTTGTTCTTCGTCGATAAGTTGATTGATATGGGAGCTCAGATTATTCTTTGCGACCCGCACAGAGCGACAGTAATAGGTCTAGATCGTCAGTCTAGCTTGAAGGGCGTGACCATGACATCACCGGACATCAGAGCGGGAGTGAGCTTGTTGATTGCTGCATTGGGAGCGAAAGGAAAGTCGGTGATTCATAATATTGAGCAGATCGACCGTGGCTACCAAGACATTGAGACACGATTGCAAGCTCTAGGGGCGGATATTAAGAGAATTTAATATTGGAATCCACTTTGGCAGCATATTTGGCTACCCGCGGCCGAAGAATAAACAGTATTTTTACAAAAAAAATAACGATGAAGAAAATAGTTATCGCATTTCTAGGAGCTGCAGCGCTCGTTTCAGCGTACAGCTTCACAATGAATGAGGAGCCAGCAATTGCTAAAAAGGCATATTCAGAAGCTCCTGCAATCGGAACAAACATTGGAGATACGGCTCCTGAAATCGTCATGAAAGGCGTGGATGGAAAAGACATCAAGCTTTCAAGTTTGAAGGGTAAAATGGTCCTTATCGATTTTTGGGCTTCGTGGTGTGGGCCATGCCGCAGAGAAAATCCGAATGTGGTAGGTGCATATGAAAAATACAAGAAGGCGAAGTTCAAGACTGCGAAGGGATTTGAGATCTACAGCGTTTCTTTAGATCAGAACGCAGATGCTTGGAAGGCAGCGATCGCTAAAGATGGTTTGGTTTGGAAAAACCACGTGAGTGATTTGCTCGGATGGAACAATGCCGCTGCTGCACTTTACGGAGTTAGAAGCATCCCAATGAGCTTCTTGATTGATGAAAATGGAGTGATTGTAGGAAAGAACTTGAGAGGTTTGGAATTGCATTCAAAAATTGACCAATATGTCAAAAGCTTAAATTAAGCCTTGAGATATGATAAATTTGCCGCCCCGAAGAGATTCGGGGCGTTTTTTTTCTGCCGAAATATGACACATTGACCATATCTCTTGAATGGCAGAATAGTTGAGAACGGGCGGGCGTCAAAAAAAGAAAAGGATATGAATACTGAGGAAATGGATAATAAGCCAGAAACACAACCAGAGGAAATTCAGCCAGAGACTGCACAGACAGAGGCTGCAGCATCAACCGAACCCCAGTCAGAAGAGGCTAAAGCAACATCGGAAGAAGTGAGTGTGGAAGAAAAACTTCAAAGAGAAGTAGCTGATTGGAAGGACAAGTATACCCGACTTTTTGCGGAGTTTGATAATTTTAGAAAGCGCACCATTAAAGAGCGTGCTGATTTGATATCTAGCTCTACCGCTGAGGTGTTAAAGGATATGCTACCGGTGATTGATGACTTCGATCGCGCAGTAAAAGCCAATGAAAGTGTTGATGATATCGCAGTTGTGAAAGAAGGCTTTGTGTTGATTCACAGTAAATTTTATAAGAAACTTGAATCAAAAGGTTTGAAGCCAATTGATGCGCAAGGAAAGCCTTTTGATACTGATTTTCACGAAGCGATCACTTCTTTCCCCGCACCAAGCGAGGATCTGAAGGGCAAAGTGGTGGATGAAGTAGAGAAAGGATATTTATTGAATGATAAAGTATTGAGATTTTCGAAAGTGGTGATTGGTCAATAATAGACCCTATAGATTATGGCAAAGAGAGATTATTACGACGTATTAGGCCTTTCAAAAGGTGCATCCGAGGCGGACATCAAGAAGGCGTACCGTCAATTGGCGTTGAAATATCACCCCGATAAAAATCCGGGTAATGCAGAGGCGGAGGATAAATTTAAAGAAGCCGCGGAAGCCTATGATATTTTGAGCAATGCCGAGAAGCGTCAGCGTTATGATCAATTTGGTCATGCCGGAATGGGCGGCGGTGGCGGATATGGCGGCGGCAATATGAATATGGACGATATCTTCTCTCAGTTTGGAGATATCTTCGGTAGTGCATTTGGCGGCGGCGGTTTCGGCGGTGGCGGATTCGGTGGTGGAAATGCTGGCGGTCGTAGAGTGAAAGGGTCAAACCTTCGCATTAAAGTAAAATTGAATTTGGAGGAGATAGCATTCGGAACAACCAAGAAAATCAAAGTTTTCAAGTTGGTGAATGCGGATGGAGTGACTTATGATACCTGCACTACTTGCCGTGGTTCAGGACAGGTAAGACGTGTTACCAATACAATTCTAGGCCAGATGCAGACTTCGAGCACATGTCCTACATGTCATGGAGCAGGAAAGTCTATTAAGCAGAAGCCAAAGGATGCTGATGAGCACGGACAAAAGCGTCAGGAGGAAGTGATTGAAATCAATATCCCTGCGGGTGTTGGTGATGGAATGACGCTCAATGTCGCGGGCAAAGGAAACGCTGGTCCTTATGGCGGAGTACCTGGTGATTTGCTTGTACAAATCGAGGAGGAGGAACACACTTCATTGAAGCGTGATGGAAATAATCTTTACTATGATCTGTATGTAAACTTCGCAGATGCTGCACTAGGAGCGACTGCCGAGATTCCATTGGTGAAAGGAAAAGCACAAATTAAACTCGACGCAGGTACACAAAGCGGAAAAATTCTTCGTCTAAAAGGCAAAGGATTACCAGAAGTAAATGGATATGGAACAGGAGATCTTTTGGTGAATATCAATGTATGGACACCAATGAGATTGAATGATGAAGAAAAGAAATTATTGGAAAAATTAAGGCAATCGCCGAATTTCCAACCAAGTCCATCCGGAAAAGACAAATCATTTTTTCAAAGAGTAAAAGAAATGTTCGGTTAAGCCGAGCATTTCTTTTTTATATGCATTTGAAATAATCGAACGGATCGAGACAATCGTTGCACTTGTACAAGGCTTTGCAAGCCGTGGTCCCAAATTGAGAAATCAATTGTGTGTTTTTTGATCTGCATCTCGGGCAAGAGACATCTCTTACTTTTCCCATTAGCAGGCCCTTGTCACCAGATGTTTGTTCGGGTGGTGCAATACCGGTGGAACGCAGTTTTTCTTTGGCGATATCGGTCATCCAATCGGTAGTCCACGCTGGTGAAAGGACGGTTTTGATTTGGAAGTTCCCGATTTTTTTTTCTCGAAGAATTTCTGCGATATCTTCTTCAATAGTTTTCATTGCGGGGCATCCGCTGTATGTGGGAGTAATGATGACCTCAATGTTTTCGTCATTGATTTTCACACCACGCACGATACCCATTTCAACAACATTGATAATGGGGATTTCAGGATCTTCCACCTCTTCAAGGATGGACCATATTTCTTTTTCTGAATACATCATAATTGAAACAATGAGTCAACCGAGAGGTTCAAGATTACCATTTAGCTCCAGGATATGTCTTCTGGAGAAATTGCATTTCTGCTAAAATGAAGCCCATGTGCTCAGAGTGTCTACCGATTTTTCCACCTTTATGAAACCAGCCATCGGCGGGCATTTCAAGCGTTGCTTCATTTAAAATAGCTGAAACAATATTGTTCCATTCATTTTTCAGAGCCGCATTGTCTACTCCATATCCGGCATCTAGCGCAGCTTGATCAATGGCGTCCATCATGAACATTTCACCAGTGTATTCCCAGAGAAAATTGATTGCTTTTTGAATACGTGTGTGACTTTCTTCGGTTCCATCACCCATTCGCTTTACCCAATCAGAGCTATGTTGCCAGTGATATTTTACTTCTTTAAGAGATTTTTCTGCAAATGCACTCAAAAATTCATGCTTTGATTTTGATAAATCTCTGAGGAAAAGATAATAGTATGTAGAATAGAAAAACTGACGTGCAATGGTATTTGCGTAATCACCGTTTGGAAGTTCGACAAGAAGAATGTTCTTGTATTCCGTTACGTCACGGAGAAATGCTAATTGATCTTCATCACGACCTTTTCCTTCGAGTTCAGCGGCGAATTTGAAAAGATTCGTTGCTTGGCCTAATTGATCAAGCGCGGTGTTGGTGAGAGCAATATCTTCTTCGAGCACGGGTCCGTGACCACACCACTCGCTGAGTCTTTGTCCGAGGATAAGCGCGTTATCTGCTAGGCGGACGGTATATTCAAATAATTGATCGTTTGTCATAGCACTTACATGTGACCGATTTCAGGAGGAATTTCGTAGAAAGTTGGGTGGCGATATACCTTGTCGTTCGCTGGATCAAAAAGTATTTCTTTTTCATCAGGAGAAGAAGCGGTGATATCAGAGCTTTTTACTACCCAAAGACTCACACCTTCCATTCGGCGGGTGTATACATCGCGTGCGTTTTCAATGGCCATCTTAGCATCTGCAGCGTGAAGGCTGCCAACGTGCTTATGTGCTAATCCGCTTTTACTGCGGATAAATATTTCCCAAAGGGGCCAGTCTGCTTTGTTCATTTTCTTAAACTTGTTCTTGAAATAGAAAGCTAATTTATGAAGGTTTGTTCAGCTCTTCTATGATTTTTGTTGGTTTAAAAATATTACTATGGACTTGAAAAGCATCTTTCCTGATTTATATGAGGAAAACTTGAGAAAAAAGATTGAGGAAGAGGGTACTATCATGGAAATTCCCGAAGGCGAAATGCTCATGGATATTGGTGGATTTATAAAGTTTGTTCCATTGGTCCTAGAAGGTTCATTACGCATCATGCGCGAGGACAAGGATGGAAATGAACTGTTGCTCTATTATGTCAGAAAGGGCGAGACTTGTGCGATGTCTTTGACTTGCTGCATGGGCGATGCGAGAAGCAATGTGAGAGCCATTGCAGAAGAACCAACCACCATCATTGCCATTCCAGTTCGCAATATGGATTTGTGGACCAATCAATATCAGTCTTGGAAATCGTTTGTGATGCATACTTATCAGAAGCGATTCGAAGAATTGCTTGCAACTATTGATGGTATTGCCTTTCAGCGATTAGACGATCGCTTGGAAAAGATTCTAAAAGCAAAGTCTGAAACGGTAGGCAGTAATATGCTGGTGATAACACATCAGGAATTAGCTACTGAATTGAATTCATCAAGAGAGGTAATTTCGAGAATATTGAAGCAAATGGAGCGTCGTGGAATGCTCAAGCTGGGTCGCAATAAAATCGAGCTTTCGAAATAAATAGTACTGTGTGACACAGGTTACATCTTGTGCATATGAGGTGATGGATATTTGTGTAAAAATTAAACAACATGCAATTATCAGATTTACTAAAGACTCCTGGTGCTAAAATCATTGATGTGAGAACACCTGGTGAGTTTGCTGCGGGCCACGTAGCTGGTTCTATCAACATTCCATTGAATGAGGTGCCCACTCGAGTGAATGAGTTTCGCTCAGAGGCTCCTGTAATTCTTTGCTGCCAAAGTGGAAATCGCAGCGGTCAGGCTACTAATTTTCTACAGTCAAATGGATTGGAGAATATCTACAATGGTGGTGGTTGGATGGACGTGAATTATGTATCATCTCTATAATTAAAAGTAAAATTATGTTCGGATTCTTAAAGAAATTGGTGGGTGGCGAATCGATTGATGTAAAACAATTGATAGCACAAGGAGCTAAGATCATCGATGTTAGAACTCCAGGTGAATTTGCAGCGGGCCATCTCAAGGGTGCGGTAAATATTCCGTTGGATCAGATTTCATCTAAAATGAAAACTCTCAAGAAAACAGAAACGTATGTAATGTGCTGCAGAAGCGGAATGCGTAGTGGCAATGCTACACGAATCTTAAAATCAGCAGGCTTCGAAAAAGCTTACAACGGTGGTGCATGGACAAACCTTAGATAATTATTTATATGAAAAATAGATTTGTAATGATGTTAGCTCTTGCAATGGGAATGATTTTTTTCAACTCATGTGCGGAAGCCCAACAACCTGCGACAGCAGATTTAAAAGCAGCTGAATTCAAAGCAGCAGTAGAGAAGAAAATAGGTATTTTATTGGATGTGAGAACAGCTGATGAAGTGAAGTCAGGATACATCGCTGGCGCAAAGAACATCGATTGGTATTCTCCAAACTTTAAAACAGAAGTGGCAAAGCTTGATAAGACTAAGCCAGTGTACGTTTATTGTGCAGTGGGAGGAAGAAGTTCAAGCGCTCGTGATCTTTTGTTGAGTTTGGGCTTCAAAGAAGTACATCAATTAACTGGCGGAATCGGCGCTTGGAAGTCCGCTGGTTATCCATTAGCAAAATAAAATTATGGAAACAAAAGAGACGTTTGGAAGTATCATCAAAGGTGATAAACCAGTGATCATCGATTTTTACGCTACGTGGTGCGGCCCTTGTCAATACCAACTTCCAATTATGGATGAAGTGGCAAGTGAACTTGGTAGTGATGTTCGTGTTTTGAAAGTGGATGTGGATAAAAATCAAGCTATCGCTTCGCAGTTAGGAATCCGTGGAGTACCGACGCTTGTTATTTACCATAAAGGTGAATTGAAGTGGAGAGCTTCTGGTGTAAAGGATAAGGATACATTGGTAGGTCTATTGAAACAGCATATCGCATGAGTCATTATTGGGATCTTTTCTTACAAAGTTTTACAGGCTACGCTTCTTATTTGAAGACGCAGATAATGGAGCCATCATGGCATAATTATTTTTGGTGGCTTGTAGGATTGTCTCTAGCAGCTTGGCTTTTAGAGGTGGTTTTTCCTTGGAGAAAAAATCAGGGAGTGGTGAGAAAAGATTTCTGGATGGATGGCTTTTATATGTTTTTCAACTTCTACATTTTTACTTTGATTGGCTATACCGCCATATCAAATGTGTTTGCAGAAGCCTTCAATGATTTTCTTGGAATTTTTGGAATTGAAAATTTAGTTGCCATCAATGTCTCGACGTGGCCCACATGGTCAAAGTTTGTGTTGATGTTTGTGGTGGCTGATTTTGTTCAATGGAACATTCACAGATTATTGCATCGTGTGAATTGGTTATGGGAATTTCATAAAGTTCACCACAGTGTTGAGGAGATGGGCTTTGCAGCGCATTTGCGTTATCATTGGATGGAAAGCGTTGTTTACAAAACGCTTCAGTATATTCCTCTTGCCATGTTGGGATTTGGATTGACGGATTTTTTCATCGTCCATATTTTTACCATAGCAATAGGACATTTAAATCATAGCAATTTGAATATTTCATGGGGTCCATTAAAGTATGTTTTCAACTCTCCCAACATGCATATTTGGCACCATGCAAAAGAGCTACCCGAACATCCGTTCGGTGCTAATTTCGGATTGAGTCTAAGCGTATGGGACTATTTGTTTAAGACGGTCTATTGGCCGAATTCTGGAAGGGATGTGAAGTTGGGATTCGAAGGAATGGAAGAGTTTCCAAAAGATTTTGTCGGACAAATAACTTATCCGTTAAGCAAGAAAAAAGGTTGAGCTACGCTCAACCTTTTTATTTTTTATCTAATAAAATTCTTAGCTAGCGATACTGCTTTCAGTAGCGTTTTTAGCGGCTTGTTTCGCAGCGTAAGCATTTGCTGCTTCTCTCACCCATTCGCCTTCAGCATAAGCCTTACGACGCGTTTCAACACGTTCTTTGTTGCACGGGCCATTGCCTTTCACTACTTCATTGAACTCGGTCCAATCAATTTCACCGAAATCATAGTGACCTCTTGATTCATTCCATTTCAAATCTGGATCTGGAATGGTAAGACCTAAATACTCTGCTTGTGGAACAGTCATGTCTACAAACTTCTGGCGAAGTTCGTCATTGCTATGACGCTTAATTCTCCAAGCCATGTTTTGTGAGCTGTGCGCAGAAGTTGCATCTGATGGACCAAACATCATCAATGATGGCCACCACCAGCGATTGAAAGCATCTTGAGCCATTTTCTTTTGTTCGGCCGTTCCTTTGGACAAAGAGATCATGATTTCATATCCCTGACGTTGGTGGAAGCTTTCTTCTTTACAGATACGAATCATTGCTCTGCTGTATGGACCGTATGAGGTTCTTTGTAAAGAAACCTGATTAACGATTGCCGCGCCATCTACCAACCAACCAATCGCTCCAATGTCGGCCCACGAAAGAGTAGGATAGTTGAAAATGCTAGAATATTTTGCTTTTCCAGTATTCAATTCCTCGATCAATTGATCGCGATTGACACCAAGTGTTTCGGCAGCGCTGTATAAGTACAAACCGTGACCGGCTTCATCTTGAACTTTTGCCAGTAGAATAGTCTTACGACGAAGAGATGGGGCGCGGGTAATCCAATTTCCCTCAGGTAGCATACCCACTACTTCGCTGTGCGCGTGTTGTGCGATTTGGCGAATCAATGTTTTACGGTAGCCATCTGGCATCCAATCTTTCGCTTCTACTTTATTTTCAGCCTCAACGTATTGCTGAAATTTCTCATGCAGGACTGTATTTTCCATGTTACGAAGGTATAAAACCAAAACAAGATTAGTAAAACTATTGTTCAACTAAACAAGAAAACCTCTGATTTCTGTCATTTGACGGATTTTAAGTAGTCTTGTTTCTACATTTGCCCCCACCAAACAACGACATGAGACCTAAATTTCATACCCTAAAGATAAGTGATGTAAGACGCGAAACATTGGATTGTGTTAGCGTAGCATTTGAAGTACCAGCTGAATTGAAGGAAAATTATAAGTTCCAACAAGGTCAGTATTTGACACTTCGTGAAACGATTGCAGGCGAAGATATTCGTCGCTCTTACTCTATTTGCAGCGGGATTCATGACAATGAATTGCGCGTGGCAATTAAAAAAGTGGATGGTGGTACTTTTAGTTCTTGGGCAAATGAAAATTTGAGTGTCGGTCAGGAAATGCAGGTGATGACCCCGATGGGACATTTCACTTCTGAGTTGAGCGAGACAAATTCAAAGAACTATTTATTAGTCGCGGCGGGTAGTGGAATCACTCCTGTAATGTCGATCGCAAAGAGTGTTTTGAAATCTGAGCCAAAGAGTACGGTCACTTTGATTTACGGGAATCGTTGGTTTAACACCATCATTTTCCGCGATGAATTGGAGGACATGAAAGATCGCTATCTCGGTAAGTTTAGAGTGTTTCATGTATTGAGTGGCGAGCCTAATGATATTCAATTATTCTATGGTCGCATCGATGCCGATAAGTGTGATGGATTCGGAAAGCATTTCATTGATATGGAAAATATTCATGAGGTGTTTGTATGTGGTCCAGAGCCGATGATTCGCGCTGTGAGTGAGCACATGAAGACGGTAGGCTTACCGGCAGAAAATATACATTTCGAATTGTTTGCGAGTCCTGGTCAGATTAACACTGCAGAGAAAAAGGCTGAGCCCGCGAAAGCTGTTGATTCAGGTGAAGTAAGTAATGTGTCAGTTGTTTTTGATGGTCAGCAATTAGACTTTGTAATGCCTATGAATGGCATGTCAATTTTGGATGCGGCTCAGCGCCATGGAATGGATATTCCGTTCTCGTGTAAAGGAGGAATGTGCTGCACGTGCCGTGCGAAACTCGAAGAAGGTGAGGCGCCAATGGATGTCAATTACGCTCTAGAGCCAGGCGAGGTGGAGAATGGATTTATTCTCACTTGCCAAGCGAAGCCAAAGAGTAAGCGTGTTGTAGTAAACTTCGATGTACACTAGTACTAAAGAAGTTCACTCAATTCTAACCAGCGAAGCGATTTAGCATCCAGCTCATCGACTACTTTTCCAAGTTGTTCCGACACAGCCATTAATTCGTTGTGCTGGTCGAGTACTTGTGAAAGTTTTTCTTCTAATTCTTTCTTCTTTTTTTCAAGGACGGGAATTTCTTTTTCGAGTTGATCGAATTCGAATTTGTCTTTGTAAGAAATTTTTGTCTTTGCTTTTGATGCTTCTTCTTTTACCGCAGTAGCTGCTAATTCTTTTGCTTGCACGCGATCTTTTTCCGCCTTTGCCATTTCATCCATGGTAGCGCGGAATGTGGAATAGCTTCCGAAAATATCGCGAACGTTGCCGTGTCCGTCAAGTACAAAAACGTGATCAACTAATTTATCCAAGAAGTATCTGTCGTGACTAACGATGATCAAACAACCTGGATAGTGTTGTAAATATTCTTCCAATGCACTTAGGGTAAATACGTCCAAATCATTGGTCGGCTCATCGAGGATCATGAAGTTGGGATTCTTCATCAATAATAAGAGAAGTTGTAATCTCTTTTTTTCTCCACCGCTAAGTTTTTCGATGTAATTAAAGTGCGTGTGTTTTGGGAAAAGAAAACGCTCGAGCATTTGTGCTGCAGTGATTGTTTTTCCTTTTTTAAGTGGAATATATTCTGCTACTTCTCGCACCGCTTCAATCACTCGTTGTCCATCTTTCAGAGGGATGCCTGTTTGGCTGTAATAGCCGTACACAACGGTTTCTCCAACGATTACTTTTCCTCCATCTGGTTCGATTTGTTGTGTAAGTAGATTGAGAAATGTTGATTTACCAGTTCCATTTCTTCCAACCAGTCCAACTTTTTCACCAGTCTTAAATACGTAGTCGAATCCATTGATGATATTCGTGTCTCCATATGATTTTTTTACACGATGTAGTTCGACAATTTTACTTCCCAAACGACTGATGTTGATCTCTAATTCAAGTGCATCCGGGTCAGTATTTTTTCTAACTTTTTCTTTTAATTCTTCGAAGCTATCTAAGCGACTTTTACTTTTAGTTGTTCTCGCTTTAGGCATTTTACGCGCCCATTCTAATTCTCTTTTGAAAAGATTCATTGCCTTTTCACGAGAGCTTTCTTCGAGGGTTTCGCGTTCTGCTTTTTTCTCTAAATAATAAGAGAAATTTCCTTTGTACTTATAGATCTGTTTATTCTCTAGCTCAAGAATTTCATCGGTGATATTTTCCAAGAAGTATCGATCGTGGGTGATCATGAAAATGGTCATGTTTGATCGATTCAAAAATTCTTCGAGCCATTCGATCATATCAAGATCGAGGTGGTTGGTGGGCTCATCGAGGAATACGAGATCTGGTTCTTCGATAAGGACCTTCGCTAATGCGATTCTTCGCTTTTGCCCCCCCGATAATTGTCCGACTACTTTTTCAAGATCATGAATTTCGAGTCCCCCAAGAATTTGCTTTGCTTTCGCTTCATAGTCCCATGCTCCTGTTTGGTCCATTTGGTCATGCGCACGATGCAACGCATCATTGTCATTTTCCAAAAGCGCTTTTTCATACGCAGCAATGGCGCGCGTCATGGGGTTTTTAGCAATGAAAATATTTTCAAGGATAGTTAAGTTGTCATCTAGTCCATGTTCTTGAGCAAGAAAGCCAATGCGCACTTCACGATTGTAGCTTATGATTCCACCATCAGGTGTATCGAGGCCTACAAGGATTTTGAAGAGAGATGATTTTCCGGCACCGTTGCGTGCAACGAGTGCAACTTTTTGACCTTTTTCAATTCCAAAATTTAGATCTTCAAAAAGAATTTGATCTCCGTATGATTTTGAAATATGCTCAACTGATAAATAATTCATGGGGTGCAAAGATAGCACTGCATTTCCTCCGATATTGGCTCACTGAAATATATAGCGATAGAATATGACGAATTCTTTGACTTGGAGCCTTGTATCTTGGAATGAATTGGACAAACTAGATCTTTACCACGCTCTTCAATTGCGGGCGGAAGTTTTTGTACTAGAACAAACTTGTCCATACCAAGATGTAGATGGTAAAGATCAAAAGTCACATCATTTATTTGCAAAAGATGCCTCCGGAAAGATGGTCGCATACGCTAGACTAGTAGCGCCGGGAGTGAGTTATGAGGATATGTCTATAGGAAGAGTAGTGACACATGCTTCCGTGAGGAGGACAGGGGTTGGAGTGACATTGATGGAGAAGGCGATTGCCGGTTTGTTTGCGATTTATGGAGAAAGTTTAATTCGAATTTCAGCGCAAGAATATCTTCAAAAATTTTATGAGAGTCTTGGTTTTACCAAAGTGAGTGAATCCTATCTCGAAGACGATATACCACACATTGAAATGACTTTGAGTAAAACCAATTAAATTGGCAGCATGGAACAAAGTAGATTGGAAAAATGGGATGAATTGGAGGCAGCGAAAAATGCTGCAATGTCCATTCTTGCATCAAGCACATCAGAGCAGCGCAGCTACAAGCCCAGCGCAGAGTCTTGGAGTATGATTCAAGTGATTCAGCATATTCTTTTTAGTGAAGGAGGAACCCTCGGCTACATGGTAAAGAAAACATCCAGCGGATGGGAAGCTTTGGATCGAGTAGGGGACGAGCAAATTGCAAACGGAACGCGATTAGTCGATCGTTTGGCAAGTGGTGAGAAATATAAAGCCCCTGCGGTCTTACCGGAGCCTGACGGCGAAGAAACTTTTGAGTCATTGGAAAAAAGATGGAATGCGCTTCGAGAACAGTATGCTCTTTTTTTAAATCAACTTCCAAATGAATTCAATGATCGGTTGATTTTCAAACAGCCCGCAGCGGGAATGTTGACCTTGGAGTACACTTTGGATTTTTTGACAGAACACATCAAACATCATTTGCCTCAACTAGAAACTTTGAAGTCTAGTCAGCCGACTGCATGAGTTGGAGATCATACATATCAACGAATAACGGGCATTACAATTTTTGTATGCTCATTGCTTTTTTAATTCCATTGCACAAGAAATATGTGCCCGGATTTTTAGGGCTGTTTTTGTTATATGCTATTTACTATGCGATAAAACGCAGACGATGGTATTTTGAAAAATCGACTTCCCATTTTTTAATTCCCGTTGCGCTGTATGGCATGATGGCGTTGGGTTTGAGTGCCTCGATGGATGAGGCTTCTGCTCTGAAAGAGTTGGAATACAAAGCAAGTATGTTGCTCTTTCCAATACTCGCGATTTTAACTCCTAAGTTTTCGATTAAAGAAGGACAGCAAATACTTCATTCTTTCGTGATTGGGTGTTTGGTATTTATGCTTTTCGCATTGGGCTATGGAGTATATCGCGCGGCTATTTTTGATACACGAGAATATTTGACCTATTCGAAGCTAGGTATTTATTTTCATCCTACTTATATGGCGATGTACCAGAGCCTGACATTATTGGTATTGCTGATGCGAGGTATGAAGATGAATTTTTTATTTAGAAAAAAATGGCTCCATTGGTCCTTGACTATACTAGTGATTTTATTCATAGTCATGCTAGCTTCCAAGGCGGGCCTAATATCTGCGGGGATCGCCATTTTATGGGCACTATTTGTTGCGGTGCGTCGGGGCATTATACATCGACATGCGATTGCCGTTTGTGCAGCGGCATTGGTCTTATTAGTGGGACTTACTTTCACACTACCGCTCACTGCACAAAGAGTAGAAGGCGCAACGGCTGATGCAGCACAAGCAGCGCCTCAGGAAGAAGCGCATACAAGCACCGAATTGAGAAGAGTAACGTGGTCTGCATCCGTAGATTTAATGAAACACTATCCTCTCGGGGTGGGCGTTGGAAATGCATCAGTAGAAATGAATCGCAGTTATGTGGGGATGGGACAAAATTATGCTGCGGAAAAAAATCTCAATGCGCACAATCAGTTCCTTCAAGTGGGTGTTGAGTTGGGTTGGATAGGATTGTTGGCTTTCTTATTTTTCTTATTGATTCATGCTAAAAAAGCGATTCAATCTAGAAGCTATTTTTATCAAGCTTTGATAGGATTATCAATGCTTAATTTTCTGTTTGAATCATTTCTAGAAGTCCAGGCGGGAGTGGTGTTTTTCTACTTCCTTTTGATGATTTTTGATAGAATCGATTACAACACAAGCGAAACTATCTGGATTTGAGTAAATTAACACGTTTTTCACACCTATAAAAGCAACCAACTAAAAGCGTACCTTTGCAACACCTTAAAAAGGATATAACGCATGTCACAAATAGAGTTGCTACTGCCTAAAATGGGCGAAAGTGTGGCCGAAGCCACTATCATAAAATGGGTAAAAAAAGAAGGAGATGCAGTGAAGGCCGATGAGCCTATCATTGAAATCGCTACGGACAAGGTCGATAGCGAGGTTCCTTCACCAGAGGATGGTGTGCTACTAAAATGTCTTGTTAAAGAAGGCGATGTAGTTCAGGTAGGTCAACCAATCGCGTTGATTGGTACCGGTGCTGGCGCTTCTGCTGCACCAGTTGCTGCTGCTCCTGCACCAGCTGCCGCTCCAACTCCTGAAGTGACTGCAAATACAGCACACATTGCAGCGGCCGCATTAGCCGAACCAATGGCTGTAGAAGTATTGAAGAATGGACCGTCTGGTAAATTCTATTCTCCGCTTGTAAGAACAATTGCAAAGACAGAAGGCGTGAGCATGACAGAACTTGAAATGATCCAAGGATCTGGTCAAGGTGGTCGTGTGACAAAGTCAGATATTTTAGAATTTATTGATAAGAAACAGAATGGTGTCGTAGTTGCTCCTGCCGCTAAAGTAGAGGCTCCTAGCGCCCCTGCTGTGGCTGCTGCTCCTGCTGCAAGCGCTCCTGCACCTGCTCCAAAAGCCGCGGGACACAAGCCTGCAATTTCAATTGGTGCAAACGATGAAATCGTTGAGATGGATCGTATGCGTAAGCTGATCGCTGATCACATGGTGATGAGCGTTCAAACTTCTCCACACGTAACAAGCTATGTAGAGGCTGATGTGACCAATATCGTGATGTGGAGAGAGAAGGTGAAAAAAGCTTTCGAGCAAAAGCACAAAACCAAATTGACTTTTACTCCGTTATTTATTGAAGCGGTGGCAAGAGCAATCAAGGATTTCCCGAATATCAACGTTTCTGTAGATGATACTAAAATCATCATTCGCAGAGATATCAATATTGGAATGGCTGCGGCACTTCCAAGTGGTAACCTAATTGTACCTGTTATTAAAAATGCAGATCAATTGAACTTGGTAGGACTTGCAAGCAAGGTGAATGATCTTGCAGATCGCGCACGTGCAAACAAATTGACACCAGACGAGATTCAAGGTGGAACTTACACTTTGACCAACGTTGGTACTTTTGGAAATGTGATGGGAACTCCTATCATTAACCAACCACAGGTGGCGATTATGGCAGTAGGTGCTATTCGCAAGAAACCAGCGGTTATTGAAACTCCTTATGGAGATACTTTAGGAATTCGTCACATGATGTTCCTTTCACACAGCTACGACCACCGTGTGGTAGATGGTGCATTGGGTGGAAGCTTCGTGAGAAGAGTTGCTGATTATTTGGAATCATTTGATATCAACCGCGAGATTTAAAATAAAATATTAAACCTAGCTAAATGAAACGCATAGTTGGTTTTTCATTCTTGTTGTTTACTGTGATGATGTCATATGCCACATCCATTCCTCCCAAGGATCGTGGTGATTTCACACAGCGCTTTTATGAAGCGAATAAACTCATGGAGGAAAATCTATGGGTGCAGGCTATCAAAGAGTGGCAGCGCATTTTAGAAGATGATCCAAACAATGGAAACGTCAACTATAAGTTGGGATATAGCTATTTACAAACTGCGACGAATAAGAAAGAAGCCCTTTCCTATTTAGAAGTAGCAGTTGCAAAAAAGGTTTCGAAAAATTATGATCCTTTCGATCCGATGGAAAGAAAGGCTCCAGTGGATGCGCTTTATTATTTGGCTGTTGCGCAGCATTTGAATTATCAGTTGGATGCGGCTACAGAGTCATTTACCAAACTAAAAAAGTCATTGTCTAAAAAGCATCGCTTGACAGCATTGGCAGAACAAGGTTTGGCGCAGTGCGAAGAGGCACGCAGACAAATGGCCAATCCAAAAAATTATGTGATCACAAACTTAGGTCCGGTGGTAAACGGGCCTGACAACGACTTCAGCCCAGTACTCGCATTGGATGAAAGTTCACTCTTCTTTACGAGTAGAAGACTTCGTCCGGATTCAACGAATAGTAGAATTGTGAATGCAGAAACAGGGGAGTTTAAAGATGATATTTATGCATCATACAAAACGGATGAGGGGGAGTGGGGAGCACCTGAACTTCTAAACTTAAACTCAGATGAGCACGATGCATCTATCAGCGTTTCACCTGACGGGCAAACACTATTTATCTACCGAGATAGCTTGGGAGATGGACGTGTTTTGTATAGTAAGTTGATCGGGGAAATTTGGAGCGACCCAGCGAAGTTGGGTTCTGATATCAATACACCAACTACTTGGGAGACGCACGCTACAATTAGTGCGGATGAATCCACACTCTATTTTGTATCAGATCGTCCGGGTGGATTAGGTGGTAGAGATATTTATCGCTGTGTGAAATTACCGGATGGTACATGGAGTAAGGCACTGAATTGTGGTCCAACTTTGAATACCGCTTTGGATGAGGATTCTCCTTTCTTGACACCTGATGGGAAGGGCATGTACTTCGCATCACAAGGTCACAATAGCATCGGTGGCTTTGACTTGTTTTATACTAAGCAAGGAGCAGATGGGGAGTGGGGCAAGCCTGAAACAATGGGCTATCCGTTAAACTCTGTAGACGACGACGTTTTCTTCCAGCCTATGGCGGATGGAAAGAGAGCGTATTACTCGTCTGAACGCGATGGTGGATATGGTAAAAAAGATATTTATTTGATCGAGTTGCCAGAGTCTGATAATGTGACCAAGCTTGCAGTCTTGAAAGGATTTATCATAGGAGAGGAAGGTCAAGAGCTCCCTGATGATTTGAAAATTGTTGTTACAAATAACAAGACTGGTGAGGTAATGGAATACCGTCCTAGAAAACGTGACGGAGGCTATTTGGCAATCTTGAATCCATGTACGGGTTATCATATCGACTATTTCAAAGGCAAGGAAAAGATTAAGCAGGATGATATCAATGTTCCTTGCGAAAGCAATTTCTTGGAGCTTGAAAGAGAGGTTTACTTGATTCCAGTTGCTCTAGGTAAAAATGAGCCAGCTAAACCAGTAGAACCAAAGGTAGAGCCTAAGAAGGAAGAGCCGGTGGCAGTAGAGAAACCTAAAGAAGAGAAAAAAGATTTGGGTTATGATCCAAAGAATCCTGTGAAAACACAATTCATTGAATCTCTTGGATATGCTGAATTCTCTCGCTATTTCGTGTACGATTCAAAAGATTTCGGAGCGAAAGAAGTGAAGTTCCAACAGTTTGTGAAGGATATTCAGAAGATTCTTTATGACAAAGGAAAAGTGACGATCAGTGTTGAGGCAAGTGCTTCACGAGTGCCATCTTCTAAGTTTAAAAACAATGAAGAGCTTGCACAATGGAGAGCAAAGGCTGCAGAAGATATGATTGCAGGAGAATTAGAAAAATTAGGTTATAAAAGAGAAGAAAACTTTACATTTGTAAAACCAACCGCATTGGTTCAGGGTAAGGTGTATGAGAAAGATGCTCAGGAGAACAAATCCATTTATGAGCAGTTCCAGTACATCAAGATTAAAGTAGAAGGATGACATAACTTTTGAAAGAAAGTTATTACTTAAATAACGATCAATAAGTCGAAAGCCTCGGAGACTCCCCTCCGAGGCTTTCTTTTGCTACCCTCTTTCCCGAAATTAATCGGGATTACTACTCTGTGTTGGTTGAACGACTCAGTTGGAGGAATATTTTAATGGGGTGAATTATTCCATAAAATTGAATGAAAGTTGAGTTTATCAAAGTACGTTTGTAAGCAATACAGATATCTATGAAATTGAATTTGAAAAAGCCTTTGGCTTTCTTTGACTTGGAGACTACAGGGACCGATGTAGCGAAAGACAGAATTGTAGAAATTGCCATTGTCAAAATGATGCCTGATGGATCAGTGCGAACACTGCCAGCGCAGAGTGGACCAGAGAATCGTTTTCTTATCAATCCACAAATGCCCATTCCAATGGAGTCTTCAATGGTGCATGGAATCTATGATCAAGATGTGGTGGCAGCGCCAACATTTGAACAAGCGTCGCGTAAGCTTTTTCAATTTCTAATGGATTGTGACCTCGGTGGTTTTAATAGCAACAAATTTGATATCCCACTTCTCGCAGAGGAGTTTTTAAGAGTGGGTGTTGACTTTTCATTAGAGGGAAGAAATTTGATAGATGTACAGATTTTATTTCACATGATGGAGCCACGCACTTTAAAGGCTGCATATAAATTCTATTGTGATAAATCTTTGGAGGGCGCTCACGAAGCCTTGCCTGATGCCATGGCGACGAAGGAAGTTTTTGAAGCCATGCTCGATCGATATGCCGGAGTTCAGATGGAAGATAAGGCTGGCAATCTGTATGAGCCTGTGGTCAACGATATGGATAAGATTCATGCTTTGACAGAGCGAAAGAAAAAGGCAGACCTTGCGGGACACATCATTTATTCTGATCAAGGAGATATTATTTTCAATTTTGGAAAATACAAAGGCAGTAAAGTGATGGATGTTCTCATTAAAGATCCTGGCTATTATAGCTGGATGCAGAATGCAGATTTTCCATTATATACTAAAAAGGTATTGACAGATATTAGGAATGGCGATCTGAAATGAGCAAAAAGCACATTACAGTTTTAGTTTCAAATGATCTCGAGTTTGATCAACGCGTTGCTAAAGTATGTGCGACATTAGAAAGTATTGGGTTTGATATAACCCTTGTGGGAAGAAGGCTTCCGACCAGCAAGGAATTCTCTAGATCGTATGAAGTCAAGCGATTTTCTTTGTTTTTTCAGCGTGGGATGTTCTTTTATGCCGCATTGAATCTTCGCTTATTTTTTTATCTCTTATTCAAAAAGACCGACGTCATTTTAGCAAATGATTTGGATACTCTTTTGCCGGCATTTCTTGTTTCGAGATGGAGAAAGAAACAATTGGTTTATGATAGTCATGAATATTTTACCGAGGCTGAAGGGCTCACTGGACGAGGGTTTCAGAAATCGGTGTGGCTATTTATAGAGAAAAGAATTTTTCCTAAACTCAAAAATATCATTACTGTCAACGAAAGTATTGCTTCTATTTATAGCGAAAAATATAGAGTTTCAGTAAACGTGGTTCGAAACATTCCATTCTTGAAAGACTCTCCAGTAAAGTCTTTCAGAGAGGAGTTGAATTTACCGACTGATAAAAAAATCATTTTACTTCAGGGGGCGTTCATAGATCCTGACCGCGGAGGAAAGGAAGCGTTGGAAGCCATGCAGTATATGAATGATGTATTATTACTCATTATCGGATCGGGCCGGGAAATGCCGTTGCTTCGAGAAATGGCAAGCACGGATACATACAGAGAGAAGGTAAAAATTTTACCGAAGATGCCTTTTGAGGAATTGAGAAAATACACCATGAGCTGCGATCTTGGATTGACGCTGGATAAGCCGCTACACTTGAATTATACGCTTTCGCTCCCCAATAAATTATTTGATTATATCCATTGCGAAATTCCTGTTCTGGGCTCAAATCTTCCTGAAATCAAGAATATTATTCTGACATATAATGTAGGCTGGCTCGTGGATGAGGTGAACGCGAAAGCAATTGCGGATGCTGCAAGCAAAGCTTTGAATGACATTTTGTATTCTGAAAAAAAGGTGGCGTGTAAAATCGCAAAGGAGAAGCTCAACTGGCAGAGAGAAGAAGAAGTGCTGAGAAAAATCTATGAGCCTATTTTTAAAAATTGAGGTAGCGCTTTCTGAAATATTTCAGAGGTATTAGAATTCTATTTATTGCGAGCCAAAAGAAATTCAGTCTTTGTTTTTTTATTTTTAATTCTTCTTGGTAAAGCTCTTTTGTAAATCTTTTTGAGAGTCCTTGAGCCTCGCACGTGGCAACGGTTGTGTGAATTTGTAGTGAAGAGATTTTTTCTTGAAAAAGCTGTAAATGGAAATCGTAGTCACCTAGTATTTTATACTCAGCATTGAATTTTTTTTCAGAAAAAAGAGAATGATGATAGAAGCAGCCCTGTTGGTGAAGTGTGTTTTTTAAGTACAAAGAAGAATCAAAGCTTGATTGATGAATGGCAGGCACGGCGCGATGTTGCCTTCCTACATTTTTAACATTCCCAAAAATTAGCATTGGTGAGGAGCCCTGAGCTACTGCTTGAATTTTTTCTAAAGTATCGTTCGAAAATAATTGGTCGTCAGATCCTAAAACATAAATGTATTCGCCAGAAGCAATGTGGATTCCCTTATTGATGGCGTCGTAAACTCCGCTATCTTTTTCACTAATTAGTTTATTCACAGAACTTCCGTAGGCCTTGATAATCTCAAGTGTTTTATCATTGGAGGCCCCGTCAATTATTATAATTTCAAAGTTCTTGAAACTCTGATGAAGAATGGAGTCAATGCAAGTTCGAATCGTTTTTTCAGAACAATAACTTGGGATTATAATGCTGAAAAAAACGCTTCGCATTAGAGGTGGGCAAATGAATGATCGTTGGACTCCACAATGGATCTTTCGTTGCAAACAAGAATACGGCTGCTGAATTTCTGCATGGTGCCGTAGTCATGGGAAGCCATCAATACTGTGGTGCCTGATTTGCTGATCGCGAGAAGGAGGTTCAAGATCTCGAGACTCGTTTGTGGATCAAGATTACCAGTAGGCTCATCTGCTAGGATAAGATGCGGGGTATTGAGTAAAGCTCTTGCGATAGCCACGCGTTGTTGTTCGCCTCCGCTCAATTCATGGGGTAATTTCGATTCTTTCCCCTCTAACTGCACTAGTTCAAGCACGCTCTCCATTCTGCTCTTAATGGCCTTCTTATCGTTCCAGCCCGTGGCGCGAAGAACGAATTCCAAGTTGTCTTGAATATTTCTGTCGGTCAGCAGTTCGAAATCTTGAAAAACGATTCCCAGTTTTCTACGCAGATAGGGAATTTGAGAGCGTTTGAGATTATTGAGTTCGTAGCCGCAACAGATGCCGGTGCCTTTGTATAGAGGAAGTTCGCCGTATAAGCATTTGAGAAGACTACTTTTTCCACTACCTGTTTTTCCAATCAGGTATATGAATTCTCCGTTTTCCACTTCAAGATTTACGTCTTCAAGGACAACGTTGCCGCCTTGCTGAACGCTTACATTCTCAAGCTTTATAACGATTTCTGACTCTAACATGTGACATCGAATTAGTAGAACGAAAGTACTAACCCGATAAAACAGAATTTATTCTGTCCTATTTTGTTTTCAACAGACCTTAATTGAAGTAAAGCTTGAGTCCCAAAATATCGCGATAGATATTATTTACCCCAATGGAATAGGTGTCGTTTTCTTCTTTTTTCAAAACATCAATAAACCCATAGCTGTAGACGAGTTCAATACGCATTTTATTCTTACCAGCCGGAAGGACATAGGATATTCCAAGATCTCCATTAAAAGCGAAGTTGGCAGTTGTAGGATGGATGCTGCTGAATTGGTCTGAATTAAATATTGGTCTTGCACCAATCATAAAACTCGGCCAGTTCTTTTTTTCTGGATGGTACATGAGGGCTATAGGAAGATCGATGGTTAATGGAAAAATATAACCTTCTTCATCGTTGAATCGCTCTACATCGTATTTGATGTGTGCAAGAGCTAAATTGGCTTCCACTGCGGGGCGCAGGGTCCATTTACTCCAAGAATACTCGTAAAAAATAGCCGCAGAAACTCCCGTTTTATTGACAGGTTCTGACTTTACAATTTTATTTGAGTTAGGAATAAATTTTGCTTCTGTTTCTGCACGTAGTATTCCATAAATCAAACCCATGGATAGTCCGAATCCATTGGCTACCGCTTTCTTTGGCTTCTTTACTTTTTTGACTTTTGTAGAATCAACCGCAAGTGTGTCTTGTGCCACTGAAGTAAGACCGATCATAAAGACCGCTAGTAGTAGGAATAATTTCTTCATGGTAAAAAGTAAAGGCTGTCGGTGGGACAGCCTTTACAAAAGTATGAATATTTAGATACGATTAATTCGTCTTGAATGCAGCATCATCCAATTTTGGATTGATGATGATATCGCTCACTTGAATACTGAATTCTTGTGCGCCCATCAACTGCTTTTGAGACACTGGGAATTTAACACCATTGAATTCTTTGTATTCAAGGAATGTTGTTTCAACAGTTACTACTTCTTCGCCATCCTTGTTTACAGAAATTGATTTCACTTTCAATCCACTGTTTACATCATAGTAATCGGTAGTCACGTCTCCATTTGGATCTTTTCTTTCGATCACATAAGCGTCTTTTCCTTCAACAGCACCGATTCCTTTGAGGGTTGCAGTGATGTTATACTTTGGATAATTGATTTCAAAAAGCATATCCAATTGCTGACGTGCTTCTGCAAGCTCATCTTCGCTCATGTCTGCTTTTTGACCCATTTGAGAACTTACACCTTTTGTTCCATCAAAAACTTGCTTCATCATTTCCATACCATTCATGTTGATGGTCATTGCGATTTTAGCATTGTCTTTTACTTTGATGTTCATGTCAAGTCCCATTGGGCCCATCAAATATTTACCTTGCTGCTCATATGATTTGATAGCTTGGATTTTGTCCTTGCCACCAATGGCAGTGATGTAATTGTTTAATACAGTCTCTGCAGTCACACCTGCTGGAGCAGCTTTCAAATCAACGAAAATAGATCCGTCAGGATTGTACATGTCTACTTTTCCAGAGGCTGCAAATACATTCAATTTCTCTGCAATTTCTTTGTTACCCACTACAGTAATATAGCAGTTCTTTGGACGAATAATTTTCTTCGCAAGCGCTTGCACATCTGCAGCAGTGATTGCATTTAATTTCTGCAAATACGTTTCATAATAGTCTTTTGGCAGACCATATTTTTCGATGTTATAAGCAAAGTTTGCAATCGTCTGTGGACGTTCCAAAGAGCGAGCAAAGCTTCCTGTCATGATGTTTTTTACAACACTCAAAGTGCTGTCCGCAACTGGTTCGTTTACCATACGCTCCATTTCATAAATGAACTGAACGATTGCGCTATCCGTTACTTCATTTCTAACACTTGCACCAGCGCTGAATGAACCAACAAACTCATCAGCATCGATAGATGAATAAGCACCATATGTGTATGCTTTGTCTTCACGGAGGTTTTGCATCAAGCGAGCTTGGAATCCGCTTCCACCAAGGATATTGTTCAATACGTTGGCAGTAATTGCTTCTTGTGTTCCAGGCTTTAGTTGAATTGGATATGTTACATCAATTACACTTTGAACAGCACCAGGAACTGGTACGAATGCCACTTGATTTGCAGAAGGTTCAGTAGGAGTTTTGTATTTCACCCCCATCACGTTTCCTTTTGCCCAAGAACCAAAATATTTTTGAGCTTGTGTCTTAGCTTCTTCTGGAGTGATGTCACCAACGATTACCAAGTAAGATACGTTTGGCTTCACATATTTGTTATAAAAACCTACGAGGTCATCACGCTTGATAGCATTGATGGTCTCTTCTGTTTGAAGTTCACCATATGGGTGATCTTTACCATACTTCACTACGTTGCCAATTTTAGAGCTGATTGAATTCGGATCAGTCTTTTCACTTGCAAGACCTGAAAGTGTCTGCTTGATGTTCTTTTGCAACTCTTCTTCAGGGAAGGTTGGGTTCATAAGAACATCCGACATCAATGCTAAGAATTGTTCGCTGTGTTTTTTCAAACAACCACCATAAACGCCACCTGCCGATGTACTGAGGTCAGCTCCGATGTAGTCAATTTTCTCATCGATTTGTGCTTTAGAATATGTCTTAGTACCAGCGCTCATCAGACCACCAGCCATTTGCACATAACCAGCATTTGCACCTTCCAAAATTGGATCGATGTCGAAGTTTACTGAATAAGATACACGAGGTAATTTGTGATTTTCTACGACGATTACCTTCAAGCCATTATCCAAGGTGAACAATTGGTATTGTCCGATTTGAATTTTTGGTGCAGGACCCGCAGCTGGAACGATAGAGCGATCCACTTGAGTCGTCTTACATGCAGCAAATGTCATGGCCACTGCTGCTAATAATATATAGAGGATATTTTTCATTTCTTCTTTATTGTAAAGGCGAATATTATTTTGAAAGAGCAGGATCGTTAAGGAAATAAATTACCACTCTGTTTTCTGGAATGTAGAATTTCTGAGCTGCTTTTAGAATATCTTGCTTTGTTACCGCCAAGTATCTTTGAATCTCAGTATTAATCAAATTGGCCTCACCATAGTACATGTGATAGTTAGCTAAACTTTCAGCAATACCTGCAACGGTAGAATTGCTTTGAATGAAGTTACTTTCAATTTGATTGCGAAGTTTTTGGAATTCTTCTTCTGTGATTTCTTCTTTCTTCACACGCTCGAATTCAGCATTCATCGCATCTTCCACTTGCTTTGGTTCTACTCCCATATTTGCAAGGCTGTAAGCAAGAGTAAGTCCTGGATCTTCTACGTTGTAAGTGAATGCTCCGCTGAAAAGTGCTACTTGCTTTTCTTCTACCAATGCGCGGTTTAGACGAGAGCTAGCACCTTGTGCAAGCAACTGGTTCAACATATCTACCGCGTAGAATTCTGTTGTTCCTTGTGCTGGAATGTGATAAGCTTGAACGATCATTGGAAGTTGATCTTTACCCATGATGGTATCACGCACTTCCCCTTTGTTGATTGGTTCTTTTACAGTAGGGCGAGGAATTTCTTTTGTTCCTTTTGGAATCGTCGAGAAATATTTCTTGATCAATTCTTTTGTCTGTTCGATGTTGATGTCTCCAGCGATAGAAAGTACCGCATTGTTTGGAACATAAAAGGTCTTATAAAAATCGATGAAATCTTGCTCTTGAGCAGCATTCAAATCTTCCATGCTGCCGATAGGTGCCCAGCTATAGGGGTGTACATCGAAAGCTGCGTCTAGTGTAGCGCCGAAAAGATTACCATAAGGTTGGTTGTCGATACGTTGACGTTTCTCTTCTTTTACAACTTCGCGTTGCGTTTCAATGCCGATCTTTTCAACCTTCGCGTGAAGCATTCTTTCACTTTCCAACCACAAGCCAAGTTCCAATTGATTACTTGGAAGAAGTTCGTAGTAGAATGTGCGGTCTTGTGAGGTATTAGCATTTAAGCCACCACCAGCATTTTCAACGAATTTAGAATATTGACCACGGCCAATATTTTCAGATCCTTCAAACAAAAGGTGTTCGAAGAAGTGAGCCATACCTGTACGTCCAGTTGTTTCATTTTTTGAACCTACATGGTACATCACAGTTACTGCCACGATAGGAGTTGAGTGGTCTTCGTGAAGAATTACGTGTAGACCATTTTTTAGGTCGTATTCCTCAAACTTGATGTTTTGAGCCGATGCTGAAAGCCCAATTGTGCAGAGGGCAAGCGTCATCAGTTTGGTGGTTGTTTTCATGACTTTTCTTATAAAAATTTGCGAGCGAATATACTTTTTCTTCCTCGTTTTCAGGGCAAAGAAGATATGAATGGTTGAAAGTAGGGGCGAGCGGTTTTACTTCGGGATGTTTTCTCCATCTTTGTGACAACCAAACAAGACCTTTTTTGACCATTTCATTGGCCTTATGACTTTAGAAATCAATCCTCATCATGAGCTGACCCTAGAGGTGATTGCTCAATTTTTAGCTTCTAATGGCAAGCTTGAGCTTTCAACGGAAGCGAAACACAAAATCACGGCATGCCGTACTTATCTCGATCAGCACCAAGCACAATCTGAAAGCCCCGTTTATGGTATCAACACTGGTTTTGGATCGCTTTGCAATACGGTGATTGATGACAATGATTTGGAAAAACTGCAGCAAAATCTTCTATTATCGCACGCTTGCGGAATGGGTGAGGAGGTGGATAACGAGATTGTGAGATTGATGCTTTTGTTAAAGGTGAAAGGTCTCAGTTATGGTCACAGTGGTGTTCAACTTTCGACGGTGGAGCGCTTAGTCGATTTTTACAATCATGGAATTTATCCAATCGTTTATTCTCAGGGATCACTAGGAGCTAGCGGCGATTTAGCACCGCTCTCGCACCTGTGTCTTCCACTGTTTGGTGAAGGTGAGGTTTTTTATCATGGTAAAAAAAGGCCCGCAGCAGAAGTTCTTTCAGAATTAGGTTGGGCCCCCATTCGCTTAAAGAGTAAGGAAGGATTAGCACTGATCAACGGCACTCAATTCATGAGCGCGTTTGCAGTGCATTGCTTACTACAATCTGATGTCATGCTTCGTGGATGCGAGGTGATAGCAGCCATGTCGCTTGAAGCCTATGACGGTCGCCCCGAACCATTCGATGACTTAATCCACATGGTTAGAAACCACACGGGACAAAGAGAAGTAGCGCGTCGCATGAGAGCTATTCTTTCGGATAGCGAACTCATCAATCAACCAAAAGAACATGTTCAAGATCCATACAGCTTCCGCTGTATTCCGCAAGTTCACGGTGCAAGTTGGGATAGTTTCCATCATGCAAAGGAAGTAGTGGAAATGGAGATCAATTCTGTTACGGATAATCCAATCATTTTCCCTGATGAGCAAAAAATCATCAGCGGTGGAAATTTTCACGGCCAGCCTTTGGCTCTTGTGCTGGATCAATTAGCGATAGCAATGGCAGAGATTGGAAGTATCTCCGAACGCCGCACTTACAAGCTCATTGGTGGACAAAGAGGATTGCCCGCTTTCCTTGTTTCGAATCCTGGATTAAATAGCGGCTTTATGATTCCGCAATACACTGCCGCGAGCATTGTTTCTCAAAACAAACAATTGTGTACTCCTGCGAGTGTGGATACCATCGATAGCAGCAATGGTCAAGAGGACCATGTTTCTATGGGAGCAAACGCTGCCACAAAATGCTTGCGAGTTGTACAAAATGTGAGAAGAATTTTATCCATCGAACTTATGGCTGCTGGCCAAGGACTCGAGTTTAGAAGACCTCAAAAAAGTTCTACAAAAGTGGAAATGCTTCACAAGCGTTTAAGAGAAAACGTTCAACCTACCTCAGAGGATCGCTACATGAGCGAAGATCTGAGAAAGATTGAACGTTCACTTTTAGATTGGCTTACTGCTTAACAATACGCTTCGTGATCTTTTGATCACCAAGTTCGATCACTAAGTAGTATACACCCACTGATAATTGACTCACATCAATTTTTTCAAACTGATTCGATTGATTTGAGAAAATTGTTTGTCCTTGTGATGACTTAATAGTCCAAGTGTATTGTTGATTTTTATTTTCAAAACCGAATGAAAGTTCGGTCGTCATTGGATTAGGATAAATGCGCAATGCGCTATTAAACAATTCTTCAATTCCAACGATAATATTGAAGATCTCAGTTTGAATGGTGCAGCCATTATTATCTGTGATCGTAACAGTATGTTCTTCATTAAATGGAAGAACGACCAAATTGGTATTCGCACCAGTAGTCCATTGATAGTTGTATGGTGCTGTACCTCCAATACCGGTCACTTCAACTGTTCCAGCTTGTGCACCCGTTTCAATCAATTGCACCACACCATACGAAAGTGCAGTGGGTTCAGTGATGGTAAACTGTTCTGATGTTTGACAAAGGGCTTCATCGATTGCAATTATTTCATACGATCCCGCAGCCAACATTCCGCCATTGAAAGGCATTTCATTCATTAGAAGTGTAATGTTACCAGAACCACCATTGGCATCAACACTCACTTCAGTTTCGCCACCATTACATAGAATTGGATTCAGAGCAAATATGATATCGATGGCTTCTGGTTCGTCAATAGTTGCAACGTGAGTGATAGTGCATCCATTCTCGTCAGAAATAGTAGCTGTGTATATACCAGCACACAAGTCGTTGAGACTTGGGCCTGTTGTTCCGTTATCCCACGTAATGGTTAAAGGAGTGGTTGCATCTAATGAGAATCCTTCGATAGTTCCATTGCAGGCTCCTGCGCATTCAGTGCTTGTTACAGTTGATTCAAATGTGAATCCGTCCAATGCCTCGATGTTGGCAATAGTAGTAGCCTCACAGTTATTTGCATCAAGGAAAGTGTACGTCACTTGACCTGGTGTACTTACGGAAACAGGCGAAATATCTGAGATATATGGCATTGTTCCACCTGATGCTTGAAATACAACGGTTCCATTTCCGCCTGTACAAGAAATAGGGTCTGCACTTGAAGTAACCACGAATTGTTCAGGCTGAGAAATGAATAATGAAAATTCTGTTTCACATCCATTAAAGTCCGACACAAAGATGGTGTGTTCACCTGCGATAAGTGAAGTAGGAATGCCGCTATTATAAGGTGGTGTTCCTCCTGAAATTTCCGACGTAACCACCGATTCTCCTCCAAAACATAAGATAGGTGAAGTATTTATAGTCACATCGAGTGGTAACGGTTCATTGACAGTGAACTCAAATGAGCGAGAGTATTCTTGGCTGTCCGTGATAGTAAGTGAATATGTTCCCCCCGAAAGATTAATTCTATTATCGGCCTGGACTCCATCATTCCACATGAAGGTATACGGAGGAGTTCCTCCAAATGTGTTCACGAAGATGCTGCCATTCTGTTCACCCGCGCAAAAGATATCTGCTATCGATTGTGTGATCGTAATATCATCCGGCTCAGTGATGGTGACAGTAGATGTTTGTGTACATCCTTCCGAGTCAATAACATCTACTTGATAATTGCCAGGACCCAGATTTTCGAATGTGTACGATCCGGCCCCCACATTTACAAATGCACCATTGATTCCGAATTGATAAAAACCAGATCCACCAGAAACCACCGCAGTAAATTCACCATTGTCGGCATTGAAAAATGTAGAGTTAATGCTACTTACATTAAGAACAACAGGTGTAGGATTGGTAAGAGTGTAATTAAGACTAGTGGTACTGCCAATTCCATCGGTTATAGTTACGCTATAAGTTCCGGCAGCTAAGTTGGTGCGGTCTTCCGCTGTACTGCCATCATTCCAGAGGAAGGAGTATGGAGTTGTTCCACCTGTCACAGAAATACTGATGGTTCCATCGCTTCCATTATTGCAACTTGGATTAGTACTTGTTCCATTTGCTGCGAGTATAGCGGCCTCGGTCAATGTCAAATTACTAAAACCTCCATTATCTCCTCCTGTCGACCCAGTTCCATTTACTGCATTTCCTGCGGAATAGAAGCGAACACTTCCAGTTCCGGCTGCTGGAGCGGTCCAACGCATATTGAAGATATTATTTGATCCAACACCATTGTGTTCTGTGTATGTTCTACCAGCATATGTTCCCGTAGTCACTAATTTCTGCTTCACGTTTGATGCAAGGTTGGAGTAGCCTGCCAAAGGCGTATTATTTGCAAGCGTGAGGCAGGTAAGTTGGAATCCGTATCCTGCAGGTGTGCCTGCATTTTTATTGACTGTTACACGTAAGTCATATTGTTGCCCTGGGACATAAGATGTCACCGGGTTAGTAGTTCCAAGAGTGAATACTTGAATGCTGATGGTCACTGGTCCATAAGCACCGCCGGCGTGGCAGTTTCCGCATGTTTGCGATTCTGATGGTGCTCCAGTATTCCCTGAATTTGCTGCTGTGGCGCGGCCATTAGACGAAGATGTCAAGAAAACATAGCCTATGAAAGCAAGACAAAGGAGAGAGAGGAAAGTAGATCTTTTCATTTGGTTATTGGTTATCGTGTTGAAAGACAATCTAAACCTACGAAAAGTTGTTCGAAACAGATTTATTTTCCAGCACCTCTTATCACAATGATAATAGTGTAAGCTAAAATCTTAAAGTCCATGGACAATGACATGTTTTCGATATAGAGGATGTCAAATTTCAAGCGCTGCACCATTTGATCCACGTTTTCGGCATATCCATACTTTACCTGCCCCCAGGATGTGATACCTGGTCTTACGCGATGCAAGTGGCGATAATGAGGAGCCTTTTCCATGATTTTGTCAATGTAATATTGACGTTCGGGTCTTGGACCCACGAGCGACATATCACCAATAAGTACATTCCAAAACTGAGGTAGCTCATCGATGCGTGTTTTACGCATTGCCCGCCCGATAGGAGTTACACGATTATCGGTAGTAGAACTAAGTTGCGGCCCATGTTCTTCCGCATTTCGAACCATGGTTCTAAACTTGAAGATTCGGAATGGTTTGCCATGTTTTCCTATTCTTTCTTGGGAAAAAATAATGGGCCCTTTCGATGTCGTTTTAATTATAACCGCAAGGACGATGAATGCTGGGAAAAGTACAATTAAAGCGAAAGTCGATGCGAGAATATCAATCATGCGCTTGACGCTGAATTGCCATGCCGGCATGATTTCTTTGTTGATTCGAATCAGTGGAACACCATAAATGCTGCTGGTTTGAACAGATCCACTCACAATGTCATACATATCTGGAATGACATTAATATTTACGTCGAGATCCTCTAATAAAGAAATGATATGTTCGAGGTCTTTGTGATCAGAACTTTCAACGGCGATGATGACTTCCTCGATCTGCATTTCCTTAATCAGTCTTGGTAGATCTGGATATTTTCCTAAAAATGGAATGTGTTGTGAGAGCAAGTTGTCATTACCATTTACACGAACAAAACCCACGAATTTGAATCCGGGAGATTTTTTCATTGCAGCAATTTCATTGTAAAGTGAAAGTGCTTGAGAATTACCGCCTACCATGATGGTGTTGAAGCCAATTTTTCCGCGCTGTATAAGGTGAACGGTGCGGGAAGTGAGAATTAACCTACCGATGAAGGTGACAGTGAAATGGCATGCAAACAGCATCCATAAACTTTTATAATAGCGGCTATAGTGGCCTAGTTCGTCGTCAAGAAGGAGAGTGAAGAAGATGATGAGCGCACCAAAAAAAGCAGCGACAAATACTTGCGTGAGCTCACGAATTCTGTAGCGTCTGAAGATCTGGGCATAGTGCCCTGAAAGAGCATAAAGCAAAACCCAAAATACAGGAACCACGGCAAGGCCGAGGTAGTAATTGTTGTCGAAGTTTACTTCTACATCGTAGCCATAATATTCTGTTTCTAATACACGCTTACGATAGATGAAAAGGAGTGTCCACGCCAATCCCGCCGACATCAAATCGGAGAGGATGTATTTTAAGATTTGGCGAGTAGCATTCATAGAGGCAGGCGGGGCGGGGGGAGATTAGAACTGTACCAGTTTTAAATTGTCGAGGTACAGTTCAATTTCTTTTCCGGATTGATCGGGTATGGCTTCAAAATAAATTTCGAAGTATTGAGCATCTACCCGCTCTTTTACAATAAGGCCGAGATCAATGTATATTTTATTCCAAACAGGATTTTGTAAACCTTCAGTGGTCGGGTTAATAATGACAGCGAGATTTTTTACATCCGTATTATTCTCACGAGAAATCAATCCGATATTAAAAATGTTATTGCAGCTATAATTGAATTCGAGGAAAATAGTGTTGCCGCTTTCGAGTGCAAGATTTTGATCTTCCTTGAAAGCCAGATTTGTTGAGCCCGCAAGCAGTCTATAGTATCCGCAGCGTTCGCCTTCAAAGACATCGTCTGTATTTGCAATCATCGAAAGCTCACCTTCATTGCTATTCAATGCAATCATCGAAGGCGTATTTCCATCGTAGTCTTTTTGTACAATGCTGATATCTTCGAAATATCCAAACGTAGGTCGAATAGTGTCAACACTGTTCGGAGTAAGATTTAGATCAACTTCATGTCCATAAAAAAATGGATACTTGATTCTCATCAAGCTGAGTCCGTTATTTTTTATTCCACCAAAAAAAGAAAGATTGGTATTGCCTTTATTCAGGACTGGAATCTTTGCGGGCAAGTCATATACGCCTACAATTTGGTCGTCGGCATATGCCCAGATTTCAGAAATCTTATGATTATTGGTGCCTTGACCAGGTTGATTGATGATTTCAAACTCTTCGATATAAATGAAAGAGGGATCAGGTTCATCAGGGTTGATGACTTCGCAAGAAGTGAATAGAAATATGAGTGCGAGTACCTGAAAGATTTCTCTCATAAAGTAGCTTGGTTGGAAAAGGTCGCGAAATTAGGCTTTTTAACCTGAAATCACGGGACGTACAACGGAAAATCACTAGGATATTGTATAGCTACCTGAAAAAATCTGCAAGGGTCTAGTATCGAAAGAGTTAATCTTCTGATTGTAGAATTACCGATTGTCTCATTTTTTCCAAGATGAGCAATGCCACTTCTAAGGCCTTAGATCCTTGCTCGAGCGAAACCTCAGTTGGTTTGTCATTTATGATACTTTCAGCAAAAGACTGTAATTCGTCGCGAATCGCATTGCTTTCCTCTATGACAGGTTTTTCGAAGAGGATTTCTTTTTTTCCCTTTTCTCCTAAATCAATTGTCAAAGAGAAGGGATCTGGTTCGCCTTCCACCTCCTTCATTCGAACGATTTCCGCTGATTTTTGAAGGAAGTCGACAGAGATATATGCATCGCGTTGGAAGAATCGAGATTTTCTCATTGCCTTCAAAGAGATACGTGAAGCCGTGAGGTTTGCAACACATCCGTTGTCTAGCTCGAGACGTGCATTTGCAATATCAGGAGTATCGCTGAGAACAGCCACACCTGAAGCAGATACTTTTCTAACGTTTGCGTTGGTGACGGCCAAAACAATATCGATATCGTGAATCATAAGATCCAACACCACTGAAACATCTGTTCCTCTTGGGTTGAATTGTGCAAGGCGGTGTGTCTCAATAAATTTTGGAGCGCTCAAATGAGGTCTGGCAGCGATGAAAGCAGGGTTGAATCTTTCAACGTGTCCCACTTGGGCTTTGATTCCTGCCTCTTTTGCAAGTTTAATAAGTGATTTAGCTTCGTCAAGTGTCGTAGTGACGGGCTTTTCAATAAAAATATGCTTGAATCGCTTGATAGCAGCCGATGCGCAATCATAATGATAAAGTGTTGGAGTCACGATGTCAACTACATCCACAGAATCGATAAGTGAATCAACGCTGTGAAATGGCATAAGCTCAAATTGTGCTGCTGCTTCTTTTGCTTTTTTGATATCTGGATCGAAAAAGCCAACTAATTCAAAGTGCTCGCTTAATTCACGGATGCACTTCATATGAATCTTTCCTAGATGTCCTGCGCCAAGTACGCCTATTTTCAATTTCATGCTCTCTAAACTTCTTGACTACAAATGTTCAAAGAAGGATTGTTTACATCGCATGGTTAATTTTTACTTTTCAACAGAGCATGGCGAATGAAAGTCTCGATTAGTTTTGAACACACATTATGGAAGATAGCTATAGACACAAAGGATTGAGAAAGAAGCTGATTGCTGAATTGGCTGAAAAGGGGATAACGGATAAAAATGTGTTGGAGGCTATGAATAGAGTTCCACGACATTTTTTTCTCTCCAGTGCATTTCTGGAATTTGCATATGAAAACAAGGCCTTCCAGATTGGAGCAGGTCAAACTATATCTGCGCCTTACACAGTGGCGGTTCAAAGTCAGCTTTTACAAGTAGAAAAGGGGATGAAGGTGTTGGAAATCGGCACCGGCAGCGGCTATCAAACCGCAGTGCTCTGCGAATTGGGAGCAAAGGTCTTTAGCATCGAACGCCAAAAGTTGTTGCATGATAATGCTAAAAAGGTCCTAGAGAAAATGGGCTTCCGCCCGCATCTTGTTTACGGTGACGGATATAAAGGTCTTCCTTCTTTTGCGCCTTTCGATCGAGTGATTATCACTTGTGCCGTGCCAGTAATACCAGATGAATTGCTGATCCAAATGAAATCTGATGGCAAACTAATTATGCCATTTGGAGAAGGAGAGGTGCAAGAAATGATGGTCGTTCAGGAGTCACCCACAGGAGAATTTGTTTCTGAAATTCATGGCAAATTTTCATTTGTTCCCATGCTTGAAAAACGCAATTCAAATCACTAAAGCCTGTTTGTAAGCCGTTCATAAATCCGTTCCCAAGAAGGGTTTGCGACAAGGTTTATTGTAATGAACTAAGTTATTTTTGACTAGTTCATGAAGCACCTAACTTTCATCATGATAAGCCTCCTTTGGAGTGGGCTTGCCGCGCGCGCGCAGCAAGATGAAAGTAAGGCTGCGACCGTTCACTATTACTCCCAAGCATCAGAAAATGATAGAGCAAAATTAGCCGCAGTTCTTTCGGGTTCGCTTTCATTTTATGTCGATCAATCTGCTTCACTAAACGAAGATGTTTTAGTGTGGAAAAAGAAGCCATCTGAAATTCTCAAGGATCTCAACAGCATCGTAAAGTCTGGGATTAAATACTATCAATTTAAGGAATTGAACGCATTCAAATCTTTTAGTGATGATGTAAAAATTCAGATCGATAAAATGCACGAACTCAGTTTTTCTCAATCCACAGAGTTTAATCGAGATTGGTCTGAGGCTGAGTTAGTAAAGCGCCGTTACATTTTTTTTCAAAAAGAAATTAATCAGTTGAAGTTGCTGATGGACGCTGAGATTGGAAATTTTTCTAATCATAACTTATTGGTTTATGCTGGTTCAGATCAAGTAGAAATGAACGCGAGATACATTGATAGTTTGCTTGCTTCTACTGCTTACCAATCAGATGCGATGCTCGGTATGAAACCTTCCGAATGGAGTGAGGCTACAAAGGATTTATTAAGTATTCAAGACGAATCTTCACTTGGTACGAAAAGTTCTAATGAAGCACTTTCTGAGTTTGAGCGCGAGCTGCTCAAGATGATTGAATCAAACAATGCGCGATTGGATAAAATGCAATCGCAAATGGATCAAATGAGAAATGATCAATTGGCTATTTTTCAAGAACAGCAAAAAGCGACGAATAATCAACTACAAGCACAAATTGATGATCTCAGAGGATTGGTTGTAGAACTTGTGAGGTTGAATAATTCTCCGGAACTAGCAAGTGCTGCGGAAGGTTTGGGGAGTGGGGGGGATTTATCGCTTCCAGAGAATTTGCCCTCTAGTATCAGTATTTTTTTTGAAAAAAATAGTTCAGAGTTGAATGCTTCCTCGCAATTAATGCTCACGGAAGTCATCGATATTTTAGCGCGTAACGGTCGAATGAAAGTACTTCTCACGGGATGGGCGGACCAATCAGGAGATGCTACGCGCAATCTAGAGCTATCAAGAAAAAGAGCAGGGGCGGTGAAATCATTTTTAGCAAAAAGTGGATTGAAAGAGGATAGATTTGTGGTCAAGTATTACGGTGCTTCAAAATCGCAAGCGGAGAATGCCAGCGATAGAAAAGTGTCCATTGAATTTTTATTTCAATAGCAGTTATGAAAATCATTTGTATTGGCAGAAACTATGCGGAACACGCGAAAGAGTTAGGAAATAATGTACCTACTGAACCTGTGTTTTTTTGCAAACCAGATTCTGCAATTCTACCGAGAAGCAATCCATTATTTATTCCTGAATGGACCAATGACTTGCACTATGAAGTAGAATTGATTATCAAAATTGATCGTCTTGGAAAAAATATTGAAGAACAGTTTGCGAACCGTTACTATTCAAGTATAGGCTTAGGAATAGACTTTACAGCGCGCGATATTCAAGAAGAGCAAAAGAAAAAAGGACTTCCTTGGGAAAAGGCAAAAGCCTTTGATGGAAGCGCTGTAGTCGGAAAAGACTTTATTGATTTAAACGAATTTTCCGACCGAACGAATATTCGGTTTTCATTGAAAAAAAATGGAGAGACCGTTCAAGATGGAAGTTCGACCGATATGATTTTTAACTTCGATAAAGTTATTGCGCACGTATCTCAGTATATGACCCTGAAAATCGGAGATTTAATATTTACGGGTACTCCAAGCGGAGTAGGGCCAGTGAAAATTGGAGATACGCTGGAAGGATTTCTTGGAGAAAAGAAAATGTTTCGAGTGAATATTAAGTAAGACTCGAGCGATTTGAATTCATCACTTTAGTCTGTGTACGAATCGATTCCTTGTGGAGTTGTTCTAAATATTTTTCTGTAAAATCTTTTGATAGTCCCGCCTCTTCCGTCCATACAGAGCGGGTTTTAAGAATTTCTCTCCAGCGATCGAGTTGGAGAATGGTGATGTTTTTTTCTTTTTTGTATTCACCAATTGCTTCTGCGATTCGCATGCGGTCGCCGAGCAATTGAATGATTTGCTCATCGATATGGTCAATCTTTTGACGGTAGTCAATTAATTGGTCATCGATAATGTCTACTGGCAAATCTGTCGATCTCACTTCGAGTTGATCGATTAGTTCAGCAAGTTGTTCTGGAGTGATTTGTTGCTTCGCATCGCTCCACGCTTGATCGGGAGTGATGTGTGATTCCAGCATGAGTCCAGACATTCCCAGGTCCATTGCTTTTTGAGCAACAGACAATAGAATATCTCTTCTACCGCAAATATGGCTTGGGTCGCAGAAGATGGGGATTTCAGGATACATTGCCTTCAGAGCAATGGGTATCTCCCACATTGGTTTGTTGCGATATACTGTAGGGCCGTAGTATGAAAATCCGCGGTGAATAGCTGCAAGTTTGGTGATGCCCGCTTGGTGAATGCGTTCTAGTCCTCCAATCCAAAGTTGTAAATCCGCATTGATAGGATTTTTGACGAATACAGGTATATCGACACCTTTAAGTGCGTCAGCAATTTCTTGAACACTGAAAGGGTTGACAGTGGTTCGTGCACCGATCCAAATAGCATCCACTCCATATTTAAGACAAAGTTCTACGTGGTGAGCGGTGGCTACTTCGGTAGTAATAGGAAGTCCAGTAATTTTTTTTGCCTCCGCCATCCATTCGAGGCCGATTTCACCGACGCCTTCGAAGGAATTAGGGCGAGTGCGTGGTTTCCAAATGCCTGCTCGTAATAATTGCACCTTACCTGTTTTAGCGAGGCGTGTTGCAGTTTCAATGACTTGTTCGCGCGTTTCCGCGCTGCACGGTCCTGATATCAATAAAGGAGAACCTTGCGACATCCACCAGTCTTCGAGTGGCTGGACATTAAATGCGATATGATTGTTGTTATTCACCGGCACGAAAGTAAAACACTGCAGAGGATAAATAGTTGATGTGGGTTAATAGTTTGGAGCAAAAAAAAACGATCAGTGTTGTGATCGTTTTTGAATTCTAAAGTTGAGAGTGCCCTGGACTGGACTCGAACCAGCACATCTTTCGAAATACGCCCCTCAAACGTACGTGTCTACCAATTTCACCACCAGGGCAAATATTGTAGCTTATGAAGAAATAAGGGCAGTGTTACTGCCCTTCTTCTTCTACCTCAGTGATCCCGCTGGGGCTCGAACCCAGGGCCCATACATTAAAAGTGTATTGCTCTACCAGCTGAGCTACGAGATCAATTGTTTTTTGCGGGCGCAAATATACGTTTCTTTCTCAGGATTAAAAGGACTATTTCAACTTTTTTTAAAAATGCTGATGCATCAAGGGTTTCAGAGGGTCTATTTTATCACTTCGCATCGCTTAAATGGAATCGAAGCGTCGAAAAACAGACGATAAGTGATCAAAACACGGTATTTTTTTGCATCCAGATTGGAGGCGACCTTGAGCATTTTTGGATTAAAATCACCAATCCAGGTCAAGATGGTGTGTTTATATCTTCCCATCGGAATAATAGTCTGTTCTCCGAACTTGATCAATGCCGACTCCACGCCTTTGCCGTGATAAGCTCTATCGACCCCGAAGACAAGACCAACCATCACCTCTTTTTTACCAAAATATTTATAGAAAAGAAATTTGATCTTCCCCCACCAATTGAGGTTACCATTGATGTGTTGGAAGATTTCATTGAGTTCGGGGATACTGACATAAAAGCCAATGGGGTATTCATCATAGTAAGCGAAAATCACAATATCGCGATCCATAATGGGCTTCATCGCCTTCACCACTTGTTGTGCTTGAGCGAGTTCCATAGGTTTGAATCCTGCAATTCCTGCCCACGCATTGTTGTAAACGGTACAGAAATCAGAGGCGATTTTATCCGCTTTCATGCCGCGGGCATTCGAAACTCTGAACTTTGGGTCTTTGATCAATTCGGATTGCTTTTTTTCGAAGACCTCCGCAGTAGGGCGGTCGAGGCTTCGTTTGAAGCAATATTGTTCGAAATAGTTTTTGAAACCAAAAGACTCAAAGAGTGCTTGATAGTACGGAGGGTTGTAGTTCATTTTGTAACTACTCATGTCCGTAAAGTTTTCAGTTAATAGTCCCCAGAAAGCATCGCGCTCACCGAAATTGATGGGGCCATCTACGGCCTCGCATCCCTCTTCTTTGAGCCAAGCAATAGCACATTCGAAAAGGAGATTAGCAGCGGATTGCTCATTAATACATTCAAAAAATCCGAGTCCTCCAATGCGATAGTCCTGTTTGGCAGAGAGTTTTGGAAAATGGAATGCTGCTATTCTTCCAATCGGTTTGTTATTGGCATATAACACCCATCTGATGGCCTTCCCTGTCTTGAAGAGTTTGTTTTTTTCTTGATCAAAAACTTTCTGTATGTCTTGTAAAATATGAGGAATCCAATTTTTATCTTCTTTGTAAATATCGAAAGGCAAATGAAGCCAATCTGTTTCGGCTGAAGAATTAGGGGTGACTTCGACAATCATGATTTTGAGGTATAGGGCACAAATTAACGGGTGAATATGGAAAAACATTAAAAGCCAATACAACCGTTAACCTTATTTTTGCATCTTTAGAACCAGAAACCAATTCTAATGAAAATGAGGAAAATTGTATTAATGTTTGTTGCCGTAATGCTAATCCAAGGATTATCAGCGCAAGTAGCAAACAATTTCGTTTCGTCAGCCTTCTCGAAAACAGAGTTAAAGGCAATGACACCAGAACAGATTGATTACTTGAACTTCTTGTCAGAGAAAGCTGCGATTGTTAGCTATGCTCCTGAGAAGGCGGCGCAATGCGAAGATTTAGCGACTGTAGCCAAATCTGGAACATCAGTTAGTTCAGTAACCAAAGAAAATTTCAATTTTCACAATTTCAACATTGTAATTGATCCTACCAAGAGTCAATCTTTCAAGATTGGAGATTCTGGAAATATTGTGATGATTTATTCTCAAGAGAGATTGAACATCATGTATGACAGATATAAGAAGAGTAATTCATCAAAAAAATAATTCATCACTATGAAAAAAGTTTTAGCCTTTGTTTTTGCAGTGATGACATTTGCTGCAGTAGCACAAGAGGTTCCAATTGGTACACCTCTTGTTGAAGATTGCCAATTCTTCCTATTAGATAGCGGTACTAACCCAGGTCCGTACGGCCCAAATGAAAACTTATCGACTACTATTTGCCAAGATGGAACAGGTGATGGAATCATCACCCTTTACTTTCCTGTGTTCGTTTTAGGAACTGGAGATGAAATGAGTTTCTACGATGGAGATGATGCAAGTGCTCCATTGCTTGGTACTTATTCAGGTAACACTTTAGATGGTGAAAACATCACATCAACTGGTCCATGTATCACAGTGGTGTTCACTTCAAATAGTGATGCAGATGTAGGAAACTTCGGAGCGGCTGTGAGTTGCTCACTTCCTTGTGACAGACCAGTAGCGATTATTACTTCAAGCGAAACTGTTACCAATCCAAGTCTTATCTGCCCTAACGAAGAACTTACTTTCAATGGTGGCAGCTCAACTTTTGCCCCAGGAACAGCCTTGGGTTCTTTCACATGGGTCTTCGGTGACGGCACAACAGACAACACAAGCTGGCCAACGGTGACGCACACTTATGCGAATCCAGGAGCTTATTTTGTTCAGCTTTTCCTTACCGATGATAACGATTGCAATAGCGGTAATCTACCTGACGAATTGATTTTCGTTGCAACGGTGCCGGAGATTACTACATCAATTGATGATGACTTTGTTTGCACTGGTCAAGAGGTTGATATCATTGGTACTGCTACACCAGTAACATATTCAGCACTTCCAAATGCAAACTTTGGTGGAGCATTATTCATTCCAGATGACCAGTCTGCATGTTTCTCTAGTGAATTGCTTTTCGGCGCTTTCTCTGCTGGCGCAACGTTGACCGACGTTAGTGATTTACTAGAGATTAATATGAATTTCGAGCACTCGTATATGGGTGACCTTGTAATTTCTATTATTTGTCCGGATGGTACTGAAGTAGCACTTCACCAACAAGGAGGAGGAGGAACTTTTCTGGGTGAGCCAATTGATGATGATGGCAATTTGAACCCTGGGGTGGGCTATGATTATGCTTGGTCTCCAAGCGCAACAAATGGAACATGGGAGGCAAATTCAGGAGGTACTTTACCTTCAGGAACCTATGAAAGTGTTGAGCCATTAGCTAACCTAGTAGGGTGTCCTTTGAATGGAACATGGACTATCCAAGTTTGCGATCTTTTTGGATCTGACAACGGGTTTATTTTTGACTGGGGCATTGATTTCTCTCCTGAACTTTATCCTGATTTGATTTCTTTCACTCCATCAATTGGTGCTGGATGTGATTCAACTTTCTGGGGTGGTAATTTCATTGGAACAACTTCTCCTGATTGCGATAACATCACTGTAGTACCAACTGCTGAAGGAACATACACTTATGTTTATACTGTTTATGACAATCACGGTTGTACTTATACGGAGTCTGTAGAACTAGAAGTTTATCCTGGCCCTATCGTTGAGGCTGGTTCTGATATCGTGTTCTGCGGTGACGCAGTAGAAGTAGAGGGTGAAATTTTGAACCCAGTACAAGGAGTTAATTACGTTTACAGCTGGAGCCCTGCGGTTGCTATGACTGTAACGAATGCAGCTTCTTCAGAAGTAGATAACGTTCAAGAGACTACGGATATCGTGTTTTCGGTGTATCCAACGACCGATCCACAATGTGTGGTTAGAGATACACTCGAAGCTTTTGTTCCAGCAGTTCCTGAAGTGTTCCCATTGGATACACTTGATATCTGCGCTGGATTTGGATTACCTGTTCAGGCTTACTTTATTCCACTTGGATATCAGTTCGTCTGGAGCTTTGCACCAAACTTGACTACTGAAGCAGTTGTTATTGGCAATACATCTGAAATCGTTCCTACAGAAACAGGATATTATTATGTAGAGTCAATTGAGCCGATTTGTAACAAATCGAGTGTGACTCCAATTTATATCCGCATGATTCCTTGCGATATAAAGATTCCAGACATCTTCACCCCAAACGGTGATGCTGAGAACAATACATTTGAAGTAACAGGATTGCTCAATTTCCCAGGCAGCACTTTACAAGTGTGGAACAGATGGGGTCAGTTGATTTATGAAAACACTGATTACCGCAACAACTGGGCTCCAAACGATACAGAAGCAAGCGATGGAGTTTACTATTTCATCCTTGGTATAAACAAGCCAGGAGGAATGGAATATTTCGAAGGCGACTTGACAATTAAGAGATAATTTTTCTCAAGAAAAATATGGAAAGCCATTCACGTAAAGTGAATGGCTTTTTTTATGGCTGATTTTTCGGAACTTGCAACCCATATGGAAGCGATAGTAGAATTAGGCAAATTGGCGCAAGTGCTCCGAATCGAGCAAAAGGAAGATTTGGAATTGCATGAAGCCTACCTCAAAAGAAGAAGTATTGGAGATAGAAAGGAAGCAGGCTTGACATGGTTTCCATTAAAAATAAATGAAACGGGTTACGGTCTCGGGTCTTATCCGTATGTGATTGTTGAGCGTCCTGTCGATCGTCACCGTCACCATTTTCAACCGAGTGCTCCTGTATCGCTATTCAGCGCCAAAGAAGGCAATGAAGAAGAGAGCATACAAGGGATTGTAGGCTTTGCTGACGACTCACGGATGAAAATTACATTCTACAAAGACGAACTTCCGGATTGGGTAGATGAAGGAAAAATAGGAGTGAATCTATTATTTGATTCGAAAACCTATGACGAGATGTTCAAGGCCTTAAGTGAAGTTATCAATACGGATAAAGGTCGATTAAAAGAACTTCGAGAAATTTTATTAGGACATAAAACACCAGAATTTTCCAACCGAATGAACGTTCGGTCGGATTTGTTGAATGCTAGTCAAAATGCGGCCTTGAATGATATTCTAAATACAGAGGATGTAGCAATAGTGCACGGCCCGCCCGGCACCGGAAAGACCACTACCTTAGTAGAAGCCATCCGTTTTTTATCACAAGATGAAAAAAAAATATTGGTGTGCGCACCAAGCAATGCCGCGGTAGATCACCTCACTAGAAGTATTCACAAATCAGGATTAAAAGTGGTTCGCTTGGGAAACTTGGCCAAAGTCGAAGAAGATACCACCGCACAAACGATAGATGTACTGATTAGTCAGCACCGTGATTTTAAACAAATAAAAGAGTTGAAGAAGCGCGCGGTGGAGATGAAGAAAATGGGTGGGAAATACAAACGTAGTTTTGGGAAAGAAGAATCGGAGCAGCGTAAGCTTCTTTTTCAAGAAGCAAAAGCGCTGCATAAAGAAGCGCGAGAATTAGAAAATTATATTGTAGAAAAAATCATCGAGGATGCTGATGTTATCGCATGCACATTGATTGGAAGCACGCATGATTATTTGCGTGATCGAAAATTTGATGTAGTGGTAATTGATGAGGCAGGTCAAGCATTAGAACCCGCAGCATGGGTGCCCATTCAAAAGGCACAGAAAGTGGTGATGGCAGGAGATCCATATCAATTGCCCCCAACGGTGAAAAGTAGAGAAGCGGAGCGACAAGGACTTGCTGTCACATTATTGGAGAAAACGATCAAACGATTACCGAGAATATCATTATTGAAGACGCAGTATCGAATGCATGAATCAATCATGCAATTTTCGAACGAGGAGTTTTATGGAAATGAATTGGAAGCCCATGAATCAGTGGCTTCAAGAGGAATTACTTCTTCTTATCCAGCGGTGGAGTTTATCGATACCGCTGGCTGTGGATACAATGAAGTAGAGAACGATGAATCCGAATCACGATCAAATCCGGAAGAAGCAGAAGTGGTACTAAAACATTGGAATCGCTTGGTCATGGAAGAAGCCCAGCCTGGCAGTGTGGGAGTGATTTCACCATACCGAGGTCAAGTGAAAATATTGGATGAGCTAATGTCCGAAATGGAGTCGTTTACTGTTAATACTATCGATTCATTTCAAGGGCAAGAAAGAGATGTCATTTATATTTCTTTGGTGCGAAGCAATGATAAAGGAGAAATCGGGTTTTTGAAAGACTACCGCAGGATGAATGTTGCAATGACAAGAGCTAGAAAAAAGCTTGTAGTTATTGGTGATAGCGCCACATTAGGCGGTGATCCATTTTATCAAAGATTTATTAATTTTACCGAAAGGATTGGAGCTTATCGCACCGCGTGGGATTTTTACGAAGCCTAATTTTTTTAATGATCACTACTATGAAATTTTCTCGAATACTTTTAATGGCTTGTTTTTCATCCTTAGCTCTAATGAGCTGTGAAAAAGATGAGGAGCCTGAAACGCCAAGTCCTACTCCACCGGCTGCAACAGGGCCAAAGTTGATCTTCAAGTTTCAGTTTGATGAAAATCAAGTGAGACTAGATAATCTAGGCAACCCATCTACGGTTCCAGCTGGGCATGCCGCACAAACTCCGGTTTTTCACAAGATAGGCGCGCATTATTTGGAGATGACCAATGGACCCTTGGTTCCGCTGGGTGGTGGAGAAGTATTGTACACAGCGCCGGAAACCACAGCTGGAGGTGCTACTGCGATAGATTTTTCTCAAGAAGTGATTGTGTCGGAGGGAGAAACATTTTTTGAAATACCCTTGTCACAGATCACACCTGATTCGTATGAATGGATGCGTGTGTCATTGGCATATCAAAACTACGATATCGATTTTCGTTATCAAACCTTTGATTTAACAGGTCGTCTCGCGAGTTTTGTTGGCTACAATACTTACATCGGAAGCTACACCATTCAAAATACGAGTGTGGATGTAAACGGAAATCGTTTGCAAGGATATTGGGGATTGGAAGTAGCAACTCCATTCGGTGTTACGACGCAGAGTGGTCAGTCACCTCCTGGATCTACCACAGTGCCTAATCCACTTTTCGCGACTTCAGAAATTCCTTCAGGGTCATGCGTGGTGACAGGAGCTTTTGCTCAACCATTGGTGATTACAGGAAATGAAACAGAAGACATCGTAATTACATTGTCACTGTCGAGCAATCAAAGTTTTGAATGGCAAGATGGTAATGCCAATGGCATCTTTGAGCCTGCCATTCCAGAACTTGTTGTGGATATGGGGTTGCGAGGCTTGATTCCGATCGTGGGTAATTAAAACTCCTGATCGATATCGTTGTTTCGAACCACTTTTACTCTTGCGCCGAACAACGAGTTTGCAATAGAAATGATGAGCGCAAGCCAGAAGGCTGGCCAAAAGCCGTTCACCACAAAATGATTGTTGGGGATGATTTCTTTTGCAATAAGAATAATGACAGCATTAATCACGAGGAGAAAAATTCCAAAAGTGAGAATGGTTGCTGGAATTGTCAGCAGTACTAAAAGTGGTTTCAAGAAAGCGTTGAGCAATGCTAAAATAATGGCCGTCAGAATTGCGATCCAAGGAGCACTAAATGAAACACCGTCTATCCACCAATCTCCCACGATCAGGGCGAGAGCGGTGACCATCATCTGAAAAATCGAGCTTTGAAGTTTTGGATTCATAGAGCAAATGTAGGAGGGTAAAAGCTTGGAATACCGAATATTTTATTCCAATTTATTCTAAATGTTTTGGTGGTTAAATGTGAACAAGACAGGTCTTTCTCGCTTGCATGGGCCTTCTTGAGAGGGTACCTTTGTGGGCAAATTAGATCCCATGAAATTTTTTATTGATACAGCGAATCTTGATCAAATCAAAGAAGCGCATGATTTAGGTGTTTTGGATGGTGTAACAACGAATCCAAGCTTGATGGCAAAGGAAGGCATTTCTGGCCGTGACCGTGTACTTCAACACTACAAAGACATTTGTGCAATTGTTGGTGAAGGCGATGTTTCAGCTGAAGTAATTGCTACCGACTTCGAAGGCATGATCAAAGAAGGAGAAGAGTTGGCTGCTTTGCACCCAAATATTGTTGTGAAAGTTCCAATGATCAAGGATGGCGTTAAAGCAATCAAGTATTTTTCTGATAAGGGAATTCGCACTAATTGCACTTTAGTATTTTCAGCTGGTCAGGCATTGTTAGCTGCAAAGGCAGGTGCAAGCTATGTATCTCCTTTCATCGGTCGCTTGGACGATATTTCTGTAGATGGACTAGAGTTGATCGAACAGATCCGTGTGATCTATGATAACTACGGTTACAATACAGAAATTCTTGCAGCATCTGTGCGTCACCCAATGCACATCATCAAATGTGCTGAGATCGGTGCAGATGTTATGACTGGTCCTTTGAGTGCAATTATGGCATTGTTGAAGCACCCGTTAACGGATAGCGGACTAGCACAATTCCTTGCTGATCACAAGAAAGCAGCAGAAGCTTCTAAATAAAATATTCGAATGTCCTCATCGTTCCGCGATGAGGACATTTTTCTTACCATGATAATAGAACTATTTCCAGATAACATTGATCTCAAAAAACTTGCTCAGATTGTTGAAGTCTTGAAGCATGGTGGAGTAGTTATATATCCTACGGATACGGTTTATACCATGGGCTGTTCACTCTCTTCGACAAAGGGAATTGAGCGCGTGGCAAAATTGAAGGGAGTAAAAGTTGAAAAGGCAAAATTTTCAATTGTTTGCTCAGATCTCTCTCACATGACCGACTATAGTCAGCCCGTATCCAATCCCGTTTTCAAATTGATGAAAACACTACTGCCCGGTCCGTACACTTTCGTATTGGAGGGCAATCGCAACATTCCGCGGATTTTCGAAAGCAACAGAAAGACCATTGGTATTCGCGTTCCAGACAATAAAATCATACGTGAATTAGTGAAAATGCTTGGAGAGCCCATCATTTCAACCTCTATTCACGATGATGATGAGTTACTAGAATATACCACCGATCCCGATATGATTGCAGAGAAATGGGACAAACTGGTGGACATCGTCATCGATGGTGGCCCTGGAGGCTTTGAACCTTCTACCATTGTAGACTGCACCGACGGAGGGATTTCTATCATCCGCCGCGGAAAAGGTGTGGAAGAGGTTGAGAATCTTATCTGATTCCATAAACAAACCATCGTTTGCAAGTTTCTAAATAATTCGATTTGCAATAATTGGCTCGATTTTACTTTGTTCGTGGTAAAGTCTGACCAATTATGAAAACACTCATAAAGATTCTTTTAGGATGCTTGATCCTTCTGCCGAGCTTGGCAGTGGCTCAGGAGCCGATTGCTTTGTACGATAAATCAGGGGTCTACAAAGACGCTTTGGGATTGTACGATCATGAAAAATATTCGGCTGCTCAGTCGAAGTTCAACGAATTCATCGCGCTCGAGAAAGATCCTCAAAATGCTCTGCGTATCAATGCTGAGTATTACAGTGGAATATGTGCCCTGTATCTTCTGCATCCTGATGCTGAATATGCGCTGGAAAAATTCGTTCGAGAACATCCCGATTCACCATGGAGACAGCATGCTTATTTTGAATTGGCGACATTCAATTACAAGAATAAATCTTATAAAAAAGCGCTGGAATGGTTCAAGGAAGTTGATGTAAACGAATTGACCAATGATCAAAAAATCGCTTTTTACTACAAGCGTGGTCATAGCTATTTCGAAACGGATGATTTTGCAAATGCTAGACAAGATTTCTTTGAAGTAAAAGGAGTAGACTCACAATACAAGAATGCTGCGGTGTATTACTATTCTCACATCGCATATTCTCAAAATGATTTGCAAACCGCATTAGATGGATTTAAGCAGTTGGAAAAAGACCCAAGCTTTAGTCCAATTGTTCCATACTATATCACTCAGATTTATTACAAGCAAAAGAATTACGACGCATTGTTAGCATATGCTCCAGCGGTGCTTGATTCGGCAAAAACAAATACAACGAAGCGTGTGCCTGAGATCGCGCGATTGATTGGAGACGCTTTTTATGTAAAGGAAAAATATGCAGACGCCCTGCCTTATTTGGAGCAGTTTCATGAAGGCGTTCAAAAAAGTGAAATCACCAGAGAAGATTATTATCAATTAGGATACACTTACTACCGTGTGGGAAATTATGACAAGGCTATTGCAGCTTATGGCAGTTGCGGAGGAGAGAATGATGAGCTCTACCAATTAGCGACTTATAATCTTGCCGATTGTTATTTGAAGCAGGAGAAAAAGGAATATGCAAGAAATGCTTTCGGTGAGGCAGCAGCTATGGACTTCAACCGAGAGATTCAAGAAGATGCATTGTTCAATTATTCTAAGTTAGCATTTGAATTATCATATAATCCATTCCACGAGGCCATCACGGCATTCGAAGATTATTTGAATAAATATCCTAATAGCCCTCGCCGAGATGAGGCTTATGAATTCTTGTTGAATGTATATATGAAGACAAGAAACTATGAAAAAGCCTTAGCATCGCTTGATAAGATTCAAAACAAAGATTCTAGAATTAAAGAAGCTTATCAAATCGTTGCTTACAATCGCGGAGTGGAGCTTTTGCAAGCAGAGGACCTCGCGAAATCAGAGACATTTTTTGATAAAGTAAATGTATATCCAGTCAATCCTTTGCTCACCTCAGAGTCGAAGTTTTGGAAGGCGGAGATTTCTTATCGTCAAAAGGATTACAACAAAGCGATCACCCGATACAATGCATTTTTGACGGATCAAGGTTCGATCAATAGTGAGTACTATGGGTTGGCAAATTATGGTTTGGGATATTGTTATTTCAAATTAGCGAATGACGAGAATAACATTGAGACCATGCGTGGTCTTTATGCCAATGCAAATACAGGCTTTAGAAAATATGCAGACGGAGCAGGTACAAAGGAGCCTCGCAAAGTAAACGATGCGAATCTGCGAATCGGAGATTGTTTTTATGTAAATAAAAGCTTTGGACAAGCCATTCAGTATTACGATAAAGTTGCAGACAATAGTCAAGGAAATAAAGACTATGCAATGTTCCAAAAAGGGATGTGCTATGGATTCGATGGACAACCTGATAAGAAGGCGTGGGTATTAAAGAGCATGCTTTCTGAAATTCCTGATTCAAAATTCAAAATCGATGCGAAGTATGAATTGGCGAAGACTTATCTCCTTCAAGATCGATTAGAAGAAGCAAAAAATTATTACAACGATATCATTTCAAATCACGCCACCTCGGCTTACATGAAAAAAGCACTTGCTGATATGTGCTTGGTATATGTGAAGCAAGGCAACGTTGCTAAAGTGAAGCAGACTTGGAATGAGTTGTACACCAAGTATCCAAATGATCCTATCCTAGCAGACGTAGTCACAACTGTTAAGAGCACCCTCATCGAAGATCCAGAGTTTCAACAGCAAATCCGAAGCTTGAAGATTATCAATATCAATGATGAAGATATCGAGTCGGATGTTTATGCAAAAGCTTCTGATGCAGCCTACGAAGGAGATTGTGATAAGGCCATTGAGAAATTATCAAACTACTTACAGCAATTCCAACCGGCCTACTTTGGAGTAGAGGCGAATTATCTTTTGGCAAACTGTTACATGGAAAAGGGTAATGAAGATGCCGCTTTGAATGCTTACAATTTTGTTTTGTCAAAACCATTAAGTGATTACACAGAGCAGAGTTTAGTGGTAGCAGCTTCTATTAATTACAATCGCAAGAACTACCAAGTTGCTGCGGATCACTATTCGGAATTAGAAAATGTAGCAGTCATAAAATTGAATGTGCTCGAAGCGCAAATCGGATTGATGCGTTGCTATTACTTCTTAGGAGAAAAAGTAAGCGCGAAATCCTATGCTGATAAAGTCTTGAGCAATAGCAGCACTCCTGATGATATTCGATTCACGGCGCATTTGTGGAGAGGTAGAATTAAGATGGACGATGGAGACGATGCAGGCGCTACCTCTGATTTTAAAGAAGTAATAAAGAAGGGTGGTGTAAATGCAGCTGAGGCAAAGTATCACATAGCTTTCATGTACTATAGAGCAGGAGAATTTAAGAAGGCGGAAACAGAAATTTTCCAGCACATTGAAAAGTACTCTGCATTCAACGAATGGAAGTACAAAGCATTCTTACTCTTGTCTGATGTGTATGTTGGAATGGATGATTTATTCCAGGCAAAAGCAACATTGAATGCCATACTTCAGAAGGTAACAGAGCAATGGGTGATTGATGAGGCCAATGCGAAGTTGGCAGCGATAGAAAGGTTAGAGAATCCAACTCCGGCCCCAGGCAGCGGAAGTGATTTAGAAATTGATTTGGTTCCAGATAACTCTAACGACTAATCCTGAAATGACCATGAGATTCAAACATATTTTATTAATCATCATCGCTGGTGCGATGGGATTAAATGTGATGGCGCAACGTGATAGCATCATCAACATGGAGTCGGAGTTTGAAGGTGAGCGCAAATTATTCCTTCGTGATGCGAATAAGCTTACAACAAACCCCGTGATCAAGGAGCAGATGGTAGAAATGGTGACCATTCGCTATAGCACGTTACCGACAAGAAAAACAGTGCTGATTGAGCCTAAGCCCATTTTACCTGCAAAAATAAATGTAGAAGAAAAGCTAGCGAAACTCTATAGAGGATACGCTCGCGCGGGATACGGCACATATGGTACAGTGCCTGCTGATTTCTATTTTACCGACGGACGTTCTAAAAAAGGAACCTACGGCGTGCATTATCATCTATTGAGAAGCTCAGGATTGAGCTTAAATGATGGGGACACCATCCCAGATCGTTATAGTGATAACAAGATTGAATTATGGGGTAAAAAGTTTTTGAAAAAAACCATCCTCGAAGGTGGTCTTGATTGGGAAAGAAATGTGAGCCACTGGTATGGCTTTGACAACAAGCGCTTCACTAGTTCAGATGTTGTAATGGATAGTCTTCGTCAGCGCTTGAACACATTCGGTGGACACGCCAGCTACAAGACGTTTGATCGCGACTCTGCTGATTTAAATTATCGTTTTGATCTTGCTATTCGCAATACCACTGACTTGTATAAGGGTAGAGAAACTAATGTTGATTGGGTAGCATTCGCAAGCAAACTGGTAAATACAGAACTGTTCAGTGGTGAAATCGGAATGAACTACAATAGCTTCGGCTATACTGGTCCAGACATTGGTCGTTTTGGTTTCCCAATTTTAGATGAAGATGGAATTCGTGACAGGAAATATGACAATGCAGTAATTCGCATGATTCCGATGGCGCAAACCATTTGGAGAGACTTGAGAGCGAAAGTGGGTATGGGGCTTTACATTGAAGCAAGAGGAGATAATCCTGGTCACTTTTATCCATTGGCGGAAGTGAGTTATAATTTGCTCGATGGTTTGATCGTCCCTTATGCTGGTGTTCGAGGCAGCGTTGAGCCTACCACGTATTTAGGATTGTACAGAGAAAACCCATTCATTCAGACGTTCCCTGATCTAAGAAACAGAAATAACAAGTTAGAAGGTTATGGCGGTATTGGCGGAGCTATTTCGAAGACCGTTTCTTTTAATGCAGGAGTGAATTATAATTCTTGGGAGAACTTCGCTTATTTCGTGAACGACAGTTTGAACTTCAGCGATACTGTTACCACTTTTTATCGTTCGGTGGGTAATAAATTCACAATTATCTATGATAATTTGAAGGCGCTTAACTTCCATGGAGAATTAGCTCTCTACAGCGGAGAAAAGTGGAAGGCAAACATTCGAGGGGATTACTATCAGTACACCGAGGGCAATGAGGTTCATGCTTGGCACCAACCGTCGTTGAAGTTTACGGCCTCAGGTCAATACAAGTTGAGAGATAAGTTTACGGTAAGCATGGATCTATTCTATGTGGGTTCACGTTGGGCCAAGTCGCTTGTTCCTGTACAAGACGTTGAGCGCGAGCCGGATGGTTCTTATCATTTCAAGCTAGATGGCTATACCGACGCGAATATTATGGTGGAATATCGCTACAATAAGCGCCTTTCTGCTTGGGTTCAGATGAACAATGCTTTTGCATTGAAATATCAGCGTTGGAGTGCTTATAATAACCAACAATTTTTGGGCATTATGGGCGTTACCTACGCCTTCTAAATTTGTTGATGAATTGTTAACAATCGTTTAGCTCTTTTAGGAGCTGAAATATCAATATTGACGGGCATTTCCTTATTTTTGTGTGCCTGTAAAAAAGGCTGTTTTAACAGCCTTTTTTTATGGCCCTACACAAGGATATAGTTATTAACCTCAATTGATATTCAAACTCCATTATGAGTGATGAAATGAAGGCCCCAGCAGTGGCTAAGTATACTGCAGATAATATTCAGAGTCTTGAAGGGATGGAGCACGTAAGAATGCGTCCAGCCATGTACATCGGTGACATTGGTACACGTGGTCTTCATCACCTTGTTTATGAAGTAGTCGACAACTCGATCGATGAGGCGCTCGCAGGCTACGCCAACGAAATTAAAGTAACCATCAATGAAGGAAATTCTGTTACCGTTGAAGACAATGGTCGTGGTATTCCTGTTGACATGCACAAGAAAGAAGGTGTTTCTGCACTTCAAGTGGTAATGACGAAGATTGGTGCCGGTGGTAAGTTCGATAAAGGATCTTACAAAGTATCTGGTGGTCTTCACGGTGTGGGTGTTTCTTGCGTAAACGCACTTTCAACGCTTCTCAAAGCAGAAGTTTACCGAGATGGTAAAATCTATGTTCAAGAATATTCTATCGGAAAGCCACTTTATCCGGTAAAGGAAATCGGCACTACTGACAAACGCGGAACTATCGTTACGTTCCAACCAGATGCTTCTATTTTCGATGTGACGGAATATAATCGCGAAACACTCGCAAGCCGTTTGAGAGAATTATCTTTCTTGAATAAAGGAATCAAATTGTCATTAACTGACATGCGTACCCTTGACGAGAACGGTCAACCAATGCATGAAGATTTCTACTCTGAAAAAGGGTTGGAAGAATTCGTAAGATATGTTGATGAGAACAGAACTTCAATGATCCAAAAGATCATTTACATGGAGCGCACAGATGGCGAAATTCCAGTGGAAGTAGCGATGACTTACAACGATTCTTTCAATGAGAATATTCACTCATATGTAAACAACATCAATACTCACGAAGGGGGAACTCACTTACAAGGTTTCAGAAGAGGTCTTACGACTACACTGAAAAACTATGCAGAGAAAAGTGGAATGCTAGAAAAATTGAAGATCGAGATTTCTGGTGATGACTTCCGTGAAGGTTTGACTGCAGTGGTCAGTGTTAAAGTTCAAGAACCACAATTCGAAGGACAAACAAAAACCAAGCTTGGTAACAAGGAGGCAGTTGCTCCAGTAAGCCAAGTGGTAAGTGAAATGCTTGAAGCTTATTTGGAAGAAAATCCAAACGATGCAAAAGCAATCGTAAATAAAGTGATCATCGCTGCGCAGGCACGTATTGCTGCTAAAAAGGCACGTGAGATGGTTCAGCGTAAAGGTGTAGGAACAGGAGGTGGTCTTCCTGGTAAACTTGCAGACTGTTCTGAAAAAGATCCAGTGAAGTCAGAGTTGTTCCTCGTTGAGGGTGACTCTGCGGGTGGTACTGCAAAGCAAGGGCGCGACCGTAATTTCCAAGCGATCCTTCCATTGCGTGGTAAGATCCTCAACGTTGAAAAAGCAATGCAACACAGAATTCTTGAAAACGAAGAAATCAAGAATATCTATACTGCTCTTGGAGTATATATCGGAACAGAAGAGGATAGCAAGGCATTGAACATTGCAAAGCTTCGTTATCATAAGATTGTAATCATGTGTGATGCTGACGTTGACGGATCGCACATCGAAACTTTGATCTTGACATTCTTCTTCCGTCACATGAAAGAATTGATTGAGCACGGATATATCTACATCGCAACTCCTCCACTTTATTTAGTGAAGAAAGGTTCGAAGCAAGAGTATGCTTGGAACGAAGAGCAACGCGACCGTTTGATTCAAGAGTTGAAAGGTGCAGGACAAGAGAGCAGTGTAAACGTTCAACGATACAAGGGTCTTGGAGAGATGAATGCAGAGCAGCTTTGGGAAACAACATTGAACCCAGATAAGCGTACACTTCGTCGTGTTACGATTGAGAATGCTGCGGAATGTGATCACATCTTCTCAATGCTTATGGGTGATGATGTACCACCACGCCGCGCATTCATCGAAGCGAATGCTAAGTATGCTAAGATTGATGTTTAATTAAAACATACAGAAATAAAAAAGTCCCGACGTAGTCGGGACTTTTTTTATGCCTAAGAGCTTCCTCTTAGATTATTTTCTTACAACTAAACGTTGTGTTGCAATTGCATTTTCTGACTTGATAGAAACCATGTACATACCATCTGCGATAGCATCGAGTGGAAGGTCAATGATGTTTCCACCAGCTACGCGGTTTGCAAATAATTCTGTGCTCACTACACGACCGCTTAGATCCGTCACAATAACTGTTACGTCTTGTGAAGTGCTAAGAGTGAATGAAAGTTGAGTTGAGTTGTTTGCAGGGTTTGGATATACATTCAAACCAGCTACTTCAGCGTTGATTTCATCTACGCCAACGATTCCATTGATATTGATGTTGTCAATGTACAAGTTGTTTGCAAACTCACCAGTTGTGAATACGATTTTGAACAATACGTTTGGTTCCCAAAGTGTGTTAGGGATATTGTAAGTAATCGTCTTCCAATCAGCCTGAGAAGTAGGAACGAAAGAAGTAGTAGAGTTACCAGCAGAAACCAAATTAGCTCCTGTAATAGCAGGTGATCCTTGTGAAGGAGAAGATGGGTTACGAGCCTGCCAAGTAAGACCACAGTTGCGGCTTGAGTAAAGGATAAAGTTATCAGTCACACCAGCAAGATCAGTTGCCTGAGTTGCGTATGCATACTTGAAAGAAATAGTTGGGCCACCGCCTGTAACGTTGCTCAAATCCATTGCTGGGAAAATCAACTCATCGATGTCATTGTCTCCAGTGTCGATGAAATCAGATTCGAAATCATATGCATTAAGCGCAGCACAAGCTTGGTCATCATAACCCACTGTGTTGTTCCAAGTCCAAGCAGATTCGTTGAAGTCGAAGTTTCTGCTGATGTAGTTGTTGTTGAAGAACTGTTGGTTTTGGAAATTTTCAGTAACCAATCCTGTAAGTACGTTAGGTTCTGGGATTACGTATACAGCTCTTTCTTTATAAGTGATATCAAGACCATACCAGTTTGAAACACTCAAAGTAACAGCGTGCCAACCTGAAGTTGTGAATGACTTTGTTGGGTTAGGGTCAGTAGATGAAGTACCATCATCAAAATACCATTCGAAGAAAAGTACATCTGAATCAGAGCTGTAATCAAAGAAAGTGATGTCTTCACCAATGCAAGCTACTGGCTTATCAGTGTAGAAATCAGCTTGGGGTGCGCAAGTTGCGTTGTTCCATCCGTCCGTACCTGTGAAAGCCAAGTTTTCAGCTGTCCACAATGTGCTTCTTCCTGCAAGTGGGTTTGTCAACGCAGCACGAAGTCTTTCAACTTGACCTGCTGAGAACATGTTAGAGCAGTATGAATACTCCATGTAGTTCTGAACGTTTTCAATTACACCAGCATTACAAACGCTACCGTTCAAGTTACAGTTGTCCCAACCGATAGACTCTGGAGTGTCTTCAACGTCGTCATCACCGCAGTTAAGACCTGGGCTGTTGTTGTCACCCCAAACGTGTTGAAGGTTCAACCAGTGGCCGATTTCGTGAGTAAGCGCTCTAGAGTTTCCAGGAGAACCTGTTCCGATGCTACCGATGTATTGGTGACGGATGATGATACCATCTCTCATTGCTGAGATACCGCTTGGAACAGCAGAAGGGTAGTATGCATATCCTGCAACACCATCTTCCATGCTTGTAACAACCCAAACGTTGAGATATCTATCGCGTGGCCAAGCGTTCAACTTACTTCCATCATCACCTACATAGGTTTCAACAGAAGCAATACGGTCGATACCGTTGGTACAGTTTCCTTCGAAATCTTTCGTTGGCAAACGGAACTCAACGCGCGCATCAGCAGCGATTGGTTTGAAAATGTCGATAATATCTGAAGTGTCTTCGTTTAGTTTACGGAAGTCTTCATTTAGAATGCGCACTTGATCATAGATCTGTTCGTCAGAAATGTTTTCTGGACCAAAGTTGTGCACGATGTGAAACACGATTGGAATGATATAGACTGTTTCGTCGCGATTACCTTCAGCTTTGCGAGCAGCGATAATTTCTTTGATTTGACGATTATAGTCCTCAGCACGTTGCTGAAATTCTGGGTCTTGTTGGCGAAGAATCGCGTGCTTGTGGTCCGTACCACAATTATGCTCACGCTGAGCAAAGCCAACAGAAGAAAGTGCAAGTGCGAATAAGAAAGTAAAAATCTTTTTCATATTACAGGCTACGTTTTAGGGTTTCAAATATACTTAAAAGCCACATTAAACCCTACCATTTACCCTCAAAGAACAATTTTCAGAATTACACTCCGTTTGTGCATGTTTTTATTTTTTAGAACATTGTAAATCAATATATTGATGGGTTTAATTACTGTAATTTTGTGTAGTGGATATGTATAGATATCCAATTTTGTCAATAAAAAAAGCCCCAAAAGGGGCCTTTTTCAATATGTAGATGGGCCATCAGGCCTCGACGAACTCACGTCCTTTTACATCAAGGACACGAGTGTATTTTTTCAGAGATCTGAGTACGATGAAAATCACAAACGAAATTGCGAGGGCATACCACCAAAATGGCGATACAAGTTCTTGCCATCTCGTGTAGCCATAGTGTGTGAATGTTTTAAGCACATCTAATAGAGCGAATGATATAAAGATCGCAAAGAATCCATTGTATTCTCTTTTCAAGACATTCTTGATGCTAAAGTTCCAACCCGCACTTTCCCAATTGGTAAATCTTGGAAAGAATGAAGGCGTTTTAGCTGCCCAATCGAGATATGTTTTTCCAAACTTACCGCGAAGGAAAAATTCTTCTGCAAACATGATACGCTCATAGTAAAGCCAGAACAGGAGAGTGCAGGTAATAGTAAACCACCAATTTCCTACATAAATAATGATTCCAAGCCACATGAAGTAGTTGCCCAAATAGAGGGGGTGTCTTACTGTAGAATAAATACCTTTTGTATTAAGAGTTTCCGCAACTTGTCCTTCTTTGGTATTTCTACCTGAGGTTCCTTTTGGTGTAAATCCAACAGTGATGGCACGGATGATTTGTCCGAAAAGTGAAACGATCAAGCATGCCACAGCCCAGTTGAACTCATACGTTGGCATATCTGTATCTTGTTCGAAAACGATCACTAGCGCAGCTAGTAGGTAAAGAGCGAGCGGTAAATAACTTCTCCAACGGAAGAGCCAATTACCTGATTTGTCAAATTCTTCTATTAGTGCCATTGAAACGAATTATGCCGCAAATAAACGACATCCCTTCCAATAATGCAGCAAATGGGGGAGTTCATTTATTTAAGATCATGACATTGAGTGACGTAGGTCACTGTTTGAAGCTTAGAGATCATTCAATTTTGCTCCATCAAACCAATTGAATTAAATCTTAAAACCAAATTATTATGAAAGCGAATATGGGATCCACCGACAAGATTGTTAGAATAGTTCTAGCGCTTGTTTTTGTAGTATTATTCTTTATGAACGTCGTAACCGCGCCGTTTTCATATATTCTTTTGGCATTAGCCGCGGTGTTCGTTTTGACATCACTGGTGAGTTTTTGTCCGCTGTATCCTCTTTTTGGAATTAATACTTGTAAGAAGAAATAGTGTTATATGAGGTTTAGTGAGTGCAATACATAAGGGATTCTGTGTTGCAAAAAACAAAAAAGCCACTCTTCGGAGTGGCTTTTTTAATTTCTATATTGATTTGATGGATGACATCCCTCCATCTACATGGAGAATTTGTCCAGTGATCCAACTGCTTTTCGTTGAGAGAAGAAATGCCGTCATCTGAGCGAGGTCATCAGACGTCCCTACTCTTTGAAGAGGATGCCTTTTATTGGAAGCTTCCATTTTCTCAGGCGTGCTGAGTAATTTTTCAGCAAGGGGGGTATTCGTTAATGAAGGCGCTATTGCATTCACGCGAATCGTTGGAGCCCATTCTGCTGCAAGACTTCTTGTTAATCCTTCAATAGCCCCTTTGGCCATACTAATGCTTGAGTGAAACGCCATTCCGGCTTGAACTGCCACGGTGCTAAATAATACCACAGAAGGTTGATTACCCTTCTTTAGGAGAGGCAAGCATTCTTGCAAAACTTTCGCAGCACCGAGCGCATTAATTTGAAAATCTTGAATAAAATCAGTCTCTGAAAAACGATGGAAAGGTTTTAATTGAATCGTTCCAGGACAATAGACAATACCATCTAAGGACTCGAAAGGAAGAACCAAGGGAGTTGTTGCTTCTGCATTCCATTGGATGGTTTCATATCCATCAACAGCTTCTTCTTTTCTTGTCGAAACCACCACGCTATGGCCTTCTCCTTTTAACAATTCGGCAGTGGCAAAACCAGTTCCAGAGGAACCACCAATCACTAAATAATTTGCCATATTACAGTCCGATGTATTTTAGGAATTCATTCTTAGTAGCATCTTCTAGAAACTTTCCTCCATAGGAGGCAGTAACCGTTGAGCTGTTTACATCTTGAACCCCGCGACTGCTAACGCAAAGGTGCGTAGCATCAATTAAAACGGCTACATCTTCAGTGCCTAGAATTTCTTTTAATTCATTGGCAATTTGAATGGTAAGTCTTTCTTGAACTTGTGGACGCTTAGCGAAATGCTGCACGATTCTATTTAGTTTAGAAAGGCCTATTACTTGGCCGTTTGAAATGTAGGCAACATGCGCGCGTCCTATGATTGGCACAAAGTGGTGCTCACAGTTTGAGAAGAAAGTAATGTTCTTCTCCACCAACATTTCGTTGTACTGATATTTGTTTTCAAAAAGTTTGATGTCCGGCTTGTTAGCAGGATTTAGCCCACTAAAAATTTCCTTGACATACATTTTTGCAACGCGGTGAGGCGTGCCTTGAAGGCTATCATCAGTGAGATCCAGCCCTAGAATTTCCATAATGTCGCGGAATTTATCTTCGATAAGAGCGATTTTACGATCGTCAGAAATGTCGAAAGCATCGCGTCTCAAAGGAGTTTCAATAGACGTCATTACGTGTTGGTCGCCCATCTCGTCGATCTTAATGAGCAGGGATTCAGCATGTACAGACATTCGTTTGGTAATTCGATAGTACGAATAGATAGAAATAACATCGTCAGTTGTTAAATGTTCTCGAAACTTGGAGGATTAATGTAGATGAAGTTATATTCAGCCCTTAAATAAATTTTACATGCTTAGAAAACTGAAAGAAATAATTCTATCAATGTTAGTATGCTCCGTTACTATCAACGGTCTTGGGCAAAAGGGAGCAAGGACAGACACTCCGGGTGCTACTGTGAAAACCATGTATGGATATAGCCTCGGTAATCCAATTGATAAAAAGATCGATTTGGCTAATCTATTAGTGATCGAGGCACCTGGATATAAGAAGCAAGCAATAGATGCCAATGTAGAAAACGGTCATTTTAAAAAATTGAAGAAGTTACCTAGTTTGAAGCGTTTGGTGACCACTGAAGATCTTGGGTACTCTATCCGCCCTGGTGAGTGTCGTGTAAATATTTTAGCTGGTGCATTTACATTTTCATTTCATACTGATGATGCTTCTTATAGAAAAAAGAAAAAAGAGCTTCCGGAAGTTAAAAATGAATATGACCTTGATTTTTATAGTGATCGACTACAAGAGTCATTATGGCAATTTTTGAAATTATCAAGCCTTGCCGACACATCAGAAACATTTTTTAGAGACGATTCAAAGTCATTGATTTTTGATATGGAGTTCAATGATTTTGAAATGAGAGCTATTTACAAGACTGGTATTGGGCATTGTGTTGTAAAAGGAAAAATAGTTGTAAAAGATGCCTATGGTACGGAACTGGGAACCTATGATTTTAATATCAAGTGTAATCCGGTAAATGCGGGGAGATTGGCATGGGTTTCTGCTAGTGAAAGCTATGCACTCAGCCTTGTGCATGGTGAATATGGGATGGATATCTGGTCTGAAGTAATAGAGGATGTTACATTCGAATTAACGACTTCTGATCTTTTACAAAAAATAGTAACTGAGCGAAAGGTAACTCAAGAAGCAATACTATCCCAGCCGATACTTAAGCTTCAAAAAGCAAAGCCTCTTGGAATGTCAGCAGAAAATCTGAGTTCGAGCATAGTGACTATCAAAACAAAGGATGGTCATGGTTCTGGATGTATGGTTTCATCGGATGGCTATGTAATCACAAATCATCATGTAGCGGGTTCTGGAAAGGATTCTATCGAAGTATTATTAAACAATGGAGAGAAGTATGACGCAAAATTGATTCGGTCTGATTTTGTTTATGATTTGGCGCTTTTAAAAATTGAAAGTAATTCAGCTTTTTGTGCTGTACAACCTCTCACATTAAAGACAAGTAGTTTAGGAGACAAAGTAACCGTAATTGGGACTCCAGCGGATCCTTCATTAGGTCAGACAGTGACGAAGGGGATCATAAGTGGATACAGAGACGCAAACGGAAAAAACCTTATTCAAACAGACGCGCATATCAACCCAGGAAATAGTGGAGGTGCCCTCTTCAATGATAAGGGAGAATTAATAGGAATTGTTTCTTCTAAAGCGTCAGGAAGCGTTGTAGAAGGTGTAGGTTTTGCCATTCCCGCGCATTATATCTATGAAAGACTTAGACTTGAATACTGATAAAATTGAAAATAGAGAATGAAAAATTTATTTATAAAAATCATTTGGGTAGTAGCTGTTTTTTCTCTTTCGGGTTGCGCTACGCTGTTTAGTACTCAAACGGTAAAAGCCCTTCCCAAGGATGAAAGGACTTTTGTAACAATCAATGGGGTGCCTGTACAAGAGGATGGTTCAACAATCATCAGAAAGCATCGTCCGATTATCGTGAGTGCATATCGCTCAGGTTATCGCCCAAAGAGTGAATTGCTCAAACCAAAAACACTTGATTTTGGGGTTGTGCTCACAGCAGGTTTTTGGGCCATGATGGGTGTGGCAACAGAAGATCCATCGATCTTGATCCAGGGTGCGGCTTATACTGCACTGGATGCGGCATTTGGACTAAAAAGACACAAGAGAAAACTGAATATTGATAGGTTAGAAAAATTACCCACCAATGAAAAAGAAGGTATCTATGTGATGCCACACGTTAATCTCGATTCATTGGTGTTTGATGGTTTGAGCATTAGAACGCATAATTCTGCAAAGTCTTGGTATAAAAGAGCAAGAAATAATGTGTCTCCATCACAAGCTTTTGTCAAGTCTTATGATATCATTGAATGGATGGATGAACGTCTCTACACCATGGGATATCAAAAGTCTCAAGCAACTTTAATTACGGATTATGAGAATACAGTGCAGCTTGATGTCGAAATTAAAGGTGGCTATTTGGATGTATTGAAGTACCGCGGTGTAAGCGCTGATTTACAAGTGGAGTTTTATTTATGTGATCACTATGGTGAAAGAAGAATTCCTATTTCAGCAAAGGGTTCTTCTCAGATTTTTAGTAGCATGTATGATGAAAATTATGAAGAAGCATTGCGTGATGCTCTGTTAGACGCACTCTTAAAGGTACTTGACAGTGATGAGTTTAAAGCTGCGTTTGGTAAAATGAGCAACTTGCTGAATAATGAAACAGCTAAATGGGAGCAGATAGAAATGCCCAAGCCTCTAATTGCAGAACCTGATTTTCAAGAAATGGTGAATGCTCAAATTACTATTGTGGATGAAAACTACCATGGCAGTGGATGCATGATTTCACCTGATGGATACGCACTAGCTAGCTACCGCGTGATTGAAGATAAACAAGAAGTGGATGTTCAATTTTCTGATGGTAAAATGAAGAAAGCAAAAGTGATTCGCAAAGATGCACTTTCGAATATCACGCTACTGAAAATTGATACTCTTGGAAATGCATCTTTGCCTATTTCCAAGAATAGGTCTTTTAAAGTTGGAGATGATGTTTTCTCGGTTGGTTCACCTGTGAATAAATCTTTATCACAATCACTCACGTCGGGTATTGTCAGTGGAGAGCATATTCAAAATGGACTTAATTATATTCAGACAGATGTGAAGGTAAGTCGTGGTGATAATGGTAGCCCATTGATCAATAATAGAGGCCAATTGATTGGTGTTATTAACGAAAAATACACGGGATACTCACTCGAAGGCTTATCGTTTGCGGTGAGTTCGTTTGATGTTTTGGAACGATTAAAACTGAGCTTTAAATAAGAAACTATGAAACGTCAAATAAATATAGCGATTGCGCTTATTGTGTTCATGCACTGCTCGTCTATTGTGACCGCTCAATCTTTGAAAGAGCAATACAATGATGATCAAAAAAGAAAGCCCACTGAAAAGTATATCACCACTGATGAGATTGTATTTGATCTGGGCGAAGGTGATATTACAGAAGAATATTTTAAAAGCGAAAAAGATCGAAAGAAGAAAAAAGTTACTAAGAGTTCTTCAAACGAAGATGAAATAAAGGAAGTAAGCAGAGATATTGATGGGTACTTGACTACTCTCTTGTTAGAGTTAAATTACCTCGATACTTCTGATCGCTTTTTTCCAGATTACAAGAATTCTCTTCAGTTAAATATGACGGTTGAGGAAATTCATTTTACATACATTCGACCTTCAACGAAAAGACCCATCACCGATATCTATATCGAAATGGTGGCCAACTTCAAATTGAGCTCCTATTATGGAAAGGAGATTGTAAATCTCGAACAGTCGAAGGAAATTTCTCTGAAGACCAGAGACAACTCTAGTACTGAAGACGAATTAAGAAGATTGATCAAAGGATTATTTGACGAGTTTGTTTTTTCCGATGAGGTTCAATCGAAGACGGAGTCCTCTGATTATTTTGATAAGCAAGATGAGAGTAAATTCGCTCTACTAGAAATACCAGGGGTATTGGGTACAGTAGATTTTGACAAGTGGCGTTCCTCGGTAGCAACCATCATTTCTGAAGATGGACATGGAAGCGCGTGCGTTATTTCAGCAGATGGGTATCTTGTTTCAAATTATCATGTGGTGGGTCAGAGTGATATCGTTCGAGTAAAGTTTTTCGATAATTCAAGTGCTCAAGGTATCGTTTTGAGAAAGCAGCCCGATTCAGATTTAGCATTGATTAAAGTTGATCGAACAGGATTGCCCTTCTTAAGTCCTGCAGATGCTGTGGGTGAATTGGGAGAAACTGTTTATCTCGTAGGTACTCCAGCGGATACATTGATGGCAGGTTCTGTTTTTAAAGGAGTGCTATCTGGATTCAGAGATTTTGATGGGGCAAAGTTTTTACAGACCGACGCAAAGGTAAATCCAGGAAACAGTGGAGGTGCGATGATTAATCAGCGTGGCGAGTTGATCGGAATCGTAAGCAGCAAATATGTAGGCTATGGAATTGAAGGAATTGGCTTCGCCATTCCAGCAACAGAGATTAAGGAGCGCCTTAAGATTTCGGCCATGAAATTCCCAATCCCGCCACCACCACCACCACCTCCTGCACCGAAGAAGGGTAAGAAGTAGATTTTTTGACTTATTATTGTGCCTTAACCGTAACCAAGATATCTTAGAATTATGTCAGTTTGGAGAAAGAAACCAATTGCTGCCTATCAGGCGGAAGCATCAAAAAGTGATTTGAATCGTGTCCTTACAAGATGGGGATTGACATCACTGGGAATCGGTGCCATCATCGGCGGTGGTATTTTTACATTAACAGGTATTGCAGCACACGATCATGCTGGTCCAGCACTCGCACTTGCATTTGTAATCGCTGGTATTGGATGTTTATTCGCAAGCTTATGCTATGCTGAATTTGCATCTGTTCTTCCAGTAGAAGGCTCTGCTTATGCGTACGCATACGGAACGATCGGTGAGTTGTTTGCTTGGTTTATAGGATGGAATTTGATTCTAGAATATATGATGGGAGCCACTACCGTGGCGGTCGCATGGAGTGGCTACTTCAATAAATTGCTCCACCTCTTTGGAATAAATCTTCCCGATTACCTGGTCAATGACCCATCAACTCACGGAGGTCCAGCATTCAACCTTCCAGCGTTTCTTATCACTTGGGTGGTAACTGGAATTCTTATCAAAGGGATTAAAGAAGCGGCAAGCACCAATAACCTTATTGTTATTTTAAAAGTCGGTGTTGTTCTCTTCGTAATTATTGCTGGTGCATTTTATGTGGACACTGCTAACTGGACTCCATTCATTCCTGAAGTAACCACAGATTCTGATGGTATGCCACACTTTGGTGTCGGAGGTGTTCTTACTGCTGCAACCATTGTGTTTTTCGCATACATCGGTTTCGATGCTGTATCTACGCAAGCAGGGGAGGCCATCAATCCTAAGAAGGACGTGCCTTTCGCAATTATAGCCTCATTGATAATTTGTACTGTGCTCTACGTAGCTGTATCTCTCGTGTTGACAGGTATGGTGAAGTACGATCAACTTGATTTGAAAGCTCCAGTTGCTAGTGCATTCTCGGGTGCTGGTATTACATGGGCTGTTTACCTCATCACTATCGCTGCAACCGCAGGCTTGATGTCTGTAATGCTCGTAATGATGCTTGGTCAAACACGTATCTTCTTGGGGATGTCTAAAGATGGACTTCTTCCTAAAAATATTTTCGGGAAATTGCACCCAACATTTAAGACTCCATATAGAAGTACTATTTTAGTTGGTGGTATCATTTCTTTAACTGCGGCATTAACTCCAATTGAAAAAATCTCTGAGATGTGTTCAATGGGTACACTTTTGGCGTTCTCTATGGTATGTCTTGCAGTGTTGATTCTGCGTATAAAAGAGCCGGGATTGGATCGTCCGTATAAGACTCCAGCCATTTGGTTTGTAGCACCAGCCGGTGTGTTATTCAATATTTTCTTGATGACACAAGTGCGTATTCAGACGTGGTACACCTTCATTATCTGGGGTGTATTAGGAGTCTTGGTATACTTCCTTTATAGCAGAAGACATTCGAATCTCGAACCAAAGAAATAATTTTCTTGAAAAAAATAATGAAAGCCCTTCCGTTGAGGAAGGGCTTTTTTAATGACGTAAATCATTCGCCATCTGACGGTTTTCTGACATTCTAAAAGAAGTGAGCAGCGAATTTTGGCGAATAAATCGTAGATAGATTATGATAGAAAGAAACGATATCGTCGCTTATCTGAAATCACTACAAGACAGCATTTGCGCAGGTCTTGAAAACGAAGATGGAAAAGCGAAATTCATGGAGGATAATTGGACACACGAAACAGGCGGCGGCGGTCGCAGCCGGGTGATTCAACACGGAAATGTCTTTGAAAAAGGCGGAGTAAACTTTTCAGCGGTGGAGGGCGATATGCCGAAATTCATGGCTGAAAAAGTAAACCCAAATGCCAAGAGATTTTTCGCAACTGGTGTCTCTTTAGTTATTCACCCCTTTAATCCAATGGTGCCCATTGTACACATGAATGTGCGCTATTTTGAAACGGATACGGGAGAGTCATGGTTTGGCGGAGGCATCGATCTTACACCGATTTACATCAATAAAGACCAAGCGCGTTTTTTTCATGAAAAAATGAAAGAAGCCTGCGATGCTCACCATCCAGAATATTACAACAAATTCAAAGATTGGGCGGACCATTATTTTTTCAATGAACACCGCAAAGAAACACGTGGAGTGGGAGGAATCTTCTATGATTACTTACGCCCGTCAGACGCGGCTTCCAAAGAGCAATTGTTTGCTTTTATGCAAGAAGTGGGAAATACTTTTTTGAAGGCTTATCTTCCAATTGTTGCCGCAAACAAGAACCTAGAATTTTCCCAAGAGCAAAAGAATTGGCAATTGATTCGTCGAGGCAGATATGTCGAGTTTAATCTTGTTTATGACCGCGGTACAAAGTTCGGTTTGGAAACAGGAGGTCGAATCGAATCTATTTTGATGAGTCTTCCAGAACACGCTTCTTGGATTTACAATCATCAACCAGCAGCGGGAAGTGAAGAGAGAAAGACCTTAGATATGTTGGTGAAGGGGGTGGATTGGGTGAACTCGAATTTTTAAGTATTCATTCTCATTCTGTTTCTCATTCTGATAACTGGCGAGATTCGAAATTCCGCTTCGCTTATTCGGAATTCGAAATTCGGCGCTTCGTTTATTCGAAAATTGAAATAAGGTATTGAACGGATAAAAAAAACGGCCCACGATTCGTGGGCCGTTTGTTATTTGAATTAGAAACTTAAATTCTATTGTCAATGATTTCAACACCAGGATATTTTGCTGCGTTGAATTTGAAGTCTGTGTCAGGACAATCTGTGTTTGGCTTGAAGTTTTTCACCTTGTATGAAATCTCAGCGTTTTCTCTAGTCTTTACCACAATTTTAGTCGCCTCTAACTTCGCCTTATCAATGTACATAATGATGGTGTGATAAGGTTTGTTTTTTGGATTCGTAGGGTAGAGGTGAATTTCGTATGATGCTACGCCATCAGCAGTTGCATTGACGTTTTTCATTTCATGTTTGAAATCCTTTTCCCAAATGGTAAACATCTCTGATGGATCAAATGCACCGTCTTTTACATCAGCAAGATTGTCGATGGTGCAAGAGTTGTTTTTCTTGTCATAACTCCATACCGTAGTTCCGTCTGAAATCACTACGTATTGAGAAAGATTCAAATTGTATTTCTGACCTTTGATTTTGATGTTGCCCTCTTGCTTTTGATTCACATTAGCCTTTGGGTCTTTGAGTGTAGAAGAGAAATCGGATACGATGGTCTTCCAGTTTTTTGCTTTTGCAGAAACTTTATCTAAAATCTCTTTAGATGTTTGAGCACTTGAATTCATTGATAGAACGAGCGCTGCGAATACGAATAAGATTGAAAGCTTTTTCATGATATATATTTTATCGGGCGGGCATTTTCAATAACTGTTCCAAAAAAGAAAGGCATTAAAAATTACCGCTACAAAGGTAGGGCATTCAAATTACATTAATTAAAAGGCTTGTTAAAATGGAGAACTTCCGTGGTTGTTAAGTCCACGTAAGAATTGGTCGAGCGTGTGTTCGTCTGAAATCAAGACTTTGCGGGCCTTACTGCCTTCAAACGGCCCAATAATCCCTGCAGCCTCGAGCTGATCTACCAAGCGCCCAGCACGATTGTAGCCTAGCTTCAATTTTCTTTGAAGCAATGAAGCAGATCCTTGCTGGGTCATGACTACAATTCTTGCAGCGTCTTCAAAGAGTGCATCTCTATCATCTTCTGAGAAACTCAGTGACTCTCCGGCGTTTTCATCTGGAACTTCTGGTAAATGCAAAGCATGTGGATAGCCTTGTTGCGACCCGATGAAATCGGTGATCTCTTCTACCTCTGGTGTATCCACAAATCCACACTGAATACGAATTAGGTCATTGCCTGTTGAATAGAGCATATCTCCACGACCAATCAATTGATCGGCCCCACCTGCATCTAAGATGGTGCGTGAATCGATTTTTGATGTTACTCGGAAGGCGATACGAGCAGGGAAGTTGGCCTTAATAGTACCGGTGATAATATTCACCGAAGGTCGCTGTGTAGCGATGATTAAGTGAATGCCGATCGCTCTTGCAAGCTGCGCCAGACGGGCAATCGGCGTTTCTACCTCACGGCCAGCAGTCATGATCAAGTCAGCAAACTCATCGACCACCAAAACGATGTATGGTAGATAACGATGACCGTTTTCAGGGTTGAGTCTGCGACCAATAAATTTCGCGTTGTATTCTTTGATATTTCGGCATTGAGCGGTTTTGAGCAATTCATATCGCTCGTCCATTTCAATACACAACGAGTTCAATGTGCGCACGACCTTGCTTGTGTCTGTGATGATAGGTTCATCAGAGTCAGGAAGCTTTGCCAAGAAGTGACGCTCTATTTTATTGAACAATGTCAATTCAACTTTTTTCGGATCGACAAGTACAAACTTGATTTGTGAAGGGTGCTTTTTATAAAGCAACGAAACCAAGATGGCATTAAGTCCAACTGATTTACCTTGCCCCGTAGCACCGGCCATCAGCAAGTGAGGCATCTTCGCAAGGTCTACTACAAAGTTTTCATTCGAGATCGTTTTACCTAAAACAACCGGCAAATCCATATCAGAATTTTGGAACTTATCACTTGCAATAAGCGACTTCATCGAAACGATTTCAGGCTTTGAATTCGGAACTTCGATACCAATTGTTCCTTTTCCTGGAATGGGGGCGATGATACGAATGCCGAGCGCAGCAAGGCTTAGCGCGATATCATCCTCAAGGTTTTTGATTTTTGAAATACGTACACCTGGTGCAGGAACAATTTCATAGAGCGTAACGGTAGGACCGATGGTCGCTTTGATCTTGTCGATTTCAATTTTATAGTGATTGAGGGTCTCTACAATTTTGTTTTTGTTGGCCTCAAGTTCTTCTTTGTTAATCTGTGGAATGCCCGATCCATGAGGCTTTAGAAGCTCTACAGATGGCGGTTCATATCGACTCAAATCCAATTTTGGGTCGTAGGGCCCAAACTCTTGAAGTTTGTTTTCAAGATCAGAATCACTCAGGATATCTTCATTTTTTGGAGCTTCCACTTCCATTCCTGCCACATGAAAACCTGCATCACCATTGCTTTGTAGTCCGATGATAGGAGAACTGGAAGGAGCAACGATGGGAGAAACAGGAGTAGTCATCTCCACTTCTGCGGGCGGTGTCTCTTGAACGGGAGTTTGCGGGAGCTCTTCGATGGAAGGTTGCGGCGTAATTTCGATCGATGGCACAGCAGCCTTTACTGGTTCTGGTGTTGCCATTGGTGTCACCATGGTCCATTCGGGATCCGCATTGAATGCGGCTTCCGCTTCCTCGATGGTCTGATTGATATCGAGTTCGAACGTAGGCTTTACCGAAGGGATATCCGTTGGCGGAGTAACGAGTGGTGCGAGAACAATTGGCGGAACTTGCGCTTCTACAGGAGGAGTTACAACTGGTGTGGCGGGAACTTCACGCGTAATGAGATAAGGCTCGGGACCTTCTTCTTCAGGTTCGTCGGGGCGAATACTTTGTGTAATCGGCGCTGGACGGTCATCGCGGAAGGTGTTGCCCACCGGGCTGATGATGGTCTTTTTCTCAGTCACAATAACACCTGGAATATCTTCAGGCTTTTCCTCAATGGGGGTATTGAATGAATTGCCAGTATTTGATTTCAAAAAGGGCGGTGCCGCTTCTTCCTCTTCTTCCTCTTCTTCTTCGAGCGTAGCTCCTGAATTCATCGCGTTTTCTGCCTCTTCTAGTCTCTCCGCTTCTTCTTTTAAACGCTCTTCTTCCTTTTTTAATCTTTCTTCTTCCTTTCGTTCTTTGCGTTCATCTGCCCATTCTCCAAAGCGCGCCCAGGCAGACTCCACTTTGTGATTGTGATTAAAAATGAGGTAAGCTCCAGCAACAAAGAGTAAAGTCATCAAGGTTCCGATCCATCCAATAGTGAACACAAACCATTCTGTAGCGAAGTGTCCGTAGCCTCCTACGAAACGATCGTTGCATGTGATTTCGATAGTGCGATCAAATGCATCTACTTTTTTATGAAAAGCAAAACCAATGGCAAGAGGGAAGTAGAGCATTCCCAAAATGGAGAGACGAATGCTTTTGTAAAATGGTAGTATTTCTTTTTGAAACGTCACACGCACACCCCATAGGAAAAAGATGAGGCTGACAAAAAATGCTCCCACACCGATGTAGGTAAACATGAAGAAATGTGCGAGATGCGCACCGATCTTGCCCATCCAATTGTGGTAGGGTTCGTTTTCTGAAAAGTCGGACGGAGATTGTTGACCTGTGATTAAATACTGATCATGCCCTCCTGATATGAGATAGGATAGGCACGCAAGAAAAAGATAAATACCAAAAAGGGAAAGAAAGACACCTGCAATTTTCTTTACACGTGGATCTTTGATGAATGCAGAAAACCCAGATGACGATGCGCTTCCTTTCGATTTCGATTTCTTTGAGGTATCGCTAGCCACTGGTTCTTGAGGTTCTTTTGAGGTATTTTTACTTGTATTCTTTGCCACGTATCAATGCACAATTAGGGCGAAACAAAGGTAATTTTCTGAACAGGAGGAACGGGAACGTTAGTTTTCTATTATCAACATTGGATTGTGTGGGAACCGCTATTTTAGCCGAATGAAAGCATTGCAGGCATTTCAACAATTGAATGAAATTTATCATCCGCTCCGGAATAGCGCTGAGGCCGCGGCAATGGCGGCGTACATGAAAAACAATTTTGAGTTTTTGGGTATAAAAAAGCCTATTCGAGCTGCGGCTCACAAAGCTTTCATGTCTGAGCTGGTGAAAGAAAAGGTATTTGAAAGCTCCGCTTTCATCGAAATTCTATGGAATCAACCAGAACGAGAGTACCATTATTTTGCAATGGAGTTTGCAGAAAAGAAAAAGATTTTCAAGGAAAAAGAGAGCATAGATTTTATTGAATGGCTCATCACTAATCAATCGTGGTGGGATTCTGTGGATACCATCGCAACACATCTCGCAGGAAAGTACTTTCTCACATTTCCCGATCAAGTGGCGAACGTCATTCCGAGATGGATTACTTCGGAAAACATGTGGCTCAATCGCGTGGCAATCATTTTTCAATTGGCTTACAAAGAAAAAACGAATGTTGATGTGCTTGTTTCGGCCATTTTACCACATGAATTTTCAAAAGAATTTTTTCACAGAAAAGCCATTGGATGGGCCTTACGACAATATGCGCGTACAGATCAAAAGTTTGTCGAGGATTTTGTGAATAGCAGATCATTTTCCGGACTCACGGTTCGCGAAGCACTCAAACATATTTCATGATGAAAGCGTTTATAAAAAATCTTTCATATCACCAATGGGCGCTTCTTTTCATCGTCCTGTTATTCTTGATTCGTCTTGTTGGTATTACTCATCCACCTTTGGAGGTGAATCATCATTGGCGGCAAGTGACAGGGCTTATGGTGGCACGTAATTTCTCCGAAGGTCAAGCTGATTTTTTTCATCCAAAAATTGATGAAGTGGGTGTCGGAACACACGTTAGTTCTGGTGTGATAGGTATGGAGTTTCCATTGCTTAATGGCTTGATTGCCGCGGCTTCTAGCATCATGGGTTATGATCATTGGTATGGCAGATTGATCAACTTAATTGTTTCAAGTTTGGGTTTGTGGTTTTTCTTTTTAATCATCAAGAATTATTGGAATGATCGATTTGCTTTTTTCGCAACGGCCATTCTCGGAACATCTGTTTGGTTTGCGTTTTCGAGGAAGACCATGCCGGATACGTTTAGTATTTCCATCGCTTTTTTTTCTATTTATTTTTTGAAAAAATTCCTCGACGAATCGAGAAGTATACATTTACTCGGCTACCTCATTTTATCGTCATTGGCTTTATTGACGAAAATCCCTAGTGCTGTGATATTATCGGTGGTTCCTGTGATGATTTATTTCTCATTTATTTCTTTGAGAAAAAAATGGTTGGTAACCTTTCTTTCAGTGCTTCCCGCAGCAGTAGCGGTTTTCTGGTATTTTGTGTGGAATGTGACCATTGCAAAAAAAAGCGGCATGTGGTATAACACCGGAGAGGAGTTTCCGAAAGGATGGCATTTATTCATTCAGGAATCGGGTACGGTGGCAAAACATTTTTATTTCAGCACCCTCATGAGTTATATCGCACTTGCCGCATTGGTGGTGGGATTGATTTTGATGATTTTGAAAAAAGATAAAAAGCTTCAATTGGCAGCAGGAGTCATCACCATTTTCTTCATTCTATTCGCTTTGAAGTCAGGGCGTCATTTTGTATTTCAGCATTACTATATGATACCAATTGCCCCGGTCTTTGCTTTGATTGCTGGTTTTGCTTTGGTACAAATACAAAAACAATGGTTAGCGGTGGCTCTTTTGATAGCCATGAGTATTGAATCCATCGCTAATCAGCAGCATGATTTCAGAATACACCAGCGCAATCTATATAAGTTAGAGTTAGCAGGCATTTTAGACAATCTTGGGGCGAAGCGTGAAGATTTGATCGTCATCAACGGGGAGGGGAATCCACAAGAGTTGTATTTGAGTCATCGAAAGGGATGGACATGTGTGAGTACGGAATTGAATGATGTCAATTATTTGAAAGCGTTGGAAGAAGCAGGGGCAAAATTTGTGATCGTAAAACCGAATGAATGGGTCGAATCGGTACCTTTGCAACTCATTTTTGAGAACGATCATTACCGAATTTACAGATTTCAGTAATTTTGACTCGATTTTAAATAGTTGTAAATCAATATCTTTTGTCTGTAACGGGGGAGTAGGCAAAAGATTTTAGACCTGGAGTGTTAATTTTTTAACACTGAATTTTGTAAAACAGGAAAGAAGTAGTACATTTGCCCCCCATTTACAAGAAGTCATGGCAAAGAAAGGAAATAGAATTCAGGTGATTATGGAGTGCACTGAGCACAAGACTACTGGTCTTCCAGGAACAAGCCGTTATATCACTACTAAAAACAGGAAGAATACTCCTGATAGATTGGAGATGAAGAAATACAATCCAATCCTAAAGAAAATGACCGTACATAAAGAAATTAAATAAACTAAGACACCATGGCAAAGAAGGTAGTAGCAACCCTACAAACCGGTGGTGGTAAGAACCACTCTAAGGTTATTAAAATGGTTAAGTCTCCAAAGACTGGAGCTTATTCATTCAAAGAAGAAATCGTACACAACGATAAAATCGCTGAGTTTTTCGCGAAGGGATAATAATCGTGTGATAGAATATTCAAAAGGGCTTTTTCCACATGGAGAAAGCCCTTTTTGTTGCCGTATCTTTGTCATCGTTTAGAATTAGCACCATGAATTTTTTCAAAAAACTCTTCTCTTCGGAGAAAAAAGAAAGCCTCAATCAAGGGCTTGAGAAGACCCGCACAGGTTTCTTCTCCAAGCTAGCAAAAGTGATTGCTGGTAAAAGCCGCGTTGATGACGAGGTATTAGATAATCTCGAAGAGTTGTTGATCAGCTCCGATGTGGGTGTTGAAACCACCATCAAGATTATCAAGAAAATCGAAGAGCGCGTGGCTCGTGATAAATTCATGGGTACTGAAGAGCTCAATAATATCTTGAAAGAAGAAATTTCTCTCCTTCTTTCTTCACATGAGGGAGAAGATTCAGAGAATGTATTTATTCCAAAGAAAGATGGTCCTTATGTGATCATGGTTGTGGGAGTGAATGGTGTAGGTAAAACAACCACCATTGGGAAGTTGGCGCATCAGTTGAAATCGCAAGGCAAAGTAGTAGTGCTTGGTGCAGCAGATACTTTCCGTGCCGCAGCGGTTGATCAATTGAAAATTTGGAGTGAGCGTGCCGGAGTGGCTATCGTTTCTCAAGGCATGGGCGCAGACCCTGCTTCCGTGGCATTTGATACTTTGCAAAGTGCGGTGGCACAAAATGCAGATGTGGTCTTAATCGATACTGCAGGTCGTCTTCACAATAAAGTAGGCCTCATGAATGAGCTTACCAAGATCAAACGTGTGATGCAAAAAGTAGTGCCTGATGCCCCGCACGAAGTGTTGTTGGTGTTGGATGGCTCTACAGGTCAGAATGCATTTGAGCAAGCCAAACAATTTACCGCCGCGACGGATGTCAACGCATTGGCCATTACCAAAATTGATGGTACTGCTAAAGGCGGGGTGGTAATCGGTATTTCAGATCAATTTAGTATTCCAGTAAAATATATTGGAGTAGGAGAGAAAATAGGAGATTTACAAGTATTCAATCGTTTTGAGTTTGTCGATTCTCTATTCAATCAAAATAATGGAGAGGCGAAGTAATGAAAACGAAAACGCTTAAGAAAAATAAAGTGAATGTTGTCACTTTGGGATGTGCTAAAAACATCTTCGATAGTGAAGTGATGATGGGGCAATTGAAGGCCAATTCATTTGATGTACAACATGAATCTGAAGACAAAGATTCCGAAATCGTCATCATCAATACATGTGGTTTTATTGATAACGCAAAAGAAGAATCAATCAATACGATTCTTGCTTGGGCGAAAGAAAAAGACAAAGGAAACGTGAGCAAGCTCTACGTGACCGGATGTTTGAGCGAGCGATACAAGCCAGAGTTAGAGAAGGATATTCCTGAGGTGGATGCGTTTTTTGGAACACGTGAATTGCCGCGATTGCTCAAAACCCTCAAGGCAGATTACAAGCATGAATTGGTAGGAGAGCGTTTGCTTACAACACCAGCGCATTATGCTTATTTCAAAATAGCAGAGGGTTGCGATCGCCCATGTTCGTTCTGCGCAATTCCATTGATGCGAGGTCATCATACCAGCACTCCAATGGAAGAGCTAGTAGCGAATGCTAAAAATCTAGTGAAGAACGGTACCAAAGAACTCATCTTGATCGCTCAAGATTTGACGTACTATGGACTTGATTTATACAAGGACAGAAAGCTTGCAGATTTATTGAAGCATCTTTCTGACATCGAGGGATTGGATTGGATTCGTTTGCAATACGCCTTCCCGTCAGGGTTTCCGATGGATGTGTTGCAAGTGATGAAGGAGAGAGATAACATTTGTAATTACTTGGACATGCCTCTTCAACACGCGTCAACAAATATGTTGAAGGCGATGAGAAGAGGAATTACACGCGAGAAAACCACAGAGTTGATTCATAATATTCGTGATATCGTTCCAGATATCGCATTGCGTACAACACTTATTTGTGGCTATCCTGGAGAAACAGAAGCAGATTTTGAAGAGATGAAAGAGTGGGTTTCAGAAATGAGATTCGATCGTCTGGGTGTGTTTACCTATTCTCATGAAGAGAACACGCACGCTTATAATTTTAAAGATGATGTGCCCGCGAAAGTAAAACGCGACCGCAGCAACGCGATCATGGAGATTCAATCTGAAATCAGTTTAGAATTGAATGAAGAGAAAGTTGGTAAGACTTTCAAGGTGTTGGTGGACAGAAAAGAAAATGATGTGTACATCGGTCGTACAGAATTTGATTCGCCAGAAGTAGATAATGAAGTGGTGATTACGGCTCCTGAAAATTATTTGCGCATTGGAGATTTTGTAAACGTAGAAATCGAAAGTGCCGAGCACTATGATCTATTTGGAAGCATTGTAGAATGAGTGTTTTGAGAGGTAGAAATAGAAGAAACGATCCAGGTTTTGGGACCAAGGTAGCTGGCTCAAAGAAGAGAATCATCAATCGCGATGGTTCTTTCAATGTCAAGCGAACCGGACTCAAAGGAGGTTTTGATAATGCTTATCAAAATATCATGGGGCTGAGCAATGGGGCATTTTTCGCTGTAGTGCTCGGAGGTTTTATTGGTCTCAATTTGTTATTTGCAACAGGCTATTATTTTATCGGACCAGAATATTTAGTCGGTGTGCGTGGTGAAACGGCACTAGAGCATTTTCTTGATTGTTTTTATTTTTCTGCACAAACATTTACCACCGTTGGATACGGAGCCATCGCTCCACGGGGAGTGCTGGCGAGTTCGTTGGCGTCACTCGAAGCATTGATGGGGTTGATTGCATTGGCGTTGGCTACCGGTTTGCTTTATACTCGTTTTTCTAGACCAAAAGCAAAATTGCATTTTAGTAATAATGCATTGATTACTCCTTTCGAAGGAGGGAATGCACTGATGTTTCGATTTACGAATGCACGTAGAAATGTGTTGATGAATCTACATGCAGAGGTCATTCTCACCATGAAAGATTCTGCTGATCCAAATTCAAATCGAGATTACTATGGTTTAGAATTGGATTTTAAAGAAATATTATTCTTAGCCATTAGTTGGACGCTTGTGCATCGCATTGACGAAAAGAGCGATTTGAAGGGGCTTACCAAACAAGATCTCATAGATCGTGAAGCAGAAATACTCATTCTCATATCTGGGTATGATGATACTTTTTCGCAGACCGTTCATACGAGATATTCGTATACTGCAGAAGAGATAGTGTGGGGGGCGAAATTTGATAAAGCCTTCACTACTTCCGATGATGGAGAAGTGCTCATCAAGTTGGATGACATACATAATTACAAAGAAGTAACATTAAACTAAACACGATATGAACTTCGGAATTGGAGCTAAAATTACCCATCCCACTTTTGGAGAGGGAGTTGTTTTTGGAATGGATGATCACAAGTATCGCATCTATTTTAAAGAGCATGGTGAAAAGGAATTGGGAAAAGCTTTTGACGGATATCAATTAGTAGAAGCCGCGCCAGCCGTGGCGTCTGTAGTGCAATTAGAAGATGTAGTCGATGCAGTAAAAAATGTTTTTGACATGTACTACGAATCTTCAGAGTTTATAGAATTCGCTGATCGTTGGGAAGGAGGCGTGATGTTGATTCATCCAAAAGATCGTTCATTGAAGCCGAAAGAAATTCCGAATGAAGTGTTCTTTCACAAGATTGTAATGTTGCGCGATCGTCTGCGCGTGTTAGAGCAAAAGATCAATTCAAATTCGAAATTATCAGATGAAGAAAAAGTAGAGATGCAGCAATACATCACCAAAGTGTATGGTTCGCTCACTACATTCAATGTTTTATTCAAGAACAAGATAGATTACTTCGTGGGCGAATCAAACGACAAATGAAAATTGACGATACAAAATATCTTCCGGTGATGGAGCAGTTTTATTCTGTTCAGGGCGAGGGTGCGTATGCTGGAACACCGGCTTACTTCATTCGTCTTGCAGGATGTGATGTGGGCTGCGTTTGGTGTGATGTGAAGGAAAGTTGGGAAGCAGACAAGCACCCCGTTTTAGCGATTGAAGAAATCGTGAGTGCGGCGAAAAATTCAGGCGCACCCTTGGCAGTTGTTACCGGAGGAGAACCTACGCTTTATAATTTGACAGCATTGACGGCGCAATTGAAAGCTGCTGGGTTGCGTACGCACATCGAAACAAGTGGAACGAATGAGTTGACGGGTGAGTGGGATTGGGTGACATTTTCACCAAAGAAATTTAAAGCACCAGTAGAAAGTATTTACGCAGCGTCGGATGAATTGAAAGTCATAGTTTTTCATCCTTCCGATTTAGCATGGGGACAAGGTCATGCGGATAAGTTGAGTGAAAAATCAATGCTGTATATGCAAGCAGAATGGGACAAGCGCGATCAGAGTAATCCCCTCATTTTTGATTGGGTAAGAAAAAATCCGCGTTGGCGGATTTCTGTTCAAACTCATAAATATTTAGGCGTCGATTGACGCCTTTTTTATTCTACGGGTGTTTTCTTTCTTACAACTGTGAATACACGAGAGATATTAAATCCGAAGTGAATATCACCATTGCTCCATTCACCAACTGTTTCAGTGATGAAACCAGGTTCGGTCATCGCGGTGCTGTTTGTGAAGTGCAATTGGAAAACGTGCCCACCTGTTTCAATATCTACCCCTACTGAAAGCGAATTAGTGTATTGTGGAGCAAGTTGATTGGGTAGCACGTAAAAGTATTCAGCATTGATAGAAAGTCGCTGATTGAGCTTATAACGGCCTAATCCACCTAATGCCATTACTGCATTTTTCTCAGCTTTTGTAGCTACAAGATTTCTATGAATATAAGTTGGGCTCACTTGCAGCGAAAGATCGTTGTTGAATTTTCTTCCGATCAAAAGTTGGTGTGCGTAGAATAGACGTGAAGAGAAATAATTTTCTCTTTCAGGATTCTGCCATTTGATCGAGTTGCAAACGATGTTTGAAAACCACGAAACCGAAATAGGCATATTTTTTTTGCCCGAGCTTTGACGTAGGATTTTGAATTTACCGAATGCATCGTATGCTTTATTAAAGCTAGATCGACCTACACCGATCATTAAGCGATCTGTTACACCATATTCGAAGCCGAGACGAAGCGTAGCTCCATCGAGTCCGAAGAATTCGTAGGCTCCAGTATTCACAAATCCGAATCGGTGAGAGATTCGGAAATCAAGAACACCTTTCGCAACGTTTTCAATGCTGTGACCGTTGATTACACGTGTGCCTTTGAAAGTAGCGGTCGTGTAGTTTATTTCTTCTTCTTCAACCAATAGCGCCATCAAATCGACTTCTGTCGTATCTGTTTGAGCTGTTGACTGGAATGAAAAAGTCAGGACCGGTAAGGCTACCAGTCCTGAGATAATGAATTTTTTAAATGCTTGCATTCGATATAAGGTCGTCAAAATTATTTCTTAAGCTCTTCGAGAGTTGCTTTTGCAGTGACTGCAATTTTTGAAGCAATGTTGTCTCTCACTGTTCCAGGAATAGTGATTTTGTAATCTTCTGGAACGACGTCAAATTTAGATTCACAAGTGATTTTTCCACCAGCTACTTTGAATGTAGCATCAACAGTGATTTTTTTAGTGACACCGTGCATGGTAAGATCGCCAGTTACTTTAGAAGAGTAAGTGCCGTCTTTTTTAAGATTAACAGCAGCCATATTATCTACTTTTCCTTTGAAAGAAGTTTTAGGATACGTGTCACTTTCCATGTAGTTTTCATTGAAGTGTTCTTGCATCAATGCTTTTTCGAATTCGAAAGCTTTTACAAGTCCAGAAATTTCTAGTTGACCTGTAGCAGCATCGAGAATGAAGTTGGCTTTATTGTTATCACCTTTGATGTCTTCCATTTTAGTGTCAGAGAAGAATCCGAGGTATCCTGCACGTGTAAAATATTTTTGTGCTTGAGTGGTAGTTGCTGTTGCAACAAGGATTGCGAAGATTGCGATGTACTTTTTCATGTTCTTTTTTTTTAGAGTGATTAACGGGTGGTGCTAGACAATTACTGGACCAAAGCACATTGTGTAAGTTGAACGTCCATGTTGTATCCTGCGCATATTCCTTTAATTTCGATGGAGTCTCCAATTTTTCCACTGAAATTTTGATCTTTGATAAGGGTACAATTGATAACGCCCATGATGTCTTGCGTTTCAAGGAGGATAGTGGTTAAACTATCTTGAGCGATATCACCGATTTTTCCTTTTACTTGAATGATTTTATCGCCTTTGTATTTTTCCCAAGCCTTTGTTTCATCTGATGAGAATTCATTCATTAGCTCGTCAGCTGTGGTAATGGCGAATGGTTTTTCATCTGCCGCAGTTCTTTTCGGTTTGTTCCACATATAATAACCGGTACCAGCAGCCGCTACGATTGCAATGATAAGTCCTATGAATATTTTCTTTTTCATGTTGTGTTAGTTTTCAGGATATCCTTTGTCAATCCAATTTTGGAGATTATTGATATCGCAGTCGCTGAGTTTATTTTGATTCTTCGGCATCGGTGAACAGCCTTCGTGGCGGATAGCACACATGACTGTACCGTTGACGATTTCATTTTTAAGATTCGTGTAGCCTTCTAATACAATTCCGGCGCTTCCTACGGCTTGTTCATGACAACCTGATAGACAGCTTTGAGAAATGATGGCAGTGATACGTCCATTGTAAACGTTATTGGTGGTATCACAAGTGGCGGTTGCAGCGTACAATTCTTCTTCATTGTCGTAATAACAAGAGTTGAAAGTGCTTGCGAGTGCTAGAGCGAAGAGGGCGAATACAAAAACCTTTTTTACCATATTACTTAGTTATTTAAGCCACCAGCGTCGATCCAACTTTGGATTTGCTGAATTCTGCAGTCACTTAGTGGATTGCTCTGGTAGGGCATTTGAGTATAACCACCAGAACCCAAAAGTGTTTGCATCAATCTTCCATCATCTGCGATGGCTTTTATTTGGGTGTAGTTTGTCAAAGATACTTGCCCGTCGGGATTAGTACCACTATGACAACCTTGACAGTATGTTTGAATAGTAGGTTGCACTGCTGCAGCGAAGGTGAACACATTGGGGTCGCAGTCTGAAGTGCAAGAGTTGTTTTGTGCGCCTTGCTGGATCCACGTGGTGATGAGATTGATTTCTTCTGCGCTCAAAGTTCCTTCACCTACAGGAGGCATGATATCTTGTGGGTTATCTTCGGTAATTGCTTCCCAAAGGTCGCTTGCGTTTGGGTTGCCGGGGGTAACTTGTTGCATGATCACATTGTAATCATACATGCCCACTCCGTCTTCCATGGTGGCTGCATCGTGGCAGCCTGGTTGAGCGCAAGCAGATTGTAGAAGTGGTTGAATGGTATTTGCGAAATACACAGTGTTGGGGTCGCAGTCCGTAGAGCCGCCGCCGCCGCCGCCGTTTCCACCACCATTGCCGCCTCCGTTGTCATCACCGACGGGGAGAGTGCCATCGTCAGTTATGTGCGTGCAAGCGGCAATGCTGAAAGAACTGATTAAAACAAATAATAGCTTTTTCATTGTTATTTTCTTGGTGACACAAAAATGAGTTATTACCGCTTACTCTAATAAACGAATAAACCGAACGGGGAGATTTGGGTGCTAAACAGGAATTCTCTAAAATCTTTTCCCAGAAAAGTACTTGATACGCTCCAAATTGATGTCTCGGGTGAGTTTTATGACATCAAGCATGTTGTGATATGCTGATCGATTCAGGATCATGAGTTCTTTCATGACATTGACTCCAAAATCCGTCACCAGACGGTTTTTGTCGGCTTCATTTAGAATATTTTCCATTGCGATAGGGTTTGATGTTTCGAAATTAAAGGGGGATGCATCGAAATATTTTACCCGGTTTGCCGAATGGGAATGAATGATGTTTGAATGAGGAAAATACTTAGGACAAGTTTTATTTGGATGGATGGAATGTTCTATTTATTTTTGTTGCGTATTTAACAATCATGGAAGATAATTTTAGATTTGAAAATTCTTTTGGAAGGCAGCTCGGAGTGGCGTATACCGCGCTATTTCGTCATTTGAGTAAGCTGATGAAGGAGCAAAATCTTCCGATTACTCCCGATCAATTTCGGGTTTTGAGTTTTTTATGGCAAAAGGATGGAGTGTCGCAAATCGAACTAGCGCGATTTACGAATCGCAACCGGGCCAATGTGACCAGAATCATCGACATACTTGAAAGGGAAGGAGTGGTGGAAAGAAGAGATGATGACAACGACAGAAGAGTATTTCGAATTTATCTCACCAAGAAAGGTAAAAGTCTTAGAGATCAAACCGCGAAATGTGCAGCACAAAGTATAGAGGATGCGTTAGAGGGAGTTGATAAAGCTGATATCAAGACATGTGTTAAAGTTCTTTTGAAGGTAATTTCTAATGTCGGCTAATTTTTTGGAAATATTGTTGCGTATTTATCAATTGATGATTTAACTATTAGAGTCATGACAAGAGCACAGTTTGTAAAAAATATTTCAATGGGGGTATTAGGCACCCTCGCAATAAAGCAATCATTTTCATTTATTAAAAATCAAGAAAAAATGAATAAGGCAGTCAAACAAAAGACAGACTTCAGTTTTAAGCAAGCCTTTCCAGGACTGATGGGCGTAGATATCATGGCAAGATCATTTGACATAGAACCGTTTTTAGTATTCACTGAGTTTCGAATGGAACAGCCTGTTTTCGGTCCTCATCCACATGCAGGGATTTCTGTAATGACCTACATGCTTCCTGATAGTAAAGGTGGTTTTATCAATCGTGACAGTCAAGGGGACTTTAGTTTTATAGAACCAGGAGGAATGCATGTAATGCAAGCTGGTAGCGGCATGCATCACGATGAATTTCCAAAGGTCAAGGGATTGGAATGTCACGGATTTCAAATATGGATCAATCATTCAAGTGAGAATAGATGGGTCACTCCGTTATCAATGCACGCAAGTGCTCAACAAATTCCTGAATTCAATAATGGTCATCACCGCGTTCGTGTAATTCACGGTTCATTTGATGGTGTGCATTCTCCGTACAAGATGGCGACGGATGTGACACTACTACATGTATTCCTACAAGCCAACCAATTCATTCAAATTCCTGCGAGAGAAATGGCATTTGCCTATGGATTAAGCGGGGCAGGTTCGACAAGCTCACATGAGATCGTTGCACAGACGTTGATCAATTATGATACATCAGGTGATCAAGTGACTATTGAAGCGGGTCCAGCTGGTCTTGAATTCATGTTTGGCTCAGGAACTCCTCATCAAGAACCCATCACCTATGGTGGGCCTTTTGTGATGACAACACCAGAACAAATGCGAGAAGCCCAAACGAGATATGCGCGTGGTGAGATGGGGAAACTTGATGTTTACTCGGAATAGCCTGTCTTTATCCTAAGTCCTACGAAGCAAGCCAGTCTTTGAATAGTGGGGATTTCTCTGTGCTCACTATTACTTCTTCTCCTTTAAATGGAGGGTTGAGATCAATTTGCACGCGTGATTTTGACACGACATGCATATTGCCTACCGATTTTATATTCACGATAAATTGACGGTTGATGCGAAAGAATTTGGACGGATCGAGCTCCTTTTCGAGTTGCTCCAAACTTTTGTCGAAGGGATACTCTTTGCCTGTAAACAGCACAAGAAATACGGCTTTCTGAATGGTATAGATATAGGCTATTTCGTCTGAGGTTATGGAGCGGATGTGTTCGCCGAAACGAATAAGATAACGGCGGTCAAATTTTTTCTCCTCGGCAATAATTGCTAATGCAAGTTTGCTGTAATCGATGCCATCCAATGATGGTTTTGCAGTCATGTTTACCTTGGCTAGAGCACTTTCTAAATCAGCTTTTTTAAGCGGTTTTAGAAGATAGTCGACTGCATTTACTTTGAAGGCCGCCAATGCGTGTTCATTGTAAGCTGTAATAAAAATCACAGGCATTGTTGGCTTGTAGTGATCGAATATTTCGAAACAAGTGCCATCTGCCAATTGAATATCTGTGAAGATGATGTCTGGACTTGGATTGCTCTGTAGCCATTCTAGAGCGCCCTCTGCGGTATCAGCGTCTCCTGCGATTTCAATAGAAGGATTGATTTCTTGAATAAGAGCTTTTAATCTATCTAATGCTGCAGGCTCGTCTTCAATTAAGAATGCTTTCATCATGGTCGCTTATTTCTGGTTTCGAATTAAAGGCAAATGAACGATAAATTCATTTTCCGTTTTTATGATTTCAATTTCTTTATTGAAAAGAATACGGTATCTATTTATGATATTGCTCAGTCCTACTCCTGTGCTCGGTTCCTTCTGAGTCTTCTCTTGAAGATTATTTTTTACAACCAAAGTATTTTCATTCGATAGAATGGAAACATGCAAATTCTTTGCTCTTGCAATGATGTTGTGCTTGATCGCATTCTCGACTAATAACTGCAAGGTCAAAGGAGGAATGATGTAGTCCTCAAGATTTTCATTGATGCTTATTTCAACTTTTAGATTCTCACCAAAGCGCTGTTTCTGTAAGAATAAATAGCGTTTTACTAATTCTAATTCTTCATCAAGTGTGATGGTTTCCTTATCTCTTTGTTCGAGAATAGTTCTAAAATAATCTGATAACTGCTGTACATAATCAATTGCTAATTCTTGATCTTTCGAAATCGTGCTGATGAGTGTATTGAAAGAATTGAAAAGGAAGTGCGGATTGATTTGATTTCTCAGTGTTTCAAATTGGCTTTGTATTCGCTCTCTTTCGATGGTTGATTTTTCCTTGAGTTTTTTATCTCGTCTTCTAAGTAGTAGAAATACTGTTGCGGTAAAAGCAAGGATAAACAGTGCAATAGCCCACCATTGTTGCCAGTAGGGTCTACGTATTTCAAATGAATAGCTCACTTGATCCGCGTCAAACCAGCCATTTCCGGTAGAGGCTTGGAGTACGAAGGTGTACTTGCCTGCGGGTAGCTTTGGAAAGCTTGCTTCAAGGTCGCGTGTTTCAAACCAATTTTCTTCGAAGCCAATTAGTTTGTAACGATACTTTACTTTCTGTTGTTGCTGTAACCAAATGGAGGAGAATCTGAAGGTGAAGTGATTTTGATTCGAAGCATAGACGTGTACAGAAGTATCCTGTTTTTCTAGCAGTACCAAAATTTCTTCAATACGAGGCTTCGGACGCATAAGGCTAGATCCTTGATTTGCTTTAAAGCGAATCAGGGCATTCTCGAGTCCTATCCATACATTTCCTTCTTCATCAGTGCAAGAAATATTTAGATAATTGGAATTTACCTCATCTTCAAACGGAAGAAATTGAATCCGCGGAGTATCTGATCGGAGCACTGCAAAACCAGTAGATGTTAGTACCAATACATTTCCTTCTTGGTCAGTTTCAAAGGCTAGTAGATCGGGCTGTGCACCTTCATTGATGATTTCTCTTTTTTCAATTCTATTTCCTTTAAAGCATTGCACCTGCTGATCTGAGGTTAGAAACCATATCGCTCCTTGCGCGTCTTCTGCGATATCCAAAATATTTTTTGCGATATAGGGGAATTCTTTTCCGAGAAGTCGAATATTATCATTTTCAAGTACGATCGGTCCTTGGCCGTCTGTACCAAACCACACGCGATTTTTAGAGTCAGTGAATACAGAATAGATGTAGTTGGATATTTCATCTATTTGTGTGTTTCGTTGAAAGGATGGTGTGTTTGATGAAAGATCAACATAGCATGCGCCGCCTAACGTAGCTAGCCACAGGCCTTGATTGTAGCGTGCAATACTGAGAACATTGTTATTGACCAATCCATCTTTTTCCGTAAAGATCTTAGTGCGTTTTGTTTGCGTATCGATGACACCAAGGCCGGCACCGTACATACCAAACCATATTTTCCCAAGGTGATCTTCTGAAAGGCTGATGATCTCTTGTGTGGGCTCTAAGGGAGTGGGAAGGTGTTTAATCAGTAATTGCTCATTACTGAATAAGCGTTGGTGAGAGAAGACGCCATTTGGAGAAGCAAACCATAAATTACTTTTAGAGTCACTAATGATGGATCTAATTTTTCCTAAGCTTTCTCCATCGTGATCTGTAATGAATAGAAATCGTGAGTCAGAGATGAGCAGTTCGTGTGTACCATTACATGCAATCAGACTGCCTTCCATGTCGTAGATGGCGTCACTGAAAGGCGTTTTATTGGTGAAAGGCGAATATTTATTTTCAGAAGACTGTGCAAAATTTTCATTTGCATTTTTACCTATGAAAACTTGATGGTCATCCGTAAAGCAGATGATTTGATTATTGGTCTCTACAATTTTGATAACACTTCCTTTGGGGAGGTTGTTTAGCGCGGAGTATGGCGTGTTGATGTGACTAATTATATCCCATTCTGAGATAGTGCCATTTTGATTTCCAAGAATGATTTTATTGGATTCTCTGGAAGGAGTAATGGATGTAATTAAATCATCGGTAAGACCACTTGTTTGATTGAATAATTGAAAAGAACTTTCATTCCGGTTGTCTTTCCAAAGAACGAGGCCGCGATCTGTCCCTGCTACGGTTTGATTTTGAATGGTCAGAAAGCAATGAATGACATCATCGGGAAGATTAGACTCGGTATTTAACCTTATCCAAGGCTTGTCTACGTTGCCGATATATATTCCTGTATTAGCAGTGCCAATCCAAATCCTCCCATTAGAATCAATGGTGATCGCAGTTATTTCATCTTCACATACGTCAACTGTGTTTTGAATCGTATTTGAGCGGATATCGATTATTTGAAGCTGTCCCGTAGAAGTTCCCGCAAGTAATAGATGGTTGAATATTTTTAGAAATGAAATGGTTTTTGCATTGTTTTCTTTTGTTCCGAAGGGAGCAGCGATTTGTGAACCATTGTATTTGTAGATGCCTTTGTTGGTGCCAAGCCAGAGATAGCCAGCTTCATCCTGTTGAATTTTTAAAAGATGGATTTCATCGATCTTCGGAGTAACAGTGATTTTTCGGAAGTAAGGTTGTTGCGCTTGGATCAGCGCAGGAATAAAAGCAACGAGAAGCAACAGAAGTAGCTTTCTCATTTTTTCATTTTTAAATTTCCTGAAACATTTACATTGATAGTTTCAGAAATTTTTTGATATACAATTCGTGGAATAGTAATTCCATGATCGGCGAGCATCACATTGAAATTACTGCTGAAGGTAAATGAATCTCCTTTCTTTATAAGTTCTACATTGATGATGCGTTCTTGCTGAATGCCGTGAACATTTAATTTTCCTTTTGCTCTGATCGTTTGGGAGGCCTTAGCAGGATCGATTTTGTCTATAATTTTTCCAGAAAAAGATGCTTTTGGAAAAAGATTGGATTCAAGATAGTTTTCATTGAAGTGTTCTTTTTGAAGATCACTATTGAACCCTTGAAATGTAGAGACTTCAATATTAAAGGCAAACGTATTTTTTTCCACATCGAGCAATCCTTTGAGCTTGTCAGAGGATGCTTTAATGATTTCTAAGTCTGCGTTGGAAGTAAATGCAATGGTGCCTGAGGGGCATTCATAGAGGGATTGCGCATTCACATTATTTAAAAACAAAAAAAGAAAAACACCCACTGCGAAGTGTTTTAAAAACCGAATATTCATTCTGTTCTTCATAGTGGGTGTTTGTTTTTTTATTCGTCCCAAGTAATCTTAACTACTTCGGAAGTTGGGTGTGATTGACAAGCGAGGATATAACCTTGCTTCAATTCTTTGTCGGTGAGTGCGTAATTGACATTCATCTTCACTGTTCCTTCGAGAACCTTTGCTCTGCACGAAGTGCAGATTCCTCCTTTGCATGAATAGGGTGCGTCTACACCAATATTCAAGGCCGCATTGAGAATGCTTTCACCATCAGTTGGGAGGTCAAATGTTACTTCTGTGTCATCAATTCGTGTAGTCACTTTAGCTACACCGCTAAATTCTTGGCTCATTTTTCTTTATTAATTTTCTGTTGCTGGAAGTGCTTTTATTTCGGTGATAAATTCTTCTTTCGTCCATTCACATTCACCTAATACTTTTTTCACCACAGCACTTTGATTATTGGTGAAATAGGTCACTGGGATGGAGAAAATATCATTCTCTTTCAAAGAATCAACGCGCTTTACAATGATATTTCCCTCACCACGTAAAATCATTCTTCTCACTAACTCTGGTTCGTCATCAGTAATCAAAATGATGTTGTAAGGATTGTCTGGACGCTTTGCGTATTCTAATAATTGGGGAATCTCCGCCATACATGGACCACACCAGCTGGCATAGAAATGTACTATTGTTGGTCCTTTTACTAAGGTTGAAAGGGAAGTGTGTTCGTTCTCTAAATTCAGCACTTTGATTTCTTCAAATTCGAGATTTTGAGCACGCCCATATCTCGACCAAAAAAAGAGTCCGATACCTAATAGCACTCCAATTAAAATCAGCGTTGATTTTTTCATGCCCACTTACTTCTGTTCGATGCTTTCGAAGTTCTGATACATTTGGTCCATTGACTGAAGCGTATAGCCTGCTGGAATAGAGAAGAGTGATTCAGCAACTACTTCTTTTGTAACGGCAGTTACTTCATACTTCATTGTAATTCCTTCAACAGTCATTGTGAATTCCATTGGCGTACCGCGGATTTCACCTTTCATTTCAACTGGAGCGATTTGTTCGCAATACCATAATTCAACGGTTGTAACGGCGCCGTTTTCATCCTTTACATCTACCATTGCTTTTTTACAATCGTAACCAGCAATTAATTTGCGCTCGTTCACTTTTGTGATTTTAGCTCCGTTGAGCTCTAGTCCCATATTTTCAGTTGGTGATGCGTTGGTTTCCATTGGTGTAACCATTGCTGTTTTTTGACCCATCATATCATTTAGAATGATCATTTCTTTTTTGATGGAGTCTGTGATGACTGCTGTAGTTCCCATCATGTTTTTCATAAGGGTGTGTGAGCGATGGCCTTTGAAAGAGGAGGTGATGGTTTGTCCCATCATGGCTTCCATTCCAGCCATTTCTGCTGGTGCTTTTAGAACAGAGATGGTTGCATCAATTTTTCCTTCGAATTTTTGTGCATTTACGATCAAGGCTGTACAAGCGATGATTGCGAGGGTGAATAATTTTTTAAGCATGTTTGTTTTGTTTAAAATCAATATTTCAATAACTCGGCCATTTTCTCTCTGACCTTATCTGCGTTTGGAAGCATTGTAGCTTCAAGTGTACTATTTAATGGGATTGCAGGAACATTAACCGAACCGATCGTTTTAACGGGTGCATCGAGGAATTCGAAGCAAGTTTCACCGATTCTTCCAGCGATGGATTGAGCGAAGCTGTTAGCCACGGGCTCCTCGGTTACTACCAGACAGCGGCCGCATTTTCTTACTGCACTCGCAATTGCTTCTTCGTCTACTGGCACAATCGTGCGCAAATCGATGATTTCAATTTGGCCAGGGAAGGCCTCAGCAGCGGCTTTCGACCAATACACTCCCATGCCGTATGTTATGATAGCAAGTTTTGTATCAGAAGAAGTAGCACTCAAAACAGTGCGGGCCTTTCCGAATGGAATCACATAATCTTCATCGGGTTCGATGGTGCGTGCGTCTTCAGTACCTTTTACTTTACTCCAATAAAGTCCTTTGTGCTCTAGCATGATCACCGGATTAGGATCGTAGAATGCAGATTTTAAGAGACCTTTTAAATCAGCTCCTGTAGAAGGATAAGCGACCTTGATACCTCTGATATTCGCGAGCACACTTTCTACACTGCTACTGTGGTAAGGCCCTCCCGAGCCGTATGCTCCAATTGGAACACGAACGACAGCGCTCACTGGCCACTTACCGTTGCTCAAGTAGTAGCTTCGTGCTGCTTCCGTGAAGAGCTGGTTGAGACCTGGCCAGATATAATCTGCAAATTGAACTTCAACGATTGGTTTTAATCCTGCAGCACTCATACCAACGGTGCTACCGATGATAAATGCTTCTTGAATTGGAGTATTGAAGACACGATCGTCGCCAAATTTTTCCGCAAGTGTCGCAGCTTCGCGGAATACACCGCCGAGTCGCTTACCGACGTCTTGGCCGTACAGCAAGGCTTCTGGATGCTTTGCCAATAATTCTTGCATGGCAAATAATGCGCTATCCACCATTACAGTGGGCTGCTTGCCAGCAGGCTCGCGTTCGCCGCGCTCTTCGGTTATTGGAGTAGGGGCGTAATCGAACTTGGTCAAGTCTTCCGGACTTGGGTCTTCCGCCGCTTTTGCTTGAACATACGCCTCGTCTACTTTGACACGAGCCGCTTTGAACATTTCATTCAAGGAACTTTCAGCGAACCCGAGTCCTTCGAGTTGCTTTATGAATTTTGGAAGTGGATCTCTGCGTTGAGCCGCTTCGAGATCATCGCGGTACCATTCACGACGAACACCGCTAGTGTGGTGTCCGAGCAATGGTACTTTGCAATGAATTAAATATGGTCTTCTTGATTTACGAACATCTGCTATTACCTCTTGAATGGTATTGTAGCATTGAATGAAGTCTGTGCCATCAAGTGATTTTGCTTTGAGCCCAGGATAAGCGCGGGAAACAGTCATTGCATCTCCAAAACGAATTTCGGAAGAGTGCGCGCTGATGTCCCATTCATTATCTTGAATAAAAAATATAATCGGCAATTGCTTCAAAGTGGCCATGTGAAGGGCTTCTGAAACTTCTCCTTCTGTCATCGCTGCGTCGCCAATAGAGCACACCACGATTGGTCGATCATCGGGATTTTCAAAAACTTCAATCCCTTGTTTCTCTTTGTATTGAATCCCCATTGCGATACCAGTGGTTGGAATGGCTTGCATTCCTGTAGCACTTGATTGATGGGGGATTTTTGGCATGTTATCTCTTTTCAGAGAAGGATGCGAATAATAGGTGCGACCGCCGCTAAATGGATCATCTTTTTTTGCCATTAGCTGGAGCATGAGCTCATAGGGTGTAACCCCAATGCCTAGAAGGATACTATCATCTCTGTAGTATGCACTTAAAAAGTCTTGTGACTTGAGCTGTAAACCAAGGGCTAATTGACAAGCTTCGTGTCCTCTTGAAGTGGCATGAACATACTTGCTGGTTTCTTTCGCATTTTCTTCGTAGAGGTCAGAAAGATTGCGTGCGGTAGCCATGAGGTCAAAGGCTTTCAGGAGTAGGTCACTGCTGAGGCTTGCTGGTTTGGCGTTATCTGTTTTTTCTAGCGTCGACATTATATTTCTTTTCGCATGGCGAATATACGGATAAGGGGCAAGGGAATGGGGGAATATCAGTACTTTTGTTGAATGAAGGTCCCTTTTTACAAGTACCACGGCACGGGTAATGATTTTATTCTAATCAATAGAACTGATTGGGATTACCCGATTTCTGAGAAACAAATTCAGGCCATGTGTGATCGCCATTTTGGGATCGGTTCGGATGGTTTGATATTCATCGAGAAGGATCCCAAAGGCGAAGTGGATTTTGTGATGAATTTTTACAATCCTGATGGCAGTCAGAGTTTTTGTGGCAATGGCAGTCGATGTGCAGTTCACTTTGCACATTATCTAGGATTAATTTCTGAGAAGTGTACGTTCAAGGCGATCGACGGAATCCATAGCGCAGAAGTCAATGGAAATCAAGTGAAGGTGGGGATGCGTGATTTGAAAGAGTGTTCTCAAATTTCAGAGACGAAGTATTTTCTCCACACGGGAAGTCCTCATTACATCGAGTATTTTGATGAAATCGAAGGAATTGATTTAGTGAAATGGGGCAGTGAGATTCGTTATTCAAAGACCTACGCACCCGCAGGTACCAATGTGAATGCTGCCCATTACCTCGGAAATGGTAAGGTGGAAATGAGAACGTATGAGAGAGGAGTAGAAGCAGAGACCTTGTCCTGCGGCACCGGTGTCACAGCAGTCGCGCTTTCAGTTGCATTACAACACTCCGATCTAAATGCTGTGCAAGTTCAAACTCCTGGTGGTCACCTTGAAGTTTTATTTGAAAAAAATAGTCAAAAAGAATTTAAGAATATTATTCTTTCTGGGCCAGCACAAATGGTTTTTGAAGGAACTTTTAATTTATCGAATGAATAAACTTTTTCTTTTTTTAGCAGTGATTTTTTCATCACTGACAGCATCTGCGATTCGCCCGGCTGGTCAGAGCTTTGCAAGGATTACGATCTTAACTTGTACCCCTGGTCCTGACTTGTATTCCGTTTTCGGACACACTGCAATACGTGTTGAAGACAATTTAGGAGGTCAGCAAATCGACTGGGTTTATAACTATGGAACCTTTGAATTTTCCGATGATTTTTATTGGAAATTTGCACAAGGAAAATTGGATTATAAATTATCGAAAAGCGATTTTGGATTTTTCCAAGAAGAATATATTTATACAGGTCGCGGTATCTATGAGCAAGAACTGATGCTCTCTCCAGAAGATAAATTCAAATTAATAGAATTATTAGAAGAAAACTATAAGCCCGAAAATCGTGTTTATCGATATGATTTTTTCTATGATAATTGTTCTTCAAGAGTGAGAGATATTATCATGAAAGCTGCTGGGAAACCAACGGAGTTTTCTTATGTCTACGCGCGCCCATACACGTTCAGACAGGCCATTCAAAACTATTTGAATTACATGCCGTGGAGTGACTTTGGAATTGATCTGGCATTGGGAATGCCTTGTGATCGCGTCATGGAAAAGGGGCAAGCCATGTTTCTACCAGATAGTCTTTTGAATGAATTTAATTATGCCACTTATGGGGATGGACCAATTGCGGCGAAGTCGCAGGAGTTACTTCCATCAGAATATGAATTGAATGATGATACAGTTTTCACACCGATGGTAGTGTTTGGATTGTTTTTGATCGTTCAAATGATTTGGGGTTTTGTGCGATTGAGAAGCGGTCGCACCGTTGCAATTACAGACAGGGTGTTACTATTCGCTACAGGTTTAGTAGGAGTGATGGTTGTTTTCTTATGGTTCTTTACGGATCACACTGCCACAAAATGGAATTTAAATATTTTGTGGGCCAATCCACTGATGCTGTATTTGGCTTTTGCAAGAATGGATAAGAAGTGGATAAAGACCTATTGGAAAATTCAAGGTGGAATTTGTTTGCTTTTGGTAGTAGGTTGGTTTTTCCTGCCACAGCGATTACATCTTGCGACCCTTCCAATGGTATTGGGATTATTGTTTATTAGCTTGCGTCAAGTTCGACCTCAATTTTTTGTTGCTAATCGGGCTAAGCAGGGTAGAGCGGTGGCATAATGTATAAGAAACTATGAAGAAAATTTTATTCATCCTACTAGTGGTTGTCTCTGTGATAGGTTGCCGAAAGGAGCCTACTACTTGGAATACCGAAGTGCTAGCACCGCTTGCTACGGGTTCGCTAACGCTTGGTGATATTATTCCTGATTCAATTTCTTATGTGGATGAGAACTTCTTGTATCATCTTGTTTTTGATGAGTCCATCTCGGATTTGAATGTAGATTCTTTAGTGACCATTCCTGATACTATTTTTTCTCAAAAATATGTGGTGCCATTCAGTTCAGGCACCCTTTCACTTCCTCCGGGAACACAGATAATCAGCGTCAATGAAGAGATAGAGATTGGAAGTGATGATGTAGAACTTCATCGTATTGAGATGAAGTCAGGGTATTTGAAATACAAGGTAAAATCGTATATCAATGGATATATGACATGTAATTATAATTTACCTGGTGCAACGGTCAATGGAAACTCGTTGACGATTACAGCGAATGTTTCTCCATCAGTGGGAGATATTCCGACTGTTGCAGAAGGTCAGTTTGATTTGACGAATTACTCACTTGATTTAACGGGAGAAACAGGTAACGGATTTAACCAATTATTTTCGACAGGAGTGGTTTCGGTATCTTCTGATGCGCCAAGCAATGCGTCGGTGCAAGGCCAGGACAGCGTGGTGGTAGAACTCGAGTTTGTGGATGCAAAAGTGAAATATGCGAAAGGATATTTTGGACAACATTTATATTCTTTTTCAGAAAATGTTTCTTTCTTAGATGATATTCAAATTCCTTCAGGATTATTGGTATTGGATCAAGCGAGAATGAATTTGAAAATTGAGAATAATGTTGGTGTAGATGCTCGCTTTACTTTTAATACTATAGAAGCAGGTAACGACATCAATACTTTGGCTCTTGATTATGCTCCTTTTAATAATTCGATCAATCTGACAAGGGCAATAGATAATGGAGGAAATGTCACTCCGTTTATCGCAAATTATTTAATCAATGAGAACAACAGTAATCTAACTTCTTTCATTGGCTTATTGCCCACCCAATTAAATATTCAGGGACAGATTGAGATTAATCCATTGGGAAATATTTCAGGCGCGAGCGATTTTATTTATACCGATAACCCACTTCAAGCCTCTGTCGAAGTAGACGTGCCGTTGAGAGTTGGCTTGGAAGGACTGGGTCTTCAGGATACACTGGACATCAGCTTAGATCAGGAAGTAGCAGCGAATGGCTATATTGTTTTGGTAGCAGAGAATTATTTTCCGTTTTCTGCGGAAGTGAAATTGACATTATTGGGAGATGAGAATTATGGTCAAGAGATCATTTTAAACGGCGGCTATATCGCTCCAGGATATGAATCATTTACAGGAGTGGTAATAAATCCATCGATAAGCACCATTCGCATTCCTTTTACTACGGCTTTGTTAGAAAGACTTCGTGATGAAAACCGAATGATCGCTCGGGTGAATTTTAACACTCCCGATTTTCCTCAAGTATATAGTTTGTATGATAAGTATAAAATTGATCTGCGCATGTTTATTGAAGCTACAGCAGAAGTAGAAATTAGGTAACGTATGAAGAATTTTATTGCATTCGTTTTATTGTGCTTTGTTTTTCTTGGTGCGTTTGCCCAAACTCCTACTTATTGGTTGTTGGATAAAGAGAGAAGTTGGCAAAAGAATGGAGGCTTGATGATTCAAGCGCATGGCAATGGCAATTGGGGAAGCAATGCACTCGATAATCAATGGTTTTATGATATGACCATTGGCGGTCATATTGACCCAACACAAGAGGAGTCATTATTGCGCAGCATGGATGATTTTAATCGAGCAGGGGGTAATGTGAGTGGAGGATTGCATTTCTATAATTTTTCGGATAGTCTTTTTGGAGGAGATTGGGGTTTACAAGTGGGAGTGACTACCAATTATTTTGCAAGTGCAGGCTTTAGTCGTGATTTATTTGAACTCACATACATCGGAAATTACAGACATCTTGGAGACACCATGAATTTGGGTCCGCTCTATGCGGAGTACCAGGCCTTTCAAAAATTTGGTTTTGGATTTTTTAATAAAAATACTTTTACCAATGCCATGATAAGTGTGGTGATGGGGCAAGACATGCAAAAACTGGATGTGCGTAAAGCAGATTTGTTTACAAGCGCCAGCATAGATCAAATGAATCTCGTTTATCAAGGAGAATTTTTGCAAGCAGATACTTCTAAAAGTGGCTTTGGACAAGCAAAAGGGTTGGGTATTGCTCTTGATGGAGACATCAATATTCCAATGAAAGATGACAAAGGATTTATTTCGATTTCGGCGAGAAATATTGGGTGGGTTAATTGGGGGCAGAATACCAATGTCCAAGAGTTTGATACCACATTCCAATGGACGGGCGTCGAGCTTCAAGGAATCGATAATTGGGAAAATAATGTGGGAGTGCCGAACTGGCAGGATACGTTGGGAATACAATCCTACACGGAGTCGCGATGGGTGCCGCTTCCAGGGTGGGTAAATGTGAGATTATTGCGAAAGCTTTCAAGTAAAATTTCATACGAAGCTAATTTGAATGTGCAGCCCACGTCCAATGCGATTCCGCAGTTGTCATTTGGATTAAATCATTTTGTAGCGAAAGGATTGATGTTGCGTGAGAGGGTGAGCTACGGTGGTTTTGCACGTGTTACCATAGGACTAGAGGCACAATGGAAATTAAGCGACCGTTGGTTTATTACTGCGGGAACAAGCCACGCTGCAGGTTGGGTAAATTCGGGAGCCCGCGGATTGAGCGCCTATGGAAGCGCAGCGTTCATAATTCCATCGCATTCAATTTCAGAGTAAATTTGAACAATAATTAAAAGAGATGATTCAAGAAGTTCCAAATATTAAGCATTTAGAGAATGATAATTTCTTTCTCATTGCAGGTCCGTGTGTAGTAGAAAGCGAAGAATTAATTTTTGAGGTGGCGGAAAAAGTAAAAGCGATTACAGATCGTCTAGGTATTCCGTACATTTTCAAAGCATCTTATCGCAAAGCAAATCGCTCAAGAGGTGATAGCTTTACGGGCATTGGCGACGAAAAGGGATTGGAGTTGATTCGCAAAGTTGGCGATCATTTTAATTTACCTGTTACAACGGATTTTCATTCCGCTGAAGAAGCGGCATTGGCTGCGAAATATGTCGATATTTTACAGGTACCAGCTTTCTTATGTCGCCAAACAGATATTCTTATTGCTGCTGCTGAAACAGGTAAAATTGTCAATGTAAAAAAAGGACAATTCCTATCTGCAGATTCAATGGTACATGCCGTAAATAAAATTAAAGAGGCCGGCAATAATAAAGTATGGCTCACCGAACGCGGAACAACATTCGGATACCAAGATTTGGTAGTTGATTATCGAGGCTTGCCAGTGATGCAAAAGTTTGCACCGACGATCATGGACTGCACACACAGTTTGCAGCAACCTAATCAAAGCAGCGGTGTGACGGGTGGCAAACCTGAATTGATTGAAACGATTGCAAAAGCGGCAGTGGCGGTGGGTGTGGATGGATTGTTTATCGAAACACATCCAAATCCTGCAGTTGCTAAAAGCGATGGCGCAAACATGCTTCGTTTGGAGTTGTTAGAAGAGCTATTGGTTAAATTAGTAAAAGTTAGAAAAGCAATTCGATGAGATTCTTACTATCCATTCTATTGACAATTGCTACCTCTGCTTTATTTGCGCAGGAGCTCGCTCATACCATGAGAATTCAGGATGAGGGAAATGTTGATATGATTGGAAGTTTTGAAAGTGTTCTCGGAGGATACGTTACCATTTCACAATCCGGAGCTGAGGATGCAGATGGTAATCACCTCATCATTCATCGTCTCGACAGTGATATGGAATGTACAAGCGGACAGAAGATATTACTATCAGATGCCACTGCTTATCATCATGCAGTGGAAGATGCTGAGGGTAATATTTATGCAGTCGGCATTAATTATAGCAGCGGTGATTACGATGGAGTGGTCATAAAAATTTCACAAGATGGAACGCTTCAATGGATGACGCATCTCGGCAACGATGATTGGGATGCATTGGATCGTGTTGTATTAATGGATGATCATGTGTTTGTAGCAGGCTGGACTTACTCGAGCGGCACGGGTTTCAAAGATGTGATGTATGGTGCGGTTGCATTCGATGGAACTATCATCTACGAGCAGTTTTTGTCACTAGAAGCTAATACAGAAATAGCAGACCTTGCATTTAATGATGCCGGAGATCCACTATTCTTAATTAATCAAACAATCAACGGAGACTATTTGTACAGCATTTATGCTTGGCAAAATGAGTCTTGGGTGAATTTATTTAATGATTATAATGATGGCAGCTTGATTGCAGTGTGCTTTGATTTTCATCAAAACAAATTTGCTATTGGCTATAATTATTCCGTCGACGGAAGCGATTATAATTGGGTGCTTCGACTGTTTGATGAAAATCAATTCAACACCTTCGGTTTTGATCAAGGGAATGAGTTTGATTACATGTTCAATGATCTCATTTATGATGACGCTATTCTTATGATTGGTCATCAAAACCAATACGGCTGGGGCAGTCATGATATTATCGTACAGCAAGTAAATGGAGAAGGCATTTTTGTTCATGCCATTACTTTTGGAGAAAGTGAAGATGATTTTGCAAGTCATGTTATGCGTACTTCAGATGGCGGCTTTTTGGTGAGCGGAACAACAGAATTGCCAGATCACACGAGAGATGGATACCTCGTAAAATGGGATGAGCACGAGGTTTATGGATTCAACTACACAGAATCAGAAAGCATTACACAATGTGATTACATTTTGGGGGTGGAGCATTTTGAACTAGGCAGCTTGAATGTTCAAGTATTGAGAGATGAAATAATATTTAACACCACACTCTCATCATTTTCTATTCTCAATATTATAGGAGAAGAGCTTCTGGTAGGTTCGGATGCAAGTCGAGTGAATATTGCGACTTTACCGGCTGGAGTATATTTTCTTGCTGATAAGTCTGCCGGACGAGTGCTCAAATTCTATCATCATTAAATATGGAATCGGCTTGGAAGCAGCGCCTGCCTTGGGCTATACTTCTATTCTTTTCAGTATTTTATATTTTAATTTCTTTAGTTAATCATTTTTGCTTTCGCACTTATGGTTTGGATTTGGGGATGTTCAACCAAGCCATTTATCAATTTTCACATTTCGAAAATGCACAGTTTACTCAAGGGGTAAATGGTGAAGTAATTCCTTATCTCGGAGATCATTTTTCATTGCTCACGGTTTTGTTAAGTCCGCTTTATTATTTAGCAGGCAGCAGTAGTCTATTGATCATTCAGATCGCTGTTCTGATCTGGAGCGGATGGATATTGAATCGACTATTAGTTCGTCGTGAATGGCCTTTGTTTGAGCGACTATTGACCATGGTTTTATATCTGTCTATGTGGGGTGTTGTAGCTGCCATGAGTTATGATTTTCACATGAACGTTATCGCAGCATTTCTCTTGATTCCTTGTATTTATTTTTTCTTGGAAAAAAAGACGAAAGCGATTTGGCTTGTGTTTGTGCTTATGTTGTTTGCCAAGGAAAATACCTCTCTGTGGTTGTTCTTTGTATTTACCGGAATGGCTTGGATTTACAGGTCAGACAGCGTTTTGAGAAATCGTGCTTTGATACTTTCGCTCGTAGCTATTGGCTATTTCGTTACAGTCGTAGGTGTAGTAATGCCTTGGTTAAATGCTGGGAAAATTGCAGGACCATTACAAGATCATTTTCTAGGAAGTCATGATAGCTTGATGGATTTTATTCTTTATCAGATATCTCATCCCATAGAATTCATTGATGGTTTATTAAAAAATGGAGAAGGACAAATAGCATCGACTAAAATTACTTCTATCCAATTCTTTTGCTTTGCTGGCGGCCTTTTGCTGTTCTTTAAGCCCGTTTATATTTGGATGGTATTGCCCATATTTCTTCAGAAATTTTTGAGCAATAATCCAATGATGTGGGATATTAAGAATCAGTACTCCGTGGAGTTCGCGCCCATCATTATTCTTGGATTAATCGCCATTGCAGAAGTTCCAAGGGTGAGACGATGTCGTTTAGCCATGATGTCGGTGGTGCTGATTAGTTCAGTTTACTGGACAACGCGAGAGGTAATACTGAGGGATGTGCGATCGAATTTATTTTCATCAGAGCATTATCATTCAACAGTCAATAGAGACAGTTTCAGGAGCATCCAACAAACGTTGAATGTAAAAGGCGTGCTTTCAGTTTCTTCACATTTATCTCCACATGTTTCGAACAGATCAGTCGTCTATATTTGGCCAATAGTCAAGGAAGCAGACTATATTCTGATAGACAGAAATCGCCTAGAACCGAATGAACATTCGGTCATAGATCAGATGATGCATTCTTTGGAATGGAAGGTTTTAAAAGAAGAAAAAAGTTTGTTGCTACTGGAAAGAAATTATTGAGCGTCGAGTACTTTCTTAATATCGGGTTTGAAGTAACGATCCGATTTCATCACCTTCCCATCTTCACGGTAAATAGGCTGTCCGTTTTCATCTAGCTTCGACATATTGCTTCTATGAATTTCTAGAAACACCTCAGCAATTTTGTGTTGCAAACCATGGGCATTGAGCGTGCCGCAGAGGATATAGAGTTGATCGCCTAAGGCGTCGGCTATTTCAATAAGGTCACCGTTTTTAGCAGCTTCTAAATATTCTTCATTTTCTTCCTTCATGAGATTGAAGCGAAGCGTATATTCTTTTTCAGAGAGCGCAGCAGTGGGAGTATGGCGGTTGGTTATTTTAAAAGCATCATGAAATTCTGCAACGGCATCAATTGTATCAGCAAGGGTGAGGGGATGTTTCTTTTCCATAGTCAAATATAACCGAGATTATTTGATGAGTTCTAGCATTTCGTCTAGGGCGATTTCGAGTTTGCTGCGCATGATGAGTCTGCGCAGAACCTTGCCATTGGCGTCGATGGCTATGAGCGTAGGAGTGCTAGGAACGGGATATTTTTTACTAAAATCTTTTCTTGAATCGTAAGCGAGGAATACGCTTTTCCATGGAGCATTTTGTTCAGTTGCTTTTTTTCTCCAATCTGCTTCTTCTTTATCACTGCCGATGGCATAAACTTCAACACCCATCGATTTATATTTCGCATAGATGCTTTGGAGCAAAGGTTCGAACTCCGCGCAGTGATTGCAGTTCGATCTCCAGAACATAACGATGGTTACTTTATTCTTTTTGGCTAATTGATGAAGATCGATTCTATTTCCGGCTAGATCAGGCAAGTTGAGATTTGGAAAAATGTTGCCAGGCTTACAGTTTTCTAATGCGAGAATTAAATTCTTAGTATTTGAAGAAAGAGATTCGTTGTCAGAGCAGTCGGGAGCGTACCAAGTAAGAAGATAAGATAGGCCGTTTTCATTTTTGTAGTCCAACATTTTCTCCAGCGTGAATCGGAATAAAAACGTATTGAGCGGTTCGTTGGCCATGCTGCGGGCGAGCACCTTGTCTATATAAAGGTCGGCAGTGCTGTCCTCTCTAAAATAGTAGTAATAGTGATTAAGGCTTCGAACAATCGCTTGGTGGTGCATGATTTCGGTGGACTGAAAAGGCCAATTATCGAATGCATGCATTTTATTGAAATGATAAATGCTATCAATTGAAGGGGACGTTTGCTTCCATTCTGGAGCAATCGGTAAGGTCGCTACTGGAATAATATACTTTGAAGTGAAAGAGTTTGGATAGCGGTTTTTTACATCTTGTAATCGCTCGATCATATTGAGTTCGCTGCGGAGGTGCGCCATGTTTTTTTTATCTACTGAATCGCGACCAGCGATAAAAGGATTGTAGATTTTAGCGAAGGCTTGATAGGCGAGGTTTTCGTCGTCTTTAAATTCTGTCGAAGGTTCGTTGTTGAGTTGGTTGATGCTGCATTGGAACATCATGCTTTTGGGCATTTTTTCTTTGACCACAATAAAGTCTGCCCAATTGCGAGGTCTTGTAGAGATACGGATGCGGTATTGACCGTCGACAGGCCAATTGACTGTTAGGTTGAATTTTCCTAGAGCAATGGGCGTAGTGGTGAGTTGTTTCCAACTGTCTTCGTTCCAGTATTCGATCACCACTTGTTCGTTGGGTCGATCAGACATATCCGCGATGATTCCCGTGATCTCCGTTTGCGAGTTCATGGAAATGGATAATAGAAAGAATGGAAATAGAAGTAAAAAACGCATCATGTGATTTTGTAGGGCTAAAATTAAGCCAAAGCTGCATTACAAATGCACAACAATCAAACCGATGAGAGCGGGGAGGGCTTGGACGAAGAAAATCTTTTTTGATGCAGTGAAAGCCCCGTATAATCCTGCGATGAATACACATGAGAGAAAAAATATAGCCACATATATCTGCCATTGTGCATCTGATATTAGAAGCGACCAGAGGAGTCCAGCAGCGAGAAATCCGTTGTATAGTCCTTGGTTTGCGGCGAGGGTCTTGGTTGGTTTAAATAACTCGTTCGGAAGAGCACCTTTGAATGTTTTTTTGCCAAGCGTTTCCCAAGCGAACATTTCCATGTAGAGAATATAGAGATGTTCGATCGCAATAAGCGCGACGATGATTTGTGCGATGATGTTCATGATGCAATGTAAAAATAAATTGGGAATGGCAGCGCGCCGTTCTGCAGAGCCGAGCTGCAGCTCGGCTGTGCGCGGGCGTGGTGCGTTGTCGTTCTGTAGAGCCGAGCTGCAGCTCGGCTGTACGCGGGCGTGGTGTGTTGCCGTCCTGTAGAGCCGAGCTGCAGCTCGGCTGTGCGCGGGCGTGGTGCGTTGCCGTCCTGTAGAGCCGAGCTGCAGCTCGGCTGTGCGCGAGCGTGGTGCGTTGCCGTCCTGTAGAGCCGAGCTGCAGCTCGGCTGTGCGCGAGCGTGGTGCAATGTCGGCCAGTGAAACAGTGAAGCATTGTAGCATTGTAGCAGTTTTGTTAGGAGTTAGAGAGTTAAGGAGCTAGAGAGTTAAGGAGTTTAGGAGTTTTATTTTAGTGTGAGACTGTGGCACTGTGAGAGTTATATTTTTATCTCGGAAGACATCCCTCTTTGCGTATCTCCGCGTTCCGTTGCGTCTTGGCGTTGAAATAAAAGCTTGCTGGTTTTTACTGCAATGCCCCGAAGAATTGCAAAGGTTCGCAGAGAGGAATTTTTAATTTAATTTAAATTCATATCTTGGTTCTCATATTGAAATTCTAAAAACGGATCATTTGAAACTCCAAGAACAACATATTTACGGCAGTGCGCGCTTGGGGGTGGTGAAGCAAGATTTAGATATGATTGGTGCGGTGGATCCATCGGATGTGGGGGAATTTGATCGCGTGCGCGGGATGAAACGTTATGAATTGGCGAATCATTTGGGCAATGTGCTCACGGTGATTTCTGATCGTAAAATTGCGACGGTAGATAATGGCGTAAACGTTTATTACCACGCCGAAATAATTTCTTATTCCGACTACTATCCTTTCGGCGCACCCATGTCCCAAGGCACCACCGACCGCACCTGGAGTGTGGAGGAATACCGGTTTGGGTTTAACGGTAAGGAGAATGATAATGAGATTAAAGGAGCTGGAAACTCTTTGGACTTCGGGGAAAGAATGCAAGATTCAAGAACAGGTCGTTGGCTATCATTAGATCCACTGCAGAAGAAATATCCTGGGATTTCACCTTATGCTTATTGTGCCAACAACCCAATAATGTATATTGATCCAGATGGTCGCGAAATTATTATCCCCAACAAAGCTGATAGAGAGCCAATCTTAAAAATGATTAATAGTAAAGCGATGGGTACTTTTGCTATTGACGACAATGGTAAACTTTATCTCGTGAAGAAAGAAGGGTCAAAAGGTTTTTCGGAATACTATAGGGACAGGTTAATTGAAGGGATAAATGTAAAAGATAAAACGATAACAATAAAAATAGATGGGACTCCGAATGTACCTACAGGAATTGCTAAGGATGGCAAGACCATTGAATACGATAAAACTAAAACTTCTGATTTAGATAAAACAGCAGGTGGGGGAGCTACATATGGTGCCGAGGGGACTAATGCAGATGTTTTTATTTCGGGTAATGAATACAAAGGATTAAAAGATACTGAGGGAAAACCTTTGGAAGACAAGCCTGCTGATATTTTAATGCACGAAGTGGTTTCTCATGCTGTTCCAATAATTACTGGAAACGATCAGGGGAACGCTGTGGAAGAAGAAAATAAAGTTCGAGTTCAATATCCTGAGGGAAAAAATCAGAAACGTGCCCCGGAATCTACTAAAGACCATCCGAAATGCAAAGGATGTAAATAATGTACAGTATGAATATTTATCGTTTAAATAATATAGTTTTAGTTGTGTTTTTTAACATTTTAATTCATGCGAGTTGTACTCCATCAAATAACAATTTAAAGAATGTATCAGTCGAAGTTAGATTGGAAAAAGATAAGCAAAGTCTATTTTTTAAAGTAATAAATAATACCGATGATATAATTTATATTAGTAAAGACTATTATATTACAGTTCTCGGTAAAGATAGTTTTGCGTTAGAAACTTACCCGAAATCCAACTTAATTAATTATAATCAGTTTATTGCTCCTGATTTACGTTCTGTATTACAGGGTGATTCTTTATTAGGAGTAATCGAATCTTCTCTGTTAAAAGATGGCGTCTTTTTTATAAGGGTATTTAACTCAGACCCAAAAGCTTATTTTAAAAATAATGCTACTAAAGTAACTGAACAGGAATTTATTTTATTTGAAAAAGAAAAATCTATTCTTGTAGAGGGAAAATTGATTCAGTCGCACAAAGCCCCATAACGGGGCTTTTTTACAGCTTCACTTTACCGTCCAGTAAATCCTTCATTCTTTTTTTGGTAAGCATAGAGTTAATGATTTTAACCAGAGCATTTTTTTCGTCCTCGTCTAATTGAGAAATCAACATTAACGTATCCCTCCGCTCAAGCACGTCCTAAAGATAATTGAATTTGCCTGATTTTTCGGGTATGAAAAAAGAACTTACATGGAAGGAGCACATTGATCAGTGCTTGGCGATGGATATTTCGAAGAAAGCTTATTGCGAAGAAAATAATTTATCGTACCAACTTTTCTTTTACCATCAACGAACACGGAAGGAGCGCGAGCATCGGCTCGTAAAGGCTCTTTTAGTGAAGCAGTGAATTAATGAAGCCGTAAAACAGTCGAGTTTGGAAGTAGAAGTGTTTAATTCTAGTTTGAGACTGTGAGACTGCGGTACTATGAGAGTTCAGGATTTGTTTTAATTCTAGAATATTTTCATATTTTAGTTTTCAAATTGAAATTCTAAAAACGGATCATTTGAAACTCCAAGAACAACATATTTACGGCAGTGCGCGCTTGGGGGTGGTGAAGCAAGATTTAGATATGATTGGCGCGGTGGATCCTTCTGATGTGGGGGAATTTGATCGGGTGAGGGGGATGAAACGCTATGAATTAGCGAATCATTTGGGCAATGTTCTCACGGTGATTTCTGATCGTAAAATGGCGACGGTAGATAATGGCGTAAACGTTTATTACCACGCCGAAATAATTTCTTATTCCGACTACTATCCTTTCGGCGCTCCCATGTCCCAAGGCGACACCGACCGCACATGGAGTGTGGAGGAATATCGGTTTGGGTTTAATACACAAGAAAAAGTTGACGAAGTTTCAGGTGCAGGAAATCACAACACCGCATATTTTGGTGATCTAGACACTCGATTGGGAAGAAGATGGAATTTAGATCCTAAGCCAAATGAAGCAATAAGCTATTATGCGGTATTTGCTAATAATCCTGTATGGTTTTTCGACATGAAATTGGATACTCCAACAGTTAAAGAGGCTGCATTGATGTCCAAGAAAGTGTATGGAGGTTTATCTAAAAAAGAGCAAGCTGAATTGGATCAATCAGGATGGAAGGTTTCAAGTGCAGAAAAGGGTCTGAATTATGACTCAAAAAGTGGCATGCATTCAGAACTCTATGAACGAACTATAGATGGTAAAACCGAATATTCGCTAGTTTTCGAAGGTTCTACTTCATTAAACGATTGGACACATAACTTACTTCAGTTTTGGGGTTTTTCGGATCAAACATCGAGAGCAATAAAATTGGCTCAAGACCTCACTAGTCCGAAAAGTAAAATACATGGACAAGAGTTAACTTTCGTGGGCCACTCATTAGGGGGGGGGCTCGCCAATGCTGCGGCATTAAAAACAAATAGACCGTCCATAACATTTAATCCTGCTTGGCTTTCATCCAATACTATAGCATTTCATGGCTTAAATATTTTCAATCAGCATAAATTAAAAAACTATGTGATTCTAGGTGAAATTTTGAATACAACCCAAATGACTCTTGGTCTTAATCCTTTAGTGCCTAAGGTTTGGAATGTTGGGAAAACATATTATCTCAACTCGCTGGAGGCGTACGTCCCATATTACGGTCCATATACCTGTCATGGAATAGATCAGTGTATTGAAGAAGTCAATGATGTTCCTGAATATAATCAGATAAAAAATGGTAAATAAATTTTGCTTTTTTCTCATTATCATATTTGGCATAATCTCTTGTAATAAATTCATTTATTTAGAAGGCTTGAGATATGAAATTTTTGACGGGACTGCATTTGAAGAAATGGCTGAGGCTGCTGATGACGGTGATTGTGAGCGTCTCAGGGAATTGATGGCAACAGGTCAGTATGACATAAATCACGTAGATAGTGTTTGGGGTTCAAGTCTTTTACAAATAGCCGTTGCACACCATGAAATGGATATGGTAAAATGTCTTCTTGATTTGGGGGCAGATCCAAACGCGGCTAGTTTTAATAATGGTAGTAGTGCATCATCCGTGGCTGTGCAAGATTTCGGAAATGTATGTGATACTGCAGTATTGGCCCTTTTACTTCAGTACGGTATGGATGTGAATTTTGTTGAACGCAGCCACATTAATTGGGACCCGAAACAACCGATAGGTCCGCAGTACACTCTTTTAAGGTTAAGTGCTTCCGGTTGCTTTGAAATCACTGAATTTTTAATCAATCATGGCGCAGATATAAATTTTTTTGTAGAGGAACAAGACGATACCGCATTAAATGAAGCTATAGTACATGAGAATTTGAAGCTAGCGGAGTATTTGCTCATTGATTTGAAAGCTTTTTATACTGATTGTTATAAAGAAGAAAATGGATTATTGATTTCATCGGATAGTACTTGCGTTTCAACTTTGGATATATTAAGGGGAATAGATTGCAGCAATGTATTTGTTGACTGCAATAAAGTTGAAAAGCTGAAAAAGTACATTTTAGATCACCCAGAGCAGGCTCGCTATGTTGAGGTTCCGAAGGGAAAGTAAATTAATATATTAATTGCTCTTTAAAATCAAACCCGGTTATATTATTAGCCCTAAGTGCTTCGACTAATCTTTGTGAAATAAAGCAATTAAGAAACATATGTCCAAAATAAAGTAAATCATACTTTTTGTTTATAATAGAATCATTCACTATTAGTTTAGAGGCAGAGATATATTGCAAAAAAAGCCCTTTTTGTTTTTTTTGAAAATCATCAAATGAATGAATATCTAGGTCCTCTATTTTAGTATAAGTAACGTCACATAAGTGAAACGACGATTTTGTAAAGTTAATATTGCCTAGTAAAAAGTCATTGTCAGTTTTGAAATGTAACCACTGATAATTTAAAATCTCCCCATTTACAATAAGAGTGGCAGGATAGAACTTGTGGTCGATTAAGTTAAATTGATTAATGATGTTTTTAGCCTTATCATTAAGCAAAAAACCTTTTGCAGTTATATTACTATGACTTACAATATCAGTAAGCAATGCTCTTTTATCTAGTTCAAAAATCAAGTTTGGATCAAACTGCGGAAAGGTTTCATTACTAAGTTTAGTCATTGAGTTCGGTTCATCAAACCACTTATATCCTGATTTAATAATTGATGGGATTCCTTTACATTGTGGAGCTATTTTTCCAATAATATTTTCATCACCAGAATTCGAAACAAAAAAGTACTTCATTTTTTATCAGATATAATTTTTCGGAAGATGGTTGAGTCCATAGCTAGACAAATATAGGGATCATGCCCACGAGAGTCTATTTGGTTAGGCATTCTTTTGGCAACAGGATTTGTAATGTGTCGGAATTGAATCCGTGAGGAGTTCATTCAAATAATTTTGAAACTGAAGCATGGGTATTTGGTGGGTGCTTTTCAATCAATTTTTAAATGAAAATTGGATGAAGTTACTTTTTATTGTTTTTTTTTGATGATGCAACGTTAAATTCCTACTTTGTAACCTATTTATAAGCTGATGGGAATTAGCACTTTAATCTGATAAAAAATATCAAATTAACTCAAATTACACGTTCAGTGAGAATGCTGTTATCAGTCACAAAGAACTAGAGGGACTTTAAAAATTGAAGTATTGGATCAATAACAAGTGCCTTGAAACATTTAATTGGAGTTGTTTTTATTATGTTTACAAAGAAGCTTGTTTAACAAAGCACGATTCCAAAAGTTGAAAAGACTATTGCAGTAGCCATAGGAGCAATTCGCATAGAAGTTGGAAAAATCAAGGGCTTGATGAAGTTAAATAGGCATATGAAAATAAAGCAAAAAAGTGAGAAATTATTACCAAAATATAGTATTCGTTGAGCTGGCTTGTATAATTGTTCTTGGATTAGTGGGGTTTATCATTGCTCGTTTAGGGATTGATGAATGCTACGATCGAAAGGAGAGAGTTTTTAAGAGAGGAGGATTTGTTTGCAATTACTTGAAAATAGGCATAGTTTTAATATTTGCGTCTGCATTGATGCTTTACTACACTATTAGTGATATGCTTAAATGAATTTAATTGATTAAACATGCCAACAATAAGTAGTATATATCCAGCAAAACCCGCAGGGAATGTTGTTGGGGGAATGGATCGAACTGTAGTTATTTTTTAATACACTTTACATTCGCAGTTTTCAATAAGTATTGCTTGTCCAAGGCGCTATTGAGGAGTTTAATAATTGAAAAAAAATTCAATGAATTATGTTATCATTTAAGATTAATTTATTTTTATTTCTTGGTGTTATTTCTTATACAAATATTCACAGCCAGTCTTTTTTTCTTTCACCGAGGTATGATACTCTTTTTTTCGACTCACTGAGATTCAGTGGGGTAGTAGTTGGAGACACTATTTATGATTACGGTAACGAGGTACAGAGCAGTGAAGCGGGGTATGTTAACATTCTGAGAGAGCTAATAATCACCAAAATAGTTCCTGTAGACTATAGTAGGTTTGCTGAGCAAGAGGGGTACAGCAATATTTATTTTAATGCATATGTAGAAATCAGAGAAATTAATAGGTGGTCTTTTTTTGTGTCAAAAAAAGATTTTAGCAATGTGTTAAGTTTGTCACCTTTGAATGGGGACTATAACATCAAGTTTCACAAGAAAATAATTGGATTTGCAGAGTGCGAAGGACCAATGGTTTTTGGTGATGAAAAAAAATCAGTAGATATAGGAAATAGGATTATAAAGGATAATGATTATACAAATCAAATTAGTAGAGTTAGCGCATTTACAGTCCAATATTCAGATGGTTCAAGTCAATCGTTTTATCAACTTCAGTCTTACTATAAAGAGGAGCATCGGGTTCAACATTTTATAGTTGTGGAGAACGGAAAAGTTGTTATTTGGTATAATCCAAGTGAATAAAAATTAAAAAAAAAATAGTGATATTCTGTGAAAGGGGAGGCATGTTTCTTAATGTGATAAACTTTAATACTGTGAGAGTTTAGTCTATGTTTTAATTCTGGAATATTTTCATATTTTAGTTTTTGAAAAGAAATTCTAAAAACAGATTATTTGAAACTCCAAGAACAACATATCTACGGCAGTGCGCGATTGGGGGTGAGGAAAGAGAGGGGAGCTCCCATGTCCCAAGGCACCACCGACCGCACATGGAGTGTGGAGGAATACCGGTTTGGGTTCCAGAATCAAGAAGAAGATAGTGAGTTATGGGAAGGGGCAGTGACATATAAATACCGAATAGAGTAAGTTGGAACTATAAATATGAATCCACAGGCGCTATAAGGAACATCACTTTTTCTAAATGGACTGATGCATGGAGAGATCTACAGTATCCAGGGGAAGGAAAAGGGAAGGTACTAGGACAAGGAAAGGAATAAATAATTATACAAAATATGAAATTGATGAAATTGGTGTGTTTAGTATTTGTCTTTGTTCTTCTTTCCTGTGCCACAGAGGTTAAGAAAGAAAGGAATAGTGAGACTCTTGATTCGCTAAACCCCGATTCTAATACAATTGATACCGATTGTGTGGAAGATTCGATAGTGAAATTTTTTGTAGAAAAAGGAAAGACAACTGTGTTCCTAGAAGAAGCTAGGCTAAAGCCTGATATTTTATTTAGTTCAGGATATTCAGATAGCTCCTCGTTTACAACCTATCAGTTTCTGATTTCGGGTAATAGATTTGAGTTTACTGATACTATTTTTCAAAGAAACATGAGTTCGACTGCTATAAGAAGTGTTCACATGAATGGGAAACAGCTAGATATTTGTAGAGTCAAGAATGATATGTTTCCCTTGGATTCCATGGATATGCAGATTGTTTATTCGGAATCAGAATTTTATACATTTAAAAATAATCCCTATTATTTAGTAGTTATTTCTCACCCAATGAATTGGGTGGGTACGATGACGCAGTACTCATTTTTTCAAGTGATAAATAGAAAAGCGAATAGCGTTTCGGAATTTATCAAGAAGAGTTGATGTTTGATATCAAGTCATAATCATATGCTGTAAAGGTCGGTCAGTGAAACAGTGAAGCATTGTAGCATTGTAACAGTGTAGCAGTTAGTTTTGGGAGTTGAGGAGTTTTATTTTAGTGTGGTAGCTTGATACTGTGGAACTGCGAGACTGCGGGCCTGTGGTAGTTTAGGGTCTTTTTTTAATTCTAGAATATTTTCATATTTTAGGTCTCGTAAAGAAATTCTAAAAACGGATCAATTGAAACTCCAAGCACAACATATTTACGGTAGTCCGAGCTTGGAGGTGAGGAAAGTGGAGGAAGATATGATTGTTTAAATAATCGCGAAATTGAAATAATTTGAAAACAATTGGAATAGCATCTGTCTTTGTATTTATTGCTAGTGCGATTTTAGCTGATATTCGAACGACTGGAACTACATATACTGATAGTATTCAATCGTATGATACACTTGCAAAGGGAGAAGTTGAGCTAATTTATCCGAGCCCATTTGAAGGTTACGCTAGTAGATCATTGACAAGAGATTTAAGGTATGTATCTAGATCATATGAATCGGAAATAATCAATGAATTTGGTGAGGCTTTGTACTTTAAGATGGTTCTGATGACTGTGTCCAAAAAAGGAAGTAATGATAAGCCAAATCATGACTTCTGTCACCCTGAAAGCGTAATGAATGTTGAAAGTTTGAAAACCCAGTATTCGAAAAAGAGTGGGTTTTGGGATTTTTATTTTGAAGAGGATAACTTTTCATCTCATAGGATAATGGATGATACGCTTTATTTTTCATTCGGCACGAATGATCCTAAGATAATAGATTGGTTTAAAAGGAATCGAAATGATTTCGTTTCAGAATTAAGAAAAAAGAAAAATGAAAGTAAATAGAGTATTTTCTTTAATTTTTATATTAGTTGTGTTATGCTTTTTGGGGTATCTCATCAATAGAGTTTCTAATATAACAGCAAGTCAGCAGTTGAATGAAATACCCTTTGAAGAGAGAGTGTTATATTGTGATGGATTTAGCTTTTCAAAATCTAAAGAAGAAAAAATTCAAGTGTTTTATAGCTCGGAACAGATAGGTTTGTTAAACATTGAATCACTTCCTCAGAACATTACACAAGATGAAATTCGAAATCAATTTTGCCCATCGCAATTTGAAAGAGATTTGGGACGAGAATATCGTGATGCTATGCTCTTTTATGAGGCAGACTTCAGTTTAAATCAAGCTGTAGTGTATTTGGAAAATTCTGTATTCATTAGAGCTGTTATTCCGCAAAATTTGGTATTGTCGTGTGAAACAAATGAGTTGAATTACGCTAGAATGAATCAGTTTATTCAGAAAGTTCAAATAAGGTAAGGTTATACTTTAGTAAGAATTAATTTACTTTTTTCGGATCTCCTCGTTCCTAGCTGTTAATAAGTCAAATTATAAAAGGTAATAAAACTAAAATAATAACGGAAGTAAAATAATGAAAAAGAGAGCTCTGATACAATCAATTTTCATTTTCCACGCTATTTTTTTTCAGAGTTGTAATGAGTCCGGAAGAAAGGACCCATGTTCAACCAAAATTTCACAACAAAAATTTGAAGTGATGAATGATAGTGTGGCCTACGACTATATAAAATATTCATTTGACAATAATCACGAAATAGATAGTGCTCTTACCAATTTATTCGCAATACGAAGCATCGGGAGAGATGATAAATACTTCTTCCTGGCACATCGTAATTGCTGTGAGCAGTCAGACACTAAGAATGAACTGGGTTATTGTAATGGTTATTTAGCCGAACATTATTTCACAACAAATCGATATGAACTAGCTGCCAAGACTTATGGTGATGTGCTCTCACTTCTACTCACGAATAGCGATTCACTAGACTCATTGTCATTAATTGTAACGTTTAGAAAAATGGCTGTAGAAGATCAGAATCTTTATTTGACTAGTTTGTTTTCAAGAGCTAATTCTTATTTTAGGATGCAAGAATATGAATTGAGTAAAAGAGATTTGGACATGGGTTTACAACTCAGTAGGAAAGTAAATCCCATTTTTATAAAGAGCTTTGAGCAAGGATTCAAATGACATATCGAAAGTTTCAAAGGAGTGCTTTTATTAAGAGTCATTCTATGAAATTGTCGGCAGATCGGAAGGCTACGATTTCGATATAAGAATTTCTGAAATGAGCTGGGCAGATGGTGGAGTGTGGATGCGTTTTTTTAATGGCGCGCTAAAACTCAGAAATAAATTTCAGAAGGGAGTATCATAAGAAGAATCCTGGTCTCAAAAATGAGCAAACATGGGAGAATAATTATAAAACTAAAGGATATGTCGGAATTAGAGAAAAATTATAAGATTAGATTGTTTTACGTTATATGTTTTTTAGTTCTTTCTCTAGCCTCTTGTAACAGATGGAGACATTTTTACACTAGAGGCGGAGAGACGTTTTGTCATTGCCAAATGGCTTATAACGGCCAAGATACCGTTCATTTGGATAGTAAAAGGGTGTGTGTTTTTAAAAATAGTATATTACAAGCTTCCGGAAATATAAAAGATGGAAGAAGGAAAGGAGATTGGTATATCTATCAATCCTATCCGGATACTTTGGAGTGTTCGACTGTAATGCGATATCGACGAAATGACTCTATTCGAATATGGACAAGAGGATTGGTCAATGATTCTTGGTAGCTATTAATTTTATCAAAGTGTTGGATAGTTTTATGTGCTTGTGTAGTGGTATTTGTACTGGGAGCTTGGCTTGAAGAATAAATTCTACTATTAGATTTAATCTTATTAATTTCGAGAAAGAGTAATAGGTTTCCAGAAGACGATAATAAATATGAGATACAGTTCCAATGGCTCTGCGCATGGCTTACCGTTGATAATGCAAATGTTGTGACATCAAGAAAGAAAGTAAAATGAATCTAATAAAACTGATACTCAAAGTAGCATGTTACTCATTTTTTGCTATTCTGATTTTTGATTACACATTAACGTTTATAATGAAAATAAGATACTGGGAAATACTGTCTGTAATTTATTTTTTTTTATACTTTTTCATAGTTTACGCGATATTAGTTTTTGTTCTTCCAGAAGTATGCAAGAATAAGCTCGTGGTTACAATTACAATTTTTACTGCTTTTTTATCTTATCAATATTTATTCCGGTTACCGGTTGATTATCATTTGGCATGGCAGAGATCACTAATGATCACCGTTGTATCAATCATTCCTGTGGTTATTATTAGTAGACGTAAAGGAGGAATTAGGCAGAAAGAATGAATGTTTATCTAGTTTAGCTTCTGCGATTAAAATCTCTCGATCAGTCATTAGTTTAGCCGAAGGAAAAAATCTTATCAAATGAACATTTGAAAGCAAGTATGCAAAATGAAAAATTATTATCAATACCATGAAGTGATTGAATTTGCGGGAGTAATTCTTATTGGAGTTATAGGATTTGTGATGGCATATTTGGAATTAGATACTTGTTATGATCGAAAAGAAAAAAACTTCAAACAAGGAAGTTATATATGTAACGTATTTATGACAGGAGTGGTACTTATGCTGGTTTGTTTAATGATTTTGTATAATATGGTTCTCAATATTGTTGAAAGATCCTAGGTTGTATAGTGTGATTTAATTGAATTAGAGAGATGAGGTGTTTTTTTGTGTTATGAAGTGAGAGTTTTGTTGAAGGAATAGGAGTAAACGCAGAAGGCGTAATTTCAGGCAAGAATGAGAAAGACTAAGTAAAAAAAAAAACTATTAAAATGATGACTAAAAGTACCATTACTATCCTAATAGTAGCAGCGATAATCGTTGCAATTACAACGAGTTCTTGTCAAACTTTACATGGTTCTAAGCACTATAATTTTATCTTTTCATCAGATACAGGGATGTGTAGTTTTCTAATTTTTGAAAAAGAAACTCAATACGATCAAGAAACTTATGATAAGAAAACGATTGATGTTCTGTTGAGCCCAGGTGCTATGATTGCAGATCATCCATTTGATGAAGACTCTTTTACTGCAGATTTTTTTGTCATTACTTCTGCTGGAGAAAGACTTCATTTGAGTGATGTTGAGAAAAGAGAAAAGATATTTGTGCAATCATGGTATGGAACTAATGTGAATATTGTTATGTATTACTATAAGGAATCAATGGATAATGATAGAGCGTGCTTTGCCGAGTTTGATGCATTGATTGATAAATACAATCATTAGGGTATGATATTTTCATCGATACGCACAATCTGTTCAGTGGGGCATGGTTGAATGAAATGTATTTTTGTATTGACGACTGGCAATTACTTTGAGCTTTATAAAGTGAGGTTTCAATGGGAAGAAATATAATTTACGCAGTAATTATAAATATCGTTTTTTTCTCGGTGTTCGCTTTAACAAAGCTTTATTTGAAGCGTAAAAACGAGTCTATTTATAGACGTGTAGTGATCGATGAGTATTATGCTTACACTCCACTCTTAGATGCAGTTCCGGCAATATCAGATGTGGAAGACACGGCTAGATTTTTTAATTTTTTTAATGATTCTGGTTTTGTTTTAAATGTTTTACAACCGGATCTTCATATGTTGCCTTTGGATAGACCTGTTTATTTGTCACGGTCTATTGGAGGCGGTTTTTATGAAGTGTATCATTTCGACACATGTTGTTGGGGTGCTCAACGAGGTATCACACACATAAATTATTTACACAAAGAATCTATTCCTCAGCCATTATGGGATTCAATCAAAATGAAGATAGTTGAAATAGATTCCACGCTAGACGCAAAGTATGGTCCAATGAGAACTAACAGGCCATCGCCATATGGCATAGCATGTTGGTGAAACTGTTTTGTTGCGAAGAGAATGTGACGGTAAAGTTCTTCATGGTAGATTGAAAAATCAAAGTGTCTCAGTGGTGTATTTTTTTGAAGTAGATTTAAGTCATTAGAAATGGATAGAACAAAAAGAATTATGAATGTCTATTATTCTTTCCTAATATTCCTATCTGCGATTTTCATGATTGCTTGCAATACTGAAAAAGTTAAGAGTGTTGAGTCCCCATTTTTGGATCGCATATCATTTTATTCAGAAGAGATTGATCACGATGCAGCGGAATATAGTGAGATGAATATTCTTCCCTTATTCAATCATACAGATTCATTTATTTTTATTACCTCTGATACGTGCTTGATTAGGTATCATAGAGATGGTGATTTGATTTTGGAAGAGACGGCATTGGTTAGAAATATTCCAATGCCTAACTTCATCATTCCACCAAGCGATTCTGTATTTTTAGCGATATATCCAATTCTTTCAGACGAGTTCAAGCACACTTCCTTTTCTAAGGAAATGGGGAGTGTTAGGAAACAAATTACTCTTGCTGATAGCGTTGAGTTTGTGCTTTCTTCGGCCAAGCGCACAATAGTTCTTATACATGATAGTATAAGTTATTACAATTGTGTTTGGCCTCCAAGTTATGATTGCATCGAAAAAGAGAAATTGAATAAGTTGTATGAACCCTATTCTCGGAACAGAAGGCGTGAATCTAAGAAATCTGCTTGATGAATTTCTTTCGAACTTTGCCGTATAAACTTGATAAGAATGGGGCTAACATCTCTAAATTAAGTGTAGAAAACAACTTTGCTTTTGGGACTGCAAGTATCGGGTGGATCATCCTTCTTAGCGTTTCTCCAGTTTCCTTGGCGTCATGGCGGTGAAATAAGTTTGATCTAAACTTAGCCGTCCTTCTTTTACAAGACGAAAGCCATTTTATTCTTCGAATGATTATTCATTTTATTTCTGCTTCGCAGAATACGTCGCCCCTTCGGGGCTCCGTGATGGATGGGGTGGGGGCCATATTCCGCGGGTTATTGATATGTCGCCCCCCTGGGGCTATTTGCTCTGTTGGCTGATTTGGGGTCCGCGAATTTTACTGTTTCAATGTTTTACTGTTTCACTTCCACTGTTACACTGCTACAATGTTACACTGCTCCCACTGTCTACACTGAAGTGCCATCAATCAAGTCATAATCACATGTATTGAAGGTAGGCCAGTGAAACAGTGAAGCATTGTAGCATTGTAACAGTGTAGCAGTTTTGTTAAGGATTTAAGGAGTTTTATTTTAGTGTGGTAATGTCGTACTGTGAGAGTTTGATCTGAAAATAAGCCGTCCTTCTTTTATAAGACGAGGGCCATATTATTCTTCGAATGATTATTCATTTTATTTCTGCTTCGCAGAATACGTCGCCCCTTCGGGGCTCCGTGATGGATGGGGTTGGGCATATTCCGCGGGTTATTGATATGTCGCCCCTCTGGGGCTATTTGGCGCTATTGGCTGATTTGGGGTCCGCGAATTTTATAGTTTCAATGTTTTACTGTTCCAATGCTTCATTTTTATGGCTTTCACGGAAGCGCACCGCAGAGGCGAGCTGCAGCTCGGCTGTGCTACCGCCATAACCCGGTAGCGCTAGGGTTTCACCAATCGATAAATTGGGCCGTTTTTGGAGGTGAATTTTGTGATTTTCTTTTCACCTTCTAATACATCCAATTTCTCCGACGCGGCGGGAATACTTAGGTCGGAGAGCTCGGCGAATTCTCGAACGGTAAGTGAAGGAAAAACAAAAAATAATCCCGACGGACTGCGGTTGTATTTCTTGGCAATCATTTCTGGCGCCAATTGTTTCAATATACTTTCCATAGCCTCATATTTCTGGAATCCATAGATCGTTTGCATTTTCCCTTCTTTATTGGAAACTATCAAGGTCGGAAAGCCGCGCACACCGGACTTTTTACTCAAGGCAAGATCTTCCTCGAATAATAATTTTGCAGGACCATCATTATCAGATTTTAATTTCTTTACATCAAGATTGGCCATGGTCGCAGCTTGTGCTATGACTTCCCATTTGGCAATATTCTTTTTTTCCAAAAACACCATCTCTCGCATGATGCGGAGAAATACCAATGCCTTTTCTGGATCCTGCATCTGTGCTGCTTTAAAGGCAATCGAGGGCGGATAAGATGAATCGAGAGGGTCTTCTAACCAAATATCCCCGTCAATGGGCATGTTGTAGTATTTACTCACTTCGTCCCAGTGATGGGCCACATCCGATGGTTTGCTGATGCCTCCACTGTTGTAACTCCAATCGGGAAGTAATCCACCCATGTGATAAACGATATTCAGATTTTCACCGTAAGCCAGTTTAAGCTTGCGCAACTGTGGCTCGATTCCCCAACACGCGGAACATATAGGGTCGGTGAAATAATGAATGGTAATACTTTTTTCAGCGTTGATGGCCACAGCGGTAGTATCGCCTCTGGTTGTTGCGGGTGCTTCGCAAACGCCCTTGGCGGGGTCACAAATCAATGGGTTGGTTTGTTCTGATGCGCTGGACTGACTATTACAGCTTGTAACTATGAACAAGCATAGACCTATAAGTAGCTGGAGACTTTTATTCATAAAAAAAGGAAATGTCGAGAAAGAAAAAAGAAGTGGAGAATACCGGATTCGAACCGGTGACCTCTTGCATGCCATGCAAGCGCTCTAGCCAACTGAGCTAATCCCCCATTTTATGTGCGGTAAAGGTATAAATCCTGATGAAATCAAAAAAAAAGAAAAAATTTGAGTAAACGGTGCAACATTTTAAAAGCGCGGCTCGTTACAATGGTATATTCTCAATCTCATAGAGAATTTGGTTTTGGTTAAGGAATAAGATTAGGCCCCTCAACGGAGGGGCCTAATTTGTTTTTATCCTAATCTTTTTTCTGTAAAATCTCAACTGATATATCGTCCACATCTACCTGCTGACCAAAGCGATTCCATAGGTATAATTTGAATTTATCACGTGTGGTTCTGATTTCTGGTGTGAGGTAAAGTGTTTCAATGGTTATCCAACCGAGACTATCTCTCGGCCCTACGCATTCTGTCGCAAAGTAGCCGTAGCTTCCATTTTTTCGATCCATTGTATTAATGACAAGAGGATTTATTCCCGCTTGAGTACTGTCGTAGCGCACTTTTAATTTTGTCTTCACCCAGAAGTGATCTTTTTCTGAAATATCGCGATATCTCTTTTCATAAATAGGTAAGAACTCATAATCGCTAGGAGTGCCATAGAATGCATAGGTGTCGATGAAAACAACCTCTTTTGTATTTAATTTATCATGATTCGTGTAGTCTTCATCTATCACGATCTCCCCGATGTAGTCCTCAGGATTTGTCAGTTCCATCTTCCCGGTAAAGTCTCTGTAGACCATTAAGTGTTCGCGATCTTCGGCGGTCAGAGATGTTTTTAAGAAAGTGTGCCAATAGTATTCTTTGGTTTGTGCGATAAGGGTCAAGGATGTATTCCTTCATTTGCCACCACTGAAATTGATTGAGAAAAATGCAACACAATACGAAGCCTGCTACTCCAGCTTTTGCCCATAATTTTTTTTCTGCAATTGATTTTAATGTATAGCCGATACTCACACCAAGCAATGGATAAATCGCAATCATTGGGCGAGTGGAGAAGGCAGCGCCATACCACCATTCCGACCAACTTGCAATGATGTAAAAAGCAATGAAGGAATAAATAAATAATGCAAAAAATATCGATTTGTTGTTTCGATAAAGTACAATAAAGCCTATGATTGAAAGGATCATCACAGGGGTATAAATTAGCCATCCCTTGCGATAACTGAAGAGCACATCTAGTATGTGCGGAGATAAGAAATCTAAACCAACGCCGGGATTTTTATAGCTGTCATATAACACCTTGCCAGTCTTTAAATACCAATAATACATTTGAGGAGAAGCAATCAATAGGCAAATCGCAACGGTTAAAACAACGATTTTCCAATGGCTTAATAGTTCAAGGAATCGCTCTTTTAAAAGTTTAAATGATGTGACTTCCCATAGCAATGGAATTAGTATCACAAATACTTCGCTGGGTTTTACCAGTGCAACAAGAATTGAAAAAATACCAATAGGAATTAATCGATAATAATTTTTGGTTTCTCGCCAACGAATGGTATTCCAAGTAATCAGTGAAACGAGCATGAACAGGATGTTTACTGTTCCGAGATTATCCAATGTAAGATGATGAATATAGTTCGTTCCTAAAACAACAATCAGCAATACCATCGATGTGATATTGTCTGACAAATAGCGCAAGAGTATTTTTCTAAAATAAATTAATCCAATCAATGAATAAATCAAAGCTCCAATGACTAGGCCGTATTGATAAGGCATCGAAAATCCATCTGTCGGAGCGCCTGTTTGCTGGGCGACGATGTGCGATACTGCAAATGACGGTGAGTAAAAGGCAGACATTCCCATTAAAAAGAAATACATGTTTTCACCTTTCTCATTGGATGAAATCATGTAATACGTGCCTGTTAGCTTATTGTCGACATTTTGCTCTTTGAGCCAGGTGATGTCTGTAAGCAGAGGATCATCGTGGATAAAAGTGGCTGGTAAATAAAGATAATAGCCCAAAACATCCCAGGAGATTTCAAAACTCTTGACATTGTTGAGTCGGTAAAAGCTCATTCCACTGAAAAGAATGACAAGGATGATGAGCGATTTAATAGACTTCTTCATGGTTTCAAATGTAATTGATGTTTTGAATAGGCTTTTTGAAATAAAGGATTTTTTGCTGAAAGTCGTTTGGGGCTATCTTGCAGCATGCTTCGCCTCTTGGTTATGATGCTCTTCATTATATGCTCCTTTTCGAAGGGGCTTGCGTGGCATGATATTACCCTCACCAATTTCACGCCTTCTGATCCTCAAGTGGTAGGCGAATGGGAACGATTGGTGCTTCCTCTCAAACGAAGTGGTAATTTGCTTTTGTTGGAAGGTAAAATCGATTCCATACAAGGCAATTTCATTATCGATACGGGTGCACCATACTTGGTGCTGAATAGTACTTATTTCAGAAACTATGCACTGGGCAAGCAAACATCAGTGACCAGCGTAAGTGGTGCGGTGGACGCTGCACAGCGAGGATTTATTTCCCAACTAAATTTTGGGGAGCTTCAGTATAATGCAGTCGACGCGGATATCACGGGACTTAGTCAATTGGAAAATAAATTGGGAATAAGGGTGTTGGGTTTACTTGGCACGAATTTGTTCTCTCAGTTTTTATTAAAAATTGATATTCAAAAAAGTCAGTTGATTTTATATCGCGCTTCAAAAGGTAGCACTATTCAATCTTCTTGGAAAGATGATTTAGCGCTGGTTTCAACTATTGATACCATGCCGAGTTTAAAAGTGGGATTCAAATGGTGTGACAATAAAATTTTCATGCCTGTTGAAGTTGCTGGTGAAAAAATGAATTGGATGTTTGACACCGGAGCAGAGAGCAATGTGATTGATGCGCTTTCGAAAAAGAAGATATTGAAAGAATTTAATGTCACTCGACGTGTAAATCTAACCGGGGCAGGAGGACAAAAAAAGGAGGTCTTCTTGGGTACCATGAGCGAGATGAGTGTAGGAGAGCAGTCGTTTCAAATGCAGCCCACCATTATGACGGGGATGCAAGAGATGAACGAGGTTTGCAGTGTTTTTGTAGATGGAATTTTAGGATATAGTTTTTTCTCTCAAGGGGTCTTTACGATCGACTTTACGAGTCGTGAATTTTGTCTCTATCTTTATAAAGTAGAATAATATGAAACAGGCTTGTTTTTATATCATGTTTTTTCTCCTAGCGTTGGCCACAAACGCTCAGAAAGGTCATTTCGAATTAGACGGAAATGATATGTTGTTACGAGTGGAAAGCAGCTGGAGTAAGGGGCAATTGGACAGTGTGCGTGCCCTTTATGATATTCCTTATTTTTCAAAAGACTCATTATTCAAATATTCTTATTTGGGAACGTTGGCCAATGATGGCTGGAAGATCAAGAAAAAACGTTCTTCTCAGATTACGTTGAAGCGTTCTATGAAGGATGATTGGGGCACTTGGAATAACATGGAAATAATGGTATCTCGAATTTTTGATGTGCAAATAGATGATTGGAGCGATAATCGCTGGACCACACGAGTGTTTGGCTTTAATGATTTTTCAATACCGAGCGTTCGTTCGGTTACAGATAGCACTTCTGAGTTTCGCTTGATTGGTTTTGATCATGCAAGTTCTGTGCTCTTGAGTGGTACCTTTAATGATTGGAGTACCTCTGGTCCATTTTTAAAGAAAATGGAAGGAGGTTGGTCTGTAATTGTTCCCGTGAAGCCCGGTAGACATGAATATAAGTTTATCGTGGATGGTTCTTGGATAAAGGATCCGAACAATGAGCTAAAGATCTCTGACAATTTTGGTTCTTTTAATTCAGTTTATTTCAAGGAAAATTATTCGTTTGAATTACAGGATATGGGCTTCCAAAAGGTGATTGTTGCTGGAAGTTTTAATGAATGGAATGAATCAAAAGCACAGATGATAAAAGATGGGAACGTATGGCGTTTGAAGTGTTTTATTCCTGATGGTGATTATCAGTACAAGTTTATTGCAGACGATCGATGGATGGTTGATTCAAAGAATACGTGCAAGCAGCCCAACGAGTACAATGATTTTAATTCTTGTTTTAGTATTGGAGAAAAGACAAGTGTGCTATTCGAATTAGAAGGAGCGCTGAATGCGAAGCAAGTAATATTGGCGGGCGCTTTTAATGGCTGGGATGAGATGTCGCTGTCGATGAAGAAGACCGCTAAGGGGTGGGAAGCTACGGTGCCGATTCGCAAGGGCTTTTATGCGTATCGCTACATCATAGATGGTAGTTGGTTTACAGATCCTACCAAGCCGCAATGCAATAGCAGTGAGTATGGTCAAAAGGATAATTTTATTATCGTTGATCCTAATTATCGTTTTGTGTTAGCAGGATTTGAGAATGCGAATAAAGTTAGTGTCAGCGGTTCATTCAATGATTGGGATCAAATGGGATATGCTCTGAAAAAAGAAGGCAACACCTGGGTGCTGCCTTATTTTTTCGAGCCTGGAAAGGTCTCTTATAAATTTATTGTAGATGGTCAATGGATCTTGGATCCAGCAAATCCCATCAAAGAAGAAAACGAATTCGGGACTGGAAATTCAGTTTTCTGGATGGAGTAGTATTTATCTCAATACGACTACCACACCTGATTTTTCGAATGTTTCAGAAGAGCATTCTCCTCTGTAAGTAATGTAGTACGAGTAGGCTTCATTTGCTACGTAATGTTCTCCCTCTTTATACGAACCATCCCAAGGTTTCTCGAGATCATCTGTTTGGAAAACAGGATCACCCCAGCGATTGAAGACCGTCATAGAATATTCTGCAACGTCTGTTCCAAGCGGTAAGAACACATCATTCAAGTTGTCGTTATTCGGTGAGAATGCATTCGGAATAAATAAAGATGGAGTGTACTGATTCACAGAAACCTTGATAATTCCATCTTGAATACAACCATTTTCATCAGCGTATTCATAGCAATATTCACCTTCATTATTGACACTAATATCTTGAATGGTATCGCCCGCACACCATTGGTAGTAGCTGCCTCCAGCGTATGGGATGCTCAACGTAAGATTGCTTCCTTCACAGAATTCAAGTGAAGTAAGGTTCATTGTTTTTTCACCCACTTCTACCGTAAAAGGAACGTTAGTAACGCAGTTGTTGTAATATACGTTTACATGATAATCACCTGTTTCGGCAATAGTGATGGATGGAGTTGTTTCTCCATTCGACCAGAGGTAAGTAGTACCTGCACCGGGTTCAACAGGAGTAATCACAACAGCGTCATCATAGTGGCAAATGAAAACCTGTTCAGGAATTTGCACATTCGCTTCTTCAATCACATCAAGCTCGATGGAGTGGCTGTCTTGTGCGTTACAGGTAGGTTCTGTAATGGTCAATTCAATGGTATAAGTACCAGGAGTTCCAAAAGAATGCGAAGGGTTTTCGAGTTGGCTAACGGTGCCGTCATCAAAGGTCCATAGATAAGTGAGGTCATCACCTGAGCTAAGATTGGTGGTATTAATATTCATGATACTGCAATCACCAAACTGTGCAACTTCAAAGTCGGAGTTGATGGGTGGTGCAGGAATGATCGTTATTTCAGTTGTTGTTGTATCAGTGCCCACACAAACATCTGTTGGCAGCGCAATGAGTGTTACGGTAAATACACCAGGATTGTCAAAGACGTGAGTAACGGAATTGCCTGATTCCGTAGGACTGCCGTCGCCGAAGTCCCATACATATTCACCTGCAAAGCCGCCATTTTCGAATAAGAAATTGGTGCCGGTGCAGCCGTCGTTGTTTTCGAGATCTATTAAGGCTACTACTTCATTAATTACTTGTATGACTTCGGTAATTGACGAGTCGCTATCACAACCATTATCAATGGCAGTGAGTGTGAGTTCGTATTCTCCAGGTTCGGTATAACTATAAACGATGTTTTCTCCTTCCATTACCGTTCCGTCACCGAGTGTCCAAACGTAATTGAGGAAGTCATATCCAGTAGTGTTATTGGTTGTGATCGACATGTCCTCACAGTTATAGAGGAAGTCGAAAGATGGAACATAATCAACAGGAGTACTGATCGTGATTTGGAAAGAAGAAGTATCCGCGAGGTTGCAGCTGAGTGAGTCAGAAGCAATCATTACAACGTCATAAACTCCAGGGGTATTATAGGTATGTGAAGGCTCAAATTCTTCGCTCACTGTTCCATCACCGAACGACCATTCGAATTGATCGCCTGTGCTAAAGTTTTCGAATTGTACCACATAAGGAGCGCAACCCGAAAGGTCAGGTGCAGTGATAGCAGAGTTTACTCCACTCACGTCAAAGTCAATTTTAAATACACCGATATCCCATCCACCATTTTGTGTGCTGGCCCAAGCGCCGGGAGTGGTATTGAAGTTTCCTCCAGAGCATACTGCTTGGTAGACAGTTCCATTTTTATCAAATCGGCTTGTGCCTCCATCAACGTGGTCACCAGTGTAGAAGGTGCCGTATTCAAGCGTTTCGAGATCTTCTGTGAAAACAGCGAGATAAAAACCGCCCGTTTGAAATAGCGCATCACCAGTTGTTTCAAGTTCGGAATTTGCAGAATATGCGGAGATATAAATATTGTTGCAGTGATCGACAAGGAATGCATCAGGAACGAAGTCGGTGGTGCTCCATTCATTTGCGCCGCCAGTGCCGATAACGGTGCCTATTAGAACTTCGGAAAGATCAAAATCAAATTTTGTGATGAACTGACTGCTTCCAGCATTGGAGTAAACATTGCCAACAACAGGCATTGCATCACCACCTTGTCCGAATACAAATACATTTTCATCTGCATCTAAGTCGATGAAGAAGCATTGGTCTCCTTCTGCTGTAGCATGGAAAGTAGATTTTTCTAATTGAGTTGCGTTGGCATTAAATCGAACTATGAATCCGTCCATCTCTGTACCGCCCCAGCCGAGGGTTCCACCAAGGAAAGCGGTTTGATACGCTCCTGCTGTGGTTGGGAAGTCCGCGGCGCCGGCCATACCCGTGATGAATACGCTACCATTTTCGGCAGTACGTAAACCGTAAGCCATGTCATTTGCTGCACTTCCTATGTAGGTGCTTACCTCAAGGATGCTTAATGTATTATTTAGTCTTAGATAGACACCATCTTGAGCTCCTGCTAATGTTGTTTGGAACGCTCCAGGTGATGTAGGAAAGTTGGTGCTGGAAGTACAAGATGCGATATGCACTTTGCCATTTGCATCTAGAATAATTTCACCGCGATAGCTATCGCCATAGTTCACACCAGCGGCATTGATACCGTCGCTTTCGCTTCCACCGATATAGGTGCTTCCTAGAAGTTGTGTTCCATCTGCAGAGAGTTTTGAAACAACGATATCTGCAGATCCGCCAAGAGTATTGTCTGGAGCAGTTGCTGTAGTAGGGAAGTCAGGGCTTCCTGTAGAGCCATAAGCATATAGTTCGCCGAAATCATTTGCCCAAAGACTGTGTGGGTTTTCACCATTATCACCCCCTAAATAAGATGCCCAAATAAGAGTGGTTCCATCAGGTGAAATTTTGCTGAGACCGAAATCTGTTCCCCATCCTGTGCTTCCGAAAGTGCCTTGATAAGCGCCCGGAGTTGTAGGATATCCAGCACCGAATGCGATTGCACCGGTGTAAATATTTCCTTCGATGTCGAAGGTTGCTGTGTGACCGTAATTGGATGAACCTGTTGTACCACTTAGTGTGGCAGCAATCAATTCAGGGTCGATGATGAGTTCGCGAGAAGTATCATATCCTTCTGGAAATTCAAATCGAAGCACACCATTGCTGATGGCGTAGTTACAAGGTACTTCAACGATTAATCCGTTTACGACTTGAAATGCGTATGGCTTAGCTTCAGTGAAAGATCCAACCGAAGTATATAATTCAATTTTATTGTCAATAATAGAATAGCCTTCTAAGCCATTGTAGGTCCAGTTAATGAGGTTTGGATTTGCGTTAGGTGCAACAATGAAATCATATTTGAAATTACCTTGTCCGCTGTGGGCGCGAAGTTTGATGCCTTCGTATAAATTATTATAAACGATGCTTCCGTAAGAAGGAACATTGCTTGCCCATTTCGACGGGTCATTTCCTAGAAAGAAGTTGTAGTAATGTGATTGGATGTTTTCCCCTTCAAATGAGGTTTCAGAAATATTTAAGAATTGAAGGTTCCAAGCATGTGAACGAATAGAAAGATTCTCTAACGCACCGGGAGTGGCATGTTGAGCATGCACCGCTTGCATGTCTTCTGAATGAATGAACGAGTAGGTAATTTTCCCCGATTCTAGAAATACCGCGCCTGTGGGGAGATTCGCTTTGAATTTTACATTTGAATGCCATTGACCATTGTTGCGCACAAACTCGACCGGAGGTCGGTTGTGAGCCAAAGAGACAATAGAAAGCACGAGTGCGAGGGCAGAGGTAAGGATAGCTGATTTCATTCAAAAAGTATATTTGATACAAACCTAAATTGCATCATTAGTAGTATTCTACTAATAGACTTTGAATAAGAATGAATAGTTGCTCAATGAGTAAAATTGAGCTTTCAAGAGTTATGGTTTAATAGCAATGAAATCCAATCCAAAGAAGAATCTTTCTCGAAGGAAGGAATTGGATTTCCAAATCGACTGTTCCTTTTCCACCACCTGATTCGATGGGCCTTTGAACATAAATGGCGGGTACAATCTCACATAATGGATGCTGTCAGAAGGCATGGTGAATCCTTCCAGTTCAAAGAGTCTTTTCCATTCCTTGTAGCAACGGATATTTTCATTTCCTAGCAAAATAGTTTTGCCAAGTCGTTCATCTGTGTAATTGATGATGCGTTTGTTTCCTCTTTGTAAATACAGCTTGAAAGACTGGATCCAATTATTACCGTTTTCTTCAACTGCAATCACCTTTCCGCCTTTTGATAGAGTGCCTTTGATGATTTTCAATGCTTGGTCAATTGGTTCAGTGTGATGAAGGGTGTCCTGCACGATCACTGCAGCATAATGATTTGCTGGAGGAGTTGAATCGTACAAGTTTTCATAATCAAACGTAAAACCGCCGATGTCGCCGATTTTAGACCAATAGTCGAGTCTTTTTGGAATTTCATTGAAGTAATATTCCAAAGTAGAGCCATGTACTTTGTAGCCGTTCAGTACTAGAAAAAGAGCCGTCGTTCCGTAGCCACATCCAATGTCCCAAACGGGGCCATTTACATCTTTCATTTGATCAGCGATGTATTGCAAACGCTGCACATAGTAGGCCTTTCGGAACTCGTATGTCTTAGGATCATTTAAAAAACGGTAATAGCCCTTGAGCTCTGGATGAGATTCCAGTTCTTTAAGTAGATGTTCAAAGAATTGCTCGACGGTCAACTTCATAATTGGGGCGCGAAGATAGTTAGGGGATTAGTAGATAGGGCTAATCTCGGCTATAAAATTCTGGTTACAGACAAATTTTACCTTTCTAATCAAGGGTTTAGGGTGACAGTAATGAGCTGCACGAAATCATCCACGGCATCGGAGTGGTAGGCTGCCCGAACTTTCAGCTTTGCTGCTTGACCTATCTTTTCCCATTCAGATCTCCTTTCCCAGGCGCGGTCGAGCGCTCGTTCGATGGAATCTAAATCACAGCTTTCTGAAATAAACCCTGTCTCACCCTCCACGATTAATTCCTCTGCACCTCCTACATTGGTGGTCAATGCTGGTCTTCCGCACCAAAGGGCCTCTAACAGTGCCAATGATTGACCTTCCATCCTTGATGGTAAAAATAGAATGTGGTTGTTGGTCCAAACTTCTTGAATAGAGCTAGCATGCCCATGCAGTGTGATATTGCGAAGGTTAAACTTCGATAGATAAGCCTTTACAAGCGCTTCATGTGGCCCAGTTCCGTAAAGATTGAAGGTCATCGGACGTGATTTCCATTTATCCATTCTAGCGATTTCCAGAAGATGATCAAGTCCTTTATGGAGCGCTTCAATGCGACCGACAAAAGCGATCTGTATCACCTCATTTTTTGGATATGGAATTTCTTCATGAAGACGATTCGTAATAGGGTTTTGGATCACACGATCTGTCGATGCTGGAAAGCCCATCATGCGAGTATGCAACTCAAGATTTTTTGCACTCACAAAACAATTCATTTTAGAAGCAGCATAAGCCTTTTGAAAAACTTGTAAATTATCTTGATGGATGTGTAAATAATGGTGTTCGCTGATGAGTTGGCTGACAGTAATAAATGAGATTTTTTTCTCAAGAAAAAATTCGAGAACACTCAATGAGCCGGTATTATTTCCTTGGGAAAGAATAGCAGCAGCTGGTTTCGTCTGATCAAGAAAATCACTCCATAAATCGATTTTTGAAGTGGAGCTTTTTCGATATGGAATGCCCAATAAACGATAAGAATGGTGGGTGTTTTTAAAGCGACTTTTCGCAACGATTCTATTTTGGAAAATGCTCAGCGCAGGAGCATCATAATAGGTTAACACCGAGATGGAATGTCCCATTTCTTGGAGCTTCTTTGCAGCGTTGTACCACAAAACTTCACTACCACCCCACATCAGATTGGTTGAAACGAATAAATAAGTCATGTACAGTTTGCTTGCTAAGGCGCGAAGGTAGTATATATCTGAGGCTATAGAATGGCATCAGGAATGGTGGGCTTTTTTGTATCTTTGCACTCCTAAAAAAAATCAACTATGATCAACATTACCCTGCCAGACGGGTCGATTCGACAGGTAGAGAGCGGAAGTTCAGCGATGGACGTGGCTTTATCTATCAGCGAGGGACTTGCCCGCAATGTATTATCTGCAGAGATCAACGGTGAAGTCGTTGACGCCAATCGCCCGATCACGCAAGATTGTACGTTGAAGTTGCTGACGTGGAATGATGATAATGGTAAATCTACCATGTGGCATAGTTCAGCTCACTTGATGGCAGAGGCATTGGAATCGATGTACCCTGGAATTAAGTTGGCTATCGGACCACCCATTGAGAACGGTTTTTATTATGAAGTTGATTTCAATGGTCATCCTTTTGCGCAGGATGATTTTGTGAAGGTGGAAAAGAAGATGTTGGAACTTGCACGTAACAAGAGTGAGTTTATTAGAAAGGAAGTTTCGAAAGCCGATGCTGTGGCATATTTCACAGAGAAAGGCGATCCTTACAAGCTTGAATTAATTCAAGATTTGGCAGACGGAAATATTACCTTCTACACACAAGGAAATTTCACAGACTTATGCCGCGGTCCTCATATTCCGCACACTGGCTTCGTGAAGGCTGCCAAGCTTTTGAACGTTGCGGGTGCTTATTGGAGAGGGGATGAGAAAAATAAAATGTTGACTCGTGTATATGCCATCACGTTCCCAAAACAGAGCGAGTTGGATGAATACATGGTTCAATTGGAGGAAGCGAAGAAGCGCGATCACCGCAAGCTGGGTAAGGAATTGGGCTTGTTCCATTTCTCCCAAAAAGTAGGATCGGGTCTTCCATTATGGTTACCTAAAGGCGCTGATTTGAGAGGTCGTTTGCAAACATTTTTGCAAAATGCGCAAAGAAAAGCAGGCTATCTTCAAGTAATCACTCCGCACATTGGTTCGAAGGAACTTTATGAAACCAGCGGTCACTGGGCGAAGTACGGTGCTGACAGTTTCCAACCGATCACCACTCCACAAGAGGGAGAAGTGTATATGTTGAAGCCGATGAACTGTCCTCACCATTGTGAAATTTATAAGAGTGAGCCGAAGTCATATCGCGATTTACCTTACAGACTAGCGGAGTTTGGAACAGTTTATCGTTACGAGCAGACAGGTGAATTGCATGGATTGACTCGTGTACGCGGCTTTACCCAAGATGATGCGCATATTTTCTGCACCGTAGATCAGGTAAAAGAAGAGGTAGGAAAGGTGATTGATTTGGTTTTATATATTTTCAAAACCCTTGATTTCACTGACTTCTTAGCACAAGTTTCATTGCGTGATCCAAACAATCCTTCGAAATATATTGGTTCGGATGAGAATTGGGAAAAGGCAGAGAAAGCGATTCAGGAAGTGGCAGACGAGAAAGGGTTGAAGACAGTGGTAGAATATGGCGAAGCTGCATTCTACGGGCCAAAGCTAGACTTCATGGTACGTGATGCTATTGGAAGAAAGTGGCAGTTGGGAACAGTGCAGATCGACTATAATTTGCCTGAGCGTTTTGAGCTAGAATATACTGGAGCAGACAATCAGAAGCACCGTCCGGTGATGATTCATAGAGCGCCATTTGGCTCGATGGAGCGTTTTGTGGCAATTTTGATTGAGCACTGTGCTGGTCAATTCCCTCTATGGCTTACTCCTGAGCAAGTTAGAATCCTTCCGGTAAGTGAAAAATACAATGATTTTGCAAAGAAATTATCATTGGAACTAAATAATCACGATATTCGCGCCCTCGTTGACGAGCGTAACGAAAAAGTAGGGAAGAAAATCAGAGAGGCGGAACTCGAGAAAGTGCCGTATATGCTGGTGGTTGGAGAGGAAGAGCAGAATAATAATTCGGTTTCAGCACGTAAAAAGGGTGAAGGCGATTTAGGCTCAATGAGTATCGACGCTTTCGTAGAACGAGTAAACAATGAAATAAAAGAAATGCTGTCGTAAGACAGTATTGAAATAGGAATAATAACCTTAAACAAGGAGGCAACATTATTAAGAAAGAGTTCAGAGGTCGCAGGATTACTGAAGCCGAGCACCGAATCAATGACAAGATCACAGCAAACGAGATTCGTTTGGTAGGTGAGAACATTGAACCAGGAGTATATTCTCGCTCAGAAGCCCTACGTATTGCTCAAGAGCAAGATGTGGACCTAGTGGAAATTTCACCGAATGCAGTTCCACCAGTTTGTCGTTTGATCGACTACAAAAAGTTTCTTTATGATCAAAAGAAGAAACAAAAAGAGATCAAGGCCAAGCAGGTAAACGTAACCGTGAAAGAAATACGTTTCGGACCGAATACCGATGATCATGACTTTGATTTCAAATTGAAGCATGCCATCACCTTCCTAAAAGAAGGTAGTAAAGTTCGTTCTTACGTATTCTTCAAAGGACGTTCGATTGTCTTCAAGGAAAGAGGAGAAATTCTCTTGTTGAAGTTCATTCAAGAGCTTTCGGAATATGGATTACCTGAACAAATGCCGAAGTTGGAAGGGAAGAAGATGTTTGTGGTTATTAACCCGAAGAAGAAAAGTTAATACGTTTAATTTATATAACAATGCCAAAAGCAAAAACCAAATCGGGCGCTAAGAAGCGTTTTCAAGTGACCGGTAGCGGTAAGATCAAACGTAAGAGTGCGTTCAAAAGACACATTTTGACCAAGAAGTCTACTAAGCGTAAGCGCCACTTGGGAAATGATTCTATTGTTCACCCTTCAGACGTTAAATCAATTAAGGCCCAATTGCTCGCCTCCGCGTAACAAAAGTAAAGAGCAAGGTAAGTTTAACCCGACCACTGGTAAACAAGATCAAATAAGCGAAAGCGAAGTTTGACACCACAGTCAAAAAACAAAAAAAAATGCCAAGATCAAAAAACGCAGTAGCCTCCAGAGCTAGAAGAAAAAAGATTCTGAAGCTGGCTAAAGGGTATTTCGGTTCTAGAAAGAACGTTTATACCGTTGCAAAAAACTCAGTTGAAAAAGCATTGTCTTACGCGTATGTAGGACGTAAGCTTAAAAAGCGTGACTTCCGCGCATTGTGGATTCAACGTATCAACGCTGGTGTACGTCAGCATGATATGTCTTACTCAGCTTTCATGGGTAAACTTCACAAAAGCGGTGTTGAGCTAAATCGTAAAGTCCTTGCTGACTTAGCGATGAACCACCCAGAAGCTTTCAAAGCTGTGGTTGATAAAGTGAAATAATTTATCCTCGGATAGTTTCGAAAGGGCCTTCAGAAATGAAGGCCCTTTTTTTGTATATCTTAGTACACTGATTTTATTTTTATGAAAAAGCACTTGAAGTTGACGCTGCTCTTAGCGGCTTTGGTCCTTGGTTTACGATCGTTTTCTCAATCGGAATTTTCTAATTTCTCAAAAGATACATACTGGGTTAATTCGGAGTTTCAACTCAACCCCATCACTTTCAAGGATAAACTTTTGGTCACTTTAATTTGGGACATGGCCAACCCTGTGGACTTCTATCACATGAAGCAATTAGAGGTTATTTCAAAAAAATATCCTCAGATACAATTGGTGTCATTGGTGAAAGGCGATCTCGAGCACCCCTTTGCATTGAGTGAATTGACGGCCTATGTTCAAGCAAATGCCATCAATCACCCCTTTGGTGCAACTGCAGACTTTTATCCTTTTATTCAAGACGGAGAAGCTTTTACAAGCAAGCTTTTCATCTATGAAAAATCACTTGAGCCAACATTATTTACTCCAGAGTCTGGAACGATAGCATCTCTTATTTCTTTACTACAGGAAAAGCTTCAGCGCAAAGAATACCTAGCACAATTCACGGCTTGGCAAATGAAAAATGCCGTTGATCCTAAGCACTACGCAGACCCATTATTGGAGCATCCTTCTGCTGTAACAGTGAATCCGTCCAATGGAGAAATTTATGTTGCGGAAAATAGCCAACACCGTATTGCACGATATAGCAACGAAGGCAAATTGCTCGATTTCGTTGGTGGACCGGATGCTGGTGACAAGGATGGTAATTTGCGAGGAGGTCGATTGCAGTATGTATCGGGATTGAGCTATGATCCCATTTCTGAGCAATTATTTTTTGTTGATCAAGTGGCGGCTAAAATAAAAGTAGCTGATTTTAAATCGGAATTAGTGTATACGTTTCTTGGAAATGGTAGCAATTCAAAAGATTTTATTTCAGAATTAAATGGCGTCAATTCTCCTCTTGGATATCCCGTGGATGTTGAGGTACGCGGCTCTTCGTTATTTGTTCTAATGGCAAGCCCAGCGCAGCTTATCGAGGTAGATATTGCATCAGGAAAATTAAAATCGAACGCCATAGTTGAAGGTAAATTGAAAGGAGCAGGCGTTCCTACCAAATTGTCAAAAGGACACGACGGTTTTCTTTTCTGCACGAGTGGAGGAGCTGTATTTAAATTAAAATATGAGGGAGATAAACTCAACCCTGAGGTCGTATTTAGTTCTGCGAATTGGAATGAAAAAGTAACAGCAGCAGAAGAGCGCAAGGGCGAACTCTTTCTTTTAATGGGTAGACAAAATTCTATTTTTCTTTCAAAGAAAGGTAAACTGGAATTGCTAGCTGGAACAAACGAAAAAGGCTACGCAAATGCAAAAGAAGGAAAGTTAGTTTCATTCAATCAGCCGGTAAATATGGAATTGAATGGTGGAAACTTAATGGTTTGCGACTTCGGGAATCACGCGCTGCGCGAGGTTTCTACAGCGAAAGGCGCAACATATAGCATCGTGCCGCAATATGCATTCGATTATATGATTTCAGGTGATGCACTCAATGTAGGCGAACCAATTTTCTTCGAATCAGAAATATTTGGAGAGGGAGCGAATACCGTTAAAATATCTTGGGATATCACGGGTTGGGAATTCTTACCAGAAGGTCGCAACGAGTTGAATGCAGAAGAACCATCAGGCATTACTTGGGAAATGGAAAAATTCAATGATAAGGGCTGCGAGTTAGTCATTCCAACTGATCTTTCACCTGAGTTTGCTCAAGTAGAACTTTACTGGACCTTACGCAATTTGGCTAATCCAGATTTAGTCATTATCAAGAAGGCTGTATTTAATCTATCCTATACAGTCATTCCAGGTGAAGGCACAACACATGAGTTGAGCTTCCAGCCACATTTATTACCGTAATTATTCTCCTAAAACTCTGCTAAGCGATTTCGCTGCCTCGGTATATGTTGGCTGAATGCGTAGTGCTTGACGGTAGTCATTCTCTGCATCTTTGATCTTATTCATACTCTCGTAGCACAGTCCACGATTGTAATAAGCTTGATAATAATTTGGGAGTTTTTCAATGGCTTTAGAAAACTCTACCGCAGCTGAATCATACTGTTGCAGGAATTCAAGATGTATAAAACCTTTATTGAAGTATGCAGTAGCAAAGGTTGGGTCGATTGCTGAGATAGTATCATACGCCGCAAATGCCAATTGATAGTTTTGCTTGTATTTTGAACCTGTCTCTTGATAAAACATGGCAAGGTTATACCAAGGCTCTACAGTGCGCGGTCTGAGTTCGATTGCAGAGTTGTAATATTCTTTAGCGAGATTGTGTTTTTGACGATGAAATAAAAGACCTGCTTCGATATAGGCATCATAGTAAGTTGGGTCTACTTCGATAGCCGTTTGATAAGAGCTGCATGCTAGCGTAGTATCTCCCGTTTCCTTATACAATCGGCCTTTCAGATAATATGCGTAAGGGAGTGTTTCGTTAATTTTTAGTGCCGAGTTGATATGATTAATAGCCAGACTATAATTTTTTAGAAGAATATCAATAGCCGCTTTTTTCAGAAGGCAGTCGGTGTTGTTGGCATCGAAAGCGAGACAGTGTTCGTATTCTTTGTATGCTTCTTTTTCGTTGAGCATTTTGAAATGCATGTCTCCTTTGAGAAGATATATCTCGCTATGAGTGCTGTCTGCGATGATCGCACGTTCGATATCTTTCATGGCATCCACATAATTTTGAAGAGTACCATAGTAGGTAGCACGCTCTAAGTAGTGCGCGTAGTTATTAGGCTCCGCTTCAATCTTAGCGTTGATGCGCATCAGCGTAGAGTCCAACGCTTGAGTAGGTTGTTCAGCTTGTGCATTGCTAGTGGTAGCAGTATCGCACGCGATAAAGGCACAAGCTGCAAAGGCGATATAGAAGTAGACTTTGATCATCGAGAGCAAAAATAGGGTGATGTTCAAAAAAAAAGCCCATGATTCGTGAGAATCATGGGCTAAAATATTGGAATTCTTTACGCGTTAGCGGTTGCTTTTGCAGCAATAGCGGCGCGCACGTTGGTTTCGATTTCGTCTGCCAACTCAGGATTATCTTCCAGAAGTTGTTTAACTGCTTCACGACCTTGACCGAGTTTGGTTTCGCCGTAGCTGAACCAGCTACCGCTTTTCTTCACTACGTTGAGGTCAACACCGAGGTCAATCATTTCACCAATCTTGCTGATACCGTGTCCGAAGATGATATCGAATTCAGCTTGGCGGAAAGGAGGAGCAACTTTGTTCTTAACGATTTTCACTTTCGCGCGGTTACCCACTGGTGTTTCGCCATCTTTGATTTGAGCTGATCGGCGAATGTCGATACGCACAGAAGCATAGAATTTAAGGGCGTTACCACCGGTAGTTGTTTCAGGGTTACCGAACATTACACCGATTTTTTCACGAAGCTGGTTGATGAAAATGCAGCAGCATCCTGTCTTGCTAATAGTAGCAGTGAGTTTGCGGAGTGCCTTTGACATCAAACGCGCTTGAACACCTACGTTAGAGTCACCCATTTCACCTTCAATTTCTGAACGTGGAGTAAGTGCCGCCACAGAGTCGATTACGATAAGATCGATAGCGCCAGAGCGAATAAGGTTATCAGCGATTTCGAGACCTTGCTCACCGTGGTCCGGTTGAGAGATCAAGAGGTTTTCTGTATCTACACCAAGGGCTTCTGCATAAAATTTATCGAACGCGTGTTCAGCATCGATAATCGCACAGATACCACCTTGCTTTTGACATTCTGCAATAGCATGAATGGCAAGAGTTGTTTTACCAGATGATTCAGGACCGTAGATTTCTACGATACGTCCTTTTGGATATCCACCAATTCCAAGGGCAAGGTCGATTCCGATAGAGCCAGATGGAATTGCTTCAATGTGTTCATGAGCACTATCACCTAACTTCATCACCGCACCCTTTCCATAGGTTTTCTCCATTTTGTCCATTGCAAGCTGCAATGCTTTTAGCTTTTCTTTATTAATTTCTGCCATGGTTTTTTTCTTTTGATGGGTGCAAGGTAGTGTGCCTGATTGTAACCTATTTACAAGGTTGAAAAGTTTATATATTGTTGATTACTCATTCGAAGACCCTTTGTAGAGGTCTCTAATGACGAGATAGGCACCTAGGTATATTGCTGTGAATATACTTGCATATATAAACGGCTTACTACTCGACTCCGTTTGGATTTCTCCAGTAGCCAAACTCATAAATCGAATTTGAATACGATGCGAGATGTACCAACTCAAAGCAAACAACGCTGGTGCAATGGCTAGGTAAATCAGGGTGAATCTTTTTGTTATCATGAGATATTTGTTTCAATTATTATAGACGCGAACCGAAGATAGACGAACCAACACGAATCATCGTACTTCCTTTTTCAACCGCCAAAGGCCAATCTCCACTCATCCCCATAGAGATCTCGGTGAAGTGGACATTATCCTTAAAAATACTTGACTTTAATTCTTGGAAAATATGTGTGAGCTTTTCAAACTCGAGCTCAATTTGTTTTTGATTTTCTACAAATGAAGCCATCCCCATCACTCCAGATATTTCGAGGTGCGGAAACTCTGACCAATTCACTTCTGCCAATACTTCCTTATAAGTAGCCGTGTCAAAACCATGCTTGGTATCTTCATTTGCAATATGAAATTGAAGAAAGCATTTAATGATACGTTCATTTTTGGCCGCTTGCTTTTCGATTTCTTGTAAAAGCTTCACACTATGCACAGCATGAATGTAGCTGACAAAAGGAGCGATGTTTTTTACCTTATTACTTTGGAGGTGTCCAATGAAATGCCATTCAATATCCAGAGGAAGTTGAGGCTGCTTTTCTATGATTTCTTGAACGTAATTTTCTCCGAAAGCTCTTTGTCCAGCGTTGTATGCCTCTTCAATGGCGGCATTGGGCTTGGTTTTCGAAACTGCTATGATCTTAACGTGGGGTGGAACCGTTTTTCTTAACTCGAGGATGTTTTTTTTGATATCTGACATTTCCTTAACTCAATTCGTACACAATCAATCCACTTCTAAGCTTTGGTTCTACCCAGGTGCTCTTCGGAGGCATGGTGCCATTGATATCCGCGATATGCTTCAATTCTTCGATGGCTACGGGATATAAACCAAAACCAGCTATAAATTGTTTTTTGTCTATCAGTTGTTTCATTCCTTCCATCCCTTTTGGGCCGTCTAGAAAGGAAACGCGTTTGTCTTTTCTAAGGTCTTTAATTCCCAATATAGGGTTCAATACTAAATCGCTCAATACTTGTGCATCTAAGGTTTCCTGATGGACCTTCAGATTTAATGCAAACCATTGCTTATGGATATAGAGGCTGAATTCTCCTTTCTGAGTAGGCTTAAAATTCTCTGGGGCTTCATTCACATAGAAATCTTTTTCTAATGCTTTTAAAAAAGCAGAAACTTCCAGACCATTCAAATCTTTGACTAAACGATTGAATTCATAAATCCTCACAGTATTTTCATCTAGGATGTATGCCAAGAAATAATTCCAAGGTTCATTTCCCGTTGGATGAGAGGCATCCTGAGCTCTTCGCTCGCAAAGCTTAGCACTAGATGCACTGCGATGATGACCATCAGCAATGTATAATGCGTCAATCTGAGCGTAGATTTCTTCAATCTTTTGAATATCTTCCTTCGCGTTTACAATCCATAATTGATGGCGATCGCGATTGGTAGTTGTAAAGTCGTAAGCAGGACGTTGATCTAAGTATTTGGCATAGATAATTTCCAATCCGGTGCTTCTTTCAGACATCAGCAACACTGGCTCAGCATTGATATCCGTGATGTCTAAGTATTTTGTAAAGGTATCTTCTCGTTTGGATAAGGTCTGTTCGTGGATTTTGATTTTCCCGTTGTTATAATCTTCCACGGCCACAGCTGCTATCAATCCAGTGAATGGATGCCCATTTTTAATTTGTCGATAGATATAAAAGCAAGCCTCTTCTTCACGTACTAAAATTTCTTCATCGATAAACTCTTTGTACTTTGATTTAACAAGCTCAAAGCGTTTTTCCAATGTGTCTGCCTTATGCAGTTTGTGCGAGCCTAAGTCAGGGTGAATGATGTGTAAAAAGCTGTAAGGGTTTTCATGCAGCTTCGAACGCAATTGAGGTTTAGTATAACTCACATAGCTTCGAGATGCCACTAGGTGCGCTTTGTCGGCGGTGGGTCTTACAGCTTTAAATGGTTTTACAATCGACATCTTTTAGGCGTTGATTTTCATGATGTCCTGAACACGACTAGCGATTTCTAATCCAATTCTTTCTTGTGCCTCATTCGTCGATGCACCAATGTGCGGAGTCGATAGAATTTTAGGGTGTTTCAAGATGGTAGCGTTTGGTTTTGGTTCACCAACAAAAACGTCGAGTGCAGCAAATGCAACTTGACCATTATCCAACGCTTCAATAAGAGCTGACTCTTCAATCACACCACCTCGTGATGTATTGACTAGAATGATTCCTTTTTTACAAGTAGCTAATTCTTCTTTTCCGATGACCGCCGCTCCATTCGCTTGCTTCGGCACGTGCAATGAAACGAAATCGCAAGAATTTAAAATTTCTGAAAGAGAAACATAAGGCACTTTTACATGCACTGGCCCGTGTCCCTCGATCATCAACTCGACAGGTTGTTCGCTTTGATGAGAATCACATGCAACTACCTTCATACCGCAACCAAGTGCGTATGACGCAAGCGAGCGACCGATGCGGCCGAAACCAACGATGCCTAACGTTTTACCTCTTAGTTCTGTTCCTTTCGCATATTTCTTTTTCAATGCTTCAAATTGAGCGTCTCCAGTTGTCGGCATGTGTGTGCCTGCATCATATACACCGCGTGCTGCTGCAAACATCAATGACATCACCAATTCCGCTACACTCTGACTGCTCGAAGCAGGTGTGTTGAATACTTCAACACCTTTTGAGCGTGCATACTCAGCATCGATATTATCGATACCAACACCGCCGCGGCCAATAAATTTTAATCCAGGACATGCATCGATTAAATCTTTGCGGGCAGTGGTAGCACTGCGAACGAGAAGTCCGATATAGTTTTCGGTATTGATTGCTTGTGCAAGATTTTCTTGTGCTACTTTTTCTGTAATTACAGTAAAACCTAATGCTTCAAGAGCTTTTTTACCACCAGCATCAATGCCGTCGTTAGCTAAAATTTTCATTTGAAAAATTATCCTTTAGTTCGTTCGAATTCTTTCATTACATCTACTAATACTTGCACGCTTTCGATTGGAAGTGCATTGTACATTGAAGCGCGGTATCCGCCCACAGAGCGGTGTCCAGCGAGTCCGCTGATTCCAGCTTCTTTCCAAAGCTTGTCAAATTCTGGAGCACCAGCTTCATCATTTAGCTTGAATGTAGCATTCATCCAAGAGCGAGCTTCAGGAACAGCATGTCCTTTGAAGGCGCTGTTGCGATCAAGCTCAGAGTAGAATAATGATTGTTTCGCATTATTACGAACTTCCATTCCTTCTAATCCGCCGTTTGCTTTGATCCAGCGAAGCGTAAGCATACTTGCATAAACTGCAAATACAGGAGGTGTATTTGACATGGAATCTTTATCAATATGATTTAAAAGATCCATGTAGTTTGGAAGTTTTCTTCCTGTTTTGCCGAGTTGTTCTTTATCGACGATATACAACACTGTTCCTGCAGGCCCCATGTTCTTTTGAGCGCCAGCGTAGATCATTGCGAAATCAGTTGCATTGAATTTTTTAGAAAAAATATCAGAACTCATATCGCAAACGATCGGAACATTTGTCTTTGGGAAAGATTGGAATTGGGTTCCGAAAATGGTATTGTTCGACGTGATGTGGAGGTAGTCTACATCAGATGGAACCTCGAAGTTTGGAATGTAGCTGTGATTCTTATCAGAAGAGTCTCCAATAACTTGGACCTCGCCTAGTAATTTTGCTTCTTTGATTGCGCCAGTGGCCCAAACACCTGTGTTCACATAGGCAGCTTTACCCCCTTCTTTCATCATGTTGATGGCGCTAGTGTAGAAGCCAAGCGTTGCGCCTCCTTGAAGGAAGAGCACTTCATAACGTTCAGGCAGACCTAAAATGTCTTTTACCAATTGGCGAGCTTCGTCCATCACCTTTTCGAAATTCTTCGAGCGGTGAGAGATTTCGATAAGCGACAATCCCATGTTGTCAAACTCTAGGATGGCTTGTGCTGCCTGTTCTGTAACTTCCTTAGGAAGGATAGACGGTCCAGCGCTGAAGTTGTGTACTTGTTTCATGAAAGCGACGATATTTAAATTCGTCGCGAAGGTAATGCAGTATGGCCTATTGGAGAAGCTCTTTTACCTTGTTCTTATTACGCTCAAGAAAGAAATCATCAACAATTAATGCAGCCCTATCGTAATCATAAATTCGGGGTTGAGCGAGTTCTAAAATTTTAACTTTATTATCCTCTAATTCTAGCTGCGAAATGAGGTAGCGGAGCTGATCCACTCGGAAGCATTCTACTTGAGAAATTTCTTTTAATTTTTCAAAACGCTTGAATTCGAATCCAATCTTAGCAAGATTTTCTTTGATAGATATAAAATCTACTTCACTTACCGGTTCAGAACAATTGGTACGGCCGCTGTACTCGGGCATTACCAGCGTAACGGTGTCAGGCGCGGCCTCAATATTTGCTGTGAAAAGAGGGATGTCAAATTTAGTTTCTGAGATGGGGAAAAATTGAAAAATGCCTTTGATGGTGCGCAATTCAAATTGGACCGAAGTGTTCTTTTTAATATCAATCGTTTGCTCGAATGAAGGTACCGCGGGATTGTTGAATTGAACCGCAATTTTTTGCTTTCCGTTCAATTCACAGAAAAAAGACATGTGAGTGGAAGGCCATGTATTCATTGGGGTTTCCGCTACTTTGAGGAAAAAAGCCAATGAATCAGTCGACCTGAAATCAAGCTTAGATTGGCCGAAAAGAGCCAACGATGAGATAAATAAAAGCGTGAAAAAAACAGGTTTCATAAAGCAAATTTAATAGACCTACGCAGTAATCAGGCCTAAAGTATTTCCATTCACATTTATTTGAATAAACGGTTGATGAAGGGAAGTTGTTTCATTCGTTGAGGCAATAGCTCCAAGGGGCTGATTCCATTCACTTTTAGTATACTCGGTGCGATGGTGATTGCAGCAAGCAATGATACTCCCCAAATGACCGCCGCCGCTAATATTTTAACCAAAGGACTTAGTGAAATCAAGCTTTCAAAAAGTATAAATGGCGATGCAGAAATAATCGTGATAATTCCAAGTAGTAATCCTGGCAACAAGGCTTTGAGTTGAATCCAATAATTAGATGATATCAATAAATGACAAAGGTGGATGGACATTAAATAATGAATAAAGGTGGTGGCCACAATAGACCAAGCGATGGCGGTAAGTCCGTATGGTATTGCTACATATACACCGACGATCATGAGCAATAAATAGAAAGCCTTGTAATAGCTTCCTTTCATGACTGCATTCTTTGCACGAAGCAATGCATCGCTTAGTCGGGTGAGTGTTCTGAAAACAATAGCGATAAATAATACTTGTAGCACCGCTCCCGCATCTACGTAGGACGGACCGAGATATATCGTGACCAACTCTTCGGCAAAAATGGAGATAAAGACTGATGTTGGAATAATGATAATACCGATCATTTGCGTGCCTATCAGAATGAGTCTTCGCAAACGTTCGAGTTCATCCTGCATTTTCGACATACCGCTGAAAAGCACATTATCACTCAATTTCGCCATGATAGTAATCGGTAGCGACATCACGTACGCCGAGCGTTCGTAAACACCAGCCGTATCCAGTTTTGTTCTGCCCTCAGAAGCGGGCAGGGCATCTACATATTTTGGGAGAAGCATTACATCGACCTTGGTAGCCGCATAGTTTAGCGAGTTAAAGAGCGTGCTAGCTCCACCATATCCAATGAGTTCGCGTGTTTGCTGCCACTTCCATTTGAGCGGAAAACGCGTGGGCTGTAGCATCCAGTAGGAGAGGGTCATGAGTAAATTTTGGGCAAAGAGTGCCCATACATAAGCCCACACTTCAAAGCCCGCATAAGCAAGCAAAAGTCCGACTATCAAATTGCCACCAACAATGGAAATCATTCCAGCGATGAAGAAGTTTTTGAACTTCATTTCTTTCATCATCAAGCTGCGCGGAACCACAGCTAGCGCGGATATCGTGAAAGAAGTACACACCACTTGCATGATGGGCTCTAGTTCTGGTAATTGATATGCTTTCGCAAAAAGTGGAGCGCTCGCCACAAAAGCTAAGGTGAATATGACTCCAAGTATCAGTGAGGTGTAAAAAGCTCCAGTGAGGTGCTGCGGTTGCAGTTCTTTGCGCTGAATGAGCGCAGGTCCAATACCTACCTGAGAAAAAATTTCAGCAAAGCCCATAATACTCAGTACAACCCCCATGAGCGCAAAGGATTCCTGAGGAATCATGCGCGCGATGATAGCGGTGTAGATCATTTGAATCACGATCTGCAATACCACTGTACTGGTATTCCAACTAAAGCTTGATATGAATTGTTTTTTCTCGGACACAGGCTATTGTGATGCGAACAAATATACAAGCAAGTGGAAGTTGAGAAAGGCGTTGTATTTTCGTAGTAATTAATAGAGTTATGAAAAGAACAATCCTGTGGAGTTTGTCGCTTTTGCTCCTGCTAACACAATGCAAATCGAGCAAAGATGCCAATGGAGTCAATAGCCGCACATTTTCTAAGAAAATATTAGTGGGCGCATCTATTACTAGCGTAAAGATTAAAAAGTTTCCAGCCTATACAAAGGACGGTTCGAAATGGGATTCATTTGCTCCTTTTAGTAAAGAGGCTGATCTCTATGTGGTGATTTCGCAATTGAATAATACTATTTATAAAAGCGAAACAAAAGAAGATTGTCAATCAGAAGTAGAACACATTTTTGCTTCCAATCTGCCTTTTGAGATACGTGCTTTTGCTACCGATGTAAAACTCGAAATCTTTGATGAGGATGGGGTTTCCAACGATGATAACGTGGGGTATTTTGTTTTTCGTCCCGTAAATTATGAGAAGAAAAATGTAATCACCTTAGCGAGTTCTGATGCCTCTTTGATAGTGGAGCTCGGAGTAACTTGGATTTATAATTAAGATATTATTTATAGAAAAGAAAAAGGGAGCCATCGGCTCCCTTTTTTATGTTGTCTTATTTCAAAGATTATCTAGCGATACCAACGGCGCGTTTTTCACGAATTACCGTTACACGTACTTGACCTGGGTAGGTCATTTCGGTTTCGATTCTGCTTGCAAGTGAAATTGCAAGAGCATCTGCTTGATCATCTGATACTTTTTCTGCTTCAACCATTACACGTAGTTCGCGACCTGCTTGAATAGCAAATGACTTCGATACACCTGGGTATTCGAGAGCAATGTTTTCAAGATCACGAAGACGTTGGATATAGGCTTCTACTACTTCACGACGAGCACCTGGGCGCGCACCGCTAATAGCATCACATACTTGGATAATTGGAGAAAGAAGCGTCTTCATTTCCACTTCATCGTGGTGAGCTCCAATCGCATTGCAGATATCTGGTTTTTCACCATATTTCTCTGCGAGCTTCATACCAAGGATTGCGTGTGGCAATTCGCTTTCATCATCTGGCACCTTTCCGATATCGTGAAGAAGACCGGCACGCTTTGCAGCTTTAGGGTTCAGACCAAGTTCGCTCGCCATCGTAGAGCAAAGGTTTGCAACTTCTCTTGAGTGTTGCAGCAAGTTTTGTCCGTAAGATGAGCGGTATTTCATACGTCCTACCATTCTGATCAATTCAGAGTGCAGGCCGTGAATTCCAAGTTCGATACATGTTCTCTTACCAACTTCAACGATTTCTTCTTCGATGTTCTTACGCACTTTCGCTACGATTTCTTCAATACGCGCTGGGTGGATACGACCATCTGTAACAAGTTGGTGAAGTGATAGACGTGCGATTTCGCGACGCACTGGATCGAAGCAAGAAAGTACGATTGCTTCAGGAGTGTCATCTACGATGATTTCTACGCCAGTTGCAGCTTCGAGCGCACGGATGTTACGTCCTTCGCGACCGATGATACGACCTTTCATTTCGTCGTTTTCAATATTGAAAACAGAAACGCTATTTTCAACAGCATGCTCTACAGCGGTACGTTGAATGGTTTGAATAACAATTTTCTTCGCTTCTTGATTCGCTTTTAGTTTTGCTTCATCAACGATGCCTTGAATTTGTGAAGCTGCTGATTGACGAGCTTCTTCTTTCAATTGTTCCATCAATTGCGCCTTTGCTTGATCAGCAGACATTTTCGCTAGATCTTCAAGCAATGAAACAGCCTTTTGGTTTGCTTTTTCGAGGTCGCTTTGTTTTTTCTGATTGAGTTCAGTCAACTTTTGAAGGTTCTCTTTTGTACCTTCTAGGTCTTTTTCTTTTCTCTTGTATTGCTCTATCTGTTGTGATAGCTCGCGTTCTTTGTTTTTGAGACGGTCTTCAGACTGTTGAACTTTTTTATTTCTTTCGTTCACAGTTTTTTCGTGCTCGCTCTTCATTTCAAGGAATTTTTCCTTGGCTTGGAGAATCTTTTTCTCCTTGATTGTCTCACCTTCTTTGGTTGCTTCTGCTAAGATGCTTTCTCTTTTCTTATTGAGTACACTCGTGAGGAGGAACCAAGCGGCTCCTGCTCCGATAATAACACCCACTAGAGCAGCAACAACCATGTAAATTGAATCCATGATGTTGATGGTTTTAGTAAAAAATTAATCCGTCATCCACTGATGGCGGGGTGCAAAGGATGTGTAATTAAGAAATAGGACTAGTGAAGGTAGCTATCGAGGAGAGTTTCAAGAGGTGCCAGTTCAGGAGTGATATCGTGGTGTACTGGGACTTCTACGCGCTCTACCACTTTTTCGATGATGGTTTGTGGCTGAGGGGCGGGGGCTGTTGCTACTTGTAGCGCTGCCATGGCCAAAAGATCTTGCTTATCTTTTACTGCGTAGTTTTTTTGAAAAACTGCAATGCTGTCTTCTATTTGTTTCTCGACTCTGCGAATAGCATCCACTTGATCGCTGCTTACAGTCAGCGGATAAGTTCTGCCGGCAATTGTGACCTTGATGGAAATCTCGTTCATACCGATTGCTATTTATTGAGGAGTGAGAGACATTCGTCTATTTCTTTCACCAAATCGTTGATCCTTTGCTTGGTCGCTGTGCGGAACTCGTCCTGTACTGCGGGCTGCAACGAATGGCTGTTGGTTAATTCGCGGTTCTTCTCTTCTAATTCATCTACTTGCGAAAGAAGCTCTTTGTTGATGCGATATAATGAAGCATTCTCCTCTTTCAGGCGGTTTACCTGTGTCTCGAGGTCGTGACGGATCGCCCCCAAACGGGTGATCTTGTCTTCTATGCGCTTCAAAATCTCTGAGTGGTTCATGCAAATAAATAAACGCTGTTAAACAACGAATCGAGGTCAAATGTAACACTTTCGAGGCTTATTTCGACACCCCATTTTTCCAAAAATGATGTTGATATTTCAAAATGAGTGACCTAGAATCTAATAGGCATCATTATTGACTTTTGTAGAATGGTCAAATTGAAGGGGAATCGTATGAATTGGAGCATCAAACTTATAGCCTTGTGTTTTTTCTCAGCTCTTGGGATCACCTTCTCTTTCGGCCAAAAGCTTTACCCCACCGACTACTTTCGCTCTCCTCTCGAAATCCCCCTCAATCTTTCAGGGAATTTTGGAGAGCTTCGCACCAATCACTTTCATTCGGGAATCGACATCAAGACCAATCAAATGGAAGGTCTGCCTGTAGTCGCAGCAGCGGAAGGTTTCGTGAGTCGCATCAAAGTATCAGCAGTCGGTTATGGTTATGCGCTTTACATCGATCACCCCAACGGTTACACTACGGTATACGGCCACTTAAAATCATACAGTGCAAAAATTGATGCTTATGTAAAAGAGCAACAATACAAGCAGCAAAGCTTTGCAGTGGATCTCTTTCCCGCAGCCACAACACTGCCTGTGGAAAAAGGTGAACTCGTTGCACTCTCTGGAAACACTGGTGGAAGTGGTGGTCCGCACCTTCACTTCGAAGTAAGAGAAACCGTTTCGGAAAAATTGATCAATCCTCTCCATTTCGGTTTTCAAGTAAAAGACAAAATTCCTCCTTCGATTCTAGGTGTGTGGATCATTCCTATGTCGGACAGCACATGGGTGAATGGTGTGAGATCACCGAAGACATTTGAGACCGCAGCTACCAAAGGAAACGTAGGTCTGAAAACAACGACGTTGCCTACTGTGTATGGAGATGTCGGATTCGCCATTCACACCAGTGATATGTATGACGGAAATGCCAACCGCTGCGGCATCTATCGCATCGAGCTTTATGTGGACGGTCTTCAAGTGTATGGTCAGCAGATGGATCGTCTCGATTTTACGACCAACCGTGCAATGAATGCACATACGATTTATGAAAAGTTTAAAAAAGATAGAAGTTCTATCCATGGCTCATTCCGCTTGCCTGGCAACCCGCTTGATATTTATGACAACCTCGTAAATGATGGTATCGTTACTTTCAAGGATGGTAAAAAACACCTGGTGGAATATGTTGTGAAAGACTTGATGGGCAATACTTCTTCGGTGAAATTCAACGTTCAAGCTTTACCAAAAGCTACAGCGAAAGTGCCGCCACCAGCGGATTTCATCGTGAGATGGGATTGGGAAATATTGAATAGTTATGGTGATGATCGTGTAAAAATTGAAATGCCTCCATATACTCTCTATGAGGATTTGAATTTGACGATTTCTGAAAGCAAGACTATTGCAAGTAGTCTAACACCAACTTATAAAATAGCTTCTCCATACGAGCCTATTCATAGTCCATTTACATTATCTATTCACGCACCCAAGGTTCCAAAAAGTTTGGAATCGAAAGCGATGGTCGTTCGATGGGATCCCGATAAAGAAAAATTATCCTCTGAGGGAGGGAAGATGGAGAACGGTTGGATTACCGCAAAGCCAAGTTATTTGGGCTACTTCGGAGTAGCAATAGATACCATCGCCCCGAATATTACGAATGTTTCTTTTGGTCCAAACATGGCGGGTAAGAGTTCATTTACGATCAAGATCAGCGATTATTTGTCAGGCATTGATAAGTACATTCCGATGATTGATGGTCAGTGGGCATTGATGGAGCACGACGCGAAAACCAATCGCTTGATTTACTATTTCGATCCACGTTATATCAGCAAGGGTTCTCACACCTTTGAATTAACGGTGATTGATACCGTTGGGAATACTAAGACGTTTAAAGGAAACTTTGTCTACTAGAGCAATTCCTCTTTTTTCATACCGAGCCACTCGAGTGCAGAGTTGCAGAAAATGTCCTCAATCACTTCGTTGCTGAGTCCCATTTCAGTGATAAACTTTCCAATTTCTAAATCGCCAAGAGGGAAAGGGTAATCGGTGCCAAGTGATACTCGCTTCGAACCTTGATGCTTTAGTACATAATGTAAAAGTTCAGGGTCGTGCGTTGCGGAGTCTACCCAAAAATGTCCCATGTAGGCGCGGGGTGTGATAGGATTGTCGATGGCCACGAGATCAGGACGACAATTAAATCCATGCTCAATTCTTCCAATCGTAGGGATGAATGAACCACCGGCATGAGCAAAATTGAATCGCACTTTTGGGAATCGCTCGAAAATTCCTCCGAACAATAAAGAGCAAATGGCACGCGTGGTTTCAGCAGGCATTCCCACTAACCAAGGGAGCCAATATTTTTTCATCTGATCTTCCCCCATCATTTCCCACGGATGCACCAACACACACATATCAAGTTCATCGAGTGCTTCCCATAGAGGATAGAAGTCAGGTTCGCTTAGATTTTTACCATTGATATTGCTGCCTATTTGAATGCCTTTCATACCAAGCGCTTTGCAGCGGTGCAATTCCTGCACGGCCAATTCAATGTCTTGCATCGGCAGCGTTGCAAGTCCGATGTAATTTTTTGGATGCTTTTGAATGAGCTCAGCGATATCATCGTTCAAGAATTTCGATACTTCCAATCCATCTGTAGGCTTTGCCCAATAGGCGAAGAGAACTGGAATGGTGCATACTACTTGAACTTGTGTATCGAATTTGAGATAATCATTGATGCGTAGTTCAGCATCCCAACAATTTGATTCGATTTCTCGGAAAAATTTTTCGCCTTGCATCATTCGAGCGTACCCTTCACGGTGGTGATCCAAGTGAATGAAATTACCATAGCCAAATTTCTTCGTCCAATCGGGAAGATTCTTTGGGATGATATGGGTATGCATGTCGATTTTGAGCACGGCAGGAAAAATTTATCGGTGGCTAAACTAATTCAACTTCTTCACTTTTTTCAAATCAATCAGATTAATTGGATTGATTTCCCAGTTGTCCACACGCTTGCTGATGAAGTGTGTCACTTGATCATAGTAAAGCGGAATCACTGGATAATCTTGAGAAATTTGGCGATTCATTTTTTTATAAATCTCTGTTCTCAAAGAATCATCGTTGGTTTGAATGGCTTCTTCATACCACTGATCGTACTGCGTGTTGTTATAATGCGTGTAGTTTGGTCCAGAGGGGCAGTAGTTTTTTGATGTAAAAATGCTCAAGAAATTTTCGGGATCGGGATAATCGGCGAGCCAGCTTTTTCTAAAAGCAGGCAGTTGTCCTTTTGCGGTTGCTTCACGAAAAGTGGAACCTTGCATCACCTGAACTTCGACACTGATTCCAACTTTCGATAAATTGTGTTGAATGAATTCGATAAGATCAGTGTAATCTGATGTAGTTGCAATCACCAATTTTGGTAAGCCCTTACCATTAGGGAATCCTGCTTGTTTTAAAATCTCCAACGCGAGTGCAGGATTGTATGCATCTTTTTGTGCTTGTTCGTCATTCAAAAGTGATGGAGGAAGAAATCCATTTTCGGCAGCGACAACAGTATTGTTGCGTAAATATTTTACCATCTCTTTTTTGTCAATGGCGCAATTGACGGCCTTTCTAATGGACTGCAATAAGAAAGGAGAATCCGCGTTTAGCGGCGTTTTTTCATCGATATAAAATCCAATGTAGTCGGTCTTAATAAAAGGCGTTTTGATCATCTGAAGTTTGTCTTCATAAGCAGGAACAAGTTCTCCAGTACTTGTCAATAGTTCGTCTTTGAATGCAGGATGAATTCCGGATATGAAATCATATTTATCGAGAAGTAATCCATGGAATTCGACAGATACATCTTTTACAAAATCAATTTTAATAGCATCTAAAAAAGGAAGAGCATTTCCATTTTCATCTTTTTGCCAAAAGCTTTTATTCTTGTGAAAAACCAATGCGTTGTTTTCATACCAGAAAGCAAATTGAAAAGGGCCCGTACCAATGGGATGTGACCTGAAATCTTTTCCATAATGCGCTACTACTTCCTTCGGAACAACATTGCAGTATTGTGTTGTAAGCATTCCGAGGAAAGGCTGAAAAGGTTTTTTCAGATGAATAATAAATGTTGAATCATTTGGCGCCTCGAAGGGAGTAGAGGCAGTATCTACTTGTGAAAAAATCCAAGAGCCAGGAGATGCTAATGAAGGGTCAATAATTCTATTAAAGGAGTAAACGAAATCCGAGGCAACTACCGATCTGTTTTTTGGAGTGCTGAAAAATTCTGATTCGTGAAAGAGCACATTTTTTCTAAGAAAAAAAGTGTAGGTCAGTCCATCTGCAGAGATCTCCCAACGGGAAGCAATGCATGGTGTGACTTCGAGAGTTGGCGACATTTCGACGAGTCCGTCGAAGATTTGATTGGTAGCCCACATGATTTCAAGATCGCGCGCAAAGGCTGGGTCCAGAGTAGTGATACCGTTGCTTTCATTGTAACGAAAAACATTCGACTCATCGTCTTTATGGGTCGAACATCCCAAAATGAGAAGCGCTGCAGAGAATGTGAAAAGCCAAATCTTCATGATTGGTTCAAATGTAGGATATAAGCCGTTTCAATCTTTTGATGCATCTTGCGAAAAATTTTGACACAAATGAAAATGATGAAAGCCGCGGCAATATGTATGGCCGCGATTGTAATGTGGAGTGCATCGTGCAAGGATACGACTTCATCGAAGAGCGATGTGAAAGGACCAGACAAGTCTGAACTGACGATTGGATTTTACAACGTTGAAAATATTTTTGATACAGAGAATGATCCTAAGACAAACGATGATGATTTTACACCAGCAGGAAAATTGCAGTGGACACCGGATCGTTATTTAGTGAAATTGGATCGTGCCGGCGAGGCTTTTCAAATGATGGACGCCAATTTTCCTGATGTTATTGGTTTGTGTGAGGTGGAGAATCTCAAAGTTTTGACGGATCTAGTAGCAACAGATCGTTTGAAGTCGCAAGGATATAAGATTGTACACATGGACAGTGAAGATGAGCGTGGGATTGATGTTGCGCTTATATATAAGGCAAGCTCGATTGAAGTGGTGAGTTCAAAGAAGATTAAAATTTCCTTAGCAGATGCGAATGATCGCACCCGCGATATATTGTATGTAGAGGGAGCGGTTCACGGAGAAAAGATTCACTTCTTTGTGAATCACTGGCCGAGTAGAAGTGGAGGACAAGAACAAAGTGAGCCGAACAGAATTGCTGCGGCAAAGACGTTGAAGTCAGAAATCGATGCGCTTGTGAAGAAGGATGCAAATGCGAAGGTGATTTGTATGGGCGACTTCAACGATCACCCGAATGATAAGAGCATGATGGAGACCTTGGGTGCTAATGGATCTGCTGATGCGTCATTGATTAATTTGATGGCAAAGAAGCACGCTGCGGGTGAGGGATCTTATTGGTACAAGGGTTCATGGGGAGCATTGGATCAATTCATTGTAACTAGCGCTTGGACATCAATGAAGGGTTGGTCTTGCACTGAGGCAGATGCTCGCATTGTGAAGGAGCCGAAGTTATTGTTTACCGATGGTAATGGAGTAGCTCGTCCTAGTAGAACTTATGCAGGAGATGACTACAAGTCGGGATATAGTGATCACTTACCGGTAGTAGTGAAGTGTACTTGGAAATAGTTTTTTTAAAAGTATAGCACAAAAAAAAGCCTCTCGAAAACGGGAGGCTTTTTTATTCGATTTGAAAGTCGATTAGTTCGCAGCAGGTGCTGGAGCAGCAGCTTTCTTAGCAGCCTTCTTAGGAGCAGCTTTTTTAGCAACTTTCTTAGCAACAGGCTTCTTAGCAGCAGCTTTCTTAGGAGCTACTTTCTTAGCAACCTTTTTAGCAGCAGCCTTCTTAGGAGCAGCTTTCTTAACTGCTTTCTTAGCTACTTTCTTAGCAGCAGCCTTCTTAGGAGCTACTTTTTTAGCAACTTTCTTAGCAGCAGCTTTCTTAGGAGCAGCCTTCTTAGCTACTTTCTTAGCAGCTGGTTTCTTAGCAGCTTTTTTAGCAGCCTTCTTAGGAGCAGCTTTTTTAGCAGCCTTCTTTGCAGCTTTTGGAGCCGCAGCTGATTTTGACTTTGTTTTCATTTTAGTAACGGTTGATTTGTTTCCTAATTTATTTATTTCTGATTTTGATTTGCGTTGTACGCAGATCAAAAATTTTAGTTCTAAAAAAACAATGCGTGCATTTTCACTTTTCCGCCACTTTGCATTTCGAGTGTCGGTGAAGGTAGTTTGATGAAGCTTAAAATTCGTGCTGTTGTCTTCATCCACTTCTTCGGCCATCTTACTCGATTCAAATCTGCATCAAATGATAAATAGTATGAACGCGTGCGTTGAAAATTATTAACACTATTAACATCAATTTTTGCACTCGTTAATCCGTCCACTCCATAACCAAATGCGATATTCAACCACTTCGGGAAAGCCGCGCCAGAAGCCAGACTCGACGATATGTTATATGATGCCCAATATGTTTGTCCATTGTAGTCTTTCAAAATGCGTTGTTGAAAATTACGACCAAGTTGCTCAGGATTAACATCTGCGAATCTTGAATTTGAATAAGAAAATTTCAAATTGATTCTTTGTTCTTTCCAAAATTTTTGTTGCAAAACAAACAAAGTTGTTCCAGAAAAATTTGCAATTTGATCTCCCCAAGAAAATCCCCATTGCGCAGAGTGACCATCTAAAATTTCTATTCCTGTCATGTAAATTAATCCAACACTTCCTCCTAAAAACAAAGAAGTGTTTTCATTCATTCCACTCCATTTCATTGATTCATATCCGAGCATACCGAGATAGTATGTTGTAGTCATGTGACCTACTTTATCCATCTGTAACCATTCATCATTGTCATTAAAGGAGTGTAATGGACTTTTCGGATATCCCTTGTACCATAGGCTATTCAAGCCGATGTAACTTGCAGTGGTGAGAACAGCTCCGCTGCTCAGTATGATTTTTTTTCTTCTTGCTAAAGAATCAACTTCGGTTTTTTGTGCGAACGATTGTAAGTTTATGAAAACAACAAGACATGTCAACAAAGCAACATGAAGTGCTTTCAGACGGACATGAGATGTAGAATTTGAAACCATCGAGAATAACTTACGTAGAAAGTTGCTGTTGCGAATATCCCTATAAATAACTGAATGATCAAAGGTATTCTATCTGGCAGAAAAACATATTCTGCATATGACTTTTACGCTATCATGGCATTGCTAAGTGCTGTGACGCAACTTTTCTTGCCTTTAAAGTTCAATTTTTTAGTTCCAGATGTTCAGGAGATTTACTGGGATCGAGGCATCATCATGGTCATTGGATTAGTGCTTGCATGGATCGGTTTTAAGCAAAGCATGAAGCTTGAGTTGTACTATAAGCTAGTGCGAACTCAGTTTTATATCTACAGTATTCATGCGTCTTTGGTGACATTCCAGAATGATTATCATCTCGCATATTTAGTCACACTTCTGTTTACGATTCAGCTCGGTGCGCTTTCATTTAAGACCACTAAACAGTCGGATGCTTATTTGCTGACGGTCGTTTTATTTTCAGAAATATTACTATTGACAAATGAAAATGTCACCTCCTTGATGATGTGGGAGGTGTCTTCGCTTTTCTTCTTTAGCTTTTTGATTCAATTTGTTTTGATGCGTTCGAAGATCAGAATTCTTTCACGTGTCAAATTGCAGCGTGACGTGTTGAAGGCTGTGAGTAATAAAACGGAGCAAGCCCTCCTTATTACAAACATGCAAGGGGAGATTATGGACATGAATAAGGTAGCATGCGAAATGTTTGGCTACACGGAAGATGAACTAACCGATAAGGATTTCTCTGTTTTAAGAAAGTATATATTATCTGAAAGTGACATTGAGTTTGCATTAAAGATTTTGGAGCAAAATCATTTTTGGAGTACTGAGACTATATTAATAAGGAAGGATCATTCGGAGTTTGATGCATATGTATCTGTGGGTATGGTGGAGCGAAATGATTTGCGATGCCTTGTGTACCGTGTAACAGACACTACTGCTTATAAGAGATCTCAGGAGGAATTGATTCGAGCAAAGGAACAAGCCGAAGCAGCAGTAGTGGCCAAGAGCCAGTTTGTAGCTACGATGAGTCATGAGATTCGAACTCCTTTGAATGGTGTTATCGGTATGGCTTCGTTGCTTCAATCAACAAAGCTGGATGGTAGACAAGAAGAATATGTAGAGACCATTCAGCGCAGTGGACAGAGTTTGATGGTCTTGATAAATGACATTCTCGATTTTAGTAAAATAGAGAGTGGAAAGATGAAATTGGACAAACAGCCTATGGATATTCGAGAGGCAATTGGAGAGGTGGTTGACCTACTTCGACCACACGCCGAATCGAAAGGTCTCATCATAAGTATGGACATAGATGTTCATATTCCAGAACTATTGCTGCTTGATTCTTCCAGAACAAAACAGATCTTACTTAATCTCATTGGCAATTCGATAAAGTTTACGCACAAAGGATTTGTACGCGTTTCAGCATACATGAAGAATAAGTCGGGAGTAAAACAAGAACTACGTATCGATATAGAAGATACGGGAATCGGCATTCCGAGTGATAAAGTGCAAAGCTTATTTGAATCATTTTCACAAGTTGATTCTAGTACGAGCAGAAAATATGGTGGAACAGGATTGGGGCTTGCCATCAGTAGAGAGATTGTGCAACTGATGGGAGGTGACATCACCGTTCAAAGCAAGGAAGGAATAGGTTCAAAGTTCTGCTGTTCTATTGAAGCAGAAGAAGTGAATTGCGAATCGAATGCGGAAAATCAATCGCAAGTCAAATTTGACAGTACCTTATTTCATGATGTAAAGATTTTAATTGCAGAAGATAATTTCGTCAATCAACGAGTCTTGCAATATATGCTGGAGACCTTAGGTGTAAAGTCTGAAGTTGCGGCCAATGGTAAGGAAGTCTTGGATAAGATGGAAGCCATGCAAGTCGATGTGATCTTGATGGATGTTCAGATGCCTGAGATGGATGGTATCGAAGCAACCTTGGAAATAAGAAAGCGTGATTGGCATCAGCCCTATATAGTTGCGATGACCGCCAACACTGGCTCGGGTGATCGTGATCGCTGCCTATCATCGGGTATGAATCATTTCATTTCAAAGCCTTTTGTAATCGAACAAGTGGGCGAATGTCTTATGATGTGGTATCAGGGAAGGGCGGTAAAAGCCTAATTCAAATAGATTTCTTATCTTCGCATAGGGGCTGGACCCTCATGGATTATGAAAACGAAGTTAAGATTTCAAATTCTTCTTTTTATTTCGATAGTTGCCTCCTGCTTGATGCTAGGGGGACTTGTTGCTTATAACATTTACTCTGCAAGCAAAGAGTTCAATGCAGGCCTCAGTGTTTCCATGAAGCAAAAGGCCACAGCCTTTGAAATCAATCAAACCGTACTTCATCTCTCCTCGCTTTCTAAAACAAGGAATTTGACAAGTGAAGAGCTTGGGAAATTTTCCGGATTAGTATCTAATTGGGAGTTGGTGCAGCGCGCGCTTGTAGATGGAAATGAGGTTTATCGAATTTCACAAGAAAAATCTTCAGAACTACGATCAAAGTTGGAAGCGACCTCTGACCCACTTTTGAATTCACTGAAAGGACTCAACGCACTTTCACAGCAAACCTCGAATTGGAATGATGAGCAAGTAGCAGCAACTATCAAATCTGTTGAAGCTTTCGCTCTCGGGATGAACGATGTCAGTGGACAATATAATAAGGAGTCGGACGAACAATTATCTACAAGTCTTTATATGCTGTTTGCATTGGGGATCGGAACTTTTGTTTTGTTGTGGTTGGCTTCAAGATTATTGTTGATTCCATTATTAAAACGTGCGGAGGAATCGGAAAGTATCAAATCAATTGTAGCAAAAGAGATTGAAGACATCCGAAATAGTAAAGTAGAATTCCTGGGTAATATGAGCCATGAACTTCGCACGCCTTTGAATGGATTGATCGGAATGACAGAGATTTTGTACAAAACAAAATTGACGGAGGAGCAAGATAAGTATGTACGATCAATAAAGAATAGCGCCAATAATCTTCTCAATATCGTTTCTGATATTCTAGATCATTCTTCTTTGGAATCTGGAGATATTGAAATTAGAAAAGAGAATTTTTCTATATCCGAATGTGTGGAGCAGGTAATTGATTTGCTAAAGCCTTCTATTGGTGAGAAGAAAATAGAATTGATCTACGATATAGATGTAACGCTTCCTGATACTGTAATTCAAGATGAGCGACGCATTCGACAAACGTTAGTCAATATTCTAGGGTATGCTATCGAGCATACAGAAGCGGGAGATATTTTCTTGAAAGTAGAATTACTCAATCAAGAAGGGGAATTTATTCAGGCCAAGTTTAGCGTGCATTCTACTGGGTTAGGAATGACAGAAGATCAAAAGCGAAGAGCCTTCCAATCCTTTGATGGTTCATCCAATGGCAGTGAGTCTTTGGGCTTGGCGATTACCAAGAAGTTGATCGACAGATTAGGCGGAAGAATTTGGGTGGATGGAAACAATTTAAAAGGAACCACCGTAGCCTTTACGCTCGTGGCTGAATCTGGCTCATCTATCGATCTTTCTAAGGTCAGCAAATTGGCAGGAAAGAAGGTCTTGGTGATTGATGATAATAAAACCAATTTAAAAGTTTTAGTGAAGCAGCTTTCCGTTTGGGGAATGCAGGCCACTCCATTTAATAGCTCAGATCTAGTGGTGGATATGATTGATAATCTTACCAAGTTTGATCTGTGCATTTTGGATAGCTCGATGGCTTCTGTAGGTGGCATTCCATTGGTAGAAAGAATAAGAATGCGTTACTCTGAAGCGGAGTTGCCTATTATTCTCACATCAGCGACAGGTCAAACCTTTCAACAGAATGATGATGGTTTATACACCGCTTTTTTAACCAAGCCTATCAAGCAATCCAAATTATTGGAGACCGTTCTTCAAATTATTCAAGGGGATGCAGAAATGAGGTCTAGCTTTGGAAATCATGAAGGTGATTTTGGCAAAAAGCACTTGAAGATTTTGATCGCTTATGATAACGATCTCACAAGAGCGGTTACCGAAAAAAATCTTACCATTTTTGGTCACACGTGTACTTCCGTGAAAAGTGGAAGAGATATGGTGGACAAGGCTTCAACCGGACAGTTTGATTTAGTGATTGTCGATAGTCAATTGTCCGAATTGAGTGGGGTGGAAGCTTTGCGTCATCTCAAAAAAATCACCAATGAAGACGACATGCCATTGGTCTTTGGTTTAGCCGAAGAGCAAGCTCAAGGACGTCGTTTGATGAAGCAAGCCGGTGCGGACGAAATTATTCCAATCAAGCACGGTGCGGAAGATATTCAAAAGAAGATAGAAGAGTGGTTTGAAAAATAGGCCTAATTGATATTTGCCTCACGTTGCCACTTTCTGTATGCACTCACAAATCTTTCATGTTCAGGAAAAGTTCTTGCGAAGTCGTGTAGACCTGTTCCTCTCGGTTGTGCGCACATATAAAAATAATTATGTGATTCAGCATTGAGTACCGCATTTAGGTAGACAGGTTCTGTAAAAAATATGGGGCCAGGAGGTAATCCAGTATTTCTATAAGTATTGTATCGCGAGTTGGGATCGGCATTGCTCAACTTGACCCGAGCTTTTGATCCATTATAATTTTCAAAAGTAAGTGTGGGATCAGCTTGAAGTGCTTGATTGACGCGAAGTCTGTTGAGGTAGAGCCCCGCGATTTTTGGTGCTTCGGATTTGGTCACTGTTTCTCCTTTAACGATAGAGGCCAAGGTATAGACTTCCGCTTTGGTCATCTTTAGATCTTGTGCCTTTTTTATCTTTTCTTCTGTCCAATATTCATTTGTGATAGCCGACATTTTTTCTAAAAATTCTTGAGGTGAAATTGTCCAATAGAATTCATAAGTATTTGGGAAAATCAACGATGCAACCTCTTCTTTTCGCACGTCATATTTGTCAAGAATTTCTTTGCTTGTAAAGGCTGAAATGAATTGATTGGAGTCGGCCTGGAGCTGTTTCCCGAGGATACCAGCGAGCTGCTGAATAGAACGAACACCTTCAACTTTTATCAATAGTGGCTTTTGACTTCTTGTTCTTATTTTATTGATAACGGAATTATGACTTTCACTATTCATGAATTCGAAGCGTCCAGGACGGGCGGTCTCAAAGTTTTTGAGAGATGCCAGCGTGAGAAACTGTGAGGTGGAGGAAATGATAGAATCTTGGTAAAGTAAGTCTGCAAGTGTTGAAGCATCACATTCATTTTCCAGATAGAAAATTTTAGTTTCGTTTTTGAAAAATGCTGTTGCAACTATCACACGAGAGGTAAAGTAGATTCCAATTGCGACGGCGATCAATGCGATGATGAGAAAGTATTTTGTCGATTTTTTCATACTGTAGAACGTTCGAAATAGTATGCAGATTTTTCTTTAAAGGACGTTTTATTTGTTTTTATAAAACCATTTTTTTCGAAGAGTCGAATGCTTGCTTCATTGTCTGAGTGAATCATGCAATGAATTTTTTCTATTCGAAATGTATTGCGAAGATGTGGAATTAATAATGAGATTGCTTCATTGGCAAATCCCTTTCTTCGATCGGAGCGATCTGCGATAAGAATTCCAATTCCCGAGGTTTTTTCAAATGCTGAATAATCGAAAAGATCGAGGGCTCCAATTTTTCGTTGATTTATTTTATCGCAAATCACCCACCTCATTTGTCCATGAGCAAATAGATCATTGCTTGTATTAATGAAGTTTTGGATCTCTGATAGTACAAAGGGTCCAGGAGTTTCAGTGACTTTCCAAAGTTCAGGATTGTTTTCCCATTCCAAAACGGTTGCTGCATCAGCAAGATGAATAGGTCTCAAAATGATTTGATCTCCCTCAATCATTAATATAAACCGGTAGATAAAAGAACAAGGGTGCAAGCCTCGAGAGCTTCAATATTTTGTTGTCTAAGCTCATCTTCAAATGCGGGGTTTTCTGTTCCTGGATTGAAAATGACTCTTTTCGGTTGAAGGGAAAGAATATATTGTTTCCAATCTTCCTGATTGGTAGGGTTGAGATAGAGGGTAACGGTGTCCACATTTTCTACCATTGGGCGATCCGTAATTATCTCGTTTTTCCCGATTTGACCTGCCTTGATTCCTATGGGGAAAACCGGATGTCCGTGGTTCGCAAGGCGTTCGGTGGCCATGTAGGAATAGCGATCTGCTTTTGGGCTTGCCCCTAGGATGACTGTAGTTTTAGTGGTTTTTTCCATCAGAAAGGCATTATTGAAGGTAGGTAGGCAATCTGTGCTTACTTTTACGTCCGCACAAAAATACATGATAATGAGCCTTCGTCAGATTTTCGGGATTTTTCTTGTGATTCTTCTAGCAAGTTCGTGCACGGTGAACAAAGACTTTATGTTCAAAACCGATGCAGACTTCGTTTATGATGCTATTAAGAGAGATACCATGAAAGGTGAGTTTGTGCTAGCACCAAACGATCTTTTTTCTTTTGAAATTTACACCAATCAAGGAAAGATTATTTTAGAAGCATACTCTGCTACGGAAAGGGTTTTCTTGCCAGGTTCAAGAAGTACCACTCAATTCCGTGTCGACCCAGATGGAACAGTGGAGATGCCCGTGCTTGGCAAGGTTCAAGCCGCTGGATATACCATTCAGGATTTTCAAGATTACCTCGAGGCTCGATACTCCGATCAACTTGTCAATCCTTATTGTTTCGTAAAAATTATCAATCGAAGAGTTCTAGTATATAATGGCGACGCTAGTAGCGGAACAGTAGTCGGTCTTGAAAACAATAATATCCGACTGATCGAAGCTCTTACAATAGCAGGAGGTTTAGGTCAAAGAGCTAATGCTTCTAAGATTAAGATCATTCGTAGTTTATCTGGAAAAACCGAAGTTTTTTTAGTGGACTTGTCTACTATCGAAGGAATTCAAGATGCCAATATGATTGTAGAAAATGGAGATATCATCTATGTACAATCAACACCAAACATCGCTGCCGAGGCACTTAGAGATATCAATCCAATTGTTTCATTGACTACTTCTGTAATCCTTCTTATCAGCGTCTTCGGACGATTCTAATTGCGTGTATTGTGGAAATCAAAACTACCCCTTTCAAGGATTTATTGATTATTCAACCAGCCGTGTTCCCAGATGAACGGGGCTACTTTTTTGAATCATTTAATGAGTCGAAATTTAGAGTTCAAACAGGATTGAATATGTCCTTTATTCAAGACAATGAAAGCATGTCTTCTAAGGGAGTCCTTCGCGGATTACATTTTCAACTTTCACCAAAAGCACAAGCGAAATTAGTGCGTGTTACGCAAGGCGCAGTATTGGATGTAGTGGTCGATTTAAGAAGTACACAGCCTACCTATGGCCAATCATTTAAGCTTGTTTTAAGTGCTGAAAATAAAACGCAGCTTTTCATTCCCGAAGGGTTTGCTCACGGCTTTTGTGTGCTAGAAGATCACACCATCTTCTCTTATAAGTGCACCAATTATTATAGCAAGGAAAATGAGCGTTCTATTCTTTGGAACGATCCCGCACTAGCAATTGATTGGGAAATTGAAAATCCTATTATTTCTGAAAAGGATAAGAACGCACCTCTTTTAGAATCTTTACCACATTTCTTTTTTTAAGCCCATAAATTTTGTAGACCTTTGAAGTGTCTTAATTGATGCTTTATGGAATCTCCGAAAAAAATTTATTGGATGTCAGGTTTGATAGGTGCTGGAGCCGCAGTGCTTGTCCTTGTAGTTTCTGCATTTATGAATAGTGCGAAGCCTGGTCCTGAGGAGAATCAAGAATATCTTAAGCACATTCAAGAGAATTATCGCATTTTTTCTTTGCCACTTCCCGAAAAGATTGATTTCTGTGGTGAGGAGGTTCCTTTGAGTGATCCCGACGCTGCTGAAAAATTGGACCGCGAATTATTGGTAAATTCCTATTGGCATTCGAATACACTTCTTTCGATTAAGAGAGCTCGAAGATGGTTTCCAGTGATCGAACCAATTCTCAAAGAAAACGGAGTGCCTGATGATTTCAAATATTTGGCGCTTATCGAAAGTGGCTTGCTCAACGTAACATCTCCTTCGGGAGCGGTAGGCTATTGGCAGTTTTTACCAGAAACAGCTACGCAATACGGCTTGATAGTGAATGATGAGGTGGACGAGCGCTATAACGTAGAGAAGAGCACCCAAGCGGCCTGCAGATACTTAAAAGAGGCATTTGCAAAATTCGGTTCTTGGTCTATGGTGGCTGCTTCTTACAACATGGGAATGGGAGGATTGTCTAAGCAAGTGCAGAAGCAAGGTCAGAATAATTATTTCCAACTTCTCCTTAACGACGAGACTGCTCGTTATGTCTTTCGTATTCTTTCGATGAAAGAAATCGTGAATAATGCAGATAAATATGGCTTTGTTATTCGCCCTTCTGATTTGTACGAACCTTACAAGTTCAGCGTGGTAGAAGTGGATAGTACGATCGATGATTTTGCCGCTTTTGCAAAGAATTACAATCTCACTTATAAGCAGATAAAAATGTTAAATCCGTGGCTGCGCCAAGGATATCTAAAGAATAAAGATCGCAAGATTTATCAAATCAAGATTGCGGAGTAAGATCTTCGAATGCTATTGAAGTGATTCTTCTGGTATGTTGTCCCTCTATTGTTTCTTCTCGAATCATCTCTTGAGCTACAGGAGTACCAAGCACTTCGGTCATGTCCTTTATCAATCCAGCAGGAACGTCATTTTCAATGAATGCCTTCATTAATAGATCAGCATTTATCACTAAAGCTTTTTGCTGAAGCTTTTCTAAAAGTAAAATACGATGTGCTACTCGTTGTTGATTGGTCACGAAGCGTGGATCTATGGCTACTTCTGGACAGTTGAGGATATTGCAAAGAGTGCCGAATTGACGATCGCTGCCGATTGCAAGCACGATTTGTTTATTATCGGCACTGGAAATTATTTCTCCATAGGGAGCAATATTAGGATGCAATGAACCAACCCTTTTAGCAATCGTTCCAGACATCAAATAATTACTTGCTTGATTGATCAATGAAGCGATGCCTGCACGCTCTAAAGAACAAGAAATTATTTTTCCTTTTCCTGTTTTCAATCTGCTATAAAGTGCAATAAGAATTGCTTCTTTTAATTGATGCGCGGCGAGCACATCCATCAGGGCTACAGGCATTTTGGTGGGAGCCGAAGAAGTATCACCATTCATATACATGAATCCTGTCTCTGCTTGCACCACAACGTCGTAAGCCACGCGATCTTCGTTTGATGAAAATCCATAGATGGATGCTTGAATCAAAGAAGGATATTTTTGAAAAAGCTGAAGTGGTTCGAGTTGAAATTTAGCAGCATCTCCACTTTTGAAATTTGTCAAAAGGATATCTGCGCTGGCAAGAAGTTGTTCTAATTCGATGCGGTCATTAGAGTCAGCTAAATTCAAAAATCTAATTTCCTTTTTATAGTTGATACTCGACCAATATGCACTGACAGAACCCTCTTTTTCGGAATTGGTTTTCCAAGAGCGAGTGACATCACCACCTTGTTTTGGGTTTTCAATTTTGATGACATGCGCACCGAGTTCGGCAAAGAACATTCCAACGGAAGGCCCTGCGAGAACACTCGATAAATCGATCACTTTTAACCCTTGAAAAACCTCTTGCATGGCGCTAAAGTAGTTATTCTTTTAGCGCCTTTTTAAATGCTTCAAGACATCTGTTTCGAGCGAAGGTGTGTTCTACTATCGGCTTTGGATACATTGGTGTTCCATACTCAGGTACCCAGTGTTTGATGTATTTTTTTTGTGGGTCAAATTTTTCGGTTTGACTTGTTGGGTTGAAGATTCTGAAGTACGGTGCCGCGTCGCAACCGCTGCCAGCGGCCCATTGCCAGCCTCCGATATTACTTGCCAACTCGAAGTCTAATAATTTTTCAGCGAAATATCTTTCACCCCAGCGCCAGTCAATAAGCAAATGCTTGGTAAGAAAACTTGCCACTACCATTCGCACGCGGTTGTGCATAAAGCCCGTCGCATTTAATTCACGCATGCCCGCATCCACAATGGGATATCCTGTTTTTCCCTTGCACCATTTTTCAAAATCATCTGCATTGTTGATCCATTCTAAGCGATCGTATTGCGGCTTGAATGATCCTTCTACGCTGTGCGGAAAATGCCAAATAATCATTTGATAGAAGTCACGCCAAATGAGCTCGTTCAGCCATTTTTCATTTTTACCCAATGCTATTTTGGTTAATTCACGAATGCTAACGGTGCCGAAGCGAAGGTGTAAGCTCAAACGCGATGTGCCACGCATCGATGGAATGTCGCGGGTTTGATCATATTTTTCAATGATATTTATAGAAATTTCACGCGATGGAATTTCAATTCCTGAAGGCTCAAATCCCATGCTCGAAAGCGATATGTTTTCAAACGGTGAAGTTTTGATATAGGCGTTTTCATATTTCTCGTTAGGGTAGGCTTTGTAGTGATACGGCTTCAGGAGCGTCTTCCACTTTCGGCTGTAGGGCGTAAAAACAGTGTATGGTTTTTTGTCGTCTTTGATCACTTCATCTTTTTCAAAAATGACATGATCCTTTGCGCCTTTGAAGGCAATATTTTTTTCTTGTAAAAATTCAAAGATGGCTTTATCTCGCACCTGAGCATACGGCTCATAATCGCGATTGGTCCATACTTCCGCTATTTTGTATTCTTCTGTAAGCTGTTGGAATACTTCGCTTGGCGTACTATAGAATACGCGAAGCGAAGAACCTTTGCTTTCTAAAACCGCTTTCATTGTTGCGATTTCATTATGAATGAATTCTACGCGCGCATCTTTTTTAGGAAGCAGATCTAGAATCGCTTTATCAAAAATGAAAATAGGTAATACTGGATTTCCAGATTTTAATGCCGACCAAAGTGCGGCGTTATCATGCAATCTTAAATCCCTACGGAACCAGAATATAGTGATGGCTTGGCTCATGAATAAATCTCGTTTAGTGCTTCTTCGATTTGTGGGTACTGAAACTTGAAGCCTGTACTTGTTATTTTTTCTGAAGAGATACGTTGGCTATTTAGTAGCATACTACTCATTTCACCAAATAATAATTTTAATGCAAAAGCAGGGACATTAGGGAAAAAGAAAGGTTTGTCAAGTGCATTTGCAAGAGCTTTCGAAAAGACAGCGTTGGTGCAAGTGCCGGGTGCATTCGCATTAAAGGTTCCTTCAATTGGCTTTTCCAGTGCATGAATATAGAGATTGACAAGATCGTCAAGGTGAATCCAACTCATGTATTGCTTTCCAGTTCCCGTTGCGCTTCCTAGTCCTAGTTTAAAGAAGGGAACCATTTTGGCTAGCGCACCATCGTTTTGATCAAGTACAACACCGACACGTAGAATAACTCTTCGCATGCCCATTTGCAGCGTAGGAAGGGTTGCGTTTTCCCAGGCAACAGTTAGATCGGAAAGAAATCCCGGTCCCGCTGTGGCCTCTTCGTTCTGGAGTTCCAATGAAGATTTGTAAAATCCCGATGCACTGGTCGATAAAAAAGTGTGTGGTTTTTTTTCGGCTTGCTCACAAATTTTAATGAGCAAATTGGTACTATTAATTCTGCTTGAAACTAGAACTTCTTTTGTCTCTTTTGTCCATCTGTTGGATACATTATATCCTGCTAAATTGATAACAGCGTCAAAAGCTTTTACTTCGTTAGCATCAAACTCTCCGGTGGATGGATTCCAATAACTATGGACAATTTGTGGGTGATCGCTTTTGAGATTTTTCTTGGTAGTGAGATTAATCACAGCGTTTCCTTGTGCAACGAGTTTCGTGATCAAATGCGATCCAACGAGGCCTGAACCTCCGCTAATCAGTATTTTCATAGGCTATAAAACAATCAAGTTAACTGATGGTTCATTAGGGGATTTCGCTCATCTTTGCTTTATGAGACCATTAATTACCAGCCTTTTAATTCTATTTGCAATCTGCTCATTCTCTCAAACTCCCTGTGAGAATGGTATGGCTGACATCTATCCATGCGAAAATATTGATTTCTGGACACACATGACGCCTGCGCAGATTGGCAATGGAACAACTAATGAAGTGTGGGGATGGACTGACCCACTGGATGGAAAAGAGTATGTGATTTTAGGGAAATCTTCAGGTGTAGCATTTATTGATATAGAAGATCCTGCGAATCCAATTTATTTGGGCACACTTCCAACGCATACTGTGAGCTCACTTTGGCGCACCTTTCGTGTTTTCAATAATTACCTTTTTGTAGGAAGTGAGGCGAATGGACACGGATTGCAAGTATTTGATCTCACAAAGCTTCGCAACGTTTCAAATCCCCCAACAACTTTTGCCTCGGATGCTCACTATTCCGGCTTTGGAAGATGTCATACACTAGTGATTCACGAAGAAACAGGAATGCTCTATGCGTGCGGCACCAATACTTACAGCGGTGGATTGCATGTAGTAAATATTAATAATCCTTTGCAGCCTGTCATTGCTGGAGGATATAATTTGGATGGATACACACACGAGGCACAAGTAGTCACTTATAATGGACCTGATCAAGACTACCAGGGTGATGTGATCGTGTTTTGTTACAACGGAAATAATCCGGCTAATTTGACGATTGTAAATGCAACAGATCCGACAGATATCACCACTGTTAGCATTACAGGCTATCCCAATAGCGCATACTGCCATCAAGGTTGGCTTACCGCAGATGGAAGACATCTTTTAATGAATGATGAGCTAGATGAGTACAATGGAATTGTAGGAAATACGAGAACCCTTGTATGGGATGTAAATAATTTGGATAGCCCTGTATATATGGGGGATTTTGTTGGTCCTACAGAGGCAATTGATCACAATTTATATATCCTTGATAATTTGTGTTATCAAAGTAATTACACCGCTGGTTTGAGAATTTTGGATGTCACAGGAGTGGAAACATTAGACATTTCCGAGGTGGCATATTTCGATCATTATTTAAACGATAATCTCTCCACTTTTGATGGTACTTGGATGCACTATCCATATTTCGCAAGTGGAATAGTACCTGTGTCAGATATCGATAATGGTCTATTTATCGTCCAGCCTAATTTTTTACATGTGACACCTCAACAACAATCGGTACCGGAAAGCGAAACGGCATATTTTCAAGTGGATGCATCAGAAGGCTGGAGTGGCCCCATTGCTTTCACAGTAGAGGGATTACCAGAAGGATTTGAAGTCGTATGGAGTGAAAATAATGTCGACTCTCCGCAGTCTGTTGTACTGTCTATTACTTGTCCTGAAAATAGTGAAGGTATTTACAATTTAATTGTAAAAGGAAATGGTGCTTTCAATGAGTATCGCAGAGAAGTGTTATTGACGGTGACTCCAGTTGCAAGTTTTTGCGCTGATTTAAATAATGACAATATTGTAGGAGGTGCTGATCTAGTTATTTTCTACAATGAATGGAACTGCACCAACAATTGTATTGCCGATATCAACGGGGATGGAGAAGTGAGCATTGAAGATTTTTTGGTGCTAATTAATTCTTACGGAGAAAATTGTTTGGATTAATTATTCTCCATTTTTAACTGGCGTTCATACATCGCCGCATACAACCCTTTCTTAGTGAGAAGTTCTGCGTGCGAGCCTTCCTCGGCAACTTGACCATTATCGAGTACGATAATTTTATCTGCATTTTTTATACTCGATATTCTATGTGATATAATGATGCTCGTTTTATTCTGCATGATTCGGTCGAGCGCTTGAAGGATGTGTTCTTCCGTTTCAGTATCCACTGCAGAAAGGCAATCATCGAAAATTAAAATATTAGGGTCCTTTGCAATCGCACGTGCGATGGACACTCTTTGCTTTTGCCCACCACTCAAATTGATTCCTCGTTCTCCAAGAATGGTTTCAAATTTCTTAGGGAAATCGATGATATTGTCATACACATCGGCGTCTTTTGCTGCTTGGTTGCGCTGCTCTTCCGAGAGCGAGTTTACTCCGAAAGAAATATTATTTTGAATGGATTCAGAGAATAAAAATACTTCTTGAGGAACGTAACCAATAGACTCACGGAGTCCCTCGAGATTCTGTTGTTGGATCTTTTTACCGTCGATTAGAATTTCACCAGAAGTAGTATCAAAGAGTCGGAGGATAAGTTGGGCGATCGTTGATTTTCCGCTACCGGTGCGGCCTACAATAGCAAGGCGTTCTCCTTTATTTATTTTAAATGAAAGCCCCCTGATAGCCTCAACACCAGTGTCTGGATATGTAAATTTGACGTCTTTAAATTCAATATTTCCCTCCACCGAATGTTTGTTCGGTTCTGTATTATAAACTTCAGGTTTGCTGAGAAGAAATTCATTGATTCGAGCTTGACTTGCTTCCGCTTTTTGAACAAGACTCGTTACCCAACCCACACTCGCAAAAGGCCATGTCAATTGATTGACATAAAAAACAAATTGTACAATTACGCCATAAGAAAGCTCTCCTGCCATCACTTTCGTGGAACCAATGTATACAGTAAGAATAGTGCTGAGTCCAACTAGTAATGCAATAACGGGCATGAACAGTGCGTCGGCTTTTACAAGCCCTAGTTGTTTGTTTTTATAGTCATCACTTTCTTTCTGAAATTCTTTTTCGAAATAATCTTCGCGGTTGAACGCTTTCAAGACACGAATTCCGCTCATTGTTTCTTGCACCATGGTGGCAAGCTTGGACTGCTGTTTTTGGACACGATCTGTTCTGCGATTGATGATGGTACTTACATAAAAAATCAGCAACATCATGAATGGAAGAGGGGATAGGGTGTACAACGTAAGTTCGCTATCGAAGTCCCACATCACCCAAATACACATAACTACAAGAATGATAAGATTGATGGTGTACATCACTGCGGGACCGAGATACATTCGCACACGATTGACATCTTCGCTGATGCGATTCATAATGTCACCAGTTCGATTCTTTTTATAAAAAGAGGTGTCGAGTTTTTGATATTGATCGTATATCTCATTTTTTAGATCATACTCGATATAACGCGACATCACGATAATGGTCTGACGCTGGTAGAAGAGGAAAACCCCTTTTATCAAGTAAAAAATTAAATATCCCAATGCGAGAAGAACACCGACCCACACGATTTGTCCAACATAACTTTCTTTATAAAGGGCAACAGAATGATTTTCTATGTTAAAGAGGTCGTAGAAATATTGAAGACTCTTGGGGTTGTCAACGGTGATTTCCTGAGTGCCGCTATTCATCTTATTGACTGCTGAAATGGATTCAGCAAGAAAATCAATTCCATCACCCACAATAATAGGCGCGTAGACATTGAAAATGTTGGCAAGCACAATGAAGAAGAATCCCATAAAGAGACGCCCTCTATATTTCCAAAAGTATTTATTGAGGTATCCTAGATTCTTCATTAGAATTTAAAGTTCCAAGTAACACTTGGTAGAACAGGGAATAAACTTACTTGGTATGCTTTAATTTGAAGAGTGCCCGCTTGAAGATCGCCATCATTACCAAAATAAAGGAAGTATGGATTTCTGCGATTGTACAAATTGTACACACTAAAATTCCAATTGCTTTCAAACTTTCTCTTTCTCTTCACCACCACTTCTTCAGGAAGTAATTCGCTCTTCGGCTCTTCTTTTTTCTTTGGATATAATGTACATGAAATATCCGCACGATGATAGGGGGCCATTCGGAAGCTATTTCTTTCGCCGTATACATCGACAACTCTGTTTTCATAGAAATAACGCTCTACTGGAAGTGTAATGGCATTGCCAGTTCCGTAGACAAACACGAATCCAAGTTCTACTCGTGGTGAAACTTTTACTGTCGAAACGAAGCTAACATCGTGTCTTCTGTCCCAGCGTGAAGGGAACCAGTTGCCTGAGTTTAGATCCTCGAACAAACGTTCGGTTTTTGATAGTGTGTATCCCATCCATCCCGTCCAAATACCCAATCTTTTTTTGATAAATAATTCTGCACCATAACTTCTTCCTTTACCGAATACAAGGAGATTATCAATGTTATCGCTTACCGTGTTTTCAGGCTGCGCACCTTCTTCATATTCTGACAGATTCTCCATCGTTTTGTAGTAAAGTTCAAAACTAGTTTCGAACATGTCATTGAAGAAGTTTCTGAAATATCCCAAGCTGACTTGTTGTCCTGCTTGTGGTTGGAGAACTTCTGTAGATGGCAACCATACATCCGTTGGAAGACTTGTTGGGCTTAGGCTTGTCAAGTGGATGTATTGATAGTTTCTCATATACCCACCTTTAATGGATGAGTATTTGTCGACATTCAATCTGAAATTAATTCTAGGTTCGAAGCCTGAGTAATCTCCTACTTTTTGTCCACGCTCATAAACGGTAGTCGTTGGAGGCAGCGTTTGTCCAAAAGATGGCGTTTGTTGCTGAGTGAAGCGTGTAAAAGGACCTACATGTGCAAAGTAGGAATAACGAATTCCAGCGTTGATTTTTAAATTTTCTGTGATATCAAATTCATCGAGAATATATCCAGCAACTTCGTGTGAGAGCAATTGTACTTTTTCTCCAGTGTCAAATTCTGTATCTCCACTGCGCGCATAAACGCTATTAGGAGTAAAGATGTGATATGTATAATCCACACCCCATTTGATACTATGGCGATAGTTGGGATAATAATTCCACTGAACCTTCGCTCCCCAATCTTGAATACCGCTGTTCAATGCAAATTCAAATTGTTCTTGCTTTGCCTCAAAGGAAAATTTATAATCAGTAAATGTGAGAATAGTGTTCATGAAAAGTTTATCGCTAATAATGCGATTCCATCGAGCCGTCGCCGTTGCATTTCCCCATGGAATACGAGTAGAGAAACCAGAATTTTCGCTACTAAATCCAAACACATCGCGACCGAAGTATCCACTTAGAAAAACTTGGTCTTTGCTTGAAAGTCGGTAATTTACTTTTGCATTTAAATCATAGAAATAATAGCCCGAACCATCGAGCGCACTGCCTTCCTTGATAAATGGCTTGAGCAAAAGATCGATGTAAGTTCTACGACCACTGATGATAAATGAAGACGTATCTTTTTTTATAGGACCTTCAACAGTAAATCGAGATGCAATCAATCCCACACCTCCCTCGGCGTGGTATTCTTTATTATTTCCTTCTTTCAATGAAATATCAAGCACCGAAGAAAGTCGGCCCCCGAAGTTGGCAGGTACTCCGCCTTTGGTGAGTTCCAAATTTTTTACAGCATCTGCATTAAATACAGAGAAGAAGCCAAACAAGTGACTCGCGTTATAAACTGCGGCGTTATCAAGTAGAATTAAATTCTGATCAGCACCACCGCCACGTACGTAAAAACCGGCGCTTCCCTCACCACCTGTTTGCACTCCTGGCAGTAGCGTTATTGTTTTTAGAATATCTATTTCACCAAGCAGAACGGGTAATTTTTTTATTTGATCGACATCTAATTCAATTTTTCCAACATCTGTACTTTCTGTATTTCTGCTTTTATCTGCAGTAATCTCGATGACTTCAGTTGTCTTGACCGAGGAGCCTAAAGAGATATTTCGTCTTTCGTCTTGTTGTAGATCGATTTGGAATTTTTGCGAAGCGTAGCCCAAATAAGAAAACTCGATGTCATATTTTCCTGCGGGCAATGTGAGAGAGTAGAAGCCATAAAGATTGGCTGTTGCGGCTCTCGAAATAGGCATCGCTTTGATGGTCGCTCCGGGAAGTGTTTCTCCAGTTTCAGCATCTCTAATCTCGCCGCTCAATGTGAAGGATTTCGCTGATTGGGCAAAAGAAAAGAGAGGTGCAATGAAAAGAAAAAGAAAAACAATTTTTTGAAAGCGCATCATTTTTTGGTTTACGGGTCAAAAGTACGAAGGGAAAACACGATTCGACGTGTTATGTTTTCCGTAAATCATCATCTACTGCCGCTCATATAAGGCTTAACAGAAATTAACCAGTTGACTTGTTTTAGAGCCATCCTTCGCAATACTTTCGCGAAACTACCGAACCTATGTACCACAAAAGCCTCGTTTCTTTCTTTGTGTCTTGTATTGCTATGATTTGTTCGCTCGTAACGAATGGGCAATATGAAAGCAAATCATTAGAAGCAGTGCGCTGTGATTTGGCTCCAAAAATTGATGGTTCATTGGATGATGTTTGCTGGATGAACGCGCCGAAGGCGCGTGGATTCGTAGAAGACAAGCCTGATCCAGGTACCGGAATGTCTCAAGAAACGGAAGTACAAATTGTATACGATGATGAAGCGATGTACATCGCCTTCATGAATTATGATAGCGCACCGGATAGCATTTTGCAGCAATTGTCAGGGCGTGATTCCGATGGAAATAGCGATTATGTGGCTGTGACTTTTGCCTGTTATCGAGATGGCATCAACGGATTGACGTTTGCGACGACACCAACTGGCGAGCAATGGGACGCACGTGAATCCGGCACATTCGGAGAAGATGTTTCTTGGAATGGCGTGTGGGACTGCAGAGCTAAAGTCGTTGCTAATGGCTGGATAGCGGAGTTTAAAATTCCATTTGCAGCGATTCGTTTTCCCGATAAACCAGAGCAAGTTTGGGATATTAACTTTGTGAGAGAAGTTCGTCGCTTTCGCGAACACGGCTTCTGGCGCGGTGTTGATCCCGAGGTGCCTGGTTACTTAACTCAGATGGGAACGCTCACAGGTATTAAAAATATTAAGCCACCAAAGCGTATTTTCCTTTTTCCCTATGCCTCTTATTACGAAGATCTTTTAGAAACTACAGAAAATACCACGCTTCGTCAAACTGCGTGGAATGCGGGCTTAGACGTAAAGATTGGATTAAATGACGCTTTTACACTAGATGCGACACTAGTTCCTGACTTTGGCCAAGTAATCAGTGATCAACGTGTACTAAACCTCACACCATTTGAAGTACAGTTTCAAGACAACCGTCAGTTCTTTATTGAAGGTACAGAACTATTCTCCAAAGGAGGACTTTTCTACACCCGCAGAGTTGGATACTTGAGAGATGATGCATATCGAAATGTCAACATTGGTCCAGGAGAATACCTGAAGGAAGGGCCCCAAACTTTACAATTGTTGAATGCTTCAAAGGTGAGCGGCCGAAATGCAAAGGGGCTAGGTATTGGTGTATTTAATGCGGTTACCGAGAGAGCCGTAGCAGTTATTGGCTCCACAACGAGTGACGCAGAGCGGAGTGTCGAGATCAATCCTGTCAGTAATTATAGTGTAATTGTTCTCGATCAAAATCTGAAAAACAACAGTTATATATCGCTTATCAATACCAATGTTCTGCGAATTGGTGAGGCTTATGATGCTAACGTAACGGGGACAGAATTTGACTTGAGGGACAAACAAAATCGATTCAGTATAACAGGGGGTGGAGCGTACAATAGAAAAACGGGTGGGATTTATAAAAATGATAACGCCAATGATGATGGCTATTCCGCAAGATTCGATTTAAATAAAATCAATGGGAACTGGCGCTTCTCTGCTGGTACAGCAGTCGAATCAGATACCTACGACCCTCGAGATCTCGGATTTCTTTTTGCAAATAATTCTATTGAAAATTACGTGTGGGCGCAGTATCGTGTGTTCAAGCCCTTTTGGCGAATCAATAATATGAACACGAGTCTTTCTATGAATTATAATAGACTCTACAATCCAGGCGTCTTTACTGATATTTATTTGGAGTCAAACACCTTCGTCAACACAAGAAGTTTTACGACCTACTATCTCAATGTGAATTCAAGTCCTATCCGAGGATATGATTATTTTGAGCCTCGAACTGCTGGTCGCTATTTTAGAACATTCAGTTATGTGGGCACCAATGGTTGGATCAGCACGGATTATCGCAAGGTGGTGGCCTTGGATGTGGGGGGCGGTATTCGTGATTATGAAAACAAGGAACGTGTGGTTCTGAGTTGGAATGTTTCTCCTCGTTGGAGAGTAAGCGATCATTTGATGTTGGTATATAACTATGATTATGAGAAACACACCAATGATGTGGGTTATGCAACTCAAGATGATTTGTTCCAACCTGTTTTTGGAAGGAGGGATGTAACCACTCACGCTACTTCATTAAGTGCCAATTATGCATTTAATCCATTCATGACCTTAAATTGTAGAGTGCGATATTACTGGGGCTTTACAAAGTATAAAGAGTTCTATGACCTGGCAGAAAATGGGGAGATTATCCCTTCAGGCTTTGCGGGTTTTGTGGACGATAGTGGTATCAATCAAGAGTACAGTGCGGCAGATCAAAGCTTTGCTAGCTTTACTATTGATATGTTCTACCGATGGATTTTCGTGCCTGGGAGCGAATTGAGTATTGTTTGGAAAAATGACGTTTCTCAATACGACCGCGGAAAGCCCATTCCAAGTAGGCTTGTAGATGGGGTAGACTACACGTTTGCTCAACCGCAACACAATAATATCAGTATTAAAGTCCTTTATTTCTTGGACTATAGAAGCCTGATGTCAAAAAAAAATAGGGCCTAAGCAACCCTTTTCAACAAATACGAGTTTTATAAACAGATGGACGAAATGAAGGACATAATTGAAGGTTGTGTTCGGGGCGAAAAACGCTTTCAGGACAAGCTGTTCAAGAAATATGCTTCCTTACTTTACGGGATCTGCCTTCGGTATGCCAAAAATAAAATGGAAGCCGAAGATGTGTTACAAGAGGTGTTTGTAAAGATTTACACCAATATTCATACTTACCATCATGACGGAAGTTTTGAAGGCTGGTTGCGAAGAATAGCGGTAAATACAAGCATTACTTATTATCGAAAGAATCTGAAACACGCGTTTCAAGAAGACATTGATGATGTGGTGCAGCACCGAAATGATCCCGTTCAATACGAAGATCTAGAGTACACAAAAGAAGAATTGATGGGTTGCATTAACAAGCTACCTGTAGGTTATAAAACAGTATTTAACCTTTATGTAATTGAAGGTTTTATGCACAAAGAAATTGCAGATATGTTGGGAGTGGATGTGAATACATCGAAGTCGCAACTATCTAGAGCAAAGACATATTTACAGAAAGAACTAGCAGAGATTAGTAAAATAAAATTGCAAGCATGATGAGCGAGGAAAAGTTTTTCCAAAAAGTACAATCTGAATTATCTGGCTACTCGCCAGAGGTTCCGGCGCATGTATATGCCGGAATGCGCAGAAAGTACGGCTGGGCGAAGTTTACAACTTGGAACGCAACTAAATGGAATGTTTGGTACTTGGTGATGTTGTTAGGGATAAGCACAGGTATCGCATACAGCACAACTTCTTCATTGACTACTGATAGTATTCAAGCAAAAAGAGGTTCGTCTAATCCAATAGAAGCCCCAGTTTTAGAGGCAGTAAATGCAACCTTGCCAGTTGCATGCGAAAGCAACCACACAGTGGCATGCTCTTCTACAAGTGCTGCTTGTGCTTCTGCTAAAACAGCTAATCGCGTTAATAATGCGAATGAAGCCACACATAATCAAACAACTCCTGCGGTAGTTGAAACGAATGTTTCAGCAAGTGCGAATAGTAGCGACTTGCCTGAAATTACAGAGCAAGTAAATCCAACTCAGGAAGAAACAGCACCAGAAGTCTTAGACGCAAAGCCTAAGAAGAAACTGAAGGTCAACGTTTATAAAGCAAGAAATTAAGAGACCACCTATATTAGCCCGACGAAATTCGAAACGGGATGAGAACTAGTTCAGGTGTGAAACCAAAGATAAAAGGCAGCGCGGTTTTTACTGTGCTGCTTTTTGTTTTTATATCTGCGCCAGTTCTCGCCAATTTTACTTGTCCATCTGATACGATTATCATAGACGGAGAAGTAATCGAAATTGAACAGAATGAAGTTCGAACGAATCTCGACTCACTTGAGAAAAAAGGTCAAAAGGATGTTCGCATTCCAATCGGCCCGGTGAAAGGGTTTTGGAGCGTACAAGCCGGTGGTTTGGCAAGCTTCGCTCCTTATTCATTCATTCCCGACTCACTTCAATACCTATCGTCTTTCTTGGGCTTTCAAGAACCGATGAGTGTCAGCCCAACTGTTGGAGTTCAATTGGGACTCGACTTCAATGACCAGTTCGGAATTCGACTTGGCGCGGGTTTTAGTCAAATGAAATGGAAATATCAAGTAATCGACGAATCACAACTAGTAGCACCAAATCTGAGGACAAATTTTGAAAATCGCTCGGGCGAACTATGGCAACGATATGTGGTCTTTATCGATCCTGGGTTCGAAGAGCGTTTCTCCAAAATTGATGTTTCACTTGAGTCGATAACCTACACCACATTAGACGTATCAGGTGCATTTCGTTTTTATCCTGTTCGAAAAAAGAATGGATGGAGCGTCTATATCGACCTCGGAGTAGCACCTCGCATCAGCAAAGGCTCAGCAAATAAAGCTTCACGAGCCTATTTCGTGGGAGATAATGGTGATTGGAGAAAGCTTGAATTGGAGTCTTCTCTGATTCCAAAGACAATCGTTTTCATGAATGCTGAGGTCGGAGGACAATACCATTTCGCTGAGACCTACGCCGCGGCATTTCAATTAGGTTATTTCGGATTGCCTAAAAAACTATATACAGAAGGCGCTTACAGCCGCCAAATCTCTTCATTGTATGCTGGTTTTGCCATCACTCACTTCCTGGAATGGAATAATCCAACTACTTATAAATAAGTAGACAACCTTAAGGCGTTCTTTCGCGTCTTATGCTTATCTTAGCCAAAACGAGTACAGAAGTGAAGATAACATTAACCATCCTTTCTAGTTTGTGCTTCTCTTTTTTAGGGGTTGCTCAACTTCAAAATGAAAGTTTTGAATTCTACTCTTCTTTGCCCACAAATACAGGGCAATTCAGCAGAGCCATTGGCTGGTCAAATGCTGGAAGCTTGTATGCTACTCCCGATTATTATAATTACGCTGCAAACGAATCTGCTGATATTCCTCAAACCCCAATGGGAATTGTGAATGCTGCTGATGGTAATGCGATTATGGGTTTCTGTGCGACGGGCACCAACGGCACAAATTTCAGAGAATACCTTTCGACTCATTTTACTGCGCCACTTGAGCCTGGTAAAGAATATACCCTAGCTTTCCGAATCACTTGTGGAGAGATGACAGACGTGGCTACTTCAGGCCTTGGGGTTTCTCATCTGGGTGTACACTTCAGTACAGCAGAGCCTCTACAAACAGGAACCGACCCTCTCAATCAGTTACCTCACTTTAGAATTGATACTGTTTTCTACACCAATAATTGGAAACACATCGTTTACAACTTCACTCCAGATCAGCCTTTTCAATACATGACTCTTGGGGTATTTGCAAATGATGCAGATGTAACCATTGAAGAGAAGGCTGGAAACAATGCCATGTTTGCCTACTATTTTGTAGATGATTTTTACCTAAAGCAAGTTCCCGAAAATTACGATCCAACGATTGGCAGACCTGGACGTAATGATGGAATTAATCCTGTCGTTTCAAACCCAGAAGTGGAAGCAACGGAACCTTTTTACGTGCCTAATTCATTCACACCAAATGGTGATAATAAAAATGATGAATTCATACCGGTAGCCGGTACCATCAACGAATGGGAGCTAAGTGTATTCAGTCATTGGGGCGATAAAGTATTCTGTACTACAGATGAAAATATCGGATGGGACGGATCTTTCCAAGGTAAGCCAGCCAATCCAGGCGCTTATGTTTGGGAAATCTCCTACAGCGAGTTTGATGATGAAAAGGGCTGGGTTAAGAAAAACAAGACCGGCGTTTTTCAATTGATTCGTTAACTTCTTTTACCGTCTGCGATTCACTAGGTTCATACTACCTTCGCGGCGATGAAATTCGATTTCTTTCCACTAAAATCTTCCATCGGCCTCTCAGGCTTGATGCAAAAATATCTTTCCAATGACCCGTCGATTGCACCTTTTACAAATGGCGCACCTGCATTGGAAAAAATGATGGCCGCAGCCAATACTTCACGATTCAACAAGGATCAACGAACCGTACTGGTAGAAGCGCTGAAAAATCAACACTCTCACTATCCTTCGATTCAAAATCGCCTGGATGTGTTTTTAAATGAAAACACATTTACAGTCACCACCGGACACCAACTTTGTCTGGCTACCGGTCCCCTCTATTTTATTTACAAAATAGCTTCTGCCTGCGCGCTAGCGCGAACACTGAATGAAAAGGATCCTGCCAAAAAATACATCCCTGTATATTGGATGGCTTCAGAAGATCATGATGTGGAGGAAATAAATCATGCTTATTTTTTTAATAAAAAAATAGTTTGGGAAACCGAACAGAAAGGTGCTGTTGGTCGCTTTGAACTCAACGATATCGCTGGATTTGTAGACGCGGTAAAAATTGTATTAGGAGAAAGCGAAAAACAAATTATATGGAATGATTTATTGCAAAAAGCCTATCATGCAAAGACCTTAGCCGAGGCCACGCGTCAATTGGTATATGGCATTTTCGGAGAAAATGAAATTGTGGTGATCGATGCAGATGATCACACACTTAAATCGGCGTTCGCACCAATTCTTAAAAAAGAAATTTTAAATCGCGCGTCTTTTGATCAGGTAATTACTGCCAATGCTAAGCTCGAAAAGCTAGGCGTCAAATCACAAGTAATGCCGAGAGAAATAAATTTATTTTATCTCGAAAATCAATCCAGAGAACGTATAAAATTTGAGGACAACTATCAAATCGGCGGGACCGTTTTCCATCAAGAAAAGTTGGTAGAAGAAATAAATAATACGCCTGAAAAGTTTAGTCCGAATGTTGTCTTGCGTCCCGTTTACCAGGAGTGCATATTACCAAACATCGTTTACATCGGTGGTCCGGGTGAATTAGCTTACTGGCATCAATTGAAAGACGTTTTTAGTTTATATGAAATTCCATTTCCAGAATTGGTACTTAGAGATAGTGCTTTAATCCTGACTAGTGGTTTTATAAAGCGCCTTCAGAAACTTCAGCTAGAAGTATCTCATCTCTTTGGAGATAAAAATGCCATCATCGAGGGTTGGATTAAAGACGCTGGATTATTTGACTTAGAAGATGAGAAGAAGGCCCTAGAAGAGCTTTTTAATCAAGTGATAGCAAAGGCCGAACGAGCAGATCAAACCCTTACGGGATCAGCACAAGCAGAGGGTAAGAAAATCTTGAATTCTTTTGAAAATTTAGAAAAGAAAATCACGAAAGCATTCAAAGCACGTGAAGATCAAAAGATTCAACAACTGGAAAAGTTATGGTCAGAAGTATTCCCAGATGGGGTGCCTCAAGAGCGTCATGACAATTTCTTCCAATTTGCTGCGAAGTGCCCGGAAGATTTCATTGAAAAGTTGATTCAAAATTTCAATCCTCTCAAGGCAGAGTTGAAGGTGATTTACCTTGAAGATTGATCTAAAAATTGTTGAAGGATTATAGCGGCGCTGACTTTGTCAAGATTGCCTTTATTCTGACGATCTTTCTTTTTCATTCCTCCCATCACTAGTGCTTGCGATGCAAGTTTGCTAGTGTACATCTCATCAATTCGATGAATCACAATAGTCGGAAATTTTTTGTTGATTTCTTTGCAGAATTTTTCTTGAAGTAAAGTGATCTCGCTTGCATTTCCATCGAGATGACGAGCTTCTCCGACTACTATATCTACGATTTTCTCTTTTTGAATGATCTTTTCCAAGTACTCAAAAATCTTTATTGTATCCACCGTTTCAAGTGGGGAAGCAATCATACGCAATGAATCGGTGATAGCTATACCGGTTCTTTTTTGACCATAATCGATGGCGAGTACTTTAGACATGGGACAAAATTAGGTCTAGAATAGCGAAGAGGCTTATTTTTGGGCAAAATAGTGGAATCAATGAAATCGACATTACAACCAGTAATTGAAGCAGCATGGGAAGATAGAAGTCTTTTACAATCTGCATCAACAACAGAGGCGATAAGAGCAGTTATTGAATTGCTTGATAAAGGTGAGTTGCGTGTGGCAGAGCCAATAGGCGATGGCTGGCAGGTGAATGAGTGGGTGAAAAAAGCAGTAGTGCTCTATTTCCCGATTCAACAGATGAAAGTGATGGAGGTAGGGCCTTTTGTATTCCATGATAAAATGGAGTTGAAAAGAAATTATGCAGAAGCTGGTGTTCGTGTAGTTCCTCATGCTATTGCGCGATACGGCGCTTTTCTAGCGAAAGGGGTGATCATGATGCCTTCTTATGTAAATATTGGTGCCTACGTTGGCAGCGGTACCATGGTGGATACTTGGGCTACTGTGGGCAGTTGCGCACAAATCGGCAAAGATGTTCACCTCAGCGGAGGTGTTGGTATTGGCGGCGTTTTAGAGCCATTACAAGCAGCCCCAGTCATCATCGAAGATGGATGTTTCATCGGGTCGCGTTCTATCGTCGTAGAAGGTGTGCGTGTTCGTAAGGAGGCGGTCCTCGGTGCAAACGTTGTATTGACTAAAAGCACCAAGATTATCGATGTGTCCGGCCCAGAACCAATCACGTATATCGGAGAAGTGCCAGAACGCTCTGTAGTGATCCCTGGCGCATATACAAAGAAGTTCCCAGCAGGAGAATATCAAGTGAACTGCGCTCTGATCATCGGAAAGCGCAAAGAAAGTACAGATTTGAAAACGTCACTCAACGATGTTCTCCGCGAATACGAAGTGGCGGTTTAAAATGAAAAAAATACTCGTCATACAAACGGCCTTTATCGGTGACGTGATTCTCGCAACTTCGGTGCTTGAATCTCTGCACGCATCATATCCTCAAGCTCAAATTGATTTTTTAGTGCGAAAAGGAAATGAGCCACTACTCAAAGGACACCCGTTTGTAGGACATTTGTATGTTTGGAATAAAAAGGAAGGGAAGTGGAAATCGCTATTCAATCTACTAAGCCAAATTCGAAAAGCAAAGTATGATGCTGTATTTAATTTGCAACGCTTTGCTTCTTCAGGAATCTTAACAGCATTCTCAAAAGCGCCTATCAAAGCGGGATTCAAGAAAAATCCACTATCATTTTTATTCAGTTTAAAAACCGAACATTCGCTCGGTTTGAAGGGAGATAAGGATTTTTTACATGAAGTAGATCGAAATTTAGAGGTGATCAAACCATGGTTGCGTGTTACTATTAGAAGACCTCATTTATATCCAACACCTCAAGATGAGGAGCGTGTAGCATTGCTGACAGGCTGTCCTTTTATCACTATTAGTCCAGCTTCAGTATGGGAAACGAAGAAGACACCAATGTCGAAATGGTTGGAGCTGATTCAAGCTTCTAAGGTAAAGGTGTATCTCTTGGGCGGGCCTGCCGATAGAGAGCTATGCGAGGAGTTGTGCTCTCTGGCAAACAACGATCAAGTAGCCAATGTCGCTGGCGACCTTACTTTATTGCAAAGTGCAGCTCTAATGCGCAAGGCTCAAATGAATTTTGTAAATGATAGTGGTCCGTTGCATTTATGTTCGGCCACCAACGCGCCTGTGACTGCTGTGTTTTGCAGTACCATTCCAGAATTCGGGTTTGGCCCGTTGTCGGATACTAGTGTGGTTATTCAAACAGGCACCGAGCTATCGTGCAGACCATGCGGCTTGCACGGCCATAAAGCCTGTCCACAAGGGCATTTCAATTGCGGGCATCTCATTTCTTCGCGTCAACTAATTGAGCAGCTAAAATGAAATTGCGCACGGAACTGAATCCCGAAAAATTTCCATTCCAACTTTCTCATCAAAATAAATTGATGCTTGTTGGATCTTGTTTTTCTGAGCACATCGCGGATCGTTTAGAATATTTCAGATATAATGTAAATCGCGGAGCACACGGAATAGTGTTCCATCCAGAAGCAATTTCGAATGCTTTAAATCACATTATTTCTAAGGAAAGATATACAGAGCAAGATCTCATAGAATATCAAGATCGCTGGAATAGTCTTTACCATCACGGTGCTTTCAGTCATTCAAGCAGCTTTGTTGTTTTGGAAAAAATGAACAATGCATTGTACGAAGCGCGTGAGTTTCTTAGATCAGCGACTGTACTTGTTGTTACCTTCGGAACTGCCATGGGATATGGGCATTTAGAGCGGTCACATATTGTTGCTAATTGTCACAAATTGCCACAACAAGATTTTGAAAGAAAACTTTCGAGTGTAAGCGAACTCACCACCACTTGGAATAAAACAATAGAGTTGCTGAAGGTTTTTAATCCTGCGCTTAAAATTGTTTTCACAATCAGTCCCGTCCGACATTTGAAAGAGGGCTTTGTAGAGAACCAGAGAAGCAAAGCCCGACTCCAGTTGCTATGTGAGGAGATTTGTGGTATAAATGATATGACTTTTTATTTTCCTTCTTATGAAATCATGATGGATGATTTGAGGGATTACAGATTTTATAATCCGGATATGATACATCCTTCAGAACAGGCCATATCATATATTCAGGAGAAATTTTTTAATGCAATTTTTTCGGAAAAATCCTTAGACGCGTGTCAAAGAATGCTCCCAGTTCTGCAACGCTTTCATCATCGATCATTGCATGAAACTTCAGAGATGACGGCAAAAAGAAAAGCCGAATCTGAAGATCAGATTCGGCTCATATTATCTTATTGAGGAATTTTTATTCGCAGTTACCAATACAGGTAGCGACGAAATTATTTCCTTGTTTATTCAAAGTGATTTTAGTTCTTTGGTTAGGAGCTAGTAGGTTGTTGTTTCCAGCTGTTCCTAAAACTTCACCATCATTTCTTTTAACAGTGTATTGGATACTCATCAATTTGAATTGGCTGTCAAATCTTGGAGTGTAGTTGAAATCAATTCCCTGAACTTTTAGGTCTTGATGAATTTGCCACAATTGCTCACGGCTAGTGTCTTTTGTGATGGTCACGCTTATTTGCGACTCAGTGATAATGTTTTGAGCAAAGGCAGATGAGCCAGTTAGCACCAAAAACAAGACAAAAAGGAAGGCGAATTTTTTCATTGTGTTTACTGTTTTCATAGACAAGACTACAAATTTAATAGATAAGTTGCTTCTTTTAGAATATTATATTTGCATCATGAGTACAAGTGCAAAAAATAAGGTAATCGAAGAGATCCGTCGCGATCTGTTTAGCGGTGAGGATTTAGTGGTAATGAAAGCAGTAAAAAAGTGTGAAGATCTGAGCGCACCTCAATTAGTGGAGCCATTGATAGCAGTTTTTGCTACCACAGATAATATGGTTATCAAGCAGGAAGTAGGAGAGATGCTCGGTTCTTTGAAGGTTTCTAATACTGAAGATTACTTTTTCAATGCACTTCGAAACAAAGAGTTTCGCAATGTCCGCAGAGAACTCCTGTCGTTTATTTGGAGCTCTGGTATCCAACCAGCAGGAGAGGTTGTATTCTTAACCGAACTAGCAATAGAAGGCACTTACGAAGAAGCTTTGGAGTGCCTCACCATTATTGAGGAAATCGAAGAAGGTATTCCTGAAGATCACTTACTCGAGGCTTCGAGTATTGCACGCGCATTCATCACTGCAAACAAAGACCACGAGAAAGTCCATCTTATCGCGGATCTTCTCGTGGCCATTGAAGGTCGTCAAGAATTAGACTAATCTTATCTTAATAAAGTAATGGTGCCGCTGAGTTTTTTAGCTTGGTTGTCTACACCTGTGTACTTGATGAGGTATGGGTATACATCATCTTCAACATAATATTCGTCGTCCAATTTTCCTCCGGTCCAAGCTTGATCTGGATCGGTAGAGTACCATACCAGGTCACCCCAACGATTGAAGATGAATAACTCGAAAGTTACAATCCCTGTAGTTTCAAATTTCCATACATCATTTACTCCATCACCATCAGGGGTAAATGCATTTGGAATATAAAGTTCAACAGGAGGATAAACAGTGGCATAAGAAATACGAGTGCATCCAACAGGATTCACTACGGTCAATGCGACGTTGTATTGATCAAGTCCGTCAAAAGTGTGAAGCGGATTAGGGCTACTATCAAATAATCCATCACCGAAGTTCCAATCAAATACACAGTTTAAACAACTATCAGCAGCGTTGGCTAGAAATTGTACTTCTTCATTAGTGATGTATTCAAAAGTAAAGTTCGGATCTACATCGTGAACCTCTACTTCTACATTCCCTTCTACGATTTGACCGCACTGGTCTTCGATGATGACATTATATTCTGCATATCCACCTGGCTGCACTGTAATAGATGTAGTGGTGCTATCAAGATAGTCCCATTGATATGAAAGAGCGCCAGCACCGCCAATTCCAAGTGCTTCAAGTGTAGCAGTAGTCCCACGGCAAATGATAGTATCACTAGAAATTTCAATATCGAGTGGGGGATTACTAATGAAAAATTGAACGGTACCCTCGGTAGTCATACCACAGAAGTCTGTAATTGTGCAAAGGATTTGTGTGTTTTCAGCAAATGAATAATTGAGCTGTGGGCCACTGCCGATTTGATTGCCTAGAGCCGTCCAGATGATGTCATAGTCAGGAGTTCCATTTGCAACTTCTGCTGTATAACTTACTTCATCAATGCAGCTTCCTATTTGATCTTCGCTCAGGGCTAGTGTTGGTTGTGGGTTTGTAATAGTGACTGTAGTAGATGCTTGAGAAAAAGCGCCACATCCATCTGCTACGCTGAGTAATAGGGTATGAGTAGCATCTGTTTGATAAGTAAGTGGGTTTGTATTGCCTACAGTGGTGGTTCCATCTTGCTGCCAGATATAGGTGAGAGGACCACTTCCTCCAGTGACATCAGCAAGGATATTGAAAACGGTGCCGCACGAACCATTGTATTCAGGCTGAAGACTTACATTGATAGGTGTTTGAGTAACGTTGACAAAAATATTTACAGTATTGAAGCTTCCGCAGTTATCACTTACATTGAGGATTAAACTCACATCACTAGTGGGCGTAAATGTGTAAGCAGGATCACCAGAAAGAAAATTGAAATTTTGATCATACCAAGTAAAGAAATATGGCTCTTGACCTAAAGTCACATTAGGTGCGATAGTCAATGGTTCGCCACAAACAGCTTGCACGGTGCTCGGCTGATCTACTACCATCGGTTGAACGGTTAATTCTACAGCAAAGGTGGTTGACGCTGTATTGCCGCAGCCATCCGTAACTCCGACGGTGATAGAAGGCGAGTAATTCCATTGTGCAACATATAAGCTGTTCTCAAAACCAAACATATTATTACCATTAGCATCTGTCCAAATCCAATCATCATAATCACCATTTCCACCCGTCGCAGTTGCAATGGCATTTGTACCAAAACAATCAACTAGAAAGGGATCTGGAGCGACAGTCACTTGAAGTGGAGGGAAAACTCCTACTTCCACCAATATGTCCGCATTTTGAGATGGAACACCACAAGTGTCTGCGACTGAAACAGTGTAGGTAGTAGACGCAAGTGGAGATACCGTGATGCTCGGGGTCGTCGCACCATTAGCCCAATTGTAGCTATACACCGCATATCCACCATCTATAATGGGAGTAATTTCAATGCTTCCCCCCTCACAGATCGATGTAGTGTACCCCTGAACTTGTAAGGGCTCAGGTTGGTCATTGATATAAAACTCAAATGATGATTGAAGAGGCTCATTCGTACACTCTGCAATATTGGTAATATCTAGGTGAATGATCTCTTGTCCTTCCGTGATGTTGTCAATGAATGCAGTGATCGGGAACGACTGTGTAAAAACTCCCGGAGGAAAAACAACCTGACTTGGAAGTGCACTGTAGTCTACACCTTGAACGGCAGAGCCAGAATATGTCAGCTCAGCAATGAAGGTGGTAGTAGCGTCATTAGAAATAGGCCGGTTAAATGTAAGTTCAGCCTCACCGCACGTCTCAAATAAAGTATTGCCCTCAGGTCCGCCGGCTTCAAATTCAATATCAACTTGAACAATTAGATTAGAGGTGAATGAACCTTCCTGGAGGAAAACAGCGCTGCTGAATGTGGCATCTGCTGCATCAGAAATAGCAAGTTTGATGTGATAGGTTTGATTACATTGAACTTCACTTAAAGCTGTAAGTTGAGTAGTAAAACCGTCTAAAACAATTCCATTAGGATCAGTATAAGATGGATCTTCGGCATCATTACCATTCCCATTAGGAATATAGTATTCACAGTAAGCACATGGTCCATTATTTTCTAATCCATTATTTATGGTGCCAATGGAGACGGGAATATCTGTGCCAGGAATCAAGGCTAAATTGATGGCATTGTTTGAGAATGTTCCATTAATTCCTGGGCCACTGAGGAAAAAACCAAAAAAATCAAAGTAGTTAATTACACTACCAGAAACAAAGTCAGGATACTCTTCAGAACCCCAGATGTAGTTAAACCGTATTGAATCACCAAGAGGAACAAAGTCAAACTCAATAATTGAATAGTCAAAAAGATCAGGATCAGCATTAGCTTGAATGGCCAAAGCTTGTAGGTCTGGGTCTGAATTGCCTGAAATATTTAGAATTGTTGACTCAGTAAAGTTGTTCGGCCCCCCAAGGGCCCCCGCGTTTCCTGTTGACATCACAAAACCACTATTCATTCCAAGAGGACAGTCAACGCATTGAAATTGACCAATTTGCATGAGTACCTGATTGGCGGGCTGCCCATTGTAAGTGATATTAGAAACGCTCACGTTCTGTCCAAGCAAAACGTCCTGAACATACTGCTCCACCGTTAAAGTATTCTCAACTGTCAATTGCGCAAGCGAGCACAAACTCACTGCAATCATTCCCACTAATAAAGCTATTTTCTTCATGTCTATTGTCAATACTCTTCTGACGCCAAAGGTACGGTTTGAGTTGCATCTTATAGAAAACGAAAAATCCCGATTGCTCGGGATTTTTCTGTTAGTAGTGAAAATATCTTTTATCGAATCATCTGAATAAAACCAGACTTTTCAATAGTATCATTTTTAAATCCTTTTACAGTTATGCGGTAGTTGTAAACCCCATTTGGATCGAAGTATTCTTGTGTTCCTTTGAAATCACCTAACCACACTTCTGTTGGATCTGAGCTTTGGAACACCACATCACCCCAACGATTGAAGATGACGATTTCATATGACTGAACGCTATTAACTTCAACTTTGAATACATCGTTGATGCCATCTCCGTTCGGAGTGAACGCCGTTGGGATATAAACGATTGCATTACTGTTGACCACTTGTTCAGTGTAATCAGTACAACCGATATAGTTGATAGCAGTCAATCCTACAATATGATCACCTAGTCCATCAAATTGATAGCTAAGAATATTGTCATAAGAAATAGTATCACCATCTACTGTCCAAATGCTGCTGGTAATACCGTCATTTGGAAGTGATGCTGCATAGAACTCATATTCATCTGTATCAATCTCATCTCTTGTAAAGATGGCTTCAACAGGAACAATAGTTACATTAATATCTGCAATATTGCTTCTTCCGCAAATGTCTGTAGCAATCATTGAGAATACTCCTGTTTGAGTGACATCAGTTTGAACCATTGATGTGCTGTCAGAACCGCTCTGCAACCAGTCATATGTAAATCCACCCTCACCACCGAACGCTTCTGCCGAAAGTAGTACGTCACCTCCAAAGCAAATCAATGTATCTGGGCTAGTAATGAATGTGATTGGAACATCAGGAATTTGGATATACAAGATATCAGAAGCAGTTTCACCACAATCATCTTCCAATTCCAATTGCACCGGGATGGTTACAAATGATTGCACTTGAATTTGAGGAGTGCTACTGTAAAGCGTATCTGCAACTGTCCACGTATATTGCATGGTGCCGCTTCCACCAGAAATTGTTGGAACTATAGAGTTGTTGTCAATACACGAAGCTTGAATATCTGCACCCAAATCAAGCTGAATAGATGGGTTCTCAATATCAATTTGAATCACATCAGAAGCACTGCTCGAACAAGCATCTGTCACAGTTAATTGAACAGAAGTGTCTTCAGTGAATGTAGTGCTGAACGTATCATCGTTGTCGATGGTAGTTCCATTATTTGTCCAAACGTATGTATAGCCACCACTGCCATTTAAATTGGTTGGAGTTGCTGTAAATATTGTTGCACAAGTTCCTGTAAGGTCATCTACAAGATCGAAAGAAACTGGAGGTGCGTCAATCGTAATTGGAATCACGATCACTTCACTTTGTCCACATCCGTCAGATACATAAGCTGTTACTTCACCTGGTTGACTCACTTGGAAGTTGAAAGAATCGTCGAACTGACTCCAATCAAACATTCCGTTCAATTCCCAGCTGTAATTGTAAGGTGCTTGTCCACCAGAAACATTGATATCCAGTGTAGCCATCACATTGCAGGGAGCAGCGAATGTGGCTGGTGAATCTACAATTAGCGCGGGCACGTTAAGTGTCACGTTAATCATGTCTTCTTCTACGAAACCACAACCGTCCGTTACTTGAGCGATCACTTGACCTCCGCCATTCCATGAACCATAGAACAAGGTGTTACCCCAACCAAATAGGTTGTTGCCATTTTCATCTAACCACGTGTAGGTATAGTTTCCATCTCCACCAGTCGCATTCGCGAAAATGTCCACGCTTTGATTACATTCTAAAAGAACATCGCCATTCGTAATTTCAACACTTAGTGGAGGGAAAACTAAAATTTCAATATCAAATGTTCCGTTACCTGGAGCAAGTCCACAAGTATCAGATACTGTTAAGAAATAAGAAGTGGTGACTTGCGGACCAACAAAGATGGTACTTGTACTTTCACCATTGCTCCAGTCATAGATAAAGTTTCCGTAACCACCGGTAATAACTGGCTCTAGAGTGATAGAATCACCAAGACAGATAGAGGTTGAAAACGGTTCGATTTCAATTGGATCAGGATGATCTCCTAAAAAGAATTCAAAGTTTGAAATCAGACCTGAACCATTACAAGCACCCAGATTGAGGATGTTCATAATCACTGTTTCAAGACCTTCAGTATTATTATCAATAAATGCGTCGATATCTAAAACTATTTGAGACACGCCTGGCGCAAAGATTAGAGTGTCAGGCATTTCAGTGTAATCTACACCCATTGTCGCTGTGCCCGACCAATCAATCACAACCATATCTTCAACATCGAGGTTAGAAACCTCTGCACGAGTAAATGTCAATGCTGCGGTACCGCAATCTTCCCAAAGTGTTTCTGCATCTGGACCTCCGACATTTAATGACAAATTCACATCTACAACTGCATTCGAAGAGAACGAGCCTTCTTCTAGTAATACAAAGCTGTCAAGTCCACCGTCAGAACCATCTGCAATAGCCAATTTAATGTGGTAAGTTTCACCACAAACAACTTCTGCAATCGCTTCAAGAACTGTAGTGTATCCGCGGACATTGATGTCTGTTTGATCGTCAAGGTTGATGTAGTATTCACTATTCAAGTTAGCATTAACAGAGCTGATAGTGATAGGAATTTCTGGGTTAGTTCCAGGAATGAAGGCGATGTTCGTAGCGCCATCAGGGAATCCTGCTGGAGCATCATATGGACCACTGATGCCAGGACCGCTAAGGAAGAATGCGAAGATGTCATTGTATTGACTGTTCTCATACTGCTGATACTCATAAGATCCGAAAATGTAGCGGAATCGTAAAGTATCCCCCGTAGGAACGAAGTCGAACTCGAGAATAGATTTATCATTAATGCTATTTACAGTAAAGCTTTGACCAATCAAGCCTGGTACTGAGTTAGCGATATTGAGAAGGTCTGTTTCACCTGTTTGTCCGGTACAATCACCTAATCCAAAATAAGTAGGTTCTGCAGGTGGAATGCTTTGTACGTGACCTGAAGAAAGCATTACACCACTATTCAATCCTAGATTGATGGTGTTACCTTCTTGCAAGTAGCCAATTTGAGTAAGACATCCAGTGTAAGAAATATTGGTGGCTTGAATACCTGATCCTAGAAGGACATCTTGAACATATTCGTTTATAGATAACGAGTCAACAATGATTTGTGACTTTAGCTGTGAGCTAATTAAAACGAATACAGCGAGTAATAATTTTGAGAGTAATCTCATTGGTCATATAGTTAATTAGAAGGTAGACCACAAATTTACTCTAAAAGGTTGCACGAGCATATTTGATTTAACATCAATACCGCCCTAATTTTGCTCAAATAGTATTTTGTGAGTACCAACAGGAAAAAATTAATTTCGGAAGACCCCTTAGGAGTGGCCATGCAAGATTATTGGCTGACCGGCAAGGATCGAAACATTGAAATTAAAATCAATGGAAAAAAAGACGAGCCGATGAAAGCTTCTCTCTTTTTTCGGAATTATCAAAACATGCGTGGATACGAGCGTCTCGCACTTCGAATGGCGAAAGGCAGTGTATTGGACATTGGTGCTGCCGCGGGTTGCCACTCCCTTATTTTACAAAAGAGAAAATTGGACGTCACAGCGATTGAAAAATCGCCGCTTGCCGCTCTAGTCGCCGCTCAAAGAGGGGTGAAAAGAGTTCTGAATGATGATGTTTTTAATTTGAAAGGTATTGAATACAACACCATTCTTCTCCTGATGAATGGCCTAGGACTCGGAGGATCAGAAGTGGGTACGCTAAAACTCCTCAAACACATCAAGCGTTTGCTTGCTCCAAAAGGAGTAATCATCGGAGATTCAACGGATATTCTGTACAATACGATGGACGCCACTTCTGCTTTTACAATCGGTGGCAAATACTACGGCGAAGTTGAATTTCAACTAAAATATGATGGGGTAGAGGCAGAACCTTTTAACTGGATTTACATCGATCCATCACTCTTGGCAGAATTAGCTGATAAGGCAGGGCTGACCTGCAATATCCTGCATCGCGATGCTGATTTTCACTACTTGGCTAAACTTACTAAGGCCTAGCGGAAGTCTTTCAAATCTTCCATCAAACGCTTGCGAGCGTGGAAAATACGGCTCTTCACGGTACCCATTGGAATAGACATTGATTGTGCAATCTCATCGTAGTGGTAGCCGTCCATAAACATTTGGAAAGGAGTACGGAACTCATAAGTCAATGTTGAAATTGCTTTATTGATGTCCTTCTCATTTGCTCTCATGTTTACCATGTCTTCAGAAACTTTACCGTAGTTCAAATAGAATTGATTTGAAGTCTGGTCAGTAATGGTGTTCTGTAGTTTCTTTCTTTTGTAGTTGTTGATGAAGATGTTTCTCATGATGGTAAACAACCAACCCTTGAAGTTAGTACCATCTTGAAAGTGCTCCTTATAACGAAGTGCTTTCAACATAGTATCCTGAAGCAAATCTTCAGCATCTTCTACGTTTCTTGTAAAGTTATATGCAAAGCCTTTGAGATACTTTGCGTTGCTAGTCAACATCTGATTGAATTCGATCGTACTCATTTTGGCGTTTTGTTTAATTATTGAATACAAATATTAAACAGAAAATGTCCACTGCCAAATTATTGTTTAACTAAATTCATAAAATTATTAAACAAAACTTCGGGGTGGGTACAAATAGGTACGAACCGCGAGGCGGTTTGGATTTTTTTTCTTTGAAAATGAATGTTATAATCTTCCGATCAGCTCTTCCGAGTTTGGGAAAATAGAAATGACGGATGGGTCTGGACTCTTGATTCCATGTAAATTATTACCCGTCAAATAGAAGTGAGAGCCGCTATCCTCGAAGTTTTGGACCACTTTTTTCAAATAGTCTGGTACTAAAACTGTTGAAGGATTGGTGGTGAAAATTGAAACAAAATTTACACGACCAATACGCTGTTGAACTTGCATAAGGTCCTCAAACGGTACGCTTTGCCCTAAGAATATACTTCTCTTTCCTCTTAATTTCAAGAGGTAATGCATCATGATTAAAGAAATTTCATGAATCTCCAACTCAGGGAGATATAGCACATAAGGGGCGTCATTATCCTTTGGTATCAAAGGAAGACGATCTATTTGTGTAAAAATCTTTTGTCTTACAAGGCAAGATATAAAGTGCTCTTGGGCCGGACAAATCACATTCGCCTGCCACAAAAAGCCAATCTGACGCATAAACGGAATCACCACTTCTTTGAAAGTGCGCTCCAAACCGTTGTCTTCGATGTACTTCTCGATTACCTCATTAAACAGCTCTTCATCATAATTCAGCATACTTATCTTAAGCATGTGAAGAAAATGTTGTTCTGGTTGTTGAGATGCCGCGTGACGACTGATGGTTTCTCTCATTTGGTCCTCATTCATAGAGGCTATTTGAGAAATCTTATATCCTAAGTTGTTGAGCAGACTGACGTTGAGAAGGAATTTTAAATCCTTATCAGTGTATTTTCTGATGTTCGTATCGCTACGATCAGGCGCAAGAAGCCCATAACGCTGCTCCCATATTCTGATGGTGTGCGCTTTGATACCTGTAAAATTTTCCAGGTCCTTTATGGTAAACTCCTGCATTTTCATTCTCCACGGGTTTTAACACAATGCAAACATACGTATTTGTCAATTGTTCAATCAATATGTAAATTGCTCAAAATCAAAGTGGGGAAATAACCTTTGAATCTTCAAATAAAGTGAAAAATATGGAGGCTCCGTAGGCTATATTTGTGCGCCTTAACGCAACCTCTATGATCAATGTGGCCATCGTTGGATTCGGGTATTGGGGGCCCAATCTGGTTAGAAATTTTTCCTCCATTCCTGATGTTCAGGTAAAAAAAGTAGTGGACCTCCGCGAAGAACGCCTCAAAATCGTCGTTCAGAATTATCCCAATACGGAAGTTTCTACGAATATCGACGACCTCTGGACAGACGCATCTATTGATGCGGTAGTCATAGCAACTCCAGTATTTACGCATTTTCCTTTGGCCAAGAAGGCATTGCTGGCAGGAAAGCACGTGCTGCTCGAAAAACCAATGACAGACACGGTTGATCATGCACTCGAGCTCATCGAACTTTCTCAAAAACTCGGAAAGGTGCTCATGGTAGATCACACTTTCCTTTATACACCTGCTGTTCAGAAGATGAAAGATCTCATCACATCAGGTCAAGTAGGTAAAGTAAAATATTTCGATTCTACAAGAATCAACCTGGGCCTCATCCAGCAAGATGTGAACGTATTATGGGATCTCGCTCCTCACGATATTTCTATTCTTGACTATCTAGTAAATGACGAACCTGTATCGGTAAACGCTACAGGCGTAAGCCACATTCATAACGGGGTAGAGAACATTGCATATCTCACGGTCAACTATTCCTCCAATATTTTAGCACATTTCAATTGCTCTTGGTCCTCGCCGGTAAAAATTAGAATGATGCTCGTGGGCGGTGATGAAAAGATGATTGTGTTCAATGATATGGAGCCTACAGAAAAAATTCGTGTATACGATACTGCACATAGTGTAAGTTCTGATGAAGATCGCAGACGTGTGCTTGTCGATTATCGAGTAGGTGATGTCTATATTCCGAAACTCGGATCAGCAGAAGCGCTCAGCGGTATGGCTCGAGATTTCATTGCAGCTGTGAATACAGGAAGCACTCCCATCGCTTCATGGAAGAGTGGGCTTAACACCATTCGCATTCTTGAAGCATCTCAAAAATCAATCAAGAGTGGAGGAGTGGAAATAAAAATTCAAAACGTTTAAAATAAAGATGGAAGTTCTAACGGTAAGCAACGATAAACAATCGCTCAATAATGTTAGAGTGGGAAAGGATGTGAAGATTTTTAACTTCGTAAATGCCTACGGCTGCTCTATCGACGATGGTTCCAAAGTGGGATCATTTGTCGAAATCCAAAAAGGCGCGACCATCGGCAAGAATTGTAAAATTTCTAGTCACTCTTTCATTTGTGAAGGTGTGCACATTGAAGATAATGTCTTCATCGGACACAACGTCACATTTACAAATGACAGATTCCCGAGAGCGACCAATGCCGACGGCAGTATGCAAACGGATGCTGATTGGAAATTAGAGGAAACAAGAGTTTGCAAAGGCGCTTCCATCGGCAGCTCTGTTACTATTCTCTGTGGAATTAAAATTGGCGAGAATGCCATCGTGGGCGCAGGTTCAGTGGTCACAAAAGACGTTGCTCCAAATACTATCGTGGCAGGCAATCCTGCACGATTCATGAAAAATGTTTCTGATAGATAAAAAAGATTTTTAATATGTCATCTCAAGTCCAAGGCCTTACTAAAATTCCTTGCCTCGACCTGAAAGGTCAACACCAACAAATCAAAAACGAAGTATTTGAAGTTTTTGAAAAAGTGTATGAACAAACTGCTTTCTCTGGAGGGCCGTTCGTAGAGGCTTTCGAAAAGAAATTCGCAGAATATACTGGTGCTAATTTCGCCATTGGTGTAAACAATGGAACCACCGCTCTGCATCTTGCAATGTTAGCCCTTGGCATTGGCGAAGGCGATGAGGTCATCCTTCCCGCAGATACTTTCATAGCGACAGCTTGGGGAGTTTCTCATGCAAGTGCAACGCCAGTTTTCGTGGACTGCACTGCTGATACATGGGAAATTGATGTGACGAAGATTGAAGAAAAAATCACATCAAAAACAAAAGCAATTGCCGGCGTCCACCTTTATGGACAGCCCTTCGATATCGATGCTGTTAGAGCCATTTGTAATAAGCATAATTTATTTTTAATTGAAGATGCTGCTCAAGCGCAAGGAGCGCGATACAAAGGAAAAACGGTAGGCACATTTGGTGAAATGGCTTGCTTCAGTTTTTATCCAGGTAAAAACCTAGGAGCATGCGGCGAAGCAGGAGGCATCACTACGAATAATGAAGCGTATGCTAAACATTTAATGTCGCTGAGAAACCACGGGTCAACGGTGAGATATTACCACGACGAGATTGGATACAATTATCGAATGGGCGGACTCGAAGGTGGCTCACTTCAAATCAAAATGAAATATCTGGAGGGGTGGAATAACCGACGCAGAGCAATCGCAAAACGTTATTTATCTGAAATAAAAAATCCGAAAGTGAAAATGCAGCATCAGCCTGAGTGGGCAGATTCTATATTTCACTTGTTCGTGGTGACAACAGAGAATCGCGAGGAAATGATGGCTTTCTTGAATTCGAAAGAAATTTATCCTGCCCTACATTATCCAGTGCCTTGCCACCTTCAAAAGGCATACGCGCACTTAGGTTACAAAGCTGGCGATTGTCCAAACGCTGAATATCTCGCTGCTCACTGTCTTTCTTTACCAATGTACGCCGAGCTCACTGAGGAAATGGTGGATCGTGTAATCGAAGCTGTGAACGCATATTAATATGATTAGTGAAATAGTCCATATCGATTTTTTAGAACGACCAGATTTTGTGGATTTTCTAATTTCAGTTTCAAAAGAAAATGAATCGGTGTTGGGTTATCATTTTCCATTTTATCTTCAAATGCTTCAGAATACGGGCATTGGAGAGTTTTACGGTGTGATATTAAAAGATGAAAAAACCGAACAAATATTCGGTTTTATGCCAGGGTTTTTCAAAACAACAGAAATTGGTTCTGTCTATTCCTCGATGCCATTTTTTGGTCCCAATGCAGGACTATTGATGTCTAGGAATCAACATAATTATTTTGAAGCGCTCAGCGAAGCGTTGAATTGTCTGGAAAAATCGTGGGATAAAGCCAATATGATCAGCGCGTCTTTCTATACGCCTTTTCACCACGAAGATTTGATATTAGATTATCACCGCGCGCTACCTCAAGCTTTGCGAGTCGATAAGTTTACATCATTCATCAAACTAGATGAGCTCCAATTGAGCACTAGTTTGCAGTATGACATTCGCAAAGCGTTGAAATCCGGTGTTGAAATTAAAGCTATCAATGACGCAGATAGCGCTCGCGCTATTTATGATATTTATATTCAAAATTGCACAGATTACGGTATTCCCCCAAAGTCAAAGGAGTGTATTGATGAATTGGTGAGTCAATCTTCCGCTTCAGGAAACACAGAATCATATGTTGCAACGGTAGATGGAAAAGTGATCGGTGGATTGATCATGATTTATTCTGAAAAGACCGCCAGCTACTACTTGCCGTGTTCAATCCACGAATACCGCTCGTATCAACCAACTACCCTTCTGATCAAGCATTCTATGGATCTTTGCATCGAACGTGGATTGACTTATTGGAATTGGGAATCTTCACCATCAAAAGATTCTGGAGTATTCAAATTCAAGCAAAAATGGGGGTCGCAAGAAGGTCAATATCAAGTATTGATCAAACCATACAAGGAGGAGTCCTTCTTTAGAGAGTTAGGGGCTTCAAAAATTGCTTCGTACTTTCCGCACTTCTTTGTATTTCCTTTTAATTTGTTGTCATAAGCCATAACCGAATCTATGAGTCAGAATACCTTGCTTTCTGTAATTATACCTGTCTACTACGAAGGCAAGCTCGTTCACACCGCATTTGAGCGTGTGCATGAAGCAGTAAAAGATAAGTTTCCTCATTACGAGTTAATATTCGTAGATGATGGCAGCGAGGATGATACGTTTGAAGAGCTTCAAATATTGGCAAGCAAGCATCAGCATGTGAAGGTGGTAAAATTTTCTACCAATGCGGGTTCGCACATGGCCATTAGAGCAGGATTGGATTACGCTTCAGGTGATGTAGTAAGTTTCATTGCTTGCGATATGCAAGAACCACCAGAGCTGATTGGAAAAATGTTTGATGTCCTTGAGAAACCTTACGAAATAGTTTGGGCCGTTAGAAATTCCAGAAAGGATGGAAAAATCTCTGTTCTTTTCTCTAACACTTTTTATTTCTTCGCACGAAGAATTGTTTCAAAAAATATTCCACCAAAAGGATCGAGCATGTTCTTGATCACAAGAAAGGTGGTAGACGCAATTCGTAAATACAACGAACGTAATCTAACACTGGAGGGGCTCTTAGCAACTATCGGATATAAGAGCACTCACATCTATTACGAACGTGAAGAAAGAATCGCAGGTAAGTCGAAGTGGACATTAGCAAAGAAGATAAAACTCTTTGTCGATTTCTTTGTGGCTTACTCTTATTTCCCGATTCGTTTTATCAGTGTCACAGGAATCATCTTTTCATTAATTGGATTTTTGTGGACGATCTATATCGTGGCGCGTCACTTTATAGTGGGCGACCTCAGCAGCGGATGGCCAGCACTCATTTCCGTGTTATTGGTAGGTTTTGGTATTACAAATATTTCGCTCGGTATTATCGCAGAATATCTATGGAGAACACTGGACGAAACAAGAAGACGACCGAATTATATCGTCGAGCATGAATTGAATTTTCAAAAAGAAAAATAATATGAAAGTAGTTGTCACCGGTGGCGCAGGATTTATTGGTTCTCATCTGGTAGATGAGTTATTGAAGAGAGGGCACGAGGTATTGGCTATCGATAATTTAGTGAACGGAAAAGAAGAAAATCTCTTGCATGCTATGCAAAGCGAGAATTTTACTTTTGAAGAAAGTGATATTTTGGAGGCAACAAGAATGACAACTTTGCTTCAAAATGCGGATGTTGTCTTTCATCTTGCTTGTCTTGGTGTAAGACATTCGTTGCACAGTCCTTTTGAGAATCACTTGGTAAATGCAGAAGGATCCTTAAATATTTTAGAAGCCGCCCGCGCCAACAAAGTGAAGAAGTTTTTTTACATCTCTACTTCTGAAATTTATGGTGATATAAAACAGTTTCCTATTGATGAGTTAGGTGTGCCATTACCTAAGACAGTTTATGGAAGTAGCAAGCTCGCGGGAGAGAATTATGCATATTCTTATCATAAGTGTTTTGATCTAGATGTGACCATCACACGCATCTTCAATAACTATGGGCCACGTGCTCACTATGAGGGAGATGCCGGAGAAGTAATACCACGTAGCATTGTTCAAATGCTCTATGGAAAAGCACCCATCATTTTTGGTGATGGTTCGGTGACAAGAGATTTTTTCTATGTAAAAGATACTGCTCGCGCCCTTTGTGATTTGATGGATATGCAAGAGATTCGGGGAGAAATTATCAATATCGGAACGGGAGAGGAGATCACTATGAAGCAATTGATGACCTCATTAATTGCAGAAATGGGATTAGAAGGAAAAATGGAGATAGACTTCCAAGAAGACCGTCCAGCGGACGTTCCAAGACTTTGGGTCAATCCATCAAAGTTCCAAACGTTGACCGGATTCAAGGCGTCAGTTTCATTTTCTGAAGGATTGAAGGAGACAATTAGCTACTACAAAGAATTGATGAGTCAGAAGGATATGCTTTCTGAAATTCAAGTAAAAAATTGGGAGAAATAATGAGTGAAGTAATGATGAAGATCCCGGTGGCAAAGCCATTTTTGGGAAAGGAAGAAGCTCAATTAGCTTATGATACTATCTTGACAAACTGGGTCACACAAGGACCACGCGTTGCTGAATTTGAAGAAAAATTTGCCGCTTATGTAGGCTCGAAATATGCGGTTGCAGTGAGCAACTGCACAACAGCCCTGCACTTGGCAATGATCGTTGCAGGCGTTGGAGAAGGTGACGAAGTGATCTGCCCATCGATGAGTTATATCGCTACAGCAAATTGTATTAAGTACGTTAATGCAAAACCTGTTTTTGCTGAAGTAAATCCAGTTACTTACAATATTGATGCAGCCGATGTGAGAAAGAAAATCACTTCAAAAACAAAGGCCATTTTAATTGTACATCAAATAGGAATGCCTGCAGATATTGATGCATTCAGAGCAATTTGTGATGAGCATAATTTAATACTCATCGAAGACGCTGCGTGTGCTGCGGGTTCAGGCTACAAAGGGAAAAAAATTGGAAGTCACTCTGATTTGGTTTGTTTCAGTTTTCACCCTCGTAAAGTCATTACCACCGGTGACGGAGGTATGGTGACGACAAGCAATGAAGCTTTTTACAATAGAATAAAACTACTTCGTCAACACGGCATGAGTGTCAACGACCGCGTGAGACATTTGAGTGATAAAGTGATTATTGAAGATCACCTCGAAGTAGGCTTTAATTATCGCATGACAGATATTCAAGCCGCGGTGGGCATTAAACAACTCGAGCGTTTGGATGGTATTATTGAGGAGCGCAGAAAAATTGCACACCGCTACCAAAAAGATTTGGCAGACCTCTCGATGATTCGACTTCCTGAAGAACCAGAAGGTTATTTTACTTCTTATCAATCATTCAGTATTTATCTCAAACCCGAATGTTCGCTCGGTCGAAATGATGTGATGCAACAGATGTTGGATGTGGGAATTGCAACTCGTCGCGGAGTGATGACATCACACCGGGAAAGCGCGTATGCTGAAGAGTGCAAAGGACTCAGCCTTCCAATGTCCGAAGATGCGAGTGATAGAAGCATAGTACTTCCATTGTATGTTCCAATGAGCGATGAAGAAGTAACGTATGTCATCAAACATTTAAGACGTATCCTCCAAGCATGAATATTTTGAGAACATGGTTGAATGATTTTTCCTGGAAGCGTTGGCTCCCATTAATTGTCGCAATCAAACTAATAGTCTTTCTATATTTTGCATTTCAGTTGAAGGCAACTAGCCCTGATGTGCTTGTTGGAGGCTGGGCTGCAACCACAGGCGATACTCAAGGGTATTATGACCCTGCACAACACTTGGCTGAAGGAAAGGGATACGACTCTGCTTGTAGAATGCCTGGTTTGATCCCAATGTATGTTCCAATTGCAATGATATTTGGGGAGGAAGGTGCAAAGCTCAGCATGATTTTCCTCCAGTTTTTACTGAGTGCAATTTCAATTTATTTATTGGGAAAATGGGCTTACTTCATATTTAAGAAGAAGTGGGTATTCGTATTTACAGTATTGCTATTCGCATTGAGTTCTTTTACGAGTATATGGGATCACTATCTCATGTCGGATAGCTATTCTACGTCCTTCTTTATTTTTAGTATCTATTTTTTACAACGTTATCAAATAAGCCAAAAGAATAAATCACTTCTCTGGGCAGGCTTGTTTCTCGCCTGGGCGGTGTTCTTCCGTCAAATCTTTATAGTAGCATTTCCGATTGTATTGATCATGTTGATCGTATGGAATTGGAGAAAATGGAGTCTCACCTTAGCCTCATTGATGGTCTTTGTTTTTCCAATGATGCTTTCACTAGGGTTGTGGATTGGTTACAATCAAAAGCAATTTAACCGTGAAGTTGTATTTACTACTCCGATAGAAGAGTGTTTTAGCACATATTCGAAAGAGTACCAAATGATGACCAAGTTCCTTATTGACATGGGCTACGGAGAACCTTTTTGGACGGATGGTAGCGTGGTGCAGTGGATGATTAGAAGTAAGGAAAATCAAAAGATGCCTAACATTCCGGATCGTCATTTTACATCACAATGCAATGCCGATTCATTGATAGTGTTGAGAGAAAATTTTAGGATTTATTTGAAGGCGGAATCACCTGAAAAGGATAGTGCAGCAATCATTTTGCGGGAGCGTATCACGCGTTACAGCAATGCTTATCATGCTGAAAAGAAATTTAATTATTATGTGCTGAATCGTTTTCGCCATGCGCAGCAGTTGCTCGTGCCATTGCGCATTGATAACCTTCCCGGACCAGCATTTCATGAGATGAATATTTTAGAGAAGATTATTAAAATATTTTATTTGGTGCTATTTACGGTCGTTGTGATCGTTGGAATGTTGGTGATGGTCGGATTATTTTTTTCAAAAAATAATTCCGAAAGATGGTGGTGGATGTTGCCTCTAGGCTTAGTGTTTGCGCTCACTATGATTCTCGGTTTTGTAGAGCAACGCTATTTAGTACCAGTGTATCCATTTATGATTGTTGCCGTGGCCTTTGCTATCAGTAGATTTATTAAGGAGCCACAGTCCAACTAATTTTGGCTTTTGACTTTAGCATAGCGCGTTATATTTGTTCAAACACCTCAAGATGCAAGTAGTATTATTTGAAGATGAAAACTGGAGAAGATTTCTCCCACTCGCTTTCACCCGTCCAGTGGGCGATCTACGCGTTGGGATCTTCAAAATATCAGAGAAGTGGGAGAGAGTTCTGAATGCTCGCGTAGCACATCGAACAAGACCCTACTTGCGTGCTGTTTTTAATTCTTCGCTCGAGAAAGATGTTCTTCTCATCAACGCGAGATTACTTCCAAATCAAATGTTGGTGACTCAATTGAATGAATTGAGAAATGGAGAAGCGTTGATTTCACAAGGACGTTTATTGGCGATGCGTTCTAATCCGGAGAGCGATATGGTTTTTGAAACAAGTCGTGAATTCGAAGGAGAATACACATTTTTGAATAATTGCACGGATTTATTTACATACGCTGGTCAAGAGATTCAAGCAGATTTACCACTTTGGTTAAAAGATAAAAAACTGAAGCCACTCGACAGCAGCAATACTGTTATAGGAGATGCGAGTCATATTTATATCAGCGAAAGTGCGACCGTTGTGGCGTCTATTTTAAATACAACAAATGGCCCGATCATTCTTGATGATCATTCAGAAATAATGGAAGGTTCATTGGTGAGGGGAGGGCTATATCTTGGAGAACATTCAGTATTGAAAATGGGAACCAAGATGTATGGGCCAACTACTATCGGCCCGCATTGTAAAATGGGAGGGGAAATTACCAATTCAGTGGTCTACGGATACTCCAATAAATCACACGAAGGCTATCTTGGAAATAGTGTATTAGGCGAATGGTGCAACTTAGGTGCAGACACGAATAATTCCAATTTGAAGAATAATTATTCCGAGGTTCAAACGTGGAATTACGAAGAAAATAAATACACGAATACTGGCCTCACGTTCTGCGGACTCATCATGGGTGATCATAGCAAAGCGGGAATCAATACGATGTTTAACACAGGCACTGTCGTAGGTGTCGCAGCCAATATTTTCGGAGGTGGATTTCCTCCAAAGCACATCCCATCATTCTCTTGGGGCGGTGCAGATGGTTTTATAGAACATGAGCTTGATAAAGCACTTGAAACGGCCTCTAAAATGATGGCCCGCCGCAATCTCCCACTATCAGAAGCACAACAATCCATCCTAAGACAGATATACAATGACAAGTGACAACAACTCTCAACTCTCGAATCAAGAATCAAGAATCGAGAATTGAGAATCGAGAATTTTTATTTGCGCAGCAACGCCAACGCTACCACCTCATGCATTTCTGTCACGTAGTGAAACTTCAGTCCTTTCAAGTATCGTTCGTTGATTTCAAGAATGTCTTTGCGGTTGCGCTCTGACATGATGATTTCCTTGATGCCAGCTCGTTTTGCCGCAAGAATTTTCTCTTTGATACCACCTACTGGAAGCACTTTTCCACGGAGTGTAATCTCGCCCGTCATCGCCAAATATTTCTTCACTCTTCTTTTGGTAAAAGCTGAGGCGAGTGCGGTGAGCAATGTTATTCCTGCGCTTGGACCGTCCTTTGGAACTGCCCCCTGAGGCACGTGAATATGGACATTATATTTTTCAAAAACTTCTGCGTCAAGGCCTATGATATCGCTGTGCGCTTTCAAATATTCCAATGCAATCACAGCGCTTTCTTTCATAACATCACCGAGATTCCCTGTGAGCGTGAGCTTGCCATTTCCTTTCGTCAAACTGGTTTCTATAAATAGAATGTCACCACCTGTTGGAGTCCAGGCAAGACCGGTAACTACTCCGAGCACATCATTATCGGTATACTTATCCTTTTCGTAGCTAGGACCAAGCACACGTTGCAAATCATCTGCTTTTAATTTCGCAGAAAATTTTTCTTCCAGCGCAATTTCTTTCGCACGATTGCGCACCATTTTACCGATGCGTTTTTCAAGGGTTCGAACACCACTTTCGTTGGTATATTCTTCTATGATTTTTACCAAAATATCATCGCTGAATTGGATTTGATTTTCTTTCAAACCATTTTCACGAAGCTGTTTTGGTACTAAGTGTCGCTTAGCGATTTCGACTTTTTCTTCTACTGTATATCCATTCACTTCAATGATCTCAAGTCGATCGCGAAGCGCTGGTTGGATGGTATTAAGAGAATTTGCAGTGGCGATAAACATCACTTTAGAGAGATCATAATCGAGCTCTACATAGTTGTCATAAAATGCATGGTTTTGCTCAGGATCGAGCACTTCAAGCATTGCACTGCTTGGATCTCCGTGCACACCTTGACCGAGTTTATCGATTTCATCTAAAACAAATAGCGGATTAGATGTTTCTGTTTTCTTTAAGCTCTGAAGAATACGGCCTGGCATCGCACCGATGTAAGTTTTTCTGTGTCCGCGAATTTCTGATTCATCATGAAGTCCGCCAAGAGACATACGAACATATTTTCTACCAAGCGCTTCAGCAATTGATTTTCCAAGGCTCGTTTTACCGACGCCTGGAGGGCCATAGAGACAAATGATGGGCGCTTTCATGTCGCCTTTGATTTTCAATACTGCCAGATGCTCGATGATACGTTCTTTCACTTTTTCCATTCCGAAGTGATCGCGATCGAGAATTTTTCTAGCGTGTTTTAAATCGAAATTATCTTCTGAATATGCACTCCATGGAAGATCCAATAGAGTGTCTATATAATTAGCCTGCACGCTGAATTCCGCGGCTTGCGGGTTCATACGCTCGAGCTTTCCAATTTCTTTTGCAAAAGTTTTGGCAACCACTTCGCTCCACTGTTTGGTTTTCGCGCGTTGCTTTTTCTCCTCGATTTCTTCTTTGATAGGATTCGCTCCAAGCTCTTCTTGTATTTGCTTCATTTGTTGCTGAAGAAAATACTCACGTTGTTGCTTTGAGATATCCGTATGAACTTTCTTTTGAATTTCATTCTTCATCTCAAGCATTTGCAAATCTTTGCCGAGATGTTCTAGTACTTTTTTAGCACGCTCTTCCAAATCCGCAATTTCCAAAAGGCTCTGCTTTACTTGCACAGCACTTTTCATGTTGCTTGAAATGAAGTTGGTGAGGAAACTAAGTCCGTTGATGTTTTTTAAAGCAACAGAAGCTTCACTGGGGATCTCTGGTGAGAGCTGAATGATGCGTTGTGCGTGATCTCTCAACGATTCAAAAAGGGCTTGTTGCTCCTTGCTTTGTTCGTTGCGATTGGTTTCAGGAAATTCTAGTACCTGTGCCTGGAAATAAGGAGTGTCAGAGACCATTCCTTTTATTTCGAAGCGTTTTTTTCCTTGAAGAATAACGGTGGTGCTCCCATCAGGCATGCGAAGCATTTTCATGATGGTAGCTTGTGTTCCGATTTTATTGATATCAGCAAAAGTGGGTTCATCCACTTCAGGATTTATTTGCGCAGCAACACCAATGGTTTTGTTGCCTTTATTGGCTTCTTGAACAAGCTTAATACTCTTGTCGCGACCTACCGTAATAGGGATTACTACTCCAGGAAAGAGTACAGTGTTTCTTAGCGGCAGAATTGGCAGGACTTCGGGAGTATGTTCCTTGTCCATTTGGTCCTCATCTTCGGCGGAAATCAGGGGTATAAATTCATGGTCTTCATTGTCACTATTGATAAGACCGAAAAGTTCATCTTCATTAATCATAGGCATGCCATTTCAGCGGCACGCCTCGGTGTCAAGGGTTGTGCCATTAGAAATTGTCTGACAATCTGTCGAAAATGAATGTAAGGAGGCATCCATTCGCTCGTCATAACGTCATAGATACGAATCCTTAACTTAATTAACCAATACTGCTATGCGAAACGCTTTTCTCGGCGTCCTCATTGCTATCAGTTCATCGCTTTCTCTGAATGTTTTCGGACAATTCATGGATGTGTCTGAACTACTAGGTTCTCCCATTTCTCAAGTGGGTAGAGAGTATGGGAATGGAATAGGATTTTATGATATTAATAATGATGGTTTCGATGATATCACAGTCCCCGTAATCAACGATAGTCTTATTTGTCTTCTTAGCAACGGATCTAGCTTTACCAGAATTCATCCAGTCTACTGCAATGGACAAGTAAAGCAAGCTTTATGGGGAGATTATGACAATGATGGAGACCCAGATCTTTATATTACCTTTTATGAAGGGGCGAATAAATTTTATGAAAATGATGGTGATCTTCATTTTGTAGATGTCACTGTTCAGCGGGGATTAGAAACACCCAGTTGGCAATCTTACGGAGCATCTTGGGGGGATATCAATAATGATGGATGGCTTGATCTCGTTGTGGCGGTGTACAACGAAGGGCTTGCACGCCATTCATGGATGTTCATGAATCACGAGGGCCAATTTTTTACGGAAGAAAGTATCGAACGGGGCCTGAATGAAGAAAGCGATTTTACCTTCCAACCATCTTTCTTAGATGTCAATGGAGACTTGTACCCAGAGATTCACCTTGCAAATGATAAAGCTCCTGACGATGCCCTTCTTCTCAATAATATTGATTATTATTCCAATGTTGCAAATGCCGCGGGTATTGACGGCTTTTGTAATTCAATGTCAAGCAGCATCGCAGACTTTGATAATGATGGAGACCTTGATATCTATGTTTCGAACACAATGGAGGGCAACTTCTTTTGGATGAAAACAAATGAGCAACTCTATTATAACATAGCGGCAGGAGCAGGTTTATCAGTCAATGCCTTTTGCTGGGGTGCGAATTGGATTGATTATAACAACGACGGTTGGGAAGATCTTTTCGTAAACAACCATCCTGGTCCAGGGGCTACGCAACCTTTCTTCATGAACATCAATGGCAACGGGTTTGAACAACACAATGGGGTTTCTAATATCGAAGGATCTTGGTCTTCATTCTCTGCTTCAAAAGGAGATTTTAATAATGACGGATATCCCGATTTGGCTATCAATCCGGATGAAGGACTCACTGTAAAATTACTTACATCGACTGGAACAAACAATTGGATCAAAATTAAATTACAAGGTCAAGTCTCTAATCGCGACGGTATTGGAGCGTGGATAGAATATGTTCCAGAAGGAAGCTCTCGCAGATTCAGGTACACTCGCAACGGAACAGGTTATCTTATGCAAGATAGTCAATGGATGATCCTTGGTCTAGGCGAAGCTGAAATGGTAGATGAACTTGTCATCCGTTGGCCAAGTGGAATTATTGAAACGTTCTATAATATTCCCGCAGGACAAATAATAACATATATCGAAGGTTTTGAAAACCTCGCCGTTGTTGATGAAAACAATATTCCCCTAGAAATAGAGGAAATTCATTTGTGTCCCGGTGAAACAATGGCATTGTACAGTAACGCCACCAATCCAACAACATGGAATACTGGAGTTGAAGCTAGCATGTTAAATGTGAATGAAAGTGGTATTTATTATTTCACGAGTATTTCTGATGCAGGTGTAATTAATTTTTCGAATGCTATTAATGTTGTTTTCGAAGAAATAAATGCATTCGAAATTATTTCTACAAATCCTATTTGTGCAGGTGATTCAAATGGTAGTGTCCAAATTATTGACCTTCAAAATGAATGGGTTTTATCATCAGAAGTTACTTCTTTGGACAATTTAAATGCAGGTCAATACACCTTCTCTCTTGAACATGTTTCGGGTTGCCTAACGGAAAGTATGACGGTGGAGCTAATCGATCCAGCAATACCAACGCTTGATTTTACTGCAACAGACGCTTTATGTTATAATGAACCCAGCGGCAATATTTTCTTGCTCGAAACGAATTTTATAAATGCTGAAATAATCAATACCAGCAACCAGGAATTCATCCCTGTAGAATCAGCGGAGGTAAGCTTGTCAGCAGGCCAATACCAACTTATTCACGAGAATGTAAATGGATGTTTAGGTGTCCAAGATTTTGAAATTTTCCAACCAGAGCCACTTCAATTAAATGTTGTGTCAATTAATGACGAAGTACCAGAGTTTAATTTGATAGCAATGGGCGGAACATCACCTTATCAATTTTTTATGGATGATGTTTTGGTCGAGAATAATTCTTCTTTGATATTGGAAAATATCAATCATATACTTCAGGTGATAGATGCAAACGGATGTAATGCAATGGGTGTCATTCTCGATTTTCCTCAGCTGCCAGAAGTTATTTCCGTGGAAGATATAAATTCAAATTATGTGAATAAACCATATGTTCATTACGGAAGAATTGTAAATATTTCTGATGAAGAAACGTCTTATAAAATTTATAATGCTCTAGGGCAAATGTTAGATCAAGGAATAATAACTAACCAACAAATTTCCTTAAATATTGGAAGTCAAATTATCCTTCTAGAATTAACAGATCGCAATGGGCTTGTCAAATCTTTCAAGCTATTTATTCAATGATGAGATTTTTTTACATATCAATTGTATTCATAGTAGAAGTTGTACTGTGCGTCTCATCTATCAAGGCACAATCCATGCAACGCAGCTCAGAATTACTAAATAGGCAGCTCTATCTACCGGAAAGATTTTATGGGAGCGGTGTAAGTTTTTATGACGTAAATCAAGACGGTTTGGATGATATTACTATCCCATTGACTGGCGATTCAGTGCTATGTTTTGTAAGCGATGGTACAGACTTTCATGATAGAAGTATTGCACCCTGCCCTGGGGAAGGGAAAATGGCCCTTTGGGGGGATTATGATAATGATGGTGACCCTGATTTATTCTTCACTGTTCTAAACGACTCGTGTAAATTATTTCGAAATGATGGTGATTGGAATTTTGTGGATGTCACCAATTCGGTCGGATTGCAAAATGCCGCCAAGCAAGAATTCTTTGGTGCAACATGGGGAGATTATAATGCCGATGGTTGGCTGGATCTTTTCATAGCCACATATGAAGCTGGACTCGCTAAAGAAAATATGTTGTTTAGAAACAATGGTGGAACTTCTTTCACGGATGTGTCGGATATTATGGGAGTCGGAGTGGATAGCGATTATAGTTTTCAAGGAACATTTATGGACTTTGATTTTGATGGCGATCAAGATCTACATGTCGCTAATGATAGACCTCCATACGACGGCTACTATATCAACGAAACGGATTATTTCTCGAATCAAGCGATTGCGAAAGGATTGGGCATTTATTCTAACTCCATGTCTACATCGTTTGCAGACTATGACCACGATGGCGACTTTGATTTTTATGTCACCAATACGGCCGATCTTGGAAATGATTTTTGGAGAAGAAACGGCAACGGATCTTACAGCAACATTGCTGCAACGTTGAATATGGAATTGTTCCGATTTTCATGGGGTGCATTATGGATCGATATAAATAATGATTCATGGGAAGATCTATTCATAAATAATCAGGCTCAAGCGGGAGACTTGCCGCCGTTCTTTATAAATACACTCGGCGGTTTTACCAATCAAAATATTATCGGTGAAAGCTTCACGCAATGGTCCTACAGCGCGGCCAAGGGCGATTTTAACAATGACGGGTTTTATGATATCATCACCAACGCACATACAGGATATAAGAGCGAGTTTTATAAGAATCTGGGTTCTCCTATAAATAATTGGGTTAAAATTGATTTAGAAGGCACAGCTTCAAACCGCGATGGAATAGGAACATTGATTAAGTATTGGATAAATGGAAATCAGAATATACGCTACACCCGTGCGGGGGATGGGTATCTTAATCAGGATTCGCAGTGGCAAATTTTGGGTCTAGGGACGGCCACACAAATCGATTCTTTAGAGCTTCACTGGTTGAGTGGACAAGTGGATTATTATGTGAATATTTCGGAAGGATCGATTCTTTACTTAGTCGAAGGTGCAAATGATGAGCTTACATTGTTTGATCAGGATGGAAGTGTTTTCACCGAAACAAGTATTGAATTTTGTGAGGGAGAATCATTCACCATTGTTCCGAGTGAATTCAACTCTTATCTCTGGTCAAATGGCACTACCGAAGGCAACATTGAAATTACAACCTCAGGCGTTTATCAATTGACCGCATATAACGAGTTCGGTGTGCCTTATACTTCCCATGCTTTTGAAGTGAATGTAATCCCATACCCAGAGCTGTCTTTTAGCATTCTTGAGCCTTCATGCAGCGCGGCCTCAGACGGTGCAGTGCAGATTAATTCTAACACCGCGGAATGGTGCCTAGAAGGTGGGACATTTGGAGAGACATCCTGGACCTACAGCAATCTCGGGGAAGGCACGGTCTCATTTGTAATGAATCATACCAATGGCTGTATTTATCAAAGTGGATTTACAGTCAATAGTCCAGATCCAATCATGGTAGATATTTATGCTCAACCAGTCATTTGCATAAATGATTCTTCGGGAAATATTGTAGTTGAAAATTTCTCAGGAGGAACAGCTCCTTACAATTGGATCATTACTGATCCTGAAGGAACAGACGTGACGCAACACACTACGATGCTTGGATATGGTAATCTCCCGCCACAACTTTACACTGTGACATTTTTCGATGCAAACGGTTGTGAAATTACTTCGAATGTGGAAGTGGAAAATGTTCCGGAAATCGATTTTGTTTTTGGCGAACAAGATGTGATTTGTGCAAATACAAGTTCTGGTGTTATCTACTTGGATCAAGTTATTAATGGATATGATCCATTCTTTTTTAATCTGACAAACCTTGATGAGCCCGGTTCTCCTTTAATGACCAACGATGGTTTTTGGCCCAACTTGCCAGCCGGAAATTATTTAATTGAAGCGACTGACGGGAACGGTTGTGAAACGTCTACCAGTGTTGCTATTGGAGAACCAGAGCCCTTACAAGGAGAAGTTCAAGTGTTTAGCAAGAACGCTCCAAATGTTGTTATAACTGCGACAGGGGGAGTGCCGCCTTATCAGATCATAGGTGCAGATGAAGAAAGTGAAGTCTTTGAGCAACCACTATCTTTCGTTGTCGGGGAAGGTGAATACAATTGGATATTACAAGACGCAAACGGTTGCCAAATAGCAATCGAATTCTATATGCCATCCTCGGTAACAGAACTTGCTGACTTACCTTTTCAATGGCGCTTAGAAGAAGGAATGTTTAGAATTTTATCAAGCGAAAACTTCGAATTATCTCTTTTCTCAGTAGATGGCAAGCTCATTTCCCAATCACTGCAAAGCGGCGCAGTAGCGCTACCAAATGAAGATGGAGTGTATATCATGATGATACATCACTCGAATGGAGAAAATTGGATTGTAAAATTACCATCCTTCTAGCTTTTGCCTTAATCGTGCAATTTTTGTGTTTTTGCGTTTTTATTGCAAAAAGCAAAATTCAATTTGTCAATCACTCGATAGGAAGATGTGCACTTGAGAAAACCGTATATTTGCTGCATGATTTATCCGATTGTAGCATACGGCGACCCAGTATTGAAGAAGAAGGCAGAGGAAATCACTCCCGATTATCCTGGTCTAAAAGAATTAATCAATGACATGTTTGAGACCATGTATAACGCTCACGGCGTTGGTCTCGCAGCTCCGCAAATAGGCAAGTCTATACGCCTTTTCGTAGTGGATGCTACTCCATTCGCAGAAGGAGAAGACGGAGATCCTGATTGTGCTGATTTTAAAAGAGTATTTATCAACCCCATTATTTTTGAAGAAGAAGGTGAAGAATGGGGGTTCGAAGAAGGTTGCTTATCTATCCCAAATATTCGCGAAGAGGTTTTCAGAAAGCCAATCGTGCGCATCGAATATTATGATGAGAATTGGGATCTTTATGAAGAGGAATTAGATGGGTTTTGCGCGCGCGTAGTGCAGCACGAATATGATCACATCGAAGGTGTCCTCTTCACTGAGCATTTGAATGCTTTCAAAAAAACATTGCTCAAAGGAAAACTCAATGATATCTCTATAGGCGATGTGGATGTAGCGTACCGAATGAAATTCCCAAAGTAGACGAGCATGAAGAAATTTCTTTTTTTACTTATAACGATAGCATTTTTTGCGTGTGGTGAATCAAGCGAAAAAGACCCCATCGCTTTTGCAGCAGAGCAGAAAAGAGCCACGATGAAGGCGACCATTGATTCTTTGGAAAAAGTAATGAATGGAAACCAAGGCCTATTGGATAAAGCGCTTGCAAATAAATTGGTCAAATCATATCAGGACTATTACAATATGAATAGTTCGGATACGACTTCTGCTGAATTCCTTTTCAAAGGTGCCAATATTGCCACCGCAGTGGGTAAGCATCACCAAGCAATCAAAATGTTGGAGGCCTATTATGATAATTTCAAAACAGCTCCTAAAAGACCCGACGCACTTTACTTGATTGGATTCATTTATGAAAATGGATTAAAGGATATTCCCAATGCCAAGAAGATGTACAACAGAACCATCGAAGTGTATCCAGAATCATTTTGGGCAGAACAAGCGAAAAGCGCGCTGGCTCTGATAGATATGCAGGGAGATGATCTGATTAAGTTCCTGGAAGGGCAAAATAAACCAGCACAATAAAAGAACAATTGCCCCGTTGTTCGGGCGCCTCATTTTTTTCTAAACCCCTTTGAACATTGAATAGCAGCAATTTTATTCCACGCACTTTTTTCCTAATTACTTTAGGTTTCTTGTGTAATGCTGCTATGGCACAAATCGGAGGACAGACTGTTTTCAATGGGTTGAATATTCAACCCGCTGCACGCGTCGCGGCGATGGGAGGAAACTTTATTTCATCGAAAGATGGTGACGTGAATCTGGCGAATGCAAATCCATCATTAATCGATAGCTCCATGCATGGAATGATGGCGCTGAGCTATGTTGATTATTTTGCAAAAACCAACTTCGGTCACGCAGCCTATGCTCATCACCTCAAGAAAGATCTTACTCTAGCTGCGAATATTCAATTCATTTCTCATGGAAAAATGAATGAGTACGATGCTTTGGGAAATTCGATCGGAACTTTTTCAGCGGGTGACTATATGCTCAATATTGGTGCGGGTTATCAGTACGACAGTTTGTGGAGCATTGGTGCGAGTTTCAAAACATTGTATGCAAACATTGCAGAATACAATTCACTCGCATTTGCTATTGATGCTGGAGCAACTTACCACAATCCTGTAAAGAATTGGACCATCAGTGGCGTTATTAAAAATCTTGGTACACAAGTCAAAACATTTACTGCGGATAATCGAGAAAAATTGCCCTTCGAAATTCAAGTAGGTATTTCAAAGAAACCACAGCACGCGCCATTTCGATTCTCTTTGACACTAGAAAATCTCCAGCAATGGGATCTCACTTATGAGGGTGAAAGCGGCAGCACTACTACCGATCCACTAACGGGAGAAGAAGTAAGCACGCGCAATTTTGAATTTGGTGACAAAGCAATGCGTCACGCTATTTTGGGAGTTGAGTTTTTACTTTCAGAAAAATTCCAATTTCAAATGGCCTATAACTATCGAAGAAGACAAGAGCTCGCCATTGAAAACAAACCTGGAATGTCGGGCTTCTCCTTTGGAGTATTTTTCAAAGTGAAGAAAATCGAATTATCATACGGTCGTGCGATCTACAATATCGCTGGACCGAGCAATCACTTTACTTTTGGCTATCGCCTAAATTCTTAATACTCAATTTCTGTTTAAGGAGTTGTTTTATTAGATTTGTGTAGCACCAACTACACAATGCATGAAATACTTTCTTTCCTATCTTATTCCTGCCACAGTCGTTGTTTCATTTCTATCTTATGAATGGCTAACATTTTTGCCGATGGTTGTGTCTTTTGGTATTCTTCCGTTGGTCGAGTTTTTATTGGGAAAAGACAATACGAATCTCAGCGAGGCGGCGGTTCAACAAGCACAAAAAAGTGTTTTGTACGATGTAGTTATTTATTCCACAGTCTTCATCCATTTTTCTTTGCTCATTTGGTTTTTATTCTTGGTAAAAAATAATGAGGTTAGCGCTGTTACGATGACTGGTCGGACGCTAGCGATGGGCTTAATGTGCGGAGTCTATGGAATAAATGTAGCCCATGAGCTGGGACACCGCGTGAGTAAATCAGGCCAATTTGTCTCGAAATGTTTGCTCACTTCATCATTGTACTTGCATTTTTTTATTGAGCACAACAGAGGTCATCATCGTAATGTGGGCACTCCGGAAGATGCAGCTACGGCGCGCTATGGAGAGACGCTTTATTTTTTCTGGATAAGAACCATCTATGGTTCTTGGAGAAACTCATGGCGAATCGTTGAGAAGGAACGATCAAGAAAAAAGTTGAAAGTGTGGAGTTTGAGCAATGAAATGCTACAGTATCAGTTAGTTCAAGTAAGCTTCTTAGTCATCATTTTTATAGCATTCGGGTTACAGGCCTTGTTGCTATTCTTCTCTGCAGCAGTTTTGGGAATCGTTCTCTTGGAAACAGTGAATTATGTGGAGCATTACGGCCTAATGCGAAAGAAAGTGAATGAGTTTAGATATGAAGATGTGACCCCCGTTCACTCATGGAATAGCGATTACATCATCGGACGTCTTGTGTTGTTTGAGCTCACGAGACACAGCGATCACCATTCTACGCCAAGCAAGCACTACCAATTGTTGGATACTACCGATGATGCTTCAGATCTTCCTGCAGGCTATCCAGCCATGATGCTGCTAGCAATGGTTCCGCCATTGTGGTTTCGGGTGATGAACAAACTTGCTAGAAAAGCAACAGCATCATAACAGCATTCTGTTATATTTGCCTTCCTTAATCAAGCTTATGCGTGTTTTAATTTTTCTTTTTATCTCAGCCGCGCTTCTTTCTTGCAAGCAAGAAAGAACAAAACGGATGGCTACAATTGTTGAAGGCGATAACGGACTAGTTATCGATGGTCCTTGTGTATTGGTAAACCCTTATTTAATGGCGGATGTAAATGGAATCACTCTCACTGAAGATTCGATCCGACAAATCGAAGAATATGTAAAAGGGATGAATATGGCCTTCAACAAGGATAGCGTCTCTGTGCGCTTAATCAATTCAAAAAGTGTAGTCTTTACAGATTACTTCGGCGAATTTTCTCAAAAGGAGTTTTCGTTTTTAGAAAATGAAGCTGTATTAGCATTCTACTATCCCGGAAAAGACATTGTGAGCGCAAAAGAGTTACTTGGTAAAAACGAATTAGATTACGAAATAAGTTTAGCGTTAGGAAAAGATGTCAATACACAATACTTCAGAGAATTGAAGATAGCGAAAGACGCGAAACGAGACAGTGTGATGGAAGCAGAAAGTAGCCAAGAAAAAATCAAAGTGATGGAAAAAGAGCAGCAAGCTAAGTCTGATACCATCACCGTAAATCCTAACAGATCATTAAGCCCAGCTAGATAGTCATGAAAAAAATATTATACGCTGTATTCGCCATCGCATTGTTTTCATGCGGAGAGCAAAAACAAGAAAGTACACCTGCAAAACCAGAAGTAGCTTTGCCAGCTTCAGGTGTAGGTGACAACAATGTATTCAAAGCCACCGGCGAAGTAGTAGTCATTTTTGAACCAAGCCGAGAACGCGCGAATAAATTCAAAGCAGAGAGAAATGAGGAAGTAATGAAACATAGAACTCCTTTCCAACAGAACGCTCAAGATTATATTAAAAAATTAGAGGCAATGGGTATTCAGGCCTACACTTCACAAGAAGATGATATTAAAATAAATGTTAGTGAAAATCAATTCTATGTTGTTTACGCCGCAGGGGTTAGCGAAGGGTATGGAATTGCACTAGCGAAATTGAATGCTCAACCAAAATTGATCAAAGGAATCCCTACATGGGAAGAGCTAGAGAAAGAGGTGAAAGCGTACTATGGGAAATGACAAATTACAAGTGACAAGTGACAAATAATTGCTAGGGACTAATCCCGAATTTTGAATCAAGAATAGATAATTAAAAGAATATATAGCCATGCGTTTTCGTCCAGGAGTTTTAACAGGAAGTGAAGTAACAGAATTATTAAATGACGCGAAGGAGAGAGGATATGCCCTTCCTGCTGTCAATGTTATTGGAACCAATAGCGTTAATGCTGTATTAGAAACTGCACGTGATGTAAATTCTCCTGTCATTATTCAATTCAGTAATGGTGGTGGAGCTTTCTACGCTGGAAAAGGATTGAAAAACGATGCGCAACAAGCTTCTGTTCTTGGCTCTGTCAGCGGTGCTCAGCACATTCACATGATGGCTGAAGCTTATAATATTCCTGTGATCATTCACACAGACCATTGCGCAAAAAATCTTTTGCATTGGATGGACGGAATGTTAGAACACGGCGAACGTCATTTTGAGAGAACAGGCAAATCATTGTTCTCTTCTCACATGCTCGATTTCAGTGAAGAACCACTTCATGAAAACATTGAGCTTTGTGTGGCATACTTGAAGCGTATGTCGAAAATGGGAATCACGCTCGAAATTGAATTAGGGGTGACCGGTGGGGAAGAAGATGGTGTAGATAATTCAGGAGTAGATAGCAGCAAACTTTATACGCAGCCAGAAGACGTAGCTTACAGCTATGAGCATTTGATGAAAGTGGATTCAAAATTCACAGTAGCTGCAGCTTTTGGAAATGTGCACGGAGTGTACAAGCCAGGTAATGTGAAGTTAGAACCAATCATCCTAAAGAATTCTCAAGAATACGTTCAGAAGAAATTCAATACAGGCGATAAGCCCATTCATTTTGTATTCCACGGTGGAAGCGGAAGTACACAAGAAGAAATTCGCGAGGCAATTAGCTATGGTGCCATTAAAATGAACATTGATACCGATATGCAATACGCATATATGGAAGGTATAAGAAATTATATGGCTGATAAGTCAGGCTACCTACAAGCCCAAATCGGCAATCCAGAAGGTTCAGACAAGCCAAACAAAAAATATTACGATCCACGCGTGTGGTTAAGAGAAGGGGAGAAGACTTTCGTAACACGTCTCCGCCAAGCCTTCGAAGACCTTAACGCCATCGGAAGAAACGCATAACGATTCTCAATTCTCGATTCGAAATTCGAGATTCGAAATTCGGGATTCGGGATTTTCGATTCTCAATTCTCGATTCTTGAGGGTTCTACTTGAATTTTGTTCCTCGAAATTCTTGACCCTTAAGGTATTTTATCAAGCCTATTGTCTGTCTAGAGATGGAGTTGCAAGCTTCGACTAATTTTTTGAAAGTTATATCATCGATACAGCCATTGATATGAGCTCGTGTTATTTGATTTTCGCATTCAAAGCACGAACCATTGGATATTGCTAAAAACTGAATTGCTTCCTTGTTGCCCATTCTTCCCAAGCCCTCAGCAATATTGTCGGAAATACTCCCTGCTGAAGCTTCAAGTTGATCCCTAAGTCGGAATAATCTTTTTTCTTGAAGAGATGATAATATGGGCACAATTTCTTTATATAGATCAATTGCACAATTCCAAATTTCGGATTCTTTGTAGTTTTTCATGTCGCAAAATTGAACAGAAAGATTGAGTGTTGAAAATTATGCTTAACACGAATATTCTATTCTTTAACAACACATAACTACCAAGCCAACCTTTCGATTTCGAGAATCGAGAATTGAGAATCGAGAATCCCGAATCGAGAATCGTGTTTCCTACCCATTTTCCGGTACAAACAAAAAAAATTATGGTGTAAGGCTACCATTTTTGATTATTTCGTCATAACATTGCGTATGCTTATCCTTAACAAGCATCCTTAACAAATTTATTATTTAATCAAAACCAAATTTTCTATGTCAAAGAATTACTCATTGACGGGAACGCGAACGAATCGTTGGCGAACCTCTTTGAAGTTTGTGTTGAGTTTTATATTCCTTGCGACTTCATTGCAAGGTTTGTTTGCTCAAGTCGCGGCCTACTCAAGAACAACCTTGACAGGTCAGACCTACACTCAGTTATCTACAGGAACTGTAATTAACACAACTGCTGGCCTTTCTGTCAGTATGGGAAACAGTGCAGACGATGGTGCTGCTCTGGTGACTTTACCTTTCACATTTACTTTCAATGGTACAGCTTACACTCAAGTTACCATGTGTACAAATGGTTGGATAGGATTCGGCAGCCAATTAACTGTAACATCAACTCAAGGAAGAACTACAGGTAATACATGGACAAATACTGCACCTAACAATATTGTTGCTGCATGGTTCAGAGACGGTAGTGCAAACTTCCCAGGCCCAGGTATCGGAAGTATGAGACATGGTGCTACAGGAACAGATGTTTACACTTTCCAGTGGGATCAGGCTCTAACGACAGGTTTTACTCTTGGTACTACGCCTTTAATTTCTTACCAAATTTCGATCTACGGTCCAGCTTCTACCAATCCTGGTAGAATTGAAGTTGTTTACGGTCCAACAGTAGGAGCTGCTCCAGCTGTCTTCGGATCTATTGCAATTGCTGGTACTGGAACGGATTATGTAAATGGATTTAACGGGTTGACTAATAGTACAGCACTTCCAACTGCTTGGCCAGGTGATGGAAACGGATTTAGATTTGATCCTCCAGTTCTTTGTCAGAACACATCATTGTTGGGCGGTACAACAACATCTTCTGTTGCTTCAGCATGCTCAGGTGTTAACTTTACCTTGAACGTTACAGGTGGAACCACTGGTGCATTAGGCATCACTTATCAGTGGTACGATGACGTAGATGGCGACTTGACATTTACTGCGATTCCACTAGCAACTGGAGCTTCACTAACTACTAACACAACAGTAGCTAATAGCTACAGAAGAGAAGAGATTTGCTTGGCTAACTCTACTAGCGCATTCTCAACGCCAGTATCTATTACAGTTGCAGGTTCTAACCCAGTTCCTTACAACGTAGGATTCGAGCCACTTACGGCATTCGGTGCAGGAGTGTTCTCTGATTGCTTCTCTAGCCAAATTGTGACTGGAACAAACTTCACATCGGCGAATGCTGCGATTAGAAATGGTGTTGGTGCACGCACTGGAACTGATTATGTATGGTCTAGATGGTCATCAAATACAGTTCTTTACACGTACGGTGTTAACCTTACAAGTGGTCAGTCTTACGATTTCGGTTTCTGGTATTCAGGAACAGATGCCGTAGCTGGATTCACTTTGACATCTTATGTTGGTACAGCTCCGAACTACACAACTATGACTTCACTAGGTTCTATTGTTGATCCTTTGAATACTACTTACGCTGAGGCTCGTTATTCATACACTGCTCCAGCAACAGGTACTTACTATTTTGCAGTTCAATCTAACGCTCCAACTTCCAATCCATGGTATATCTGCTATGATGACTTTTTTGTAGTGGATACTCCTTCTTGCCCAGCCCCTACTTCATTGACTGCTTCTGCAATCACTGCTACAGGTGCTAACCTAGGCTGGACTGAAAACGGAACAGCTGCTCTATGGAATATTGAGTATGGTCCTGCTGGTTTCTCACTAGGTACTGGTATCCCGGTAGGTGGTGTAAACTCAAACCCATATGCAATTTCTGGTTTGACAGCTTCTACGGCTTATCAGTTTTATGTTCAGGCTGACTGTGGAGCTGCTACTTCAGGTTGGACAGGTCCTTTCAGCTTCACTACATCTCCTGGTTGTGGTTCTACATTTTCTGACCCAGGTGGAGCAGGAGACTATACCGGTAATACAGTATATGAAGTAACTATCTGTCCTGACACTCCAGGTGAAGTGGTTACTGTTGCTTTCACGTCATTTGCTACAGAAGCAGGATGGGATGGTTTGATGATCTACAACGGTCCTTCAACAGCATCTCCACTAATCGCTTCTACATTCGTTGCGGGCGGTGGCGCTGCTACAGCTCCAACAGGGTCTTGGAATGGAACAAACTCACCAGGTACTGTAATTTCTACAGATGTTTCTGGTTGTTTGACTTTCCGCTTCACATCAGATCCTTCGTTTAATGGCGCTGGTTGGACATCCAACGTAACTTGTGATGTTCCACCAACTTGTGGTACTCCAGGTGTTTCTGGTGTTGTTCCAACATTTAACTCAGTATCTTTCACAATCAACGCTTCAGCAATTGGCACTCCAGCTGGTTATGAGTATGAAATCGTTCTTGACGGTGCTACTCCAACAGGCGTGGGTGTTGCTTCTGCTACAAATACAGTAACTTCTGCTACTACATTGTCGCCAGTAACAGCTTATGATCTTTATGTTCGTACTGATTGTGGTATGGTAGATGGCTTTAGCGATTGGGCTGGTCCTATCAGCTTCACAACAAATCCTGCACCTCCTGCAAACGACGATTGCGCTAACGCAATTGCTATTTCATGTGCAGTAACTCCAGTAACGGGTACTACGTTGAACTCAACAGTTGACGCTAACTACGTGAACGCTGGTGCGGGTGGAACAAACACAACAGAGCGTGGTGTATGGTACACTATCGTTGGTGATGATAACTCTTACACTATTTCTACTTGTGATCCAGAAAATCTAATCGAGTATGATACAAGATTATCTGTTTATTCAGGTACATGTGGAGGTCTCGTTCCAATTACCGGTAATGATGACAACAGTGCTTGTACTACAGGTGGTTTAACTTCAGAAGTTACTTTCAACGCATTTGTTGGTACTACTTATTATTTATTTGTTCACGGTTATCAGTTCGGAACAGCTTTGTCCAATACAGGTAATTTCGAATTGAATATTTCTTGTGCTCCTGCATGTATTCCTGCTGCTAATGATGCTTGTGCTTCTGCTGAAGTATTGGCTCAAAACGTATCTTGCGTAAACGTAACAGGTACTACTCTTTGTGCAGGTAACACTGTAGGTCTTGCTAATCCAGCAGGAGTAAGCGGTTTCGCTACATTCAATGATGTATGGTATCAGTTCACTGCTACTACAAACGATTACTATTTGACTTTCTCTAACCTAGTGGCTTCAGGCTTGATCTACTCAGTTTACGTAGGCGATGACTGTGGCACTTTCGCAGTCACAGGTATCAATGGTCTTGATGTAGTGAGTGGGCTCCAACAAGGTCTATTTGGCTTTACAGTAGGTGAAACTTACTGGTTGCGTGTGGGTGTTGACCCAGCTGCAATTACTCCAGTTGACGGAGCATTCGATCTTTGCTTGGTAGCTCTTCCATGTTCTACTCCAGCAAGTGCTACTGTGACTGCAACTTCTAACACAAACGTTAGTGTTGTAATCAACGGTGGTATCGAAGGTGAAGCATACATCATCGAATATGGTCCAGCTGGTCACGTTGCAGGTCTTCTTGGAACTGCAGGTGCAGGTGGAACGATCGTTAACACTACAACTTTGACAAACAACGTTGCTGTAGCTGCTAACTCAAACTACACATTCTATGTACGTAAAGATTGTTCTGGAACTGCTGAAGGTTACTCTTTCAACGTAGGTCCATACAACGTTTCTACTTACACTATCGTTCCAACAACTGGAACGAATACCATCACAACTTGTGATGCTACTATTTATGACTCTGGCACAACAGGAAACTTCCTAAATAACAGCAATGGTACATTGACTGTTTATCCTGGAACCCCTGGTTCATTGTTGGCATTTAACGGTACTTGGCAGGGTGGTGAGAACTGTTGCGACTTCTTGAGATTCTATCAGGGTGTTGGTACAGGAGGAACACTTCTTGCAACTTATACAAATGCAGCTTTGCTCACAATCGCAGTTCAAGCTACGGCTCCAGATCAACCAATCACAATTCAATTTACATCTGATTTCTCAGGTGTAGGTCCTGGTTTTGCAGTGACTGCTTCTTGCTTGGAAGCTTGTTCTGGTATCCCAGCAGTGGGAGTATTGAACGGTCCAGCAACGGCTTGTTCAGGTGTTAACTTCACTATGAACGTTGCTAACCCATCCTTAGGTTATGTATATCAGTGGCAGAGAGTAACTAGCGCAGGTTGGACAAACATCCCAGGTGCTAACTCAGCTTCTTTGACTACATCACAAACTGCTGCTACTACTTACCGTTGCCGTGTGACTTGTAGCTACCCAGGTGGTTACCTAGGTATCTCAGCTCCTAAGACTGTAGGTATGTCAGCTCCTGCTGATTGCTACTGTACTCCAGCATTCAATAACGGTACTAACTTTGAATCAATTTCAAACGTTACCCTAGGCTCTATCAATAATTCAACTGGCGCTACAGCAGCACCTTCTTATACAGCGTACGCTCCAGGTGCAGGAACTACTACTTCTATAGCAGCTGGTGGTGAATACACTGGTAGCGTGAGTATTAATGCTGATTCTGATGATTACATCGCTGTTTGGATTGACTTCAACAGAAATGGAATTTTCGAATTGAGTGAAAGAGTTGCTAACGAAGGTCCACTTAATGTCGATGGAGCTTATCCATTCAGCTTTACAGTGCCTGCTAACGCTTCACTTGGTACTTCTCGTATGCGTGTGCGTTTGGGTTACTTGGAAGAAGATCAAGATGCATGTGAAGCTTACGGTTTCGGTGAAACTGAAGACTACACAGTAACTCTAGTTGCTGGTGCTGCAAATGATGCTCGTGCTAACGCTACAGCTGTTGCTCCTCCACAATTCCCTGGTTGCTCTAGCTTCAACGTAAACCTTGCAAACTCTACACCTTCTCAAGGTGCTGGTAACGACGTATGGTACAGCTTCTTTGCTGCATCTAACGCTGTTCGTATCGCAGTAACAGGTTCACAAAACGTTGAAATTGAAGTTGAGAATTCTTTGGGTGCTTCTGTACCAACAGCTTCTGCAACTTCAACTGCTGATGCTTCTTCTACAGGTTCTGAAATCTATATCACAGGCGGTCTTACTCCAGGTCAACAATACTGGGTTGCTGTGCGTGACATGAGCGGAACTCCAGGTACTGCTAGCGTATGTATCCAAACATTGAACGACTCACGTTGTGACAATGGTCCAAACTTCGCTTCATTGTGTCAAGCATTCAAAGCTGACTGGACTGGTACAAGCAGTTACAACTTTGTATTCACTAATACTTTGACTAGCTCTGTTCACACTGCTAGCTCAACTAACAGCACTCAGATCTTGTTGTCAAGTGTTGCTGGTCTTCAGTATGGTCAATCTTACAACGTTGGTGTTAGCTCTGTATTCAACCTAGTTGATGCAGCAGGTGCTCCAGTACAAGTAATTGCTAACAGCAATGAAACTTGCACTATCACTATCGCTCCACAACCAGCTGTAAACTTGAGAGCTGCTGACCGTGATCCAGTTACTCGTGCTATCGGTGCATTCATTTCTACTGATATCTCTGTATGTGCTGTTCAATCATGGGATTGGAGCTTCGAACTAGTAGACAACTTGGGTATGCCAGCTGATCTTCTAGGTGCTCAAATCGTGAACACTGGTTCTTCTTCACGTTACTTCCGCACAAGCAATATCCCAGGGGTATTCGGTGGCGCTCGTTACCGTGTGAGAATCCGTCCAGTATTCGCTTCTGGTCCTGGTACTTTTGATGATGCTAGCTTCTTCTACCTACGTATCGCTGGTGTTGCACCAGGTATGGTTGTAGCTGATGAAGAAACTACTCCATCTGAATTGTACATGGAACGCAACACTGAAAACGGTGTATTTGCAGCCATCTATCCTAACCCATCTAACGGTGAGTTGGTGAACTTGAACCTTGCAGGTATCGATTCAGAAAACGTGAACATCCGCATCATGGATGCTACTGGTCGCGTTGTATGGACAAACCGTTACGTTGTTGAAGGTGCTCTTAACACTGTTATCGCATTTGATCGTCCACTTACTTCAGGTCTCTACATGGTAGAAATGACCTTCGGTAATGAAGTGATCACTGAGCGTATGATGGTTACGAAGTAAGCATTCAAAAACTCATAATATTAAAAGCCCCTCGTCTTGGACGAGGGGCTTTTTTTTTACATATATTGCAGGACGTGTACAACATACACTAACTAAACAAACCGCCGACCTACGTATGAACCAACGCAAATTAGGCTTCTGGGAAATCTGGAACATGAGCTTCGGATTTCTTGGAATTCAGTTCGGATTCGAACTTCAAAACTCAAACGTTAGCAGAATCTTCGAAACCCTCGGAGCAAATAAAGACGAGATTCCAATTCTGTGGATTGCCGCTCCTTTGACAGGATTATTAGTGCAGCCGATCATCGGTTACCTCAGCGACCGTACATGGCATCCGTACTGGGGTAGAAGAAGGCCTTATTTCTTCATCGGTGCAGTGCTAGCTTCACTCGCACTATTCATCATGCCTAATTCACCAGCCCTTTGGATTGCTGGTGGTATGCTCTGGGTCTTGGATGCATCTATTAATATTTCCATGGAACCTTTCCGTGCATTCGTTGGAGACAAACTTCCATCGGAACAACGCACCAAAGGCTTTGCCATGCAAAGTTTCTTCATAGGAACAGGATCAGTGATTGCCGCCGCATTACCTTGGATTTTTACCAATTGGTTTGGCATCAGCAATACCGCAGAAAGTGGTATCATTCCTGACTCTGTGAAGTGGTCGTTTTATGTGGGTGGTGTAGCTTTTCTCGCTGCCGTTTTATACACCGTATTTACTACCAAAGAAATTCCTCCTCATGATATGGAGGAGTTCAATGCGGAACGAAAAAAGACATCCCTCGCAAAGGCTTTTGCAGAGCCATTTACAGGAATTCTAAAAATGCCAAAGACAATGCGTCAGTTGGCATGGGTGCAATTCTTTACGTGGTTCTCTTTATTCGCGATGTGGATTTATTCTACCAACGCGGTCACAGCAAATATTTATGACATGAAAATAGATCGACCCATTTTCGAAAAAATGCAGTCGGATCTTTCTACTAGTCTAGCCGATTTTAAAGGCTCTCCAGAGGAGCTGAAACAACTCAGAAATTTGACAGTAGACGCGGCTGATGCGCAACAATTTCAATCTGGAAAAAGTGATGTAGCCATCTCTATCAATTTGGCAAATCACTATTCTGAGAGTGCGATTATGAGCGATACAGAAAAAGCTGAATTGAATAGAGTGCGCGCGCAATACAATGATGGTGCTGATTGGCTCAACATCTGTTCGTCGATTCGTAACGGTGTAGCTGCATTATTTGCACTCATGCTACCATTTATAGCGAGAATGACGAATAGAAGAAAGACACATATGATCTGCTTGATCATCGGTGGTCTTGGATTGATATCGCTTCGATTTGTTACCGATCCAGCCATGATCGCCGTATCGATGGGACTAGTGGGAATAGCGTGGGCAAGTATCTTGTCTATGCCTTACGCTATCCTTGCAGGAAATCTCCCCGCAGATCGCATGGGCTATTTCATGGGAGTTTTCAATTTCTTCATCGTAATTCCTCAGATTGTAGCAGCGACTATTTTCGGATATCTCGTAGCACACGTTTTCGGTGGAAATACTATGAGCATCATCACCCTAGGTGGCTGCACCATGATCCTAGCCGGCCTCCTCTCGCTCAAGGTGAGAGATGAAGACTAGATCAATGACAAGTGACAAATGACAAGTGACAAATAAATTGGCGCTTCGTGCAAAAAAAAATCTCGCAGAATGCGAGATTTTTTTTTATGTCTTCTCGGCGAAGCCGAGATTATTTGTCATTTGTCATTTGTCATTTACAAATGGTGCCCGAAGACTTTGCGTTTTGTTTCTAGATAGAACTGATTTTCGGCGTGCTTTGGAGTGGTGAGCGCGATGCGCTCAACCACCTCAATGTCGCTGGCTTGTAAAGCCTCGAATTTTTCTGGATTGTTGGTCAGAATTCTTACTTTTTTTATTTGAAAAAAATCAAGAATCTCTACCGCAGGTGTGAAGTCACGTTCGTCGGCGTGAAAGCCCAAGGCGATATTGGCTTCTGCAGTATCCATTCCTTCGTCTTGTAGGTTGTAGGCCTTGAGCTTGTTTACAAGCCCTATTCCTCTCCCTTCTTGTCGAAGGTATATAATGATGCCGCCATTCGCCTCTACGTGCTTCATTGCCGCTTGTAATTGCTCTCCGCAATCACATCGCAAACTTCCAAATACATCCCCCGTCAAACACTCGGAGTGAATTCTGATATCTACTACACCATCCAACTTCGTGTTTTCAGCCACCAGCGCTAGATGTGGTAATTCAGGTCTGCCGCTGTCAAAAGCGTGCATCGTGAATTTTCCAAGCTGCGTAGGTATGTTCGCTGAAACTAATTTTCCTTCCATTATAATCCTGATACAAATTGTTTTTTGGGGTACTTCGCACTAAATCGAAGTTGTTTTTTAACTGTGGTTCCCGCGGGAATCGTAAGTTTCCATGTCACTTTACCAGTAGTTTCATCATAAGTACCACCTGATAATTCTTCGGTTTCCACTTCTAATTCACCATTTTGTGAGATCGGTAATTGATCTTCCACCTCAATGGTGATATCTTGTTTTTTCGTATTCGTGATACTGATTTCGTATGCTTTCGTTGTCTTTTGCTTTGATCCGAAAGTAGTAGTCTGACAGTATTCTTTGATTTGATCTCGCTTGATGTTAATAGCGCGATCACGTCCAAGTGAGATTGTTAAAGTGTCATTTGCTTGAACGGGGTCAATATATCCTTTGCCGACAAATGTTCCTTTGAAATAGATATTGCTTTCACCTGGCAACAAGCTATACTGCATCCAATTGGTCAATCGCGCTCTAAGGAAAGCATCATTATCCAATTTTGGAATGGTCACGTAATCATACAAAGCGGTGATTGATTCTTTCTGCATGATTACATCGTATTGCTGATTATCGCTTGGTATATCGTATGGCAAGCTAATTTTAAACTCTGTGCTTACAGTATTGTTCTGGACTGTAGTGAAATTAGCCATGGTTTTACCGCTATAATCTTCCATCTTATCCATACTTTCAGAGTAAGCCACAGATGGAGTCGCGTTGAGTAAGTAACCTTGTTCCCAAGCCTTGGCTTCCATTTTCTTTTGATATTGCTGGTACAAGTTGATGTACCAAGGGCTTAGTTGTGGTGCTTGTCCGCCGATGTTTGGATTGCCTGTAGAAATCGTAAGATTTACATCGTTCCAATCATTTCCAGTGCTTTGGAAAACCTTGGCTCTGTAAGCAAATTCTATGTTTGAATTGATATCTTCCGCGCGAAGGTCATAAACGGGGTACCAGCCCGCTTGATAGGCGAAATATGAAACCTTTAAATTGGTTTTTTGCTCTTTAGAAGATTGCACGGTGATTAGAATCTCGCTTGGGTTTTCGCTGATGCGAGCATTCAATTGGCTCAATTGATTTTGTAACCGAATGATCGTTCGGTTGTTGCTGTTTTCTTGCTCAGTCAATTCCAACCAGCGATATTCAATTTGCTTCATACGCTCACGGAAAAAGTTGGCCATTTCTTCCAAGTCTTCTGCGATGAGTGTACCATTAGCTCCTTTGATGGATTTGTTTGCTTCGAGAAGTGTTTTCTCTTGCACTACCACGTTCTTCAAACCTTGCACTTCTTTTTGCTTGAATTGCATTTCTTCTAAGCTATCGCTAATCACTTTGATTTTTGGATTGCGAGAAGCATCCACCGAATAGTTGACTTGGTGTCTTACTGAAACGATAGTGTAGTTTGCGTTGCCCTCTACCTGAATCGAGTTGGGGTCTAGGTTGACAGTGAGATCAGAGATGCGAAGTTGATTTTCGCCTGCCTTTAATGAAATGTCACCAGTGTGAGTGACTTGAGCTCCAGCCATGAAAACCGTTACGTCGGTGATTTTTGGCTCAATGAGTTTTGCAGTTTGTCCAAATGACGCTACTGTAGCGACAAGTAGGAGGGAAGCAATGATGATTTTTTTCATAATCCTTGGGATATTGTTTGCGAAGTTAACTCAACTATCGCGCCTTTTTTAACTCTTACCAACGAACCTACACTTCGTTCACGATAATTGTATTTTTTCGTTAGCAAATCGATCGATGAGGTTTAAATCGTGGCTTGAAAACAAGACTATTTTATTCAACTCTTGAGCGGTATTTGAAAGCAATTCAAAAACCTCGTCTTTGGCGATGTAGTCCAAAAATGCGGTAGGCTCGTCCAGAAGGATGATGGGAGTTTCTTGAATAAACGCTTTCGCAATCATTACTTTTTGCATTTCACCATCACTGAGCTTTTCAAGTGATTGGTCCAAAAGGCTGGTGATTCCTAGTTTATCTGCAAAGTGCATTACTAATTCATGGTCACGGACCTGATCGGTTTTTAGTAATTGATGCGGATACCTCCCCATTTCGAGTACCGTTTGCACAGAGATACCCTGCACCGGCGGTCGAGCCGTGAGCACAAGACTCACCAAGCGAGCGAGCTCCAATGGTTTGCATTCATTCAAACTTTGTCCTTGATAATAGACTCCACCGCTTAATGGAGGAATCAATCCCGCAATGGTGCGGATAAGCGTTGATTTTCCCGTTCCATTGCGCCCCATTAATGCTGTCAATTTACCGGCATGAAGGGTGGTGTTGATTTCGCAGAGCACTCTGTTAGGAAAGCCAACGCGCAAATCTTTTATTTCAAGGGACTGGCTCATATCAGTGCTTTTGACTTTGCGTTTTTTACCAAAATAAAAATAACCACTGGTGCTCCCATTGCAGATGTGACTGCATTCAAAGGAATCTCAGCGGTTTTTGAAATGAGATCACAACCCATACCTGTGGCCGCACCCATGAGAATCATGGGGAGAAATAGTGTAGCGTGATGTGTGGTCTTCAGAAGTATTCTTGTAAAATGTGGCACCGCCAATCCAATAAAGGCAATGGGGCCGCAAAAAGCTGTGATGACACCTGCTATCGAGCCACTCACAACAATCATCAAAACTCTCATTTGCTTAACAGAAACTCCCAATGATTGAGCGTATTCATCGCCGAGCATAAGAATGTTCAGAGCTTTTTTCTTGAAAAAAATAATAATTGCTCCAAAGGCAACGATAGCGGCCATTAGAAGTATTTCCAAATAATTGGTGTCTGTAAAAGTGCCCATGCCCCAAAGCACATAGCTTCTGAGCGCTTCAGGATTGGTCTTGAATTGAAGTACGCTTACAATGGCGCTGGTAAAATGACCGAGCATGATGCCAACAATGAGTAAACTCACTTGGTCGCGCATGCGCGCTGCTATAGCGATTACTAGCAATAGCACCAGCACTGCTCCTAGCATTGCCCCACCGGCAATTGTAAACGCTCCGAGCGATCCTTGCAAAGGAATACCCATTAAGAATCCAGACATCATCAATAGGGCTACCCCAAGCGAAGCTCCACTGGTGATACCTAGAATGGAAGGCGAAGCCAAAGGATTTCTGAAAAGGGTCTGCATGATCCAACCGCTCAGGGCGAGACCAGTACCGGCCCAAAATGCAGCAAATAGCCGTGGAATGCGCGATTCCCAAATAATGATACTATGAGCTGACTCGCTATCATTTTTTCCCAAAATGGAAAGAATGCTTTGAAAATCAATGGATACAGATCCGGTAATGAGCTCAAGCACAGCAAAAGTCAAGCATAGCGCCGACAAGAGGACAATTGAAATCCAATATTTCCGCGTTGAATGGGGGCTCTGAGTCGACATCGGGTGCAAACTTCCCCCTTTTTTGGCGCTTTTCGAAAAATGATAATAAAAAAAAACACTAAAAATGAGATTTGACGCGCGCTAGTACCGACTTTTGCGGCCTTATTGCAGACACCTTATTATGAAATTTGACCGTAATACCATTATTGGTTTGTTATTAATGCTCGGCCTTGTGATCGGGTTTTCGTGGTTCACTTCACCATCCCCAGAAGAATTAGCTGAGAAGCAAAAGCAAGATAGTCTTGCGCAAGTTCAAGCAGCAACTCCACAATTGCCAGCAACTGCTCCAGCAGCAGCCATCATTCCAGCAGAAAGCTTTGCATCTGATAGCGCGCTTAATGCAGCACTCGATAGCAGATTCGGAATCTTTGGTGCGGCAGCAATGGGTCAAGAAAAAGACATTGTTGTAGAAAACAACAAGATCAAAGTTACTTTTAGTACCAAGGGTGGTATGATCAAGAGTGTAACCTTGATGGATGGATACAAGCGTTACAAAGACCAACAGCCGATTGAATTGTGGGTAGATAGTCTTTCGAAGATGAAGCTCACGATGAACTTGGCAGGTAAGGGAAAGTATAGCTCTGATTATTTCTTCTTTACACCGAGTGCAAATAGTGTTGATGCAAAATCAACCGCGCAAGATCTTGTGATGCGTTTGGCTACAAATGATCCTGCTAAGTTTTTGGAATTGACCTATCACTTCGAACCGAACAGTTATTCGGTTCCGGTGAAAGTGAATGTTGTGGGAATCGGCAATGAATTACAATTGGGTGCGGATAATATGCGCTTCCAGTGGTTAGCAGTAGGTCATGCAAATGAAAAAGGAATCTCTGCTGAGCGCAGTAAGTGTTCTGTTTACTTCAGAGAAAATGAAGAGGACCGTGATTACCTCAGCGAAAGCAGTGATGATGTTACGCGTACTGAAAAGTCTATTAATTGGGTAGCGTTCAAGCAAGATTACTTCACTGCTGCGGTTATCAGTGGTACGAACTTCAAAGCAGAAGGTGAATTGGCCGTTCAAGTGATGAAGGACAGCATTACAACAAAAAGATATTATGCTGATCTCGCATTGCCATTGACAGGAGTTTCGGCTTCGACAGATATGGAATTCTACTTCGGTCCAAACGATTATAATTATTTGTCTGAAGTAAAAGCGGAAGAGTTTGATAATATCATCGACTACGGTTGGAGCATCATTGGTGTAATCAACAAATATGTAGTTCGCCCATTATTCTGGTTCTTCTCATCATACATCACTAGTTTCGGTTTGATCATTTTGATCGTGACCATCATCATTAAAATGGTGTTGTTCCCCATTACATGGAAAAACTTCTTGAGCAGTGCTAAGATGCGCGTATTGAAGCCAGAGATTGATGAGATTAATAAGAAATACGAGAAAGCTGAAAACCCAGTAGAGAAGCAACAAGCCATCATGGCTTTGTACCGTCAAACGGGTGTGAATCCTTTTGCGGGTTGCATTCCTGTATTGCTTCAAATGCCTATTCTCTATGCGATGTTCCGATTCTTCCCCGCAGAGATTGTTTTGCGTGGAAAGAGTTTCTTGTGGGCAGATGATTTGGCTGCTTACGATAGTATTTTTAGTTGGACCCAAAACATTCCAGTATTATCTAGTATTTACGGAAATCACATCAGCGGATTTACATTGCTGATGGCAGCTTCTACATTTGTTTATACAAAAATGAGCATGAGCGCGCAGCCAACGGTTCAGCAACCGGGTATGCCAAACATGAAAGTGATGATGAATCTTTTTACCATCATGATGCTCTTCTTCTTTAACAATATGCCTTCTGGTTTGAGCATGTATTATTTTACGGCAAACATGATTTCAATCGGACAAATGTTTGTGATCAAAAATTACATCATTGACGAAGGTGCTATCAGAGCGAAGATTGAAGAGAACAAAAAGAAGCCAAAGAAAAAATCAAGTTTCGCCGAACGCTTGGAGCAAATTCAAAAAGATCAGCAGAAGAAGTTGAGTGATAAGAAGGGCAAGTAAACTCGTTTCGGCAGGGTTCGTGTAAGAATCGAAAAAACTATTTTTAATGAAAGCATTTATTTCGAAATTATTCTTAGCACTCGCGATCACCACCATGGCGGCTTCTGTAGGATGTAAATCCAAAGCAAGCGCTGCCACAACTCCGGATGTTACAGTTGCTCCTACTCCAGAATCACCAGCGCCGCCAGTGGTGGAAGAAGTTCAGAAAGAGGAGTTGTTAATTTCCATGATGCGCACTGCGTGTTATGGCACATGTCCCATTTACAACGTGCAGATTTACAATTCAGGCAGAGTTCAGTATGAAGGAAAGAATTTTGTAGATCGTATAGGAAGTTACCACACAACATTCGATATAGCCTCTCTTCAAAAATTGCAAGACAAAATTCGAAGTATCAATTACTTTAGTTTTCAGGATAAATACGATTCTCCCATTACGGATTTACCTAGTGTCATTACAGAAGTTCATCTTGACGGTCAAGTCAAGAAAATTGAAGATCGACATAAGGGTCCAAAGGAATTGGATGAACTGTATGCCGAAATAGATGCGCTGCTGGCTGAAGCCAAGTGGATCAAAGAATAGAAACCATTTTTTTTACAACCATAACAAATCATGAAAAGTAGATTGAAATTAATTCTTCTCGCTTTGTTGGCTTTGCCAATGTTCGTTCAAGCGAATGAAGGAATGTGGCTCGTAAGCCTTCTCAATCGAGTGAATGAAGCTGAGATGAAAAATCTCGGACTCAACTTGACAGCAGAAGAGATTTACAGCATCAACAATGCATCTCTCAAAGACGCGATCGTTCGTTTGAACGGTGGTCAGTGTACTGGAGAAGTAGTAAGTGATAAAGGTTTGATCTTTACAAACCACCACTGCGCTTATGATGCAATTCAGAGTCTTTCAACGGTACAAAACGACATGTTGACAAACGGATTCTGTGCAAAGTCAATGAATGAAGAACTTCCAATTCCTGGATTTGAAATTTCATTCTTAGTGCGTATCGAAGATGTTACAAAAACAATTCTTGATGGCATCACAGCTGACATGAGTGAGGCTGATCGTGCAGCTGCAATCCAAGGCAAAATCGGTCAAATGGCTGGTAAGGCTGCTGAGGGTGGCAAGTACGAAGCAGAAGTAAAGAGCTTCTTCTACGGTAATGAATTTTATCTTTTCGTTTATAGCACATACAGAGACATTCGTCTGGTAGGTAATCCTCCTGAGAGCGTTGGTAAATTCGGTGGAGACACTGATAACTGGATGTGGCCTCGTCACACGGGTGACTTTTCAATGTTGCGTATTTATGCAGATAAGGATAACAATCCAGCTGACTACGCTGCTACAAACAAACCATACGCTCCAAAGCATTTCCTTCCTGTAAACATCAACGGTGTTGAAGAAGGTGACTACGCTATGATCATGGGTTACCCTGGTTCTACAGATCGTTTCCTTTCATCTTGGGGCGTTCAACAAGCATTGGATCTAACCAATCCAGCAACTGTAGAGGTGCGTGATTTGAAATTGAGCACCATGAAAAAGCACATGGATGCTGATCCAGCAGTACGTTTGAAATATGCTGCGAAGTATGCTTCTACTGCAAACTATTGGAAGTACTTTATCGGACAGAGCAAAGGCTTGAAGCGTTTGAATGTTTACGATAAGAAGCAAAAGCAAGAAGCAAAGTTTGCTGATTGGGCTGCTAAAGATTCAAAGCGTCAAGCTGAATATGGTAAGGCGTTGGATATGATCAAATCATATTATGATGCGACAAATGCTACTGCAAAATCAAATGTTTACGCACTAGAGGCTGGTTTGATTGGTTCTGATTTAACACTCTTCGCATTCCGCTTTGCACGCACGTTTGAGGCTGCAATGAAAGAAACAGACGAGACAAAACGTAAGGCTATTCTTGACAACTTCAAAGGTCAGGCGGAAGATTTTTACAAGGATTATGACATGGAAACAGAGAAGGATGTCTTCGCTGCATTGACCAAGTTGTATCGTAAAAATATTGCTGCTGATCAACGTCCAACATGGATGTCAACAATTGATACCAAGTTCAAAGGAAATGAAGCGGCATTCACTGAAAAAATGTTTGCTACATCATTCTTAGTTTCTAAAGAAAAATTGATGGCTTTCCTTGCTAAGCCTTCACAAAAAGTATTCGACAAGGATATGGCTGTGATGGTTGGTAAGAGCGCAATTGAGAAGTATCGTGCAACTTTCGCAAACGATGCTCAAGATAAGTTCGATACAGGATACCGCTTGTATGTAAAAGGTTTGAGAGAGATGAATCCTGATAAGGCATATTCTCCAGATGCAAACAGCACTATGCGTATTACTTACGGTCAAGTGAAGAACTATACTGCTGCAGACGCTGTGAACTATGATTACTACACGACTACAAAAGGTATCATGGAGAAGCGCGATGAAACGAATCCAGAATTCGTTGTTCCAAATCGTCTTGCAGAATTGATCAACAAAAAGGATTTTGGCAAATACGCAAATAGCAAAGGTGAACTAGTTGTTTGCTTTATTGCTGATCTAGATATTACAGGTGGTAACTCAGGTAGCCCAACGATTGATGCTGATGGTAACCTCATCGGTATTGCATTCGATGGCAACTGGGAAGCAATGAGCGGTGATATCGCTTATGAGCCAGAATTGCAACGTACAATTGTTGTGGACGTACGTTATGTATTGTTCATTATTGAAAAATTAATGGGTGGTAAAAACATCACAGATGAGTTGAAGTATGCGAAGCGTCCAGTGCGTCCAGCAGCAACACAAGATCTTGGTGCAGCGGTTCCTCCAGCACCGACGGCTCCAACGCCTCCACCAGCGCCAGCGCCGGCACCTGCTCCAGTGAGCTCGCCGAAAAAAGCGCCAGCTAAAAAATAACAGCTTATTAAGACCCCTCACCAAAAGTGAGGGGTTTTCTTTTTTATGTTCGTGCCATGAGTCGATTTCCATTCAACATCATTCGAATGATGGAGCGCCAGCGCTCTTGGCGCTGGGACCGAACGGGCATTCGGTATTTTCGATTTGAGGACGAGCAGGCAATTCATGCGGTGTATGCCTCTGAAACGGGCAAAGAAAAAATGATGTTGATCCATGGCTTTGGTGCCAATGGATTGCTTCAATGGTATGATGCAGCTCGCATTTTGAAAACTGACTTTGATGTCATCGTCCCGGATCTCCTCGGTAGCGGATCTACTATTATGAGAAAGGATGGCTATACCATCAAGGATCAAGTAGAACACCTTAAAGCGACCATCGATTTTCTGGGCATCGAGGAAAAAATAATTGTGGTAGGAAATTCTTATGGTGGCCTAGTGGCAGCGCACTTTGCACATCATTATCCTGAGCATGTCTCGAAGTTGGTATTATATGATGCTCCTGCAAAGCATTATCAGTTGTCGTACGCCAACCAGATAGCTGCAACCATGGGCTTGAATAATATCGAGCAGTTGCTCATTCCGCCAACACCAGAAGTGATGAAGCAATCCTTGAAGATTATTTATCACAAGGTACCATACATTCCTGATTTCTTATTCGAGGCAATGTTTCAAGAGCCCGACCACATTCAGATGGCCCATCAGAAGAAGCTTTTGGATCATCTCATAGAATGTGAAAAGGATTATCAATCGATGGACTTTCAATTTAAAATGCCTGTTCACTTGATTTGGGGCGAATATGATTTATTGATTCCACTTACTACAGCATTTGCATTAAAAGAAGAATACAATATTCCTGATGATAGGATGGTGATTATTCCAAATGCAGCGCATGCCGCGAATATGGAGTTGCCGAAAGAGTTTTGTAAAGCACTAAGAGAGTTGATAAAATAAAAGAGGCCCCATCGGGGCCTCTTCTCATTGACTTCATAGTCAATTATGCATTCACGATATTCATATTGTCAAGAACATTCATGACTTCTTTTACTGCTTTAGCAGATGAAGCAAGCAATTCTTTTTCAGCATCATTCAATTGAAGTTCGATGATTTGCTCGATACCATTTTTTCCAAGTTTTACAGGAACACCGAGATAAATATCTTTCAATCCATACTCACCTTGTAGCCATGCGCAAACTGGGAAGATTCTTTTTTGGTCGCGAACGATAGCTTCTACCATTTGAGCAGCAGCAGCACCTGGAGCATACCAAGCAGATGTGCCAAGTAGATTAACGATTTCGCCACCACCCACTTTCGTGCGCTCAACGATTGCGTTCAATTTTTCTTCATCGATCAATTCAGTAACTGGAATACCACCAACAGTCGTGTAACGTGGAAGTGGAACCATTGTATCACCGTGACCACCCATCAATACCGCTTGGATATCTTTTGGTGAGCAATTCAAAGCTTCAGCAAGGAAAGCGCGGTAACGAGCAGTATCAAGGATACCAGCCATACCGAATACTTTTTTGCTATCTACTTTCGCAGATAGATAAGCGCAGTATGTCATTACATCAAGTGGGTTTGATACCACGATGATGATCGCATCTGGTGAATGCTTGATGATGTTTTCAGTAACAGTCTTAACGATACCAGCGTTGGTAGCGATTAAGTCGTCACGGCTCATGCCAGGTTTGCGTGGCAATCCGCTTGTGATAACTACTACATCAGACCCAGCAGTCTTTGAGTAATCATCCGTTGAACCAATAGTGCGAGAATCATAAAGGTTGATTGGCGAAGTCTGCCAAATATCCAATGCTTTACCTTCAGCAAAGCCTGGCTTAATATCCACCAATACGATTTCATTCGCGATTTCGCGATGAGCCAAAACATCAGCACAGGTAGCTCCAACATTTCCTGCACCTACAACTGTTACTTTCATTGTAATTTGTGAAAAAAGATTGACGTTTCGTTTAATGCCGATGAAACTTAAAAATTCCCTCGGGCGCCCAAAAGTACATTACAATTTGACGTGTACAACTTTCGTTGGGCTACTTGTGAGATAACTTTTCTCACAATAATTTCACACCGGGCACCATATTTGACATTTGCGCCCCCGGAATTGATAAAAATCATGGATATGACCGCATCTTCACTTTCTCTTCGAGCGCCATTCATCAAGCGTTTCGGGATTTTGAGCCTCTTTCTCTTTTTGAGTGTTCTCGCTTTTTCTCAAAAGCCGGGTCACATATTCCCACAAGGTGAGGCTGGAAAGGATTATAACCTCACCGATGCAAAAGGCAAACGTCAAGGTCCGTGGATCAGAGTATATGGCAATAATCCAAAAGCGCTTTTATACAAAGGTCAATTCAAAGATGGTCAACCGATAGGCGAGTGGGAGTGGTACTATATCACTGGAGAGCTAATGACTAAAATGACTCACGTCAAAGGTGAGGAAATCACAGATAATATTTCATACTACGAAACAGGAGGCCTCATGAGTGAAGGTCGATTTGTTTTGAAAAATATTGACGGAAAGCAGAAACGCTGCCGCGAGGGACTTTGGAAATTATACGATCGAAAAGGAACTTTGATTGCAGAGGAAAATTATACCGACAGTTTGCTCAATGGAGGTTGTCGTTACTATTTTCCCTCTGGTAAACTCCTAGCAATTTTCCCTTACAAAATGGGCTTAAAGGACGGTCCATTCGTGGAGTATTATGAGAGTGGAAAGAAAATGCGCGAAGGGACTTATGTAGTGGAATCTTTCGATGGAGAGTTTACCTCTTGGAATGAAAACGGAACCATTGATTTTCAAGGAAAATATGTCAAAGGGGTGAAAGAAGGAACATGGCACCACTACAACTCAAAAGGACGCATTGAAATCAGTGTGCTTTATAAAAACGGATCTGAGACGAGACGTAAATACGTCAACGGAACATTCAAGGAGTATTATGATTCAGGTATTCCAAAATCGGAATACACGTATACCGAAGGAGAAAAGGATGGTCCATTCACGGAGTGGTATGATATCGGCAATTTTGTGCAAGTGCCGGCGTCAAAAGAAGACATGGAGTTGGGGATCACACAACGTGAGAAATTGGAAGGCACACAAGTAAAAATGCAAGGAGATTACGTTGAAGGCAAGCTCGAAGGAGAGGTAATCTATTACAGTGAAAAAGGACTTGTTTCGAAGGTAGAAGTCTATGAGGCTGGAGTATTGAAGAAATAGGTCAGCTATTTCCGTTAAGCTTGTTCTTTCGTATATTCACATTATGAAATGGATAATAGCGTGGATAGCGACATTTGGAACGTTGTTGGGGATCGCACAAACTGCTCCTGAGGCTTATTACATTATTTTCTCAGACAAGCAAGGCACACCATTTTCGTTAAGTCAGCCCGAATCATTTTTATCACAAAAATCTATCGAAAGAAGAGCGGAGTGGGGCATTCCATTGGAATGGAAAGATCTGCCTGTTAATCCAACCTATGTGCAGTCATTGACTACCATTGGCAATTGTCACATACATCACACCAGCAAATGGTTCAATAGTGCCACACTCATCGTGGATGATACACTGTTTCGACAACAAATTCTAGATCATGTTTCAGCGCTTCCCTTTGTATCAGAAGTGAAGAGCATGAAAGGGAATGGAGGCGCGAGCACAGAAAAGGATTGGACGCTCTTAAATAACGAAAAGCGCTCAACGGAGTCTTTTGATATTACTCAAGAGTACGAAGATTTTTATGGCCCCTCATTTCGCCAAGTATCGATGATCAATGTGCATTTGCTGCACGAGCATGGATATACCGGAGAGGGGGTGGTGATTGCACAATTTGACAGCGGTTGGGACAAAGCAGATCAGATTGGAGCATTCGATCGTTTAAGAGAAAGAGGTTCCATTCTAGGCACCAGAGATTTCGTGAATCCAAGCTCTAACAATGTTTATAATAATAGTAATCATGGCACATTTGTGTTGAGCACCATGGCGGGCTGGATTCCTGATTCGTTGATAGGAACAGCGCCTGACGCGAGCTACTATCTTTTCCGCACAGAGGATGTTGCATCTGAATATTTGATTGAAGAAGACAATTGGGTAGCCGCCGCGGAATACGCGGATAGCCTTGGTGTGGATTTGATCAATTCGAGTTTGGGATATTCTCAGTTCGATGATCCATCGATGGACCACACCTATGCAGATATGAATGGTGAAACCACACGAGCCTCTATCGCTGCGGATATCGCGGCTTCTAAAGGAATTTTGGTAGTTAATAGTGCTGGAAATTCTGGTGGAAATTCTTGGAGGTTTATCACAGCTCCTAGTGACGGCGACAGTGTGTTGTGTGTAGGTGCGGTGAATGAAAATGAAATCAAAGCATGGTTTTCGAGTTTTGGTCCGGCATCGGATGGGGCTGTAAAACCCAATGCGATGGCGATGGGACAGAATACCGTATTTGTTGATTTGAATGGAAACATCCGCACCGGCAACGGTACATCATTCAGCAGTCCTGTGCTTGCAGGCGGCGCTGCATGTATAATTCAAGCCGTTGGTAGTTCGAGAAAAAATATTGAAATACTAAGAGCAATTGAACAAAGCTGTAATCATTATAAATACCCTACTGATTCTTTGGGATATGGGATTGCAGATTTATGGAAGGCCTTGCGCATTTTACAACCAGAATGGGACGCGACATTGGATAAAAAGATGCTATCGATTTATCCAAATCCAACCACTAACTTCTTGCGTGTTTCTGCAGAATGGATTTTGGAATTCGATGAAGTTTCGTACGAAATTTCAGATGCATCTGGTCGCATTGTAAAGTGTGGGTCGAGCTTTTTGGATGCATCAAGCACAAGCACGATTTTAACAATACAATGGCCTGATTCCTTTTTACCAAGAGGAAAATATCATCTTCGTGTTTTCACAAAAAATGAATCACGCATTACACCATTCATCGTGTACTAGCCGATAGCTTTTCTTACAATTGCTCTAATCTCTGCTTCTAAATTTTCGGCTTTGGCCTCGAGTTCGTTTGCTTTTGCAAGAAGATCTTCAGTGAAAATTTTATCCTTTATTCCACTTGCGTTGATGCGCACATTCATCACAGCTCCCAACACCGCGGTGCGCGCGCAAAGCGCGCCCACACCAGCATCTGAAATCGAATTTGGATTTCCAATTTCTGCCATCTTATGCATGACCTCCATGCTATGATATGCGGTTTCTGCTGTGATAAAAGGAACCTGCATTGCATACTTTGAAGCTGCTTCAATTGCCGCGCTGCGTGCTGCTTTTTCTTCTTCTGTATTTTTTGGCAAACCGAATGCTTCCATTATTTTAGTGAAGGCAAGTGTATCCTCATCGACCAATTGGAGTAATTTTTCTTGATACATCATTCCTTTCTGAGCCCACTCTGAAAATTCTTCCCAACGCTCGTCCCATCCTCTTTTATGTGAAGATAGATTCGCAACCATAGTGCCCAATGAAGCACCAAGTGCTCCAACGTAAGCAGCGATCGATCCACCACCTGGAGCTGGTGATTCGCTCGAAGTCTCTTCGGCAAACGCACGCAAATCCATTTTGATAAGTTTCTTCGAATTAGCCATACGAGCCTCAAGCATGTACTCAATCACTTTTTCTTCAGCTTTGAATGGCGCGAGATCATCCAAGCCAAGCGATTTGACAGCGATTTTTATTTTTTCTTTATCAGAAATACCTAGGGATCTTTCTTGTTTTTTCAAGTAGAAATCAGCGGCATCAATCAAACTTTGTTTTGGAATTACACCAACGATTTCTGATCCCGTTACGCGAACTCCGCGCTCTGCGGCCTTCTTCGTTGCTTCCTCAAAAGCGACATGCATTGGAGTAACGCTGATATTGGTAAGATTCAGCGATAGTTGAGCAATACCATATTCCTCAATATACCATCCAATTCCTTTCACAGCTTTGAGAGTACCAGGTATGCGCTGCGGCTCACCATTTTCATCGAGAATAGGTTTGCCTGTTACAGGATCTCCTTCTCTTAATGTTCTACCAGCTTCACGAATGTCAAATGCAATTGCATTTGCACGGCGTGTCGAGGTAGTATTTAAGTTGACATTATATGCTACTAAAAAGTCGCGTGCTCCGATGGTCAGTAGTCCTGATTTCTTCACACTATCTGTCACCACATTGGGGCCAAAATCGGGAGCCCATTCTGCTGTCGAAATTTTGTCGATGGCCTCATATTCTCCTTTTCTGCAATTAGCAAGATTGGTTCTTTCAGGCTTTGTAGCAGCCTTTTCGTAGTAGTATCCTGGGATGCCTAGTTCTTTTCCGACACGTTCGCCTAATTGATGTGCAAATCCTGCACAGTCCTCGAGTGTTACACCAGATATCGGAACAAATGGGCAAACATCTGTAGCACCGTGTCTTGGATGCTCTCCTTTATGATTGCGCATATCAATCAACTCCTGAGCTTTCTTGATCAATCGGAATGCGGCTTCGATTACTTTTTCAGGTTCTCCTGCGAATGTGATCACTGTTCTGTTGGTAGATGCTCCAGGGTCAACATCTAAGAGCATCACCCCATCAACGGTTTCAACCTCAGCGACGATCGCTTGGATTTTAGCCTTGTCTCTACCTTCAGAAATATTTGGAACACATTCTACAATACGCATGACTTTAATTTTAGGCAGCGAATGTCGGAAGGTCTGTACAATCCACAAAATTTCATTCGCTCCCTTTGTATGTTTGTGATATGAAAATGATAGTCATTATCGCGTTAGGGTTCATTATGATGTCCTCTAGTTGTGGTCAGAAGGATGCGAGTGCTCCCGCTTCGACCACTAGTGCTCCAAGTGCTACCACTCCCGCTGCTGCGCCTGAATCAGCCGAGCCTCAGGCAAGACGAATCAGACAGGTGATTTTTTTCACGCCGAGTTCGGATGATTTATACCAGATTTCATTGAAAGAAGGGGAGGATAACGCACAAATGGCCATGGTTGATGAATTCGAGATCAATGCGACCGAATTCATTAAGGATCCGGGGTTAGAAGGTGTACAAACTACATTTAGTGACAAACCTCAAATTACCTTGGTGTTGAAAAATGGTGTAAACTTTAGTTTCAAGCGAGATTTGGAGAAAAATCTCTGCGGTGCGATCTTTCATGACGGGGTGCAAGAGCCCAAAGTCGTAGTAGGAGCAAGGCTTTTCGTCGAATATCAGCAAATCGCTAAGTCCTTTTTTGAGGAAGGGGTGAAATAAAATACTTGGCTCATCGTTGCGCGCCTTGGATGACAAAAATCACCAAGGTTTTAAGAGGTATTACTACCTTTGCAGCTCGTACTCAATGATAGTCGAACCAAACAAAAAACAATGAATCATTTCGGAAGGAAGCCTGAAGGGGCTAATCTTGATTATTTAGGTTTGAAAAATGTTTCTGCCGCTTACTGGAACTTAGCTCCAGCGGAATTGGTAGAGGAAACACTACATCTCGGTCAAGGGATGTTGGCAGACACGGGAGCTCTTGCAATTGATACAGGAGAATTCACTGGTCGATCTCCAAAAGATAAATTTATTGTGAAGGATGAGGTGACTGAAAATACCGTTTGGTGGAGTCAGTTCAATATTCCTTTTGATGCAGCGAAATTTGATCGTTTGTATCAGCGCATGACTGCCTATTTGAATGGTCGTGATGTGTATGTGCGTGATGCTTATGTATGCGCAGATCCACGTTATCGTATGAATGTGCGTGTTGTGACTGAGTTCCCATGGAGCAATATGTTTGCATACAACATGTTTTTGCGACCAACTGCAGAAGAATTAGAAACGATTCAGCCTGACTGGCATGTAGTATGTGCACCAGGTTTCATGGCCGATCCAGAAATCGACGGAACACGTCAGCATAATTTCGCAGTCATTGATTTCAAAAGAAAAATGGCCATTATCGGTGGAACCGGCTACACAGGGGAAATCAAGAAAGGTATTTTCACTGTATTGAATTATGTATTGCCACAAGATAAAAACGTACTGAGCATGCACTGCTCAGCAAACGTTGGAAAGGATGGCGATACAGCAGTTTTCTTCGGACTTTCAGGTACTGGAAAAACAACATTGTCCTCTGATCCAAATCGTCGATTGATTGGAGATGATGAGCACGGTTGGGCGGATACATCAGTCTTCAACTTTGAGGGTGGTTGCTATGCTAAAACCATTGATCTTACAAGAGAGAAGGAACCACAGATTTATGATGCGATTCGTTTTGGAGCCATCCTCGAGAACATCGGGTTTGAAGATGATGGCGTTACTCCTGATTACGCAGATAAAACAAGAACAGAAAACACACGTGTAAGCTATCCATTGCATCATATTGATAACATCATGGAGCCAAGCATGGGCGGTATTCCAAAGAATATCTTCTTCTTGACGTGTGATGCTTTCGGTGTATTACCTCCAATCAGCAGATTGACCAAAGGTCAAGCGATGTATCAATTCATCAGCGGTTATACTGCGAAGGTGGCTGGTACAGAAGCTGGAATTACCGAGCCTACTACTACATTCAGTGCGTGTTTTGGTGCACCTTTCTTGCCATTACATCCAACGAAATACGCTGAGATGATGGGTAAGAAAATCGATGAGAGCGGCGCGAAGGTTTGGATGATCAATACCGGTTGGAGCGGCGGTGCTTATGGCACTGGTGAGCGTATGAAATTGCGTTACACACGTGCAATGATCACTGCAGCATTGGAAGGTAAGTTGGATAATGTAAATTTCGAGACACATGAAGTGTTCGGATTGGCGATGCCAACAGAGTGTCCAGATGTTCCTGTAGAATTATTGAATCCAAGAAATACTTGGGCAGATAAGGCAGCATACGATGCAAAAGCAAATGAGCTTGCAGAGAAGTTTGTAAATAATTTTGAGAAGTTCAAAGAGTTTGCAAACGACGAAATCATGAATGCTGCTCCTCGTGTAAAGGCTACTGTTTAAAAGCAATAGAGAAAAGTATAATAAAAAAAGCTGCTCTTTGGAGCAGCTTTTTTTATGCTTTAATCGTCAAAACCGAACAATCGTTCGGGATCGTCTAATTTTTCTTCGGAATGATTTTTTATTTGAGAAATAAGAAGTGCGTTCAATACCGCTGTATTCTTCTCAAGAATTTTCAGTGAACTTTTAGCAGGGATTTTTTCTAATAAGCCATTATTCAATTTGAAGATACTCTGAGTTACAATCTTTCCATTGGAAATAGCAACATGCACGAGTTCGTCTTGTTTGTCACCATCGACATCCGCTATGCTATTGGAGGTATACAGCAGGTGTTCAGGCTTTACATTCGCTCTAATAATATATCTAGCGGCATCGTCAATTGACTTAATAACACCCAAAGAATCCCTTTCACAAAGATCTTCAAATGTCTTTCCTGTTAAATCAACAATGAGGTTTTCAAGGCGTTTCTTTTCATTTTGATTATTGAATTGATCCCATCGTATTGAACCATGTCTTGAGGTATTTTCAAATTCACTGCTGATCATCAAATAGGATGAAGAATCAATTGGCATAGAAGGGATTTTTTTCCACTCACTGCCAAAATTCGAAGCAGACTGATAATATTGTGGTTTGTCGGATTTGGAAGATAGTAATAGGATGTTCTTGTGTTTCGAGTATTGAATAACCGTATTAGAATACATTCTAAAGTTAAGCATGTCATTCGGAATATATGGACTCAATTCATCCCACGTTTTGTCGTCCGTGCCTCGTTGAAATTCATTTGGAGTTGAAAAGGATTTTCTGGAGTACGATCCATTTTCTCTAATGATAAAGTAATTTTTTGACTGCAGTTTTTGAAGTGAAAAAAGAACCACCACGCCAAGTGAGTCATCCACCCGATAAATTTCAATGTAATCAAAAGTAGAATCTAGTTTTTCCTCATTTCTGATCAACTCAGCAACAATAGAATTGTAGTCATGATCTCGAATCTCTTGTCCAGCTGCATTACTCAATTCTAGAAAGCGCGATATGCCACTTTCAGGGCGATTTCCTAGGGCTAAAGCGAGATAGTCATTTAAACTGAATCCTGAGTTTTGAGATTTTTCTAGTAGAGAATAGTATTCTGAATGGGTGTAATTCAATTCAGCAAGTCTTTGTAGATTTAGTTTTTCTGCTTCAGATCTTGACTCAGCGTTTTTCTGGGCATATAGGTTAGCGAGAGTGCTGTCTTTTTGGTATCTGGCAAGCGAATCTATAAGCTTGGCAGGATGATACATTTTTAGTGTTTCAAGCAGCGATTCATCATCATAGCATTTACGCTTCTTTAGCAGTTCTTTATAGTTTTGATTGTATTCTTTTTGGTATTCTTTATTCACCTCATAGTTAATTCTGCTTTCGGTCAAAGGATAACCAAGCAGCCGATCCATTTCTTGAGGAGAGGTGAATTCTGCATAGGAATAAATTTTAAGCAATTGTTCTTTTAATGGAAAAGCTTGCATTAAAATGTATAGATCATCGTCTAGTTCCAGAGTCCAAATAGTTTGTGAGTCGATGTATCTAACGATGAAATACATCTTAATGGATAAGAATTCTTTGGGGAGTTCGAATTCCGAGCATTCATCAATGTTCGGAATTATTTCTAGCAGATAAGTTTTTTCGTCAAGCTTAGTGGAAGAGGCTATAACTAGTTTATCGTTCTCAACCATTGCTTTTTGCGCATTTTCGAGAAAGTTCTCAGGACCTGTCATTCCTAGGGGCTTATGATAGCGCGCTTTAACCTCCAGAAGCAAATTGTCTTTTTTCCTGAGCTTGACATACTTGCTACTCTCTCTTATTACCCATTCTTCATTTTCAATTACAAAATAAGAATAGGGAGGGAAGAAAAGAGTATCCTTTTGTGCATTTGCACCATTTGTTAATGCAAGAAAAAGTGCCACAATAAGTGGCACTTTGAAAAAATATCTAATCATGTTAGTTTCCAACTTTATTGATTTGCTTATCGCCAGCAGCATTCGCATCCTGGATCATTTTATCACCCTTGGCGCTGGCATCAACTACTAGTTTATCTGCACGTTTGTTGGCTTCATCAATAGACTTGTTGTGAGCCTCATCGGCAGTCTTACGCATCTTGTCAGCAGCGAGTTTTTTGGCAGCTTTTTCCAGAGGATTTTTATAAGATTTCTCCATATCATCCGCCAATTTGTATGCTTGCTCTTTTGCTTTCTTCGCAGCCTCGGCAGCTTCTGCTTTTATTTTATTGGCTTGTTCTTGCGCTTGTGCTACAAGTTTTGCTTTCTCTGCAATCGCTTTTTCTAAAGCGTCGTTTTTCAAGTTTGTCGCTTGCTCTTTGATCTCTGTTTTTATTGCTTCTACTGCTTGTGTTTTGAGGTCTTGAACAGCGTCCGCACCCAGCGCTTTGCTGGTGACACCCACTTTCGGATCGGTGATGGTACCAGTGATACGTGCTATTACATTCACTTTATTTCCTAGACTCACGTTGGTACCTAATTTTTTATTTAGATCTCCAATGAAGCTTCCTGCTTGGTTAACAATATTCGAAGGGAATTTTTCGAAGGGCACGTCCATTTCCACATTGTAATCAATGATTTGGTCGAGGGTCGTGTATCCAGAAACTTTTGCCTGCATGTCATCAATCTTCACATTGAAAGGATCAACATTCACTTGGCCATCTACAATCTTGAAGGATACATTCACATCTCCCACTTTTGGATTTTTCAATTTATCCAAATTGATTTTTTCCGCAAGCTTCACCAATGGAGCAAAGTCTTTGATCTGAACACCGCTAGTGCTCAATGATCCCGCACCATTTACTGTTGCATTCACTGGCATCATATCTTGTCCAAGTAAGCTTTTCATGTTGAACTTTGTGCTGAATTTACCAGTGCAGGCTTTTGCAATAGGGGCAAGTTTATCAATGGTGTTAAACTCCTTTGCCGCTTTGTTGATGTCCATGTTTTTAATATCAAACAAGAAATCCATTTTAGGTGCGGCTAAATTTTGGGCGTTGTAATTTCCAGTCATCACTACTGATCCTTCCAGCACATTCATCCCGAGGTTTTTCAGTGATGCAATTTTATCCTTTAACTGAATACCACCTTTAACGTTTGTGATTTCTGTTTTGTCATATATCATTTTTGCAAAAGAAGCATTCAAACTAAAATCTATGTTGCCAGGCAATTCAATGGGAGCGAGTGTTTCAGAAGAAGCTTCATCAGCTGGTGCTGCTTGTCCCTCTGCTGCAGGCGCTGCCGCAGCTGTATCATCTGTCATAAACTCATTCAAGTCCATCAATTGACTGCTGACATTGAATACGCCCGCAAGAAGAGAATCTTTTAATGCGTACGCTAGGTAGTTGTCAATTTTTCCATTGGCTTGTAAATCGCTTCTTCCAATTTTGGCATCAAATGCTGCAAGATTTAAATAGGCTGGATTAAATATGAAGGATGCATTATTTACATTCAAATCATATGGCAATGAATCGCTGTCGAAGAGAACATTGGTAATATCTATTTGTCCTGCCGCATAGAATTTATCATACTGTTCCGTTTCCACGCTGCTCATATTCCCTTTCAAGTTCACATCTGCTTTGATCTGTCCGTGTACTTTGTCACCCTCTTCTAATGGAATGAATTCTTTTACATTGTTGAGATCAACAAAAGCTTTACACATGAAATCAATGTACGGATCCGATTCAGGAGTGCGAAGGTGCAATGTCATATCGACAGGGCTACTCGCCATCTCTAGATGAAATTTATCTACATCCACAGTGGTCTTGTCCATCACATTCATGTCAGCATATATGGATGATTTGATTTGAATATTCTCGACACTTTTAGGAAGGTCAGGGTATTTAAATCGACCATTTTCAACAAATAAGTTTAATCCTACATTCGGCATGCTGTCGTCGTTGTATGTGCCTTTCACAAATCCATCGACGCCCATTTTTCCGCTTACATCAACACCTTTGAGGTCTTTTGCAAATTCGGCGGGCACCATGGAAAGAAGATTTTTAAAATCTGTTTTGGTCGCATTATAGGTGATATCCATATCGATGTTTTCTTCAGGCATGGATACCCAGCCATTGGCCGCGAGGTAGAGTTCGTTGAGTTTAATTTCATTATTTGAGAAAGTAAACTTCATATTTTTCATATCCATTTCCAGATCCACTTTGATGTCTGTGACTACTTCATTCATGTAAGTGCTACCGTCGTAGTGAAAGCTTGTAGCATCAGCATGCGTGAGTGTTTCAAGTGTAAAGATATCGGCAGTGAAATCACCGCTACCACTATGATCGAAGCCTTTCAGATCAAGCAAGAATGGCATCGTTAGATCTTCGTATCTAATGTTTGCATCTTCGATATAGTACTCTTTAAGCTTCATGCTAAAGGTGCTCGCCGCTGTATCGGCTGGAACTTCTTCTACTGCTGTGGTATCTGCTATTGCAATGTCATAATTTGCAGTTCCATCCGCCAATACACGAACGTCGAAATTGGGTTTTACAAGTCCGATTTTTTTTATTTGAATCTGATCTCCAAATACACTTTTGATATCGATTACCGCAACAAGACTTTCAATTTTGACCAGTTGAACGCTATCGAATGGAGCTTTATTTACTACAGAAAAATTGTCGATGGTCAATCGGAGATTTGGGAAGTTTCTGATCAATGATAGACTCACGTCATCAAAATTTACCGTTGCATTGAGATTGTCGTTTGCCGCTTGCTTTACTGCATCCACTATTTTTCCTTTGAAAAGAAAAGGTGCGATGAGAAGAAGAAGAAAGATCACTCCGATAGTGATGCCGGTGTATTTCAAAACTTTTTTCATGAGATCAGTGATATACTGTAAATGTAGTTAGTGATAAGAAGTATGATGGTGAGATATGTTATAAATAATCAAAAGAGAATTATATTTTTTTCGATTGTTGAAGTAGCATGGCATCCGCAAGTACAAGTGCGGCCATAGACTCTACAATCGGCACAGCACGCGGCACCACGCAAGGGTCGTGCCTGCCTTTTGCTTCCAACGTAATTTCTTCTCCAGATTTATTCAAGGTTTGTTGTGGTTTTGAAATGGTACTGACCGGTTTGAAACCAACATTGAATAGAATGGGGCGTCCGTTAGAAATACCGCCTTGAATGCCGCCGTCGTGATTGGTATAAATTCCATTTACAAGAGCGTCATTGTGCTGACTTCCCTGTTTGCGCGTAGCAGCGAATCCATCACCTACTTCAAAACCTTTGACAGCATTGATGCTGAGCATTGCATGTGCCAGTATGGCGTTGAGTTTATCAAATACAGGCTCACCCCATCCAGCTGGTACATTTTCACAGATACAGGTCACCACTCCGCCAACGCTGTCTCCCTCTTCTTTCATTTTTTGAATTAAAGCAATCATTTTTTGAGATGTCGCTGGATCCGGACATCTGACCAATGATTGTTCAATCAAGGATGTGTTTAATTCGAAATCATTCGGAAGTTGAATTTCGTGCACAGCACTTACAAAACCTGTTACACTCACGTTTATTTTTTTGAGTAAAAGCTGCGCAAATGCGCCACCCACTACTCGGCAGGCTGTTTCGCGAGCTGAAGCTCTGCCGCTGCCGCGATGATCACGGGTGCCGTATTTTGCTTCATAAGTGAAATCAGCATGTCCAGGTCGATATACATCCTTGAGGTGATTGTAGTCACCACTTTGTTGGTCTTTGTTTTTTATGATAAAGCCTATAGGAGTGCCAGTAGATTTTCCCTCAAAAACGCCGGATAATATTTCTACCGTATCGGATTCTTTTCTTGGAGAGGTAATATCACTTTGCCCAGGTTTTCTTCGGTCGAGTTGACCTTGTATGAACGCAAGCTCAATTTCAATTCCTGCAGGCATTCCATCGATGATTCCACCAATAGCAGGACCATGAGATTCTCCAAAAGTGGTCAATCGAAATATTTCTCCAAAAGTGTTTGCTGACATATTGCAAAGATGGTGTTTTACAAAGAATCTAACAATGCAAAATACAATTAGATCAAATCATTATAACTTGCACCGCTATGAAGTTATTGGTTAAAAATATCGGTGGTTTAGTGGGGATCTACGAGACCGCGCCTCATATATTGAAAGGAAAGGATTTGGGTTCATTGCCAATCATTCATAATGCATGGTTAGCTGTAGAAGATGGACTCGTGGTGGAGTATGGAAAAATGGAAGATTGGCCGGGGATTTCTGATTGGAGAGACCTAGAGGTACTCGACGCCGAGGGCGGTTGGATAGCTCCTGCCTATGTTGATAGCCATACACATATTGTTTATCCTGCAGCACGCGCAGGTGAGTTCAGCGACCGTATCAAAGGTCTCACGTATGAAGAAATCGCTGCAAGAGGAGGCGGGATTCTCAATTCCGCAAACAAGTTGATGGAGTTGAGCGAAGAGCAGTTGTTTGAGGATGCATGGAATCGTTTAAATGAAATTGCCTCAACGGGAACCGGTGCGGTAGAGATTAAAAGTGGATATGGACTTACCTTGGAAGGTGAGTTGAGAATGTTAAGAGTGATTGCCGAATTGAAAAAGAAACATCCGCTCACCATTAAATCAACTTTTTTAGGAGCACACGCGTACCCCGCAAATTATAAAGATCGCAAGGAAGAGTATGTCAATGCAATTTTGAATGATATGCTTCCAGTGGTGGCAAAAGAAGGATTAGCGGACTATATCGATGTTTTTTGCGAGTCGAATTATTTCAGTGTCGATGATACCATTCGAATCATGCGCGCTGGAAAGGAGTATGGATTACAAGCAAAAATTCACGTCAATCAATTTACCTCTATTGGTGGAGTGCAAGCGAGTGTGAATGAAGGTGCATTGAGCATTGACCACTTGGAAGTGTTGACAGAACAAGATATTCAAGCCTTGCAAGGAAGCGATACTATGCCCGTCGCACTTCCTGGATGTAGTCTTTTTATCAAAATTCCTTATACACCGGCAAGACAAATAATAGATGCTGGTTTACCGCTTGCGCTGGCCACAGATTTTAATCCAGGATCTTGTCCTTCAGGAAACATGAATTTAGTGATGAGTTTGGCGTGCATTCACATGGGAATGACACCAGAAGAAGCGTTGAATGCATCAACGATAAACGCTGCTTATGCAATGGGACTTTCAGAAACACACGGCAGCCTTGCATTGGGCAGGCCTGCGCATTTTATTCTCACACATCCAATCAAAGAATGGGCGGAAATTCCCTACTATTTTGGAAGCAATAAAATCAAGCAATTGTATCTTGATGGAAAAGCTGTGAAGGCTTAGTAACGCGATTCGATTTCTCTACGAATAGCTGCTAGTGCGGCTTTGATAGTGCCGTTGTTTGTATGAGCTTCAAGAAGAAAAATTTCACGACTCAATTCCATGGCTGGGCTATCGGGAGTCACTTTGGTGAATGCGATTCTAACGAGTTCAATAACCTCATCTTTTGCTGCGCGCACGCTGTTCCATGTTGGTTCAGAAACGTACATTTGAAGAGACACATTCAATTCAAACTCTTCTCTGATACTTTTGATAAGCTCTAGTTGAAGGGCACCTGCTGTTTTTCCGCTTACATTTTGACGCATTACCAAACTTGTTGGTGTGATGCGCTCTAGCATGATAATGACACGCTCGCAAGCAGTAAGACGAAGACTACTCAGTGCTTTATTGTTTTCTGCTTTCAGTTGAAAAGCCCAATCTTTTTCTTTGTGGAAAATCCATGATTGAAACATACGGTAGGCAAGCACCAAGGTCAAGATGAATGCTGATACGACAAGAGCAAGGATGAAGGCGTTTTGCATAATATTTTTTTATTACTATCGAGAAAAGTCCTGAATTATTTTAACGAGCGTTAGGCATCATCGCAGAAAGGTTGATCACACTGCCCATTGGTGTAAACATTTGATTCATGGTGTAAATGGCTCCACCAATATTTTGAGCTCCCGATTGAACCAATAATTTCTTTCCTGCTATGGTAGTTACTTCTTTTAATTCACCAATTTTTTCGATTTTAAAATCTTCTTTAAGGATATAATCTGCAACTAAAGCATCGAGTTCTTTTTGTCCATTTTCACTTCTTACTTTCGTAAGTAGTTCTATATTCATTTGCTTGATGATATCATTGCTTGGAGCAAGAATGGTGTAAGCATTGTTGGCGACTAGTTTGCCATATTGGCTGCGTTTTATAAATGAAAACCAAATAGAATATTGAGGAGTGGTTTTCATAAGAAGAAATGCCGATTCGTTGTTTACTTCGGTCTTATTTTTCTCATATTCCTGTTCCAATCTTCCTTTCGGATTTTTACCGGCGTCAGGATTTGCCGCTGGGGCATTTCCATCTTTGTTGGTATTAGCATTATTGCAGCTAGAAAGGATAATTATTGCACCGATGAGGTAAGTAAACATTCGTTTCATGGTGCTAATTTAGTAGTATTGTAGAATACTTAGCAGGAACATGCCCACAATGAAGAAGTTTCTTTTTTTGATCGCGCTTTTTATTGCCGTGTCGAGCACGGCACAAGATCTTATTCGTACATATAACTTGCCCGTTATTCAAGAAGGACAGACCTTGCCAAACGCTTGGGCTGGAGGATTAAACTCGCCTCAATTCTCACATTTAGATGTCGATTTGGACGGCGTCTTGGATCTCATTGCTTTTGATAGAGCGGGAGACCGCATGATGGTTTTTATCAATGAAGGCACGGATGGATATATCTATACAAGAGAATACAACAATGCTTTCCCCTCAGGACTTATCAATTGGGTGGTGGCACGTGATTTTAATTGTGATGGAAAAATGGACTTGGCCACCAATAGTCAAAGTGGTTTTATCATTTATAAAAACATTTCTACGGAAGAATCAGGGCTCAATTTTGATTTGATGTTGACCTCGAACGTCAACAATCTCCAAATGGCAGAGTATGCTTTTAGTGCTAGCCCTTTTTCTGCACCAGTCTACACTATTTCTATTGATATGCCAAGCTTTGTAGACTATGACGATGATGGAGATATCGATGTATTCTCATTCACAGAGTTTAGCACTACAGTTTATTTTTTCAAAAACATGTCTGTAGAAAATGGAAATTGTGAAGCGCCGCAGTATATCTGCGCGAATCGCTGCTATGGGCATTTTAGCGAAAGTGTAGAGAGCTTTTCTATTTTCTTCGGTGGTGATGCGGAGTGTCAGTTCAATGTTGTCGATCCGCGAAGTAGTGGTGAACGTCTCCACACAGGAGCTACGATTTTACAAATTGATATGGATCAGAATGGAATTAAAGATATGATTCTGTCGGATGTGACAGAGCCCAACATGGGACTGTTTTTAATGGAAGATGCCATCGACGGTCAAGACAGTGTAGTGACCGCAGCATTTGATTTTCCTAATTTTTACGGAAATAATTATCCTGTCCTTATAGATGTTTTTCCCGCTGGTTATTATTTGGATGTAGATAACGATGGTGTAAAAGATTTAATTATTAGTCCCAATGCCGCTACGGAAGTAGAAGATAAAAATTCTGTATGGTTTTATAAAAATGTTGGACAAGATGACTTACCACAGTTTCAATTTATACAGAATGATTTTTTGCAAAGCACCATGATTGATTTGGGAAGCGAGGCGTACCCAGCGCTCGTAGATCTCGACATGGATGGACTGCTAGACATTGTAGTCTCGAACCGCAAGACATATAGTGCTGTGGAGACATACACTAGTACTTTATCTTTTTATAAAAATATTGGAACGGCTACATATCCCACCTTTGAGTTGATGGAAGAAAATTATTTAAATATTCCTTCGCTTGAATTACGAAGCGTTTATCCGCATTTTAATGACTGGGATGATGATGGAGATCTAGATTTGATTTTAGGAGATCAAGATGGCTTTATTCGTGTTTTTAAAAATGAAGCGGCCACTGCGGGCTTGCCAATTTTTGCAGCTCCCGAACTGGTGCTGAATACAGGAGGGCAAGCAATTGATGTGGGACAATTTTCAACTCCGCAATATTTCGATCTTGATAATGACGGCCTCAAGGATTTAATTGTCGGAGAAAAAAATGGCAACATCAATTTATACCGCAACGTGGGCGTGACAGGACTGCCAGCGTTTGAATTTATCGAAGACACTATAGGCGACGTTGTTGCAAGTAATTACTTAGGAATCGACGGTTACTCTGTTCCGTATTTTTATAGAAATTCAAATAATTTACTTGAATTACTAGTGGCTTCTGAAACGGGAAAAATTGGATACTATGACCAAATAGAAGAGAATATTCTCGGCACATTTAATCAGATCACTGATGAGTTTCAAGGCATCAGAGAAGGAGATCGTTCTGCAATTGCAATGGGCGATATTACTGGAGATGGTATCAATGACATGCTATACGGTCACATCGGTGGCGGACTCGCACTTTATCTCTCAGAAGTTTTTGTGGAGAATGTGGAAGAGTTTGCAAGTGGAACATTTAAAATATTTCCTAATCCAACACAATCAGGACAAGAGTTGAGAGTAGAATTTGCTGTTGCGCCTTCATCAATGACGAGTGTAGAAATTTTCGATAGTGTTGGAAGATTAAATTACAGAGACACCATAAATTCGAAATCGTTCACAATAAAAACGCCCCTGGATAGAGGCGTATATTTTATTAAAATTGGTGATCGAGTAGAGAAGTGGATTGTGCGCTAGACTAAGGTTTATCTGGCATTGACATCCAATGAGTCACATCTTTGAAGAAGTGATTGCTATTGCCTTCTCCTTGCCAAAAATGCGGTCCGTGTTTTATTCTTTTTTCAGATCCTTCGGGATAAAAATTTTCCAAAAAGCGCAATACAATGATTTCACGCAATTCGAATTCTCCTGATTTACCAGGAAGAAAAACTTTGTTGTTAGGTACAAATGCAAGAACGCGCTCGTCGTTTTTTGGGAGTCTTTCGGTGGCTAAATTCCAGTTCATGAAACGAGAGATTGAATCACACGAATTTGACCTAAGTGATGTCTGCCATGCCAATGGTACAACGAAAGCAGCCAATACAAATCTCTTGATTCACCTTGTTGAGGGTGAAAAAATCTGCGTTCGAAATCTTCTGCAACCATGTTATTGAAAGTGTGAGTCATTCTTTCGTGCACGCCTTCAATCATTTTGAGCGATGGTTCGATGAGTTCCGAATTACCGTCTTCTAGGGCAGCCCAAAGATTTTCATCATACGGTTTAACGGTCGGATGATCTTCAGTCAGGGTTAGTTTTAATCGAGTATATGCATTGCAGTGGCTATCTGCAATGTGATGTATGATTTGAAGCGCAGTCCAACCACCATCGCGATACGAAGAATGTTTTTGCTTTTTCGTGAGCGATTGCGCCACAGCTCTTAAATCTGCTGGCAAAGACGCGAAATCGCTGATCATCACTCTGATCAAACCATCAGGATATTCCGATGGAAACTTTGCCTTACCGATGGGGTATTTTCTTGCTTCAATATCCATTTTAATTTCCTTTAAAATTAGGTTTTCTTTTCTCCATAAATGCAGTTACACCTTCGCGATAGTCATTAGATCTGCCAGCTTTGATTTGCAAAGCTTCTTCTAGATGAAGTTGTTGGTCAAAAGTGTTATTCATAGCGCTATTCAGCGCTTTTTTGGTCATAGCCAAACCGAACGTTGGCATTTGTGCCACATGTTCAGCGGTGTTTTTTATCGCTGTAGAAAACTCATCATCAGAAACGACTTGATAAATCATTCCAAGACGCTCTGCGTCTTTTGCGGATACTTTTTCTCCCAACATCATCAATGCAGATGCTTTTTGAAAGCCAATGAGTCGTGGTAAAAAATAAGTTCCGCCTGAATCTGGTATTAGGCCTATTTTAGAAAATGCCTGAATAAATGCCGCACTCTCAGCAGCAATCACGATGTCGCAGCACAACGCAATATTTGCACCCGCACCCGCAGCCACCCCATTGACAGCAGCGATTACAGGTTTTTCTATATCTCGAATTCTTCTCACAATTGGATTGTAATGATCGGCGAGGATGGATTGAAAACCGGGATTCTCAGGGCCAGAAACTTCTGCAAGATCTTGTCCTGCACAGAAAGCTTTTCCTTCGCCAGTAATAACAATAGCACGCACTTCTGTATTCGCTGCGGCTTCGTCTAGCGCTGATTGTAGCGCAAACGCCATTTCTCTGTTAAAGCTATTAAAAACCTTCGGGCGGTTTAACGTGAGCGTTGCTACTCCGTTTTCAATATGTGTATAAATTGTATCGCTCATGATTGCTTAGTTAATTTATAAAATTCATTTCTTCCAGCCAGCAATCTAATTAAGATTTGAATAATTAGAAAACCAACGGCGGATTTAATTGCCGCTCCTGGAAGAGTTACTTCGATGTTGTCCCACCACGTGTCAGGTCTAAATCTTTTCATCCAAAATCCGCCCATTACTAGAATGATCAGATGTCCAATAAGCCAAATCCCAATGTGTCCGAATGGGTTTTTGGAAAAAGGAAATTCTACTAAAAATCCTGTAATCAGTGCTGCCGCGATAAATCCAAAAAAGAATCCTCCGGATATACCATCGATAAGCTGATAACCGCCGTGATATCCTGAGAATACAGGCAATCCCGCCGCGCCAAGGAGTACATAAAATAATGCATTCAAGCCGCCAACTCGCCATCCAAACGCAATGCTGAACAATAATAGAAACAGTGTCTGAAGTGTAATAGGAACCTCACCAGGTATGGCTACGGTGTATGGGCCTATAGAGCAGGTAAACAATAATGATATGATCAATTTGACCAGCACATCATAACTCGCAGAAAACTTGATATAACCGTTTAGCATATTAGTTCTTTTTCAAAATAAACTCGATGCCTTCACCAAGTGTCAGTTCATTGTTGGAGCGATCAATATCAGCCATCCCTTCTGATGGATCAATAACGACAGATTGGATTTCAGAAGCGCTGTAAGGTAGTTCTAATACGTAAGAAGTATTTACCCATTTCCAATCGGCAAGAATTTTCCAATCGTAATTGTAATTTCCTTTTTGTTTTTCACCTCTCATTAAATCGAGTGCCATATAGTACATCTCTTTTTTACCATTGGTTAAAGTGACTTCCACTTCGACGGGCATTGGCATCATTCCCTTACGTTCGATCATCACATTTGTCTTTCCCTGCATAGAACTAGCGCCCGAAATAGCATAGTCGATGGTCTTGGTCGTATTCACAAAGTACTCATTATACCAGTCGAGTACCATGCCTGATTGAAGTTCCATCACATGAATAAAATCATCCGCTGAAGGATGTTTGAATTTCCACATATCGAAATACTTCAACAGTCCTTTTTCAAGATTTTCTTTTCCTACTACATAACCTAATTGTGCCAAGTAAACCTCGCCCTTGTTGTAGGATGCGGTGCCATAAGCGTAGTTGGTGATGTAGTGATCAGCGTGTGTATCGAGTGCTTCTTCTTTTCCTTCATTTACAATCGCGATGTATCCATCGTAAGCACCTGAGTGATCACCTGGAATGCGCCCTGCGAAAAGAGTATTGAAAGCTTCGCTAGAAGCATAGCTGGTGAAACCTTCATCCATCCAAGGGTACAATGCTTCATTGGTTGCTAATATTCCTTGGTACCAGCTGTGTGCTGCCTCGTGTAAAACAACGCCTACATAGCTTGGCACTTTTCTATTACCTGTGATCAAAGTTGCCATTGGATATTCCATCCCACCGTCTCCACCTTGGATGATGCTGTATTGTGGATAAGGATATTTTCCAAAGTGATCACTGAGATATTTGAAACCTTTTACCACTAATTCTTGACCATCCTTCCACGAGTTCATGTATGCTGGATCTTCTTGATAGAAGAAGTGGAGTAGAGGACCGTTTTCAATTTGTGCAGTCTTGTGCACATAGTCAGGATCTGCGCCCCACGCAAAGTCATGCACATTCTCAGCCTTGAATTTCCATGTGAGGGTTTCGGTATTCGGTCGCTTCACTTTATTTTCTTCGATATAGCCATATCCTATTTCGGCAGCATTGGTAAGAATGCCAGTTGCACCGATGATGTATTTTTTTGGAAGTGTAATATTCACTTCGAAGTTGCCCCAGATACCATAGAACTCGCGTCCGATATAAGGATTCGGGTGCCAACCATTTCTATCGTACTCGCACATTTTAGGATACCATTGTGTCATGCTGTAGTCAATGCCTTCTGCATTGCTTCTTCCAGAACGTCTGATTTGAATGGGAACTTGACCTTCAAATTCTAATTCAATAGTGGCCTTTGCACCTTTTGCAATGGGCGTGGAAAGTGTTACTTCTAGAATGGTTTCACTCTCCAATAAAGTTTGAGATTTTCCATTCACCAAAAGAGACGTCACATGGAGATGACCAAACTCATTGGGCTGAAGTTTAGAAATGCGGTCGCCAACACGTCCATCTGGATCGCTGATCCAAAGCGACCTTGTATCCATTGCACTCCCAGGTTGGAAGGCATTAAAATACAAATGGAAAAAAAGCTGTGTCAAATCATCAGGAGAATTGTTGGTGTAAACAATTGTTTCTTTTCCTTTGAATTGATGATTTTCAGAATTCAGATTAAAATCAATTTTATAATCTGCCTTTTGCTGCCAATATTGAGCAAATGATGCGTTGGTCATTGCAACGAGGGCAATGATAAAAAATAGACGATAGAAGGACATAGTTAAATGTATTGTTCGAACTTTGAAGCGAAGGTATAAGAATGATGCCAATGAAGCAGCACCCATGGTAAAACTTGACTTATTTCTCATAGCATTTTTAGGCACTTTAACGATTCGGTTGATGGCCGTAGATCACGAGTTGGCTCCCAAAGAATTGGTTACTTCCAATTTTGTTCCCCCAACGATTTTGACAGATGGCTTTGATTTTCCTGTGGGCGCTCCCAATGCAAAGGGATATTACAATGCTCAAAAGTTTGGAGTGAATAATCATTTGGGGGATGATTGGAATGGAGTAGGTGGTGGTAACACTGACTTTGGCGATCCAATTTATTCCGTTGGAAAGGGCCGTGTGACAGAGGTTTCACAATTTTATGGAGGCTGGGGCAAAGTAGTCAGAGTGGCCTACAGCTTTCAAGAAAATAATACTGAAAAACAAGTAGAGTCGCTATATGCGCACATGGATAGCGTATTCGTGAAGAATGGAGATATTCTAAACAGAGGTCAAAAATTGGGAACGATCGGAAATGCAGAGGGTATTTATTTGTCACACCTCCATTTTGAAATACGAAATAAAATAGCCCTGCCTTTGGGACAGGGCTATTCGAAAGATCAAACAGGATATCTTGATCCTACAAAATTTATAAAGGCCCACAGACCGAAATAGCTTACCAAATCACGCTTTCATCGGTCATCCAAAGACCTTTGATTTTAAGTGCTTGTTCAAGAATATCTCTCACACAACCTTGGCCACCACCAAGAGGAGAAATGTAAGTTGCAACAGATCTGATCTCATGTGCTGCATCTGCTGGACATGTAGGAAGTCCAACACGCTTGAGTACAGGATAATCTGGAATGTCATCCCCCATGTAGCATACGTGCTCCTCCTTGATATTATGCTGCGCTAGGTATGATTCGTAGATTTTGATTTTATCAGAAGATCCAAGAAAAATATCTTTCACACCGAGCATTTCAAATCGCTTGCGAACAGCTTCATTTTTTCCACCAGAAATAATAGCAATACGAAGTCCTTTTTTAATTGCTAATTGAACAGCGTATCCATCTCGCACATTGGCTGTTCTCATTTGATCTCCGTCGGCTGTGAGATAAACAATATTATCAGTAAAAACACCATCCACATCAAAGATGAACGTATCGATTTCCTTGAGTTGAGCTTTATAATTCTTAATCATTTTTATTTTCTTGAATGAGATTGGTCATGATGTTATAGAGTGCTTGCCACTGCAGATTTTTGGCAAGCAGTTCTTGCTGTTTTGCAATCGTGATTTCATCACGTCTTATGGCTGGTCCAGTTTGAATTTCCGAAGGCGAATTGAGTTTGATTTTTCTTGTTTCTTCTTCAATTAGTGGCAGCATTAGATCGAAAGGAAGTCCCACTTCATCCAGCAACTTATTTGCAATGGAATAAAGGTGATTACTGAAGTTATTGGTGATGACAGCGGCGGTATGGGCTTGCAATCTTTCCTCTGAATTTTTATAAAAAATAGAGGATGAAATTTTTGAAAAAATAGCGCCTAACAAAGTGCGATCTGCCTCATTATTGCATTCGATGAGAAGCGGGATGGTATGGTATTCAGTATCAATCCCTTTTCGAAGACTTTGAACGGTCCAAACAACACCTTTTCGGTTGTTTTCTAACTCATCCAATGAAGTCGAGCCGCTGGTGTGAACAACAAGAGCCGAAGTCTTTATTTCTTTTGATAAAACTGAAATCGCATCATCCTTTACCGCAAGAAAACAGATATCACAATCTTCGGGTATCAGATCGAGGCTTGGGATAATTTTAAGATTAAAATTTTGAGCGAATTCCTTAGAGGCGTCCGTATTTCTAGAATAGATATAGGAAGCTTGATTTCCAATGGAATCAAACATACGAGCCAAGTGCCAAGCCACATTGCCCGTTCCTATGATGGCTATTTTAGGGAAATTCATCGAATGCGAAGGTAGAAAAGTAAGCCACGGAATAGCAAATTTTGTAGATTCACCATAGGTTTGCACTTAGAATAACAAGATAATGGAATTAATTACTCCTCTGCATTGGAAGAACTACGAGTTGTTGGATTGTGGTGATTTTGAAAAATTGGAACGTTTTGGTGATTATATCACCATTCGTCCGGAGCCTCAGGCGGTATGGCCAAAGAAATGGAGTGATGATGAGTGGAATAAAAAAGCACACATCAAATTCATTCCTAAAAACAGCAACAGTGGTGAGTGGAAGAAGATGAAGAAAATGCCAGATCAGTGGCAAATTTCCTATGGACTACCAAATGATGAAGATATTACTTTCCGTTTAGGATTGACCTCATTCAAACACGTTGGTATTTTCCCAGAGCAAGCTGCGAATTGGGATTTTATTGTGCAGTCCTTGAAGGCCATGAAAACTCCGAAGCCGAAGGTCTTAAATCTATTCGCATATACCGGCGGTGCCAGTTTGGCTGCCGCTGCGGGCGGGGGAGAGGTGACCCACGTGGATAGCATCAAGCAGGTGGTTACCTGGGCAAATGAAAATATGCAATTGAGTAATCTTACCGATATCCGCTGGATGGTGGAAGATGCGCTCAAGTTTGTTCAACGTGAAGAACGTCGTGGAAATAAATATCAAGGAATTATTTTGGATCCTCCAGCATTTGGACATGGACCAAAAGGGGAGAAGTGGAAGTTGGAAGACAACATCGCAGAAATGATGGAAAATGTCTTGAAAATTTTGGATGAAAAAGAACACTTCCTCGTGTTGAACGCGTACAGTCTAGGTCTTTCAGCGCTTGTGATTGAAAACCTTTGCAAAGAGTTTTCTGGAAAAGATTTGAAAATTGGTGAATTGTATTTACAAGCAAAAAGCGGAGTGAAACTTCCACTAGGAGTATTTGGAAGATCATTTAGAACGAAATGATAAAATCAGAATTAGCCAATCAACTCAGAAGATACAAGCCCGATCTCGAAAGGAGATGGGGAGTTAAGAGCATTGGTTTTTTTGAAGATTATATTGACCATCATCACACCGCGAATTGCGAAGTAAATATTTTGGTTGAATTTCATGAGCCTCTAGGATGGCGTTTTTTTGAAATGAAAGAATGGCTTGAAAAGAAACTTTTCATGCGCATTGATATCTGTACTCCCAAGTCTTTGAAGCCTGCTCTCAAGGATGAAATTCTAAATCAAACCACTTTTGTATGATTAGAGCAAGAAGAAGATTTGATTTTTTCTTGCATGACATGGTAGAGGCCATGGACAGAATTTTATTTTATACAGAGAATAAATCGTATGCGGAATTCGTGGACAATACGATGCTCAGAGATGCGGTCATCCGAAATTTTGAAATATTGGGAGAGTCCATTAAGCACATTCCATTTAAATTTCAACGTCAATACAAGCAAGTGCCTTGGCAGCACATGAATGCAATGCGAAATTTTATTGTCCACGAATATTTTGATGTGGATGATGAAATTCTTTGGGAAATTATTCAGCATGATTTGAAGGATAATCGTGATTCAGTGAAAGAAATTATTCAAGAAAAATATTTGTAACGATAAATGATAAATAGAAAGTACCCTAAATGGATCCTTGCAGGAGCGGTGGTTTTTACGCTCAACGCTTGCGGGGATAGTAACTCAGGAAATCCTCAAGAACGATCTGAACGAACAAAAATGATGATAGCAAATGCCAAGTTAGCACGTGACCCACATTCTTATTCGCAGCCAAATGAAGTGCGCGTAAAGCATTTGAATTGGGTGGCATCCGTGGACTTTTCTTCGAAAGTTATTACTGCTACTGCAACGTATGACTTAGAGCACATCACCGATAAGAATGAAGTTATTTTCGATATGAAAGGGCTTCAGATTGATGGTGTAAAAGTGGATGGACAACCTGCAAAGTTTACTGTTGGGACGGAAAAGGAATTCATTGGAGCACCATTGACCGTTGAGATCACACCTACATCGAAACAAGTTTCAATTTCATACCGCACACCACAAGGTGCAGAAGCGCTCCTTTGGGTAGATGGTGATTCACCTTTCTTATTCACACAATCTCAAGCAATTTTAGGAAGAACTTGGTTGCCATGTCAGGATAGCCCAGGGCTTCGAATTACTTATGATGCACAAGTAACGGTGCCGAAGAATTTGATGGCTTTGATGTCGGCGGAGAATCCAACGAAAAAGAATGATACAGGAGTTTATTCATTTAAAATGGATCAGCCCATACCTAGCTATCTAATGGCTCTTGCGGTAGGTGATGTAGCGTTTAGATCACTTGGTGATCGAACAGGGGTTTATGCTATTCCTTCATTGATTGATGCTGCCGCGTATGAGTTTGAAGACATGCAAAAGATGTTGGTAGCTGCTGAAAAGCTTTATGGCCCTTACGTCTGGGGGCGCTATGACGTGCTAGTTCTGCCTCCGGCATTTCCTTTTGGAGGTATGGAAAATCCGAAGTTGACCTTCGCAACGCCTACAATTATCGCTGGAGATAAATCATTGGTTTCATTAATAGCTCACGAACTAGCGCACAGCTGGAGCGGTAACCTTGTAACCAATAGCACATGGGATGACTTTTGGATTAATGAAGGATTCACAGTGTATTTCGAAGAGCGAATCATGGAAGAAGTTTTCGGAAGAGAATACTCTGAAATGCTGGCTCAACTGAGCCGACAAGAACTTGACGCAACGATTTCGGAAATTTCTGCGGTAAATGAAAAAGATACGTGGTTAAAGTTATCATTGGAAAATCGCAATCCCGATGATGCAATGACAGATATCGCTTATAACAAAGGTTATTTCTTTTTGCGCTTATGTGAGGAAACCATTGGAAGAGAGAAATGGGATATTTTCTTGAAAAAATATTTTACAGAGCATGCGTTCCAAGTAATGGATACAGAGAAGTTTTTGTCTTATTTGAAAACCAATTTAGCCGCAGAGAAAATCGAAGAGAAGGTTAATATCAACGAATGGGTCTATGCACCTGGAATCCCTGCAAACATTCCTGTCGTGCAAAGCGATAAGATGGAAAAAATTAAATCTGTTGCAGCGGATTTTGCAGGTTTGAAGATTACCGTAGGAGCTATCAAATGGAATGATTGGTCTTATCAAGAGAAGGTGTACTTCATCACTTCGATAAAAGATGTAAGTGCTGCTCAAATGAATGTTTTGGATAAGGCTTTCAATATTACCTCTACCAAGAATAACGAAGTGTTATTTGCTTGGTTGGAATTGGCTATTCGTAAGAATTATACTGCAGCTTATGATGAATTAGAGGCATTTCTTATTGAAGTAGGAAGAAGAAAATTTGTAGCTCCGCTTTATCAGGCACTTGTTGAGACAAGTCAGAAAGATTTAGCAGCAAAGATTTACATCAAGGCCAGACCGAATTATCATTCGGTTACGATTGAAACAATAGATAAAATGCTTTATTAATAATAGAATTCAAAGCAAAGAAAAAGGGCTGTCTTTGAAAGACAGCCCTTTTTTATTTGATATGATGACGGTTATCTCATCAAGGTTAAGTTTCCTTCAATATCTTTTCTCTCGCCTGTAGATTTTGATACTACACGTGCTCTCCAGAGATAGACTCCATCTGGGATAAAGTATTCTCCTGTTAATCCGTTTCCGCCAACCCAAGCATCGTTCGGATCTGTGGTTTCGAAAACAACTTCTCCCCAACGATTAAATACTTGGAGTTTGAAACGAGTTTCATCGATATCCGCTCCGTAAAGTTTCCAAACATCGTTGATTCCATCACCGTTTGGTGTGAAAGCAGTAGGAATATAATATTGGAAAATGTCATTGATGGTGATAATGTGAATGTATGTATCAGTACAACCGTTGTTATCTACAACAGTCAATAATACAGGATACTCTCCACCTTGATCAGACGGGAATTCGAATACTGGATTTTGCTCATTAGAATATCCTAGTGGATCAGTATAGTTAAACTGCCAATCATAAACTGCAATTTCACCAATGCTTAAATCAAACATTTGAATAGTAGTGTTCTGAACATCTGTTGGCTGTGGTTGGCCATAGAATTGAGCTTCTGGAGCTTGATAGCTAAAGATATAATTATCCTTGTTTAATGTATAGGCACAGCCAAGTGAGTTGGTCAAAATAAGCGATACATCATATACACCAGGGTTTTGATACTGGTAGTCAAAGTTTGGAGTGTCGAGCATAGTTGTTCCATCTCCTAGACTCCATGATGCGTTTACATATGTTGTAGGGTCCGTATCAATGGTGAATTCATAGCCTTGTGGCCAGCAAGCACGCGTGGTATCAGCGCTAAATTGAACGTCAACGTTAGGAAGAACGGTAGCTTCAAAACAATTGGTAACGCTCACACCGCACTGGTCAGTTACTTCAAGACAAACGCTGCCGCTTTCGGTAGGATCATAGCTTGTACTTGCAATTGTTGAGATGGTAGTCCCATTAAAAGTCCAATTATATTGATATGGTTGAACACCATCTTCAATATCATAAAGATCGAGGTTCAATGTTCCCGCCCAACAAATTGATGTGTCATTTGGAATATCAAACGTTGGAACAGTAGATTCATTCAAGGTGAGCGTAGCGAAAACAATACACTGTCCATTATCGATGTTGTACTGGTAGTCACCTGCGTTGTCAACTCCAGGAGTGAAAATTTCTGTAACAACTGCACCTGCGGCATTTGTCCAATAACCTCCGGTTACTGGGTTACCGTTCATTTCATCAAACATGTTGATTGGGGCGCCGTTCACACAGAAGTCAAGTTCTGTATCGGTACCTGGATTTGAAAGTGGGTCAAGTGAAACTGTCGCTTGGTCTGTACTGAAGCAATCAGGATGTCCAACAGGATATCCTGTCAAAGTGAATTCAGTAGTTTGAGAAAGGTTCACCACGTTTGGTTGCATAGCATTTGGATTATCCAAAGGCTCTACTGGTGACCATTCCCAGGTGAAGTTAGGTCCGCCTGTGGTACAAGAAACATCATATATCCAAGAGGTTTGAGCTCCAGAACTGCAGGAATTTGATCCATCGCTGCTCAGCACCATTGTTATACAACCGCTGTTCGCTTGCCATGATTGTCCTGTCAAATCTCCTTCAATTCCCGCAGCTATTATTGGTGAAGCGGTATTAGGACCATCATAAAAGGTGAGATCATCCCAGAATGTCTCGGTTGATCCTTGCTGGAATATTATAACCATGGCTGTCCCATCTCCAGGGGAATCAGAACAATATGTCCAAGTTGTGAATTCACCATCATCATAGCAGTATGTGTAAGTGCCTGCATCAGCTCCACAAGTTGGTGTAGGCAATCCTTGGAAACCTCCAAGAAGTTGAACAACATCGCAAGAATATGTCAAATCAGGACCAGCGCTTACGAAAGGAGCTTGGTCTATTGTAACAGTGATAGTGGTATCGAATTGACAGCCGAAGCTATTTTCAACAGTATAAACAAAATCATAGCTTCCAGGTCCAGGAGCAGAGAACACGATGGTGTCGGCATCTTGAGACATGTAAGTAATATTTGGACCAGACCAGTAGCTGCTATCCGCATCAAGGCCGATAGAGGGTTGGAATGTTGTAATGCCTGGGAATAACGCAGGATTCAAGTCAATCCCCCAAAAGAAGATGTATCCATTATCTGCAGCGAGGTTGTCAGTAACACTGAAAGTCCATGCGCCATTAAGTGGGCAGCCAACTAGATCACATAGATTGCCTTGAGCCTCATAGCTGCCTGCTTCTAGTGAACCACCACCGAAACCACCAGCATTTTCTCCCCATGTGCCATTGGTTGCGTCTGGGTCCCAAACATAGGTGTATCCAATTCCTGGATCTGAAGCAGGGTCATTGTCGATTGCTTCTCCTAAGAAGGTTCCACCACCGCCATTTACACCCCATTCAACGAGATTCACAATAGTACCATTTGGGCAAGTGATCGAAATACCAAGGTCGCCCATATAACTGTGCTCCATATTTACGGTAATTCCTAACAGGTCATTACATGACTCGAGAACTGCATCGGGTTCAAAAATGTCAAAATTGATAGATGAAGAATAGGTAAAACCAGCTCCATCGGCAAGATAAGTTGTGCCAGCTACCACTTGAGGAGGAAGAGACGACCATTGAGTGCTTGTAGCCGCACCAACTAAAGTTACATCTTCACCCAAACAAGTTGCTTCATCAGCTAGCGTAGGGAATAATGGAATTGTAGATACGAGTACTTGAAGAGGATTGATATTTAAACTAGAGCAGCCATTGTTGTCAATAACAGCAAGAGTTACTACATACTCTCCAGCTTCATCAAAACTATGCGTTGCGTTAGCCGTGGTACCTTCTTGAACAGTACCATCATCAAAATTCCAATTATAACTTGCTATAGAAAATCCTGGTTCAGCAAATGATCCAGCAGAGCTAAATGATACAGGGTCTCCGATACAAACACTAACTGTTTGAATCGGTCCATCAGGAACAGGATTAGTAATTGCAGAACTCGCTGTAGGATTTGCACAAGGGGTAGTACAAGAAACTGCAGCCTCCCAACCTGGTGAGGTTGCATTATCAGGACCGTTGTCTTGGAAAACAATAGTCAAACATCCTGTCGGGTTGTTTACGGTACCTGTTACTTGATAGCCTTGAAGATCACTGCCACCGTAACTACCTAATGAAGCAGCATTGGTACCATCACCATCATAAATGGTAAAGCTATCGCTGTTACCATTTCCTGGAGATGTTTGAAGCGCGAAGGCTGAGAAATCTAATTGAATAACATCACCAGGAGTGTCAGGACAAATGGTGATGGTGTAATTTGTAGCAGTGTATGCAGCTCCAACTCCGTCATCTGTAAAGATTCCGTTACAAGAGCTAAACGTTCCATTGCTCATTGTGATCTGTTGACCAAATAAGCTAAAGGAGATGAATACAACTGATAATAAAAGTAGAATTTTCTTCATTTCTAATAGCGAGTTAACCTAGACAAAGATAGGACTCCAATTAGAATGAAACGGTTGCTTTCTTTGGATTATCTTAACAAAAGAATGTGGCCGTCATAGGTGTATTTTACATCGTATTCTTCGTCTTGAATCTCCAGGTAATAGAGATAAATGGAGTCTTGGTTAAAATACTCTCCATTTTGGTGCTCTCCCAACCAGGCCTCATTCGGGTCTGTTGATGTGAATACAGGCTCGCCCCATCGATTGAATATGACGATTTTGTAATTTAAATTAACAAATCCTTTCCCCTCAATTTTCCAGACATCATTGATGCCGTCACCATCAGGGGTGAAGGTGTTTGGTATATAAATGTCAATGTCATTACGAACGGTTACTTGGCGCGTTGTGCTGTCTATACAGCCAAATTGATTGGAAGCAATCAATTCTACAAGATAAGTTGCAGCTGTTTCGGCAGGAAAAGTAAATGAAGTGTCGGGGCTAGTACTCGTCCCAAATTCTTGGAAACGGTATTCGAAAATATTAGCATCAATCGAAGTATTGAACAATTGGAAAGTAGTGTTTGGTAACAAAATTTCTTCTTCAAACACGTTGAAGCTTGCCAACGGTTTTGGGAATACGAGTATTGGTGAATTTGCTGTGTCTGTATATGCGCAACCAAAAACATCGGTGATTGTCAAGATTGGGTAGTATTCGCCTTCTACCTGATATTGATGGTTTGTTGACCCCATTATCACTGTGCTGTTCCCGTCTCCAAATTCCCATTCCATCGCTGCCACATTTTGAAATGCAGTGTAATCTGATTGCATGCTTATGTTTAAAGGCTCACATCCATTGGTGATTGGAACATCAAATGTTGCAGGAATGATGGGGTGACGATTGACTGTAATGCAATCTTCAACTTCAAGTCCGCATCCATCACTTAAAGTGAGGCAATATTCAACTGGCGTATCTCCAACCACGACATCAAACTCAGCAGTATTATGGGTGCTTCCGTCACTACCTACCCATGAATAAATAAAAGGCTCTGCACCTCCAATGATCGTCGGAGGGTTGATGTGAATGGTAGCACCTGAACATCCCAAATAGTTATTTGGTAACGTCATGTCGAGTGTCGAGTTCACAGTGACCAATACATCATCACTTACCGCGCACTCTGGGAATCCAGTAGGGTAGCCTGTCAGAACATATAATGTTGTTTGATCAATCCCGTCCAATGTTGGTGCAGGACTGCTACTAGATGAAAGAAAATCGGACGGTGTCCACTCCCAAGTAAAGTTGTTTGGGTCGGCACAACCAACCTCAAATTGTAACTCATCTTGACCGCCTGATTCACAGGAGTTACTTATGTCAGCTGTAATTTGCATGGTGATGCATCCACTTAAATTGGTCGCGGTGAATGTCATTCCAGATATATCCCCATCCATCGGTCCAGCTAAGATTGGTGACGCTGTTGTCTGGCCATCATAAAAAGTGATGTAATCAAAGCCTACTTCTAATGATCCTTGAATAAAAGTAAGTTCCATCATAGAGACCCCATCTCCAGGAGAATCTGGACAAAATGTTTGGGAATAATTTTCATTGTCGCCGTAACAAAAAGAGTAGGAGCCTGCGTCAGCTCCACAAGCTGGTGTCGGTTCATTCAAATAGCCGCCTTGCATCGCTACAGGCACGCATGCATATGTGAAGTCTGGTCCAGCTGTAATCTGAACGGGTTCATCAATGGTGATGCTAATTGTTGTGTCGCTGATACAACCAAAGTTATTTGTCACTTCATAGGTGTACTCATAGGTTCCGGGTTCGGTTAATGTCAATTCGATGACATCAGCATTTGGATCAAGAAACTCGAAATTAGTGCCCGTCCAATAAGAGCTGTCAGAGCCACCTCCAGCGGTTGGAGTGAATGTCGTTACACCTGGATATAGCGCAGGATTAAAGTTGATTCCCCATGAAAAAATATATCCGTTATCGATTGGAATATTATCTGTTGCTGTAAATGTCCATGTGCCGTTTAAAGGACAACCAACCAATGCACATAAATCACCTTCTGGCTGATAAATACCAGGAGGTACTGCTCCATTAGGAAGAAGCGTTGTCTCATCAATAAAACCTAATGTGCTTGTAGAACTCCATCCATAATCATAGCCAACACCTACAGCGGCCGTCCCATCGTCAATGGGCTCTCCTAGATAATCACCGCCGCCATCATTTGGATAAGTTTGAAGATCCACAATGGTTCCATTCGGACAGCTCACTGTAAAGCTTAAGTCACCCAAAAAACTGTGTTCAATATTTACAAAAAGCTCAAGAAAATCTTCACAGTTTTCTAATACAGCGTCGGTGTCAAAAAAGTCAAAAGTAATAGGGCTGCTGTAACTAAAGCCCGCACCATCCGCCAGTTCTGTTGTGCCAGCTACCACTTGTGGGGGCAAAGAACTCCATGTAGGATATTGAATATTACCTGAATTTAAAATGATATTTTGACCAAAGCAATATTGTGTTCCAATTTGTGCTATTGAACTAAAATCGGGAAGAGTACTTACCAATACTTGAACTGGATTTATATTTAAACTAGCGCATCCGTTATTATCTAGAACAGTCAAGGATACCAAGTACTCTCCTGGTTCGTCAAAGGTGTAAGTAACTTCAGCACCACTGGTATTATCGATTGTTCCATTGTCAAAATTCCAGACATATTCTGAAATTGTGAATCCCGGCTCAGGGAAAGAAGCGCTACCGTTAAGTGTAACAGGAATTCCAACACAAGTGGAAATATTTCCTCCCATCGGAGCTGGTGAAGGAGCTGTTACTGAAAAGCCTGCTGTTGGATTTGCACAAGGAGTGGTACATTGAATATTAGCCTGAAACCCCGGGAAATTAGCGTTTGGAGTTCCATTATCTGTAAATACTAGTGTAAGGCAACCAGTAACATTATTGACTGTTCCAGTCACTTGAAGTCCTTGCAAAGAATTTCCTGTATTATCACCGAGGCTAGCAGCATTGACATTATCTCCATCAAAAATGGATAGGTAATCACTACTTGATGCGTTGGGTGAGGTTTGAAGGGAAAAAGCAGTAAAATCTAGTTGGATTACATCTCCGGGAGTGTCTGGACAAATAGTCATGGTGTAGGTCTGATCGGGATAGGCATTCCCTCCACCTGCATCTAATAGAACTCCACTGCACGTTTGAATGGTGATGTTATCCATGCAGTAATTACCTGGAACATCACAGTCCTGCTGAGCTTGATTAGTAAAATAAGAACAGATAAAAACAACAACAATTAAAAAATTCTTCATTCCTCCATCAGGTTTTTTTAAAACACGCGCAAATTACTCCTAAAACAGGGACTACCGTACCCTATTAATGGTTGCAATCGTAATTTTTTACAAGATTTTTAGAATCCAAGAATGATAAAATCCTATCGAATCACCAATACGTGTCCCGAATAGACTTGGTAGTCAGCAATGAGATCGACTTTGACTTTTACTTGCCAAGTATATACACCATCCATGGCGTAATTTTCTCCTCCTCTGACATCACCCATCCAGCCTTGATTGACATCATTTGTTTGAAATATTAAAGTGCCCCAACGGTCCATAATAATCAGCTCGTAGGTTGATTCTTCAAATCCATTTAGTATAGGTTTGAATATATCATTCAACCCATCATTATTTGGTGTGAAGGAATTTGGTGCAAAAAATACATAGTCATTTTCAACGTAAAGCGTCTTGCACAAAGTATCCAAGCATCCGTATGAAGATGCCGTTTCCAGGCATACTTCATAGAACCCAGCCTCCTCCGAGTTATATTCATGAATAGGGTTTTCTAGATTCGAGGTTTCACCATCTCCAAATGTCCAATCATAGCTTACAGCATCAATACTAGTATTTTCAAACTTCACTTCGTTTTGAATTAAAGTAGGGTTGTCGGGTGACCATGAAAAATTAGCAATTGGATAGGGGTGTACTGTAATCGCTTGGGCAAACTCCCAAGATGATTCGCAACCTTCTTCACTTTGCGCAACGAATATCAAATCATACGTGCCTGCTTCAAATATGGAATAGCTCAACGAGTCGTTCTCAGAGATCAATTGATTGCTCAAGTACCATTGTCCAGACTCGAAATTTTCTAAATCTAAATATGGATTTAATTCTAATTCGAAAGGCGAACAACTCTCTTGAAATTCCCATTCATAAAATAATTCAGGTAAAGGATGAACTATTAATTCGGCCGTAGTTGATGTTACACAATTGTAGACATTCGTGGCTTGTAAAAAAATAGTCGCATCATTGATTGGAGAAATCGTTTGCGTGGGTAAAGTGCTATTTGAGAACAATTGCGAAGGTGCCCAGTTGAAATCATAATTGCCTGATGCGCTCAATGTAATTTCATCTCCTAAGCACAACTCAATTTCATTTGGCAGCTGCACGACAGGAAGTGGATTGACCACAACAGTGATGGAATCAACATCATCACAAACTCCATCGTCGATGGTTACAAAATATTCTTGAGAAATTGGTTGTGAGGTTGTGTTTTCAATATTCACGGTTGGGTTCGAAGTGTTGGCATTAGAAATATTCGTCGCGGGAAACCAGCTGTAATTAACTCCAGGCAGCGAGCTTGAACCAATTGCAATTGGTGATTCACCAGAACAAATGGCTGAGGCATTTCCTGCTTCTGCAACAATAGGAGTTCTAATGGCTACAGTATGCTCGCTTTCATCCAATGGACAACCAATATTTGCAGGCAATTGATAAACATAGATTCCAGAGTTGAGTAATGCAGGATCAATAATCGAAGTTGCAAGAGCATTCGATGCAAAATACCATTGCCCACTCTGATCTATAGTTTCAGAAAGAAGACTATTCAAATCAAACAAATCATCATCTCCACATATTTCAATTGATGAGTCAAGGCCTGCATTAATGCTATCCGAAACATTCAGTTCGAGCGTTACGACGTTGTCTGGACATGCACCGTTATCATTGCTGATGTAATCAAAATTATATTGTCCAGGAACGGAAATCGAAACAGGAGTAGACACTGAAGAACCTGTTTGATTCCACCATTGACCCAATCCCGTTTCACCATTCGAAAGAAATGGATCTAGTTCAAATGGAGTATCCGTGATGCATACATTCACTGAATAATTTTGATCGGCAAAAAGTGGTGTGTTGACTGTGATTTCAGCTTGTGCTTGAATATCGGGACAAGCATTATTTGAAAGGGAAGTGATCGTTAAAGTTTGTGATATATCGATCTCGGGATCGAATGTGGACGAAACAATATTTCCACTTCCATCTGTCCACTCTGGAAATGCAATGTTCGGATAGTTAGAATTTAAATCTACTGGGTTGTCAATAGTGCAATACTCCAAGAATATGTCCTGAGGGGTATTGGGCGGGCTTACCACCCCAATTGTAAAATTGGCAATATCTATAGGACAAAAAGTTCCAGTCACTTCATAAGTCAATGTGATAAGCTGACTAAATGAAATATCCGCTGGATTTGAAAAAATGTTTTGGTTTAAATCATAGAAATTTCCATTGCCGCTGCCGCCACTAACTAGCGAATACAGATTGAGTGGTGCGTTTGATTGACACAATTCGGTAGTTACATCATTACCCGCGTTGGGAGGTAATTCTTCCTGCACGGTTAACTGCGCGCCTGTTTGACTACAACCAACATTGGGAAAAAGATAATTGTACACCCCCGGCGCGGATGTAGTAGGATTATAAACATTGCTAACCACTTGATTCGCGGCGTTTTTCCATACGCCACCAAATGTCGGCGAGCCGCTAAGAGCTGCTGTCATATCGAAGGATGGGCCATTGGCACAAACAGTAAGCGCACTCGGTTCACCCGAAGGATCATTCGGTGTGTAAGCAATATTTACTTCTGCCTCTTGCGTCTGACAAGGGACCAAGGCATTCACAACATATCTATAAACTCCAAGCGGGTCAGAGGATGGATCGAAAATGTTATCTGTAGGAGTGTTGCTCGGGCCATACCAAGTTCCATTGTTATCTGGCGTTCCTGCTAGCTGGTCGAAAAGATTGAAAGAAGCTGCGTTATCACAAACCACTAGACTGACATCTCCGCCCGCATCTGGTGTCACATTTACATCAATAACAAGAGTATTAAAAACAGGATTACAACCAGGGACATTATCGATCATATAGACATAAGTACTGCTGGGTGTCGTAGAAGGATCGAAAAACCCACTTACCGTATTTCCAGATGCATCGAGCCATGTGCCGCCATAATCAGGATTTCCATTCAGGAAGTCCGTCATGAAAAATGGATTGTAGGTGTCACAAATCAGAATGGTTGTTTGTAATCCGGCGTTTGCATTCTGGATTTCATTGACAAGTACTCCGGTGGTTACTATGCAACCTGCAATGTTTTGAGAATAGGAGTATATACCACCATTTTCAACGAGAGGATTGTAAACACCATTAAAAGTGGTTCCATTGGGACGTCTCCAAATTCCTCCTGCGGAGAAAGCTCCAAGGAATGTTGTGAGATTTACACTTCCGCTGGTAGAACAAATATTGGCTGTATTGGCAGTTCCTATTCCTGCACCGAGAGCATTCACTTGAATAAATGCTTGAGTTGATCCGCTAGGGGAAGTTGCTGTGACTAAAAATATTGAGCCGCAGAGGTTATTCATCGTAAGAGTCCCGTTTGGGTCTCCCGCATTCAAAATCACGGCGCTAGAAAAATCTTGTACTTGAAAAATAGTTGGGGTGCCCGGATAGGGGGTGTAGGTGAAGCTACCGTTGCAGTTGCAGCTTGAGGACGCGGGCACCACCGTCACCTGAGAATGGGCGATTTGTCCTACAAGGACAAGCATAGCGCTAATTATCAGGAAGATAATTCTCATTGGTGGTTAGGTGCACGGATTAGGAGGTGCAAAGGTACAAAATCCAGAGTTATTAACACGTGTTAATAACTCTGGATTTGGCAAAAAAAATCCCGACAGGATGTCGGGACTCTTTTTTGGTTTATTGGTTGGTTTTGGTTAAGGAAGAATCGTTACTATGCCGCTGAAGTATTTCTCTTCTTTGGTGGTGTCGTTATAGATGATCACAATCCAAGGATATTGATCACCCGCTACAGCTGTAGCTCCTGATGGAAGGGTTCCGTCCCATCCTTTGGTTTTATTGGTAGTCTCGTAGATAGGCTTTTCACCATTGTAGATGGTCAATTTGAATTGAGACTTTCCTTGCTTCAGTCCTTCAGGCATGAAGACATTCGTCTTCGGGCTGAATTTTTCTGGAGCCATTAAGTTATAATCTTGGTTGATGTGAATATACTTCACTTTGCTATCAGCGCAGCCCCACTCATTAGATACTTCAAGGGCGATCATTTGTTTGCCGCGGTCGGTATAAGAACGGATTGGGCTGATCACATTTGAGGTTGAACCGTCACCAAATTTCCAGTTGTAGCTTGTTGCGTTTTCACTGGTATTGATGATTTTTACGGTAGGTTCTTCACTAGCGCTGTTCACGAAATCCCATTCGAATTCAGCATTCGGTGCCGGGTGAATAGTGATAAGGTCGTTCATCACCGTAGTATTGATTTGACCATCTTTCTTGGAAGTGATAGAAAGTGATACATCATATACCCCAGGCTTCACGTACTTGTGCTTAGGATTTGGCTTATTGGAGAAATTACCATCACCAAAGTTCCATAAGTAGCTTCCTTCATTCGGACCATTTACAGCGTTGAAGTCAATTTCGCCACCTGCACATGAAGTAGTCACGCTTGGTCTTACTGAAAGTGCTGTAGATGTCTTTGGAACAATTACTTCGTTGATTGGAGTGCTTGCTTCCGTTAGAATATTTTCTGTTGGAATGGAATTCTGAGTCGTATTAGCAGCATTATTGTTATTGGCTGCAAGGGGAGTAAGATTGATATTCGTACTACCAGATGTCGAAGCGTCATTTGAACTGTTTTCTTGTTCAATCACGTTAACACTAGATGCGTTCGAAGATGAGTTGGATACTCTTGAGGTAGATTCAAAACGAGCGATGCCATGTCCTTTCTTAGCATCAATAAGATTAAAGCTGTATTTATAAAGAGTGTAAGAGCCGATTGCAGTGAAAACACATGCAGCTACAAGAGCAACTACCCATGTATTGGCGTTAGCTCCGTTGCCTTTCATTCGGTTTTCAAGATCGTTCCAGCTACTAGCTTCGAATGGTAATTCGTAGTGATCTAGAGACTCTCGTATTTTATCCTCAAATGGGGTAAATTTATTACTCATTCGCGTTGCCGTAGTTCTTTATAAGTATCTTTTTCATATTGCGTTTGGCCTTCGCAAAATTGCTTTTGGAAGTCCCTACACTCACTCCTAATGCATCTGCAATGTCCTGATGCGTGTAATTTTCAAAAACGTAAAGGTTGAAGACCGTTCTATAAGCAGGGGATAATTGTTGCATTGCTTCAATTATCTGATGGGGTTTGAAATCGTATTGGTCTTGTTCGGCCAATTCTTCTTCTTCGATTTCGTCTTCCCACTGTTCCGCGCTCATGGCGTCATTCATAAGTATGAAGTCATTTTTAGACTTTCGAAAACGATCGATCGAAAGATTAACCATGATTCTTCTTACCCAGCCTTCGAATGACCCCGACCCTGAATATCTTTCCATGTTTTGGAAGACTTTAATAAAGCCTTCTTGGAGGACATCCATCGCCTGATCTGAATCCCGTGTGTAACGAAGACAAACTGCCTTCATTTTTCCGTAAAGAAGCTTATAAACAGCCTGTTGAGACCTTCTGTCTCCTTGGAGACAGCCGTCAATTAGCTGTTGAAATTGCTTGTCTTCACTCACGGAATTCGGTATTTAGACGGCCCCCATGTAAAAGGGTTGCCACTTACAAATGTAATTGTTCCTAATTTTTTTCAAAATATTATGTAAAAAGTCTCGTTATGAGGCGCTTTACTTTTTTAAAAACATTTCCTCCACTAATTTCGCGACATGAATAAAAGGGTCGTTGTCGGATTATCAGGAGGGGTTGATTCTAGCGTTGCAGCATATCTATTGCAAGAGCAAGGGTACGAAGTAGTTGGCATATTTATGCGCAATTGGCACGATGAATCTGTGACGATCAATAATGAATGCCCTTGGATTGATGATAGCAACGATGCCATGCTCGTCGCGGAACATCTCGGTATACCTTTTCACGTGCTCGATCTGAGCAAGGAATACAAAGAGAGAATCGTTGATTACATGTTCAGAGAGTACGAAATGGGCCGTACCCCTAATCCCGATGTTCTTTGTAATAGAGAAATAAAATTCGATATTTTCCTGAAAGCAGCTCAAAACTTGAAAGCTGATTTTGTTGCGACTGGCCACTATTGCCAAAAATCTGAGTTTACCGATAAAAACGGCAAAGTCATATACCAGTTGCTCGCGGGGGCAGATCCGAATAAGGACCAAAGCTATTTTTTGTGTCAACTTTCTCAAGATCAACTTTCACAGGCTTTATTTCCAATCGGTCATCTACAGAAACCACAGGTAAGAGAGATAGCAAAAGAAATTGGGTTGCCAACAGCGGAAAAGAAGGACAGTCAAGGACTTTGCTTCATTGGAAAAGTGAAGCTTCCCACGTTTTTACAACAACAGCTTCAGCCCAAAGCAGGAGAGGTGGTGGAGGTTCCAGCGGACGAATCTTATTTTTCGGTTTATGATAGACCTGTCTTGACTTTTGAGGATGCAGAGGTGGCTTCAAAACAACATGTATTTTCAGGTGTGCCAGTTAAAAAGGTTGGAACACACAACGGTGCTCATTATTATACAATTGGTCAACGTAAGGGGCTTGGAGTAGGAGGAAAGGCCGAACCATTATTCATTGTACATACGGATACCACTGAGAATAGGGTTTATACTGGACAAGGAGAAAACCACCCTGCCTTATATAGACGCGGACTTTTTATTCCAAATGCTGATATTCATTGGATTAGACCCGATTTAGAATTAAAGGACGGGGAGCGAGCGCTTTACAAAGCCCGTATCAGATATCGACAAGAATTGGTTGGGGCAGAATTATTTAAGGTGAAGGACGGACTTCATGTAATTTTCGACGAACCTCAGCGCGGCGTGGCTTCCGGACAATTTGCTGCTTGGTATCTAGAAGGGGAGTCAATAGGTAGTGGAGTGATTTCTTAACAAAAAGCAACTTTTTTTCATACTCGGTTGTCTTTCAAGGAAATTGGATATATTAGCCATACCAAAATAGCCCATAACCAACCCTATATGAAACCAAATCTACTCCTAAGAATAGCAGCACTGCTTGTGTTTGCTATTCAATCGACAGTTGCTTTCTCTCAAATGCCGGGAGAAAGTTGTCAATCAGCCCAACCTCTCACTATCCCTTCTGTAAATACAGGAGCCTATGAAGACAACTGGTACGTTATCGAACCAACTGTAGCAGGGCAATACCTTATTTCTATGTGTGGACTCAACACGTGTGATACACGTTTGTGGTTGTATTCATCTTGTCCACTTACGGAAAATGACGCTAATTCTATTGTAGCAAGCAATGACGATGGTTGCGGCCTTCAGTCACAGCTCAATGTTTCACTCCTCCCTGGAAACACTTACTTACTTCGAGTGGGAGATTTCGGTTCGGCTTGCACTGGATCAGTAACATTCTCAATTGAAAGTTATGAAGTGACAGCGGGTTGCACTAATCCACTAGCTGCTAACTTCAATCCTGATGCAAACGTTGAAGACGGTTCTTGCATTATTTTAGGTTGTACTGATGCTACAGCTCTAAACTATAGCTATCAGGCTACAGAGGATGATGGTTCTTGCGAATATTGCAGCGGAACCGGCTCTGTAATTGGGGATTTCTACCTTTGCACATTCTCAAATGGTTACCAATTAGAAGTTGAGATTTTCGATTCTAACGGTAACTCTGTTGCTGAGTTGCTTGGTTCCAATGGTGCAATCCAACATGCTGATATTTGTTTGACTCCTGGCGAGTGTTACACTGCGGTGATGACCAACAACACAGGACCATTCGGATGGTATAATGGTTATTTCTGGATCAACGGAAACGGCGTTCAATATATCAATGACGAACTTTCTCCTAATGCACAAACGGAATCAGTTTCGTTTAGCATCGATGGAACATGTGGACCAATAACTGGTTGCATGGATCCAAATGCAGATAACTACAATTCCGAAGCACAAATCAGCGATGGCTCGTGCATCTACAGTGGTTGCACGGATCCAAATGCCTTGAACTTCGATTATTCAGCTAGCTTCGATGATGGCTCTTGTGAATACTGCGCTATCAATGGAACAATTGCTTCTTTATATGTATGTGCATTTGGCAACGGAGAGCAATTAGAAATGCAAATCTTAGATGGCGAAGGCAACGAAGTAATCTACGTTGATAACCTTACAAGTGGTGCTATCGAATACTTCAATGTTTGTCTTGTTCCTGGCACTTGCTACACTGTTAATATGATCAACAATGCTGGTCCTTATGGTTGGTATGGTGGATACTATAATATCACTATTAACGGAGTACAATTATCTGGTACTTCTCTTTCTTCTGGTCTTCAGTATGCTTCTACAATCTTCTCGATCGATGGAACTTGTGGTCCAGTAATTATCCCAGGTTGCACTGACCCAGGAGCTCTTAACTACAATGCTGAAGCGACCATTGAAGATGGTACTTGCCAGTATCCATACTACGGTTGTACAGATCCAACAGCTTTGAACTATGACCCACTTGCTACAGAAAACTGGGGATGTCTTTACGCTGAGGATTGTTTCCAAAACATGGTTACCTTCACTCTTGGTGGTAGCTACTGGTTGCAAGAAATGTCATACGCAGTGTACAATGAAAATGGCGAAATGGTAGCATACAATGGCGCTGGTACTTCTTATGTTTGTCTTGGTGATGGTTGCTACACAGTTATGATGTTTGACTCATTCGGCGATGGTTGGGATAATGGTACACTCGAGGTATCTGCAAACGGCCAATGGGTTGCGTCGCTTAATCTAATCAATGGATTAGAAGGCACTGCTGCATTTGGAATAAACACAGAAGGTTGTGGTCCGGCAATTTACGGTTGCACAGATGCAACTGCATTCAACTATAACTATTATGCAACAGAAGATGATGGTTCATGTATCTATCAAGGCGATTGCACAGAAGAGTTTATTAGCGTAGTTCTTCAGACACAAATCTGGGGGTCTGAAGTTGGATTCTCTTTGTTAAATGAAGACGGTGAAATCGTATTGTTTGGTGAGAACTTCGGCAGCTGGGAAACAAACGTAGTATACGGATGTGTACCAAGCGGATGCTATACACTTGTAATGGAAGACACTTGGGGTGATGGATGGAATGGTGCGTATTATGTTCTTTCTGGACCTAATGCATACAGCGAAGGAACATTAGACTGGGGGTCTGAAGGTGCAAATCTTGTAGGAATTAATTCTATGTGTTCAGAGATTGAAGGTTGCACAGACTCTACAGCTCTCAACTTTAATCCTTACGCTACATTCGATGATGGATCATGTGCTTACAACGATAATGCTGGTTTCATCATGAATCCATCTTATGAATTTGATGTAACACTTTATCCAAACCCAACGGGTGGAAACATGGTACTTGAAGTTACAGATGTTCAACAAGAAGAAGGCATTCGTATGAAGATCATCGGAATGGATGGTTCACTTGTTCGTGAGGAGTTTATTAAGACAACTGACTCTGCCTATAGAACTAATCTCGATGTTTCGTTCTTATCAGCTGGTTACTACTTTATGCAAATTCAAAATGGAGATCAAGTGAAAACGCATTCATTCGTGAAGCAATAAACTTGATAAAATGATATCAAATAAAAAAGGCGGTCTTGACCGCCTTTTTTATTTTTATAATAATTGGTTATATCGTTTCTGAAATCTTGTAGTCGTTGCGCTTAGCGGAGTTGCGGGCGATGAGTTCGCCGATAAATCCTGCTAAGAAGAACTGACTTCCGATAATCATTGCTGTTAGAGCAATGTAGAATATCGATTGATCGGCAATATTCTTCTCATATGAATCATTCAATAGGGCCCATAGTTTATTGCCACCAATCCATGTAAATGCTCCAAGACCTACGATGAACATTAGCAGTCCCAATGACCCGAAGAAGTGCATTGGCTTTTTCCCGAATCGAGAAATGAATGTTATAGTGAGAAGGTCAAGGAAACCATTGATGAATCGCTCTAAGCCAAATTTAGAAGTGCCATATTTTCTAGCTCTGTGCTCTACTACTTTTTCGCCGATTCTCTGGAATCCTTCTTTCTTCGCCATTACAGGGATATAGCGATGCATTTCACCAAAGATTTCTAAAGCTTTTATTACGTTACTTCTGTAGGCCTTGAGTCCACAATTGAAATCGTGCAGGTAGATACCGCTCATTTTGCGGGTGGTCCAATTGAAAAGTTTCGTAGGAATCGTTTTAGAAATCGGGTCGTATCTTTTCTTTTTCCAGCCGCTCACGAGATCATAACCATCTTCGAGAATCATTCTGCGCATTTCCGGAATTTCATCCGGAGAGTCTTGAAGATCTGCATCCATTGTTACAACAACTTCTCCTGCTGCCATGTCAAAACCTACATGAAGAGCTGCGCTCTTTCCATAGTTGCGTTGAAAGCGAATTGCTTTTACTGCACCGTCAGATTTCTTCAGATTGCTAATGACTTTCCATGACTCGTCTGTAGAACCATCGTCTATGAAAATAACCTCATAAGAAAGTTGATGATCGTTCATTACTTTCTTAATCCAGCTATGCAGTTCGGGAAGGGATTCTGCTTCGTTTAGCAACGGTATTACAATGGAGACATCTGTCATAATAGAAAAAAATGATGGTGCAAAGCTGCTTTAACATGCTTTTCAGCAAAGGTATACGCGATGTGCAAGAATAATATTTAAAAGGATATAAATATTAAACTTTCGATATTTGAAAAAAGTACTCTACATTCGCGCCCGAAAGGCAAGTCTTATACGACCAGCTCCCGCCCAATCCTCCAGGGTCGGAAGGCAGCAAAGGCAGGTGGTTGTAGCGGTGCGATATAAGGGGCTTGCCTTTTACTTTTTTTCTTTTCTCGTATGAACGATAAGATTAACGTAGCGACATATCGAAATAGAGCTTATCGAAAGAAAAAAGTGCTCACAGCTTTTCTCAAAAAGCTAGTCAAGAAGAATATTCCTCAACTTAATAAGTACACCAAAGCCGCAGAGGCAGAGGCTTGGAAGCAAATTGATTGTCAGAAATGTGGCAATTGTTGCATGACCATGACCCCGACGTGGAAGAAATCAGAAGTCAAGAAATTGGCTGCGCGATTGGGTATGACCTACACCGAGTTTTACGATAAGTGGTTATACACTGAGGAATCAACGGGTGACATTATGAATGCATCAACGCCCTGTCAATTCTTTGATGTGGCGAATGGTCTGTGCACTGTCTATGAGTTGAGACCACATGATTGTGCCACTTTCCCTCACTTGTACAGAAAGGATTTTAAAGATCAAATCGAGGTTTATACAGCGAATCTTCATCGCTGCCCGGCAACGCTCGTTGCTATCGAACAGCTCCAAAAAATTGTAGAGTCAAAATAGTGGTGGGGACTTTTCCTCATTCGCTTGTAAACAACTGATAACGATACACAACTAGCGGGTGGATTAATCGTTACTTTTGTCACACAATAAAAGGTGAGCATCGTGGAATTAGAAAGAGTTATCTTATCAGCAAGTCAAAAAGCACTTCGCATCAATCTCAACCCAGAGATTTATGGGACATTTGCCGAGATTGGTGCGGGTCAAGAGGTCGTTCGACACTTCTTTCGAGCAGGTGGTGCCAGCGGCACCATTGCAAAAGCCATGAGTGCTTACGACAAGGATTTCAGTGACGCGATTTATGGCAAGGAGGAAAAGGGACGTTACGTGTGTAAGCCTCGCTTGGTAAATATGCTCAACCACGAGTACAAACTCATGGAAGTGAGATTGAATCGCAAAGATCATTCGAATAAAAAATTCTTTTCATTCGCTGATACGTTCGCAACCATCAACTATTCCAAAACAGTACAAGGCCATGGTTGGATGGGGGTGAAATTCCAAACAGATCCAAACAAAGAGCCGAATGTGGTGATCATTCACGCACGACTTCACGAGCCGGATGCATTGCTGCAGCAGGCCTCGGTTGGAATATTGGGTGTAAATCTTTTGTATGGTTGCTACTTTTTTTACAATAAGCCAAAAGAACTTCTTTTGAGTCTGTATGATGAAATCGGACGAGATCAAGTGGAGATTGACATGATCCAAATGACGGGTCCTGATTTTGACAATGTTGATAATCGTTTGCTTTCTCTTCAGTTGGTGAAAAATGGAATGACGGATGCTGTTATTTTCTCACCCGACGGTAGAAATCTTCAGGCAGCTGATGTGCTTTACAAGAAGAATATTTTAGCCATTCGCGGTAGTTTCAGACCGGTAACCAAAGTGAATATTGATATGATCATGAAAGGCATGAAGCTCTTCGAAAAAGAGCATCGTGTAGTTCAAGATGATATTCAAGTTTTATTTGAGATCACTTTGAATAATCTTCGCGCATCAGGAGATATCGATGAGCAAGACTTTTTGGATAGAGCAGATATTCTTTGCTCATTGGGTCAAACAGTGCTTGTATCCAACTATTCGAAATATTATAAACTGGTTGAATATTTTTCAAAATATACTTCGAAGAGAATGGGTATCATCATGGGCGCGAATATGCTCATGGAGTTATTCAACGAAAAATATTATAGAGATATCAATGGCGGAATTCTAGAGGCATTCGGAATTCTATTTAGCCGAGATTTGAAAATTTATTTGTACCCGTGGAAGGATAGTGAAACAGGGCAAATGATCACTTCGAAAAACTGTCCAATTCACCCACGCTTGAAGCCATTATTTGATTACTTGTGTTACAACAAGCGCTTAATGGATATTGAAGATTATAATCCTGATGTGATCGATATTTACTCGAAGGATGTATTGGATATGATTAAAAACGGATATTCAGGATGGGAGGAAATGGTGCCTACTTACGTTGACACGATTATTAAAGACAATCGTTTGTTTGACTATGATCCAGACACCAAACAGAACCCGAACTACACACCTCCAAAAGACCGTGTGAAGGAACAACGCGTTAATCCGTTCTAACTAGATTTCATCTAGTCGGAAAACTTTGTCCAGCTTTATTCCTTTTTCTGTGTTTGTCACCGTGCAGCACTCATTGACACTATCATGCTCTAGTACGAGCACGTATCCATTGTCTGCAGCTTCTTTCAAGAATTTTCCTTTCTCTTCAAGGGTAATGAGAGGACGCGTGTCATAGCCCATCACATATGGAAGAGGAATGTGTCCTGTGCTTGGAAGTAGATCAGCCATAAAACAAATCGTTTTTCCTTTGTACTGAATGCGAGGAATCATCATGCTGTCTGTATGACCGTCAACGAACGTGATTCCAAAGCCGAGTTCTGATGCATCCATTTTGTCAGCGACTCTATTGACGTATTTTAATTGTCCGCTTTCTTGAATGGGAAGGATGTTTTCGGAGAGAAAGCTTGCCTTTTCTCTAGCATTGGGGATTGTTGCCCACTGCCAGTGACGCTCATTCGTCCAGAAAGTAGCATTTGAAAACGCCGGTCTGAAAGCTTCTTTCGAAGCGTCAAACTCAATGGCACCGCCACAATGGTCGAAATGCAAATGCGTTAGAAATACATCGGTAATATCTTCTCTTTTAAACCCAAGTTTGTTCAAGTTTGAATCGAGCGAATCATTTCCATGCAAATAATAATGACTGAAGAACTTTTCACTTTGCTTGTTGCCAATCCCAGTATCTACTAGGATTAGACGATTGCCGTCTTCGATGAGCAGGCTTCGCATCGCCCATGTACACATGTTGTTTTCATCCGCAGGATTTGTTTTTTGCCAAATTGATTTTGGAACAACGCCAAACATTGCACCACCATCCAATTTGAAAAAGCCTGTGTTTACTGTGTGTAATTTCATAACAAATAAGTTTCTTCGGTACGAATGTAAAGCAATCTACAACTCGGTAATTCGTATTTTTGCCGGCATATTAATATTTTGGAAAAAATGGAGTTGACTCCTTTAACAGCGATTTCCCCTGTAGATGGGCGTTACAGAAAGCAAACTGAACAGTTGGCTGGGTATTTCAGTGAATTTGCATTGATTAAATACCGTGTGTGGGTGGAAATTGAGTATTTCATTGCTCTTTGTGAAATCCCATTGGAACAATTGAAAGATGTGCCCGCGTCTGTTTTTCCAGAATTAAGAAAAATATATTGGACGCTTTCAGAGGCTGATGCTATTGCTATAAAGGACTTAGAAAAGGTCACGAATCATGATGTGAAGGCAGTGGAGTATTTCATCAAAAAGGAATTTGATCGTTTGGAGTTGTCGAAATACAAAGAGTTTATCCATTTTGGATTGACATCTCAAGACATCAATAACACTGCAATTCCGGCTTCTTTTAGAGATGCGGTGGAAGAGTCATACATCCCTGCTGTTGATCGAATCATTGAAAAATTAGTCAATCTCTCAACTGATTGGAAAGACCAATCGATGTTGGCTAGAACCCACGGTCAACCAGCATCTCCAACGAAACTAGGTAAAGAAATTTATGTGTTTGTAGAGCGCCTAGACGAGCAATTAGAGAGATTGGAAGAAACACCATATTCTGCAAAATTTGGCGGCGCTACAGGTAATTTCAATGCGCATCACGTGGCTTATCCACAAATCGATTGGGTGGACTTTGCGAATAAATTTTTAGCGGATAAATTAGAATTGAAGCGCTCGAAGATTACCACTCAGATTGAGCACTATGATAATCTCGCAGCCTCTTTTGATGCAATCAAAAGAACGAACACCATTCTCATAGACTTGTGCCGAGATATTTGGACATACGTTTCTATGGATTACTTTAAGCAAAAGACTAAAGAAGGTGAAGTAGGTTCATCTGCTATGCCGCATAAAGTAAATCCCATCGATTTTGAAAATGCTGAAGGTAATCTAGGTGTTGCCAACGCATTGCTCGAGCACTTCGCATCGAAGCTGCCGGTAAGCAGATTGCAACGTGATTTGACGGACAGCACAGTGCTAAGAAATATTGGTGTGCCAATGTCGCATACCATCATTGCTTTGAATTCCATCGAAAAGGGATTGGGAAAACTCTTGTTGAATGAGAGTGCTTTGAAGAGAGATCTTGAAAACAACTGGGCCGTGGTTGCTGAGGCTATTCAAACGATCTTAAGAAGAGAGATGTATCCAGAACCTTACGAGGCATTAAAAGCACTCACGAGAGGTAAGGCATCCATTGAACATAAAGATATTCAAGAGTTCATTGAAACACTAGCTGTGGATGAAAAGGTGAAGGCTGAACTCAGAGTGATTACTCCTTCAAATTATACAGGTATTGATATGTTGACATCGGAACTACCGCAATAATTCATGAATAAATTCCGCGACATATTTCGGTTAGTCAGCCCATACAAAAGTGATTTGGTATCGAACTTCGTATTCAACATTTTGAATGCGATCTTTTCATTGTTCACATTCGGAGCGTTGGTTCCATTCTTGAAGATTTTGTTTGGTACCGATAAAGCGCCAACACCGCCGGCAGATACCGCCGGCCTTGTAGCTCACTTGTGGTACGATTTGAATGTTCAATTATTTGAATACATCGAAGACAATGGTCAAGGTCGAGCATTGATGTGGATGTGCTTAACGATTGTTCTACTAGCCCTTCTAAAAAATATTGTAGGATACTTAAGCATGCTGAGTATCGCGAAAATTAGAACTGCCGTGAGCAGAGATCTTCGCGAAAACATGTATGCAAAGATTTTACGTTTATCGATGTCATATTTTTCAAATGAAAGAAAGGGAGATATCATTTCGCGTATGTCGAATGATGTTACGGAGATAGAATTTTCTGTGATTGGTGCAATTGAAGCGGTGATTAAATCACCTATCCTCATCATTTCGATGTTGGTGACATTGTTTTTGATTAGCTGGAAACTGACCATCTTCGCATTGATATTTTTACCTGTCAGTGGATTTCTAATTTCGGTGATCGCAAAGAGTTTGAAAAATGCCGCGAAGCGTGGTAAGGGAAGTATGAGTGATCTAACTTCTATCATTGATGAAACGCTTGCTGGTATTCGAATTATTAAAGTTTTCAATGCAGAAAAGCAATTCAAAAATCGTTTTGATCGAAATAATGATTTCTTCTATCGCTTGATGCACAAGCTGTACAGAAGAGAATACTTGAGCTCACCGATGAGTGAATTCATTGCTTTATCCGTCATTTCTGTCATTCTCTATTTCGGTGGTAGTGTGGTGATCGCGCGCGAAATGGAGGGCGAATTATTGATTTATTATTTGGTAGTATTCTCTCAGATCATTCCTCCTGCACGAGCTTTATCTGACGCCATATTCAAGATCAGCAAAGGACACGTTTCATTGGTTCGTATTAATGAAGTTTTGAATGCCCCTGAAACAGTTTCTGATGAGAACGGAGCAATTGACTTAGAAGAATTCAAAGAAGAAATTGAGTTTAGAAATGTTCGATTTGGTTATCAAGATAAAGAGGTAATTAAGGGCATAGATTTGAAAATCAAAAAGGGACAAACTGTTGCCTTGGTTGGGGCAAGCGGAGGTGGAAAATCTACCATTGCATCCCTGTTGGCGAGGTTCTATGATCCAACTTCAGGAGAAGTTTTAATTGACGGAATTCCTATCACGAAATACAAAGCGGAGTCCATTCGTCGTCACATGGGCTTTGTCTCGCAAGACAGTATTCTTTTCAACGAAAGTGTAAGAAACAACATAGGTCTTGGAAGCAATGGAGTGCAGATGGAAAGAGTTGAAACTGCTGCTAAAATTGCGAACGCAGAGGAGTTTATTCTGAAGTTAGAAAATCAATATGATTTCATTGTAGGAGAAGGCGGTAATAAGCTCAGTGGTGGTCAAAAGCAGCGACTTGCAATCGCACGAGCACTATTTAAAAATCCTCCAATTCTTATTTTGGATGAGGCTACAAGTGCTCTTGATACACAAAGTGAAAAATTGGTGCAGGATGCCATTAATAAATTAATGGAGAACAGAACTTCTCTAGTGATTGCTCACCGATTAAGCACCATTCAAAAGGCTGATCGCATTGTAGTGATCCAGAACGGAGTAATCGTTGAACAAGGCACACACGATGAATTGATTAATGCTAGTGGGGTTTACAAGGCCTTAGTGAACATGCAGAACTTTGGATGATTATCGAAGCACTAACACGCTTCCATAAATCTGGATGTCTTCTGTAATAGGAAGCCCTTCTAAGTCGTAGGCAGTAATTACATAGCTATAAACACCGTCTTGCACGTAATAGTCATTTTTTCCTCCGGTCCAAGCTTGATTGATGTCAGTTGATTCATAGACTACATCACCCCAACGATCGAATATAACAATATGGAAATCTCCAATTCCAATTCCGATGATTTGTAGCACATCATTTACTCCATCGCTATTTGGCGTGATGGTATTTGGAACATACAAGAATGTACAATCTACCGTTACCGTTACATCATCTGTTGCATAGCAACCATTTTGTTCTGCCTGTGCGGTGAATGTCGTCGTTTGTTTAGGGTTTGCTTGAACGTAGGTCTCTGTAATTGTTTTGAGAAAAGGAGAAGGTAACCAGGATAAATTTCCATCACCCGTCGCTTCTAAGAAGGCCCCGTCAGAGCAGTCGCTCGCCGCGTCTTCACCAGCGTTTACATTTGGTAATTCGATAAACGTGAATTCGAAATCGTCTTGCCCTTCGCACCCATTCGCGTCAATGACATTTACGAAGTAGTTTCCGCTCGCAGTGATTTTCATTGTCTGAGTAGTTTCACCGGTCGACCATTCCACGCTTGTATAAACGGCATTCAAGGATAGCGTCGCCTCGTTGCCTTCGCAGATAGGCGCATTCGGTCCGAGAATCTCTGGAGTGATGCCTTCAGCAAATGTAATATTGGTAGGGATGCTTGTATCCTCGCAACCCGCGACGTTAATCGCTGTTACAGTGTATGCACCATCTGCACTTGCTAGGAATGTTGATCCAACAGCACCAGAAATCGGAAGATCATCTTGAAACCATTGATAGTTGGTTCCACCCGAAGCGGTGAGAGTAAAGGTTTCTTCACAAGTGATCACATCGCCATTCGGTAAAATAGTTGCGTTTGGAACTGCGGCAGCTGTTATCGAAATATTTGAAGTAACTACACAATCATTGGCGTCAACAGCTTCCAAACTATAGTTCCCTACTTCTGCATTTTCAAGAATATTGGAGTTGGTTCCTATAGGATTGGAATTCATTTCCCAAGAATAACTCACAAAGTTTGCGGATGCCGTTAATGTGGTAGTGGCGGTTGGACAGATTGTAGTGCTATTGTTTTCTGCATTAATGGTTATTGCATCAACATTCAGAATCGAAACCACGACAATATTTGAAAGCACTTCACAATTGCCTCCGTTGCTCACTAGAATCTGATATTCTCCCCCAGTGTTCACAGTGGCGCTTGAGGAATTATTATTGAATGGAACATCATCGCGGAGCCAAGTGAAGTCATCATAATTACCAGAAGCTGTAAGTGTAATTTCCAACCCCGGACATATATTGATAGGTCCAGTAGGAGAGAGTGTTACATTGGGTATTGGGGAGAACAAAAGAGAAACAACATTGGAAACTGCGGTGCAATTGTTTGTTGTTACTTCTATAGAATAGTCTCCAGACAATGTCGCATCATAGGTAATGCCAGTAGCCCCAGGGATAGCGATATCATTGAGATACCATTGTACATCTGTTCCGGTGTTTGCAGTTAAAGTGATGACCTCACCTTCACATCCGTTCAGTGAGGTTGGGTTGAAAACAAAAGCAACGGGCAATGGATTTATTAAAACCGATATGGTATTCGAAGTTGTTTGACACGCACCGCTCCCTGAAGTAGCATAGTAATCACCAGATAGACCAGGAGCGAAGGATGTTCCTGTTGCGCCGTTTATGGGCGAGGTGCCAAAATACCACTGATATACTCCAGGAGAAGAAGTGTTTAATATGAGAGATTCGCCCTCACACAGGGTTGTTGGCCCGTCGCCTGAAATGGTAAATGGCGTCACTGCGCTCACTGTTATAAAGTCAGAGAATGTTTCTGTGAATGCTCCGCAGGCTGCAATCACCGTTAAGGTCACATCAAAACTACCAACTGAATTATAGCAAATGGATGTTGGATTTTCTAGCGATGATGAAGGCGTTGCAGCTCCTTCAAAGGTCCAAGCCCAACTGCTAACATCGCCTATTGAAAGGTCAGAAAAATCGATGCACTCTCCCAAACAAATATTTGAAGCACTTGCATCAAAGTCAACCAATACAACATCACCGTTTGGTGCTTGTGCTGTGATGTCCGCACCGCAACGTATCTCCCATGTTGGACTTCCATCACATGCTCTTGCGTAGGTGCACCCTTCTCCAGAAGAACCGCCCAAAAGAGGCAGTGGCTCAAATTGAGCAGAAGCAATTGAGACATTTGTAGATATGTTTCCACACCCACCATCTGAATTATTGACGTTAAATGGAACGTTCTGTCCACCTCCCCACATCACAGCATCTTGAATGATTCCGCTATCATCAATAAGAACAAGTTGTTCGCCGCCATTAGTAAAAATAATAGTAGCAGTTAAAGGCGAAGCACAATTACAAGTGGCTGGAAAAAGATCAACAGGAACACCTGAGTTGGTACTTCCAATGACAAAAAAGTCATTTGGTTGGATGACAGTTCCTGCGGGGAATCGAATTACGAAATCATCGTCTGCAAGCGCCCAGCAACTAATGTCTACTGGCGTAGAACAAGTGTTGTAAAGTTCGATCCATTCCTCTGTGTTCGGAGCGCTTTGTCCATCGTATGAAGATGCACCGTTGATCAATAATTCATTGATAACGATACATTGCGCGTTGGATTCAACACTAAATATTGACGCGAGCACCAATAAAGCGCCCGCAAGCTTCCTGACCATGATGTAATAATTGACGCAAAAGTACGCCCAAGGGTTGAATGAAGCGCTAAATCTGCGTTAAGAGAACTAAAATTCTACGCCTCAGCTCTTGGTTTAATGAAGAAATGTGCCCACATGGAACGTGAAAGACGAAACATGTAAGGGAAAAGAACAATGCTCACCCCGATACCTGAGAATAGGAAAGTGGCAGGATGTGTCAAGAATCCAAATTCAATCCAACCGAGCGCATTAAACACCTTGAGCGCTACAAGCACCGCCACCCAAGTTGCAACAGTCAATGCCCAGCTGACGTAAGCTGCTCCGAAGTAGAATCCTGGCTCGGGCTGCAAATCGGTGCCGCATTTATCGCAAACCTTTTTATTGACTCCAAGTTTAGACAGAGAGTAGGTGTTTGGATTTTCGTACATGTGACTTTCTCTGCAATGAGGGCATTGCAGGGTAACCATCGATACTACAAGGGATTTCTTTGTGTTTGACATAGCGCAAATTTATTGCGGGAATCCTGCCTTTTGGGTGATACGAATCACATTATTGACAAATGAGCGTGTCATAATAGGCTCCATATCCAATAAAAGCTCCAAGCCCACCTTGAACATTGGACTTTAAATTATATGGAACCGCGAAAGGACTCCCTTGATTTGCAATTTGATTTTCGTAGCTATCAATGAATTGAAATGCGGCCAGATCAATTACACAGCCTCTTACAACAACAGTATCTCCGCGCTTAAAGAATCCACGTTCTTCATTTAAATCGTCAAACTTGGAAGGGTTTGGACCCGTTCCGCGGAAGTAACCGAATTCGAACTCAAGTCCATTAAAAAAGACATCATCGAAAACAGATCCGAGAGGCGCTACAAAATTGTCGTCCTTTTGTTGGCCCACATATTCTTCAGGCACCCAAGATGGGTATTGGTTAATGCGCTTGGCGTACCAACGATATGCATTGCCTAAAGTATCTGGGTCTTTTATGATTCCAAATATGAATCCTAAACTATCTGCAGGATCTTCATTAGGTATACCAAACCACAAACTGTCTAATTCGACGAGGTTGTTGATTTTGGTTCTTGCTGAAAGATTATGTTCATCTTTAGTAACGGTCAGTTCATACGTTTTGCCGAGCTCTCCCCACAATGCGGGATTCAATGTGCTATAAACGCAAATATTAAAATTGGCTAGTTCCTCAGCTGTAAAGCCTACTGCACCTGCCACTAGCTCTAGTTGTTCTTCTGTAAGATCAGCGGAACAAATTTCGATAAGGTCTTCTGTGATGGTTCCATTAGATAAACGCACTGTTGCTCCACGAACGAAAAATGTTTCCAGAGTAGCGAGGTTGGTCGGTTCGAAATACCCTTGAGAGTAGGTGAGAAGAATAATTGGTGGCTGTCCTTGTTCTATCGTTCCTTCTACTACAATCTTGGAACCTACCTCTGGTAAGTCTACCGTAATTTCTTTTTCACATGCTATAAGAGAAATGGCAGCGAAAAAAACTACGAAGTAAAATAGAAAATAGAACTTGCGATTCATATTGCAAACGTACTCTTTATTTGAGATGTATGGAACAATCAAAGCTTAAAAAAGGTTTAAATAGCGGACTGGGAAAATGATCCAATGCTTAACAAAACTTAAGAATGAGGTGCACAATACAATTTGGATCGATTTGTTAATTTTGGGTCACTGTATTAAATAATAAAAGACTATGATGAAAAAGAATTTAATGCTTTTTGTTGCCGCGTTCCTTGGCGGCGCTGTTGCTTTAGGCGCATACTCTCTCATTACTAAGAGTAACGCTAGTCCTTTTACCACCAATCAAAATACAATCCCAGTCGTCTCCACTGGTTATGCCGCTTTACCGGATGCAACCCTAGATTTCACAGGAGCGGCAGAGCGTACGGTGAATGCAGTAGTTCACGTAAAGACGCAGTCTAAAGTTCAAAACGTCTACAACCCTTGGGCTGATTTTTTTGGCTACAATCAAGAACCACAAGTACAGATGTCAAGTGGAAGTGGTGTTATTATCTCCGCAGATGGATATATCATCACCAATAATCACGTGGTGGAAGGAGCTGAAAAACTCACAGTGACACTTAACAACAATAAGAACTATGAAGCAAAAGTGATTGGCCGCGACCCAAGCACAGACATAGCAGTGATTAAGATTGATGAGAAAAATCTTCCTCTTGCACAGTGGGGAAATAGTGACGACGTCCGAGTAGGACAGTGGGTATTGGCGGTGGGAAATCCATTTGAGCTTACCTCAACAGTTACCGCAGGTATCGTAAGTGCTAAAGCACGTAACATCAATCTTCTTTCAGAGCGCGCCCGCTCAGAAGAGGTTTTTCCAGTAGAGTCATTTATTCAAACAGATGCCGCAGTTAACCCTGGAAATAGCGGCGGCGCACTTGTTAATGTTCGTGGAGAATTAATCGGGATCAATACTGCTATTGCATCACGCACAGGTGCGTATGCAGGTTATTCATTTGCTGTACCCACAACCATTGCAAAAAAGGTTGCTGAAGATTTGATTGAGTTTGGAAATGTTCAACGTGCATTCATCGGTGTTAGAATCAGCGATGTGACAGAAGAACAAGCGAAAGAAAAAGGATTACCTGAAGTGGCTGGTGTGTATGTAAATGCATTGACAGAAGGCACAAGTGATAATGGAATGAAAGAGGGGGATGTGATTCTTAAGGTTGCTGGTGTCCCTGTGAAGAACATTCCGCAATTGCAAGAGCAAGTGATTAAATATCGTCCTGGAAATAAAGTAAACGTTACCGTTTGGAGAGGCGGTAAAATGCAAGAGGTTCAGGTGACCATGAAGAATAGAGATGGCAAGGCTGAACTTGAAGATTTCACTGCTAAGGCTGGAATTTCGATGAGTAGCCTAGGCGCACAGTTTACTGCTCCATCAGCTACTGAAAAAGATGCTTTAAAAATTTCAGGCGGTGCTAAAGTAGAGACCATCACTCCTGGAAAGTTGAAATCAATAGGAATTCAGAGAGGATTCATTATTACCAAAGTAGACGGACAGAAAATTGATAGTCCAGAGCAATTGGAATCAGCGTTGCAGGGAAAGTCTGGTAACGTGCTCATTGAAGGAGTTTACACGAATGGAACGAAGGCTTATTACGGCTTTTCATTAAATTAATAGTTGTTCATTGTGATATCAACCCCTTGCGAAAGCAAGGGGTTTTTTTATGCCTTTTTACATCATATTCATTTTGAATGTGTAGTACATTTGCACCGCAAAATCAGGTCAATGAATCCCTGGTTGAGCAAACCATTTTTTTTAAACCAATATTATTTAATTACATGTCACAATCTGTGCTTGCAAACGACACTTACAGCAATGAACTGCAGGTGTATGTGAATCAAGAAAAAGCAGCAGTAGACCTCGCCAATAGCGTAGGCAAATTGCTTTTTGACAAATCAATTGAACTCGTGCTCTTCCGCAATCATCTCGCGGATACGAGTGTAACAGAAATCCTCCGTCTGCACAAGTATGCTGCAGAAGTAGTAGGAAAGCCAATTAGCATTTTCGATACCGCTGATCTAGCAAAGGAGCTTTACGCAATGGAGCTTGCACCAGCTAAGATCGATATCGGAAAATTAGCTAGCGAATGGCTCAATGGCAGAGAACATTATAAATCACATCGCGAGTTTTTGAACGATCGTCTCAATAACTTCATGATGGATGCAGGAAATAGTATCGAACCACGCGATGTAGTGTTGTATGGTTTCGGTCGTATCGGTCGTCTTGCTGCACGTGAATTGATCAAGCAAGCAGGAAAAGGCCAGCAATTGCGACTAAGAGCAATTGTAACAAGAGAAAATGATGAGCTTTCTTTGAAAAAAAGAGCAGCTCTATTCGAAAATGATTCTGTTCACGGAAGATTTAAAGGAACTGTTGATATCGATTATGAGGGCAAGGCTCTTTTGATAAATGGTCAACGTGTACACATGATTGCTACAAATGATCCAAGCAATGTAGATTACACACAGTACGGCATTAACAATGCGTTGATGATCGATAATACTGGTGTATTGAAGGATCGTGAAGGCTTGAGCAAACACTTGAAATCTAACGGAGTTTCAAAAGTTATCTTGACCGCTCCTGGAAAAGAGGTTCCAAATATTGTTTACGGTATCAACCACCGTGATCTAGATATCGAAAATGAAACCATTTTCTCTGCTGCAAGCTGCACTACCAATGCTATTTGTCCTATTTTGTTTACGGTGAATAATGCACTAGAACTCGATAAAGGACACATCGAAACGGTACACGCATATACCAACGACCAAAACTTGTTGGATAATATGCACAAGAAAAGCCGCCGTGGAAGAAGTGCTGCTGTGAATATGGTCATCACCGAAACAGGCGCTGGAAAGGCTGTAACGAAAGTAATCCCAGAACTTGCAAATAAGCTAACTGCTAACGCTGTTCGCGTACCTACTCCAAATGGATCTTTGGCAATTATTCACGCTTATGTGAACAAGCCAACTACAAAGGAGGAAGTAAATGCAATTATTAGAAAGCAAGCATTAGACGGAGACTTGGTAAATCAAATCTATTATAGCATTAGCGAAGAGTTGGTGTCGAGTGATATCATCGGAAACGAATGTTGCTCTGTATTTGACTCTGAAGCTACTATTGTAAGTGCTGATGGAAAGGGTATCGTCTTGTATGTATGGTATGACAATGAATTTGGCTACACCAAACAAGTAATTAGACTTGCTAAATATGTGGCAAAAGTTCGTCGTAATATTTATTACTAAGAAATCAAAATAGAATGAAGAAAAGCCACCGTTCTCGGTGGCTTTTTTTATTAACTAATGGGGATTTCTTTACTCGCTATTTCTTTGATATAGTATCTTCGTTGAAATATTTAATACTATGATTGATATGGATACCATTGTATCAGGCAATTTAATTTTCATTTTACTCCTGATTTTTTTACTTTTTAAATCCTTCAGAACCGTTCAGCAAGGAACAATTGCAGTAGTTACCGTTTTCGGTAAGTATCGACGCATTTTGAGACCTGGGTTGACGCTTACCATTCCTTTTATCGAACAGATTTTTAGAAGAATTTCTACTCAAAATAGATCAGTTGAGTTGGAGTTCCAAGCTGTGACGATTGACCAAGCGAATGTTTATTTCAAGTCAATGTTGCTTTTCTCCGTAATTGATGCAGAAGAGGAGACAGTGAAGAAAGTAGCGTTCAAATTCATCGACGAAAAGAATTTAATGCAAGCATTAATTCGCACGATTGAAGGATCTATTCGTTCATTCGTAGCAACAAAGAAACAAGCAGAAGTCCTTTCATTGCGTCGTGAAATTGTTGAACACGTAAAGGATCAAATCGACGTTCATCTCGAAGAGTGGGGTTATCATCTTCAAGACTTGCAGATTAATGATATCACTTTTGACGAAGCAATCATGCGTTCAATGAGCCAAGTAGTAGCTTCAAATAACTTGAAAGCAGCTGCAGAAAATGAAGGTCAAGCCCTTTTGATTACCAAAACAAAAGCTGCTGAAGCGGATGGTAATGCTATCAAAATCGCTGCAGAAGCTGAGCGTGAGGCTGCGCAATTGAGAGGTCAAGGTGTGGCTCTCTTCAGAGAAGAGGTGGCTAAGGGTATGAACAACGCTGCTCGTGAGATGCAACAAGCCAATCTGGACACATCAATGATCATGTTCTCTATGTGGACCGAAGCAATTAAGAATTTTGCTGAATACGGAAAAGGCAATGTTATTTTCTTAGATGGTAGTGCAGATGGAATGCAAAAGACCATGACACAAATGATGGGAATGAGTACACTTATGGCTGACAAAACAGGCGATAAGAAATCTTAATTTCTTTCATGAAAATAAAAAAAAGGGGCGAGTTTTCGCCCCTTTTTTTATGCAACTTTTGTTTCAACTTTAGGTCTGGATATTCTGAAGAATATAAGCAATGCCATTAATGCACTTAGCGCAATAATTAGTTTGCGTGTCCCATTATTTTTAAAAAATTCTTTCAAGAAAATGGGAGTTTCATTTTTCTTTTCGGGTAAAATTTTACCTTGATATTCCGATAAATACTTCTGTCCTTTTGGACTAATTTTTCCAGTGAGGGCAGCGTATTCATCTAATTCTAACTTTCGTTTATCTCTTAGGTCAAGGAGGTATTGTTGACCTTCTTCACACTGAAATTCTCCAGTTGCTGGATTAGTTAATACATAGCGTGCTTGATAGTTTTCATTGTTTGGAGTTACCTGGAAAGTGAGATCACTTGGGAACTTACTTTTTTCGTACCGAACGTGCATTCGGGTGAAGAAAGTTTGGCCACCACTGTTGGCCCACCAAACGCCTGCATCTGCAAATTCTTGTTGCATAGGAGGAGGTCCTACACATGGATCGCACTTCATTCCCCAATTTGGAGTGACGTCCCAAGCATATTCAAGAAATACAGCGTTGCGATTTTCTGACTTCCATGTTTTTTGAAAAAGATTTTTATAGAAATCTCCAAACTCATTTTTCACAAATAATGGAATATGGCGATCGGTTGGCATTTTTACCGTTCTGTAATTAGTGCATTCTACACGACCTGTTCTGGTGAAAGCATACACAATCATATCCTGGCTGCCAGTACTATTAGCCATTCCTAGTCGGATAGGAAGCATAAATTTATCATGGTCAAAGCTAATTTGAAGGGGGCTGAGATATTCGAACTTTCCTTTCGCAATTGTTTCAGCATTTACCTTGACAACAAAAAATTTCATGTTGCTTTTTATGTATGGAGCGAGCACCTCATCTGCTGTTGCAGGTATTTTATATCCACTCAAAATAAGCCAATCTTTAAGACCAGTGCTTTCCTTGGCAGAGAGCAGAAGAATGTCGTATTCCCCAATTTTGTAACGCGCTTCTATTTTAACACCAAAGTCCTTTTCTTGAATTGTTACAGATCTCAAGGTAGAAGCCAACTCTCCAACTGAAGTGGGCATCGCATAGAGCTCATCGAATGAATATTCTGGTTGACAAGGATTTTGATCATAATACTCCACTAATCGTGGAGCGGAGTAGGCATCCAATGCCTCGAAAACTTTTCTGTCTACGACTTTAATGTCAGATTCTTTAAGAACAACGGGCACTGGTACTACCATTGCGAAATCTTTTACATCACCTTTGAAATCATTGCTCATGGTGATAACGGTGTGTTTTCCATCTCGCACAAGAATAACTTCACTTTTATTATTGAAAATAGTGGTGTCTGCTTTTGCAACATAAAAGCCACAGAAGCCATAGGAGGACTGCACGATAATCAGCATAGCCATGCTCAGTGCGAGCAATTTTCTAGTTAGTGCTTTCATTGGTTTGTTTTTTAAAATTAAATAATGGTTGAATTGAATTTTGCCAATTGAATTGACTCGCCTTGGCTAGTTTGTCTATCAGCGGTGTGAATGGCGTAAGCGCAAACAATACCCATTGCACTGATGCATTAATGAAGAAGAAGTTTGTGAGGTAAAATGAGGTAAATGCAACGGATACTGTCCAAAGGATACGTGCTTTTTTGTTTAGTGGAGTAGACATCGGATCCGTTATCATGAAGAATGAGAATAGCAGAATTGAACCGCTGGTCATTTTGTGAAGCCATACTTCATGTCCCCATTCGAGGTACACTACGGTGCGGAAGTATTCGAAAATGCCCAGCGACAGAAGGAAGATTATACCTGTATCCATTCGTCCTACGCGAGAAAGGACATTCCATGCGGCAACAGAACTTACAAGCACAAATATTGCTTGATTGCCCCATTGGCCAGGTGATACCCAAGCATTTCCTGAAAGAATAATAGCGATGATTATTCCAAAGTTTGCTGGATTCCAGAGGTGTTTTCCATTTATTCTAATGGCGAATTTTTGAGCAATCGCAATAGCTCCGGCAAGAAAGAAGATGACCGGAGAATTGGTTTTTAGTAATAGACATAATCCTAGTGCAGTAATAATAGCACTCTTGAAACTGTGATTTTGTGCAAAGCCAGTTTTAATGAAAATTGCTTGGATACTGAGTGTTCCGCTAAAAGCAGCGGTGTAATTCAACCAATCTTGATCCCAGCCGAGAAAAAGAATTCCGTAAATAAGGAAAGTAAACTGAGATAAGATTTGAAAGTGGCGAGCGTCGCTACTGAGCCATTTGAGCCAATTGGTGTGTTGCATCTTTTGGAATTTGCAACCCCGTACCCGAGACTTTCAGATTGGTTCAAAAAAAAATGCAATTAGGCTCGCAAGTTCTCTACTCAAGTTCGCCCAATTGCATTCAAAACCTTATTCGGTGGCTCTTACGACAAGACCTCATTTTTGTTTCAAAAGTTTTTTCATTCATCTTTGTGAAAATTCGAAGAAGATGAAAAAGATCATGATGGTGTTGAGTCTGCTGTTTCTAATTAACGCAGTGGCATTTTCACAGTACGAAAAAGTAAAGGAGCAAGGCGGCTTGGAGTTCTCGGTTCGCTGGGTGAAACAGAAATGGTATAAAAAGAATTCCCCTCAAATGCTCACGCTTCAAATTAAAAATTTGAATGAATTTCCAATGAAATATGATTTACAAGTGGAGGTTTTTCAAAAGGGCGTGACAGTAGAATCAAGTGAAACTAAAACATATACAATTGCAGGAAAGACGACGCTAAAAGGTCGATTAAATGGAATTTCCTTTGTAATGGAAAAGATATCCGCGGAAGATATCAAATCGAAGAATTATGAATTGGAATTAGAATTAGAAAATGTTGAGCCTGTAATGGAGCTAGAATCTACTTCGAACCCATAAATTCTTCCACGACCTTTTTAATTTGCTTATCCATATCTAGCGCATTCAGAGCAGTGTACCCTTCTGGTGCTACAAAGCGATCTGGAGCTATCGGCTGAAAGGTGACTTCACGTGCACGAAGTTTCATTCGCTTTCCATATTGCTCTACTTCATATCCAAGAAGAAATCCATCAATTTGGTAATATTTATTCCACCAATTGTCATTGGTAATATCGAGATCTTTAGTGAAGTAAAGTTCAATGGGAGGCAAGGTGTCACCAGGGAAGGTTGCAAGACTTTTTTGACATAAATAACCTGCAATGGTCAAAGTATCTTCCGTTGGGGTGATTTTGGCCTCTGGTGTTAGTCCGAAGAGATCCTTCATGTTGTCAGACTTTAACGCCAAGGAGTATTTATCACCAAAGGATTTGAAATACTGTTCATAGATCTTTTGATCTTTATTGATCAATAAATCTGTAGTAATGACTCCCCATGTAGATTTCAGCGAGCCTCGCATAAAGTCATTGTTGAATTCAAAAAGCATTTCCTTGGGATAGAGTTCAAGCATCAAGCTATTCTGCTCGTAAGGAAATGATACATCGTAAACGATAGAGCCTTCACTTTTACTTGAAAAAAATCTGTTGTCGCCGCAAGCAGCGAGCATCAAAGCACAAATAATGAAGGAGAGGATTCTATATACCAAGTTTCGATTCGTTAGAGGTTCGTAATTAGTGTGGCAAAAAATGGTTTTTTCGACCAACTTTGTACCCTAATGAACGACCAAAGTACAAATACGGTTTTGATGGTACGCCCATTTTTTTTCAGGATGAATGAGCAGACCAGCGTGAATAACTATTATCAAACCGCTGTAAGCCTTGATAATACGGAAGAATTGAAAATAAAGGCCTCGGAGGAGTTTGACAGGTTTGTGACACTTTTAGCTGAAAATGGAGTGGAAGTCCTGGTTCAAAGTGATTTAGGGCAACATGATACACCGGACAGTATTTTCCCAAATAACTGGATATCCACGGATCAAAACGGTCGTGTATTCATCTATCCGATGTTCGCTCCAAATCGAAGACTGGAAAAACAACTTCCCCTGAATTCAATGCTTGAAAAGGTTTACAACCGAAAGTTCGAAGTGATTGATTTGTCATATTTCGAAAACGAAGAGAAGTTTCTTGAGGGCACCGGCAGTCTCGTTTTGGACCATCTTCATAAACGTGCTTACATGGCTAAATCTCAGAGAAGCCATCTAGAAGTCTTTCATCAATGGGCCTTGATAAGTGGTTACGAAATGATATCCTTTGAGTCCTTTCAAACCGTTGGTGAAGAAAGATTACCGATTTATCACACCAATGTGATGATGTCAATTGGCACTAGGTGGGCAGTTATTTGCGCAGAGGCAATAGATAATATCAATGATCGGAAGATGATCTTGGACCAACTGTCGAAAGAGCGAGAAGTTATTATCATAACAGAAGAGCAAACCTCAAGATTTGCAGGCAATATTTTGGAGGTAAAAGATAAAGAGGGCAATCCTTTAATTGTGATGTCTAAAAGTGCTTTTGAAGCATTTACTGATATGGAAATAACAACTCTTAAGGGATATGGGAAATTAGTGATCGCTGACATCGAAACTATAGAAAAACATGGTGGGGGGAGCGCTAGATGTATGCTTGCAGAAGTATTCTTAACTTTAAAGTCGTAAAGTTTCATTGATAGTGTGTATTTTCGCAGCTATCCAAAAGTGTCCAAGCCGTGAAGCAAAAAATCAATATCGCAATAGATGGGTATTCTTCTTGTGGGAAGAGTACAATCGCTAAAGCAGTTGCTAAAGAGTTGAACTATGTCTACATCGACACTGGCGCAATGTATAGAGCGATGGCATTGTATGCACTACAGCACGGATTCATACATGCAAATGGTAATGTAGATGTAGCAGGCTTGGAAAAAGCATTGGACTTGGTTCTCATCAACTTTAAATACAACTTTGATCTAGGTTTCATTGAAACCTTCTTGAACGGACAAAATGTGGAGAAGGAGATTCGTTCACTTCAAGTGAGCAATCATGTTTCTAAAATTTCAGATGTTAAAGCGGTAAGAACAAAATTGGTTAAGCTTCAGAAGCGCATGGCCGAATCAGGCGGTGTGGTGATGGACGGAAGAGATATCGGAACCGTTGTTCTTCCAAATGCAGAACTCAAGTTTTTCATGACGGCAGATAGCAAAGTACGCGCACAACGTCGTTATGAAGAGTTAAAATCGATGGGTGTTGAAACAACACTTGAAGAGGTTTTGAATAACGTGAACAGCCGTGATGATTATGATACAACAAGAGCGAACGATCCTCTGAAAAGAGCGGATGACGCGGTTGTCATTGATAATACTCACCTCACGATCGAAGAACAATTTCAATTTGTGATGAGCCAAGTGATGAAAAAGATAGGCTCATTGGAACATATTTCATGATTTACACATATAACTGTTGCTAAACCACAATAACAGTGGTTTAATAGTTGTTGTATTTCACCTTGTTTTGTAAGAAGCATAAAATTTAGGTGTATCATGAGAATTCACATCGTCATTTCTTTTTTCTTAGTACTGGCTTTCAGAGGAGCTAGGGCTCAACAGCCATGCTTTCTAAAGACACCTACGCCATGGGCTGATTCTATTTTTCAATCCATGAGTTTGGATCAGAAAATTGGTCAACTTTTCATGGTGGCTGCTTGGAGTGATCCAAAGCACCGCGATTACAATGCTTCAAAAATTTCTTCTCTTGTAAAAAATTATGGTATCGGTGGAATCATTTTCTTCCAAGGGAGTCCTGTTCGTCAAGCGAATCTTACCAATAAATTTCAATCAGAGTCTAATATTCCATTGCTCATCTCAATGGATGCTGAGTGGGGTTTAGGTATGCGCCTCGATTCAACGATCGCATATCCAAGACAAATGACTCTCGGTGCATCTGAGGGTGATGAATTGACTTACGAGTTTGGTGTGGAGATGGCACGACAATTAAAGCGTTTGGGAGTGCACGTTTCCTTCTCGCCAGTACTCGATATCAATAACAACCCAAAAAATCCTGTTATCTCAAACAGATCATTTGGTGAAGATAGAGACCTCGTAACTCGACGCGGATTGATGTATATGAAAGGTTTGCAAGACAATCATGTCTTAGCAGTTGCAAAGCACTTTCCAGGTCATGGTGATACAGACGCGGATAGTCATAAAGATCTTCCAGTTATTCCTTATTCAAAAGAACGTTTAGATAGTTTGGAGCTTTATCCATACAAGGCATTGATTGCTCAAGGCCTTGGCGGAAGCATGATTGCACACTTATTTGTACCGGCACTCGACACCACCAAGAATCTTCCTTCTACACTTTCTCCTAAAATCATCAATGGTCTACTCCGCGAGGAAATGGGTTTCGATGGATTGGTGTTTACAGATGCATTGAACATGCAAGGTGTGGCAAAATTTTGGAAGCCTGGTGATATGGATTTACAAGCAATCAAAGCGGGCAATGATGTATTGCTTTTCTCTGCAGACATTCCATTGGCAATTCAAAAAATTAAGGAAGCTATCGCTAATGGTGAATTAACTGAAGCAGAAATTAATGATCGTTGTTTAAGAATTTTACGTACAAAAGAGTGGGTTGGGCTTTCAAATTTTACGCCGATCAAAACAAAAGGATTGGTGGAAGACTTGAATTCAGCTTCTGCTAAAAATCTTCAAGCAAAATTAGTCGAGCAGAGTTTGACTGTTATCCGAAATGAGAAAGAAACGCTGCCAATTAATTTTAGAGAATATAAGAAAGTAGCAGTGGTAGAAATCGGTGCCGGTGCGCCTACCGCATTCACTGCTGCGATTTCCAAATATTTACCTGTAGATGTATTCATGATGGAAAAAAATCCTGAGTACAAATCAGCAATGGCTTGGTATGACAAACTGAGCGAGTACGATTTGGTGATTGCTGATATGGTGGGTACAAGCAACAAGGCCTCAAAGAACTTCGGAGTAACTAACGAGTCTGCTAGAATTCTCAATGGTGTTGGTGAAAAGACGACTGTAGTATTAGCAGTGTTAGCGAACCCATATTCTTTATCTACCCTTCGCGACTTAAGTAATATTGAAGGCGTAGTGGTAGCGTATCAAGATGACGAGCTCACCAGAAAAGCTTGCGCTGAATTAATAGTGGGAGCAACGGATGCATCAGGAGCCTTGCCGGTGACAGCAACCGCAGACTTCGTTTGCAAGGATGGTTGTAAAGTGGATGGAGGCGGAATTCTTAGATGGGCCAACTTAGATCTGATTTCTCAAACATTGGTGAATGTTGAAGAAAAAACAGATGTGAAAGGCGCTCCAGCTGCGGATTACGAAGAGGACATGATGGATGACGCAGCCTCATTCAAAATTGCAATTAATAGCAATTCATTTAGCAAAGTAGATTCTATTGCATGGAATGGTGTGATGCAGGGCGCATACCCTGGATGCCGCGTGCTAGTAGCAAAAGATGGCTGGGTGGTATATGATAAAGCTTTTGGATCGCTTAATTGGGATTCGAGTCAAGCCGTCGATCAAAATACAGTCTATGATTTAGCTTCTATTACCAAAGTTGCAAGTGGAACGCTTGCAGCAATGAAGTTGGTTGATGAGAAAAAACTAGACGTCAACAAAACCTTAGGTGATTATCTCGACATCCCTCAGGAGAATGCTTATTCCAAAGTGGTGATCAAAGAAATGTTAGCCCACACTGCTGGGTTTACCGCATGGATTCCTTTTTACACCAAGACCATGTCTGGTGGAGCGTTAGATCCATCGATTTACAAAACCGCCCCAGAACGAGGATTCAGTAATCAAGTGGCCGAGGGTATTTACATCAAGGATGATTATAAGAAAGAGATGATGAAGCAGGTCCTTGATACTCCAATTAGCGCTGATAAGAGCTATAAGTACAGCGATCTTGCTTTCTACTTCACGCAAGAGTTGGTAGAAAAAATTTCCAATCAACCATTGGATCAATATGTCACTAACCATTTCTACAAACCAATGGGACTTCATACCATCGGTTACAAGCCTCTTGAAAGAATGGATAAAAGTGTGATTGCTCCGACAGAAAACGATAAGGTGTTTAGAGATCAACACATCACAGGCTATGTTCATGACCAAGGCGCCGCGATGTTAGGTGGAGTGGCTGGTCATGCAGGATTATTTTCTAATGCTCAAGATCTCGCTGCGATCATGCAGATGCTTATGAATAAAGGTGTTTATGGTGATAAGACATACATCTCAGATGAAACAATTCGTCTTTTCAATACGCGTCATTTTGCAGGCAACAGAAGAGGACTAGGTTTCGATAAGCCCGCCTTTACGAAAGGTACAGGGTCTTCTTGCGCGCAGGCAACACCAGATAGCTTCGGTCACACAGGATTTACCGGTACCATGTGTTGGGCTGACCCAGAGACGGGCATCGTTTACATTTTCCTCAGTAACCGAGTAAACCCGGATGCAGAGAATAAGAAATTGTTACAATTGGACATTAGAACCCGCATTCAGTCTGAGGTTTATCGCGTGCTGGGCTATGCTAAGTAGAATTAGTAATTGTTTTCTTTTATTCTAGCCGTGAACTTCCGACCTTCGTTGCCTATTTATAGTTCATGTCGCAGAAATTAAAAATTGGAATAGTAGGATATCCCACCTACGGTGGAAGTGGAGTAGTAGCTACTGAGCTAGGAAAGGCTCTTGCGGAAAAAGGTCACGAGATTCATTTCATTACATATAGTCAACCAGTACGTTTAGGCGCAATGAAGAAGAATATTCGCTATCACGAAGTAAACGTGAGCGACTATCCATTGTTCTTGTATCCTCCATACGAACTTGTATTAGCGAGTAAAATGGTGGATGTGGTGAAATATGAAAAGCTCGATCTGCTTCATGTACACTACGCTATTCCGCATGCTTCAGCAGCCATCACAGCTAAGCAGGTGTTGGCCGACGAAGGAATTAATCTTCCAGTCATCACTACCCTTCACGGCACGGATATTACGCTATTAGGTAAGGATGCTTCCTTTGAGCCTGTAATTTCTTTTGCAATCAATAAAAGCGATGCCGTTACTGCGGTTTCTCAAAGTTTGAGATTGGACACTTACAAGTTGTTCGGAATTAATAGAGAGATTGAAGTTATACCAAACTTTATCAATATCGAGAAGCTAGATTTTCCGAATAAAGAAGAAACTAGAAAAGAGTATGCACCTAATGGGGAAAAAATCCTTGTGCACATTTCTAATTTCAGACCGGTAAAACGAGTGCTGGATGTGGTGGAGATATTTGCACGCGTGCGTGCAGAGATGCCTGCAAAGCTGCTGTTTGTAGGCGATGGACCAGACCGTACAAAAGCAGAGGCTCTTTGTAGAGAATTAAAAATTTGCGACGATGTTATTTTCCTTGGAAGTGTAAAGAATCCAACCGAAGCTCTTTCGGTGGCCGATCTTTTCTTGCTTCCTTCTGAATCAGAAAGTTTCGGACTCGCTGCTTTGGAAGCGATGGCTTGCGAAGTACCCGTTATCTCTACTAATACAGGAGGGCTTCCTGAAGTAAATAGACACGGAGTTACAGGTATGATGAGTCATGTGGGTGATGTAGAAGACATGGCCAAGAATGCGAAGTATTTGCTAAGCGATGAAACACGTTTGGCGAAGTTCAAACTCAAAGCGCGCGAAAGAGCTATTGAATTCAGTATCGAGAAAATTCTTCCTCAGTATGAGGCTTTGTATAATTCAGTTTTAGAAACAGCATGAGCGGAACAAGTGCTCCTAAATTTATAGGAAAGCGAATTACAGTAGTTAGATCAAAAGAAGATATCGTTGTTACGATATCTCAACAAATAGAGCGCTGGCAAGAGGCTTTGTTGGTGGTTTGGTTATTAGCCTGGACTTTTTGTGGAGTGGTATTTATCAAATACGCTATTGAAACGACCATCATGAGTGACCGCATTTTCTTCATTATTGCCTCTTCTCTTTGGGCTTATTTTTTTGTAAAAATTATTAAGGTATATATGTGGCGCAAAGGCGGGCGCGAAATCATTCGCATTTCTAAAGGCAAGTTGGAAATAATGAATGCCTATTGGAAAAGAGCCTTGCCAGAAACCTTTATGATTAGTAGTATTTTTAAGCTAGGGCTCATCAAAAGAGATCCTGGTAATTTCTTAGCCTTTCTAGACGATAGCTTTTGGATCATCGGAGGAGAGAAGGTAGGTTTTAGCCATTCTGGCACTAAGATTAGAGTAGGCAAACAACTTTCTGATAAGGATGCTGAATTACTCATCCGCGTTATTGAAAGCGGAATGAAAGAATTCGGAAAAGCTTAAGATCAAAAATTGTCTAGAAGGAATTGTAAGGCCATTTCATAAGACCATAATCCAAATCCACTAATGACACCGATGCTGCCGAAGGCAGTTAATGATTGGTGTCTGAATTCCTCGCGTGCATGCAGGTTTGAAATATGAACTTCAATCACTGGAGTTTTTATTCCTAAAACAGCATCTCTAAGCGCAACACTTGTGTGTGAATAACCGCCAGGGTTGAAAATGATACCATCAAAAGCAAACCCTACTTCATGGAGTTTGTTGATCAACTCCCCTTCGACGTTGCTTTGAAAATACTCGAGTTGAACTTCTTCAAAGTTTTGTTTTAATGCGCTAAAGAAGGTTATGAAATCTTGATCACCGTATATGTCCTGTTCTCTCTTCCCAATGAGATTTAGATTAGGACCATTGATGATCATCACTCTTTTTTTCATCCGTTATCTGTTTTCTCCAATGTTTCCTGAATCCACATTTGCTTGGTGATAGGCTTACCATTTTTGAAATAGTAGATACCCGTTTTAGAAACAGACTTCAAGTATGTATTTACCTTACCGTTTTGCTTCACGGTACGTTCAGTGATAATTTGATTGTTCAACTTGTAAGACTTCTCCGTTACCCCTTCTGGGATGTTTTCTGCACCAGGAGTAGGGGAGTTGGTTTTATCGCTACCAGTATTTACATCAAACATTTCTTTTCTCTTCTCATAACGATTTTCAGCGGCCTGATTTTCCTTTTGGATCTGAAGCATTTCTGATTGTTGCTTCTTCTCACTGATGGCCATCATGGCATCGTTTGTTTTATTGCGATCGGAGTTGCTCAAATCTTCAGAACTTTCTTTCTGCTGCTGAATTTTTGATGTAGTGGTTTCTAGTCGAACATCCGCTGCAGATTGTAAATCGGTCATCTTGGTAGATGCTTCTTCTTTTTTCTCTGTTGCTTCTGCTTCATTTTCTTTTCTAACATTTTCACCAGCGAATGCCATATTCGTTTGGTTTTCTTTCTGGCGTTCTGCCTCCATTGTCGCATCCGTGCGCAATGCACCACTGCGGCTTTCGTAGGTAGCAGTATTATCTGCGTATGTTTTTTCTTTATCCTCAACTTCGGCTACAAGTTTTTGTCTATTACGGTCATTCTGAACGATTCCTTCCTGTGCCTCTTTCTGCTGCGATGCAATTTCTTTTGAGCGTTCAATTCTATTTTCTGAACGATCGATATAATCATTTTTATTTTTTGAATCTTCTTCTTTCTTCTTTTCAGCCTCGGCTGTGCTCATGGAGATATATGAATTGCCTTTGCTATTCATATTGATCTGACCTTCTTTCTTTGCATCAATGTTTTCACGTTGCGCTCCGATGCGGTCTTCAGAACGCTTTATACGGCTATCTATAAAGTTTTGATTGCTCTCTGCACGATCTCTCATCTGTGCATATTTCGCAGAATCTTCTAGTGCTCGCGCTTCTCTATAATAAGCTTCGACTTCATCTTCTTTATCTCGGTTTGCACCGTTGCTAAAGCCTGATTTATTATTTGCAGCATTTCTAGCTAGTTCTTCTTCTTGTGCTTTTCTGCGAGCTTCTTCATCAGCCATACGACGTTGTCTCGCTTCTTCGGCTAGTCTCTCTTGTTCTTCGCGTTGCAGCCTTTGTTCTTCTTCTTTACGCTTTCGCTCTTCTTCTTTCAAACGGTTCGCTTCGGCTAGATCATCTTTTGATTTCGATTCTTGAGCGAGGATTTCCTCAATAGAAGCAATGCGGGCTCTAGGATATTGCGTATCCTTTACAGCAAGTGCTTCTTGATATTTTGCTTTAGAATCTAACCAACTCTTCTCAGCGTAGAGCTTATCAGCTTCTTGGATCAACGTATTGAATTGTCTTTCGCGTTCTTCTTTTTCTTTGTTCGCTAAAGCATCTTGATCCGCTTTCTGCTTGTTTCGTTCGATTTCAGCTAGAAGATCTTCAATCTCTTTAATTTTATCTTTTGGCAACTGTTCTTCTGGCTTTAAATCTTTAGCGTCTTTGTAGTTATTCAAAGCAGAATCATATTTCTTTTCAGAAAGATTTTTCGCACCAAGATTTATGAGATCACTGTAACGTTGCTCCAATGCTTTTTTCTTTGCTTCTTCGGAAAGAGCTGAATCAAGAGCAGCTTGCGCTTTACCAATTTGATCTTTTGGATATGCTATACTCGGAATGATATTGGATGCTTGCTTATATTTTTCAATCGCATTTTTGTAATCCTTAGCATTGAATTTAGCATCTGCATCAGCAATAGCAGCATCGTACTCTGCTTGCTTTGCAGCATTTTTCATCAACTCAGTAATTTCATTCAACTTCTCTTGAGGAAGTTTTTCGGAGGGCTTTAAGTTCTTGGCCTCATTGAATTTAGCCTTGGCCTCATCCCACTTTTTATCCTTGATGGCAAGATCTCCATCTTTGATTGCTTTCTGATAGCTGGCTTCAAGGGCAGAGTTTGCAGCGTTGGCTGCGTCAATTGCTGCTTGTGCCTTTGCTATTTGATCTTTAGGATAAGGGTTGTTTGGCAAAATAGCAGAAGCCTCTTTGTATTTATCAATGGCAATCTGATAATCTTTGGCATTGAACTTAGTGTCTGCAATTGCGACTATGGCGTCGAATTGAGCTTGCTTGCCAGCATTCTTTTGCAGCTCCGCAATCTCCGCTAACTTATCTTTTGGAAGTTGCTCATTCGGTTTTAGAGCCTTGGCATCTTGGAATTTTTTCTTAGCCTCTTCCCAATTTTGCGATTTAATAGCGGCGTCACCTTCTGTTAAGAGTCTAGTGTAATTAGCTTCTAAAGCAGCGTTCGCGAGCATAGCATCCAATTCCTTTTGAGCTTTGTTGATTTGCTCTTTGGGGTACATAATATTCGGCATCAACTTCGATGCTTCAGTGTACTTCTCAATGGCTATGGCGTAATCCTTCGAATTGAATTTTGTGTCAGCCTGAGCGATAATGGCCTCGTATTCTTTCATAGCATCCTCATTTTTCATGAGGTTGTAGATTTCATCGAGCTTATCCTTTGGCAATCGCTCGGCGGGCTTCATATTCTTCGCATCAGTGAAGAGCTTCTTCGCATCTTCCCATTTCTTTGCCTTAATAGCTATATCACCATCGCTCAGCAGCTTTTGATATTTGGCTTCGAGTCCGGCTGCTGCCTGCTCTGCGTCAAATGCTGCTTTCGCTTCGTCGTATTTTTGTTTTGCAATAGCTTCAGTAGTGATGAGTTTTCTCGCCGCATCGAATTTCTCCATAGCAGCTTGATATTTTTTCTCACCCATTTTTTGGTCACCCTCTTTGATCAGCTTATCAAATTGGGCTTTCATTTCATCGGCTTTGCTTGCAAGGTTCTCCACACGTTCAAGCTCAGCCTCGATTTTTTCTCTCATGCGATCTGCATAAGGAATGTCGAAATCCATAGCGTTTTCTTGCGAAGAGAATGACACTTTACCCACAGGCTCTTTCATGATATCAAGGTTGAAGCCCTCAACAAATTTGAAAAGTACCCCAGGAAGATCTAATTGAAAGCCACCAGCACGATCCTCTTCAGGAATGTTGCGGGTGTCAATACGAATAATTTTGGTGACATATGTTTGCTTGGTGTACTTCACGTCATAGTTGTAACCAAGCGGAAGACGAAATTCATATTTTCCACTGCTTCCAGTATCAAAAACGTCGTATTGCGTTCCATTTTGGAATACAATGATTTGACAATCGTCTAGTTTTTTTAGAGTCTCAGCATCTTTTAGCGCCCCTTTCAGGATGAGCTCATCCTGAGAAAGACCAATCAATGACGTCATAATCAACGCCATAGAAATTAAGATGGGATGAAAGATTTTCATGCCTTTGGGTGTTTTCCTTGCAAGGGTAAATATACTGAGATTTCTCTCTGTTAACTAGGACTATACGGAAAAATTGTACTTAAGTTCGCTTCATAATTATACTTCCAGAATGAGCAATTGGAGTTTTTGGGAAAAATCGCGCTATTTTGATGGTATTCAAGATCTTGTCGTGGGCGGCGGACTTGTTGGAATGTCTACGGCCTATCACCTCAAGCTACGATTTCCAAACAGAAGAGTAGTCGTGATAGACCGAGATCCTTTCTCCTCAGGTGCCAGCACTAAAAATGCGGGGTTTGCTTGCTTTGGCAGTCCAAGTGAACTCCTCAGTGATTTGAATCATTCTTCCGAGGCCGAGGTTCTTGCTCTTGTCGAAAGGAGATTCCGTGGATTAAATTATTTAAGAGAAATTCTTGGAGATCCAGCCATCGGATATATTCCCTGCGGAGGCACTGAATTGTTTCGGGAAGAGGATCATTTACTCAAAGATAAGTGCATTGAAAAATTAGATTTTTTAAATGAATTATTAAAAAAATCAATTGGAGAGCAGGTCTATCAATTATCAAATGATCATTTATTTTTTTCAGGAAAAAAGAAGTTTGCTCTTTGCATCAAAAATAAGCTTGAAGGCAGCGTTGATACGGGCAAAATGGTCAAATCCTTCAAGGAAAAATGTCTTGCAGTTGGAGTCGAGTTTTTTAATGGAATCAATATTTCCTCAGTGAATCAAAATGGCTCTTCTGTAATAATAGAAGGAGCTGAAATTTCAGCGGAAAGGATTTTTATTTGTGTAAATGCTTTTGCAAAGAATTTAATACCAGAACTAGAAGTAAATCCGGCAAGAAATCAGGTCGTGGTTACGAATAGACTAAATCTTCCAATTCCACAGGGGACGTATCATTTAGATGAAGGATATATCTATTTCCGCCCCATTGATGATCGCATATTAATTGGTGGTTTTAGAAATACTGCAAGACAGGAAGAGAGCACCGATCAGTTTGGATTAACTAATTTCATTCAGGATAAAATCTGCTCTTTCATCTCCGATTACATTACCGATGAGCAAATTAAAATCGAATATCGTTGGTCAGGTATCTTAGGTTTGGGTGAGGTAAAAAAGCCCATTATATCAAAAATAAACAACCGCATCTATGTTGGAGTGCGTATGGGGGGTATGGGAGTCGCAATCGGCTCTTTAGTTGGAAAAGAGTTGAGTGAATTAGCGGATTAAAATTTTATCTGCAATCATTTTTGCGATTTTTTCACCATCAATAGCAGCACTCACGATTCCACCTGCAAAACCAGCTCCTTCACCGCAAGGATATAGTCCTTCGATTTCAGGATGCATCATTGTTTCTTGATTTCGAGGGATGCGAACCGGTGATGATGTGCGCGACTCAGGTCCTACAATGATCGCGTCAGGATGTAGGTAGCCCTTCATTTTTTTTCCAAAAGCACTAAAACCTTCTTGAAGAGTTTTAGAAATAAATCTCGGCAACACTTCATGCATATTCACACTCACAATTCCTGGATGATAAGAACAGGTAGGGAGTGATGTTGATTTTTTATTTTGGATAAAATCTGAAATTCGTTGCGCTGGGGCCGTCTGTGTTTTACCTCCGGCTTCCCAACATTTTTGTTCAACAGATTTTTGAAACTCGAGTCCAGCGAGCGCACCGAATTGGTGGAATTCGGGAATGTCCTCCCAATTTACAGATACCACTATTCCAGAGTTTGCCCAAGGGTTGTTTCTTTTGCTTGGAGACCATCCATTGGTAACGATTTCGCCTGGTGATGTAGCACAAGGCGCAATGATTCCACCAGGGCACATACAAAAGGAGTAAACACCGCGATCATTCACTTGATGCACTAGACTGTAGGAGGCGGGAGGCAAAAATTCACCTCGCGCATCGCAATGATATTGAATAGCGTCTATTACTTGTTGTGGGTGCTCAGCGCGCACTCCAAGAGCGAAAGGTTTAAATTCAATCAGAATTTTTTTATCATGAAGTAATTGAAAAATATCTCTGGCGCTATGGCCTGTGGCCAATATGACTGCCTCAGCTTTTAAGCGGATATCTTCGTTGCATATAACTCCTCTCAAAACATTTTCTTCAATAATAAAGTCGGTGACTTTATGTTGAAATTTAACTTCTCCGCCGCAGGCAATGATTTCATTTCTCATCGCTGCAATAATGTGCGGAAGTTTATTTGTTCCAATGTGAGGATGTGCTTCAGTCAGAATATTCTCATGTGCGCCAAATTGGACAAGCGTTTCGAGAATAGACTCCACATCACCTCGCTTTGTGCTTCTTGTATAAAGTTTACCGTCAGAATAAGTTCCTGCTCCACCTTCTCCAAAGCAATAATTCGATTCTGGATTTACAATATGCTTGCGATTTAGCGCAGCTAAATCTCTTCTTCTCGCTTGAACATCAAGGCCACGTTCAATGACTATTGGCTTGATTCCTTCTTGAATGAGTCGAAGCGCAGCGAAGAGTCCGGCTGGTCCGGCCCCAACTACGATTACTGATGGAGCATCGGAAACATTCTTATATACTTTCGGGACAAATCTTTCTGGGATCTTTTCGTCTTTACCAAAAATCTCAACTTTGAGATTCATTTTCACTTGCTTTTGGCGAGCGTCAATTGATTTTTTTAAAATCACAACGGTGTCATCTTTTTTTACAGCGCCATCTTGGTGACGAACATAGGAGATGATTTTAGCTGGATCAGCCGCGTGTTCTGGAAGAACAACAAGTTGGAAAATTTTTGACATAGTAGGAGTTGGTCTATTCAACCAAAAAATATTGTTTTGCAAAGATGCAAAATAAAAAACGCCTTGAAAGTTTTAAATTTTCAAGGCGTTTGGGAGTAGAGATTTCAATTTTAGTTCAAGTACAAGTCGTTTCTATGTTTAGTTAGAAGCGCTTGCCGGAGTAGCTGCCGCCTTTTTCGGACGACCTCTTTTTCCTGTTGTAGTTTTTTTAACTACTTTTTTTCCTGGAGCTTTTGGGCCTGTTTTTTTTGCGTCAGGACCATTTTTGCTTCCTTTTGGACGTCCTCTTTTTCCAGTACTTTTTTTACCAGATTTTTTAGAGGCATTTTTCACAATCGACTCGACTTGAGAAGAAATTTTTGTCTTTCTTCCGCGGCCGGTCTGAACATCCGCAATCATGTTTGCGGCTTCGACCAAGGTCTTAATTTGTGACTCAAGACGAGAAATCTCCTTCTTGATGTCGACCAAAATTTTTGATGCCATTTTTTAATAAATAGTTGGTTAAATATTCGCCAAATATATAGGTAAATAAACTAATGCCATTTTTGTTCAGTTTTTTTCTGAATTAGGCGAAGAATATGGATATTCAAAGTACTTTCGCGGTCAAATAGAAATATAGCATGACAACGCTAACCAAACCAGTTATCAAGTTTAAAAAATCTGGCTTATCAAATGATGAGCTTGTGACATTATACAAAGCGATCTTAAAGCCTCGTTTGATCGAAGAAAAAATGTTGAGTCAGTTGCGACTCGGCAAAATCAGCAAATGGTTTAGTTCATATGGTCAGGAGGCAATTTCTGTTGGTGTTGCATTGGGCATGCAGAAGGATGAATTTATTCTACCGATGCACAGAAACCTTGGAATTTTTACGGGAAGAGATTTGCCATTGAAGCGTCTTTTTGCGCAGTTTCAGGGGAAGGATGAAGGCTTCACAAAAGGTCGTGATCGCTCTTTTCACTTTGGTACAAAAGAACATCATTTGGTGGGAATGATTTCTCACCTCGGTCCACAGTTGGGTATTGCAGACGGAATTGCACTAGCAAATAAATTGGGCGGTGATAAAAAAGCAACAATTGTATTTAGTGGTGATGGTGGAGCAAGTGAGGGAGATTTTCATGAAGCACTCAATGTGGCAAGTGTTTGGGATTTGCCAGTCATCTTCGGAATAGAAAATAATTCTTGGGGACTTTCAACGCCAAGTAGAGAGCAATTTAGATGCAAACAATTTATTGATAAAGCAATTGGCTACGGCATCCCAAGTGAGGACGCAGTGCAGATTGATGGAAACAATATCATTGAGGTTTACATCACAGTGAAGCGCTTAGCAGAAAGTATTCGTAACAATCCTCGTCCAATTATTCTTGAATTCATGACATTCAGAATGCGTGGACATGAGGAAGCAAGCGGAACAAAATATTATCCAGAAGGATTGATTGAATCTTGGGAATCAAAAGATCCAGTGACAAATTTTGAATTGTGGTTATTGTCTGAAAGAATCATTACACAAGATGATGTTTTGAATTGGCGTAATGATATTAAGCAAGAAATTAATGATTCTTTGAAAGAAGCTTATGACCTGCCTAATATCACACCGAGCACCGAAAGAGAACACAATGATCTATTCAAATCATTTGATGATAAAAAGATAATTGCCCCAGCAACCTCAGAAACATCGAAGTTGCGATTGATTGATGCGATAAGTGATGGAATGAGAGAGAGCATGCGCAAGCATTCGAAGCTTGTATTGATGGGGCAAGACATTGCTAAGTACGGCGGTGTATTCAAAGTAACAGAAGGTTTTCTCGAGGAGTTTGGTGCTGATAGAGTTCGCAACACTCCTTTGTGTGAGTCAGCAATTATCGGAACAGGCTTAGGCTTGAGCATTAAGGGTTATAAGGCGATGGTAGAAATGCAGTTTGCCGATTTCGTAACATGTGGCTTTAATCAAATTGTAAATAATCTCGCGAAGCTTCATTATCGTTGGGAGGAAAATGCGGACGTAGTGGTAAGGATGCCAACAGGCGCTGGTGTTGCTGCGGGACCATTCCATAGTCAAAGCAATGAAGCATGGTTTTTCCATACGCCTGGATTAAAGATTGCATATCCTGCTTTTCCGCATGATGCGAAAGGCTTGTTATGTCAAGCTTTTGAAGATCCAAATCCAGTGCTTTTCTTCGAGCACAAAGCATTGTACAGAAGTATTGAAAGTGAAGTGCCGAAAGGTTATTATACATTGCCTTTTGGTGTCGCGAATCTTTTGAAGGAAGGTTCAGACCTTACAATTATCAGCTATGGATATGGAGTACATTGGGCATTAGATTATTTGAATCAACATCCTGAGATATCTGCGGATTTAATTGACTTGAGAACACTTGCGCCTCTAGATATGGAGACGATTTACCAATCAGTTAAGAAAACAGGTAGAGTAGTGGTGCTTCATGAAGATTCGACCACTGGTGGTATTGGCGGAGAAATATCTGCACGTATTACAGAAAATTGTTTTTCTCATCTAGATGCTCCAGTGATGCGTTGCGGAAGCTTGGATACGCCTATTCCTTTCAATGCAGAATTAGAAAAAAACTTCTTAGCCAATAATCGATTGCATAGCATCGTTGAGAAGGTGCTTCAATTTTAAAGAATAAAAAATGGAAATAGCGCTGCATATTCTAGTTGTTTTAATGCTAGTATATGCAGCTATTTGTGTAATTTATTTCTTTTTCCAAGAGAAATTTATTTTTGTTCCTAGTTTTATTCCAGATCATTTTAGAACCAAAGTAAGCACTCCAATTGAGGAGTTTAAGCTTGACACTCCTCATCAGGGAAAAATACATTCAATTTTATTAAAAGCCGAAAATCCCAAGGGATTAATTTTTTATTTGCATGGTAATACTGGGAGTTTGAAGCGGTGGCAGTTCATGGCTGAGGAACTATGCTCCTATGGATTTGATGTTTTTGCAATGGACTACAGGGGGTATGGCGAGAGCCATGGCTCTAGAAGTGAAGCCAAGCTTCACCGCGATGTAGAATTTTGTTACGACTTTATTTCGGCAAAATATGAAAGCCAACCCGTCATCATTTACGGTCGAAGTCTTGGGACTGGCTTTGCTACAAGGCTGGCTTCGAGGCGTAAAACTGACGGCCTGGTTTTAGAAACACCCTTTTTCAATTTAATCGATGTAGCCAAGTATAAACTACCCTTTCTTCCAGCGGAAACTTTGATGAGGTATAAATTGCGTAGTGATTTGTACTTGCCTCATGTTCAGTGTCCTGTTCACATATTTCATGGAACCAAGGATAAAATCGTTCCTCACCGGTCCGCCATGAAGTTGTACCATAAGGCACAGTGGATCAGTGAAATACAGTTTACAACCTTGGTTGGTGGGCGTCATGGCAACTTGAATACCTATCCATTATTTCGAGATCGACTTTCCGCTTTTTTTTCAAGCGTTTTATTACTAAATTCGCACCGCGCCGCCCCGAGTAGAGGCAACGTTTGAGATCTTTTTCTCGACTTGTATTAAAGCCAAAAACCAAAACATGAAGAATTTCTACCGGATAACCATCCTGTTTTTTCTTTTTTGCACCATAACGAATTCTGTCAAAGCTCAATTGGCCAATCCAGCTTATGAAATTGAGTATACTGTACATTACGGTAATTATGGAGCAATTGACTTGACCGGTTATGTCACTTACGAAGTGTTTATTAAGTTTGATAATTCGGAAAATTATCTTTTCGCTGTTTATGGAGAGGAGTCGCCAGTCTTCGACTGTGTATTCGATCCAGTGAACACTACATATTTTAATTTTCCTTGTGGACTATTCCAATTTGAAACAGAAACTGCTTTTGGTTCAGAAAATACTTGTTTAAATAGCTTTGGGATTCCTGGCTATGAAGCCGAACCGTTCGATAGTTACATGACTATTGGTTATGAATGCAGTTCTGAAATCAACTGTGATGCTCCTATCAATGCAGGACTTTGCGAAGATTGGATTGATATTTTTGAAGGACCTGCCAATGGAAATCCTTTTGACGGAGGCAGTTTCTTCTGGGACGATTATGCTGTCACGCTGGCTGGAACTTTCGACAGCGGTTGCGCTGCGTCTTACGCTGGTCCTGACAATCGTGTGAAAATTGCACAGTTTACTTCTTGTGATGGATTTGAGGGTTGTGTGAACATTACTTACAAAACTGCTGACCAAGTGGGTACCAACCAATTTGAAACAGCTACTGATATTTGTATGCAAATCGATCACCCATGTTTGGGATTCCCTTTGGATACAAATCCTACTGTAGAAAATCCAACATGTTTTGGTGATGATGCAATTGTAACAGTTGAGGACGGAGGTTTAAGTACAGTAAACTATTCACTCTTCAGCGGAAGCACACTTGGTTCAGGAACTTTGGTAGAAGAATTTTTGAATGATGACGATGGATTGGAACTTGTGGGATTAGCACCAGGGTCATACTACATCGCTATGCAAGAAGCGACGGGATGCCGCGATACTACAGTAGTATTTCAAATCATCGAGCCTACACAGGTGGTATTCGAGCCCGTTCTAAATTCGAGCGTACTTTGTTTTGGAGAAACTACAGGAGAGATTGAACTCATCTGCAGCGGAGGAACTGGAGTTATTGATATTGATGTAAATGGACAAGGTGGAAATGCTTGCGGCGACGTTCTTTCAAATCTGGAATGTGGTGTATATGATATGACCGCTACTGATGAGAATGGATGTTTTGTGAACCAAGTAATTGATATTGTTTGTCCCATTGAGCTAGAAGCTCAGCTTACTTCAACTGACATACCTTGTTTTGATTATGACAACGGTACGATTACAGGAACCGTTCAAGGCGGGACAGGTGAAATCACCGTTGACTTAGTGTTAGGGGTAGATATAATCGAGACCGTTACTGGTACGGGTAATTTGAATATCAATTTTGACGAATTGAATGGAGGCGTCTACACTGTGAATATTGTTGATGCAAACAACTGTTCACTGCAATTCGAATTCACCATCATCGAGCCTGATCCAGTAGTCGTTACGCCAGCATTGACTGATGCGATCTGTTTTGATAGCTGCGATGGGACTGTCATTTTCGACATTCAAGGTGGTACAGGTCCATTTATCGAACAAGTCTTCAACTCGAATAATCAGTTGACACCAGCAGATGAATTATGTGCAGACACATACACTTACGATATTGTCGACGCCAATGGATGTTCATTGACAGGTGAATTCATTATCAATGAACCTGATCAAGTGACATTTGAAGTGACATCGCAAGCAGTATCATGCTTTGGAATCTGTGATGGTACAATAGATATATTCAATGTGACGGGTGGGACCGGAGTGAATTATTCATTCGAAACCTTACCAGCGGCGGGTAATTGTGTAGCACCATGTTTAGGAAACGCAGGTACTATTGAAAATCTTTGCGCAGGAACATACACTGTGAACATTACGGATGAAGTTGGCTGTGTTCAGCCCATCCAAAATGTTGTTATTGGAGGACCAGCAGAACTCATTATCACATTGAATCCTACAAACGTTTCTTGTTTCGGCTTCGCTGACGGTGAGGTAGTAATTACTTCCACGGGAGGCACGGGTGCAGTTACTCTTCAGCCATCCAACACGGCAGTACCTCAGGTAATTTCTGACTTAGCACCGGGAAATTATACTTACACTATAAATGATGAAAATGGTTGCGAAGCAACCGATGATGTTACTATTACTGAGCCAGCGCTTTTAGTAGCTACTCTCACAAACACCGTGGATGTGACTTGTGGTGGAGAGTGTGATGGTATCGTGAATTACACTGTTACTGGTGGTACTACACCTTACAATTATCTTCTCAATCCTGGTACTTTGGTAGGAGTGTCTTCAGGAACTATAGGTCAACTATGCGCTGCAGATTACAATTTAACAATTGTAGATGCTAATCAATGTTTAGCACCGCTCGCTTTTGTGATTGAAGAGCCAACTCCACTTGAAATTATCTTGAATATTGATGCACCTACCTGTACTGGTATGACCGATGGTGGTGCTGTGATTTCTGTTCTAGGTGGTACTGGGGAACTGACAACTTTTATCAGCCCTGATACACTACAGATTATCAATAATGGTAATAATACATTCACGGTTTCGAACCTTGGTGAATTGACCATTGAAGTGGAATTGATTGACGAAGTAGGTTGTGTGAAAGAAGCAGAAGTAGAGGTGATTCCAGACATCATCACAGATATGGTTCTCACCACTTGGTCATCTCCAGAGACATGTTGGGACGAGCAGGATGGAACTGCTACAGTAGGTGTGCAAAACGGAAATCTTCCAATCACTTATCAGTGGTTTGATGATCTTCTGCAAACTACCTCGACAGCTGTGGGACTATCTTCAAATGAATCCTACGGTGTTCGAGTGACTGATGATATCGGATGTACATTAGTAACATCGGTGTTTGTGGAACCGACCATTGGATGTTTCTTCATCACGAATGCACTTACTCCAAACGGCGATGGATCAAACGATACATGGTTGATTGGTGGATTAGAATTTTTCCCAGATGCAACAGTCCAAGTCTTTAACAGATGGGGACAAATTGTATTTGAATCAAAAGGCTATAACGCTCCTTGGGATGGTACATTGAAAGGAGAACCCCTTCCAGTGGCGGACTACTATTTCTTGATCGACTACGATGAAGAAAAAGATCCAATCATGGGCACAGTAACCATTAAATACTAAGGAGACACTGAAATGAAAAAGATATTCTTCCTTCTAGTAAGCCTTGTTTTCGTTGGATCTGCAGCAAATGCCCAACAATTGGGTCGCCGATCACAGTTCATGCTCAACACCTTTATGGTGAACCCTGCAGCAGCAGGAACACAAGCAAAGTATTCGCCAATCATGGCTAGCTATCGCAATCAATGGGCTGGCTTCAAAGGCGCGCCAACTACGATTATGGCAAGTGGGCATACGAGTGTTCCTCACGGTATAGGACTCGGTGCCATCATGTATAGTGACAACACTGGTGGAGCGATTTCGGAATCAGGAGTTGAACTTGCAGGTGCATACAACGTAGACCTCAACAACTTTGATGCGGTAAGCTTTGGATTAAGCTTGAACGCAAGTCAATACACATTTGATAATAGTTCTTTAGTGGTGCTAGATCAAGCTGACGTGGCTCTAAACGGCATGCAAGCAGAAACTACTTTGAACATTGACGCGACATTCGGCTTCTTGATTTATGGTGAGAAGTACTATGCAGGGTTCTCTATTCCTCAACTTATGCAATCGAAATTGAAGATTGAGCAAGGAGCATCTGATGAGAATCAAAATCTTCGTCACTTTCAATTCATGGGATCGTACAGACATTATCTAGATGATAACTGGGACCTTCAAGGAAGTGGATTTATTCGTTTTACTTCAGTAACTCCAGCCCAGCTCGACATTAACGTTCGTGCTAACTATGCTGGTGCTGCATGGGCAGGATTTACTTATCGCCACCAAGATGCTTTGGCATTCATGTTGGGAGGTATTTACAAAGACTTCACGTTGGGATACAGCTATGACATCACAACTACCAATGCTAAGGTGCTCAGCCCACATACTCATGAGATAATTTTGGGTTATTATATTCCGAAGCAAAAAGGTAAATTCAGATCCAATAGCCTTGGTCCACGTCGTCTACAGCGTAGTAAAGTTGTAAACTAATCAGGAGAGATGAAAAAAATTATAGCACTTTTCGCATTCGTTCTACTTGTTGCAGGAAACCTACTTTCTCAAGTGAAAGGAATAGTGGTAGAGGAAATTGATAACGGTGGAGCAGTGAAAGGCAGAACCATTCGCGTATATGTGGTTCTAGAGAATGACAGCGATCAAGTGTATATGGTTTACGGAGAAAAGGCGCATCCGCTTTCAATCAAGTCGGATAAGCCATTTTACCAATCTCCTTTGAATGGTCCTACATCTAGAACATTGAACAGAAAATTAGCGAAAGAAAAACCTGAATTGGGATTCGATTCATGGCTGACGATTGGGGCAGAAGATAACTACGACAACAATACAGAAGCCCTTATTAATACCGATGCTTTTGAAAAAACAGGCGACGACTTAACGACCAGCGATGGTGCATGGTATTGCCTACCAAATAGCAAACAGTCTTACGCTGGATCCGATAAAAAAGTACTTATCATGCAGTTGACGTCAGAAGGCAACATGGAAGGAAATTTCTGTTTGATGGGAAGAAATAAAAAAGGTGAAAACTTCCATTATTACAATGGAGCCTTCACCTTTAAACAATCTTCCAAGTAGTATTTGATTACTGTTTCTCGAAATTGAGAGAAACAGAATTGATGCAATATCTCAATCCTGTAGGATTAGGACCATCGTCGAAGACGTGGCCCAAGTGACCATTACATTTTGCGCAATGGACTTCTACACGCACCATTCCGAATGAGCTATCACGTGATTCTTCAATGCATGAATCATTGAGTGGCGCATAATAGCTAGGCCATCCGGTGCCGCTTTCAAATTTGGTTTCAGAAGCAAAAAGAGGCTCTCCACATCCCGCACAGGTGTAGACACCATTTTCGTGGTGATCATAGTATTCACCTGTAAATGCACGCTCTGTGCCTTGTTCTCGCAAAACACGATACTGCTCTGAGGTCAAAATCTTTTGCCACTCTTCTTTCGATCTTTCTATTTTTCCCATTGAATTTGTTCTTTGAACTGGTGGTTTTTGTTCTGTATTACTTGTCGCGCATGAAGCCATCAAAGCAACAGCGCCAATTAAAATCCATTTAGTCATGAGATGTCTTTTTGTTATTACATCTTTGAGACGGCAATGTTTAGAGAAACTTAGCCGTGTTAGAATTTTTTACCTTTTTCAAACCCTCTAAGGGGCCTGAGTAAACAAGGTTTCCTCCCTTGTCTCCGCCTTCCGGGCCAAGGTCAATAATCCAATCGGCACTTTTCATCACGTCAGTATTATGCTCGATGGCGAGTATCGAATGTCCTTTATCGAGGAGGGCTTGAAAACTATCCATTAATTTCTGGACATCGTGAAAATGAAGTCCGGTGGTCGGTTCATCAAAAATGAATAGGGTATGATTGTTAGCACCACCGAGTCCTAGGAATGTCGCTAGTTTGATGCGTTGTGCTTCACCGCCACTTAAGCTTGAGCTACTTTGTCCCATTCCAATATAACCCAGCCCTACCTGTTGGAGAGGTCCGAGCTTGCCAAGCAAGTTTTTATTGATGGTTTTATCTTTTTCTTCAGAGAAAAAAGCAATGGCATCATCTACAGTTAGATCGAGCACATCGCTCACACTTTTTCCTTTGTATTGAACTTCCAAGACTTCTTCTTTAAAACGCTTGCCCTTGCAAGATTCGCAAAGAAGCTTGATGTCTGCCATGAATTGCATTTCAATGGTCTGATAGCCCTCTCCCTCGCACGCTTCGCATCTACCGCCATCTACGTTGAAACTGAAGTGCGTTGGCTTGTATCCTCTTTGCTTTGCTAATGGTAGACCAGCATACAACGTTCTAATTTCATCCCAAGCTTTTACATAGGTTACAGGATTAGATCGGCTACTTTTTCCGATCGGGTTTTGGTCAACGAATTCAACTGACTTGATCGTTTTGATATCACCTTCAATGCTATCGAATGCGCCAGGTGCATCACCGAAACCACCTAGCTCTTTTTTCAAAGCAGGATACAAAATGTCTCTTACCAAGCTAGATTTTCCCGAGCCGCTTACTCCAGTAATTACAGTGAAGCAACGCAATGGAAATTCTACAGAAACATTCTTTAAGTTGTTCTCTCTAGCGCCTTTGATAATGATTTTGTCTTTTCCAGGTTTGTGTTGTTTTCCCATTTTGATCATTCTCTTTCCCGAGAGATAATCAGCTGTTAGGGTATTTCCTTTCTTAATGAGTTCGTCAATATGTCCATTGAATACGACATTACCTCCGTTCGTCCCGGCTTCAGGCCCCATATCAATGACTGTATCTGCGGAGCGCATGACTTCTTCATCATGTTCGACAACAATGACAGTATTGCCTTGTGCTTTCAATTCCTTTAGTACACCAATGAGTCTTTGCGTATCTCGAGGATGCAGACCAATAGAAGGTTCATCGAGTATGTACATCGATCCAACGAGGCTACTACCAAGGCTTGTAGCAAGATTGATGCGTTGCGATTCTCCACCAGAAAGACTATTGGATAGACGATTTAGGGTGAGATATTCAAGCCCAACATCTGTTAGATACTTTAATCGATTTCGAATTTCTGTGAGGATTCGAAGAGCTACTTTTTCATCGTGTTTGCTCAATTTTATTTTCAAGAAAAAATGGAGGCATTCCCCAATAGGCATGTTTACCACATCCGATATCCCTTTCTCATCAATCTTTACGTAGTTCGCATCCTTGCGCAATCGAGTTCCTTTGCAATCAGGACAAGTTGTTTTGCCGCGATAGCGACTGAGCATTACACGGTATTGAATTTTGTAGGATTCGCTTTCTAGGAACTTGAAAAAGTCATTCAATCCATTGAAATATTTGTCTCCATTCCACAGCAAATCTTTTTGCTTCTGCGTCAACTCGGCGTAGGGTCTATGAATAGGGAAGTCGCTTTTGCGAGCATTCATGATCACTTGGTCTTTCCATTCGCTCATTTTTTCTCCTCTCCAAGGAACGATTGCGTCATCATAGAGAGAAAGACTCTTATTTGGAACAACTAGATTTTCATCAATCCCAATGATGCTTCCGAAGCCTTCGCATGTTTTACAGGCACCAACAGGATTATTAAATGAAAAGAGATTGAGGCTGGGTTCTTCAAAAGTGATTCCGTCTTCTTCAAATTTATTGGAGAATTCTTGAATCTTTTTAGAGTCTACTAACTCTATCATGCAAATGCCTCGTCCTTCAAAAAAGGCAGAGCCAACGGAGTCAGAGATACGTGCTAAATTTTCTTCGTCTTTTGAACCCGTCACACGGTCGATGACAATGTAAAGTTTATCAGAAGCCTTCAACTTGATTTCAATCTCATTGATTTTATAAACTTCATCATTGATTTTAATTCTACTGAAGCCTTGTTGTTCCAGGATTTCAAGTTTTTTCTTGATATCCGTTCCTTTTTCAATTTGAACAGGAGCTAATATGTAGTAGCGTTCTTCTTCTTTGTGTTTTGAAATAAAGTCGATGACATCTTCTACGCGGTGGCGTTTTACTTCCTTTCCGCTGATGGGAGAAAAAGTTTTTCCAATACGAGCGTAGAGTAGTTTCATGTAATCATAAATCTCCGTGGTTGTTCCCACGGTAGATCGCGATGTGCGGCTTGTTACTTTTTGTTCGATTGCAACAGCCGGAGAAATGCCTTGTATGGTATCTACATCTGGTTTGTCCAGACGACCGAGGAATTGACGAGCGTAGCTTGATAAACTTTCCACATATCTGCGCTGGCCTTCTGCGAAGAGTGTATCGAAAGCAAGGCTAGATTTACCAGATCCACTTAATCCAGTAATTACGGTGAGCTGGTTTCTTGGAATGGATAAAGAAACATTCTTCAGATTGTGTACTCTAGCACCTTTAATGATGATATTTTTTCGAGGATCAAGCTCCTCGGTTTTGTTTTTTTTCATAGCGAATAATGCAGCCCGCAAAGTTGCTGAAACTTACGGATTATCAAACTTTCCGCAAGCAAATAAGTTCACCATTCATCCACAGTTTTAAAGTGTTAGAACTGATATTTTTGGGATAATTTTAGAAAATGGATGTTCGAATTGTGAAATAATTCGTATATTTGGATATCTGAGAAAATATTTCAGAGACAACAATAATTAACAGGGAGCTCCGTTAAACGGACATAACCCTACTAAAACAAGGTTTCGCTTATAGATAGACTTTACTCTTTGTTCTAAACAATTACCAAGTAGAACTCATTAAAAAGAGGAGGTCATCATGCGTCTTAGCGAACAGACAGATCGTCAGCTAGTAGAAGCTTACATCAGAGGAAATGAAGAATGCTTTCAAGAATTATTGAAACGCTACAAAAGTCGTGTATACGGTAAAATTTCCGTTTACATCAAAGACCGAGCTGCTGCGGAAGACATTTTCCAAGACACATTTCTCAAGGCGATTCATGCTTTGAGAGAAGGGCAGTACAATGAGGAAGGTAAATTCAGCGCATGGATCATGCGCATTGCACACAATCTATGTATTGACTATTTCCGAGGAAAGAAGAAAATGCCCATGACGCGTGCAAATGATGATTACGATCCATTCGATTACATCGCTAGTGGTGACAAAACCACGGAGGAAAAGGCTGTGAACAAGCAAGTTTTAGCTGATGCTAAAAAGCTTTTGACACAATTGCCAGATGAGCAGCGAGAAATTGTAATGATGCGCTTATACTATGATATGAGCTTCAAAGAAATTTCAGAAACATTAGATATCAGTATCAATACTGCACTCGGAAGAATGCGCTATGCATTGATAAATCTAAGAAAGTTGATTGATAAGCATCAGATTCAGATGTCTTTATCATAAGGTATATTATTGGTTTTGGTTGAGGACCCCTTGGCAGTGCCAAGGGGTTTTTCTTTTTTATTTTACATGCAATAAAATAATTAGAGTAAGTGTTCGTTCAACACACATCAAAACAACCCAAATCGGCCTATGACCCATTTTACACTTGAAGATTTAGTAAATTTTACTCAAAACGAAAAGAAAATGGTAGAAAGCATCCTACCAACCTCTGAATTTGAACAGAATTTGGAGCCAAAGGAAGAGACACTTCGCTTTTTGATGGATTATTCCAAAGCGTTGAGCGTAAGAAAGTCTAAAAAATTGAAGCACGTTTCAATGATATTGAACTAAGTGCTTTCGAACTGAAGTTTAACCAGACCCCGCAAGGGGTCTTTTTTATTTCAAACAATTAATATCTTGGCCCCATGAATACGAGACTACTTATTTCCATTCTTTTTGCTGCGATTACCTTTCAGGGTATTTCTCAAAGTGATAGAACCAGAGAATTTCAAGCGCGCCTTGGTTACGGAATGGGGGCTTACGGCACCAAATCGGAATTGACTATTCGCGACCAAAATACAACGTTCAGTAGCTCTGATACTTCCGGCGCTGTTACTCAGCATTTGAATTTGGACTTACGTTATGAATTGACAGAAAGATTTAGTCTAGGTATTGATATGAAGTTTGGTGCTTACCTCTACGATCCAGAGGAAGATAATGAGGGAAAAAGTAATGTGTATCGCATCACTGGTTTGAAAGGTGAGTTTAATATATCTAAGCGACCAAACTTTAGATGGTTTGTAGGCGCAGGTTTTCATGCTTCGCGACTTGTAATTTCTGAAGAGTCTGTCAGCCTTGGAGTTACAACCACTGAAAAATTCGACTACAAAGGTGTCGGATTAAGCGCAAATACCGGCCTAATAAAGTATTTCGGTGACAGCCCTATTGGTATGTTTTTCACAATGGGATATGACGGACATTTCTTTGTTTTGGATGAATACACCATCAATGGTCAAGCCGTTGATTTTGATGAAATAGACGTTACGCTAGATGCTAGAGGTATTGATCTTTCACTAGGACTCATCGTTCGTATTCGTCCATAATTTATTTTACAGAAATGAAGTATTTCCCTTGGTGTTCTAAGGGGATTTCTGGATGAAATATTTTTACTAAATCCTTAAGAATAACTTCGGGTTCGATCACTGCGTCGCCAAAATAATCGCTCGTAGAGGTATTACAGTAGAAGATTTTATTTTGGGTAAAAGCTTTTACCTTAGACATTCTTGGATCCTCCGTTTTAATCTTGTCAAACGTAAGCGTCGAGGCGTCATATTCCACTCTTCCCCAATAGTCGCAGTTAAAGATCAAATCATATAGCGTTTCAAATGGTATTTTCAAATTACCATTTGAAGTAGAGTCTGCCAGGACGTATTGTGCACCTGCATCGGAAATCCAAGTTCCAACAAAGCTATTGGCGGGCGGAGCATACCATGTTCCGGCTTCTTGACTTCCGGTAAAAACGCAAGGCCGCACCAAATTGGCTGTGTTTGCTACGAGATTTTGTGTCTTGTTATATTCATTTTTAATGTTGGCAAAAACAGCATTTGCTTCTTGAGATTTTCCACATAATTCGCCAAAAACTTTTATCCATTCAGCTCTTCCGAGGGGATGTGTTTCAAGGTATTCTGAAATGGGCAAACATTTAATTCCCTTTGATGTGTATTTCTCATATCCATCGTGTCCGTACGGGTAAACAGTGAACCATTCTGGTTTGATGGACAGCAGTAATTCCATGCTTACATCGTCCGCATCGGAAAGGTCAACCATTTTTTTATTTTCAATAGCTAAAAGTGCATTTTGATTTCGCACGAGGTGTCCAAAAGCCACACCCTTCACTGTTTCTAGGGCATTTAATCTATCTAAGTAAGAAAGATGGGTAGTAGACAAACAAGCAATTTGTTGGGCCGGTGATTTCGAAATTTCGATGATTTCTAGCGTGTCTCCAATGTTTTGAAGGTCGAATAAAATGATGGAAGTTTTATCAGAGAAGTGATGGATTTCAAATCCTTTAGCATATTCAGGACGAAAGATTTCAACGGGCCCTTTGGAGGCCGTTTGCTGAGGGGTGTTTTGACAGCCGAGAACAACAAATGTGAATATTGCCAGATAATATCTCATGTGGCGAAAATAGGGGATATGAATGATTAACTTCGCACCATTAACCATTCAATGAAAATGGATTTATGGAAAAACAAGTTTTAGAGTTCAATAAGAATGAAGACAAGATGATGCAATTGGTTTCACAATTAAATCATCGATTGGAGAAAATTTATCTCGGTGGAGGGAAAGCAAAAATCGCAAAGGAACACGAGCGTGGAAAATTAACTGCACGCGAACGTGTAGATTTTCTTTTAGACGAAGGAAGAGACCGTATTGAAATTGGTGCATTTGCAGGAGATGAAATGTACAAGGAACATGGAGGTTGTCCAGGTGCAGGAGTGGTGGTGGTGATGGGATATGTGAAAGGTCGCTTGTGCATTGTGGTTGCGAATGATGCGACAGTGAAGGCTGGCGCTTGGTTTCCCATTACAGGAAAGAAGAATTTGCGTGCTCAGGAGATTGCGATGGAGAACAGAATTCCAATCATTTATTTAGTGGATAGTGCAGGAGTTTATTTGCCTATGCAGGATGAGATTTTCCCAGACAAAGAACACTTCGGAAGAATTTTTAGAAACAATGCTATTATGAGCAGCATGGGTATTCCTCAGATTGCTGCAATTATGGGGTCTTGTGTGGCAGGCGGAGCGTACCTCCCGATCATGTCAGATGAGGCATTGATTGTAGATAAGACAGGTACCATTTTCCTAGCGGGTTCATATTTAGTAAAAGCCGCGATAGGAGAAGACATCGATAATGAGACATTGGGTGGAGCAACGACGCATTGTGAAATATCGGGAGTGACCGATTACAAAGCAAAAGATGATAAGGATGCATTGACCACCATTCGAAATTTGATAGATAAATTTGGCAAACCACAGAAGACAGCTGGTTTTGATCGTGTAGCACCGATTGCTCCAAAGAGAAACGTGAAAGACTTGTACGGTATTCTTCCTGAGGATCGCACGAAGCCATATGAAGTGAGAGATATTATTTCTTGTATTGTGGATGATAGTGATATCACAGAATACAAGGCTGAATACGGGAAGACCATCTTATGTTGTTATGCGCGTATTGATGGATGGGCCGTGGGTATCGTTGCCAATCAACGCATGATTGTGAAGAGCAAGAAAGATGGAATGCAGTTGGGTGGAGTTATTTTCAGCGATAGTGCTGATAAGGCTGCACGATTTATTATGAATTGCAATCAGAAGAATATACCATTAGTTTTTTTACAAGATGTAACAGGCTTTATGGTTGGGTCGCGCAGCGAGCATGGTGGCATTATTAAAGACGGTGCTAAAATGGTGAATGCGCAAGCCAATAGTGTAGTGCCAAAATTCACGATTGTTGTTGGTAATAGTTATGGTGCTGGTAATTATGCTATGTGCGGAAAGGCTTATGATCCACGATTAATCGTAGGTTGGCCGACAGCACAGGTTGCAGTAATGGGCGGAGCACAAGCAGCAAAAGTTTTATTGCAGATTGAGGTAGCTTCGATGAAAGCAAAGGGTGAAGAAATTACAAAGGAGAGAGAAGACGAGCTTTACAATAAGATTAAAGAGCGCTATGATTCACAAACTTCGCCTTACTATGCTGCAGCACGTTTGTGGTTGGATGCAGTGATTGATCCAACAGATACAAGAAAATGGTTGAGCATGGGAATCGAGGCGGCGAATCACGCACCTGCGGAAAGAACATATTCGACGGGCGTTTTACAAGTATAGAATTTTTCTAGAAAATGAATTTGAAAAAATTAATAGAAGAAAGGCCACTTGCATTTTTATTGATGCTTGCGTTCTTGGTACGTTTGATAGCTGTTTTTTTTGCGAAAGGCTATATGATGCACGATGATCATTTTCTCACGGTCGAGCCATCTAGTAGTTGGGCCGACGGGTATAACTTTAATGAGTGGATGCCTGGTATTGGCAATGATCGTCAAGAGCCAGAGCCGATTAGTTTTTTCTACTTGGGATTTCTGTTTGTTTTTTTCAAAATCTTTAATGTCTTAGGTATTGAGCATCCGGATACACAGATGTATTTGATTCGCTTGATACATGGTGCATATTCATTACTGACTATTTATTTTGCTTATCGCATTACAGAGCGTTTAAGTGGTAAGAAGGATGCTTTTAGAGTTGGATTGTTGCTTGCTTTGTTGGCTATACTTCCTAATTTTTCAGTAAGAAATTTGGTAGAGTTGGTATGCATGCCTCCGTTATTATTTGGAGTTTATTATCTCTTAAAGAATAATGCATTTCAATATATTCAGTTGAAATTTCCTTTTGGAAATGGCTCTTTGACATTGCAGGATCGATTTGATAAATCACTGCAAATTCGATTTAGTAAGTTGATTCTTGCAGCTTTTATAATGGGCTTGGCAGTGGGCTTTCGTTACCAGACAGTTTTGATTGTTGCTGGTGTAGGATTTGTTTTTCTTTTACAAAAACAGATTACTAGGTTCATCACATTTGGTGCGGTTGCATTTTTAGCATTTTTCATAACACAAATTGATGATGTCTTGTTATGGGGAGGGCAGCCCTTCCAACATTTGCTAGGGTATTTTGGATACAATGCAAAGAATGCGATGAATTATCCGGGCAGCCCTTTTGCATACTTGAGCTTTATCAGTCTATTTATTATACCACCTGTTAGTTTGATGTTATTGTGGGGCTATTTCAAAAGCTGGAAAAAATATTTCTTCATTTTTTTACCGATAACATTCTTTGTTGTTTTCCATATTATTTATCCGAATAGACAGGAACGATTTATTTTACCTGCGTTGCCATTCTTTATTATTCTAGGAGTCATTGGATGGAATCAATTTGTGGCAACTTCAAAATTTTGGATTTCGAGAATGAGCCTGCACAAGGGCTTGTGGGCGTTTTTTTGGGTGTTGAATATTACAGCGATGTTGGTATTGGCGACCACTTATTCGAAACGTGCTAGAGTAGAAGCCATGTTGTATTTATATGAGAGTGGTGATTGTAGAAATTTCATTCAGGAGTTTACGCAAGGCGATTCGGGGAGTCAAGTGCCACAGTTTTATTCTGGAAATTGGCAATGGTATTACGTGTTTAGATCCTCGAGTGATTGGGCGGCAGAAATTGCGATGATGCCAGAGTTGGAGAAAAAGCAGAAGGGTACATATGACCCGAAAGATGTGCCGAACTATATTTTGTTTTATAATGATGAAAAGTTGGATGAGCGTGTAGCGCGCATGCAAGGCTACTTTCCGACGCTCACTTATTGTACAAGAGTGGAACCGGGTTGGTTTGATATACTATTGAATCGATTGAACCCAAAGAACTCTTTGGAGACGGTGACCATCTATAAGATGAAGTAGATCATTTCGAAAAATTCGAACTACAAATTTTTTAAGTAATTCAGCAGATATTTTTGGTCTACATAAACCAACCAAATTAATATCTATGAAAAACTATTTCCTAATTCTACTAGCAGTAGTAGTTTCGTTAGCATCATGTACTATTGAGAAACGCCATTACCGCAAGGGTTACCATGTGGAGTGGAAAGGCAGAAATGAAACTGCGGAACTTGTAAAATCTAAGAAGCAAGAAGAATTCAAATCAGAAGAGATTGCTTTATCGGAGGAGCCTTCTTCCATTGAAGAGAGCGATGTTGCCTTATCGCAGCCATTGCCACAAACCATCACCATACAAAATGAAGCTCCGAATGTTGCTCCAGTTGTGTTAGCAAAGAAGGCTTCAGTTATTTCAGAAAGTAATACGAAGGTTCCAGTATTAAAATCCATTGTTAAGCAATTGCCAATAGCCAAAATGGCTAAAGCGAAAATGGCTGCGGGCAGCGATAGTGGCTGGCATTGGGGGACCATCGTTATGGCTGTTTTCCTTGGTTTGTATATAGCGCTTTGGGTGCTAGCAGGATTTGGCTTCTTCTTGGATATTCCAATCTTGATTTTCGGAATTATTGGATGGAGCGGCTCGAATAAGAATGGAAATAGTGGGAAAGGTTTGGCTATCGCAGGGACTATCCTTGCTGCATTGAGTTTACTCCTAACATTCCTTTTGATTGTGCTCTTGGCGGCGGTGATTATATAGGTTTGATTTAAATAATAGAAGAGAAGCTATTAATTATGCGAAGTCATAATTAATAGCTTTTTTTATTTTCATTTGGAAGTTAAATGGTAAATTTTGTTTCTTTACACAATAGACTAATGGTCCAATTAAACTAACTCATTAAAATTTCTATGAATCAAAGATTTTCTTTAATTATGCTCATTTGCTTTTTGAGCTTGTCATCTTTCTCGCAATTTAGTATTGAGTGGGGCTCGGAGCAGAAGGGGGGCTACGCGGGTCAGGATGTCATTGGGTATGATGGTTCGAATTACTTTGTTGCTACATACTCGCAACCATCTAACCCACTTTTTCCGCGAACGTATAAATTGTCATCTTATGATAATAAGATGAATGAAAAGTTGAGTGTTGATTTTAAACTTCCAAAAAAGGAAGATAGAAAGATAAGCAGTTTTCTGTTGATGGGAGATAAACTAATTGCCTTTAGTACCCAAAAAGAGGACAAAAGATATGCAATTTTCTGGCAGGATGTTCCAAAGTCTACACTAGCAGCTACAGGCAAGGCGGTTAAAATAGCAGATATTCCTTATGAGAAGAGGAGAGATGCCGGAAAGATATATACGTTTGTATCAGGGGATCGTAGTAAAATAGCAGTTGTGCTTGAGAACGCTAGGGAGAAGGATGAGAATGCAAGATTAAGTGTGGTTGTTATGAATTCAGAAATGGATGTGCTATGGAGCACGGAGGGAGTAGATTTACCTTATTTGGAAGATAAGTTTGGTATCATTGACGGTAGTATAGACAATGACGGTAATGTGTATATTCAAGGAAAGCGTTGGAATGAGGGAAAAATGTCTGTGAAGAAGGGCAATTTGGAATACACCTTTCACATTTTACAAATAAAGAGCGGAGGACAAAACGTCATTGACCAACAAGTAAAAGTGGAAGATGTATACCTTTCAAGTGTTACTTTTTCTGAGCACCAAGGCCAAATTCGGTTAATAGGATTATATTCAACAAAAAAGTCAATAAATGCAGCAGGGGTTTTAACTCTTTCACTTGATAAATCAACAGGTCAATTAGCAGTCCTTAATAAGCATGAATATGATACTGATATGTTCAAGGAATTCATGACTGAAAAGCAGAAGAAAAAAGTTGAGAAAAAAGAAGAGAAGGGCAAGGACGTAGAGCCTTTTAGATATGATATTAAGGATCTCATTTACGGTGAGGACGGAAGTTATAAAGTAGTTGCAGAGCAATGGTATGTTTATGAGCGAACATATACTACTACCGTTAATGGTAGGACTACCACAAGAACTGTTATTATTTATGTATATAATGATATTGTTGTGAGTAAATTTACTCGCGATGATAAGCATGAGTGGACCACAGCAATTCACAAGAAGCAGGCCAGCCAAGATGATGGAGGGTATGCTTTGGGTTATGCGCTTTTCGTAGATGGTGACGATTTATATTTTATTTATAATGATCACATAAAGAATACCGGAAAGTTTGATCCATCGAAGTGGGTTGGCTATGCACCAAGCGCGAAAAATGGTGTTGTAGTTTATACAAAAGTGGATGCCAACGGAGAGAAGGTGAAGAAAGAGATGTTTTCCTCTAAGGAATTAGGAATGATTGCGGTGCCAAGAGTATTTGCTAAAATTAGTGAGGACTCTATGGTTGCTTATATGAGAAAAGGCCGCAAATCGCAATTCGGGGTTATAAAGAAGAAATAATTTTCACTTTCAAATACTCTCAGAGGTCTCCCAGGTGGAGACCTCTGTTTTTTTCCAGAGGCGTGGATTTTCTAGGAGGGAGAGGGCGATGGATTGATTGATCTCGGTGACGGGGAGTTTTTCAATATATGTCAAGAGCTCATCGAGATTTGTGATAGGCACCTCGTATGGTGCGAAGCCAAATCCTTGAAACAATCCTTTTTCGATGTAAATAAAAGCAACTTCACCTTTCGCTTTTCCTTGCTTGTGTAGGACGAAGCTGGCTTGTTCTTTTTTTAGTGTTTCTAAGGCATCAAAAAGTACATTATTATGCTCATCGATTTGCGGCCATTCTTTTTTCTCAAGCCCAGTGTCAAGTCCGATGAGTCGAAGGTCGATGTTGAATCGCTCCGTCGTTTCGATGAGCCAATTTCTGGCTTGAATGGAGGAAGTAAAAGACTGAATAATATTCGACGCGTATTTGCCTTTATGCACCGCTAGTCGTAAATATCCGCGCTGATCTTCGTAGGATATGATGTTGTAATAATTGGTCTTTGCTTTTTGCGCACGATTGTATGGAGGCCAATGCTTGCGGATTTCAGAGTCTTCCAAAAGGAGAGCTAGTGTTTCGTCTCCCGTTTCTCGAAAATCAATTTGATGAATATCACGGATAAATCCTTGGAGCTTTGCAGTATTTAAGGGTCCTGCAAAGTGCGAGCGCACGCGCTTTTTGATGTTTTTCGCTTTACCGATATAAATAGGTTTCCCCTGTTGGTTGAGGAAGTAATATACTCCTGTTCGCTCGGGAAGCTTATCATATTCTGCACGATCGATGTGTTGCGGAAGAAAGTTCTCCGTCGTCGTTCTTCCATCAGTTTTTGTACAACATCGAAATCTACATTAGCGAGGCATTTGTAGAAAAGTGATGTAGTAGCTCTAGCGTCTCCCAATGCTCTGTGGGGCGCGTCGTTGATGATTTGTAGATCACGACAAATATTTCCAAGGCCATACGAGCGCATGCCTGGAAAGGCTTTGCGTGCGAGTTTGATGGTGCAAAGTTTGGGCGGATTAAATGTCATTCCAAGCGCTTCGAATTCTGCTTTGAAAAAGCTGAAATCGAAGTTTACATTGTGAGCAACAAAGACAGCATCCTTGAAGATGTCTGCAATGTCGTCTGCTACTTGTGAGAATGAGGGCGCACTTGCGAGCATGTGTGTTTGAATGCCAGTAAGCGCAGTGATAAATGGAGGAAGAGAAATACCTGGATTAAGCAGCGTATGAAACTCCTCAATAATCTTATCATCTTCGACCACACAAATACCAATTTCGATTATGCTATTTCCTGAAGCATAACTACCCGTGGTTTCGATATCTGTGATGGCGAATTTCAATGTTAGAGGGTGAAAGAAGCCATGAGTGTTTTATTCCATCCCGTGGTTGAATAGTTAAACATCTTCATCGTATCGCGAGTGGTCATGAAGCTAATATCGAAGGTGTATTTGTCTTTGATAAAGAACTCGATTCCAAGTGCACCATAACCGCCAAAGCCAATTCCTGTTGGGCTATTGTCTAAGGTCACAAATTGATTTGGGTTTTGAGCACCGAGGAATAGATCGTACGCGTTTCCTTCGATGAAGATTTGGTTTTTTTCTACTTGTGTTCCAAGCATGCTCGCTCCGAGTTGGTAGTACCAATTCATTCCTTCATTGATGAAGACACCGCCGCGGTATCCGATATTGGCGCTGAATCGTTGTTCGGTGCCTGTGATATCATATGTGCGAATATCTTGTTGCGCATTTTGTTGTGCACCGGTTCCTTCAAAGCGAAGTGTGAACACATCGATTGCTTTTAATTTCACAGTATTGAAATTAAAAACGAGTGCGTGATCCTTGCCCCAATTGTATTTGATCTGCATCCCTACATTGAATGCAGGAGAGTATCTCATATTGATAGGATAGGAGTCGAGCGGTACCGCCACATTGGTCGCGCCGACATCTTGTGTGATTTGCTGCCATGTTTGAAGAAAGGTATTTGGGTCGATTCTTTCGGCGATGGTATAGCATCTCACGCCATCAGGACGATTGAGGTCCCCGATTTGGCAAGTTCCATTATAGATATTGGCGGTGGTTTTTGATGCGAAGTAACTACCGATATTGAGTCCGATACTGATGCCGGTGAAGGGGTCTTTTTCCTCTTCTTCTTCGTCGGTTAGTTCGATAGTATCATCATTGGTTTCTTCTTCACTTGATCTTCTGCTTTGGGCGTTAAGTTGAACGAAAGAAGTGCAGAGCACGAACATTAGTAAAACTTTCTTCATTGACATCGTATTTCTACAAAAGTAGGGAAATAAAAAAAGCCCTCGAAGAGGGCTTTTTAATTTGCTTTAGTGACACCGTAGGGAGTCGAACCCCAAACCTTCTGATCCGTAGTCAGATGCTCTATCCAATTGAGCTACGGTGCCATTTGCTTTTAGCGGGCGCAAATATACAGTTTTTTTTAAAATAACCTATTTTTTCATCAATTTCAACTCAGTGAAGTCAAAATCAGGGTTTTCCACGAATACGCGCAGTTCTTCGACCTTGCCTTGAGCATTGATAACAAAGCTTACATCCCCAGGGGGGAGCATCATTTGAGTGGTCCAGTTCAATTTAAACGTATCTAGGTGCCAATGGCTCAATTTGCCTTTGAAGAGTGCTGTGGGCTTAAAGTCTATAGAAAGTTCGCCAGAAGGCTCTATTTTGACTTCTACATCGCCATACATCGGGCTCGAGTACGTGCCAGTGTATTCTGTAAGTGGCAAACTTGGTTTTGTTTCCTTCAATCGTTTTTCTTCTGCCTCCACTTTTGCTTGTGCTGATCCAGCTTCATCTGATTTTTTAAATTCAAGGAATATTGCTGGCCAATCTTTTCCAGAAGGAACATTTAAGAATGCATCAAGCACAGAGAATGTCAAACATGATGGAAGGCTATTGATATTATTTGTCAAGATCACAAAGCCAAGATTTTTTTCAGGAACTAAAACTGTCTTTGAAATCATTCCATCATAACCACCACCGTGGCTGACCACTTTTGCTCCACCGTATTCCATCAATTCCCAACCAAGGCCATATCCATTGAAGTGACGAGAGGGCATATTTTCTCTCTGCCAAGCGCCGACTGGTTTTGGCGTTATGTTCTCCCACATTTCAAATGTGCGAGCCGCGCTCCAATATTTTTTACCTTCTAAAGTGCCTTTTCCCAATTGTAGTCTGATCCATTGAGAAACATTCATCACAGATGCGTTGATGCTGCCGGCAGGACCGATATTATCCCAATCAACATATTCAATCGGAAGATTTTTTCCATTCACTTCATTGTGCGGTGTTGCAATGTCTTGTCCTGGTTTGAAGTCTTTGATGCTCGTGTTAGCATTTGTCATTGCAAGTGGAGCAAAGAATTTTTCACGAACAAATTCATCCCACGTTTTGCCGGTCACCACCGGAATGATTTCGCCTGCTGCCAGGAACATGATGTTAGAGTATCCATAGCTTTCTCTGAATCCATAAACGGGTTCGAGATATTTGGCACGTTTGATAATTTCTTCTCGGGAGTGGGTGGTACCGTACCAAATGAGATCTCCAGAGAAAGTAGCAAGACCAGAGCGATGGCAGAGTAGATCGCGGATTGTCATTTCATTCGTTACATACGGAGAATATAGTTCGAAGTACGGAAGATATGTTTTTACTTTATCAGACCACTTGATCTTTCCTTCATCTACAAGAATAGCGAGGGCCGCAGCAGTGAATGCTTTCGAGTTGCTCGCAATAGCAAATGAAGAGTTCTCGGTAACAGGCTCATTGGTGGAAGTGTTTTTTGTACCATATCCTTTTGCGAAAATGACTTTATCATCTTTCACAATGGCAATGGCCATTCCAGGTACATTGAAGTCCGTCAATGCTTTTTGAAATGTAGCATCGAGTTTCTTGATTGCAGCAAGATCTTGCTTACTCTGCGCACTCGCTCCCACAGAGATGAATGCCAGAAGAAGGATGATAAGGTAATTTGTTTTCATGGCCGCAAGATAAGGCCGCGCGGCCCTTCGATACAATGGGGGCTTGCGGCTTGCGGCTTATGGCTAACGGTTATCGGCTGAATGCTATTTTGGAGCGTCGTCTTGTTCGATTTTTTTGATAAGAGATTGAATTTGTTTTTGAATAGAAGAGATTTCATTCAAAACAGGGTTAGTGTCTTCTACGGAGAGATATTTTAAACGTATAGAAATTAGGAGTTGTGTTTCCAACTCACTTGCTGAACCATTTGATATACGGAGAAAGTGAGTGATTTCTTTCGATCTTCCACGCGTATATCCTTCAGCAATGTTGGACGGTATTGAAATGGAACATCGCTTTATTTGTTGCGTCAAAACATATATTTCCTGTGATGGCATTTTTTGGCAGATCAAATAAACTTGTTCAACCAAATCCATGGATAGTTGCCAAATCCTGAGTTTTTTGTAAGAGAAATATTCCAATTTTTTTCAGTTTATCAACCAAAGGTAGAATTGATTTTTGGAGAAAGGAGGTAGAATATTATTCAGTTTAACATTGGTATATTCTTGCGTTAACATAGGAATTTATTTAACTGCGGGAATTTCAGTTTTTTATCTTTTGAGAGATATAGCTGAAAGCCGAAAGCTAAAAAACACACTTCGAATGAATAAAGAATAGTTGATAACTCGCTATGGATGCATAGAGGCACGAGCATTGCAAAGCCTATTTTCGATACACCCGATTAATGGTTTTCTTCGACGGAGGGAGGCCGAGAAGGGAGTTTACAGTTACACGCTTAATACCTAACGGCTTATGCCAACACCGCGCAAAGTAAAAAAGATCTACGTGCTGGACACGTCTGTGCTGTTACACGATCACAACTGTATCAACAGTTTTGAAGACAATCTTGTCGCTATTCCAATCACTGTATTGGAAGAGTTGGACAAGTTTAAAGTGGGTAACGATATCAAAAATTTCGAAGCACGTGAGTGCATTCGAATCATTGATCGTCTTTCCGAAAATCATTCTCTACAAGCTTGGATTCCGCTTCACAATGGGGCAGGAGGGAAGCTAAAAATCATTTTAAATTCTTCTGATAATCTCACTGCTGATGCGGAACGAATTTTTAATGACAAAAAGAATGACCACAAGATTCTGAACGCTGCTCTTCAACTTCAACAAGAAGAAAAGAAGTCGAAGGTGGTGATGGTGACCAAGGACATCAACTTGCGATTAAAAGCGAAAGCGCTTGACCTACCTGCCGAAGATTACAAGACGGGCAAGGTGAAGGATAGCATGATGATGTATAGTGGGATGTCGCTGATTGAGGATGTAGAAAGCGAATTTATTCGCAAACTATATCAGGATGGTGAATCGAAAAAATTGACGGTGCTAGGAAAGGAAAAAATGAGCAATCATTTTTACATTCTTCGCAATGGACAATCTTCTGCATTGACCTACTATAATGGAAAAGAAAAATCATTGCAGCGTGTCGATAAGGTATATGCTTATGGCATCAAACCGAAGAATGCAGAACAAGCATTTGCAATGCACGCGATATTGAATCCGGAAATCCGATTGGTAACGATTAGTGGTGTGGCGGGAACAGGAAAGACTTTGCTAGCACTGGCTGGCTCGTTGGAGTTGAAGAATACGTATGATCAATTATTCTTAGCTCGTCCCATCGTTCCACTATCCAATAAAGAAATTGGATTCTTACCAGGAGATGCAGAAGAGAAAGTAAATCCTTATATGCAGCCGCTTTGGGATAATTTGAATTTCATCAAAAATCAATTTGGTGAGAATGAGAAGAAGCGCAAAGCGATTGATGAAATGCAAGCTGCTGGAAAAATTACCATTTGTCCTCTTGCATTCATTCGTGGTCGAAGCTTATCGAATTGTATCATGATTGTAGATGAAGCGCAGAACTTGACGCCCCATGAAGTAAAGACCATCATCACACGTGCTGGAGAGAATACGAAGATCATTTTGACAGGCGACGTTCGACAGATTGATACGCCATATCTAGACGAGCAGAGTAATGGTTTATCATTCGTTATTGAGCGTTTGAAAGGACAAGATTTATATTGCCACGTTACGCTTGAAAAAGGCGAGCGAAGCGAGCTTGCTAATTTGGCGAATGAGTTGTTGTAATTAACCAATCACTTTTCTCATCCAATGCACGTCGTGCCATTGGTTGAATTTATATCCGACTTCGGGAAAAGTGGCGAATGAAATAAATCCGCAAGCGGCGTGGAATGCGACACTCTTATCGTTTGGTAGAGTGATGACAGCGAATGCTTGATGGAGTTCCAATTTTTTTAATTCTTCGAAAAGTTGGTCGTAAAGTTTTTTTGCGACCCCTTTTCGTTGTGCATCATTTGCTACATAGACGCTTGTTTCAACACAATACTTGTAAGCTTCGCGCTCGCGATAAGTGGACGCATACGCGTATCCAATGATTCTTCCATTCTCTTCGGCAACGAGCCAAGGATACTTTGATGTGTAATTTTTTATACGCTCTTGAAACTCTTCTACAGATGGAAGTTTGATTTCAAACGAAACTACATTTTCCAAAACGTATGGAGCATAAATGCCGAGCATTTGCTCGGCATCTTGCAGTTGTACATGTCTTAATTGAATCATCGTCTAATCACTTTCTCAACGTATCTTCCATTGCTGGTGTGAACATCGATAATGTATGTTCCCATAGCAGCGGGTAGATTGATTTGCGTGCGAATCATGTTCACACGACGCGTTTCGATGAGTTGACCTTGGAGGTTATAGATTCTAATTTCTTTGATCGTGTCTTTTCCACCGTTCACGGTAATCATGCCGCTCATGGTTGGGTTAGGACCGATCGAGAACTTGTTTGCTTCGAGGTCTGCGACTCCTACGATGATAGATGATTCTTCTGCCATTGCCATTTGAACAGGCGCTGGACCAGCTTCCCAATACATGCTTTCGAATGCATTGATCACATCATTTTCTACACCGAACATTTCTTCTACCCAACGCGGAGGAACTGCTTGGAACATGATTTTAGCGCGAACTGTTACGTTACCATTTATGCCCGTTACAGGAATGTGGAAACGCACTTCATCAGTACCCGTGCCTTCAGCTCCGCCAATTTTGTTGAAGTTAGGATCTGTTGCAGCTGAACCAACAATCATTGTAGTATCATAAGCACTGTGAAGGGTGCTAAATCCGAGGGGTACGAGGCGATTGTCTTTCAACATTTCGTCAGCTCTTTCAAGTACTGTTGTTGGATTGCCATTTACATCTCCCATCACCATTTCATAGATCTGTACTTGTTCTTCAGATGTGATTAAATCGTGGTGAGGTTCGTATGGCAAATCATTTCCGTACACTTCGAATGGGCTATCAATAGCAGGCTTGCCGCTATGGAAGATAGTGTTACCTTCTTCATCGATCATTTCGAATTCGAGGTAAGCTCTTCTCGCTGGATAACCGCTTGGTAGTTTGTGACCAGAGAGGTTTGTCACGCGCACACTGTATCGAGCAGTATCTCCATCTACTTCACCTGGGGTGATTTCGATCGTTGCTGTTTCATTTTGAAGTTGGCTCAAGGTGCGATCGATAACTGTATTGAAATTGTCTGTAGTCGCTGTTACACCAAGTTGTTCAGCATTGTCTCTCATGAGGCCGAGCATGAATGTATTGCCGCCTACTAGCCAGTGTTGGCCAAATGGTTGACGACCTGGAAGGAAGGCATATCCCGATGCAATAACGATTGGTTCGTCCACACGAGGCATGTGACATCCTTGACATTCTTTGCGTTGAGGTGTGTCCGTATTGTAGACAGAGTTCAACCATTCATGATATGTAGCTTGTTCAATGAATGTATTACCAGTTGCGTTTCCTTCGAGATCGGCAGTATTTGTAACTAATGAGTGACATGCAGCACACATTTCCGACTTTGCTACTTTGTGGCTACCTACAGGAGTATAGCCTACGAATGAGGTCATAGCTGCTTCGAAAATCGGGAAGCTCAACTCTTCTGAAACGTAAGGTCCCCAGATAGTATCGGTATGGTAATGTAATTCGCCAGAAAAGAATTGTCCGAGATTGTCCATGCGTTGTTGGTGGCATGTACCACAGTTTACGCCATCAAGAGCAATAGAGTCTGTTGCCAATTGCTCCATCGAGTAATTTTCTTCACCCATCATGAGGTGAGAATAGCGACCAGCAGGTGCGTGGCAGCTCGTACATTTATTAACGAGTTCTTGAGCGTGTGCAGGGTTAACAGAAGTCTCATGCGCCACTTTTGCTCTCCACAGTGGATCTTTTGCACTGTTAGCCATCATTGTGGCTCTCCAATCTTCAGTCGGGCTGATGTGCACACCTTCAGCAGTCATGTTTGCATTACCAACTGGATCGATTCCGTGGCACCCAGCACATTTTCCACTTCCGGTGAAATAACCATTGTCACCGACAGGAAGTCCTGTCACTGACATCATCATTTGCACTACTTCATCTTGCGAGTGGTATTGCATTGGTTGTGCTTCACGGGAGTATGCTGCTGAAAGTACTAGAACAGCAACTGCACCGATGGAGAGTAGAGTGAGTTTAGGACGTTTTAGTAAAAACGATTTCATGGACTTTTAACGGGTTGGTTTCAAAATTTCCCTATGGGTGTGGCGAATATACATTTAAACACGAAAAACACCTACCAAACCTCAACTTCTTCTATGATAGGAGCGCCCATTTTATCATTGATCATTTGAATGATTTGGCGCTTATTATGGTTGAGTTCTTCCTTGAGGACCCCGCTATCCATTTTCAGAACCAAAGTTCTATCTCGTAGCTTGACCTCGCGGGTGCGCTTGGAAATCATAGAGCCCATGACCTCGTGGTAGCACTTAATAATTTCGAGTTCGTTGTATTTTTTGGACATTCCGGCATTGTCGAGCATCTGTTGGATGATCGCTTTGATGGGAAGGTCATTGTATTTTCTCGAGCTCATGGTTAGAAGGACATTTTAGAAGCGGTGCTTTTTTGGATATGAAAAGCTTCAAACTTAGCCTCCATTTTGGTGAGCAGTGCGGGAATACGATCGGTGTGTGTGTCCGTGATGAAGATTTGACCACGATGATTTTGGTGCAGCCAAGCGAGCAGATTACCTACACGTGTTTCATCGACTTTGTCGTATAAATCATCGAGCAGCAGGATAGGGGTGGCCTCGTTCTCTTGTTTGAGCGTCAGGTATTGCGCAAGCTTTAGAGCAATGAGATAGGATTTCTGCTGACCTTGACTTGCGAACTTTTTGAGTGGATGACCATCGAGTAAAAACTCGAGTTCATCTTTGTGAATTCCCGCAGAAGTTCTTTCGAGAAATTTATCCTTATCCTTATTTTTCAGTAAAAGATTTTCAAGACTATCGTTTGCAAGATCACTCTTGTATTCGAGCGAGGCTTGTTCTTTTCCGTTGGAAATAGTTTGATACATGCCATTGAAAACCGGGATAAATTTTTCAAAAAATTTCAAGCGCTCTTCATAGATGAATGTAGCGTGTTGAACCAGTTGAAAATCCCATGGCTCTAGTAATTCAGGGATATACTTTCCTGATTTCCCAAAAGATTTAAGAAGATTATTTCTTTGAGAAAGCGCTTGGTTGTAGGCAACGAGATGCTCAAGGTATTTGTTGGAATACTGAGAAATTGTGATGTCTACAAATTTACGACGCACTTCACTTCCTTCGAGAATGAGTTCGATGTCGTATGGAGTGATGATTACAGACGGAAGGAAGCCTATGTGTTCAGCGAGTCGATCGTATTCTTTGTGATTTCTCTTGAAAATTTTGCGTTGATTTTTTCTCAATGCGCAATGCACCATTTCAGGTTGGTAGTTGCGCATGAATTCTCCTGCAATACTTCCTTGATCTTCGCCTGATTTGATGTTTTGACTATCGACTGCATTGAAGTAAGATTTGCATGAAGTCAAGTAGTGGATAGCATCTAACAGGTTTGTTTTGCCTTCGCCATTATCTCCGAGAAAGCATACTACGGGCGCATCGAAATTGATTTCGATGGATTCATAATTTTTGAATTGAAATAACGAGAGTTTGGCGATACTCAAAGGAGCTTCACGCAGATCACTCATTACCTCATTCCCATCCTTGGTAGCTGCTGAATATGTTTGCATCTCCTGATTTGTTGTTCCTGTGTGCATCAACGATTTGGCGATACACTCTATCTAATTCTTTTTGTTCGTTTTCTCCTGGATCGAGGACCGTTGTGTTTGATGGCTCCCACACATCTGGAGACCACAAAGATCCATCATTTGGTATAACGAAAACAGTACCTCTCCAATCAAGTTCTCCTTTTCTTTTGAACTTTAGATAAATGGCTTTGTATTCCTTGCCTTTGATAGTTCTTATGTGATGACCGAGCAATTCTACTTTCTCCACTTTTCCTTTGTTGTCATACTTTCCTTCATATCTTTTTTCTGCATACAACACCACCAAAGAATCCGTGTTAGCCCAATCTGATTTTAGAAGATCAGTAGATTTTAGATCATAAAGAGTGGAGAATAGAGGAAGTCGATATTCTTTTTCTTTCCCAATAAATTCAATGATGGAGTCTGGCGTGTTGATTTTATGATGGATATTAAATTCTGTAATATCGATGAGGAGTTGTCTTTTCTTCGACTTATATATTTTATCAAAAAAAGCTTTTACCTCAGGTTTTGTGCGTGATGGCTGAAGAATTCGGCAGTAGTTGATGAGAGGGGTAGTGTTGAAGTTGTAGGATTTTTCTTCTGTACCATTTACACGTTTCAATTCATTCTTCGCTTCTAGTAATACTTGATTCAAGTATGGTTGAATTAGAGTGTTGGGAACAGCTGCGCTATCTACTAAGATTGCTAGAATGGAATAGGTAGGGTCCTCGTATTCTTGAAGCGATACGAGTGACATAGCTTCGGGGAAGAGTAGTTTTGCTAATTCTAGACTGTCTTTTAGCGTGTAGAGCGGATTGGAGGTGACACTCTTTCCTCCTATTGGAGGTTCATCGAGCATGAGCCTTTTCATCAACAAGGTCGCGTCCTTTGTATTCATCCATCCAAGGTTTTGGAGAATACGATTTTGCATGGTCGCACTATCAGCGTTGATGTAATATTCTTGTTGAAGAAAATCAAGGTTTGTCTTGCTCGTATCCCTCCATAGCTCCATGACCATGGATGATTTTATTTCCTCTACTTCTTTTTTGTCTTCGAGCGCTGGTAATTTTTTTAGTAGTTGTCTTAGCTTTTCTGAATTGCGCTCATGAATCCATACTTCGTCTACAAGTTGAACTGCATTTTTTTGTGTGGTGCTATCCGCGCTGTAGAGATCCGCGATAAACTGAGCACCGGCATCATCAAATATGCTTCTAGTAAAAACAGAGTCTTTAGGGGTGAATGAAGCAAAAGCTTTATTGATAAACGGACTTGGGCCATCCAAAGTATCAATACTGGAGCTAAGGGTATATACTGTTGAGTTGTGGAGCTCTACAAGATACATGATGGCGCGGGTTGAGGCGGTGTCCGTGGCTAGGTATTCCATGCGAATTCCTTTTGGGGTTTTACGCATTGATTTTTGCTTCAAGATGAGTTCCCCTTCTTTATCGAGTCTTTCTTCTATGTTTTGGAAAAAAGTTGTGGAGTCTTTTTCCTGATAGTATTTTCCATGACGATTCATTTTTACCAAAATATTTTCTGGTGAAAATGGAGGTTGAATACGGATACGTTCGCGCACGCCCTCTGCTTCATTTACTTCATCATCCGATTGCCAATTGAAGCCGTAGTTGGAATTCTTTTGAAATCTATTTAAATCGTAAGGAATCTCCATTTGAAAATGAAGCAGCGTGTCATTGTAAGTGAAGAATTCATTGTACTGAGGAAGGTCAAGTTTTATCGATTCAAAGAAATTATTTGCAGCAACAGAATCTTTCACATTCACCATGAATGCGTAATTCGAGAGATTATGTTTCATAAAATGCGCCCAAATCACATCATTGTTTTTCGCGCGATATTTTCCGAAGCGTGAGGGGTGATTGTCGAGGGAGGCATTTTTTTCTTCGACCACTTCGAGTTCACCATCTTCCACGAAATGATAAGCGATGTATTCATTGAGGTAGTCAGTTTCATCAATGTAGAATGATTCTGTTTCAGGAATGCGATATACGCTGTAATAGTTGCCAGAGGCTTGATGCGAAGATGTTACTTCGAGTTGAGAACTAGCCGACATCTCGCTTTCACTTACATAATAGGTGATGTCTCCGGGGATTTTAACTTGCACTGATTTGTCAGGGGAAATCCAAATTTTATTGTCCCCATTTTTCAAATCATAATTCACATTGATTGATTCGAAGAATTCATTTCCAAATCCTTTGATGACTTTATCTCCGCCTGCCGAAAGTTTGAAAATAAAAATCTCTTCTGGGGTGTAGACAATTTTTCTGCGTTGGCTATCGCCGCGTCGATTCACGTTTACAATATCAACAGAAGGGTGTCCTTTGTAGGTCCCTCTTTTTATCGATTTAATATCGCCGGGAATTGCTTCGTATAAAATACTATCGATAGATGAACTGATGTAATTGACATCGTGCTTAAGGCTGCCACCGTATGTTTTGATACGGTAGAAAACGAAGTTTGCGCCATTCGGAATATCCATTGCTAACCACCCAGCACCGGATGTGCCGCTTCCTATGGGATATACTTTTGTTGGAGCATTGAAGCTTACTACTTGATCTTTTGTTTGAAAAGAAGAATAGGTTCTTTTGAAGGTAAGCTTATCCAGTTTGGCACGGCGCTTCGCATCGCGAGTTCCCTTATCCAACGCTTTTACAGTATAGCCCATGCTGCGAAGCATTTCTATTACGCCGTCTTTTCCTGGGAGGTGAGCACAGCCCATTCCGGCAAAGATTGTTTCTCCTTTTTTCGAAACAGAATCAATCGTGTTGACGAATACTTTATTTCTTTCAATCAAGATATAATCATTGAAAGATTTGCTGTTGGTGTTTTGACTGATGCTATCAATAAGATCGAGGTCTTGTCTTCTGTATGCCGGTTCGATTTGCGATTGAAGTTCAATCAGTTTTTTACGATCTTTTTCATCAAAACTTTTTCTGGTTTTAGAATTCAATTCCGCTTTGCGAGCGAGTTGTCCGTAGAGTGTACTTTGATCATACGTTTCAAGCCCGATGGTCTTTTTGCCAAGTTTTTTTCCGGTTTGATAGATGTACATATCCAACCATGTATTCTCTTCGAAGTCGGCGCTAGAGCCATATTCTTCGAATCGAAACAGCATATAGTTGAGCAGAGGAGGTTCGAATGCTAGAATATTTTTCACCTTCTCTTGAAGATCGTTGGGATGCTTGAATGCGTTTTGAAGTGGTGGTGCAATTTCCCATCCTTCCTCTTCATCATCCATTCGCATATTGCTCATTTGGCCAAAGCCATTTTCATCAAACATTGCTGCGAGCCAACGTTCGGGTTCAAGTTCGAGAGCAACGATATCTACATTTTGTATGGCATCGTAAAAAGGGTCGCCTAATTGGAAGACCAATTTTTCACTGACGTGCATGGTGCCATATAAATAGGATGGTTTTGTAAGGCCGTTTCCAGAAACTTCCCAAAGAAGACTTTGATATTTCTTTTGTGCTACGAGAGAAAAACTAAAGAGTAGAAGGAAGCCAACAACACCGATCAAACGCAATATTTTCATATAAGAAGTATGTTTTACGAAGATAATAAAGGATACGGAATCTTGTAAAAGAGGTTGGAATATCGTAAATATAAATATTTACAACTGATAATCAGTTGTTTAAATACAAATTAGGACGAATGAGAAATCCTGTTATTTTTGCATCCACAAATTTTTGACCTATGGCCAAGCAAACAACTGATGATACTATCTTGAATGTTCAAGAAGTATATGGAAAAGCAGAATCTTTTATGGATAAGAATCGCAAGCCTCTGATGGTAGGTGGCGGTATTATTATCGCTGCTATTGTAGGATTCTTCGCTTATCAGTTCCTTTACAAAGCTCCAAAAGAAAAAGAAGCTGCAAATGCAAGCTGGAGAGCTTTTCAGTTTCAAGAAGTAGATTCAGCTGCTGTTGCATTAAACGGTGCTGCTGATTTTACAGGATTTGAAGAAATCGCTAATAAGTATAGCGGAACTAAGACAGGTAAGATTGCTCACTACTGGTGCGGTATCAACTACCGTGATATGGGCGAATATGAAAAAGCTCTTGAGCATTTCAAGCAAGCAGACTTCGACGATGAGGCATTGGGCGTAATCTCTATGGGTAACGTAGGTGATATGTATGTTCAATTGGGCAACAACGAAGAAGGTGCTTCATGGTTGGAGAAAGCAGCTAAGAAGGCTGGTTCATCAGCTGGTCGCAACTACCTTGCTCCACAGTACATTTTGAAAGCTTCTAAAGTGTATATGGAATTAGGCCAAGATGATAGAGCTATCTCATTATTGAAAGACTTGACAGACAATTACGATAACAAATCGCAAGAGTGGGGAGAAGGCACACGTCTTCTTGCTATGTTGAAAGCGAAGAAGTCATAAGATGTCTACAGCGAATTTATCTTTATTCGATAAGAACCAACTTCCCGATGCACAGAGTATGCGCATCGGGATTGTTGTTTCTGAGTGGAACAGTGACATCACTGACAACCTACTTAGAGGGGCCGTAGAGACCCTTACAGATTGCGGCGTTCGCCTCGATTATCTTAAGATTGTACATGTGCCAGGAAGCTATGAATTGCCGTCAGGTGCTCAAATGCTTTTGGAAAATACTTCCGTTGAATGTGTGATCTGCCTCGGCAGTGTCATTCGCGGAGAGACGCCACATTTTGAATTTGTGTGCAATGCAGTAGCTCAAGGCGTGAAGGATGTATCCTTGATGTACAAAAAGCCTGTAATATTTGGTGTGCTTACAGATAACACCGTTGATCAGTCACGTGCGCGTTCGGGTGGTAATCTTGGAAATAAAGGCGTAGAGGCAGCAGTGACCGCCATTAAGATGGTTGGGCTAAAAAGACAGCTAGAGGCGTTTTAAAGAGCGCTATTGATTAAATACGCTCTACTTTTTCCATGCGCTCGTCGAGCAATTCTTCTTTTCCTTTTCTGGTTAGATTGTATCCTACTCCGCTTTTGTTGAGGATGTACCCATTGAGGTAAAGGTGTGCGATGCGCTCACCAAGTTGAGCAGTGTGATTATCTCTCGCATCATCGCGCTCAATGCGCGTCCAATAATTTGCTTCTAGTTGCGAAAGTTTGATAAGTTGATTCTTATTATTCTTCTTGTATGTGTAGATAATGTCCAATAAGATATAATCGTATTTGTCAAGAAGTCTTTGCATAAAGAACAAAAGATTATTGAGTTAGAGTGGTTAAAGGTTGATGACACAAAATAATTACCTTCCTTTGAATCTTTCTTCATAAAAGGGAAGAGATTTGTTGACAAATTGCAAACATTCAAAAACGACCTTCAAATAAGTGAGCAGCATTTATAAAATATTACACACTGCAGATTGGCATTTAGGAAAGCGATTGATGGATTATTCTCGCCTTGAAGAACAACGAGAAGTGATGGATGAGTTAGTGGAGATGGCAGATCGTGAAAGCGTTGATGCTGTAGTGATTTCGGGTGATCTCTTTGATGTGTTTCATCCCTCTCATGAAGCGCAAGATTTGTTCTACAAAACCCTTTTTAGACTTTCAAAAAATGGACATCGTCCTGTAATTGCGATTGCAGGAAATCATGATAGTCATGCATTGATTGAAGCGCCGCTTCCTTTGGCAAAAGAGCTTGGAATTATTTTACTCGGTGCAAATCAACAAATGATTGCACCGATGACCAACGCTGCGGGAATTGAAATTGCAGCTCCGGAGAATGGAGTAGTGACATTGTGCTATCCCGATGGACGCCCGCCAATGGTGCTGCTTACAGCGCCTTATGCCAATGAAATGCTTTTGAAAATTTATCTTGGAAATGAAGAACGCGAAGATGAATTGCGTGAATTGCTTCGAGAAAAATGGAATCAATTGGCTGAAAAATATTTTACAGCAGATTCCATCAATGTATTTGTCGGACACTTCTTCTTTATGAAAGAAGGGGGGACGCAAGAGGATGAACCAGAGGGAGAGCGTTCCATTCTACACATTGGAGGCGCTCAAGCAATGTACACGGATCATCTTCCGGATGGCTTGCATTACGCGGCTTTGGGGCACTTGCATCGCTATCAAATTGTAGACGATAGAAGATTTCCTGTCGTGTATTCTAGTGCAGTACTGAACTATAGTTTTAGTGAAGCAGGACAAGAAAAATATGGAGTGATTGTTTCAATAGGCGAAACAACCACTCTTAAGCCAATCGCTTTGGAGCGAGGTTACAAATTACATCGTGTTGAGTTTTCAGTTTTACAAGAAGCATTAGACTGGTTGGCGGAAAATCAAAACACATACGTGGAGTTGACTTTTGTGACAGACGATTCGCTGGATGCTGCTACGCGCAAGGCATTGATGACCGCGCATGAGCGCATCGTACATCTTATTCCAAAAAGAAGAAATCAAGATGAGCAAGATGGTTCGCGTATCAAAGCCGAAGATCTTCAGTTGGATGTGCCAAGCTTGTTCGAAAAGTTTTATGCTCAACAGAATAATGGAATGGCCCCCAATGCAGAATTGATGGAATTGTTGAAAGAGGTAATGACGAAAGGAGGTGAGGAATGATTCCGTTGAAATTATCGATCGAAGGTTTGTATTCGTATCGTGAAAAGCAAGAGATTGATTTTGAAAAATTGACCAGCGCAGGTTTATTCGGCATTTTCGGCGCGGTGGGGAGTGGTAAGTCTTCTATTCTGGAAGCCATGATGATCGCGCTTTACGGAGAGTCGGAGCGATTGAGTAAGCGCGGAGAAAATATCGGATTGATCAATCTGCAGAGTCAAAAACTCGAGATTCGATTTGAATATTTAGTGGGAAAAAATGAGGGCGTACGCTACTTGTCAGTGTACACACTCAAACGCAAGACAAAGAATTTTGACGAGCTCGATAGAGCAGACTTAAAAATATACCAGTGGCAAGAAGATAATTGGTTGCCGCTTCCAACCAAGGATGCGTCATCTATTCTTGGGATGAAGTTCGACGATTTTAGAAGAACCATCATTATCCCTCAAGGGAAGTTTCGAGAGTTTGTCGAGTTGAAGGATTCGGAGCGCAATGAAATGTTGCAAGAGCTTTTTCAATTAAACAAATTCGATTTGTCGCAACCAGTGCGTTCGCTTTCGTCTCGTGCAAATGCAGATCTTATTCGCGTAGAGGCGCAGTTGAATGAGCTTTCCGATACATCGGAGGATACAGAGCAGCGTTTGAAAGATGAGATGGAAGAAAGAATGCGAGTGATTGAGGAGATGGAAAAGCAATTGCAAACATCGCAAGAGCGAATGTTGACCTTACAGTCTCTAGAAGAATTACACATACAATGGAAAGACTACCAACAAAGACTTCAAGCGCTTTTACAAGATCAACCAAGACAAGAAGCGCTTCGAAAAGAGTTGGAAGTATATAAGCGCATGAACGTATTGTTTGGGCCGCTTTATTTATCGAAGAGTGATAATGAAAAGCGTCTGAAGCGAGCGAATGATTTATTGGCGGAGGCGAATGGAAAGTTAGTCGAGCTAGAAAGTGCGTGGCCTGCAGTGGAGGCTCGTTTTAAAGAAGCAGAGATTTTACACAGTAAAAAAGAATCTCGTCGCGAGCGTGTTCAACATTTACAGAAGATTATTCAAGGAAATGAATTGAAGCGTGAATTGAAAAAGGCAACGTCTGTTCATGAGCAATTAAGTGGACAATTAAAAGATGTGATTGCCGCTGTGGAGCAGTCGAAGGCAAAGACATTATCATACGCGCAGTACCGTGCTTCCGTGGAGCAACAGATCGATTCTGGCGAGATACGCTTACAGTTAGGACTGGTAGCGAAATCTGGACAGAGCTTTGACAATGAGGCAAACAATTTTTCCCAAAAACAAAAAGAAAATACGACGGAACTCGCCAAGCTTAAGAATGAACTAGCAGGCATACTGAGCGAATGGATCGATACTGAGCATAGCAGCATGACTGCATGGGAAGAGCGATTGGAGCGTGAAGAGAGGGAATATACACAGCGAAAGGATGAGTTATTGAAGCAGGCTGGATTGAGCGCATTTGTAGCCTTGGTTCAAAGCGGTGAGGCATGTCCATTGTGCGGCAGTTTGGAGCATCCATCTGTTTTTGATGGAAATCATGATGATCTGAAAGCCGCTGAGGATGGACTATTGACCGTTCGAAAGCGATTGGAAAAATACCGAATGAACGTTCGGAAAGTAGATCAAATAGAGGCGTCTATTTCTTCATTAGAAAAAGAGATATTACGCTTGGAGGAGGATTTCGAAAAGAAGAAATCAGCTCATTCACAATTGATGAAAGGAGTGGTTTCATTGTCTATCGCAACTTGGCAAGATGCTCAGAAAAGATTGGAGTTGAATTCCGCGAAGGATCTGGAGTTGAGCAAGCTGACGGATGACTTAAAGAAAGAAGAGTTGCAACTTCAAAAGTTGTTAGAACAAAAAGAAAGTATCGATAAAGAAGTTTCGGAAGTGGTTGCTCAAATCGCTTCGATGGAAGGGAAGATTACTTTGATTGATGCAGAAGTGAATAGCGACAAGGACGATTGGTGGCAGAAGTATTTAGCGATGGATAGCGCATCTGTTTTGAGCGATATCGAAAAAGTGGAAAAGAGTATTCGACAGGCGGAGATAGATTGGAAAGAGGCGGCTGATGCGGCATCCAAGTGCCAATCGGAAATGGCTGCTTTGAAAGGAACCCAAAAAACACTCACGGAAAATATCCAAAGGGAGACAGAGTCTCTGGCTAAAATTATTGATGATTGGGAAAAGCTTTTGATTCAAGAGCAAACAAATACGGAGGCTGTGGTAAGCGTAATGAATACCTCCATGGATGAGGCTAACATTACAAAACAGCTCACCGATTTCGATTCGCAATTGTATGCAACGCGCAAGCGCTTGGAAGAATTGTCAAAGTCAGATGGAGTGGATCAGTCGAATGCGCCGGAAATCGAACGATTGAAGGAGGGCGGCTCAAAGTTGAGCACGGACCTTGAGAAAATGAAAGAAGCAAGGGTGGTGGCGCAAGAACAGATGAAGCGATTGTTATCCGATCGCGCCAAGGGAGCGGAATTCATTGTTCAGCGATCTGCTTTGGAAAAGCGTTTGGCAAATTTGAGAGAACTTGAAGTATTGTTTAGAGGACGTGGCTTTGTAAGTTATATCTCACATTTCTATTTACAAGAATTGTGTGCAGCCGCGAATATTCGTTTTAGAAAGCTAACTCGTGAGCGACTAGCCATTGAGGTCGATCAGGAGAATAATTTTTATGTGATTGATTATCTCAATGAAGGGAAGCGTCGTTTGCTGAAGACCTTATCGGGAGGGCAGACGTTCCAAGCATCGTTGTGTCTTGCGTTGGCGTTGGCAGAGCGAGTGAAGGTGATCAATGAAAGCGAACGCAGTTTCTTCTTCTTAGATGAAGGATTCGGGGCGTTGGATAAAGAATCACTTTCTGTCGTTCTCGAAACCATTAAATCATTGAAGCATGAAAATCGCGTAGTAGGATTGATATCCCACGTAGAAGAATTGCAGCAAGAATTAGACGTAAGTCTACACGTACGTTTGGATCGAGAAAGAGGAAGTCTGATTGCTACTGAATGATGATCTTCTGAGTAGAAGAGCTATTGCCGTTGGTAAGCGTCACGAAATAAACTCCAGTTTTCCAAGAAGAACAATCCAGTTGTTTATTGAGCAATGGTGCGTTTTCGAGAACTGTTCTGCCCAAGCTATCGATCACTTTTAATGTGGTGTTTGGCTTAAAGTTTCCAGCAAATTGAATTACATCATTCGCAGGATTAGGGAAGACCGTCCACTTCGATAATTCATTCTCTTGAACAGAAGCGAGGAGGTCGATGGTTTGAACACCAGAAACAATACCTGCTTGTGTTGTGATTTGAAGAACGGGTACTTTATGAAGGGGTGAAAGCCATTTGTATTCTACAGTGAGTGGTCTTTCGATATTGAACCCTGATCCAACGAACTCAATATATACAGAGTCAACAGCCGTGATTTCAGAGCGAACGCGGATGACATCAAATGTTTCACCGTAGATGCTGAGCGTACCATATCCATCGACAGAATTTGTTCTTGTTTGTTCGCCGAAATAAGCACCGAGTGTTGGTACTTCGAGTTCTAATGCAGAGAAGCTCGTGCTTTGATCACCAAAGTCGATGGGTAATTCGTAGATAACGTCTACTGGGTTTGCTTGCGCTCCGATAGGAATACCGTTGAGAGTTGCAGCGAGTCCGGTTTGAGCAAATCGATCGGATCTGTTTTGGAAATAGATGTAGGCATCTTCTGCGGTCACCATCCCCAGGTCTACCTGATCTTGTCCATTAGCGTAGTCGCTGTCATGTTCAGGATCAAAAGGATTATTGAAAAATAGTTGGTAGGTAAGTGGCGTAGACGAAATATCGATACAGTCTGTGTTCGTGCTACCCAGTGGCGTTAGAAAGTCATTGAAATCCCAATTATAGTTTGCACCTGTGGCTTCGAGATCAATGTCCGCATTGAGCGTATTATTGACTTGAATGAGCAAATCTCCAGCGTCGGGTAAATCAGCGCTAGTAATCTGCACTTGTGCAGTGCTTACATGAAAGGATAAGAGAGAAGCAGTAACGAGTAAAATGTATTTCATTCGGCCAAGGGTTTTGGCGAAGATACAATTATTCGCAAGAGCTAATAACGCCTGCACTTGAATTTCCTGGGTCGCAGAAATTGAACATGCTTGTGTATTGGCTGAATCTCAAGGCAAGCACATTTCCGGTGCTAGGATTGCCTTGTGTATTCGTCAAAGGAATATCTCTAATTGCTTTTGTACTGCGAGAAGAGAATAGTCCGATACCATTGCTGACGTTGCTGTAGGTAGGACGTTCTTGAACGACACTTGAGGTAGGCGTGTTTACTTGGATGTAAGTATAAAGCTCTTGACCGCCCGCGTAAATAATCGTTTCGAAACATTCTGTTTCTGGCGCTGGAGTAAATGTTGGGTCGTAGGTTCCAATTTGATATACGATGCTTGGATCGTTTGTCAATGTGTTTCCAAGAAGGCTGAAGAAAGCCTCTCCATCAATGGTGTAAGGGATTCTGCCGCTTTGATTTACATCTTCGTCAGTGAATGAGCCACAGAAGTAGTCGACATGCTTTGGAGTTTCAGACACGAGCGTTGTGTGCGTTGCGTCGGTATATTTTTTCTCCGTGTAGTTAAAACGAATGACTACTTCATAGAATGGCGCACTATCATCAGGACGGAAAGAGCGTTCTGTTGTATTAAATTCAAATGTATTTTCACCTGTCTTCGTAGCCATTGCAATAGTTAGTCCTTGGCTTTCTGTGATATTTACGAATGTGATTTCATTTGGCTGTACAAGAGGAGTGGTTGCTTCGCAATCTTCACGATCGAAGAAGTCGATGACTAAACGATATTCAGCATTTTGATTGAGGCCAGCGGGACGGAAGAAGTAAACCGTTTGAAGTGGGCCGTAGAATATACCGTTGATGCTTTTGTTGGTGATTTCTTTTTCTTGAAGAGGCCATTCGTTGGTTTTATTGCCATCGATATATTCTTCCACTACTAATCTTTTGAATTCAGAAAAATCGTATTCTGAACTGTCTCTTACCAATGCGTAATCAAGGTTATTGCCGTCACCTAAAAATGTACGATTGATTTTAATCCACTGCGTATCCTGCACAGGATCTAGAAGACCGTACACAACAGTAGTGCTCTTGTATGGAGCATTCAATTCTACATCTGTTTCACAGCTCGCAAAAAGGAGCGCAACAACGGCAAAAGCGAAAAAATATTTCATAATCATCGGTATGATGCAAATATAGGGTACACGGGCCAAAGGAAGTCTGCTATTTTTAGTCGATTCTTCCCTTTCTAAGCTAGTTCTGAGAGGAATTTCATCGTGTCCACTCCATCGGCATAGTCCCAAAGCATAGGACATTGCGTTTGTCCAAAAGGGATATCATTTAAACTCACGATGCACTGAATTTCATTGCTTTTTTCCGCAAGAAATGCTCTGATTTCAGCTTCGCTATCATAGTATTCGTAATAGAGGCTACCCGTTGGTGCAGAAAGGTTTTTGTCTTCTTTTAAAATCAAAAATCCATTCTCTATCAGTTCGTCTTGGTTGAGCATCCAAATCGCTTTGATGTAGTCGTAGTTGTTTGCGTATTTGTTATGATTTACGATTGGGTGGAAGGGGTATACCGCTTCGAAGAAGCGGTCGAGATCGTAGCCTTTCGGAACATATAATTTCGTGATGTTTCTGCATCCTAGGCCGAAGTAGGCGAAGATATCTTTTCCGAGTTCAGCTAATTGTTCTTTCGATTCGTTGCCGTTCAGTATCGCAACGCTGGTGCGGCTTTGGCGAATGATGTTTGGATATTCTCCGAAATATTGGTGAAAGTAGCGCGAGGTATTATTGCTTCCAGTTGCAATGACCGCTTGGAAGTTTTCCATTTTGCCGATGGCAAAGTTGTATTGCTCTGCAATTTCAGGCCAGAATTTCGCGAGTATAATGAGCGCTGCCGGTATGAGGTGCTTATCATCAGAAGAAAGCTTTATGATCGCTTTGTGGCCGCAGAGAAGAGCACACATCACATCATGCCAGCCCACCATTGGGATATTTCCAGCACAAATAATTGCAACAGATTTTTGAGGGTTGTTTTCGAGCGACTTGGCGTATGGTTGAATGAATTTCTCAAGGTTTTCTTCGGTCAATGCTAGAGACCAAGATTCGATGGCGTTTCTGACATTTTGAGGGGTGAACCAACCATTGTATTGGAATTCCGAGTCGATGAGATGCTTGAAACCATCCCATTCTTCTTTCGTGAGACCTGATTCAAACCCAGGCCAATCAATGTCTTTAGAGATTTGAGCGAATACCTTTCCTAGTTGAACAAAGGCAGAGATGCGTTGTTTTAAGTCCTGTTTCATTATTTGCGAGCAATGCTTACTTTTGCCGCGAAATTAGTACATCACTCAAAACAACGGAGGAAATAGATATGGCGATTATGATTACAGACGAATGCATCAATTGCGGGGCTTGCGAGCCTGAGTGTCCAAATCATGCCATTTACGAAGGTGGAGCGGAATGGAAGTATTCTGATGGAACGGGTTTGCGTGGGATTATCAATCCTTTGAACCAGAGCATCGAAGTAGATTCAGACGGCAACAATACTCCTGTGAGCATGGATGTATATTACATCGTTACTGATAAATGCACCGAGTGCGTAGGTTTCCACGACGAGCCTCAATGCGCTGCGGTATGTCCTGTAGACTGCTGTGTGGATGATCCAGACCACCGCGAATCAAAAGAGCAGTTGCTAGCCAAGAAAGAGTTCATGCATCTTTAAGAGTTCTTAGTTCTTAGTTCTTGGTGCTTAGTTCTTGGTTCTTGGTGCTTAGTTCTTGGTTCATAGTTCTTGGTTCCCTTCGTTAAACTTCGCTGCCGCTGCGTAACGCTCAGGGCGGCGCTTGGTTCTTAGTTTTCTCGACAGCGAAATATCCATTTCCTCAGCGCAGCTGAGATTATTTGTCATTTGTAATTTGTCATTTGTCATTGAACCACGGGGCCATGTCGGGGTCCATGGGGTAGTATTCGCGACCGAAATCTAAGATTTGATTACACACTTCTAATTCTTCATCATTGTAGTAGTGACTGGCGATGGAGAAGATGTGGACTGGGTTTGGAATGATCGTGCTGCCGTAGCGGAAATTGAGGTCTTCAAAATCTTTGCGCAGCGTTTCGACCACTTTATCTCCACTCAGAATATTACATTTTTCATAGAGCCAGTGCGAGAGAATCTTACTGTATTCACCGAAATAATCAATCAGCATACTCTGAAGTGATATGACGTATGATGTCATATGGGTGTGTTGCACACCGACCAAGAAGTGCGAAAAATTATTTCTAGATTTTAAAAGCGTATCCGTTAAAACATAATACACACTGTAATCAGTGAGGTAATTATCTTCTTCGATAGATGTTCCTGCTGAGTAATAGTGGTGACAATATTTTCCAGTCCAGAGATTCAAATTAGCACCAATCATGGGTACCCGCGCTGGTGCTTCGCTCACTGCTTTTGCCATATCGTATGCAGAAAATTCTTTGGAGAAAAATCCGCTGAAAGCGCCCACAGCAGCCAATTCTTTTGGATGTCGTGTCATCATTACATTGGCGAAATATGCAGTACGTGAATGACCGATGAGTAATATCGGACCATTGGTGTTGTACTGTCTTCGCATGGTGGGGATAATCTCTTCAAACAAGAGTTTTTCTGTTTTATCCAGCCCGCTCAATGTTTCATTTTTTCTTTTGTCAAATGACGTGAGGTACCAGCGATCCTGAATTGAAAACGGCACACCGATGACGACACTCTGAGGCACTTGCTGATGCATGCAGAGGATGTCGATAGTGCTCAGGTTGTATTCGAATGTGAATTCGTTTTGTTGGTCTAATAAAATAATTAATGGAAAAGTTTGAGAGCCGGCATCGCGATCAAAGCCGATGGGAGTGAGCATTTGACAAGTGATGGTGTCTTGCCATGCACTGCTACGAATCTCAATAGAGTCGCGCATATGCATCGCATATTTCTGTGCGAATGTAGTTTTAGTAAGGAGAGAAGCGAGAGTGAATAGTATTAAGTAGGATATACGCGTCATGTCAAGACTAAGTGTTATTAGTGCAAGATACGAAGAGTTGACGAGTTGGGAGTTTGGTGTTGGGGTTTGGGAGTAAAAAAAAGCACGAGTGATACTCGTGCTTTTTTGGTTTTGATCTTTTGTTGATCTTATTTGGTGATGTGCTTTGCGAAGAAAGCTTTCATGTCAGTCCAAGCGTCATTAGAAGCTTTTTCGTTGTAAGCAATCGGCAATCCGAAGCGCTTACCAGCTTCTGTTGAATAAGGGTTTGTGAATGCGTGTGTAGCATCTGCATAAACTTTGAACTCATAGCTTGTTGCTGTTTCGTCCATGTTTTTGCGAAACGCATCTACGTCTGCTTGTGGTACGAAAGGATCAGCACCACCATGACAAACTAGTACTTGTGCTTTTGTTTTTCCCTTTAGAGCAGGAACACCTTGAAGTCCGCCGTGGAAGCTTACTGCAGCTTTCAAATCCATTCCCATTTTCGCAGCATTCAATACCATTGAACCTCCGAAGCAATATCCAATTGCAGATACATTTTTTGTATTCGCTTGTGGATATTTAGAAACGTATTGAACTGCAGCAGTCATGCGGTCAAATGCAAGTTGAGCGTCATTGTACAAAACACCAGACAATGCCATTGCTTGTTGTGGATTGTTCGCCATTTTGTAATCACCATACATATCTACTGCTACAGCGAAATATCCTAGAGCAGCGATTTTGTCGGCTTGTTCGCGTGCAAATTGATTGCAACCCCACCATTCGTGAACAACAAGAACAACAGGCAATGAACCTTTCAATGATTCATCATACGATACATAACCATTCATCTTTACGCCTTGCAATTCGTAGGTAACTTCCTCGCCTTTGATAGCGCCCATAGAGGTGAGTGATGTGCAAAGCGAAAACATCACTGAAAGAAGTATTGTTATTTTTTTCATACCGCGAATAACGATGTTTCGGTTGAGAACGAAGTAGTGAAAAAAGGTCAAAATTGTTTTTAGTTCTTGGTTCTTTGTTCTTGGTTCTTAGTTCTTGGTTCTTAGTTCTTGGTTCTTAGTTCTTGGTTCTTGGTTCTTAGTTCTTGGTTCGAAATTTTTCTCCAAACCCCAAACCCTTTTCCCCCCATTTCATAGTGGGCTATTACAAGAGGCATGCTCCGCATGCTGTATTATTTATTTGTCATTTGTCATTTGTCACTTGTCCCTTGTCCCTTGTCACTTGTCCCTTGTCACTTGTCATTTGTCATTTGTCGTTTGTCATTGATTAAAGTGTCTCTTTTCTTTCTTCTCTTCCATCGGCGTGGATGGCGAAGCGGAGGTTGGAGCGGTCGTGCACTTGATCAAACTTCGGCCATGGCCAGCCGCCAAATTGTGTGGCGTGATAATCTTCGAATGCTTGTTGGATTTCTTGTTTTGTGTTCATTACAAACGGACCATATTGCATTACAATTTCTCCGATTGGTCTTCCTTGAAGTAATAGAATACTGACTTCTTCATTGCCTGCAATCAATTCCACATCGATATCTCCGATCATTTCAGCTGCGCTATAATTGGTCAGCTTTTGATCTCCTACTTGTAATTCTTTTCCTTCGTAGAAATAAATGGAACGGTTGATTCCTTTTGATGCTGCAGGAAGTGTCCATGTAGCGCCTGGTTCCATTTTAATATTCCAAACGGCTACTTCATTTGCTGGATTCGCCGCCCAAGAATTGGGGGGAGGTGAAGCAGCGACTTTATCTCCAAGCACTCCCGCGATCACTTCAACATTCGTTGATTTGCCATTGCTGTCGGTATGCTTGTAATGTGGAATGGCATCGCGCCAAAGCATTGTAAAATGCGGCTCTACCATTTTATCTTTTGCAGGAAGGTTGATCCAAATTTGGAACAACTCCATCGGGTTTTCTTCTGTTTCGCTGAGCAACGGAAACATTTCAGAGTGTTGCACTCCTTTTCCTGCGGTCATCCACTGCACGTCACCATTTCCATAGCGACCAGCAGCTCCAAGACTATCGGCGTGATCTACCAATCCTTTGCGCACAACAGTGATGGTTTCAAAACCACGGTGCGGGTGTCCAGGAAAACCAGGAACGACTTTACCATGATACATTCTGAATCCATCTTTGATAATAAAATCATCACCGAGATGACGACCAGTAAGTGGGGTAGTGGTACCCATCATTGCATTTCCTTTCGGGAATGCATCTTCATGGTGTACGCAGAAAAGAAATGGATCTTGTGTTTCCCAAGTGAAGCCCAATGGGCGAGTAGATTTTATTGGATTCATCGGTAGTTCTTCTTCTTTAGATTGTGGGTCAGCCGCACGCAATGCACCAATGAATGGTGCAGCCACAGCGGAAGACAACGCGAGCGATACACGGGTCAAAAATTTTCTTCGATGTAATTTATTGCTCATGACGATTGGTGATTAATTCGGAATTCGAGCTAGTTTTCACTGACGCGATATGTTATTTCCGGGTATTTATTTAATTGCGTAATGAGTTCGTTGGTAACAGATACTTTATTGTATGCATTGGAAGGGAGCGTGAGCTCTGTTCCATCAGGGTCTTTAACCTTGAAGCGAACAATTGTTTTTCCATTACCATTCGGAAGCACATTACTAATCGTCTCAACAAAGTCTTTGGTAATACTGTTCAAATCAATTGAAATATTTAAATAACGAGCGAGCTTATCTCTAATCTCGAACAATGGCTCGATCTTATTTATTTTAAATTCAAGTGCTTTATCCGCATCTGCTCCAAAACGCTTGGGCTGTATACGGCCCGCGAGGAAGAGGAAGCTTCCTTTTTGCAATAGGTGTCTGTATTTTAAATAATCTTCCCCGAAAAGAATAAACTCAAAGTTGTTTTCGTAATCTTCTAATTTAAATGTTCCAAATGGTTTGTTGCTCGCTCTTGCAATTTTTTCCTGCACATCTATGACCATTCCCGCAAGCTTTAGCTCACGATTTTTGTTTGCTTCCATATCTTGAAGCAATGTCAATCCTCCATCGCTGCAGAAACTTCTTATCTCGAGTCCAAAATCGTCCATCGGGTGACCGCTGATAAACATCCCTACCACTTCTTTTTCTCTTGAAAGTTGAGAGAGGGTGTCCCATGGTTCAACAACAGGAGCTAGCGGTTGCGGCATCGCTGCATCTGCGGTATCTCCAAACAATGATACTTGTGATGAGTTTTTGCTTTCTCGATTAGAGTTGGCATATTTCAAAAGTGTTTCAATAAACGTTTCACTTTTTCCATCTGGCGCAAAGTATGATGCTCTGCTAATGCCAAAAGCATCTAACGCTCCGGCAAGTGCCAAGCTTTCTAGTACTTTTTTATTTCCCGCTTTTGCATCGATGCGCTCCATGAAATCATAGATCGAATCGTATGGTTTTATCTTTCTTTCTTTTACAATACTCTCGACGGCGTTTTCACCAACACCTTTTACAGCAGCAAGTCCAAAGCGGATTTCGCCTTTTTTATTGACAGTAAATTGTGCTCCTGATTCGTTCACATCGGGTCCGAGAACAGGAATGTTTTGCAACTTACATTCTTGCATGAAGAAAGTGACTTGTTTGATGTCGCTCAAGTTGTTGCTCAATACCGAAGCCATGTATTCCGCAGGATAGTGGGCTTTCAGATAAGCGGTCTGATAAGCAACCCATGCGTAGCATGTCGAGTGTGATTTATTGAATGCGTAACTCGCGAATGCTTCCCAGTCGGTCCAAATTTTTTCGAGTTTATCTGCCGGATGTCCTTTGCCCATGGCGCCTTCCATGAACTTTCCCTTCATTTTATCTAGTACATCTTTTTGCTTTTTACCCATCGCTTTACGCAGTACGTCGGCCTCTCCTTTTGTGAAGCCTGCAAGCTTTTGCGACAGCAACATGACCTGCTCTTGATAGACTGTAATACCGTATGTTTCTTTCAAGTATTCTTCCATATCTGGAAGGTCATACGTGATAGGTTCGGTGCCATGCTTACGACGAATGAAGCTAGGGATGTATTCCAGAGGACCTGGACGATACAGCGCGTTCATCGCGATGAGGTCATCAAACACCGTTGGTTTGAGTTCCTTCATGTACTTACGCATCCCGTCACTTTCGTATTGGAATATCGCTACTGTTTCGCCGCGTTGGAATAATTGAAAAGTCTTTTCGTCATCTACTGGAATGGCCTCTATATCGATGTCGATTCCGTGCGCTTCTTTCACCATGCGCAAGGTGTGTTTGATCAGTGTCAGTGTTTTTAATCCCAAGAAGTCCATCTTGAGAAGACCCGCACTTTCTACAACACTGTTGTCAAACTGTGTGCACCACATGTCGCTATCCTTAGCGGTAGCCACAGGAACGAACTTGGTAATATCGTCGGGTGTAATGATGACGCCGCAGGCGTGAATACCAGTATTTCGAACAGAGCCTTCGAGGATATTGGCCATTTTCAAAACCTTTCCTTCGAGTGTAGAGCTCTTATATATTTCTCTGAGTTGCTTTGCGTTTCCGAGATCGTCGCCACTAAGTTTTTGTGAGAGTTCTTTATCTTCTAGTCCAAATATTTTTTCGAGATCTTCATCAGGTACCAATTTCGCGATGCGGTCTGCATCTGGCAGTGGTAGCTCGAATACACGGCTGGCGTCGCGGATGGATGACTTGGCTGCCATGGTGCCATACGTTATGATCTGCGCCACCATGTTGTTGCCGTACTTGTTGCGCACGTAATCAATTACTTTTTCGCGACCTTCATCATCGAAGTCGATATCGATATCGGGGAGGGACACACGCTCAGGATTCAAGAAACGCTCGAAGAGGAGATTGTACTTGATCGGATCGACATTCGTGATACCAATGCAGTAAGCAACTGCGCTTCCTGCGGCAGATCCACGACCCGGACCAACTGATACGCCCATGCTACGCGCTTGAGCGCAGAAGTCCTGTACAATCAAGAAGTAACCAGGGTATCCAGAGTTCTCGATGGTCTTTAATTCAAATTCAAGTCGCTCGCGAATTTCATCTGTGATCTCCGTATATCTTCTTTTCGCACCTTCGTAAGTAAGGTGTTTTAAGAAAGCATTTTCACCGCGTTTGCCACCGTCTTCTGCATCTAATGCATCTTGGAATTCTTCGGGTATATCGAACTTTGGAAGTAGGACCTCACGTGCGAGTTTGTAGCTCTCACACTTCGCTTCAATTTCCAAAGTAGTAGCAATGGCTTCTGGAAGATCTTCGAAGAGCTTGTACATTTCGTCATTGCTCTTGATGTAGAATTCATTGTTCGGAAAACCAAAACGGAATTCTCTTCCTCGCTTGCCAATGTATTTTGAAGGCTTGGATACATATTCGCCTTCCTTTACGCAGATAAGCGCGTCCTGCGCTTCTGCTTGCTCGCGTTCGGTATAATAACAGCTATTAGCTGCAAAATATTTGACATTGTATTTTTGACAAAACCGAATGAGCACTCGGTTTACGTAATCTTCTTCTTCAAGACCATGTCGATTGAGTTCGGCGTAGAAGTCTTCACCAAATTGCTCTTTCCACCAAACAAAAAGTTCTTCCGCTTTCTCTTCACCAAGGTTGAGAATGGTCCACGGAATTTCGCCGTAGATGCCGCCGGTAGTGGCGATCAAGTTTTCTTTATATTCTGCTAAAAGATCACGGTCGATGCGGGGCACATAGTAGAAACCAGCAGTGTAGGCAATAGAAGAAAGCTTTGCAAGATTGTGATAGCCTGCTTTATTTTTTGCAAGTAATACAATTTGAAATCCATCATCTTTATTGCTTTTATCGCGATGGTCCTTACAAATATTGAATTCACATCCTACGATAGGCTTCAAATCGTTTTTTAATGCTTCAGCAACGAATTGAAAAGCCGCCATCATATTTCCGTGGTCGGTGATGGCCACAGCGGGCGATCCCTGTGCTTTTGCTTTTTTAATGAGACCTTTAACCTCAATCGTAGATTGAAGAACAGAGTACTGCGAGTGAACGTGGAGGTGAACAAAATTTCTTTCGGTCGGTGTATCCTGTGCAACGATTTCTGTTGGAGCAATAATAGGAGCTACAACTTCTTCTTTTTTCTGTTCAAAATTGCTTTTCTCTAATTGTGGTGCTTCATAAACAACAGTACTTGGATTAGGGATTTCTTTGAGGCGAATAACATTGTTTTTTATCAACCCAAAGAAACACTTCGCAGTAGCATCTACGTCGAAAGCCGCGTCGTGCGCCTCATCGAAAGCCACACCAAATAATTTAGTGTGAAGTTCTGTCAATGTTGGCCATTTGAATTTGCCACCTTTTCCGCCCGGTATGGCGCAATAATCCGTAGCAAGGTCTTTTGTGTCGAGTGAAAGTTTGCTAGTCAGAACTTGGTCGCCGTATCCTTTGCGGAAATATTCGGCGCCCATGATATTAATATCAAATTCAATGTTGTGACCAGAGAGATAAGTTGCTTGATCAACGTCCGCAAAAAAGATATCGAGTACTTCTTTGAGGTCATGACCTTCGCGCATGGCGCGGTCAGTAGAGATGCCGTGAACTTTCTCAGCGTTGAAAGGAATAGAATAACCTTCAGGCTTGATGATATAGTTGCCACGATTGATAAGCTTTCCGTCTAAGTCGTGGAGTTGCCATGCGAGTTGCACACAGCGTGGCCAGTTATTAGAATCGGTAATGGGGGCACTCCAACTGCCCGGTAAACCGGTAGTCTCGGTATCAAATATTAGGAACATGGATAAGCAATTTCGTCTCTCGCAAAAATAAAGGAGAAGCTAGCTAAATCGGCCTAATTATTATTTAATGTTGTTAACGGAACGAACTAAATTTCCCCCTTCTCATACATCTCAACGATGTGATCGCTCCAGTAGATAGAGCGACGTGCCCACTCGATTTTCAACGCCAATTTTTCATCATCGGAAAGTTGCCATTGAATATCGGAGTTGCGCATTTTGTGTGCGAGATGTTGCATGATCACAGCAGATGCGACTGATACATTCAAACTTTCTGTGAAGCCATACATTGGAATCACAACATTCGCATCAGCCATTTCTTTCATCGTATCACTTACTCCCGTGATTTCAGTCCCCATCACAATGGCGGTTTTTTCCGTGATGTCTAATTCAGTGAGCGGAATGGCATTTTCATGAAGCGCTGTTGCAACGATGCGATAACCTTTTTTCTTAAGGTCTTCTACACAGGCTGCTGTATTGTTTTTATGATCGTTGTACTGATGCAATGTCAGCCAATCATAGGCTCCACGGGCGATACGGCGATGGAGATTAAAACTATTTCTGTTTTCTATCGCATATAAATCTTGAATTCCCCAGCTCTCCATACTGCGAACGATGGCCGATGAATTGTGCGTTTGATACACATCTTCCATGACCAACGTAAGATGGCGTGTTCTGTGATTTACCACGGAATCAAACAATGCGCGTTTGCGCTCTGTGAGATGCTCGCAGAGGATATTGTAAAGAGCCTCAGACATTCTTAAATTTTGTACGTCACACCAATGCGCGCGCCGATGTAGTTGAGATAAATGCCAGAGTAAAATTGTTCAAGTGTACTGTTATTCACGCTTAGACTTGATGAGAAGCGATCGTAGGTGTGCGAGAATAATAGATATGATTCAAAACGATTGGTAATTTGAATGCTCGCACCTACACCATCCATGAATGTGAAAGTACCTAGACTGCCTTCGTAATAAGACATTCCAACAGCGGCCATCACAAGAGGACTAATTTTAGATGTTGGAAGCACGCGATATCTTACATCTAATGTAAATGGCAGTGCATAGCTAAAATTCTGATCATCGAAATCAGATAGTCCTTGGTGTCCATTAAAGCCCATTCCAATACCTGCGAAGAGCATGTTCTTATAGCCAACACCATTGGCAGTATAAAAACCAGCGTAGGTATCACTGTTAGGAATCACACCTGTTAAGTCTTCGAATTTATATCCATTCACTTTACCAGCACCCAAACCGAATGCAAATTCATTGAAGGTTTGGAAGTAGAAATCTTTTAGTTCGGATTTTACTTTTTTATCCGCTATTGGAGCAATTGTCTTTTCAGGATTGGTAGCCTTGCTTGCATCCATGATGATGTTATCAATATCAGCGTAAGGAATTTCAAGGATGTTGTTTCCAACTACTTTGATTTTTACAAAAGCTCCTGGTTTTAACTCTTGAATTTCTCCAGAAATAGCATCGCCATTTTTTAGAATAATCTTAGAGATCACAGGGCTTTGAGCGAAAATATTGAGACAAATAAAAATCGCGAAGAGCGTGGTAAGTAAGCTTTTCATAAAAATAATTTTTGCAAAAGTAATACATAAAAAAAGGCCGCTCATCTGAACGGCCTTCAATTCTTTTGTGGCAAAAGATTACTTCACTTTAGTCTGAAGTTCAGCACCAGCTTTGAAACGTACTACGTTCTTAGCTTTGATAGTGATTTCTTTACCAGTTTGTGGGTTACGACCTTTACGAGCGGCACGCTTAGTAACGCTGAAAGAACCGAAACCTACTAGAGCTACACGGTCACCTTTCTTAAGTGCCTTTGTAGTAGCTTCGATGAAACCATCTAGAGCTTTCTTAGAATCTGCCTTAGAGATTTTTGCGCTTGAAGCAATAGCTTCAATCAATTCTGCTTTGTTCATTGTTTTTATTGATTTTTAGGGTTAAACATTCAAGCTAACGCTTGTGCGAAGCCAAATGTAGAAGACTAAACTTCACGAAAGCAAGACTACACGCGGAAAAATGATGTTTTTGTTGATAAATGGCCCTACTTGTTCATAAAGGTGGTCAACGGAAGCCCCTATTCATAGGGTTTTCAGGGTTTTTTAACCTTGAAACCTCTTATAAATATGCTCGTACAAGGCTACTGCTATATTTGTAAAAACACCACCCAGTATGAAATTAACGGTATTAATCGGTCTTTTTTTTAGTATTTCAACATCCTTCGCAATCACCTGGAACGTAGAGGTGGGGGGCGAAGTAGGAGGAAATCCACTTCCATATTATGATCCTCAATTCATGAATATCTATGAAGGAGATATCGTTCAGTGGACCATTGTAAGCGGAGAACACAATATAGTTTCGACTGGCGGCGCCGCTAGTTTTGGCTCTGGAACGCTGTTTCCGGGACAATTCTATTCTTTTCAATTCAACATTTCAGGTATCTACACCTATGAATCTACACTACCAGGGCACGCCGATACTCAGTATGGCTCGATCTTCGTTCAGCCTACGGGAGTAGCTGTTGTAGAGAAAGAAGCACCCATATATAATATAGTATTATTTCCGAATCCAGTTGCAGACGTCTTGCAGATCAAGCAAATTCCCAACGATACGGCCATTACAATATGCAATGCAGAGGGTAAAGTCATTACTCGTCTCAATGCGATGAGCAATGAGATACAGCTACCCGTTGTGGATTGGCCACAGGGCATTTACTGGATCGAATTACGCCATGCTACCAACAGACGCATGGAACGCATTATCGTTCAGCATTAGGCTTATTTTCCTTTCTTGAAAATAAAATAGAGGACTGCACCAATCGGAATGACCATCAAACCAAAATAAGCTGCAGGGTCTTCTGATATAGCATTCATAGAAATGAACCATGCAACCACTACGCAGAAGATAATAGGCAGAATAGGGTATAGCGGTGTTTTGAAGCCTACTTCTTGGTCTTTCATTTTTCCACGAACAATGAAAATTCCAAAGCAAGCAGCTAGCAAAAATAACCATTCTGTGATCGTTACATAAGTGTAAAGATTTTCAAAATTTTCCCAAATAAAAATCAAGAAAATAGCCCACACGGATTGGAGCAAAATCGCATTTAAAGGCACACCGAATTTCTCATTTTTCTTTGCAAAAGCTTTGAAGAAAAGTCCTTCTTCCGCCATTTGATGAATCACGCGAGGTGTAGCGAGAATGTAGAGTCCAGCGCATCCAAATACTGAAATAGCAATCAATGCAGACACCCAAATACCACTATTCGGAATTACGGCTTCTAGTGCATCAGCTGCCAATGTATTTGAGTTTTGAATAGTGGTGACATCCAATACTTTTAAATAACCCAAGTTGCATAGCACATATGTGAGCGTTACTACCACTGTGCCGATGATCATTGCCAGAGGTACATTGCGCTTCGGATTGAGGGCGTCGCCTGCTACGAAGCTTGCGTAGTGCCAACCCGTATAAGACCATAATACTCCAACGAACGCCATCGCATAATTCGGACCGCCGCTCGAACTCTTTTCAATGACTACAGCGCCCGCCGCATCCAGCATTTCGCGTTGTCCGAGGAATAGCGCAAGAATTAAAAGACCATAGATCCCTACGATTTTTAATACCGTAGAAATATTAGCAAACCACTCACTCGACTTGATACCAAACGTATTGAAGAGTGTGAGCACTACGATGGCGAGCGCAGCCACCACGGGTTTCATCTCATTGCTGTAAGGGATAAAGTATTGGGCATAGTCGGCGAATACTAAGATCAACGCCGCGATAGTTCCCGAAGACACCACCGTCAGCAAGCACCATCCATAAAGGAAAGCGGGGAGGGCACCATAACTTTTATTGAGGTAGGTGTAAAGTCCACCCGACTGAGGAAAGCGTGATCCAAGTTCGGCGAAAACAAGCGCACCAATAAGCGAAACCACACCGCCGAGAATCCATAGACCGACCATTTCCGTAGGGTCGGAGACAGCCTTAGATATGTCAGTGGGTGTTTTGAAAATACCTGATCCGATGGTACTTCCGATGGCGATCATCGTCAGGGCGAAAAGGGTCAATCCCTTTATTTTTTGGCTCATACGCTTATTTGGCTTTTGCCAAAAGTAAAAACAAATTCGTTGTGCCCTATTTTTGTGAGCAGATATGAAGTTGATCCAAAATATAAAGCACGCCGCTGGTGTGCGAACACTCTTTAAAGAACCCGAAGGAGAGCGTCAATGCAAAGGCGCAAATTTCCACAGTGCACAGCGCATTGGGATTCTATATAAAGATCAAGATGAAGCACACTTCAATCAGATACGCAACTACTGCAAATCATTAAAAGATAAATATGATATTAAAAATATCATGGTGATTGGCTACGTAGATCTCGTGTACAAGAAGCTTCCCGTGTGGCAAGCGCAGAAATTAGAATATTCTTTTTTTACAAAAGACGATGTCAATTGGCAAATGAAGCCCATCCGACAAGTCGAACCTTTTTTGCAAGAGGACTTTGATATGCTCATCGATTTGAGTGGAGGAGATGTATTGCCTTTAAATTTTCTCTTGAAGCAAAGCAAAGCAAAAATGAAAGTTGGACTTAAGGGAACACGCGCGGAAAGATTTTGCGACTTCCTCATCGAAATGGGCACGAATCCTGCTTTCGACAAATTCGTAGATCAATTAAATCTGTATTTAAGCAATCCAAAAATAAAATGAATCAACTCAAAGGCTTAGGTGTAGCAATGGTTACACCTTTCAAAAAAGATCTTACTCCCGATTTACCCGCATTAAAAAAACTCACAGAGCATTTGGTAAATAATGGTGCGGATTACTTAGTAGTCATGGGCACAACAGGAGAATCCGTTACGCTCGATAAAGAAGATAAGAAAGCTGTTTTAGAAACAGTGATCAGCGCCAACGCTGGTCGCAAACCTATTGTACTCGGTGTTGGTGGTAACAATACTATGGAACTCTGCAATCAGTTGTCGCGTCTCGATTCTACAGGTTTGACAGCAGTACTGTCAGTGACACCATACTACAACAAGCCCACACAAAACGGATTGTTTGAGCATTACAAAGCATTGAGCGAACATTCAAAATTACCGATCATTCTTTACAATGTTCCAGGACGCACATCTGTAAACTTGCTACCAGACACCGTTTCAAGAATTGCATTTGATTGCAGAAACGTGATCGGAATCAAAGAAGCAAGCGGCAACATGGAACAAATCATGACCGTTGTAAATAACACTCCAAAAGAGTTTTTAGTTATTTCAGGAGATGATGCACTCACCCTCCCATTGATCAGCGCCGGCGCAGACGGAGTGATCAGTGTAGTAGGAAATGCTTTCCCAAAAGAGTTTTCATCCATGGTTCATCTCGCACTCGAAAACAAATTCGAAGAAGCGCGCAAGATCCATTACAAATTATTAGAGATCATCCAAAACCTTTTCGTAGAAGGCAATCCAGCAGGTATTAAAGAAGTATTATCGCATCTTGATATTTGTGAAAATTACATGCGCCTACCCCTCGTCCCTGTATCACAAAGCACCAGCGAAAAACTCCGCCGCTTAATGATTGATGAGGAATTGACGAATTATTTGTAAGGGGGAGGTTTCTCCACGGACGGCACCACCTCCTTCGATGAACTCAGGACGGCGCTTCGACTTCACTTCGCTAACGCTTCGTTACGCTCAGGGAACGAATAGCTTGTCGAGTAATGGGAAAAAAAACGTTTCTCCACGGAATGGCACCACCTCCTTCGATGAACTCAGGACGGCGCTTCGACTTCACTTCGCTAACGCTTCGTTTCGCTCAGGGAACGGGTAGCTTTTCGAGTACTGAAAAAAAATGTTTCTCCACGGATTGGCACCACCCTTCGACTCCGCATTTAATCTGCGCTTCGCTTGATCAAATGCTCCGCTCAGGGAACGGGTAGCTCCGCTCATATGGGAAAAAAGAAAAAAAAGTCGGGCACGAAGTGCCCGACTTTTTTTCTTTTTTCCCATTTAGTGAGCGAGCAGCGTTCCCTGAGCGTAACGAAGCGTCAGCGGAGTGCAGTCGAAGGGTAGTGCCGTTCCGTGGAGCAAGTTTTATCATACCTCGTCAAGTAAAAAAAAAACTATTATTTCTTTAAGAATATTTATTCGAATAAACAGAATAAAATATACATGAAGCATCAAAATGTTTTCGTAGAAATTTGCATTTTAAATCTGAAAACAAATGCAAATTATAGCCATGTACATCTTAGAGTGTGTTGACCATTCTTTATATGTTGGAAGCACATTCGATTTAGATCGAAGAGTAGAAGAACATAATGCAGGGGCTGGTGCAAACTATACTTCCAAACGACGTCCTGTGAAGCTAGTTTATTGTGAGTATTATGATAGAGTGGAGGATGCATACAATCGAGAAAATCAAGTCAAGAAATGGTCTAAGGCTAAAAAGATTGCTTTAATAAATAAGGATAAAAACAAATTAAAGGAGCTTTCTAAAAGAAAGGGTAAGTAAGGTTTCTCCACGGCACGCGCTCCTTCGATAAACTCAGGACCGTGCTTAAGAGACGAATTGCTTGTCGAGTAATGGAGATAATGTTTCTCCACGGACGGCACGACCCCCTTCGATGAACTCAGGACGGCGCTTCGACTTCACTTCGCTGACGCTTCGTTTCGCTCAGGGAACGGGTAGCTCCGCTCAGATGGGAAAAAAGAAAAAAAAGTCGGGCACAAAGTGCCCGACTTTTTTTTCTTTTTTCCCATTTTGTGAGCGATCACCGTTCCCTGAGCGGAGCATTTGATCAAGCGTAGCGCAGAGCAAATGCGGAGTCGAAGGGTAGTGCAAATCCGTGGAGCGAGTTTTTTCTTTCGAGCGAAGTCGAAGGGGACCCGCCTCCCTCCACAAAAAAAATCTCCTAAATTCACACCATGACATTTCCTATTGATTTTGTTGTTGGACCGGTGCGGGTGGATTTGCATCTGGTGTTTGAATTGCTTGGAATGGCGGTGGGGTATCGGTATTTTGTTTTTTTGAGAAAAAAACAAATCGATCATATATCGGATGAAAATCGTGTGTGGGTGTTTATTGGAGCGGCATTCGGAGCGTTCTTATTTTCTCGAATTCTCGGTGCACTCGAAGATCCTGTGGCGCTTGTTGAAAGTGAACACCCCATCATTTATTTCTTCGCTAATAAAACGATCGTCGGCGGTTTGCTGGGGGGACTCATTGGTGTGGAGGTGGTAAAGTATTTTATTGGTGAGAAAAAATCTACAGGTGATTTATTCGTCGAACCGCTTATTATCGCCATGGCCATCGGTCGCGTGGGATGCTTTACTAACGGGGTTTATGAGGCGACGTATGGTGTTGAAACTACTTTCTTTCTCGGTATGGATCTCGGTGATGGATTGATGAGACATCCTGTTACTTTATATGAAATCGCATTTTTATTACTGCTTCTTTTATGGATAAAATGGAGGGAGAAAAAAATAGTTTTTACTTCAGGAAATAAATTCAAGCTCTTCATGGTTTGTTATCTCGTGTTTCGATTCCTACTGGATTTTATAAAACCGGGTTGGCGATTTTCGTTTGGATTGACATCCATTCAAATCGCTTGTTTATTGGGTTGTTTGTATTACATTCGATTTATTACGAAAGCGAGATGAGTCATACAAGAGATTATATTTATTACGATCATACGTTGAGTCTTTGCAATGAGTGTTTGAAGCAAATCAGTGCGAAGATTATTTTCCAAGATGAAAAAGTGTTCATGACAAAAAACTGTCCTGATCACGGGTGGCAAAAATCGTTGATCGCTACAGATATCGAGTACTACAAGCAGATCCGAAATTATAATAAGGCATCGGAGTATCCGAAGAAGCCGCATACTGAGACTATTCACGGTTGTCCTTATGATTGCGGCATTTGCCCGGATCATGAGCAACATAGTTGTTTGACGCTCATTGAAGTCACCGATCGTTGCAATCTTACTTGTCCTACATGTTATGCCTCATCAAGTCCTACCCACGGCAGACATCGCACGTTGGAGGAAATAGAATACATGTTGGATGTAGTAGTGGCAAGTGAAGGAAAGCCAGATGTGGTGCAGATCAGCGGAGGTGAACCTACTATTCATCCTCAGTTTTTTGAAATATTAGATATCGCGAAAACAAAGCCCATCAAGCATTTGATGGTGAACACCAATGGACTTCGCATCGCGAACGAACCAGGATTTGCAGAGCGACTTGCCACCTATATGCCCGACTTCGAATTGTATTTGCAATTTGATTCATTCAAACCCGAGGCGCTGAAATCGTTGCGGGGCGGCGATCTCACAGCAATCAGAAAACGCGCCATCGAAAATCTTAATCGCGTAAATCTTTCTACCACCTTAGTGGTCACATTACAAAAAGAGTTGAATGATGATGAAGTAGGAGAGATCCTAGATTTTGCACTGAAGCAAAAATGTGTTCGCGGCGTCACCTTCCAACCGACATCTGTCAGCGGTCGATTGGAGAATTTTAATCCCGAAACAGATCGAATGACCAATACCGAGGTACGTCAGCTCATACTAGAGCAGAGCCCTATTTGGCAATCGAATGATTTAATTCCCGTACCCTGCAATCCCGATGCTTTGGTGATGGCTTATGCGTTGAAGACAGAAGACGAGGTTCATCCATTGACGCGTTTTATTGATCCGGAATTTTTATTGAATTCAGGAAAAAACACCATCGTCTACGAACAAGATGAGCGCCTTCATCAGCACGTATTAAAGATGTTCAGTACAGGCATCTCCGTCGACGCTGTGACAGAGGATGTGAATGAATTACTGTGTTGCTTACCTAATGTGGTTTCGCCGGGATTGAGTTATGATAATTTATTTCGAATCATCATTATGAATTTTATGGATGCCTACGACTTTGATGTCCGCGCCATAAAAAAATCCTGCGTCCACATCGTCCACCCCGACGGCCGCATCATTCCATTTGAAACAATGAATTTGTTATATCGGAATAAATGATTTTCGATTCTCGATTTTCGATTCTCGATTTTCGATTCTCGATTCTCGATTCGAGATTCGAAATTCGTGATTCGAAATTCAAACTTAGAATGAGCCCTTCGACAAGCTCAGGGACCAAATGAGAAGGAGAATGAAAATGAATTTATTCCAAGAACCAAGAACTACGAACCAAGAACCAAAATCTATGAACCCACTAAAAAAGATCGCTACTTGGAATATGATTATTTTATTGATCTATTCTATTTTTATTTATAGTCTAATTTTTTTACCAGACCGTTCAAGTGATCATATGATAGGTCTGGGTTATATGATCATGATGATGTTTGCCATCGCTATTCACGCAACAATCAATTTATTTATCGCAATTTTTTTATTCGCCCGCGCCACAGATAATGAGTTGGCCAAAGCTTTCTTAGCCAGCTCCGGTCTAGTCCTCGTAGTAGGATTCTCCACGTGTTGGGGAGGAGCGTGGTTGGGGGGAGGGGTGTAGTTTGGCTTATGGCTTAAGGCTTGTGGCTTTTAGTTTGTGGTAGTTTCTCCACGGCTTTGCACCCCCCTTCGACTCCGCATTTAATCTGCGCTGCGCTTGATCAAATGCACCGCTCAGGGAACGGTGATCGCTCACTAAATGGGAAAAAAGAAAAAAAATGGGGCACTCCGTGCCCCATTTTTTTTCTTTTTTCCCATCTGAGCGAAGCGACTCGTTCCCTGAGCGGAACGAAGCGTTAGCTGAGTGAAGTCGAAGGGTGGTGCCGTTCTGTGGAGCGAGTTTTATTGTTAGAACACTTCTCATATGCAGGATTATATCATAATAGGGACAGAAGAGCTCGTCGAGTAATGGATAAAAATGTTTCTCCACGGAATGGCACCACCCCCTTCGATGAACTCAGGACGGCGCTTCGAATGCGCATTTAATCTGCGCTTGATCAAATCCTCCGCTCAGATGAGAAAAAAAGTTTCTCCACGGAATGGCACCACCCTTCGACTTCACTTCGCTAACGCTTCGTTTCGCTCAGGGAACGAGTAGCTCCGCTCAAATGGGAAAAAACCAAAAAAGCAGCGCACTTTGTGCGCTGCTTTTTTGGTTTTTTCCCATTTAGTGAACGCAGCCCGTTCCCTGAGCGGAGCATTTGATCAAGCGCAGCGCAGAGCAAATGCGGAGTCGAAGGGTGGTCCCAATCCGTGGAGCGAGTTTTATTTTTCTAGCGAAGCGACTCGTTCCCTGAGCGGAGCATTTGATCAAGCGCAGCGCAGAGCAAATGCGGAGTCGAAGCGCCGTCCTGAGTTCATCGAAGGAGGTGGTCCCAATCCGTGGAGCGAGTTTTATTTTTCTAACGAAGCGACTCGTTCCCTGAGCGTAACGAAGCGTCAGCGGAGTGCAGTCGAAGCGCCGTCCTGAGTTCATCGAAGGAGGTGGTGCCATTCCGTGGAGCAACCTCATCAAGAACAAAGAACTGTCTATGCCTGAAATAAGTTGACCGTTTTTGAAGTAAAAACAACTTTAAAAATGGTAATAGGATGACAAGTATCAAAAGCACAAAAATGACGCGACAGGAGCGTCAAAATCGTTATTTTTCGGAATCATTTAAAGTCAAAAAAGTTCAAGAAATCGAACGAGGAATCAGTAAAATTGCAGAGATCTGTAAGGAGTATGAAGTCTCCGGCACTGCTGTTCGAAAATGGATTTTAAAATATTCCACTATGAAAAAGAAGACCGAAAAGATGGTTGTTGAGTCAAAAAGTGACACTCAAACGATCATTGAACTCAAGAAACAAATCGCTGATCTGGAGCGGCGTTTGGGTCAAAAGCAAGTTCAATTGGACTTCAAAGACACCATGATCGATTTGGCCGAGGAAATCTATAAAATCGACATCAAAAAAAAACTTGGTACCAAACCGTCTTGAGGCTAAAAGAAAAGTACAAAGTCGCTGGAATGTCCTACAATAGCGTGTACAAAGCATTAGGAACATCCAAGCAAGCAATCAGTCAATGGACTGCTAGACAAGATCAAGAATGTGAGATCCTAGCACAACTAGAACTAATTGTACGAGATATCAGGGAGGATCATCCAGGAATGGCGTTGCGCTATATCTTTCATAAGCTACCTGAAAAGCTCATTGGACGCGATCGTTTTGAACAACATTTTAAATCGATGGGATATGGAGTGAAGATTGAGCGAAAGTATACACGAACAACAGATAGCCGAGGTGTTACCAAGTTTGATAATCTAACACAGGGCCTGAGGTTAGTTCGATATGATCAGCTTTGGGTAAGCGATATAACCTATTTTGAAATAAACGATGAGTTCTACTACATCACCTTCATTTTGGATGCGTATACAAGGCTGATAGTAGGGCATTCTGTATCGGAGACACTTAGAACAGAGGATACGACCATACCAGCACTACAAATGGCTTTAAAACAAAGGAAATATGGCAGCAAGAACAAACCGATTGATTTGATCTTTCACTCAGATGGTGGTGGTCAATACTATTTTAAAGGATTTATCAAACTGCTTCGAGCGCTGTCGATCAAGAGCAGTATGGCTGAGACAGTTTATGAAAACAGTAAAGCCGAGCGAATAAATGGGGTAATAAAAAACAGCTATTTAAAATATTGGTCCATCAACACCACGACTGAACTAACCAAATCTGTTGACCGCGCAGTGCAATCCTACAACTCAGGAAAACCTCATTCGAGTTTGAAATTAGAAACTCCTGTAAACTTTGAGAAAAAACTATTTTCTTTACAAAGCCAAAACAGACCGAAGATGAAAAACTCATCGAAGGAAAGATCAGATAGAAAGGGCATTGAGCCCGTTTCTATCTGAGCCAAAACAAGACCTCAGAATCTAAATCTATCTCTGGAAATCCAAGATTAGGTTCCAATAAAACGGTCAACGTCATTTAGGCATGGACAAACAAAGAACCAAGAACCAAGAACCAAGACCCACGAACCAAGAACGCAAATCTTCACCCCGCCCCAACACTTATTCAATCCCCGCAACCTTGTAGAATATTATTAGTCATATTTGCTTGGATATAACTTTTGAGATGAAAAGAATAAGTTTTATTTTAATACAAATACTCCTGCTTGCAGCTACAGCTGAGGCGCAGAATTTTCAGGGGAGCTTCCTTTCTACCAATACGCTCTATATGACGAAAGGGGATATGGATGGGGATGGAGATATGGATGTGGTGGGTGGTGGACTACGCAATTTATATTGGGAAGAAAATATTGGTAATGGCAATTTTGTCAATCGTGTCATTTCTCAAAGTCAACAAGAAGTTCAAGGAATTGTAACGGTCGATCTCGATCAAGATGGTTACCTCGATATTGTTACTGCTTCGCTTGCTAACAATGCGGTTTATTGGTGCCGGAATAACGGTAGTCAGACGTTTGCTCAAAATGCTTTGGCTACCGGTATTACTGGCTGTGTGTTCGTGGATGCGGGTGATATGGATAATGATGGCGACATCGATATCGTAGGAGCTGCGTTTACAGGTGACAAAATTTTCTGGCTTCGAAATAATGGATCGCAAAGTTTTACGACGATCGATATCGCTACGGGAATCGATGGTGCGCTGCGTGTCGATGCCGCTGACTTTGATAACGATGGTGACCTTGATATCGCTGCGGCTGCTCGCGAAGGTGATCAGATCTTGATGTACACGAACAATGGTAACGCAACTTTTACAAGCACGCTACTCGATACTTTCAATGCGCCGCGCGATATCCGTGCGCGCGATTATGACCAAGATGGTGATATGGATTTACTCTTCGCCGGCGACGATGGATATGGCTGGTTCAAAAATAATGGTGGTTCATACACTCAACTATTTTATTCAACTTCGAGCGTGGTGCGTTGCATCGATGTGGCGGACTTCAATCAAGATGGAATTCTTGATTTGGCTTCTGCTGATTTTACAAATGAATTTGTCGTTGCCTCGATTATGTCGGCTACGCAAACGTTTGTGACTTCTTCGGTGATTGATTACGGCACGGACTCTCCTGCGTTTTTAGCACTGCATGATTTTACTGGAGATGGAAGAATCGATATCATGGCGGCAAGTAATTTCGATACACGTCTTCAACGAAATGGCGCCGGACTGGTATGGACTGCTGTTGCTCTAAATAAATACCTCGGCAACGCGAATGGCGCGTGTCACGGCGATTTCGATAATGATGGCGACATCGACTTGATGGCGGTTGGATTCCTCAATCTCATTTGGTATCGCAATGAACAGAATGGTGAATTCACTCCCATTCGCATGCAAGAATATTTGGGAAGTTGGATTACTACCGATGATGGCGTGTATATGCGCGCAGGTGATTTAGATAATGATGGTGATGATGATGTAGTATTTACTGAAAACGATAATAACTCTGTCACCTGGCTCGAAAATATCGGCGGCGGTAATTTTACTGTAAATCCTATCATCGGAATTAGCACGCCTTACAGTCTCGAGATTGTCGACTTTAATATGGATGGTGATAAAGACATTGTTGTTTCTAGTACTGGAAACAATGCGGTGTATTGGTATGAAAACAACGGTTCGGAAGTTTTCACACAACATCTTGTAAGTGGTGAGTATTTCGATCCATTTGAAACGCGTACACTCGACTATGATGAAGATGGTGATATGGATGTGCTTGTGGCGCAAGGCACACCGAGTGATAAAATTCTAATGTTTGTGAATAATGGAAATGATCTTGCTTTCACCAATCGTGTGATCGATAATTCTTCGCTCGGTGCAAATTCTGTTTTCGCTATCGATGTGGATGATGATGGCGACGTCGATTTATTTTCTGCAAGCTCTGAAGATAACCGCATCGTGATGTATCGCAACAATGGCGCGGTATATCCAATCTACACGGAAGTCGCAGTCGCTACGGGAGTCGATGGTGCAACGTATGTATATGGCGATGATTATGACGGTGATGGAGATATCGATCTAGTGTCGACTTCACTCACAGATCGCACGATTGATATTTATATCAATGATGGTACGGAAGATTTTAGTCGTGTAGCGCTCGCTCAAACCATCGAAGATTCACAGTTCGTTGAATCAGGAGATCTGGATGGCGACGGTATTCCTGAAATCTATGGAGTAGGCGGTACGCACGGTTTGGTCCAAATATTTAAAATGGTGCCATACGTCGCACCACCTGCGGTGGACATCGCTCCGTGTAGCGAATTATTTATTTCGGAAGTGGTAGAAGGTTCGTCTTGGAATAAATCAATAGAGATTTATAATCCTTCGAGCGCGCCGATTAATCTTAGCAACTATCGCATTGAAATCTATGCGAATGGCGGCACTCAGCCTTCACAATCACTCGCTCTTGGTGGAACACTTGATCCAGACGATGTGTATGTAGTGTCACACAACCTCAGTGATCTCGAATTTTATTTCGCTGCAGATATCGATTACGGTTGGCAGTTCAATGGTGATGATGCGATTGTATTGACCAAGAATGGCGACATCATCGATATGGTGGGAGTCATCGGTCAAGACCCCGGCACCGGATGGGCTGGATCGAATGGCGGAAATACCGTCGACCGAACGATCGTTCGGAAACCAGAAATCACCCGCGGTTATAATGCAGCATTGCAAACATTCGATGTCGATCAAGAATGGATCGTTTATCCGATCGATGCATGGCAATATATCGGCAATCATACCGGACTCTGCGCTAGCGCTTGTATTCCGAGCGTTACCATTACTTCCACGAGTGCTTCTATTTGTGCAGGCACGAGCGTAACATTTACCGCTTCGATTGTCGAGGGTGGAACTTCGCCTGCCTATCAATGGAAAAAGAATAATATAAATGTGGGCACTAATGCTGCCACTTACACCGATAGCAACCTCAGTGATAATGACAATATCAAATGTGTATTGACTACCAACGCTGAATGCTCTTTGGTTTCTAATGTCACGAGTAACACCATCACCATGAATGTGGATGCAAGCGTTACTCCTTCGGTAAGCATCACTACCTCCTCAAATACCATCTGTACGGGATCGTCCGCCGTTTTCACAGCCACTGCTGTAAACGGCGGCACGAGTCCGGTCTATCAATGGAAAAAGAACGGCGGCAATGTGGGCACCAATGCTTCTACTTACAATGCTACAGGACTCGTCAATGGAGATATTGTATCTTGTACAATAACTAGCAATGCCAATTGCACAACAACCACCATTGCGAATAGCAATACCATCACGATGACGGTGGTGAATAGCTTTACACCAGCAGTAAGCATTACTTCTACAACGAATACTATTTGTGCCGGTACCAGTGTTACATTCACTGCAACGCCCGTCAATGGCGGCGCAGCGCCTGCTTATCAATGGAAGAGAAACGGCAGCAATTTGGGCACTAACAGTGCGACATATACCAATGCCACATGGACCAATGGTGATATTATCACGGTGGTGATGACCAGCAATGCATCCTGTCTTTCTGCACCAACTGCTACGAGCAATGGTATCACGATGGCAGTGACAGCGAATGTCACTCCAAGTGTTTCTATTACTGCATCAACAAATAATATTTGTCCAGGCACTAGCATTACGTTCACTGCAACGCCCGTCAATGGCGGATCTACGCCTTCTTATCAATGGAAGAGAAACGGCAGCAACGTGGGAACGAACAGTGCCACATACACCAACGCTACATGGAACAATGGAGATATTGTATCTTGTACAATAACTAGCACCGCGTCCTGCGTGACTTCTACGACGGCGAATAGCAACAACATCACAGTGACGGTTACTGCGGCGGTGACTCCTTCGTTGAGTTTGTCGTCGAGCACTACTACCACTTGTGCAAATGGACTCGTGGTCTTTACGGCATTTGGAAATAATGGTGGAGCAAGTCCAAGTTATGTGTGGAGAAAAAATGGCACCATCGTTTCTACCAACGGCAACGGATATAGTGCGTCATCGTGGGCAAATGGTGATCAGATTTATTGCACCATGACCACCAGTTTGGGCTGTGTAACCACTACTACTGCGGTGAGCAATACCATCACATTAACGGTGACTCCAACTGTTACACCTACCATTTCGATTGCAGCAAACAATAATAATATTTGTGCGGGTACTACCGTGGTATTCACGGCGAGCCCCACCAATGGCGGCGCATCGCCCGCGTATCAATGGAAGCGCAACGGCAATAACGTGGGGACTAACAGTGCCACTTATTCTTCGGCGGTACTCAACAACGGCGATGTGATTACTTGCACACTTACATCGAATGCAGCATGTGCCTCTGTAACGAGTTTAACGAGCAATAGCGTCACGATGTCGGTGAATCCAGTAGTTACTCCCGCTGTGAGCATTGCAGCGTCTCAAACCACGATCTGTGGACCTCAGAGCATCACGTTTACCGCAACACCGAATAACCAAGGTGCAACGCCGGTATATCAATGGAAGCGCAATGGAAGCAACGTGGGAACGAATGCTCCAACGTACACCAATACCACTTGGAACAATGGAGATATCATCACGTGTCAATTGACAGGAAGCGCCACATGTGGCACGTCTACTGTGAATAGTAACGCAGTGACCATTACCGTTTCGAGCATCGTAACACCAAGCGTTTCGATTCAAGCAAATGCCACTCAAATTTGTGCGACGGGATCATTGACCTTCACTGCATCGCCCGTCAATGGCGGCAGTGCGCCATCTTATGTATGGACAGTGAATGGACAAATTCAAACGACAACATCGAATACATACACCGATTCAGGTTGGGCCGATGGAGATGAAGTGGTGTGTAGCATGGTGAGCAATGCCGCGTGTACCAGCACTTCTGTGGCGACGAGCAATACATTTATTGTAGATGTCGTGTCAGCTGTAACACCAGCGGTGGCTATCAGCGCATCCACAAACGATGTGTGCATTGGAACCACCATCGCATTCAATGCAAGTGCTACCAATGGCGGCGCCAATCCAACTTATCAATGGAAGCGCAATGGAAATAATGTTGGAAATAATTCTTCGATTTATACCAGCAGCACATTAACGGATGGCGACATCATCACCTGCGTGATCACCTCCAATGCGCCATGTGCGAGCACTACTACTGCTACAAGCAATAGCGTGATCATGAACATCATTGATGGCATCGTGCCCACGGTGACCATCGAAGCGAACAATACTACATTATGTGAAGGACAAGTTGCGGTGTTTGCAGCCACGGTTGTAGACGGAGGTTCGGCGCCCACTTATCAATGGCAAGTAAATGGAGGGAATGTTGGACAAAACATTCCAACGTTCTCCTCCTCTTCATTAGATGATGAAGATGAAGTAACGTGTATCGTTACGAGCAATGGTGCATGTGCGGGCGATCCAGGCACATCCAATGTGATCACGATGAACGTTACATCTATTATCACACCTGTGATATATTCAGAATTCGGCACGCTGGTGATCGCCCCAGTGGCGGGTGCTGCGTATCAGTGGTTCTTGAATGGAGATCCAATTGATGGAGCAAATACATGGAATTATTCGCCGTCTGAATCCGGAGCATACAGCGTCGAAGTGTCGCTCAACGGATGCAGCGAAGAGAGTGCGGAGTATGATTTTATTTTTATTGGTTTGGAAAAAAATGATGTGCCTACCGTTTCGGTTTACCCTAACCCGTCAAGGGATGTGGTATTTGTGACCGGTATTGAGGCGCCGATGAAAGTGGTAGTATTCAATTCAATTGGCGAGCTAGTAGATACAAGCATGTCCAAACAAATCGATGTGAGTCGTTATGCGAATGGAGTGTATCACTTCCACATCACATATGGCGACATCAACGACATCATTCGCGTAGTAGTAAGCAAGTAGTTAATCTTCGATTATTAAATCAATCATCCGATCGATCTCCTCCCACGTAATAGTGAGGGGGGGAGCGATTCGGAAGGACCAAGGGCACGACAAAAACCAAAAGCTCACCAATCCTTTTTCGAGGAGTCGTACTACTTTTTGATTTACGAATTCTGCCGATTCCATATCGATTGCGAAAAACAATCCGCGTTGACGTACCTCTTTTACCGAAGGCATTGTGCGCAATTTTTCAGCGATATAATTTCCTTTCTTTTCTACTTCATCAACAATTTTATGCTCGATCATATATTCGAGCGTCGCCGCTACAGCCGCGCAGATCACAGGGTGTCCGGCAAAAGTAGAAATGTGTCCCAGGGGTGGATCGAATGTTAGCTCTTGCATTTTTGATTTCGAGCTCACCATGCATCCCACCGGCATTCCACCAGCGAGCGCTTTACCGAGCGTGAGGATATCAGGAGTCACACCAAATTGTTCAAAGGCAAACATCGTCCCTGTGCGACCCATGCCGCATTGAATTTCATCGAAGATTAATTGCGCGCCCACATCGTTGCAGCGTTTGCGCACCGCTTGAAGATATTCAGGGGAAGGGATGCGCACACCAGCATCACCTTGCACCGTTTCCATGATGACGCCCGCCGTGTAGCAATCGATCATTTCGAGATCATCGAAATTTCCGAAGCGCATAAAATGCACATCAGGTAAGAGAGGGCGGAACGCATATTTTTTCATTTCATTACCGCTCACCGAAAGCGAGCCGTGCGTGCTACCGTGATATGCACCGCGACAGCTCACTAGTTTCGTTCTACCAGTAATTCGTTTCGCTAATTTGAGTGCCGCTTCATTCGCTTCCGTTCCGCTATTGACAAAGAAAGCACAGTTGAGAGAATCAGGTAGGAGAGAAGTGAGGAGGCGACCAGCGCGCGATTGAGCAGACTGTTCGTATTCACCATAGACCATCACGTGCATGTGTTTATCGAGTTGCGTTTTGATCGCATCGATGACGTGTTTCACACCATGACCGATGTTGCTCACGCCGATACCCGACACCATATCCATGTAAGCTTTACCATCCGTATCATACACATAAATCCCCTCCGCGCGTTCCACCCGAATCCCCAACGGCATCATCGTAGTATGCGCCAAATGATTATCAAAAAATATCCGATTCTCCATACCGCAAAGATAATGCGGCCACCGGCTGCCTTCGATACGCGGCTGCCTTCGATACGCGGCTGCCTTCGATACGCGGCTGCCGCCGCTACTCAGGCACCCTCCCACGGATATCAAGGCCTGCGGCTAGCGGCCAATGGCGGGGGGAACCAAGAACCAAGAACAATGAACTATTCAGCCATAAGCCGCAAGCCACTAGCCAAAACAATCATCGACGATTTGGACGATCGCTCCATAAAATCGAGAATCAAATCACCTTATTCCCTTGAATCACCCGCAGCACGATGGCGATGATAGCGATAACGAGGAGCGCGTGGATGAGTCCGCCGGTGCCGTATGCGAAGAAACCGATCGCCCATCCGATAATTAAAAGCACCGCGATCAGGTAAAGTAAATTTCCCATTTTATTATTTTTAAGTAAGTAATTAATCTCACCCGTAAATATCCCCACCTCATTCCCCCCATCACTTACACATCTCCCACAATTACTTACACATATCCCACCCGCACCCGCACCCGCGGCTTGTGGCTATCGGCTGATGGCTCTTGGCTAATAGCGGGGGGAACCAAGAACTAAGAACTAAGAACCAAGAACAATGAACCAAGCGCCTCTCGACTACCCCCATCCTCCCAAGCAAGAACACTTTTCTCAAAAAAAAGCCACATCGACTCAATTTTTGTTTACCTTAGCATTACTTACTTGATTTAATTAAATAAACTTTAACCGACCAGCTACTTTTCTTATCACCTTGCGATTTTTCATTGATTTTCATTTTTTGCCTGAGGTTCTATAATACGCTTAACTGATTTTGAATCGTTATAATGCTTACAGAAATAAGATCTTCTTCTGCTTCGATTTAAGTGGTAAGCATAACGGCAGTGAGGAATTGTATATTTATTCAGAAAGGCGTGATCAATTAAAACGATACTTTATGAAAAAAGAATTTAACAAAATATATACAAAGCTTTATGCAGAATACATTTTTGAAGGTGATTTCAGCCCCAAGCAATTGCTTCCAATTAACGAAGTCGCTCTAGTCAAAATAATAAGAAAATCAATTAATATGGCTGATATTGAAAATACACTTCGTCCGGACGCAAAGTATTTTTTATTAGTAAATTTCCATTTTTTAATTGTCAAGCCTTTATTGGAGCAAAAACTGAATCAGGAATTTCATGGAGAAAGTGAATTTCCAGAAATAGAAAATGATATACAAGCTGATATTGCAACAATTGTATCCCTGACAAAGAATGAATACAAACAAGCAAAAATAAGCGGACATCAGATAATGCGGACTATTGACAGAAGCTGGAAGAATTTAAGAACTACAAGACTTGAACTTTGGGGATGAGCAACGGAGAAGATAAAAATACTACTATTAGCACTCAATTAATTTCTGCATCATTGACAATGATTACAGTAGTTGGTGCATTTGCTGTATTCATAATAGAAAAAAGAGAAATTGGGTTCTGGTATTACTTGATAGCAGGCTTAGCCTTCTTATGTTTTGTAATTAGTATTTTTTTAGGAGGCAAAGGACTAAGCGGAAAGGGAGCTAACCGGACACCAAATCCTTATTTTGATTGGCAAGCAATTTCAGCATTAACAGGTATTATTCTATTCTGTGTAAGTGTATTTCTTGGAAAAGAAAAGCCGGACGACTTAGAGAAAAAAATTAACGAGCAAGACAAAATCATCATTGAATTAAGAACTAAAGATGAGTTTAGAGCAAAGGAAATGCAGCGACTTAGTGACGATATAATCAAACTAATAAATCAAATTGACGAAATGAAAAAAACTGCTGTACCTAACGGCTGTTTACCAAATATTAGGCAGTAAGGCGTTATAAAATAGTTGTGTATTCAGTAAGCATTGGTGTAAGTAGAAAATTATGAGCTCCATACCATCTTAACTATAAAACTTTAATGGTAGGGGTACACAATACAAAACCACAATTAAATTTATGGACAAACGGTCAGCTAATTCAAAATTCATTATGCTGCTATGTGAAGAAAATTACATGTTAATCCGATGTAGACAAGCGACATAATATGAATAAATATGCGATCTATATATTCACATGCAATAGGCCGATAAAACTGGAAGGCTTGCTTGTTGAGCTGGTTTTGTTTAAGAATGCAAAGTATGATATATACATCATCGATGATTCAAGTAATTTTGAAACTATTGAAAAAAATAAAGAGATTGCCAATAGGTATGACATCCCAAAATATTTAGGTGTAAGTCAATATTGTGAGTTCTATCAAAAAAAATTCGAGACAAACGATCGAAGGCTCATTGGCGATCTGTCATGGAATTTAGGGATTGCAAGAAATTTCGCATTAGATCATTCAAATTTTGTTGGGTATGAAAAAGTACTTTTTATTGATGACGACATTTCTGACATTGACGAGGAAAAAATAGAAACAGGTTTTTCAATTCTTACCAATGATTGTTTTGTTTCGTGTAATTTAAATGGTCTGGAGGATAATTCAATTGTTGGTCACATAGCAAAAAAAGTTGGTGTTATTGATGATGGTGATAAAATGTTGTCTGGAGGTTTTTTATTTTTATCTCCAGGTTCATTATCAAGTCGATTTTATAATATTTATAATGAAGATTGGATTTTACAACTTCTCGACAGGCAAAAAGAAAAGATCATGTTACCCTATAGCGTAAACCATAACGTTGATCATGCCGTAAATTGGACTTTTGATCAAGCTATTTTTCAAGAACTAGGTGAACTTATTGTAGAAGGTTTATTAATAGATAGAAGTGCCTTATCTATGGATTTCTTATTTTGGAAAGATATTCTTAATAGCAGAATAAAATATATAGAAGAAATTAAAGAGTATTCTATCAAGACAGAATATCAACACGGTAAAGAAATCTGTGATGAAATTCTTAATTGGCTTAGGCCCCTTGATGGCCCGACTCTTCAAAAATTGATTGAACAAATTATAAACTAATATTATGAACATAAAGTTTAAGAGCTACGATGGTTATGAATTATCTGGAACACTTCTTAAGGCAAATCTGGAAAAGGCTGCCGTAGTATTTGTTCACGGAATTACTTCTTCGAAGGATGAGTTGGGTTTTCATTCTGATTATGCACAATTTCTTTCTGAGAATGGAATTACTTCTTTCCGTTTTGATTATCGCTTTCACGGTAGAAAAAATCAAGGAAATCAAAAACTTGAAGGTTTGTCTCTTTGCGGAATAGTTAATGATATTGATGCTGCTTTCAAAGTATTAAAAAATAACGCTGAGAGTAAAACTAAGGCATTCTTTATTGTAGGAACTAGTTTTGGTGGCGGTCTCGCAGCCTTTTGGGTTGATTCAACAAAAAAAGTTGAAATCAAAAAAGTAATTCTCAACGCACCAGTTATCAGCTACGAGAATGATGTTCTAGAAAGACATAGTCTGATGGAAAATGGATCACTTTCAGAAAAGGCAAGAAAACAATTAAAGAATAGGGGATTTGTCAAATCTTCGGACATTCATTTCGGAAGAGGTTTGATAAATGAACTGAAGTATGTGAATGGAATCAATGCTATGCAAAATCTTGGAAGTCGTGTGATTATTTTTCACGGTTCAGAAGACGATGATGTTCCAGTGTCATCTTCGAGAAAATATAAATCAAAAGAAACACAACTAGAAATAATTCAAAAAGTAGGTCATGGTTTTGGGGTAGAAGAGGATGAAGATTTAAATTTTCCAGAAACTAAAGTGATTCATAGAAAAATCTACAAAAGAGCATTAGAAATTATTTTAGAAACTCTATGAATAGTTATATAGCATTAGGAACTGGAATATTTGTTCATGAGAATGTAAGAATAGGAGTGAATGTTACAATCGGACATGGCACATGCATCGGTTTCGGTGACCCAGACGACGGTGAAATAATTATTGAAGATGGTGTGTCAATCGGTGCTTTCTGTGTAATTCATTTTGGTTCAATTATTAAAGAAGGTTCATGTATTCACCATCGGTGTATAATTGGAATTGAAGCGGAAATCGGAAGAAATACTCAAGTACTTTCGGGAAAGGAAGTTACGTACAAAGCAAAAGTTGGTGATAATTGTATTATTGGAGGCAATGTGGCTGACCGCACACTTATAGAGGATGATGTTACTTTCCTTGGAGAAATCGTTCACAGCCACAGGAATGCAAGTCTTAATTGGGATGAAACAGAAGAGGTCTCTCCTATAATAAAAAAGGGAAGTTTTATTGGTGTTAATGCTTTACTTATAGATGTAAAAACTATAGGTCCTTGTTCTTATGTTGGTTCTGGCGAAAAACTCAAATATGGTCTTGAAGAATCCATGGCTTATATCGATGGCAAGAAGAAGTTGTTAACTCAGTTAAGAGGTTTTATTAAATCAAGATGTAAATGAGCAAAAGCTATCGTTCAATAAATATTTTTGTATCACATCCATTTGTGCCGAACAACGGTGTGTATGATTTGAAGTCGTTTCGAACAAGTATCGAATTAATTATAAAAGATGCTGAAAATGAAGTTCGTAAGGAGTATGAAGACTTTGACATTCAGACTACATTCGAGTTTAGTGATTTCCAAGATGGTTTACCAAAACAAGTCTACAACAGCATAAAAAAAAGTCATTTTGCTATAGTAGATATCACAGAAAATAAACCAAATATATTCTTTGAGTATGGCCTTCTTAAAGGGTTAAATGTACCTAGTTTATTAATAAAGACTAGAAAATCTTTTGAGCTTTTTGACTTACCTTCTGATATCAAAGACGAGATTGCACATTCCTATAACGATTTTGAAGAGTTAAGAAGTAAATGCGTTGGAAATGTCGCCATTTTGTTTAAACAAATTTTGAATAGTGACACACTTTATAATGTTCACCTCAACAAGATTTGGTTCCCAAACAATGCAGGAACTATACATATAATCGCTCCCCCAGAAACCGAGAAAAGTGAATATGCATCCCCTGCCTCTAAAAACTATATTTTCTTAAATAATCTTGGTGATATAGATTCGGTTTTAGAGGTGATGAACTTTCTAAATAGAAATTATAGAAACTCAAAACTTCCAGTTTATTCAGCAGAAGAATTTAATAATCATATAGAAGACAATCTCATGGTAATAGGAGGGCCAGGTGAATCTGACGAAGATGGAAACAATATTTGCGCTGTATTAATGGATAAAATGAATGTAAAGGTCAGCTATTCATTTATTGAAGACGATGAGTTTATGGTTTATAGAGATCATAAATTTTCGGCATCATATAGAGGCGGAAAAGTAGTAAAAGACTATGGGTATTTTGCAAGATTTCCCAATCCATTTAACCCTAAATCATCAGTTGTCTTAATTCACGGTATTCACACATTCGGAGTTTTAGGAGCTGCAAAGGCGTTTTCAGACCATCCATCAGCACAAGGGAATATCAGAAAGGTTATGAAGAAACTGAATCTTGACGATATTAAACAAGCATCATTTGAGTGCTTTTTTCCAGTTGACGTTTTGAAGCAGAGTGTTGTTTGTCCGGATATTGATGAAGAATTTATTTTACCACTAACAAAGAAATAGTGAAAGATTTTATTGAACTCATAAAGGCTAATGCAAAAAATTACCCCAATAGAATTGCGGTAATGGATAGTGATAAAAAGATAAATTATGCTGATTTTCTTCTTTTAGTAGATGCTTTTTCAAATCATTTGCTGCCAAAATCTAAGGTTGTAATTGATCTAGAACAGGGGGTAGAAGCATATGCGTTAATTGTGGCTGTTCTAAATGTAGGTGGAACATATTGTCCACTCAGTCCCATGGCGCCAATTGAAAGAAAAAGACAAATCATTACAGATTTTTTACCTGATCTGATTATTGTTTCTTCAGAATCGAAAAAATTGGATTTGAGTCCAATTGAGGCTATTACTCCTTCGGATTTGCTCAATAATAAAAACACTGTAACTGGCAAACGGCACTATAGTGATGACGATATTATTTATATCATTTATACATCTGGCTCGACAGGTATTCCAAAGGGAGTAAGAATTTGTCGAAAAGCATTGAATAAATTTTTGGAGTGGGCAATACCGGCATATGGTGCTGGTGAAAATGATGTTTGGGGTCAATATTCCTATCTAAGTTTTGACTTGAGTATTGTGGATATTTTCACTTGTTTATGCTCAGGAGCGACATTATTCGCAATGAATGATATACCTGCTAAAATTTATAGACCTGATCGTTTAATTGATAAAGTAAAGATTACCATTTGGCATTCTGTACCCAGTGCAGTTGAGTTCATGATAAAGAATGATTTAACAAAAAGGTGCGATTTCTCTTCATTAAAGGTGATGAGTTTTTGTGGTGAACCATTAAGGAAGCATCAGGTTGAGTTCTTGTTTGAAAAGAATTGTACAGTCAGAATATTCAATACGTATGGTCCTACTGAAGGGACATTATTCTGTACCTGGCAGGAGTTGAATGCTAAAAATTATTTGAACTTTCTTCATTATTCAATGAGCATAGGAAAACCAATTCCCAATTGGAATTTGCTTTTGCATAAAGTCGATGGTTTTGAAGAGAAAGAAATTATAATTTATGGGAGCTATATTGGAAAAGGATATTTGGGTGACATAGGTAATTCTAAGTTTAAAAAGATATATGTTGACAACGAATTGGTCGAATGTTTTGAAACTGGAGATTTGGTGAAAGAAGTAAATGGTAATCTTTATTTTTCTTGTCGTAAAGATAATCAGATAAAATTAAAGGGACAGAGAATAGAATTAGACGAAATTGATTTCAGAATAACTCAGTTTCTCAATGTGACTTCGGCCACTATTGAATATAATGGTAGTCTGTATTCATTTATAGAATCCGAGGCCATATTTGAAGAGGCTTGGTTAAGGAGTGAATTGAAAACTGTTTTAGAGGATTATAAAATACCGAATGTTTTTTTTAGAATTCATGAAATTCCTAGAAATCAAAATCAAAAAGTTGATAATAAAAAACTTAAGCAACTGATAAATGACAGCTCAAAATAAAACACCTCAGGAAATTGTAGCGGAAGTGCTTGGCATAAGCATAGATTTGTTGAATGATAGTTCAGGATATGGTAATACGCCAAATTGGGACAGCATAAACCAAGTGGTAATCATAAACGAATTGGAGAAGGTTTATGGCGTTGAAATTCCTGATTTAGAAATAGAAAGGTACGTCACGCTGAAGGCAATAGTTGATTTTTGTAATAATTTGAATAATATTTGAATTCTCTACAAAATAGGCTATTTACAAAGTAGTGGTAAAGTTATTAAATTAGGCTTTCTTTCATTGTTTATTGATAGTGGTACTTGTTATATCACCAGTACTAATTTTTTGCAAATAGTTAAAATCACCGAATTTACCAAGTTTAATGAATGATATAACCACTCATATTATCAATATTGATAAGAATATTTGCAGAAATATTGAAAAATTCAATAAAGTTGAAAGGGGATTATTAGCACAAAACATTTTATCGCAACTTAGAAATTTTGTAGAACATATCGCCCTTAAAATTTATGAAGAAGGAAGAGGCACTAAACTAAATATAGATTATGAAAATATCCAGAGAGCAATCGAGTATATTAAAGCGCGTGGTGATTTAAAGTTCTTGTCTCGACTTCATAAACTTTTGCAAATTTCTTCATCTCATTACACAATAGATGAAGAAGGTTCTGAGAGATTAGTACTTAAGTATCTCGAGTATTTAATAAGAATAAAAGTTTTACTAAAATCGAAATATGATTTACATGTTTTAAACAATTTAGAGAAATTTCCCATAAGCAATGACTCGAGTCTTAAAGAATATTATGAGAAGATTGCAGTGCTGATAAATCAACCCAATAGCAGAAGATTAAGGAGCGAGTACAAGGATAGATATTACATACAAAAGATAAAACCTTTTTTTGTCAACGAGGATATATACTATGAGGTAACTTTCCAAAGGGCAAACGACTATACGAGCAAATTTGATAGAATTATCGCATTTACGAAATTGGATATCCTTAGCAATTATGCAGTCAGATTGTCTATTAGCATTGATTATGTTGATATGCTGAATAAAAGAATGCCTATCCAAATAATTGACGATTGGGAGGTGTCTATAAGACCATGTGAACTATACAACTTTGCGAAAATATTTGGAATGAGTTCTAAAATAGATAAAGGACAAGAATATACGAATTTAATGAGATATATTACGGTTTCTGGATTGGATCTTGTCGAATTGGTAGATTTAGATGATTGGTATTTTGAAAGAATAAAATACGGAATAACACAAACAAATGCAACTTCTCATATATCGAAACTTTTGGATAAATGCAGGGAAGTTGTTAAAAGTGGAAGTCAAGGAAGTATTGTTATCAGATATTTACTGTTTCGTCTAAATAATAAAATAATCAAAAAACAATATAGTCCAACAGCTTGTTCATCGCTGTCAAACCTCTACCTATCATATAAATGCATACCATTTGACCAAATGCCTTTTAACTCTTCGTTAGTCAGTCATAATCCTAAACTTAGCAATCTATATTCATGCATTTCAGTTCAAGACAGGAATCATGAGATTTTGGCAAGACTTATAAAAAATAATACAGAGCAAAAAGGGCAATTATACACATCACTGTCTGAGATAGAGGGCTTTCAAAATTTAAACGAACTTATTGATTCGTGGAATGATAAGTTGTATTGGAAACATAAGGGCAGAGCAGTAGAACAATTTAATAATCATTTATTTATTAAAGGCTTTGAAGAAGAAACTGTCGAAATAATTAGAAAATTAAAGGAAATTTCTTCAGAGGGTATAAGAAATTATAGTAACTCAGTGTCTAGTTGGCTTCAGTCTAATTCGTATGCTATAGACTGTGAAGAAAAAAAATCAGCTTTAATAGGTCTTTTTGATAAATCAAAGCTTGCTTTGATTTATGGTGCCGCTGGAACAGGTAAATCAACAATGATTAATCATATTTCAAATTTTTTTTATAATGAAAATAAGTTGTATCTGGCAAATACAAATCCAGCTATTGATAATCTGAAGAGGAATGTCAAGATATCTAATTCAACTTTTAAAACGATATCCAAATATCTCTCGAAAGGATCCGGTAATTATGACATATTGATTATTGACGAATGCAGTACGGTGAGTAATGCTGATATGCTGGCAATTTTGAATAGATCAAATTTTAAATTACTTATTTTAGTAGGAGATGTTTATCAAATTGAGTCGATATTGTTTGGTAACTGGTTTATTTTAGTAAGGTATTTTATAAAAGAATCTTCTGTTTCTGAATTGACTAAGACATATAGAAGCAATAGTGAAAGTCTTTTAAAGCTTTGGCAACGTGTCAGGGACTTAGAAGATTCAATTTTGGAAACTTTAACCAGAAATGAATACTCGAGAACTTTGGACAGTTCAATTTTTCAAAAAGGTGAGGATGATGAGATTATTCTTTGTCTTAATTACGATGGACTTTATGGTATTAATAATATAAATTCATTTCTTCAGAGTAGTAATGATAATTTATCATTCGTTTGGGGCACTCATACATACAAAGTTAATGATCCAATAATTTTTAACGAATCTGGGAGATTTGCACCATTAATCTATAATAATCTAAAAGGAAGAATATATAACATAGAATTACTGGAATCCAGCATTCAATTTGAAGTTGAGGTGTGTCTGGTTATCAATGAATTGGACGCTGAGGGTTACGACTTTGAACTCTTGGACAATGCCGAAAGTGGCTATTCAATAATTCGTTTTAGAGTAGATAAATATCAAAGTTCAGACGAAGATGATGATAATTCACTTATGATTATGCCTATTCAAGTCGCATATGCTGTTTCGATTCACAAAGCTCAAGGATTAGAGTATAACTCTGTGAAAATAGTTATTTCAGATGAAGTGGATGAGTTGATTACCCATAGTATTTTTTACACAGCTATTACCAGGGCTAAGAAAGAGCTTAAAATATATTGGTCGCCAGAATCTGAGAAGAAAATTTTGGAGGGGTTTAAAGAAAAATTTAATCCAAGAGACTTCTCTTTATTGAAGAAGAGGTATGCCCTTTAATAGTAGTGAGTTTTCATTTAGGGCAGGGAGGGATAGCTGTTTATATGTAGGTGGTGATTTAAAGGAGTGAAGGAAAACATAATTTCATGTTATAATTACTCCTTGTATTTATTTTATATTGTACTATTTCAAAATCAGAATGCAAGTTATGGACATTTTGCAGCAATAAAAACGAATTTAGCGCCTTTTAATGAGTCGTTGAAACTTATTTACTACAGTAGATACTTTTAATGTAGATAAGGAACTCTATTTTTTATGCTTGTTTTTTTCTCTTGGATATATTTGATCCTATCGGTTGGAATACAATAGGAACTACACTTTATATTATCATAAAAGAAGATGTAATTTTGAGTCTTTCCGAGGTACCAATAATTTTCTGTTGTTTGAATTTTTTCGTCATCAGTATAAACTGTGAGTTCTCTTTCGGTAGAATTTAAGGATACCTCATTGATGTCATATTTTGAAAGGCATGAGGTAAATCCTAGTACAGTGAGCCCTAGTGATATGGGGACAGAGAGGTTATCGTCGGAGAAAATCCCATCTTCAAATATTAGAAATAGAAGCGAAAGAAATGTTGTAGTCGATATATAGAGAAAGAAGAGAAAATAAGTATTTAGAAAGAAGATAATTGATGCAGCAGTTAGTATAAGGAGTACGATAATAATTTTATTTCTATGGTTAGTTAAAATATAATCGATAACTTTTGTGAAAGAGTCGCTAGACTGAATTGATTTTCCGGTATCTCCTATAGTTTTTTCTAATGTGCTTTCTGTGTTGGATTTGATCATATTATCTACATACTCAATTGTTTTAGCGCCGAGAAATTGCTGTAATATAAAAACTATAGAAAATAGTACAATTATATTTATGTCATCCAGAAAAGAGAGCAGTATTTCTCCAAAGTCAAGGTATTCTGTTATTTCAATATTCCAATGATTATAGAATAGATATTGTTTCAAGAAGCCGTTGAAGACTAGAAAACCAAGAATCAACGGAGTAATTTCTGAAATTTTTTTCATATAGTAGGGTGTTTTATGTAGACTCATTCAGTTATTAGCTGATTCAAATATAGAGAAGGAGATTTTAGAATTAATTGAGTATATTCATTTTAATTTTATTTTTCGCTTTGTAAATATTGGTTTATAAATATTGTCTAGTCTTCTTCATAACAGATATGAAATCTTGCAATAGTTCTTGTTTAGGTCATTCTCGCCTTCTTGTAAAAAATACAAAAAGTCCCCCGACAAGACTACTACTGGACAAGACCCGCGCTAGGGATAGTAGTGGAAAGCCCGGAGTGGAGTGGAGTGGAATGAAGTGGAGCGTAGCGCAACGCAATGGAACGCAAAACCCCAAACCCCAAACCCCAAACCCCAAACCCCAAACCCAAAGACGCGGTGATGAAACCGCCCAGTGGTTCTTCTATTGAAATGATCAATGGATTAGATGGTAGTCTTCGTTTGCTCATTCCCAAAAAAGGTTGGACAAGTTCTATGATATTTCAATCGATTTACACAGTGTTTTTCCTGTTCATGGGAATTTATGTGTCACGGCCCTTACTTATTGGGTCTCATTATGTAATGACGTTTATTCTTCTGTTTCCAACATTATTGTATTGGATTATGGCTTTGTCCATGCTTAATTCCCTGCTCAATTCTATTTTCGAAACGCAGGAAATCACCATTACTCAAACGCAGCTGATCGTACAAAAGAATCAGATTTTACAGACTAAAAAATTAGCGTTTGATCTCCATGATATTCATGATGTGAAAAGTGTTCATATTAGAGGAGGGAGATTTTCAGCACTTATGAATATTCGTTATATGTCGCGAATTCAATTTTCTTTTGGAGCCGGTATCGTTCTCCCTGGTATTTTAATTGGATCGAAAACACACTACTTCGCCGAAGAGTGCTCAGACGCGGAACAAGATTGGCTGATTAAAATTATTCGTTATCGAATTTTTTAGAGACAGGAGTCAATGACAAGTGACAAGTGACAAATGACATGGGACAAACGACAAGAGACAAGGGACAAGCGACTAGGGACAAGAGACAAATGACAAAGCTTTATTATATCTATTTTTGAATTGTAGGGAAGGGAAATTAAAATTAATTCAATGTACATGGATAATACATATAGGAAGGAGTTGGAGGCTACGATTGTGGGCTTTTGTGTGCTGGTGGTTCCATTGTTCTTTGATGTGCTTGAATGGTTTGATATTCGCGATGAGGAAAGTTATAGGCAGGCTGATGTCATTTACACATTCATTAAAATACTGATTGCAACGGCGATCGCTTTTTGGGTGGTGAAAATTGCCAAACGACAAAATCGCAGCGAAATATTGTGGGGGGTGTTTGCATTTATTCTTCCAGGTCTCGTCTTAATAATTATCGGTTTATTAAACAAAAAACCTTTGGTCATTTCATTAGATCCGAACCTTTCAGCACAAGATCAATCGGATGAATTAATGTCTAAAGCAAATGGTTTTAAAAAGGATGGAAGATTTCACGAGGCTCTTTTACTTTTAGAGGAAATAAAGAAAATAAATCCGGTATATCCTGATATTGATGGTGAAATCGATACCATAAATAATAGTATCGCTACGTCTAAAACGAATTTTAAAAGTTCACGAGAAAAACTCAGTACTGGCGAGATCATAGTGGTGAAGATGGCTGAGCATTCGAATCAGGTGGTAGGCGCGGAAGTGCTCATTGATGGCCTGCCTCCAAAAGATGGCGTGGTGCGATTACTAGATAAGGATTATCGCTATGAGATAAAGAATGGAAAAATAGCGAATGAATATTACATCGATTATTTCAGACTACCAGATGGTTCTTTTTTAGAAATTGATTCTACAAAGGTATCAGCGTTAGGTCGAAAATCGCGCATTGGGAGCAGAGCCTGGCTCAACAACCTCCCCGCCCCAGACGGCATCTACGCAGTGGGTTTATTCAAGAAAATAGTGGTGAGTGAGGGGAGGGTGGTTGGATCTTAGTTCCCTTCGCTATACTTCGCTGGCGCTACGTAACGCTCAGGGCGGCGCTTCGACTGCACTCCGCTAACGCTTCGTTTCGCTCAGGGAACGAAGCTCTTCGCTCGAAAAATAAATCTCGCTCCACGGTGTGGCACCACCCCCTTCGACAAGCTCAGGACGGCGCTTCGACTCCGCATTTGATCTGCGCTCCGCTTGATCAAATGCTCCGCCCTTCGACAAGCTCAGGATGGCACTCAGGGAACGAATCGCGCCGCTCAGATGGGAAAAAAGAAAAAAAATGCGGCACGAAGTGCCGCATTTTTTTTCTTTTTTCCCATTTAGTGAGCGAGCACCGTTACCTGAGCGGAATTCAAAATAAGCGTAGCGTCAATTTTGAATGAAGTCGAAGGGTGGTGCAAAGCCGTGGAGCGACCTCTTCGAGAATTGAGAATCGAGAATCATCACTCACCTCCGCTCCAAAGAAGGCTAGTATTTTTCAAGCAGTATTTAATTTAAATTTGGAACAACGAATGAACGAAAAATGGAAAGCGAATTTGTAACGGTGATGACATTCAACCATGTGCAAGAAATGTGGACGGTGCGTGCGATGTTGGAGACGAGAGGCATTGAATGTTTTACCCGTGATGAAATGACAGCTCAAACTGCGACTTACTATGCGTTTGCAGTTGGAGGTATAAAACTGCAAGTGCGTCAGCAGGATGTTGAACAAGCGCTCAACTTGTTGATAGAAGGCGGTTACTTAAGTGAAAAGGCTTTGGAACGAGCAAAACCAACTTTCGACATCGATGAGTTCACATCAAAATATCCCATCTTCAAGAAAAGGAGTTTTCGAATTCTTTTATTTGTTTTAGTAGTATTATTAATTTTAGTATCAGGAACTGTCGCCTATCGTTCCTCGCAACCAAGTGCATTTGAAGTCTTAACTCAGAATGATTGGTGCCTTGCAAATGTGACTTATAAGAATAAAAAATATTCACCCCAAACGGTTCGCGACCTTTATTTTTCTTCGGGTATATGCGCTGAAAGCATTACATTCTATAGAGATGGAACGATTAGGCTTCCCGGTTTCCAATCAGACATAGTGAGAGGCAAATGGCAGTTGAAAGGAAATCAACTTCATATTTCAGATACCGATACATTCGATTTTGTTTATAACGGTGTATATGATATTGATGTTGACAGGAATTTTTTAGATCTCAAATCAGTACACTCCACACTGAATTGCTATGTGAAGACGGATGGCATAAATTATCCGATTTAATATCTTTATTGCACAATTAATTTTATTGAAAAAATAACAACAACAAAATGAAACATCTAACACTTATATTTTTTCTATTCCTCGGCTTATCCGGATTAACGCATGGACAGACGCTTGATATTTGTGATGTGAAAGTGGATGGGTTGTGTTTTCGCGCGAGTAAAGATTCCGTAATCGCAAGGTTTGGTAAGCCCAAGAGAGAATATCGCCCACAGTATGAATGTGGGTTTCTTTCGGAGTCAGAACAAAAAACGAAATATTACACCCTTGAATACACTCATTTTTATTTGACGGGCAATGAAAAAGAAGATTATCTCTTCGACGAAATCACACTCGGTCCAAGTCTTTCAAATATCATCACTGTAAAAGGTGTTCAAGTATCTCACCGCACAAAAATTTTGGAATTAGAAAAAATCCTTGGAGTAAAATCCAATCAATTTGGCATTATTCTCTATTTCAAAAATGCCGACGATGGAATATCGTTTTCATTCGAGAATGGGTTATTGAAAACGATCAGTTATCGTTCGCCGTGTTAGGGGGGCGCTTCGCTGATTTGGGATTTTTAGTTCTTGGTTCTTAGTTCTTGGTTCTTGGAAAAAATTCATTTTCATTCTGTGTTTGAATCTCGATTCTCGATTCTCGATGGGGTTCCTCCACGGATTTGCACCACCCTTCGACTCCGCATTTGATCTGCGCTCTGCTTGATCAAATACTCCGCTCAGGGAACGAATCGCTTCGCTCCAAAGCTGAACTCGCTCCACGGAACGGGACCACCCTTCGACTCCGCATTTTTTTTCTTTTTTCCCATTTAGTGAGCGATCACCGTTCCCTGAGCGGAATTCAAAATAAGCGTAGCGTCAATTTTGAATGAAGTCGAAGGGTGGTGCCATTCCGTGGAGCGAGTTTATCTTTTGTGCGAAGCTAACCGTTCCCTGAGCGCCGTCCTGAGCTTGTCGAAGGGGGTGCAAAGCCGTGGACATGCCCCATCAAGAATCCCTCATCTATCGCTTTCTATTGCGATAGATCTGATGGTGGGCGGAATGTATTTTAATTCGCCATGCGCTTATTTTAATACCATGAGCTTTAAATAATCTGCAACGTTGCCTTGCTCAATTTTGAGAATATATTGACCTGAAACAAGTTCATTAATATCGAGAATGGTTCCATTATTCATCAAGCGGGTCATTACGATTTGTCCGAAAGAATTCATGACCGTTACTTGGAAAGGTGCGGAGTGTGAAGTTTGAATGATGACAGAATTACTCGCTGGATTTGGATACATCGAAATGGTTTTTTGTTCCAAATTACCTACACTGTTGATGAGGATAATTTCCAACTGAAAACTACAAGATGTTTCATTGCCCGATGCATCAGTTGCAGTGAGTGTGATGTCGTGAATGCCTACTCCTAGCTCTGTTCCCGCAACAGGAGATTGCGTCAAGTTGATTGAGGTGTTGTTGCAATTGTCAGTAGCTGTTGTTTCGGTACTGATTGTATAATCAGGAACGATGAACACATTACTACTCATTTCTTCCATTTGATTGGACGGACACGTAATGACGGGCGCGATCAAATCTACTATCGTAACAATACTTGTACATGATGCTACATTACCGCCATTATCAGTCACAGTGCTTATGATATTTTGAGAGCCGATATCGCTGCAGCTGAATTCAATCACTGCGTTAGAAAAAGTCGCTTCACAATTATCAGAAAAATCTACAACTAGCAATGACGACTCAATACTAGTGGTACCATCATCATTTAGTTCAAGCGTGTAGTCGGTACAAGTAATTTCTGGTAAAATCAAATCTTCAACAATAACTGTAGCGACACACATGCTGGTGTTTCCTTGTTGGTCGGCAAACATGACTTCTACAGTCTGTGTTCCTAAGTCCGCACAACTAAAAGGACTTTGATCAAAGGTTATGGATACAATTCCACAGTTATCAATGCTCCCTCCGTCAACATCCATTTCAGTAAGTGTCGCGAAGCCTGTTTCGTCAAGATAAATCGTTGGTGAGGCGCAGATGGCTTGTGGTGCATCTTGATCGCTCACGATCACTTCAATACTACAACTAACACTGAGTCCTTGGGAATCTGTAGCTGTGAAAGTAACAATGTGTGATCCGATTGCGAAGAACTCACCACTAGGAATACCATCGGTTTGTATGGCTACAATGGATCCATCTTCAAGATCAGTGGCAAGTATTTCAGGCAAGTCTACTAATGCTCCGCAAAGGTCTACAGAAGCAGCTACTTCAATGTTTGCAGGGCAATCTAAAACAGGAGCTGTGTTTGGTAGATCTCCGAAAACTTTTAGCCATCCATATTCTCCATTATTCACATTCTCATAATCGCGATACCCAGTAGCCAACACATCTCCAATGGAATTCATAAATGCGGAAAAGGTAGCTCCGGGAATTGAAGCGACGTTGTTATACACACTTCCTGATCTTTCATAAATCCAAGAAATATTTCCAAGCGCCATAAACTTCGAGCCATCATGATTTAAGCTAACTGATTTACCGAGAGAAGTAAATAAAGAATTACCATAAACATTGAATACCTCCAAAGCATTTGGAACGGTTCGGTTAAAAATTCTAACAAGACCAGCATTATTGGCAAAATCATCATTCATTTCAGCTCCAATCGCATATACATTGCCATCACCACTCATTGCAAGAAAGTTATTATCTCCTCCAACTCCTGATGGGGTGGTGCTGTAGGGTGAAGAACCACCAACCCATTCATTATTCACTTTGTCGAAAAAATGAATGAAGGATACACCACCATATATCACGTGCTCACCTGCTGCATCGATACTGATGGATCTCACATCTGCTTGGCTTCCTCCGACAGCAACTTCCATCCAATTGGATCCGTTGAATTCAAAAATATGCGCTCCGAAAATTCCATTGAAACCTTGACGTGCAACGGCCAAAGTTTGGCCACTGTTTGAAATGCTCACACAAGTTCCGAATCTTCCGAACGGTTGGGTGCCATACATGGGCGATCCCATAAGCGACCAGTTGTTATTGCTAAATGCATACACCATCACTTTGCCAAGAGCAACATCGGCTTGATCAGCCCCAATAGCAAGGATATTCCCATTCTCATTTAAGCTCAATGAATTTCCCATTTCCTCGAAGTCTTCAATCCCTTCGAGATCTTGGCCAATCTGAATCCATTGATTATTGATCAAGCGAAAGACTCGTACTATTCCATTACTCACCAAGCCATTGCTGCTGTAGTTCACAGCAGATACAGCGACAGTGCTACCGTCATCGCTAACACTAACTTCTTGGCCAAAAAATGCGATTTCCTGATCGCCATAAACTGTTTGTGCAATCTGTTCCCATTGTGCAAATGAGAATGATACGCTGAACGAAAAAATAATTGAGTAGAGAAGCTTCATTGTGGTAATGGAGTGAGGTTAATTTGAATTTACGCGAAAGATAAGAAGTTTGTGTTTGTGCATCGGATCTCTGAACCAAGAACCAATCACCCATGAACAACCGCTGGGGTATTTCGAATAATCGCAGCACTCCTCTCTATTCGTTTCGTTTTATATTCGTCGGCTAGAATCACAATCCTTTACTTGATATGAAATCAAAATTTCTCTCCTTTATTATTTGTCTTTTTGCTATTTCTTCTTTTTCGCAAAGTCCCACTTTTGAATGGGCCACTGCGGTTGAATTCTCTGTGTCAGGTTATCCAAGCTCTATTTGCGAAGCACTTGAACTTGATGAGCAAAATAATATTATTACTACAGGCTCTTTTTCTGGAATTGCAGATTTTAATCCGGGTAATGCAACGTTGAATTCTAATGGTGTTATAGCGGGGTACATTCAGAAGCAGAATGCTGATGGTGATTTTCTTTGGGCTATAAAAATTGGTTCAACAAGTCAGTCGGCACCTGCCACGGCACTCGCGTTAGATGGTGATGGAAATATTTATGTCACGGGGTATTTTTTTAATACTGTTGATTTTGATTCGGGCGCCGGTGTTTCCAATCTTACAGCGGTCGGAAGCATGGATACATATATTTTAAAACTCAATGCAGATGGAGGTTTTATTTGGGTCAAACAATTGGGCGGTGCAGGTAATCAATTAAGTGAAAGTATTGCAGTGGATCAAAATGGAAATGTTTCGGTGGTTGGCGTTTTTAGTCAAACCACGGATTTTGATCCAGGTGTCGGAGAGTTTAATTTGACAGCTACAAGCTTTGCTGATATGTATGTTGTGAAATTAAATGTGAATGGTGATTTTCTTTGGTCGAAACAAGTTGGCCACAACGATCTTGATTTAGGCATGGAAGTATTTCCAGTGCACACTCTTGATGTAGACGGAAACATTGTAATTACAGGCACTTATTATTTTACTATTGATGTAGATCCAGGGCCGGAAGTATTAAATTTTACTGCCATTGGATACTTGAATACGTTTATATTAAAACTTGATCTAGATGGGACACTCATTTGGGCAAAAAATATCGGCCTGACATCACCAGATGCAGGTGTTGTTTCCTGTCGAGATGTAAAGGTTGATGATGACAACAACATAGTTGTTGTAGGTGAATATGGAGGAAGTGCGGATATGAATCCAGGTCCAGCTTTATTGCAATATATAAGCATAGGATATGACGTACTTGTGTTGAAGTTGGATAGTGAAGGCAATTTTATTTGGGTGAGCACAGCTACCGGCCTAGGCGATGGTTTAGCACTGGCACTAACTATAAGTTCAAACGGTGATTGCTATGTCACCGGTTATTTTGAGGACACTGTGGATTTTGATGATGGACCGAATACTGCAAATTTGCTTGCTTCTGGTAATCTCAGCAATCCAGATGTTTTTGTGCTTAAACTTCACAGCGATGGAGATTACGCTTGGGCATTCAAGATAGGCACCGTCTACAATGATTATGGAGTTGCTATAGCTGTGGATGAAAATGAAAACGTGTATACTTTTGGAAAGTATTACAATAATCCAACTGCTTTTAGTTATCCGGAAATCGATTTTGATCCAGGTGATGGTACATATTATCTACCATCGAATAGTGAGAATCCGCGCGGATTCTTTGTACAAAAGGTGAGTCAATGCACACCATCGGTTTATAATGATGTGCAAGTAGCATGTGATTCATTCACATGGTCGAATGGAGTAACGTACACTGCTCCAAATAATTCGGCAACACAAACGCTTGTCAGTGCGACGGGATGCGATTCTATTGTCAATTTATTTTTAACGTTAAATGTTTCGTCCTTCTTCACCGCGAATCAATCAGCATGTGACGCATTTACATGGCCGTTGAATGGAGCAACATATACAAGTTCGGGAACATATACTTTCGAAGAAACAAATGCCGGAGGATGTCCACAAATAACGACCTTAAATTTAACGATCGACGATATCGATGCATCGACAACGCTTTCGGGTGTGACACTAACAGCAAACGCAACTGGCGCGGATTATCAGTGGATCAACTGCAATAACAACACACCAGTCCCTAACCAAACAAGCCAAACATTTACACCAACAGCTAGCGGAAATTACGCGGTAATCGTAAGTGAAAATGGATGTGAAGAAACTTCGGATTGTGTGAGTGTGATTGTAAGTGGGGTTGATGAGATCGTAAATTCCAGCATTGATATTTATCCCAATCCATCTAACGATGCAGTGACTATTACTTCAAGTTCAAATATTGAAAAAATAGAATTGATGAATGCATTGGGTCAGGTTGTTCAAGTTTTTGAATCGCTTCACATCAATAAATATTCCTTCCAATTACCAAAAGAAAGTGGAGCATATTTCGTGAGGATTTATACAGAAAAAGGAACGGTAAATAGGAGAGTGGTGAGGGGGGGGTAATGCTCGATTCTCGATTCTTGAATTTTTATGAGGAGGCGCTCCACGGGATGGCCTCTCGCTCCGGAATTATAATTTTTTGCTTCGCAAAATTATAATTCCTACGCTCGAGGACCCATTGCGCCCTTCATGAATGCAAAAAGGCAAAAATGTGGAAAGCTATAGCTTTCCACATTTTTGCCTTTTTGCATTCGCGCGAATTACGCTGGGTCCCCGAGCGTTATGAACGGATACATTTTGCGAAGCAAATGTTGAAGTGAATATAGCGAGGGGCTGGCGCCATTCCGTGGAGCGCCTTCTTCGAGAATCTAGAATCGAGAATCCGCTTCGCGGAATTCCGTATTATTGTTATATGAAAAATTACATCCTTGTTTTATTTCTATTTATCGCGCGGGTTTCGTTTGGTCAGTTGATTCATGACGATTCTTATATGGATGCGGAGTTTTATCAATTTAAATCCGAACTTACCAGCTGCGTGCTCGCAAAAGACAAGAATAAATTAATGACCTTACTTGCTGATTCGATTAATACTGGAGGGGATGATTGTGATCACGCTTCTTGTCCCAAGGATGTAATCATGAATGCTTATTTCAATGAATCCGAAGAAGATTCATGGAAACAACTGAACGCAATTTTGCGATATGGATTTACAAAAATTAATTCGAAAGAATTAGACATCCCTGTAAAACATGAAGCAACTGTTTTTCTCGCACCTTCTTATTATAATAATTTTAATGACGAAACGCATGTTTTAGTCTTGGGCGAGAATGTAAACGTCCGGAAATCTCCGAGCTTAAAAGCAGAGGTTGTTAAGAAGGTGTCATGGGAATTATTAGAATGTGACTGCAGTGTCTTCACTGTCACAGAATCCACCTATCCAGAAGGCGATGGCAGGGATTGGGTAGAAGTCAAAGAAAACGGGAAAGTATTAGGATACGTTGTTCAAGACTTCACTTCGATAAGTATCTACAAACATCTTAGAGTGGCCAAAGTAAAAGGCAAATGGAAGATTACTTACTTCTATCACTTTTCGGAGTGTTGAATTTTGATTCTTGGTTCTTGGTTCTCGATTCTCGATTCTCGATTCTCGATTCTCGATGTGGTTTGTCCACGGATTTGGACCGCCTCCTTCGATGAACTCAGGACGGCGCTAAAGAAACGAATAGCTCTTCTAATAATGCAGATAACGTTGCTCCGCGGATTTGCACCACCCTTCGACTCCGCATTTGATCTGCGCTCCGCTTGATCAAATACTCCGCTCAGGGAACGAATCGCGCCGCTCAGATGGGAAAAAAGAAAAAAAATGCGGCACAAAGTGCCGCATTTTTTTTCTTTTTTCCCATTTAGTGAGCGAGCACCGTTCCCTGAGCGAAACGAAGCGTTAGCGGAGTGCAGTCGAAGGGTGGCGCCATTCCGTGGAGCAACCTCTTCGAGAATCGAGAATCGAGAATCCGCTTCGCGCAATCCCGAACTAATCCAATATCAAATAATTGTAGCTTATTTTTAGAGAAAATATAGAATGGTAACTTAGAATGATATTTTATCATTGAGCCATTCTTATTTTTTAGAAAAATACGATGGAGTCAAAATTTAATATCGCAGTACTGATCGATGGCGATAATGCGCAAGCAAAATTAATCAAAGAAACTATTGAAGAGGTTTCGAAATATGGGAAGGTAACTATTCGCCGTGTGTATGGCGATTGGACCATCCCTCAAATGAGCAGCTGGAAGGAATTGCTCAATACTTATTCGCTTAGTCCGATTCAGAAATTCTCTTATACCACAGGAAAAAATTCGACAGACAGTTCGCTCATCATTGATGCAATGGATATTCTTCACAGCAAAAGTGTAGAAGGATTTTGTATTGTATCGAGTGATAGCGACTATACTGGTTTGGCAAAGCGAATTCGAGAAGAAGGTCTTTTTGTGATGGGTATAGGAAAGAAACTCACGCCCATTGCTTTTGTCAATTCGTGTGAAGTTTTCACCTTCAGTGAAAATCTGGTACCAGAACCTATCATCATAAAACAGCCGAAGGAAAAGCATAAAGAAGGGGCCAAGCGATTGACGAAGACCAAGGTGCATCAGGACAATAAAACAAGCATGATTGATCTCTCAATCATCGATAAGGCCTTTGATATTTCAATTAATGATAACGATGAGGCATTTATATCGAAGGTCGGTTTATCGCTTCGAAAAATTGATCCCAGCTTCGACCCACGCACCTTCGGTTTCAAAACACTAACACAACTTTTTGAAAAAATCCCGAAATACGAAGTCATCCACAACATCGTGAACGGCCTGAATCATCCGTTGGTGAAGTTGAAGTGAGTAGTTCTCGATTCTCGATTTTCAATTCTCGATTCTCGATGGGGTTTCTCCACGGCTTTGCACCACCTCCTTCGATGAACTCAGGACGGCGCTTCGACTCCACATTTAATCTGCGCTCCGCTTGATCAAATACTACGCCCTTCGACAAGCTCAGGATGGCACTCAGGGAATGAATCGCGCCGCTCAGATGGGAAAAAAGAAAAAAAATGCGGCATTTTGTGCCGCATTTTTTTTCTTTTTTCCCATTTAGTGAGCGAGCACCGTTCCCTGAGCGGAATTCAAAATTAGCGTAGCGTCAATTTTGAATGAAGTCGAAGGGTGGTGCAAAGCCATAGCCCAACCCCATTGAGAATTGAGAATCGAGAATCGAGAATCCGCTTTGCGGAATTCAGAATTCATATATTGGATTTATTTTTGATGGCCGAGGGGAGGGAAACTTCCCTGTAATTTCTTAAACCTATTTGAAAATATGAAAAAAGCGCTATTCTCTTTTCTTGCAGTGGCCGTGCTATCCGCATGCACTGAAAACTGGCAGTTGGTTACGCTGAAATCCGATTTGATGCCCATGGCGAATGATACGATGGAGTACGCTGATTCGCTGGTTCGTATATCCTATGATTTTTACTCGGAGGAAGGTAAATTGAAGTTTCGGATTTATAATCATTCGGAAAAGCCCATTTATATCGATTGGAAAAATTCGGTTTATATAGAAAAAAGCGGGACCACACACAGTTATTGGGACGATAGGGCTGTTGTAAATGGCAGCGCAATATCTTCTGAGAACCCATTTTTAAATTATTCTTTTTTTACACTTTCTAGTTCGTTTAGTGGCGAGATTAAGAAGGCAGAGAGAATTACCTTCTTGCCTCCACAAACAGGTATTGAGGTGGCGAAATTTAAACTTTACGAAAACCAACATATGTATCTTTTCCCAAAGGATACTACGGAAGTTCAACGAAATTGGGATAATAGAAAAAAGCCAGTACAAATAATTCAAGGGAAGTTCGACACTGAAAATTCACCTTTGAGTTTTAGAAACTATTTGACGATTTCAACATCGGAAGATTTTAAAATTCCGATTCACTATGATTTTAAATTTTGGGTTTCGCAGGTTGAAGAAATGGACGCGCGCCAACTGACAGGTACCTTCGACTATAAATTTTATAGGGATGTAGATGGAAACACGTATCCGTATCATCCATTTCGAGCTCCCAATCGCTTCTTTATTTCTACACAAAACGTAGTTTGGGAATAGCATATTAATGTGTCTCATTAAAGAGGAAAGCTAGAGCTTTTCTCATTTTTGCCTTTTTTCACATTTATCAAAGGCGGTCCAAATCCGTTGCCTAACCCCATCGAGAATCGAAAATCGAGAATCGAAAATCTTTCTTTCCTATTTTCGTCTCCAAGAACCAAGAACTAAGAACTCTGAACCAAGAACTCTGAACCAAGAACTCTGAACCACGAACCAATCATGATTTTTTTCTACATTTTATTTGCTCTCTATGTCGCTTATGTTTGGATTGATTATTTCCGAATGTTAGATATCTTTAAAAAGTCTCATCTGGGGTTAGTTTTTAGTCAATTTGTGCTAGGAGCTTTGATGGTGCTGCCGATTGTGGCGTGGGCTCGATGGGCACCGGATTTTCATTTTATTCAAAAAGGTGGCGATGTTTGGAGTATCATTTTATTTAATGCAGTGGAAGTTGGAATGGTAGAAGAATTATTGAAATTCTTACCATTTATATTGTCTTATGTATTTATTAAAAAACACCTAGAAGAACCAATCGACTATGTATTGACTATTTGTGCTTCGGCCCTCGGATTTAGTGCGCTAGAGAATATTCTTTATTTTATTGACTCCGACGGCATGACCCTCGTTGGTCGCGCCATGTTCTCTACGGTTTCTCATTTCTTTAATACATCATTGTTGGCTTATGCCGTGATTCGTTGGAAGTTTCATGAAAGGAGAGATATGATTGTTTGGTTTTTATTCACGTACCTCCTTGCGGCTTTTTCGCACGGTATTTTCAATTCTTTGATGGGCATACAGGATTTAACCGTGTTAAGTGCTCTCGTTTTGCTTGCCGGATATTTTATGGTGGTCGTTAATTGGTTTGCTAGTACGATGAATTCAGCAATCAATAATTCACCTCATTTCTCATATCACAAATATTTTGATTCAAACGATATATTAAAGAAGCTATCCATCAGATATGGAATTTTGATTTTAGCTGCGGTTTTGATTACGATGCTGAATGAAAGTTTTGGTCATGGACTTTTGGTGTTGCTGTATTCCACTGTTGGCATGGCCTTGGTAATGTCGGTGGTTATTTTTCGCATCACGCGGCTAACACTTCGCAAAGATCACTGGTCTCCTATAACCCTTTCTTTTCCTATCTCAATTTCAACTAATAGTTATTTAGGACCACTTAGCGCGCGCTATGTATTCATTGGTTCTAGCATTTCTGAGAATTCTCTTCATCGTCATTTTGAGCAGTTGTCTGATATCACTCCTATTTCCACACGAAGCACATATCTGGATTACACACGTCAATCATGGATGTTTGACAAAGTGTTTATTGATGACGTTGCCTTTTTTGTGGTCAATATCTATCACGATACCCGTGACGGTAAGTTTGATACTGTTTTAGTCAAGGATAAACAAAAAGGGGAGTCGTGGTATGGTTCAGCACCCATCGTCGGCATTTTCGAGCTCCCAGCAGATCATCAAAACAATTGGACGAATTTAAAACTACAAGAGCTATCATTCATTGAATGGGCGTGGATGTCGAATGTGAATTGATTTCTTAGTTCTTTGTTCTTAGTTCTTAATGTGGTTTGTCCACAGATTTGCACCACCCCCTTCGATGAATTCAGGACGGCGCTTCGACTTCAGTCCGCTTATATGGGAAAAAAGAAAAAAAATGCGGCACTTTGTGCCGCATTTTTTTTCTTTTTTCCCATTTAGTGAGCGGTCACCGTTCCCTGAGCGGAGCATTTGATCAAGCGGAGCGCAGATTAAATGCGGAGTCGAAGGGTGGTGCAAAGCCGTGGAGAGACCCTTTTCGAATCTCGAATCTCGAATAAGCGCAGCGGAATCTCGAATCTCGAATAAGCGCAGTGGAATCCCGAATGTAGATTTTATTATCATATCAAAAGATTAATTCGTTTTATTTTGGGAAAATGTGTCCCACAGAGGGACAAAATAAACTTGGCACGCGTAGATGTGATTTGTGTTTTTTGCTTTATTGACAAGGGTTGTAGCGAATTGGTGGTTGCTTTGGCACACCAGTTGGCAATAGGTTAATCAAACAAACAATTTTTTTTATTAAATAATTTAATTCACACACATCATGAAAAAGTTTTTCGTTCTTTCAGTAGCCCTAGTAATCACAGCAGGTGCTTTCGCTCAAGGTAACCCAACAGCTACAGCAACAGCTACAGCATCAGCTACAGCATCAGCAAACATCGTTCAGCCTTTGGAAATTGCTAAAACAGCAGATCTAGCTTTCGGTAACATCGCTTCAGGAACATCTGAAGGTACAGTAGTAATCGGAGTTGACGGGTCACGTACATCTACAGGTGGTGTAACCTTGATTGAAGCTGGTAACGTATCTAACGCTGCTTCATTTGATGTATCAGGTTTGGCAGATGCATCTTTCACTATCGAAGTTCCAACTTCTATCGTGATCGAAACAGAAGGTGGTGCTAACCAAATGACTGTAGACAACTTCGTATCAAGCCTTGGAGCTGATTCAGTTCTAGATGCAAACGGAGAGGCTACATTGGAAGTAGGTGCTACATTGAATGTAACAGCACAACAAGCAGCTGGTCTTTACAGCGGAAGCTTCGATGTGATCGTTGCATACAACTAAGATATTTCATTGGTTGAGTTTTAGAGTTTAGGTTAATCATGGGCCGTCGTAAGATGGCCCTTTTTTATTATCCAATCGAAAGATTAACTCGTCTTATTTTGGGAAAATGTGTCCCACAGAGGGACAAAATAAACTTGGCACGCGTAGACGTGATTTGTGTGTTTTGCTTGATTGACAAGGGTTGTAGCGAAATGGTGGTTGCTTTGGCACACCAGTTGGCAATGGGGGAATCAAACAAACAATTTTTTTATTAAATAATTTAATTCACACACATCATGAAAAAGTTTTTCGTTCTTTCAGTAGCCCTAGTAATCACAGCAGGTGCTTTCGCTCAAGGTAACCCAACCGCTACAGCAACAGCTACAGCATCAGCAAACATCGTTCAGCCTTTGGAGATTGCTAAAACAGCAGATCTAGCTTTCGGTAATATCGCTTCAGGAACATCTGAAGGTACAGTAGTAATCGGAGTTGACGGGTCACGTACATCTACAGGTGGTGTAACCTTGATTGAAGCTGGTAACGTATCTAACGCTGCTTCATTTGATGTATCAGGTTTGGCAGATGCATCTTTCACTATCGAAGTTCCAACTTCTATCGTGATCGAAACAGAAGGTGGTGCTAACCAAATGACTGTAGACAACTTCGTATCAAGCCTTGGAGCTGATTCAGTTCTAGACGCAAACGGAGAGGCTACATTGGAAGTAGGTGCTACATTGAATGTTACAGCACAACAAGCAGCTGGTCTTTACAGCGGAAGCTTCGATGTGATCGTTGCATACAACTAAGATATTCTTAGAAAAGACTAATTCAAAAAGGGCGTCAGCCCTTTTTGAATTATGTGTAACTGTCAGGTTTACAAATGTTTACTTTTCTTGAAACTAATTCTACTCAAGAATCGTTTGATAGAAAAACTAATTATCGCTGTGCTATATGAATATTCTGAAAATATTTGTAGTGGAGGACGATCCTTTCACTGCAGAGCTTCTTAAGTATCACTTAGAACTCAACCCGGACAATGAGGTTACCATCTTTTCAAAGGGTAAAGATCTATTGAACTCTTTGATCAAGGGTCCCGATTTAGTTTTTCTTGATTATAATTTGAATGGGGAAAATGGTGGTGTCATTCTGAAGAAAATTCAAGAGAAAATTCCAGAACTTGCTGTTGTTATAGTTTCTGGGCAGGATGATATTACCACAGCCATAGAACTATTAAAAGATGGAGCTTTTGATTACGTGGTGAAAGATGAAAAAATGAAGGACCGTCTTTGGGCCATTTCTATTCGTGTAAGAAATCAGGGTTCACTAAAGAGTCAGGTAGTTCGGCTTCAAAATGAAGTAGAGAAAAAATATGATTTTTCTGCTTCGTTTATTGGTCAAAGCAAAGCTTTATATAAGATATATCCGTTTGTTGAGAAGGCTTGTCAATCTTCGATAGTCGTTTCTATTACTGGCGAAACGGGCACAGGAAAAGAAGTTTTGGCAAAGATGATTCATTTTAATTCTGCTAGAAAAGCTAAACCTTTTGTAGCGGTTAATATGGCTGCTATTCCAAAGGAGCTTGTCGAGTCAGAATTATTTGGACATGAAAAGGGTTCGTTTACAGGAGCCAATGAAAAGCGTATTGGGAAATTTGAAGAGGCCCATGGAGGAACCATTTTTTTGGATGAGATAGGTGAAATGGACTTAGCGCTGCAAGCGAAATTATTGCGTGTATTGCAAGAACAACAAGTCACACGCGTAGGAGGTAATCAGGTGATCAATTTGGATGTACGTGTAGTCATTGCTACCCACAAGAATTTACATGCTGAGGTAAGCAAAGGAAATTTCAGGGAAGATTTATTCTACAGATTACTCGGGATTTCAATTGAGTTGCCCCCGTTGCGCGATCGTGGAAATGACATTGCTATCCTATCGCAGCATTTTGTTGCCGAATTTTGTAAGAAGAATAATCTTGGACTGAAGAAAATTAATTCTGATGCAATGAGTAAGCTGCTTGCACATTCCTTTCCTGGAAATATCCGTGAGTTGAAATCTATCATTGAACTAGCGGTGGTGCTTAGTGACCATGATCAAATTCTGGTGGATGATATTCAAATAAGACAAGGTAATTTCTTTGAAGCTATTCTGAGCAAAGAACTAACGCTCAAAGATTATAACGAAGAAATCATAAAGCATTATCTAAAACGATTTAATAACAATGTACGACTAGTTGCCGAAAAATTGGGCATCGGAAAAAGTACAATTTATCGCATGTTGGGGGATAAAGAGTTATCTGAAATAGATAACAGGGAAGATTTCCAGACACTCCAAATCGAGAACTAATCTTATACAATTAATTTATGAAGAATTTAATAATACAGGCGTTGGCCATCTTGCCGTTTTTTGCAAACGCTCAAAGTGATATTTTAATTACACCTTTTCGAGTTGTTTTAGAAAATGGAAAAACAATTGAGGAGTTGTCTGTTGCCAATACAGGCAAAGATACAGCGCGATACACCATTAGTTTTTTGCAATATAAAATGAATGAAGATGGTCAATTGCAACAGATTCAATCTCCTGAAGAAGGACAATTCTTTGCTGATCGTTTTATAAAAGTATTTCCAAAAGCGGTAGTCCTAGCGCCTAATGAGGCACAAATAGTGCGTTTGCAAGCGAGAATGCCAGCTGATGCCGCTCCCGGAGAGTATCGTTCGCATTTATATTTTCGTTCTGCTGGAGAACAAGAAGCTATAGGTTTTGAAGCTGAAGGTGCTGAAGGCCTAGGAATTCAACTCATCCCAATTTATGGTATCACCATTCCGGTTATTGTTCGTGTTGGAGCTTCCGATACGAAAACGGATTTTTCAGATGTAAGCCTTGTCCGCGGAGATAAACCTTCTGTTAATCTAACATTGAATCGAAGCGGCATCCATTCCGTTTATGGAGATGTTGAGCTCATTCACATAGATGATTTGGGAAAAGAAAATGTGGTCGGTCTTATGAGAGGGGTGGCTGTGTATACTCCTTTAGTTGGACGAAAACTACAAGTACCCTTCAATAGATCTTTGAGTGTTCCTGCAAACGGTAAATTGAAGGTGGTTTATTCTGCCACAATAAATAGTAAAAGACAAATTTTGGCTGAGGTCGAAATTGAATTAAACTAGATTTGAAATGCGCAGTATTTCGATAGCAATACATGTACTATTGTTTTGTCTTTTACTGTCGTATACCATGTTTTCACAAAAGAACATGGTTGTTTTTGATTCGAGTGAGGACCAAAGGTTGAAGCATGACGGAATCGGAGATCTTTTAGAATCCGCTCCATTAAGCACTTTGGAGGTTATTACACTGCGCAGTCCTTCTTTTGGAAGTTTTTATTGCGGAAATGGCGGTGGAAAAATCATCGTAAACGAAGATGGAACGAGGATCGCAGAAGGAGATGTTATTCTCTTGACTTCACAGGGATCCGTTGCCCCAGCTTTATTCGAAATTCGTTGTGAACCTTACATGATGTTACAGCTTTTTAAAAATTCGTATTTCTCCCTTGAAGGTGAAAACGGGCAAGTATTAATATCGGAAATTATATCTACTGATCCAACTTTTCCATTAGCTACTCCAGCGAATGCAAAACAGGGTTTCACGGTTGCCGTGGGTGTTTGCCTTGAAATAGAGCCTGGCCAGGTTGCGGCGCCCGGAAACTATAATGGGAATTTTCAATTGAATTGGATTATAGAATAATTTATCATTTCATGAATCATGAAAAGCGAGACGCTCAAGAGCATTCAATCCATTGTAAAAATCGCTTTTTTAGGATTCTGCTTTTTGGGTATGTCTACTTTGTCTGTCAGAGGACAAGCAGAGGCATCAAAATTTCCAGAGGAATATGATGAGCTTTTCGTTTATCTCAGTGTAGAAAATTTAGGCTATTACGAAATAGACGCGATATATGCCGAGAATCAGTTATACCTTCCTTGTATTAAACTATTTCAGGTTCTAAGCATATTTACAGAAGCTTCGCCTCAACTGGACTCTATTTCAGGTTATGTGGCTGACAAGGGAAAATCGTTCAAATTAAATTTTAGCACCAACAAACTAGTTTATCAGGACAAATTAATCGATATCGGTCCTGCAGATTATCTTATCTCTTTTGATGATGTATTTATTTCAGCAAAAATTTATAATGAACTATTTGGGTTTAGTATGAATTTGGATTTTCGATCGCTGGTTGTTCGATTGCAATCTGATTCGGAGCTTCCAGTAGTGAAAATTCTAAAACAACAAAAGCTGCGTGAGAATCTGAAAAGTTTGAAAGGGGAAGTTCAAATTGACTCCACCATTCAACGGGAATTTCATCTATACAGAGGCGCTGTGCTCGATTGGAATTTGCGTTTTGCTCAAAGTTCTGTTTCTGATGCTTCGGTTCAATTTCGAGGCGCTCTTGGCATGGAGTTGTTCGGTGGTGAGTTTGTGATGAGGTCTTCGATTAACTCAGAAACGAAACCTCAATTGAAAAATCAAAGTTTTCGATGGAGATATGTAAGTAATGAATCCTCTTTTATTCGTCAAGTGAATGTGGGATTTATAGGCGTTCCGCTTAATTCTCAAGTCACAGCTTCGCTCTTAGGAGTTGGTATTTCAAATACCCCAATTAGTTTCCGATCAAGTTATGGAACGATGATGCTTCATAGAACTACTCAACCTGGTTGGGAAGTTGAGGTATTCGTAAACAATGTTCTTGTGGGTTATGCCACTGCTGATGCCAATGGTGATGTACAAATAGAAATACCGCTCATGTATGGAAATACAGAAATACAAATTCGGTATTATGGGCCGTGGGGCGAAGAGGAAATCGAAGAACAGTCCATTGTAATTCCTTTCGTGTTTGTTCCTCAAGGAAAGTTGGAATATCAGGTTTTTAGCGGCTTTACGACTGATAGTATTAATAATAAATTTACCTACGCTCGGTTGGCATACGGACTAAATCGAAGGGTTACGCTTTTTGCAGGGCATGAGTATTTTGAGCGCAATACAATCAATCGAAGTATGCCCTTTGCTGCTGCTTCAATGGTATTGAGTGATGGTCTTCTCTTGAATTATCAATTTGTCTCTGATGCCTATCATTCCTCTGCTATGATTTGGAGAAGTCCAAAAGGACTGTTTTTGGAAGGTAAAGGAAAATGGTATAAAGGAAATCAGGATGCTGAATTAAATAGCAATATTCGGGAGTTTACTTCAAGCTTCAATTTTCCATTTAGTATTGGGAAATCTAGATGGCTTTCGCGCGGACAATTGCGTCAAGTAGAGTTGCCAACAAGTACCAATCGTTTTGTGGAAGTGACTAGTTCGACATTTTACAAGCGGCTAAATGCTGGTTTGACCTATGGTGGAAATCTCAATAATCTAGAACTAATGTACACTGCTTTGAATACATCATTGCAACTTCCGAGGCAGTGGCTCGTGCAAGCTGGAACGCAGTACACTATGAATGATGGAGATTTTTCAAATGTGCGCATACTCATTCAAAAAAGATTCAAGTCAAGAGTGGTCGTTAACTTCAATGCCGGGGGACTCGAGAATTTGCGCAGCGCGAATTTCGGAATTAATATCTTCTTTGATTTAGGCTGGATGGGAGTGTCTGCAGAAACAAATTATCGAGATGACGTTTGGAATGGCAGTCAAAATTTCAGTGGTAGTACACTTTCAGGTAGGGCTCCAAATAGATTTCAAACAAATACGCGCTCAACTATGGGACGCGGAGCAGTGGATGCCATGCTTTATTTGGATGTCAATCACAATAATCTTAAAGAAGATGATGAGCCAATTGTAAAGGGTGTATCGATTAAAATGAGTCGTGGGGTAGAGGCATTAGTTGACAACGATAGTATGTATCGTTTTGTGGCTCTTGAACCCTACACAAGACATTTATTAAGTATTTCAGAATCGGGATTACAACAAATTTCATGGAGGTTGCCATACACTACCATTGGTGTTTATGCTGATCCCAATAGTGTGAAGAGAGTTTATATTCCAGTTTTACCGATGGGAGAGGTGGAAGGACAAGTGATGCGGATCAACAATAAGCAAATGGAGGAGCCTGCATCTAGAATTCCAGTAATAATCACGGATAGCGCAGGTAGTTTCGTTGCGCGAATTGTTACTGATAGTAATGGATTTTTCAACTATGCGGAACTTAAACCAGGAACGTACACGGTTTCATTGGATGAAGAAGCGATGAATCGAGCCGGCTTTGCTACGAGTGAAATTCGAGAAATTACAATAGCTCCATCAATCAATGGAGACTACATTCAAGATATAGATTTTATTATCCAATCGAAAGATTAATTCGTTTGATTTTGGGAAAATTTGTCCCACAGAGGGACAAAATGAACTTGGCACGCGTAGATGTGATTTGTGTGTTTTGCTTGATTGACAAGGGTTGTAGCGAATTGGTGGTTGCTTTGGCACACCAGTTGGCAATAGGTTAATCAAACAAACAATTTTTTTTATTAAATAATTTAATTCACACACATCATGAAAAAGTTTTTCGTTCTTTCAGTAGCCCTAGTAATCACAGCAGGTGCTTTCGCTCAAGGTAACCCAACAGCTACAGCAACAGCTACAGCATCAGCAAACATCGTTCAGCCTTTGGAAATTGCTAAAACAGCAGATCTAGCTTTCGGTAACATCGCTTCAGGAACATCTGAAGGTACAGTAGTAATCGGAGTTGATGGGTCACGTACATCTACAGGTGGTGTAACCTTGATTGAAGCTGGTAACGTATCAAACGCTGCTTCATTTGATGTATCAGGTTTGGCAGATGCATCTTTCACTATCGAAGTTCCAACTTCTATCGTGATCGAAACAGAAGGCGGTGCTAACCAAATGACTGTAGACAACTTCGTATCAAGCCTTGGAGCTGATTCAGTTCTAGATGCAAACGGAGAAGCTACATTGGAAGTAGGTGCTACATTGAATGTAACAGCACAACAAGCAGCTGGTCTTTACAGCGGAAGCTTCGATGTAATCGTTGCATACAACTAAGATATTTCGTTGGTTGAGTTTAAGAATTTAGGTTAGCTAAGGGCCGTCGTAAGACGGCCCTTTTCATTCTTCGAAGATTCTTTGAATTGCTCTAGATTTAACTTTGAGACTTTATTTGATTTATGACATGTTGTAGTGTAGAAATAACCTCATGTGTATTTCTCTTTAATTCCACCATGTTGCCTTCCTCGGCATCAAATTTTTCCATCTCACTAATCTTTTCTTGAATTGAGATTATTCTCATCTGTTCAATACTAGATTTTATTTTGTGCGCAAGACCTTTTAGTGTAGGGATGTCATTTTGTTCTACTGCACTTTTCAAATGTTCTATGTTTTCTTCTGAAATTTTGACAAAAATATTCAACATTTTTGCGACAAAGGAAGCGTCTCCTCTACTTAATTTTTCTAGAAGTTCAGTACTGTAAAGTAAGTTAGAATTGTTTTCATCTTCATGGACTCGGTTTATTGCAGGGTCATTATTTGCCAATTTATTGGTAAGACAATAATTTATTTTTCTAAAGAATTCCTCTTCGTTGTAGGGCTTTGTGATATAATCGTCCATTCCTTCTCTCAAGTACAACTCAATATCATGTCTAAATGCGTTGGCAGTGAGTGCGATGATGGGAGTTTTAATTTTTAATTCATTTCGGATTAATTTTGTTGCCTCAATACCATCTAAAATAGGCATTTGGATGTCCATGAGAACTAAATCAAAATTTTCGTTTTTAATTTTCTCAACAGCAACGAGCCCATTTTCAGCTTCAGAAATTATCATTCCCAAAAATTCAAGACTTTGCGATGCGATAAGTCTGTTCATTTCATTGTCCTCTACCACAAGTACTTTCATTCCTTTGAATGAATCTTTCTTAACCGTATCTAATTTTGTGGTGGGAAGCGAGAGCTCGGATACATCGAACTCCAATTCAAAGCTACACGTTGTGCCTTCGTTTTTTAAACTAGACACGTTGATTTCACCTCCCATCAATTTTACCAAATCGTTTGAAATGGCCATTCCTAGGCCAGTTCCATCGTATTGTCTATTGGTGGCACTTTGTTCTTGAGAGAATTTATCAAATAATTTTTTAAGAAATTCGGACGAAATTCCAACACCTGTATCCACAACTTCAAATAGGATCGTTTGTGATTTTGGGGTGTTATTCACGAGTTGAAGACTCAAGGAAACGGATCCTTTATCGGTAAATTTAATAGCATTACCAATTAAATTGATGAGTACTTGTCTCAGTCTTACTTCGTCTCCAAGCAGCACGGGTCTTATTTCACTGCTAATATTTAGATGGAATTCAATATTTTTTTCTTTTGCTTGTGAAAATAAAATTGAGTGAATATTATAGGCAAGAGCACTTGGACTGAATGGCTCAAGAACAATAGACAAATCCCCAGATTCTATTTTTGCAATGTCTAAGATATTGTTTAAGATTGTAAGCAAATGTTTGGCAGAACTTTCTGATTGATTGATGAAAAATTTCTGTTTTTCTGTTAGATTTTCTTTGCTTAATTGTCGGATCATTCCGATGATGACATTCAGAGGTGTTCTAATTTCATGGCTCATGTTTGCGAGAAACAATTCTTTTGCTTTTGCAGCAGACTCAGCAAAGGTTTTCGCCTGAATAAACTTTTCTTCTAATAGCTTTTTCTCAGTAATGTCCAGGTGAATCCCAATAGTGCCAATCAATTGTCCTTTGTCATTATAGTTGGGGGCTCCACTGATAAACCACCATTTATTTTCTCCTTTTTTGTTTTTAATTCTAATCTCGTAACTGTCGGAAATGTTATTTACTCGGTTTTCCATCTTGTTTTCTAAAATGGATGAATTCTCGCCTTCTCCAAATAAATCAAGAGCTTTATTTCCTATCAGTTCTTCTTGAGAATATTGAGACATTTCAAAAAATGTCTGATTGGCATAAACGATATGATCTTCTAGGTCCACTTCTAGCAAACCAAGATTCATGTTCGCTATAATGTTTCTGTACTTTTCTTCTTGAATCCTAATTTGGGTTTCCCAATTCTGACGAATTCTAATCTTCACAAGCATTTTAGCAAATAAATACAGCAGTTTAATTTCTTTGCCACTGTATTTTTTATGAATTTTGATTGAATCAAATCCCACAAATCCCACGAGATTTCCTTCATCAAACATTGGGACAGCAATAAGGCTTTTGATTTCTTGATTTGCTAGGAAAAGCTTTAGATCAGGATATTTTTGATAGTCGATTTCGTCTAGATCATTTATATAAAGTTCTTGATTCTGTTGGTGATATTCAAGCCATAAATGATAGTCCGAGATCTTTATATTTTGGCATAACTCTATTTGGGGACTTATTTCCTTGGAGCACCATTCGTAGGTATTGCTGACTGTAGCATTATCGAAATTGTACTCGTAGATGTATGATCTATCCGCAGAAAAAAATTCGGCCATTTTCTTTAAAGAGAGCTGAATTGTTTCTTCTAATTCTTCAACATCCAAATTGATATACGTAGAGGCAATGTCAGTCAATGCTTCTTGAAGTTTTAATTCTTGATCTAAAACTTCTTGATCCAATACTTCTTTTGTACGGTCGGTAATTATTCCATCAATTCGGACAGGTTTGTTTTTTTGGTCAGTAATAATTTTTCCTTTATTTCTGACCCATTTAATCTTTCCTGAAGGTGTTTTAATTCTGTAATTTACATCGAAGTGTCCTCGGGCTCTAATATTTTCTTCAATCCGAGTAATGATGAACTTGTCTTCTGGCAAAATTGATTTTTGCCACCAATTCGCATCATTAATACAATCTTGAACGTTGATTTCAAATAATTTTTCTACAAATGATGAAATGAAAAGGATTTTAAGATCGGGGAGGGTCATCGACCAAATCACTTCTGATATTTCTTCAAAAATGCTTTCTAGTTGGTTTTTTGTAGAATTGAGATCTTCATTTGATTTTTTTATAATTGCAGCTTGTTGATCCAAAACATTGACCAATTCTCGTAGCTCTATTCCATGAACTTCAGATTGTTTTATTACATGTAAATAATCAAATGTGGGGTCATGGAATGGAAAATCAGCAAAGGTGATTTTAAACGGTTTAAGCTGTTCGATATCTCTGACTAAAATACTTGCGATGAAGACAACCTCTTTTCGCGAGGTGAGTACTTTAAATTTTCCTCGAAAATTTAGTTCACTTTTTTTATGCTTCGCAAAGAAAACCTCCTCTTGGAGGTCCAAAATCTTGTCGAAATTAAAATCCTCGAGAAATGGTCGCTGTATTTCAAATAAGTCTTTAAAATTTAATTTATCGGTAGATGAAATTATTTTTTGTAAACTTTTTCCTGTTTCAGTAATATTCAGATTCTCATCAAGGATTAGTGAGAAGGGAAAAAGCTCAAGTAAATTGGATTTATTGGATATCAATCTTTCCATTTGACTTCAATTATGTCATGTGTTTCTTGCTCTCGATGCGAAGAAATTACTTTCACTTCAATCTCTGTGTTAAAGAATTTTCCGAGACCGGTCACGAGACCCAATACAAATGCAGTAAGACCTATTCGTTTAGAATAATAATGAAGATGGAGAGCGTTCGGCTTGACGTCAGAAACTTTGAATTCTGGTGGTGTTATTTTTGGGTATAACATCATTACCCTATTATGAAACGATGGCAAGTTTTCCAAGAATGCTTTGAAATTATTTCCGCCACTCTCCAGTAAATATCCATAATGATTTTTACCAGTGTGAAGAATCCACCACTCTCCGAAAAGCTGTAGAACATCATCAACGGTGATATTCAAGTCCTTTGCTATTGTAGTGGCTAGCTCATAAGTAACATTGTCGTCGTAGAGTTCAGAACTAATGAAGAAATCAATATTTATATTGCTTTTTTCTTTTATTTCTTCCCATTTAGATGAACCAAAGTTTGCAGTTACAAGCTCTTGAATAGATTTGTTTACAATTCCGTACATTGTTATTTGTTTAATCCCATTCAGGTATGGGGAAAGGTTCAGTTCTTTAAATGTTATAACTGAATACAATGGTACAAAAAAGTCAACATTTTTGAGTAAGGCAGAATGAGCAATTCTTAATTAGTCATCCGTTCTTAAAATAATCTCATCCACAAAAATCCATGGCTTGCCGCCGGCTCCGATGTGCCAAGAGGGAATGGTGTCAAAACTTTCAGCGACCACTTTTACGTAGCGACCTTTGGTATTCACTGAACCTCCGATTTCTTTTGTTTCTACGACTTCAGTGTTGAGTTCTGATTCGGTGAAGGTGCCGATGACGGTGAATGTGATGCCATCCTCGGAAATAAAGAAGGTCGTAGTGGTGGGATACCATATCCATGATTTAGTTTCACGCAAGGCGGATAATGCTACGTTCGATATTTGTTTTGATGAGCCGAGATCTACTACTGCTTCTACCTTTTGACCTTGGAAGCCCTGCCATGCGCCGGTTCTGAAGTCTTTGCCGCCACGCACTCCATCAATTAACGCGTCGTCTGAACCACCGGTGTATTGTGCGTCATATTTTGAATTGAGCTTGATCTTTAAATCGCTATTTCTTTGGGTAAATATTGCTTCTGCAATTAGACTTTGAATATCATTCTTCATTGCCCACGCTCTCACTGTGCCGCTGCTTGTAATTACAAATTGATTGCCTGTTGTAATATTTATTTCATCACCGTTTACACTGGTGAAAGTGACAAATAATTCTGCTTGGGGATCTAGGTGAGTTACCTGGATAATAGCCTGATCGGTGAAAGAAGTTTGCGGTCCAGTGATAATCGGAAGCGCTACTATGGGGCGTTCTGTTATTTTACTTGTTGGCGCATGTGTTTTAGAAACCGAATGTTTGTTCGGTAGCATGGAATTTTTATTCCATGTCAACCACTGCGATTGGCCTGGAGTCACTTTATATAAATCATGGGAAGCTAGAACATACCATGCCGACATCTGTCCACAGTCTTCATTGCCGCACAATCCGTCTGGAGTGGGAGTGTACATCTCTTGCATAATGCGCTTCACCAGATCATTGGTTTTCTTTGGATCGGCATTCACATAATTGTAGAGCATTGCCATGTGGTGACTTGGCTCATTGCCGTGAGCGTATTGTCCTATCAATCCTGTGATATCTGCTTGTTCACGACCAGAGGTTTGGGTGGACGCTTTGAACATATCATCTAGACTGGACATGAACGCTGTTTTTCCACCATGATATTCGATGAGCGTCTCAATGTCTTGCGGCACGAATAAGCGATACTGCCACGCATTCGCTTCTGTGAAATTGAAATTGACTTGGTACGGATCAAATGGAGTAGGGAAGCCGCCATTTCTGCGAGGTCGGAAAAATTTCGTTTCTGGATCAAAAATATTTTTCCAGTTTTGAGCGTGCTGAATAAACTCGTCATGTATTGTTGCCGATCCAAGCTCTTTGGCCATTTGTGCGATGCACCAATCGTCGTAAGCGTACTCCAATGTTTTGCTTACACTTTCAGAGAAATGTTCTGCCGGAACATATCCCTTCTCATGAAAAGCTCGGGCTTCTTCGGTGCTAGAAGCCGCAGCTACCATAGCTTCTAAAGCTTTCGATGTATCGAAGTTTCTAATGCCTGACATATATGCATCTGTGATTACAGAAACGCTGTGATATCCAATCATACAGTTGGTTTCGTTGGCTGCAAGTTCCCACACCGGAAGTTTGCCACCTTGTTCGTGCATGTTGAGAAAGCTTTGAATCATATCCCCAACACGATCGCGCTGTGTGATGGTAAATAGTGGATGCAATGCTCTGAACGTATCCCACAAAGAGAAAATGGTGTACTGCACATGCGTAATATCTTCATGAATTTGTCCTTCCATTCCGCGATAGCGTCCATCCACATCACTCCATATGTTTGGAGTAGTGTAGCAGTGATACAATATGTTTGGAGTAGTGTAGCAGTGATACAATGCAGAGTAATAATTTTTCAGATGTTTCGGATCGTTGCTTTGAATGGGGAACTTTGAAAGTTCATTTTGCCATGTTTGCTTGGCAGCATTTTTATATTTTTCAAAATCCCAATGCGGCGCTTCCGCCCAGAGGTTGTGTTGCGCGCCATAGGCGTCTGTGCCGCTCCAACCGACCTTTACAGTAAGATCATTTACATCAGAAGGTGCAAAGAGTAGAGAGAAAACTTGAATCTCTTCATAACTAATGGTGCGTTCTCCGTTTTCATCAATCATGTCTTCTCGTTGCATCAATTGATCAATACCAAGAAAAGGTTTTGAAAATACTGCGTAGAAATATGCATGTTGATTTTCGGCCCAAGCCTTTGATACGCGATAGCCATAGACCACCGTGTCACCGATGGTTTGAATATCATAATACAGCAATTCATCGCGGTGCATCATATCGATGAAAAGGCGACATGTATCTTTAGGTTGTAATGTGTAATGATGAATACCTACGCGTTCTGTGGCGGTGAGTTCTACGTCGATGTTGTATTTATCGAGCTTTACTTTGTAATATCCTGGAGTTGCAATTTCCGTGTTGTGATTGAATTCACTTTTATACGAATCTCTCCATTTCGGAGCCGGAGTCGTTTTTCCGTTGGTAGGCATAAAGAGCACGTCGCCGTAGTCGCTCACTCCCGTACCCTGCAAATGCGTGTGCGAAAATCCATAGACAATAGAATCCGAGTAATGATATCCACCGCAACCATCCCAACCATCAAGGCGAGTGTCAGGAGACAGCTGCACCATTCCAAAAGGGACCGTAGCACCAGGAAAAGTGTGACCGTGCCCGCCAGTTCCTACAAGTGGATTTGCATAATCAACCTCTTGAGCATTCTGAGGAACTACCTGAGAAGTCTTGCTTGTTTTCTGAGCAAACGCACAACCATGCAGCACCAAAGCCAACACAGCTGTCATAATAATCAACGGTTTTTGCATGAAGCGAAAATACTGACAAATGACAAACGACAAACTACAAACGACAAGGGACAAGAGACAAATGACAAGTGACAAGAGAAAAAGGACAAGAGACGAATGACAAATGACAAGTGACAAATCAGGGTTTGGAGTTTGGGGAAGTTAGAGAGTTGAGGAGTTTTTGATTCTCGATTCTCGATTCTCGAATCGTTTCTGATTAAGAATATTCTTACTTGATGAAGCAGCATGCGAAGCATACCAAAATCCAATGACAAGTGACAAATGACAAATAAATAAGACAGCATGCGAAGCATGTCTATTGTAATAGCCCCTCATGAAATGTGGGGAAGCGTTTGGGGTTTGAGGAGTTGAGGAGTTTTCGAATTTCGAATCCCGAATTTTTGAATTTCGAATCTTCGAGAATCGGTTTTATCTTTGGGGTATGAACGCTAAGAAAATTTCCTTGATGATACTGACCATCGGCTTGGTGGTTGTATTTAATGCTTGCAAACGTGATGAGGAAGGTTGTGGTGCAACGAATATAAGTCGTGCGGGTGAATCGGAAAGTCATAACAACGGCCGCAATTGCATGAGTTGTCATACCGACGGTGGAAGTGGCAAGGGCTGTTTTACAGCTGCGGGTTCCGTCTACACCGCCAACGGCGGAGCATTTACCAGTGCGATAGTAAGACTCTACACCCAACCGAATGGACAAGGTGAATTGCGCGCCACCATTACGGGAGATAACCTCGGCAACTTCTTCACAACAGAAAACATCAATTATTCAGGTGGTTTGTATCCGTCACTATTTGGAACCAATGGCAGTGTAAAGCACATGCCAACAAGCATCACTTCCGGTGCATGCAATAGCTGCCACGGCGCCTCAGAAGAACGATTAACTCCTTGAAAATGACAAGAGGCAAATGACAAATGACAAGTGACAAATGACAAGTGACAAATAAATGAAACAGCATGCGTAGCATGCCTCTTGTAATAGCCCCCCATGAAATGGGGGGAAGCATGCGGGGTTTGGAGAAGTTAGAGAGTTGAGGAGTTTTCGAATTTCGAATTTCGAATTTTGAATTTCGAATCGAGAATCGAAAATCGAGAATCGTTATGGGGCATAGTTATTGAAAAGGAAAATTTATGATTCGATTAATATTTTTATTGGTGGCGGTTTCTATTTCTTGGTTTGCAAATGGTCAAATTTTGCAAGCACAGGATTCCACCTATTTAAATCGATTTCATACGGAATTAAGCACATCTCCAGAACAGAAAGCAAAGGTTGACAGTATCTATGTGGCTGCTGCAACGAAGCTTTCCATTATTGACACAGAAACCGCGGCGATTCAGCAATCCGACTTAAGTGAAGAAGAGATTAACGCCAAAGTGTTTCAAGCGAATCAGGATAAAAAGAATATTCGTGAAGTGCGCGATTTAGAAATCGCATTGCTCTTGACCCCAGAACAGCGGGTCGTTTATGAAGAGAAAATAAAAATCAAAAAGCCAAACGTTCTCCACTTCGGAATGAACCACGACCGCGCCAATTGCAACGTTTGTAAATAAAACAAATTCAACGACAAATGACAAGTGACAAATGACAAATAAATAAGACAGCATGCATAGCATGCCTCTTGTAATAGCCCCCCATGTTAATGGGGGGAAACGTTTAGGGTTAGGGGTTAGGGGTTTGGAGAAGTTAGAGAGTTTAGGAGTTGAGGAGTTTTTGAATTTTGAATTTCGAACAAATAATCTCGGCGAAGCCGAAATAATTTGTTCTCGGCGAAGCCGAGATCATTTGTCACTTGTCATTTGTCATTTGTCACTATATTTGCCCCGCATTTGGTTTTTCGTGGCTTATGCGGCCACCGAAAATGAAAAGGGAATCACGTGTGAAACGTGAACTGTACCCGCAGCTGTAATCCCATCTATTGAGCAATCAATAAGATCGTTGGACTTGTCACATCAGCATCCACTGACTCGCTTAAAGCGTGTTGGGAAGGAGACAAGATCCAGGGAAAGTCAGAAGACCTGCCTCATGCATTAATACCCAAGAAGTGCTCGGGAAGAAGCATTCAAGGAACATGAGGCTTATTATAATTTACATATTGCTGCTATGGAGCGCTAGCGCTGCTGCTTTCCATAAGGATACGCTGATCGACGGAAAAACGATGGCGGAGATTTCTATTGTGTCTATTCGAATGCAAAATGCACTCGAAACCGCAAAGGATTCTCTGATCTATCATCGCTTCCCAAATGCCAGTGTTGGTCAATTAATGGAGCAATTGGGTTGGGCGAATGTTACTTCTTACGGCGCCTCAGGATCATTGATTACAGCGCGCATCAATGGATCATCATCCGACCATACGGTGGTGTACTGGAATCGCATGCCGATCACTAGTCCTTCTCTTGGATTGAGCGACCTCAGTCTTTTACCATTCTATTTTTTCGATGGTGTGCAGCTTTCACAATACAGCAACCAGAAGAATATCGGACAAGGAGCTATTGCTGGAGCATTACAACTCGATAGTAAGAAAATAAAACAGCATTCGCTTTCTATTACTTCTGGATATAATTCAATGCTGAATGCCTTTATTGCGGGCCAATGGAAGGCTTCTTACAAAGGCTTTGCTTGGAGTTCTGCGGTGCTGAAGGAGGCCAATCGAAATGAGTTTGAATATGTCGATGTGCATCAAGTAAGAAAGCCTACTGTGAAGCAAGCACAGAATAATAGTTGGAACAATGCCATCAAGCAAGATGTCTATTGGCAAAGCCGCAATACTAGACTTCAGTTGCGCGCACAAGCGTGGTTGCAGTGGCGAAAGAATCACGTTCCTGAAGTAATGGGAATTACTGATATCGGTTGGACCGAACAAACCGATAGTTTGTTACGAGGTCAGGTGGGCGCGACGTATGTTTTGAAGCAAAATGAAAAGTGGGATAAGCACAATGTAGATGTGTCGGTGAGTCTGTCAGACGAACATCAAACCTATACAGATCGTGCGGGTGAAGCGAGTAATTCGATTTTAATAGATAGTCGTTTGCGCACCAATCAAACCATGTACAATGCGATTTGGAATTTGAAGAGTACGAGCAAAGGTTGGGACGTGCAGGGCGATCTCAGACATTATGAAGTAACGGTGCGAAACACAGAATATGCTTCAGGAATAGCACGTGTGAATTATCAAAGTGGGAACCTTTTTGTACAAAAAACAATAAGTCCACTTCACTTACTGGTCAACGGTTTCATATATGGCGAGGTTCGAGGAGCTGATACAATTAGACCTTCATTCGGTATTACGGCGATTTGGGAAAATGAGAATGCGCATTGGCTGGTGCCCATCGTCCGCGCCCATTATTCGAGAAAATATAGAGTCCCCGATTTTAACGAACAGTTCTGGGCAATGGGAGGGAACGAAGATTTACTTCCCGAAAATGGATGGGTGAGTTCTTTTCATTTAAAATGGAATTTAATCAAAAAAGAAAAACACGCGCTCAGTGCAGGAGGGGACTATGGATACCAAAAGATAGAAAATTGGATCCAGTGGGTGCCCCTGCCGATTTGGACACCTGTGAATTTTAAAACAGTGACCTCAGTGAATATTAGTGTGGGTGTTGATTGGAAAATGAAGTATCGCGCTTGGACATGGATGGCCAGCTATCGTTATCGATTCACTCGAGCAAGAGGAACAAATCCAAGAGATCCAATGATTGGCGTCACTTATTTTGATATGCCCTACACACCAAGAAATACAAACGTTGCTTCGTTGGATGTGCTACGAGGTAAATGGGATCTTGGCTTGTCGGTGCGCACAGTGGATAGTCGATTCACCAATGAAGCAAATGACGATCGATTGTCATTGGATCCTTACACGATTTGTGATGTGAGCGCAGGTTATTCTTTTGGAAAAAATCAGCCTGCTGTGCAGGTCAAGTTGCGCATAGAAAATTTATTGGATGTAAACTATCAAAGTGTTCGCAGTTATGCGATGCCCGGAAGAGTTTACGCCATGCACATAACAGTATATCCCTATTCATTAATAAAGAGTAAAAAATAAATCGCTATGAGAAAGTTATTGGTTTTGGGCTTCGCAGTTTTTGCTTTGGCCTCATGTAAGAAAGATGAAAAAGAAGAAGTGGTTGAGACACCAACGGTGACGGCAGAAGGAATCTATGTGTTAAATGAAGGAAATTTTCTTGCGAACAATGCAAGCATCTCATACATCAACAGCAATAATGAGTTGTCGGTAGATCCTTTTTTTGACAAGAATGGAGTAGCTCTTGGAGATGTTCTCCAGTCGTTTGTTGCCTATGATGGTAAAGGCTTTGCGGTGTTGAATAACTCTGGTAAAGTAGAAGTTTTTTCGCTTACAGATTTTAGCAGCGTTGGAACAATTAGCGCTGTTTCTTATCCAAGATATATTGTCAATGGTGGAAATGGAAAATTGTATTTGTCTTCGGGTTCAATGGCAGGTCAAGTATTGGTGATTGATCCAAGTACACTTATTGTAGAAAATACAATAACTGTTGGCAATGGTCCAGAGAGAATGCTAGTGCGTAACGGAAAATTATTCGTTTGCAACAGTGGTGGATTTGCTCAAGACAATACCGTAAGCGTAATTGATTTGGCAACAAACACCGTTACAAATACAATAACAGTGGGAGATCGTCCAATTGATATCGATGTAGACGCTGCGGGAAATATTTGGGTGATGTGTCAAGGTAAGACCGTTTACAACGAAGATTACACAGAAATCATCGAAGAGACGCAGGGTCGTTTGGTACGAATCAATGCTACAACACTAGCTGTGACGGGTAACGAAACCGTAGGATCAGTCGGACAGCATCCATCAATTTTAGAGATCAGCGCTGATGGTAATACATTGTTTTATGTAAATGGAAATGTGTATGCATTTTCTACCACCACAGCAGATCTTCCCGGCACCGTTTGGATGTCAGGCAATGTTGGTTCGCTTGATATCAGAAGCAACGGCGAGGTTTGGACGAGCAGTGTTTCAAACTACATCGATCCATCCATCGTTTCAAGATATTCCAGCACCGGAGAATTATTAAATCAATTCACCGTAGGAATGGGCACGAATGGGGTGGTGTTTAATTAGATTCTCGATTCTCGATTCTCGAAATAAAAAAGGGCCGCCCTCAGAGAGAGGCGGCCCTTTTTTAATGTGAATTATCGAGAATTGAAAATCGAGAATTGAGAATTTTTACTCCTTCACAATCCCTCTCGACATCACGCTGCTCTCATTGCTGATTTGTAGAGTATAATATCCTTTTGCCAATGCTTCAATGTTGAGCTGCACACCTGCCGTTTGACCGTTGATTTGTTGTTGGAAAACATCGCGTCCGGTCATATCGAGTATTTGAGCTTGGTAAGTTATGTTTTCAATTCCGCTGATCGTAATGAAACCATTCGAAGGATTTGGATACACACCGAATGTTTGTTCGGTTTCGATTTCTTCAGTTGAAATAATTGTGCACGCCCCTCCCACAGGGTCAGTTACCGTGTATTCCATTGAACCATAATTGGCAGAAGCAATGGTGAACTCGACGGTCGACCCACACTCGAAAGGACCTGCGGTATGTAAGCCATTATTATTGATCATCAGAATGTCTGTGTTATAGTTGGAAGAAACCGCATATGGAGCTCCATTACCCAATTCAATCACGTCTATTCGGACGTAATAGACGTCTTGAATTTCAACGTCCTCTACGATTAATTCAATTTCGGGCGGTTCAATGCTGAAGAAGCAAGTATTATCATCCCACTGTGCGTCTGCATTGTAATTAATTGCATTAGGATTTGTACAGCCCCCGCAAATAAATTCACAGTTTTCGAGATCACACGTCGCAAGTGGATCGTAATTACAAGCACTTGGATTAGTACATCCAGCGTATTCATTTGTGGTGGAAATTGGAATGTACAGAAAGCCGTAGCTTTCTGTCACACCAGATGATATAATATCTCCGTTTGAGTTGTAAACATAGAACTCTAGAGGCTCACTTTCTGAAGTATAAGTGCGTAGGATAAAGCACTCTTCTTCCAAGCAGAAGCCTGAGTCGTTGGGGTAGTTACCATATATCGTTACGTCAGAATTTGCATGTTGGATCTCCCAATAGGTTGGTTGACTGAATTCGAGAGTGTACCAGGAATTGTAGCAACATGAACCATCATCTTGTGAGACATTAGGGTCATAGTTTAGTGCTGCTGAATCAGTGCAGCCTAGGCATGAAAAATCACATAGAAAAAGTGATCCACATGAAGCGGAGGGATTATAATTACAGGCATTGGGAACTGTGCATCCAAGGATGTCTTCATTTGAGAAAATCTCATGAACATCGCCATATTCATCGGATGTTCCTTGCATTAGGACTGTACCATCAGGATAATAGATGATATAATTAATTGGGAGATTATTGGAGCTTGACCCGTAAAAAGCAAAACATGCATCATCGCTGCAGAATCCTTGAAGAATAGTGTTTGTTTTATATCCTATAAGCGTGTTGTCAGATGGGTTTATAGCATACCAAGAGCCTTCGCCGAAAAATTCAACTTGATAAAAAGTATCATAACAACATGATTCGTTGTCATAGGTAGCATCTTCAAAATAGTTTTCAGCTTGTGGATCGGTACATCCGTGGCAACTGTAATCACAAAGACTTTCGTTGACACATGTTGTAAATGGATTGTAATTACAAGCTTGAGGATTATAACATCCTTCAATAATATTGTTTTCAAAAGTTACAATAGAGTAATCATTAAATCCTAATACATCTTGCGATATGATTTCATTATTCTCATCACGGAGCTCGTAAATTCCAGTTCCTCCATAGAAAGGGGAGATGTAAAGGCTATAGCATCCATCAGAAAAGCAAATGATTGAAGAACCTGTCTCTGTTTCTCCGTATTGTGATGCGCCATTAGAAGTTTGAGGGCCAAGCAGCCAGTACATCGGTGCGCTTGTAGTAAGCGTATATTGGTGTAAGCAACAAGAGCCATCATCCATTGTCGCATCCGGGTCGAAGTTTTGTGCGTTTTCATCTGTGCAGCCTTGACATGAATAATCACAAAGGTTGAAGTCAGGACAATTGACTTCTAAGTTGTAATTACATGCTTGAGGATCATCGCATCCAATTATAGCGTTGATTGATAATTCATGCGTTGTATGATATTGCATGGTTTCAAAGGAGTGTAAGGTTTCTCCGTAAAAGTTGGTAATGGATATTGTACAAACATTTGTTGTGTCTAGAAGATAAAAATCTAATATGTAACAACCATCGTTTAGACAGTAGTAATTGATGACACCAGGTTGTAAACTCAGATAGTCATTGAAAAAAATGTTGTTATTGCTGATAGATATAAAACCGGGCCCACTTGCAAGGACGGAAAGATAGTTCTCCGGAAAGCAGCATGATCCATCGTCAACAGTTGCGATTGCATCGAAGTTTACAGCACTTGGGTCGGTGCATCCATAGCATGTATAGTCACATAAGTTGGAACTACCGCAAGTCGCGTCAGGGTTATAATTACAGGCATATTCCTCCATGCATCCAACCACTTCTTCTTGCGAATAGTAGAAATGCTGATTTACTTCTGGCTCAACTGTGCCGTTGTAAATGACTACACCATTGGGGTTAGTTATTGTTACATCAGCTGCAAAAGAACCATAGTTAGCTATAAAGAATCGAAGACAGCTTGATGGGTGACAGACGCCAACATCCATGGGATACTGAGCGGAATTGTAGTAAGAACTTCCTGGGGATGATACTGATACAGATACATCTCCAGTTGCCTCAATAGTATACCAAGTTAATGGATCAGTGCAGCAATCACCATCATCAATAGTGAATTCAGGACTATAGTTTATTGCATTAGGATCTGTACATCCATAACAGTCATAGTTACAGCTGTAGTCTTGACAAGTTGCAGCAGGATTGTAATTACAAGCAACCCAATCCATACACCCAAACACGACTTCGCCAATTTGAATATTTTCATAGATAAATGTTCCCGGTTCAATAACAAATTCCAAACTTGGCATGTCAGTGAAACTTATAGTCACTTCCATTACTTCAGAAGATGAATTGAATATGTCGAAGTAATAGCATCCATCATCAAGACAAATGTTGGTAGGACCTTGGAGATTTACGACTACCGATTGGAAATCCGTTTGACTGTTGTATACCAATGTGCTTGCTTGACTGGCGGTGACGGTAACATAGTTCGAGTAGCAGCAAGATCCGTCATCTTCAGTTGCACCAAGCATGTAGTTTAATGCAAGTTCATCGGTGCATCCGAGAGTGGATTGTCCAATTGATAATAGATAGGGAAAAAAGAATAACAGCGTTAAGATAGTTTTCATCTGGATCCATTTAATACCTAAATATAATTAATTTATTTGAAGGTAACAGATGCTACTAAAAATATTTATTCGAGCCCTATGATAGGGTAGGATGTTATCCATAGAAGATAACAAATAAAAAAAGGGCCGCCCTCAGAGTGAGACGGCCCTTTTTTAATGTGAATTATCGAGAATCGAGAATTGAAAATTGAGAATTTTTACTCCTTCACAATCCCTCTCGACATCACGCTGCTCTCATTGCTGAGTTGTAGAGTATAATATCCTTTTGCCAATGCTTCAATGTTGAGTTGAACACCTGCCGTTTGACCATTGATTTGTTGTTGGAGAACAACACGTCCGGTCATATCAAGTATCTGCGCTTGGTAAGTTGTGTTTTCAATTCCGCTAATGGTGATGAGTCCGTTAGATGGATTTGGATACATACCGAATGTTTGTTCGGTTTTGATTTCTTCAGTTGAAAAGGGATAGCAGGCTGGAATAAGTTCGAACTGATTGTAAATAGTCAACCCTGTTGAAATAGAATGAAAATTAAATGTGATAACTTGATCACAAGGGTAGGGACCACCTGTTACAACACCATTTTCGTCCATATATAGAACCTCCAAATTGACATCATTTGAAATGATATAGGGTGCACCGTTTCCTAGCGAAGTAAATTCAATATCTACAAAATAGAAATTATCAAGCGATTCATCATCACCGGTAATTTCATATACAGGTGGTATGATGCTGTAGATACAAGAGTTGTCTTCTTCTAGTGCGTTAGGATCGAAATTGAGGGCTTCAGGGTCTATACATCCGAAGCAATCGCTTGTACAGTTTCCGGCATCACATGTTGCATCAGGATTGTAATTACAAGCCTCAGGGTCGGTGCAGCCTGCAATTTCAATAGCACTAAAGCTCACTGGAACTTCAACGGATCCGAATGGAAGTGTTTGACCTGCGTAAATTAATTCTCCTTGTGGATTATAAACGTAGAATTCAACTTGAGAAGCAAGGGGACTCCATGCATTTAATGTGAAGCAAGTAGAACTAAGGCAGAATCCACTTTGTAGGGGATAACTACCTGCACCGCCTTCATTGGTCAGTCCATTATAGGCAGACCAATAGGTGGGTTGGTCGAAAGTCAAAGTATACCAATTATCAATACAACATGATCCGTCATCAATGGTGGCATCAGGATTATAGTTTGGTGCGTTAGGATCTGTGCAACCTAAGCAAGAGAAGTCACACGTGAGTTCGTTGTTGCAATTTGCATCTGGATTGTAATTGCATGCAGATGAATTAGTACATCCAACTATAGGAGCGACGCTGCCAACATAGCCTTGATAGATCGTAGTGTTGGATTCGCTGTAAGTGCCGAATAAGTTTCCTTGTGGATCGTAGATATTGTAGCCAATGGTTCCATTGCCATTGCTAGCAAGCGTCACGGAAAGACATTGCTGATCGTAGCAAAAAGTAGCAGGCGCAGAGTGTTGTCCGGCTGCTAGTGTAGAATTATCAGCGGGGTCTTCAAGATAGAATGATCCTTCTCCAATCATCTCAAAAGTGTAGAGTTCGCTATAGCAGCAAGAGCCATTGTCAACTGTTGCATTTGCACTGTAATTAGACGCAAGGGGATCGGTGCAGCCCAGGCAGCTATAATCACAGAGATTGGAATCATCGCACGTTGCAGTAGGATTGAAATTACATGCATTTTCATCGGTGCAGCCAATTGTTTCACTAAATGAAATGCTTAGGAATTCATATTGACCTGATTCAATTAGCAAAGTGAGGACTACGTTATCTTCTTCGTCGGATATGGTCACTTCATTTGATTCTAGGGCCTCAGAGAAAATAAAGAGGTTGTAACAACCTTCATCAAGACAATAGGTCAACGTACCCTCAAGTGTTGATCCTCCTTGAATAGGAGTCATCATATAGCTGCTATTCACGTTCCAGCTAATAGGGTATTCTGAAGTGATAGTGTAGGTTGCTAAGCAACAAGAGTTGTCATCTATCGTCGCATCAGGATTGTAGTTTGACGCATTTGGGTCGGTACAACCATAGCAGTTGTAAACACAGAAACTGAGGTCTGAGCAAGTTGCGATAGAGTTGAAATTGCATGCAAGGGGATCCATGCATCCTACTACTGCACCGTTGCCACAACACGAGCCGTCATCAATTGTAGCAAGTGGATTGTAGTTGGAAGCGTCCGGGTCGGTGCATCCATAACAATTATAATCACACGTTTCGTTTCCCAAACATAGCGCGTCAGGATTGTAATTGCAAGCACCGGGATCTGTACAACCTGTTTCACCTAAAGTACTAAAATTAATTTCATCAAAGGAATTAGCTCCAACGATAATGGTTCCTTTTTCTATTCCATCACTATCGAATAGGGTGAAGGTGATGGGTTCATCATTTGTGTTTGTGATGATAATTCTAAAGCACGTTCCTGGTGCACAGAATCCGTTGGTTTGGTTAGAAATAAGATAGTCGGTAATGATTCCTTGCGTGAATCCTATGGCCATTGAAACGGGCGATGTAGAGGTAAATGTGAAAAAGTATTCAGGATCGTAGCAGCACGTTCCGTTGTCTTCTTCTGCATCAGCATTGTAGTTAAGTGCTAATGGATCAGTGCAACCTACACAATTGTAGAAGCAAGAGTTATCATCACATGTGGCCTCTGGTTGATAGTTACATGCTGCGCTATCCGTGCAACCTTCGATACTATTTCCAATAGTAATATTTTCTACTACCGTCTGATTGGCAGGGATCGAGAAGTTGAGGACCTGGCCACCAAACTGAAGTGTAATTTCTGCTGGAAGGTTGTCACTGCCCAGGATCATTTGATAACATCCATCGGGGATGCAAACTGCAGAGTTATTTTCGAAATTTTGAGAAATTACAGAATCATCAGCATCGCTGAGTAATACGATGAGCCCTGCATTATTCGATTGGATAGTGATGATGTTTTCAAAACAACAAGATCCATCATCGATGTTTGCATTGGGATTGAAGTTGGGAGCTAGAGGATCAGTGCAGCCAGGAATATCTTGTCCCTGAGCCAATACCGCACAGCAAGTGATTAGTAGTGATATTATAGCTTTCATTGGTTATAAGGTTTGCACTTATAAAACTAATTTGAAAGTCAATAGGTTGCGCGAATACAATTTTCGATTCTCGATTCTCGATTCTCGAAATAAAAAAGGGCCGCCCTCAGAGTGAGGCGGCCCTTTTTTAATGTGAATTATCGAGAATTGAAAATCGAGAATTGAGATTTTTTACTCCTTCACAATCCCTCTCGACATCACGCTGCTCTCATTGCTGAGTTGTAGCGTATAATATCCTTTTGCCAATGCTTCAATGTTGAGTTGAACACCTGCCGTTTGACCATTGATTTGTTGTTGGAGAACAACACGTCCGGTCATATCGAGTATTTGTGCTTGGTAAGTTGTGTTTTCAATTCCGCTAATGGTGATGAAACCGTTAGATGGATTTGGATATACACCGAATGTTTGTTCGGTTTCGATTTCTTCCGTTGAGATAATCGTACATGCACCACCCACAGGGTCAGTTACAGTGTATTCCATCAAGCCGTATGTTGCAGAAGAAACAGTGAATTCTACTGTAGAACCGCATTCGAATGGACCTGCAAGGTATTGACCGTTGTTAGAGATCATCATCATTTCAGTATTGTAGTCGGATGAAACAACGTATGGTGCACCATTACCGATTTCTAATACATCCATTCTCACAAAGAATACATCTTGTGCTTCTACGTCTTCAACCACCAACTCCATTTGTGGAGGCTCGATGCTGAAGAAGCATGAACCATCTTCCCAAAGTGCATTTTCATTGTAGTTGATGGCATCTGGATTAGTACATCCACCGCAATAGTAATCGCATGCTCCAGCATCACAAGTAGCATCTGGGTTGAAGTTGCAAGCATTAGGATCTGTGCAGCCTGAAATTTCGTCGCCATTGCTCACGGTAGTGTTTAGAAGACCATAGTTTTCTGTCACACCCGATAGGATAGTCTCGCCAGCTGGATTGATTAGGGTGAATTCTAGTGGTGATCCATCATAGCTCCACGCTTGGATAACAAAGCATTCTGCATCCATGCAGAATCCTGCATCTGTTGGATAGTTACCGCTAAATACTTCACCTGTTAGACCATTAAACGCATTCCAGAAAGCAGATTGGTTGAATGATAGGGTATGCCAGTTATTATAGCAGCATGAGCCATCATCTTGCGTTGCGCTAGGATCATAATTCGGTGCAGAAGGATCTGTACAACCTAAGCATGAATAATCGCAGAGATAAGACAATCCACAAGTAGCAGCTGGGTCATAGTTACAAGCGTTTGAATCCGAACAACCAACTACTTGAGTGTTGCTGAATGCTTCATTCGCGTATCCATACTGATCTGTTTCACCTTGAAGGTAAACAGTACCATCTGGGTTATAGATCGTATAAGTCAATGGCAATCCGAAGGTGCCATAAACAGTGAATCCAAAGCAATCTCCGTCACTGCAGAATCCAGCGTTGTTAGAGTAGTTTGTCGAACCCAATGTGATATAGTCCGTCAATGAATAAGCAAACCAATAACCTTCGCCACTTAGTTCTACAGTGTAGAATGTGTTGTAGCAGCATGTACCGTCATTGAAGAGAGCTTCTTCATCATAGTTTGATGCTGTTGGATCATTACAACCATAGCAATCGTAGTTGCAAGAGTAGTAGTCAAAGCAGTTAGCATTCGGATTGTAATTACAAGCTGCTTGGTCTGCACATCCAGAAATAACATTGTATTCTAATCCAACTTGGTTGTATCCAAATTCATCGAATGAACCAGAGTTTATTAATATTCCATCTTGGTCTGTGATTTCATAGGTTCCCGCGAGGCCAGGAGTTGAATAGATATATAAGTTAAAGCAGCCTTCACCGATACAGAAATCCATTACTCCGTAATCAGTGCCACCGTATTGTGAGCCGTACTGGAAGTTGCCTCCGTATAGCACCCAGTTAATCGGTGATGAAGTTGTAATGGTGTATTGAGCGAAGCAACATGTTCCGTCATCTTGTGTTGCAGATGGATCGTAATTCAATGCGTCTGCATTAGTACATCCTTGGCAAGAGTAATCGCAAGATGCATAGTCAGGACAAGTTGCTGTTGGATCATAGTTGCAAGCTGTAGGATCAGCACAGCCTGTTGTTCCATTTTTAGAAAATTGACCGTAGTAGATATTGTTGAATGTGGTGCCACTATAAAGGTTATTTCCATAATAATCATCGATGGAAACAGTGATATCATTTAGTGCACCACCACTCATAAAGTCTAAGAAGTAACAACCGTCTTCAAGGCAGAAACCGAATGGTTCGTTAGCATTGATTTGAATATAGTTACTAAAGTTGTTTTGATAACTGTAAACGTATGCCGTTCCTTGTTGAGAAGCTGTTATATAAACATACTCTGTTTCAGTGCAGCAAGAACCGTTGTCAATTGTAGCTGCAGGATCGAAATTGATCGCAGTAGGATCGGTGCAACCGAGACAATCATAATTACAAGCCCAATAGTCACTGCATGTTGCATCGGGGTTGTAGTTACATGCTCCTTGGTCTGTACAACCAACGATTCCATCAGTAGAGTGTACAAACTGACTCGACTCATTTCCTTGAAGGCTACCACTGTAAATAACGACTCCGTTTGAATTGGTAATCGTGAGATCTACATCAGTACTTTCAGGATTGAATAAGTTGAAGTTGATACAGTTTAAAGGATGACAAAGCCCTTGGTCTTCTGGAAATAAAGCGTAAGAAGAATAACTGGCATAGTTGTCAGATGCTTGAACTACTACTGGACCCGTAGCGTCAATGGTGAACCAGAAAGAGTTGTCAGTACAGCAAGTTCCATCATCAATGGTTGCTCCCTCATCATAGTTCACTGAGCCTGGATTGGTGCAACCATAACAAGTGTAGTCGCAACTCAAATCATTGCAGATCGCATTTGGATCATAGTTACAAGCGAAGTAGTCTGTACAACCATAAGAAATTTCTCCAATGCTGAAGTAATGCGCTTCTGAGCTAAACGCAGGAAGTTCGATAGAGAAAGGATCTACGCCTTGAACTTCCCATGACACTGTAATAGGCGCGTCAGAATTATTCGTGACAATAGCTTCATAGCAACCTTCGGATAGACAAAGTGGGAAAGTTCCGGGAAGTGAGATGTACTGATTTACCCATGAAGTGTAGTTGGTAAATGTGACATAAGCAAGACCAGTAGAGGTGACGGTGCCAGGTGTTAAGTAGCAACATGAACCGTCTTCTTGTGTGGCTTCAGCATTGTAATTAGATGCTGCAGGGTCTGTACAGCCTGGCAAGCTTTGACCGAAGGTCGTGAATGCAAGGCAATAGAGTGCGAGGGTTAAGAGGATTCTCATTATATGGTGGTTTGTGTGTTTGCGCTTTAATACATACAAAACACAACTATTCCCTCAAAGGTTGTTTGGCTAAATCTGCTTTTTATTAAACAAAATGGACTATTTTCATAAATTCCTTCTGAACGCCTTATCAGTTAAGGGTTTCATGCTGAGATAATAATGACCCAATTTCACGTTGCAAAAGCTGGCGGTGGTATGAAGTGCATTTTTAAGGTATTAAATGCAATTTCTAGGAGCATGAAATGTATTATTCTAGGAATGAGTGCGCTTAATTTTGGAATGAAGGAAGTAGGGATATTTCACTTCAGAGTTGAGGAGAGTTAAATCAAACCTCAAAGCGATCATTAGTTATTTAAGTAATCAAGAGCCACGAGGCCCCGCAACGAGCGGGGCTTATGGTTTTATAGAAGTTCCTTTATCTGATTGATTTTTCTTGATAATACATTTTGCAGTTCCATCCATTTCTGAACACTGGATTCTTTCGAAAGATCATCCACCAATTGACGTGCTTCATTTTGAAGGATAGATAACTCCTCACTAATTTGTTGTTCCTTTAATGTATGATCTCGTTTTAATTGACCCAACTGTGCTTCTCGTTGTTGAATTTCTGACTTCAACATTTGAAGTGTAGATGCTGATTGCTCGTGAAGCATCTGTAGAGATTGAATCTGATCAGTCAATTCATTCTGTGAGCCTAACACTTTTTCTTCTAAGAGTTGATTTTTCTTCTTCCATTTATTCGAGGAAATGAAGAACAGAACAAATAGAACAGTCAAGAGTACTGATAGCCCTCCGATGATCGACCACCAGATTAGATTGTTAGGCTTTTCTACCGGTTTTTCTACCACTTCAGGAATAGATTCTGTTTGTTTTGAAATGGCTTGAAGTAGGTCTTTAATAAATGCATCTCTATTTACAACGAACGTTTCTTCTTGCAGTGCTTTGAGACCGAGCAGCTCACTAGACCATTTTTTGTTTTTTGTTTTGTTTGCAGCGACAATCGATTCGTTGATCCAAACATTCTTTTCAAATGCATTTTCTAAAGAGGAAATTTTTAATTGATAAAAATCTTGAAGTTGATTTTTCTTCAAAAATCTTTGAATGCCTTGCAAAGCGCGACCTTTCGCGACATACTCATCGAAGGTGGTCACATTTAATTGATACAAAGAATCAATAGCGGCCGCTTTGAGTTTCGGTTTTTTTATCCTCTTCAGATTACTTTCCCATTGTGACCAGTTAGTGAGCAGTGATTCAATTTTTTCATTTGAATAAACGCCTCCATCAATCATCAACTTAGCGCGTTGAACATTTACATTCGTGGAGTCATCCACTAAGTAAATCACAGCGTAAGGATTTCCAAAACCGAGCATTTGTTCGGTTAACCCATTTAATGAATCCGTTGAAATATTTTTTGAGCTCAGCAATTGCAATGCTTTAGCAGAAGCATTATTTTGAGCAAATGAGTTCCAGCCTAGAGAGGTTAGAAAGATGAGTATTAATAATCGTTTCATTACTTTTTGAGTAATTCATAGATGACATGATTCACACAAGGATCAATGCCTTTTGCTATATCCTCTTGTCGCAGCGGAATATCAATGGTAGGCTTTAGAGGATTTGCTTCGTATTGAAAAGTATCATCGTAATTATAACGGATTGTACTTATCGTCAGGCGCAGTTTTGTGTTTGGCAGCGTATAAAGTGCGGGATTTCCGAACGTTCCGGTCTTTGGACCTAGGCATGGCTCACCGAGGACCTCACCTCTTTTTTTCGATAAAAAAGCATTTGTAAAATCTACCCCAGCGGAAGCAGTAAGACCATTGATGAATAACGCACATGGCCCCGCATAAACCACGGAAGTGTCCTGCATTTTAGGCTGTGAAAAATACACGGTGTCCATTAAGCCATTTTCTAAACGACTTAATTTCACAAAGCCCATGACGTCTTCATTTTTTTTATTGAAGGCATTCATAAACCAAAGTGCAGTTTTATTACCAGCAAGTTTATTTCTGCTTTTCGAGAGTGTGCTCGCTTTTCCAATAATATTGGATGGAGTATTATAGCCTTTCAGGTCTAGGAAAGAATAGAGGTATTCTACATTGGTGCTTTGGCCACCGCCATTGCCACGGATATCAATGGCAACATATTGCACATTGCGTTTTTTTATTTCTTTAAATGCTCCGTAAATAAAGTCACGATAACGCTTGCCATTGCTCGGACTGAATGTGCCAACGCGCAGTACAGCCAAAGAATCATGTCTATAAAAATCAAGTCCTACTGTTCTTTGGAAGTCTGTTTCAGCCAAATATTTTTGTCTCTTCGCCCACGTTTCTTTATTGAAAAGTGGATATGAAAATGTGATAACAGTATCCGTTCCGAAGGGCTCAACGTCAATCTTTACAGTATCAGGCAAGTCATGATATAATTCCACAACGAATGGGAATATCGCATCCGAAATCCTGCGTTGTCCGGTAATAGCGTTGCCTTCGATGTGCGCGTAATAAACGCTTTCTTGATAAAGTCGAATGGCTTCAATATTATCAATACACACAATGCGAGCACCTTTTGGAAGAATGGAGTCGCGATCCATTTCAATGTACAGTTGACCATTTGCACTGTGCATTCTAACTGGAATAAATCCAAATCCATTATTGATTTGCATCTTTTGGATATGGCTATATTCAATGCCGGAGTGTGAGTCTTTCATTACTGCCATCGCCTGTTGCACGATTCGCACATATTCTTTCAGAGGCATGTTTCGATCAATCTTCTCTGCGGCTCTACCAAAAGCTTTTGTGAATTCTTCTTGTGTACAAAAAGCATATGGATTCGGATGCGAGTCGAGGATGGTTTTTTTCAAAGAATAGATATCCTGTATGAGGATATTTCGATTGAAAATAGAATCAGGGTCAATCTGACTCCAGATCGTTTTGCTGAATCCAATACACAGTAAAAGAAGTAGAATCGAAAGATTTTTTATCATTCTTGGTTCCTCTTTTTTACCATTGTAAGAATGGTTGCAAGCGCCACTGTCTCGCCTGTTTCATCATATACATCCACCAAAAACTTTACAATTCCTTTAGCGATGTCTTCTTCGTTTTTCTTTTCTTGATCTACTTTTTCTTTCACAGTAAATTTCACTCCAATGGTCATTCCTGGGTAAACAGGTTTGGTGAAGCGAGCTTCTTCAAGACCATAGTTTAGAAGTACAGGTCCTTTTTTCGGATCAACGAATAATCCTGCAGCTTTGGAAAGCACGAAATATCCGTGTGCTACGCGTCTTTCAAAGATGGTTCCTTCTAATGATGTAGCATCCATGTGTGCGTAGAAATTATCTCCACTCACATTTGCAAAGTTCACAATATCTGCATCGGTCACAGTGTGCTTGTGTGTGAACACGGTATGCCCGACAACGAGATCTTCGAAGTGCTGACGGAAGAGGTGCGGATTTGCTTCTGGTTGAGCCGCACCCTGCTGGAATACATTTGTAACAGCAGTGAGGAACGTAGGGGAACCTTGAATGGCAGTGCGCTGCAAATAGTGCATTACGCCGCGCTTTCCGCCCATTTCTTCGCCACCACCTGCACGACCTGGTCCGCCATGAACAAGCATTGGCATCGGAGATCCGTGTCCAGTACTTTCTTTCGCACTTTCTCTATTGAGAATAAGGATACGTCCATGATGCGATGCTGCGCCTAAGGTAAAGTCGCGAGCTATTTTCTGATCGTATGTTGCAATGCTACACACCAATGAACCCTTGCCCATTTTGGTGAGCTGAATCGCATCCTCCAATTTTTGGTAAGGCATTAATGTAGTAATCGGACCGAAGGCCTCTACTTCGTGTGTCGCCGTTTTATTGAAAGGATCTTTATTCAAAAGAAGAATAGGGGAAATGAATGCTCCTTTGATAGCATCACCTTGTACGAGATCAACATGAGAGGCGCTACCATAAACAATTTCAGAATCTTTTGTGAGCAGCGCTAGTTTTTCAAGGACATCATTTCTTTGAGATATTCCAGCGAGTGCACCCATGCGCACATTTTCATTGCGAGGATCTCCTACAGGAGTTTTACTGAAAGCTTGTCCCAATGCGATTTGTACATCTTCAAGATATTTTTCAGGAACAATGACACGGCGAATGGCAGTACATTTTTGACCGCATTTTACTGTCACTTCTTTTCTGACTTCCTTGATGAAAGCATCGAACTCAGGAGTGCCAGGTGCCGCATCTTCTCCAAGTACACATGCATTTAATGAGTCAGCTTCCATGTTGAATGGAACGGCCTCATCAACGATGCGTGGATGACGCTTGAGCATTCGCCCGGTTGATGCGCTTCCTGTGAATGTCACAATATCTTGAGAGATGATATGATCTAAAATTCCTTCTGCGCTTCCGCAAACTAGTTGCAATGCACCTTCAGGAAGAATGCCTGATGCAATGATATCTTTTGTTACCGCTTCGGTAAGATAAGCAGTAATAGTTGCTGGCTTCACTACGGCAGGAACACCCGCGAGTAGATTCACTGCAATCTTTTCGAGCATTCCCCAAATAGGGAAGTTGAATGCATTGATGTGAATAGCTACTCCTTCTTTTGGAACCATGATGTGATGTCCAATGAATGTTCCTTCCTTTGAGAGTCTAGCTAGCTCTCCGTCTACATAGTATGATTCGTTTGGGAACTGACGGCGTAAGCTTGCATAAGCAAATAGGTTTCCGATGCCACCATCGATATCGATCCAGCTATCAATTTTTGTAGCACCTGTACGGTAGCTCAATTCATAGTAAGCTGCTTTTTTTTCTGTCAAATAAAGAGCGAGTGCTTTGAGCATTCTTCCTCTTTCATGAAATGTCATTTTGCGAAGAGCGCTTCCGCCTTTTTGGCGAGCATAGTTGAGCATGTCGCCAAAGTCTAGACCGGCGCTGCTTGCGTAGGTGATGGTCTCACCAGTCACTGCATCGTAAAGTGCTTTGCCTTGTTCAGCGCCCGCAACCCATTGGCCTAGCGCATAATTATGTAGATTATTCATGGTTTCTAATTGACGCCGCAATTTAGGTAATTCCTAGTACTTTTAGGATTCCACTTTCCAAGGCTTTTCAACGCTGTTTAACAATTGATTGAGGTATATTTGTTACATGAGAAAAAGCCTTTACCTACTAGCTATTTGTTTCATTGCATTTTCATCTTGTAAAAAAGATGAAGAGCAGACTGATTTAACAACACCGGAAGTGCTACCTTCTGTAAGACTTGAAGTGAAGAATCAGATAGATGGACAGCCTATTTCTATTGGTGTTTTAAATTACATCAATCCTGCAGGGGAGACCTATTCAGTCGACTTATTGCGATACTATTTTAGTTATGCTACCCTCATTGATGAGTCTAATAAAGAAGTGAAATTAAACGATCACACCTTGATCGATGCCTTTATTCCATCAGATAATATCATTTCTAATACTGTAGCAAAAGGACATTATACCAAACTGCGATTCTACATCGGAGTGGATGAAGTACATAATCATACGGGAGCGCAAGAAGGTGATCTCGATCCAATCTATGGCATGCTTTGGACCTGGGATACGGGTTATGTTTTTTTCAAACATGAAGGCCAGTTTATCGACGCCGATGGAAATACTTCAGGCATGTCTTATCATTATGCTAAGGACAATGCATATAAAATGATTGAGATTCCAATTGATCTTCATATTGAAAGCGGATCAAAGAATGTCGATGTGATTTTCAACTTGAATGAGCTTTACAGAAGTCCTAACGTGATTCAATTTGATGGTAATAATTATCATCAAAGTATTTCAGTAAATGATGCAGAATGGTTGCAACAAATGTTTGCGAATTTCGGCACTGCATTTACCGTAAGCATTCCCTAATCCATGAAAAAAAGCATTGTACTCTCAGCGATATTTGCCATCATTCTTTTTTCTTGTAAAAAAGATGAGGAAGTTGTTGAAGATGTGGTAGAAGGTGGCCCGACACCATACAATTTGGTGATTCCATCCAATATGCCTCCAATGAATATTCCAGCCAATAACCCTATGACAGTGGAAGGCGTGGCATTGGGTAAAAAGCTTTTTTACGATCCGATCTTATCAGGAGATAACACACAATCTTGTGCTTCTTGTCACTCTCCTAATTTTTCTTTTGCTAGTATCTTACAATTCTCTTTTGGAATTGATGGAATGCCGACTCGAAGAAACTCGATGCCGATTGTGAATTTGGGCTGGCAGCCTGGATTCTTGTGGGATGGTGGTGCTGCTGATTTAGAAAGCCAAGTTATCGGCCCCATCACCAATCCAGTGGAGATGCATGAGACATTGGAGAATGTATTGTTAGAGCTTCAGCAGCATTCAGAATATCCTGCCCTATTCAAAGCGGCATTCGGTGAGGATGAAATCACCATTCCAAAATTGATGAAGGCGATTGCGCAATTTGAAAGAACAATGATCAGCGCAAATTCAAAATATGATCGCTATGCAGCAGGTCAAGAAAGCTTGACTCCACTAGAGATACAAGGACTGGAAGTCTATACTGATATGACCAAAGGGGATTGTAATCATTGCCATGTCTTGGGTTCGACCTTTTCCGATTTTGCATATCGAAACACAGGTTTGGATTCTATTTCTTTTGATGATGGTCGATACGCGATTACGCTGTTGGAAAGTGATCGTGGGAAATTTAAGACTCCAAGTTTGAGAAATATAGAGTTGACGGCTCCATACATGCACGATGGTCGATTTGCCACCTTGCTGGAGTGTGTAGAGCATTATAATACAGGTTTTCATTACGCTAGTAATTTGGATCCCAATATTTCTGGTTTACCCAAGGGTAGAATGACTCAACAAGAAATGGAGGCTGTGGTCGCCTTCCTTTTGACTTTGACAGATACAGAGTTCGTTAATAACCCTGCGTTTCGACCTTGATAAGTATCATGTAATTCCCTGATAAACTTATTTTGTTTACTCAAAAAGAGGTATAAGTTTGTATTACTATACTACTTGATACTTAACGTTTTTTCTTGTGATTTCATTGAAGGAAGAGCTACGTCAGCTCATTCATAAGCGTTTCGATTTATTCGATCGTTTTGTCTTCCAGCCCCACATGGGATGTTGGTTAATAGACATAAACGAACCCGCGAATAGTCATGTGGAACAGAGTTTCTGGGAATCAGTTAATTGTAGTGATGATGAAGTGACCAGGTATGGATCGGTATTACCGGCCTTTCGTGATATCACTTTATGGTATCATTCCCAAGAGCAAGTGATTGAAGGAAGTGTAATTCCAAAAAAGGTGTCCATTCGATGTTTTAATAGTTTGACTTATGAGTTATCAGGAGAGTTGATACCATTGGCTCCGGATAAATCAAAAATTTCCCGCCTACTATATATTGTTAAGAGTAAGGACATCGACACGAGGGATAAAGTACGACCAAATAGTAAATTGTCGTTACACTTATCTACATCTAAAACAGTAGGTGTAGAGCTTCATTCGGAAATTCTGCAACTACAAGATTTATTAGAAAAAACAAGCGAAGCGGCGAGTATTGGTACTTGGGAATTGGATTTGGTTTCATCACAACTGACATGGAGTAAAGTCACCAAGATGATACATGATGTCGATTTAGATTTTCTACCAAACCTATCCACGGCGATTGGTTTTTATAAAGAAGGATTTCATCGCAATACTCTTCAGGAAAAAATTTCTCACACCATATTGACAGGCGAGCCGTTCGACTTGGAGTTGATTTTGGTTACCGCCAAGGGGCAGGAAAAATGGGTGAGATCCATGGGATTTGTTGTTCATCAAGAAGAGAAGGCAGTTAAATTATATGGGACATTTCAGGATATAGATATCCAAAAGCGCCAACAGCTGAGGTTGGAACAAAGTGAGCAACGGTTTCGTGGAATCTTCAATTCAACCTATCAGTTTATCGGCTTCTTAAATCCTGAGGGAATACTTCTTGAGGCAAATGATACGGCAGTTCGCTTTGGGGGGTTGACTAGAGAAGATGTGATAAATAAACCTTTTTGGGAGGCGCGTTGGTGGCAGGTAAATAAATCGACAGTGAGACAATTGCAAGATGCCATTGCCCGCGCCGCAAATGGTGAATTTGTGCAGTATGAAGTACTTGTTCAAGGAGCAGGCACTGAATTATTAACAATCGATTTTAACCTTAAACCGCTCTTTAATGATGAGCGAAATGTTGTCTCCATTATTGCTGAAGGTCGCCCTATCCAAGAAATGATTGATGCAAAATCGAAGCTCACTGCTTCACTTTCTATTTTGCAAAGCGTAATGAATGCGAGTCACGGAGTATCGATGATTTCAACGGATCTTAGCGGTGTCATTACACGCTTCAATAGAGGAGCAGAAAAATATTTCGGGTACGCATCTAGCGAGGTGGTTGGGGTTAAAAACATTATCGAGCTTCATGAGTTGGATGAATTAATTGCGCGCCGAGCGGAAAGAAATGTTTCGAATGAATGGGAAACATTGATTTATCATTCAGACGAAGACCAAGTAGATCTCATCGATTGGAAGTACATTAGGAAGAATGGTACCATTTTTCCTGCGCAATTAGCAGTTACTTCAATCATTGAAGAAAATAAAAAGGTGGGATATCTATTTATAGGAATAGATATCACAAGAATTAAAACAGTAAAAGCAGAACTGCAAAATGTTCTGAATCTCACCAAAGATCAAAATCAACGATTGATCAATTTTGCCCACATCGTTTCGCATAATTTAAGATCACATTCGGGGAATTTATTGATGCTTCTTGATCTATTAAAAGAGGGGGATTATCCAGAAAGGTCTCAAGAGGTCTTACCTCTGTTGGATGAAGCTGCGGAGCGCTTGTTTGAAACGGTTGATCACTTAAATGAAGTCGTTGCAATCAATTTAAACAGCAGTCAATCGAAGAGTGATATTGATCTCCTTTCAGTCATTAAATCAGCTATTGGAAATCTTCATGCATTGGTACTTGAATCGGGAATGGAGTGTATCATCGATATTGAAACAGGCACCGTTGTAAAAGGAGTTGCAGCATACATGGATAGCATTATTCTCAATCTACTCAGCAATGCAATAAAATATCGAGACAGCAGGAAAGATTGTGTGATTAGATTTAGCGGTCAAGATGCTGGTAGGTACTATGAGTTGATCGTAGCAGATAACGGATTGGGAATAGATCTAACCAAGAATAGAGATAAAGTATTCGGACTCTACAATACTTTTCACGGTCTAAAAGATTCTCGCGGCTTGGGATTATTTATGACTAAAAATCAAGTGGAAGCTATGGGCGGTCGCATTATGGTGGAGAGCGAAGTAGGCAAAGGAACTACCTTCCGAGTGCTCTTCGAAAAGTAGTTCCGTACTACGTCCTATTCGCTTTTGTTTTTCATGGTCATTAATAAAGTGTAAGCACCTTTAATCACAATGTCTTTATTGATCCATTCAGGAGTTACCAATAGTTCACTGTAGTTTTCATCCATTTCCCTCGATTGAACTTCTACGAGCTCGTAGAGGTCGCTAGTTTTTTTATGTTCGAAAACAAAAGATTTACCTTCCCATTCTACAATAGCATCATTAGGGATAATAATACCTGAAATGTTTTCTGCTTGAATCGCACCATTAATATACATCCCAGGTACCCATGAGCGCGGGGTTTTAGAAGGTCTGCAATAGAGTTCTGCGCTTCCTGTGTTATTTAAAGAGCGATTAATAGAAACTATCGTCGCAGGGATTTTTTCTTCGGATTCATTGCTATAAAGCAGAATGGACATATCTTCTTTCAAAGCATTGATATCATTGGAAAATATCTGAAGTTTTGCCAAAAGATTTTCATGATTTAGAATTTCAATGACTACATCTTCCGGCTTTACCAATTTACCCGTTGAAATGTTGACTTGACTGATCACACCACTGATTGGTGACTTGATTTCAATCGTACGACTTATATTTCCTTCATTGAGCGTTGCAGGATTAATCCCAATGAATTGCAATTTTTCAGAAAGAGATTTTAATTCAATCTTTTTAGAAATGAAATTCTGTTTTGCAATGTCAGCATTCTTGGAGCTTACGGCAGCAGCTTCATTCAAAGTGGCTTGTCTTTCATTTTCTTTTTCGGCGTAAAGCACTTCATTCTTGATAACGAGATAGTCTTTTTGTATTTGAATAAATAGCTCGTTTTGTGCTTCTAAAAGAACATCACCCTTCGCGACATACTGTCCCGGAATTACTTTGGATTGTGTAATGAAGCCACCAAGTGGAAGACATACAGAAGCGGCTTGATTAATCGCAGGCTCCAATTTGCCGTTAAACTCAAGCGTTCTGCTAGCATTAGTCAATTGCGGTCTTGCAACTACAAGATCAATATTCTTTAATTGTTCAGATGAAAGTTGAATTTGATTTTCGCTGTGAACTTTAGTTTCTTCTTGGACTACAGTAGTAGTATCTCCACATGAGTATAGCATTAAAGCCAAGGAGAAGAATAGGACGGTGCTTTTATATTTGGTTTTCATTTTATTTCTGTGTTTCGAATGAGTATAAGAAAGTAATTGCTTGGAGAAATCGATCGCAAGCTTGGAGATATTCAGTGGCATTTTCTCTTTGGATACGCTTTAGCTGTAACCATTGCAGTGTGTCAATTTCTCCTTGAGTTTTCAATAAATCAAAACGTTGATTAGCTTCATTCATCGTGTTTTCAATGCGTGATTGAAATGCTTCGATGGTTTTTAATTGAAGTTGCGCTGTTTGATAGGTGGAGGTATAGATCTGTGTAATTTCCTCTCTTCTTAGCTGTGTAAGATTTTCAAGGGAAGTAATTTCTAAATTCTTAGCTTGAATTTTTTTCCCGTTTGCAGAAAACAAGGGAATGGAAATGCCGGCTTGTGCTGTAAAGAAGTAATCAGTTTTACCGTAATACTCATCGAACCCCATCGTATTCTGATATCCTTGAATGGTCATGGCAGCTGCACCGATAGTATAACTAGGCAGACGTGATTTTTCAAGTTTACGTCTCTCGGTTTCTGCAATCGATTTTTCAATTTCTATTTGCTTTAAAAATTGAAATTGCGAGAGTTGTTCTGCGTTTAGACTATCCGGAAGAGCAGGTAATTCCCAATCAGGTTTTGCATTATCGAGGTCGCTATTGCCTGTAAGAAGTTTGAGTTTAGACCTTTGTTCGAATAGTTGAGCGTTTAATTCATTCAGTGACTTATCTGTTTTCCAAAGTTCCTCTTGAATCAAATCTAATTCCCACTTCGCGCTTTCACCTTGCGAAACACGCAATTGTGATTTTTGCTCCATAAGTTTCATGTCTTCTAAGTTGGAATTATGAAGTACACTTAATTTTTCCAAAAGCATCCATTGATAGTAGGATGAAGCTACTGTTCTTTTTACATTCTTGATTTCTAACTGAAGTTCATTCTCCATTTTTGTGAGTTGGAGTTCTCGTTCTTTTTTGGACGCTTGAAGATATCCAATTGATGGAATACTTTGATTGATACTAAAGCGATGATCTTGCGCAGCACTATTGATTTGTCCGTATTCTCCATTGATTTGAAGTGGCTCTAATTCAGCATGAATGGTCGAGAGTGTTTTCATTTGCTCGACTTGATTTTTCTTTGACTTTAAGATCAAGTTGTTTTCAAGTGCTTGCTTTTGAAGTGTTGCCAGATCAATGGATTGTCCAAAGGATGTTTGATTAAATCCGAGTAATAATAGGATCATGCTGGCAATGATTGATTTTACAGATTTCGCTTTCATTTTTGGTTGAGTCAATAAGTACAAAATGGGAAGCACGAAGAGTGTCAGTACTGTTGCAGTAATGAGCCCTCCAATAACAACAGTTGCTAGAGGGCGCTGCACTTCTGCTCCTGCACCGTTACTGAGTGCCATCGGCATAAATCCTAACGACGCAACTGCAGCGGTCATCAAGACAGGGCGCAGTCTTGTTTTCGTGGCAATTAATACGCTTTCTAGAGGGGTCTTTTCCTCTGTTGTGTTAAGTCTTTTTATTTCGCTCAGCAGCACAATTCCATTTAGTACAGCAACACCAAACAGAGCGATGAAGCCTACACCAGCCGATATGCTAAAAGGCATATCTCTTAGCCATAGTGCGATAATTCCACCTATTGCTGAAAGTGGAATAGCTGAATAAATGAGCAGACTTTCTTTGATGGATTGAAATGCAAAATAGAGCAGGAGCAGGATGAGCAATAATGCTATCGGCACCGCTATCATTAATCGATTGGTTGCTTTTTGTAAATTTTCAAATGCACCACCGTAAGTCACAGAATAACCGGCCGGAAGATCAATTTCTGTTTGCACTTTTTGTTGGAGTTCATGGACGATGCTTTCTACATCGCGGCCTCTTACATTGAATCCAACCACAATTCTTCTTCGTGTATTGTCTCTTTGAATTTGATTAGGACCATTTACTATTTCGACACTAGCGAGTTCTCTTAAAGGAACTTTTGATCCAAGTGGGGTTTGGACGAGTAAGTTCTGTACGTCAATCAAATTTTTTTTCTTGTTCGTGTCAAGTTTGATAGCTATATCGAATTTCTTTTCTCCTTCATAGAGTTGACCAGAAACCCGGCCAGCGAAGCCTGTTTCTACTACCTTATTTATTTCTTCAATGGACAATTGGTGTTGTGCTATAGATGCTCTATTGTATGCAATCACAATTTGTGGCATTCCTGAAACGGGCTCTATATATAGATCTGCGGCTCCATCAATCGTTTCGACTATTCCTCCAAATCGTTCTGCATAATGAGCCAGGGTGTCTAAATCTTCTCCATAGATTTTGCAAACAACATCTTGTCTAGCTCCGGTCATTAATTCATTAAACCTCATTTGAACAGGATACTGAAATCCGGTAGTGATGCCCGGGATGGTTTGCAGACGTTTGCCCATTTTCTCAGCGAGTTCATCAAAAGATTCCGCATTTTGCCATTCAGATTTATCTTTCAAAATCACCATCATATCGCTCGCTTCGATGGGCATAGGGTCAGTTGGAATTTCCCCACTTCCGATCTTGGTTACAATTTTTTCTACCTCTGGAAATTCCTTTAATAAAAGCGCGGTAGCTTGTTGTGTAGAGTGGATGGTGGTTTGGAGATTAGAGCCTGTGAGAACACGTGTATCCACGGCAAAATCTCCTTCTTCTAATTCAGGGATGAATTCTCCTCCAAGCGTCGAGAAAATACCGAATGAAAGAAATAAAAGTGCCACCGCTCCAATGACCCATTTCTTTTTGTGATGAATTGCTTTTGATAGAAGTAAACCGTATTTTTCCTCCAACCAATGACTCATTCGGTCACTGAAATTTGGCTTATGATTTTTTGGTTGTTTTAGTAACCATGCGCTCATCATAGGAACATACGTCAGTGAAAGTATGAAGGCGCCAAGGATTGCGAATGCTACTGTCTGCGCCATTGGCTTAAACATTTTCCCTTCAACTCCTTCAAGCGATAGGATGGGCAAGTACACAATTAAGATGATCAATTGCCCGAATACAGCGGCGTTCATCATTCGCGAAGATGATTTTTCTACAAATGATTCTCTCTCAGAATTGGACAATCGAGCGACAAGTTTTTTTGAATGCAATTGATGAAGCACTGCTTCAACAATAATAACTGCGCCATCGATAATGAGTCCAAAATCTAATGCACCAAGACTCATCAAATTTCCACTCACTCCAAAAAGATTCATCATGATTACAGCAAATAACATGGCTAGAGGAATTACGCTAGCAACAAGCAATCCTGCACGGATGTGTCCCAAGAATAAAATCAAAACCAATAGAACAATGAGTGCCCCTTCGAGAAGATTTTTTTCTACCGTCGAAATAGCATTATTAACCATTTTCGTTCGGTCTAAAAATGGCTCTATGATTACACCATCAGGAAGTGTGTTTTGAATTTCTGAAATTTTGAGTTTGATATTTTCTATGACCTTAGAAGAATTTTCACCCTTCAACATCATGACTACCGCTCCCGCTACTTCTCCTTTATCATTGTAGCACATGGCTCCGTAGCGTGTTGCTGTGCCCTCTCTGACCGCTGCTACATCACGAACTAAAACAGGAATACCCTCTTCAGAACTATTGACTCTGATGGATTCAATATCGTCTTTGCTATTAATCAGACCTTCTGTGCGAATGAAGAGAGCAGTGCCGTTCTTTTCGATATAGGAGCCACCAGCATTTTGATTATTGGCATCAATGGCATCGGTTAATTGTTGAATAGAAATGTTTTTAGCGGATAGTTCATCAGGTCGAATAACAACTTCCCATTGCTTCATATGTCCACCAAAGCTCGATACGTCGGCCACACCCTCAGTTCCTAGCAATTGTCGACGAACGATCCAATCTTGAATGGTGCGTAGCTCAGTAGGGCTAAACTTTGATTCATATCCTTCTTTTGGTCGAACCACATATTGATATATCTCCCCAAGTCCAGTACTTACGGGACCAAGGAACGGAGCTTCTATATTTTTAGGAAAATTGTTTTGTATTTGTGAAAGTCGCTCGGAAACTTGCTGCCTCGCGAGATAAATGTCTGTTTCATCTTTGAATACAATGGTTACAAGTGAAAGTCCAAATCGAGAAAAACTTCTGATTTCTTTTGTGCCTGGAATGTTTGCATTCGCCTGTTCTATGGGAAAAGTAATGAGTCTTTCTATATCTGTGGCTCCAAGTGAAGGGGCTACAGTAATGATCTGAACTTGGTTATCTGTAATGTCAGGTACGGCATCAATAGGGAGTCGAGTTACTTCTATTATGCCATACACAATGAGACCTAAGGTCATTAGTGCAATAATGAGTTTATTGCGAATGGAAAATGCAATGATGCTGTGAAGCATGATGTTTGAATTTAATAGACTTTATAAAAACTTATTTTCACGCGAAAGCACGCGAGAAGAGGCAAACCCAATGGTGGTCTGCATTAAAAAATATTGTTGTAACGGTCTATTAAGATAGCCTCGGCGGCTGCCAGATATTACGAGCGATATCTTGCGCGATAAATTGATTTCCGAAGAATTCCACGAAAGAAGCAGATGATTCAAACGAGAAGTTCATCTGGTCAAATGATTCTGGAAAAATTTTAGCAACGAGAGGACCTGAGAGTTTTTCAGAAGTCTTGAAAGGAAGCTTCATGTCTTCAGCATAATCTTCGTCAACAATAGTCTCATTGATGTAGTGCATCTGAATGAAGGCCCAAATCGTCATTTCAGGATTCTCCTCTTCATGATCTTGAAAATGGCTCACCAATTGACCAATTTGAAACATTTCATTGATAATGCTCACACGAAATGCTGTCACCGAGACGACTTGTATCAGTACTAGAATGAAAACAATATTTCGAATGATTTTTTTCAAGATGGTTCAAATGTAATCAATAGTTCATAGGTTGCTGTGTGATTTTAGTCACCTGTTAATATCCGCAGAGGTCGTGTGGATTCGATTTTTTGCTATACTTGTGCTAACCAAAGTGGAATTCCACGCCTAAACCAAATTGACCTTATAATGAAATCGCTTTTAATAACAGGCCTTGCAATGGCCGCTGCTGCGCAACTATTCGCAGCGAATCCGCAGTTGATTGTACAAAAAGTGAACAATCAAGGTGCGGTTCCAGGAAACACTTATCGTGTGTACGCTCAGGTAGAGCAGGGGCAGTCTATTCACGCTGTTTGGGGTGATACACAACATCCTATCATCATTGAATCAACGGCTCCTTTTTATCAGAATGCTCTCGCATCATACGGAAGTAATTCTATCCACCCTAATTTGATGGCCGTTGACCCAAATGTGAAATATGATTCATTTATCACATTGGGATATGAAGATGCAACAAACAACACAGTTTGGGATATCGGTGTCGACTTCTCATCATTCAACGATGGTGGCGAAATCTTGGTGAGCAACGGTGCTTGGTTCTTGCTTCCACAAGACGAGAAATGTTCACCATCAAACAGTGGTCTTGTATTGCTTGCTCAATTCACAACAACTGGCACAGCAAACGGAACGCTGAACCTTCAAGGTTGGGAAGGCCAAAACGAAGTTTGGAAGGCGCTCGATTTAAAATTCTCTACCGAAAATTCAGAAACCTTCGGTTGCACAGATGCACAAGCTGCAAACTACAATTCAGCTGCAACATTTAACGATGGTACTTGTGAAGGTAATGCTAACGAAACAGTATTGTCCGTTGCTACAAATGCAAGCGCAGAAAATACTTGGGCGGTGTTCCCAAATCCTGTAAGAGATCAATTGATCCACATTCAATTCAGCAATGTTACTTCTGAGACGACAAAAATGTCGATAGATATTTTTGACATGGCTGGAAAGAAAATTGTTTCTAAAGAATTGAGCAAAGGAAATTTTGTGTCTGGAAATAAAGTGACCATTGAACAAGCTCTTTCTGTTGGCACATATAAAATCGCTCTTACTCGCGATGGCGTAGTAGAAACGAAGACTTTAGTTGTAGCGAAATAAAATGAATTTACTATCGAATGATAGTAATGTGTCCTTGATACTCGTGAGATAATAATCCGAGATCTTTCAATCGAATATAGAAGTGATAAACTCCATCCATGGCGTAGTTTTCTCCGCCTTGGATGGAGCCTATCCAAGCATCGTCAATATTGTTCGACTCGAACACTTTCGTGCCCCAGCGGTCATAGATTACACATTCCATTGAAGTTACTCCTGTCATCACAGGCCACCAATAATCGTTGAGTCCATCATTATTAGGTGAAAAGGAAGTAGGCGCATAAAAGAGCATACCACTAATAAACACACGTCCCTCTAGACGATCAGTGCATCCGAAAGAATTGGTGACCACTTGTGTGATGGTTTGGTACCCTGCTTCTTGGAAACTGTATTCAAATTCACATTCTTCCGAAAATCCACCATCACCCATTGAGAAATAACATGTGGTAGCATCGGTCGCAGTGCTCGTAATCGTAATCTCTGGATTGAGGATATCCGCTTCAGATGCAGATGTTGTGAATGATGCAATGGGGTAGGGATAAACGATTACGCCATCATTTTCACTCCAAGTCAATGTTCTCACACATCCTGTAGTAGTCATTGCTGCAAGACTGATGTCATAATATCCTGGCGATTCAAAATTATGAGAGGTGGAACCCGCAAACGCAGTTTCTCCATCACCAAAATCCCACATGTATGCCATGGGCGTATCGGATACCCCATTGGCTTCGAAGGATGCAAGATGAACAGGACAACCTTCAGGAGAAATAATCTCAGGGTTGATGCTTGGTGGTGCAGGCACCCAAACATCATCCGTATAATTTCTCTCACAATTATTTTCCGAAATAGTCAGCGTCACAGGATAGGTTCCTGATGCGGCGAAGGTGATGTTCTGAGGATTGTTGGTTGTTGTGGATGCAATGCTCGCTTGTGGCCCAAAAGTCCAAGAGAACACACTATTCTCTGTTGTTGCACCCTCTGCAAAAAAGTCGAAGGAATGTGTATCGAAACACTGTGGCTCTTGAGGATCAAAATAGGGTTGTAGCAATTCATACACATCCATCGTTGTGAACGCCGTGTCAGGACACGTATAAGCAGAAGATGCTACTAATCTTACTACATAGAGTCCCGTATCAGGAAATGTAAAGGTGGGACTTTCGAGATCACTTAAATCATTGCTGCCTCCAACGCCAAAATCCCAACCATAGGTCGTGGCATTTTGACTATTGTGCTCGAAAGTGTATGTGAGTCCCGAACAAAATGTCTCTTGTGGAATGATCGCCGCGATTGGTTCTGGAAGATTATTGAAAGAAAGTGTTGCTTGGTCTGTACAACCATTATCATTCACAGTGAATGAAACGGTATAATTACTTGACTCAGGATTCAAAAGAATGTTTGCAGGATTTGCAACGCTCGAAGTTGCTGGACTAGCACCCGTTCCGAAGTCCCAAGTAAACAATGCAGTAGTAGATAAATTCCCGTTACTATTAAAATTATACCTTACTTGATCCTGTGCACACAATGCAGTATCTAAACTAATCGCGGGTTCAAGAGGAAGTCGAACATCGAAAGTAGAGATAGCGGTATCAGCACAAGGCCATCCAGGGTTGGCAATAAGCATTACGGAATAATCACCAGGCTCTGGGTAAGTAAAGGATGGGCTCGCTTGTGTGCTCACATCGGTGTCCACATTTGCAACACCAAAATCCCACTGAAAGAAAGTCGCATTCGTTGAGTTATTATCAAACTCCACTGTCAACCCATCGCAAAGCGTTGTCTGTTGCGGAATAGTGGCAATGATGTTTGGATCACAGATCGTCACATTAAACTGAAAGTCACGATTACTGGTGTTGATCAAAACTCCATCGCGGTATTCACTTACACAAATGCCAATCACATATTGTCCCACTTGATTAGCGGTACCGGTAATGATACCAGTTAGAGGATCTATTTGGAAGGCGGGGTTGGCAGCAATTTGATTTCCGCTAGAGTATCCATTGGCCCATGCTACATTGGTGTAGGGCGGAGGGGAAGGTACGGTAGGAGCGGGGTCATCTGGAGAGGCGCCAAGAAAAGGCGAACAGAATTCATAGCTCAAAGAATCACCATCCGCATCTGTAGCGCCATGGTTGAATTCAAACTCCGCGCCTGCACATAATGCTACAGGTGGAAAGTTGTTGAATACCGCAGAACTGTTAATCATTCCCGGAACATCGTTGGTCCCTGGAATGGTCACCATGAAGGTCACTCCAGAATCATCAGGATTGATCAAGTTAACGATTGAAGGATTTCGGCAACAACGCTGATACACCACCACATACCCATTCGGATTGATAGGAACGAATATCGAAGTGGTATAAACCGCCTTTTCTACACAGAGTCCATCAGGCAGCGTAAAGCAAGGATTATCTAGTGACACAGGGATTTCTTCAACATTGCTGAAGTTGAGGGGGATATCATAATTTTCTTCAAAGTCAAAAGTGACGGCGTCATAGATTCCAATAAATGCATCCGGATCGAAATTGGTACCATTGATATTGGTAGGACCACAGTCACGATATACCGTGAGGGTGATTTCATATTCTACCGTATTAAAAGTGCCAGGACCGACATATACATAAGAAATCTCACCTCCTACTATGTGGGTGGCCTGCGCATTTCCGAAGATTAAGAAAAGCCCTGCGAGCATCAGTATATGACGCGTAATAGATCGATATGTTAGTTTTATTGTTCGCATGAGGGGCTAAGCAAACACTAATATAATCTATTCTTCATATTCCCTACATGTGAAAGGCTTTTATACCTTCGTAAAATGAATAAATTATCGCATCTCAATCAATCTGGAGATGCCTCCATGGTCGATGTAGGTGGAAAAGAAAATTCCCAGCGCTTCGCAAAAGCTCAAGCGATAGTGCTTTTGCCTCAAGAGGTTTTTGATGAGTTGGAGAGGATTTCTTTTGAAACAAAAAAAGGTTCCGTATTTCAAACAGCGATTATAGCTGGTATAATGGGAGCAAAAAAAACACACGAACTTATTCCGCTTTGCCATCCGCTACTCACAGAAAAGGTGGCAGTGTCGATTGAAAAGATAGATGGAAAATTACTGATTATTTGTGAAGCAAAAATCACCGGCAAAACAGGAGTGGAAATGGAAGCACTTACGGGAGCTTCGATTGCAGCATTGACCATTTATGATATGTGCAAAGCGATGTCGCATGACATCATTATTTCTGATATAAGGCTCTTGGAAAAAACTGGAGGCAAGAAAGATTTTATTTCAAGCAAATGAGCCACGGAAAATTACCAAAAAGAAGATGGGGCAATTTTGCAAAAAAGGAAATTGCCTTCCTTGGAGACTCCTGCGAAGACATGGAGCGGCTAGCCATTTCTATCATGCAAAAATTACATGAGCACGAGCTCTTGTACATCGATGGTGATCACAGCGAGATTACAGGGTTTGAGCCACAGACCTTGGTCATTGGAGAGAAGTCTTTGAAAATAAAAGCAAATGCTCCAATCAGTGCATCGAGAATCAATGCGCTATATCCAACACTTGAACTCGCTTTGATAAATGGACATCACTTTCCTGGAGCAGATCAGATATTACTTCACAATCCTTCCAAGAAAGGTTCTATGCTGCGCCGCAAAGAAGAGATATCAAATGTTGTAGCCATTTATGCGAATCTCAACGAAGCAGACGCAAGGGATTATTTCAAGGAGGTCTTGACGCAACAAGAGGTAGCGATACTTCGATCAGAAGAAGAGCTCATTTCATTTATTTTGGAAAAATACTTAGTACCGCCTAAAATGCAAGCTCTAATTCTAGCAGGGGGAAGAAGTGAAAGAATGGGCGTGGATAAAGCGGTGATTTCATATCACGGTATCCCTCAGTATGAGTATTTGATGGCGCAATTCAGTGGCCTCGGAATGGAAGTTTCAATTTCATGTCGCGAGGATCAAATTTCTTTATTTCAGGAAAAAAATGTTGATCTAATCGTCGATCGTTTTTCTGGAATTGGCGCTGTTGGAGGCATTGCAAGCGCACTTACGCTGCATGATAATAGCGCATTTTTTGTCGTGGCGTGTGACATGCCCGCTGTGAATGCGAATGTAATCAGTGAACTAATGTCACAAAGAGACTTCCATTCCATTGCCACAGGCTTTTTTAATGAAGAGAAAAAATGGATAGAACCACTTTGTACAATTTGGGAACCAAGTAGTTTGAGTGTAATCATGCAAGAGCTGGCACTCAATAGAACATGTCCTCGAAAAATGTTAATGAGTCAAAAAGTGAAGATGATCTCGCCATCATCAACTAGTTTTGTGGCCAACGCAAATCATCCCTCTGAAATGGAAGAGTGGATGAAACAATTAAATCAATCATCGAAATGAACGTAGTTCCATATTCACCCGAAATTAGATTTGCCGATATTGACGCAATGGGCCATGTCAATAATGCCACCTATTTAACATATTTCGAACAAGCCCGAATGCACTTCTTTCACCAACTGGTGGGCGGACGATGGGATTGGAAACAACATGGAATTCTCGTTGCTAGAAACGAAGTGGATTACAAGCGTTCTATTTTACTTCGAGACAAAGTGAAAATCTATGTCGGTTGCAAGCATATCGGCACCAAGAGCTTCACGATGGATTACAAAATTGTGGTTGTTGAAAATGACCAAGAAATATTGGCATCAACTGGAGCTTCGGTGCTTGTTAGCTTTAATCATGCAGAACAAAAAACCGCTCCCGTTCCAGAGGAATGGAGAGCGATGTTTGAAAAGCTTCCTTCTGTTACTTCATAAGTTGGATCAACGTTGCTGATTTAGGATCAAGGGTGATTTTTCCATCCAAGTTCACACGATTTCCATTGAGAATATTTTGTCCTCTGGTTCTTCCTTGAATGCATTCCGCGAAACGATTGAGATCAATCTCCACTGGTTTATCATTCATGCTGTATGCGCACATTAATACTTGATCGCCACTAGTGCGGAAGTAGATGTATGTGTTGTCGTTAGGGACAAATTGTGTGAGTTTGGAATTTCCAATCCATGGATTTTGTTTTCTCCAATTCAATAATGTTCGAGTAAAATCAAATGCTTCTTTTTCCTTACCCACAAGATTTTTGTAATCGAATTTATTGATCGAATCGTTGGGCCAACCTCCAGGAAAATCTTCTCTCACGAGTGCGTCAGGATTCGCATAGTTTTTCATCAAAATTTCATGGCCGTAATAAATACAAGGAATGCCACGAAGCGTTAGCATCAAGGCATTGGCGATTTTCCATTTTTCTAAATCTTCATTAAGAACAGAATAGATTCTGCTCAAATCGTGATTATCCAAGAAGGTGACACTTCTATTAGCATCGTTATAAAGGATATCATGAGATAGTGTTAACTCAATTCTTCTAAATCCTTCTTCCCACCCAAAGTTTTCGTTGAGACCTTTCGTAATAGCGAAGTACAATTGAAAGTCAGTCACACCAATTAGTTCAGAAGAGAATTCTTTGTTCAATCCATTTTTTTCTGTAAACCAAGCTTGAATTGGGGAGCCTTGCACCCACGTTTCTCCAAAGATGTGAATGTTTGGGAATTCTGCACGCAGAGCCATATTGAGGTCACGCATGAATTTTTGATCAGGGTATGCATAGGTGTCGATTCTAAATGCATCGAGTCCTGCGTATTCAATCCACCAAATAGAATTTTGAATGAGATATTTTGCGAGATGAGGATCTTTTTGATTGAGGTCGGGCATGTGATTATCAAACCATGCATCAGACATCATTTTTTTATCGTATTCAGATGCATAAGGGTCAAGTAACGTTTCTGCACGATAAGAGGTGCGAGTGAAACTTGAGAACCAATTCACCCAATTGCTATCGGGTAAATTTTTATACAAAATATGATCGATGCCCCAGTGGTTGTACACAACATCCCAAACCATTTTGATTCCTTTTTGGTGGCATTGTTCTGATAATTGTTTGAATTGTTCGTTGCTTCCGAATCGTCGATCAATTCTATAAGAATCAGTGGCGGCATAGCCATGATAACTTTCTTTGGTCTGGTCATTTTCCAAAACAGGATTGATCCATAGCGCAGTTACTCCTAGATCTTCGAGGTAGCCAAGGTGATCTTGAATTCCTTTGAGGTCTCCACCATGTCGAAGTTTTAGTGCTTTTGGATCCACTACTTTTTCATTCATCTTAGGATTCACGTCATTGGTGGTATCACCATTCGCAAATCGATCTGGAAAAAGAAGATACATATTATCCGATGCTTCGAGTCCTTTAGGAGTATAGCCAGTTCGCTTTAATAAAGGGTAGTTGAAGGGGACTGGTTTTTTGTAAAGCGGATTGGAAATCGAAAAGACCAAATTTCCTGCAGGCTGAGATGGAGCTATTACAACGGTGAGATATATGAAGTTTCCATTTTTAGATAACTCTTGCTTTAGGATTTTTGAAGGGGAGTTTGTAAGAGTAAAGGTTGATTTCGAAATGTTTGCGCCCGAGATCAACAATTCGAGGGTGTCATTTTGCATACCTACCCACCAATTCACTGGATCGACACGTTCGACAAGCGCTGGTAATTTTTTTGCGGATCCTAATAGGTTGATAGACAGAAGAAAAGCCGTGATAACGGCGATTTTGCCAAATTGTTTAAAATCTTTTATCGAAAATTTCATCCTGAGTTGTTGTATGAAACGAAAATAATTACTTTTGGAAAGTGTTAAAAGTACACCAAGTATAAAACCAAACAAACAAATACCAATGAAAAAAATCTACGCATTGTTTTTCGCGGCGTTTGCAAGTGCTACAGCATTTGCTCAAATGCCTGTGACTTTCTCTGTGGACATGGCTACACAAACAGTGAATCCACTGGGCGTCCACATGGCAGGTAACTTCCAAGATCCAAACTATGATGGAACACCAGAAAACCCAGACTATTTGAACTGGACTCCATCAGCAATTGAAATGACAGATGAAGATGGCGACATGCTTTACACTGTTACTTTGAACCTTATCCCAGGTACGTACGAGTACAAGTTTATCAATGGTGATAACTGGAATGATGGTAATGGCACTGAGTGGGGTGAGTCAGTTCCGAACACTTGTACTGTTAGCATGAGCAACAGCAACCGTTTTATCGTAGTTGGTGAAGAACCAGCAGAGGCTGAGCCAGTATGTTTCAGCAACTGTACAATCTGTGGCGAATCTCTTGTTCGTTTCAGCGTTGACATGTCAACTGTTGATACCGATAACGACGGTGTTGCAGGTGAGGCTGGTGAAGACATCTATCCTGATGGAGTATCTGTAGCTGGTAACTTCCAGAACCCTTACAACGATGATCCAGACAATGGTGACTGGACTCCAGGTGTATTGTTCTTGACAGACGGTGATGGCGACAAAGTTTATGACGGCGTATTCAGCGTTGGTCCAATGACCTCTATAACTTACAAGTTTATCAACGGTAATACTTGGGACTTCCCAAATGAGAACATCAATGGTGACTGTGGTTCAGCTGGTAACCGCGTGAGTGAAATCACAGGTTCTAGTTCACTTCCAGTAGTATGTTGGAACTCATGTGGTGCATGTGTTGCTCCATCAATGATTACTTTCTCTGTAAACATGGCATTGACTTGCAACGATTACATTACGGAAGGTGTTAATTTGATGGGTGACCCAATCAGCCCAGGTGGATGGGGTGCAGGTTCGCCAATGAGCGATGAAGATGGTGATGGTATCTATACAATCACTCTTCCAGTAGCTCCTGGTACATACCCTTACAAGTTCCGTGTTGGTGGTGGTGGATGGGAAGGTATCCCAGGCGACCGCACTATCACTGTAGTTGCTGGTGAAGACCAAGTTGTTTCTACAGTATGTTTCGGTGCATTTGAAGATTGCGGTACAGCTTACCCATCTGCAGATGTAACTTTCGAAGTAAGACTTTCTAACGACATCGTTCTAGGTGCTGAAGATAAAGTATGGGTATTCGGTGACTTCACTGGATTCCAAGGTGGTGCTATTGAAATGTTGGATGGTGATGGCGATGGCGTTTATTCAACTACTGTAGCTGATTTCTGCCCACAAACTGCAGCATTCAAGTTCGCTTACGGTCCAAACAATACTGCGTTGATCGACGAAACAGCTGATTTCTCTACAATCGGTGGTTGTGGTATCGACAATGGTGGTTTCTCTGATAACCGTTTCTTCCAAAGAATGGATGATCAAGATCTTTCTTTCTGCTTCACTTTCAATACTTGTAACAACTGTATCGTAAGCGTAGAAGAAAATGAGTTGGTTGCTGACCTTTCAGTTTACCCAGTTCCTGCTACAGATTTGATGAACATTTCATTCAATGCTGTAACTGCTGGTAAAGTAGTGGTGAGCTTGGTGAACAACCTAGGCCAAACCGTTAAAGTAATGGATTTAGGCACTGTATCTGGCACTCGTAACATTCAAATGAATGTTAGCGACCTAGCTGCTGGTGTATATGCATTGCAATTCAGCAATGGTTCTGAAAGAACTGTTCGCACTATTGCAGTTAAGTAATAGGTAAAGATTATTATAGAAAAGGGGCCTTCGGGCCCCTTTTTTTATGTTGATAAGATTTACGAAATGAAGATTTTTGAACAACGGTTGGCAACTTTGGATGAAACAATTATATTTGGCGAGATAATCTTAATCACCTTTTACCAAAATCAAACAACACATGAAGAAACATTTACTTACGCTTTTGGCGGCAGTTTTTTGTAGTGTAGTAGGTACGGCGCAAGTAGTTGCAATCTCAATCGAGGCTGTTTATACAGATGATGGAACCATCTCTGGATACCCTGCTGGGCACACTACTTACCGAATCTATGCAGATGTTACTAACCCTGGGGACATGGTCCTCAACGTGGTTGGATTCAATGAAGCTCCTCTAGCTTTGAACGTTCCAGACGGAATTTGGAATCATCCAGAACCATCAGGAACGATTGCGACAGATAACAACTGTAATCTTTATAATGTGTTTCCAGCACTACAATATGATTCTTATGTAACTATTGGAAGAACTTGTAACACTGACCCAGGCGGGTTGATGTTTGCTGTTGAAGATCCTGCTCAGCCATGGAGAGCTTCATTTGATACAAACCCAGTAGGTAATGGAAACATCCTTCTTAATACAACAGTAGGTGGTGCTTGGAACTCTACTCCAAATGAACCAAATGGAACTCCTTATGTAAACGTTGTAGCAGGTGATGATTTCAGAGTGCTTATCGCTCAGATCACAACTTCAGGTAGCATCTGCGGTTCATTCAACGTTCAAGCTCGTCTTGAAGGTCAAACAAGTGGTAGCACCCTTTATACTGGATTAGCATTCGGTACAGGTGGTTGTGGCGACCCTGGTTGTACAGACGAAACAGCTTTGAACTACAATGCTGATGCTGGTTTTAACAACGGTACTTGTCTTTACGAGTGTGCCCTTTCTATGGTAACAGAATCAATTGATCCACTTTGCTTCGGCGATGAGAACGGAACAATTGTTATCAACCTTAGCGGAAACCAAGACATCACTGAAATTGAAATTCCTGGCTTCAACAATGATGAAGCATTCGTTGTAAATGGCTCTTATGCTTATGAGAACATCGGAGAAGGTGTATACCAAATCACTGCACGTGACCGTCGTTTCTACAACGAATCATTCAACCCAGGTGGAATCTACGGTGGTTGTGAAATCACAGAATTCATTGAACTTTACACTGCTCCAATCACTATTGGTGCTATCGATGTTACTAACGTTTCTTGCGGTGGTGACAATGATGGATGTGCTCTAGCTGATGTTACAGGTGGTACTGGAACCCTTTCAATCTATTTGGTTGATGCTATTGCAGACGCTTACATTCTAGATGAGAATGGTGATCCACTTATCTTGCCTTCAGCTGACTATTGCGGTCTTGCTGGTGGTGAATACTACTTTGAAGTTTACGATGAAAACCAATGTACAGCTACATCAGATGTATTCACAGTTGAAAGTCCTGCTACATTGAACGTTCTTCTAGGTGCTAGCGCTGATGCTACATGTTTCAACTCTCCAGATGCTACTCAAGTTATTACTTGGAGTGGTGGAACAGGTGATGTTGACTGGAGCCTTGAAGATGACAACGTTTATGATATCGAAGGTGGTCCATCTACATTGGTATTGAATGACCTTACTCCAGGTACATACATGATCTATGCTCAAGACGTAAACGGATGTACTGCTGAAAGCATGTTCGTAGTAGAAGGCGGTCCAGCAATTACTTTCGAATCGTTCGTTACAGGCCCAACTTGTACTGGTGAAGCAGATGCTACTGTAGTAGTTGCTGCTGCTGGTGGAACTGGTGAGCTTTCTTATGATTTCGGATGCACTGGCGAATACACTTCAAATGATCTATATGGTCCTCTAGCTGTTGGCACTTACACTGTATGTGTTCAGGACGCTGAAGGTTGCTCTGCTTCTTTCGAAGTAGTAGTGGAAGATACTCCAGCTGTAGCAGCTACTGTAACTCCATCTGCAATCTCTTGTAATGGCGAAGTTGATGGTTCTGTATCAGTTGAAGCAACTGGCGGTACTGCTCCTTACCAATACAGCATTGATGGTGAAGGCTACCAAGATGCAAACACCTTCGAAGGTCTTGCTGCAGGTCCTTACACTGTTTATGTACTTGATAACAATGGTTGCTCTTTCACAGCGGAAGCTGTTGAAGTAGTTGAACCAGCTGTTCTAGTTGTATCACTTGATGATTTTGGTGGTGACGGTGGAAATAGCACTGGTTTCATCAACGTTTCTGTAACAGGCGGTACTCCAGAATTCTCTTACGCTTGGGCTAACGACAACGGATTCACTTCTGATTCAGAAGATGTATCTGGTCTTGAAGTTGGTACTTACACATTGACAGTAACTGATGCTAGCGGTTGTATTGCTTCTCTTACTGAGAACGTTACTATCACGAACATTGAGGAGCTTGTTGACGGTGTATCTATCGCTGTTAATCCAAACCCAACAACTGGTAAGTTCTTCTTGAACATGGAAGGTCTTTCTGGTCAGAAGGTTGAATACAACATTCTTGATACTCAAGGTCGCCTAGTAGTTTCTAAAGAACTTGGAAACAATTCAGGTCAGCGTCTTGAGCAAATCGATATCACAGATGTAGCTGCAGGTATCTACTATATTCAATTGAATATCGCAGATAGCACTTCTACTATCAAGTTGATTAAGAACTAGTCTGTTTGAAGATATTTTCAAAAAGCCCCCTCACGAAAGTGAGGGGGCTTTTTTTTGCAACCCAATTAGGAATCTAAGAGTCTAGTGATTGTTCGCATCGGATTTTATGCTTAGGGCATTGATTATCTGATGGTTTATCCTTATTATTACACTTTGAAACCAATCCAAATACTATGAATCCAAAATTTACTTTTAAAAGTTGGGCATTGGGAATCGCTCTCTTCGGCGGTTTTGCGATGGCAGCTAATGCACAGGTAACCTTTACGGGAACAGGTGCTGGTCTGCAAACCACTACCGGCGCCAGTTATGCTGACTGTGCCGCTGACATGAATCGTGATGGACTTGACGATATCGTTCGTGTATCGAGTTCAGGAATCTATATCGATTATCAAAATGCGAATGGCTCTTTCACTCCCTTCTTCCAAGCAATGGCAATCCAAAATCTACCATCATGGTCAATCTGCGCCGCAGACATTGATGGAAATGGATTCGTAGATCTATGTCTTGGTGCAGGAAATGCTTGCTCATTTGTTTATGCAAATGATGATGGAACATCTTACACAGAAGATGCATTTCCACAATATATCTTTTCACAACGTACTACATTCTCCGACATCGATAATGATGGTAACCTCGATTCATTCGTATGTCATGACGTAGATCAAAGCCATCCTTACAGAAACGTAAATGGTGTGCTAGAACTTGATTTTTCATTGATCAATACGTTGGATGCAGGTGGTAACTACGCTGCAATCTGGGTAGATTATGATAATGATTATGATAGCGACTTATACATCACAAAATGTAGAGGTGGCGCACCAGTAGGTGATCCACAACGTATCAATTTGCTTTATAGAAACAATGGTGATGGCACTTACACAAGTGTTGGACCTGAAGCAAACATGAATGATGGTGATCAGAGCTGGGCTACGGTGTTTGAAGACTTCGACAACGATGGTGACTTCGATGCATTCACTGTAAACCACGCTTGGGCAAACAAATTCATGAGAAATAACGGCGACGGTACATTCACTGATATCACAGCATCGACTGGAATCAATGCTTCTGACCTTGGTGCATGGAACTGCGACGCTGGTGACTTTGACAATAATGGTTTCGTAGATATTTTCTCTGAAATGTCAAACGAAATGTATTGGAACAATGGTGATGGAACGTTCACAGGTAGTTCACTTGCCTTCTCGAGCGGTGGTATCGGTGACTTCAACAATGATGGTTTCCTTGATGTAGTTCGCGGAAGCACGATGTACATGAACAACACCAACAATAACAATTGGGTGAAATTTGATTTAGATGGTATCGTTTCAAACAAACATGCCATTGGTGCGAGAATAGAAATCTATGGTGACTGGGGTGTTCAAATTCGTGAAGTTAGAGCAGGCGAAAGCTTTGATCCAGCTTCTTCTTTGATTACACACTTTGGTCTTGGACAAGCTACCTCAATCGATCAAGTAGTTGTTCGTTGGCCAAGTGGAATGGTAACTTCAGTTGCGAATCCTGCAATCAACACAACACACAATGTATTGGAATCTTCATGTATGCTCGATCCAATCGCTATTTCAGTAGATGGTCCAACACAAATTTGTGAAGGTCAAACGTTGACACTTAGTGCACCAGCAGGTAGCACTTACGCTTGGAGCAATGGAGTAGATACTCAGAACAACGTAGTTTCTCAATCAGGGAATTATAGCGTTTATGTATTCGACGAAGAAGGCTGTGTTGCACTTTCTAATGTTATTGAAGTAGAAGTTATTTCAGAAGAAGAGCCTTCTGTTTCTGCACTAGGTGAAACTACTATTTGCCAAGGTTCAAGTGTTGAATTAGTTTCGACAGTTGGTCAAAACTATTCTTGGAGCAATGGCCAGCAAGGTTCTGCAAGCATTGCAGTTACTGAGTCTGGTACATACTATGTAAACATCAACGGCTCATGCTCTGGAAACTTGCTTCAAAGTAATGCTATTGAAGTAGTGGTATTGAACGGACCTGCTCCAGTAGCTGATGATGTTCAAGTAGGCGAGCCAGGCAACATTGAATTGACAGCTACAGGTTCAAACCTAGAGTGGTTTGCTACTGAAACTTCAACTGAAGTTTTGGGAACTGGAAATACATTCACTACGCCTTTCGTAAATGATCAAGCTTCTTACTGGGTTCAATCAACCACTATTCATGGTGGTATCGAGGAAACAGGTGGAAAGACATTGGATATGACAACCGGTGGTCTGCCATCAACTGGTGGTATGCTATTCTTCAACGTAACAGAACCATTCACTCTACAACAAGTGACTTGCTATGTTCCTGCAAATGGTGTAGCTGGAAACCGTACAATTCAATTGTCTGATGCAAACGGAAACGTTCTTGCTCAAGCAATAGTGAATATTCCTGTTGGTACTACTGTTGTAGACTTGAACTTCGAAGTTCCAGTTGGTGGTGGTCTTCAATTAGGTTGTGTTGAAAATAACTTATTCCGTAACAATGCTGGAGTTGCCTATCCTTATGCTATCGGTAGCGTAGGTGAAATCACTGGATCAACATTCGGAAATTCATACTACTACTATTTCTATGATTGGAAAATCCAACAAGAAAGCATCGAGTGTGTGAGCGAGCGTGTTGAAGTAAACGCATCGGTTGTGGGAATCAACGAATTATCAGCAAACCCATTTGGTTTGAATATTTTCCCAAATCCTGCTGCTGATCAGTTGAATTTGACGCTTAATGCAAGTGTTCAAAACGCAATGGTTCGTGTAACGGATGCTTTGGGTAGAGTGGTTATAGAACAAAAAATGAACTTCGCTGCACGTGCGCAACAACGTCTCGACATTGAAGCGCTAGAAGCTGGAGTTTATCATATTACTTTGACACAAGATGGCATGAAGTCTTCTGTCGAGTTTGTAAAGCAATAAGCTTTTTGTAAAAAATACAAAAAGGGTCCTTCGGGACCCTTTTTTTATTTGATAAATTTCTGAATGTAAGATTTGACGCGACTTGTATTGCGCTCGAATACATAGTAAACTATGTATGCATAGGCGATTGCAATTACGAAAATACCAAGGTATTTGAGCATATTATTATTACTAAAATCGAGACGCTGAGATGCTAATTGACTTGATACAAATACTACAAATGGCAAATGGACAATGTATAAGGTGTAAGAGATATTTGATAAGAAGGTACTTACTTTTACAAGTAATGAAGACCTCATTTCAATTTGAGAAAGGCCACCAACAAGGAATAATGTTACGATACCTAATCCCCAATCATTGAAAATAAGTGGTAATAATTGAAGACGAATTCCAAGCAACATTCCAACAAGCATTCCTGCTAGAATGAATGATGTCATCGGTTTCTTAAAGAAAGTTAGGGCTTGTCTGGAGAGAAAGAGAGCTAAACCACCGAACATCCAGATGAAAAAGTAATCACGTGGGTGTGTTGCAACATCTAGGCTGAAGAATTGAAATGCGGAAAGAAGTAGCATTCCAATGAAAAAGAAGATGAGTCTTCTGCTGAATGCAGCACGCACTTGATAGGCGATGTAAAGACATGGGAAAATGATATAGTACCAAAATTCATTACTCAAACTCCATAGTGCTCCATTAGTTCCGTAAGTAGGGAAGAAGATGGTCTGAAGAAAAAATAGATTACCCAGGAATACGCCAAGTCCTAAATGCCCTTGAGGATTGAAGTAAACTAAATGTTCGACCGCACCAGTGTAAATATCAAATTGAGGGTTTAAATGGAGCCCTAATTGATCCCAGAAGGCCCCCAGGATTAATCCTGGTATCAATACCATCCAAAGACGAGAAAGTCTATTTAATAGATAATGTTTCCAAGACCAATTATTTTTTTGGTGGGCATCATGAATACTCTTGATAATAAAAAATCCACTCAGGACAAAGAACAGTATCACCGCTTGATGCCCAAATCCTGTGATGAAGTAGAAGGCTTTGGCGACCGCATTGGGATTTTGAATCGTTTCATAATCTTGAAAGAGTACTGATCTCAAGTGTCCCATCAGAACAATGAGCGCGGCAATACCGCGCAATAGATCGAGCCAGAGTAGTTGTTGAGTCGTGGTTTTGGTCATCTTACCGAAGGTAGAGGACGAAGATAAAACAAAAGAGTCCCGCAAAATATACGGGACTCTAGGTATAATGTTGAGTATTTTCTACTTCGCTTCAGCCGTGTAATACGGTTGTGCCAAAGTTTGAAATTTCGTTTTAATACGTGCTGTATATTCCATATCCCACACCAAGTTGTGAATGCTATTGTCAAACTTTGCTTTTGCGAAAGGGACTTTACAGAGGTTCAACAAATCAGCATCATCTACTTTTTTGAAAAGAGATACATCTGTCAAACATTTGATAGCAGCATCTTCAGTTGGATAAGTAACATTGGTGCAATCAAGTTCGAAGCTTTTACAGAAGTAACCTTCTTTTTCAAATACCACATGGTATGTTTTACCGCTATTTAGAATAGCTGCATAAAAGCCTGTTTCTCGAGCTGTTTGTGTGCTTAATAGTGTTTCGCCCTCATAGACGTAAACGTTGACACCTGTAAGTTTTGCTGCAGGTTTTTCTTTTGAACGCTTCTTTTTGTCTGTCTCTTCAATTTCCAATTTGCCTTCCTCTACATATCCGTAGAACATGACTTGAGGTGTTTGAGACCATACATTAAGAAAAGTGCAAAAGATCAATAGGGTGAATGCGATCTTTTTCATTTTACTTTTTGATTCGAGACTTTCTACGGACTTAATAGTACAAAGTTTCATTTTTCAAAGATGAATGACCTATTCGTGATCACGAACGCGCAGGGAGTCAGGTTTATTGGGAGATAAATCCTCGTCACCTACAGCAATAATATCTTTCACATTATAGAATTTGGATAGATCGGGTTGCCCGGCATCCACCCATGCGGTATACCACAAACTGCCGATGGTAATCACAGCGCTTTTCATTCTTCGCTCCACTTGCCCATTGAGCATTTGGTGATAAGCATTGGTGTAATCTTCACTGTAGACTTTAAGTTGCGCCTGCCCTCTTACTTCGTAAGAGTATTTCTGATCAGAAGGGAAGGTCTCGCTCAATTGTCTTTCGAAACCTAGGACAGAATCCACTGCAGCATAAGAGCCTCTGATTTTTGTCCATATCAGATCCAAGGGAGATCGAACATATTCGGCTTTACCGACAAAAAAATCATATTGATTGTCATAAAGCTCAGGAACACGACTTTCCCAGAAACCATGAATTCCACGCTGTCCAGTTTTCTGTCCGTTATAATTAGAAGTAGTGTGCAGCGGCACATGCGCATCTCCTACGTAGTGTCCTAATTCTGCACTGAGGTGAAGAATGCGCGAAAGATTTTCTTCTTTGAAAGCCTTGGTGAGTTTGTACACCATTAGGTTAACATGCCAGGGCACTATACCATGAGCTCGAAGGGTATCTTCTGTGTACATCGCAACGGCATCATTCCAATACTTCGGTACGTTTTTAAATGGATCACATCCTACAGAGTCGAAGCAATATCTGTCCATATCGATGTAGTGACATTCTGCTTCTCCTTTCACACCATATCTTCTTTTATCTGGATCGACAGAGTGCTCGATGAGGAAGTCCATATTCGATTTATAAAAACCGAATATTTCCTCGGGAAGGGTGTACACGGCGAGTTCATTCAATCGTTTATGGCCATAGAAGCCCCACACTGCTGGATTTTCACAGCAGGGATCGGTGTTTCCATCTGTCGTTGTAAACGACGCAAAAACAAACAATAAAAGGCTCCACGTATATTTCATAATTGTACTCGCTTCGCTCGTGTCTGGTACCTGCGGTGCTTGGTAGCTTCGCTGTCTGGTACTCGCTTCGCTCATGCTTAGTATCGCTTCGCGATGTTTTCTGCTTGTGCTACTTTACTCTTTCTGGTACTGTCACTCTGTTTTACTAGTCACTACTCTCGTCACTAGTATCTAGTCGTTAGTCACTAGTATCTCGTCACTAGTATCTAGTCGTTGGTCTCTAGTTTCACAATCGCTCCATCCTTTAAAATCGGAATGGTGTCAATGGTGTTTAGGGTCAAACAATATTTTACATCCTTCTGTATATTCAATTTAATCAATCTTCTTCGATGAGAACTTGATCTTAGGAAGCTCCACAGATGCTGCTTTGCGGATCTATAAATAAACTTCGCTGCAACAGTACTGTCTTCGTCAGCTCTAAATTTACGACTTTCCAAAAGAATATCTGCAATAGCACCACCACAAATAGTATCTTCCAAATTGATTTTGTCTTTCCAACCGGAAGCCAAAATCAATGTGTTTTTATGTTCTTTGATCAAATAGTCGCAAAGGGCTTGAAGGTTATTCAAACATCCTATTACTACAGTTTTTCTATCCGATGCCATTTGTATGGCCTTGGTTCCATTAGTTGTGGTGAGTACTACGGTTTTTCCTTTGAGCGATTCATCCATAAAAGCGTATGGTGAATTTCCGAAAGGAAAACCTTCAACTACTTGACCATCTCTTTCTGCTGCTGCGATGTATCCTTGCGCTTGGTATGCACGTGCTTCTTCTACTGAACTAACAGGAATGATTTTTTCCACGCCATTATGCAATGCAGATGCAATGGCGCTTGTAGCGCGCAGTACATCGATTACTACGACAATTTCAAATTGTTCTTTGTACAAATGATATTGCCCTGGAGTGTAACAAACCTCTACTAGTTTTCTATCAGCAAGTGGAAACATAAACGCAATTAGTTTTTATAAAAAGGAATAGCAACAGTAACTGCTTTGATTGCTTTTCCACGAATATTGATGAAGATCTCATTGCCTGGTTTTGCAAGCGCAGTAGGTACATAACCCATTCCAATGGCTTTGCTCAAACTTGGGCTTTGTGTTCCACTCGTAACCACACCAATAGGATTCATATTTGCATCAACGATTTCATAACCATGACGAGGAATTCCTTTGTCGACCATATCAAAACCTACAAGCTTACGAGCGGTACCGTTTTCCTTATGTCCTTTGATATACGCTGAATTCATAAATTCTTTAGTGAACTTAGTAATCCAGCCTAAACCTGCTTCGATAGGTGAAGTGGTATCGTCGATATCATTTCCATAAAGACAGAAGCCCATTTCCAAGCGCAGCGTGTCGCGAGCACCTAAACCAATGGGTTGAATTCCGAATTCCTCACCAGCAGCGAAAATTTTATTCCAAATATCTTCAGCGGCTGCGTTAGGGAAATACACTTCATATCCGCCTGCTCCAGTATAACCTGTTGTTGAGATCACGATATCTGAATGTCCTGCAAACTCTCCAATTTGGAAAGTGTAGTATTCCATTTCAAGATTTAGGCTTGTCAATTTTTGAAGCACTTTTCCTGCGTTTGGACCTTGTACTGCGAGCAATGAAGTATCATCACTTTTGTTTTCCATAGTAACGCCGTATTCACCTGCTTTTGCCATCAACCAATTCCAATCTTTTTCAATGTTAGAAGCGTTGACTACCAAAAGATATTTGTGTTCATTGACACGGTAAACGAGCAAGTCATCTACGATTCCACCTTTATCATTCGGCAAGCAACTGTATTGGACTTTACCATCAAATAGCTTGCTCACATCGTTGCTAGTCATGTATTGAAGAAAATCCAATACACGTTCTCCGCTGACCCAGAACTCACCCATGTGGCTAACATCAAATACACCCACGTTATTTCGTACGCAATGGTGTTCTTCAAGAAGTCCCTTGTATTGAACTGGCATGTTATATCCAGCAAAAGGAACCATTTTACCTCCAAGCGCGATGTGCTTTTCAGTGAGTGCTGTTGTTTTTAATACGGATGTATCTGTAGTCATATTGTAATTGAATATTGGGGCAAATATAGGGTATCAAAGACTAGAGGTTCTCGGTTAGATAATCGATCACTTTTTTCATTAAGTGAACTCTGTCTTTTCCACGCACATTGTGTTGATGGCCAGGGTAGGTGAAGAAGTCAACTTGAACGCCATTATCTACACATGCTTTCAAGAAACGCATGTTATGTTGCATCACCACCACATCGTCATCCGCACCGTGAATCATCAAAAGTTTTCCCTTCAAGTTTTTCACATATTTCGTCAAGTCAGCATTTGCGTAGCCTTCTGGATTTTCTTGCGGAGTGTCCATGTAGCGCTCGGTGTACATAACTTCATATAAGTTCCAATCGATTACTGGACCTCCAGCCACGCCCACCTTAAATGTATCTGGCGACTTCAGTAGGAGAGAAGTGGTCATGAATCCACCAAAGCTCCAACCATGCACCCCAATTCTAGAACCGTCTACATAACTCTGAGACTTCAACCATTCAACACCCGCCAGTTGATCTTCAACCTCAGCAGTTCCTAGTTGGCGGTGTATGGCTTGTTCAAAAGCTTTTCCACGATTCATAGAACCTCGACCATCCACCGTGAATACGATGTATCCTTTTTCTGCGAGATAATGCATCCACAAAGAAGCACCACCTAAGAATGAATTGGTGACGAGCTGCACGTGTGGACCATTGTAGGTGTAAATAACGACAGGGTATTTTTTCTTACTATCAAAATTGCTTGGCTTGATTACTCGCGCGTGGAGCGGCATTCCAGACTTTGAAGGGATGGTCAATAATTCTGTATTACTGATTTGAACTCCTTCGTAAGGATTCTTCGCCGTCAACATATTCTTGATAATCTTACCTGACATATCCATCAAGTCGATGCGGCGTGGAGTAGTGAGGTTGGAGTAATTATCGATAATTACTTTTCCAGATCCCGAAATGCTCACGTTGTGCACACCACCCACACGTGTGATTTGTTCTGTAAACATGTCGCTTAGTCGCACTCGGAACAGATGACTCTCTGTTGCATTGCTGCCAGTTCCCATCGCAAAACCATATTGTCCTTTAGCATCAAATCCTTTCCATTCAGTCATTTCAAAAGCTACCTTCATTGAGCCGAGTAAGGTACCTGATGTATTGTATTTGTACCACTGATGAAAACCATCGCGGTAGCTATACCACAAGAATTGATTAGGCTGACCAGGAATGAAGATGATCGGTTGAGACGGTTCCACCCACTTGTCATCTTTCTCAGTAAACAAGACAGCGCGCTGCTTTCCTGTCTGTGGGTCGAATGCAATCAATTTACATTCATCTGTTTTACGATTCATCCAAACAACATATAAGGTGTTGTCAGGGCTCCATGCCACGTTAGTAGCGTAGTATTGATCGTTGTATTCGCTATTCAATTCGAGGAACACAGTTTTTTCATTAGCCACATTAAATACACCTACACGGATTTTTTCGCTGGTTGCTCCAGCCATTGGGTAGCGAATATTTTTTGTGCTCGCAGGAGTAGTGGTGTAATCGGTTAAGGGATATTCTGTCACATTGCGTTCGTCTTTTTCATAGAAGGCAAGCATGCTTCCTTCATCATTCCAGAAGGTGCCTTTTTCAATGCCATATTCATTTCTTGAAACCGACTGTCCGCTTACGATTCCAGCAGGTTGATCTGTTACTTGGATTGCTTTCGATGATGTGAGAACAAATAAATTATTCTTAGAACTATATGCTAGTCTTTGAGATGTCGCATGATAGTCGCTTACTGTTCCATCGCCTTCTTCTTTGATGCCAGAAGTGACTTTGCGTTCTTTGAAATTTACTAAATAGTATCGCCCCTCTTTATCTTGAAAATTGGCATTCTGTGAATCTTGCCATTGAAAAGCAGGCATACGCTCTAAGGTTTGTGGAGCGTTTGCAAAAGCTTTGAAACTTTCAAGTGTTAACCATGGCTTCTCAACACCTTTTGCATTGCCCATGATCAGTGCTTGATCTTTCAAGTAGATATAATTTTCACTATTGGGTAAAAATGAAAGTCGAGAAAGATTTTCTGCGCCAAATTGAGAGAATTGTCCCATGACAGATTCCTCAAGCGTGAGCGCACGATTTTGAGCGAGAGATAAAAACGATGAAAGAATTAAACTTACTGAAAGAAAAAGGGTTTTCATTAGTGTGAAATTTTGCGAAAAATAGGGGATTTTTCCCATCCCCCTTATCTTTGCAGCCATTCTATGAAATTGATATCTCCATATAGTCAAGCGAAAGCGCTATTCCTCCTAGGAGTAGTCGTATGGCTGATGTCATTTCAGGTCTATCACCGCATCGTTGAACATGGTTCTGGAAATGCTGATAGCGCTCATTGTCATGGGCACTCTCATTGTCATTCACACACAACAGATGCTTTACCATTTTCATATCAAGCCTCAGAAGGCCATCATCATGATGTGGATTGTGAAGTTTGTAAATTGATTAGTATTCCGTTCGATGCACCAACATCCTTTGAATGGTTGGCTCCTCGCATTTTTGAGCAGAAAGAACTCAGTTATTTTTATCAGTACACTCAGTCATTCGAGTTATATCAAGTTCGTGATCATCGCGGTCCCCCTTCTGTTTGGGGATAATTCAGCCTGCTGCTAAAGCAGCTATTCCATAAGGCTATTTAGATGATTTAGAAATTATTTATTCATGAAAATTCAAGCGAGTTTTTGCTTGATAGTCGTGTTGTTATTTACAACATCATTATCAGCACAAACTTCTACGTATTCGATTCAAGGAAAAGTTGTAGATCAAATTTCAAATGAGCCGATTGTAGGTGCTATTGTGGAAAGCCATGAGCTTTCAGCAGCAGTATTTACAGATTCTCTAGGGTTATTCATTCTTGAGAATTTGCCATCAGGAAAACACCACATCCATGTGGAGATGACAGGCTTTAAGGCTTACGCGAATTATTTTTCTACCACTGATTCTTCCATCGCCGATGTGTTGATTTTGCTAGAGCCATCACATATTGAGCTCCAACAAGTTTTGATTGAAAGTGAAGTTTCTCGAAGCGACTACACGCATCAATCGCTCGACTTGATGGTACTTGGTAAAGATGACTTGCGCGGATCAGCCTCTATGACGCTGTCGCAAAAATTGTCGCGTCTACCAGGAGTGACGCAGCTTTCTTCGGGGGCTAATATTGCGAAACCTGTGATCCGAGGATTGTCAGGCAATCGCATTCTTGTGAGCGATCTCGGTATGAAGCAAGAGGGACAGCAATGGGGCAGTGATCACGGTTTGGAGCTCGATCCATACGGCGTTGATCGCATTGAGGTGGTGAAGGGGCCGGCATCCTTGCTTTATGGCTCTGATGCATTGGGTGGCGTTATTCGCGTGCAAACTCCTGGAGTTCCTGAAAAGGGAATTCGTGGCCAGGTGCAATCGATGTATCGCAGCAACAATGATTATATAGGAGGCAGCGCTTCGATGGAGGGCGCAGCTCAGCACTTCTTTGCAAAGGCACGTGTCACATGGAGCGAATTTGGAGACTACAAGATTCCCGCTGAAACATTCACATATCTGAACAGAACCTTACCGATTTACAACCATCGATTGCGCAATACTTCCGGTAAAGAATTGCACTACCAGACCACTATTGGTTGGGCTGGCAAGCGCGGTGTTGTGAAATCGACATGGTCTCATTTTCATCAAAAGAATGGATTGTTTCCTGGGATAGTAGGGATTCCAACTGGAGCGAATGTGGCAGATGACGGAGATCGCCGAGATATAGATTTACCACATCAGGTGGTGGATCATTTGAAGTTGGCGATAAACGCATCGTTGACCCGTGAAAAAGGATGGCTACAGATTGATGCAGGTGTTCAACAGAACACGCGTAGAGAAATGATCCGTCCACATCAGCAAGGCTATGCTCCGCTGCCTACAGATGCGAATGCACATCGACTAGTATTGACAACCTATCAAGCTTCTATCCGTTGGCACCGTCACGAAATGAAGCACTGGCGTTTCATTCCGGGGGCATCTGCTTCGTGGCAGCAAAACAGTAGAGCGGGATGGGAGTTTTTACTACCGAATGATCGTTCGGTTACTGCCGGCACGTTTTTATTCGCGGAGAGAAATTTTGAATCGAAAAATATCATCATCAATGGAGGGTTACGTGTAGATGGGGCTCGTGTTTCCACTGAGTCATTTTCAACTGCGCGATGGTCGAGTGATCAGGAGATTGTGGGTTATGATCTCCGTGTTGCCAATAACGATCGCGAGTTTTATAGTTGGTCCGGGAGCGCAGGTCTCAGCTACACTCCTTCCAAAAGATGGAATTTGAAGTGGAATCTTGCACGAAGTTTTAGAGTGCCAAATCACGCCGAATTATTTATCAATGGCGTGCATCACGGTACGTTTAGACATGAGCAAGGAAACGCAAGTCTGAACAACGAAATAGGATATCAAGCCGACTTTACAGCCTTATTTGAGTCGAAGTCGTTTTATGTGAAAATGACACCTTATTTCAATTATTTTGAAGGCTTCATTTATTTGAGACCCACTGCACAATTTTCTACTCTACCTGATGGAGGTCAAGTGTATCAATACACACAACATGATGCCATCTTTACAGGCGCTGAGTTGTATGCTGAATGGCATCCGATAGAAGCGCTTCACCTTGAAGGCAGTATTGATGGCGTGTATTCCTATAATTTGATCACCACTTTGCCACTTCCATTCACACCTCCTGTGAGAGGTAGAGTGCAAGCAACATTTGAGCGCGACTTGAAAGAAGGTGCATTGAAGGGCTATGAGTTAGGCGCAACCTATTTGGTGTGGAGTTCGCAGTTTAATGTCGATCGAAACGAAGAGCCAACAAAAGGAGCTTATTCGATAGACTTATTCGCGCAAACTAGTTGGAAGTGGGGAGCGCAAGAGCTAGTGGTGAAACTCGCTTTGAATAATTTATTGGATAGATATTATCTCAATCATCTCAGTGCATATAGACAATTAAACCTTCCCGAACAGGGAAGAAATATCTCGGTATTAATTCAATTACCCATTGGTAAGTAAACACAAAAAAATGATGAAAAAATTAGCGTTTTTATTTTTGATTGCCGCTACAGTTGTGGCTTGTAAGAAAGATGATGAAGACACTGCACGCCCTGTTATCAGCAGCGTAAAGGTCAATGGTACAGTTTCAACTGAGCATGATGTAAATGCAAGTGAGACAGTGACCGTGGAAGTTTATTCAACCGATAATCAAGAACTCAATCAGTTGAAAGTAGAGATACATCCTGCAGATGATGGTCACTCACACACAGAAGGAAGCACAGAGGAAGTACTGCCTCCGAATATTGGAGTGTGGAGCGATTCGCGCATTATCACACTGAGTGGGACATCATCAACAAACACGGTAGAGTTTGCTATTCCTGCGGCGATTGCTGGTCACTGGCATGTGGAAGTATTGTTAATTGACAAGGAGGGAAATGAAGCAGTGGAATACATTACCACATTGCATGTCGAGAATTCAAACCTTCCAACATTTGCAATTACTGCTACACCAGCTGTTACCAATTATGAGATTGAAACAGTAGTAGGTGGAACGGTAGTTTTAACGGGAACAGTTTCTGATCCTGATGGCTTGACAGATATTCATGTTGAGCTCGAAAATGAAGAAACAGGAGAAGTTATTTTCGAACAAGAACTAGTAGGAGTGACAGGTACATCGTTCGATCTTGGAACAATTAATATTGGCCCAATCGTGGCTGCTGGTCACTATCATCTTCATGTGCACGCTACCGACGCACTCAATTACATGGGTGAATGGGCGGTGGATGTTCATGTTGAATAATTTTATTTTCTAGAAAAAAATAAGGAACCCTGTCAATTGGCGGGGTTCCTTATTTTAGCAAAATGAAAAAGCTATTTTATTTCGTTTTCATAGTCGCAGCCTTTAGCGCTTGTCACAAGGGTGATGATATGGATCCTATCATTTCGGAGTTTAGAATAAATGATGTAGAGACCGATTATCAATATTTTCAGACCGGTGAATTATTGACGTTGAATGCGGCATTCACGGATGACGAAGAGCTTAATCAAGCACGATTTTATTGGAGTCGTGGCACCGCTTTTTATACAGATTCTATTTCATCCATTTTTACATCTCCCAATTACTTGGAGTGGGACAGCAGTTATGTTGCAGACATTGCGGGAAAGTCTGACGTGCTTTCCTGGACGATGCGATTGCCTGAAAACATTCAAGGTTTTTGGAAGGCAGAAGCAAGTGCAATTGATGTGGAAGGAAATGAGGGAGTGAAGGAGTTGGATGTTTATATATCAGATCCTACAAGACCTCAATTTAATATTGCAAGCGTTACACCGCTTCTGACTACAGAGGAGAGTGTGACGTCATGGATCGCTACTGCGCCAACGGATATACAATTATTGGGGAATATTACGGATGCAACAGGAGTAGATACTATTTTCTACTCTTTGATTAGAACAGGACTCACATTGGTAAACGATACATTACCATTTCAAGGAGAAACGAGTATCGATTTGACGTCGTTTGATTTTCCAGAAATTACATCTACTGGAACATATACTCTTACCATGAGAGTGAAAAACAGTCTGTCAAAAGAGAATCAAATTCAAGCACGTTTAACAGCACAGTAATGGAACATTCAGTTATTGTAAATCATACAATAAGTCATGTAAAAGATGCGCTTCGCGATGCAGAAGGTGGTCACGATTGGCTGCACATCGAGCGCGTATGGAATACTGCGAAGGCAATAGGAGCAGCGGAGGGCGGAGATATACTGATTATTGAATTGGGTGCTTTGTTGCATGACATTGCCGATTCAAAGTTTCATAATGGAGATGAAGAATTGGGACCCCGCAGAGCGATGGAATACATGAGTAGTATTGGGCTTTCTGATCATGTAAAAAATGAGGTTGTAAATATCATTAAACACATCTCCTTCAAAGGAGGACATTCAAGTGGTGATTATAAATCGAAAGAGTTGGATGTGGTTCAGGACGCTGATCGTTTGGACGCGATTGGAGCGGTGGGCATTGCTCGTGCGTTTAATTACGGTGGATTTAAAAATCGCGCGATCTACGATCCCACGATAGCACCGAATTTAAATATGACAAAAGAGGAGTACAAAAACTCCACAGCACCAACTATCAATCACTTCTATGAGAAGCTGCTTTTGTTAAAAGATAAAATGAATACTCCTACAGGCAAAGCACTAGCGGAGCAGCGCCACGCCTTTATGGAAGCGTACCTCGAGCAGTTTTATTTGGAGGTTAAAACTCCGATGTAAAGTGAAACTGAAGCTCCGGGTAGTTGGCTTGTTCCATATCTAGGATGAATTTTGATGGCGCGAGGAATACATCATTGTCTTCTTTATCCTTCACCATATTATTTCCTTTGATACGCTTGAATTCTTCGAGTTTCGCGGGGGTGTCGGTGGTAATCCAACATGCTTTGTAAAACACCTTCGATTCAAAATCACACTTTGCGCCGTATTCATTCTCAAGTCGATAGCGAATTACTTCGAATTGAAGTTCTCCTACTGTACCAACGATTTTACGAGATCCAGGTTCTTGCAAAAAGAGCTGAGCGACACCTTCTTCTGTCAATTGACGAATCCCTTTATCCAGCTGCTTGGTCTTCATCGGATCTTTATTGATCAATTCTTTGAAGATTTCTGGAGAGAAGGATGGAATGCCCTTGAACATGAATTTTTCTCCTTCAGTGAGTGTGTCACCGATTTTGAAATTTCCTGTATCGTATAATCCGATAACATCACCAGGATAGGCCTCATCAATCGTACTCTTTGCTTGAGCGAGGAATGTAGCGGGGTTTGGATATTTAAAGTCTTTTTCTAAACGAACGTGATGATAGAATTTATTTCTCTCAAATCGTCCGCTGCACACACGTAAGAACGCAATTCTATCGCGGTGTCTTGGATCAATATTCGCGTGAATTTTAAAAATAAATCCAGAAAATTTATTTTCTTCTGGCTTGATTTCACGCAAAGTGGTATCTCTACTTTGTGGGACTGGTGCGATTTCTACGAACTTGTCGAGCAATTCTTTAACACCAAAATTATTCATAGCTGATCCAAAGAAAACAGGAGCGAGCTTTCCTTCGAGGTATGCTTGCTCACTAAATGGATCATAAACATTTTCAATTAAATCCACGTCTTCACGCAATTGACTCGCATACTCTCCGACCAACTGATCAAGCATTGGATCGTTTAGATCATCAATAGAAACTACATCAGCTGCAATCTTTGTTTTTGATGATTCAAATAAGTGAAGTTGTTTATCATACAGTTTATATACCCCTTTGAAAGAGTATCCTTTGCTGATTGGCCAGGAGAGCGGTTGAACTTTAATGTTTAGAATTTCTTCCAATTCATCTAAAAGATCAAACGGATCGCGACCTTCTAAGTCCATTTTGTTGATGAATACAATTACAGGAGTATCGCGCATTCGACAAACTTCCATGAGGCGCTTGGTTTGTTCCTCAACCCCTTTTGAACTGTCGATAACGAGGATAACGCTATCTACTGCTGTGAGGGTGCGATAAGTATCTTCTGCGAAATCCTTGTGACCGGGAGTATCGAGCAGGTTGACTTGCTTACCATTGTATTCGAATACCATCACCGAAGTGGCAACAGAGATACCACGTTGGCGCTCGATTTCCATGAAGTCAGACGCGGCAGTCTTGGTGATTTTATTGCTTTTTACCGCACCAGCAGTTTGGATCGCTCCTCCAAAAAGAAGAAGTTTTTCTGTAAGTGTCGTTTTACCAGCATCAGGGTGACTGATGATGGCGAAAGTGCGACGGCGGCTAATTTCGTTCTGTGTACTCATCTCTGTTCAAATCGGGCGCGAAAATACTTCTAAAAAAGCACTTTCGCACCCGTTCGAATAAATCATCAACGAGACACCACCAAAGATTGGTGGAATCGTAGACCTGACGTGGTTTCCATCACTACGTGATATGTTCCCACCGCCCATTCGGAAGTGGATACCTGATTGGTGAGAATATTTGTGTTTTGGAAAATACGTTGTCCTAATGAATTATAAATCTCAATTGTTGTTATGCTTTCCGTGCTGTTCCAAGAAAAACTATTGCTAGTTGGATTAGGGAAAAGTGAAATTGAAGAACCTACTTTTATTTCGTCAACATTAGTAACAATCACTGGAGCTGAGATCATTTCGCATGCACCATTTATGTTTGCAGTAGCCGTTAGATTTCCACTGAAGTTGACATACACATAAGGAACATTTTCTGCGATTATTTCACCATTGTTATACCAAGTGATATCAGCACCAGTCACGTTGGTGTAGTAGTAAGCTGGATTATTAGTGTCTTGATAAATGATGACAGGCTGCGTCTCACAATCCATCACCAAATTGCTCTCGAGGTTGGAAGTGGTAGTCGCGTAATCATCATAAAGTACGGTATAGGTATGTTCAATCAATGTTCCCGGAACTGCAGATGGAAGTAATTGTGCAGAGATTTGAACGATATTATTTTCATAATCCAAACCCACATATGGCAAGTGTATCTGCAGCGTATTATCAGAAAGAATGTATGTAGAATAAATGGTTGAGTTTGCCGAAACTTCAATTGATGTTACATCAATATGTTCTGATAAAGGCATTTGTGCAGTACACAATCCAGCCGGACCTAAAAGAGTATAGTCGAAATTTAAGGTGTACTCTAGTGTTGATTCAGGAAGTACGAGTCCGAGTTCACCAAGACCTGTTTCTTCTTGAAGATTGGTAAGTGTTTCGGTGCAGCTTAATTGATTGGTAAAACTTGTTTGATCAAGTATATTTCCGTTTGAAATAAATGCTGCGGAAAATGTCATGAACGGCGCGAATCCATCGATTGTAGGATTAACATAAGTCATTGTAATTACACCTTCCTCGCCTGGTGCGAGATTGTTTACGTTGAAAGTAAGAACATTGCCATCGATAGACGAAGGAAATGGATCTCCTCCAATGACCGATACTAATGGATCAATGGTCACTTCAATTTGCCCAGAAAATGCGGTTGAGCCAGTATTTGTATAATTTACAAAAAGTACTTCTGATTGACCACAAACCGGCTGTCCTTGGAAGAGTGAAATTGCACCTGCATTGACATTGCTAATACTTTGTAGTCCGAAGTAATTGCCATTGTAAGCTGTCATCGATGCATCTGCAGTAAATGTTTGTGAAGTAGGAGTAGTTGGCTGCCAGATGGCAGGATCATATAGCACTTCTACCTCATTATCTCCATAAACGATTGGAATATCAATCTCTCCACTATTGGTTGAATAGACGAGCATATTTTCAGACACAATTTCAATGTTTCCAATTCCAGGTTCATTTGTTTCTTTAATGCCGTTACCGTTGAGATCATTGAATACAACGCTTAAGAATTCAAATGTATCAGCGTAAACATTTACAGTGTCTGTAACTACGCAATATGGCGAAGTCGCTGAATACGCTGAAAGGACATATTGTACAGGACTTGGTTCTACCACACCAGGATTTAATACCTCTGTATCAGTAAGACCAGTGGGAGGAGACCAAGAATATATTATTTGCGATTCTCCAGAGGTAGCGATTTGTAGCACCACTGGAGGTTGATTTCCATCCGAGCAGCTGATAGATCCATCAGTCGTAAACTGAATAGTGATAGCGCCAGTAGGGTGTGTAGAAGTGAAGAATAACCCACTGAAATTCCCATCAAAACTTCCGAAGATCACATCATCGGTAGAAGGACCGTTGTATACCGTTAGAAAGTCAAAATTGGTTTCTAAGGTTCCACTAATTACTGTAAGAGTGATGGGTTGATTGCAATTAAAATAAATAGAAGGGTTATAAGTCACAGAGAAATCAGAGTTATTTCTCAAACAGTATTCAAACTGAATCGGATCGCCACATTGAGCAGTTGTGCTTACATCGCCATCTAATTGGAAAAAGACATTATCTGCGACAAAATCATAACCTGCATCTACAACAATATCTTCTGCGGGTGATTGAATTTCAACTTCTATTACCTGCTCCGTAACACAACCAGCGCTGTTTTCAACATGATAGATGTATTCAGTGGTGCCAATGGCATCTGTATTTGAAATTAATAAATCTAAGTTTTCATCAGCAAAACCGTTTCCTGTGGCGTACCAATAGGTATCTGTAGGACCTGCATCAATGGTCGGGATATATTCTCCAACTGTAAGAAATAAAGATTGGTCTAAGGTAATTCCCCAACTGAAAAGTTGACCATCATCAGCAGCAAACACATCAGCAAAACTGATGGTCCATGTACCGTTTGCTGGACATCCCACTAAATCACAAAGGTCGCCGACTGGTTGATAGGTATCTGAAGGAAGAATTCCCCCAAAACCATTCTCTGCCATTGTACCCAGAGTAGAGGATGCAGACCACGAGTAGTCGTATCCAATACCTGGTGTCCCAGACATATCATCGAGTGCCTCACCCCAAAATGTATTTCCACCGCCTTGTTGATGCAACACCACTGAGGTTCCATTAGGGCAAGTAATAGTTACAACCTGATCTCCCATAAAGCTATGCTCAGCATTCATGTTCACGCTCACAAATTGACTGCAGTCTTCGATGGTTGATCCAGGGAGAGCTGTCAGAACATCCAATGTGAAAATTTGCTCAGAGAAATCTTGAAGCCATCCTCCATTATTTGATGTCAAAGCATTTCCTGAAAGGGACGGTTGGATATAGGTGCCCTCCAGAATTAATTCTCCATTGATACATCCTCCTGTTTCAATGGGAGTAGTAATAATTGGGTATGCGACAGTTGAAAGAGCGTTCGATAGTTGGAAAGTACTTTCACATAAAAATGGAAGAGATACACTCAAACTTACATTCACCACTCCACCTTGATTGGCGATGTATTCGAGGTTCGGATTATCCGTCAATATTACAAGACCACCGAGGGTCCAAGTGTAAACATAATTGCTTTCGCCATTTGGCAGAACAGCATTGGCTAATGTGAAATTTACGGTATCTCCTTGACAAACTTGGAAATATCCCGCATCAATAGTTGAATAGCCAGTGATGGTTAATTCTCCCGAAACTCCGCCGCACTCTTGAGCACGTGTATTGAGGGAAAATAAAATTAGAATGAATGCAATGCAGTAGTGATGAAACTTTGACATGCGTTGGGGTTTAGATAATTTGGTTTTGGTCAATCAAAGATAGGGGTATTTACATTGTAATGGAAATGTCAGGTTTACCCAAATACCACAATTGTGGTATTGTCACTCCGAGGCCCCGGCTTTTGCTTTGCAACAAATTAGAATAGGTCTAAATAGTATGAAAAAAGCAGTAGTAGCGGTGATCGCAATTTGTGGGGGGATAATCACATCATGGGCGCAGGAGGATACCATTAAAGCGGTGAACCTACCAACTATCGAAGTTATCACTTTGAATCCTGTAGGTCGGGATAAAATGGATGAGGTAGTAGGAGCTATTATTTATGCTGGGAAAAAGAATGAACTCATTCGTCCCAACAATCTCAACGCAGACTTATCAATTAACAACAATCGTCAAATTTTTGGAAGAGTGCCTGGAGTCAACGTGTGGGAGAGCGATGGCTCGGGCATTCAAACCAGCATTGCCACACGCGGACTCAGCCCCAATCGATCATGGGAATTCAACGTTCGTCAAAATGGATATGATATCGCAGCCGATCCGTTCGGATATCCAGAAGCATATTATGCTCCTCCAATGGAAGCAGTAGAGCGCATTGAGTTTTTACGTGGTGCTTCTTCTTTAGCCTTCGGCCCTCAATTCGGTGGATCATTGAATTATATTTTGAAAAAAGGAAATACGAATAAACTCAAACCAATTGAAGTCGAGGCAAGACAAACATTCGGTTCGTATGGATTGACTAATACGTTTGTGGGCGTTGGTGCTAGTATAAAAAAATTCACCATCTATTCATATCTACATTCTCGCACTGCTGACGGATGGAGAGAGAATAGCCGCTACCGCATATTCAATGGACATGCATATGTTGGCTATGCAATTTCCAATAAAATGAAAGTCGGCATTGAATACACTCACATGGATTATGAAAGCCAACAGCCAGGAGGACTAACAGACGCTCAATTCAAAAGCAATGCGCGTCAGTCAGGTCGTGAGAGAAACTGGATGGGCACACCGTGGAATGTTGCCGCAATCACATACAACTATGCTATCAACGCTCGGAATGAACTTGATGTGAAAATATTTGGAATGATTTCGGAGCGAAATAGTGTTGGATTTACAAGTGCTGTGAATGTGGTGGATTCTGCGCAATTCGCACGTACCGTAGACCGCGATAGCTACACCAATATGGGAGCAGAGGCACGTTACAAGAAGTTGTATAATTTATTTGGGTTAGAACACGTGTTAACGGGAGGAGTGAGATATTTCAACGGTGTGACAGAACGTAATCAGCGCGGCACTGGCACAGCAGGCAATGATTTTGATCTGACACTTGTAAATCCAAAGTGGGGAAGAGCATTGGAATTTGAAACAAACAACACTGCCATTTTTGTAGAGAATATATTCCATGTGGGAAAGAATTTTATCATCACTCCAGGCGTGCGTTATGAGACCATTGAAAGCTCAGCAAGCGGATATACTACGATCTCAGGAACGGATTTGCAACTCAATGATAGCCGCACCAGAAATATTTTCGTTTATGGCGTGAGTGCGGAATATCACATCAAGAAGGTTGCAGAAATTTATGCGAGTTTCGCGAAAGCCTATCGCCCAGTGATGTTCTCTGATTTGACTCCATCTGCTACAACGGATGTTGTAGATCCAAATCTTGAAGATGCATCAGGCTATTCTGCAGACTTAGGTGTTAGAGGTAAAATCGGTCGCGGATTTAGCTATGATGTAAGCGCTTATTATATGCTTTATGACAACCGTATTGGTCGTGTCACAGAGAATGGTGTAGTGAATGTGCGTAATGTTGGCGCTACCGAAACGACTGGAGTAGAAGCCTACTTGGAGTGGTCGCCATGCAAAGCCTTTGATGTAGATAAAAATCGATTTGGTTGTCTTGATTTATTTATTTCTGCTGGATTCACCAACGCTGAATATATCGAATGGAATAATCCTGCAGCAGTAGAAAACACTGCTTTAAGTATTGTGGGAAATGAAGTGGAATATGCTCCCGAGCAAATTCACAGAGCGGGATTGACTTATGCATATCGCAAGTTTGCAATCACCTATCAATGGAACATGAGCAGCGATTTCTATACTGATGCAAACAATACAGAAGAACCAACTGCAAATGCTCAATCGGGTAAGTTGGAAGGCTATCAAGTTTCGGATTTGACATTGTCATTCAAGCCAACACCAAACTACTTATTTAGTATTGGAGCTAACAATTTGACAGACGAGCGTTATGCAACACGCAGAGCCGGGGGCTATCCAGGTCCTGGACTTTTACCAGCGAATGCACGTACGATTTTTGCCACAGTAGGATTGAAGTTCTAATTACCTTTGTTCCATGAATTCAATGGAACAAAAGAAAGAGGCTTTCCAGCGTTTGCTTATCATCATGGACGAACTCAGAGCAGGTTGTCCGTGGGATAAAAAGCAAACGATGGAAAGCCTTCGTCATTTAACAATAGAAGAAGTTTACGAACTCGGAGATGCCATCCTTGATGGTGATATGGAAGAGATCAAAAAGGAGATTGGAGATATTCTTCTTCACATGGTTTTTTATGCAAAAATTGCAAGCGAAACCAGTCATTTCGATATCGCAGATTCCTTGAATTCAATTTGTGATAAATTGATTTCCCGTCACCCTCATATCTATGGCGATGTGACGGTTCAGGATGAAGAAGAAGTGAAATCAAATTGGGAAAAACTCAAGTTGAAAGAGGGAAAGAAGAGTGTACTAGAGGGAGTTCCTAAATCTTTACCAGCGATGGTCAAAGCACAGCGAATGCAAGACAAGGCACGTGGTGTTGGATTTGATTGGGATCATGAATCACAGGTTTGGGAAAAAGTAAATGAGGAGTTAGCTGAATTCAAAGCGGAAGCAGATATGAATTCTGATAAAATGGAAGATGAGTTCGGTGATTTATTATTCTCTCTCATCAACTACGCGCGCTTCAAGGGCATTAATCCTGAAGATGCTTTGGAGAAAACAAATCGGAAGTTTATCTACCGCTTCCAATACATGGAAACGGAAAGTGCGAAGGATGGCAAAAAATTAGGCGAAATGACGCTCGAAGAAATGGACGCCTACTGGAACGCCGCCAAACGTACTCGCTAACGCTCGTGACGGGTACCTGCGGTGACGGGTAGCTTCGCTGACTGGTACTTCGCTGACGCTTGTGGCGGGTTCTGCTTCGCAGAGCTTTAATGCGGTGGCTCGCGTTGTTCGCGCTTTGTTCTCGGCTTCGCCGCGGTCATTTGTTCTCGGCTTCGCCGAGATCATTTGTCATTTGTCACTTGTCATTTGTCTTTGATCCAAGAATCTTTTTCGCCATGCGCTTTCGCTGTGGTCGGTGTTTTTGAATACACGGGAGGTGAAGTGTTTTTTCTTGTAGCCTTTCTTCTTTAGAATCTTGTTTGCTCTTGTTTGATAAGGGCCGTATCGGGCGTCTAGGCCTAGTGTTCCGTGGTCGAAGTAGAAATGCACTATTCCTGGTTCAGGTAAATGTTGTTTAAAATAATCTAAGAGAGCGAAGGGGATGGTGTCGGTTTTTATAAGCAGGCTTCCTGGCCAGTGCATGGACATACAAATAGCTCTACCAAAAATTTCGGGATATTCACAACATGCATACATAGAGATCAAGGCTCCCATGCTGGAACCTGCAATGCTGGTATGCTTTTGATCTGTGAATGTGCTGTAATGTGAGTCAATGTATGGCTTGAGTTCGGTGACGATAAATCTCAAATAATTATCGGCCAACGGACCGGACTTCCATTCTATATTTTTTAATGAATCTTGTGTGGAAAAGGGGAGGAGGTTAAATGCTTTTTGTGGGAAATATTCTGGCCTGCGAAGCGCACCACCATTATGAATTCCAACAATGATGGTTGGTTCAATTTTCTTAGCATCAATCATTGCTTGCATAGTAGAATCTGCCTCCCAAGATTGATGGTTCCAAGTGTTTTTACCATTAAACAACATTTGTCCGTCATGCATATACATCACGGCATATTTTTTCTCAACCGAATAATCATTCGGTAGCCAGATATCGATATCTCTTGCTTCTACAAAGCGACTTTCAAATTGGGTCAGATGTTCCAAGGACCCTTGCGAAAAGCAGTAACTACTTATTGTAAAAAGTACAAAAACGAGGTACCTGCGTAGGGTACCTGCGGTGCCGGGTAGCTGCGCTGACGCGTACCTTCGGTGACTGGTAGCTTCGCTGCTTGGTAGCTTCGCTGACGGGTACTCGCTAACGCTCGTGACGGGTTCTGCTTCGCAGAGCTTTAATGCGGTAGCAAGCGGTGCTCGCGCCTTATTTCTAGGCTTTGCCGAGATCATTTGTCACTTGTCATTTGTCATTTGTCATTTGTTCTAGGCTTCGCCGAGATGATTTGTCCCTTGTCATTTGTCATTTGTCATCTGTCATTTGTCTCTTGTCATTTGTCATTTGTCACTAAAAGAATGTATTCCTGCTCTGTGATAATCTTCACTCCCAAGTCTTCTGCTTTTTTGCGCTTTGATGGGCCCATGTCGTCACCGGCTAGGACATAGCTGGTTTTGCTGCTGATGCTGCCTGAGACCTTGCCTCCGTGGCTTTCAATGCTCTCTTTTATGCTATCTCGAGAGAAGGTTTGGAAAACACCACTGACCACGAATGTTAGTCCTTTCAATTTTTCACTGGTCGGACCTGCTTGTGATTCGTCCACTTGGAACTGTAGTCCGGCGTCTTTGAGACGGCGAATGATCGTTCGGTTTTCTTCTAATGAAAAATACTCTTGAATGCTCGATGCAATTTTTTCACCGATTTCATCTGCTTCGAGTAATTGCTCGGTCGAGGCGGCTTCGATTGCATCAATATTTTTGAAATGCTTGGCAAGTTTCTTTGCTACTGTTTCTCCAACAAACCGAATTCCTAGGGCAAACAGTACTCGCTCAAATGGAATTTGTTTGCTGAGTTGAATTCCTTCAAGCATATTGGTAACACTCTTTGCCTGAAGCGATCGTTTTTTTAAGTCACCTAAAAGTTCATCACCTACTTGAAATTCCAATCCTAGCAGTTGATCGTATTGAAGATCGTAGATATCCGCAGGATTTTTAATGAGTCCTTTTTCGAATAATCCAGAAATGGTCTCAGTGCCTAGTCCTTCGATATTCATTGCTTTTCGAGAAATGAAATGTTCCATCCTTCCTTTTATTTGAGGAGGGCAAGTGGCATCGTTTGGACAATAGTGTTGTGCTTCTCCTTCTTTGCGAATGAGCGCTGTTCCGCATTCAGGGCATTCTTTAATATACTGATGAGGTGCGGAAAACATATCACGTTGTTCTGTCACAACCCCCACTACCTTAGGGATGATTTCCCCGCCTTTTTCAACGAGGACAATATCTCCTTCACGAATATCTAACTTTTCAATTTGATCTGCATTGTGAAGTGATGCGCGTTTTACTGTAGTGCCTGCAAGCTGCACGGGCTGAAGGTTAGCAACGGGTGTAATTGCACCGGTGCGTCCTACTTGATAAGTTATCTTATTGAGTTTAGTACTTACTGTTTCGGCTTTGAATTTATATGCAATCGCCCAGCGAGGACTCTTTGCTGTCATTCCTAATTCATCCCAAAGAGCAAACTTGTTTACTTTGATTACAACACCATCAATTTCAAATGGCAAATCATGACGGTGTTGGTCCCAGTATTCAATAAAGTTCATGACTCCATCTACAGAGTTAGCTTTTTCAATTAAACGATCTTTTGATGATGGAACTTTGAATCCCCAATCAGCAGCGTATTCTACACTTTGGAAGTGATCATTGTAGGGAAGATTTTCTCCAAGCACATAATAGAGATAACAATCGAGTTTGCGCTTCGCAACCTCTTTGCTATCCTGTTGCTTGAGTGTTCCTGAAGCTGTATTACGTGGATTCGCATAGAGTTCTTCTCCTGCAGCAGCGCGTTCTTCATTGAGTTGAGCGAAAACTTTTTTTGGTAAAAATATTTCACCACGAATTTCAAATGATGCGGGATAGTTTCCTTTGAGCTGAAGAGGAATACTGCGAATGGTGCGGATATTAGATGATACATCTTCTCCAACACTTCCATCTCCGCGCGTAATTCCTCGCATGAATTTTCCATCTTCATAATGAAGTGAAATAGCAACGCCGTCGTATTTCAATTCCATTACAAATTCGATTTCTGTATCAACGCTTTTGTATAATCGCTCGGCCCATTCTGCAATTTCTTCACGATTGTAGCTATTTGATAAAGAAAGCATCGGACGTTTGTGCGCTACTTTTTCGAATTTATCCGTGATGTCTCCGCCAACGCGTTTTGTGGGCGAATTGGGATCTGCAAGTTGTGGATATTCATTTTCGAGTGCTTCTAATTCTTTTAAAAGCATATCGAATTCCGTATCAGAAATGATCGGATTATTTTCTACATAATAGCGATGATTGTGCGCATTGAGTTCTTGGGAGAGTTGATCGATGCGGCTTTTAGCAATATCAATAGGTGTATTTGATGTCATGATTCCAGATGCTCTTGGTCAGTTTGCCAAATTTTATTCTGACGCGCAAGATAGCAACTGGAGCATTATAAATGGGGCGAACTTCCACAGGAGTTTGTCGCATATATCGATAGCCAATTCCACCACCAATAGAGCACCACCACGTAAGATTGTAATAGCACGTCGTGCTCAACTCCAAAGGGCGCACTCTTACTGTCGGTAGCGTAATAGTTCTGCCAGACTCCAACGTGTATGTACCAGTGATCGTTCCATTCCCGAGGTGGCCCGTTAGAGAAACTTCCCATTTCGGGTTGAAGAGCATTACACGTTCGTAGAAAACACTGTTATAACTCAAATTGAGATTAGCCACAGTCACAAACGGACTAATTTCATTAAGAGCATTTACATTAACACCATCTCCGAAGTTGTAGAACCCAAAACCAAATCGGTGTACTCTGCGGTATTCCATTCCGATGCGAACACCTGCTAATCGTGCGACAGTGTTACTCACAATAGTTTGACGAGCGTCAAGAACAAAATCGAATTTCCATTTCTTGAAACGGCTGTCCAGCACCGTAGGTCCGGTGATCGTCCACACTGTATCGGAATAAGATTTTTTTGTTGAAAGCATTGAACTCTCAGAAGCCACCAATTGAAAATCATTTTGACTTCTTACGACAAGAGTCATGAGAAGCAAGCAAGAGATTATGGCGAACTGTATTTTCAAGCGTTGCAAAAATAAGGGAGGATAGGACATGCACGGCATACAAACATTTGAGTGGTATTATTCAATGAATACGCGGCTTTTAGTGAGGTTGAACTGACTTTATTCGTTGCAAGAGAGTCAAATGGCTTTTTTTTTCAGACCTTTGAGGATATTAATTAAAATAAGCAAATTGGATTTTAAGGATTTAGGACTCGCGCAGGAGATATTGGATGGATTGGATTCCATGAATATTATTACACCCACTCCCATTCAGCAAGAGAGCATACCACATGTGTTAGCTGGTAAAGATGTTATCGGTATTGCTCAGACAGGTACAGGAAAAACGGCGGCATTTGTTCTGCCGATCATTCATAAAATTGTCACCAACAGAGAAGAAGGCTTTACCAAAGCATTGATCATCGTTCCGACAAGGGAACTTGCAATGCAGATAGATCAGGCCGTTGAAGCTTATTCTTATTTCACAGGAGTAAGTTCGATTGCGATTTACGGCGGAGGTGATGGTGATGCTTTCAATAACGAAAAGAGAGCAATTACTTCGGGTGTAGATCTTATCATTGCTACGCCAGGTCGTTTGATTTCCCATATGAATGTGGGATATGTTGATTTTTCACGATTGAATTATTTTGTACTTGATGAAGCCGATCGCATGCTCGACATGGGATTTGCGCCCGATTTGAATCGCATCATCCGTACGCTAAATCCAAATAGACAAGGACTACTATTTTCAGCGACGATGCCAGATGGGGTATTGAGATTAGCGAAGAGTTTGTTGAAAGATCCTGTTACCGTAAACATCGCTTTGAGCAAGCCTGCAGAGGGCGTTACACAAGGTGCGTATGTGCTAAAAGAAGAACAAAAGATACCAGTTATTACACAGTTACTGGGAGATAGATTAGAAGGCTGTACCATCATCTTTGCTTCAACGAAGCAAAATGTTGCTAAGCTTTATAACCATTTGAAATCGCGTAAGTGGAATGTTGGAATGATCAGTAGTGATCTGGAGCAAGGCGAACGCGAGCAAGTGATGTTGGATTTTAGAAGTAGAAAAATAAACGCACTTGTGGCGACAGACGTTGTCAGCCGAGGCATTGATATTGATATCATTGATTGTGTTATCAACTTTGATGTACCTGGTGATGCGGAGGACTATGTTCACCGTATTGGCCGTACTGCCCGTGCACAGCGAAAAGGCGAAGCCTTTACATTGATTGGTCAGCATGAGCAGAGCAAGTTTGGCCGTATCGAAACCTTGATCGGAAAAGAAGTGGATAAATTGACCATTGCTCCAGAGCTCGGCGAACAGCCGGAATACAAGCCATTCAGTGGCGGTGGCAGCGGTAGTGGACCTCGCAACGATCGTCGCCCTGGTGGCGGTGGCGGTGGCAAGAAGAAGTTTTTCAAGAAGCGCCCTGGCGGCAACGCCAATCGTCAAGGAAAGCCTAGCGGAGGGGCCTAAGCAACCTATTCTGTAGTATTTTCGTCTTTACATAGTTAGACCAAACCTTAACCATGCTAAAGTATTTCCTCACTCTCCTCCTAGGGATATATGGTATCAGTTCATTTGCGCAAGCCAATTGTGCAGATGCAGAGCCTTTTTGTTCGAATGGAGGGGTGACTTATCCTGCGAGCACTGGTGCAGGCGCTGCGCCTGCGGGTCCGAACTATGGATGTCTTTTTACTCGTCCTAATCCAGCGTGGTTCTATCTCAATATGAGCAGTACCGGTCCAGTGACCATCACGCTTACCAATTCCTCAAGTGTAGATATTGATTTCATTATTTGGGGACCGTTTGCTGATCAAGCAAGCATGTGCGCAGGAGTTTTCGCTGGTGCAGCAAGTGTTGATTGCTCTTATTCCGCTGCCTCTACCGAATTAGTGGATATTCCAAACGCTCAAGCAGGACAGTGGTATATGTTGATGATTACGAATTACTCGAATCAACCGACGAACATTACGGCCAACCAAACAGGCGGGTCAGGAGTGACCAACTGTGACATTCTCTGTGCAATTTCTTCGATGACTGCTGTGCCTGGCGCATGCGATCCTGTTGATGATAGCTTTGATCTCAGTGGAAATATCGTAGTGTCAACTGCTCCAACCAGTGGCACGCTTACGCTTACCGAGAGTTGTTCTGGTGCAACACAAACATTCAATGCTCCATTTGCGAGCAACATTGCTTATTCATTTCCAAACCTCACTTCGAATGGAGCGAATTGTAATGTAACAGCTATTTTTTCTGCTGATCCTACTTGTGTTGTAACTACCAATTTTACAGCACCTCCTAGTTGCTTTGTGCCTGATTGTATCATCAATAGCCACACTGCAAATGTTACTGGATGCGATCCGACAACGGTTACGTTTGGCGTGAGCGGTCAAATTGATTTTTCATATGCGCCTTCTAGCGGGCAAATGATAGTGCAAACATGCAGTGGTGAAACACAGACCTTCAATGCACCGTTTGTCTCTCCCATCAATTATAGTTTTCCTTCACTTATTCCTAACGATGCACCTTGTGATATAGAGGTGTCTTTCACTGCTGATCCAGCGTGTGTTTATACATTCACCATTCAAGAACCTTTTCCATGTTCTTGTCCTGCTGAAATAGGAACCTATGAAGCATCAACCAATGGTCAAGTGGGGGTGCATCCGTACGTTTGTTTTGGTGCAGATTTTATGGTGGAAAATACAGGCGGATACGTTCCTCCTGTGGATGTGAGTGATCCCAATATTGCTTACCAACCGAACATTGGATATTTTATTTATACATGCGAACCAACCAATCTTGCTGATCCATTAAACGATCCTTGTTATGCGGGATATTGGACGGCGGGCACTAATGCTACAGCAATTAATGATGGGAATTTTCTTTCACAGTTTGCAGGAAGTGTCTTCACTGGTGGCCAGTTTTATGTTCTGCCCATCACGATGTATAATGAAAGTACGCAAGATATTTCTGTCACCAATTGGGTAGGTGATTGTTTTAGTGTGGGTCAATGGATTCGCTTTACATTATTAGAAGAAATAGTTTTAACCCTCACAGAAGATTGCCCTGCGGGTGAAGTGAATATTTCAGCAACAGGAGGTGGGCCTTCTGCAGGTACGAATCCATATTACATTGATTTATTTACCCCAAGTTCAGCCAATGCTTTAGCAAATTCCTTCAATGGAGTTGGAACAGGAACTATTGGTGGATTGGTAGATGGAGATAATTATTCGGTGACCATTTCCGATACTTATGGATGCATTGGTACAGCTCAAGGCGGCCCTTTTGTAGGACCAATTATACCAGTGCTTACTACTCCAGCAGATGCATGTTCTTTAGATGCAGCTTTCAACCTACAGGCAAGTCCTGTTGGTGGTACATGGACGGGTACTGCTGTAAATGGTGCAGGATTATTCAATCCACAAGTGGCAGGAGTAGGTACACATACCGTATCGTACTTACCTGCTGGTTGCGCCGTTTCGCAATCAATGCAAGTAGAAGTATTGTATCAGCCAAATGCCACCATCACGAATATAAATCCGCTTTGTATTTATGATCCAATTGCAAATTTGGAAGCATACGATCAAGGAGGTCAGTGGTCTGGATTGGGCATTACAAGCGGAGTTCAGGGTACGTTCAATCCTCAAGTTGCTGGTGTTGGAAGTCACACTGTAACTTATACCATTAGTGGATATTGCAGTGATAGCGATGATGCAATCATCGAAGTGAATGGTTATCCAGAAACAAATTTTTCAGTGGATGTGACGGAAGGTTGTTCTCCGCTTCCAGTGAAGTTTACTTACGAAGGTGCATCACAAGGTGTATCATGTTTGTATTACATGAATGACCAATATCTTGTATCAGGTTGTGGTCTTGCAGATACCATATTGTATGCAACCGGTTGTCATGATATCACACTTCAAATCACCGATATTCATGGATGCGTGAACAGCGCAACCATCGATCAAATGATTTGTGTGCAATCACCACCCGAAGCATCTTTCTCTGCGGTAATGGGTAATGCAACAGTTCTTGAACCAACGATTTCATTTTTGAATTTCAGCGAAAGTGCCACATCATATTATTGGGATTTTGCGGGTCAGGGATCGACGTCGGAAACAGAACCAACTTTCGAATTCTACACTGTGGATGGCAATGATTTTACGATCTGCTTAGAGGCAATGAATGATATCGGATGCGTTAGTACTGATTGTCAAGAGATCACTATTCCTGAAGTCTTTTTCTTCTATGTACCCAACACCTTCACTCCTGATGGAGATGGAGTGAATGACGTTTTTAAAACCAGCGTTCAAGGGGTAAGTGGCGATGAAGTATATGAATACACATTCACAGTCTTCAATAAGTGGGGTGAAATTGTATTCAAGTCACACGACCCAAGCGATGTTTGGGTGGGGGATAAACAGGGCGCTGAAGGTTATTATTTACCAGATGGTGTATACTTCTGGCAGGCTCGCATACGATTCATCACCCTAGAGGCTCCAAAACTCTATGAAGGGCATCTTTTGATTTTGCGATAAGATTCTGTTTGTCGCTTTTTGATTCCCGTTGGTCATGACCCATTACCCGTTTGTCGGATATTCCATATTTTAATGGTTTGAGTTGCTACATTTAGGGTATAGAACTTACTTTTTTGTAACTAAAGTAAAGCCTTAACGTATAATTTCCTTACATGCCACCTATTGTAAAGAATACAATATCTCTCACCCTGATATTCTTTCTGTTTGCATCCTCTTTGAATGTATACAGTCAGAATTTGTCAGCTCTATCTGCTAACAATTTTGATTTCTTCGACCGTTCAGAAGCCATTGCTGTTGATCCAGTTGGGGAGTTCGTCTATGTAGCGGGTGCAGTTGAAATCAACTCTATACCAGGCCTCAATTCAGGTTCTTTTTTCCGCGAGTCTATCAATGGTGCTCTGCCCTTTATTGCCGGCATAGATCTTCAGGGTAACGGATCGAAAGATGCATATTTGGTGAAAATGGATTTTTCCGGAAACATCATTTGGGCAATGAGTGGTGGTGGTGGAAATGAAGATGTATTTACAGATATAAAAATAGGAAGCAATGGAAACCTTTATCTCTCAGGAGAGGTTCGTTTTCCAGCGGTCTTTAAAGAAGGTAATGGTAACACAAACTTTGCTTATTCAAGTTTAAATACTCAATCAAGTGCAGTGGTGATGTCTGTTACTCCCGATGGATCCATCGAATGGTTGACTCATTTGAGTACAGGAGGTAATTCTATTGCAACGGATATTGAAGTAAACGAAACAGGTGTTTTCGCATCGGGTCTGTACCTGAACACATCAGAGGATGACGGTGACAATAACAGTTTTTTTGGAAAAACGTATAATCCTGATGGACTCCAAGGAAGCTATATCGCAAGTTTTGATTTGAATGGAAACTGTTCTTGGTACAAAGGTTTTACATCGCCATCGTTTTCATTTGATTTATCTAACTACCAACGATTGGGAAGTGATATCGTCTTAGATCAAAATAATGTTTATCACACTTTTTTAGCGAGAGGACTATCTTACAATTGCCATTTAAGCAATGGTACTTCTGATACAGATTTGCTATTGATAAATGATAATACTCTTTTTACCAGATCATATAGTCTAGATGGTTTTGAACAGTGGACATCTGCGGATGGTTTGCCGCTGACAACCGAAGTCATTAGTGGTCCGTTTATCGACAAGACTTGTGAGAATTTATTTATTACCTATACCATTACCTCTGGTCTGACCAATGGCATCGGTGGATTGCTTGACTTAACAGGTTTGCCAGATGGTGATATCAGCACAACTGTGCTCAATAAAAAATCCATTTCTAATGGGTCAAATATTTTCGCCAACACTTATACCGGTGATGATTCTGCCGACCTAAATTATGTGACTTCCATCGCAATTGATGAGTTAAATCGCATAGTATTAGCTGGCATTTACAACACCACTCTTTCCTTTTCTGCGAATACGGTTGAGAATCTTTCTGCTCCAGCAGGGGGAACAGGATGGATTAAAACTATTAATTCCAACGGCAATCATCTTTGGGTCAACCAAATTCAGGGAAACGGAACCGATATGATTACAGATCTATATGTGGCCAATAATCAAACGGTTTATTTCACTGGCGCGAGCAATTCGAATTTTATTACTGCATTGCCACTAGCTACACTCAATGATTTTACCAACGGATTTTTTGGAAAATTTTCGAATACCATTGGGACTTTAAATGATGAGTTAGAACTCATCTGTAACAATGATGTGATCATAGATTCGAATAATGAATGCGGTTATGAAGATTTATCACTTTCACCGCCTCAAGTAGTGAACGATTGTTATCTCGAAAGTTTGACAAGTAATGCTCCTGAAAATTTTCCTTTTGGAACTACGCTTGTCACGTGGACTGCTACTACTCGTTTAGGGCAACTAGTTACATGCACACAAACGGTAACAGTCAATGATATTTCTCAACCAGCCACCATTAACTGTCCTGCACAAAAGGATTATTTTACATCTCAGACCTCATGCACTGCGATGGTGGATATCACAGCGCCAGAAGTCACTGGAGTTTGCGATAACAACTTTACGCTCACCAATAATTTTAACCTCAATAATAATTTCAGTCAAGAATTTGCTCTTGGATCAACCATTTTAGAATGGACACTAGTTACAGCAGATGGAGTAATGACCACCTGCTCTACAGCTTATGTTGTGGTAGATAATGTTGATCCAGTAGCGGAGTGTCAACCATCTCTTCAAGTAACCCTGAATGAGTCCGGGGAGGCTACCATTTCCATTGATGATGTAGATGCTGGATCCAATGATAATTGTACTTTATCTGATCGCTCATTAGACCTTTCGTTTTTTTCGTGCGCTCAATTAGGAGAAAATACAGTAAACATGTTTGTTTCTGATTTGAGTGGAAATATTTCGACTTGCCAAACAACTGTTTTTGTGAACGAAATTTCCCTTTTGAGTGCTGATGAAATGGAGGCCATCCAACTATGTAATTCAACGACAAGCTTTGATTTGAATTTAATAGCGAATAATTACAGCAGTCTGGTCTGGACAGGCGGTACAGGTGTTTTTGGAAATCAAACAGAACCTAATTCTTCTTATGCGCCTAGTGCAGCTGATTTAGTATTGAATCCTCTTATTCTTACCGCTACATTGATTAGTGAAAGTGGGTGTACACAAATCCAAAGAAACGTGAGTGTTTTCTTTGTTGCACCCCCAACTGTAGATGCTGGAAATGCTCAAACGGTTTGCATGGGCTCGAGCATTGTTTTGAATGCTGCAATTAATAATGGATTCTCGATTCAATGGAGCGCGCCTTCTGGGTCGTTTACCAATCCAAATTTACCATTGACAGATTTTACCCCAGGTACTATTACTGTCCCAACAACAACTGTTGATGTTACAATTACTGTCAATTCAGAAGGAGATATTTGTCCCCCCGTTTCGGATGTTGTCACAGTGACGATCTATAAGATTCCTACTTACGAAGTGGCTAGTACATTCAACACCTGCGGAGATGAAATTACAGTGCAAGGTGATTTAAATTTTGGCGAAATAGAGTGGACTCTACCTGCAAGTTTGACGGCCATATCTTCAACCAATCAACCGACGATAACATTGCTTACAGAGGCGTATGGAACTTCACCTTTGAATTATACTGTTTCAAATAATGAATGTTCAGCACAAGGTAGTGTTACTCTCAATTTCTTCGAGCTTCCGACCAATGTGAATGCAGGATCAGATTTCACCGTGAATACTGCGTCTAATGTGCAAGTAGAAGCATTGCTACCGAGCTCTGGAAACGGCTTCTGGACGGGCGATGTGTCATTCCAAGATCCAACTAGCGCAGCAACTAATGTTTCTAATTTGGTTTTGGGGCCAAACGAACTCATCTGGTCAGTTATCAATGGCGAATGTCCAGCTGTATCAGATACGCTGATCATTACGCTTTCAGAGATCGAGGTGCCCACAGGTTTCTCACCAAACGGAGATAATATCAATGATCTTTTTGTGATCGATGGAGCAAGCGACGATAATCCTGTAAAGCTTGTTGTACTTGATCGCTGGGGATTTGAAGTTTATAAGTCCGATCAATACAAAAATGATTGGGACGGTCGTAATAAAAACGGAAAGGAACTTCCTAATGATACTTACTACTGCATTATAGAATCACAATTAACACCTAAACCAATATCAGGCTATGTAGTGATCAATCGCTAATACTTTCTCCATCTACCCACCCCTATGCATTTACTCACGAGACTCATATTAATATTCATCCTGTTTCCCCTTTTCACGCTGGGGCAAACTGAGCCAATGTCTAGTTTATACAACTACAATGGTTTGATGATTAATCCTGCGTATGCGGGGAGTCACGATCTATTGACCGTTAACGTAATGCATCGCAAGCAATGGGTTGGTGTCAATGGCACTCCTAGCTTTCAATTGGTTTCTGCTCATGCACCACTCAGTAAAGAGAGCCTTTCCATCGGAGCAATCGCCTCTACAGATAAGCATGGTGTAACTAGAAATTCAAAGGCTTCTGTTGGTTTAGCATATCGTATTTTTTTAGGAGAAAAAAGAGGTTCAGAGTCTCGATATATTTCATTCGGCTTGCAGGCAGGCGCAGTGCTTATGAGCTCGCGATTTTCTGAGGTAATTACAGCAGATGTAAATGATCCCGCATTTAGCTACGATGTGGCTTCGAAAATTGCACCAGACTTCGCGGCAGGCCTTTATTATAAGACTCCAAAATTCACAGTCGGAGTATCCGTGCCTAGTATCATTCAAAAAGAATTTTCTCAAGATCTCACAGCGATCAAATTATCTCTCAATCCAAACAATCTCTCGCTCTTGACATATGCGCATTATTATGTGCCTTTGAACGGCTCTTGGCTTTTTAAGCCAAGCACCATGATTCGCTGGAACACTTACGGGACAAATGCAGTGGATTTAAACGCGTCATTCATTTATCAGAATAGAATGAGTGCAGGATTGTCCTATCGTGCCGGTAGTGCCCTTGTAATGATGATTGAGGCAAAAGCTACTGCACAATTCAAATTAAGCTATGGCTATGACTTCGCCATAGGCACTACATCTCAGTATAGCAGAGGTTCTCACGAGATCGGACTTCAATATGAATTTGGTCATAAGATTTCATCATTTAATCCTAGAGATCCATTTTGAAAAATCGTATCATCATAGCATTCTTGATGTTGCTGTCTGCGATTGCAGTACAAGCGCAGCATCGCTATGACGTTACAGCTCTGAAGGACATTAATTCGAGTAGCAGAGAATACAGTGCAAAGCCTTATAAAAACGGCGTGGTATTTTCCTCTACCAAAAGAGCAAAAGGCTTCAATAATTTCTACAATGAAAGAACATTGGAACCGATCTCTAATATTTTCTACGCGGAAAATAAAGAGGGAGATAAGTATTATAGTCCAGAACTAATTCCATTCAATGAATCCGATGTCGCAGATATTGGATCATTTGATTTTTTTAATGACACGGCAATTATTTTTACTAAAAGCTATTCGACACCCAATGGCCCTATGCTGGGGCTATTCGAGGCGTCATTAGTGGATAGTGTCTGGACGGAACCGATGCCGTTTAAGTTTAATAGCGAGGAGTATCATTTCGCTCACCCATGCTTTTCTATGGATGGTAATACACTCTATTTTGCATCAAATCTGCCAGGAACTTTCGGAGGCGCTGATATTTTCAAATGCGAAAGAAAAAAGGATGGCTGGTCAAAACCTGTTAACCTCGGCCCGCTAGTGAATAGCACATCGAGTGAACTTTTTCCTACGATGCACGCTGATGGAAGACTTTCTTTTTCCTCAACCAGATCGGGCTCTTTGGGAGGGCTTGATCTTTATTTTGCCGACTTAGATAGTTTGGAGAAAAAAGGAGTTCAGCATTATACGGCACCGATCAACTCATCTGCCGATGATTTCAGCATCTATTTTAGTGCAGACTGTAAAAGTGGAATGCTATCATCTAATCGAGACGGGAATGATGATATTTATAAATTGAAAATGACTCAGCCGTTTTTCGAATTTGCACCCTTGCAAGTTGCGAATCAACGCTGCTTTATTTTCTATGATGAAGAAGATGAAAACGTAAACAATTTACCTCTTCAATACTCTTGGACTTTCGGCGACGGCAGTCCTGCCGTGCGCGGCCTTGAAGTGGAGCATTGCTTCGCTAGTGCCGGTAGTTTTGAAGTGAATCTTAATATTGTGGATACACTCACCAATGATATCTTTTTCAGTAAAGCAAGTTATGTCCAAGAGATTTTAGATGTTGAGCAACCTTATATCAATATTGCAGATACGGTGCAAGTAAATGAACTGGTTCAATTCGATGCAACTCAGACCTATTTACCTTCATTTGGAATTAAATCTTATCACTGGTACATTAATGACTCTATTTACTTGGAAGGTGATACAGTTAATTTTAATTTTCAAAAAGAAGGATTGTATGAGATAGTGCTTGGCCTGAGAAGTCGACCTGATTCGATAACAGGCTTAGTAGCGCAGCGGGCTGTTACTAAGAAAGTATTCGCTACAAATGTTGTTAAAGAAGAATTACAAGTAGAACCGGAACCAGCGGTAGCTTCTGTAAATAATGACGTAATAGCAGCACCTGTTGACAATCCATTTGTATATGGGGTGGAAATTTTAACAGCAAGTTCAAAACAATCGATAGAGGATCCGTATTTCGAAAAAGCTTCTGAGAAGTATCCAATATCGGAAATATATTCTGATGTGGATAGCACATACAGTTATTCCGTAGGTCAAGCCACATCGCTGGATCAAGTATATCCTATTTATAGTTATTTGAAATCGGCCGATTACAAGGAAGCTGTGGTGAAGAAGTACGACAAAAAATCAGTAGTTGACTTGAGCGATTTGAATGATGTAAGTGAAGAGGATCTCAGCAATATGATCTTGCGAAGCAGTGCTATATTGTTTGAAAAAAATAAATATGCAGTTGATTCTAGTTCGTATGAGCTTCTGAATAAGGTCACGGATTTGATGGTCAAATTCCCAAAGGTGAAATTGAAAATTTCTGCGCACACGGATAATACCGGTAGCGATAGCTATAATAACAAGCTTTCTCAAAAGCGAGCAGAAGCTGTGATGCAATTTTTAGTTTCAAAAGGAATTGATGCGAGCCGTTTTAGTTGTATTGGATTAGGTTCCAAATATCCTATTCAAGATAATTTATCGGAAGCGAACAGAAAGCTAAACAGACGTGTTGAATTTGAAACGATGTTGAATGATAAATAAAATCACCCTGAGTATACTATTCTTTTTCTTGGTTGGATGTGCCGTATTACGCGCGCAAAGCGTTCCTGCTGCGGAAGAGAACATTCCTTTTCTTGTAACATTCGGAAAGGATGGCGACATTTCTTGGGGTGATGATGATTTTACACAGACATTCTTTTTTGTGGTTCCTGTTTCTATGACAGAACCTTTTTATATCCGCGTGTTTGATCCTTCTACAGGAGGACAACACGATGAAATGAAGGCCTCATGGAATACGGTCACTCGCTTTTCTATATTCGGGGGAGTAGGATGTTATTCTAATCCAGACGCGCGCAATGTCAATCCTATCGGAAAGTTTAAGAGTGGATCAATGTTGACTACAAAAGTTTTTAATGACGAAGGTTATGACAACGATTGGTACACCTTCGGCCCCTTCAATCCAAAGGATGGAGAGTTTGATCAGTTCAACAATGGTCACATCTTTAAGGTCATTGCAGAGGGGGTATCAGGAGATGACGGAAACTTGTATCGTTACTTCCTAAGCACGAATCAAGATAAAAATATTCCAGTGGAAGGCGGCAATGCATTTACCTACGAATACACTTTTCGAATGCATGACCAAGCCAATCAAATCAGCCACATTTATCCTTATGTAGATAGCAGAGTAATCAGCATCAAGCAATCCAATTTTGATTGGGATAGCGATGGATACATGAAGGTTATTTCCAAAGCTAAAGCAGGATTAAGAATTGAAATTTCTGGTGAAAAAACTTGGAGTTCAACTGAACATAAAATTACAGAACAAGAGCACAACTCATCGTTAGATTTTCAGTTTATCAAAAGTGCTAAGAGTATTCCAAGAAATAATGTGGTGATCAGTATCCAGAATCAATACGGAGAAACGTTGCCTTTCTATACGGTGCCAATTGGTGGAATTCCGAAGTATGTTCCAGCGTTGAGATCGAAACCTTCACGCCGCTAATCAACTCATTTCTTTTTTAGGATGGTTTGCGCACACTTGCGCCATGTAGGAGATTTATACTCCATTTGATGCGCTAATGTGTCGTGAAATTCTTCTTTGAGTTCGGGAATATGTTTGACAATCATATTCATCAACTTCATAGAATTATAACTTACGCTGATGTCTTCGCTAGTGGATCGCAGAAAGACGAATAAAGTATCGACCAAGGTGCCTAAGTTTGCGCAATCCATCACGTTCGAAAACATCATCGTTTTAATGAGCTCTCGTTTGATGCCCATGGTCTTAATTGCACCTAAACGATCAATGATTTGAGGTATGTGAGCATGTGCGCAATTGTTTTCCTGAACTGATGCCGCACCCATTATCCACGAGGCTTTCATGCCGATGGTATCCTCATGCATGGTGGCATATTCTACCATTTGTTTCATGGCCTTACGATCAGCTCGGATGAGCTTTGCTATTTCTTCCACTTGCGCTTTTGAAAGGCCTTTTTGTAAAAAATACAATAAGTCTGAGGATGGAGTAGTAGATGACATGCTTCAAATATAAAAAAAGCGCCCACCCGATATCGGGTGGGCGCTTTTGTAATCAAAATTATTATTTCGATTTATTTCTTCGGTGCAAGGAATCCGTACTCTTTGCTGTACATCAACATTTGATCAGCGAACTTATCTTGATAAGTCACATTGATTTTAGTGATTTTTCCAGCAGCATCCATTTCCGGAACCAATACAGGATTCATAAATCCGCCGTAAGCTGGGATATTGAGTTTGTCGCTACGATCCAATACTTCTTTGTGGATTTTAGCATCTACTTTTTTACCATAACCATCAGCTAGTGCCTTCGCAGCAGCATAATCGCCGCTTGAAGTAATGCGCTGAACTTCTTTCAAGAGTTCACCAACTAGAACACGCATTTTATCGTAGTCCTTGATATCGATAAACGTTTTACCATCACGAACTTCTTTCACGATAACATTTTCAGCGAGACCTTTTTCATAGATCCAGTTGCTAACCCATGCGCGGTTTCTCATGTGAGCTTCCTCGATTTCTTCACCTAGTTTCAGACGGCGCAATTGCACAAGCATACCATTTCTCAAGTATCCATCGTACTCTGCTTTTCCGACCTCTAAGTTTTCCATCAATCCGAGTTCAACCAATTTAGGGTCCATCACATAGTAGAGCGCTACTAAGTCTGCACGACCTTCTTCGATCGTTGAAGCAAACTCCTTCAACGTTTGTGATGATGGAGCAACGCCTTCTTCCAATTGACCACTCGCGTGTCCGATTACTTCGTGCATTGCTGTGTGAAGTTTACCAGCGATGTTACCATACTTCTTCGCGCGTTCTACTTCTTCAGCATCATTTGCGAATTCTTCGAGCATACCACCGCCTGGAGCGTTGTTATATGCATCTTCGATATTTCCTAAGCTCACAGATTTAGATCCGTGTGTAGTACGAATCCATTGTGCGTTTGGAAGGTTCACTCCAATTGGAGTGGAAGGAGAAGCATCTCCAGCTTCACCCGCTACGTTTACAACGCGGTAGGTAATACCTTTCACTTCTTTCTTCTTATGCTGAGGCATGATGGGAGAATTGTCTTCGAAGTATTGAGCGTTTTGCATCATTACTTTCATGCGATCAGAAGCTTCGAAATCGTTGATTTGAACGATCGCTTCATAAGAACCTCTGTTTCCAAGTGGGTCATTATAAACCTCCACGAAACCATGGATATAGTCGATATCACCTTCTGTAGCTCCGGCCCATTGGATATTGAAATCATCCCATGTACGCAGGTCGCCAGTTTGATAGAATTTCACCAGTTTGCGAAGAGCTGCAGCTTGCTGATCATTTTCAGCAACCTTCTCTGCTTTCTCCAACCAGTAAACTACTTTTTCAAGAGCAGTTCCATAGAGACCGCCTACTTTGTATACTTCCTCAGTAAGCTTGCCATCTTTCTTTACTAGTTTCGCATTGATACCATAAGAAAGTGGAGCGCGGTCGCCGGGCTTAGCAAGCGATGCGTAATATTCTTGCGCTTCTTTAGTAGTCACATCGTCACCATACATGTTCACTGCAGAGTTTTCTACAAGACCTTTTGCAGCGTCTTTTTCAACTTTACGAGCATCTACTTTTGGGTTGAAAATAACCTCCATGATCTCAGGGCTGCATTCAGTTGTAGTCGCTGAAAGAAGCGTAGTGAAATATGCCTTTGTGAATTTTGGAGTGTGCTTTAGGTTGCTGTAATGGTGATGAATACCATTACTCATCCAGATTTGCTTGAGATAAGTTTCAAAAGCCACCCATTCAGCTACTGTTTTATCACCAGAATAAGTGGTGTAGATTTTTTCAAGAATAGAACGAATTTCAAGATTGTGCTTGTAGTTCTGATCCCACATGATATCACGACCTGCTAGTCCTGCTTGAGTGAGATAGTACACTAATTCTTGTTGTTTCAGAGTCAGACGATCCCAGCATGGAATGCGGTAGCGCAAGATGCGGATGTCTGCGAAACTTTCAACTTCATACTTAAACGTAGAATCATTGTCTACGCAAGCTGCTGGAGCTTTAGCCTCCTGGGTTGCGGCAGGTTGTTGTTCACCTGATCCACACGCCATCAATGCTAAGCTGCCGATGATCACATAACGACTAAATTTCATTGGTTTGGTGGTTAAAAAATGTGGCCCGAAGGTAATAGGAATCGAGGATTAAACATTTTTTTTAGGAAAAATTGAAGTTATTAACAATCGTCAGTTACCTTTGTGGTCTACGATTCACAAAGAATAGGAGTTTTAATGTTAACAGAAGTAACATCAGGAGTTAGAATCAGCGTGGTGCCTCGATATGAGCCAGGGATTAGTAATCCGTTGGCCGATAATTTTGTGTTTTCATATCAGATTATCATCGAGAACCAAAATGATTTTCCTGTGCAGTTGCTTCGTAGACATTGGTACATTTTCGATTCAGTTGCAATCAAGCGTGAGGTAGAAGGTCCTGGTGTGGTGGGAGAGATGCCCGTTATTCTTCCTGGCGAATTCTACACGTATCAATCAGCATGTGATTTGAAATCGTTGAGAGGAACCATGCAAGGTTTTTATTCGATGCAAAAAGTGGGTGATGCCCAGCTATTTCATGTACGCGTACCAAAGTTTAAATTGGAAGTGCCATTCAGTATGAACTAAGATGAATAAGATAAAATTGATTTATACGATGCTGCTATTTTCTATAGCAGCATTTTTTTTAATGTGTAATTCCGCTTCTACTTCGAGTGAAGGGAAAAAAGCACCGACGAAAAAATTGAAGGGTGTCAGTTTTGTGGGCGGTCCAGATCGTGTCGATTTAATTTCTTTTATTGATTTAAAAAACACCAATGTCAATGCTGTTTCATTAATGCCATTTGCATTCTCCGTAAATGGATCTGGAGATTTGATTTGGGGTGGTGGAGGGCAATGGTGGGGAGAGACGCCAGAAGGGATTCAAGTATGTATTGATTTAGCGAAAGAAAAAGGTATAGTGGCGATGATAAAGCCGCAGATCTGGCTCCAGGGCGGCGTTTTTGTGGGCTATCTCGATCATGCAAATGATAGTTTATGGAAAAGCTTTGAGGAAGACTATTCACGATTCATATTAGAGTTTGCGGCATTGAGTGAGAAGAATAGATTGCCGTTGTTTTGCATCGGTACAGAAGTAGATCAGTGGGTGCGCAAGCGTCCGGATTACTGGAGAGGATTGATAAAAGCCATTCGCAGCGTTTATCATGGAGATTTGGTATATGCATGCAATTGGGGCAGCGAAAAAACATTGCCGATATGGAGTGATTTGAATTACATCGGAGTTGATATGTATGGTCCTGTGTCACATGAGGCGACTCCGTCAATGGATACATTGAATGCGAGTTGGAAAAAGTATAAGGCTCATTTCAAGCAAGTGAGTGATTCATTGAAAAAGGAAATTATTTTCACTGAGTGGGGTTATCGTAGTGATGATTATTGCGGCCGCAATCCATGGGCCGATACACTACATGGCAATGTCAATTATGAGGCGCAAGCAAACTGTTATCGTGCTTTGATCGAGAATTGTTATAACGAGGATTGGTTTATGGGAGGCTTTGTATGGAAGTGGTTTCCGACCATCGAGCAATCCAAAGCCGAGCAGGATCATTTCACCCCGCAGCAGAAAGAGGCGGAGAAGGTGATGCGGGAATTATGGTAGAGCCGAGCTGCAGCTCGGTTCTGCGGCGTGGCCGTGCATTAATTTTTGGATTTGATTTTTTTCGGCACCCTGTTGGGGAGAGTTAATTCTGTTGGTGTAAATCTATGCCGGTGCGATGCTCCTGAAAAAATCTATATGGTCTAGGCTATTCTAATATGGTGATAGTGCCTAATTAGTATGTATCAAGTTCTTTGGGCATTGTACCGTAAAAGAGCTGTTCTGAGGCTCTGTATTTATCATTAAAAAGTTCTTGCCAAAAGTTTCTTTGTTCATCACTAAGCAGGAATTGATCTTTATTGATTGACCCTTCGAAAGATGTTGACACATAGATTAATTCATCATTTTGAATTCTGATTTGGATAGATGTTTTAAAGTCACCATGATACTTTGGAAATAATACCGTTGCGAATTCTCTAGAATGAATAGCCAACCCCCAATAGCCATTACCACAGAAATCAAATTTCCGAATTTCAATGGGAAACCAACTACCATTTTCGTCTTGTGCTTCTTGAATTGCGAATAAGTGGCTATCCTTACCTATCAAGAGTTTAGAACAAGGTGTTTGGTTGACGATATAAACAGGGTAATAGAAATTTGAAATACCTCGATTGTAATTTACTCTGGAAATAGTTGCATTGTAATCTGCCACAATTTCTAGTCCATCCCTACCAAGACTGTCCATTTGTAATCGGTACGTTTCATAAATGAGATCCTTGTGAGGAGTGTTCTTCAATCCGCTTGATATAGGTATTTCAAGGCTATCACAAAACTTACTCTTCCCAATAAAAATATTACCGAGGTTCGAAATTGAATGAACATTATAAAACGATATAGAATCACTTGATTTTGCCTGATACAATATTGGAGGTCTGAATGGATCATCATTGCATTGCGGTGTGCTCAAACATCCACTGACACATATCATGTATAGAATAATCCAAAAAAAGTAAGAAGAATTATACTCTTTTGGATGGTACATAGAACGATGAGTTTGGAATTTCACTTCCAGAACTTCCAAAAAGACTTTTTCGTATTTGCTTCTTCTAAATTGTAAGAATTAATTACAAATAGCGTGGCTAAATTGCCACAATCGATATCGTGTATTTTGGCACCTTCATTAAGCGCTTGATTAACCGCACTTACAGATGCACTCAGAAATGCTACATTTTTCAAAGGATCACTCCATCCATTTTTGGTAAGTTGTTGAACAATATCATTTGATTCCACGAATAGCTTTTCTGTGTCGAGATTCACTTCAAACTGCTCTTCTTTGGCGTTAATGATCAATACTTGATTTGAAAATGTACCTTTGGCACCCATATCCTGAATGAATTTTCTTCCGAATGCTTCTGGGATAAATGCCATAGCTCTTTCCTCATCCAGTTTGCTAATTCCCATTTGCTTCATCAGATGGTCTTGGTGATCAATTCCATAGTCTCCCACAAGAATTTTAATGAATCGTTCTAGGTCTAGACCGCCTCGCAGGATTAAGAAAAGACGCAAGGAGTAAAAGTCCGATTGACTTGGCCATTGGTGGGATGCCAGTTTTTCTAGCAACGCAATGTGTGGTTCGTTATTCAATAAAACTTCGCATGAAGTTGTATTAAAATTATGATGACTGTAAAAGAATCTTATCGAATTTACACCTTCTTTCAAATTGAGTTTTTCAATTTCTGATCTAAGTTTATCAAACCAATCATTATTCAAATTAGGCGGTAGTTTGCCTCTTGTTCCAATCTTTCCCAGAAATACTTTGTACTCTAAGCCTTTGATGTTCCAGATTTCTGTTACTGTTTTTTCTGATGCCTTTATAGCAATGAGCCCATCTACAAGTGTTTCAAAGCTCGTTGTGAGAAATCGAAGCATCACGTCGTTGAGTGCATCATTTAGATTTTGTCCGATTCCAATGAAAGATTCTATAATAGGATTGAAACCATAAGAAAAATAGACATCAAGACGAACCTTTGTAATATCCGAGGCGGAGTTGATGGAACAAGAAAATTCAATGCTTACAGCTGCACCTTCAATGATTAAGGTATTTGCTCTAATTTGAGCAGGAATAAAATTTTCATGAAATTTTGCGGCAACGAGGCTAGCAATATGATTTTCTATTTTTAGTTTGCTTTCTGAATTCATTAGTATAGTTTATTTCAGCTTGAAGCAAGCCTTCAGATGGTAGAAAGAAATTTAAAATGTGAAGATAAAAAAAAGGGCCGCCCCGAAGGACAGCCCTGATTCTTTTCGATAAAAATATTTTTATCAGTAGCGGTTGTTATCGCGGTTGAAGCGAGGCTTGTAACCATCACGACCACCGTCACGTCCGCCACCGCCGCCGAAGCTGCTGCGTTGTGGGCGATCATTGCTACGTTGTGGACGATCTTCCGCTTCTTTAACGTTGATCTTTCTTCCTTTAACGTCGCTTTGATCAAGCGCTGATACTGCGTTGCGACCTTCTTCGTCAGAAGACATCTCAACGAATCCGAATCCGCGTGAGCGGCCGGTCATTTTGTCCATTATCACCTTTGCAGATGTAACAGATCCATACTGTGAAAAAATTTCAGTGAGCTCCTCGCTCGATAGGCTGTAATTAAGCCCGGAAACAAAAATGTTCATGTGATTAAAAAAAAAACGTTTGTTGGTTTACATATCTAATACTCCAACAAACATTAACCACATAACTACAGAAAACGTGTTGAAAACTGATATGCTTTAACAAAGATAATCTTATTTCGATACAAACAAAGGAATTCGTAAAAAATTATCTGATAATATTTTAGCACTGCTGACACCCATCCAATCATCTAATAGTGTAGCATACATTCTTCGAAAGTCTATTTCATGAATCAAGTCCCCATCTTTCAACTTCTCCAAATTGGGCATTCCACCATACAGGCCTGGTGTTTTGATACTACCACCCATCACAAACGAAACTCCTGCTGTGCCATGATCGGTCCCGCGCCCAGCATTCTCCTTTACTCGTCGACCAAACTCCGAGAAGGTTAAAATCGCCACATCTTTCCATCGGTTTTCTTTTTTCAAATCACTTTTTAATGCTCCAATGGCCTGTGAATATTCCTGAAATAGCCTGTTTTGTGTGCCTGGCTGCCCCGCATGTGTATCAAATCCTCCCAAGGTCAAATAATAAACTCTGGTCTTACATCCGGACATAATCAACTCGGATGTCGATTTCATCTGCCTTCCAAACTCTGTCAATGGATAAGCCGCAGTACTAGACTTCTTATTGGACTGACTGTAGATGTAGTCGATGCCACTGGTTGCCTCGCGTAATGTGGTCCTTAAATAGGAGACGTTATCATGCTCATGCGCACCATTACACATATGGTTTCCAATCGAGGCTAACTGATGTGCTTGTTGAATATCTCGAATGGCTAGACCTTTTTTGTTCTTTCCTTTTAATGCAAGACTCAAACTATCATCTATCTCCAATGCGTCCTGCGGAAGAAAACCGGCATCGAGCATTCGGCCAATCCATCCATCACTCCAGTACACATCGCTTGCACTCGCACTTTGCCAAATATCCATCGATCTGAAATGACTGCGGTCGGGTTCTGGATATCCTACGTTTTGCAAAATGGCCAGTTCTCCCTCATCAAACATTTCACGCAGTGCAAGCAGCTTAGGATGAAGTCCCACTTCGGTAGTTAGTCCAAGAACATCCGTAGGACGAATGCCTATCTTCTGGCGATATTGGTAATATAAGTCATTCTTAAATGGAACAACGGTATTCAAACCATCATTTCCACCGCTCCATTGAACAACAATTAGAATTTTATCGTCCACTGCAAGCATACTATTAGTGGATGCACGTAAAATATCAGGAAGCAATAAAGCTCCTGATGCGAGAGCGGAGGTTTTAAGGAAATCTCTTCTTTTCATAATTAGTGCAATTGATATTCTGGTAAAGAGAGAATGGCAGTAACCACATCGCTGAATTTTGTCCAACGCTCCTGATACGGTGGAGCCACGAGTTCAGTGTGTGACATTAATATACCAAAGACATATTGATACTGCTCTTCGCGTGATTGAACATTCGCTGGAATGCACTTTTGTAATGGGTCAAACTGAAGTGTGCCCAAGAATGGTTTCTTTTCTTTGTTTTTGATCAATGCACTTTCCGGAAGTTCTTTTTCTTTTAAATCAAAATTATCTCTTCCAAGAAAAATGTAAGGAAGGTTCATTCGCAACAACAATGATGTGCTATCAATCCATGCTTGATTACCCGGCCAGCCCGCTACATTGGGCGGGAAGAAGAGAAGTTGTCCTAAGCCGCGTTGAAGTTTGATCATGTTCTCGGGTTTGTTTAATCGCAACCCAAACAATCGCTTGTAGGATACAATTAACTCAACGGGTGATTTTATCAAACTTCCTTTTTTATCATTTCTATAAAAATGTTTTGATGTAAAAATGAATTTTAAAACAGGTGATATTTCATAGTTATTCATTCGAAAGACCTGTGCCATTTCATTTACAAAGGCTTGATCAATGGTGGGGTGTATGAAATATCGATAGAGTTTTTTTGAAATAAAAACGGCTGTTGATGGCTGCTCTAAAATGATACGTATGATATCTTGACCATTCCAGTTTCCTGTTTGACCGAAAAAAGTTTTTTGTCCATCATCATGTTGCTTCTCCTCGAATTTGAAATAACCATCTTTCCCAACATGCCATCCCGTAAAAGCCCGAGCACTTTCTTTTATATCTTGTTCGGTATAGTTTCCTCTTCCCATCGTGAAGAGTTCCATGAGTTCGCGAGCGAAGTTTTCGTTGGGAGCATTTTTTTTATTCTGCTGATTATTCAAATAAATAATCATTGCAGGGTCCATGGCTATTTGTTCGAGGAGTGTTTTGAAATTCCCAAGCGCATGTGTTCTGAGCATATTATTTTGTGCTTGCATTAGCACTGGAAATGGCACTTGTGTAGCAAAATGATTGTGCCAAAAGAAAGTCATCTTCTCACGCAATTGAGCACTGGTACTGCTCATGTGATCAAGCCACGAAAGATTTAATTCCTGTAAATCTTTTCGGCTTTTCAAAATCATCTTCAAGATTTTTAATCCACCTACATCCTCCTTTCGTTCACGGATATCTTCAAATCGCTGAAGAGATGTAAACTTTTTATTGTCTTCAAATAATTGTTCTACAAGTTGCCCTGCTGAAAGGGCTTCTCTGCTTTGCCAATATTGTGGATGCAATCCGAAGCCCGCTCGAGAATAGAGGTGATGGATGTCTTGAGTTTTTGTCATTTTTACAATAAGGTCAGACTCATTTTGTAGCCCGCGTGTGATCGCACATTAAAAACAGTGCCATCTTCGAATATCAAGTATTGAGCTTTAATGCCTATTAATTTTCCTTGATATTGCGGAGTGGTGTCCAACTTCAGTGACTTTACTTTTTGAGGATAGTTTAAAACAGGATAATGAATCTTAGTGATTTCATCCGAATCAAAAACAAAATCATGATACTCTTCAGGTAAAAAATCGAGTACTTGATTTTTCTTATCATCAAGTGGTGTGCTATCATTCGCAATATTTTTGAGCATCGCTTGCCAATTGGTTTTGTCTGCCATATGATCTTTGAGCGCTACTTCGATGAGTCCTGCGAGTTGGCGATAGGGTGTTTCTGCTAGAATGATGGCCTCGCTGGCACCTTGATCTATCCATCTGCTGGGGACATTGCCTGTTCGAGTAACGCCGACTTTAATATCACTGGTGCGGGATAAGTACACATAGTGTGGCTTATTATGATGCTCTTCTTCCCAAGCCGCATCGCGAAGAGCGATCCCTTCATGGATGCGACTCAGCTCTGGTCGCACAATACTGGGTGAGGCACTTGGTGAGGTCATAAACGCTTCATAGCTCATGCCTTCACCGAAAGTCTTCTTGATTTTTTTTCCGGTCTCAACACAATGAATTTCATTTTCAAATTGAAGCTCAATGCGTTCTCCTACCAATGGATTCATGAAATAAGTACCTGTATAATCTAGGATGTCAACAATAGGCAAAGTGTATTGCGCTGTTCCATCAAGCGTGGTGCGCATCTTTCGGAGGTTGGTGGTGATTTTCATCAGTCAGAAATCGAATTATATAATGATCTTTAACAGCCCATGCTTGTTATAAATGCTGAACTTTGTACAATATTAATCTAGTTTTATGAATGCATTGGAAAGTATAATTGCTTCTGGTTTTGAAGGAGCAATGTCTTACAAAGAATACCGTGAAAAGATCGATCGACTGCACGAAGAAGGAAAGGTAACAGGACCAAATCAAACAGAAGATTTACTAGCATATAGCAAATTGAATGTTCATCGAATGGATCGATGGGACAAGCATACACATCTTTCAGTTCACACAAAAGAGGTGATAGGTAAAATCAATAAGCCTTTTACATTCTTAGTGCTAACAGAAGGATGGTGTGGAGATGCGGCGCAGATTGTGCCTGTGGTGCAACAAATTTCGAATTTGAATCCTTTGATTCAAACGAAGTATATTCTTCGAGACGAGAATTTGGAAATCATGGATATGTTTCTCACTGGCACCGGTAGATCGATTCCAATTTTTATTCTAATTGATGAAACCGGTAGAGCGGTGGGGCGTTATGGTCCAAGACCTCACAAGGCGCAAGAGCTCATCAATCAATTGAAAGCAGAGAATGCAGATATGGAGGTGATCAAAGAAAAACTCCATCTCTGGTACGCTCGTGACAAACATCAAGAGGTAGAGATGGAGTTTATCCAATTACTCGAGCAAACGCTCGTGTAGATTATTTCTTAATCATGCGCATGGTTTTTACCATGTTTGATTTCTTCCACTGAATCATATAGATTCCTTGTGATAAATCACCCACATTGATACGCTGAATTTGATCTTCAGTAGCAATGGTGTGCGTGTAAACTATTTTCCCTGTCAAGTCAATGATGCTTACAGTTCCGCCATTAAATGATGGAGGAGTTTCAAGGGTTAGTTCACTGTTCACTGGATTAGGGTAAAAGCTTGGAGCAAGCACTAGATCTGCGTTTTCTTCGGTTGAAAGAACATCAGAAACTTGGTTCACTGCTATATCATCAATGTAGTAGATACCACCAGTGTTTGCGCCGTTTGGACCTTCTGTGCCATAGAAGTTGATGGCAACGAGTCTATTCATTCCTGCATTGCCATTCGCATTATTCAATGACCATTGGAAGCTACGAATCTCTGTGCCGTTGATAAATACTTTTCCAACATCAGCAGTGAGGTTGACATAAAGTTTTACATCAAACCATGTGTCAGGTGTAAAATTGACGGGGCTTGCTTGTTCAACACTTCCAGCAACAGTAGCGATAGCGCCGCTCGCAGAAAAGAACACATCTACCGCCCATTCATAGGTAGTGCTATTAGCAGCCCAAGTATGCAGCGCATTGAAGTATCCACCTTCGCCATTCGGAATGTACATTTTCCAAGTAGTCTCGTAGGCTCCAGTGGTGTAAGGACCAAGAGGCAGCACCATATCGTTGCCAGTTTGGTTGATCTTCATGCTGTTTGGCGTGCTAAATGATTGCTCGGTGCTAACAAGTGCATCGAGGTTCACAGCACCAGTCCAAGTGTCCCAATTGGTTGACTGTGCTGCCACTCCTGTGCCAGCAGTGTAACTGTCGAAATTGTCTTCAACAATCAATTGTGCTTGTGAAATAATAGGAAAGATGAATGCAGAAAAAAGTAGTATTCTTTTCATACGCGTTTTGGTTAAGGGTTAATTATAAATAAACAGGTCGTACGAAAATAGTGATTATCACTTATTCAAACCATAGTTTCCATTTGGAGTCATCGATCACTTTTCCTTTGTCGATGGTATTCTCAAACTCAGGTGCAGGAATTCCAAGTTGACCGCAAATCTCAGTGTAATAATTTTTTCGAGTGGGGTGTTCTGGATCGACAATGTTGAACGATTCGCCTTTGATCCCCTTATCCACGGTAAGTTCAATGGCGGTAATCACGCGCTCTTGACTGACCAAATTGATAACGGCCATCGGTTTGGCTACATTTTTTTTACCAGATAAATAAAAAGCGGGATGACGCTTGCCACCGTACAAGCCGCCGAGTCGGAGGATTGTTACATCCTTGTATTCTTGACGATAGAGTTCTTCGAGTTGACCCATGCTTGATTTGATATCTGCCTTTTCCTCATCCATGAGTTGGGGGGTATCTGGATAGATAGAAATCGAAGATGTATAAATGAGCTGTGGGATTTCAAGTTTGGTGGCAGCCGCCGCAATCGAGCGATGGAGCTCTTGGTCGACATCCGTCTTTGGAGGGGTGAGGGTGCTGATGACCACATCATAAAATTCTGTGACCTCATGCTGTGGGATAGCACGAACGCCCTCCGATTCAAGTTGGGCGCGTCGTTCGGCTTGGCGCGTTGAGCCAGTTACGGTAAAACCTTTGCGCTGAAGTGCTACAGCGAGGGGCATTCCGAGCCAGCCGCAACCGATGACAAGTACAGATTTCATGGTCCAAAGAAACAAAGATTTTCAGGGAAATGTTTGGAACAATAGTTGGTTTGCATCATTTCACATAGGGGTAAGAATTCAAGGAAATGTTAAACTTACCTTTGCCAAACAACACAAACCACAAATTTGAAGTCATTCAGATATTAGAACGATTTATGAAGAATAACAAGTACATTCAATTTGCTTTGTTTTTATTGATGGCACTGATGACGGTCAGTGCACAAGCACAAAAGGCAGCGCCTGCCAAGAAATCAGTGAACACAAAGTTCAAAATCAAAGGTCGCATCGAAGGTTTGAAAGATACCGTGCTCTATCTCGGTAACTATTATGGAAAAAGTCTTTACTACAATGATACCACGCGTGTAGATGCGAACGGTAATTTTGAGTTTTATGGAAAAAATCCAGATCAGATTGGTAAATACGCCATCATCATGCCTGGTCCAAAATATTTCGACATCATCGTTGATCAAGAAAATATCGTGTTGCAAGCCAATGCTGATAATGACATCAACAAAATAGTCATCAAGGAATCGGAAAACAACAAGATGTTTTTTGATTATATCCGCTACATCAACACGAAGCGCCTTTCAAGAGAGCCAATAGATAAGATCTTGAACGACAGCTTGAAGACGGAAGAAGAAAAGGCCCCTGCAAAAGAATCGCTCAATAAGCTCAATGACGAAGTCATTGCTTATCAGAAAAAAATTATCACAGATCATCCGAATTTACTTTTTGCCAAGCTCTTAAAAATGAGCTTGGATCCTGAAACCCCAACCGCTCCAGATTCACTAGATGAGGTTGGAAAGGCCCGCTACCAATACTACTGGTTCCGAGAGCACTATTGGGATAATGTAGATTTTTCTTCTCCAGGTATGATTCGCGATCAAACCATACATCGATTGATTGAGCGCTATATCACACAAACGCTTCCACAAATTCCTGATACTCTTTGCATCGAATCAAAGAAACTCATCGACCGTGTTTCTGGAAACACAGATTTATTCAAGTATTTCGTAAACTACATCACCTACACAGCGGAGACATCAAAGATCATGTGTATGGATCGCTTGTTTGTGTACATGGTAGATAATTACTACAACACGGGCAAAGTAGACTGGATGGATGAGGCGAAGATGAAGCAGATCAAAGAATCTGCAGATGAAAAGAGAAATTGCATGTGTGGTGAAATTGCACAAGACATTATTCTTCCAGATGCATCGGGGCAAAAATGGACGAGCATGAAGAAATCGGCGGGTAAGTATACATTGCTTGTCATTTGGGAATCTACGTGTGGCCACTGTAAGAAGGAAGTGCCAAAGCTTTTAGATGTTTACCACAAATGGAAAGACAAAGGATTGGTGGTGTATGCAGTAGGGAATGAACTTGAAAATGACAAGTGGGTGAAATTTATAGATGAAAATAAATTGGACTGGATCAATGTCAGTGACACTCCTGAAATCATGAAGCAAGACAGCGCATCTAAATTGATCTATAGCGGTATTACTACTCTTAAGAGTTTGAATTACCGTACCACATGGGATGTGAACAGTACTCCAAAAGTATTCTTGATGGACAAGGACATGAAGATTATCGCGAAGCAATTGAGTGCGGAGCAAATTGATGATCTTTTACAAAAATTGGAAGATGGTAAAGAAATCAATCTTCAGAATGTGAAAGAGCACGAGTACGAAGATGAAGATGCGCCTAGCGGTGCGCCATCTAAGTCGACCAACATGAAGCCTCGACAGAATCCGCCACCTAAGAAGTAGCGATTACTGTTCGGTGAAAATAAGATCTAATGATATGTCATGCCGTTCCTTTGGAACGGCATTTCTTTTTTGGATGGAATAGAAAATGCCGATCTTTTTCGCATCGGGATATTGCACTAGGAAATTATCATAGTATCCTCCGCCGTAGCCAAGGCGATATCGCTGCTCGTCGAATGCGAGGCCTGGTACAATGATCATGTCAATTGCTCCTTCATATACCTCACCTATAGGATGCGAGGTGCCCCAAATGCCTTTTTCGACTTGATCTAATGAATGCAGAATGCGGTTCTCCAATTTTCGTTGCTTCAATGTTTTTGGAGCGATGATTTTAATGTCTTTTTCAAGACAAAAAAGAATCGTGGGTGCAATATCTATCTCCGCTCCCATGGGCAAGTAGCAATGTACCACCTTCGGATGATGTAAGGCAATCCAATCTTGGAGTTGAGTATTGATGTCTCTATCATATTGCTCTTTTAATTCAGAAGGAATAGCTACTCTCAACGCGAGCATTTCCTTTCTCAAGTTCGATTTTTCGAGCAATATATCTTCCATCAATTATTCTTCTTCCTTGTAATAAATTTTATAGAATTTTCTTCCATCTGGTTCTACGCCCTTTTCAATCAATTCACGATTGCCGTGGACATAGATGTGGAAGTTTTTATCAAGCTTGATGATGCTCTTGAAAATGCTTTGCTGCTTTTTTACGGCAGGAGTAGAAATTTCAAAGCTATCTTCTAAAACGATCTCATTGTCTTCCTGAAATTGATGATTGAAGTTTTGAAATGATTTAATCACTTCTGGATATTGAAGGACCTCTTCTTCAAACTCACGCTTGTCGAAGTTGTCGTGTGTTTTGAAGTATTCCACCGACTTCTGAAGCATTTCAATTTGCTCTGGTTTTTCTACTTCAAAATCTTCAACGTATTGTGTTGTGACGAATGTCTTAGCCAAACTCATATACTGCTTGGTCTGTTGGTATTCATCATTGCACGGAGCGACATTCAAGAAAAGATCTTTCCAGAATTCTGCTTCTGTGTTTTTGTTGTTGCGATCTAGTAGACAGACGCGGTAACCATCTCCTGCCTCTTGATTGAAGATGATCGCACCTTTATCTAATTTATCGAGGTTGATTCCATCTAAGAGATAAAGTTCTGCTTGATCACCGTTGGCGAGTACTTGGAAAAAGGATTGTTTGTTTTCTGATTTGAAAATTCCAATCGCTTCGCAATTCTCTCCATCGAAAGCTATATTTTTTAGATGTGCAACAAATACATCTCCTGGCTTAATTTGAGGGTGCATAGACACATCAAAAAGCCTTTTGGTGATCTGGATAGATGTGAGATGAAAACTGCTTCTATTTTGAAATATTTCTTTAGAAAACTGAAGCATGGGATTCTCTTGCTCATGTTCAATTTCTGGTTTGAAGGAGTATTTCTCTACCAAAGGCATAGAAGACAAGAAGAAATGCAATAGCTTTTCTTGCATGGCATTTTCATCCACCGCTATGGGAGCCTTCGATAAAAATATATCATCGCCATTGTGCTTGTTGCCCACGCGATGAACAGATAATTGACTAATAATGGCTAAGGAAACATCTATCATAATACAGCAAAGTTAGAACTTCCCATGACAGGAAGTTCTAACTGTGAGTTAGTAGTTAATAAAAAGAAGGACTTAGTCTTTCGTGTTGTAGAGCACGAAAGAGTAGATATCCGTGAGTTCTTCAATGATTTGTTGTGTGCTCTTTCCTGCGCCATGTCCCGCGCTGGTTTCGATTCTAATGAGCACTGAGTTTTCTCCTTTGTGATATTCTTGAAGGCGAGCAGCAAATTTGAAGCTATGAGCTGGCACCACGCGATCGTCGTGATCTGCTGTGGTGATAAGCGTTGCAGGGTACGATGTACCTTGCTTCAAATTATGATATGGTGAATAAGCCTTTAAGTAGTTGAATTCTGTTGCCGAGCTATCCGCACAACCATATTCTGGAATCCAACCTTTACCTACAGTGAATTTGTGATAACGCAACATATCAAGAACTCCCACTGCTGGCAATGCCACTTTAAAGAGCTCAGGACGTTGGGTCATACAAGCACCAACAAGCAATCCACCATTCGATCCGCCTTGTATGGCGAGGTGTTCAGATGAGGTGTATTTTTCTTTGATCAAATATTCTGCTGCGGCGATAAAGTCATCAAATACATTTTGTTTTTTCTCTTTCATACCGCCTTGGTGCCAAGCCTCGCCTAATTCATTCCCGCCGCGAATATTTGCGATGCAGTACACTCCGCCATTTTCCAAGAACATAATTCTGCTTGCAGAAAATCCTGGTTGAATAGGAACGCTGAATCCACCGTATCCATAGAGGAGCGTAGGGTTGGTGCCATCGAGCTTGATGCCTTTTTTCGATACGATAAACATAGGTACTTCTGTACCATCTTTGCTTTTATACATCACTTGCTTGCTCTCAAAATCTTCTGGTTTGAAAGGCAATGACATTCTGCTAAATTCTGTACTTTTTCCTGTAGCAAAATCATATTTGTAAATAACTCCTGGGTATGTAAATGAACTGAAGGAGTAGAAACAATAAGTGTCTGTTTTCTTCGCGCCAAATCCTCCTGCACTACCCGTTTTATCAGGCAAGGCAAGTTCTTTTTTATTTGAACCATCCATTGCCATTGTGAATATGCGCGTATTCGCTTTATCCAAATAACTTGCTGTAAGCTGACCTCCCCCAGTGCTCACAGATTGCAGTAAATTTTCAGTTGCCGGAATGATCTCTTTCCAATTTTCCTTTGCCGGATTTTTAGGATCGATGCTTACCAAGCGATAGGTGGGAGCATCGATGTCTGTCATCACTAAAATTCTTCCATCATCTGTCACATCTACTGGTGAATTGTGCTGTGTAACATCTGTAAAGAGTGGAGTGAATTTTCCTTTCAAATCAGCACCCTCGCGATACCAAATTTCTGATCCGTCTGTTCCTGGGGATGAAATCAAGAAGGTCATTTTTTTATTCTCAGTCAAGTAAAGACTGTTGTACATGTAGGGACGCTCATTGTCGCGGTGCACAAGAATATCTTGATCTTGCTTAGTACCTAATTTGTGATAATACACCATGTGGTACATGTTATTGCCACTGAGTTCTTCTCCCTTTGCTGGTGCGGGATAGCGACTGTAGAAGAATCCGTCATTCAACCATGACGCATCACTAAATTTCACCCATTCGAGTACATCTCCAGTGGGTTGTTTTGTTTCAATATTGTACACCACGATCTTCGACCAATCGCTACCTCCTTCGCTAATGGCGAAAGCAATATGCTTGTTGTCATCAGAAGGGGAGAGGAGTGATGCCGACGTTGTACCATTTGGTGAAAGAGCATTGACGTCAAGGAATAATTCATCTGCTCCATCAATACCATTTCTCACGAAATATTTTCCTTGAGGTTCTAGCCCGCTATTTTTATAAATAATAAATCGCTCACCTACTCTAACAGGCATTCCAACTTTTTCTACATTAATCAATTCTGTAATTCGTGCTTTAATAGAATCACGAAGTGGAATAGAGTCGAGGTAGGAGCGGGTAAGGATATTTTGTTCTTTCACCCACGCAGCTGTTTGTTCACTGGTGTCGTTTTCGAGCCACAGATAAGGATCGTAAACATTTTCCCCAAAGAAAGTAAGGTTCGAGTCTTGCTTTGCAGTGATAGGGTACTTGTCAATTTTCATACGTTGAATCGTCGGTTTTTTTTCTTCAGAGCATGCGACTAATAGGCCAGCTATGCAAACGAAGGATAATATTTTTTTCATGGGAATAATTTAATTTTCTACAAAATCTAAATCTCTTCCATAGGTTTCCTTGAGCATCGACCAACCAATGAAAGCGAGCACCAATGATAATGCGCCCACTGCAATTGCTGCTTCGATGCGGCTTCCAAGTACGCCCATCAGATATACAAATAAAGCGGAAAGAGGCACCATCATCCCACGAGCAAAGTTAGGAACGGTCGTGGCACTCAATGCGCGGAGATTGGTGCCAAAAAGTTCGGCTGCCACAGTCACGAAAATGGCCCAAAAACCAACTCCAAATCCTAATAGTCCGCAAGCGAAGTATAGCATGTCGGCGCTCTTCATAGGAAGGAATAAATAGAACGACATAAAAATGCCGGTGAGACAGAAGAATATGAGCAGTACATTTTTCCTGCTGCGCATTAACTGTGATAGTAGTCCGCTTGTAAGATCACCGAAGGTCATGCCGAGATAGCAGTTGCGGATAGCAATGCCTGCACTAAGATTTTCTTGGATACCAAGTGACTTTCCAAATTCCGGTGCTTGATAGATCAGCACGCCTACCACAAACCAAGCAGGCATTCCCATGAGGATACAACTCATATATCGTTTTAGTCGCGAGCGATTATTGAACAGCATAAAGAAGTTTCCTTTGGAAACATTCGAACTTGCTGTTGCTCTAAACATGCCGCTTTCGTGAACGCTTACACGCAAGAAGAGAAGCGCGAGTCCAAGTCCTCCGCCAATGAAGTAAGTGATACGCCAATCAAATTTATTCCCAATCAAAGTAGCTGCAATTGCTCCGCTAACCCCAACCGAAGCGATGATCATTGTTCCAATGCCTCGCTTTTCTTTTTGCATGAGTTCACTCACCAAGGTGATTCCTGCACCTAACTCGCCTGCTAGTCCCAGACCTGAAAGTACGCGACAAACCCCATAGGAGTAGATTTCTTGGACAAAGCCATTGGCAATGTTTGCGGAGCTGTATAAGATAATCGATCCAAAGAGTACGGAAATGCGACCTCGTTTATCACCGAGCATTCCCCAAAGAACGCCACCGACAAGCATTCCCACCATTTGTAGATTGGTGAGTAATAAGCCCATTTCACTGTTGGCTTTTCCGAGATAGCCGAGTTCTGTAAGGCTGTCTTGGCGGAGTACGCCGAAGAGTACAATGTCAAATATGTCTACAAAGTATCCAAGGGCTGCGACAAGCACGGCCATCCAAATGCCCTTCGTCTGAGTTTCGTTGGTCATAAAAACGGTTTAGCTCAGCGAAGTAACAACATTTTGTCACTTAGAACAACTTGATGCCGATGGTAAATCCAACGCGGCAACCGACGCCCCAGCGCGTTTCTTTGCGTCCTTCGATGATTGGATTCTCCACATAGTACTTTACATTATCAAAATTAGCATTGATGGGATTAGCTGTAAATACACTGTATTTTGGACCTATTCCGAAATAGAATTCGCTGGAGAACCCAGGTTTTGTGGTTTGCCATCCATAGTTGAGCAACACTTCATATTGTTCTTCTTTTGGTAAAAATGCAGCATAGAAATTATCATTAAGATTGAGAGGATCATAAGCTATGGTGTCAACGGTAGCATATTCTTTGGAGCGATAGCGGAACATCGGACCAACGAAATAAGTCATGCTTTCGCCTTCGTTGTCATAGAATTTTAATCCATAAGCAGCAGTGTACCCGTTCCACAGAATTTCTTCATTGTTGTCTACTGCGTCATTTGCTGCTAGATCCCACATGAAATCGCGATCGTTGTTGTGCATCTTGAAATTAAATTCGTGCCCAATATTTTTTCCAATAAAATCAATTTTAACTCCGTAGTCGCGCTTTGAATTATCGATGCGCAAGAGTGGAAATAAATCGACACCTACGTACACTCCGCCATTGACGCCGCTGCCGGAGTAAGTGCGTGAGCTGCCACTATTTTGTCGCGCTGCTTTTTTCTGAGCCTTCAATTGATCTTCAACGCATTCATCTGCCTTTGATTTTATTTCTTTCGCTGCGCTCATATTTCCAAATGAAACATAGTAGTCTGCTAACTTTTGGAGATTAGCACAATCAGTAATAGGTGTTTTGATAGCAAGCTTGTCAGCTACTTCAAGTCCCTTTGACGTATTGCTATTTTGCTTACACAGCTCGATGTATTCCCAGAGAAATGATGTTTCATCATAACCTCCATTGTATGCCTTATTCATAAAATCGAGCGCATAATCTGGCTTTCCAAATTCTTTATATAATCTTGCTCCTGTAGTATAGAAAGTGTTTGGTACTTTTTCTTTGCTATTAGAAGTAAATGCAGCCTCAATAGCAGCCGGCTGATTTCCTGTCCATAGCTTCATATTATTTAGTTTGTTTCGCTCTTCTTCATTTAGTTTTATGAAATACTCGAGATACTTATTGCTGTATTCTAGAAGTTCTGCATCGTAATGTTTAAACTCTTGTTTGAAATCTATAAGGTAGGCGCAGTTCAATGCGATATTAAAATTATTGGATGAAGCAAGCGAAATGGCTTTTTTCAAATCAGCCTCGGCACGCCCATTTTTCATCAAATATTCGCACTCTGCAATCATTTGGTGGTAGGATGCAATGGTGATTTTGTATGAATCTGCACTGTATTGCTTGTTAGAATTATTATAAGTAAAACGGATAGGGAAGTCCGATTCTTTAAGATTATCCGCGATGTAACGAACGCTATTGAGGTATGGAAAAATAACTGCAACGGTATCTGATTTTTCGGATGCTCCGATCGCTGATTTTAGTAAAAAGAATCGTGTTAGCTTTTGTTGATCTGGTGTGCCATAGGCTACAATTTCTTGCATGGTCGAAAGCAATTCTTTGTAGAGTTTATCCTCCTTTCGAGCGAGGTCAATTCCTGCATAATTTTTACGTTCATTTTCCTCAAATTGCATCATACGATTCACCACCAGATTATAGTTCGCTGACTGATCCGCGAGTTGCTCTTTTGATTTGAAATTCAGATTGTCTGGACAATTCTTGATACAGCGTCCTTGCTTATTGATGAAAAATTCATTGCCTCCGAAAGTCACGATTGCCGAGTCTTTCATGAAATTACTTCCTGAATCAAATTGAAATGGAATTTGTTCTATCCCTTGATAGTTCACATATCCCCAGCGACCGTTGAGTGAAAGATTGATGTAACCATCTTGTGCTTTGGTTTCAAAATCACGGTAATTAAAATCCCAGTCGAAATACCAAAGACCTGCATCTGTGTTGTCATAAATACATGGCACTACTACTGTTCCTGAAGAATTGATGTATCCAATAGTACCGCCCATACATCCGGAAAAATAATTTTGTTGGCATCCTTGATGAACGCGATATAGAGGACCATCTGCATACACTTCATCGTATTGAAATGGAACGATGATATTATTGTTGTAGTCAATGATTCCGGTCAAGCAGTTTTTACCACCTTCTTGACATTTTTCAGCGATCATTTGTCCTTCTAGCCCGGCGTAAAGGGTTTGATATTCGAAGGGCACAACGATTTTTCCATCATTGTTTTTTACTCCATACTTATATGTTCCGGGGTCATAAGTAATGTTGCCTTGGCTGAAGGCGCTGAACGCTACTATTGAAAGTAGGGCCGTAATAAGATATTTCATTGCTTTGAGGTTGAGTATAACAAAGCTAGTTGGAGGAAAGCGAGATTCTATACGGTAAACTACGTAGACTACTTTGTATGAATTTTTAAAACCTGTCCTGGACGGATCTTTTCTCCGCATTTATTCCACTTCATGATTTCCTCAGGAGTTACTTTGTATTTCTTAGCAATAGCCCAAAGCGAGTCTCCATTTTTTACTTTGTAAGTAATAATATCCTCTTGCTTCTGAACCACAGGCTTCGGCTTGGGAGGAGGAGTGGTTTTAGTAGTGTCCGGTTTTGTTGCATTGTCTAGAATGACTGCATCCGGTACTGCTGTTGGATCAATATTCTGTTCTTCTTTCGTCTCAGGCTCCTCAGCTTTCGGAACACGCTTGCGCGTGGTCTTTACAATCTTCAAGCGTTGCCCCGCACGGATTTTATCCGAACGAAGCTTGTTCCATTTTTTAATTTGAGAAATAGTAGTTTTATGCTTGCGAGCGATGACTCCCAAGGATTCTCCTTTGCGAACCACGTGGTAAACGTTCTCTTCTATCACCATGGTCTCCGTTGGAATCACCTTTGGCTTTGGAGTCCATTTGTAAATGCTATCCTCCAGCGCTTTGAATTTTCCAGTGTAGCGATTATCTAAAATGAAAGATACTTTTTTGTAGTTGGCTTCAATGCGCTCGCCAATGAAGATAGGATTGAGTTTCTTCATCGCCACGATATCCGCACCCGTTAGGGCACTCAAGCCTTCGAAGTAAACAGGTTGCGTAAAGTTGATGCTCTCATAATTTCCAAGAATATCGAAATAGTGTTGGAGCTGATTATTGACGCGGTTGTAGGTTTGTTTGAAAAGCTTGTTCGAGTACACGAAGAATTGTACAAAAAAATCAGCGTCATCATCGATGGATTGCCATTCTCTTTCTTGATAAGAAGAAATACGTTTCGCATAAGCACGGCTCACATACCACGCTTTCAACGTGAGTTCTGCGTTGCCATTAAAACTCTGGTGTATCGATTTTAATTCTTTGATAGCTGCATCAATTGCAAAGTCACCACCGCGACGTTCGTCTACAATGCTATCCATGCGTAATTGCTGATAGCGAGCACTCAGATAATCCATACCAAATAGTCCGGCCCGATCTCGCTTATCTGTATGTGCTGGGTTCATTCCACTCATGAGGAGAGGAATGAATTTGAATTCTTTGGGAAGCCCCGCAAGACTCAATTTTTTTTCAATGAGAGGAAAATATAAATCACAGATAGAATGCAATTGAATGTATCGCTCCACTTTGCGATCCGGGAAATAAAGGTTGTGAAAAATTAAGGCCTCTTCATATCCATAGCGGACAGTTATCCCGAGCACTGGCTCCGTATCGGTGGGAGGCGCGAATAAAGTCGTTTTATCGGAATAGGAGCGATCAGAAAAATGGCTGGGATGATTCTTTGTCAATTCCTGAATCAACCATTGTTCTGTCGATTTTTTAAATACTTCTTCTTGTTCTGCTAAAAACGTTAATTGCCCGAATGACAGGTAAGAAATGAGAATAAGAGAAAATGAAATGATAAAACGCGTCATAGGCTATTAATCCACTTGGTATTCCAAGCGCATGGTAATCGATGCTGTTTTTCTTTTAGATGAGGTGTTGAACGTACCGCCCCAGCTATAATCTTCGGATGAGTTTTGTGCAGTAATTTGAAAAATACCCATATTGGCATTTCTCAAATGGCCAAGATTTCCGCCAGCATTCAATGCTATTTGTTCTGCTCTCACTTTTGCATCTTGTGTTGCTGCAGCAATCATTTCAATTTTCAATTCAGCGAGCTTGGTATAGTAGTACTGAGGTTCGTTAGAATAAAATTCAATGCCTGAATTAATGAGTTCTGTTACTTCACGAGATACGCTCTCAATTTTATCAACTTCGTTTGATTCGATGGTCACACGTTGTGTAAGACCATAACCAGCGAAAATGGAAATATAGCGTTCGCCTTCATAGCGAGAATCGAATTGCTTCTCAATATTCACAGCAGAAAAAATGATAGATTCCGCTGGTACACCCTTGGTAGTAAGAAATTCTTTGATGATCTCACGGTCTTTATTCAGTGCTTCACTGGCCTCGGCAAGATTGAAGCTTGTTCTAGAAAACGAGCCTTCCCAAACAATTAAATCAGAAATAAAATCTTTTGAGCCAAGACCTGTAACGAAGATGACATCTTCCGCTTTGTGGCGATTGGCGTAGGTATAAGAGAAAAGAGCTGCTGCGATAATTACTGCTGCAGCGATAAAAATAGAACCTAAGGCTTGTTTCATTATTAGAAGTAATTGATGCAGTAAAGAAACAAAAAAGATGCCCTTAAAAGACAGGATTCTTCAATTGTTCGTTTTTCACTTTCGACTTTTGATAACTCCTGTATGTAGTGTTAATATCTTGGGCTTTTGCCAACACTTTTGTAATGCATCAGGAATAACCTGTTGAAGCTTTAACCAACGCTCAAATTATGCATCCGAGAACAAAAAAATGGTTGCTGTTCGCAGTTACCGCTATCAGCTTTTATCTTTTAATGGCGAGATAAATTCCGTCAATTCTTTTGGCACGGTCTTGTGTATGGCTCAAATTGATATATTTGAGAAGTAAACAAGACTTATGAAATACCTATCCATTCTATCTATTTGTGCAATCCTACTCACTTCATGCGGTCATGAAGAGAAGGTTGTCTTTACTTCCGAAGAAATCACACTCAGTGCAGAAGGCCCGTTATTCGAGGGTTCCAACACTTTGCAGGGTTCTATGATTATTGATTTAAATAAAATCAAGGCTGGTGCTACCGCTGAAAATGTGGAGAGTGTTAAAATTAAAAGTGTCAAGCTCACTTCTACTGATTCTTTGTTGTTCAACGAAATTTCTAACATCACTTTACAATGTACTTCCAATGACGCGAGCATGATTCAGTCTGCTGTGCTCAACCCAGTACCAGAGGGTGTTTCAAGTATCTCGCTTATCCCTTCGGCGGAAGCAGATTTAGTAGAATTGTTTAAACAAAAAGAAATGCTATTCGTTGCCGACGCAGAATTGCGAGCAGATAAAGACGGCGACATTTCATACAAAGCAATCATTGAATTTGAATTAACATTAAAAGATTAATCCTATGATGAAGAGAATGATTTTGTTTTTCGCAATGGCGCTGATGTTGCCAGTATTTGCTAGTGCGCAAGATGCCAACGCGGATAAATTAGTTGGAGTATGGGAACCTAGTCACGGCAAGGCGCGTGTGAAGGTGGAAAAAATTGGAACTAAATTTTACGGTAAAATCGTTTGGTTAAAAGAACCGAACGATCCTGAAACAGGAAAACCAAAAGTGGATAAAAACAATCCTGAAGAAGCGCTTAGAAATACTCCTCTTAAAGGGTACAGATTGTTGAAAGACTTTATCTACAAAGGAAACAAGGAATGGTCGGAAGGCACCATCTACGATCCTGAAAATGGAAGCACATACAAGTGTGTGATTCGAATGAAAGACGACAACACCCTTGAAATTCGTGGTTATATCGGCGTAGAAGCGCTCGGTAGAACGGACGTTTGGAAGCGCTTAGAAATCAAGAAATAATTTTTATGAATCGTATTCTCTCTATTGTTCTCCTGCTAGGAGCAAGCATTTCATTGCATGCACAAGTAGATTCACTTGCCACTGATACGCTCGTAGAAGAAGAGGACTTCTCGATGTACGATAACTTGGACTTTGCAGACCCTGGCGTTAAGCGCTTTTGCACGAGCAAAGTGCTTGACCTCAGTCCTGCGAAATTCATCACCATTGGATACGATTACCAAGCTAGACATCAATTAAATAATGGGGCATACAAAGCCTCTATATTAAATACGACAATTAATTACGGGGAACAATCAACTGCTATCAAAAGCAGTGGAGGACCTCGCTTCAGTGCAAATATCCCCGTCATTTCTCGAAATAATATCATCATTCAGCTCGGGGCGAACTATCTGCAGAATGACTATGCATTGGTCAATAAAGTAGATCGAGATCCAACGCAAGACCCGATTTTATTTCCTCCAATGCAAGAAACGATTGAGCAATCAACATTGCGCTCGATGGGACTCAGTGCTACAGTTTTCAAGCCTCTCAATGAACGCCAATTCTTGATCTTTCAAGCATCACAGGATTGGAATGGAGACTATAATTTCGGCGACTTCCAAGACATGCACATGCCTACATTTTCTGCGGCAGGAATTTTTGGATGGAAACCAAGCGATCGTAAAATGATTGGATTTGGTGCGACAAGGAATTACCGTGCAGGTGAATTAAATTACATTCCAGTATTCCTTCTCAATTGGACTGCGCCTTCTCGCAAGTGGGGAGTAGAGATCCTTGCACCAGCACGCGGACACTACCGCAGAACATTCTCTAGCCGCAGTTTACTTCTGATCGGATACGAACTCGAAGGAAATTCATATGTACTATCAAAGCCAAGCGTATTTCAGCAAAGCGAATCCACTTTTGTTTTGAGAAGAAGTGAATTGCGTTTCAGAGCGGTTTACGAACGCTCTATCAAAAGCTTCATTTGGCTATCATGGCAAGTGGGGTACCGCTACAATTACAGCTATAATGTGGATGAGTTGGCGGATGGTCAAGATTTCTTCAGAGGCTTCTTCGGAGACCAACCTTATGCAATCGAAAATGATTTGACTAATAGCTTCTACACGATGTTCACCATTAATTTGGTGAGTCCTTAATCAATTTGATTGAGGGTAATTTTTCGGTCATCACCGGCGGTGATGAATTGAGAATCGTCGAGCCATAATGCGGCATTCACGCTATGTGTGTGACCTGTTCCGCTAGCCTCTTGTTTTGACTTTACTTCGAGCGTTTCTGCGTCCCACAACTTGTAAGACTTATCGCGTGAGGTGGTCAGCATATTTTTTTTATTCGGAGAAAAAGAGATATGGTAGATCGTGCTGTAGTGCGCTGGTAATTCTAGCAAGAGTTTGTAATCTTCTTTTGTATTCCAAACTTTAAGTAAACCATCTTTCCCACCACTCATCAATGCATTTTTTGTCGGGTGATAGCATAGACTAGTTACCCCATCTTTATGCCCTTGCAAAGTATAGATTTCGTTGTAGAAAAAAGTCTCAAAGATTCTGATTTTCTCATCGCCGCAAGCGATGGCTAATTGATAACCATCCACCGTTAGCGCTAATGCCCGGAGCTTGAACTCTCCAAGAGGAATGTGGCGAATCAATTCGAAAGAGGGCAGATGCCAAATGCTAAAACTTCCATCTCCTGCAGCTACAATCAATTGTTTTTCCTTTTCATGAAAAAGCAAAGAGTAAATGCCCAATCGATGAATCGTGAAATGTTTGATCTCTTTTTTTTCGACTAAATCAATCACATGCAAATCTCCTTGAGAGGTGCCAATGACTAGCAATTCAAACGATGGAATATGAAGCAGGGAAAAAACAGGTTGCTCCAGTTTTACAGCAAAGGCTTGCTGCTCCAACGTATCGCTGTTCCACTTCACCACAAACTTATCACCCGCACCGCTGAAGAACGACGCACGGTCGCTTCCTGCTGTCAGCGTGTAGACAGAGGCCGCATGTTCCGTATTGGTTCGTAGGACTTTCACTTTACAAACTTACTATCTTTGTAAAAATTATATCAAATGAACTACGTATTTCTAGGATTGGCGCTGCTTTTAATCATTGTTTTTGCAAAAAACAAGTTCAGCAATCGTCGATAATCAATAATAAGGAAGCAAGGGTATGAGTCAAGTTGGAATTCCGAAGGGAACAAGAGATTTTGGACCAGAAGTAATGGTCAAGAGAAATTATATTTTCTCAGTGATTAGAAAGACATTCGAGCGTTTTGGGTATTTGCCATTGGAAACACCTACGATGGAAAATCTTTCTACATTGACAGGAAAATATGGAGAAGAAGGAGACCAACTTATTTTCAAAGTACTGAATAATGGAGACTATTTGAAAGACGCGGATGACGCGGCTTTAAGTCAACGTGACTCGCGCAAATTGAGCTTTAGTATTTGCGATCGTGCCCTTCGATATGACCTTACAGTGCCATTCGCGCGCTTTGTGGTGATGAATCATAATCAATTGGCTTTACCATTCAAGCGCTATCAAATTCAGCCCGTGTGGCGTGCCGACCGTCCGCAAAAGGGCCGCTATCGGGAGTTCTATCAATGCGACGTGGATGTGGTGGGAAGCAACAGTTTATTGAACGAAGTAGAACTGATTCAAATATTTGACGAAGTACTTACCAATTTAGGTCTACCTGATTTTTCCATAAAATTAAATAATAGAAAAATACTCAGCGGCATTGCCGAAGTGGCGGGCGCTGCAGCGCAGATGATGGACATGACCATCGCCATCGATAAGTTAGACAAGATTGGCGTAGAAGGAGTAGAGAAGGAACTGAGAGAAAAAGGATTCAATGATGATCAATTAAAAGTGATCAATTCTGTTTTGAATATTTCAGGTTCGAATGAAGAAAAACTCACACAACTTAAAGGCATTCTTTCAGCAAGTGAAATTGCAGTGAAGGGCATTGAAGAGGTACAATATATCTTGACAAGGGTAGCAAGCGTAGGTCTAGAAAGAGCGAAGCTTGAGTTGGATCTGACGCTTGCGCGTGGACTGAATTATTATACCGGAGCGATTTTCGAAGTGAAGGCAAACGGAGTGCAGATGGGCAGTATTTGCGGCGGCGGTCGTTATGATGACCTCACTGGAATCTTTGGATTGCCCGGCCTAAGCGGCGTTGGTATTTCATTCGGTGCAGATCGTATCTATGATGTAATGACTGAGCTGCAACTTTTCCCACAAGAAATTGGAGCGACTACAAAATTGCTATTTGCAAATTTCGGGGAAATAGAAGAGATCTATTCGCTCCCAATCCTTCGTCAGATAAGACAAGCAGGTATCAACGCAGAGATTTATCCCGAAGCGGCGAAGATGAAGAAGCAATTCAAATATGCGGACGACAAAAAGATTCCATTCGTAGCCATCATCGGTGCAGATGAAATGGCCAATGGTACTATCGCTTTGAAGAATATGCAATCAGGCGAACAAGCGAATGTGCGACTTGAAGAATTGATTTCGCAATTGAAGTAATTACTCGACCATCAATACTAATCCTTTCAAGTATTCTCCCTCCGGGTGGAATACATTGATCGGGTGATCTGCTGGTTGGTGCAATTGGTGCAGGATGCGCACCTTTCTTCCCGCACTAATGGCAGATGCAATTACTGTGTTGGTGAAGAGTTGTTTGTCCACCGCTTGTGAGCACGAGAAAGTGAAAATGATCCCTCCAGGTTTTATTTGACTAATGGCAGCTTCATTGATACGCTTATATCCTTGTACTGCCTTGTGACGCGCGCTGAGATGCTTAGCAAATGCAGGAGGATCGAGCACAATGATGTCGTAATCCACTTCTAGATTTTTCATGTAATCCACTGCATCAGCTTTGATCACTTTGTGATTCGCGTTTTCAAAGCCATTGAGGATAATATTCGACTCGGTGAGGTCCAATGCCTTCTGACTGCTGTCCAGGCTATGCACGAGCTCTGCTCCGCCTCTGAGGGCATACACAGAGAAACCGCCAGTATAGCAAAATGTATTGAGCACTTTCTTTCCTTGTGAAAGTTCACCGAGGAGTTTTCTATTCTCACGTTGGTCAATAAAGAATCCTGTCTTCTGACCTTCTTCCCAATCGATATGAAACTTACAACCATGCTCTAAAGCAATTGCATCGAGCTTGCTACCGTGTAGATATGAATCACTCGAGGTTTCTGATGAATTCTTAGATAGCTTTTCAGCGCTCTTGTCGTAGATCGCTTCTAATTTGCCGCCATACACATGGAGCAATGCATCTTTGATCTCATTTCTCAAACGATGCATTCCAGCACTGTGGCTTTGAATCACCGCTGTCTTTCCATAGATGTCGATGATCAAACCAGGAAGTCCATCACCTTCGGCATGTACTAATCGATAAATAGACGTATTTGCAGAATCGACAAACCCTAGATTTTTCCTTACATCATAGGCATTTTGAATCTTTTGAATCCAGAAATCAGAGGAGTTATTGTAATTTTTACCAAAAGCAAACACGCGCACAGCAATGCTTCCTTCAGAATAGTGTCCAGTTCCTAGTTGATTTCCCTTGTGGTCAAGCACGTTTACGATATCCCCGCTTTTTGGCAGACCATCCATTTTCTGAATGGCGCCGCTAAAAATCCAAGGGTGTTGGCGAAGGATACTATGTTCTTTTCCTGACTTAAGGCTGATTTGGACAAATGAATTCATGCCGCAAATCTAAGGCAAAGCGACTAATCGTCGAGCCCTGGTAATGAGAGGCGCAACATGTCGTCGAGCACTAGCTCTTGGTGATCGAGTTTCCAGCGAATCATTTTATGCAAAAGTTCGCTATCAAATTGAGGAAGTAATTTATCCACTTCATCCAAGGTGGGCGAACTGTTCAAAAGCTTTGCTGAAAGCGCCTCCCAGAGGTGCTCGTATTGTTTTGTTTCTAAACCTTTTTTCGCACGATCGCGACAGATATCACATTTGCCGCAAGCCTCCGGTTCCTTTTCTCCAAAGTATTCGAGCAATTGAACACTGCGGCAGCGATCGCGTTGCATATAGCGAATCATCGCTTCCATGCGCTCGGTTTCGGCTTTAAGCCGGTCCTCATACACCTCTTTCGAAAGGCGCAGGTGTTCTGCACTTTCACGAGCGGTGAGGTAGGTGATTTTTGGAGTATCTGTTGCAGGAATGTAGTCGATTACATTCTGTTTTTGTAATAAATACAATAAGCTCACGACTTCCTTATCTGAGGTTCGAATTTGCTTCGCAATTTCGCTTTCCTTGATAGGCACATAGTTGTCGAATAGCCCGCCGTACATGCGAAGCAATTGTTTGATAAAGCCATCCATCTGGGCATGCGCTACTTGATAGCTGTACAAATCTCCTTTGCTAATAGATATGGTGCATCGCGAAGGCATGTGAATGCTATCGCTGAGAGCGATGTATTCAGCTGCCTCTAGAATATTTAAAGCATGCATGGTCTCTGCCGCTTTGAGATGAAAAGACTTCACAAATGCAGCGAGATTAAATTCAAACTGCACGTCTTTTCCTGCACCTACTGCGAGTTGGAAATTATTCCCTAAGGCTTGATACACGCGGCGAATGGTATCAATGGGAGGAAATTTTGCTTCGACTTTTTCTCGAAGAGAAATTAGATCTCCCTTATTGTATAACAAAACACCATATGCTTTTTTTCCATCCCTTCCTGCGCGTCCCGCTTCTTGGAAATAAGCTTCTGGAGTACTTGGCACATCCATGTGAACCACTACGCGCACATCGGGCTTGTCGATGCCCATTCCGAAGGCATTGGTGGCGCAGATAATGCGAGATTCATTTCTGAGCCATCGTTTAAATGCTGCATCTTTTTCTTGGTGTGTGAGACCAGCATGATAGAATGTAGCACTATGACCTCTTCTGTAGAGAAATTCAGCGACCTCTTTGGTGCGGGCGCGAGTGCCACAATACACCACAGCACTGCCCGGAACATTTTTCAAAATATCAAGAAGCTTGTCTTCTTTATTCTCGTGTTCAATGACTACATATGCGAGGTTCGGACGAGCGAAACTCGTACCGATGACATTCTCCAATTTGAAATGAAGTTTCACTTGAATGTCTGTGACCACCGCAGGTGTAGCGCTTGCCGTAAGTGCAAGCACAGGAACAGTTGGATGAAATTCTCTGATAGCAGCGATTTCAAGATAGGAAGGACGAAAATCGTATCCCCATTGAGAGATACAATGTGATTCATCAACAGCAATCATCGAAATCATCATGCGTTTGAAACGCTCTTTGAAGAGCGTGCTCTTCAAACGTTCTGGGGCGACATATAGAAACTTATATTTCCCTTGCACACATAGATCAAGCGTCTTGTCGATTTCTCGAAAATTCATAGCGCTTGTAATCGCTACAGCACTGATGCCTCGTTCACGAAGATTGGCAACTTGGTCATACATCAATGCCATTAAAGGACTCACCACAAGGCAAACACCTTCCATGCACAATGCTGGAACTTGAAAACAAACACTTTTTCCTCCACCTGTAGGCAAGAGCGCCAAGGTATCGTTGCCATTGAGTACCGACAAAACAATTTCCTCCTGACGCGGACGAAATGCGGCATGGCCCCAATAGCGATTTAATATTTCAAGTGGAGTTACGATAGACACCTTGCAAAAATACGAAATAGTGTCGCCACTCTGAAAAGGGCGCAGCAGCGGGCTTTGAGATTGATTATCTTCGCAAGAAATTATTGAATACAATGCGACATAAGATAGTAGCAGGAAACTGGAAAATGAACAAAACACTTGAAGAGGCAATGGAAATTGCAATCGCACTTCAAGAGAGAAAAGAAGATGTGCCACACGGCGTAAAGGTGATTATCGCACCTCCAGCGCTTTACTTGGCGAATATTGAAATGATGGAAGAACCTTTCTTTTATCTATCAGCTCAGAACTGCAGCCATCATGATTTTGGAGCTTTCACAGGAGAGATTAGCGCTGCAATGTTGGATGGAATGAACATTCCATTTTGCATCTTAGGACACAGCGAGCGTCGTCAATATTTTCATGAAACAGATGAATTGATTGCGGCAAAAATTGACGCTTGTCTGCGCCATAATGTGCAACCTATTTTCTGTTGTGGTGAAGTTTTAGAAGAAAGAAAAGACAAGAAACATTTTATTACAGTGCTTCATCAAATTGAAAAGGCATTGTTCCATTTATCAGCTGATCAAATGGAGAAAATAATCATAGCATACGAGCCTGTATGGGCGATCGGAACTGGTGTTACCGCTTCTAATGATGAAGCGCAAGAAATGCATGCATTTATCCGTAAATCAATCGGAGATCATTTTGGAAAAGAAGTTTCAGATCAAATTCATATCCTATATGGAGGTTCTGTAAATCCACAAAACAGTGAATCTTTATTCGCCTGTCCTGATGTGGATGGAGGTCTTGTTGGTGGTGCTTCATTGAAGGCAAATGATTTCATGACGATCATCAAATCAGCCGCACACTAATGAACTATCAAGAGGTTACATTCGTTCTGGAACCATTGCTGCCCGCACGAGAAGTGTTGGTAGCAGAATTGGCAGAACTCGGATTTGAAAGTTTTGTTGAAACCGATGAAGGGGTAAAAGCCTACATAGTTGCAGCCGATTGGAACGAGGGATTGTTAGCGGAGTTGATGACTTCACAAATCGAGGATCAAAAAATTGAATGGACGAGCATAGAGATTGAAGCAGTGAATTGGAATGCGGAGTGGGAGAAGAGCTTTGATCCAATCATTGTAGATAACAAATGTTTGATTCGAGCACCCTTCCATGAAGTGGAAGGATCATTTGAATATGTGATCAATATTGAGCCGAAGATGTCATTCGGTACAGGGCATCATAGCACCACGCATTTGATGATGGGTGAAATGATGAATATGGATTGGAAAGGAAAGCACGTGCTTGATATGGGCGCAGGTACTGCGGTATTAGCGATTCTTGCGGAAATGATGGGTGCAGAAAGCGCGGATGCAATAGATATCGATGAGTGGGCTTACTTGAATAGTCTAGAGAACTTAGAAAGAAATAATTGTACGCGCATTAAATCTTATCAGGGAGGAGCAGAGCTGCTCACGAATCAAGAGTACGACATCATTCTTGCAAATATTAATCGTAATATTCTGCTTCGTGATATGAAAGAGTATGTGAAAGTATTGAAGACAGGAGGAGAGATTTTGTTCAGCGGATTTTATACTCAAGATATTCCAGAACTCGAGAGAGTGGGAGGAGAGTTGGGTTTGAAGCTAGTCCTGCAGCGTGAACGAAATGAATGGTGTTTATTGAAAATGATCAAATAGATTGCAAAGAAAAAGCCCCAACATCGTTGGGGCTTTTTTTATGAATTGACTAGTTCGAGCAATCCAAAAATCCGTATGTAATCGGAACTGGTTGTGCCGGTACATATCCCGGTTTGACAACATAGTACCTCAGTTCTGTAATGGTCTGTGTGGACGGGACATTCGTAAAGAACATCGTTGGAATGATGGTGAGTCGGAACTCGCCAGGCTTGCCAGGAACTGGTTTCATTCGTAGCGCCTCAGTACTTGCTGCTTGTGCAACGGGTACATAAGGATACAAGTTGAATGGCCCTGTTCCTTTCGCTAGAATGTATAAGTACACCTCACCATCCGTCAGGTTTTGCAACTGTGGGTTGGTTTCGATGTTGTTGTTGTATGTAATCGAAATAAAATCCTCAGGCTTCGAAAGCTCAGGGAATGTGCAGTATAAATCGTCACAAAGTTTAGGAATAATGGTAATTCTCAAATCTTCTGTTTTTGCTTCACCAACTCCGTCGTCAGCGTATGCATTTCCATCGCGAAGTTTCGCAAGACAAGAAATTCCACTAGCAAAAAAAGTAGGACCATCTACTCCGTAGAACAAAGTTGGGATGGTATCGAATGAGAAAAGCAGACCAGAAACGTGAGTCATTTTTCTGAATTGATTACTTTCATTCCAAGTTCCGTTTCCTCCGTTATCTGCAGGCATCCATGTCCATAGATAAACGTTGTCAACTTCTTCAGGATGGTTCATCAAGATGGTTTTTAGTCCACCGTTGGTTTGAGAAATATCCACATAAATGGTCACCGGTTCATCAGCACCAGTTGGTGATGGAAGAACATACGCAGATTGAGCAGAAGCCAACATGCTGCATACAATTGCGCTAATTGTGAAGAGTATTTTTTTCATGTTGCTCATTATTATTGACGTGCGAATTCAAATTTATAAATCACTGTTTCAAGACGATTGCCTGCGCCATCATCGCAGAAGCGAGGAAGTTGGATGACAAGATTATTGTCGAACTCTCTAACCATCGCACCTAGGTTGAATTCTAGGGTGTCAGTACCATAAAGATACAAGTTAGAAGGAGCGGCATCGTTATCAAATCCCCACGTTCCAGACTCTCCAAAGAAGTTGATACCAGGTCCTGGTACAACAGTGTACGTGCGGTCTTCTTTGTTAAAAGTCAATTCCAAAGCCTGTTGTCCATCAACGATGTAGAAGTCGCTTAAATCGCGCTCTTCACGAATAGGGTTGTTCAAGTCAACTTGAGAAAACTTAGTGATTTTCCAGGTTCCGTCCATACCAGCAACCTTGTCGAATGCTGTACCGAGTTCGCCTTTTGTTTCAGGCTTGCAGCTATTGAGTCCGAATACCATCGCACCTGCGAGAAGGACTGCTGCTATATTTAATTTCTTGTTCATGATGTTCATTGATTAAAATTAGTTACATCCACCTTCTGGGTTACCTACAAATAGAGAACTTGAAAATTCACCATTCGGGAATTGGACTGCCATTCCTGGACAGTTCCAAGGAGCGTTTCTTACAGTAATATTTAATCCATTTGCTCCAAGTCTTCTAATCTGATCGATGCGAAGCCCTTCACTGATGGTTTCTTTTCGAAACTCGTCTCTAGCTGCTAAGATAACATCGTTTGCAGTTGCAGTAGATGGTACATCAAATATACCAACGCCAAAAGCACGATCACGAATGTCATTGATGTCTTCGATTGCTGTAGCTAAATCACCGCCCGCTTCTGCGATTGCCTCTGCACGGATCAATTTAATATGTGATAAACGAATCAAAGGAATCGAGAAGAAGAATGATCCAGCTGCGTTCGAACCAAACTTCAACGATTGGTATTGACCTGAAGCTTCGTCGATCCATGCAGTCTTACGTCCATCCACACCGCTTTGGCTAAAGATGGTAAACAAGTCTTGGCTGTAGCTCAACTGAGCACCAGTAGAACCAGGGAAGTAGTTATCTCTGAAACCTTCGTTACGAGTGTCAACGATTGCTGATGTGTTAGTACTTACTACAGAGAAGATCGCTTCTGGGTTTGCCGTTGCTTGAGCTTCTGGAGTCATTGCATGGAACACATCTAGTGTTGGTTCCAATGAATACAAACCAGAATTGATTACTTCGTTTGCATACGTTACGGCACCGTTGTAGTCATTCTTTTGGAAAAGAACTTGGCTCAACATAGCCGCAGCAGCATAGCGGTTTGCATATGCACCATTAGTAGCTGGAAGATTTGCAAAAGCAAATTCTAAGTCAGCAATTATAGAAGCATAAGATTCAGCGACGGTGCTTCTCGCTAGTGGAGTAGCAGCAGCGTTCTCACGAATGATAATTCCTAAGTGAGAATTGTCAGAAGTATAACCCCATGGCTGTGCCCAAACTTTCAATGTCCAATAGTGACAAAGTGCTCTGATGAAGCGTGCTTCTGATTCAATGCGAAGACGATCTGCAGAAGAAAGTCCATCGATCAATTCAACACTTTCGAGAAGTGAGTTACATCTGAATACCGCTCGATACAAGTCTGTGTAAACGTTGTTAGTAGTGGTATTAAAGAAGTTCACTTCGCGATCATACACAGAAGTAAGTTCGAGGTTGTTCAATGGACGAGCCATGTTATCAGTAAGCAATTCAGCAAGATTCTGAACGCGACCATCCATTGTATTTCCTACTACATCGTAGCAAGAAATCAAAAGCTTTTGAAGGTCTTCTGGAGTCTTAAGTGCATCTTCTTGAAGCACTACGTTTTCAGGACCTACATCGAGCCATTTTTTGCAGCTTGAGAAACTTGCTGCAGCAAGAATAAATGAAAGATATATGATTGACTTTTTCATGTTGCAGGTGATTAGAAGTTAGCAGAAATAGAAATGTTATAGCTGCGCTCTTGTGGAGGTGTCAAGTAAGTAACGTTAGGGCTCAAGTTACGGTCTTGCGCATTTTCAAAGTCACGAACCAATTCTGGATCTAGGCCAGGGAAGTTCGTAATGGTAAGCAAGTTTGTAACATTAGCACCCACTCTCAAACCTCTCAGTTTGCTTTCCTTCTTCAATTTGAAAGTATATCCAACTGCCAAGTTGCGAAGGCGCAAGAAGTCTGCATCATAGATGAACAAGCTAGTGTTCCACCATGGGAATCCACTTGGAAGATCATAAGTTGTTTCGTCCAATGTCAAGCGAGCGAATGTTGCATCGTCGCCTGGCTGGCGCCATCTGTCAAGGAGTTCAGTACGCATGTTCCAATCGGTAACAACACCCAACTGACGCTTTCCTGATGAATCGAAGATTTTCGCACCCAAGCTGAATGTTGCAAGGATCTGCGCATCCCAATTCTTGTAGCGGAATGAGTTGGTGATACCACCAATCGCATCTGGAAGACCATCACCAACATATTGACGTTGGTTGTTGTCGTAATCATACGTTTGATTTCCGTTTGCATCAAGATAAACAGGACGACCTGATTGGCTATCGATGTGGCTGAATTGCATCAAGTAGAAAGATCCAATTGGCTTACCAACGATAACACGTGAGTCATTGGTACCACCGCTCACTGCATCTGGAGTGTAATCTCCGATATCTACAAGTTCGTTATAGTTACGAGCAATGTTGAAGTCTGTCTTCCACTCAAAGTTTGGACGAGTGATGTTGTAGCTGGTGATTGTCAATTCCACACCTTGGTTAAGGATGGTTGCTACGTTATCCCAATAGTTGGTGAAACCAGTGCTAGGAGCCACGTTCACGTTCATCAAAGCATTCTTAGTGTCTTTGCGATAAACAGAAACAGTAGCGCTCAAACGATCTTTCAATAATCCAACTTCAAGCGTTGCATCATAAGTAGTGGTTGTTTCCCATTGCAAATCTGGATTTCCTAATTGTGTTGGGAAAATGATTGGATCGCCATTGTAAGTGATACCATTATCAACTCGTGAATACAAGCCAAACTGTGCGTTGCCTGGGATATCAGCGTTACCTGATTTACCAACACCTGCGCGGAACTTCAAGAAGTTCACGATTTTATTTTTGTTGAACCAACGCTCATCTGAAATCACCCAACCAGCTGATAAGCTAGGGAAGAATCCATAACGGTTGTTCGCACCGAATCTTGAAGATCCATCAATACGGCTAACTGCTTGAACGAAGTAACGGTTCTTTAATGAATAGTTGATACGAGCGAAAGTTGAAACGAATGTCCAAGATTCTGGTGTACCGATGAACTTCTGAATAACGGTAGTGTCGGTTTCAAAATCATCATAGATAGGACCGTTTACATAGTTGTAAGTGATGTTATCATAACGGCTCACTGACTGCTCTTGTGCCTCAGCTCCAAGAAGGAACGTGAACTTGTTGTCTTCGTTATAATCCCAAACGTAGTCGGCTGTTACAGAAGAAGACCAGTTGTTGGTCCATGTTGGTTTTTCTTCACCGTATCCCCAAAGTCTATTTGGGAAAAGATCTTGTGGTTCGTAACGATAGTCAGCGAAGTCCATGTAATCATAAGCACCACTAACACGTACATTCAAGTTTTTGATAGGTGTGTAGATTACAGATAAGTTGGCAATGGTTCTCTTTTCTTCAGATCTCCATTTCAACCCTTCTCTAACTGCAACTGGGTTATCATAACCGTTGTTCCACATATAGTAGTCACCCACTTCACTGTTTACACCAAACAACTCGATAGCTGTTGAGTCAACTGTTACAGGATAGTATGGAAGGGCAGTACTCATTGCTTGACCAAGACCGCCGCTCCACGCTGCACTTACTCTTTGGTTTTTACCAATAGAATAAGAAAGCGAAGACATTACTTTTAATTTTTTGCTGAACGTATAGTCATAGTTTACACGACCAGACATACGTTGATAGTAGTTTCCTTGTAGATAAGAACCATTGTGGTCAAAGGTCACACCTGCATAGAGGTTTGATTTTTCACCACCATAAGTAGCTCCGAAGTTGTACATGTGCTTTACTCCAACACCTACTACTTCATCTACCCAATCTGTATTGATTTGCTTTGCAAGATTGTACTTCTGCTCACGCTCTAGTGCTGATGCATTAGCGCCCGCGCCTGATTCGTACGTTACACCTGGCAACCACACATATCCTGTTCCACCGTCATTTTCCCAAGCTTCTTGACGAATTGCAAGGTATTGCTCCGTGTTCATCATGTTTGGAAGCGTAGCTGGTGTACCAACACCGACGCGAGTATTGAATTCGAATGATAATCCTTTTTTACCACCACCTCTTTTTGTAGTGATCAATACAACACCGTTCGATCCACGTGAACCGTAGATACCGGTAGCTGCTGCATCCTTCAAGATTTCGATCGACTCGATATCTGATGGGTTGATAGTAGCGAGTGGGTTATTATTCATACCACCACTGTTACCATTGATGAATTGGTTCTGTGTGATTGGAATACCATCGATCACATAAAGTGGGTCACCACCCGCAGAGATCGAAGCGATACCTCTGATTCGAAGAATAGATGAGCTACCCGCAAGACCAGAACCTTGTGTTACTTGAACACCGGCTGCTTGACCTTGAAGCGCTGCTTCGAATGAAGGAACAGGTAATTTGGTAAGTTCCTTTCCATCTACTTTTGAAATAGATCCTGTTACTTCTCTTTTTCGTTGAACACCGTAACCTACGATTACAAGTTCGTCGAGGTCATTTCCTTCTTCGCTCATGGTTACGTCGAGAGAAAGAGTTTGACCATCAGCCAAAGTGATTTCTTTGGTTTGTGTGCCGTAGCCGATTAATTTGAACTCAAGTACGTGTTTACCTGCAGAGAGCTTCAAGGAATAATTTCCTGTGCCGTCTGTAGCTGTACCAGTAGTTCCTGCTTTGTCTTTGATGATGACTCCGGGAAGAGTGCCGGCTTCATCCTTTACCGTACCTGAGACGGTTTGGGAATGCATAACAGCGCTTGCGAAGAGTAAGGCTGTGGTTGCAATCAATGAGTATAGACTTCTCATGGATTTTGTTTGGTTCGTTTTGGTTATACTGTTTGGTAAGAGACCTCAAACATAAACTATTTCTTAATACGTGTACTTCTTACACTAACTAAAAATAATTCAGGTTTGAGGTCTAAACTCTTTTTCTCTAAAAAATGCTCCTGATTATTATCTCGCTGAGATGATAACAGGCTGACTAACAACATTGTTGTCGGTAATCAAACGAAGGATATAATTTCCTTGTGGTAGCTCCGTTGCGAGGCTGATTTGTTGGGTGCCTTGAGGAGTATTTCCTTGGTTATGATTGAAAACAACTCTACCCATTAAGTCAACGATTTCAATTCGAACATTTCCTGCTTGGCTATTGCGGAATGCAAGAGTCAAGTCGCCTTGAGAAGGATTTGGGAAAATATTCAAGCTGCTTCCTGTGATTGCAAGTGCTTCTTCTACACTTGTAGTAATGTCTGGAACAGGAAGTTGATAGTCGAAATAAATGTGGTATTCACCCGGCTGATAATTGAAAGAGGCACCAAGATCTGTCACTTCAATAGGATTTCCTGTGAAGTAGTCATACCATGTACCTGTGTGCTGGAATCCTGGAATCATATTGATGGCAGTGGTGTTGAAGTTACCAACTACCACCGCATTTTGAGTGGTACCGTTCAGGTGAATTCTCTTTCCAAATCCAGCAAGATCAATATTGAAATTGGTGGTTGAGAAAATAGCTTGTGTCTTTTTCAAATTGTTCAATGCAGCTGTCACCTTGTAAACTTTCAAGCGAGCCTCTACATCTTGATAATCCCAACGAATAGGTTTTGGTGCAGTTCTACACTGTTCATTGACAGTTCCATCTTCACAATAGTTGATAGAGTAGTCGTAGCCTAGTTCCCCAAACTGCCAAATCATTTTTGGACCTGGAATCGGGATCAAAAAGCAATGTGCTAATTCCATACGAGCAAGAGCTGTATTGATATTCGTAATATTATAAGAACCATTGCTATTTCCGAAAAGAAGATTCTTGTACATCAATCTTTCTTCGTCATGACTTTCAGCGTAAGTAATGAGGTGAGGATTATTCCACCCTCTGTTTTGATAGCTACCCCAGCTGAGGTTGGAAGCATAGCCCATTGAGGCTTCTGAGTATTCATGGTTCAGATTTCCCCAAAACATCATACCTGCATTTGCAAGGGCAGTTTCTTCATCATTATTAGCAAAGTGCTCGAGGATAGCGTAGCTGCCTGGCTCGATGCTTTGCATATAGCTGTAATAGTCATTCCAAATATTTACACGGCTTTGATCGTATGCGTTCCAAGCGCCGATGTTTCCTAGTGTATTGTTTTGTGTAAAGCCTTTCGATAAGTCGAAGCGATATCCGTCAACGTGGTATTCGTCCATCCAATATTGGATCACTCGCTTACAGAAGTTACGAGTGCGCTGTGCTTCATGATTGAAGTCGTAACCAACATTGAAGTCATGCTTTGGTTGTTGGTTGAACCATGGGTTATCTGCTGTTGGAGCACCGAATTGTCCATTGTTCGGATCAAAGTACATACGTACCATCGGGTTTTGTCCGAAGCTGTGATTTAGTGCGATGTCTAGAATCACTGCAATTCCTCTGTTGTGACATTCATTCACGAAGATTTTTAATGACTCTTTGCTTCCATAATATTTATCCGCTGCAAAGAACCATGCTGGATTGTAACCCCAGCTAATGTTTCCTTCAAATTCCATAATCGGCATCAACTGAATCGCTGTAATACCAAGGCGTTCGAAGTAATCCAATGTGTCTGTCAATGTCTGATAGTTCTGAGCCTCCACGAAGTCACGAACCAATGTTTCATAGATAACCAAACGCTCTTTAGAAGGTCTTACATAAGACGCATCTGTCCAATTGAATTCTGGTTCATTGATTTGGAAAACAGAAACGGGCTCAGAGGTCAAGCCTACTGGATAGTCGATGAGGTTTGGATAGGTAGATTCAGGGATGTATTGATCGTCCCATGGGCTGAGAATTTTCTCTGCGTAAATTTCCGCAACTCTCATTTGCTCGTCGTCAATCATATATTGGAAACGATATTCTTGACCAGAGGTAAGTCCGCTCAATTCGATCCAATAAGTACTTCCATCTGGTGTGCGATTCATCATGTAGTCTAAATCGATTTGCCAATCGTTAAAATCGCCGATTACAAAAATGTAGTCTTTGTTCGGAGCATAGAACTGAAGAATAACGGTGTCATCATCGATGTAGTTAATTCCATCTACAACACCTGCAGGCGATGCTGCCACGTTTGGAGTTGGAAGAACCACGATTGTAAGTTCGTCAGTGATAGTAGAACCATCATAAGTTGCGGTCATCTCTACCAAATATTCTCCTGCGTTCGCTTCATTGAACGTGTAGTTCAATGTAGTAATCCCTGTGCCTGAATTCACTTCTGTTCCATTGACACTGATTGAAATATCAGAAGCAATAGAAGCGCCGCATACAACAGAAACGTTCTGTCCAGGGTCTGCTGTTACTACTGCAGCTCCAGGAGCGGTGAATCCTGCGTTGAATCCTTCGGGATATAAATTCAAATAGATATCACTGGCGTCAGCATTTCTACCAACGATAGTTCCGCTTTGATTTCTAAACACGAACATCAATCTTGTAGCAGTTTCGCCTACTCCTAGACCGTAAAAGTCTTGTGGTGTAATAATAATTCTGTGAAGATTGTTTCCTAGCGGTGTCATTACAACGTTTGGATCAGCTGTGCCCCAGTTGCCTTGGACATGCTGCCAGTCGTTGTTGTTTGCGCTGTTGTTTGTGATGATACCCGTGTGCGCATAGATCGGAATGACTCCTGTCAATGCTGCATTCCCTTGAGTCGCATTGTAGAGAATGGTGATTTCATCATTTTGAGTAGGAAAGGCCGGTGTAGAAGACAAGATTTGTGAGAATCCCATCAATGTTGCAAAGGCCAAAACCAGTGTTGTGTAGATTTTTTTCATAAGGTTACAGGAACACGTTATTTTTTCAAATATAGGAAAGTGTTATTTGTACACCATCCTTTTTTTAATAGAGAAAATTGTTAAAACTGTCGTTCTTTTGCAATGCAAGCCCAAAAATCAGACTTATGGAACTTTTAGACGGTAAAGCCACTTCTCTGAAAATTAAGGACCAGTTGCGTGATGAAGTGTCGCAGCTAGTACAATCTGGCCAGCGATCTCCCCACCTAGCAGCGGTGCTTGTTGGCGATGACGGAGCAGTTTGACTTACGTCGGAGCAAAGGTCAAGGCTTGCGAAGAAATCGGGTTTATTTCCACTTTAATACAACGCCCGGCTTCAACTACAGAGGAAGAGTTGCTTCAAATCGTGAAGGAACTCAACGAAAATCCAGAAATTCACGGATACATCGTTCAGCTTCCACTTCCAAAGCACATCAACGAACAAAAGATCTTATTAGCGATTAATCCAAAAAAGGATGTGGATGGATTTCATCCAGAAAACGTGGGACGGATGGCATTGAATCTGCCGACTTATTTACCCGCTACACCTTATGGCATCATTCAATTATTAGAATTTTATAAGGTTCCAACCGAAGGCAAGCATTGCGTGGTAGTGGGGCGCTCCAATATTGTAGGACTTCCGGTAAGCATTTTACTTCAAAGAAACGGCTATCCAGGAAACTGTACTGTGACTATTGCACACAGCAGAACGAAAGACCTCGCAAGCATTACTCGACAAGCTGATATTTTGGTTGCTGCCATTGGCAAGCCTGAGTTTATTACAGGTGACATGGTAAAGGATGGAGTAGTGGTGGTAGATGTTGGGATTACTAGAATTAAAGATGAGTCAAAAAAGTCAGGCTTTAGACTCGCGGGTGATGTTCATTTCGAGTCAGTGGCGCCAAAAAGCTCATATATAACCCCAGTTCCAGGAGGGGTTGGGCCAATGACGATTGTGTCGTTAATGAAGAACACATTATTAGCAGCAAAATCTTAAGATTGTTGTAACCTAAGTTTCATCTGACTCGTTGAAATTAGTAAACCTGCACGGAATGCCTCTGGAAAGGCAGGGTAACTAAAAAACAACAACGTTATGATGACCATCAAATTTACAACAGCAAAGCGTTATTTACTTTGGTCCGTTACCCTAGTAGGACTGTGGTTTTTATTGAAGCCATAATTTCTATTTCCGAAATGCAACATTCTTGAGTTAACTACGTTAAAATCAACAATAACTAATAATACCTGACTTTAAAAAAAGATCAAATGAAAAATTCCCATGATTGGACGCATGAAGTCCTTCAACGATTAATCATCGTTTTTTTAGGATTACTTACCCTAGGCGTTGCAATGCAATCTTGCACTACTCAAGGTCATGCCAGCTGTGCTGCATATGACAAAGTGGAAGTTCCAAAATAATATGAGTTTGTTATGATACTAAAAAGGCCTCTTTCAGAGGCCTTTTTTATTGGTGTTTATTGAGTTCTAAAACGATCGATCGAGCATCTGCTGCGGCAGCAACATCGTGCACCCTAAGGATAGACGCCCCATTCAGTAGGGCAAAAGTATTTGCTGAGATCGTTCCGGCCAGGGCTCCGTCGGCATCTTTTTCTGTCACCAATTGAATCATTTTTTTTCTTGAAACACCAATAAGCATTGGTTTATTGAGAAGATCAAATGATTTAATGTGCGCTAAAATTTCATAGTTGTGCTCTCTCTTTTTTCCAAATCCAAATCCCGGATCAAGAATAAGATCTACCAAACCTTTACCGTGTAGTTCATTTATTTTTTCCGAGAAAAAATAAATCAGTTCTTGCACCACGTCTTTGTATTCTGGCTGCAGTTGCATGGTCTGAGGTTCTCCTTGCATATGCATGACAACATAGGGGACATGCTGATGAACGGCCACATCGATGATGGATGGATCAATACTTCCCGCGCTTACATCGTTGATGATTCCCGCTCCTCTTGCGATAGCTTTTTGCGCCACCTCTCCATAGAATGTGTCAATTGATGTGATGACGTTGGGGAAATGGTGATGAATGGTTTCAAATACCCCATCTAGTCTTTCCCATTCTTGGGATGCGGTGAGGCGCTCAGCGCCAGGGCGGGTGCTTTGACCACCGATATCGAGAATGTCCGCTCCTTCATGGATCATTTGCTGCACGCGGGCAAGCAACGCCTCTTCGTTTAATCTACTCTGAGCGTAAAAGGAATCAGGAGTGAGGTTTAAAATACCCATAATAGCAGGCCTTTCAAACGTGTGAAGTGTTCCTTTGATGAGTAACGAAAAGGGTTTAAATGACATTTTCTTCAAATAATGTGAGGATATTCCAACTTGTGTGGCAAATTTGCGAACAAATCGACTCAACACGTGGAGCAAACATCGCAACAATATGATCAGGCTGTTGGAATCTGTAGAGATTTGTTTTCAAAGAAAACAAAAGACTATGGCACAGCTTGGAGAATTCTCAGAACGAAAAGTCTGACGGATCAAATATTTATCAAAGCGCAACGCATCCGCACGTTGGAAGACAATGGCCACTCGAAAGTCGGCGAGGGCATCATAGATGAATTTATTGGCATTTTGAATTACTGTGTAATGGCCCTCATCCAAATGGAGCTCGGAAAGGATGCTCCTCTCGAAATGGATCCCAACGAAGCACAACGATTGTATGATCATCAAGTGAAGGTGACAAAAGATTTGATGATGAATAAAAATCATGATTATGGAGAGGCTTGGCGCGACATGCGTGTTTCTTCATTCACTGATTTAATTTTGATGAAATTACTTCGTATCAAACAGATTGAAGATAACGATGGACAAACCATCGTTTCAGAAGGAATTGATAGTGGATATAGAGATATGATCAATTATTCTGTGTTTGCACTGATCAAGCTCGTGGTCGAGAAAAAATGATTAAATATTTTCTCAAAAAAATAGGTTACAGCCTCCTCGTTTTATGGGGTGTTGTGACTGTTGTTTTTTTTCTATTTAATTTAAGTCCTTCTGATCCCGTCAGAAATTTGACGGGGGAAAATGCACCGCAAGAAGTAGTGGATGCCATGCGCAGAAAATTAGATTTAGATCTGCCTTTGCAAACGCGTTATATCATGTATTTAAATGATCTGTCTCCTATTTCGTGGCATAGCAAAATCGAAACAGATCGCACTTTTTTTTCTTTAGAAAAGTATTCTGGGTTTCAATTCATTCCACTAGGGGAATCGGCGCTGTACATTAAATCACCCTATTTAAAAAGATCGTTTTTGTCAGAAAGAAATGTTTCTGAAATTTTAAAAGATGTGATTCCGGGCACTGTGATTTTGGCAGTACTTTCTATTTTATTTGCTTTGATCATCGGTTTAATATTAGGAATTATTTCTGCGATCAAACAGAACACGTGGATGGATAGAAGTCTCTTGTTTATCTCCGCTTTAGGAATGGCTGGCCCGTCGTTTTTTGTTGCTATTCTGGTGGCGTGGATAGGGGCGGTTTTATGGCGAGATCACATTCACATTCCTTTCACTGATTGGTACTTGCCAGGCACGGGACTAAACATGACGGGAAGCCTTTACAGCGTAAGTGTATGGGAAGGAGAATACATCGATTTGAAGAATATGATTCTTCCATTGATTACTCTAACGATTCGACCGCTGGCAGTCATTGTTCAGTTGACAAGAAGTTCTTTATTAGAAGTGATGTCGATGGATTTTATTCGAACAGCCCGTGCAAAGGGACTTCCAGAGTGGAGAGTTATCTTCAAACATGCACTAAGAAACGCCTTGAATCCCGTCGTGACTGCGGTAAGTGGATGGTTTGCATCGTTGCTAGCGGGTGCTGTTTTTGTAGAGTTCGTTTTCGGATGGAAAGGGCTAGGTCAAGAAATGTTTACGGCCATCGAAAAACAAGATCTTCCTGTCGTGATGGGAGGCGTCATCGTGATTGCCACAGCTTTCGTATTTATCAATATGATTGTTGATTTTATCTACGCATGGATAGATCCTCGCGTGAGTCTGGAAGGCTAGGATACCAAAGAATTTCCGGCGTATTCTTTTGCCGATTGATTCAAGAGTTGAATCATCTTTTTGGACATATCATTATAATATCTCTTCGTGCGATAAGCGACAACCCATTCAACACCTTTTACAGCATTTGTCAAGAAAATTTCATCCGCCGCAAGCAGGTTTTGTGGATTGAGCGTACACTCGTAAACCTTGATTTTATTATCAATTGCAATATTGATAATATTCATTCGCATAGTGCCCGCGATGCATCCATCCTGTAGTGTAGGCGTGTACAATACGCCGTTTGAAACAATGAATATATTGCTCGCTATACTTTCAATGATTGCGAATTTATTGTTCTGAATCAGCGCATCGTCGAGATTTTTTTCTCTGCTATGCAATGCAGCCATGATATACAATTGCGCATTCAGCGATTTATATATTGAGAGCTTGTTGACGTCTTTTTTGAAATCGGTAAAAATATCTACCGTCTTTCCAATAGGGTTTAGCAAAAATTCATTTTCGAGAAGCGGTTCAGATTCGATCAAGTAGTTGACATCATCGCTATTGGGGAGATAAAAGCCAGTAGCTTTTCTATAAAAAGTAATTCGAACCCTGCCTCCGCGAGTGATATTATTTCTCTGTAATAAACCTTGTATTTGTGAACGCAGAAGATCTAGACTAAAGTTTTCTTGAGCGACCATTTTCAATGCCTTGATGGTATCTGAGATACGAGCAAAATGGTTTTCGAGAAAAAGTACTTTTCCATCAATGACACGCATGCTTTCAAAGAAGCCATCACCTAGGCGAAACGCACGATTATCCTTAGCAATGAATGCTTGGTTTTCGTTGACATATTCTCCTTTGTGAAAGACGTAACTCATTGTTTAAAGCGAGGTCATATAATTAATTAAATCTGCGTTTGTAGGAATAAGAATTCCTTTTACTCCTACTTGTGCTGCGCAAGTAATATCGCGCTCTTTATCTCCGATCATGACGGAGTTTGAAACATCTATCTTATAACGGTGCACTGCACGTTCCATCATCAGTGATTTTGGTTTTCTAGTCAAAGAATTTCCAAATTCAGGGTGATGAGGAGAGTAAAAAATATCGGTTATTTCCACACCATTTTTAAGACATTCATTTTTGAAAAAAGTATGAATTTCAGCAACGGTTTCGTGGGTGTAAAGTCCTTTGGCAATTCCACCTTGATTGGTAATCAAGATGATTTTGTAATTTTTTTCTTGAGCAATTTTTAGGGCATCTATAACCGTTGGTAGAATATGAAACTCTGCCAATGAATAGGTATAATCTCCAGGGTCTTGATTGATGACGCCGTCGCGATCGAGGAAAAGTACTTTATTGCTCATGGCTGCAAATATACGATGGTACTAGTGCTTTTTACGAAGTGAACGATAAGCGAGGAAACCACTGACCAATGTGAGCACACCTGCGAGAAGAAATGGTGCACCCGGAAAATAAATGCTTGATTCCTTACTCGCGTAGTACGAGAAGATACCCGTCATCAAAGGAGGTCCGATGATCGATGTTACACTAATGAGGCTCGTAAGTCCACCTTGGAGTTCGCCTTGTTCGTTGTCTGGCACTTGTGTCGACATAATTCCTTGAAGAGCGGGGCCTGCGATACCACCGAGGCAATAGGGGATAAGGAATACATACATCATCCAACCTTCATACGCCCAGGAGAATAAGAAAAATCCGACGGCATAGAGCACGATACCAACATAAACAGAGCGTTCGGCGCCGAGTTTAGGATTGATGACTCGGATTAAATAACCTTGTACGATAGAGACTAGAATCCCCACCACAGTAAGCGAAATCCCCACCTGCTTAGAGTCCCATTGGAATCGCTCCATGGTGAAGAAATTCCAAGTGCTTTGCGTGGCGTGTGATGCGATATATATCAGAACCAATGATGCTACTAGTCCTGCAATAACAGGGTATCTGAAGAGATGCTGGAGTGAGCCGACAGGATTGGCGCGCTTCCATTCAAACTTTCTTCTTTTTTCCACCGGCAGAGATTCTGGAAGCACGAAGTATCCATACAACCAGTTGATGAAGGTGAGAATAGCCGCGGCTATGAAGGGCACACGTTCACCATATGCACCAAGCAAACCACCGAGCATGGGACCAATGATGAATCCAAGTCCAAAGGCTGCCCCTATGAGCCCAAAGTTTTGCGCTCTTTTTTCAGGAGTACTAATATCTGCGATATATGCAGAGGCTGTTGTGAAGCTTGCGCCCATAATACCAGCGATAATTCTACCAGCGAATAGCCAGCCCAGAGTGGGGGCAAGCGCCATTAAAATATAGTCAACCCCGAATCCGAAAAGTGATATGAGTAGAATAGGTCTTCTGCCGTATTGGTCGCTCAGATTGCCTAGTACAGGCGAAAAAAGAAACTGCATAACACTGTATGCAAGCATCATCCAACCGCCGTAAACAGCAGCATCTGCTAGAGAACCGCCGGCTACAGAGTTGATGAGTTCTGGCAATACAGGAATAATAATTCCAATGCCGATGACATCAATAAGTAGAGTAATGAATATAAAAATGAGCGCTCTCGATTGCTTTTCAGCCATAGTAAGTGGTGATTTGAGCGCGAAGATAAGTCGTGATTAGTACCCTGCGGTATTAATCACGTCTTCTATTACCATATAATAATATGAGGTAAACCAATTGAGCTACTGCTGCTAGTGCGCTTACTACGTAGGTCATAGCAGCCCATTTCAAAGCGTCTTTGGCACCGTCGTATTCGTTAGCGATAACTACATTTTTTTCTTTGATCCAAAGCAACGCACGTTTGCTCGCATCAAACTCCACAGGCAAGGTCACCAATGTAAAGATTGTAATGGCAGCTTGAGCCAAAATGGCAATGAGCAGAAGGCCAGGGAATCTCGAAAGTACCATTACAGCTCCCATCAAAACCCACGGCATAATTTGGCTGGCGATATTCACTAGCGGTACAACACTACTTCTGAATTGAAGCCATCTATATGCAGTTGCGTGTTGAACAGCGTGCCCACATTCATGACTTGCCACGGCTGCCGCCGAAACAGAACGTCCGTGATACACATCATGACTAAGGTTCACGGTTTTATTTCCAGGGTTGTAGTGATCGCTGAGATATCCAGGAGTGCTGATGACTTTTACATCGTAGATCCCGTGATCGGCTAACATTTTTTCTGCCACTTCACGGCCGCTTAATCGGGAGATAAGCGACATTTCACCATACTTTTCAAACTTAGACTTCAATCGGCTTTGGACTAGAAATCCAATCAGTGCAAACGCACCACCGATAATATAGAGCATCATCATCTTCTTAAATCTTTATACAAATGTAGTAGGGAAGTTTGGAAACACGAATCCCAAACTTTCCCTTACTACGTTAAAGCATATTAAATTTTTTCCTAGAGATTGTCGTACATGTAGATAGGATCTAAAGGAGTATTTGCGTTCATTTCAAATACTGGCTTGATGATACCATCTTTTAGGTCATATACCCATCCATGAATGTGCGGATGGCCTTTATGTTTCCACGCTTTTTGTACAATAGAAGTTTTAGCGAGGTTGGTCACTTGTTCGCGCACATTCAATTCTACAAGTTTGTTTACACGTTGCTCTTCACTTTGAATAGTGTTGATTTCATCTTCGTGAATACGGTACACATCTTTGATATTTCGCAACCATTTATTGATGATCCCTAGGCTGGTATTTCCCATAGCAGCTTTCACACCACCACAGCCGTAGTGTCCGCAGACGATGATGTGTTTTACATCTAATACTTGCACAGCGTATTCTAACACGCTAAGCAAGTTGAGGTCCGTATGCACCACCATATTGGCGATGTTTCTGTGAACGAAAATTTCTCCCGGTTGAGTGCCTGTAATTTCGTTGGCAGGAACTCGGCTATCGCTGCAGCCGATCCAGAGAAAATCAGGTTTTTGAATGTTGGTTAGGCGCGCAAAAAAATCAGGATCGTCCTGTACTTTTTCTTTTGCCCATGCCTTGTTTTCTAATAGCAGCTTGTTATACGATTCCATTTTTTGGTAGAGGATAAATAGATTAGAGTTGAATATTTTTATCACCCATTTTTACTTCAACAGAAATACCTCTGTACTCTGCTTGAGTTCTGAAGTCTTGAATGAGTTCTTTGATATCATTATCTACAAAATCAGATTTTGATAAATCGATAATCACTTTAGATTCATCAGGTATACTTTCTAGGCTTTGTTTGAGTTTTGGTTTATTTAAAAAACTAACGTCTTTTCTTAGACGAACCAAGTAATAATTTCCTTCGCTTACGAAAGTAATTCCATTTTTAAAATTAGATCGAAGAACAAAAAATAATCCTGCCACTATTCCGATACAAATTCCAATAAGGAGATCAGTAAAAAGAATCGCAACGATGGTAATGACAAATGGAATTATTTGATCCCATCCTTTCATGTATAGCTGCTTAAAGATGGAAGGTTTTGTTAATTTATAACCGACCATGATCAATACTGCAGCAAGCGCAGCTAGAGGAATTTTATTCAAAAATTCTGGTGCGAAGTAAACAGATAACAAAAGTAGTAAGCCATGAAAAATGGAAGACATTTTTGTTTTATTACCTGCGCTGATATTTGCTGAGCTACGAACAATAACCGCTGTTACAGGCAGACCTCCTATTAAACCTGAAGTCATGTTTCCTACACCTTGTGCGAGGAGTTCTCTATTCGGTGGGGAGAATCTTTTTTGTGGATCAATTTTGTCAGAAGCCTCAATGCTCAGCAACGATTCGAGTGATGCAACAATTGCAAGTTTAATAGCAGTGATCCAAACGAAGCCTGTAGTAATAGCAGAAAAATCGGGAAATGTAAAGAAGCTAGTAAACTCATTGAATGAAGAAGATACTGGAATCGAGACCATGTGATTTGCTGACAAGGTCAAACTGGGAACATTCGCTTTTATGTATTCATGAATGATGATTCCTAATATTACCACGATCAGCGATCCTGGAATTAATCGAAGTACTCTATTGTGTTTGAAAAATTTGGTATCCCAAATCAAGAGAATAGCTAGAGAAAAAAAACCTATTCCTATGGCTGTTGGTGATAGATCTGAGAGCATGGCCCATAGTTCGGTAAAAGTATTGTGCCCGTCGGCCTGAATAAACTCTTCATCTCCTTCAGGGATTTCATCATGTCCGAAGAGGTGAGGAATTTGTTTGAGGATGAGCATGAGTCCAATCGCGGCGAGCATTCCCTTGATGACAGAAGCGGGGATGTATTCTCCAATCACACCAAAGCGCGCTACTCCTAAAATGAGTTGAATAATTCCAGAGACAAAAACAGCGAGAAGAAAAACCTCGTAGCTAGAAGCTCCACCAATGGCTGTCGCAACTATGATAGTGAGCCCTGCTGCGGGTCCACTGACACTGACATGCGAGCCGCTCAAACTGCCGACGATAATTCCGCCAACGACGCCTGCGATAAGGCCAGCGAAGGGAGCCGCGTCTGATGCGACTGCCACTCCAAGGCAAAGAGGAAGGGCAACCAAGAAGACAACAATGGACGACGGCAGATCCGCTCCGAGTGATCCGAAGAGGGTTTGGAAAAGGTTTTTTTGTTTCATAGTGGTATCTGCGAAACTAATCACAAACGCGGTTCGTACATAGCGTCCTGAACTTTTTTAGGTTTAATTTGCTTTAAATAAAATCAACAGAAAATGAAAGCGATATTTCTTTCAATTGGAATGGCGGTATTAGCGCTGTTTGCACGTTTTAGAACACCAGAAAAAACTCAAATCAATATGTCAGAGGTTTCAAAAGACTTTTACAGTTTTCAATTAGATGGATTAGAGGGAGGGAAAATCAACCTCGCTGATTACAAAGGGAAGTATGTGCTCTGCGTAAACGTTGCAAGCAAATGTGGATTTACACCGCAGTATAAAGGATTGCAAGAGCTTTATGAAAAATATAAAGATAAGCTTGTAATCATCGGTTTTCCGTGCAATCAATTTTTAGGACAGGAGCCGGGAACAGGTGAAGAGATCGCTGATTTTTGTGAAAGAAACTACGGTGTTACTTTTCCAATTTCAGCAAAGTTGGATGTGAAAGGGAAAAATCAACATCCTATTTATTCATGGTTGACGTCAAAAGAGTTGAATGGTGTACAGGATGAATCTGTGTTGTGGAATTTTCATAAATTCCTTGTAGGTCCTGATGGTAAGTGGTTAAAAGCATACACTTCTAAAGTGGAGCCAATGAGTGCAGAGATCACTTCGATGATCAAGTAAGTTGGCTTTAATATTGTTAAGTAATGAGGTATTAACTTTGCGGTATGATACTTCGTTACTTTTTTGTTTTTACAAGTTGCCTTTTTTTGCTCTCTTCTTGTCAAGGTCCGAAATCATTGATGAAAGAAGCCAAAGTTTATGAAGATGCAGGGCTGAAAGAAAAGGCATTTGAATCCTATGAGTCTATCTATGACAGCTACGGAAAGGCAGAGGCCTTGGTAGGAATGAAGAGGATTGCACAAAAAAATCTTGATGAAAAATTTCAAAAAGCACAGCAGACATGTGCTTTTGGTCAACATGAAACTGCGTTAAAAGAGTATGCCGAAGCTTTTGATTATGCTAATAAATATCGCAGTCTTGAATTAAAAATTCCTGCTTCTGCTGAAATGCAGAAGGAAAATTGTCGTCAGAGCTACATCAATTTATTAATAGAAGAAGCAACTGCAGCCATTAAAGAAGAGCGTTATTCTTTCGCTCAAGAATTGATTCAAAAGTTAGGTTATCTCGATCGTAATAATAAGAAGGTAGAGTATTTAGATATTCTCAGTCTCATTTTTCCAAATTACAGATCAGGTCAAAAAGCAATGGATTTGGGCTTGTACAGGCAAGGCTATGAGTTCTTTAATGAAGTGACAAAGTTGGATGCAGGGTTTGAGGATGCATTAGCTCTTCGGGATATTTGTTTGGAAAAATCAAAATACACGATGGCTTATGTTCCTGTTCATAACAAGCAGGCAGATAAGGCTATAGAACGAAGTGTAAGTGCCACTATCAAACAAAAAATTCTTCAGTTAAAAAGTCCATTTATTCAATTAGTAGAAAGAGAGACCTTGGATCAAATGATTCAAGAGCAAATGAATAATATGTCGGCGGTATTCGATCAATCTACAGTGATAGAAGCGGGTAAGCTTGCTGGGGCGAGGTATATTATTACAGGCGAATTAATTTCATATGAGCCGATGACTTCTCCTCTGAGAAATATTGAACGCAAGGGATTTCTTGGAAGCACTGTTGATGGAAAGAAAATTAAATATATGGAACATCGCGTGGGAAGAGGACTGGATGCTGCTTTTCGATATCAAATTTTGGATGCAGAAACAGGCAAGATCTACGCGAGTGAGATTATTACTTTCACCGATAGAGACAATGTGGTTTGGTCAGAGTACGATGGTGACTATGAGAACATCTATCCAGGAGAATGGAAGTGGCAATTGATGGGATCTAAAGAGGACTATATAAATAGAGAAGGGAGAGAAGAGTTGATGAAGCAATTTACTGGTAGAAAAAGTCCCATGACAGAAATGGAGTTTCGAATGAAAATGATGGAGAGTATTTCTACGAAAGTTGCAAATGCAGTGAAGGATTTTAACCCTTAATCATATTGTCGAACAATAGAATTTGTTTGAGAATGGATTCATGATTGTCATTTTTCCAATTGAAATCAGCGTATTTCGATTTTTCGCTATCCGTCATTTGTAGCGCAATTCGCTCGCGAACCTTTTCTTCGGAAATATGGTCTCTTAAAGCAACACGGGCAATCCGTTGGTCTTCCGGTGCTGAGATTAAAATTATCTTGTCACAGTCTTTATAACCACCACTTTCGATGAGTATAGCCGCTTCCTTGATGATATAGGGTGTACGATGATTTACTTTTTTAAATTCTTTGAATTGAAGTGCCACCCATGGATGAATCAATTGGTTGATAAACTGCAAGGCCTCGGGCTGAGAGAATATCAGGTTTCTCATCTTTTCCTTATTGACACTATCTTCCGTTAAAAAATCTGTACCAAATTTTTCTGAAATAATTGCTCGAATTTCTGGGTCGGAGTAAGCTTTTTTTGCAACATCGTCAGAGTAGAATACAGGGATGTTCAGTGTTTCAAACACCTTTGCTACAGTAGATTTTCCACTGCCAATACCGCCTGTGAGTCCTACGATTATCATTTGAACAAAGATGAGAAGCTTTTACATGGGACTGCTTACTTTTGCGCAAAATATTCCCACATGCACCTTATTTCCCCTTCAGTTTTATCTGCAGATTTTGGTAATCTGCAACGCGACATCGAGATGATCAATGCTTCAGAGGCAGATTGGTTCCATGTGGATGTGATGGATGGAGTCTTTGTCCCAAACATATCTTTTGGTTTTCCAGTGATGAGTGCTTTAAAGAAGCATGCAAAGAAACCATTGGATGTTCATTTGATGATTGTAAACCCAGACCTATATATAAAGGAGTTTGCACAAGCGGGGGCGGACTTGCTTACTGTACATTATGAAGCATGCACTCACCTTCATCGTACGATTCAAGCCATCAAGAAGGAAGGAATGAAGGCAGGGGTGGCACTAAATCCTCATACACCAGTGAGTGTACTGGAGGAAATTATTGTTGACCTTGATTTGGTTTTGATTATGAGTGTGAATCCTGGTTTCGGTGGTCAGACCTTCATCGAGGGGACTTATAAAAAACTAAGAGCTTTAAAGAAAATGATCAATGAAAGTGGATCTAAAAGTCTGATAGAGGTTGATGGCGGGGTGAATGCTCAAAATGCGAAACTTTTGGTTGATGCTGGAGCAGATGCCTTGGTCGCGGGTAACTATGTGTTTGGTCACCAGCACCCTACTGAGGCAATTTCCACTATTAAGCACATGTAAAATTTTCGTTTGGGGGCCTGTCAACGGACTTTGGCTTAACTTATTGTTTTTTAGTGTTTTATTATGAAAGCTGTCGATGAAGTTGTGTTTTTATTCGACGAAACGGCAAAAAATGTTGATAAAAGATTGTTAATATCCGTATTTAGGGTATATTTGCACATCTAACGTCCACGAGTGGCGTTATTTAATACCTAACATTTTAAACACTAAACCAAACTTTAAGCAGATGGGAAACCTCTACGTCTCCTGGGGTAATACTTCGAAAACGCGTCGTTTTTTGAAGTCAATTACGCTTCTTATTTCCTTGTGTTTTACGGTTATCGTATCAGAAGCTCAAAACTTCGCTAGTACTGTGTCGTCTCAAAGCGGCATTACTTCAGCGGACGCTGCGCTTAATGGTCCTGATGGCAATGGAGCACAACTCTATGAAAATGGTGATGTTCTAACGTTACAGTTAGACGCAACTATTCCTAGTGGAACACCTTATTATATACGTTGGAAAAAGCGTGCTGGTGAAACCGGTAACGCTCGTCCTGTCGTTAAGGAAAGTTCAACTGGTGGTAGCTGGACAGAAAACACCTCATTAGTAGAAAGTGGTAGCACTGACTATGTAACAATGACCTACACTTCTATGGTGCAGGCTAACTACATTCAGATTACCAAGACATCTGCTTATCCAGCCGATTTCGAAATTGATGCGATCATCACATTGCAAGCTGCGGCTCCTGCTTCAGTTTCATCTACATGTGATATGGTAGGTTTCGAATCGAATACTGGTAGAATTTTGTGGATCCCAAACTTTGGTACTGACTATCGCGCGAGCGGTTCTACCGGTTTGAAGATTATTCGATATTCTAACGGTAAAGCATACATGACAGGTATCCTTGAGAAAATCAGTGATACTAACAAAAAGATGCTTGTTAGCATTTGGTTTAACAACGAGTCAGATTTTTCAAGCTGGACATCGCAAGGAAACATTGCGCACAGTCCAAACTTGGGAGATGAGTCAACTTGGATGTTTTATGATTTTGATTTGACAAAAACAAATCAGATCATTGGTCTAGGTTCACTGAATACGACGCTTCTAAACATCTTCCCTCAGGTATCGAGTGGTTCTTTGAATCCTTGTAATCCAAACGAGTGTGTTTTCAATCAATCTGCTTCTAATTTTCAATACGGTCTTCAACTTGGGCAAGGTGCAAACGCTCAAGATGGAGACTTCGGCATTTCATCATGGTTCGTTTATAACGGAACTTCATGTGGAAATGGTGATTTCAATGGTAACTTGATCAACTGCGCTGCTACTTGCAGCAACCTTACAAATGGTGGAACTATTGGTTCGAACCAGACAGGTTGTACTCCATTTGATCCTGCTACTATTAATAACGTAACTCTTCCATCAGGTGGAAGTGGTACCATTGAATATATGTGGTTATATAAGAGTGCATCTACTGGATGGGCTCTTTGGACTATTCCAAACGCATCTTCTGCGAGCTACGATCCAGGTGCTTTGACAGAAACAACAACTTTCCGTCGTTGTGCTCGTCGTGCTGGTTGTACTTCATGGGATGGTGAATCAAATGACATCACTATCACTGTAAACAATTGCTGTGATAATGTAGATAATGGTGGTAGCATCTGCTGCGACCAAACAGGTTGCGGTCCAAACTTTGACCCAGCTGTTATTCAAAGCTATACTGCGCCAACAGGTGGAACAGGTACACTACAATATATGTGGTTGTACAAGAACGCTTCTACCAACTGGGTATTCCAAGAGGTAGTTGGAGCAAATGGTGAAACGTATGATCCAGGTGTTTTAACTCAAAACACTACATTCCGTCGTTGTGCTCGTCGCTCAGGTTGTACTACTTGGGATGGAGAGTCAAACGACGTTACTATTTATCTTGAAAACTGTTGCGATGGAATTGAATTGGATATTTGGGATAATGCTAACTCTTGTCAGATCTGTTCTGAGAGTTTCACTTCCTCTATCACTTCAGCTTACATCAACGGTAACAAAGACGTAGTATCTTACACAGATCCTAACTGTAATCCAAATCAGTGTTTAACTGGTTTGACTATTACATTTAATGTTGCGGCTGCTGATTTTGATCTTAGCCAAAACTCATATAACGTTGATCAAGTAAACTATAACTATCCAATCGAATTGAATGGAGTAGTGATTGGTTACTTCAACCCAACTGAAATTCCTTACACATGTAACGTTTGCGAACCAAGCGGAACCCGTGTGAAGACTTTCTATTTTGATGCAGCTGCAGTTGGTTACAACTATGGTGGTCAAAATACACTTGACTTGAACTTCCGTTCTTTCGGATTGGAGCAAGGTCAAGTTCAAGACGTTTGCGTTGGAAATATTCTTTTAGATTTCATTTATGGAACTTGTTGCGAAACTGTTCCACCAGTGTTCTCTAATGTTCCAGCAAACGTTTCTGTTCAGTGTGCTTCTGCAATTCCTGCAGTAACAAATCCAACTGCAACAGATAACTCAGGTAACAATCCAACGATCACTTTTGTACAGGATACTATTATTAATGGTGTTCCAGTTCAAATCTGTCAGATTTCTGACGCAAATGATCACACACTTTGGGTTTCTAATCCTGTTAAAAATGCATTGGGCTTAACGAACAACAACTTCGTTTCTGATGGAGTTGGTACTTTCGAGTTGTATCCTGATGGAACAGCTAAATTGACAGGTACAGTTAAGAGCGCTCAATACTCAACTAAGAAATTCCAGTACACTGTATGGTACCGTTTCAAGCGCACTTTTGAGGAGTGGACTTCTATCCCAAGCAGCAGCACTGCAAGTGGATTCAGAGAAGAGAAGCTTGATGCTGGAACAACAGTTACTATCACCGACGAATATTTGGATTGGTCTTATTTCGAATTAGATCCAACCAAGACAAATACACTTGTAGGTCTTAATAGCTTAAACGGTGTTACTCTTACAGTTCAACATTATCCAACTGATTACAGCTTCGCTGGTCAGCTAGGTGATAAGGCTAGCTTACAGAGCACAGGTTATGGCTTCTCAGCATGGATCAACATTGTTGGTTATATCGGAAACACATACGTGTGTGACCCAGGTGACTTCAATATTGATTTGAACAACTGTGAAGACAATAATCCAGTAGTAGAATGTGATGATACATATATCATCCGTAGAACATGGACTGCAACTGATGATTGCTTCAACAGTGCAACAGCTCAACAATTGATCACTGTAACAGGTGATAATGAGGCTCCAGTTCTTAATGGATTACCACAAAGCGCTACAGCGGTTTGCGGTTCACTTCCAACTCCAAACAACTTCAACGTAACAGCAACTGACAACTGTGATAACAGTGTGTCTGTGCAAGTTACATTTGTGGATAGCGGCAACGCTTCTACTTGTGATGTTGTTCGCACATTTACTTGGACAGCTACAGATGATTGTGGTAACACAGTTACTGCAACTCGTACATTCAGTGTGGATGACAACACAGCTCCAACATTTGATCAAGAAGTAGAAGATATCACCGTTCAGTGTCAGAATGATATTCCATCTGCGGAATCATTGACTGCATCTGATAATTGTGATGAAGATGTAACAGTTACTTTGACTGAGACTATTTCTGGTGTTGATTCAAATGAAGCAGATATTTGTTTCATTGATGATACAAACGCTGGTCACACACTTTGGGTATCTAACCCTGTGAAGAGTGCATTGGGCGTGACTAGCAACAACTTCGTGTCAGTTGGTACTGGTACATTTGAAAGATTTGATGATGGTACATTGAAAGTAACAGGTCTTGTTCAGAGTGCTTCTCACAGCAACAAGAGATTGGTTTACACTGCATGGTACCGTTATAAGAGAGATTATGCTGCATGGAGCGCTATTCCTAATAGCAATACTCCAAGTGGTTTCCGTGAACCAAAAGTAGATATGGGTAATACCATCACTATTGGTGACGAATATCTTGATTGGGAATATTATGAATTGGATCCTACTAAAACTAACAATCTTGTTGGAGAAGGATCATTGGCTGGAGTTAATCTTCAGATCACTCACTTCCCAGCAGATTACCGCTTCGGTGGTCAGTATGGTGAGAACGCAAGCTTACAAAGCTACGGTCCTGGTTTCTCAGCTTGGATTTTGATTCAAGGTACAGCTAATGGAAACTATATCTGTGACCAGGGTGACTTCAACTTTGCACTTTCAGGTTGTGAAGATCAAAACCCAACTGTTGATTGTAACGATCAATACCAAATTACTCGTACTTGGACAGCAACAGACGATTGTGGAAATGCTACAAGCGTAACTCAAGTTGTTTCTGTAGCAGGTGATACTGAGGCTCCAACATTTGATAACCTTCCAGCTAATGGAACAGTTGTTTGTGATGAGTTGCCAACAGGTGAAGAACTTGCAGTAACAGCATCTGATAACTGTGACGATGCAGTAATCGTAATTACAACGTTTGTTGATAACGGTGAAGGTTGTGACCGCACTCGTACTTACACTTTTGTAGCTACTGATGACTGTGGTAATATGACTACAGCAGTTCGCACATTGTCTACGCATGATGATGAAGAGCCAACATTTGTAAATCTTCCAGAAAACGGAACAGTACTTTGTGGTCAACTTCCAGATCCAGCTAACTATTATGTAGATGCTGAAGATAACTGTACTGCAAATCCAACAGTATTATTTACTGTAAACGATCAAGGTAATGGTTGTGAAAGAACAAGAATCATCACTTGGACAGCGACAGACGACTGTGGCAATCAAGCGGTAGCTTCACGTACTTTCTACCTTTCAGATACTGAAGATCCGACATTCGATAACATTCCAGCGAACACTTCATTGGAATGTGGCGATGAGGTTGAAGATATTTTTGTAACTGCTTCTGATAACTGTGACGAAGATGTATTCGTTGATATGGTTGCTGAAACAGTAGAATTAGAATGTGGTTACCTGTTCATCAGAACATGGACTGCAGTTGACGATTGTGGAAACACAACTGTTGCTTCACAAACTATCACATTCGTAGATACTACGAAGCCATTCGTAACATATGAGCCACAAGATGTAACTTACTCTTGCACTCAAGAGATACCTTATGATGCAGCAACTTTCGGTGACGTTTGCGACACTGAATTAGAAGTTGTTTATTCTGCTCAAGAGGTTCCTTTCGGTTGTTCTTATAAGATCATCCGCACATGGGTTGCTACAGATGATTGTGGTAATAGCGAAACAGCAACTCAAGTTGTATTCGTAGTTGATGAGACTGACCCAACATTGGTAAATGTTCCAGCTGATGTAACTGTTGAATGTACTGCAGTTCCTGCGGTTCCAACTAACGTTTATGCTCAAGACATTTGCGATGATCAAGTGACTGTTACATTCAACGAGACCGTTCAAAACTTGACTTGTGGATATGTAATTACTCGCACTTGGACTGCAACAGATGATTGCGGAAATCAAGATGTGAAGTCACAAACTATTACAGTAGTTGATACTACTAATCCAGTTGTATCAAACGTTCCAGCTGATGCTATCGTTTCTTGCGATAATATTCCAAGCGCATCAACTTCAGTTGTTGCTCAGGATCTATGCTCAGGTTCTTTGACTCCAGTATTCACTGAAGAAATTGTACCAGGTGTACCGGGAACATTAAATTGTACTTATAATATTATTCGTCGTTGGACAGCGACTGACGCTTGTGGTAACATGGCAGTAGGTACGCAAGTACTTACCGTTATTGACAACGTAGCGCCTCAGTTGGGTGACGTTCCAGCGAATACTTCAGCTGATTGTTCTTCTATTCCAGTAGCTCCAATGATCTATGGAATTGACAATTGTTCTGAGACTCCAATTCTTGCTACACTAAACGAGTCAATTGTTCCTGTGAACAACTGTACTTACAATGTGGTGCGTGTATGGACTGTTTCTGATGATTGCGGAAACACAGCACAAGCAACTCAAATCATTAGCGTTACTGATAACACCAATCCATATTTTAACAACGCTCCTGCAAACGTTACTGTAGAATGCGGTCAAGTACCTGCAATTCCTTCTGTAACTGCTGGTGATGTTTGTGACATGGATGTTACAGTTGACTTCTTCGAGATGGTAGGAACAGGTTGTCCTTACACTATCACTCGCATGTGGATCGCAACAGATGATTGCGGTAACATGGCAATGCATACTCAAGTAATTACAGTGGTTGACACTACAGCACCTTTCACGACTTCAACTCCAGCGGTTGAATTGACAGTAGGTTGTCTAGATGTGGTTCCAGTAATTGCTCCGGTATTTGCTGACGCTTGTGATACTCAAGTTTATGTAAACTACACATTCCAACAAGCAAATCAAACAGCTTGTGGATATGATATCATTCGTACATGGACTGCTACAGATGATTGTGGTAACACTGCATCATTTGTTCAAACTATTCATGTTATCGATAATCAAGACCCAACATTGGTAGGTGTACCTGCTAATACAACGGTTACTTGTAATAACATTCCAGCTCCTGCTAATGTGACTGCTACAGATGTTTGTTCATCTGCTACAGTAACAATGGAAGAAGTTATTTCTGAAGGATGTCCTTTATACTATTACTCGCACTTGGACTGCAACTGATGTTTGTGGAAACTCAAGCACAGCGACTCAAGTGATTACAGTAATTGATAATACTCCTCCAACTTTTGTAAACGTTCCAGCTAACGTTACAGTAGAATGTACTAACGTACCAGGTGCAGAGCTTGTTTCTGCTACTGACAACTGTGGCGGTCTAGTAACAGTAACTGTAGAAGATGAAATTACGAGCGGATACTGCACGTACTATATCTATCGTACCTTACACTGCAACTGACCTTTGTGGAAACGTTGCTGAAGCAACTCAAATCTTGATGGTTGTTGATACAACTAATCCAGAATTGGAAAACGTACCAGCAAATATCACAGTTCAGTGTGGCGAAGTTCCAGCACCAGCAATGGTAACTGCAACTGACAACTGTTCTGAAGAATTGGAAATTGTGTTCTCACAAGATTCAATTGCTCAAAACTGTGGATACTTGATTGTACGCACATGGTCTGTAGATGACTATTGTGGAAACAATACAACTGCTACTCAAACTATCACAGTTACAGATTACACTAACCCATCTGTTGACTTCTCAGCTGAGAACTTGACAATTGAGTGCGGAGAGGATGTAGTATTTACTGCACCAATCTTCTCTGATAATTGTGATCTTGAATTGACAGTTACATTTGAAACAACTAGCGCTCCATTGGCTTGTGGTTATGCAACTACTCGCACTTGGACAGCAACAGATGATTGTGGAAATGATACTTCTGTATCTCAAACAATCACAGTAGTTGATACAACTGCTCCTTACATTGTATCATCTCCAGCAGCAGAAGTAACTGTAGAATGTGGTAACCCACTTCCAACAGAGGCTCCAGTATTTGGTGATGTATGTGATGATGAGTTGACGATCCTTGCGATCAGCGGCGAGAACAACATCACTGACTGTGGTTATGATGTTGAGAAAGTATGGACAGCAGTAGACAACTGTGGTAACAGCTACAGCTTCACACAAGTGATTCACGTGGTTGATACAACAGCACCAAGCTTCGGTGTGATTCCAGCGAACGTAACAGTAGAGTGTTCATCTATCCCAGCACCAGCAATGGTAACTGCAACGGATGTATGTTCTGCGGTTGAGGTAACTGTGAATGACGTTGCGTTGCCAGTTATTGATTGTCAATACCAGATCATCCGCACATGGACTGCAACAGATGTATGTGGCAACTTTGCGACAGCATCACAGACTATTACAGTAATCGATACAACAGCACCAGTGATTTCAGGACAAGATTCTGAGACAACACTAGAGTGCAATGTTCAGCCAAGCATCATCGCACCAACAGTAGAAGACAACTGTGACGAGAACGTAGAACTTGTGTTCTCTTCACAAGACTTCCCTGGTGTTTGCGAAAACAGCTATACAACAGTATACACATGGACAGCAACAGACGATTGTGGTAACACATCAGTTCGTACGTTGACGTTCCATTTCCAAGACACAACAGATCCAATGTTCGACACGATGTTGTCAAACATGACAGTAGAGTGTGACATGGTTCCAGCAGCTGCAGTAGTAACTGCATCTGACAACTGTGACGACAACGTTGCAGTGACAATGGAAGAGTCGATGACAGAAGGATGTAACTATGTTATCACTCGTACTTACACAGCGTGTAGACAATTGTGGTAACACAAGCGTGATGGTTCAAACAATCAA